>CAXXTI010000005.1:0-45335 GCA_963664125.2 Dehalococcoidia bacterium | reverse complement strand
GGTGTGCCAGCTGGTCCAGGGCAACTTCCCGAACTACACCCCGCTGATACCCAAGGACAGCGAGTCCAAGATCGAGGTCGACCAGGAGGAGTTCCTGCGGGCCACGAGGACCGCGGCGATCTTCGCCCGCGACGGCAGCGGGATCATCCGCCTGATGACCGAGGGCGGCGACAGGCTCAAGATCTGGTCCCAGGACGAGGAGGTCGGCAGGAACGAGGGCGGCATCCCGGCGACGATCGCGGAGGGAGGCGGCGACGTCAAGATCGCCTTCAACTCCAAGTACCTGTCGGACGTGCTGGACGTGCTGGGCAAGGGCAGGGTGGTGATGGAGACCAAGTCGCCGTCCAGCCCCGGCCTGCTGCGGCCGGTCGGCCGCGAGGGCTACGACGAGGACTACTACGAGCACGTCGTTATGCCCATGTTCGTCCAGTGGTAGGGCGCCCGGCCTAGGCCCGAGTAGCTCCGCGTTCGCGGGCGGCCTTTCTTCTCTTCCGCGTAGGGAAACGTCCGCGGCCGACACTTCCCCGCTGTGCTTGCGCGGCGCTGGGATCTTCCCCCGTTCGTGCCTGCAGGCCGTATTACGTCGGCCCGAGTGCCTATTCGATTGAGCCTACGGCAACCCGACTGCGGCGCTCCGCGTGGCCGGCGCGCGTAGGCCCGGCCGCCACGTAGCCGCAGAGGCGGGGCCGGCCATGGGCCTCGGCCGATTGTGGCCGCCCGCTAGGCGACTTGCGCGCCGCCGCCGTCCTTGCCCGTCCTGTCGCAAGGCCTGTACGGTCCGGCCTGCACAATGTGAAGGTAATACTTGCAATCTGTGCAATACAGCCCGTATCGTGGCGGCCATGATCGAGCGCGACATCACCGCCCGGCTGACGAAGCTCTTCGGGCAATACCCCTTTGTGACGGTAACCGGGCCGCGACAGTCCGGCAAGACGACGCTTTGCCGGGCGGCCTTTCCCGACCTCAAGTACGCCAACCTGGAGGCGCCGGACCAGCGCGCCTTCGCCGAGTCGGACCCCCGCGGCTTTCTCTCGCAGCTGGGCGAAGGCGCGATAATCGACGAGGTCCAGCACGTCCCAGCGCTCCTGTCGTATCTGCAGGTCCTCGCGGACGAACGGGGGCGGGCCGGCCTCTTCGTGCTCACGGGCAGCGAGCACTTCGCCCTCTCCGACGCCATCAGCCAGTCGCTTGCAGGTCGCACCGCGCTGCTGCGCCTGCTGCCGTTCTCCTTGGCGGAGCGGCGGCGCACCGGTGCGAGCGAGGCGCCTGACGACATCGTCTACTCCGGCTTCTATCCCCGGATCCTTGATAGGGGGCTGGAGCCTCGGCAGGCGCTGGGGGACTACTTCGAAACCTACGTAGAGCGCGACGTGCGCCGTCTGGGAGGGATTCGGAGCCTCTCTGCGTTCAGGCTGTTCGTGCGCCTCTGCGCCGGGCGGGTCGGCCAGCTGCTCAACCTCAGCTCGCTGGGGTCCGATGCGGGTGTGTCCCACACGACGGCGCGGGAGTGGCTCACCGTCCTTGAGACGAGCTACGTCGTCTTCCAGCTGCCGCCATTCCATGCCAACATCCGCAAGCGACTCATCAAGTCGCCGAAGCTCTATTTCTATGACGTGGGGCTTGCGAGCTACCTGCTCGGCCTGGAGAGCGCACAGCAGGTTGCGACGCACCCGCTTCGCGGGGCCCTCTTTGGGAATGTGGTCGTTGCGGAGGCGCTCAAGCACCGCTTCAACCGGGGCCTCCAGCCCAACATATCCTTCTTCCGGGATTCCAGGGGTCTGGAGTGCGACCTCCTCTACGAGACCGGTCGCGGCATAAGGCCGATCGAGATAAAGTCGGGCGCCACCGTGGCCTCCGATTTCTTCACGTCGCTCAACCGCGTCGGGGACATGCTCACCGGCGCGTACGGCAAGACCGTCGTGTACGGCGGCGCGGAGAGCCAACTCCGCAGCGACTGCGAGGTGGTTCCTCTGTCCGGGCTTTGCGGGGTGCTCGATCGATCGGAGGGCGAGCGCTAGGAAGGCGCGCCGGCGTTGGCCTTCAAACAGGCTCCGGAGAAGTCTGCCTCAGGGCCCGATGCGCCGACGGGATCCCCCGGTAAGCAGGCCGGCCGCAGGGCAGGCCGAGCAGGTCGAGTCCACCGTGGTCCGCTCCAAGGGCGACGCTCCGTTCCGCCTGGACAGCCCGGCGCCTGCACCAGGACCTCAGCTTCCCTCGTGTACGACCCTCCCTTCCCGTAGCGCCGCCCGCAGCACGGTCCCGGGCACGCGGCCGCGGCGCGCGATCTCGTCCGGGGTGGTTACGACGATGTCCTTCGCCGTGGGCACGGTTCGCAGCGCCCTGCGCATCTCAACCGCGGCGCGGTGCCTGTCGGTCCCATCCGGCATCACGACGAGCAGATCCACATCGCTCCACTCGCCATCGTCGCCCCGTGCCCTCGATCCAAACAGCAAGATGCGCTCCGGGTTGAACGCTTCCGCGATGCGTTCCACCATCGCGAGGACAGTCGAATCAACGGGGGTGGATTCGTCTTGGATAGGTGTCATTGGCTGCTTCGACACGCCGTCGATATCGAGCCCAGAATACCCGGCGCCGCCAGCGGCGCGCTGAGGGGATGAGGCCTGGCCGCCATGCCGAGTCGTCGGCGACCCGCTAGGCGTGTCTGGTCTGGCGGCCCCTACTTGGCTCCCGCCATGTCCTCCTTGCAGGTCTCGCCCAGGGGCGCCCGCCGATGGGGCCTTAGCGGGGGGATGCCCCCTGAAAGGCCGCCCTGACGACGGCGTCGTCCATCACGCCGTAGCCGTGGAAGATGCGGTGCCGAATCCCGGTGATGGCGTTTCCAGGAATCTCCGGGTCAAAGTCCAGAACGGCGGTTGGGACGGCTGCTGCAGCTTAGCGGACAACCGCGCAGGGGTGCCGTCCAGGGCTTCGGGCCCGTGCCTGTCAACAGGGTTCGACGCCTCATTCGCAGCTGGTTTCCGGGAAATCCGTCGGGCTCACCCCGCAATCGCCGTTATCACCGGGGGATCGTCCACATCGGTGACGTTGATGGTCACCTGTATGCTGTCCATGGCGCCGAACGGGTCGGTGGCGGTCACCACCACCGTGTAGGCGCTCTTGGCCTCGTAGTTCAGGGGAGCTTCAGTCTTCAACTGGCCATCGTTCCTCCCGATTCGGAAGAACTCGGCGTCCGGGCCGCTCAGGGTGTAGATCAGCAGGTCACCATCTTCGTCCAGGGCATCGACCGGCGGTCCGATGCTCCGCTCTGCCTCGGTGTTCTCGGGCACCTCCCGACTCGTCCTGTCGGACTGGTCGCCCTCGGCGCTAAAGTCCTGATCAGGGAATACGGGGGCGGCATTGACGAATCCGCCCTCCGACGCCGGACCCGAGTCAAACGAGCCGTGTCGTCCTACCGGAACTTCCAACACACCCGTTGCCTTGTCCTGAGCACGGCCTACGTTGTCGACGTAGGTCGCCGTCGCCCGAAGGCACCTGCCCACGTCGGCCGCCTTAGGTGAGTAGACCGCCGACGTGGCTCCGGCTATCGGGGTCCAGCTCTCATCGTCAACGGGGTCAATTCCGGGCGTGGCAGGGTCGTCCACGCACTCGGCCGTCGGCACGCCCCGGCTCACCGTGACCGCCTCGGAGAGCTCCCACTGCCACCTCCTGATGGCCACGCCGCCGTCGTCGTCGCTGACCGCGGCATACACGGCGATGCCCGCCTCCGGCTGCCTCTGGGACAGAACCACCGCTCCCGCGTCTTCCCCGTCCACCACCTCGATGGTCACATCCAGGGTGGTCGACAGCCTGCGGGAGCCCTCGCCGGAGTGGGCCACGACGGTGATCGAGTACGAGCTCCGGTCTTCGAAGTCAGGCTCGTGGCCCTCTGCCAGGGCAAGGATGTTGGAACTGTCAAAGGCAAAGGCGTCGCCGTCTGCGCCCGACACCGAGTACGTGTAGGTGGTGTCGTCGTAGCCGTTGGGACCGGTGACCGTGCCGTCCTGATCGGCGACCGCGTAGGTATCGGCATCAACGGGGTCGCCGCCGTGCCCAATCCTGATGACCGACGGGTCGGCGTTCACCTTCTCGACCACGCTCAGCAGCGTCGGCGGGTCGCCATCGAAGGCGGGGGGCTCGTTCACCTCGGTGACGCCTACAACAACGTTCACTATGGCCTCGGCGGTCGATGGGTCGCTCGCCCTGACCCGAAGGACGTAATCGCTGTTGTTCCCAGCGCCGGCATCCTCCCCGTCGGGCAGGGCGGGAGCACCGGCCAGAGCCGTCGAGTCCTCGTCTTCGGCCTCGCCGGGATCCGCTCCCAGCATCTTGCCGACCCTTATCTGGCCGGTGAGACCGTCGATGGTGAAGCGCGGACCGCCGTCGGCATCCTCTAGGTCGGGGGTGTCCAGCAACTCGTAGAGAAGGATGTCCCCGTCGGCATCGGTCGCCGATACCGGCTCGCCAATGGGCGTGCCCTTCGCCGTGCTCTCGGCGACGAATCGCGCGACGTCGATGTAGGGGGTGCTCTCATCGTCGTCCCGGCCGGCGAACGAGGGAGCGCTATTGGCCGCGGGCCTCGCCTCCACCCGGTTGGCGCTCACCGCCGAGGCGCTCTTGCCGGAGCCGAACTTGTCGGAGTAGGTGACCGTCGCACGCAGGTACATGCCCACGTCGCCCTCCGTCGGCCTGCGCTGCGGCGCTGACGCTCCCTCCATGCGAGTCCATGTCATTCCATCTCTGGACCTCGCCCACCCCCACCTCTCGTCCGCCACCCCGTCATCCTCGTCCAACAGGCTGGCTGTGAGCGGCCTGTCAACCTGCGGCTGCGGCCTGTCCATCCTCGCCGTGCCGGCATCGTCCACGTCCGTTACCGTCACTGTCACGTTGCGCGTGCCGCCCGCGGCTTCGACGGTCACCCGGTATACGTTCCTCGAGGACAGCAGGGTGCTATCCGACGCGGACTGCGGGTCCTCGTAGCTGGGGGGGTCTCTGAAGGCCAGCACGCCGTCATCGATGGTGAACAGGTCGTGGTCGCGCCCGCTCACCGACCATCTGATGACATGTTCGCCCTCGTCGAATGCCGTGAAGTAGGCTACCGGGTCCGTACCGTTCTCGGGGTAGCGCACCGAGCTGACGCCGGCTATGCGCACCGGATCGTGCACGTCGGTGACGTTGATGGTTACCTGTATGCTGTCGGCGGCTCCCGAGGGGTCGGTGGCCGTCACCACCACGACGTAGCTATTCCTGGCCTCGAAGTTCAAGGAGGCCTTGGTCTCGATCTGGCCGTCGTTCCTCGACAGGCTGAAGAAGGCCGCGTCCGCACCGCTCAGGGTGTAGATCAGGAGCTCGCCGTCATCATCGAAGGCGCTTACCGGAGTTCCGATGCTCTGCCCCGCCTCGGTGTTCTCCGGCACTTTCCGGTTCGTCCTGTCCGACTGGTCCCCCGGTGAATTCAGGTCTTGGTCCACGAACCTCGGGGCCGCGTTGACGGGGCTGTCGATCTGCACGGGAGCTTCCAGCACACCCGTTGCCTGCTCCTCAGCATCCCCTATGTTGTCGGTGTAGGTCGCCGTCGCCCGCAGGCACCTGCCCAGGTCTGCCGGCTTCGGGGTGTAGGCCGCCGTCGTGGCTCCATCTATCGGGGTCCAGCTGCCCTCGTCGACGACGGGTATGGCGGTGTCGGGGTCTTCCCGGCACTCGGCCAACGGGGTTCCATCCGCACCCACGCCGATCACGGCCGACCGGCTCCACCGCCACCTCCCCGTGCCCACGCCGCCGTCGGGGTCGCTGACCGCAGCGCTGATCTCGATGTCCACCTGCGGCTGCCTCTGGGAAAGTGACACCGCTCCGGGGTCCTCCCCATCCACCACATCGATGGTCACATCTAGCGTGGTCGACCGCCTGCGGGCGCCCGTGCCTGAACTGGCCACGACGGATATCGAGTACGAGCTTTTCTCTTCGAAGTCGGGCTTGTGGTCTGCCTTGAAGCCCAGTACGCCATCGCCGCCGAAGGCAAGGACATCGCGGTCGTCGCCCGTTACCGAGTACGCGAAGGGGGTGTCGGCGTCCTGGTCGGTGACGGCGAACGTGGTGGCACTGACGGGGCTGTCGCCGTCCCCGATCTTGATGGCGGGCGGGGCCGTGTTCTCCGCGACCCTCAGCACCGTCGGGACATTCTCAGCGAAGTCGGGCGGCTCGTTCACGTTGGTGACCGTGACGACGACGTTCACCGTGCCGTAGGCGGTAGAAGGGTCGCTCGCCCTCACCCGAAGCACGTACTCGCTGTTGTCCGCATCGCCGGCATCCTCGCCTTGTGGCAGAGGGGGGCCGCCGGGCAGGGACGTGGTCTCGTCCTCGGTCTCGCCGGTGTCCGCGCCCAGCACCTTGCCGGTCCTTATCTGGCCGGAGAGGCCGTCGATGGTGAACCGCGCAACGCCGTCGTCATCCTTCAGGTCGGGGGTGTCCAGCAGCTCGTAGAACAGGATGTCGCCGTCCGCGTCCGTCGCCGACACCCGGCGGCCTATTGGCCTGCCCACGGCCGCGTTCTCGGCGATGGACCGAGTCACCGTGGCAACTTGATCCCCCTTCCGGTCGGTGAAGGAGGGAGCGGCATTGGACAGGGTCCTCGCCTCCACCGGGTTGGCGCTCACCGCAGAGGCCGTCTTGCCTGGGCCGAACTTGTCGGAGTAGGTGACCGTCGCGCGCAGGTACATGCCCTCGTCCGCCTCCGCCGGACTCCGCCGCGGCGACGTCGCTCCCTCTATCTCCGTCCAGGTCGTCCGGTCCCGTGACCTCGCCCACTGCCACCTCTCGGCCGTCACCCCCCCGTCCTCGTCCGACAGGCTGGCCCCGAGGGGGCGGGACACCTGGGGCTGCGGCCTGTCCATGCTCGCCGTTCCCCCCTCGTCCTCGTCGGTAACCGTCACGGCCACATCGTGCGTGCCCCCGGAAGCCTCGACGGTCACCCTGTACACGTTCCCCGACGCCGCAGACTGCGGGTCCTCGTAGTTGGGAGGCTTCCTAAAGGCCAGCGTGCCGTCATCGATGGAGAACAGGGCGGCATCGAGGCCTCCCAGAGACCACCTGATGGCATCTCCGTCTTGGTCATAGGCAACGAATGTGGCGACCGGGGCCGTGCCGTTCTCGGCGTAGTCTAGGGAGGTGCCGCCCGTTTCAGCGTATGCAGGGTGGCCAAGGGGATCGCCAAGTACCAGGACCACGAGCAGTATGACGACCGGTGAGATTGCCCAGAGCCGGGAATCCCCGCGGGGGAGGGTCCCCGGGCTCCAGCGGGAAGGAGGGCTGGTTGGTGGTCTCATAGGCGGACGTTTCCGGGCCGGCGAAATTCTGTCAAGACAGTCTTGACGCCATTGCACCACCGGCGCAAGGGCAGTGAGGTCGGGGACATGGGTAAACGCCTTGGCGGGTAGCTCTGCTCGCCGTTTATGAGGAAATGGGAGAAAGGAGGGGTTCAGAGCGGCTGGCGCGGGATGCGTGGAGGTGAGATGCAGGGAGGGTGGCCGCCGAGATCGACCTCATCCGTTCCTCCAGCCTCCTACGATCCGCGATATGATTCCGCGCACCGGGTGTTGACACCAAGAAGCTTATGAAGATCTCCAAGCGAGGCCAGGTGACCATGCCCAAGCATGTGCGAGAGCGCTTTGAGACGAATCGCGACGTCGAAAAGGAACTCGGCCCAACCAAGGGAGGACAGCCCGTCCGCAAGAGGACGACGGCGCAGCACCCGGTGGACCGGGTCGCCGGAATCCTAGACGGCGCCGACTTTGACGTAGACGAGTACATCGAAGAGATCCGAGGAAGGTAACCGCGCCGGTCGACGCGAGCCTCCCGCTCGACACACTTCTAACCGGCTCGCAGCACCACTCGCGGCCGTGCGTGTGGCTCCGGGACACCTGCGGTATGGGCGCCGTCAACGCGTGCGGCAGCTTCCTGCGAGTGTCCGGCCGGCCGCAGACCGCGCCGGGGGCCGGCTCCGTCTACGAGTAGACCACACCTCCACCGCCAGCGCGGGGATCGGATCCGCCGTCGAACGATCCGTCCAACCGCCTGACGGCGACCTGCGCCCTGGCCATGATCGGGTTCAGCGGGAACGGGTCGCGGCGGACCGCGTAGCCGAGCCGCTCCAGCTCTTCGGCCACGTCGCCCCTGAACCGCGCCTCGAGGAAGAGCGGTCCTCCCTCGGAGTGGGCCCGCGGCGCCGAGACGGCCTCCACCGCCGACATGCCGTAGTCGGTAAGGTGCACGGCCGTCTGGAAGACGGCGCTGACGATCACCGCTCCGCCCAGCGCCCCGAGTGCCATGGTCGGCCTGTCCCCCTCCCACATCAGCGTCGGTACCATGTTGCTCATCCGCGCCTTGCCGGGCGCTATCGAGTTCGGGTGGCCGGGCCGCGGGTCCGCCAGGTTCATGCCGTTGTTGTAGATGAACCCGAGGCCCGGCGTCACAGCGCCCGAGGCCCAGCCTAGCGTGTGGGTCAGGGAGATCATGCTGCCCTGCTCGTCGGCGACGCTGACGGTCGTTGTGTGGCCCTGCTCGGCCTGCGAGTCGGGCACGGACGCCTCCGGGCCGCGGCGGATGGCCTCCACCTGCCGGGCGATCCGCTCGTCGCTGAGGATCTTCTCCTCGACGGGGACCGGGGCGAACTCGGGGTCCGCGTTGTAGCGCAGCCGGTCGATGTGGGCGAGCCTGAGGGCGGAGCCGATCGTCCGCAGGTACTCGACCCCGCCGTGCTCCATGGCCCCGATGTCGAACGGCTCTACCAGCCTCAGGAGCTGTAGCACCGTCTGCCCGGTGTCCGGGGGCCTGACCGTGGTGACGCCGAGCCCGCGGTAGCTGCCCGCCAGCGGCGGGTAGACCCTCGGCCTGTAGTCCCTGAGGTCTTCCGCGGTGACGAAGGAGCCGCCGCGGGCGAGGTCCGCCGCGACCTCGCGTCCGAGCTCTCCGGTGTAGAACTCTTCGGGTCCGCCCCGGGCTATGCGCTCGAGCGTATCGGCCATGTCGGACATGTCTATGACGTCGCCGTAGCGGTGGAAGCCGCCGTCGGGATCGAGGAAGATCCGGGCGCACTCGTCGGTGGCCGAGAACCTCTCGACGGCGGTGGGCTGGCCCGGCATGGTCGGCATGACGATCCAGTCCATGAAGGTCGAGTGCACGGGAAGGCCGGCGCGGGCCTGCCCGATGGCCGGCTGCATAAGCTCCGACCATGGCATGGTGCAATGGCGCCTGTGGATCTCGGCCAGTCCCGCCACCACGGTCGGCACCATCACCGAGGTGTAGCCGAGCTCGCTGCGGTGGTCGGGGAACGAGAACAGGCTCGAGACCTCGGTCCTGGCCGGCAGGTCGTCCGCCCACATGTCCTCGCGGGCCAGCGATCCCGCGCGCGCGGCGAAGCTCACGGCCAGGTTCTCCCGGGTCCTTCCGTCGTAGAGCTGCGCGACCCCCATGCCGCCGGGCCCGCACATGAACGGGTCCCAGACCCACTGCATGAAGGCCGCGGCGAGCGCGGCGTCGAAGGCGTTGCCGCCCGCCTCCATCGCGCGGGCGCCGGCCTCGGCCGCCCACGGCTGCGGACACGCGACCACGCCCCTCATGGTGCCGACCTCCCGGCGGAAGCGATGGCGCTCAAGCGGCGGGGTTCCAGACCCGCTCGAAGAGCCTGAGCCAGTTGCCCCCCATGACCTTGGCGATGTCGGCGGGGGCGTAGCCGCGGGCGGCGAGCGCCGCTGCGACCGAGCCGAGCGTGTCCGGCGTCTCCATGCCGTAGGGGTGGTGGTGCGGGTCCGGAACGGGGTGCTCCTCGAGCACCACCTTGGTGCCCTGCTGCATGAACAGCCAGTCGAAGAACGAGTGCGGCTGGTCCTGCGTGTAGTCGGTGCCGATGCCGACGTGGTCTATGCCGACCCTCTCCACCAGGTCGTCGATGGCGTCGGCGTAGTCCTCGACGGTCGACTCGTAGCCGCGGCGGAGGAAGACCGGGAAAGCGTTCGCGCCTATCACGCCTCCCTTGCCGGCGATCAGCTTTAGCGCGTCGTCGGTCTTGTTGCGCGGGTGGTCGACGAAGGAGCGGGCGTTGGCGTGTGTGGCGGCGACCGGCATCTCCGAGATCTCGGCGGTCTCGAGGGTTGTCTTGTCGCCGACGTGCGATAGGTCGGCGAGGATGCCCAGCCTGTTCATCTCCCTGACCGCGTCGACGCCGAAGCGGCTCAGGCCCTCGTCGGTGCGCTCGTAGCAGCCGTTGCCCAGCAGGTTGCGCTCATTGTAGGTCACCTGGATTATCCGCACGCCCAGGGCGTGGAAGAGCTCCAGACGGTCGAGGCGGTTGCCGATCGGGGAGGCGTTCTGCCAGCCGAGCACCACCGCGGTCTTGCCCTCGGCCTTGGCCCTCTCGATGTCGGCGGTCGAGGTGGCGTGGATCAGCGTGTCTGCACGCTCCCTGAAGCGGTGGAGCCAGCCGTCGATGTTGTCCATCGTCTCGCGGAAACCCTCCCAGACGGCGATGGTCGCGTTGATGGCCGTGACGCCGCCGGCGTCCAGGCTCCGGTACACGTTCGGGCTGTCCCAGCGGCTCACGTTGAGCCCGTCGATGACTATGGACTCGTCGTAGACACTCGCTGCGGATTCGTCCTTCATCGGGCACGCTCCCTTCCAAGGCTCTGCGCGGCTGCGCCGGGGGCACCTTACTACCTTTGCCCGGCGGGCGGGTAGGGCGGCAACGGGACGCCTCCGACCTCGGCCTCGGGGCGCGGCGGCACAGTTGCTAAAGTGTGGGCCGTCGGACGGCCGGGCCGGTGCCCGCGGGGCGCGCCCGGGCGGCGAGATGGGAGGTCCACATGAGGAAGGCCGTGTACATGGGCGGGCACCGGTTCGAGATCAGGGACGTGCCGACGCCCGATCCGGGGCCCGGCGAGATAGTCGTGAGGACCCGGTACTGCTCGATCTGCGGGACCGACGTTCACGGCGTCCTCTATGACGTGGTCCCCCCGGGCTCGGGGCTGGGGCACGAGTACAGCGGCACGGTGGCCGCGCTGGGCCCCGGGGTCGCGCGGTGGCGGGTCGGGGACCGGGTCGCCGGCGCGGCCGGCGGCGAGCCGCCCCCCGGCACCGAGAGCATGTTCGTTGCGAACCCGCGCTACAACTTCCGCACCATGGGCTGGGGTTCGCTCCCGCCCGCCTTCAGCGGGTACGCCGAGTACATCGTGATGCAGGAGTGGATGGCCTCCCCCGTCCCCGAGGGCGTAACGGACCTGCAGGCGTCGATGGTCGAGCCGATGGCCGCCGCCTACCACGGCGTCCACCGCTCCCGCATGCGCGAGGGCGACACCGTGGCGGTCATAGGCGCCGGGCCCCTCGGCCTGTTCTCGATGCAGATCGCAAGGGCGAAGGGGGCATCGAAGGTGATCGTCTCGGAGCCCGCGCCGGCCAGGGCCGCCGCCGCGTCGGCGCTGGGCGCGGACGCGGTGATCGATCCGGCGAGCGAGGACGTGGTCGAGCGGATGGCCGAGCTGACGGATGGACGCGGCCCGCACGTGGTGATCGAGGCGGCCGGGGCCAGGCCGACGCTGCAGCAGGCCCTGGAGGCGGTCCGCTACGGCGGCCGGGTCGTGCTGCTGGCGATCGCCTGGGAGGAGGTGCCCGTTCTCCCGGCCGACTGGTGCACGCGCGACCTCGAGCTGACGACGACGTTCGCGTTTCGGCCCGAGTGGTGGCCGGAGTGCTACCGGCTGCTCGAGTCCGGCCAGGTCCGCATCGAGCCGATGCTCAAGGCCGACAGCCTGATCTCCCTGGACGAGATCGAGCCGACGTTCAAGCGGCTGTTCAGGCCCACGGACGAGATCAAGATGGTCGTGGACCTGGAGCGCTAGCGCCGCCTACAGGAGCACCTCGCTTACCTGAATGACGGGCTCCACGTCCGTGAAGTTGGGGATGTCGGCCAGCAGCCTCTCGCGGCGCTCGCCGGAGAACCCCTCATCCATCGCCTCGCGGGACTCGAAGGTGGCGGTGACCACGCAGGTGTAGGGGGCCTCCCCGCCGTCCATAGACTCGATGCCCCTGCTGACCTCGAAGCCGACGAGGCCGAGGGGCTCCAGCAGCTCGCGGACGGAGGCGGCGTGGCTGTTCACGTAGTAGTCGTGGTCGAAGCGGCCCCCCTCCGTGTTGGGGTAGAAGGCCTGGAGCCTGATCATCGCTTACCTCCTTGGGATTACGCGGGGATTACGGGGGCTCACGGCCTCAGATAGGCCCTGGTGATCTCGGTGCCGCCGCTCTTGCCCGACCACTCGGCGGTCTCGAAGGCCCGCGCTATCTCGGTCAGGGGGAAGCCGTGCGACATCAGGTCGGACAGCGCGTAGGCGCCCTTGGCCTCGACCAGGAAGTCGAGGGCGACTGGCAGGGTGTAGGGATCGTAGTGGGCGATGCCCATGATCGTGGTGTTGCCCCACACGGTCGTCGCCACGTCGAGCTCGGTCGCCCCGCCCGGCCACATGTTTCCGATCTCGACCAGCGTGCCGCCCTTGCGCGCAAGACCGATGCCCTCGACGAAAGCCGCGGGCAGGCCCACCAGCTCCATCACGACGTCGCCGCCCCGTCCGTCCGTCAGCTCCCTGACCCTCGCTGAGCGCGCCTCGGGCGTGTTGAACTCGGTGATGTCGATCACCTCGTCCGCCCCGCAGCGCAGGGCAAGCTCCAGCCTGTTGGCGGCCCCGTCTATCACGATCACGCGGCCGGCGCCCATCTGCCTTGCGGCGGCGGCCGCGTTGATGCCCAGGCCGCCGGCTCCCTGGATGACCACGCTGTCGCCCAGGCCGACGCCCGCCCGCTTCAGCCCGAAGATCACCTGGGATACGGCGCAGTTGACCGGGGCAACGTCCCGGTCCTCCAGCTCGTCGGGCACCCTGAACACGAAGTGGCCCGGCGGCAGGTAGAAGTACTGGGCGAACCCGCCGGAGCAGAACGGGTAGTCGTCGACGGTGCGGCGGAACCGGGTCCGCGCCGGGCAGGTGTTTAGCTGGCCGCGCAGGCAGTTGTAGCAGCGCATGCAGGGGAAAAAGTAGGTGTACGCCACCCGGTCGCCCTCGCGAAGGGGGCGGCCGAGGGAGTCGGTCGAGACCCCGGCGCCCATCGCGGCCACCACCCCGGTCGTCTCGTGGCCGAGTATCGTGGGGCGGTCGGCCGGGTCACCGGTCCAGTTCCCGGGCCGGAGGTGCCCGCGATAGTAGTGCAGGTCCGAGCCGCAGATGCCGGCCGCGGTGATGCGCACCAGCACGCCGCCGGGCTCGACCTCGGGGACGGGCAACTCCCTTAGCTCGAAGTCGTAGGGGCCCGTGTACACGGCCGCAAGGCCACTCGTCAAACCGTTGCTCCTGCCGGGCCACGCGCCCGTTTGAGGGTGCTCGGCGGCATCTTATATTATGGCGCGGCCCGCCGACCCGCCCCCGTCGCGGGCCCCCCAACTATGGAAGCACTTCAGACACCATGGTTCTACGCGGTCTGGGCCGTCGGCGCCTACCTGGTGGGTTCGCTGGTCGTGGGAGACCTGCTGTGCCGCGCCAAGGGCCTCGACATCCGCTCGCTCGGCACGGGCAACCCCGGCGCGGCGAACATCTGGCGCGAGGTCGGGCCCCGATACGGCGTCGCGGTGTTCCTGCTGGACATCCTCAAGGGCGTCGCGGCGGTGCTGCCGCTGTTCGTGCTGGACATGCCGACCTGGTTCCTGACAGTAGCGATGCTGTGCCTGCTGGCCGGGCAGTTCTTCCCGGTGTTCTTCGGCTTCGACGGCAACACCGGCATGGCGGCGATGTTCGGCGCGACCGCGGGCCTGGTACCGCTGGGAGCGGCCGTCGCCCTCGCCGTCGCGCTGGGCAAGTTCTCGATCACCAGGAACGTGGGCTGGAGCGGCGGCGTCTTCTTCGCCACCTCCTGGGTGGCCGGCGGCCTGCTCCACGACACGGTCGGCATCCTGCACGGGAGCTGGTGGTCCGTGGGGGCGGCGATGCTGGGCGGGGCGCTGGTGTTCGCGAAGCAGGTGGTGCAGTACAAATGGATGAGCGGCGGGTCCCGGGCCTCTTGGCGGGAGCGGGAGGAGGCCAGCGCGTCGGACGGGCAAGACACATGAGCGAGGAGCGAAGTTGAGCAGACCAAGGGTGTTCGTGAGCAGGGAGATATTCCCCGAGGCGCTGGAGGCCATCGGGCGGGTCGCCGAGGTCGACCTGTGGAGGGACGAGATGCCTCCTCCGCGGGAGGTGCTGCTGGAGCGCTCGGCCGGGGCCGACGGGGTGCTGTGCCTGCTCACCGACGGCATAGACTCGGAGTTCTTCGACGCCGCGGGCCCGCAGCTGAAGGTGGTCAGCCAGATCGCCGTCGGCTACAACAACATCGACGTCGCCGAGGCCACCAGGCGCGGCGTGGCGGTCGGCTACACGCCCGACGTCCTGACCGACACCACGGCCGACTTCGCCTTCGCGCTGCTGATGGCGTCGGCAAGGCTGATAGTGCCGGGCCACACGGCGGCCCACGACGGGTCGTGGCTCACCTGGCACCCGCTGCACTTCCTCGGGCAGGACATCCACGGCGCGACGCTCGGCATCGTCGGCATGGGGCGCATCGGCTTCGAGATGGCACGGCGCTCTGAGGGCTTCGACATGAGGGTGCTGTACTACGACGTCGCCGAGCGGGCCGACCTCGAGGCAAGGCTCCCGATGACCAGGGTCACCATGGACGCGCTGCTCGCAGAGTCGGACTTCGTCAGCCTGCACGTCGACCTCAACTCCTCGACCCATCACATGATGAACGCCGAGGCCTTCCGGTCGATGAAGGACACCGCCATCCTTATCAACGCCGCCAGGGGGCCGGTCGTCGACCACATGGCGCTCTACGAGGCCCTCAAGGCCGGGGAGATCGGCGGCGCGGCCCTGGACGTTACCGAGCCTGAGCCCATCCCCTCCGACCATCCGCTCCTCACCCTGGGCAACTGCCTGATCGTCCCGCACATAGCCAGCGCGAGCGTCGCTACGAGGCGCGCGATGTCGATGCTGGCGGCGTCCAACCTGGTGAGCGGCCTTGAGGGCAGGCCCCTGCAGGCGTGCGTGAACCCGGAGGCGCAGAGCGCCCGGGCCGGGTGAGCGCGGGGAGGTGAACCGATGAAGATGGTCCTGGGCTACTGCGAGGGCGATCTGCGGGCGCGGCTCGCGGAGGAGTTCCCCGGCCACGAGTTCGTCGAGGCGCCGACCGTCGCCCAGCAGCTGGAGGAGGTCGGCGACGCCGACGCGTTCTACGGCTGGCCGGGCAGGGAGGTCTTCCTCGCGGCTGGCCGGCTCCGATGGATACAGTGCGGTGGCACGGGCGTGGACGTGGTCCTGGCCACGGCCGAGGTGGCCGACTCGGACGTCGTCCTGACCAACATGAAGGGCCCGCACACCGCGCCCATGGCCGACCATGTCTTCGGGATGGTAATAACGCTGGCCCACCGGCTGCGCGAGATGTGGGAGGCCCAGGCCCGCTGCGAGTGGGACACCGCCAGCTGGCACGAGACTCTCACCGAGCTGGAGGGATCCACCATGGGCATCGTCGGCCTGGGCGGCATAGGCCTGGCCGTCGCGCGCAGGGCCAGGGGCTTCGGCATGACGGTGTACGGCACCGACCCGCGCCCCGTCGATTCCCCGCACGTGGACGAGGCCTGGGGGGCAGAGCGCCTGGGGGACCTGGCCGCCGCCTCCGACTGGCTCGTGGTCACGGCCCCCCTCACCCCGGACACGCGCGGGATGGTCGACGGCGACGTCATCGGGCGCATGAGGCCCTCATCTCACCTGATCGCTATCTCCAGGGGCGGCATCGTGGACGAGGGCGCGCTCGCCGAGGCGCTGCGGTCCGGCCGGCTCGCCGGCGCGGCCCTGGACGTGTTCGACGCCGAGCCGCTGCCCCCCGACAGCGGGTTCTGGGACATGCCCAACGTGCTGATAACCCCGCACGCATCGGCGGAGACGGCAGAGACGTTCGAGGGCCGCCGGCGGATCCTGCGGGAGAACATCAGGCGCTACCTGTCCGGGGAGCCACTTCTCTACGTGGTGGACAAGCGCGCCGGCTATTAGGCCGCGCACCTTTCGCCAGCGGCCAGCCGCGCTTATACTTGGCCCGATGGGCGGGGCGCGCCCCGGCGCGCGGCGCGGGGGATCCTCGCCCCGTGTGAAAGGAGCTGGCGAGTGGTAGCAACTCACGACACCGAGTCAATCCGGCAGGCGTCGCTCAGGTACCAGTGGATGCACAACGCCGACTGGACCGAGATGGCCGAGACCGGCGAGCCCATAGTCATGGTCAGCGGCAAGGGGGTGCGGGTCACCGACTCGACGGGCAAGACCTGGCTCGACGCCCATGGGGGCTACACCTCCGTGCACCTCGGCTACGGCCGGGAGGAGATAGCGGAGGCGGCCTACGACCAGCTCCTCAAGGTGACCTTCTTCCCGAGCGGCACCACCACGGTTCCGGTGATAGAGCTGGCCGAGAAGCTGGCCAGCATGACCCCCGGCAACCTCAACCGGATCTTCCCGGGGGCGGGCGGCTCGGAGGCCAACGAGACCGCCATCAAGTTCACCCGCGCCTACCACAAGCGGCGGGGAGAGCAGGGGCGCTACAAGATCATCAGCCGCAGGGGCTCCTACCACGGCACCACCGCCGGCGTGATGGGCCTCGGCAACAACGCCACCGCCTTCTCGCTCGGCGACTTCGAGCCGATGGCGCCGGGCATGATCCACGTCCCGCAGCCCAACCACTACCGCGACGAGATGGGCGGCAAGACCCCGTCGGAGACGGCCGTGAAGTGCGCCCAGGCCGTCGAGGATGCGATCCTCGCGCACGGCCCAGACACCGTGGGCGCCTTCATCGGCGAGCCGGTGGCCCAACCGCCCGGAGCCCCGGTGCCGGCGCCCGAGTACTGGCCGATGGTCCGAGAGATCTGCGACAAGTACGGCGTGGTGCTCATCGCCGACGAGATCATCACCGGGTTCGGGCGGACGGGGAAGATGTTCGGCATCGAGCACTTCGGCATCGAGCCGGACATGATGACGATGGGCAAGGGGATCATCTCCAGCTACCTGCCGCTGGCCGCCACGGCCGTCAGCGACGACATCGCCGAGTACTTCGGCTCGGACAACATCTTCCACGCCATCACGGCCAGCGGGCACCCGGTCACCGCCGCCGCCGCGCTCAAGAACATCGAGATCCTCGAGGGCGAGAACATGGTCGAGAACTCCAAGGTCCAGGGCGAGTACCTGCTCAGCGGCCTGACCGAGCTGATGGACCGCCACCCGATCATCGGGGACGTGCGGGGCCTGGGGTTGCTGCTCGGGATCGAGCTGGTGGCGGACCGCGGCACCAGGGAGCGCTTCCCCAAGAGCGCGGGCCTCGCCCGGCGCGTCAACGCCGCGTTCCGCAGGCACGGACTCATACTCAATACGGACGGAAACGTCATAACGGTGGGCCCGCCGATCTGCATCACGCGGGACGAGTGCGACGAGATCGTCGCCGGAATAGGCGCCTCCCTCGGAGAGGTCGAGGCGGAGATGGGAGTCAGCTAATGGTAAGCACCGTCGAGCGACCGACCTACGACACCAACGCGCTGCGCACGTCCTCGCTGCGCCACAACTGGATGCACTTCCGGAACTGGAACGAGATGGCGGAGGAGGGCGAGCCGCTGATCATCGCCGCGGGGCAGGGGCTCAACGTCTACGACACCGACGGCAACGAGTGGATGGACGTAAACGGGGGCTACCTGTGCGTCAACGTCGGCTACGGGCGCCCGGAGATCGGCGACGCGGTCCGCGAGCAGATGAAGGCCCTGAGCTTCACGCCCAGGGGCACGACCACCGAGCCGGTGGTCCGCCTCAGCCAGAAGCTGGCAGAGATCACCCCCGGGGACCTGGAGCGCTCCTGGCAGGTCACCGGCGGCTCCGAGGCCAACGAGACCGCCATCAAGATCGCCAAGGCCTACCACCGCAGGAACGGGGAGCGCGGGCGCTACAAGGTCATCAGCCGGATGGGCTCCTACCACGGCGCGACCGGCCTCACGACCTGGCTGGGCGGGCGGGGGAGCCGCGGCGACTACGAGCCCGCCTTCCCGGGCATGCTCTATGCCGGCCAGCCCAACCCGTACCGGCCCGACGCCGGCGGGGAGACCCTGTCCGAGATCGCGGTCCGCGCGGCCAAGTCCGTCGAGGACCTGATCGTCTACCACGGCCCGGACACCGTCGCCGCCTTCATCGGCGAGGCGTTCTGCGCCGACACGCCCCGGGACGCGTGCTCGGTACCGGGTGCCGAGTACTGGCCGATGGTCCGGGAGATCTGCGACAAGTACGGGGTGGTCATGATCGTCGACGAGGTGATCACCGGGTTCGGGCGCACCGGCAAGTGGTTCGGCATCAACCACTGGGGCGTGACGCCGGACATCATGACGATGGCCAAGGGCATCGTCAGCAGCTACGTTCCGGTCGCAGCGGCGGTGGCGACGCCGAAGATCGCCGACGCCTTCGCCGGCCCGGACAACGTCTTCCCCCAGACCCTGACCTTCGGCGGCCACCCGGTCCTGGCGGCGGCGGCGCTGGCCAACATCGAGATCATCGAGAAGGACAACCTCGTCGAGAACGCCGCCACGGTGGGCGAGTACCTGATGGAGCAGATGAACTCGGTCGGGGGCAAGCACCCGATGGTCGGCAACGTCCGCGGCCTGGGGCTGATGACGGCGATGGACCTGGTCCAGGACCCGGTCACCAAGGAGCGCTTCCCCGCCGAGGCGGGCGTGGAGCGCCGGATGGCCGACAAGTTCGCCGAGCGCCGGCTGATCATCCGCCCGCGCGGGCTGCTGGTCTTCAGCCCGCCGCTGTGCGTGACCCGCGACGAGGTCGACCGGATCATGCAGGGCGTGGACGAGGTCCTCGGGGAGGTCGAGCAAGAGCTCGGGATGTCCTGACGCCGGGGGGCGTCGGATGATCGCCTGCCTGAAGCCGGCCCGCCGCGCCCTCCTGGCGGGCCTGGTGGCCGTCGGCCTGCTGGGTGTGGTCGCCGGGCAGGCCGTGGCGCAGTCCGATGACCGCCACGCGGCGTCCATAGAGCTGTCCGGCGCCATCGACGCCGTCTCGGCCAACTACCTGTCGCGCGCCCTGGACGTCGCCGCCGACGGCGGGGCGGACATCGCGGTGGTGCTGCTGGACACCCCCGGCGGATTGCTGGACGCGACCCGCAGGATGGTCGAGGACGTCCTGGGGTCGTCGGTCCCGGTGGCCGTGTACGTCCACCCGGCCGGCGCGCAGGCGGCCTCGGCCGGCACCTTCCTCCTGGCCGCCGGGCACGTGGCCGCGATGGCCCCCTCAACCAACGTGGGAGCGGCCTCGCCGGTGGGCGCGAGCGGCGAGGAGCTGCCGGAGACGCTGGCGTCCAAGGCCAGGCAGGACGCCGCGGCCTTCCTTCGCAGCATCGCCGAGGAGAGGGGCCGCAACGCAGAGGCACTGGAGGCGACGGTGCTGGAGGCGGCCTCCTACACCGCCTCGGAGGCCGTGGAACTGGGCGTGGCCGACCTGGTCGCCTCCAGCGTTCCGGACCTGCTCGCACGGGTGGACGGGCGTACCGTGCAGGTGGGCGGGGAGGAGCGCGTGCTCGACGTCGAGGGCCTGCCCGTCAGGACCATCGGGCGCAGCGTCCTCGAGCGCTTCCTCGGGGCGATCGCCAATCCCAACATCGCGCTGCTCTTGCTGTCTATCGGGGGCATAGGGGTGCTGATCGAGTTCTACAGCCCGGGCGGATTCATACCGGGGGTGCTCGGGGTGATCGCGCTCGCGCTGGCGTTCGTCGCGCTGGGATACCTGCCGGTGAACTGGACCGGCCTGGGCCTGATGGGCCTCGCGCTGGTGCTGTTCTTCGTTGAGCTGCAGGCGCCGGGCATGAGCGTGCCGGGCGTGCTGGGGGGAGTGTCGTTCATCATCGGGGCCTTCCTGCTCTTCGGCGGCGTCGCCTCCCAGCCGCTCGACGGCCCCAGCTTCAGGGTCAGCGTCTGGACCCTTGTGGGGATCGGCGTCGCGATCGCCGGGATCATGACACTCCTGGTGCGCGCGTCTCTGACGGCGCGGCGGACCGTCCAGCCGGCGTCCCAGCGCGGGGTCGCCGGGCTGGTGGGGGAGGAGGCCGTCGCGGTGACCGCCCTGGACCCGGCGGGCACGGTCGTTGCGATCGGCGAGGAGTGGAGCGCGGTCAGTTTCGGCGGCGGACGGATCGAGCGCGGCGAGCAGGTGGAGATCGCCTCCGTCGACGGGCTGAGGCTGGTCGTCAGGCGCCGCGGCCCGTCCCCGGACGGGGATGGAAAGGCCGGGGCCCGCGACGCGGGCGCAGGCGTTAATATGGGGAACGAGTCTCAGTAGCGAACACGGTCAGGGGAGGAACCCGATGATTCCATACATAACCATCGTCCAGCAGTACGAGCGCCTCGGCGTGTTCTGGCTGGGCCGGTTCACCGGGCTGCGCGGCCCGGGGCTGCACATACTGGTCTGGCCCTTCCACCGCGCCCAGCGGGTGGACACGCGCGAGGTGGTGATCGACATACCCCGGCAGACGAACATCACCGAGGACAACGCGCCGATCGACATCGACTTCCTGGTGTACATGCGGCCGATCGCCGACCAGGCGGACAAGGCGATCATCGAGGTGGTGGACTACTGGTCGGCGGTGGTCGGCATAGCGACGACGAACCTGCGCGCGGTGATCGGCGAGATGTCGCTCGACGACGTGCTCTCGCAGCGCGAGAGGATCAACCACTCGCTCAGGGCCCGCCTCGACGAGGTGACGAACCGCTGGGGCATCAAGGTCACCCAGGTGGAGATCCGCGAGATCGAGCCGCCCAGGGACATCCAGGAGGCGATGAACCGCCAGATGTCCGCCGAGCGCGTGCGGCGCGCCTCGATCATCGAGGCCGAGGGCACCAGGCAGGCGGCAATCACGGTCGCCGAGGGCGAGAAGCAGTCGGCGATCCTCAAGGCCGAGGGACACCGCCAGGGCGAGATCCTGACGGCCGAGGGCGACCAGCAGGCCGCCAAGCTGCGGGCCGACGGTTTCGCCGTCGCGCTGGAGCGCATCTACGAGGCGGCCAAGGGCGTCGACTCCAAGACGATGAGCCTGCAGTACTTCGAGACCCTAAAGGAGCTGGGTGCGGGGCCGTCGACCAAGTTCATCTTCCCGATGGAGTTCACCAACCTGCTCAAGCCGTTCCTTGGCATGGGCGGCGACGACTCGGACGGGAAGTAGCCGGCGCGGGCGACCGGCGCCCCGTCTAAACTAAACGCAAAGCCCGGCCTACAGGTGCTCCTTGACCCTCCGGGCGAGGGTCAGGGTCATGCCGGGCACGGCGGCTATGTCCTCGACGGTCGCCTCGCGCACCGCGGCGGCTGAGCCGAAGCGGCGCATCAGCATCCTGCGCCGCTTCGGGCCTATGCCGGGTACCCGGTCCATCGCCGACCTGGTCGATCCCTTCGAGCGGCGCTCGCGGTGGAAGGTGATTGCGAAGCGGTGCGCCTCGTCCCTGGCCCTCTGGACGAGGAACAGGGCCTGCGAGTTTCGGGGCAGCGCGATGGGCTCGGGCGTATGCGGGACGAACAGTTCCTCGTTCTCCTTGGCCAGGCTGGCCAGGGGCACCGAGTCGATCCCGAGCTCCAGGAATACCTGCAGCGCGGCTCCCAGGTGGCCCTTGCCGCCGTCGATCAGCACGAGGTCGGGCTGCTTGGTCCACGCCTTGGCCTTGCCGTCGGCGGCCTTGTAGCGCTTGAAGCGCCGCGTTAGGACCTCCCGCATCATCGAGTAGTCGTCCACGCCCGACACCTCCTTGATGGCGAAGCGCCGGTAGTCGGCCTTCCTGGACCTGCCGTCCTCGAAGACGACCATGCTGCCGACGGCGTTGGTGCCCTGGATGTTGGATATGTCGTAGCACTCGATCCGCCGCGGCGGGCGGGGCAGGCTCAGGGCCTCCTGTAGCTCGTCCACCGCGGCGAGCAGGTCGGTCGCCGCC
Organism: Dehalococcoidia bacterium; assembly: GCA_963664125.2. Lineage (GTDB taxonomy): Bacteria > Chloroflexota > Dehalococcoidia > Lucifugimonadales > UBA2962 > CAUZIR01. The sequence continues at coordinate 23,284 of CAXXTI010000005.1, read as the reverse complement.
GCCTGCTTGAGCCGCAGCTGCTCAAGGCCCCTTTCGGCGTTCTCCTCTACCATCGCCACTAGGCGGCGCTTCTCGCCGCGGCGGGGGACCTGCACCTGGACGCGTCCGCGCCGGCGGTCGGTGAGCCAGGCCTCTATCGCGTCGCGCTCGTCGGGAGCGCAGGGCGCTAGGATCCTGCGGGGCACGTACGGGTTGGAGGCGTAGAACTGGCGCATGAACGAGGCCAGGATCTGCCCGGGTTCGTCCTCCGCCGTTCCCTCCATCGTGAAGTTGTCCCTGCCGATGAGCTTGCCCTGGCGGATGAAGAAGACCTCCACCAGGCTCTCGTTGCGCACGGTGGCGGACGCGATCACGTCCATGTTCTCGGCGGACAGGTGCATGACCTTCTGGCCCTCCTGCACGCTGTGGATCGCGGCCAGCTGGTCGCGCAGCACCGCCGCCCGCTCGAACTCGAGACGGTCCGCAGCCTCCAGCATGCGCCCCTTGATGGACCTGGTCACGCGGTCCGTCCGCCCCTCCATGAACAGGACCACCTGCTCTATGACCTCCGAGTAGCCGCCTCGGTCGACCGCGCCTATGCACGGGCCCACGCAGCGGTGGATGTGGTAGTCGAGGCAGGGGCGCTCGTCGGTGCCGGTGATCGCCTTGGTGCAGGACCGGTAGGGGAACAGCTTCTTGAGAAGCGCGAGGGTGCGGCGCACGCTGACGGCGCTCGCGTAGGGGCCGAAGTAGCGGGCCCCGTCGTCCCTGACGCGGCGGGTGATGTAGACCTGCGGGAAGTCCTCGGTGGTGTCGATCTTGATGAAGGGGTAGCTCTTGTCGTCCTTGAGCCGCGCGTTGAAGTGCGGCTTGTGGCGCTTGATGAGATTGCTCTCGAGGAGGAAGGCCTCCTGGTCGGACTCGGTGACGATGAACTCGAAGTCGTCGACCAGCGCGACCATGCGGCGGATCTTGGGGGCTAGCCCGGCCGACTTCTGGAAATAGGAACGGACCCTGTTGCGCAGCACCGACGCCTTGCCGACGTAGAGCACGTCTCCCGCAGCGTCCTTCATCAGGTAGACGCCCGGCCGGACGGGGAGTGCGGCGAGCCGCTCTGCGAAGTCTGGGTTTGGCATGCGGGGAGGCGTTCGCCGACCGTCGGCCCCGCGGGGCGCGGAGGGCCTAGCGCAGCAGGAGGGTCAGCACGACCAGCGCCGCCGCCAGGGCCACCGCGAGGACGCCGATGTGGCGCAGCTCAGTGCCGAGGTACGGGTAGGTCACGGCCCCCTCGGGCCTCGCCGCCGGGCGCGCGCGCTGCGGGGCGGGCGCTGTCGCAGTGGCCCTTGCGGGCTCGCGGGCCGGGGCGGGGGCCGGCCTGGGTGCGGCCGCCGGCTTGGGTGCACTGGCCGCGGCCGGGGCGGTCTCGCCCTCGGCGGGGGCCGGGGACCGCGGCTCGGTCGGGCCGGCCTCGAATTGCTGCGGCCTGCCCTTGCCCCTGCGCTTTCGGCGCTTCAGCTGGGCCTGCCTCGATGCGATCCTCTTGCCCTTGTCGGCCATCCGATTCTCCGTTCCCCGGCTATCCAGACCTTGGATGCGCCCGGTCGTACTCGGAGCGCACATGCTCGCTGGTGAGGTGGGTGTACACCTGCGTCGTCGTTATGCTGGCGTGCCCCAGGAGCTCCTGCACGTGCCTGAGCGGCGCTCCTCCGTGCAGCAGGTGGGTGGCGAAGCTGTGCCTCAGCGTGTGCGGGGTCAGCTTCTTGCCTATCCCGGCCTGCACGGACCGTCTCCTGAGTATAAGCCAAAAGCCCTGGCGAGTAAGCCTGCGCCTCCGCGAGCTCAGGAACAGGGCCCTGCCGGCGTGCTCCCCGGCCAGGCTTGGCCTCGCCGAGGCCAGGTAGGCGGCCACGGCGTCGACCGCCCCGGGGTGCAGGGGGAGCAGCCTCTCCTTGCCGCCCTTGCCGAAGGCAAGCACGGTGCCGGCGTCGGTGTCGACGTGCTCGACGTCAAGGGCCACCAGCTCACCGACCCTCAGGCCGGCCGCGTACATCAGCTCGAGCATGGCGCGGTCGCGCAGGTCGGCCGGCTCCGTTCCGCCGGGCGCGTCCAGGAGGCGGTCGACCTCCTCCTCGGACAGCGCCTCCGGCAGCGACCTGCCGAGCCTCGGCGCCGAGATGTTCTCCGTCGGGTCCCTCTCGATCGTGCCCTCGTCCGCCAGGAACCCGAAGAACGAGCGCATCGACGCTATCTTCCTGGCCCTGGTCTTGTCGCCGAACCCGTTCTGGCCGAGGTGGATGACGTAGGCCTCCACCCTCGACTCGTCGACCCCGGCCCAGCTGACGCCGTCGCCGTCGCCGCCGCGCACGAAGTCGGCCAGCTGCCCCAGGTCCGCGCGGTACGCGGCCAGGGTGTTGGGCGAGACCCCGCGCTCGACGCGCATGTGGGAGAGGAACGAATCCACGGCGTCGCGCGCCGTGGCGGCCCCGTTAGATCTGACCATCCCTCGATTCTCGGTCCGATGCCATGCGGACGGGGAGCGGTTTCTGGGTGCTCGGAACGCGAGAATTCGATCGCAGTGGCACCCGCAGCGCGATTGGCTATGGCCACCTGGGCCACGGCGACGGCGGCGGCAGTTGCCCGTCCCACCGCAAGTTGCGGTACGCTTAGCCCGCATTGATCGAGATACCTATAGGGCCCAACCTCTTCGACTTTCAGGCGGGCATACGCTGGGTGGTTGCCTGGCACGGAGCCTTCACCGTCATCGGGGTCGTTACCGCCGTCTACCTGGTGGCCAGGTGGGCGCCGATGCGCGGCATCAGCTCGGACCTGATCTACTCCACGGCGCTGTGGGCGGTGATCGGCGGGTTCGTCGGCGCGCGCCTCGTCCACGTCATCGACCACTGGGACTTCTACGGCTCCAACCCCGACCGGATCATCTTCATATGGCAGGGCGGCATCGGCGTCTGGGGCGGCATCATCGGGGGCTTCCTCGGCGGCGTGGCCTACGTGGCCATCACCAGGGTGCCGAGGCACAACTGGGGCATCATGATGGACCTCACGGCCCCGGCGCTGCTGCTCGCCCAGACGATCGGCAGGCTGGGGGACATAGCCAACGGCGAGCACTGCGCCAAGGCCGCCGGCCACTTCCTGAGCATGACCTGGACCCATCCCGACTCGCTGGCCAGGCTGTGCGTCAGCGGGCACTCGTCCTCCCTCGTGTCGCGGGGCGCAGAGCCGGTCATCCTCTACGAGATCGTCTGGAACGCGATCGTGATCGGGATCCTCTGGACGCTGCGGGGCAGGCTCAAGCCCGACGGCATGCTGTTTGCGCTGTACATCTCGCTGTACGCCGTCGGCAGATTCGCCATCACCTTCGCGCGCGAGGACCGGGTGTGGGCCGCCGGCATGCAGGAGGCCCACTTCATCGCACTGATCGTGCTGGCCATCGCGGTGCCGCTGCTGCTGCTAAAGGCGAGGTGGGTGGACCGCACCCCGGAGATGGAGGAGGCCGAGGCCGCCCCGAGGCCGAGCGGCACCCGCGCGGCTCGGCGCCGCCGGCAGAGGAGGGGAGGCTAGCCAGCGCCCCGGCCGCCGGGTCGCGCACGGCACCGGGCCGGCCACTCCCGCCTAGCAGACGACCCGTTCGCCCGGGTACTCCATGTCGATGAGCGCCCTGTGGACATGGGCGTTCACGCATTCGTCGTCCGGATAGACCACGTGCCTCGGGTGCGAGGTCTCGACGAGGTGGCCGCTTGCGAGGGTCTCGGTCACCAGCTCCTCGGACTCGCTGAAGGGGGTGGCCGGGTCTGAGTGGTTGCCTATCACCAGTATGTGCACGCCTCCGCCGTCCAGCGGCACTCCGAGGGGGTCGGGCGCGAACTGGTCGTAGAAGGGGCAGGCGCTCGGTCCGAACGGGCTTGCCGCGGCGATCAGCGGCAGCTCTTCCCGCACGCGGGCCTTCAGCAGGGCGGAGTCGCTCAGACGGGTCGCGCGGTCCAGCTCCGGCCTCAGGGCCAGGTCGTCGAGGCAGTTGACGTGCTCGGTGAAGCTCGGCGCGGTGGGGTCCTCTCCGAGTTGCACGCGGGCCATGTCCAGCAGGACGCCGGGGTCGCCGTACTCGCTAAGCGCGTGCAGGCCCTCCCAGAGCACGGGCCACAGGTTCTCGTCGTACAGCGTCGTCACCACGCCCAGGAACCCGGCCGCGGGCACGCCTCCGGCCGCGTCGTTGACCAGGTGGAGGTTGGCCGCGGCCCGCAGGTAGTAGCCGGCGGGATCACCGTCGCCGTGCATGGGGCACTCGGGGCTGTCGCACGCCGCCAGAGCCCGTTCGAGCAGCGTCTCGAAGGCCAAGAGCTCATCGATATGCTGGCCGACGCGCTCCTCTTGGTTGGAGGCCCTGTCGACCGGGTTGTCGGCGCCGTCGACGACCATCGCCCTGACCGAGCCGGGAAACAGGGTGGCGTACCACACGCCCAGCGCAGAGCCGTAGGAAAAGCCCAGGTATGAGATCCGCTCAGCGCCCAGCGCCCTGCGGATCTCGTCCATGTCCCTTGCCACGTACTCGCTGTGCAGGAGCCCGCCGATGGGCCCCATGGTCTCGATGCACAGCATTGCCGCCGCCTCGCCGGCCGCGACCTCCTCGGCGGTATCCGCGGCGACCTCGACCGCGTTGAGCAGCGCGAGGCGCTCGCCGGGCTCCCCGCACGCGAACGCCGGCTCGGACGCGCCGACCCCGCGCGGGTCGAAGCCCACGATGTCGAAGCGCGCGATCACCTCGTCGGTGAACGCGTACCGGTATGCCCGGACGAGTTCCATGCCGCTCGCCCCGGGCCCGCCGGGGTTGACGAGCAGGTAGCCTATCCGCTCGGCCGCAGAGGAGGCGCGGTGCACGTTCACGGCTATCGATACGCTGCCCGCCGCCGGATCCCGGTAGTCCGCCGGGACCTCCACGTATCCGCACTCGAGCTCCCCGTCGCACGGGATCCACTCCATCGGCCCCGCCGGCTCGGCGGGAGCGTCGGCGGCGGGTTCGCCCGGCGGACCCGGCTCGCCGCGGTCCCCCGCCTCACCCCGGGGGCCCCGCTCCCCGGGTTCGCCCTGAGGCCCGGGCTCGCCCCTCGGGCCCGGTTCTCCGCGGGGCCCCGCCTCGCCCCGGGGGCCCCGCTCGCCGGGTTCGCCCTGAGGCAGCTCAAGCTTGGCGATCTCCTCTTGGACCACGCGGCGAATATCGTCCTCGGACGCTGAGCACCCGGACGCGGCAAGCATGCACGCCAGCAGCGCCGCGGCGATGCTGGGAACCGGTAGGAGGTACCGCCGGGCCGATGCGGGCACGTAGCGGGCGGGACCGGGCATCAGTCCTCCATCTGGGTGCCCGCCGCGGTCGGGTCGACCGGCTAACGCGCGCTCGGCCGCAGGTCGACGACCTTGAGCTCGAGCTGGCGCCGCCCGTTCCACTCGTTGAGATCGATCGAATGCAGGATGTCGATGGCATCCGCCGCCGCCTCGTTCCTGCCGGCCATGCCGAAGGCTATGGCGCCCATGTGGACACCGCCGTGCTCGAGCGAGAGCTTTAGGTGCGACTGGTTTCTGCCCACGGTCCGGCTGTCCGCGACCCGCACCCCCCTGGTGAGGAACACCGGCACCGGGTTGCCCTCGCCGAACGGCGCCAGGGAGTCGATGAACGAGTAATTGTCGCAGTTGACGTCGGAGAACCCGATCTCGCACTCGTACCGGATCTCGGCCCCGTACCCGGCCGCCGGGCCCGACTCGGCCACCCTGGCCGGGAAGGCCTCGGCGAAGCGCGCGAAGAGACTCTCCTCCAGCGTGAAGCCGGCCGCCACGCTGTGGCCGCCGCACCTGGAGAAGGGGAGCCCCGTCGCGGTGATGGCGTCCATCACGCCGTATCCCTGCGGTCCTCGCGCGCTGGCCCTGACCAGCCCGTCCATGAGCGTGGCGGCTACGGCCGGGCGGCGGTAGCGCTCTGAGAGCCGGGCGGCTATCAGCCCGATCACGCCGGGGTGCCATTCGGGGCTGTAGACGACAAGCGCGGGCTCGGCGGCCATGCCCCGCCGGGCGACGATCTCCTCGGCGTCCCCGACCCCCCGGTCGGCGAAGCGGCGCCGCTCGGCGTTCAGGCCCTCCAGCCTCTCGGATAGCCGCGCCGCCTCGCCGGGGTCGGCGGTCAGCAGCAGCTGCAGGCTCAGGTCCGGGTCATCGAGGCGGCCCGCGGCGTTCAGGCGCGGGATGAGGCGGAACGACAGGTCCCTGGCGGTCAGGCGCCCGAGGTCTGTCCTGGCCCGCTGCGCCAGGGCGCGCATCCCGGCGCTGTCGGTCGAGCGCAGGGATGCCAGGCCGCGCCCGACGATGAACCGGTTCTCGCCCGTCAGCGGGGCGACGTCCGCGACGGTGCCCAGCGCCGCCAGCTCGACCAGCGATGCCGGCGGGGCCAGGCCGGCGCGGCGCAGAGCCGCCGAGGCCAGCTTCAGGGCCACGCCCGCGCCCGTGAGCTTGGCATAGGGGTAGCCGCCGGGCAGGCCCGGGTTGAGCACCGGCACCCCCGGCGGCACCCCGTCCGGCGCGGCGTGGTGGTCGGTGACTATCACCTCCATCCCCAGCGAGGTCGCCAGCTCGACCTCCTCGAAGGCCGTGGTCCCGCAGTCCACGGTGACGACCAGCCCCGCCCCCGCGGCGGCCAGCCGGCGCAGAGCGGCCTCGTTGAGGCCGTGCCCCTCCGCCATCCTGTTCGGGATGTACGGCATGGGCGCGCCGCCCAGCTCGGCGACGGCGCGGCAGAGGATGGCCGTGCCGGTGATGCCGTCCACGTCGAAGTCTCCGTAGATCGCGACCGGGCCGCCGTCGGTCGCGGCGCCGACGAGCATCTCCACGGCCGCGTCCATGCCCGGCATCAGGAACGGGTCGTGGGAGAGGCTCTCGTCGATCGCCAGGAACGGCTCGATCTCGGAGGGCTGCCGTATGCCGCGGGCGTGCAGGAGCCGGGCTTGGAGGTCCGGCAGCCCGAGCCTGCCTGTGAACTCGTCAGGGGGCGGCGCGGCCGCCTGCCAGCGCTCTGGTGGGCCGGATGTGGCGGGGCCGCTGATCGGGGAGGTCCTGGGCTGACCGCTCGGACGGGAGGGCGGGGGAGAGTGCGCTAGGCGCCGGCGGCCTGGAAGACCAGGGAGCTGTTGTGGCCGCCGAATCCGAAGGAGTTGCTGATCGCCGTCCTGACGCTCGCGGTCCGCGCGGTGTGTGGCGTGTAGTCCAGGTCGCAGTCGGGGTCGGGGTTGTCGAGGTTGATGGTGGGGGGTATCACCCCCTGGGAGATGGCCTGGACGCAGAACGCGGCCTCCAGGGCGCCCGAGGCGCCCAGCAGGTGCCCGGTCATCGACTTGGTCGAGCTGATCGGGATCCTGTAGGCGTCCTCGCCGAACACGGACCTCATCGCCATGGTCTCGTACTTGTCGTTCAGCGGCGTGGAGGTGCCGTGGGCGTTGATGTAGTCGATCTCGTAGGGCTTGAGACCCGCCGACTCCAGCGCCAGCCGCATGGCCCTCGCGCCGCCCTCGCCCTCCGGGGCGGGCTGGGTGACGTGATGGGCGTCCGCGCTGGACCCGTATCCGACCATCTCGGCCAGGGGCTGTGCCCCCCGCGCCTCCATGCTCTCCATCGTCTCGAGCACCATCACCGCCGCGCCCTCGCCGCACACGAACCCGTCGCGCTCGGCATCGAACGGGCGCGAGGCCGCGTGCGGGTCGTCGTTGCGGGTGGACAGCGCCTGGCAGGCGTTGAAGCCCGCTATCCCTATCGGGCAGATCGAGGCCTCGGAGCCCCCCGCGAGGATCATGTCGAGGCCGTCGTCCTGGAGCATCTCGAAGGCCACGCCTATGGAGTCCGCCCCGCTGGCGCAGGCCGATACGGTGGCGATGCTGGGGCCCTTTGCGCCGAGGTGCATGGAGACTTGTCCCGAGGCCATGTCGGGGAGCATCATCGGCACGAAGAACGGCGACACGCGGCCGGGTCCGCGGCTGGCCAGGACCTCGAGCTGGTTGGAGATCGTGATGATGCCCCCGATGCCAGAGGCGATCATCACGCCGGTGCGCTCGGCGTTGCCGTTGTTGATCGAGACGCCGGCGGCGTCGGCTGCCTGGACGGCCGCCCCGAGCGCGAGCTGCACGAAGCGGTCTATGCGCCTGGCCTGCTTGCGGTCGACGAAGTCGGTGGGGTCGAAGCCCTTGACCTCGCCTGCGATCGTCGTCTTGAAGCCCTCGGTGTCGAAGGCCGTTATCGTCTCGATGCCCGAATCGCCCGCCACGAGCGACTCCCATGTGGTCTTGGCGTCGAGCCCTAGGGGGCTCACCACACCGAGCCCTGTGACGAAAACGCGGTTTGACATGCCGGATCGATCTTACGCCGGCGCGTCGGGGGATTCGGCCGCCCGGTCACCGGTCCGGCGGGGCGGCGCGGGCCGCACCGCCGGTTGAGATCACGGGGGATTATAGCAGCAGGCCTAGGGGCGGTCATTGCCGCTTCGCTATAATCGGACGCTGGCACCAAAGGTGCCGAAGGAGCCCCCCTTCCGGTGTCCTCCGCCGCGCCAGCGCGCCGCCCCTCGGTGGCCATAGAGACCCACGGCTGCAAGCTCAACCAGGCCGACGCGGCCGCCCTCGCGGCCCGCTTCGCATCGGCCGGCTTCGACCTCGTGCCCAGCGACCAGCCCAGCGACGTCTACCTGGTCAACTCCTGCACCGTGACGCACGCCGCCGACCGCAAGGCGAGGCATGCGCTGCGCTCGGCCAGGAGGCGCAACCCGGCCGCGACGATAGTGGCGACCGGCTGCTACGCCCAGCGCGACCCGGCCGCGCTCCGCGCCCTGGAGGAGGTCGACCTCGTGGCCGGCAACGACGACAAGGTCCGGCTGGTCGAGCAGGTCGTCGCCCTGCGCGGCGGGGACGCCTCCACGTGCGGGACCGGGACCGACGAGATCCCGGTGTCGCCGGCCACCCTCAGGACGCGCGCGTCCGTCAAGATCCAGGAGGGGTGCGACCAGGTGTGCGCCTACTGCATCGTGCCCAGGGTGAGGGGCCGGGAGCGCAGCGTTCCCGCGGCCGAGATCATCGGCCGCATCCGCAGCTTCGAGCGGGCGGGGTACCGCGAGGTCGTGCTGACCGGCACCCAGCTGGGGACCTACGGCTTCGACCTCGGGCCCGGTGAGCCCGCCACCCTGGCCGGGCTGCTTGGGCGGGTGCTGGAGGGCACGGCGGTCGAGCGCATACGCGTCTCGTCCCTGCAGCCCCACGAGATCGACGAGGCGCTGCTGGACCTCTGGTCGGACCCGAGGCTCTGCCCGCACTTCCACATGCCCCTGCAGTCGGGCAGCGACGCTGTCCTGGGCCGCATGCGGCGGCGCTACACCGCGGAGCGCTACCGGAGCGCGGTGGAGTTGGTCAGGCGCAGGGTGCCTGATGCCGGCCTGACCGCCGACGTGATCGCCGGTTTCCCCGGTGAGACTGAGGCCGACCACTCTGCGACCGCACGGCTGGTGGAGTGGGCGGGCTTTTCCGGCCTGCACGTCTTTCGCTTTTCCAGCCGTCCGGGAACCACCGCCCACCATCTGGCAGACGACGTGTCACCGCAGGACAAGGCGCGGCGCGCGGGCGAGCTGGCCGCGCTCGGAGACCTGTCGGCGGGCCGTTTCCGGGAAGGTCTGCGCGGCGCCGTAAGGCCGGTGCTTTGGGAGGAGAGGAGGGGAGGGGGCTGGATCGGGCTGACCGACAACTACGTCAGGGTGCGCGCCGAGACCGAGGCCGACCTGTTCAACACGGTGGCCGCGGCCCGGCTTGGAGGCAGGTCGGGCAGACACGTCGAGGCGAAGTTAGTGCACTGGATCGGTCCGAGTGGCGGTGAATAAGTCTCGCTTGTGAGGCGGAGACAGATGTCTGGCCTGTGCTCTCTCACTGTGTGTAGTGAAACATAACTGGAAGGTGAGAATGGATTGTCCAAGCTGCGGATCACCAATTGGCGAGACAGCCTCCTCTTGCACTAAGTGCAATGCTTTACCTACAAGGCGGCGCGCTGGGGTGAAGAAGGTACTGAAATGGGGAGGCATAGGATGCGGCGGTTTACTAGCGCTGTTCGTCATCGTCATTATAGTCGTCGGATTAGTGGCCGACTCACCTTCGCCGGAGGAACGGATATCGGAGGAACAGGTCAACTCTGCTCGCGTGTTGCCTACTGCTACGTCTTCACCGCCACTTCAGACCGTGAGGGAGGCTTTCCTGTTGGGCAACGCATCGGGTGATGATCTAAGGGCCGCAGGCCGTGAGTTCGGCGATGGACTTGTTCAAGAAGCGCTGTACAGAACGGAAGCTGAAATCTACGGCGAATCTGGGCAGTGGACGATCACCAACAGTGATCTAGCCGCTGCCTGTGACTTCTATGTGACGGTAGGTCTTGCGAATTTCACTGTTGCTGAGATCGACGATCTGCTTGAAGAAGCAAGCCTAAAGATAGCGGCGCTAATCGGGGCTATACTGAGCGGGCACGGCGATGACGACACGATGGGCGTTGAATTCTGCTGGCCAGTAGCGAGCTATCGTGGCGGCTTTATCGCTGCATTCGAAGTGACGGTTGGGTTCTATGGTATCGATGCGGATAAAGCTGCAGCTGACGCACAGATAGAACTGGACAAGAGATTCGATGACATTCCGAGATCCGAGTTGCGGATCGATCCCGAGGCCGCATGGTCCAGTGGATTCTTTGCAGGCGCGGATGCTGCAAATGCGATCGGGTCTGAGCATCGCACGTCTTCGCCCTCAGCTCCGCCGGATCTTGGCATCCGCTTTGTTGGCGTAGATGACCCCTCCGCCCAGGGCGAGTCATCGCTTGTGGCGATAGTAGAAGGCATTAGAGAGAGCGTGGTGCAGATAGTTGCCGGAAATAGTCAGGGATCGGGCTTCATTATTGATGAGAGGGGTTTTGCCGTAAGCAACGAGCATGTTGTACGAGGCCATGCAACGGTAGCAATCCGCTTGGCTGACGGGACTCATTATAAGGGCGACGTGATCAGCTTAGATTCAGCGGCCGACCTTGCATTCATACAAATAGAGAGCGATGACCGTTTTCATCCCATCCCACTAGGGAACCCAACTCATGTGCGTGTAGGGGAAGAAGTGCTCGCACTTGGCTTCCCGATCACTGGCGATATAGGTAGCAGCCTTACCGCAACGCGGGGCATCATTTCTTCCATTAGAACAGTAAGTGGTGTGGACTTATTTCAGACCGATGCGGCTATGAATCCGGGCAATAGCGGCGGCCCTCTGATCAACCGCGGTGGCAAGGTAATAGGAGTCAATACATTCAGAATAGAATCAACCGCCGATGGTAGATCAGTAAGCGGCATCGGTTTTGCCGTTTCCGTTATCGAACTTCATCGTAGGATACCGATAGTTGATACACCACCATGAACACAACCACGGTCAGTCGCGGCCATTGCGGCGAGATATCGCGGCGTCGCGCTCATCTGCACCCAGGTGGGGACTTACGAAGTCGGTCAGGGCTCGGAGAGCATCGCGACCTTGCTGGGCTGCTTGTGATCTAGTGCCGGAGGCCACTGGCGTGGAGCGAATGCCTGTGTCAGCACGTCCACACGTCGCTTCGGTCGGGGAGCAACCCGCCCTCGGTCGCATGCGGCGGCGCTGAACTGCTGGGTTCTACAGAAGTGCTGCGGAGATGGTCAGGTAGCAGGCGCCGGATACCGACCCGGCCACGGCCGCGTCGGGCGTTCCGCTAGGTTGCCGTCGGCCTAGAGTTCCACCGGCCGAAAGTCGTAGCGCCCCGAGCGGTGCTCGACGTAGCCGGCGTGCTGGTCCTGCGCCTGTCCGAACACCATCATCCAGCCGCCGTCCGTCGCCATCGACAGCAGCTCGCGCTTTCCGGCGAGCGTGTCGTTGGGGGAGTCGTCCAGGGCCGCGATGCAGCGGTGCGAGAGGTGGAAGCGGGTGGGGATGAGGTCGCCGGCGAAGGCGAGCCTCTCGCTCCCTGACTCGATCAGCACCACCTGGTGGCCGGGGCTCGGGCCGCCGGTGGCCCTGACCGCGACGCCGGGAGCCAGCTCCGCGCTCCCGTCCACGACCTCGACCATGCCGGCCTCCTCCAGGGGGAGCAGGTCGTCGGCGTTGTAGAGCGGTGCCGAGCGCTCCCCGGGGCTGCGCGCGTCCTCAAGGGCGGCGCGCTGCACGACGTATCTGGCCCTGGGGAAGGTGGGCATCACCCTGCCGGTGCGGTCCAGCTTGGTGCACCCCCCTGCGCGGTCGAACCGCAGGTTGGTCAGCACCACGGTGTCGATGTCGCGGGGCGACAGGCCGTGGGCCTTGAGGCCCCTGCCCAGCTTGTTGCCGCTCAGGCTCAACGCCTCCCTGAGGGTGTCCAGCCTCTTTGAGCCGGCGCCCGTGTCGACCAGGATGCTGCGGTCGCCCGCCCGGATCAGAAGGCAGTTGAGGGACAGCCTGACGCGGTTGCGGCGGTCGGGCTTGATGTAGCCCTCCCACTGGGTCCTGGGGACGGGTCCGAACACGCATCCCCCGTCCATCAGGAGGGTGCCGTCGCTTATGACGTTTACCGGCAAGGCCCCGCTTGCCGTCCGTCAGCCAACGAGCGCGTCCACCGCCGACTCTATGGCCGCCGAGGTGGCCTGAACGTCGGACTCGTCGTGCGCGGTGGAGAGGTAGAACTTGCTGTCGCCCTTGAAGACGCCGCGCTCGCGCAGCAGCCGGTTGAATCGGCCGAGCATATCCTTGTCGGCCAGCAGCGTCGACCTGTAGTCCACGATGTCGTGCTCGGTGAAGAAGACGTCGAACAGGACGTCCTCCCCGACGACCCTGGCCGGGATCTCGGCGCGGTCCAGGGCGTCCTGCAGGGCCGTCTTGACTGCTCCGCCGGTGGCGTGCATCCGCTCGTAGGTGCCCGGCCTCCTGAGGATCTCGACCGTCGCCAGCCCGGCCGCTGCGGCCACCGGGTTGCCGCTGAGCGTGCCTATCTGCGGCATCCACTCCTCGGCGCCGACCGCCGAGGAGTCGAAGTGGGCCATGATCTCCTCGCGGCCGCCGACGGCGGTTAGCGGGAACCCGCCGGCCACCGCCTTGCCCAGCGAGCAAAGGTCGGGCACCACGCCGTAGTACTCCTGCGCGCCGCCGTAGGCGAATCGGAACGAGGTGACCACCTCGTCGAATATCAGCGGGATCTCGTACCGCGCCGTCACCTCGCGAAGCCCCTCCAGGAATCCCGGCTTCGGGGGAAGCAGGCGCTGGAAGGGCTCCACTATCACGCCCCCCAGCTCGTCGTGGTGGCGCTCGATGATCGCCGACGTGGTCTCGATGTCGTTGAACGGCGCGATCAGCATCGTCTCGGCGACCGCGGCCGGTATGCCGCCGCCGTCCGGGGTGGGCAGGGGGAACTCCGCCGGGCTCGCCGGCATCATGCTCTGGAGGGCGTAGTCGTTCATGCCGTGGAAGCCGCCCTCGAACTTGAGGATCTTGTCCCGGCCGCGGAAGGCGCGGGCGGCCCGCATCGCGTAGAGCGTGGCCTCCGTCCCCGTCGAGCAGAAGCGGACCTTGTCCACGCACTCCATGGCCTCCGCGATCGCCTCCGCGAGCAGTATGGCCGGCTCGTTGTTGGCGAAGAACGTGGACCCGGCCTCGAGCCGCTCTGCGACCGCCCTGACCACGTCCGGGTGGGCGTGGCCGGTGATCATGGGCCCCGAGCCGAGCAGGTAGTCGATGTACTCGTTGCCGGAGACGTCGGTGATGCGGCTGCCGCGCCCCTCGGCGATCACCACGTCGCCGCCGAGATTGCCGAGCGAGCCGCCGGGCAGGTAGCGCCGGGCCTTGTCGATGAGCTCGCTCTCCCTGGCCCCGCGCTTGAGTTCGGGCAATTCGGCCTCCATGCGTTCGTAGACCAACCCGGCGCAGGTCGTGGGCGGTCCGGAGTGGCGGCGATTATAGCAGAGCACCCGGTCTCCCCCCGGGCCCGCGTCCAATATAATTCCGCCGGCCCGCAGGGCCAGGGAGGGACCATGCGAATAGCGGTAGAGTCAGGTGACATCACGGCGGCCCGGACGGATGCAATCGTCGTCAACCTGTTCGAGGGGGTGACGTCTCCCGGCGGGGGAACGGGGGCGGTGGACCGCGCCCTCGGGGGGGCCATATCGGACCTGATCGCCGACGGTGAGATCCGGGGCAAGTCCGGCGAGATGACGCTGATCCACACGCTCGGGCGCATGGCGACCAGGCGCGTGCTGGTGGCCGGCCTTGGCAAGGCGGGCGAGTTCGACCTGGACGCGGTGCGCAACGTGTCGGCGCGGGCGGCGCGGTTCCTGAGGGCGAGGGGGGTGCGGACCGCCGCGACGATCGCCCACGGCGCCGGCATAGGCGGGCTCGAGCCGCGCGCGTGCGGCCGCGCCATCGCAGAGGGCGCCGCGCTTGGCCTGTACCGCTTCGACAAGTACAAGTCCGAGGACGACCCCGCCCCCGAGTTCGAGTCGCTGTCGGTCGTCGAGTTCGACCCGGGCAGGGTGGACGATCTCTCCGCCGGGGCGCGGGAGGGCGAGATCGTCGCCGGCGCGGCGGCGCTGTGCCGGGACCTGGTCAACGAGCCGGGGAACCGACTCACGCCCGCGGACCTCGCCGAGGCGGCCCTCGGCGTGGCCCGCGAGGCGGACATCGAGCTGGAGGTCCTCGGGGAGGACCGGATGCGGGAGCTGGGCATGGGCGCGCTCCTAGGGGTCGCCGCCGGCAGCCGCCTGCCTCCGCGGCTGATCGTCATGCGCTACGCGGGCGATCCGGACGACCCGGGCAACAGCCTGGGACTGCTGGGCAAGGGCATCACCTTCGACTCGGGGGGGATCTCCATCAAGCCGGCCTTGCGGATGGGGGAGATGAAGACCGACATGGCCGGCGCTGCGTCGGTCATAGCCGCTATGAAGGCGATCGGGGCGCTGCGGCCCCGGATCAACGTGACCGCGATCGCGGCGGTCGCCGAGAACATGCCCGGGGGCGGGGCGCAGCGCCCGGGCGACATCGCCACCGCGATGAACGGCAAGACGATAGAGGTGGACAACACCGACGCCGAGGGCAGGCTCGTGCTCGCCGACGCCGCCTGCTACGCCATCAGCCTGGGCCTCGGGCGGCTGGTGGACGTGGCGACGCTCACGGGCGCCATGACCGTGGCCCTCGGGACCGTCGCCACCGGCGCGTTCGGCAACGACCGCGCGCTCATGGACGCCGTGCTGGCCGCCGGCCGGGGGGCGGGCGAGCGCGTGTGGGAGATGCCCACGTACAAGGAGTACCGCAGGCAGCTCGACAGCGACGTCGCCGACATAAGGAACATCGGCGGCCGGGCCGCGGGCTCGATCACCGGGGCTATGTTCATCGGGGAGTTCGTCGGGGACGCCGCCTGGGTGCACCTGGACATAGCCGCCACCGCCAGGAGCGGGAGCGTGAGGGGCTGGAGGGTCAAGGGTGCGACCGGCGTGCCGGTGCGCACGCTGGTCGACCTCGCGGTGAGCCTCGCGCGTTAGGGTCCGCCGCCGGGCGCGTCGGCCCGGTCCGGCAGGTGCTAACCTGTATGGGTCGGCACCGCGGTGGACGTGGCCAAGTTGGTTAAGGCGCCAGGTTGTGGCCCTGGAGATCGTGGGTTCAAATCCCATCGTCCACCCCACGCCGACCTCCCGCGCCGCGCGCCCGTAGCTCAACGGACAGAGCACTTGGCTTCGGACCAAGGGGTTGGGGGTTCGAATCCCTTCGGGCGCGCCACGGCGCCTTTCCCCGGTCCGCCGCAACCTACAGCAGCGACACGCCCGCGACGCCAGCGACGATCATCCCTATGGCCAGGCCGCGGTGCGCCAGCGACGCCCTGTCCACCGGCTCCGAGAGCATGTTGAGCGCGCCTGTGCTCAGCGCGATCCCGAACAGGAACACGAACATTGGCCGCGAGGCCATCACGGTGGTCGCCAGCGAGACGGGGCCCAGCTCTATGGCCAGCGTGGTCAGGTACATCGAGGCGAAGGCGAGCCCCGCCTCGGTGAGCACGAACAGCGAGAGCCCCCGCCTGTTCCTCAGCAGCATCGCCAGGTGCGTGGCCGTGCTCGGGCGCCAGGCCAGCGCGAGCATCGCGGCGGCCAGGGTGGCGCTGCGGACGGTGTAGAGGTTCCACAGCGACATGCCCCCGTCGAGCGCCACCTTGGAGAGGACGGCCCCGGCCGCGAACAGGGCGCTCGATCCCAGGGCCACGAAGAACCAGCCGCCTAGCACGGGCGCCCCGTCCCCGGCGCGCCTGCGCAGCGAGATCAGCGCGGCGCCCGCCACGGTGACCATGATGGCCAGCCAGTGAAGGGACGTCAGCCCCTCGGACAGGAACGCGACAGCCATGATCGCAACGAACACGGGCGCGGTCTGGTAGACGGCGGTGACCAGGGAGGCGTCCTGGCGCCGCAGCGTCCAAAACATGAGCACCAGGGACAGGCCGAAGGCGGCGCCGGAGGCCAGGGCGGCCAGCCACAGCCCGGCCCCGTAGCCCGGGAACGGCACGAAGGCCAGCGGGATTAGGGCGCCGGGCAGCTGCATCAGCGCGGCTGCGAATATGAAGACCCAGGCGGAGGCGACGTGCCTCACCAGGATGATCTTGTCGAGGATGGTGACGGCGGCGAATCCCACCGCCGCGCCGATGCTCGCCAATACCCAGTCCATTGCGCGCCAAAGGGTATATAGCGCCGGCCCTGCGCACTAGGCCCGGTCCGCGTGCGGCGCGCCGCCGCCCGAACGCCCCCGGGCTGTCACAATGTGTTCTCCGCGCGATCGCGGAGACTTTCCAACAGGGGGTGGGGCGATGTTCGTGATCAGGAGGGTGTACCAGGTGAAACCCGGTATGGCGCGCCGCTACGCGACCGTGATGCGCCGCGTCGCCGATGCGTACGAGGCTTCCGGACAGCGCTCGGACGTGAGGGTGTACTACAACGACTCGATGGTGCCGGGGGAGACCAACCGCGTCTACATCCAGTGGGACGCCGACGTCATCGAGTCCCAGTTCCGGGAGGACAACGTGGTCCCCGAGGCCGTGACCGAGGCCGCGCTGCCCGGAGACCACATGGTGCTCGACACCTGGATCGAGTTCTACGAGATGATGACCCCGTCCAAGATGGCGGACTGACCGTCCGGAGGGCGCCGGCGCGGCCCCCGGGGCTGGTACGGCTGCTCGCGCCCCGTGTCATGGGCGAAACGTGGGAGCCTGCACACCCGTCTTTGGCGCCCATCAAGATGTTTCTTGACGGATGGTGCGCCGCGTTCGACAATTCGAGCCGTGCAGGGGAGGGGTGCCACGTGGTCATCGCACGAGAGAAGTTTTCCAGCCAGGCCGATCCCGAACTGCTGGCGGCGATGCGCAGGGCCGCGCGGGAGCAGGGGCGTCACTTCCAGTCGGTGCTGGAGGACGCGATGCGCGACTACCTCGAGAAAAGCACCCAGGCTAGGGTACGGCCCGAGGTGATGGCGCACTTCCGCGCCAGTCTGGAGCGCAACCGCCGCCTCGGTGAACTGCTGGCCGAGTCGTGAGCCATGACCACCTTTCGATCGAAGAGGTGGTGTCCATCCACGATGCGGCGGTCCAAGAGTTCGGGGGCGCTCCCGGCGTTCGCGACCTGGGGGCGCTGGCCTTGGCGATCCTGCGCCCGCAGGTGGGCTGCTACGACACGCTCGTAGACGAGGCATCCGCCCTCATGGAGAGCGTCGCCATGAATCACCCCTTCGTGGACGGCAACAAGCGGACGGCCTTCTACGCAACCGATACCTTCCTTCGCAAGAACGGAAGTTTCATCGACTGCGACGGTGAGGAGGCCCACGCCTTCTTCGTGGCGCTGTTCGAGGCCCAAGCCTCCCGGTTCGCGCAGCTGGCGGCATGCCTCGGGGAGCACGTCAGGCCGCTGCCGCGGCCCTGAGGCGTAAAGGAACGCCGGACTGGACCGGCCGCCTAGAGCGCCGGCCTTGGCGAGGGACGGGGAGGCGATGCCCCCCGCGATGGTGGGCTAGGGAGCCCGGGCGTCCGCGCCGCTGCTGCGCACGAAGCTGGCCACCCAGGCGGCCGCGCCCCGCTCGTGGATCGCCGTCTCGTACAGCCCGGCCCTGATCCTACCGCGGTCCCAGCCAGCGGCAAAGTAGCGCCTCAGCTCAGCCCGGGTCATCCTGGCCGGCCCCTCGTCGCCGCCCTGGTGCTCGCTCCAGACGATCACGTGAACCCGCCCCCCGGGGCGGACCACGCGGCGCAGGCCGCGCTCGTAGGCGGCCTTGCCGTCGTCGTCGAAGACGTGGAAGACCCCCGAGTCCAGGGCCGTGTCGAACGAGCCGGCGGGGAAGGGCAGGCTCCTTACGTCGCAGACCGCGAACCGGATGCCGGCGCC
This sequence comes from Dehalococcoidia bacterium, assembly GCA_963664125.2. Lineage (GTDB taxonomy): Bacteria > Chloroflexota > Dehalococcoidia > Lucifugimonadales > UBA2962 > CAUZIR01. The sequence continues at coordinate 4,866 of CAXXTI010000005.1, read as the reverse complement.
GCGCCCGGCCGCCTTCGACCTGGCGATCTCCACGGCGCGCGGCGCCAGGTCGACGGCCGTTACGGAGAGGCCCAGCCCTGAGAGGTGTATGGCGTTCTCGCCCGTCCCGCACCCGGCGTCGAGCACCTCGCCGGCGATCTCTCCGGCCCGGCAAAGGGCGATCACCTCGGGCTGTGGCCTGCCCGTTTCCCAGAGGGCGCCGCCCTCAAGGTAGGCGTCCTGGAAGAAGTTCACCCGCCGCGGCGCGGGCCGACTACCGGCCGCGTGCCACCGGTGCGCAGGGTCGCTTTTGAGGAGGCCAGTACGCGGCCCACACTAAACACAAAGAGACGGCCTAGGCGGCCTTCGGCTCGCGGAATGGAAGCGCCGATGCGGGGTTGTGCACCAGGATGGCGTCTATCTGGTCCTGCGAGTAGCCGCGGTAGCGCATCCTCGGCACGATCCGCGAGAGGATGTAGTGGTATCCGTGCCCGCCGTACTTCAGCAGCCGGTCCTTGGTGCATATGTCGTGGGCGACCAGCACCCGGTCACCGTGGCCGCGCTCGATCGTCCAGGCGATGTCGGCTATGCGCTGGCCGTCGTGCGGCATGTCGATCGCCGGGTTCGCCCAGTAGTAGTGCTGCTCGCGGCCGAACAGGTCCCACTCCAGGTACACGCCGCTGTCGGCGAGCGACGCGAGGGTCGACTTGTCGAACACGGTGCGGTCGAGGTGCCCGACTATGGTGTGGGACAGGTCGGCGCCGACGCAGTCGAGGATCTCCACGATCTCCAGGGGCGCGGTCTCGCCGCGGCCCGGGTGTATCAGCAGGGGGGCGCCCGTGGCCGCCTGAGCGCGCCCGGCCGCCCTGAGCACCTTGCGCTCGTTGGTCGTGAGCGGCCACGAGCACCCGATCTCGCCGATGATGCCCGGCCTGATCCCCGTGTCTTCCACGCCGTCCGCGAGGTCGCCGACGATCTCCTCGACTATGTCGTCCTCGCTGCGGGAGTCCATGTCCGCCGGGTGCGCGACGTCCACGTAGTGGCCCGCGCCCATGACTATGTTTAGTCCCGTGGCGTGCGAGACCGCGGCGAGGTTGATCGGATCGCGGCCTATGTCGGGGTTGGTCACGTCAACCAGCGTGCCTCCCCCGCGCTGCCGGTAGAGGCCGGCCTCGGCGATCGCGACGTCCAGGTCGGAGAGCCTGCCCATGTCCCGGTTGGGGATCCCGTGGTGTCGGACCAGCCCCACGTTCTCCATTGAGAGCGGCTCGTCGTAGATGTCCAGCCACCCCGCGCCGGTGGGCTGCTGGGGGAGGACTCCGACTAGGTCTATGAACAGGTGCTCATGGGTGAGCGTGGCGCCCAGCGCACGGGGCTCTACGGGGCCGAGGACCGTCTGGACCTTTCCTACCGGGAATGTCGCCATGCGTTCTGCCTCCCTTCGCTTCGTCGGTCTGCGCGTGCGTGTGCGCCCGCGGCCCGCGTATTTCACTAGCCCGGACCGCCCGGGTCAACTCACCCCGGCTTCTCGCGGGGGCCGGAGGCCGCGTCTCTAAGCGATTATCCTGAATTAACCTTGCAAATCCGGCACGACAGTCCATAATTGCAAGGATGATCGCTCGTCGCTTGCTCGGACGGCTCCACGACCTGCTCTCAGAGTACCCCGCGGTCGCGCTGCTCGGACCGCGCCAGGTCGGCAAGACGACGCTCGCCCTCGAGATCGCAAGGGCCAGGGAATCCGTGTACCTCGACCTCGAATCGCCCGCGGACCGCGCGCGGCTGTCCGAACCCGAGCTGTACCTCGCCGACCACGAGCACCGGCTGGTCGTCCTCGACGAGGTTCATCGCCTGCCCGGCCTGTTCCAGAGCCTTCGGGGCCTGATCGATCGCGGCAGGCGTGGGGGAGGGGGCGCGGGGCGGTTCCTCCTGCTGGGATCGGCCTCAATGGACCTGCTCAGGCAGTCCGGCGAGACCCTGGCGGGACGCATCGCCTACGTCGAACTCGGACCCCTCGACGCCCTGGAGGTAGGCGCGGCGGACCACGAAGCTCTCTGGGTCAGGGGCGGCTTTCCGGACAGCTTCCTGGCCCGCGACGACGAACGCGGCCTCGCGTGGCGGGAGAACTTCATCCGCACGTACCTCGAGCGGGACGTCGCCCAGTTCGGCCCGCGCATACCCGCCGAAACGCTCAGGCGCCTGTGGACGATGCTGGCCCACGCCCAGGGGGGGATTCTTAACGCGGCGTCCCTGGCGCGCGGCCTCGGCGTGGACGGCAAGACCGTATCCCGGTACCTGGATCTGATGGTGGACCTGCTGCTGGCGCGTCGGCTCGCCCCGTGGGGCAGCAACGTCGGCAAGCGCCTGCGCAAGTCGCCAAGGGTGTATGTCCGGGATAGCGGCATCGTACACGCTCTGCTCGGCCTGGCCTCCAAGGAGGATGTCGTCGGCCACCCCGTGGTCGGGGCCAGCTGGGAGGGGTTTGCGATAGAGACCCTGCTGTCAGTGGCTCCAGACCGCGCAGAGGCGAGCTTCTACCGCTCGTCGGGCGGCGCCGAGATCGACCTGATACTGACGCTGCCCGGCCGCAGACCCTGGGCAGTCGAGATCAAGCGCAGCCTGGACCCGAGGCCTACGAAGGGGTTCCACAGCGCTTGCAGGGACGTGCGGCCGGAGGCAGGGTTCGCCGTCTATCCCGGCGAGGAACGCTACAGGATCGCCAAGGATATCGAGGCGATCCCCTTAGCCGACCTTGCGAACGAGGTTGCGGGAGGCGGTTAGCGGTCTCGGTGTCGTGCCGCCGGCCAGCTTACCCCGGGGCGCCTAAGTGGTGCGTGTACGGGTGTGTGCCCTGTAGCCTCGATGCAGCCGCGGTGCCGATCCGGCCCACGGCAGCGCGGCCGCGATGGGCTCGGACCGCCGCTGCTGTCCCGGCCGCCGGAGAGGGGAATTCTCGGACGCCCGTCCGGTTCCGCCGACGGGGCACTCCGGGCCGCCTCAATTCCCCGTGGCCAGGCCCGGCGCAGGACCGCAGTCAGGCCGCGGGGCCGATCAGCTCGGCCGGCGCGTGCGCTATGCCCAGGGCGCCGGGCCCGATGTGGGCCCCCATGACGGCGCTGAACTCGGTCACGTAGGCCTCACGGCAGTCCGCCGCGTCCCCCAGCTCGGCCAGTGCGCGGTCCGCCGCGTCCGGTGCCGCGGCGTGCATCACGCACGCGGTGGTCCCGAGCCCCCCGGCCGCCGACGCCACCATGCGCACCAGCCGCGATCGCGCCGATCGCGCAGATCGGGCGGGCACCCTGCGGCCTATCGCGCCCCTGGTCACCTCGAAGACGGGCCGCACCGACAGCAGGGAGGTCCCGGCGTGCGCGATCCCCGGTATGCGCCCGCCCCGCCACAGGTACAAGGTGGTGTCGACGTACGCCACCAGCCGGACCGCCCGGGCCGCGGCGGATGCGGCCGCGGCCACCTCTGCCAGCGCCCCCCCGGCCGCGGCCGCCCTCAGCGCGGCAAGGGCCACCAGCCCCTCGCCGCCCGCCGCGGTCCCCGAGTCGAGCGTCGAGACCTCCATGCCGGGCATCTCCTCGCGGGCGCGCCGCGCCGCGGCCTCGGCCGACTCGAAGGAGGATGAGTAGGCTCGCGAGACGGTGATGCACAGGGCGGCGTCGGCCACCCGGGCCGCCTCGGCGAGCCCGTCGCAGAACGCCTGCGGGGACGGCGCCGCCGTGGTGGCCACCTCGCCCAGGGACAGCATGCGGTACAGCTCGCCGGGGGCGAGGTCCGAGCCGTCGCGGTAGGTGCGGCCCCCGGCCGTGACGGTCATCGGCACCACTATGGGGGCGATGGTGCCCGTGTCGGGCGGCAGGCACGCGGCGCTGTCGACGACGACGGCGACGCGCCGTCGCGCGGCTATCGGTGCAGCGACCTGATGCCCTGCCGGGCCGAGCGGGCCATGCCGGCCGGGCTCTTGCCGAAGAGCGCGGGGGCGAACAGCACGATCAGCGACAGCGCGGCGAAGCCGAACACGGCCATGTGGCCGACGCCGCCCTGGTAGCTGACCCAGGCCAGCACCACGATGGACGGGGCGGTGATGGCCAGCAGGGCGACCCTGACCGCCCGCCGTCCGACCCTGAAGAAGACCGCGGTCGCGACCGCGAGGATCAGGAACACGACGGCCGCGCTGCTGTCCATCTCCTGCAGCGACCGGCCGACGCGCTCGCCGGACATCGAGAACAGCTCGTCGTTATCGTAGAAGTAAAGGAACCAGTAGGCCAGGAACGGTATCGGCAGCACCGTCAGCGAGGCCATCAGCCAGTCCCTGCGCGCAACGCGCGACACGATCCGTATCACGATCCACAGCGAGACGCCTATGTACAGCATGGAGCCGAGGTAGATCGGTATGCCGAAGGGCAGGGTGCCGGTGGTGATGATCCCCCAGGCCCCGTACCCGACCGCGCTCATCGCAAGGCCCCAGGAGATCAGAGGCACCATCAGGCAGTACCCGAGCCACGGGAACGTCCAGGTGGGGCGCCCGGCGCGCCAGCCCAGGACGCTGATCACCAGCGCGAGCCCGAGCAGCAGCGAGACCCAGACCGGGGCGGTCCACAGGTGGAGAGCGAACATCAGCGAGAGCAGGATGTGGGGCAGGGAGGCAAGCCCGGCGTGGTACCAGGACCTGCGGCTGTGCACCTCGTAGAGGCCGGCCGCTATGGTCCTCGACTCTCCCATCTCCTGCGTGGCCTGGCTCAGCGCGTCGTCGGTGGACATGCCCGAGTCCGCCAACTCCTGGGCGCGGTCCTCGATGTGGCTCCGCAACTCCCTGAGGATCTCGCCCTTCTCGGAGGGCTCGAGGTGCAGGTGCTCGCTGAGCTCCGACAGGTATCCGCGGAT
>CAXXTI010000004.1:0-13134 GCA_963664125.2 Dehalococcoidia bacterium | reverse complement strand
GGCGTGCCTCCGATGGCGCCGAGCAGGGGGTGCCCGGCGGTGAACTCGTCGAGTCTGGCGCGATGTGTCAAGCCCGGATGCCCCCAGGCGTTCAGACGTCCAGGTTCTTGACCTCTAGCGCGTGGGTCTCGATGAACTCCCTGCGGGGCTGGACCATGTCGCCCATCAGCAGGGTGAACACGCGGTCCGCCTCCGCCGCGTCGTCGACGGAGACCTGGAGCAGCGTCCTGGTGTCCGGGTTCATCGTGGTCTCCCAGAGCTGCTCGGCGTTCATCTCGCCGAGGCCCTTGTAGCGCTGGACACCGACGCTGCGCTTGTTTCGCAGCTGGAGCATGAGCCCCTCGCGCTCGCCCTCGGAGTAGGCGTACGCGCTCGTGCGCCCCGACGTGATCCGGTACAGCGGCGGCTGCGCGATGTAGAGGTGGCCGTGCTCGATCAGCGGGTACATGTGCCTGAAGAAGAAGGTCAGCAGCAGCGTGCGTATGTGCGAGCCGTCGACGTCTGCGTCGGTCATGATGATGATCCGGTGGTAGCGCAGCCGCGAGATGTCCAGCTCGTCGTCCATGCCCGCGCCCACCGCGACGATCATGGCCCTGATCTCCTCGTGGGCCAGCATCTTGTCGGCGCGGGCCTTCTCGACGTTGAGGATCTTGCCCCGCAGGGGCAGTATGGCCTGGGTCCTGCGGTCGCGGCCCATCTTGGCCGTGCCGCCGGCCGAGTCGCCCTCGACCAGGTACAGCTCGCAGTTCTCAGGGTTCTTGTCCGAGCAGTCGGCCAGCTTGCCGGGCAGGGCGCCGCCGTCCATGGCGTTCTTGCGGATGATCAGGTCCCTGGCCTTGCGCGCCGCCTCCCTGGCCCTCTGGGCGGTGATGGCCTTGTCGATGATCCGCCGCGCCTCCCTGGGGTGCTCCGCCAGGTAGATGCCCAGCTCCTCGACCACCGCGCTCTCGACCTGGGCCCGGATCTCGGGGTTGCCCAGCTTGGCCTTGGTCTGGCCCTCGAACTGCGGGTCGGTGAGCTTGACGCTGACCACCGCGGTCAGACCCTCCCTGGCGTCGTCGCCGGCGAGGTTGGGCTCGTTGTCCTTGATGATCTTGTGCTGGCGCCCGTAGTCGTTCATCACGCGCGTCAGCGCCGAGCGCAGGCCGGTCAGGTGCGACCCGCCGTCGACGGTGTTGATGCAGTTGGCGAAGGACAGGACGGTCTCGCTGAAGCTCTCGTTGTAGAGCAGGGCGACCTCGACGATCGTGCTTTCCCAGCGCCTCTCGATGTGGATGGGCTCGGCGTGCAGCGTCGCGCGCCCGTGCACCAGGTCCGCCACGAACTGCGATATGCCCCCCTCGTACCGGAACTCGGCCCTCTTGGCGTCGTCGAGCAGGTCGGCGTGCATCTCGCTGCGGAAGCTGATGTGCAGGCCCCGGTTGAGGTACGCCATCTCCTTGAATCTCTGAGACAGAGTTTCGAACTCGTATAGGAAATCTCCGAAGATCTCCGGGTCGGGCGTGAAGGACACGGTGGTGCCGTGCTCGGACTCGGGGTGGCCGTTGGTGACCTCGAGGTCGGTGACGCGCCTGCCGCGCGAGAACTCCTGGCGGTGCACCCGCCCGTCGCGCCGGACCTCGATGGCCAGCTCCACCGACAGGGCGTTGACCACCGAGGCGCCCACGCCGTGCAGCCCGCCAGAGACCGTGTATGCCTTGCCGCCGAACTTGCCGCCGGCGTGCAGCGTGGTCATCACCGTCTCGATGGCCGACAGGCCGGTTACGGGGTGGCGGTCGGCCGGGATGCCCCGCCCGTCGTCGCTGACGGTCACGCGGCCCTGCCTGTCGATGTGCACGTCCACCTTGGAGCAGAAGCCGGCCATGAACTCGTCGACCGCGTTGTCGACGATCTCGTAGATCAGGTGGTGCAGCCCGCGCTGGTCGGTCGAGCCGATGTACATGCCCGGGCGCTTGCGGACGGCCTCCATCCCCTCGAGGACCTGGATGTCCTTGGCCGAGTAGATGTCGCCCGAATCGCCGTTTCTGTGGTTGCTGCCTTGCGCCATCTACTGCTCCAGGGAGGGATTCCGACCGGTGCGGAAATCTTACCAATTTTTAGACAATAGTTAAAGTGTCTGGCGGGTGTCGGACTCCCAAACCGGCGCGGCCGGCCGGCGGAGGCTGACGTCGTACGCATGGCCGCCGCCGGATCGGCGTGGCCGCAGACTCGGACCGATGCTGACCGACGGGGGCCCATGTGTCAATGGCCGGTCCCGGCGCCCCGGGGAGCAGGTCTGGGCGCGCCGGCTGCGCGCCGGTCGAGGAGTCGCACGGGCATTCGGCGGGAGGTGCGCGGGAGCGACATGGGAGGGCTCAGGATGCCGATGCCCTTGGCCGGCCGTCGGCGCTTCCAGGCGCGGCGTCCGGCCATGTGGGAGGTCGACCGGCCGATCTTGCCGGGCGGCCGAGCGGCCGGTGGAGCGACTCGCGTTGCATCCAATTGCGACTCGGGGGGCGGGACCGCATGGACCAACTCACGGTCAGGGGACTCGACGACGACTTGAGCGCCGCAATCCGCGGTCTCGCCAAGCAGGAGGCCATCTCCGTGAATCAGGCCGCATTGAGGCTCCTGTGAAAAGGCCCTTCAGGTCTTTGAGGCTGTCGACGGGTCGGCGTGGACGTGACGGTTCCGCTGCATTCCAGTACCTGCTCCGCGCCAATGTTCTGATGCCCCATCCCCTCCAGCCGGGAGTGGCCGCCACGCCCGGCGTTGACACCCCGGGCACCCCGAAGTAGCATCGCCTCCGCAGGGCCCGCGGGCCTTGCGTAAAGAGAAATACATCTGGGATGCGGGTGCCCGCGCGCCCCCTGTCAGGGGGCCCAGGGCTTAATTGAGGAAGCCGGTCTAAGTCCGGCGCTGTCCCGCAGCGGTAGGCCCCGACGACGGTCGGGGCGAGTCCGATCGACTGCCCGCGTCCCGTGTTGATGACCTTCGAGGCAAAGGTACAGGCACGTCGGCCCAGCATCGCCGGCGCCGCACAGCCCATCGAGAGAGATGGCCGCGGCCCGCGGCGCGGGGCCCCGAGGCAACCCCCGAAAGGTCGGGGGTTTTTTCGTGCCCTTAGGACCCCGCTGCGGCGGGGCTGGCAGGAGTGGCCGACATGAGCAAAGGCGCCAGGACGGGCGTGGCAACCGGCCCGTTGATCGCGGCGGCCGCGCTGCTGGCGGCGGTGGCCGCGGCGTGCGGGAGCCCGCCGCCCCCCGCGCCGGACCCGACGCCGGCCCCGGAGCCGACCGCGACTGCGGCCCCGCGCCCCACCGCGACGAGCCAGGCGGTCGCCGAGCAGGAGCCGGCCCCGGCCCACGAGCCGGTGTCGGTGGTCGACGGCAACGGCGATACGATCGTGTTCGACGAGCCGCCCGAGCGGATCGTCGCCTACGACGCCTCGGTGGTCGAGATCCTGTTCGCGATGGGAGAGGGGCACAGGGTGGCGGCCACGCACGACTTCGTCACCCATCCCCCCGAGGCGGCCTCGGTCCCCCGCGTCGGCAGCGCCTTCGACATCAGCGTCGAGGCCATCCTGGCCCTCGAGCCCGACCTGGTGTTCCTGTTCTCCCCGGGCTTTGTGGAGGACCTCCGGGCCGCCGGCCTGAGGGTGCTGTACCTGCCCTCCCGCAGCGCCGGGTTCGCCGACACCGCGGAGGACATGCGGCTGTGGGGACGGATAGTTGGCAATCCCGCGGCCGGCGAGGAGCTGGCCGCCGACTTCGAGGAGCGGCTCGCCTCCCTGCGCGAGACCCTGGCCGGGGTCGAGTCCGGTCCCAGGGTGTTCCGCGACGAGGGGGGGCTGTGGACCCCGGGACCGGATACTCTGATCGGCGAGGTGCTCGACCTTCTCCGAGTCGAGAACATAGCGGCGGACATCAGCGGCTTTGCGCAGATCAGCCCCGAGGTGGTCGTCGAGCGCGACCCCGAGGTGATCATCGCGACCGAGTTCTCCACGGTCGACTCCGATCCCGCCTTCTCCTCCGTAACGGCCGTGCGGGAGGGCAGGGTAATCCGCATGGACGGAGAGCCCCTGAGCGTGCCCGGGACCCGCTTCATGCAGGGGGTAGAGGACCTGGCCAGGGCGATCTACCCCGACCTGTTCCAGTGATCGTCCCTTCTGGCCTGCACCCCAGGCTGCGGGGGCTCGGGCGCGGCCTGGACGGGTCCGAGGTCTCCCGCGGGCCCTACGGGGCCGGCCGCAGGCGGGCCGCGCTGCGTCTTGCGGCCGGCGCGGCGGCGGTGGTCGCCATCGCGGTGCTGGCCTCGGGGGTCGGCGCGGTGCGCATACCGCTGGACGCGACCGTGGGGATCGCGGTGGACCTGCTTCCCGGTGTCTCCGTAGACGGCGACTGGCCGCAGAGCTGGCGCACGATCATGGGGGACCTTCGCCTCCCCAGGGTCGCCGTGGCCGGGCTGGTGGGCGGCATGCTGGCCGTGAGCGGTGCCGCCTACCAGGGCCTGTTCCGCAACCCGCTCGCAGACCCCTACCTGGTGGGGGTGGCGTCCGGGGCCGGGCTCGGGGCGGCCGTGGTGTTCCTCACCGGAGCGTCGGCCCTCGCCGTCGGCTCGGGACTGCTGCCCCTCGCGGCCTTCGCCGGCGCCCTCTGCGCAGTCTCGATCGCGTATCTGGTCGCCAGGAGGTCGGACGGCCTTCCGATGACGACGCTGATACTCGCTGGCGTGGCGGTGTCCGCCCTGGCCGGCGCGGCGACCAGTCTGCTGATGATCCGCAGCGACCCGGACCTGCGCCCGCTGCTGTCCTGGCTGCTCGGCGGGTTCTCGGGCGCCAGGTGGGGCCACGCATGGCTGCTGGTCGCGTACGCCGCTCCCGGCCTGGCGGTCCTCTTCGCCTACTCGCGCGTGCTCAACGTCCTGCAGCTGGGCGACGAGCACGCGCGCGCGGCGGGTGCGAACGTCGAGCGGGCCAAGGTGGCGGTCCTGGGGGCGGCCTCGCTGCTGACGGCCGCCGCCGTGGCGTTCAGCGGCGTGATCGGCTTCGTCGGCCTGATCGCGCCCCACGTGGTGCGCATGCTCTGGGGCCCCGACCACCGGTTCCTGATGCCTATGTCCGCGCTGGTCGGCGCCGGATTCCTGATCCTCGCGGACCTGGGGGCCAGGACGCTGGCCGCTCCCGCCGAGCTGCCGGTGGGGATAGTCACCGCGTTCGCCGGGGCCCCGTTCTTCATCTTCCTGCTGGCGCGCGGGGCGGCGGCGCGGTGACGGCGAGCGGCGCGGGCGCCCCCGTCCCCAGGCTCGCCGCGCGAGACATGTGGTTCTCGCACGGGGAGAGGGCCGTGCTAAGCGGCATGTCGGTCCGGGTCGAGCCCGGGGAGGTGGTCGGCGTGCTGGGCCCCAACGGCTGCGGCAAGACGACGCTGATCCGCCTGATCACCGGATCGCTGAGGCCCGACGCCGGGCGCATAGAGGTCGACGGCGCGGACCTTTCGGCCCTGAGCCCTGGCGAGCGGGCCCGGCTGGTCGCGGCCGTGCCGCAGGACCCGGTCGCCCCGGCGGGATTCACGGTGGCGGAGCTGGTGATGATGGGCCGCAACCCGCACCTCGGGCTGCTCCAGGCCGAGGGCGAGGAGGATCGCGCCGCCGCCGCCTCGGCGATGGAGCGCGCGGGCCTGTCGGAGATGGCGCACCGCCCGGTGGGGCGGCTGTCGGGAGGGGAGCGCCAGCGGGTCTTCTTCGCCATGGCGCTCTGCCAGCGCGCGCCCGTCCTGCTGCTCGACGAGCCGACGTCCAACCTCGACCTCGCCGCGCAGGCCTCGGTCATGTCTCTCGCCCGCGAGGCCTGCGCGGACCGGGGGGGCGCCGTGCTGCTCGCCATGCACGACCTCACGCTCGCCGCGCAGTGGTGCGACCGGCTGGTGCTTATCGAGTCGGGCGCCGCGCGCGCGGCCGGACCGCCCGCGGAGGTGCTCACTCCCGGCGCCGTGAGGGAGGTCTACGGGACCGAGGTGGTGGTCGCGCCGCATCCCCGCGGCGGCGGCCCCGTCGTCCTGCACGACGGCGGGCGGGTCCTTGCCCGGGGGCGGGCGCCCCGCTAGCATTCGCTCGGTGCCCGAGGGCAGATCACACGACCGGAGACGCAATTGACCGACGACCTCCTCACCCGCATCCAGGACCGCATAGCCGGCAGGTCGCTGCTGGACCACCCGTTCTACAGGGCGTGGTCGGCGGGCGAGCTGTCGATCGGCGACCTGCGCGTGTACGCCGCGCAGTACTACCACTTCGAGGCCGAGTTCCCCAGGCTGCTGAGCGCGGTGCACTCGCGCTGCGGCGACCGGGAGGTGCGCCAGTCGATCCTCGACAACCTCTGGGACGAGGAGCACGGCGAGCGCAACCACCGAGCGATGTGGCTCGACTTCTGCGAGGCGATCGGCCTGGGCAGGGACGAGCCGGAGTCCACAGAGCCCCTCCCGGACACCGCCGCCATGCTCGAGAGCTACCGCGCGGTCTGCGGCGGCCGGACGTTCCAGGAGGGCCTGGCCGCGATCTACGCCTACGAGGAGCAGGTGCCCGCCGTGATGGTCGAGAAGATGCGCGGCCTGAGGGACCACTTCGGGATCGACGGCGAGGACGCGATGCGCTTCTTCGAGGTGCACAGCGTCCTGGACGAGGACCACTCGGACCGCGAGCGCGAAGGGATCGTCGGTCACACCGGCCCGGACCTTGAGCCGGCCGTCGAGGCGGCGCTGCAGGAGGCGCTCGACGGGTGGTGGGGATTCCTGGACGGGGTGATGGCCGCCCGGCCCGGGGCGCCCGCTCGGTAGCTGCCCCGGACCGCGGTACGCACAGGCCGACGCGGTCCGGTCCCTCTGGAGACGGGCAGGGTCCCGCGCCTGCCGGCGGCCGGGGAGATGGACACCGGTTTACGGGGCCCGCGCCCGCCGGACAATCCAGCCAGTTCAGGCCGGCGCAACATAGCAGGTATGCGAGGCGTGGCGTGAGTTGGCGGTGCCCGGCTCCCGAGGACCGTGCCGCCAAGGATGTTTGGACTGTCGCCTTGTGCCTGGCCGGCGCGGTGGCATCGCTGGTTGCGGTCGGGTTCGTTGGCAGCACCCTCGCCCACCGCCTCGTGCAAGTAGTGCCCCTGTTAGTCGCCCTCATACCCTTGGTGTCGCGACCGGTGGAGGCGCTTGGCTTGCAGTCCCCATGATGTCGATCTGGCTCTACCTTGCGGGCCTGTACGATGTCGCGGCCGGGACCTATTAGGACGTTGAGATTGGCCTGACGGTCGTCATCGCGTTGCTCTAGGTGCGTGCAATACGTGCCAGCCTGCTTGCCGAACGCAATCTTCCAGTGCGCTACCGGGCTGCTGCCGTCCCGAGCGACCTCGCACTTCAGGTAGTCTCATTGGCCCTTAGTCTTGCTTCTTTGTATGAAGGAGACCTCCGAGCGGGATTCCGATCCATGGAGTGATGATTTCTCTACAGGGCAGTAGGGAGGGCGAGGCGGTCACGGACCTCCGAGGCGGACCACTCGATCAAGACACTTTCTGAACAACCGGCTGGTCGCCTTTTGCTCCATTTAGATGTGATAGCCCTGTACAAATCGGTCTTCAGTCCTTCTGGATCAAATTTATATGGTATTCTGCTCAGCCAGGCTAGCGGGAGTTAAATGCAATCACTTCGGGCTAAACACAACCAGGCCATGGTAGGTCAGTCTTTGCGACAGCGAGACATCGCGTTCAAGACCTCGAGACGGGACCTCCGGTGTTGATCATGCACGGTGGACGGCTTCTATGGTCGTGGAGCCCGTGGTCGAACCACGGCCGCCTGCAATTTGCTCCGCGAGGAGGGTGACAGTCGTGGAAGTGTGTCCAGCGTTCGTAGACGAGACCGGTGTGCTATCGGAGTCGGCCAATAGACAGCCGATCTATGGGATCGGAGTTCTCGTGGTTCCTGAAACGAAGGAGATCACGGATAGCTTCTATAAGCTTCACTTCAACTTCATTGAAAGCAGAGCTCGCAGGAGAGGCGAGCTCAGAGAGCAGCTTGCCAGCAGGGGGGCTTCGCTATCCTTAGGAGACGTTGAAAGCCTGATGTGGTCAAGTCGGCATCACGAGTACAAGCAGCAGGGGGGCTTCGCTATCCTTAGGAGACGTTGAAAGCCTGATGTGGTCAAGTCGGCATCACGAGTACAAGTTCGCCGAGGTCACGCATTTCAACATTCAGGACTACGTTGATCTCCTCAACTTATATTTCTCATTTTCGGGCGTTGAATTCCACTCCGTCATTATGGACAAAACTGATCCAGAAGCCAATTTGGAAAGATGGGATGACGATCCTTGGCGGGCCTACACTTACATTGCAAGAGAGTTGCTGGAAAAGCGGATGACGAGAGACGTATTCGCAATAGTGGATCTACAGAGCAAGCCCGACAGGTCGGAGATACATTTGGAGGATGTACTGTGCACCGTAGATATGGTCAAAGGTTGCCTGCGGGCGACGTCGGACATGTCGATATATCTTCAGCTTGTCGATCTGCTGCTGGGATGTGTTCAGTATGATCTCAAGGATGGCATGGGCTACTATGATCCCGCTTCTAGGAGAGCCGAAGCGAAGGGCCAGTTGGCGAGATTCCTCAAGGCAAAACTGGGAATGTCCCGTAAGGGCAGATTCCTAGCGGATGGGCAGCCCTTCGAACTCGCGGATACGCGAGCGAAGTTCACGGTGGTCAAGGGCAACTGGCGGAGTGGATAAGGGGGGAGTGCGGCTATGACCGGCGTCCATCCCGTCCAACGGAACGACGTGCTCCGGGCACTCCGCACTTACAGTGTCACCGTACCGTGGACGCCCCATTTTGTCAACCTGATTCAGTCTTAGAAAAGGAATAGTATAAAACCCAATCCGTTATATGGGGGTCGCGGCAGCGGTTCGCGAAACGGCTAGGATACGCTCGCTGGCATCGACGATCCGAATCGTGCGATTGATGCCATCGGCGGACCGATCTCCAATGGGGCTCCGCCGGGAGGGCTAGCGACCCGCTGCCTCTACCGGCCTGACCCCCAGGAGCGCGTCCTCGCCGTTGCCGTCGTAGCCGAACAGCCGGATCGTCAGGTCGCCCGGACCGACGTCCATGAAGAGGGGGGAGTAGGCCCTGAGCGTGAACGACCCGCCCTCGACCTCGAGTTCGGTGGGTGCGACCGTTTCGTCGGTCTCCCAGATGTAGAGGGGGCCTAGATCGGGGAGCAGCAGGACCATCGGCTCGAGAAAGTCCTTGAAGTAGATGATGAAGCCCGCTCCCTCGCCGTCCACATTCGGGTTGAAGAGCGTGGCGCCGTCGCCCAGGACGCCCTCCGCCTCAAGGGACCCGAAGGAGGCCGTGGGCTCGACGGTCCAGGTGACGACGTCCAGGGGCTGTGCGCCCACGAGGGCGTCGTTTCGGCTGCCGTCGAAGGGCACGCCGATAAAGCCCGGGTTCTCGTAGGCCACGACGTCGTCATCCCCGGACGAGGAGGAGTAGCCGCTGTCTGAGCCGTCGTCTCCGTTGCCATGACCGGCCGGGTCGTCATCCTCCGACGAGGAGGAGTAGCCGCTGCCGGAGCCGTCGTCGTCTCCGTTGCCATGGCCGGTCGAGCCGTCATCCTCCGACGAGGAGGAGTAGCCGCTGTCTGAGCCGTCGTCGTCTCCGTTGCCATGGCCGGTCGAGCCGTCATCCCCCGACGAGGAGGAGGAGTGCTCGCCGTCGGAGCCGTCCCCGTCCGGGGAGCTGCGCTCGACCTCTTCGACGCGGCTCGAGTCGCCTTCCGGGGAGGCCGACAGATCGCCGCCGGAGCCGTCGTCAGATGGGCTGGACGAGGAGGCCTTGGAGGCCGCCTGGGCCTCCCCGGGGGCGGCGGAGGAATCCCCGCCGCAGGCCCAAGCGGCGGCGGCGAGGCATATCAGCGTTGCTGCAATTGCAAGATGCTTCATCGGCTCTGACCTCCGCCGGTGGCGTCCCGGCCGACGCCCCGCTGGCGTTGCCGGCCCGTTGGCCCATCAGGATAGCACCGGCGGGGCGGGCCTCGACCGCGACGCGCGCCCGCTCTCGGCGCACTTTCGGTGCGGCGGCGTGGCCCTCTGAGCCCGTCGGAGGCGCGCCGCGTGCCGGGGTCCCCGAGCGTCCACCCGCCGTCGCACGGGCGGCGAGTCCCGGGCGGAGCGATCCGCTGCGGCGCGCCGCACGGCGGGACTGGCCGCCGCGGCGGCTCGCCTTGTTAGGCATGCGCGCGGTGCGTTAGAGTACCTGCGCGACCCGGCCCCGTGGGCCCGCAGGCGGTCTCGCGGCGGGCATGATCGCGCGCTAGAGGAGGAGGATCCGATGACTACTTCCCTGTTCGGCTCAAGCGTCAAGCGGCGCGAGGACCCGCGCCTGATCCAGGGCACCGGCAGGTACGTCGACGACATCAAGCTGCCCGGCATGCTGCACGTCCAACTGGTGCGCAGCCCGCACGCCCACGCCCGCATCACCTCTATAGACGCGTCGGCGGCCGAGGCCCTGGACGGGGTCGTGGCGGTGCTGACCGGGGAGCAGGTCAAGGACGAGCAGGGCTCGGTTCCGTGCGGCTGGGTCGTCCCCGACACCAAGGAGGTCGCCCACCCGCCCATCGCGATCGACACGGTCCGGTTCGTCGGCGACATCGTGGCGGCCGTGGTCGCCTCCTCGCCGGAGGCGGCGGCGGACGCGGCGCTGGCGGTGGACGTCGAGTACGACACGCTCCCGGTCGTGGTGCAGACCGACGAGGCGGCCTCGCCCGGCGCACCGCAGCTGCACTCTGACGCCCCCAGCAACGTGGCGTTCGAGTGGGAGGTGGCCGGCGGGGACGTCGAGGCCTCGATCGCCGCCGCCGAGGTGGTGGTCGAGCAGCGAATGACCAACCAGAGGCTCGTCCCCAACGCGATGGAGACCCGCGGCGTGGTCTGCGACTACAACCACGGGACCAACCACCTGACGATGTGGACCTCGACGCAGATCCCGCACCTGGTGCGGCTGCTCCTCGCCCTGACCCTCGGGCACCCCGAGCACCTGATCCGGGTGATCGCGCCCGACGTCGGAGGCGGCTTCGGGAGCAAGCTCTACATGTACGCCGAGGAGGTCATCGCGGCGGTGGTGGCCAAGCGGGTCCGCAGGCCCGTCAAGTGGATCGAGTCCCGCCAGGAGGCCTACCTGGCCACCACGCACGGGCGCGACCACGTCAGCACGGCCCGGATCGCCGGGAGCAGGGACGGGACGATCGACGCCATCGAGGTGGACACGACCGCCAACCTCGGCGCCTACCTGTCGACCTTCGCGCCGCTGGTGCCCACGCTGCTCTACGGGTTGATGATGAGCGGGCCGTACGACCTTGCCAACGTGCGCTGCCGCGTGACCGGCGTCTACACCAACACCACCCCCGTCGACGCCTACCGAGGGGCAGGGCGCCCGGAGGCTACGTACCTGGTCGAGCGGATAGTGGACATGTTCGCCGCCGAGATAGGGATGGACCCCGCCGACGTGCGAAGGAAGAACTTCATAGCCCCGTTCGACGACGGCCGGGAGGTGGCCACCGGCGTCGCCTACGACAGCGGGGACTACGAGCCGGCGTTCGACCGCGCGCTCGAGATGGTCGGCTACGAGCAGTTCAGGAGGGAGCAGGCCGAGGCCCGCGCCGAGGGGCGCTACCTGGGGATCGGCCTGTCCAGCTACGTCGAGATCTGCGGCGGGGCGCCCTCGCACGTGGCGGTCACGCTCGGGGCCCGCGCCGGGCTCTGGGAGAGCGCGACCGTGCGCGTCAACCCCACCGGGACCGTGAGGGTATTCACGGGCGCATCGACCCACGGCCAGGGCCACGAGACGACGTTCGCCCAGCTGGTCGCCGCCGAGCTCGGCGTGGACATGGACAACGTCGAGATAGTCCACGGCGACACCGACCAGGTCCAGTTCGGGACCGGCACCTTCGGCTCGCGCAGCGCCGCCGTCGGCGGCGGGGCCATCCACATGAGCCTGACCAAGATAAAGGACAAGGCCAAGCGCCTCGCGGCGCACCTTCTGGAGGCGGCCCCCGAGGACATCGTCTACGAGGACGGCAAGCTCTTCGTGCGCGGCGCGCCGTCGGAGGCCAAGACCTTCGGCGACATAGCGCTGGCCGCGCACGTCTACGCCGGCGAGCTCCCCGAGGGCATAGAGCCCGGGCTCGAGGAGACCAGCTTCTTCGACCCGAGCAACTTCACCTGGCCGTTCGGGACCCACATAGCGGTGGTCGAGGTGGACGCCGACACCGGCGAGGTGACGCCGCTGCGCTACATAGCGGTCGACGACGTCGGCAACGTCATCAACCCGATGATCGTCGACGGCATGGTGCACGGCGGGGCCGCCCAGGGACTGGGCCAGGCCCTGCAGGAGGAGGCGGTGTACGACGACGAGGGCCAACTGCTGACCGGCAGCATGATGGACTACGCCGTCCCCTCGGCGGAGGACCTGCCGTCGTTCGAGGTGGACAGGACCGTGACCCCGACCAACGTCAACCCGATGGGCGTCAAGGGCGCCGGCGAGACCGCGACGATCGCGGGCTCCCCGGCCGTCATCAACGCCGTCGTCGACGCCCTCTCGCACATGGGGGTCAAGCACCTGGACATGCCGGCCAAGCCCGAGAGGGTCTGGCGGCTGATGCAGGGCGCGCGGTCCTGACGGGCCCGGCCCGCACCGGCGCCCGGTGACCAGCGCCGCCCCCCGACCGGACCCGGTCGGGGACATCATCCGCCGCCTCGAGGCGGCCGACTACATGGCCGACCCGGCTATCGGCACCTCGCTGCACTTGGCCCAGCGCCTCGAGCGCCCGCTTCTCATCGAGGGCAGGGCCGGCGTCGGCAAGACCGAGATCGCCAAGGTCATGGCCGGGCTCCTCGGGACCAGGCTGATCCGCCTGCAGTGCCACGAGGGCCTGGACGTCAGCACCGCCCTGTACGAGTGGAACTACCCGAGGCAGCTGCTGCGCATCCGGCTCGAGGAGGGCTCGGGGACGTCGGTCGCCGAGCGCGAGCGCGGGATATTCACCCGCGAGTTCCTGCTCGAGCGCCCGCTGCTCGCCGCGCTGACCGAGCCCGACCGAGCGCCCGTGCTGCTGATAGACGAGAT
>CAXXTI010000003.1:0-20491 GCA_963664125.2 Dehalococcoidia bacterium | reverse complement strand
AGCTCCAGCAGCTCCCTGGCCCGGGCCCTGCGCTCGGCCGGAGGGATCGCCGTCAGCATCATCGGCAGCTCGACGTTCTCGCGGGCGGTCAGGTAGGGAAACAGGTTCCGGCCCGTCTGCTGCCAGATGAAACCGACCTCGGCCCGGCGGTACGCCTCGACCTCCATCGCGCTCATCCTCAGCAGGTCGCGCCCGCCGACCGCGACGCGGCCCGCAGACGGCAGGTCGTAGCCGGCGAGGATGCTCAGCAGCGTGGACTTGCCGGAGCCGCTGGCCCCCACTATCGCGACGACCTCCCCGCGCTGGACCCGAAGGTCCAGGCCCCGCAGGGCGACGACCTCGAGGTCAGCGAGCTTGTAGATCTTGAACACGTCCTCGCACAGGACGTGGGGGCGGTCGGACCGGGTCACGGCGTCAGTTCTCCCCGAGCCTGAGCGTGCGGACGACCGATATTCGCTGGGCGAACGAGACCAGCAGCGCGGTTATCACCAGGAACACTCCCACCATCGCCCCGTAGGTTATCCCAAGCAGGGTCCAGTCCACCTGTATGACGAACGGGGGCAGCACCCGCCCCCCCAGCTCGTCGCTCGCGAGGAAAGGCATGACCACCGCGCCGAACCTCTCGCCCATCCAGGCCCCGAGCGCCATGCCCGCGCCGATCACCAGCATCTGCTCGAGCGCGACGACCGTCGCCAGCTGGAGCCGGGAGAGGCCGACGGTGCGCATCAGCGCGAACTGCACCCTCCTGCCGACGTAGGAGACGTGCGCGTGCACGATGAAGCCGACGCAGCTGAGCACGAACACCGCCCCGAACGCTATGAACAGCAGCGCCCTCCACCCCGCCCTGGTCAGCGGGTCCACCCGGCTGGCCGCCACCTCCTGCTCGCGGTCGCGCACGCCCCCCGCGCTGAACGGGTCGTACCTTAGCGCGCTGCGCAGGTCGGCCCGCTCCTCGCCGGCGGCCGCAGAGGCTATCCAGACCTCGTTCGGGCGCAGCTCCGCGGCCGACGGGTCGGCGTTGGCGTAGGCGACGAGCGAGTCTAGGTCGGCCACGACGAACGTCTCATTCTCCGTGTCGAGCGTCGGGAAGTACCGGAACGTCTCGGCCACGTGCACCTGCACCCGGTGGCCGGCCAGCGACAGCGCGAAGACGTCGCCGAGGGCGTGGCCGGACTCGTCCATGAACGACTCGCTCGCGGCGACGGGGAGCGACGGCAGGTCCGGGCCGAAGTACACCCCGCGCGCCTCGAGGGCCGGGCCCTCCGACCACGTGAAGCGCATCGAGCGCCCGTCCCCGCCCTCGGCCCCCAGGCCAGACGGGCTGAAGCTGTCCGAGGCGGCGTCGGCCGTCGTGCGCAGGATGCCCCAGCCCGACAGGTCGGAGAACTCGTCCATCACGGTCAGCGCCCCATCCCCGGAGCGCACGCCGAGCCGGTCGATCAGGATGGAGCCCGCGAACGTCCCGCGCTGGGTGTCGGTCTCCGAGACCGCCACCGAGACCAGCGTCAGCGGCCAGGCGGGCTCGAGGCGGCGCGTCCTGCTGCGGAAGTGGCTCAGGCGCGAGAGCGGCACCTCGTAGGTCCTCCAGCTGGCCGACTGCAGGGCGCCGAGGTCGTAGGTGAAGTGGCGCCCGTTGGCGTCGGCGACCCGGGCCGTCAGCCGCATGGTCGGCTGCGGGCGGTCGATGCGCGCCACCACGGCCAGCGTGCGGGCCTCGTCGGGGAGCGCCATGCCCTCGGGCCTTGCGTCCGGCCTAAGCGATGCGACCAGCTCCGGCAGCGGGCGGGAGGCGAAGTCGCCGCGGTGCCAGGCCACCTCGCCGAAGCTGTCGGGGGACACGGCGAGCATGCCGACCTCCTCGGAGACCAGGTTGGTCAGGTCGAACGCCCGCCCGCGGTAGGCCGGGGACGCGGCGTCCACCCCGGCCAGCGCCTCGTAGCTCTCCTCGACCGGCCTGGTGGACCCCGAGGTGTCCAGGACCACGTCCTGTGCCCGGAGGTCGCTGCCCGTCGAGTACAGGACGCGCTCAGAGAAGCTGCGCTCCAGCGTGCCGCCGAAGCTCGCTGCGAATATCCCGAGCCCGGCGGTGAGCATCAGCAGCAGCGATATGCGCGCGTAGTAGACCGGGTTCCTCGCCATCTGCCACACCCCCAGCGCCGGGCCCGCCGGCAGCCACGGAGACAGGGCGCGGCTCGCGAGCCGCATCGCCAGCGGGAAGAGCCGAAGCAGCAGCATCGAGACCGCGAGCAGCGTCACCGCGGGCAGGGCCAGGATCAGCTGGTTGACGGCGAACTCGCCGAAGACGCGGGTGGCAACGACCGAGCCCTGCTGTGTGAGCTGCCGGAACAGGACGATGCTCACCACCAGCAAGAGCACGTCGATGTAGAGGCGCTGGTAGAGCGGCGCGCCCTGGGGCCGGGCGCTCATGCGCCTGTGGCCGGTGACCGAGACGCGGGCGGCGGCCACGGCCGGGATCATCAGCGCGAGGAACGAGAACGCCCCGCCCACCGCGCTCAGGCCGTAGGCGGCCCCGGAGATGCCGACCTCGAGGCCGCGCCCCGAGCCCAGGCCCGAGAAGGCCGGGCTCAGGCCGGCGACCTCGATCGCCCCCGCGGCGAGGAGCGGGCCCGCGACCACCCCGAGCCCGGCGACCATCAGCCCCTCCAGGGCGAAGATGGAGACCAGGTGCCCGGTGCCCGCCCCGCGGCTGCGCAGCAGCGCTATCTCCCCGCGCTGGCGCTCCATGAGCAGGGCCGACAGCGTGACCACGTAGTACAGGACCACCACCCCCACCATGATCATGACCACGAACATCGGGAGCCGGGAGAAGAACACCCGCTGGTCGTGCAGCGCCAGCAGCTGGTCGAGGGACGTGAACTGGCGGTACGCGAAGAGCGTGGCGTCCAGCCGGTCGCGCATCAGCGTTATGCCGAGCCGGGCGCGGGCGGCGGAGTCCGCCCCGATCCGGCCGGGGTCGACGGACAGGAGCCACCCGTAGGTCGTATCCATGTCCGCGAACGTCCGCCCGACCCCGTCGAAGTAGCCGGCCTCGGACACGAACAGCGGCACCGTGGTGAAGCTCTCGCCGGTGGCGGCGCCGATCACGCGCCGGTCCAGCGTCCAGAACCTGTCCCCGGGGTCCAGCGGGCGCACCAGCCCGGTCACCACCACGTGCGCGTGGGGGAAGCGGTCGTCCCAGTAGGGCACGACGGCCACCGTGTCGCCCACGGCGACGCCGGCGGCGATCGCCGCATCCTCCGAGGCCAGCGCCTCGATGACGGGCGTTCCGTCCGGGCCCGCGGCCGCGCCGCGCACCGGGGGCCTGCCGCCCTCGATGAGCCCGGCGAACTCGGTAAGGCGCGGGGCGTATACGAAGTAGGCCCGCCTCCCGTCGGTCCCGGCCAGGTCCTCCTCGCCGGGGCGCGTGCGGAAGAACGTCGCCGATGAGGCGGCGGCGATGCGGTCGTCGACGAACCAGCCGACGTGGGAGTCGACGCCCGAGCGCACGACGGCGGCCACCCGGTCCCTCTCGGCCGTGGTCGTCGGGCCGCGCACCGTCTTTAGGGAGATGTCCAGCTCGTCGCGGTGCGCCGCCCCGAGCGTCTCGTCGAGGGCCAGCTCCCTTAGGGCGTCGAAGTAGATGACCGTGCCCGACATGATGGCCGAGGCCAGCACCACACCGACGACGACCGCGGACAGCAGCCGCCAGTGCGCCAGGGCGCGCCTTACGACGAAGCGCCAGGTCGCCGGAAGGTCGGTCAGCACGGCCGGGGCCCCGCGGTCGGTCCCATCACATGCGCCCCGGGCCGGGCCCGCCTAGAGCGCGTCCTCCCTGGCCACCGAGTGCAGGTCGAGCCTCGAGGCGGCGCGGTGGAGCGCGAGCGTCGCTGCGACGAAGAAGCACCCGAGCGCGGCGTAGACCGGGCCCAGCACGGCCCAGTCGGTGACCAGGACGAAGGGCGGTAGCACCGCCGAGCCGTCCTCGGTCACCGCGACGGCCGAGACCATCATCCGGCTCATCTGAAAGCCCGCCCAGGTGCCGAGCCCGAGCCCGACGCCCACGATCATCAGGTGCTCGATCGCCAGCAGCCCGAGCATCTGGCGCCCGGAGGCCCCGATCGACCGAAGGGCCGCCATCTCCCCGCGGCTGCGCCCGGAGAAGGCCAGCAGGTACGTCGCGTATCCAAGCGAGGCGGTGAAGATGATCACCGCGACCGAGATGATCACCACGGCGCGCCAGCCCGCCGACACCAGCGGGTCGAGCCGCACGGCCGCGAGGCCCTCGTCGCGGCTGTAGATCCTCACCGGCGCGGCGCGGCCCACCATCGCGGTCAGCGACCCGACGACGGCGTCCCCCGCCCCGGGCGCGTGGGTGACCAGCAGCTCGTTGGGCGTGACGTGCGAGGTCGGGCTGACCATGCGCAGGTGGCGCAGCAGGGCGTCGAGGTCCGCGAGCATGTAGCCGCCGCGCTCGGGCCTCGCGGTCGGGAAGTACCGCACCGTGTCTACCAGCCGCACGGGCAGCAGCCGCCCGTCCACGCTGACGATCAGCTCGTCCCCGACCGAGGTGCCCGCGGCGGTGGCGAGGGTCTCGCTGGCGACGACCGGCACCACGCCGCCGGTCGGGCTGTGGTAGAAGCCGCGGATGCCCCGGTCGGTGTCCTTGCCGAACCTAAAGCGCGCCGAGCGCTGCCCGGAGTAGGGGCCGTCCGCGGCCGCGGACAGGTCGCTCACAGCGAGCGCCGAGGCGGCCAGAGGCACCCAGGCCATCCTGCCCTCGAAGTCCTCGAGCACGACCATCGAGCCGCCCTCGCCCTCCTCGCCCGCACCCACGGCGGCGTGCAGGTCGTCGAACGCCACCGAGCCCGGGGTGCCGGTCGGCCCGAACGCCGGCTCGTAGATCTGCACCGATACCAGCCGCAGCGGCGGCCTCGCCCGCTCCGGGATCTCGGCCCTCATCAGGTTCCAGCCCGGGGGCCCCATGCGCCCGAGCGTAACGGTCGTCAGCAGCCCGTCGGCGTCCTCGACGATCATCCACACGAACATGTTCGCGTAGGCGCCCTCGGGGTTTGCGAACAGCCCAAGGGCGTTCGCCTCGCGGGGTATGGCGATCGGGTCGACCAGCGCGCCGGTCCTTAGGGTCTGCATCAGCTCGGCCAGCGTCCGGTCGGAGAAGTCCTCCCTGTACCAGGAGATGAAGGGCATCTGCTGGGTCTCGAGGCCGATCATCTCGAAGGCGGAGCCGCGCCCCGAGCTGCCCACGG
This sequence comes from Dehalococcoidia bacterium, assembly GCA_963664125.2. GTDB lineage: Bacteria > Chloroflexota > Dehalococcoidia > Lucifugimonadales > UBA2962 > CAUZIR01. The sequence continues at coordinate 15,227 of CAXXTI010000003.1, read as the reverse complement.
TGCCGCGCTCCCTTAGCACCATCGAGACGGCGGTGACGCCGGATATCTCGGCGTAGCGGCGCTTGAGCGCGACCGTGCCGCGCGCGAGGTCCCCGGGCACCCCGGCCACGCGGATGTCCGCGGCCGCCTCGTAATGGACCCGGTCACGCTGGCTGCGGTCGAGCGTGCCGCCCACGGTCGTGGAGAGCACGCCCAGGCCCGTGACCAGGACCATCAGCAGCACCAGCCAGCTGTACTGGAGGGGGTTGCGGGCCATGTGCCACAGGCCCACCGAGAGCCAGACGGGGGCGCGGGCCGCGGCGCCGCGCAGCGCGGCGAACAGCGCCTGGGCCGGGACCAGCGCGACCGCGCACGCCCTCGCCGGCTCCAGCCAGTCGCCGCCGCCGACCGGGTCCGCCCACAGGTAGAGCCCGGCCAGCGCCCCCTGGGCGGCGAGGCCCGCCGCCAGCCGGGCCCGCGAGCCCCCCGTCCCGTCCTCCAGCGCCGGCCTGGTCCACCAGTACGCGGCCCCCAGCGCGAGGGCGACCGCCAGCTGCCGGGCCCAGGGCCCCCCGCCGTCGCCCGCAAGGGCGAGCGCCGCGACGGCAGGGCCGAGCGCGGCGACCGTGGCCGCGGCGGCGATGTGGACGATCGCCGCGGACTCGCCGGCGACGAACCTGATCACGAGCGGAAAGAGCCTCATGAACGCAAGCGCGACCGCCATCAGGAACAGCACCGGCGCAAAGAGCAGGGCCTCGTTGACCGCGACGTCCGAGAACAGGCCCCCCGACACCAGCGTGCCGCGCGAGCGAAGCTCCCAGAAGACCAGGGCGCCGACCGCCAGGAGCGCGACGTCGATGTAGTAGCGGTGGAAGAAGGGCTCTGTGGCGGGCCTCGAGGCGCGCAGGCGCTGGCCGGCCACGCCGGACCGAGCGCCCGCGGCGGCGGGCACGACGTATATGGCCAGGCACGCCGCCCCCACCGCCGCCGCGACGGCGAACGGCTCCCAGGTGAGCGCGACGGGCAGCGCCTCGCCCCCGGTGATCGGAGCGAAGTACGGGAGCGTCCCGGCCCCGGCTATCAGACCCATCGCGACGAACGGCGCCGCGGCGACCGCAACCGAGGTCAGGACGGCGCCCTCCAGCGCGTAGAGGCGCAGCAGCGCGCCCGAGCCCGCGCCCCGGGTGCGCAGCAGCGCCACATCCGACTCGCGGCTCTGGACCAGGTAGGCGACCATCATCGCCAGGTAGTAGAGGACGGTCACGACCATTAGGGTGAGAAGCAACAGCAGCGGGACGCTGGAGAAGAAGCTGCGGCGCTCGAAGCTGTCGAAGAGCCTCGGCACGCCCGAAAGGACCGCCGAGCCCGGCAGCGCCCTGGACACCTCGCCCCGAAAGGTCGAGAACCTCTCTCGCCCGTCGTCGACCGGGTAGGTCTTTAGGCCGTCCTTGTCCATGAACAGCAGCCAGGTCGAGTCGACCAGGCTCCCCGGGTACGCCGCGCCGATGGCGTCGACCATCGCGTCGCGGGTGGTGAACAGGGGCAGGGGCGGCTCGTCGGGGTCGACCGTTATGCCGACCTCCGGCACCTCCTGCGGCGGCTGGGGCCGAAGGAAGATGTTGGCGTTGCGGCGCCAGTAGTCGGACTGCGGGTTGACCGGCTCGAAGATGCCGACGATGCGGGCGTAGATGCGCGAGTCGTGGGCGACGAACGGGGTCATCTCGACGACATCGCCGACGGCCAGGTCGAAGTTCTCCAGCGACGGGGCCCCGAGTATCACCTCGACCTCGGGCCTTCGGCCATCGCCGCCCACGGCGTCGGTCGCCATGCGCCCCTCGATGAAGGAGACGTGGCGGTCGATGTTGGTCATGTGCTGGATGTAGCCCCTCGAGGCCACGCCGGCGGCGACCTCGCCCAGCGGGCGGTAGGGCAGACCGGCCAGGTAGGTGTCGCTGCGCAAAAACCGGCGCTCGCCGTCGTACGCCTCCGAGAGGTTGCCTGAGACCGCGTCGTCGATGACCCGCTGGCTCTCCGAGAGGCCCGCATCGGAGAGAGGGATGTTGGGCGAGTAGACGTGGACGTTGAGGATGAGGTTGGAGGTGCGGTCTATCTCGGTGTCGGCGCCGAGCCTCTCCAGGGACCGCAGGTAGATGGGCGCCCCGGCGACCAGCGTGGTGGCGACGACCACGCCGGCCAGGATGCAGGCCATCAGCCGCCACCTCTCGCCGAGGCGGCGGAGGATCAGGCCGGGCGTGCTGAGCGGCCGCCTAGTCGCCATAGCACCCCCTCGGTCCGTCTGAACGCGGCGGCACGGTGCGGATCAGCCGATCTCCAGCACGGCCGGCGGGCCGGCGCCCGCGTCCGCGGCCGCCCCGCGGAACTGGTCCACCACCTGCGGCTGGCAGGTGAACACGAGCACCTGGTTGGTCCGCGACAGCTCGATGAAGGCGCCGGCGGCCCGGCGCGCCCTCTCCGGGTCGAAGTTGACCAGTACCTCGTCGACGACCACCGGCAGCGGCTCGGTCGCCTCGCCGAGCTCGCGGACGAGGCCGAAGCGCAGGGACAGGAACAGCTGCTCGCGCGTGCCGCGGCTCAGCTCGGCGGGCTGCTTGGTCCGCCCGTCGGCGTCCGTCACCGTGATCGTCTGCTCGCCGAGCGGGGCGTAGAGCTGGCGGTACCTTCCGCCGGTGATCTGCTCGAAGAAACCCTGGGCGTGGCGCACCACCCCGGGCTGGCGCTCGCGCTCGAACTTCGCCCTCGCCTCCTCTAGCAGGCCCAGGGCAATGGTGAGCCGGCTCCACTCGCGCGCGTGCGCCCTCATCTGTTCAATGAGCACGCCCCGCTCCATGCGCAGTCGGGATGACTCCTCCTCCCCAGTCAGGCCCCTCAGGTCGCTCTCCACGGAGCCACGCTCCGAGGCCAGCTCCTCGCGCCGCCCGTCGATCGCCTCCAGCTGGCGACCCAGTTCCCCGATCGCATCCTCAATGGAATTGATGTCCGTTTCGGCGAGGTCAGCCCTGAATGACCGGAACTCCTCGCCAGGCCCACTCATGCCCTGGAGCTTCCCCATCGCATCCTTGGCCGTCCGTGCCAGCGCCGCCCTCTCCTCGTGGCGGGCGGCCCGAACCCTGAACTCCTCGGCGGTGTCGGCGCCGCCGCGCTCGAGCAGTTCCCGCAGCTCGGCCTGGGCCCTGTCGAGGTCCAGGCCGCGCCCCTTTAGCCGGCTCTCCGCTTCCTCGAGCTCCCGCCCGGCGCCTTCGCGGTTCGCCACTTCGCGCCGAACCCGCTCGAAGATCTCCACGAGCCCGTCCGCTGCGGCCGCGACCGCCCGGTGCTCCACCGGGTTGAGCGCGATGCCGAAATCGGCCGCGAGCGGTTCGACGACCTGTCTGTACTCGTCTATATCCTCCTCGATCGCCTCCACGCGATGCTCCCACATGCGCACGTCGTTCAGCCTGCTTCGGCACAGCTCGACCTGACCCCGCAGGGCGTCCGCCGCGCCGGGCGTGTACCTGTCCAGCAGGCCGCGGTCCGCCAGCCAACCGCGCCAGGCACAGCGTGCCTCCTCAAGATCGCGGCGCGCCCCGGCCGCTGCGGCCTCGCACGCCTCGACGCGCTCCCTGCGCCGCGCCGTGAGCGTCTCTGCGTCCCGCAGCGACGAGGCTAGTCGGCGCCTCTCGGCGAGCCGGCGCCCGAGCCCCTCGAGCGCCTTCTCCGCTCCTACCAGCGCCGGCACGGCGATCTCCCGCATTCCGAGCGTCTCTGCGTCCCGCGCGAGCGCCGCGCCGAGCTCCGAGATCTCGGACTCCAGGCGCCGGTGCGAGAGGCGAGTGGACGCGGCGATGGAGGCACCTTCTACGGCGACGGCCGAACCCGACCTTCCCGTGGCGAACAGGTACGCGGCCCCGGCGAGGAACGCCATGCCGGAGGCGAGTCCGAGGTACAGGCCGCTACCCCCCAGGACCGCACCCGCGACCAACAGGCCGGCCCCGACGATCAGGGCGCCCGCGGCCAGCACGATGCTGCGGCCGGTCCGCCCATTCGCGGGGGCGGTAGCGCCCAGGGCGTCCAACTGCGCCCTCAGGCTCGCCTGGGACTGACGGCGGCGCTCGATCGCATCGAGCCCCGCCCTGACCTCGATGACCGCGCGCCTTCGCTCCTCGATCTGGCGCTCGTCCACCCCGGGGTCGGGCGATGACTCCAGCTCCGCCCTCGCCTCCCGCAAGCCCCCTATCGCCTCGTCCAGCGCGTCGCGCGCCTGCTGGAGGGCGACATCGCTGCGCGTGCCATGGTCCGCAGCCACCCGGAGCCTCGCCCCATGCTCCTCGATGTGCTGGCGGACCGCTATCGAGAGATCGAATCCATCAAGGCGGTCCTCGTCCCAGTCCGGTCCCAGGTCCTTCAGGCTCTCGGCGAAAGCCCTCCGATGCGCCTCGAGCTCGGCCTCGCGCTCCGGCAGGTCTCCTATCGAGCCCTCGTACGCGCCCCTGCCCTCGCGCACCCGGCGGATGTCCGCCGCGCGGTCCGCGATCTCCCCGTGCTCGATAGGCACCTGCGCCCTTCGCCGGACCTCGGCCGCGGTCTCGCGCGCCGAGTCGCGCTCGGCGCGTGCGATCTCCACGCGCTGCTCGACGGCATCGAGGCGTCCGACGCCGTCGGCCGGAAAGTCATCTATCACCTCCAATTCGGCGAGCTCGGACTCGGCGACGCGCGTCGCGTTCCAGTCGTTCCAGCCCCTCCTGAGCATCTCCTGGCGTGCGAGCCGGGACCGCAGTTCGGCCTGCCCCGCCCCGAGCTCTCCGAACTCGGACTCTATCTCCGCCAGGCGGGCGGTCAACGCCCCGTAGCTTGCGGCGTTGCCGGCCACCTCGGCGAGCCTCCCGTCAATCTCACCCAGCCTGGCACCGACTCCGTGCATCGCCTGGCTGCTCCCGCCTTTGAGGAAGATCGCCCTGCGCCGCGAGTCCAGCGACTTGAGCGCCCCGGGCAGGGAGGTCGCCCCCATCCCGGCGCTGTATATCTGGCCGTTGACGTTCTCGTCGCTGAGCAGGTCCGGGCTGTGCAGCTCGTCGAGCGCGAAGGCGAAGATGCGCTCGAACACGACCCTTGAGTGGTTTCCCAGCAGCCCGGCGAGCGCCGCCTCGCCGAGCTCGTCCCCCGCCTCCGATGAGACGCTCAGCCGTCCGGTGCGTCCGCCGTGCGAGCGGCTCACGACGCTCGTGCGCCCGTCGCTGCCCACCAGGGTGAGGCTGCCGCCGTGGCTACCCCCGGACAGGGGCGGGTAGTTGCTGGGCCAGCCGCCGCGGGGCGTCCTGCCGGCCCTCGGCCTGAAGCCGAACAGGACCGTGCGCACGAACTCCATCAGCGTGCTCTTGCCCGCCTCGTTTGGGCCCAGGAAGACGGTGAGCGGCCCGTCGAGCGGCCCGAAGCCCGCCCCGGCGAAGCGCCCGAAGCCGTCGATGCGGATCTCGCGGATCCTCATCCGTCGTCGCCCAGCAAAAGGTCCGCCGCAATCTCCTCGGCCTCGCCGACCAGCGCCGCCAGGTCCCCGCCTTCCGGCTCATGGCCCCTAAGGTGCCTGCGATAGCGATGGTGCAGGTAGAGCTCGTCCAGTTCGGAGCGCAGGCGCGCGGCGAGCTCGGGCTCCCGCCCGGCCCGGTCGGCCGTCCTGAGCACCTCCGCGAGGAAGTCGGATCCCGCCGCGTGCCGCTCCCTGTCCAGGACCGCGGACGTCCCGTCCTCGACGCGCTCGCACCAGGCGAACGGCGCGCGGCCCGCCCATTCGCCGTTGAGATCCTCCCGCAGCTCCTCCACCAGGCCCCGCCGGCGCAGCGGGCCGTGCAGGGCACCCCTTCCCTCGAGGGAGATCCGAAGCACTACCGGGCGGCCCCCGGCCCCGTCGAGCGCGGCCTCGGCCGCGCCGTGGAGCGTACTTATGAGGTCCTGCTCGGTCTCCATCCCGGATATGTCGACCTCCAGCCTCTCCCAGCGCACGATGTCGAGCGCCCGAAAGTCCAGCCGCACGGCCCCGCCGTCGTCCACATCGACCAGGTACGCCCCCCGCGGGCCGGTCTCGCCCGGGTGGCGGCCCTGGGAGTTGCCCGGGTAGACAACCGCCGGCGAGCGCTCACTCATGACCTGGCGGGTGTGGACGTGCCCGAGCGCCCAGTAGTCGACGCCGGAGCGCCGAAGGTCCTCCAGGGAGCAGGGCGCGTACGGGTCGTGGTCGGGGTTGTTGCCGACGTTGGCGTGGATGAGGCCGATCGTGAACGGGCCGGGATCGACCTCCCCTAGGCGCTCGACGAGGTTGTCCGTGACGACGCGGGTCGGGTAGCTGATTCCGTGCACGACGGCCCGCCCGGGCTCGCCCGGGAACACGGGCGCTGCGGTGAACTCGGGGCCGAACCGCGTGCAGCCCGGCGGGTAGTCGAGCCTGGCCTCCCAGCCGTCGAGCGGGTCGTGGTTGCCGTGGCACACGAACGACCGTATCCCGGCGGCGTCGAGCTTGCCGAGCCCTTCGACGAACCTGAGCTGTGCCCGCAGGCTGCGGTCGGACGAGTCGTACACGTCACCGGCCACCAGCAGGGCATCTGCGCGCTCTTCGACGCACAGGTCGATCAGATTGGCGTAGGCGTCGAAGGTAGCGGAGCGCAGCGCGGCGGCCACGTTCTCCGGGGCCTGCGCCCGGAGGCCGACGAAGGGGCTGTCCAGGTGCAGGTCGGCTGCGTGTACAAAGCGGAGTCGGGCCATGCACTCCCCATCGGATCCGGTCGGATGGCCGGGCAAGTATAGCCGACCGCGCCCGTCTCCGGGCCGGCGTCCCCCACGAGCCGGACGCCGCAATGCCATCGCCCCCGCGCCGCATCACCGCGCCGCCGGGACCACGGCCTGGGCAGGCCCGCGCGACCTCGCCGCCACGCGCGGGATGGCCGTCCGCCGACACCTGGCAGCATCCGCCCCCGGCGGGGGTGCATGCGCACATGTCACGCCCGACTCTGGAGTCGCCAGGGCGGCGCACACCGGCCTCCGCAACGCTTCTCGTCCAGGAGCCGGGCCGACTCCCCGGGCATCGCCGACGCGGCCCTTTGACTGCCTGCTCTCCAATTGAGAGAGTGGAAGGTGTGCGGCAGGGGGCGCAAGATCGAGTGGGGACAGCGGCGATCAGGGATGTGCGACGCCTCGCCGCACCGGACCGCGAGGGAGTCATCGCCAAGACCTAGCGGCACGCCGCGAACCACGCCTCGCCGGCCGGACAGATCGCCGCACTGGCCGGGAGCGCCTACAGGCGGCTGAGAGTCGGCCAGCACCGGGTCATCTTCACGACTCGACACGCCGAGCCATCGACCCTGGCAGTGCCGAGGGTTCGACGCAGGAGGGAGGCCTATGGCTAGCGAGGGAACCATCACGCTGACTCGGGCGGAGTACGACGCTCTCATCGAGCGCAACAGCCAGCTCGAGGACATGCTGGCCGCCCAGCAGGCGGACGACGGGGTGCGTGTGCCCCATGAGGTTGCCCTCGGCATCATGCGGGGGCAGGGTCCCATCCGATCGTTTCGCAGCCATCAGGGCATGACCCTAAGGCAGCTGTCGGAGAGGACGGGCATTGCCGTGGGCTACCTCTCTGAGATTGAGCGCGGGCGAAAGCCCGGATCGACTTCGGCCCTGGCCCGCATCGCCGATGCGCTGGGCACCACGATAGACGCTCTGATGGACCGATAGCGGCACGCTCCGCCATGCCCCGGGCGTGGTGGGTCTCGTCGGCGCCGCGGGCCAGACGGGCGACCGGGCGTCAGCCGCCTCCCCCCGGCACCTCGGCCGGCACCAGCCGCATCTCGTCGACCGTCGCGCGCCCCATCTCCGATGCGGACCAGGCCATATTGCACCGTGTCCCGAACGCCGCAGTCAGCTCCCCTGCACGCGCCGGCAGCGCCCCAAATGCATCCCCTACCCGCCCCTGCGCTCCTGCGCCAGGTCAAAAGAGGCCTGCCTGCACAGCCAGAAGTCGGCGCTGGACCATCCTGCCCTCTCGAGACGCATGGCCATGTCGGACGATATCCCCGCGTGGCCGTTCAGTGCCCGGTCGAGGTCGCGCCGGTCGACTCCCAGAACCTGCGCCGCCTCGGCGACGCTCAGGCCGAGGGGATCAAGGCAGTTCTCCCGGATGCTGCGTCCGGGATGAGGTGGACTCTTCATGGTCACGGTTCTTTCCCCCTCGCTGGCGGCGGTCGACCGGCCTCACCGCAGTGGATGCGGGTCGCATCCGCAGGGGACGGCGCCCGTCCTGCGGAGCCGCCCAGGCCGCGGAGCCCCCCCACCCCTCCACGCGACGGTCCGATCATGGATCGACCGTAACGCGTTCCGGCATACGCGACAGCATATCCACGGCCCTGGCTGCGCCGCCGGATGGGGCCGGGCGTACGGTGCGGCAAGATACGCCGGTCGCGGGCGACGCCCTCCAACGCTCCAGGCGGGGGACGAAGGATGGCGGCACGATCGAGCCGGCCGGCGACCGCGAATCGCCCTAGCCCCGCGCACCGCCGCCCAGCACCTCGGCAGGGACCAGCCGCAACTCGTCGACCGCCGCGCTCTCCACCTCCGATGCGGACCAGGCGATGGGCACGCCCCGGCCCGCGAGCCAAGGCCCGACCAGGTCCCGGTAGTTGGGCGAAAGCGGGTTCCCCGACTGCCCGCCCGCGAGCGAGTACGTCGACCGCGAGAAGTCGCCGACATCGATCACGCACCGCATGGACGGGATGACCATCGGGTTCGCGAGGGGGTCGAGAGGGCCCGCGGCCGCCTGCGCGACGGTGTTGGTGTCGCCGCCGAAGTCGATCGGACCGACGTCGAACACCCCCGCCAGGGGCCACAGCCGACCGACGGGGTGCAGCAGCGTCATGGGCCTCGCCCTCCCCCAGACCCAGCGGTCCGGGTCCCGGCCCAGCCGCCCGGCCAGGTTCCGCATGGCCTCGGCCAGCGCCCTGGACAGGAGCTGCTCCCACTGCCCGGGCGGGTGGCCGGGCCCTCCCTCCCTGAGCAGCCGGCTGAGCCGCCCCGCGCGGCGGAATGCGAGCATGTTGGGAACGCCCAGGCCCACTACGTCCTCCCCGACGATGTACCTGCCCGCCTCCGGGGCGTGGCCAAGGACGTCGAGCAAGTCTATGCCTAGCATCAGCGCCTCGAAGATGCACGCGGCCGCCGACCCCGGGCTAACCACGCCGTCCCACTCGCCGAGCATCTCGATCGCCCGCGCCGAGGCCCCGTCCAGGGGACGGATCGCAAGGACGGCGTCCCTGACCTCCCCCCACTGCAGCGAGAGCTGGTCGAGCTGGAGGTCGGCCGCCGAGTCGACGTCCCAGGAGTCGGACCCGGACAGCGCCTCGGCTATGCGTGCCGCCCTTAGCCCGTCCGCCCAGTCGACGCCCAGAAACGGTCCCACGCCCTCGGGCGCCGGGCGCTGGTTGGCCGAGACCACGAAGCCTGCGGGAGGGTCGGACTCGCCCGGCATCTCGGCGTAGGGGACCGGGTCGGGCTCCCAGTCGCCGTGGCGCGTCCACCCCGGCGAGGGCAGCGTGCCGTGGCCGGACCTTCGCACGGGCACGTCGCCGGCCAGCTGCCAGCCTATGGCCCCGGACACGTCGGCGAACACCACGTTCAGCGGCATCAGCGGCCACTCGCCGAACGCGGCCCGAAGCTCGGCGCAGCTCCGGGCCGCGGGCGCGCGCAGCAGCCCCCCGATGGGGAGCGGCTCCATCCACGTGGCCCTGAGCGAGATGGACGGCCCCCCGCCCCCGGAGGGCCGCGAGATCACCGGCCCGCGGGGCGTCACCACCGCCTCGTCGACCAGCGGGCGGCGCCAGGTCCTCACGCGTATTTCCTCGCGGTAGGCGACGGTCTGGGCCGACCGCATCGCCTCCGGGCTCCAGACGTACAGGTCGGACACGTCCGCAAGGCCCAGCGTGATCCCCCAGGCGACGGCCCCGTTGTGCCCGGCGGCGAGGGCGGGCAGGCCCACGAACGTCGCCCCCGCCGCGGTCCACTCCCCGGCGTCCAGGCGCGCCAGGTACCAGGGGCACGGCAGCCGCGGGGGCAGGTGCGGGTCGTTCGCCAGCAGCGCCCGGCCGGTCGCGGTCCGGGACGGGGCGACCGCCCAGGCGTTTGAGCCGCCCGACATCCCCAGCGCGTCCGTGAGGGCCGCGACGTCGCCCGAGAGGCGGTCGATCTGCTCTCCGGAGACCTCGCCCAGCGGCGATGCCACCGGGTGCCAGGCCGCGTACTCCGCGTCGACGTGGGCGAGCGCCGCCGCGCCGTCGCTCCTCAGCACCCGCGTCCTGGCCAGCTCTGCATCCCAGTTCGCCGACATGGCGAACGCCATCAGCTTGGCCACCGCCAGCACCTCGACCGTCTCCCACGCCGGCGGGCGGGTGCGCATCAGCGAGAACTCGTGGGCCCTTCGCCCCTCCCCGGCCTCGAGGCCCAGTCCGACACCCTCGCGGTAGGCGTCGAGGGCACCGAGCGCCTGTGCGTCCAGCTCGCCCAGCTGCGCCCGCGCCAGCCGCATGAAGCCGACGCGACGCGCCAGCCTGTCGGCGGGGATGGCCCGCGGCCCCGCAAGCTCGGCGAGCGTGCCGGTGGCCAACCGCCTGAGGGTCTCCATCTGGAAGGCGCGGTCCTGCGCGTGGCAGAAGCCCAGGCCAGTCCACGCGCCCGGGGGATCCTGAGCGGTTATATAGGCGATCCCCCAGCGGTCGCGGGCGATCTTGACCCGGCCGCCGAGCCCCTCGACGAATATCCTGCCGCGGGACGGTCGAAGCCGCCGCCCCATGGCAAGGCGCATGAGTAGCCGGGCGAGTCCCAGGCCTCAACTCCCTCCGGCGCCGACCGCAGCGCCGCGTAGCTCGGAGGCATCCGCCCAGGCGACGGGCCGTCCCAGGGCGCCGCCCAGCGCCGCGGCCAGCGCTGCGGCCACGTCCCGGACGTCGGCGCGTACCCCTTCTCGCGCCATGGAAGTGACGCGGATCCCCGGCATGCCGCACGGGACGATGCGATCGAAGTGGGCGAGGTCCGGGCTGACGTTCAGGGCGAGGCCGTGGGTCGAGATACCGCGGCTCACGTGCAGGCCTATGGCCCCTATCTTCGCGTCGCCTGCCCAGATGCCGGTGGGCCTTCCCTCGCACGAGGCGTCGATGCCGTATCCGGCGAGCGTCTCTACCGCGGCGGCCTGAAGCGCGCACACGAACCGCAGCGGCCCGCCGACCGGCCGAAGGTCGACGACCGGGTAGCACACCAGCTGGCCCGGGCCGTGGTAGGTCACCTCGCCCCCGCGGTCCGTCTCGTGCACCTCGACCCCGAGGGCGCGCAGCTCGTCCGGCCCGGCCAGGATGTCGGAGCGCCGCCCGCGCCGCCCCAGGGTGTAGACGTGACCGTGCTCGAGCATCAGCACGGCATCCGGCGCGGCGCCGTCCGCCACGGCCCGCGCCAGGCGGCGCTGCAGGGCGAGGGTGCCCGCGTAGTCGGCTGCGCCCAGCCAGGCCGCGCGCAGCGGCGCGCCGGACGCGGCGCTAGGGGACAAGCGCGACGGGCCGGTCCAGGGGGGTCCCGGGCCCGGCCGCCTCGATGGCGCCCCTGACCGCCTGCAGGAAGGCGCCCGCCCCGGCGCCGTCGAGCAGCCGGTGGTCGAAGCTCATGCACATGTTCATCACCGGCCTCACGGCGACCGCGTCCTCTCCGACCGCCACCGGGCGGCGGACGACGGCCTCGGTGGTGAGGATCGCCGCCTGGCCCGGGACGATGATCGGCCCGGAGGCCACCGAGCCCAGCGCCCCGGTGTTGTTGACCGTGAAGGTCCCGCCCCGCACCTGACCGGGCGAGAGCGAGCCCGAGCGGGCCGCGCCAGCCAGCAGGTCTATGCGCTCGGCGGTCTCCGCGATCGACAGGCGGTCGGCGTCCTCGATCACCGGGACGATCAGGCCGTCCGGTGCGGCGACGGCCACTCCGATGTTGACGCGGCCCCTCAGGATCACGTCCCCGGCGTCCCAGGAGGCGTTGACCGACGGGTGCCGGCGCAGCGCGCCCGCGGCGGCCGATACGGCGAAGGCCAGGTAGGTCAGCGGGTGGCCCGTCTCGCGCTGGAAGCGGTCCTTCTCTGCGCGCCGCAGGGCCACCATGCCGGATGCGTCCACCTCGACCATGCCCCAGGCGTGGGGGATCTCGCCCGCGCTGCGGGCCATGTTCTCGGCGATCATCTTGCGGACGGGCGAGGCGGCCATGCGCCGATCCTCGCGGTCAACGGCATCTCCGCCGCGGACCTCACGCTGCGCCAGATGCTGCTCGACGTCCCTGCGGGTGACGCGCCCGCCCCTGCCGGAGCCCGGGATTGCGGCGGGGTCAAGGCCGTGTTGCTCTGCGAGCCGCCTGACAGCGGGCGAAAAGCGGGCCGCAACGGTCGGCGCCTGCCGGCCCTGGGCGCTCTGTGCAGCTACCGGGTCCGCAGTCTCGGCGGCGGCCGCATCTGTGGTGGAGTCCTGCTGGGGAACGTTCGCCGCGCCGGTGGGACCAACAGCGATCCCCTGGATCAGCGTGCCCAAGGTGTCGGCGGGCGGGGCGGGTGCTGGCGTGGGCCCCTCCTCCGCGTCGATCTCCGCGATCACCGCCCCCATTGGTAGGGTCTCGCCCTCGGCAGCAACGATCTTGGCCACCACACCCGACACGGGTGAAGGCATCTCGATGTTCACCTTGTAAAGGATGTCAGCCAGCCTTGATGCTGTGAAGGGGCAGCGCCTCGGTTTCCAGCGTGGACAGATCCAGGCGACGGGACGCCTGGTCAATGTCAAAGCCGACCACGCCGCCGTGGGCATCGATGTCGACATTCAGGCCCTCGGTCACTTCGATGGTCTTCGCACCCGGCCCAGCCTTGAACTCGACGTAGAGACTGTCGGTCTCCGGGTAGTAATGGAGTTTCATGGACGTTCCTCCTCCCGAAAGCGTCGATCGAAGAATGCGTTGTGAATGGTCTGGCCATCCCGCAATGTCACCACTCGCAGGTAGCGGGGGTGCGGTCTCGCCGGGCAGGGTCACCTCTCCCCAGAAGCGCAGGCGCCCGTCCGACTGCTCCTCCCAATGAAGCGGCGCAGAGACAATTTGAGCGCACCACTCCACCTCGATGTATGGGCCGCTTGCGAAGCACCTGCTCATCGAAGTAGCGAGTCGTCTTCATCTGGACCTTGCACAAAGTCTAGGCGAGACATGAAGCGATGCCATGCCGTCCTGGTCCCCGTTGCCGCAGCGGGCCACGGCATGCGCACCTTGCAGGGCGCCATCGTATCACTGCTGAATTCGCTCATGCCGCTGTTCAACGCTAAGGCTCGAACCGACCATGCCGGGCGGCATGGACTTTGCGCCACGCAGGCGGACCGTCAGTGCCGCCCAGCGTGCCATGAGCCTAGGCGCTGTCTCAACTCGACTTCCACGCGGTCATCATCAGTAGCATTGCCTAGTACGCAGCGAGATCCCTGATCGCGTCGGCGATGCGTGAGGGGGCCGATCATGAACTCGGCCTCAAGGGGCGAGCTGAACGGCATCGCCGGCACCTCGGGGCCGGCCAGCCGCCGCACCGGCGCGTCGAGGTGTTCGAAGGCGTGCTCTGCGACGACCGCCGCCACCTCGCCGCCCACCCCCACGGCCTCGGTGTCCTCGTGCACTATGAGCACGCGGCCCGTCCTGCGCGCCGAGGCCAGGACCGTCGGGCGGTCGATAGGCCTGAGGGTGCGCAGGTCCACGAGGTCCACGCCGATGCCCTCCCCCGCCACCTCGCGGGCGGCCTCGGCGCAGTGGTGGAGCATCAGCCCGTAGGTGACGACCGTCAGGTCGTCGCCGGACATCTTTACGTCTGCACGGCCTAGGGGAAGCGTGTACTCGCCGTCGGGCACCTCCCCTTTGACCAGCCGGTAGGTGCGCTTGTGCTCGAGGAATATCACCGGGTCGTCGTCGCGGACCGCGGACTTTAGCAGGCCCTTGGCGTCGTAGGGCGTCGCGGGGGCCACTACCTTCAGGCCCGGGGTGTGGGCAAAGTAGGCCTCCGGGCTCTGGGAGTGGAAGAGCCCGCCCCGGACGCCGCCGCCGTAGGGCGCGCGCAGCACCATCGGCACCCCGACCGCCCCGTTGGGTCCCGTACCGGGCCCTGGCGGCCTCGCCGACGATCTGGTTGAAGACCGGCCAGATGAAGTCGGCGAACTCCACCTCGGCGATCGGGCGCATTCCGTGCATCGCGGCGCCCATGGCGACGCCCGCGATCGAGGATTCTGCAAGCGGCGTGTCGATGACGCGCTCCGGCCCGAAGCGCTCCAGAAAGCCGTCGGTGGCCAGGAACACGCCGCCGCGGGCACCGACGTCCTCGCCCAGCACGAAGACCGAACGCGTCGCGGTCCATCTCCTCGCGCATCGCGTCGCGCACCGCCTCTATGACCGTGATCTCGGGCAAGACCCGGCCCCTACCCGCGTCCGGCCTCTGCGCCGTAGACATGGTCGCCGAAGGTCGCCGGGTCCGGCAGCGGGGCGGCCTCCGCCCTGTCGGTCGCGTCGTCCACCTCGCCCCTCGCGGCATCGGCGATCGCCTCATCCTCGGCCTCGGTCAGCACCCCGGAGGAGACCAGACGCTCCCTCAAGTGCGGCCACCGGGTCGCGGGAGCGCAGCCCTGCCAGCTCCTCCGCCCCGCGGTAGCGCCGGTCGTCGTCGTCCCCGGTGTGCCGGCCTGAAGCGCTCGACCCTGGCCTCGATCAGCGTCGGCCCGGCCCCGGACCGCGCCCTCTCGGCCGCGGCAGCGGTCGCCTCGTAGACCGCAGCGGCGTCCATGCCGTCCACGCTCACCCCGGGCATGCCATAGCCGGCCGCGCGCGAGGCCACCGAGTCGACGGCCATCTGCGCGCTGAGGGGCACGGATATCGCGTAGCCGTTGTTCTCGCAGATGAAGATGACCGGCAACCGGTGGACCGAGGCGAAGTTCATCGCCTCGTGGCAGTCCCGGTGCTCGACGCGCCGTCCCCGAAGTAGACCGCGACGAGCGCCCGAGGCCACGCATCCGCATCGCCAGGGCGGCCCCGACCCCCTGGGGCATGTGCGTTGCCACGACGTTGGACAGGTTCACCAGCCCCAGCTCGGCATTGCCCCTGGGTCGGGAACTGGCGCGCGCCGCTCATCGGCTCCCCGGCCCTCGCCATGTAACCGAGCATCATCTGGTACGGCGTCATGCCCA
>CAXXTI010000002.1:0-56690 GCA_963664125.2 Dehalococcoidia bacterium | reverse complement strand
GTCACCCTTCCCCGATGACACGATCTCGGCTCGCCGCGCCAGCGGTTCCGGCCCCCTTCGGCCAATCACCCTTCAGCTGTGAGCAGACGGACGAGGGCAACACGATATGTCCATAGTCGTGACCACGGTACGATCAGAGCAAGTTCTCCCGGGAGACAAGAGGGGTGCGGCAATGGATGCAGGCGCTGACACATCGGGTGGTCCGCGGACCATGAAGGCGTCGGAGTTCAAGGCCAGGTGCCTTCAGCTCATGGACGAGGTGGCCGACGGCCGGGGCGAGATCGTCATCACCAAGTACGGGAGGCCCGTCTCCCGCCTCGTGCCCTACCGGGAACGCCCCAAGTCCCTATTCGGCGCGGGACGCGGCCGGATGAAGATCGCTGGCGACATCACCGGTCCCATCGACGTCGACTGGGAGGCGCAGGCCGATCCCGGCAGCGTGCTGAATCCATGATCCTCGCGGATACCCACACGCTCCTGTGGCTGGTGGACCGGCGAAGCCCACCTCGGAGCGGGTGCAAGGCGGACGCTCGATTGACGCCCTTTTGGGCGGCGAGTTCGCCGTGTCCGCCGTGACATTCTGGGAGGTCGCGATGCTGGTGAGCAGGGGCCGTCTGGACTTTCCCGAGAATGTCGGACTGTGGCGCCGGGAGCTGCTCGACCAGGGAGTCATGGAGATCCCCGTCGACGGCGAAATTGGAATCCGAGCCAACGCCCTGCCCGGCTTCAGCTCCGACCCCGCCGACCGCATCATCGTCGCCACGGCCCAGGGCGGCCACAGGCTCGTGACGGCGGACGACCGCATCCTTCGATGGAGGGGATACCTCAACCGGCTGGACGCGCGGGAGTAGGACAGGGAGCCGCGCGGCGGGCGCGACGGCATCGAACGCCTGCCCCACCGCGGACCCCCGGGCCCCGGGCGGGATAGGGCGGACCGGCGGCGCCGGTCCCCGGGATCAGTTGGCGGCGCCCGGGGTGGGAGCCTCCACGGTCTCAAAGTCGCCGGTTGCGTCCGGCACGCGGGCGTAGCTCTGGCCCTCGCCGGACTGTCCCTCGGCCCAGTCCACGCTGTCGACCAGCGCCCCGTCCGCCGTCCAGATTCCCAGCTCCTCGTCCCCGCCCAGGCCGAAGCCGGGCCAGCCGTCCTTGTCCACCTCGATCTGCAAGTACTCGCCCGGCCCGATCACCAGGCCGTCCGGGAAGGCGACCCGCTTGCCTGCGTCGGCAAGGTCGTCGGCAACCACGAGGCCGGACAGGTCTACCGGGTCGCCCGAGGCATTGTGCAGCTCGAACCAGTCGAGCGGGTCGCCCTTGGCGGCCACCTCGTTAACGACCAGGCCGACGTCCCCCGACGGCGCGCCGTCGGTCACCCCGTCCCCGGCGCCCGGGGAGACGGGCGACGTGCCAAAGGTGCCGGAGAAGCTGGCTGAGATGGCCGCTCCGCTCTCCGCGCCCGCCTCCGAGAGCTCGAGCCGGCCCTCGGTGATGAACCACAGATCGTCCGGATCGGTGGCCCCGGGCGGGATGGTCAGCACCACGCCGGCGATCAGGTCGGCGCCGAAGACCAGCGCGGCGCCGTCGGCCAGTGCCTCCATGGGCATCACCAGGACGATCACCCCCACGGTGCCGTCCGGGCTCCACGTGATCACGGACAGCGAGGCAAGGTCCGCGACCCCCGGCAGGAGGCCCACCTCGTCCGGGCCGGCGCGGCCCGCGGTCGCGCCGGCGTAGTCCAGGGACTGCTCCTCCCCGTCCAGCGACAGGTAGGCGACCTTCCCCTCCTCTATGGGGTTGAAGCTCGCCCTGGAGCCCCAGGTGGTCTCGAAGCGCACCTCCACGGTGCCGGATCCCTCGGAGCCTCCGGGCGCGGCGCCCTGGCCGGGCGGATCCCCGAATGTGCCGGAGAAGGCGGCCGATATCCTGGCGCCGCGCTCAGAGCCCGCCTCCGACAGGTCCAGCCGCCCCTCGGTGACGAGCGAGTAGCTGTCCGGGTCCGTGGCCCCGGGCGGAATGGACGCCACCACGCCGGCGATCTCGTCCCTGCCGATGACCAGGCTCGCCCCGTCCCTGAGGCTGGCGGCGGGCATCACGAGCGTGAGCACGCCCACCGAGCCGTCCGGGTTCAGCCTGATCGTGGTCAGGGACGCCAGGTCCCCGACCCCGGGCAGCAGGCCCGCCTCCTCCGCGGTGGCGCGGCCGGCGACCGCGCCGGTGCCTTCGAGCGGCTGATCCTCCCCGTTCACCGCCAGGCGGGTGAGCCTCCCCTCCTCCAGAGGGCTCGGGCTCGCCTTGGACCCCCACTCGGTCTCGAAGCTCACCTCGAGCGTGCCGGACCCGAGGGAGCCCGCCGGGGCGGGGACCTGGTCGGGCTCGGGCCAGTCGGGCGGCGCCGGCGTGATCTCGTCCAGTATCTCGGCCCTGCGCTTTAGGATGAACTGGCGCACCCGCTCGGTGTCGACGGCTATCGCCGCCCCGTCCTCGGCGGGGGTGTGCCGCCGCACGACGGCGGCCATCGCGTCCACGCCCGCCAGCAGCTCCTCCTCGTCCCAGGCGGCGTCCAGCAGCTCCTTGAGCCGGCCCACGTACTTGAGCCGCCATCCGGGGTCGCCGTAGAGCCGGCCGGGAATGGCCGTCAGCGCCAGCACCGAGGCCGGCGGCTCGCTGATGTTGTCGAAGGGGTTTGGATCGCGCTCGAGGTGGAACGTGTCGTCCACGCCCCAGGGGATGAACACGAAGCGGCCGCCCGGCTCGCGGTAGAAGTGGTAGTTGTTGCGGTTGCCGGCGTAGCCGTCCCAGTGGCCCACGAGCACCTCGGCGGCCCAGAAGGTCAGGAAGCGGTCCAGGTCGACGATCTCGCCGAGCGCCTCGACGCCGGCGTCCGAGGGGTCCCCGAGCGCGGCCATCACGGCGTCTATGTCCGACCAGTCGTCGTCGTCCTCGTTGGTCTTCTTCTCGAACGTGCCGCGATAGTCGGGCGTGAAGTCGCTGACCGTCCCCTCGTAAAGGTTGCCCTCGGCGCTGTCGAAGTGGCGGGCGAGGAACGGTCTCTTGATCTCCTCGACGTGGACGTACAGGCCCAGGTCCTTCCCGTTGACCGTCACGGTGGCGAAGCTGCACCGAGGCGAGGGCAGCCCGGCGGCGGCGAACACCCGGTAGGCCAGGCAGGTGTTGACCATAGAGACGTCCTGGACGCTGTTGTTGAGGGTCATGCGCTCGACGACCCCGCCCAGGGCCTGGCCGTCGACGTACTTGTCGAACCGCAGCTTGAGGGCCGGCTTGGTCTCGCTCATCGAGCCGAGGAAGCCCTTCTTGCGCACGCCGACCCTCGCATGGGCCTCGCCGTCCACCGTCACCGTCGCCGGGAACCACGTGAAGATGCTGGCGAAGGGCCGCGAGAGCCCGTACTCCTCGATCTCGGCCATCAGGTCCTCGAAGGTGCGCGTCTGGTGGCGCAGGGTCTCCCAGTCTCCGGGCGCGATCTCGATCGCGATGTCCAGCACCCGGTCGAGGTCGAAGTAGGCGTCGGTGGGATCGGCGCCGGACCGGTCGGGGGCCGCGGTCGGAGCGGGCGCCGGGGTCGCCGTGGGCGCAGGGGTCGGCTCCGGCGTCGGGGCTGCGGTGGGAGTCGGGGCCGGCTCGGGCGTCGGGACCGCGGTGGGCGCCGCGGCGACGGTGGGCGCCGCCGTCGGGGCGGGGGCGGGCGTGGGCTCGGGGTCCTGCCCGCACCCGGCGGCGAGGACCGCCAGCGCCAGGGCCGCCAGCGCGGCCGCGGCCGCAGGGATGCGCCGGGCGCGCCGCGCCGGCGGGCGGACGGGCGGGTGGAAGGCGGTGTTCATCGCGGAGCTCTCCTGGCCCGTGGACCCGGTCCACGGAGCGTGCGGCCGGCACCCTCGACCGGGGCCGGCCGGGTGGAGCACATTCTAGCGCCCGCCCCGCCGGGACGGCGCCCGAGGGCGGATGTGGCCCGGCGGCCCCGGGGCACGCATGGGCTCCCCGCCTCAGCCCCCTCGGAGCTCCCTCGCGGTCTCAAGGAACGACCTTAGCACCGCCCTCCAGTCGCCGACGACGCCGTAGCGCGCGTCCCGGAATATCGACGCCCCCTCGTCGGTGTTGACGGCGACCAGGCACCTCGCGCCGGTGCAGCCGGCCATGTGCTGGCTGGCCCCGGAGATGCCGAATGTGATGTACAGGTCGGGCGCGATCGTCCTGCCCGTAAGGCCGATCTGGCGCGAGTGGTCGATCCAACCGGCGTCGCACGCCGCCCGCGACGCCCCCACCGCACCGCCCAGCGCCCCCGCTAGCTCCTCCAGCTCTGCGAAGGCCTCGGGGCCGCCCAGGCCCCTGCCGCCCCCGATCACCACCGGCGCCTCCTCGAGGCCCACCCCCGCGCCGGCCTCGGCGACCCTGCGGACCGATCTGACCCGCACCCCGTCCGGGTCGATCACGGGGCGCACCCCGATCACCTCCGCCCTTCGGTCGGGGTCCGGCTCCCGGGGCTGGGCAGACCCGGCCCTCATGATGGCGACCGCCGGGCGGCCGGCGGGCAGGGCGATCCGGGCCACGGCGCTCCCGCCGTACACGGGCCGCACCGCCCTGAGCGCACCGTCCGGCCCCGCCCGCAGCGAGACGCAGTCCTGGGCGCAGGGGCCGCCGATCCGGGCGGCCAGCCGGGGGCCTATCTCCGCGCCGTCGTCGCTCCTGGCCATCAGCACCGCGCGGGCCCCGGACATGGCGACGACCTGCTCGTAGGCCTGCAGGCGCGCGTCCCTGCCCCCCGAGTCGAGCCCGGGCGCGGCCTCGATCAGGTAGACGCGGGCGGCGCCGAGGGAGGCGGCGGCCTGCGCCGAGCGCACGTCCCCGACCATGGCGCAGGCCGGCTCGTCCGCGACCGAGGCCGCGAGCGCGATCAGCTCCGCCGCCCCGGGGGCCAAGCGGGCGCCATCGGCGGGATCGGCGATCGCCAGGGCGCGGTCGATCAGATCAGCCCCTCCTCCCTGAGCCGCAGGGCCAGCAGCCTGCCGGACTCGGCGTCGGAGTCTCCGCCGATCATCTCGCAGCGCCGCCCCGGCTCCGGCACGCCGAGGTCCTCGAGCTCGCAGGCGGGCCGCAGCTCGGCGGGGTCCACGCCCAGGGAGGCGCAGGTCAGCACCCGGGGCTGGATCCTGGAGGCGGCCATGATGCCGCGCAGCGTCGGATACCTCGGCGGGCCCAGCTCGTTGCTGACCGCGACCACCGCCGGCAGGTCGGCCTCGATCTCCTCGTAGCCGTCCTCGAGCACGCGCTGAGCCGCCACGACGCCGCCCCGCACGCCCACGTCCTGGCAGAAGGCGAGGCACGCCGCCCCCAGCATCTCCGCGAGGAGCATGGGCACCTGGGCGTTGTCCCAGTCGGAGGCCTGTCGCCCGCAGATCACCAGGTCCGCCCCCATCTGCCCGATCGCGCGCGCCAGCACCAGGGCGGTCGCCGGGGCGTCGAGGTCGGCGAGCTCGGGGCCCTCCACCAGGACCAGCTCTGAGGCGCCCATCGAGAGGGGCTTTTTGATCACGTCGGGCGCGAAGGCGTCCCCGACCGACAGGACAGAGACGTCCGCCCCGGTCTCGTCCCTGATCCGCAGGGCCGCCTCGGTGGCGTTCTCGTCGAATCCGTTGACCACCGGGGGGATCCCGGGCGCCGGGACCGCCCTCATCAGATCGGGGTCGATCCGAAAGGCCGACCGGGGGGTCTCGGGGTCGACCACCTGTTTGGCGCAGACGACGATCTTCACGGCGGGCGCTCGGAATTTAGCACCGGCCGGGTGGGTCGTCAAACCGGCCGGTTCGGCGCGATTTTCAGGCGCCGGGCCTGCCTCGTAGGACCCGCGGAGGTCTAGAACAACAGTCCCACGGCGGGCGGCGCTGGGCGTGCGATTCCTACCCCGTACACGCCTGTATACAGCGGCGCGCGGCCCGCTCGCATGCGGCCGCGCCGCGCGCCCCTCGCCGCCCGCCGGGCAAACCGGCCTGAAAACACCGTCGATTTTTTTGAAAAAGGGATTGACAAAGTTTCAAACTCTGTTTATCAATTGTCCCAACTCGCACGCACGGCCCGGAATCCCGTCCGGGCAAGGCGCGGGGCGACACGGGGAGGGGCCACATGGTCACACAGGCCACACCGAGCAAGTTCCTGCCGGCTATTCCGCCGCAGCCGCAGCCGAGGGTGGAGCCCCGCACCACCACCGCCCCACGCCCGCTCAGGGCGACGGGCGGGCGCTCTCTGTGCCCGCGCTGCCACGACCCCCTGGTCAAGGGCTTCGAGGAGCCCGAGTGCCTGCGGTGCGGGTACGTCGACTACACCCACACCGAGCCCGCGAGGACTGGGCGGTCGACCAACCTGGTCAGCGCCGGCGCGCGCTACGTCGTACGCTACATCGGCGACTCGGAGCGCCTCGCGCACACCCTGGCCTACGTCCAGGCGGTGCGGCTGCGCAACAAGGCCGTCTACGAGGTCACCTGCCCGTTCTGCTCGACCACCATGGAGCAGTCGTCGCTCTCCGGCAAGCGCCGCGACGTGCGCGAGGAGCGCTTCAAGTGCTCGGAGGGCCACCGCGTCTCCCTGACCCAGGGCGCCAACTTCTCCCTCGGCTGGAAGTAGCCCCGGCGCCCGGGGCGCGCCGACCGGGACCGGGCCGGGTCTTCCCACCGGCACGGCACCGCCCTTAGACTCTTCGCCCATGGCGACTGTCGCCGAGCGATGCGAGCTCGCGGCGGGGGCTGGCGTGTTCATCTGCGACTTCTCCCCGCCCAGGGGCGGCGACCCCGCCCTGCTCGAGGGCGCCGCCGGGCTCGGCGCCGACCTCATCTCCGTCGCCTACAACCCCGGCAGGTCCCCCCGCCTCAGCCCGGTGATCGGCGCCCACTGGATCGCCCGCGAGACCGGCCGTGACGTGGTGTTCACGATCTCGACCCGTGACATGAACAGGATGGCCATCCAGGGCCTCCTGCTCGGGGCAGACCTGCTCGGGCTGCGCAACGTCGTCGTCGTGCGCGGCGATCCATACCGGGGCGGGGACCTTCGGTGGGCGGTCCCGGTCGACGACTTTCGCCCCAGCGAGCTGATCTCATCGATACGGGGCATGAACGAGGGCCGGGACTTCCGCGGGCTGGCGCTGCGGTCGCGCTCGTCGTTCTGCGTCGGGGCGACCATCGACCTCGGGATGCCGCTTGCGCACCAGCTGCGCCTGACCCGCAGGAAGGTCCGGGCGGGCGCCGAGTTCTTCCTGCTGCAGGCCCTCTTCGAGCCGGAGCGGCTGGCGCACTTCGCAGGGGCCTACGCCGACGAGCACGGCGAGGAACTGCGCCAGCCCGTATTCTGCGGGGTGCAGGTCCTGACCCCCGGGGGCGTGACCTTCGGCCCGCTGCCCGAGCGCGTCGCCGGGGAGATGGAGCGGGGACGGGACGGCGTCGACATCGCCGTCGAACTGATAGACGGGTTCAGCCGGGCCGGCTTCCCCAACGTGTACCTTGTGCCCCCCATCATGCGGGGCGGGCGCCGGGACTACGCGGCGGCGGCGCGGGTGCTGGCGGCCTTCGGGCGGTGACAGAAGGGAGCTTGCAGGTGTCCATCTACGGAGAGTTCGGGGTCAGGACGATAATCAACGTATCGGGTGCCTCCACCCGCGTCGGCGGGGCGCTGATGCCCCCCGTCGTCGTCGAGGCCATGGCCGCGGCCGCGACCGAGTCGGTCTCGATGCCGGAGCTCCAGGCGGGCGCCAGCCGCTACATCGCCTCGGTGACCGGGGCGCAGGCCGGGTACGTGACCGCGGGCGCGTCCTCGGCGCTCACCCTGGGCGCGGCCGCCATCATGGCCGGGCTGGACCCGGGGGCGATGGACCGGCTGCCGGACGCCTCGGGGCTGCGCTCGGAGTTCATCATCGCGCGCGAGCACCGCAACGGCTACGACCACGCCGTCCGCGTCGCCGGCGGGACGCTGGTCGAGGTCGGCATGAACGAGGTGGTCGCCAACGCCGGCGTCCGACGCACCGAGGCCTGGGAGTACGAGGCGGCGGTGACGGAGCGGACCGCCGCCATCTACTACGGGCAGGGCCCGGACTCGGAGCCCCCGCTCGCCGAGGTCACGGCGGTCGCCGCGAGGCGCGGGCTACCGGTGCTGGTCGACGCGGCCGGGGAGCTGCCGCCGCGCGCCAACCTGCGGGCGTTCATCGACGCAGGCGCGGACCTGGTGTGCTTCTCCGGTGGCAAGGCGATGCGTGGCCCGCAGTCCAGCGGCATCCTGTGCGGGCGCGCGGACCTGGTCGCCTCGGCGGCCCTGCAGCACCTGGACATGGACGAGTTCTTCACGGTCTGGGACCCGCCGCCCGACCTGATCCCGGCGGGCGGGCTTCCGGGGATCCCCCGGCACGGGCTGGGCCGCGGCTTCAAGGTCGGAAAGGAGGAGGTGATCGGCCTGCTCGCCGCCCTGCGCAACTTCGTCGAGGGCGGCCTGGACGCCACCTACTCAGAGCAGCTCGGGCACCTGGAGCGCCTGGCCGACTCGCTCGCCGGCCTGGACGCCGAGGTCGCCGTGGACCGGCCGGCCGAGGGCTCGCCGGTGATGCGCATCGCCCTCAACGAGGCGGCCCTGGGCTTAAGCGCCTTCGAGGTATCGCGCCGCCTGCGGGCCGGAGACCCCGCGGTGTTCGTCCAGGAGAAGGCGCTCCCGCAGGGGGTGCTGACCATCCACCCGCTCAACCTCGACGGGCGCCGCACGGAGGCCCTGGCGGCCGCGCTGCGTAGGGTGCTGTCCGGGCAGCGCCCGGGCGGGGCCTAGGCGGTGGTGACCGCGCCCCGGGAGGCCGAGGTGACCAGCCGGGCGTACTTGGCGAGCACGCCCCGGGTGTAGCGCGGCGCGGGGGCCGTCCACCCGGCCCGGCGGCGCGAGAGCTCCTCCTCGGTGACGCGCATCGACAGCTCGCGGGCGGCGGCGTCCATGCGGATCACGTCCCCGTCGCGCACCAGCGCTATCGGGCCGCCCACCATGGCCTCGGGGGCGATGTGGCCGATCATCGGGCCGCGGGTGGCCCCCGAGAACCGCCCGTCGGTCAGCAGCAGCGTGCTCTCGCCGAGCCCGGCCCCCATGATCGCGCCGGTGAGCGCGAGCATCTCCTGCATGCCGGGCCCGCCCCTGGGTCCCTCGTAGCGCACGACGATCACGTCCCCGTGCTCTATCCGGCCCTCGATCACGGCGTTGAAGGCGGCGCGCTCAGAGTCGAAGACCCGCGCCGGCCCCTCGTGGCGAAGGTGGCTGGTGCCAGAGACCTTCATCACCGCGCCCTCGGGCGCGAGGTTCCCCTTGAGGATGACCAGCCCCCCGGTGGGGCTGCGCGGGCTCTCGACCGGGTGTATCACCCGCCCGTCGGGCACGGCGCCCGTGCGCCCGAGGTCGGCCGCCAGGTTCTCCGCGAGCGTCTTTCCGGTCACGGTGATGCACTCGCCGTCAAGGAGCCCGGCGCGGAGCAGCTCGCGCATCAGCGTCGGGACCCCGCCCGCCCTGTCCATGTCCGGCATCACGTAGCGCCCGCCGGGCCGAAGGTCGGTCAGGTAGGGCGTGCGGCGGCTCAGGGTGTCGAAGTCGTCGATCGAGAGCGGCACCTCGCCCTCGGCGGCGATCGCGAGCAGGTGGAGGACGGCGTTGGTAGACCCGCCCATCGACAGGACGACGGTTATGGCGTTCTCGAAGGCCGCGCGGGTCATGATGTCGCGCGAGGTGATGCCGCGCTCCAGCAGGCCGCGCACCGCGGCCCCCGCCTCCCGCGCCGCATCCAGGTTGCGCGGGTCGATCGCCGGGATCGAGGCGGTTCCGGGGAGCGCCATGCCCATCGCCTCTATGGCCGAGGACATCGTGTTGGCGGTGAACATGCCCGCGCAGGCGCCCTCGCCGGGGCAGGCCACGCGCTCCATGGCGATCAGCTCGTCTAGGCTCAGGTCCCCCTGGGAGTGGGCGCCCACCGCCTCGAACATGTCCTGGATGTTGATGTCGCGGCCGCGGTAGTTGCCGGCCAGGATCGCGCCGCCGTAGACGAAGACCGATGGCACGTCCAGCCTGGCCATGGCCATCATCGCCCCGGGCATGTTCTTGTCGCAGGCGGCCACCACCACCAGCCCGTCCATGCTCTCGCCGAAGACGACCGTCTCTATGGAGTCGGCGATCACCTCGCGGCTCACGAGCGACGCCTTCATGCCCTCGGTGCCCATCGAGATGCCGTCGCTTATCGTGATGGTCCCGAACATGAACGGCACCGAGCCGCCCTCCCGCACGCCCTCCTTGGCGGCGCGCGCGATTCGGTCGAGGTGGACGTTGCAGGGGGTGACGTCGCTGGCCAGGTTGGCAACGGCGACGAACGGCCTTGCGAAGTCCTCGTCGGTGAGCCCGGCGCCCCTGAGCATGGCCCTGGCCGGGGCCCTGTCGGCGCCGTCCACCTGGACGGCGCTGCGGCGGCGCGGGTCGGTCTTTGTAGTCGTCATGGGGAGAGCCCTCCGGCCGGTATCGGCCCGGGGGCCAATTATATAGCGGCGCCGGGGCCCTGCCGCCGCTCCCTGCGCCGGGAGGCCAGGTGGTTGGCGACGAACACCAGCCCGCCGATCGCTATCACGCTCAGCAGGGTGATCGTGCGGTCCAGCACGGCGACCGAGGCCGCGTCCGCCTTCGGCATGCTCAGCACCAGCAGGCCCGTCATGCCCGTCTCGACCGCCCCGATGCCCCCGGGCGTGGGCACCGTGCTTAGCACCGCGTGCCCGAGCGAGACCAGCAGCACCATGGGTATCGACAGCGACAGGTCCAGCGCCTCGACCACGAAGTAGAGCCGGGCGGCCTCTAGCGCCCAGCCGACCACGCTCAGGGCGGCGAGGGCGGGCAGCTTGCGCGGCTCGATGCTACCGAGCGTGCCCTGGTGGAACTGGCCGTAGACGCGCTCTAGCGCGCCGGGCAGCAGCCTCGCGAGCCGCAGCCCGAAGAACCTCATCGACACCAGCAGCGCGAGGAATATGCCCGCCATGCCCGCGGTGGCGATGAACAGAAAGCGCAGGATCAGGTTGTCCGAGGTGACCGTGGCGGCCAGGATGCCCGCGGCTATCAGCAGCGCGACGGTGGTCAGGTCCAGCATCCTCTCTGCCACCAGCGTCCCCAGGCACCAGTAAAAGCCCCGCTTGGACTCGCGGGAGAACTCCCAGGCGCGGTAGGCGTCGCCGAGCCGCAGCCAGGCTATGGCGTTGATGAACCAGCCCATGATGATCAGCTGGGCGAACCTGAGCGAGGACGGGAGCGCCGGGCCCTCCCCCGGCTCCTCGGCGCCCCGCGAGGCGCTGTCGGCGAGCATCCTCCAGCGCTGGCCCCGGAAGATGAAGCTCAGGTAGTACAGGACCAGGGCGAGGACGTAGAACCTCGGGTCCATCTGCCCGACGTTGCGCCACGTCTCCCCCCAGTCGAGGTCTATCCCGGTCGACAGGAAGAAGATGAATGCGCCCGCGACCCCCAGCGAGAGCAGGGTCGGCAGGGAGAGTATGCGCCGCCTGAGGATCGACGACGGGTCTTGCCCGGGCCCCGAGTCCTCGGAGGAGTGCGAAAGGCCGAGCAGTCTGATTAGTCGCATTGGCCGCCGGGCATTCTACAGCGGACGGCGGGACGGCACGCCCTCGCGCCTGGGAAAGCGCCCCGGGGTAGGCGCGATCTTGGGGACGACGACCAGCCGCGCGTCCCTCCCCGGGCCCACGACGGCGGGATCGACCTCGACCACGCTGGGCCGGCCCCCGCCGGTCTCCGACAGGGCCCGCCGGGCGGCCACAAGCTCCCCGGCGGCGCCCCTGCCCTTGTGGGCGATGAGCGCGCCCCCCACGCGGCAAAGCGGCATGCACAGCTCCGCTAGGGTGGCCAGCGGCGCCACCGCCCGCGCGAGCGCGATGTCGTAGCGCTCCCTGTGGGCGGGGTCGCGCCCGACCGACTCCGCCCTGCCCCGCACGACCGACAGGTTCTCCAGCCCGAGCTCGGCGCGCACCCGCTCCAGGAAAGCGACCTTCCTCGCGCTCGCCTCGATCGCGGTCACCCGGCACGCCCCGATCGCGATCGCGACCGGAACGCCCGGAAAGCCGGCCCCCGAGCCGACGTCCACGACCTCGGAGCGCGCGAGGCGCTCCGGCCCCGCGGCGGCGGCCACCGAGAGCGAGTCGAGGAAGTGGCGCTCGCGCATCTGCTCGGGGTCCTCGACCGCGGTCAGGCCGGCGGCCTCGTTCCCGGCCGCGATCAGCTCGATGTAGCGCTCCAGCGAGCGGACCTGTCCCGGCCCGAGCGCCAGGCCCAGGAGGGCGGCGCGGGCGGCGAGCGAGCTCAGGGGGCGCGGGCCGGGGCCGGGCCGCGGGCGGCCGCGGTCGCCACCAGGTACAGGTTGATCACGAACAGCGGGCCGCTCGGGACGTGTAGCGGCCACAGCACCAGGGCCGCGGGGCCGAGCGCGGCGACCGCCCAGGCGGTCCGCCGGCCCACGGCGCCGGACCTGAGGAGCCCCAGGCCGTAGAGCGCGACGCCGAGCTGGGCGGCCACGATCGCCGGGAACTCCACGGCGCCGTAGAAGATCAGCTGCACGGACGTGTAGGGAACGCCGGCCGCGTTCCCGCCGCCCCCGTAGTACGAGCCCAGATCGCCGACCAGCCCGACGCACAGCGCGGCCAGGGTCAGCCACAGCGCCCCGCGCGCCAGGGGGTGGGGAACCGCGCCGAGCCGGCGGTCGAGCACCAGCAGGCCGGCCGCCGCGCCGACGTAGGCCGGGAACAGCATGCGCCCGGCGACCAGGTAGAGGTCGGACTGGGCGAGCCAGGCCGCCATGACGAAGGGGGTCACGGCAAGGCCGTAGCCGCCCGCCGCGAGGGCGAGCAGGCGCAGTTGGGGCGCTTCGCCCATGCCGGCGGCGGTGCTCACCCGGACAAGCCTAGCGCCATCGCTCCCGCGCCGCCACACGCCGTTTGACACCGCCGCGGGCGCGGCAATAGACTCCCTGCAGTCGACCACACACCGAGTTCACCCGGGGGAGCCCGAGAGGGCTGAGAGGCCGGCCGCAGCGCCGTCGACCCCTCGAACCTGACCTGGATAACGCCAGCGTAGGGAGCGGGACACCCAGCAGCGCCGCCGCGCCCGCCCGGCCCGTCAGGTACCCCGGGCATGGGAGGCGGACATCTTGTCGCACGGCACTCTCGCCATCGTCCTTGCGCCTGGGACGCCGCTCGCCTCGCGGGCGGGGCGGACATCCGGCTAGGCCGATGGACCGCACGCTCTCCGCCGACATCAGGGCCCGCCACGCCGCTGCGTGGGAGCGGGTGGTGGTCCACCCGTTCGTCGAGCAGCTGGGCGACGGGACGCTGCCTCTCGAGCGCTTCCGCCTCTACTTCGTGCAGGACTACATCTTCGTAAAGGACCTGGTCTCGATGGCCGGCATGGCCCTGGCCAAGTCGCCCGACCTTGGCCGGGCCAGCGCGCCCATCAACCGCTTCCTCGCCGGCGTGCTCAACCCCGAGAACGACCTGTTCGAGAGGGCGCTTACGCAGCTTGGCGCGAGCGAGGAGGAGCTCACCTCGTCGGTGGCGACGCCGGCGACCCAGGGCTTTTGCGACTTCATCGCCCGCGTCGGGCACGAGGGGACCTTCGACGAGATCATCACCGTGCTCTACGTGACCGAGGGGACCTACCTCGACTGGGCGAGCCGGCTGATTGCCGCGGGCCGCAGGCCCGACAACGAGATCTACCGCGAGTGGATCGACCTCCACGGCCCGGCGGCTCTTGGCGACTTCGTTTCGTGGATGGGCTCGCACCTCGACTCGATACCGCCCGAGCGGGTTTCGGCAAGGACCGACTGGCTGGCCCGCACCGCGCTCGGCTACGAGCTGATGTTCTGGGAGCAGGCCCACTCGGGCGCGGGGGCGTCCTGGCCCGGGTGAGCCGGCCCCTCGTCCTGACCGTCGCCGGCTCCGACTCGGGCGCCGGCGCCGGTGTGCAGGCGGACCTCAAGACGATCGCCGCGCTGGGCGCGTTACGGGACCTGCGCGATCACCGCGGTGACCGCGCAGAACACGCTGGGCGTCACCGACGTCCACCGCGTGGGCGCCGGGGCGGTCCGCGCGCAGATCGACGCCGTGATGGACGACATCGGGGCGGACACCGCCAAGACCGGGATGCTCTGGGACGCCGAGATCATCGAGACCGTGGCCGACGCCGTCCGCCGCCACCGGATCGGGAGGCTGGTCGTCGACCCAGTGATGGTCGCCACCAGCGGCGCGAGGCTGCTGCGGGCCGACGCCGAGCGGGCGCTGGCGCGCGAGCTGCTGCCCCGGGCGAGCCTGGTCACGCCCAACGTCGAGGAGGCCGCGGCGCTGTGCGGGCGGGCGCTGGAGACGGCCGAGCAGGTGCGCTGGGCGGCGCGCCACATAGCGGAGGAGATGGGCGCGGGCGCAGTGGTGGTTACCGGCGGGATCGCAGGCGGGCCGGCGACGGACGTGCTGTACGCCGGCGGGGGGATCGAGGAGCTGTCCGGCCCGCGCGTCGAGACCAAGAGCACGCACGGCACCGGGTGCACCTTCTCGGCCGCCGCGGCCGTGGGGCTGGCCCGGGGAATGGCGGTCCCGGAGGCGGCCGCGATGGCCAAGGACTACGTCGCCGCCGCGATCCGCGCCGCCTACCCGGTCGGCTCCGGGCACGGCCCGGTCGATCACCTGCACGCCCATTTCGGCGACGGCACGGGTCCGTGAATGCGCCGGCACCGATGCTCCGTCCGGCCCCACCCGCCAGGACATTCGGGCGCCCCCGACCCATGGCGACAGCGGGGTCGCGCGCACGGGGTCAGGCTCGGGGCTTCGAGGGGCTCTCGGCCCGCCCGCCGATTGAAGCGGCCCCGGGGTAACGAATATAATTCCGCCGGCCGGCGGTACGGTGCGCCGGGACCGGCGCTCATGGCAGGAGGTCCAGATGGACTCTGACGATACGAAGGACCGGGGCACCTCCCGAAGGGAGTTCCTCAAGAAGGCCCCTCTGGGCGTGCTTGGCGCGCTGGCGCTCGCGACGGTGGGCGGCGGCCTGCTCGGGCGCGCCCGCCGCCGGGTGAGCTTCGCTCCCGACTCCATCTTCCGCCCCCGCGACGGCGGGCCCTCGCAGGCCTAGCGATGATGCAGATGGTCGCCAGGCCCGGGGCCCTCATCGCCAGGGCGAGGCCGTGGGCGCTGCTGGACAAGCCCGGCCCGTCGCTCCTCGAGGCGCTCTACCCGCAGGCCACGACGGTCCACAAGCTCGCCGTCTCCCTGGCCCTGGTGGGGGTGCTGGTCGGGCTGGCAAGGGCCCGCTTCTTCCTTCCAGACAACCCCGTGCCCATCACCTTCCAGACCTTCGGGGTGCTGATGATCGGCGGGGTGCTCGGCTGGCGCTGGGGCCTGTTCTCGATACTGGTCTACTACTTCCTGGGAATGGCCGGTGTACCGGTCTTCCAGGGAGGGGGCAACGGCTGGGCCTACGTCGGCGAGGGGGTGACGGGGGGCTACCTGGTCGGCTTCATCGCCTCGGCGTGGCTGGTCGGCTACCTCTCGCAGCGCGGATGGAACCGCGGGCGGTCGATGTGGCCGATGGTCCTGGGGATGCTGGTCGTCTACCTGCCGGGCCTGCTGTGGCTGCGGTACGGCGGGTTCTCGTGGCCCGCCGAGGGAGAGCTCTTCTCCTCCGGCATGTACCCGTTCATACCCGGAGACCTGGTGAAGGCCATGCTGGCCGCCGTGGTCGTGGGCCTGGGCTGGAAGATGGCCGACCGGCGCGACGCCGAGCGGGCTCGCGGCGAGACGGGCTCCGGGGGGGCCGGGCCCGGCGGCTGACCCCCGCGCCTCAGCCCCCGACCAGGGAGAGGCGCCGGTCCATCTCGTTCCAGGGGATCATCGCGTCCACCCAGCTGCCCAGACGGTTGAGGTAGACGTTGGCCGCGTCCAGGATGTCGGTCAGCTCGCCGGTGGACTCCGCGCTCGCGGCCGCGTCGGCCGCCCGGCGGATCAGCGCCGTCGCCTCGGAGAACCCCCACTTGCCGAGCCTGTCCTCGGTGCGCAGCAGGTAGGCGCGGGCCACGGCGCCGGCCTCGGCCGGCCCGAGCTGCGCCGCCAGGGCCCTGGCCACGTGCAGGTTCTCGGTGCCCCAGAACAGGTCGAAGTTCGAGTAGACGACGCACGGCAGGTTGCCCATCGGGGGGCGCGAGTGCGTCCGCATCGCCGCGACCTCGGGCGGCTCCTCGTCCCAAATCGCCGCGGTCGCGGCGCGCAGCGCGTCCGCCGCCGAGTCCCCCGCCGGGCCGGGCCCGGCGGGCCCCGCCCCGGGCCCCGCGTCCGACATGCGGATCGCTACGGGCAGCGTGCCCGCCTCTAGGATGCTCCTGCCCGCGGCGACCGCCCGCGGCAGGTCCTCCTCGACCACCTTTGCGAACAGGGTGATGCTGGCGAAGGGCATGATCTCGCCGTAGAACAGGCACAGGGTCTGGCTGCGGGGGTAGTAGCCGATGTCGCCCGGGTCGACCGACGGGACCTCGTTCTCGCCGGGCGGCGCGTAGAACGGGAGCATGGCTATCGTCTCGTCGCCGGCGAACTTGGCGTTGACGCCGAAGGTGCGGACCGGCATCGCGCGCTCGAACGCGCTGCACGTGCCCGGCGCCTCATCGGTCAGGAGCCTGGCGCGCACGACCTGCCCCGCCATGTGAATCTCGAATGTCCTGTCCATCTGCTCGCTCGCTCCTTGCGCCGCCGGGGACCGCTAGTAGACCTTGTTGGAGCCGACCAGCGGCACGCCGCTCATCGCAGAGGCGTCCACCGTCAGGGCGCGCAGGTCCTCGGGCTCGAGGTTGTGCACGTCGCGCTTGCCGCAGGCGCGGGCGAGCAGCTGGATCTCCAGGGTCAGCGCGTTGAGGTAGTTGAAGACCCGGTCGGCCGCCTCGTCGGGGTCGAGCCTGGCCTCAAGCTCCGGGTCCTGGGTCGTTATCCCCACCGGGCACAGGCCGGTGTGGCAGTGGTGGCACGCCCCGGGCCTTGTGCCGAGGCGCTCGTAGTCCTCGGCGTACATGTTGCGGTTGCAGTTGAGGGCGATCAGCGCCGCCGTGCCTATCGACACGCACTTCGCGCCCAGGGCCAGGGCCTTGGCCATGTCCGCCCCGCTGGTCAGCCCGCCGGAGACGACCAGGTCCACCTCCTCCTCGAGCCCCAGGTCCCGCAGCGCCCGGACCGCCTCGGCGGTCGCGGGCATGGTGGGGATCCCGGTGTGGTCGAGCTGCAGCTCCGGCGAGGCCCCGGTGCCGGCCTCCATGCCGTCGATCACGATCGCGTCCGCCCCGACCTTGGCCGCGAGCTTGACGTCGTCGGTGACGCGGCCCGCCCCCAGCTTGATGAAGAGCGGGACCCTTCCCTCGGTCACCTCGCGCAGCTCCTCCATCTTGATCATCAGGTCGTCCGCGCCCATCCAGTCGGGGTGGCGGACGGGGCTGCGCTGGTCCACGCCCGGGGGGAGGTCGCGCTGGCCGGCGATCACGTCCGAGACCTTGAGGCCCAGCAGCAGCCCGCCGGTCCCGGGCTTTGCGCCCTGGCCGATCACTATCTCGAGGGCGTTGGCCGCGCGCACGTGGTCGGGGTCGAACCCGTAGCGGCTGGGCAGGACCTGGTACATCAGCAGCCGGGAGGCCTCGCGCTCGGCGAGCAGCATGCCGCCGTCGCCGGTGACGGTCATCGTCCCCATGCGCGTGGCCGCACGCCCCAGCGCCACCTTGGCGCTGGCCGAGAGCGCGCCGAAGCTCATCCCCGAGATGTAGATGGGGGTCTCGAGCCGCAGCGGCTCCGAGGCGTTGCGCGCGCCGAGCACGGTCTCGGTGCTGCAGCGCTCGCGGTAGCCCTCGAGGGGCACCCGGCTCATGCCGGAGGTGATGAAGGTCAGGTCGTCGAAGGAGGGCAGGCGGCGCAGCGTCCCGTAGCCGCGGATGCGGTAGCGGCCGAGCTCGGCCTTGGCCTGGATGTCCTCGATGACCTCCGGGCCGAAGAAGAAGCTCTCTCGGATCAGCGGCCGCGCGTCCTGCCGCCCGTCGCCGGGCGCGGCCCCGTTGCCCTCGCCGGCGGTCACAGGGCGGTCCTCCATATGCGAAAGTCGCGCTTGTCGAAGTTGAACAGCCTCCTGTCCGAGACGATCCTGCGGAACTCGGACGGCTGCGGGACGCCGGCGACCTGGTAGCGGTCGAGCAGCTCCGCGAGCTCGGCGGCCTCGCCCTCGGCGAGGTCCTCGACCTTGGCGCCGTTGCCGAAGTCGGCCACGCGGCCGCGGACGAACATGCGTCCCTCGTAGATCGAGTCGGCGAACGCCTCCCCGGCGTCCCCGCAGACGATCATCACGCCCTTTTGGCTGACGAACCCGGACATGTAGTCGACCGACCCGCCGATCACTATAGTCCCGCCCTTCTGGGAAATGCCGGTGCGCGGGCCGGTGCTGCCGTGGACCACCAGCGTGCCGCCCCTGATCGCGGCCCCGGCCGCGGCGCTGGCGTTGCCGCGCACGACGACGCTGCCGGACTGCATGTCGGAGGCGACCGACCACCCGGCGTTGCCGGTGACCTCGATGTCGGCGTGCTTGAGCATGCCCCCGCAGTAGTAGCCGACGTTGCCGTCGATGACCACGCGGCCGGGCTGGGTCAGGCCCACCGCCAGGTTGTGGCGCGACTCGGAGTTGGTGACCAGCACCTCGCCGTCGGCGGCGAGGCCGGCCCTGATGGCGCCGTTGACCTCGCGCAGGCTCAGGCCCCTGGCGTCTACCGATGCCAAGTGCGGACGGCCCTGGCGGTGGGTTCGTAGACGGTGGTCCCGTCGGTCAGCACGCCCCCGAGCGCCACCTCCTCGGAGGCCATGGCGACGAAGCCGTCGTCCTCGGCGACCACCAGGGGCTTGGTGGAGAAGCGGTCCTTGGCGAAGCCGATCCCGTCGCGCGTCGCCACCAGGTACGTGAACGTGCCGTCGAGCGCCTCGATCGAGTCGGTGAGCGCCTCCTCTAGCTCTGCGCCTGCGCGCAGGCGGTCGGCGATGAAGACCGCGATCACCTCGGAGTCGTTGGTGGTGAGGAACTCGTAGCCGCGGCGCTGGAGCGAGCGGCGCAGGTTGTTGTGGTTCGTGAGCTGGCCGTTGTGGACCACGGCGATGTCCGGGAACGGGCGCGCCCAGAACGGGTGCGAGTAGCAGATGTTGACGATGCTCTCGGTCGCGAGGCGCGTGTGGGCGAGCCCGTGGGTGCCCTCGAAGCCCAACACGTCGTACACGCCCATCTCGGACGCCGGACCCACGTCCTTGACGATCTCCATGGCGCCCCCGAGGCTCAGCACCTCGGCGCCGGTGGACTCGACCGCGCGGGTGATCCGCATCATGTGGTCCAGGTCCGAGGCGCTTGGGACGTCGCCGATCTCTATGCGGGCGATGTTGCCCGTGTAGCCGACGGCGGCGACGGCGGCGACCGCAGCCACCCTGTCGCGGATCTCGGCGAGCCTGGCCTCGGCGTCTCCGCCGTCTCGCCTGAGGTGGACCCTGAGGGCGAGGCGGCCCTCCGGGAGTCCGCCGTAGAGTGCCAGCCCGGTCGAGTCGAGGCCGCGGCTCCCCAGCACGGTCGCCATGTCGGTCAGGCACCGCCCGAGGGGGGCGTCCCCGCCCCCGTTCCTGAAGAAGAAACCGGCTATGCCGCACATGCTCTGGCGCGCTCCGCTGCCCCGTGATTTCGTGTTCCGAGGGCCAATTGGGCAGTCTATGGCGCGTTCCGAGGCCAGTCAATACGCCGCCCGGCTACCCGGCCCGCCAGGGGCTTCGGCCCGGTCCATTCCGCGGGCCCGGGGATGGCGCTGCCTATATTCGCCGCCGGGTCACCGCCCGCAGCAGACCCGTGCCCGCCGCCCGGACTCGCTGCCGCTGGCGTTCCGTCCTACGACCCCGCCAATCCCACCGGCAGCCGTCAGGACCGGCGAATATGGCTAGTATGGGCATCATGAAGACGACGATCGACATCGACGACGAGCTGCTCCTACGGGCAAAGCGTCACGCGCGGAGGACGGGGCAGCCCCTGCGCGCCGTGGTGGAGGAGGGGCTGCGCAGGGTGCTATCGACGGCTCCGTCCCGGCGGCGCTACCGCCTGCCGGACCTGAGCGTGGGAAACCCGCGCGGACCCGATCCCCTGGAGGCGCACTCGTGGCAGAACCTTCGGGGGATCATCTACGGGGAGAACGAGCCGCGGTGATCGCCGTCGACACCAACCTGCTTGTGTACGCGCACGTCGAGCGTCGTCCGTCCATGGGCTCGTCGTATGATTGGCCCCATCCGTTCCCGGGACCGCCGCCCGAATGACATCCCGGTGCTGGAACCGCCATGCTCCCAGTAGGCTCAGAGGCCCCCGACTTCACGGCCGACCTAGGCTCGGGCGGACGATTCTCGCTCTCCGAGCACCGGGGGCGCAGCGTCGTGCTCTACTTCTACCCGAAGGCGTTCACGTACGGCTGAACGGTGCAGACCAGGGGGTTCGGCGAATCCCACCACCTGTTCGTCGAGCTGGGCGCCGTGGTCGTCGGCGTGAGCACCGACGACGTCGACACCCTCAGGCGCTTCGGCGAGCTGTGCGCGGCGCCGTTCGCGCTGGCGAGCGACCCGACCCGCGAGATCCGCAGGCTCTACGACGTCGAGCGCCGCCTGCGCCTCGGCACCTCCCGCGTCACCTACGTGATCGACGCAGACGGCGTGATCGTGGACGCCATCCACGACGAGTTCTCGATGACCAGGCACGTGCGCTGGGCGCTGCGCGCCCTCGGGCACGCCGAGTAGCCCCGGCGGACCGCCCCTACCCCGCCGGCGCCAGCCTGAGGAGCGCCGCCTCGCGGGCCTCGCGCACCGCCCGCGGCAGGTCCCAGAGCCGCTCCTCGCGCGCGGGCTGCAGGTACAGGAAGACCACCTCCTTGACCGCCCTGCCCGTGACCTCCCCGATCGCGCACGCGTACGCCCCGCCCTGCAGCCGGTAGCGCGCGGCCGCGTCCTCGACGTCCTCGGCGCTCACAAGGTCTGTCTTGTAGTCGACCACCACCAGCCCGTCCGGCTCCTCGAAGAGCAGGTCGATGATGCCGTGGAGGGTCAGGCCCCCCAGCGGGGCGGCCACCGGCACCTCGCGCCACATCCTGCCGGAGGCGACGGCCCTGCGGACCACGTCGCTGCCGACCGCGGCGCGGCAGAGCCTGGCGATCTCCTCCTCCCTGCCCGGCACCCCCTCGGCGCTTGCCTTCACCCGCGCCTGTTGGGGGATGTCCGCACCGGTCCGAAGGTCGGCGTCCTGGAGCACGGCGTGGACCGCCCGTCCAATGGAGGTGGCCGCGCGTCCCCGCCGCCAAGGCTCCACAGAGTGCTGCTCGGGCTTCTCCTCGTCGCCAAGGAAGCCGAGCGAAGTCGCGGCCACGGACGACGGGGCCGCCAGCTCCTCCACCATGCGGCGCCTGTCCTCGACCCACCGGTCCCGGGCCTCGGCCGTGTGGGCGGCGGGCACCGGTCCCCGCTCGTTCCCGCTTTCCGGGCGCCCCTCGGCGGCCGGGGGCACCGCCTCGATCTCCCTCCACAGGCCGGGGTGGCCGGCCATGCGCTCGGCTATCTGGTGCGCCGCGGAGGCGGACTCGCCCCCACTCTTGGCCGAGCGCCGCAGGCTGAGCACCAGGTGGTCGCGGGCCCGGGTCGCGGCCACGTACAGGAGCCTCACCCGCTCGGCGACCTCCATCCTGCGCTCGTGCTCAGCGAGCTCGCCGTATCCCGCGGTCTCCAGGACGACGTCACGGGACCTGACACGGGCCTCCACGCGGCCGGACGAGCGGTCGACCAGCACGTTCTGGCCGCCGGAGCGCCTCCCCGAGCCCAGGCCCGCGAGGATGACGACAGGGAACTCGAGGCCCTTTGAACCGTGCACCGTCATGACGCGCACGGCCTCCTCGTCCGAGTCGGGCAGCGGCGCCTCGGTCACCAGCGCCCGCTCCTCTATCTGATCCTCCAGCATGCGCACGAAGGCCCTCAGCGACCCGCCGCCGGCCGCCGAGAAGCGGCGGGCCCTGTCGATGATGAACCGGTAGCGCCGCCACTGCTCCCGCATCCGCGGGTGGCCGACCGCCGCCGCCATCAGGCACCGGTCGCGCACGAACCGGTCGACAAGCAGCGCAGGCGACTCCCAGACCCGCCGCCGGTGGTAGTCCCGCAGGGCGGTGAGCCCCTCGGCGACCGGGCCGTCGTCGCCGCGTCCGCGGCCCGACAGATAGTCGAAGCGCCCGTGGCGCTCGTGGTGGCGCAGCAGCTCCACGTCGCTGCAGCCGAACGCGGCCGAGCGCAGCGCGGCGACCACGGACACCGCATCCGAGGGATCGTCCGCGGCCCGCAGGAAGCTCAGCAGGTCGCGGACCTCCTGGGTCTCGAACACCAGCGAGGCGCTCTCCAGCCGGAACGGAATCCCGCGGCCGCCGATCTCGCGCTCCAGATTCGGCAGGCCGCTCCTGGTTGGGACCAGCACGCAGATGTCCGAGTAGCCGACCGGCCGGTACGTCTCCCGGCCCTCCACCTCCGTGCGGTCGCGGTCCAGGGCGAGCCAGTTCCCGCCCACGATGCCCGCGATCAGGTCCGCTATGTCCGTGTGCTCGAGCCTTCGCACCTGCTCGGCGCCGCCGTCCTCCTCGGCGTTGCCGAGCGCCCAGACCGAGGGCCCTACCCCGCCTTCCGCAGCCTCCGCCCACCTCGGCGACATCGGCTCGTAGTCGGCCTGCACGTATCCCGCCTCCCCCTCCTCACCCCGCATCAGGTCCTCGAACAGCGCGTTCACCCAGTCCGTCACGCTGCGATGGGACCTGAAGTTCTGCGCGAGCGTGAGGGTCTTGCCGCCCGCCTCCTCCATCCGCCGCTGCAGCCGCCTCATCTGCGCGACGTCCGCGCGCCGGAACCGGTAGATCGACTGCTTGGGGTCTCCGACGACGAAGAGCTTGCCCGGCTCCGGCTCAATCTCGTCCCACGCCAGCGGCCGGTCGGCCTCGCCTTCCCCGACGCGCCCGGCGAGCAGCATGGCCATCTGGGCCTGGACAGGGTCGGTGTCCTGGGCCTCGTCGATCAGGATGTGCGTGAAGCGGCGACGGAAGTGGTCGCGAACGTCCCGGCGGTCGCGCAGCATGCGGTGGGCCCAGAACAGCAGGTCGTGGAACTCCGCCCTGCCCTGCCTCCTTCGCTGATCCGCATAGCCCAGCGCGAAGCCCCTCAGCGCCCCCAGGATCGGTCCCGCGACGGCCAGGGCGACCTGGTCCATCTCCTCGGACGCCCGGACGTGCATCTCGCCGAGCAGATCCTTGAGCAGCCGGCAGCCGTTCTCGCCGCTGCGCTCGTCGTGGTTCCAGTTCTTCTGGCTTCCCCTGGCGCACCGAAGCGGCATCAGCCTGCGCAGCAGGCTGTAGTAGGAGACCGATCCGGGCCGGGCCTCTGCCAGGCGCCGCATCGCGCCCAGGCGGCCGGTCGCGTGCGCGTGGAGGGGGTCCTCCTCGCCCAGCTGCGCCAGCCGGCAGAGCCGCTCGATTTCCCCCGCCGACCCGGCGATGTCGACCGCCGCCCGCGGCTCCGGGAGGTCTACATGGCCGAAGGAGGTCCCCTCGAGGTCCCCGTAGCTTTGGTGAAGCTCAAGGGCGGTCGTACGCAGGGCCGGGAGCG
Source organism: Dehalococcoidia bacterium (assembly GCA_963664125.2). Classification (GTDB taxonomy): domain Bacteria; phylum Chloroflexota; class Dehalococcoidia; order Lucifugimonadales; family UBA2962; genus CAUZIR01. Next base: position 32,946 of record CAXXTI010000002.1, on the reverse strand, counting down.
TGACCCCAAGCGCGAGCGCCAGCGAAAGTGGCCGCGCGACGTCCGACCCGGACTCGAGAGCCTCGCGCAGCCAGCCGTCCCAAGCCTCGTTGAACCTGATGCCGGCTGCGACCTCGTCGCTCACCTCGAAGCCCGGGGGAAGCCCGGCCTCGAGGGGGCGCTCAAGGAGCAGCGACGCCGCGAACGAGTGAAGCGTCCGTATCGACGCCTGGTCCAGGTCGCGCACCCCCCGGCGGCACCTGTCTCGCTCGCGGTCGCCGCGGCACGCGTCTTCGGCCGCGCGCTCAAGGCCCTGGCGCGTGCGGTCGCGCAGCTCGGCCGCAGCGGCCTCAGAGAAGGTGATCGCCGCCACCCGATCCAGCGTGGCGGTCCCGGTGGCGACCAGCCCCACCAGCCGCCCGACCAGGCTGTGGGTCTTGCCCGTGCCCGCGCTGGCCTCGACGAAGAGCGTGCGGTCTAGCCCTTCTTCGACGACGCGCCGGACGTCGTCGTCGACCGGGACGAACCCTTCGCGGGGCACCGTCACGCCTCTTCCCCGGAGGCTTCCGAGAGCCTGAGGTAGCCGGCCAGCACGGGGTGGCTTTTCTTTCGCTCCCATGCCTCTACGCGCCGCGAGGGGCACAGCGAATCGAAGTCGCAGAACGTGCAGTTCTCGCCCGCCCCCCTCCAGCTCCTCGGCCCCGGGTTCGCCGGGAACGCCCCCGAGCGGATGCCCCGGACGATCGTGCCGATGCCCTCGCGCAATCGGTCCATGGACGCCTCGTCGCCCATGTCGGCGAGCCGGGCGGGCGCGAAGCGAAAGCCCCCGCGGTTGGTGACGAACCAGTACGCCGCCTCGATCCGCCCGGCCCCGGGCGCGACGGCGCGCGCGGCCAGCGAGTAGACGCCGAGCTGGAGCCTCCTGCCCCGGTCTATGACATCGTCGTTGAGGGAGGCGTAGGGGCCGGGGCTGCCGGTCTTGTAGTCGATCACCAGCGCGCGGGCGCCGTCCTCGCTGACGTCCATCCGGTCGGCGCTCCCCCTGAATGGGACGCTCGTCCCGTCACCGAGGTCCAGGGCGGCCTGGGGCGTGTCCTGCAGGCCGAACCTCTGCTCGACCCGCACCGCAGCGGTCCCGTGGCGGCGGCGCAGGGCCGAGTCCTCCTCGAGGAACGTGTGCAGGTCCGAGGCGATCTGCTCGCGCTCGAGCTCCCACAGCAGCGGCCGACCGGTGATGCCGCGCTCCTCGGCATCGCGGAACTCCTCGCCGGCGACCTCCATGATCCGCTCACGGGCCCCGGCGCCCCACGGCTGCTGCGGGCCGGGCAGCCAGCCCTCGCCGGTCGCCTCAGCCATGAAGCGCTCGAGGATCCTGTGGACCAGCGAGCCGCGCTCGAGGGCGGTGATCGTGGTGATCTCCTCCGGCGCCTCGACCGCTCCGAGCCTGAGCACGTAGCCGAGGAAGTAGCGGAACGGGCACCGGGCCCAGGTCTCAAGGCTCGTGGGCGAGACCGGCGCGCTGCCCAGGGCCCGTGCGAACCGCGCGTCCGGCGCCGCTGCGGCGAGATTGCCGTCGAACTCGGTCAGGCCCGCACCGCTCCTCGCTCGCGCCATCGCGACCGCCCGCGCAAGCGCGCCGCGCCGGGCCAGCGGGTGTCCGCTGGGGCGCCGCCCTCCAGCCGTCCACTCCAGGAGCCGGCCCAGGTCATGGTCGTGGGCATCGGCGAACCCCTCCTCCTCGCCCGCGCGGCCGATCGCCTCGGCGGACGACCTGTCCACGGTCATCCACGCGGCGCCGGCGAGGCCACCGAGGTCCGAGGTGTGGACCTGTCGGCCCTCGAGGCAGGAGGCCTGCTCGAGGAACCAGCGCGACGGATACGCCCTAACGTCGGAGGAACCGTCGGCCGCAGGGTACGAGAGCGTCCTCGCTGGCGCACAGGCTGCCGCGGACAGGTAGTCGAACCGCTCTGCGGCCGAGGCCTTCTCCGTCCGCAGTCGAGCCGCGGACTCCGGAAGCAGCGGGTCGGGGCGGACCGGCGGCGGCGTGCGGCCCTCGATCATCCCAACCATCCAGACCTCGTCGAACTCCATGCCGGCGGCGGCCGACAGCGCCGACACGAAGACGCCCTGCCCGAGCCTGCCCAGCCTGCCGGCGGGCACCCGGAGGGCGTCCTCTACAGCCCTCCTGAACTCCTCTAGGCCGGTGGGGCCGGCGATGTCGTCGACCGCGGCGATGTCGTCCAGGGCGCCCGCGATCCGCTCGACGGAGGCGGCCTCCTCCTCGGGCAGATCCTCGAGCAGGTACAGGTCGAGCAGCCGGGCCGCCCAGTCGCGGTGCTCGGTCCAGGTGGCGGGGGCCGGGGGAGGAGTGAGGTCCCTGGCAAGGTGCGTAACGAACCTGCCCGCCGCCTCCGCGGCCTCGGCCCGCGCCCTCATGCCCGCGGCCCTGGCCCCTCCTATCGAGCCGTCGAGCTCACCCCTGTCGGCCTCCGAGCTGAGCCTGTCGGCGTGCCTGCGGAGACGCTCCTGCCACTGCCCGAGCCCGCCGACGATGCCCGCCTCCCTGGTCAGCGAGTCCCAGCGGCTGGGCCTGAAGTCGTCCCGGGGGTCGCCCCCCGGGGGGCCGACCGGGCATCCGGTCAGCCACTCCATCACCTGCGCCCTGCCCATCTCCCCGGACGCGAGCTCGAGCGCCCCGATCAGCAGCCGCCCGGCGGGGGTCTCGGCGAGCGTCGTGCGGTCGGGTCCGGACATCGGGATTCCCGCCAGCCTAAGCTCGTCCGGCACCAGCGCGGCGTAGGGCTCGGCGGCGCGGTACAGGATCGCCATCCGGCGAAGGGGGGTCCGCTCCCGCTCGGCGCGCTCGGCCATCCGGCGGATCACCCACCTGACCTCGTCGTGGGCGCTGGGTGCCGTGTGGAGCCGCACGCGACCGGGCAGGACGCCCTTGCCGCCGGAGCGCTCCCGCGCCGGGCGGGGCGGTCCCAGGTACCGCGCAAGCTCGGCCGCGAGGGCCTCGGTCTCGGCGTCCGCAGCGGCGTCGCCCGTGAGCCCCAGGATCGCGGAGCAGCGTCCGGAGCGGGCCAGGGCCGAGGCAAGGCCGACCTGCCCGGGCGAGAGCCGGCGCGGCAGGTACAGGATGATCGGCCCCAGGTTCCCCCACCGGATCGCGCCGTCCGTCTCGACGGCCCCCGCCGCCGCCCGCGCAAGGTCATCGGTGTCGTACCAGCCCTCCTCCACCTCCGCGCGGAACAGGCGGTAGAGTTCCGAGACCTCCGCGCCCAGCCCGCCGCCGCGCTCGTGGGCCTCCCGAACGCCGTCCTCGGCGACCCGCAGCTCTCCGAACGACGAGCGCAGGCTCGCCAGCGTGGCCGTGTGGCCCGCCACGCGGCGCAGCTCGCCCCGCGCCCCGTCCAGCACGCGCCTCAGCAACGCGCCCTCGACGACCCGCGTAAGGGGCCTCCTGCCCCTGAGGCCCGGGGCGGACCCGCCGAGCATCTCGGCCAGGACCGGCATGAAGATGAAGCGAACGTTGGCGAAGCCGCTCTCGCCCAGGCTCTCACGAAGGTGCAGGCCCGCGTAGGGCGTGGGCGCCACAACGGTGACCGGGGCCAGGGCGTCACCCCCCCTGGCCTCCCCGACCATGCGCCACAGCTCCGCCGAGAGCCCGGGGCAGAGCCGGTCGACCACCAGGCGGCCCGGGGCCGGGCGGGGCGCGGGCGGGGCGTCGGCGCTCATGCCGCCATCATATGGCCCAGAGGGGCCGGGGGGCGCGGACGAGCGGCTGACGGACGCCCGGACCGGCCGAGTGGCCGCGGCCGACTAGAGCCTGTTCAGGCCGTCCAGGGCGGCCGTCTTGTAGCACTCGGCCAGCGTCGGGTAGTTGAACACCGTCTCCAGGAAGTAGTCCACGGTCCCCCGGAACGCCAGCACCGCCTGCCCTATGTGGATGATCTCGCTGGCGCCCTCACCGATGATGTGCACCCCGAGCAGCTCGCGGGTCTCCAGGTGGAACAGGAGCTTTAGCAGCCCCGACGTGACGCCGATTATGTGGCTGCGGGCGATCTCCCGGTAGTAGGCCTTGCCGACCTCGTAGGGCACGCCCTCCTCGGTCAGCTCCTCCTCGGTGCGCCCGACCATGGAGATCTCGGGGATGGTGTATATCGCGAACGGGAAGAGGGCGGGAACGTGGTCGGCGCTCTTGCCGAAGGCGTGCAGGGCGGCGTACCTGCCCTGCTCCATCGACGTCGAGGCCAGGGACGGAAAGCCGATGACGTCGCCCACGGCGTAGACGTGCGGCGCCTCGGTCTGGTAGTGCTCGTTTACCTGGACCCTCCCCTTGGCGTCGGTCCCTATCCCGGCCGCACCGAGGTTCAGCGAGCCGGTCGCGCCGACCCGGCCCGCCGCGTACAGGACCTTCTCGGCGGCGATCTGCTTCCCGCTGGCGAGGCGGATCCGCACCCCCGGGCGCGGGCCGTCCTCAGACGGCTCGATGCCGGTCACCTCGTCGCCGAGCCGCAGCGTCGCGCGCTCCTGCCGCAGGTGGTAGCTGAGGGTCTCGACGATCTCGCCGTCGACGAACGGGAGCACGCGGTGGCGCTTGTCCACCAACGTCACGCGCACGTCCAGGGCGGCGAAGATGCACGCGTACTCGCACCCGATCACTCCGGCGCCTACCACCGCCATCGTCCTGGGCAGGGACTCCAGCTCCATGATGTCGTCGGCGAGCATGAAGGCCTGCCCGTTCGCCTGCTGCTCTCCCTCGAACTGCGAGCCGGAGCCGGTGGCTATCACTATCCTGTCGGCGGTCACCCGGCGCTGCGCGCCGCCGTCCACCATGTCGAGGTTGAGCTCGTGGGGCCCGACGAAGCTGGCGCTCGCGGCGAGCAGCCGCACGCCGTTGCGGTGGAGCTGGTCGCGGATGACCTCAATCTCGTTGCGGACCGCCTGGTCGGTGCGCATGGTCAGGTCGTCGACGTCGATGTGGTCCTTGACCGCGTACGAGGCACCGTAGAAGCCCTTCTGCCGCGCGCCGGACAGGTACAGCACCGCCTCGCGCATGGACTTGCTGGGCACCGCCCCGGTGTTGACGCACACCCCGCCGACGACGGTCTTGCGCTCGACGACCGCGACGCCCTTGCCCAGCTTGGCCGCCTGTATGGCCGCCCTCTGGCCCGCGGGACCGGATCCCACAACGAGCAGGTCGTAATCGTAGCTGGCCATCGTGACCCCGCTCCTCTCGCCCCCGGCGATCGCTCCGCCCGGCACGCCGCCGCCCGCGTGGGCGCGCAGCCGCTCCGGGGCTACATGGTATCCGATTCGGCCGGGCAGTCCACGCCCGCCCGCCGGGCGCGGACCCCCCGCGTGGCGAAAGGGTCCGGGGCATGTAACATGGGCGCGCCGGCGGCGGAGAGCCGGGCGGCGAGGAGGTTGGCCGCATGAGACGCGCGACGGTGATCCTGGGAGCGGCGGCCGCTGTCGCGGCCGGCGCGATCGCCTGCGCGTCCCCTCCGGCGCCGGCGGCGCAGCAGGACGAGCCGGACGCCGCGGCGCCGGAGGCCGACGCCGGGCGGTTCGAGCCGGCCAGGGACTTCGAGCGCGCCCCGGACCTTCGGTCGTCCCGCGAGCGCTTCTCGGTCATCCGGCTGGCGGACGGGCGGGTGATGGCCGTGGGCGGCCGGGCCCGCGGCCTGGGCAACGTCGAGGCCGGCAACTTCAACGGCACCGCCGAGCTGATGGACCCGCGCACCCTCGAGTGGACCCTGACCGGGGACCTCGCCCACAAGCGAAGGTCCCCCGCCCTCGTCCAGCTCGCCGACCGGCGCGTGCTCGCCGCAGGCGGCACCGGCGAGCAGAAGGTCCCCATAGCCTCGGTCGAGATCTGGGACCCGGCGGGCGGCGGGTGGACGGCGGGCGCCGACATGCTGGCGGCACGGGACTCGATGGGGACCGCGGCGCTGGGCGACGGGCGGGTGATGGTGGTGGGCGGCGTCGGCATCGACGAGCGCGGCTACCTCATTCCCTCGCTCGCCGAGGCCGAGATCTTCGATCCCCGGACGGGCGCGTGGACGGCCGCCGCCCCGATGTCCGAGGCCCGCGTCAACCACACGGCCACCGCGCTGCGCGACGGGCGGGTGCTGGCGGTCGGGGGCGGGGGCGTGGACGGCCCCTACTCGAACACGGCGGAGATCTACGACCCGGGGGCCGACGCCTGGACCTCCGCCGCGTCGATGTCGGTCGGCAGGGCCTTCCACACCGCGACGCTGCTTGCCGACGGGCGCGTCCTGGTGGTGGGCGGCAAGGGCAAGATGACCCTGGCCGAGGTGTACGACCCGGCGGCGGACGCGTGGTCGGCGGCCGGCGAGACCGAGCTGCCCCGGGCCGAGCACGCCGCGACGCTGCTCTCGGACGGACGCGTGCTGGTGACCGGGGGCGTCGGCCACCTGGCGCCCGGCGAGGTGTTCGAGCCCAAGTCCCTGTCCTGGACGACCGTCGGGTCGCTCCGCACCGGGCGCTACCGCCACGGCGCCGCCAGGCTCACCGACGGGCGGATCGTGGTGATGGGCGGGACCGGGGGCGACGGCATCCTGGCCTCCGCCGAGGTGCTGACCTCGGTCGGCTCCTCGCTGCCGGCGGGCTCCGGCGGCGCGGGCGAGGGCGCGACGCCCCGGCCGGAGCCGACACCCACCTCCGAGCCGACGCCCGAGCCGACGCCGACCCCCAGGCCCGAGGTGGACACGGCGGCGCTGACGTTCGCCGACCCGGTGGACGCCGAGCCGGGGCCCGACGCGACGTCGGTGGACCTGGCGACCCCGGTCCGGCTGCGGCCCGGCCAGGAGATCTTCAGCCCCAAGGGACCCGGGGGCCTGATCGTCGAGTTCATGGAGGTGGTGGAGGACACGCGCTGCCCGCCGGGAGAGGCTTGCCCGGACCCGGGGCGCGCCGTGATCCGCGTAAAGCTCCGCGTGCCCAGCGGGCCGCTCGGCGAGTCGGAGATCGAGCTGCCGGGCGGCCAGGCAGAGCCCGCGGTCCGCAGCTTCGGGCGCTACTCGGTGGCCTTCATATCCCTCGAGCCCGTGCCGGCGGAGGGCGGCGCCGATGCGGTGGCGACGCTCGCCGTGGTGCAGCCAGGCAGATGACGGCGGGGGCATCGCTGATGGGGGAGATGACGCGCGATCGGCTGCGCGGGCTCATCGACGCGCTGCCCAGGGTGCGCATAGCGACGGCGCCGACCCCTCTCCAGGAGGCGGAGAACCTCTCGCGCGAGCTGGGCGTTAGGGTGCTGATCAAGCGCGACGACCTGACCGGCCTCGTGCTCGGCGGCAACAAGGTCCGGCACATGGACTTTTGCATGGCCGACGCCCTCGAGAAGGGCGCCGACGTCTCGGTCAACGTCAACGCCTGGATGTCCAACAACTCGCGCATCATCGGCGCCGCCTCGCGGCGCGTCGGCATGGACTACGTGTGCGTGGCGCCCGGGAGCGCGGGAAGGCCCATCCAGGGCAACCTGCTGATCCAGAGCCTGCTCGGGGCGGAGCTTCACCTGCTGGAGACGACCGACGCCGAGGAGGTGGCCGGGTTCGTCGCCGACCTCGAGGAGCGCCTGAGGGCTCAGGGGCGCACCCCGTACAACCACCTGCGCGAGCACATGTCGCGCTCCTCGGCCGTCATCTCGTACCTGGAGGCGACGATGGAGGTCGCAGACCAGCTCGAGGCGCTCGGCGTCGACGGGCCGGTGACCGTGTACATCGCAAGCGGCGGCGCGCAGTCCGGCCTACACCTGGCGTCGGACGCGCTCCGGCTCCCGTGGCGGGTCCGTGGGGTCCTCGTGGGCACGCCCGAGGAGTCGTTCGTTGACGTGGTCACCTGGTCGAACAACGCCCTCGCGCACCTGGGCCTCAGCGAGCGGGTCGGGTGGGGCGACATCGAGCAGATGGGCGACTACGTCGGGCCCGGGTACGCCCGCGTCAGCGAGGCCGGCGCAGAGGCGATCAGGATGCTGGCCCGGCTGGAAGGGGTGCTGCTCGACCCGGTCTACACGGCCAAAGTCATGGCCGCGCTCATCGACCACGCACGCACCGGGCAGATCGGCCCGGGCGAGACCGCCGTGTTCGTGCATACCGGCGGGCTGCCCGAGCTGTTCAACTTCGCGGACGAGCTCTCCGGCGAATAGCGGCCTTGCGCCGCCGCGCGCGCGCCTGTAGTGTCTTGCTGCGTGGCGGCCGCAGCCGCCCACGGACCCCGAGCCCTTGAGGAGAGGCCCCCATGGGAGTGACGCTCAATCACACCGGATTCGTCGTTACCGACATTGAAGAGGCGCTCAAGTTCTACTGCGACGGCATCGGCCTCTCCGTCAGGTTCCAGGTCGAGGCCGGCGGCCCGGAGCTCTCGCAGCTGCTGGGCTACGACGACGTCCAGGTCAAGGCGGCCTTCGTCGGGGGGATCGACGGCCACTCGCTGGAGATCATCGAGTACGTGAGCCCCAAGTCCGAGGTCCGCGACGCGGCCGAGCAGCACAGGCGGAACGTCACGGGCGCGGCGCACCTGTCCTTCAACGTCGAGAGCATCGACGACGTCCTCGACCGCATCGTCCCGATGGGGGCGAAGGTCAACAACCCCCCGGTCGAGCTGATGGAGGGGATGCGGAGCGTGTACCTGCAGGACCCTTGGGGCAACTGGGTAGAGCTCGACGAGGACGCCGTGCACAACAGCCAGCAGTTCATCGTCCACCAGCGCACCTCGATCAATCCCGCGCCCGGAGACTTGCGGTTCTAGGTTGGCGGTAACGGATACGACCTTGGGCACAGGAGGCCCTGGGAACGGCGATGCGCCGAGGCAAGGTGTGGCTCTACCCTCTGTGGGCGGGATGATTGGCTTCCAAAGGGCCAATGTGCCTTTCCCTGTGCCGCGCGTAGACTTCCCTAATCTTACAGCTTGACTGCGGCCGCAGTCCCGCATCGAATCACGTGCATTTGAACTGATCAATACGGTACGTTATGGAATCCTTCAAAGCCTCTTTCGAAGTCGTCACTCCCCGTGCAGACTCATTGATGGAATCCCTCAGGGCAACGGGTTACTCCTTGCCCGATGCAGTCTCGGATCTGATAGACAACAGCATCACCGCCGGGGCCCGCAACGTATGGCTGGACTTTCGTTGGTCTGGCAGAAATTCCCGATTCTCCATACTTGATGATGGGTCCGGTATGTCGGAGCCGGAACTAGTGGACGCCATGAGAATCGGCTCCCGCAGCCCCAGTGAAATTCGGGACCCAACCGACCTTGGCCGCTACGGTCTAGGTCTCAAGACCGCCTCGATCTCTCAGGCCAGATCGCTGACCGTGGCCTCCCGGACGAAGAACGGTGGTGGAATCGGCATCCGGCGTTGGGATCTGGACCATTTGATCTCAACTGGGGATTGGCAGCTGTTGACTAGCGCTGCGGAGGGTGCCTCGGAGGATCTTCAACGGTTGTCTAGACTGAAACACGGCACGCTCGTTGTCTGGACCAAGATGGACAAGCTAGTTGGTGACTTCGGAGCCGACGACGCAGATGCACGAAGGCAGTTCCAAAGCGCGCTAAGAGGCGTTGAGGATCAACTGGCAATGGTGTTTCATCGATTCATGATCCAGGCGAACAACCTTTCCATCTTCCTCAACGGCGAGTCGATAAAGCCATGGGATCCGTTTCTGGCGGACGAGCCCGCGACGCAGCGGCTTCAGACGGAGACTCACGGATCTCCGGCTGCTGGCATGGTCGTCACTCCGTACGTTCTTCCCCACCATTCCCATCTGAATCCCGTGACACATCGGGCCGCAGCGGGGCCAAAGGGATGGAATGCTCAGCAGGGTTTCTACATATACCGAAATCGGAGACTGCTGCTGTCGGGCGATTGGCTGGGCTTGGGGTTCACCAAGGAGGAGCACTATAAGCTGGCTCGCATACAGGTTGACCTTCCCAACTCCGCAGATCACGAGTGGCAGGTGGACGTCAGGAAGTCAACCGCCCGTCCTCCACTGCGCCAGCGGGAGCATCTCCGACGAATCGCAGAGGTGACCCGCAGGCGGGCCGTCGATGTATACAGACGCCGCGGCAAGACGATCGCACGTGGTGTACGTAAAAGCCCAGTGTTCGTCTGGCAGAAACGGGTCAAGGGCAAGAAGTTCTCTTACGCGGTCAACAGGGAGCACCCCTTGGTACGAGACGCACTTGCGCTTTCATCCCTCGAATCCAGCAAGCTGAGGCAGATCCTACGTCTCGTTGAAGAGTATGTGCCCGTTCAGCAGATTTGGGTCGATATGGCCGAGGGCGACGAATCCCTAGGACAACCGTTTGAGTCTGCAGCTGACCTAGAAATCATGGAGTTAGTACGTGCCCTCTACGCTGCTCTCATCAAGACTGGCTTGACCCATGATCAAGCCGTTGCAAGGTTGGGTACAACCGAAGCGATAGGGGACCGATTTGAACTCGTGGAACCATCGCTGGTACGGCTGTCAGAGGAGCGCACGATTGAGTGATTTCGAGAGGGCCAGAGTGATTGCCCTCAGCCTGCTGGGAGAGAACCCAGCGGCCCCATATGAAGCAGCTGTCAGAAGCAAGGCGGAGATAGCCCTACAGGTTCTGCGTGATAGCCAACCCGGCGCGGATGTAGATCTAGATGCACTGGTGAGGGATCTTGAAGCCAACCTCAACGTCGTCGTCGGCCTCCCCTCAACACTGACAGGTGACGATAGCGATCATCGTCCCTGGCTGTCCGATCGGCGAGCCGAAATTGCTTGGGGCTTTACCAGACGATATCATCGATTCCTGCGCGAACGTAAAGGATGGGCTATTGCTACTCTTCAGCGCTCCGACGATCTCACGGATAAGATCCTCGATCTCCTCGAGGACCCTGCACGCGCCGCATCTTGGGATCGGCGTGGGATGGTCGTAGGAGAGGTGCAGTCCGGCAAGACGTCCAATTACATCGAATTGATCTGCAAGGCGGCGGACTCCGGATACAAGTTCATGGTCATTCTCACTGGTACAACCAACAGTCTGCGCGCCCAGGCTCAACTCCGATTTGACGAGGGTTATATTGGCTGGGATACGCGACTGAATCTGGCTCTCGAATCCAGTAACAAGCGCGTTGGAGTGGGAACATTGCCCGGCGAGCCGCTCCTCTGGGTCATACCATCGACAAACGCAGAAGAGAAGGGTGATTTCAACCTTCGAATTGCAAATCAATTCAATGTCATGCTCGGCGGCGCTCCGGTGATTATGGTGGTGAAAAAGAACGCTTCAGTCTTGAGGAACCTGACCCGGTGGGCAAGAAATCTAACCACGTTAAGCGACGCCGGTACTATTCCCAACATTCCTATGATCGTCATTGACGACGAGGCTGACTTCGCGTCGGTGAACACCAAACCCGTGGGCTTGAGCAATGACGAGGATCCCACGGTCATCAATGGTCACATCCGTCAACTCCTCAACACCTTTGACAAGAGCGCATATATTGGGTACACGGCCACGCCGTTCGCAAACATCTTCATCTATCCGGATCAAGATATGGACAAGTATGGACAGGACTTGTTCCCTCGCGACTTCCTGATTAACCTACCGGTTCCCAGCAATCACATAGGGCCCACAAAGGTGTTCGGACTGCCCGAGGATCCGGATGACGAGGAAAGTATGGTGCGAGCTCTGCCGCTAGTCAGGATCGTGGATGACCATGAGAAGTACATTCCCAACGTTCACAGAAAGGACTGGAAGGTAGGAGCCTTACCTGATTCGATGAGGAGGGCGATAAGGGCCTTCATCCTCACCTGCGCGGCTCGGGCGGCTCGAGGTCAGGTACGACAGCACAATTCAATGCTTATACATGTGACCAGATTTGTCAATGTACAAGGTCAGGTCGCAGACCTAGTCAGGCTTGAACTTTCTGACCTCAAGAATCGCATAAGGTATGGAGACGGTGAATCATCGGAAACCATACTGGAGGAACTGTATGACATATGGCATGAAGACTTCGCCCAAACGTCACAGGATGTCAGAGAACTGTACACTGGTCAACCCGATCTGCTAGTCGATTGCGAGGAGATTCCTTGGGATGCTGTCCGATGCCAGCTCGTCGAATCCTCCCAGAAGATCCAAGTCAAAGTGATAAACGGTGCGGCCAAGGACGCTCTCGACTATTGGGATCACCCCGATGGCCTGAGTGCAATTGCGATTGGTGGTGACAAGCTTTCGCGTGGGCTAACTCTTGAGGGGCTGTCCGTAAGCTACTACCTCCGAGCCTCTCGCATGTACGACACACTTCTGCAGATGGGTCGATGGTTCGGATATCGTCCCGGATACGTTGATCTCTGCCGACTATACACTACTGAAGAATTGCGGGAATTCTATAGCCACATAACCATAGCGACAGCTGAGCTTAGGCAGGAGTTCGATCTGATGGCCGAGCGAGGCCTAACGCCTAGTCAATTCGGCCTACGCGTTAGGAGTCATCCTGCCGGATTGGTGATCACCGCCGCCAATAAAATGCGCCACGGTTCGCGGATGACAGTTTCGTATTCCGCAGATATCAGTGAGACGATAACCTTTGATCGCGACCCGAGTATCAACCAGAGGAATTATCAGCGGTTTGGCACCTTTCTTGCATCCCTGGGATCACCTGAGAGTGTGAAGTCGTGCAACCGAATCTGGCAAGAGGTATCCGGCGACCACATCGCCGACTTGCTTGAGGACATAAGCGTCCACCAAGGTTCCCGCAAGGCGATAGGTGGCTATCTGGCCAAGTACGTACGCAGACAAAACATTCACGGAGGGCTCACCAAATGGTGTGTGGCCCTGATCTCCAATCCTGGGGAGGAGTCGGTTGAACTAGGCGGCTGGCGCGTGCGGCCAGTGCAACGGGCCGAGCACCCTCGGGACAGTTCCGACTCCGCCAGCGTCTACCGCATCCGGCGACTAGTAAGCCCCGTGGACGAGAGCATAGATCTGGCGCCTGAGCAGCTGGCCCGGGCGCTTGAGTGGACTATCCGACAATATCGGGATGACCCATCTGGGAGCCGGCACCGTCGCGAACCCAAGAGGCCCAGTGGTCCTCAGATCCGACGCGTTAGGTGTGCGGAGAATGGCCTGCTTCTCCTTTACCCCCTAGAGGAGCAGGACTCTGCGGGAACACCCATAGTGGGCTTCGCGGCAAGCTTCCCGGAGGCCGAGCGGGACACTCCGATCGAATACATCGTGAACACGACTTACCTTCAGGAGGACCCCGAGGATTGAACCTCGCAGACGTCTGGCGACATCTGGAAAGCGAAAGCGTCGTCACTGCAACGCCTGGCAGGATACAACGCCGCATTCTGCCCGAGGGCCAACGCGATTTCTTCCTAGGTCTAGAACTCCCCTCAAGGAAGCGAATGCTGATTTTCCGCGTGCAGGCAAGATCGCTTAGCGGTCAGCCGGATGTCTCAGATTCCCGCGGTCTAGCCGTGCGCCTAGCTTGCAAAGAGCCGGACAGCGACCTCGCCGAAGTCACGCTGGTTCTGATGGACCCCCGGCACAAGGACATATTTGATCTGTTGATCCACGATCTGGTCGGGTCGGCAGAGGAGGTCACGGGCGAGGCAGAGGGGTTGACGCGATTCCTAGCCAGGCTATCCAACTGGCAGCACATGCTTAGGAGGCTGGGGCCGCGCGGCCTTAGTAGAGAAGCCCAGCAGGGCCTTTGGGGTGAGCTCTGGTTTCTCTCTCAGGCCGTGGCTCCGTTGGCGGGCTTTGTCGACGCCATCACCGGCTGGCGCGGCCCGCTGGGTGCCGACCAAGACTTCCAGCTGGGTGAGATCTGCGTTGAGGTCAAGACCAGCACGGCGACCAAACTCGACCGTCTACAGATTGCCAGCGAACGTCAACTCGACACGCCACCGGATGTCACCCTACTACTCGTGGCGCTCTCCTTGGACTCTAGGATCGGGCACGGTCAGTCGCTTGTAGAAATGGTCGAGTCCGCGAGGGACATGGCCTCCGCTGCCGGCTGCCTGCACGTGTTAAACGACCATCTGGAACAATACGGATACATTGATGAGGATGCGGATCTTTATCGCGAGACGGGCTACTGTATGCGCTCATTCCATGCATACAGAGTCGAACAGGGGTTCCCACGCCTAGTGTCGGGCGACCTCCCACTGGGGGTGGGAGATGTAAGCTACTCGATCTACTCGGCTCACTGCTACCGATTCCAAATGGATGTGCGCCGAGCCAACCAATTGCTCAAGGGCCTCGTGTGACCAGCCGAGACTCGCTTGAGGCGTTTGCGGAGAACCTTCACCAAGACGTCTTGGCGATTGCGGAGACCGGGGATCAGGACCGCATGTTGGCCGATTCGTTCACCCAGACTGTCTTTGAAAGCCTTTCTGAAGCGGGAGAATTCGACGATCCTCAGGTGTGCTACCACCGCGCCCGAGGCATGGAGGTTAGCGGGTACGGTGTCGACGAGGACGAGGGCAGAGTCGATCTGCTACTCGCCATACACACCAACACGACCCCGCCAGAGACTGTCACTCGGGAAAGGATCAACGTCGCCTTCCGACGGCTCCGATCATTCCTAGACTGGTGCCTAAGGAGAGGGTACGTCAATCTTGAGGAATCGTCCCCCGTTTTCGACATGGCCGCTCACATCTATGCCCTCAAGAACAACCTGACGCATGTTCGGCTGTGCGTGATCACCGACGGGAAGACCACAGTCGAGACTCTACCGTCAGGCACAATAGGCAATACCCCGATCACCTGCTCGCTATGGGACATCGTAAGACTCCATCGAAACAGATCTTCAGGCGAGGAGCGCGAGGTCATATCCATAGATTTTTCCGGACAATTTGGCGAGCCTTTGCCTTGCCTCAGAGCCAAGACCAACCAAGAAGGCTATCGCGCTTTCCTCCTACTAGTGCCTGGAGATATACTGCGAAGCATATACTCGGACTTCGGATCCAGATTGCTTGAAACCAACGTTAGATCCTTCCTGCAGGCTCGCGGCAAGGTGAATCGAGGTATCCGAGACACGATAGCTAAGCAGCCCGAACGATTTCTCGCATACAACAATGGCATCACCATGACCGCAGAGGCCGTGGAGTTAGATGCTTCCCAAGGAGCCATTTCAATATCTCGGTTAAGGGGCCTTCAGATCGTCAATGGCGGCCAAACAACGGCCTCGCTGCTCGCAACGGAGCGGGGCAATGCGGATCTCTCACAGGTGTACGTGGCGGCCAAGCTCATCGAGATAGCGCAGGGCAGCATTCACGACGAACTGGTTCGCAATGTCTCTCGCTACGCCAATTCGCAGAATCGAATCTCCGAGGCCGACTTCTCTTCCAATGATCCATTTCATGTGCGGATCGAGGAACTCTCCCGTACAACATGGGCGCCTGCGCAGGGCGGCACCCTGAGGCAGACTAAGTGGTTCTACGAGAGGGCACGCGGACAGTACCAGGACGCAAAGGCGTCGGAACCCACCCCGGCGAAGCGGCGGGCGTTCTCGGCTGAGCATCCTACTAGGCAGCGGTTCTCCAAGACCGATTTGGCTAAGTTTGAGAATACTTGGGGTCAGCTCCCACACATAGTCAGCCGGGGCGCTCAGAAGAATTTCTCAGACTTTATGATTAGACTGGGTTCAAGGGATCAGATGCAGGTAGACCGAACATTCTTCGAGCGACTAGTGGCAAAGGCCATTCTGTTCCGGGAGTCAGAGCGTATCGTGCAGAGGCAGAATTTCGGCGGCTACAGGGCCAACATAGTGACCTACACCATTGCTCTGCTCTCCAATGCGACAAGTCAGCGTGTCGACCTCGGCAGGATCTGGAAAGAACAGGCCCTTTCCGGAAACCTCCGGGAGACAATCGCCGAGCTATCCCATGATGTGCACAGGATCATCACATCCCCACCCACCGCCCGAAACATCACGGAGTGGTGCAAGTCGGAACGTTGCTGGGAGATCGTGCAGTCCTCTGCCTCTCGCGTCCCCCTAGAGCGCATTAGGGGTGAACTGCTGAACGCTGCCGCCACCCGAAGTGAACAGAGAAGAGCGGTGTCCGATCTCTCCCCAGAGCACGTGGCTAACTTGAAAAGATTGGTCCACGTGAGCCCCGAGAGGTGGAGGATGCTAGGCCAATGGGCCACCGAGACCGGATCCCTCGATCCGTCGCAGCGTCAGATCGCCACGCGAATCGCACGGGCCA
The DNA here is from genome assembly GCA_963664125.2 of Dehalococcoidia bacterium. GTDB lineage: Bacteria > Chloroflexota > Dehalococcoidia > Lucifugimonadales > UBA2962 > CAUZIR01. The sequence continues at coordinate 16,759 of CAXXTI010000002.1, read as the reverse complement.
TCGAGAAGGGCCGTCAAATCAAGGTGTCCGATGCCGAGCGGGCGATAGTTGTCCTTGACTTGGCCGCCCGACTGGGATTTCCCATTGAGGCCGAGGCCATGGGCCCAGCAACGACGTGACGACCGATTCCCCAACACGAGGTGCATCCATGACCGGCCACTCTGCCTCGGCGGATCTGGGCCGAGGGTTCCGACTGCCGGGCCGTCGTGGAACGCGAATCAAGCTAGACCGTCATCGTCGCTCTCCAGACCCCAGCGACCGGTACGGCATTGGCGATTGGATGCAGAGCCGACCGCGCCCATGGGCCATAGACCTATTCTGCGGGGCCGGCGGATTGAGCTGGGGGCTTGAGGAGGCCGGCTTCTCCGTGATAGCCGCTGCGGATTCCGATCCGGTGGCGACTGAGACTCATGCCCATAACATCGAGTGTCTGACTTGGACCGGGGATCTCGCAGATCCATCGAGGTTCATCGCCCAATTGGATGAGTGGGGGATTCAGAGCGTCGATCTACTGACCGGAGGCCCTCCTTGCCAGCCCTTTTCGAATGCCGGCATATCCAAGATAGGCGACCTAGTGAGAAGGGGCATCCGCAGCGTCCGTGACGAAAGGGCCGATCTGTGGCGGAGTTTCTTTGGGATAGTCGATCACCTGAGACCAAAGGCGATGCTATTCGAAAACGTTCCAGACTTCGCCAGAGTGCAGGGCGGGGCCCTGCTTATCACGTTGATGGATGAACTTAAGGCACGGGACTACGGCGTGCATGTGGAGATGCTTGAGGCATGGCGATACCGTGTTCCGCAACATCGAAAGCGGCTCTTCGTCGTAGGCATCGCGGAACACAGCGAATTCCACTGGCCCGAGCCTATTGGACGACCTCCAACCGTTGGGCAGGCGATCGGGGACCTTCCGGTGATACCCGCCGACCATCGGGAGGAACTACAAGAATACGATGGCCCGCCCACCACCGTCTTGGGGCGACTGCTACGTAGGCGAATGGGCCGTGGCGAGACGCGATTCGTACGTGATCACGTCACAAGGGCTGTCAGGCCCGACGACGCGGCGATATACCGAAGTCTGAGCCAAGGCGGCACTTATCTGGACGTTCCCGAGCACGAGAGGAGGTACAGATCAGACATCTTCAACGACCGGTATCTCCGGCAGTCCCTTCAAGGCCTGTCCCGTACCATCACTGCTCATATCGCCAAGGACGGGTACTGGTATATTCACCCTACTCAGGACCGCACTCTCTCTGTGCGCGAGGCTGCGAGAATTCAGACCTTTCCGGACAGGTTTCGGTTTGCCGGCCATCCCAGCAACAGGTACCGGCAGATAGGCAATGCGGTCCCGCCACTCCTAGCCACCGCCATAGGAACCTCGGTCCGCGGAGCCTTGGAAGGCGTCTCAAGCGCGGAGCGCGTAGTTAAAGATGCTTCCACGCGAAGGGCAGACTTTCGAAGGGATCTCGACGCTTGGTTTAGTTTGAACCGGCGCGAATTCCCATGGCGGGACCGAGACCTCAGTCCTTGGCAGATTCTGCTGGTGGAGATGTGTCTACACCGAACCCGGGCAGAGCAGGTCGGAAAAGTCGCAAGCGAAGTTCTCAGCTTGGGCAAGACACCGGACACGTTCTTGGACAACCGTCGCAGAGCGAATGCGCTTTTGAAATCGCTGGGTCTCCACTGGCGTGCCGAAAATCTCGTATCTGCTGCAGAGTTCATAAGGGACAGGATGGACGGCAGGGTGCCCGATAGCTGGCACGGGCTTGTCGCCATACCCGGTGTTGGAGACTACATCGCCTCCGCGGTTCTCTGTTTTGCCTTTGACCGTCCAAGCGTGCTGATGGACACGAACACTCAACGGATAGCCCGAAGGACACTGGGCGGGGGGCGAAATTGGCCTACATGGCGGCTCAGGCTATCCCTAAGTGAAATGGCAGGACCAAAGGGTCCGGACACCTCTTGGAACCAAGCTTTGCTTGATCTAGGTGCGCTGGTCTGCAAAGCAAACGCCCCCAAGTGCGGCGACTGCCCGGTGCGGCGCCACTGTGTCACCGGAATGTCGCAGTGAACGGGCGTTGCAAACGCGTCGGCGTCTGTCACGCTGCGACACGAGCCACCTGCCCAAGCTGCTAGGCCAGCCAAGCTGGCCCTCAGGTACGGCGGAGTCGTCGCCCGCCGGAGCACAGGCCCACCTCACGGGGCCTACCATAGACGCGGGTGAAGCTCTGAGCGCCGGCACGGCCAAGGCCCACGAGCTAGCCATGGCCATGCGCAACGTGGACCATTTCGACAGCCTAGGCACCTAGTACCGCCCCTGTGTGATTGTGCCAAGTATAAGAAACGGTTTAGTATTGTGGCCAATCTGAGAGGGAGGGTCATGGACAGGTATGCCTGGTGTCAAGAAGTACAGGGTGGAGCTGTCGGAGGCGCAGCGCGACGAGTTGAGGCAGATGGTCAGTCGCGGTCAGATGTCGGCGCGGAAGGTCAAGCGGGCGCTGGCGCTGCTGGGGTCGGACCAGGGGTTGACGGACGAGGTGGTGGCTAACGGGTTGTCCGTGAGCACGGATACGGTGAGGCGGGCGCGGAAGCGGTTCGCCCAGGAGGGGCTGCACAGCGCGCTCAACGAGCGGCCGCGTCCGGGCCAGAAGCGCAAGCTCGACGGCAGCCAGGAGGCGCACCTGATGGCCATAGCGTGCAGCGACCCTCCGGAGGGTCACACGCACTGGACGATCAAGCTGCTTGCCGGCAAGGCGGTCGAGTTGGGCTTCGTCGAGAGCATCTCGGACGAGGCGGTGCGCCAGATGCTCAAAAAAACGAACTCAAGCCGTGGAAGAGGAAGGAGTGGTGCGTCGCGGAGGTGAGCGGGGAGTTCGTCGAGCGGATGGAGGACGTGCTGGACCTGTACGAGGAGCCGCACGACCCCGAGTGGCCGGTGGTGTGCTTCGACGAGACCTCGAAGCAACTCGTCGAGGACGTCAGGGCGCCGATACCGGCGGCGCCCGGGCGGGTGGCCCGGTACGACGGCGAGTACAGGCGCAACGGCACGAGGAACCTGTTCATGGCCTGCGAGCCGAAGGGGGGCTTCAGGCACGTGGAGGTGACAGGGCGCCGCACGGCGGTGGACTTCGCCCACCAGATGAGGTGGCTGGCGGACGAGGCCTACCCCGATGCCAGCGTGGTCCGGGTGGTGCTGGACAACCTCAACACCCACACCCTCGGCTCCCTGTACAAGGCCTTCGAGCCCCACGAGGCACGGCGCGTCGCAGAACGGCTGGAGTTCCACTACACGCCCGTGCACGGCAGCTGGCTGAACATGGCCGAGATCGAACTGAGCGTGTTCAGCAAGCAGTGCCTCAATCGCCGTATCGGGGAGGAGGCGACGCTGAAGCGTGAGGTGTCAGCCTTGGAGCGCGAGCGCAACTAGGCGCGCGCCACCATAGACTTGCGCTTCACCACCACCGATGCCCGTACCAGGCTCAAGCACCTCTACCCAGCAAAATCATGATGGCCAGGTACTAGGTCGCAGACCAGTGGAAGCCTCGGTAACCACCACCACCGAAGCTGACGCTGAAGCCGCGTCCCTCGGCCGGCGCGTAGCCGACGGCCCGTCTACCTGCCCCTCACGTCTCCTCGGCCAGCCTCGAGGCCGCAGAGGCGTCGAGCGCAACGCCTAGCCCCGGCCCACCCGGAAGCTGCGCCTCCCCGCCGCTGCGCGGCACGGGCTTGGAGAGCAAAGCCGCAGGGTCGCCCGAGAACTCCTCGGAGTACTCGTGGGGTCTGGGCACCTCGGCCAAGGCGGCGTACACATGGAGGCTCGCCGCGGAAGCGATGCCGGCGGTGGGGCAGTGAGGCATCACCACCTTGCCGAAGGTTCGGGCGAGCTCGTAGATCCTCGCCGACTCGGTGATCCCGCCGGCGAGCACCACGTCGGGCTGGAGTATGTCGGGGTCAGCGAGGGCGATCAGGTCGCGGAACTGCCAGCGGGTGTGGAGCTGCTCGCCGAATGACACCGACATGTCCAGGGCGTGCGCGACGGCTCGCAGACCCGGCATGTCGTGCTGGGGGACCGGCTCCTCGAAGTGGGCCGCCCCCATACGCTCGAGCTCCCTGCCCTGCCGGATCGCGGTCTGGGCACTGTAGCCGTTGTTTGCATCGAAGCTCAGCGCCGTGTCCTCGGGCAGAGCGTCGCGGCACGCCTCGAAGCGCCGAAGGTCCATCCCAGGCTCCCGGTCGGGGCGATCCGAGTTCCAGTCCATGCGCACCTTGAACGCCCGGAACCCCTCCTCGAGACCGCACAGCACCGCATCACGCATCTCCTCCGGGCTCCTTCGCCAGCCCATGCCCGTGCTCAGGTACAGCGGAATCGTCGCCCGCGTTGGGCCTCCGAGCAGCTCCGATACCGGGCGGCCCGCCGCCCTGCCCGCTACGTCCCAGAGCGCGATGTCCACCGCCCCTATGGCCGCGGTCTGAAGGCCCATCGGGCCGTAGCGGGTCGTCGCGTAGAACATCTCGTCCCAGCGCCTCGCTGGAACCGTCGGGTCGGACCCGACGATCACGGGTGCTAGGAGATCGTCGATGAAGCGCTTTACGATCCCCGGGGCCAGGATGTAGCACTCGCCGAGGCCGGTGATCCCCTCGTCGGTATGCACCCTTACCAGCAGCTGCCCGGTGCGCAGCGGCGTGGTTTCGACCGCGGTTATCCTCACGGCGACGCAACCGCCACCGGGGCACCGGTGCGGGCCGACTCGTACGCCGCGTCCACGACCGCCAGAACGTCCACGGCGGCCTGCACGGGCACCGGCGGGGGCCGGCCGGCCGCGAGGGAGTCCGCCCAGTCGCGCATCTGGATGCGGTACATCTCCTCGTAGTCGGGCAGCACCGGGGCTATGCGAGCCTGAGTCTCGTACTCTGCGACGACGTCGCTCTGGACGTCGGTGAGCTCCGAGGGCCACTCGGACCTTATCCGCCCGCGGGTCCCGAAGACCTCGATGAAGTCGAACGGGCGCGCGAGGCGCGCCGAGACCGCGACGCTGGCCGTCTCGCCCCCCTCGAAGGCGATCGTGAGGGCCGCGTCGCGGTCGGCGCCCGTCTCCGGGTGCCAGTTGGCCTCAGCATGCACGCTCACCGCCCGCGCCCCCAGGAACCAAAGGACCTGGTCCACGACGTGGACCCCGTGCCAGCGCAGCTGACCTCCCCCGAACTCCATGCGCGCGTTCCAGTGGGCGAGCTCGGTCGCCGACTTGCAGGCCATCGCCTGGACGACCTCGCCCACGGCGCCGGAGGCGACCAGCTCCCTCGCGCGGGCGCGGGCCGGGTTGTAGCGAATGCAGTACCCGACCATGGCGCTGAGCCCCGCCCTCTCGGCGACGTCGCGCACGCGCGCTGCGTCCGCTGCGTCGACGCCGGCAGGCTTTTCGACGAACAGGGCGGCGCCCGCATCGAGCGCGTCGATCGAGGCAGCGGCGAGCAGGTGGTGCGGGACGGACACGACCGCGGCGTCGAGGCGCTCCCTCTCGAGCATCCGCCGGTGGTCGGTGTAGGCGGCCCCGTACCCCCACCGCGCGGCCGCCGCGGCACCGGCCACCTCGCTTACGTCGGCGCAGGCGGCGAGCTCGATGTCCGGCAGCGACGCGAGCGCTGCAGAGAGGCGGCCGGCGCCGTGGTCGCCGCAGCCGATCAGCCCGACCCTCAACGCGCCGGCTCCACGATCTCATGCACCGTGCCCGGCTCAAGGCCGGTGACGGTCTGCACGACGCCGCTCGGCCAGTAGATCACCACCTCCTCGACCGACTCGGCGCCCCCGAGGCCGAACTCGAGCTCGATGCTGTCCATCGACAGGTAGCTCGAGCCCGCCCTCACCTCCTGTACCTGGACCGCATCTGCGCCCTCGGCCCGCAGGTAGACCCTGGCGCCGACGGCGTCGGCGTTGCTGCCGGTGCCGTCGATCGCCATGCGGCCCCTGAGGCGCAGCGTCACCCAGCGGTTGGTCCCGCCCCCGTTGATCCAGATGAAGGCCGGGCCGGGCACCTGGGTGATCGTGCTCTCGCGCCCCTCCCAGATCGGACCGCTGCTGTTGGTCGCGATCAGGTCGACGTACCCGTCGCCGTTGAGGTCGCCGTGCGCAAGGCCCTTGCCGTTCTCGTGGAAGCGGGGTGAGATCTTCCTGCTCCTCATCGTGAATATCGAGTCCGGGTCGTCGATGCCATCGTACTGCACGCCGAGCACGTCTATGACGCGGGCGCGGACCGTCACGTCCTCGAACCCGCCGGCGCCGTCGCCGCGCAGCAGGCGGCCCGCGCCCGGGAAGGCGTCGCCGCCCGGCCCCTGCCCGGAGGCGACGGTCGATCCCAGCCAGTACAGGTCCTGATCGCCGTCGTTGTCGAAGTCGAAGAACGTCGTGCCGAACCCGAAGTCGTAGGCGGCGAGGCCGGTCGGGACGGGCTGGAGCGGATCTATCCTGGCCGGGTCGAGCGAGTCCGGGGGCATGTACGGGCTGGGTATGACGCGGGTCGAGGGGGCGACGTCGTGGAAGAGGGGGACCGTGCCAACGCCCTCGACCTCGGCGGTGCCGTCGTTGCGCAGCAGGTAGTGCAGGCACGTCCCCCAGCTGAAGCGCTGGTGGTACTCGCACGAACCGCTCGGGCCTCGCATCGGGGGCCGGGTGCTCGGGTGGAAGCCGATGTTGGTGACGAACACGTCGAGGTCGCCGTCGAGGTCGATGTCCCCGATCGCAAAGCCCATCCACGCCCCCACGCGGTCGATCCCGGCGGCGTGCGAGATCTCGGTGAAGCGCACCCCCTCGGGGCCCGAGTCGTTGCGCAGCATCTTGAAGCGGTCGCCGTCGCTTGCCAAGAGCAGGTCCGGGTCGCCGTCGTCGTCGATGTCGAAGAACATCGCCCCGTGCGTCTGCGAGGTCGGATCGCCGATCACGTTGCCCGCGTCGTCGAGCCAGGTCGGGTCCCATCCCTCGTACCACACCCCGGTCTCAGGGTCCTCGAACTTGATGGGCTTGCCCGTCGGGTCCCGCATCACTATCTCGGTGCCCCTCACGCCCGCCTCCTCCGCGATCTCCGTGAAGGTCATGTCCCCACCGCTCAGGTACAGCGCGTCGTAGTGGCCCGGGTGGTTGCCCGAGGCGAAGTCGCGGAAGTCGTGGGCCATCAAGTTCCCGACGAAGATGTCCAGGTGGCCGTCCAGGTTGACGTCGGCGCAGGCGACGGCGATCGCAGAGCGCATGTTCACCCCGTCCCCGAACGCGGCCTCGGTTATGTCGGTGAAGGTCCCGTCGCCGTCGTTGCGGAACAGGGAGTCGGCGATGCCGTCCCCGGGCCCGTACGACCGAAAGTCGAGGTCGTCGGCCGGGTCGCCCCACGCCCCTACGTACAGGTCCTGGAATCCGTCGTTGTCCAGGTCGCAGGCAGCGACACCGGTGCTGTGGCTGTCCTTGGCCGCGACCCCGGCCTCCTCGGCGACGTCGGTGAACGCCCCGTCGCCGTCGTTTCGGAACAGCATGTTGGCCCACCCGCCGGCGGCAGTTACGTAGAAGTCCAGGTCGCCGTCGCGGTCGAAGTCGAAGACCGCGACGCCCGGGCGGTCGTTCCAGATGCGCCAGTCCTCACCCATCGCCTCCTCGGCGATGTTGGTGAACGGCGTCACCGCGTCGCCGCCGCCGCCCGGCGCGGCGTCGGGCGCCGAGCGGATCGGCTCGCCGCGCACTACCTCCGGGCCGTCCGGGCTCCTTCTGTCCTCTCCGACGACCGACGAGTCGATACGGTCGTCGTAGCCGCCCTCAACCCGCTCGCCGGTCTCCGCGTCGACGCACACCCCCTGCACGCACACGACGCGCGGCGCCTCGTCGATCTCCAAGGGAGGCACCGTCGGCGCCGGGGCGGGCGCCCCGGGCCCGCCGCAGCCGGCCAGCGCCGCGCAGGCCGCGAGCGCGGCCAGCGCCGCTGCGACCTTGGTGGGGAGGCATCGCCCGGGTGCCATGTCAGGGAGTGTATGCGAGCGGGGCCGGCCGGGGCCCCAACGAGGAGGGGCCCGGGCGGTCCGCCCGGGCCCCTTGGGTCGGGAGCGGAGCCGGGGTCAGCCCTCCGAGCGGGACAGCTTCGGATCGAGCATGTCCCTGAGGTTGTCCCCCATGACGTTGATCGCCAGCACCGTGACGGTCAGGAAGCCGCCGGGGATGCCCACCACCCACAGCGCCTGCGAGATGGTCCTGCGGCCGTCGGCCATCATCGAGCCCCAGGCCGGGGTCTCGGGGTCGATGCCGGCGCCGAGGAAGCTCAGGATGGCCTCGGTCAGGATGGCGCCTGCCACGATCAGCGTGCCGGTGACCATGAGCGGTGCGATCGTGCCCGGGAACACGTGCCTGAAGAGGATGCGCGGGGTCTTGGCTCCTATGGCGCGCGCGGCCTCGACGTACACCTCCTCGCGGAGGCTGAGCACAGAGGAGCGCACGACCCTAACGGCACGTGGGAACACGACGAACCATATCGCGAAGATCACGATGGCCACGTTGCCGCCGACGATCGACACGAGCGCGATCGCCAGCAGGATGTTCGGAATGGACATGATCGCGTCCATGATCCTCATCAGCACCAGGTCGACCAGGTTGAAGTACCCGGCGATCAGGCCGAGGATGGCCGCGCTAAGGGCCGTGAGCGCGCCGACGGCGAAGCCGACGGCCAGCGAGATGCGGGCCCCGTATATGACGCGCGAGTAGACGTCGCGACCGACGAAGTCGGTGCCGAACCAGTACTCGCCACCCGGCTCCTTGAGCCGGTTGGGCGGGTCGACCGCGGTCGGATCGACCGTGCCCAGCACGGGGGCCAGGATGGCCAGCAGCCCCATGATCACCAGCACGATCAGGCCGACGATGAACATCGGGTGGCGCCGCCAGGTCCATCTGTACTTGGCGACGGCGGCCTCCCACAGGCCGGTCAGCCTCTCCTGCACCGACGGCGGCGCCGGCGCGTAGGTGGTCTCGGTGGTCTGGATGTCCTGCTGCATTAGTACTTAATCCTCGGGTCGAACAGCGCGTACGACAGGTCTGTGAGCAGGTTCACCACGACCTGCAGGACCGCCACTATCAGCATCGCCCCCTGGATGACCGGGTAGTCGCGGCGGACGATCGAGTCGACGATCAGCCGGCCGATGCCCGGGACCGCGAAGACCTGCTCGGTGACCACGATGCCCGCGAACAGCTCGGCGATGCCCCAGCCCACGACCGTCACGATCGGGAGCGCGGCGTTCTTGAGCGCGTGCCGGATGAGCACGCTGGGCTCGGCCAGGCCCTTGGCCCGCGCCGTGCGGATGTAGTCCTCGCGCAGCACCTCGATCATCGTCGCGCGGGTCATCCTGACCAGGAAGGCCCAGAAGATGATCGCCGTGGCGAGGCTGGGCAGGATCAGCCTGTGGAGGAAGCGCCCGAAGTGCTCCTCTGGAGGCACGTATCCCGCAGCCGGGAACCACGGCAGCTCCAGGGCGAACGCCTTGATCAGCAGGAAGCCGAGGAAGAAGATCGGTATCGAGAAGCCCAGGGAGCTGAACACCATTATGGACCGGTCGACCCACGTGTTGGCCTTCCAGGCCGCCAGCACCCCGAGTGGTATCGACACGGGGAGGGTTAACAGCTCCGTCATTATCGCGATCGAGATGGTCGGGACGACGCGCTGCTCGATCAGGCGGATGACCGGGATCTTGGAGTTGATGGACTTGCCGAGATCGCCGGAGAGGATGTCCTTGAGGTAGATGCCCAGCTGGGTGATGACGGGCTTGTCTAGGCCGAGGTCCTTGCGGATGGCCTCGATCTGCCACTGGGGCGCGTCCTTGCCGGCGATGATGGCGGCCGGATCGCCCCCCGACACCCTGAGAACGGCGAAGATGATCACCGCCAGTATGAACAGAACGGGTATCGAGGCGATCAGGCGCTGGATTAGATACCTTTGCACCTCAACCTCCCAATTGCAGGCTAGTCGGAGCGCCCTGAAGAGCGAGCATGAGCGAACGGCGAGAGCACCACTGCGGTGCCGTCGGCGTGGCGGAACCTTACACAGCGCCGGCCCGCAGTGTCAACCCCAACCGGACCGCCCCCCGGGCCCGCCCGACGCCCCCGGCCGGACCTCCCGGCTCCGGGCGGACGTGCGCGCGGGCTGTTGCGCAGCCATCGGGCCGGGTGTAGAATCGCGCGCAATATCTTGTGGGCGCCGGGCCCCCAGCCACTATAGACAGTGATTCAGCCGTGACCGTCCGTCCCCACCCAGCGCCCAGGCGGCGCCGGCGCCCAGGCGCGTGAACGGCCCCCTGACCGACCTCGACGCCGCGGCCATGGCCGCGCTGGTCGCGGCCCGCGAGATCTCGCCCGTCGAGCTGGTCCGGGCGCACCTGGACCGCATCGAGGAGCTCAACGGCCCCCTCAACGCCGTGGTCGCCGCCGCCCCGGACGCACTGGAGGGCGCCCGGCGCGCCGAGCGCTCGGTGCTGGACGGGGAGGAGCTGGGCCCGCTGCACGGCGTGCCCTTCACGATCAAGGACAGCATCGATGTGGCCGGCCTGCCGACCACCAGCGGCTCGCTCCTGACCCACCGCAGGCCGGCCGGGCGCGACGCCCCCGTCGTCGAGCGCCTCCGGGCCGCGGGCGGCGTGCTCGTCGGCAAGACCAACACGCCCGAGTTCACCCTGTGGTGGGAGACCGACAACCGGGTCTTCGGCCGCACCAACAACCCCTGGAGCGCCGACCGCACCCCGGGGGGCTCCAGCGGGGGCGAGGCGGCGGCGATCGCGGCGGGCATGTCCCCGCTGGGCATCGGCTCCGACTCCGGCGGCTCGATCCGCGTCCCGGCCTCGTACTGCAACCTGTTCGGCCTCAAGCCCACCCACGGGCGCGTGCCGATGACCGGCCACGTCCCGTCCACGCTGCTGGCCCACACCCACGTCGGGCCGATGGCCCGCTCGGCCCGGGACATCGCCCTGGCGATGGCGGTCATCGAGGGGCCCGACGGGCGGGACCACTACGCCGTGCCCGCCCCCCCGACCGACGCGGGGGACCTCGACCGGCCCCTCGGCCCGCTGCGCGTCGGCTTCTACGCCGAGGGCCCCGTCTCCCCGGTGGCCGCCGAGGTGCAGGCCGCCGTGCGCGCCGCGGCCCGGGCCATGGAGGACCTGGGCTGCCGGGTCGAGGAGGTCGGGCTCGCGTTCATGCGGGACGTCGACTCGCTCGGCGTCTCCGGCGCGATAGCGTCCGCCGAGGCGCTGCCCGACCTCGCGCCGCTGATCGAGGGACGGGAGGACGACCTGGCCGTCTCGATGCGCCGGCGCATGGCGCTGCCGCGCCCGACGGGGGCGCAGCACGCAGCGGCGCTCGCCGCCAGGGAGGCGCTGCGGGCGGGGTTCATGGAATTCTTCCGGGAGTTCGACCTGCTGGTTTGCCCGGCCGCCGCGGTCGAGGCCCCGCCCCACGACTCGGCGGAGCTGGCGGTGGACGGGCGGATGACGCCCGGGCGGACCGCGCTGATGTGCACCGCGGTCTACGACGTGACCGGCTCGCCGGCGATATCGGCGCCCTTCGCGTTCGGCTCGGGCGGGCTGCCGATCGGGGTGCAGCTTGTCGGCCCGCGCTACATGGACGGCAGGGTAATTCACGCCGCGGAGCGGCTCTCCGGGGCCGGCGGCGCAGCGCGGCGCAGGCCGCCCCTCGGCCGGGGCGGATAGGCGAGGACGAAGGAGGAGGCAGTGGCAGGTTCGAGCACCGAGGCGAGGGAGGCGCTGCGCCAGCGCATGCGAGAGGACGGGATCGAGCTCGTCCTGGTCCAGTTCGTCGACATCCACGGGGCGGCCAAGGTAAAGATGGTGCCCGCCGCCCACCTCGACGACGTGATTGACGAGGGCGCGGGGTTCGCCGGGGCGGCGCTCGACGGGATGGGGCAGGGACCGCACTCCCACGACATGCTCGCGCGCATCGACGCCGGCACCTACACGCCCCTGCCCTGGAGCCCGGGGGTGGCGCGCTTCGCCTCCGACCTGTACGTCGACGGCGAGCCGCACCCGCACTGCCCGCGCCAGAACATGCGGCGCGTGCTCGGCGAGCTGCGCGAGGAGGGCTACGTCTTCAACGTCGGCATGGAGCCCGAGCACTTCCTGGTCACGCGGGGCGAGGACGGCTCGATAGCGGTCTTCGACCCGGACGGCGTCGACACGCTCACCAAGCCCTGCTACGACTTCAAGGGGATATCCAACGTCTTCGGCTACCTCTCCGAGCTGATGGCGGCGGTCAACTCGCTCGGGTGGGACGCCTACCAGGCCGACCACGAGGACGCCAACGGCCAGTACGAGCTCAACTTCGGCTACGACGACGCGCTGGTGACGGCGGACCGCTACACCTTCTTCAAGATGATGACCAGCCGGATCGCCAGGAGGCACGGCGCGGTGGCCACCCACATGCCCAAGCCCTTCGCCGACCGCACCGGCAACGGCGGCCACGTCCACTTCCATCTCGCCCGCGCAGACGACGGGACGAACGTGTTCGAGGGCGACGCGGACGGCCGGGGCCTGGGCCTGTCGGAGACCGCCCTGCACTTCATAGGGGGGGTGCTCGAGCACGCGCGCGCGCTGTGCGCGGTCACCTCGCCGACGGTCAACTGCTACAAGCGCCTGCAGACGGGCCGCGCCGTGTTCGGGTCGCGCTCCGGCTACACCTGGACCCCGGTCTTCATCACCTACGGCGACAACAACCGCACCCAGATGATCCGCACCGCCGGGCGCGGGCACCTCGAGGACCGCACGGTCTCCTCCGCCTGCAACCCCTACCTCGCGCTCGCCGCCTACGTGGCCGCCGGCATGGACGGGGTCAGGCGCCGGCTCGACCCCGGCGAGCCCAACTTCGACAACATGTACGAGCTCGGGCCCGAGCGGATCGCCGAGCGCGGCATCCGCACGCTGCCGCAGTCGCTGCCCGAGGCGCTCTCGGAGCTGGCGGCCGACGAGGTGGTCAGGGGCGCGCTCGGGCCGATCTGCGACGAGTTCGAGGCGGTCAAGTCCGCCGAGTGGAGCGAGTACCACGCCCAGGTCTCACGGTGGGAGATCGACAGATACCTGACGATGTTCTAGGGCCGTGTCCTTCCTGATCCCCTGCCCCAACTGCGGGGAGAGGCCGGTCGTCGAGTTCCGGTTCGGCGGGGAGAGGCTCAGCCGCCCCGCCCCGGGGGCGACCGAGCGGGAGTGGGCGACCTACTTCTACGCCCGCACCAACGCGGCCGGCGAGCAGAGCGAGTGGTGGTACCACAAGTTCGGGTGCCGGCGCTGGCTGGTCGCCCGGCGCGACACGGTCACGAACGCCGTCTCCTCCTCGCGCTGGCCCAACGGCCCGCAGGCCCCCCGGCGGGAGGCGGCGCCGTGAGGGCCTCCCCGCAGCCCGGCGAGCTGATCGACCGCGGGGCCCGGGCCGACTTCACCCTGGACGGGCGCCCCGTGGCCGCGTTCGAGGGGGACACGATCGGCTCGGCCCTGGCCGCGGCGGGGACGAGGACGATCTCCCGCAGCTTCAAGTACCACAGGCGCCGCGGGCTGATGTGCGTGGCCGGGCGCTGCCCGAACTGCCTGGTCGACGTCGACGGCACCCCCAACGTCCGCGCGTGCATGACCCGGGCCGAGGCGGGTATGGACGTGCGCTCCCAGAACGCCTGGCCGTCTGTGGAGCTCGACGCCCTGTCCGCGCTGGACCGGGCCTCGCCCCTGATGCCGGCGGGCTTCTACTACAAGACCATGCACAGGCCCAGGGGGCTGTGGGAGGCGGCGAGGCCCCTGGTCAGGAGGGTGGCCGGCGTCGGCACCATCAACCCCGGCTCCGCGGACGCCGGGCGCTTCGCCCACCGCTCGGTGCACGCCGGCGTGCTCGTCGTGGGCGGCGGCGGCGCGGGCTCGGCCGCCGCCGCGGCGGCGGCCGAAGCGGGCGCGCAGGTGGTGCTGGCCGACGACCAGCCGCACCTAGGGGCGGGACGCGACCCGCGGCGCGCCGGCGCCATCGCCCGCGCCGCGTCCTCCGTCCCCGGGGTCGAGGTCCTGAGCGACGCGGCCGCGTTCGGCTTCTACCCTGGCATGCTGGTGACCGTCCTGTGCGGGCGCGAGGTCCTGCTCATCCGGGCCGGCGCCGTGGTGCTCGCCACGGGGGCTCACGAGGTGCCGTTCCTGTTCCCGGGAAACGACCTGCCCGGCGTCATGCTCGCGAGCGGCGCCCTGCGGCTGCTGCGCATGTACGGCGTGCTCGCCGGCGCCCGCGCCGTGGTCGCCACCGAGGACGGGTCCGGCCACGAGGCGGCGGCCGAGCTCGCCGGGGCCGGGGTCGAGATCGCCGCCGTGCTGGACGCGCGCCCGGGACCGGCGGGGCCGGGCGGGCCCGGGGTCGGCCGGGTCGAGTACGGCGCCGCCGTGATCCGCGCCAGGGGCGCCGCCGGCGTGCGGAGCGTCGAGTTCGCCGGGCCCGGCGGCGCGGTGCGGAGCGTCGGGTGCGACCTGCTGATCATGGCGGGGCGGCGCCAGCCGGCGGCCAAGCTGGCGATGCAGGCCGGGTGCGCGACGGCGCTGAGCCCGGCCCTCGGGGCGCTCGCGCCCACCGCGCCGCCCGCCGGGGTGCACCTGGCCGGCGGCGTGACCGGAACGCTGGACCCCGCCCGGGCGGCCGCCGAGGGGAGGCGGGCCGGGCGGGCCGCCGCGCTCGGCGAGCCCGCGGCGGCGCCCGGCCCCGGCGGGGCGGCCGCGGACCCCGCGCGGGCGGCGGTGCCGGCCCGAGGCGGCAAGGTCTTCGTCTGTCCCTGCGAGGACGTCACCTGGTCCGACGTGCGGCTCGCGGCCGCCGAGGGCTTCCGCGACGTCCAGACGCTCAAGCGCTACACCACCGCGACCATGGGACCCTGCCAGGGCGGGATGTGCTCGCGCAACCTCACCGAGCTGGCCGCGGCGGCGACGGGGAGCCCGGTCCCGGAGCTGGGGCTCACGACCCTGCGCCCGCCCGTGCTGCCCGTGCCCCTCGGGGCGCTGGCGGGGCCCAGCTTCATGCCGGTAAAGCGCACGCCCCTGCACCACCTGCACGTCTCGCTGGGCGCGCGGATGGTGGACGCCGGCGGCTGGCTGCGGCCCCACAGCTACGGCGACCCGGCCGAGGAGGCCGCCGCCGTGCGCGGGCGCGTCGGCGTCATCGACGTAAGCAGCCTGGGCAAGCTCGACCTGCGCGGCCCGGAGGCCCCGAGGCTGATGGACTTCCTGTACTCGAACATGATGTCCACCCTGCGGGTGGGGCGGGTCCGGTACGGGATCATGTGCATGGACGACGGAACCACCCTCGACGACGGCACCGTCGCCCGCCTGGAGGACGCCAGGTACCTGGTGACCACGACGACGGGCAACATCGAGCTGATCGAGCAGTGGTACCGGTGGTGGATGGAGACCCAGACGGGCATGGCGGCGCAGCTGGCGGACGTGACGGCCGGCCTCGCGGCCATCAACGTCGCCGGCCCCATGGCCCGCGCCACGCTCGGCGGCCTCACGGACGCGGACCTGTCGCCCGGGGCGTTCCGGTACATGCGCTCTGCGCGGGCCCGGGTGGCGGGCGTCGAGGCGATCCTGCTGCGCATCGGCTTCGTCGGCGAGACCGGGTGGGAGATCCACTTCCCCGCGGAGCACGCGGAGCACGTGTGGGGGCGGCTCGCGGAGGCGGGGCGGCCGCACGGCATCGCGCCGTTCGGCCTCGAGGCCCAGCGCATCCTGCGCCTGGAGAAGGGGCACGTGATCGTCAACCAGGACACGGACTCGGTGACGACGCCGCTGGAGCTGGGCATGGACTGGGCGGTCCGCTTCTCCAAGGAGGACTTCGTCGGCCGCGGCGGCCTCGCCTCGGTCGCCAGGCGCGGGCCGCGCCACCGCGTGGTCGGCTTCGCCATGGACCCCGAGAGCCCGGTGCCCCCGGACGGCGCTCCCGTGGTCGAGGACGGCTCGCCCGTCGGAAGGGTGACCAGCGGGCGGCGCAGCCCGACCGAGGGGCTGCCCTTCGGGCTGGCCATGGTCCCGCGCCGCCTGGCCAGCGACGGGGCGTCCGTGCGCATCCTGGTCGAGGGGGACCTGTGGCCGGCCCGGATACGGCTCGGGCCGCTGTACGACCCCGCCGGCAGCAGGCTGAGGGGATGAGCGCCGACCGGGCGCCGGCGGCGATGACCTGCGCGCACCACGAGCTGGTCGCCGGGGGCGCGCGGATGGGCGAGCGCGGCGGCTGGAGCGTGCCGCTCTCGTTCCGCGGCGCGGGCGCAGAGGCCACGGCCGCCCGCGCCGCGGCGGGCATGGCCGAGCAGGGCCACCTGGCCAAGATACGCGTCCAGGGACCGGGGACCGGGGCCGTGCTGGGCCGCCCTGGGCGCAGAGCCGCCCGTCGGCGCGACCGCCCCCCTCGAGGTGCCCGCGGGCGGGGCGGGAGTGCGGGTGGAGGCCGCGCGGCTGGCGCCGGACGAGGCCTGGATCACCGGCCCGCCCGGCAGCGCCGGCGCCCTGGCCGACGCGCTCGGCGGGATGGGGGGAGAGGCGGCGGTCTTCGACGTCACCGGCTCGCACGCCGGCATGCGCCTCGTCGGCCCGGCCTCGCCCCGGGTCATCGCCTCGCTGACCGAGCTCAACGTCCGCGACGGCGCCCTGCCCGACGGGGCGTGCGCCCAGACGATGGCGGCCGACGTGTACGCCCTGGTGGTGCGCGCAGACGCTGGGGGGCTCGCCTCGTACC
>CAXXTI010000001.1:0-26615 GCA_963664125.2 Dehalococcoidia bacterium | reverse complement strand
TGTTGGCTTCACGCGAGATTCCTGTGCCGGACGACCCTTTGCGACTTGACTCATTACGAGAGCTTCCCGGATGACTTTCACGAGCGGCGCATTCCCAGATAGGAAAATGCCTGCGGGGGAATTCGACCCCTGCAGGCTGGGACTGTGGACGACGTTTAGTCCTGTGAGCGTCTTGCCCGCGCCGGGAACTCCGGTTATAAAACAGATGACCCGTCGTCGATGATGGCGCGCGGTGCGGATTTGGTCCACAACCATGCCCGCTGTTTGATCTAGATTTCGCGAATAGCGATGTAGCAACTCCCGTACATCGTGCCCGTCGTATAGCAGCCGTGCGGCTTCAATGATTGTCGGAGTAGGGCGGTAGGCGGAATTCAGCCACGACTCTGGAATGATAGGGTCAGCGGTGTGTGAAGAAGTGTTCTTGGCCGATCGCAATAGCCATGAGCTTAGGGTGGAGCCGTTGCATTTGACAAGGTCAGCAACGCCTGTATCGGAAGTGCTTAAGGAGGCTTGCATAGGCGGGTCACTGTTGGCGTCGGTTGCACATAGAACTGGTACGATACGGCGCCCGGCGGATTCCTCATGAAAATCGCGAATGTCGCAAGCATAAGACTCGGCTTGCCAGCGCGAGGACGGATCGTGCTGCGTAGCGCCGACCTTAAATTCGACAACAAAGACTGTTGTGCCGTGCAGAAGAATTACGTCCGGCCTACGTGAGCGGCGCGGTATCTCATATTCCAAGATGATGAACCAGTCTAGGAATGTCGGGAGCGACAATTGCCCCTTAAGCACTTGAATCGCGGACCTCCAAGCCTGAATCTGAGAAGTTCTATGATTGGAGAAGCCAAGGCCACTGACACTGTCAATCAAACTGCCAATCAGTTTGTCCTCATCAGTTGCTATGAATGCCGCTACACGCGACGCGTATCCGTGGCTAATCGTAAGACTCCTGTGGAGAGGTGCAGGCCACGGTCAGTATCGATATCGATGTGCCGCACACGGTGATTGGAATTTGAGGGGACGGAGCGTCAAAGGGGACATTGCAGCAGATGTTGGAAGGATAACGTGGAGTAGGAAGATGAGGCCACATTGGCGGGAGCAGGGTTAGTCCATGTATAGCCCTGGCGGCCATTCTAGCGGATATCGATCCCCATGCTCGACCCGCTTGGGACCGAGCTTGGCGCTGGGCACCCGGAGCGCTTGTCCCTGAGGCTAGGATGTCCTGCCTCTAGGGGGCCCACAAGCAACCGCGCGCGGCGGCGCCCGCCTGCGCCGCGTGGCCCGCCCGCGATAAGATGGGCCTGCCGCGCCGCGGGCGCGGCGGCGGAAGGCATGGATACTGGCGACATAGGGGCGAGCCGCATCCTCCTCACGGAGGACGGCGTGACCATCGAGTGGAGCGACGGGCAGCGCTGCCGCTACCCGGCGAGGGAGCTCCGCCTCAACTGCGGCTGCGCCGAGTGCGTGGAGGAGTGGACCAAGAGGAAGCTCCTCGACCCCGCCTCGGTGCCGGCCGACATCCGCGCCGAGGACTACCTGCTGGTGGGCCGGTACGCCGTCCAGTTCCTGTGGAGCGACGGGCACTACACCGGCATCTACCCCTTCGAGGTGATCCGCAGGATCCTGCCCTGCGAGCCCCCCGGGGGCGATGGCTGAGGGGGCGCCGGCGCGGGACGGGCCGGACGGGCTTCCCGAGGCGGTGCTCTTCGACCTGGACGACACGATCCTGGCCACCTCGGAGGGCTCCGGCGAGGCATGGGCCGCGGTGACGGACCGCTTCGCCCCGGCGCTGGCCGAGATGGGCCACAGCGTATCCCCGGACAGGCTCAGGGCCGCGATCCACGAGTACCGGATGTGGTTCTGGACGGACGCCGAGCGAAACCGGGTCGGCCGCCTCGACCCGGCCGAGGCCCTGCGCCAGACGGTGAGGGGAGGGCTGGGCATCGCGGGCATCGACCCGGTCCCGGGGCTGGTCGAGGAGATGGCGGAGGCCTGGAACGACGTGCGGTGGAGCGCGTGCAGGCCTTTCCCCGGCGCGCTCGAGACGCTGCGCGCCCTCAGGTCGCGCGGGGTGATGCTGGGGCTGGTGACCAACGGCAGCGCCGACACCCAGGCCGCCAAGGTCGATATCCTGGGCCTCAGGGACCTGGTGGACCACGTCCAGATCGAGGGCGCGGTCGGCTTCGGAAAGCCCGATCCCAGGGCCTACTCCCACGCGCTGAGCAGCCTCGGCGCGGCGCCCGAGCGGGCCTGGATGGCCGGGGACAGCCTGGAGCTGGACGTGCTGGCCCCGATGAGGCTGGGGCTGCGGGGGATCTGGGTCGACTGGGAGGGCGTGGGCCTTCCCCCGGACCGCACGGGGCGCCCGGACCGGGTGGTGCGGGCCATCGCGGAGCTGGTGGCGCCGCCTACGCCGGCCTGAAGCGCGGCAGCGTCACCTCCTCAGAGACGTCCTCGAAGGCGACCTCGAGGTCCATCCCTACCCGGAGGTCGGCGGGGTCTGGCTCCGCGCCCAGCCCGACTATGTTGGTCGCCATCAGCGGCCCCTCCTCAAGCTCGACGATCGCGACGACGAAGGGCGCCATTTCCTGGAAGGCCGGGTGGGGCGAGCGGTGCACGATGGTGAAGGTGAAGAGCGTCGCCCGCCCGCTCGCCCGCATCCACTCGGTGTCGCGCGAGAAGCAGCACGGGGAGATGTCCCGCGGGTAGAAGTAGGCCTCGCCGCACCCCCGGCAGCGCCGCAGCCACAGCTCGCGCCTTCGCGCGCCGTCCCAGTAGAAGCGCGACTCGCCCTGGGGCGACGGCAGGGGAAGGCCGGGGCCGCCCATCTCAGTCCGCCGCCAGGATCGCCGTGCCGGTCGAGGACAGGTACCCGCCGGTGCCGTTCACCAGCGCGATCCCCGGCTCCTCGAGCTGCCTGTCCCCCGCCTCGCCCCGCAGCTGGCGCACCGCCTCTATCACCAGGAACATGCCGTACATCCCCGAGTGCGTGTAAGAGAGCCCGCCCCCCGACGTGTTCATCGGGAAGTCGCCCCCCGGGGCGGTGCGCTGGCCGGCGACGAAGTCGGCCCCCTCGCCCGGCGCGCAAAAGCCCAGCGCCTCGAGCGTGACCAGCACCGTGTAGGTGAACGAGTCGTAGATCATCGCAAGGCCTATGTCCGAGTGCGACACCCCGGCCCGCGCCAGGGCCCGGGGCCCGGTCTCGCGGGAGATCGGCGCTGTGGGGTCGGCCATCTGGCTGATGATCGCGTGGTCGTGTCCCTCGGCCGCCCCGAGCAGCCACACCGGCCTCTTCCTCAGGTCGCGGGCGCGCTCGGCCGAGACGACGACGTAGGCGCCGCCGGCGTCGGTGACGATGCAGCAGTCCAGCAGGTGGAACGGCCACGAGACCCAGCGCGAGCCGTGGTAGTCGTCGAAGCTCATGGGGTCCTGCATGTAGGCGCGGGGGTTGAGCCGGGCCCACTTGCGGGTCGCCACCGCTATCTCGGCCATGGCGCCCCGGGCGCGCTCCTCGCCGTACACGTGCATGTAGTGCCGCGCCGCCATCGCGTAGGCGACCGGGGCGTTGACTATCCCGTAGGGGACCTCGAACTGCTGGCCCGGCTCCGCCGGGTCGGGCGCGGCGCGCGAGGTCCTGCTCCTGCCCGCCTCGCCGTGGGTGACCAGCGCGACCTCGCAGTAGCCGGCGCGCACGGCCGCCGCGGCGTGCGCGAGGTGGATCACGAACGACGAGCCCCCCACGTACGTCCCGTCCGTGTAGCGCGGCGTGATGCCCAGGTACTCGGCGAGCACCATCGACGAGTAGCCGGCGGTGAGCACGCCGTCCACCTCGCCGACCCCGATGCCGGCGTCTGCCAGGGCGTTGTGCGCGGCCTCGGCGTGGTGCTGCAGGGACGACTTGCCCGGCACCTTGCCGATCAGGTCGGACTCGGCCGCCCCGGCGATCGCTACGGACCTCACGGACCTCACGGACCTCACGGGGCTCGTGCGGCGGCGCGGTCGGGCGGGGTCATGGCCCGCATCCTACGCCGCCCAGCCGCTCGTTGTCGATCAGCCGCGTCCCGCCCGCGTAGCCCGCCACCAGCGCCAGGGCCGGGCCGTCCACCCGCTCCAGCTCCCGCAGCGTCTCGGGGTCCGCCACCGACACGTAGTCCACGGCGGCCCCCGTCGCCTCCATCTCGCGGCGCATCGCCTCCCGCAGCGCGCCCGCGTCCCTGGTCCCTCGACCGAGCGCCTCACCCGCCGCTCGCAGGGCCGCGCGCAGCCCCAGCGCGGCGGCCCGCTCGCCCGGGCCCAGGCGCGCGTTGCGGCTGCTGGCCGCCAGGCCGTCCGGCTCCCTTACCGTCGGGACCGCGACGATCTCGGCCCCCAGCCCCAGGTCCCCGGCCATGCGCCGGACGACGAGCAGCTGCTGTGCGTCCTTGCGCCCGAAGTAGGCCCTGTCCGGCCGGGCGATGGAGAGCAGCTTGCACACCACCGTGGCCACCCCGGCGAGGTGGCCGGGGCGCGACTCCCCCTCGAGGCGCGCAGAGAGCGCCCCGACCGATACCGTCGTGTCGAAGCCGGCCGGGTACATCTCGGCCACGTCGGGGGCGAACACCAGGTCGACGCCCCCGCGCTCCATCGCGGCGAGGTCGCCGTCCGTGTCCCTCGGGTAGGAGTCGTAGTCCTCCCCGGGCCCGAACTGGGCGGGGTTGACGAAGATCGACGCAGCCACCGTCGCGCACTCGGACCGCGCCGCCCGCAGCAGCGCGGCGTGCCCGGCGTGCAGCGCCCCCATCGTGGGCACGAGGCCCACCGGCCGGCCGGCCCCGGCGAGCGCGGCGCGGACCTCCGCTGCGGTGCGCGCGACCCTCAAGGACCGGAGGGCCCCCGGTCGGGCGCCATCGCCTCCGCCACCGACTCGTCGGCGTGGTAGGTCTCCGCCTCGCCGGGGAAGGTACCGGCCCGCACGTCCTCGAGGTAGCGGCCCAGGGCGGAGCGCATGTCGTCGGCCATGGACGCGTAGCGGCGCGTGTGCCTCGGCACGAAGACCTCGAACAGGCCCAGCACGTCGTGCAGGACCTGGATCTGCCCGTCGCAGTGGGGTCCGGCCCCGATGCCGATGGTCGGTATGTCGAGCCTGGCCGTGACCTCGCGGGCCACCTCTGCGGGCACGAGCTCGAGGACGATCGCGTACGCCCCCGCCTCCTGGAGGGCCAGGGCGTCTTCGAGCAGCCCGCGCGCCTCCGCGGCGGTCGTGGCCTGCACCCTGTAGCCGCCGAGCTGGTTCACCGACTGCGGGGTCAGGCCCAGGTGGCCCATGACCGGGATCCCGGCCGCCACCATCCGCCCGACCGCCCGCGCGAGGCGGCGGCCGCCCTCGACCTTCACGCTCTGGGTGCCGGCCTCCTTGAGGAACCGGCCGGCGTTGCGGACCGCCTCGGGCCACTCCGCGGCGTAGCTCAGGAACGGCATGTCGGCGACGACGTGGGAGCTGGAGGTGCCCCGGACGACGGCCCGCGCGTGGTGGAGCGACTCCTCCATGGTCAGCGGGACGGTGTCGTCGTAGCCGAGCATGACCTGGCTCATCGAGTCCCCGACCAGGACGGCGGGGAAGCCCAGCGAGTCGACGATGCGGGCGGACGTGTAGTCGTAGGCGGTGATCATCCCGATCGGCTCGCCGCGGCTCTTCATGTCCGCCAGCCGGCGTATGGTTGTGCGCATCCGGTACCTCCTCCATCCAGCCCGAGTGAGGGCCTGCGCATCGCCCCGCGGGGACGGCCCCGCGGGGGTCCCTATGCTATTGGGTTGTCGGCGATGTAGCCCTTGAGCAGCCGCTCGATCTCGGCGGCGTCCCCGGGGTCCGCGACCCCCTTCTCCACCGCGAACGGCAGCCCGGCCAGGGCCGCGGTCGCGTACATCTGCAGCGCCTCGGTCCCGACGCTCCTCATCGCATCGAGGTGCTTTCTCACGGTGCCCACGTCCCCGCGGACGTAGGGCCCTGCGATGCCGTCCGGAAAGCCGCTCTGCTCCAGGACGTCCGCGACGCCCCTCATGATCGGCATCAGCGAGGCGTTGGCCTCGTTGCGCGGCGTGCCGAACCGGTCCTCCCATATCTGCGCGATCACCGCCGCCTGGCCCATCAGCACCCCACCGATGGCGACCACCGAGGCGTGGTACAGGGGCTTGTCCTCCGAGCGCAGCGCGATCGGCCGTCCGCCCAGGTCCAGCGCGAGGGCGGTCAGGTAGTCGCGCACGTCGCCCTCGCCCTCGATTCCGAAGGTCGAGCCGGGCAGGGCGGAGAGCGCCATCTCCACGGAGGCGAAGGCCTGCAGCGGGTGCAGGGAGCCGATCCCCGCGCCCTGGGCCGCCGGGGCGGCCAGCACGTCGAGCGAGGTCGCCCCCGAGCAGTGCGCGACGCCCTGGCCGGGGCGCCAGCGGATCGACTCGGCGACCGGACCGATCGCCCCGTCGAAGGTGGTGATCAGCACGAAGTCGGCCCGGTCCGCGGCCTCCTGCGCGCTCCCGAGCGCCTCGCAGCCCTCTACTCGGGCCGCCAGGTCCTCGGCCGACGCGAACGTGCGGCTGGCGGCCGCCACGACGGGGCGGCCGGCCCGCGAGAGCGCGACCGCGAGGGTCTTGCCCACCGCGCCCGAGCCCACGAACGCGATCCTCGAGCTCCTATCCCATGCCATCGGTCCGCACCTCCCCCGGGCCGCCCGGATCTCCCAGCGCCGGCACGCCCGCGAGGCCGGTCGCCGTCAGCACCGACCTCGCGATCGCCTCGGCCACGCACACGGCCGCGGCGGCCGCTATGGCGTCCAGGCGCGCCGGCTCGACGCCCCCGGCGTCCGCACCGGTCGCCAGGGCGAAGAACGTGTCGCCGTCGTGGACAGTATGGGCCGGGCGCACCGCCAGGGCCAGCCCGTCGTGGGCCGCCGACGCCAGCCGCGACGCCTGCGCCGCCGAGAGGGGCGCGTCGGTCGCGACCACGCCGATGGTGGTGCTGGCGCCCGCCGCGCGGTGGGGCGGCGCCCACTCGGGCGAGAGGACGGCCCGCTCGGCGCACTCCATCGAGCCTTCCGGCGTCTGCGGCCCGGCGATCGGCCGCCCGGTCCAGGGATCGTAGACCCCGCCGACCGCGTTGGTGGCCACCAGCGCGCCGACGGCCGCGCCGTCCCCCGTGCGCATCGCCGCCGTGCCCACGCCGCCCTTCACCGCCCGGCCGGGCCCCAGCACCTTGGCCACGGTGGCGCCGGTGCCGGCGCCCGCCGTGCCCTCGGCGGGCCGTTCCGCCGACGCGGCCTCGCAGGCCCTGCGGGCCTGCTCCGGTCCGGGCGCGGCGGCGGACCCCAAGGCCAGGTCGAAGAGGATCGCAGCCGGGACTATCGGCACGAGCGCGCCCGCGGCCTCGTGGCCGATTCCGCGCCGCGCCAGGTGGTCGACCACGCCCTGGGCGGCGCCCAGGCCGAAGGCGCTCCCGCCGCCGAGCAGGACCGCCTGCACGCGCTCGACGGCGCAAGTGGGCCGCAGCAGGTCGGTCTCGCGGGTGCCGGGCGACGCGCCCCGGACGTCGACGCCCGCCGCGGCGCCGCCCTCGCACAGGACCACCGTGCAGCCGGTGGCCGCCTCGAGGTCGGTGAAGTGGCCGACGCGGATGCCCGCAACGTCGGTGATCGAGCCGGGGGCGCGGCTCTGGCTGTGCTGTCTCGGGGCCGTGCTCAATGCTCACCGTTCCCATCGGATTGGCTGCGGCACGAATCTTAGCCAAAGTCCCGCGCCGCGTCTAACCCCGGGTCTCGGTCCGCCGCCCGGGCGCGGGGCGGCGGGGCCGGGGGCGTGCGGCGGACCGGTGTTACAATCACCACGCCAGCCGACTCCGTGCGGCCGAGGTGATGTTTGGTTCAAAGCGGCTCGAGTTACGACCTCGTGATCCTTGGCAGCGGCCCGGGCGGCTACGTCGCAGCCCTCAGGGCCGCGCAGCTCGGAATGAGGACCGCCCTGGTCGAGCGGGCCGAGCTCGGTGGCCTCTGCCTCAACTGGGGGTGCATCCCCAGCAAGTCCCTCCTGCGCAACGCCGAGGTGCTCAGCCTCTTCCGCGAGGCCGAGCGCTTCGGGATCCACGTCGACGGCCTGAGCGCCGACTTCGGGGCGGCGGTGGACCGCAGCCGCCAGGTCGTCGGCCGCCTCACCAGGGGCATCGGACACCTCCTGCAGAGGGGGGGAGTCGACGTGGTGCGGGGCGCCGGCGCCCTCTCCGGGCCGCGGGCCGTCTCGGTGAGCGGCGAGAGCGCCCGCACCCTCCCAGCGTCGGCCGTCATCGTCGCGACCGGGGCGCGCCAGGTCGATCTCCCCGCGCTGCCGGTCGACGGGGAGACGGTGATCACCAGCCGCCAGGCGCTCGAGCTGCGGGAGGCCCCGCCCAGGGTGGTGATCGTCGGCGGAGGGGCGACCGGCGCCGAGTTCGCCTACCTCTACAGGTCCTACGGCTCCGAGGTGACGCTCGTGGAGCTGATGCCCAGGCTCGTTCCCCAGGAGGACGCCGACGTCGGCGACCAGCTGGCCCGCTCGTTCAGGAGGATGGGGATCGCCGTGATGACCGGGTCCCGTGTGCTCGGGGTGAGCGCGGGGCCCGGCGGGGCGTCGGTCGCGGTGTCGGACGGGAAGTCCGAGTCGGCGATCGAGTGCGACCGGGTGCTCGTCGCGGTCGGGGTGACCGGCAACACCGAGGGCATAGGCCTCGAGGAGGCGGGGGTGAGGACCGAGCGCGGCTTCATACCTGTCGACGACCGGATGGCCACCAACGTGCCCGGCGTGCACGCGATAGGCGACGTGACGGGCAGGATGCCGCTGGCGCACGTCGCCTCCGCCCAGGCGGTCACGGCGGTCGAGGGCATCGCGGGCCGCGAGACGCGCCCCCTGGACTACGGGCTGATGCCCAGGGCGGTGTACTGCCGCCCGCAGGTCGCGAGCTTCGGCCTGACCGAGGCGCAGGCCAGGGAGGCGGGCCACGACGTGAGGGTCGGCAGGTTCCCGCTGGCGGCGTCCGGCAAGGCGCTCGCGCTCGCCGAGCAGGACGGGTTCGTCAAGGTGGTCGCCGACGCCGAGATAGGCGAGGTGCTCGGCGTGCACATGATCGGCGCCGAGGTGACCGAGCTGCTCGGGGAGGCGACGATGGCGAGGATGCTGGAGGCGACCACCGAGGACGTGGGGGCGCTGGTCCACCCCCACCCGACGATCTCCGAGGCCCTCAAGGAGGCGGCCCTGGCGGCCGAGGGGGAGGCCATCCACGTATAGCGTGCCCGCCGCCGGCGCTGGATCGGACGAGGAGCGAGTGGTGCCGTGACGGCCGACCTGGACATGGACGCCGCGCTGGCCCTCGAGATCTACAGGCAGATGCAGCTGATCAGGCGCTTCGAGGAGGAGTGCTCGGTCCAGTACATGCGGGGCCGCATCCGGGGTTTCCTGCACCTGTACATCGGCGAGGAGGCGGTGGGCGTCGGGGCCATATCGGCCCTGGAGGACGACGACTACGTGGTGAGCCACTACCGCGACCACGGCCACGCCCTGGCCAAGGGCCTCGACCCGTCGGCGGTGATGGCGGAGCTGATGGGAAGGGCGACCGGGCTCAGCGCCGGCAGGGGCGGGTCGATGCACCTGTTCGACGTCTCGCGGGGCTTCATGGGCGGCTACGCGATCGTGGGCGGGCAGCTCCCCGTGGCCACCGGCCTCGGGCTCGCGATCAGCCACCTGGGCGAGGAGCGGATCGTGATGTGCTTCCTCGGCGACGGCGCGGTCAACCAGGGGGTGTTCCACGAGTCGCTGAACCTGGCCAAGCTGTGGAACCTGCCGGTGCTCTTCATGCTGGAGAACAACCTCTACGGCATGGGCAGCCACATCGACCACACCCACGCCGCGGGGCGCGACCTCTACACGTCCGCCGACTCGTACAACATCCCCGCGATGCAGGTCGACGGCATGGACGTCGTCGCCGTCCGCGAGGCCGCGTCCGAGGCGGTGCGCCGCGTGAGGGCGGACCAGGGCCCGGTCTTCCTGGAGGCGGTCACCTACCGCTACCGGGGCCACTCGATGGCCGACCCGGTCCAGTACCGAGACAACGAAGAGGTCGCGCGGTGGGTCGCCAGGGACCCCATACCCAGCTTCGTCGACCGGGCGGTCGCGGCCGGCCTGGTGGGCCAGGATGACCTGGCCGCGGCGCGGGCCGAGGTGGAGGAGGTGGTCGCCGGGGCGGTCCGCTTCGCCGAGGAGTCCGCCGAGCCCTCGGTCGAGTCGATGTACGAGCACGTCCTTGGCTGAGGTGCAGCTGAGGGAGGCCCTTGCGCGGGGCCTCAGGGAGGCGCTGGACTCGGACAACCGGGTGATCCTGCTCGGGGAGGACATCGGCGAGTACGGAGGGGCCTACGCCGTGACCAGGGGCCTTCTGGACGCCTACGGCCGGGACCGGGTCCGCGACACCCCCATCTCCGAGGCGGTCATCGTGGGCGCGTCGGTGGGTGCGGCGATGGGGGGCGTGCGCCCGATAGTGGAGGTGATGACGATCAACTTCACGCTGCTTGCGATGGACCAGATCGTCAACCACGCCGCCAAGCTGCGGCACATGTCCAACGGCCAGATCTCGGTGCCGATGGTGCTGCGCACCGTCACCGGAGGGGGCGGCCAGCTGGGGGCCACCCACTCCCAGAGCCTGGAGGGCTGGTACGCCAACGTCCCGGGCCTGCGCGTGGCGACGCCCGCGACGCCGTACGACGCCCTGGGGCTGCTGCGCACCGCGGTGCGCTCGGAGGACCCCGTGATATTCGCCGAGCACCAGATGCTCTACGGCGCCCGCGGGGACGTGCCGGACGAGCCGTACACCGTGCCGTTCGGCAAGGCGGCGAGGAGGCGCGAGGGCCGGCACGTGACGCTGATCGGCTACTCGCGGATGGCCGGCGTCGCCCTCGACGCGGCGGCCGTGCTCGCGGAGAGGGGCGTCGAGGCCGAGGTGATCGACCTGCGCACCCTGAGGCCGCTGGACATCGACACCGTGGTCGCCTCCGTCCGCAGGACCGGGCGCGCCGTGGTCGTCGAGGAGAGCTGGAGGACCGGGGGATTCGGCGCGGAGGTGGCCGCGGCCGTGCAGGAGGGGGCCTTCGACTCCCTCGACGGCCCGGTCGGCCGCGTGGGTGGCAGGGAGGTGCCGTTCCCTTACAATGGCCGCCTGGAGGCTGCGGCGATCCCGGACGCCGGACGCGTGGCCTCCGAGGTGGCCGAGCTGTTCGGCATCTGAACCTAGAGACGGCATTGGGAGCGCGAAGAGATGGCGATTGAGCTGACCATGCCCCAGATGGGATACGACATGCAGGAGGGCACCGTCGTCCGCTGGCTCAAGGCCGAGGGGGACGCGGTCGGCAAGGGCGAGCCGATCGCCGAGATCGAGACCGACAAGGCGGTGGTCGAGTTCCAGTCCTACGCCGACGGCCTGCTCCAGCGCATCATCGTGCCCGAGGGCGAGACCGTTCCGGTGGGGGCCCCGATCGCCATGGTGGGCGAGGGGGCGGACGATGTCGCGCCGCCGACCCCGGTCTCCGCCGCCCCGGAGGCTCCCGCCGAGGAGGCGCCCCCGGCGGTCGAGGCGCCTGCCCCTCCGGCGGCGGCGGTGCCGCTGCCGCCGCCTCCCCCGCCCGCAAGACCCGAGATCGATCACGTCCGGGCCTCTCCCGTGGCGCGCAGGATCGCCGAAGAGCGCGGCATAGACCTCGCCCAGCTGGTCGGAACCGGTCCGGGCGGGCGCATCACCCGCGAGGACGTGGAGCAGGCCGAGGCCCCCGGCGACGGCTGGGACGGGGACGACTGGTCCGCTACCGACGGGGCCATGGCCGACGGTGTAGCGCCCGTCGCGGGCGAGCCGCCGCAGGACGGGGCCGCAGCGCAGGAGGAGCCGCCGTCTCCGGCCGACTGGGAGGCCGCCGCGGGCGACGAGCCGAGCGCGGAGGATGCGGCGGCGGCGGAGCCGTCTCCGGCTGACTGGGAGGCCGCCGCGGGCGACGAGCCGAGCGCGGAGGATGCGGCCGAGGAGCCGTCTCCGGCCGACTGGGGGGCCGCCGCGGGCGACGAGCCGAGCGCGGAGGATGCGGCTGAGGAGCCGTCTCCGTCCGAGTGGGAGGTCGCCGCGGGCGGCGAGCCGAGCGCGGAGGATGCGGCCGAGGAGCCGGCCCCGTCCGGCTGGGGGGCCGCCGCGGGCGGCGAGCCGAGCGCGGAGGATGCGGCCGAGGAGCCGTCGGCCGGCGCCGAGGATGCCGCGCCCGCCCCGGAGCCCGAGCTGGCCGAGGCGGAGGAGGCCGCCGCCTACGTCGCCGGCGCGGAGCCTCTCTCGCGGATGCGCCGGCAGGTGGCCCGTGTCACCGTCGGCAGCAAGACCGAGATACCGCACTTCTACGTCTCCACGGAGATAGACATGACGAGCGCCATGGAGATGCGCGGACAGATCAACTCCTCGCCCGCGTTCGAGGGCGCGAGGGTCTCGGTGAACGACCTGATCCTGCGGGCGTGCGTCGAGGCGCTGCGGCGCTACCCGAAGTTCAACGCCTCGTTCTCCTCCGGGGGCATCCGGATGAACGAGCGCATCAACATAGGCATGGCGGTGGCGGGGGACGAGAGCCTGATCGTGCCCGCCATCAACGATGCGCAGGACATGTCGCTCAGGGATATCGCGGTCGCGAGCCGCGACCTGGCCGAGCGCGCCAAGGGCGGCACGATCACCGCCGACGAGTACACCAGCGGCACCTTCACGGTCAGCAACCTGGGCATGTTCGACGTCAGCGCCTTCGTCGCCATCATCCACCCGCCGCAGGCCGCGGTCCTCGCCGTCGGCTCGGTCGCAAGGCGGCCGGTGGTCAGGGGCGACCGCGTGGAGGTCGCAGACGTGATGACCGCCACCGTGTCCGCCGACCACCGGGTGGTCGACGGCGCCGAGGGCGCGCTGTTCGTCGGCGAGATCAAGTCGATCCTGGAGAACCCCTACCGGCTGCTGGTCTGAAGGGCGGCCCCTGCGTTTGGACCTGATCTCCGAGCCGCGCGTCTTCCTGACGACCAGGACCGCCGTGGACTGGGACGCGGTGGCCGAGTTCCTGGCGGCCGAGGGCGTCCCGCCGATCCCCGAGAGCATCCGCGCCGGGGACGACGAGTCCGCGGCGGTGGTCGAGATATCGGCCCGCATGTGCTACATGAGCTACGGGCGCGGGCGACGCGACATCGCGGACTTCATAGGCAACCTGCTCTCCTCCAAGGACGGCAGCGTCCTAGAGCACGTCAGCTACGGCTTCGTGATCACCGGCGTGTCGCGCAGCCTCACGCACGAGCTGGTCCGCCACCGCGCGGGGTTCGCCTTCAGCCAGCGCTCCCAGCGCTACGTCGACGAGTCCGGCGCCGCCTTCGTCGTTCCGCCGGCGCTGGCCCGCGACGGCGGCGGGCCGGCCGCCCGCGCTTTCGAGAAGGCCGCCGAGCTCGCGTCCCACAGCTACGACCAGATGGTCGAGGCCCTGGAGGGCGCCCTGCCCGAGGACATGTTCGAGCTGAGGACGGACCGGCGAAAGGCCATCCGCCAGGCGGCGCGCGCGGTGCTGCCCAACGCCACGGAGACCAAGATCTTCGTGACGGCCAACGTCCGGGCCTGGCGCCACTTCATAGAGATGCGGGCGGCCCCCTACGCCGACTGGGAGATCAGGAGGCTGGCCCTGCGCATCCTGGAGCTGCTGCGGTCCGAGGCCCCGCTGCTGTTCGGCGACTTTACGGTGGACCGGTTGCCGGACGGCACCTACACGGCGGCGCCGCTGCACTCGAAGGTGTAGGCGATGGGAAGGTTCGAAGGAAGGGTGGCGATCGTGACCGGGGCGAGCGGCGGCATAGGCGCTGCGACCGCCGAGGCTTTCGCCGCCGAGGGGGCCTCGGTGGTGCTGGCGGCGCGCCGAGAGCGCGAGGGGGCCGAGGTCGCCGGGCGGATAGCCGCGGCCGGGGGGAGGGCGGTCTTCGTGTGCACCGACGTCGCCGAGCGCGACCAGGTCGAGCGGCTCTGCGGCCGCGCCGTGGACGAGTTCGGCCGGATCGACTACGGGATCAACAACGCGGGCACCGAGGGCGCCCGCGCGCCCACGGCGGAGCTCGGGCTCGCCGAGTGGGACCGCGTGATGGGGGTGAACCTGCACGGCGTGTTCCTGTGCATGAAGTACCAGATACCGCGCATCCTCGAGGGCGACGGGGACGGGGCGATCGTCAACGTGGCCTCGGGCAACGGCCTTATCGGCGGGGTGGACGTGCCGGCGTACATCGCCAGCAAGCACGCGGCGGTGGGACTGACCCGCGCGGCGGCGCTCGAGTACGCGCCGAAGGGCCTGCGCATCAACGCCCTGTGCACGTCCAGCGTGGCGACGCCCATGCACTCGCGCATATTCGGCGGGGACTCCCCCGAGATAGTCTCGCGCGTCGCGGACATGCACCCGAGCGGCACCATCTCCACGCCCGCCGAGTGCGCGGCGGCGATCCTGTGGCTGTGCTCCGGGGCGGCGTCGTACGTGACGGGCGCCGCGTACGTGATGGACGGGGGCTGGCTGGCGCGCTGAGACGGCGTCGCTAAGGGTCGCCGAGCGCCGCCTCGGCGCGCTCGACCTCGTGGCTCCTGGAGCGGTTCCATGCCATGGCGAGGGCAGGAATTATGGCGACCGCGCCGACCAGCGCCGCGATCACGAAGAACTCCACGAACAGGTCCATGCCGATCAGGGTCACCGTCTGCTGGAACTCGGCGAACCTCTCGGCGGCCGCCTCAGAGGACTCGCCCTCGAGCGGGAGGGGGATCGACAGGTCCGATACCAGGATCGAGAAGCGCTGCGAGCCCCAGGCCGTTATGGCCGCCAGGCCCAGGGTCATGCCCAGCAGCCGCATCGCGGTGACCACCCCGGCCGCCGCCCCGCGGTCGCCGTGGCCGACCGGCTCGGTCGCCCCCAGCGCGATGGGCGCTATCAGCAGCCCGAAGCCCAGCCCGGTCATCGCCAGGTGCGTGGTCAGGTGCGGCTCACCGACGTCCAGCTCCCAGGTGGTCATCAGCCCGAAGCCGGCGGCCATCAGCATCAGCCCCAGGACGGTGGGGAAGCGGTAGTCCATCCGCTGGCAGGCGAATCCCCCTAGCAGGGCGCCCAGCGGCATGGCCGCGGTCATGCGCAGCAGCCGGAGCCCCCCCTCGAGGGAGGACTGGCCCACCAGGTACGTGGCCATGAAGGGGATCGTGACCATGCCTATGATGAGCGACACGCCGATCAGCAGGTGGGTCAGGTTGGAGGCGACGACCGTGAGGCTGCGGAACATGTCGTTGGGCAGGAGGGTGACCTCGGCCGTGCGCTGGCGGTGCACGAAGGCGGCCAGCGCCAAGCCCGCGGCCAGGAAGTAGCCGATCATGACCACGTCCATCCGGTCGATGCGCGACAGGCCCAGCGTCAGCGCGGCCAGGGACAGGGCGATGAGCCCCCCGCCGACGTAGTCGATTGACGACTTGAAGCGCGGGCTCGGGCCGAGCAGGGCGAACAGCGCGATCAGCACGATCGCGCCCAGGGGCAGGTTCATCCAGAACACCCAGGGCCAGTCCAAAAAGCGCGCGACCAGGCCGCCCCACAGGGGGCCGATCACGCCCCCCGCCTCCGCGGAGGCGCCGACCAGTCCCAGGGCCATCCCCCTGCCGCCGCGGGGGAACAGGTCGCCCACCACTGCGATCCCTATCGGGAGCATCGCGCCCGCGCCCACGGCCTGGATGACCCTGATGCCGATCAGGGCCGGCATGTTCGGCGCCATCGCCGCCGCGACGGAGGTGAGCATGAACAGCACCATCGCCGCGGCGAAGATCCGCCGGTGCCCGAAGGCGTCCGACATGCTGCCGATCAGCGGCATGGCGGCGACGTAGCCCAGCAGGTAGGCGGTGATCGTCCAGGACGCGTAGTCCAGCTCGGTCGGCGGTATCCGGAAATCGAGCATGATGTCCGGCAGCACCGTGACGAGCACGGTCTGGTCGTCGGCGGCGACGAACACGCCGAGGCATATGGGGATCAGCGCGACGTAGGGCGAGGCGCCCAGCAGGGCGCGGCCCGCTGTCCGTCCGCCCGGCGCCTGCTGTGCGGCCCCGCGGTCCACGGTCCGCTAGGGAGTCAGGTCTGGGGCCTGTATGGAGGTCGCCTCGTCGTACCTCGACATCGTCACTATGCGGACGGTGTCCGGTCCGTCCAGGGCGACGACCCGACCGGAGAAGCGCGCCTTGGTCACCTTGAACGTGTCCGCCTCTATCTCGACCTCGACGTCGACCAGTCCGTCATCCACGGTCGGGCCCATCAGCGCCGCCAAGGCGCGGGGAGGCATGCGTCCGGAGACCCGGTAGACCTTCCCTGGGGGCTCGACGAACACGCCCTCCGTTATCGATGCCATTACGGCGATCAGCCCCTCGTCGGGCTTGAAGAACGCGACGGGTGAGATAGTCTGCTCCACCGACTCCCAGACCCCGGTCAGCGGGTTGGTCAGCCAGTTGGCGTCGCCGATCGCGATCAGCTTGACGCGGATGGGAAGGTCGCCGAACAGGCCTGTGAACTCCACCTCCAAGCTGCCGGGAACGACCACAGTTCCGGTGACCCGCTCGACCTGCAGCCCCGGCAGGAACTCGCTGGTGCCCACCTCGTGGGTGAGTTCGAACCCGAAGGAGTCGACCTCACCCAGGAAGGCCCCGGCCCGATCCAGGACCTCCTGGGCGGTGAGTGGAACCGGGGTTGGGGTCGGGGTGGGGGTGGGTTCCGGGGTAGGCGTGGGCTCCGGCGGTGGGCCGCCACAGCCGGCGGCGGCCGCGGCGATGAGCGCCGCGCCGAGCACCGGGACCGTCATCCTCAGGCCTAGCATCGGGCCATTCTAACCGCTGGCGCGTCGCGGTGGGACGGGTGCCCGGAACGCGGGAAGGCCCCGCCGTCGACGGCGGGGCCTTCCGCAGATTCGATCAACGGGCGGCCGGGTCCCTACCGGTCGCTTCGCGCCCTCCTGCGCCTGAGCACCAGCGCGCCGGCGCCCACCGCGGCGACCGCGGCTGCGGCCAGGGCTATCAGGGTCGCGGCGCCGGCGGCCTCGCCGCCGGTCCGGGACAGGCCTATGCCCAGCTCGGGCCCGAGCGGGGGAAGCTCTCCCTCCATCAGCTGGTAGGTGGCCATGCGCTGGGCGTCCACGTAGGCCTGGCTGGTCCCGCCCTCGGCGCCGCCGGACTCGATCATGCCGTCGCTGTTGGCGTCCAGGCCGTTGAGGGCGCTGCTCAGCAGGCCCGCGACGGGGATCAGGTCGAGCCTGGCGTCCAGGACGGAGGACCGCCCGAGCGAGCTGACCGCGGCGTCCCTGGCGTCGGTGACGCGGGCCTCGATGTTGGCGGCGCTAGCCGCTACCAGCGCCGCGTGCTGGGCCAGGACCATGTTGTCCGGGTCCTCCTCGGACGCGAACATCGCGTTCTCGAGGTCCGAGATGTGGGTCATGACGCCCACCCCGTCGCCCGGGTTGCCGGCCGATGCGTCGAAGTTGGCTCCGTCGGATCCCTCGATGATGTTGATGACGCGCTGGGCGTACATCTGCATGTCCTCGAGCGTGCCGGCGGAGGACGCCATGCGGTTGCTCTCGATGGCCAGCGACAACTGCGCGCTGAGGTTGTGGATCACGCCGCTGTCGGAGCCCGGGGGCCAGCTGATGAGCAGGTAGCGGATGTGGTCCATGGCGGACAGCTTGACGCGGGCGCCAAAGGCGTAGTTGCCGGAGGGGTCGGCGCTGGGGTCGGGAACCGGCTCGATGGTGACGACGAACTTGTTGAAGCCGGCGATAAGGTTGTCGCCGGTCGGTGAGACGTACGTGTGACTCACGTTGCCCTCGCCGTCGATGGACATCGTCCCGGTGCTGACCAATCCCTCCCAGTCGTCGGTGACCAGCCAGCCCTCCAGGGCGGTGCCGGGCTGCTGGGCGGGAACGGCCTCGAGGGTGATCGTGAGCGTGTCTCCGGGGTTCGCTCCGTCGGAGATCACGGCGGTCCTCATGGGGCCTTCCGGCTCCTGTGCGAGCGCCAGCCCGCTGGGAATCACCATCGCAAGTAGCACGACCAGGAGGGCCGCGAACCTGACCCCGGGTCTCTTAGTGGACATGTAGCAGCTAACCCCCTGTGATTGGCAAAGCCGGCGCTCCGGCCGCGCAGTTGACAAAAAAGGTAACACAAGCCCGCACTTCGGCCTAGGCTTGCCGGTGCGATTTTAGCACAAAGCGCTAGAGTTCTCCCATCAGCGCCGGCTCCCCTGTCGGGCCGCCTTTGCCGCCGACGGACTCGACGGTGACGGCGACCGAGTCGTACTCCCACATCGGCTCTGGCGAGCGGATCAGCGCCTGGCCGAACCCGGTGGAGTCGACGTCGAGGACCCCTCCGTCCATCGGTCCGGCTCCTCCGCCGAGCCACACCCGGTACTCCCGGCCGGCGGGCAGGGCCGGCAGGTCCGCCACCGCGAGCATCAGCGAGCGCCCGTCCGCGGAGGCCACCGCCATCCCGTGCGCCCCCCGCGCGGCGCCGCCGGCCCGCAGCATGTGGACCGTG
Source organism: Dehalococcoidia bacterium (assembly GCA_963664125.2). Lineage (GTDB taxonomy): Bacteria > Chloroflexota > Dehalococcoidia > Lucifugimonadales > UBA2962 > CAUZIR01. The sequence continues at coordinate 8,005 of CAXXTI010000001.1, read as the reverse complement.
CCTTCGGGGTTGGCCGCCATGAAGGTGAGCGTCCGCTGGTCCTTGACCATGTCCATGACCTCGGAGTCCAGCGCGTCCATGTCACCGACCCGGCCGGAAAGCTCCGCCTGCTCGGCCATCACCTCCGCCAGCATCTCGTCCACCCTGGCCATCCCAGCCGACCCGCGCTCGACCGAGTCCAGCCGCCCGTCCAGCCACACCCCTCCCGCGATGAGCGCGGCGATTGACAGCGTGGCCAGCGCCGTCGCCGGGTGGGCGAGCCCCCCGGCCCACGGCGTCCACCAGCGCGGGAGCCCCCTCCCGGCGGTCCGGGGCGGGCGCCGTCCCAGCTCGCCGTCCACGCGGGCGAGCAGCGCCTCGGCGACGCGGCCGGGGGCGGGGACCCGCCGCGCCGACCCCGCCACCAGCCCCATCGTCTCGACCGCCTCCGCCAGCCGGGGGTGGTCGCCGTCGCACCCGGCCAGGTGGGCCTCCACCCGGGCCCTCTCAGCCTCGGTCAGGGCCCCGAGCGCGTACGACTCGAAGATGTCCTCTATGTCCTCACAGCGCATGGCTCACCCACTATTTGACGCAGCGGCCGCCGCCGCCGGTTTTCCCGCCCAGTCGCGCCGCGGGCCCGGCCCCTCCGCCCGGCCCGGCCGGGGACGCGTCACCGTCCGACCGCCTCGGGGCTGATCGCCTCCCGCAGCCCCCTGATCGCCAGCCTCATCCGCGTCTTGACCGTGCCCAGCGGCTGCCCGAGCCGCTCGGCGATCTCCGTGTGGGTCAGCCCCCCGAAGTAGGCCAGCTCGACGACCGCCCTCTGCTCGGGCCGCAGGGTTCCGAGCGCCTCGTCGATCGCGTCCCTGTCGCCCCGCGCGGCGGCGTAGCGGACGGGGTCGGTGGACTCGTCCGACGGGACGTCGACGGTCTCCACCTCCCGCGTCGAGGCGTGCCTGTCCCTGCGGCTGCGGCGGCGGATCTCGTCGATCGCGCGGTGATGGGCGATGCTCAGCAGCCACGAGGTGGGCGAGCCGCGGTTGCCGCGGTAGCTGTCGGCGCGGCGCCACACGCTCATGAAGGCGTCCTGGGCGACCTCCTCGGCAGCGCCCGGGTCCCTGAGCATCCTGAGCGCCAGGGAGTAGACCGCGCCCGAGTGGCGGGCGTAGAACTCGGTGAGCGCGTCGCGGCTCCGCCCGGCGATCAGCCCGAGCAACTCCCCGTCGCCGAGGTCCCTTGGATCTGGCCCTGGATCGTCCACGGGACCCCGATTATACGGCTGCCCCCGGCCGGCCGCGCCGGCCGGTGCGGGCGCGCGCGTCCGCGTTGACACCGCCCGGGCGCCCCCATACACTCGCCGCCGTGGCCAGGCTGAGCGCAAAGGTCTGCATAGTCACCGGGGGCGCCGGCGGCATGGGGGCCGCCGAGGCCCGGCTCTTCGCCGCCGAGGGCGCCTCCGTCGTCGTGGCGGACGTCAAGGACGAGATGGGCGAGGCGGTCGTCGGCGAGATAGCGGCGGACGGGGGGGAGGCGCGCTACACGCACCTCGACGTCGCCTCGGGCCGCGACTGGGCCCGGGCCGTGGAGGGCACCCTCGGCGCCTACGGACGGCTGGACGTCCTTGTCAACAACGCCGGCATCGGGGGCGGCGACCAGGACGTGACCGACCTGTCGGTCGACGGGTGGGACCGGGTCCTGGCCGTGAACTCGACGGGCGTGTTCCTGGGCACGCGGCACGCCGCCGGCGCGATGCGCAGGACGGGCGGCGGGTCGATCATCAACATCTCGTCGGTGTACGGCCTGGTCGGCGCGCCGATGGGGGCCGCCTACCCGGCCTCCAAGGGCGCGGTGCGGTCGCTGACCAAGACGGCCGCGGTCCAGCTGGCCCCGGACGGCATACGCGTCAACTCCGTGCACCCCGGCTTCATCGAGACCCCGCAGACGCGCTGGATGATGGCCGACCCCGACGTGGTCCGGGACCTTGAGGCCCGCACGCCCCTGGGCTGGATAGCCCGGCCCGAGCACATCGCCTGGGGCGTGCTGTACCTGGCGAGCGACGAGTCCGCCTACATGACCGGAGCCGAGTTCGTCATCGACGGCGGCATAACGGCCCAGTGACCCGCCTGGCCGGCAAGGTCGCCCTGATCACGGGCGCCGCGGGCGGGATGGGCGCGGCGGAGGCCGCGCTCTTCGCGCGTCACGGCGCGCGCGTCGTCCTCGCCGACATCCAGGACGAGATGGGTGAGGCCGCGGCCCGGTCCATCCGCGAGGCGGGAGCCGCGGCCGAGTACGTGCACCTCGACGTGGCCGACGAGGCCCAGTGGGAGCGGGCCGTCGCCGGCGCCGAGAGCGCCCACGGGCGGCTCGACGTGCTCGTCAACAACGCGGGCATCTTCAGCGGAAGGGCCGTGATGGTCGACGGGTACACGACCGGGGAGTGGGACCGCGTGATGGCCGTAAACGCCACCGGGGTCTTCCTGGGCACCAGGCACGGCGCGGCGGCCATGCGCCGGTCGGGCGGGGGCTCGATCATAAACGTCTCTTCGATCTACGGCCTGGTCGGGGCGCCGTCAGAGGCCCCTTACCCCGCCTCCAAGGGCGCGGTGCGCTCGCTGACCAAGGCCGCCGCGGTGCAGCTCGCCCCCGACGGCATACGCGTCAACTCCGTCCACCCGGGCTTCATCGACACGCCGCAGTCGGCGGGGCTGATGGACGACCCGGTCGAGCGCGCCAAGCTGGTGGAGCGAACGCCCGTCGCCAGGATAGGGACCTCCGAGGACATCGCCTGGGCCGCGCTCTACCTGGCGAGCGACGAGTCCGCCTACGTCACCGGGGCCGAGTTCGTAATAGACGGGGGAATCACGGCGCGCTGACGGCCGTGACCGTCCCGCCCCCCACGGCGTAGCGGCGCATGCCCTCCAGAAGGGCCCGCGGCACCGAGCCCGGCTCGGGCGTGGTGATCAGGCATTGGTCGTAGCGCGACACGCGCCCCAGCACCAGCTCCCTGCGCCCGGGGTCCAGCTCAGAGAGCACGTCGTCGAGCAGGACGACCGGCGCCTCCCCGCGCGCCTCCGACAGGTACCGCGCCTCGGCCAGCTTCAGGGCCAGGACCGCGGTCCTGGCCTGGCCGCGGGACGCGAACCGGGCCGCATCGGAGCCCCCTATCTCGATCCGGACGTCGTCGCGGTGCGGCCCCACGCCGGTGTGTCCCCGGGCGGCGTCCCGCCCGGCCCCCTCGGCCAGCGCGGCGGCGAGCGCCTCCGCGGCCGGTCCCGGGTCCCCGGCCTCGCACGCGAAGCTGGGGCGGTAGCTAGCCGCGAGCTCGAGGGAGCCGGCCGAGAGCCGGTCGAACTCGGAGGCCGAGTGCCCGCCGAGCGCCTCCATGGACGCCATCCTCGCCGCCGCCACGTACCCGCCGTCCTGCGCGAGCCGCTCGTCCCAGGGGGCGAGCTCTGCGGGGGCCGAGCGGCCGGCCCCGATGGCCCGCAGCAGGTGGTTGCGCTGGGTCAGCGCGCGCTGGTAGCGCTGAAGGGCGCGCAGGTACTCGCGGTCGTGCTGGGAGATCAGCACGTCCAGGTAGCGCCGGCGCTGGGCCGGCGGGCCGTACACCAGCTCGAGGTCCTGCGCCGAGAAGAGCACGGCGTTGAACTCTCCCACCAGCTCCGCCGCGCGCCGCGGGGCCCCGTTCACCCTTATCACCTTCTGGAGCCCCGCCGGCTCCCGCGCGCCCGGAGCGTCCGGGTCGGGGCCGAGCAGGTCGATGCTGATGCGAACCTCGGCGTCCCCTCGCCTGACGACGGCGGAGACGGCCGTGTGGAGCTGGCCGGGCGCGTCGGCGTCCTCCCCGTGCGCCGGGCCGAAGCCGACCAGGTCGCGGTCGGAGCCGGCCCTCGGCGACTTGGCGACGGCCAGCATGTACAGGGCCTCGAGGAGGTTGGACTTGCCGTTGCCGTTGTCGCCGGACAGCAGGCTGGAGCCCGGCCCGAGGTCGAGCGAGAGGCGCGGAAAGTTGCGAAAGCGCCTCAGTCCCAGGTGGGTCAGGTGCATGCCTGCCCTCCGACCGGCGGCGGTCAGAGCTCCGGGGAGCCGGGCGCGTCCGGGCCGTCGACCATCGCGAGGAAGGCGTCCTCGTCGAGCGTCTTGACCTCCAGCTCGAGCGCCGCGGCGAGCTTGGAGCCCGCGTCCTCGCCCGCCACGACGAAGTCGGTCCGCTTGCTGACGCTCCCGCTGACCGACCCGCCTAGGTCCTTGATCATGTCCTGTATCTCCGAGCGGCTGAACCGGCTGAGCCGCCCGGTCACGACGAACTTCTTGCCGGCGAGCACCTGCTCGCGCGGCTCGGCGCGGTCGGCGTCGGCCAGGTTCACCCCGGCGCGGCGGAGCCGGTCGACCAGGTCGCGGTTCGATTCGTCCGAGAAGTAGTCGGCCACGCTCCGGGCTATCTTGGGCCCTATGCCGGGCACGGCCTCCATCTCCTCGGGGGAGGCGGCGATCAGCCCGTCCATGTCGCGGAACCTGCGCGCCAGCAGCGAGGCCACCTCGGCCCCGACCAGCCTTATCCCCAGGGCGACCAGGACCCTTGCCAGCGGCCGGGAGCGCGAGGCCTCTATCGCGCCGAGCAGGTTCGAGACCGACGTCTCGCCCATGCGCTCGAGCGCAACAAGCTCCTCCCGCCTCTCCTGCAGCCGGAAGATGTCCGCGGCGTCGGCGATCAGCTCCTTCTCAAGCAGCACCGCCACCTGCTTTTCGCCCAGGCCGTCGATGTCCATCGCCCCCCTGGAGACGAAGTGCTCGATCAGGCGTGTCAGCTGGGCTGGGCACCCCGAGTTCATGCAGTGCGACATCGCCTCGCCCTCGGGGCGCACCACGCCGTGCCCGCAGCTGGGGCACTCTGAGGGCATCTCGAACTCGTCCGGGTCGCCGGCCCGGTGCTCGGGAAGCGAGGCGATGACCTGGGGTATCACCTCGCCGGCGCGCTCGACGACCACGCGGTCACCCCTGCGCAGGTCCCTCGACCGTATGTTGTCCTCGTTGTGCAGCGTGGCCTGCCTGATCGTCGCCCCGCTGATCACCACCGGCTCGAGCACGGCGTACGGGTTGATCGTGCCGGTGCGCCCGACGTTGAACCGGATGTCGATCAGCACCGTCTCCCTGCGCTCTGCCGGGAACTTGTAGGCGACCGCCCAGCGCGGCTCCCTGCCCACGTGCCCCAGGTGGCGCTGGTAGTCCAGGCGGTTGACCTTGACCACCACGCCGTCGCACGCGTAGTCCAGCTCCTCCCTGCGCTCGAGCCACTCCCTGTAGAAGTCGTCGGCTTCGCCGACCGTGTCGACGGTCCGGTGGTTCGGGCTCACCGAAAAGCCCAGGTCCGACAGGTACCCCAGCGTTCCTAGGTGGGTGTCGGCGCCGACCCCGTCCTGGGGGTAGCCCAGGCCGTAGGCGAAGACCTGCAGGGGGCGCCCGGCCGTGACGGACGGGTCGATCTGCCGAAGGGAGCCGGCGGCCGTGTTGCGCGGGTTGGCGTAGGGGGCGAGCCCCTCCTCCTCGCGCCAGCGGTTGAGGGACTCGAACTCGGAAATCGGGAACATCACCTCGCCGCGCACCTCAATGCGCCCCGGGGCCTCCGCGCCCACCTCCTTGGGGAGGGAGCCGATCGTCCGCAGGTTCTCGGTGACGTCCTCCCCGACGCGCCCGTCGCCGCGGGTGGCGCCCGTCGCGAGCCGGCCGTCCTCGTAGGTGATCGCCACGGCCAGGCCGTCGAACTTGAGCTCGCAGACCATCTCGAACTCGTCGCCTATCAGCCGCGCGGCCCGCCGGTGCCAGGCTGCCAGCTCCTCCAGGTCGAACGCGTTGCCCAGGCTCAGGAGCGGCACCGGGTGGGTGACCTGCGCGAAGCCGGTCGAGGGCGGGGCGCCCACGGTCTGGGTGGGCGAGTCCTCCGTGGCGAGGTCGGGGAACCGGGCCTCGAGGTCCCTGAGCTCGCGCATGAGCTCGTCGTACTGCGCGTCGGTGATCTCGGGCGCGTCGATCCCGTAGTACAGGGTGTTGTGGCGCCCTATCTCGGCCCGCAGCTGATCGAGGCGCGCGAGATCCGTGGAGATCTGTTCGGCAGCGTCGGCCATCAGGGTCTGGGCACTCCTAGTCCAGTGCCGGCCCGCACGTGGTGGAGATCATGAATGGACTTGGCTTGGCCTGCGGCGGCTTCCAGAGGGTGACTCGCGACCCATTGGTAGGCTGTAAGGCATGCCTGTCGCTCCTTATCGGTCGCTCACCGCCCGAGGATGCACTAGAAGTCGACGATGCTGCGCGCGGCGTTCCGTGCCAGGGCCTTGAAGTCGTCGTAGGCTGCGCTGGCGGCGGCGGCATGGCTGCCGAGCGCCCCATCGGCGGCAGTGAGCCTGAAGATGGGCTTGCGCGCCTCCTGGGCCATCGGCACCAGGCTCCTGTAGTGCTTGACCGTGGCCAGGGAGTTTTGGTCCAGCTCGGGTGCACTCGGATGGGGGCCAACCGTCTCATCCAGCAGGTTCACGGCGTATTCTTCGGGCATTCGGTTGATCCACTTATCGTGTGCCCTTACCGGTCGCCCCAGGCGGACGCTGTGCTGCTGCACCACGTAGCCCGCGGGACGCATTGCCCCGCCGGGGAGTTGGATGTCCAGCCTGGGAGTGCGGGTGCGGCGCTCCCGCCATCCCTCGCGCCAGTCCCGCAGCGTGGGTCCTAGGTTGCGGAGGCCTTGGAGAGAAAACAGGTCTGCCCCGAGGGGCACGACCACGTGATCGGTGGCGACCAGCACCGCCCTGTTCAGGGCCCCAAGGTTCGGTCCCACGTCTACCAGCACGAGCCGCGCCCCGCTCTTCTCCGCCGCCCCCTGGAGGATGCGCCAGAGCGCAGAAATGACGCGAAATGCCCGGGGCTGGCGGTCGAGGCAGGCGGGCCATTGGCTCGACAGTTCGTCCTCGGCGAGGGACAGCCTGAGGTCTCCGGCGATCAGGGACAGGCCCTCCTCCGGGGTCTCGATCTCTGGAGAAGCTATGTCGCCCGTTCCCTCCATCAGCGGCTGGAGGGCGCCGTAGACCGTGCGCCGCGCCCCGGCGTCGATCCAGATCTCCTCGAGCCGATCCTCGCCGAGGAACATGCTGGTGAGGTTCGCCTGCGGGTCGAGGTCTGCGGCCACGACGTTCAGCCCAAGATCGGCATACATCCACGCCAGGTTGTAGACGAGTGAGGTCTTGCCGACGCCGCCCTTGTTGTTGAAGAAGGTGAGGACCGGAACGGTCAATTCGGGTCTCCCACTTCCCGTAGGGCCTCTCTCACGGTTACGAGCACGCCGCTGTGGTCGACGTCGAAGCTCGCCCGGGGGTGTCCCCCCTTCCTCTAGGAGTCGCTGGGCGGTGAGTATGCCCAGGCCGAAGCGCTGGACGAAGCCCAGGGTCCTCATTGCGTCGGCCAGGTTAGGGTTGCGGTAGTCCACCGCCCCGGCCGCGGCCGAAATTGTCGGCGGTCACCCTCCCGAAACGGTCCGCCTGGGCTCGTGATTTCGATTCGATCCTCGAACCAGTGGACGTGAACCGGCGCGTTGGTCGCCTCGTACGTGCGGTGCATGATCGCGTTGCGGGTGAACTGCTGAACGGCCGGCGTGGGATAGAGGCTCGTTCGCCCTCTCCATTGGGGCCGAGACGAAGTCCACGGCCGTCCTGTTGTGGCCCCTCAGCTTCTCGTCCAGTCGACGCAGCACGTCCGGGACGGAGCCGCGGATGTCCTCGTCGTCAACTATGTCGGCGACCGGCTCGGAGCCGTCGAACCTGAGGAACTGCACGTAGGCGCCTGGCAGGAAGTCCTGCGGGTTCTTGCCCAGTGCGAGAATCCCCAGGACTGTGGGTGTAGGGTCGTCGGCGGAAGCTACCATCTTCGTGGCCGCCAGCTGTTCTTCACGGCTGCGCTCATTGGCTTCCAGCACGTCGCGTGCGAAGGCGTGCCGCAGGTACTGGTACTCGAAGAAGTGCAGGTCGATGTCGTCCAGTCTCGA
>OY760908.2:0-2693417 GCA_963664125.2 Dehalococcoidia bacterium | reverse complement strand
AGGGCTGTGCAACGATTGGCTGCCGCACTTGTGGCCGAACGGTGACGGCGGCTCAGCAGCTCACCGAAGAAGCGGCGCAGCGATTGAAGGTGCGGCGGACAGCTAAACCGCGTCCCGGCGTTCATAGCGTTCATCGCGATCGCGGCAATGTGCGCTCAGGAACCGGAGCAGGGACGCGCGATACGAAGCTTGCCCCCGGCGGCCGCGCTGGTGTTGGAAGACAAGATCAAGGACGGGTGTGCCTCCGCGGTGCTTATTCACGCGCGGACATAGAGCCTAGACGCCGCAGCGATGGAGGAGTTCGCCGTAGGGGCAATCGTCCTAATGGTCGCCATCGGCGACTCGGGGCTGACAGATATCGGCAGAGATGCAGCCCTAGCCATGATTGACTTCGGGGAAACTAACAGCCCACATGACTACGCGGTAGTGCTAGAGGAATTTGAACGTTACCTATTCATGTGCCGGACTTTGAAGAAGATCTGGTAGTCACGGCTGAAAGTCCCGTTCGACGGCGTCGACAGGTGATCATTCAAGCTTGTCAGTCACGGCACCTAGGAGTCGCCAGTGGCCCTTTAGACTGCGCGCTGTCTCCAAGCCGTCTCGTATCGCGCGCCGACGCTCAGACTTTGATGTCCATCGCCAAGGATCCCGGCCCGATAGAAGCTGCTTCCAATGGAACTCGATGCCGCAGGCATCGCCGTGTCCGAGACTCGCCGCCAAGCTGTCCAGTTAGGCTTCAAGCCAGAGGGTCTGACGTTCGAACACGGCGATGCCCGCCAGGATGAAGTTCTTGTCGTTCGCATTGTTGACAGAGCCAGTGTCGTCGAGACACAGCAAATGCGTGGCAAAAGGCCGGCCGACTGAGAACCATGCCTCAACGGACCGCCGGGGCAGCCCTCCCAACCGCAGGTTCCCATGCTCGCGGCCCTGCAGGCGGGTGTCAAGCTCGCGGAGGGACTGGCGGCCTGCGCACGTCTTGCGAGTCGGGTCGGCGCGGGGGCCTCTTTGCAGCGTGGCAGCCGCGCATCCGGGGCGGCCACAAAGGGCGCGGCACGATGCAAGTCAGGGCGGACCGCACCCCGCCGGCGCGGGCACTCGGCTAGCGGTCGCCACCGCGCTTGTGGAGCCATGCGAATCAGCAGCAGTGAAGGGTTGCGACAGCTCCGTGCACGGCGGAGTGAACGTCGCCCACGGTCTCCGCGCCGGTGCGGGGGGATGTCCGGACCTGCCCGGCTCGTTGACCGGCCCGATGGCCGCTGGTAGATTGCGGCTCACGGCGCGGACGGCCCGCGCAGCACAGCCAGGGAGGATTGCCTTGCCCGAGCGCGGAAGAGCGGCGGTACTCGTCGACGACTACACATTCGAGATCAGGGAGCTGCCCACCCCCGAGGTGGAGCCGGAGGGAATCCTCGTAAGGGTCACAGGCTGCGGGGTCTGCGGCTCCGACCTGCACCTGTGGCGCGGGGACATCCGCCTCCACGGCTACATCCATGGCCACGAGCTGGTGGGGAGGATTCACTCGATGGGCTCGAGGGCGTCCACGGACTACCTGCAGCAGCCGCTCAAGGAGGGGGACCGGGTGGTCTTCACCTACTTCACGCCCTGCCACCGCTGCTACAACTGCATCCGCGGCGAATACACCGACTGCCCCACCAACTTCCAGATGTTCAAGTCGGTGGAGGAGTTCCCCTACTGCCACGGGGGTTTCTCCGACTACTACTACCTGAGGCCGGGCACCTTCGTCTTCAGGGTCGACTCGGACCTGTCCGACGAGGCGCTGACCTCGGTCAACTGCGCCGCCGGCACCGTGATGGAGGGCATCGAGCGCTCGAACCTTCAGGCCGGTCACGCCATCGTGTTCCAGGGCGCGGGAGGCCTGGGCCTCTACGGCATGGCGTACGCGCGCGAGCGCGGGGCGGGGCCGATCATCGCAATCGACGGTCAGGCCCCCAGGCTCGACCTTGCCAGGAGGTGCGGCGCCGACTACACGATAGACATCAACGAGATCACCGATCCCCAGGACCGCGTCGAGCGGGTCAAGGAGCTGGTCGGCGGCGGGCGCCTGGGCGCGGACACGGTGGTCGAGGTGGTGGGCTTTCCCGGGGTGGTGCCGGAGGGGCTGGAGATGCTCAGGCCCGGGGGACGCTACATCGAGATAGGCAACATCTCGGCCAAGTCCATGGTCGAGATCGACATGAACCGCGTGCTCCACGGGATCAAGTACATCATCCCGGTCTCCTTCTACAGCCCGCGGCTCCTGCCCGCGGCCCTGGAGATGCTGGAGCGGACCCGCGACCGCTATCCGCTCGCGGACATGATGTCCCACTCGTTCGGCCTCGAGGAGATCAACAAGGCCTTCGAGACGGCCGAGTGGTTCGGCAGGGACCGAAGGACCGCGGTCACCAGGGCGGTGGTGAAGCCCTAGACGGGACCGCGCCGGACCGCGGCGGGTGTGCGAGGGGCCGTGGCCGGACGCGGCGGGCCGATAGTCAGGGCGTCGCGCCTCGGCAAGCGCTACGGCGACCTCGTCGCCGTGGACGGCGTCGACTTCGAGGTCGAGCGCGGCGAGTGCTTCGGCTTCCTCGGGCCGAACGGCGCCGGCAAGACCACGACGCTGAGGATGGTGACGTGCGTGTCCCCGGTCACCTCCGGCGAGCTGACCGTGGCCGGCCTGAGCGTGCGCTCCTCCCCCCGCGAGATCAAGGCCCGCCTAGGGGTCGTGCCCCAAGCGGACAGCCTCGACCCGGACCTGACCGTGATGCAGAACCTCTTGTGCTTCGCGCGCTTCTTCGACCTGCCGGGCCCGGTCGCGCGGGCCCGCTCGCGCAGCGCCCTCGAGCTGTTCCAGCTGCGCGACAGGGCCGACCGCAGGCCCGACGAGCTCTCCGGGGGCATGAGGCGCCGGCTGCTGATAGCGCGGGCGCTGATGCACGAGCCCGAGGTGCTGGTGCTCGACGAGCCGACTACGGGCCTGGACCCGCAGACGCGCCTGCTGGTCTGGGACAAGCTCGCCCGGCTCAAGTCGGAGGGCATAACGATGTTGCTCACCACCCACTACATGGAGGAGGCGGCGCACCTGTGCGACCGGCTGGTGGTGATAGACCACGGCCGCATCCTGGTCGAGGGGACGCCGGCCGGCCTCATCGCTGAGCACGCCGGCCGCGAGGTGGTCGAGCTGCGGGTCGGCCTTGGCGACAGGGACCGCGTTCTGGGGCGCCTGAGGGCCCGGGGGGCGAGCGCTGAGGACCGCGGCGAGTCGATAGTCGTCTACGGCCCGGGCGCCGACCTGCCCGCGGCGGAGGACCTGGGCGCGGCGCTGGCGTCGCGGCGCCCGGCCAACCTCGAGGACGTATTCCTGCGGCTCACGGGAAGGGGGCTTAGGGAGGAGTGACGGTCGCGTTGCTCAGGGGGACGGCGCTGTGGCGCGGGGTGCGGGTGTGGCAGCGCAACCGCGACGTGTTCATGCGCTCGTGGGTGCTCGACTCGGGCGGGCTGGTCATCGAGCCGTTCTTCATCGTGCTGGCCATGGCCTTCGGCCTGGGCCTGTACATAGACAGCGTCGACGGCCTCCCATACGGCGACTTCGTGGCGCCCGGCATCCTGGCCGGGTACGCGATGTACCACGCGTCGTTCGACCAGACCTTCGGCGCATACCTGCGGCTGGAGACCCACCACATATACGACGCCATGCTCTCGACCCCGATAGGGCCGCGGGACATCGTGCTCGGCGAGGTGCTCTGGGGCGCCACCCGGTCCCTGATGACCGGCTGCGCCGTCCTGTGCGTCGCCGCCGTGTTCGGCCTGGTGGGCTCGCCGCTGGCCGTGCTGGCGCTCCCGGCGGCCTGGCTGGTGGGGGTGGCCTTCGGCTGCATCGGCATGACGCTCACCGCGTCGGTGAGGTCGCTCGGTGCGATCGAGAACTACTTCACCGTCATCCTCACCCCGATGTTCATGTTCAGCGGCATCTTCTTCCCGCTTGACGACATGCCCGTGGGGGTCAGGATCGTCTCCTGGGCGCTGCCGCTCACGCCCGGCGTCGAGCTGGCCAGGGGCCTGTTCACCGGCCAGCTCTCGGGGTGGATGGCGCTGTGGGCCATGGAGCTCGCCGGGTACGCGGTCGTGTTCTACTTGCTCGCCGCCCGGCTGATGACCAGGCGGCTGATCCGCTAGCGGGGGTCGATGGCAAGGGCGCGGGCCGGGTTGTCGACGAAGATGCGGCGGACGTCGCCCTCGCCGAAGCCCATGCGCCTCATGCGCGGGACGATGTTCTCGAGGTGGTGGGCGAAGCCCTTGCCGCCGGTGCGCACGTACTGCCACGGCTGGCAGACGTCCTGGCTGACCAGCACCCGGTCGATGAACCCCATCTCCGCCAGGGCGGCGATGGTCGCGAGCCGCTCGGCGTCGTTGACGAAGCGAAAGCCCGGCAGCGCGAGCTCGACCGAGGTGTCCTCCCAGCCGAACACGTCCAGCTGGACGTAGCAGCCCTCCCCGGCCAGCATCCGCAGGCCCTCGCGGTCCACGAACCCGTCGGAGTGGCCGAAGATGACCCTTGCGGGATCGGCCCCGCCCTCGACGAGCGCGTCCAGGATCTCGCGCTTTCGCTCCCACGTCCCCCCGGCGTGCAGCGTGATCGCCGCCCCGGTCTCGCGCTGGGCCATGGCCGAGCCGACGAGTGACCTGCGCTCGTCGGGGTGCAGCGGGACCGAGCACCCGACCTCGCCGATCACCCCGCTGCGCACGCCCGTGCCCCCCACGCCCACGGTGAGGTCGCGGACGATCTCCTCCGCGATGGACTCGGCGGTGCGGTCGGCCATGTCGGGCGGATGGGAGGGGGACACGTAGTAGCCGCAGCCCATCACGACGTTCAGGCCCGTGGCCCTTGATATGCGCGCGTAGGCCAGCGGGTCGCGCCCTATGGTCGCGCTGGTGGTCTCGACGATCGAGTCCCCGCCCGCGCGGCGGAACCGGGCGGCCTCCTGCGCGGCGGCGCGCTCGTCGATGAGCCGCATGTTGGGGATGCTGTACAGGAAGCGCGAGGGCAGGTCCCCCAGGGCGTCCATCGTGATCGGCGCCTCGCGCACCGCCCTGCCGGTGGCGTGCTCGGCCTCGGTCGTGTAGCAGGTGATGTCGAGCAGCAGGTGCTCGTGGGTCACGGTGACCCCGAGCTCGGACGGTGCTATGGGGCCCAGCACCGTCTGGACGTAGGCGGCCGGGGGGCCGGTCATGCGGCGGCCGGGGCGGTTAAGCACGTCGCCGCCGTCCCCGTCCCGGGGGGCCTAGCGCAGTGCCAGGTCGCCGGCCTTGGTGACCTTGGTGCGGCTGTCGAGGATGATGCTGCCCTCGTCGTCCAGCTCGAGCACGCCCTTGTTGTCCTCGTACTGGTCCTCTCCCCTGTACGGGGTGCCGCGGATCTCCCTCGCGACCGCCTGGGTGACCTTCCTGATCTGGTCGAACGGCGCGAACTCGCCGCCGAGCCAGGCCTTCCAGCTGCCGTCGGTCAGGTCGAACTCCCAGTAGTAGAAGACCGCGGCCTTCCAGGGCTGGGCGGGGGCGTAGCGCTTGTCCTCGCCGGGCTTGAACCTGACCCAGGGCCGGTCGTCGGAGTTGTACCACTCGGTGGTCTCCTCGACGCGCCTGAAGGGGATCTCCATCTTGGTGTAGGCGGCCGCGAACGCCGGCGCGAGCTCGTCCAGCTGCGCGACGGCGTACTTGTTGACCGGACCGTCAGTCCCCTCGTAGAGCGTGCCGTAGTCCTTGGCGCCGGAGGCCGACCAGCCCGCGGGAGCGGCGACGAGGTGCACGGAGCAGTTGCCGATCCCCGTGGCGGCCTCGGCGAGCGACATCTGGCTCACCCGCGTCGTGTAGCTGTAGCCGAACTCGGCGAGGTACTCGATGATCTGGGCGACGGTCGCGCCGTGCACGGCCTCCTCGGCGACCTGGGCGACCACGACGGTGCCCCCCGCCTGGTTCGCGCAGGCGCCCGTCTCGAGCGCGACGAGGTCGCCCCCGCCGCCGTCCCCGTCGCCTCCGCCCCCGCACGCTGCGGCGGCCAGCCCGAAGATCACCGCCAGGAGGGTCGGCGCCAACCAGCGCATCCGTGCGAAGTGCCTCGTCATGTCCAGAGCGTCCCCCGTCCGAAGATGGCGCCAATCATACCACCAGGGCTCCCGGCCCTGGCGCGGGCGCCCTAGCCGCCGGCGATCTCGCGGCGCACCGTCTCTGCGCCCCGCACCAGGGACCCGAGCTTGCCCACCGCCATGTAGCGCGGCGACCAGCCGAACCCGCAGTCGGGGTTGACGTAGAGCCGGTCCGCCGGCACGAACCTCAGCACCGTGCGGATGCGCGCCGCCACGTCCTCGGCGCTCTCGGGGTGGAAGGACTTCACGTCCACCACGCCCGCGCCCAGCTCGCGCCCGTCCGTCCACTCGGCGAACCGCTCCACCTCCCCCATGCCCCTGGCCGCCAGCTCGACCACGAACTGGTCCGCCCGCGCCTCGAGGACGCCGGGAAAGTAGTCGGAGTAGCGGGCGCGGAAGCGCGCCCGCCCGAACCGGTTCCCGAAGCAGATGTGGTAGGCGAGCTTGGCCTCGACGCCCTCGGTCGCCATGTTGAAGAGCCGGGCCATCTCGCGGCCGGTGACGTTGCCCCTCGCCGGCTCGTCGATCTGCAGGAAGTCGGCCCCCGCGGCGACCAGGGCCCTCAGCTCCGCGTTGATGACGTGCGCGAACCGCTCGGCCACCGCCACCGGGTCGGCGTAGGCCTCGCCCGGGCGGATGCGGGAGCCGAACGTCAGCGGGCCGGCGCACGTCACCTTGGCGGGGCGGGCCGTCCTGAGCCTCAGGTACTCGAACTCGGCCACGATCCCCAGCCCCTCCGGCGCGACGATCTCCGAGACCGCCTCGTAGCGCGTCTGCTGGTCGTAGCCCCACGGCCCGCCGCGGCGTCCCTGCGGGAGGGGGCGGATGCCGTCGATGATCGAGTAGTAGCCGTCGACGTAGCCGTCCAGGCGCCGCGACTCACCGTCCGTGATGATGTCCAGCCCGGCGCGCTCCTGGTCCAGGATCGC
Source organism: Dehalococcoidia bacterium (assembly GCA_963664125.2). GTDB lineage: Bacteria > Chloroflexota > Dehalococcoidia > Lucifugimonadales > UBA2962 > CAUZIR01. The sequence continues at coordinate 2,686,351 of OY760908.2, read as the reverse complement.
GACGTCGACGGCGTCCGAGAGAAGCTCCTCGAGGTCGGACGGACCCCACTCGCCGGAATCCGCAAGGTCCTTGCACCTGTGCCACCACGCCGGCTTGGCGTGGGAGCCGACGACGGTGGTCGGGATCGGCGGGAGCGCGCTCAAGTAGCCGGGGCCTCGGGGCCGGGTCCGGTGCCGGCCTCGCGGTGGGGGCGGACCGCGACTAGCGCTGGTAGCCCTCGGCCCTGATGCAGGCCACCCAGTGCTCGGGGGAGACCTCCTGGAGCTGCGGCACGTCGCCCTTGCACTCGTCGATCATGATCGGGCAGCGGGTGTGGAACACGCAGCCGGACGGCGGGTCCGACGGGCTGGGCACGTCGCCCTCGAGGATGATCCGCTCGCGCTGGGCCTCGACCACCGGGTCCGGGATGGGGATGGCGGACAGCAGGGCCTGGGTGTAGGGGTGGAGCGGGTTCTCGTAGAGCTCGGTGCGGTCCGCGATCTCGACGATGTGCCCGAGGTACATCACCGCTATGCGGTTCGATATGTGGCGGACCACCGACAGGTCGTGGGCGATGAACAGGTAGGTGAGGTCGAACTGCTCCTGCAGGTCCTCTAGCAGGTTGATCACCTGCGCCTGGATGGACACGTCCAGCGCCGAGACCGGCTCGTCGCAGACGATGAAGCTGGGGCTGACGGCCAGGGCGCGGGCGATGCCGATGCGCTGGCGCTGCCCGCCGCTGAACTCGTGGGGGTAGCGGTCGGCCATGAACGGGTTGAGGCCCACCACCTCGAGCAGGTAGGCGATGCGCTCGCGGTACTCGTTCTTGGTCTCGAACAGCTGGTGGACTATCAGCGGCTCGCCGATGATGCTCCCGCAGGTCATGCGCGGGTTCAGCGAGCTGTACGGGTCCTGGAAGATGAGCTGCATCTCCTTTCGCAGCGGCCTCATGCGCCCCGTGTTCCACCCTGCGATGTTCTCGCCGTTGAACTTGATCACCCCCTCGGTGGGGGTGTTGAGCTGCAGGATCGACCGCCCGGTCGTGGACTTGCCGCAGCCCGACTCGCCCACCAGCCCGAGGGTCTCGCCCCTGCGTATGAAGAAGCTGACGTCGTCGACGGCCTTGACGTCGCCCACCTTGCGCGCGAACAGCAGCCCCGACGTTATGGGGAAGTACTGCTTGAGGTTCTCGACCTCGACGATGTAGTCGCCGCCCGAGCCGTTCGAACCGTTGCTCGAGGCCGGCGCGGCCGCCTGTGCGTCCTCGACTGTCTTTGTCTCCTCGACCATCTCGTCACCTCTGTTGGATCGGCGCTGCCGGCCGCGGGGCCCCGCGCCGCCTGCTAGGCGCCGGCCAGCGCCTCGATCTCCTCGGACCGGTAGCACCGCGACCAGTGGTTCGGGCTGATCTCGACGAGCTCGGGCATGGCCTCGCCGCACTTGTCGATCGCGTACGGGCACCTCGGCTTGAAGGCGCACGCGTCGGGGAGGTCGATCACCAGCGGGGGCAGGCCCTCGATGGCGTCGAGCTTCTCGGGCCTGTCCTCGTCGAGGCGGGGCACCGACTTGAGCAGCCCGAGCGTGTAGGGGTGCTTGGGCTCGTGGTAGACCTCCTCGGCCGTGCCGCTCTCGATGATGCGGCCGGCGTACATGACGATCACGCGCTCGGCGTAGCGGGCCACGACCCCGAGGTTGTGGGTGATGATCACCAGCGCCGTGCCGAACTGCTCGGCCAGGTCGCGCATCACCTCCAGCACCTGGGCCTGGATCGTCACGTCGAGCGCCGTCGTGGGCTCGTCGGCGATGATCAGCCGGGGGTTGCAGCTGACCGCCAGGGCGATCATCACCCGCTGCCTCATGCCGCCGCTGAACTGGTGGGGGTAGTCCTTGAGCCTGCGCTCGGAGTCGGGGATGCCGACCAGCCTGAGCAGCTCGGCCGCCCGGTCCCAGGCCTCCTGGTTGCTCATGTTCAGGTGCAGCCTGAGCGCCTCGGTCAGCTGGAAGCCGATGGTCAGCACGGGATTGAGCGACGTCATCGGCTCCTGGAACACCATGGCGATGTCGTTGCCGCGGACCCCGCGCATCGCGTCGTCGGACAGCTTGAGCAGGTCGTTGCCCTCGAAGATGACCTCGCCGTGGACGACCCGGCCCGGCGGGTTGGCCACCAGCCTCATGACCGAAAGGGCGCTAACGCTCTTGCCCGACCCGGACTCGCCCACGATGGCGACCGACTCCTTCTGGTCGATGTGGTAGCTGATTCCGTCGACCGCCTTGACCACGCCGTCCGCGGTGAAGAAGTAGGTCGCAAGGTCGTTGACCTCAAGCAATCTCTCAGCCATTGGCTCTCGCTCCTTAAGGTTAAGAACGTCCAGGGGGGCGGCCGGACCGGGCTGCGCCCCCGGCGCGCCGACCGCTGCGGTCGGGGCGGCCGGAGGGCCGCGGATGGAGCGGCGTCTATCCCTGGCCCGCCGCCTCGGAGCGGCGGCTCCCGGGCGGGCCGGGGCCCTGCAGACACCGCCTCTGTCTGTGAAAGGCGCCCCTGAAACGCGGGCATTATAAGTGCGAACCTTTCCAAAATCCACCTGCCGTGCAATTCTGTCCATGCCCCGCCCCGCGGACAGGTGCGGAGCCGGGGCCCCGAGCATGAGCACGCCCCCGGACAACCCCCCCGTCGCAGGTCCCCAGGACGCGCTGCCGCGCGCCGGCCGCCTGGCCGGCAAGGTCGCGCTGGTCACCGGGGCCGCGACCGGCGCCGGGGGCGGGGTCATGGGCATCGGCGACGCCTGCGCGCTGCTGTTCGCGCGCGAGGGGGCGTCGGTCGTGGTCGCCGACATCGACGAGCGCGGGGGCCGGGCCACCGCGGGGCGCATCCGCGCGGAGCGCGGGCCCGGTGCGGCCACTTTCGCCGCGCTCGACGTCGCCTACGAGGGCCAGTGGGAGGCCGCCGTCGCCGCGGCCGTCTCGGCCTTCGGGGGGCTCAACGTGCTGGTCCACTGCGCCGGCACGGCCGCCGCGGGCACCGTCGAGGACACCACCGCCGCCGAGTGGGACGAGATGATGGCGGTCCACGCCAGGGGCGCCTTCTTCGGGACCAAGCACGCCGTGCCCGAGATGCGCAGGTCGGGCGGCGGCTCGATCGTCATCGTCTCGTCGATCGACGCCCTGGTGGGCGGCTCCCACGGCAGCGCCTACACCGCCGCCAAGGGCGCTCAGCGCAGCTTCGCGCGCGCCGCCGCCATCCAGCACGCCCGCGACGGCATTCGCGTCAACTCCCTGCACCCCGGGTACACCGACACGCCGCTGTCGCGCAGCGTCGTGGCCGGGATCATGTCCGACGGCTCGCCCGATCCGCGGCTCCCGCGCGTGCCGCTCGGGCGGATCGCCGACGCGGGCGAGATCGCGAGGGTGATCCTGTTCCTGGCCTCGGACGAGGCGTCCTACGTCACCGGGGCCGAGGTCGTCGTGGACGGGGGCCTCACGGCCCAGTAGTGGCGGGAGCCGCGGCGGGCCGCACCGCGCTGGCCGGGGTCCTGGTCTGCATGGCGCTCGCCGCGGCGCCGGCGGCCTGCGGGGACCCGGCGAACGCCCCCGCCGCCCCGCCTCCCGCGCCCGCCACCGCCACGCCGACACCCGCCCCGACCCCCTCATCCACGCCGACACCCGCCCCGACCGCCTCTCCCACGCCGTCGCCCGCCGCAACCCCCGTGCCCGCGCCGACGGAGGCGCCGGCGCACGGGTTCGCGCCCATATCGCTGCCCGGGGACGACGGGCCGCACGCGGCGCGCACCGAGTGGTGGTACTTCAACGGCCACCTGGGTTGGGGCGGCGAGCCGGCGGTGGCGTTCCACTACGTCATCTTCAAGGTCTCGGTCCCCGGCGCCGGGGGCGAGGGCCTGATGGGACACCTGACGCTGACGCGCCTGGACTCGGGCGCCCACGTCTTCGAGGAGAGGCTGGGCCTCTACGAGCCGCCGCCCGGCGGGGGCCTGTCGCTGTCGGTCGGGGACTGGACCGTCTCGGGCTGGGACGGGGACTTCTCGATCGCGGCCGGCACCGGGGACGACCGGTTCGACATCGACCTTCGCGCGGACAAGCCGGCGGTCGTGCACCCCGGCCCCGACGGCGACGGCCTGGTGTTCTACTCGCCGCAGGACGTGTCCTACTACTACTCGTACACGCGGCTCGGGGCGTCGGGCACGCTGGTCCTGGGAGGCGAGGAGGGGGCCGCGTCCGGCACCGTCTGGATGGACCACCAGTGGGGCGACTTCGAGATCGATCCGGCGGGCTGGGACTGGTTCTCGATCCACCTCGACGACGGCACCGACCTGATGGTCGCCTCGGTGGGCGGCGCGGACGGCGCCCGCAGCGCCCTGGGAACGTTCGTCGACGCGGCGGGCGCTGCGGTGCGGGTTACGGGCGAGGTGACCCCCACCGGGAGCTGGGTGAGCGAGGCCACGGGGGGGACGTACCCCCTCGGCTGGGAGTTGGCGGTGCCCGGCATGGGGATCAGGCTGACGCTCCGGCCCGTCACCGGCGCGGCGGAGGTGGTGCCCGCCACGCCCAACGTGCCGATCTACTGGGAGGGACCGCTGGTCGCCGAGGGTACGCGGCAGGGACGGCCGGTCGCCGGCGTCGGCTTCGCCGAGCTGGTCGGCTACGCGCCCGCCGAGTGAGCCCGGGGGCCCCGGTGCGGTAGAGTTGGGCCCGTGAGTGCGGAGGGGACAGCCGGCGATGCGACGAGGCTCGAGGGCCGGGTGGCCATCGTCACCGGGGCGAGCTCGGGCATCGGCCGCGGCATCGCCGTCGAGCTCGCCGCCGAGGGCGCCCGGGTGATGGTCGCCGATCTCACCGAGACCCCCAGGCGCGGGCGCTACCACGAGCGCGACGCCGTCACCCCGACGGCCGAGCTCATCGCCGCCTCCGGGGGGCAGGCCGCGTTCGTGGTCGCCGACGTCGCCGACGAGGACCAGGTCCGGGCGATGGTGGACGGGGCGGCGTCGCGCTTCGGGCGGCTCGACATCCTGGTCAACAACGCCGGCATCTACTTCGACACCGACAGCGCCGCCACGGCCCCGGAGGACTGGGACCGGCTGATCGCCATCAACCTAAGGGGCGTCTTCCTGGGCGTGCGGACGGCCCTGCCGCACCTTCGGCGCTCGCCGGCCGGGCGGATCATAAACATCGCCTCGGTGCACGCCTTCGGGGGAGGCGGCGGTCCCGCCTACGCCGCGTCCAAGGCGGGCGTCGTCAACATGACCCGCGACGCCGCCGTCGAGGCCGCGCCCGACGGCGTGACCGTGAACGCGATATGCCCCGGGTACATCGAGACGGCGATCCAGGACGCCCTGACCCCGCAGGAGGTCGAGCTGTCGGCGCGGCTGACGCCGCTCCCGCGCCTGGGCCTTCCCCGCGACGTCGGCAGGGCCGCGGCCTTCCTGGCGTCCGACGACGCCGAGTGGATAACCGGGGTCGCCCTGCCCGTGGACGGCGGGCTGCTGGCCCCGCTGATGCCCGGCGGCTAGCGGGGGCGGCCCCGCCCGGGCCGGGCGGCGGTCCAGGATGCCAAGGAGCCTCAGGAAGATCGGGCGCTGGCTCCTGGCCCGGCTGCGCCGCTACCCGCCGCTGGAGCTCGTCTACCGCACGGTGCGCGAGCTCGACGACGACGACGCCACCCACATGGCGGCCGGCGTCGCCTACTACGCGATACTCTCCCTGTTCCCCCTCACCATCGCCCTGCTCGCGCTGCTGAGCCCGCTCCTGGAGTCGGGCGTCGTGAGGACCGAGCTGCTGCGCTTCTTCCAGACCTACCTGCCGGGCTCGGCGGAGACGCTGGAGGCCAACATCGACTCCGCCGTCAGGATCCGGGGCATCCTCGGCCTGGTGGGCCTGGTCGGGCTGATCTGGACCGCGAGCGCGATATTCGGCGCGGTGAGCAGGGCGGTCAACCGCGTCTGGGACATACGGCAGGACCGCCCGTTCGTCGTCGACAAGCTGCGCCACATAGCCATGGCGTTCGGCGTCGGCGCCCTGTTCCTGCTCTCGCTTGCCGCGACGTCCGTGCTGCAGTTCATCGAGAGCGTCGAGCTGCCCGGCATCGGGCGGGCGACGGCACTCGAGGGCGGGGCCGCGGCCATCGTGGCGAGGGGGCTGCCGTTCGTCTTCAGCCTGACGATCTTCCTGCTCATCTACAAGCTCGTCCCCAACACCAGGACCTACTGGAGGTACGTGTGGCCCGGGGCGCTGCTGGCCGCCGTCCTGTTCGAGGCGGGCAAGTCGCTGTTCGTCTACTACGTCGACAACTTCGCCGACTACGGCAAGGTCTACGGCTCGCTGGGGTCGGTGGTCGTGCTGCTGGGGTGGACCTACGTCTCGTCCCTGATCCTGATCGTCGGCGCGGAGTTCTCGTCCGAGTACGGGCGGATGCGAGAGGGTGTGGCCCGCGGCCGGCTGATCGCCGAAGCCGGCCGGGAGCGCCGGCGGGGGCGCACGGGCGGGGACTGAGGCGGCCGCGCCCTAGGGGATGACGCCGGCGTCCTGCAGCGCCGCGATGTCGTCCCAGCCGTAGCCGTGCTCGAGGAGCACCTCCTCGGTGTGCTGGCCTATCTCCGGCGCCAGGGAGCGTATCGAGGCGGGCGTCTCGCCGTAGTGGACCGGGTGGTTGGCGACCTTGACCGGTCCCAGGGACGGGTGGTCGACCTCGACGATGTAGTCGTTGGCCCTGACCTGGGGGTCGTCCCACAGCTCCATCAGCCGCTGGACCGGGGCGAATATGTTGTCGCGGTTGGCCGAGAGGATCTCGTCCCACTCGGCGTAGGTCCTGGTGGCGAACGTCTCGTCGAGGATGCTTATCAGCTCCTCGTTGTTGGCGGCCCGCGCGTCGGTGTCGACGAACCGAGGGTCCGAGGCCAGGTGGCCCAGGCCCAGCGCCTCTGCGAACGAGGCCCAGTACCTGTCGGCCTCGAGGTTGGCCAGCATCAGCCAGCGCCCGTCCTTGCAGCGGTAGTAGTTGGAGATCGGGTTGTAGGCGCTGCCGCGGCCCGGCTTGACCGTCAGGTTGACCTCCGAGGCCGGCTTGTGGGCCGTCAGCATCCCCATCGTCACGCTCAGGCCCTGCAGCCAGATGGAGCTGCCCAGGTGGGAGGCGTCCACCCTCTGGCCCACGCCGGTCCTCTCCCTGGCGTAGAGCGCAGCGAGCACCCCCCAGCTGAGCATGATCCCGCCGATCTGGTCGGAGATCACCCCCTGGACGGGATAGGGGTCCGAGCCCTCCGGGCCGGTGGCGTACATCAGCCCGCTGCGCGCCTGCCCGACCGTGTCCAGGGCCGGCTTGCCGGCCTCGGGGCCCCGCGGGCCGTACCCGCTCCCCGAGCCGTATATCAGCCCCGGGTTGACCGCGCGCAGGTCCTCGTAGCCGAGCCCGAGGCGCTCGGCCACGCCCTTGCGGAAGTTCTGCAGGAACACGTCCGCGCCGGCGACCAGGGTGCGGACGACCCCGACGCCCTCGGGCGTCTTGAGGTCGAGGGCGATCGCGCGCTTGTTGCGGTGGTTGGCCTCGAAGTAGCTGTTGCGCCCCCCGGGGAGCGAGCGGTCGATCCCGCTCACCGTGAAGAGGGCGCGCCCCGGCTCTCCCGAGAGCGCCTCGACCTTGATCACGTCGGCGCCCAGGTCGCCGAGCATCATCCCGGCGACCGGCCCGAACTGCCAGATCGTCCAGTCGATGACCTTGATCCCGCTGAGCGGTCCCGGCCTGGACCCGTCGCCGGCGTCCAACGTCGTCCCTCCCGTCCGGATGAGTGCGCCGAGTTTAGCACCGCCGGACCGGCCCGGATAGAATGGCCGCGAGATGCCCACCGGCGCCCAGATACTTGCCCGCACCCTCGAGGCGATGGGGGTGGTCGAGGTCTTCACGATCGCGGGCGACCACGTGCTGCCCGCGCTCGACGCGATGGCCGACGGGCCCTTCCGCATCGTCGACACGCGCCACGAGCAGGCCGCCGCGCACATGGCGGACGCCTGGGCGCGGCTGTCGGGACGCCCGGGCGTGGTGATCGCCACGACGCCCGGCTTCGCCAACGTCGTCCCGGCCCTGGCCAACGCCATGCACGCCGAGAGCCCCATGCTCTCCATCGGCGGCTCCGCCCCGCTCGCCCAGCTCGGCCGCGGGGCGATGCAGGAGGTGGACCAGGTGTCCATGGCGCGCCCGGTGACCAAGCTCTCGGAGATGGTCGCGGCGCCCGAGCGCATACCGGACATGGTCGCGCGGGCGCTCAGGGTGGCCCATGCGGGCAGGCGCGGGCCGGTCCATCTGACCATACCGGTGGACGTCCAGCAGGCCGCCGCCGGCGCCGACGCGCAGGTCCTGCCGCCGGGCCACCCGCCCCCCGCCGGGGCGGACCCGCGCGGCGTGGCCGGGGCCGCTCGGATGATCGCCGCCGCACGCCGACCGGTCGCCATCGCGGGCACCGCCGCCGCCTACGGGCGGTCGGGGGAGGCCCTGGGCCGCTTCGCCGAGACGGCCCGCGTGCCGGTGATGACCGAGGGCGACGCGCGGGGCCTGATCGCCGACGACCACCCGTGGTGCGCCGGCTTCTACGACCCGGGCCTGAGCCGCGCGGCCCGGCTGGTGCCGGAGGCCGACCTCGTGGTCCTTGCGGGCAGGAGGCAGGACCTGGTGATGGGGTACGCCGCGCCGCCCGCGATCGGGCCGGACGCGGTCGTCATCCAGGTGGACCCGGACCCCCAGGAGATCGGGCGCAACAGGCCCGTCGACGCCGGGCTGTGCGGGGACGTCGGCGTCGTCCTGGGCCAGCTCGCGGACGGGGCGGGGGGCGCCGGGCCCGCGCCCGCCCGGGGGGCGTGGCTGGAGCGGCTGGCCTCGGAGAGGAGGGAGTTCGAGGCCTGGCTCGAGTCCCTGGACTCCGGCGCGGCCCCGCTGCACGCGATGAGCGTCTTCCGGGAGCTGCGCGCGCTGCTGTCCCCGGGCGACTCGGTCGCCTTCGACGGCGGGGACTTCGCCCACTTCGGGCGCGCGTACCTGCCGGCCCTGCGGCCGCTCGGGCACCTGTACTTCTCGACCTTTGGTATGCTTGGCGCCTCGATGGGCACCGCGCTCTCCATGGGGCTGGCCGACCCCGCCGGCAGGGCCGTGCTGGTGACCGGGGACGGGGCGTTCGGCTTCAACGCGATGGAGCTCGACACGGCCGTCAGGCATGGCATCCCGATCACCGTCGTCGTGGGCAACGACGCCGCCTGGGGCATCGACCGCCAGATACAGATCGGGGCGTACGGGCGGACCGTCGCCACGGACCTGCTGCCCTCGCGCTACGACCTGGTGGCGCGGGGCCTGGGGGCCGAGGGCTTCCACGTGAGGCGCCGCGACGAGCTGGGCCCCGCCCTGGCCGCGGCCCTCGGGAGCGGCGGGCCCGCGGTGGTCAACGTCGAGATCAGCAGGACCGCGAGCCCGCGCGGCCGCCTCGCCGTCGAGCGCTGGCGGGCCGGGGGCAACTAGCCGGGCCGCCGGGCCCGGGGCGGGAGGGACGCCGGGGATGTTCGATACCTACGTCGTGGGCAGCCTTCCGCGCCCCCGCTGGGTGCGCGACCTCATCGAGGACCGCAAGGGCGGGGCGGTCTCCTGGGACGACGCCTCGCGGCTGCTGGACGAGGCCGTGCCCTCGGCGATCGCCCTGCAGCGCCGGGCGGGGGTCGACTACGTCTCGGACGGCGAGTGGCGGCGCGAGAGCTACGTCAAGGTCTTCGCCGACGCGGTCGGCGGCTTCGGGTACGACCTTCACACCGAGGAGAGCGGCCTGCGCGTCTCGGCCCTGCCGTACCCGGCGGTCGTCGGCAGGATCGAGCAGCTCCGCCCCATCGCCGTCGACGAGGCGCGGTTCCTCAGGGCGCGCGTCGACGGGCGGATCATCGTCGCCGTCCCCTCGCCGTACACGATAGGGCGCAGGATGTGGACCGCGGAGCACTCGCGGGCGGCCTACCCGACCAGGGAGGAGTTCATCGGCGACTGCGTCCCGATAGTGCGCGACGAGATCGCGCGCCTCGCGGCCGAGGGCGTGGACGCGGTCCAGCTGGACGACCCGTGGCTGGCCCTGCTGGTCGACGGGTCCTACCGCGAGAGGGAGGGCATCACCGACGTCGACCGCGAGATGGAGCTCAGCGTGTCCTCGGTGAACGCGGTGGTGGAGGGGGCCGCCGTGCCGGTCACCGTGCACCTGTGCCACGCGCACTTCGACCGCCGCCACGCGACCTCTGGGCCCTACGACCTGATCATGGACGCGCTCGGGGAGATGAACGCCGACCGGTTCGCGATGGAGCTCGCGACCCCTGACGCTGGCGGGATCGGCGCCCTGGCGCGCTTTCCGGCGGGCAAGGTGCTGGGGCTGGGGGTGGTGGACCACACCGACCCGCGCGTCGAGACGCCCGAAGAGGTGGCGGCGCGGGCCGAGGCTGCGATGGAGCACGTGCCCGCCGAGCGGATCACGCTCAACCCGGACTGCGGATTCGCGCCGTCCAGCCGCAACCCGATGGACCTCGACGAGGCCTACCTCAAGCTGCGGGCCATGAGCCGCGGGGCCGAGGTCCTCAGGGAGAGGTGGTAGGGATGGCGGGAGCCGGGGGCGGGCATGCCCAGCGCTGAGATAGTGGCGATAGGCTCTGAGCTGCTGCTCGGCCAGATAGTCGACACCAACTCGGCCTGGATGGCGCAGCGGTTGACCGGGCTCGGCGTGGACCTGTTCCACAAGTCGATCGTCGGGGACAACCGCGGGCGCATGGCCGAGGTGGTGGACCGGGCGTTGGACCGCGCGGACATCGTCATCTGCGGCGGCGGGCTGGGCCCCACCCAGGACGACATCACCCGCGAGGTGATCGCCGAGGTCACCGGGCGCGAGCTCGTGCTCGACCGCGACCTGCTCGAGACGATCGAGCGGATGTTCCGCAGCCGCGGCTTCCTGATGACCCCGAACAACGAGCGCCAGGCGTTCATACCCGAGGGCGCGATCGCGATCCACAACCCCAACGGCACCGCCCCCTCCTTCGCGGTGGAGGACCGCAGGGGCGTCGTGTTCGCCCTGCCGGGCGTGCCGTTCGAGCTCAAGTGGCTCTTCGACAACGAGGTGGTGCCCCACATCAGGCGGCGGTTCGGCCTCTCGGAGGTGATCACCTACCGCGTCCTCAAGGTCGCCCAGCTCGGCGAGAGCAACGTCGACGACCGCATAGGCCACCTGATCGCCGGCTCCTCCAACCCGACCGTCGGCGTCCTCGCGCACCCCGGGCAGGTCGACGTGCGCATAGCCGCCAAGGCCCCCTCGGTGGACGAGGCGCGGGCCCTCATAGGCCCGGTCGAGGCCGAGGTCCGCTCGCTGCTGGGCGGCAGCGTCTTCGCCGCGGACGCAGAGACGATGGAGACGGTCGTCGGCGGCCTGCTCGCGGAGCGCGACCTGACCATAGCCTCCTACGAGGACGTGACCCACGGCATGGTCGCCGAGAGGCTTCGCGAGTCCAGCCCCGAGCGCTTCGTCGAGGCCCTGGTCGGGAACGGCCTGGTGCCCATCGAGAGGCTGCTGTCGGCCCCCGGGGACGGGCGGGCGCCCGCCGGCCCCGAGGAGCTGGCGGCGATGCTGTCCATGTCGGTCAGGGCGCAGGCCAGGGCGGACCTCGGCGTCGCCGTGCACGGCGTGCCCGATCCCGCCGACCGCGCCGAGAACCTGGCGAGGGGCCGGACCTACATCGCCGTCACGGACGGCGCCAACGTGCGGCGGCGCACGTTCAACCTGTCGGGGCGGGGCCGCCCCGACCGAACGCGGATAAGCCTGGACGCGCTGGCGCTCGTGCGCGCCGCGCTCGTCGAGGGGTTCTGACCCGGGCGGGGGGCGGGGCGGCGTGGGCGCGGTGAACTCGGTCCTGGGCCCGGTCGACGCCGGCGCCCTGGGATTCACGCTGGCCCACGAGCACGTGCTGCTCTCAAGCGCCGGCATCCGCCACGTCTACCCCGAGTTCATCGACCGCGCCGCGATAGTCCGCGACGCGGCGGAGCACCTCTCCGAGTGCAGGGCTGAGGGGCTCGGCACCCTGGTCGACGTCACGACCATGGACCTGGGCCGCGACGCGGAGCTGCTCGCCGAGGTCTCCGAGAGGTCGGGGGTGAACATCATCTGCGCCACCGGCACCTGGCGCGACATCCCGCGGGCCTTCTGGGAGGCCGACCCGGACGACGTGGCCGCCCTGTACGTGCGCGAGATCGAGGAGGGGATCGAGGGCACCGGCATCAGGCCCGGGATCATCAAGGTGGCGAACGACGCCGAGGGGGTCTCTCCCGAGGGGGAGGTCATCCTGCGGGCCGCGGCCAGGGCCTCGCGGGCGACGGGAACCCCGATATCGGCCCACAGCTGGGCGCCGGGCAGGGTGGGGGAGGCGCAGATCGCGGTGCTTTCCGACGAGGGGCTGGACATGGGGTCCGTGTACATCGGCCACTCCAACGACACGACGGACATGGACTACCTGACCGGGCTCGGCCGCGCCGGGGTGTGGATCGGCATGGACCGCACGCCGGGCGCGCCCATCCGCGAGGCGCCGTCGGCCGAGGAGAGGACCCGCACCCTGTGGGCCCTGATCGAGGCCGGCCTCGCCGGCCGCGTCATGGTGGGCCACGACTGGTCCATACACATCGGCACCGCCGGGGAGGCGACGCGCAGGGCGTACGCCGCGCACAACCCGGACCGCTTCCTGTACATCACGCGCCGCCAGCTGCCGAGGCTCCGCGAGCTCGGGGCCTCCGAGCGGGACATCCGCCTCATCACGGTGGACAACCCGCGCCGCTTCTTCGGCGGCTGACGGGGCGGCCGCCGCCCGGACGCAAAAAAGGCCCCGCCCACGGGGGCGGGGCCTCGGGAGGCGTTCTAAGGAACACCTACCTGGAACACCTCCAACTACTACTGTCCAATGCGCACAACCTCCTTTCTGGAGGCCACCAAGTTCCGCCCCTGCACTCCCGCCGCCTGTCCGCGAGTGCCTCCGGCCCCGATTATACGCCGGGCCGCCGCGGCCGAAAACCGCCCCGGCCGCCCCCGGACGCGTCATCCCGTCCGGGCGCCCTCACAGCCGCAGGTACACGGAGGGGCGGGTCGCGGCGGCCACGTACAGCGGGTGCCTGGGCGAGCCGTCGGCGTTGACGGCGAGGCAGTGGACGGTCCGCACGCCTGCGCCGCGCAGGGCCTCGATCACGCGCGCGTCCCGGCCCTCGAGGGCGCCCATGCGCCCCCAGACCGCCAGCACCAGCGAGCTGCCGGCCGCCGCGCGGACCACGTGCTCGAGGTTCTCGGCGGCCACGCCCCGCGGCTCCGGCCCGGCCGACTCCAGGTCCCGGCGGCGGGTCGCAACCAGGGGCGAGAGATTCACCACACGCAGGAGCCCCGCGCCCCAGCGCCTGGCGAAGTCGACGCACCGCCCTATCGTGCGGTCGTCGCGGCGCTCGTCGGCGACTGACGGGTTGAGGCCGATCAGGGTGATCCGGTCGGCCCCCTTCCCGGCCGGGCGCGTGAGCAGGTAGCGGTAGCGGCGGTCCGGCGAGAAGACGGCCCCCGGCGCCCCGCGGGTGGCCTCGCCCGGGCCCGCCGCCATCGGCTATATCGGGGGCCGCAGCCTGCGGTGGCCCGACGCGCGCTCGTAGGCGCGGGCGGCGCGCAGCAGCTTCATCTCCTCGAAGGGCCCGGCGGCGAGCTGAAGGCCCGCGGGCAGTCCCGCCGCGGTCAGCCCGCAGGGGACCGAGATCGCCGGCAGGCCGGTCAGGTTGTACGGCCCGGTGAAGCTGGGCATCGGCGTGATGGCCGTTCCCGGCCCTGCGTCGTGGCGCGGGGCGACCACGGCGAAGGTGGGGCTCGCCACCAGGTCCACGCGCCCCAGCGCCTCCGCGAACTGGAGCTTGAGGACGCGGCGCGCGCGCTGCGCCTGGACGTACTCGGTCGCCGAGAACAGCCCGCCCACGCGGAACTCGGCGCGGTTCAGCTCGCCGTAGAGCTCGGGGCGGGCGATCAGGTCCCGCTCGTGGAACGCGTGGCCCTCGCCGAGCAGGATCACCAGCGCCGCGGCGTCGGCGACCTCCAGGGCGGGGATGGAGATCTCCTCGACGCTCGCCCCCAGCGACTCGAGCTCGGCTATGGCCCTCTCCGCCAGGTCCAGCGCCTCCCCCTGCACCAGGGGCCTTGCGCGGTCGAAGAAGAAGCTGCGCTCGACGCCCACGCGCATCCCCTCGATGCCGCCCTCAAGCCCCGCCCGGTAGTCCGGCACTGGCGCGCGGGAGGTGGTGGGGTCCCCGGGGTCGTACCCGGCGACGGCGCCCAGCAGGATCGCGGCGTCCTTCACCGTGGGCGCGATCGGGCCGGCGTGGTCCAGCGTCCAGCTGAGCGGCAGGACTCCGCGCCGCGAGACGCGGCCGTAGGTCGGCTTGAGGCCGACGACGCCGCAGAACGACGCCGGAGCCCGTATCGACCCCCTCGTGCACGAGCCCATCGTCCCCATGGCCAGGCCCGCAGAGGCCGCGACGGCGGAGCCGTTCGACGACCCCCCGGCGTGGTGATCGAGGTTCCAGGGGTTGCTCGGGATAGGGTATCCGCTGGTCGGGTCCGGGCCGCCGGCCGCGTTCTCGCTCATCGCCAGCTTGCCCAGCAGCACGGCCCCGGCCTCGGCGAGCCGGGCGGCGACCTCCCCGTCCTCGGCCGGGACCCGCCCGGCGAAGATGCGCGAGCCCGACGTGGTCGCGACGCCCGCGGTGTCGAACAGGTCCTTGAGCGCGACAGGGATGCCGTGCAGCGGCCCGCGGTCCAGGCCCGAGGCCAGCTCCTCGCCGGCCCTGCGGGCCTGCTCCATCGCCAGGTCCGCCGTCACGGCGATGTAGGAGTTCAGCCTGGGGTCGAGCTCCTCGATGCGCTCGAGGAACGCCGCGGCGAGCTCGGCCGGCGACACCGAGCCGTCCCTGATCGCCGAGCCCGCCTCGGCGATCGTCAGGTAGTGCAGCGGAGTGGTGGTCACGAGCGGTGCCTGTTGGGCTCGGCCTCGGGGGAGAAGGCGACCGCCGGGTCCCCGTCCCCGAGGTCCATCTCCCCGAGCGGCCGGATGATCCGCATCGCCGCCTCGAACCGCTCCCTGAGGTCGGCGAGCTCGGCCTCGCTCGGGCGGTGGCCGGACCTGCCCACGAGCGCCCGGAAGCCGGCCTCGTCCACCGCCCCTCCCTCCGTCCGCACCGAGTCGCGGTCGCTCATCGGTCGTGCATCACGCCCACGTCCCGGACAGGGAACTGGCGGTACGAGTGCGCCGCCAGGGCCTCCTCGTCGAGGTCAATCCCCAGGCCCGGGCCGTCAGGGACCCGGATGGCCCCGTCCTCGACCCGGATCGGCTCTCGGCATATGCGCGCCGAGAGCGCGTCGAGGTTCACGAAGAACTCGGTGATCACGAAGTTCGGCATCCCGGCCGACGCGTGCGCCGTCGCGGCGAGGGCCACCGAGGTGCTGTTGTAGTTGTGGGGCGCCACGCCGACCAGGTAGGTCTCGGCCATCGCCGCGATCTCGCGCAGCTCGAGGACGCCGCCGACGTTGCACACGTCGGGGTTGATGATGTCCGCCGCCCCCGTCTCGAAGACGCGGCGGAACTCGAACTTCGAGTAGAGCTCCTCGCCGGTCACCACTGGGATGGAGACCCGCGAGCGCGTCGCGGCCAGCGCCTCCATGTTCTCGGCGAGCACCGGCTCCTCAAGCCAGAACGGGCTGTGCTCCTCGATGTCGCGGGCGAGGCGCACGGCGTGCATCGGCGCCAGGCGGCGGTGGACCTCGACCAGCACGTCGACGCCGGGGCCGACCGCCCCGCGCACCGCCGCCACGTTGTCCGCCGCCCTGCGCAGCGCGTCGCCGTCGACGTGCGATCGCCACGGGCCGGGTATGGGGTCGAACTTAAGGGCGCCGAAGCCCATCTCCACGGTCGCCGCGGCGCGCTCGGCCAGCTCGGCGGGGTCCCTTGAGCCCCCGTACCAGCCGTTGGCGTAGACCCGCAGGCGGTCCCTGACCCGGCCGCCCAGCAGCGCGTGGACGGGGACGCCGAGGGACCGGGCGGTGATGTCCCACATCGCCTGCTCTAGGCCGCTGAGCGCGCTGAACAGGTCCATGGAGCCGCGCCGGGCCGCGACGTCGTCGTAGACGATCTGGGTGAAGTTCTTTATCAGGGCCGGGTCGCGGCCCACCAGGTAGCGGGCCAGCTGGTCGACGTGCGCGGCGACCTGGGTGTCGCGGTCGGACTGCGTGTAGCACTCGCCCCAGCCGTGCACGCCCTCGTCGGTCTCGACCTTGACGAAGCACAGGTTCTTGGCCCCGGCGCCGTAAACCGCCCCGGCGTCGCCGGGGTGCACCAGGAAGGTCCTCACGCCGCTCACGCGCATGACGGCGCGATGTTAGCACGCCGCGCCGCGGCCGGGGTGCCTCGGGGAGGCCGCCCGGGACGGCCCGGGGCGGCGGTCTAGCGCTTGGTGTACTGGGGCGCCTTGCGGGCCCTCTTGAGGCCGTACTTCTTGCGCTCCTTGATGCGCGCGTCGCGCGTCAGGAGGCCGGCCTTCTTGAGGACGGGGCGCAGCGAGGGGTCGGCCTCGCACAGCGCCCTCGCGATGCCGTGCCTCAGCGCCCCGGCCTGGCCGCTGTGCCCGCCGCCGGTGACCTTGGCGACGACGCGGAACTGGCCGCCGACGCTGGCCACCCTGAGGGGGGTGACGATCATCTGCTGGAGGGCCGGGATCGGGTAGGCCTCCTCGACGGGCCGCCCGTTGACCACTATCGGCCCGCGCTCGCGGTACAGCCTCACCCGCGCGATCGACGTCTTCCGGCGGCCGGTGCCGTAGTAGTAAACCTGCTGCTCTACCAAGTCGGTCTCCTCAGTGTGCGCCCCGCCGCCGCCGGCCCGGGGCCCTCGATTATATCCCTCGCGCGCGCCGCCGCCCGGCCCGCTACGCCTCGCCTCCGCCCCGCTGCGGGCGGGCCGGCGCGGCCCTGGGGGCGTTCACCTGCGCCTGGTGGGGGTGCTCCTCGCCGGCGTAGAGCTTTAGGCGCGAGAGCATGCGCTTTCCCCGCGTGTTCTTGGGCAGCATGCCCTTGACCGCCTGCCTGAGCGCCCTGGTGGGGTGCTTGGCGAGCATCTCCTCCAGCGTCTGCTCGGTCAGGCCGCCGTGGTATCCGCTGTGCCGGTAGTACTTCTTGTCGGCCATCTTGTTTCCGGAGACGCGGAACTTGTCGGCGTTGACCACGACCACGAAGTCGCCTGCGGACAGGTGCGGGGTGTAGTCGGGCTTGTGCTTTCCCTGGAGCAGCGTGGCTATTTCGGTCGAGACGTGGCCGAGGGTCCTGCCGCGCGCGTCCACGACGTGCCACTCGGCGCTCAGGTCCGACTGCCTTACGTTGTACGGTCTTGTCCTGCTGGTCATCTCTCCCACTCTTCACTCGCATCCGGCGGGGGATCGAGCCCGAGCTCGGCCGGGTACCTCACCCCCATCAGGCACAGCCCCCTAGGGGGCATGGAGCGCGAGACCGGCGCGCCGGCCCCGCCAGACACGAGGGCGGCCACCTGCCCCAGCTCCATCCTGCCCGTGCCGGCGTCCACGATGGCGCCCGCCATCCTCCTTACCTGGTGCGGAAGGAAGGCGTTTCCCTCCACGTCTATCGCTATCCTCTCGCCCCCAGCCCTCACGCTCACGCGGCTGACCTCGCGCACCGTGGAGGCGGACGGGTCCTCGAGGCGGCCGGCCAGCCGGGCGAAGTCGTGCACCCCCACCATCAGCCCGCCCGCCTCGCGCATCCTCGCGACGTCCACCGCCCCGGTCACGACGACCGCACTGCGGTCCCCCAGCGGCGACCTCGAGCGGCGCCCGAGCAGCGAGTAGCGGTACCAGCGCGAGAGCGCGTGGCGCCTCGGGTCGAAACCGTCCGGGACGGCCCGCGCGCTCCGCACCGCGATGTCCGCGGGCAGGTGGTGGTTCATCCCCGCGGCGAACCGCTCCGGCCCAAGCGCCCAGCCCGTGTCCAGGGCCGCGACCTGCCCCGCCGCGTGCACGCCGGCGTCGGTCCTGCCGGCCCCGGCGACCCGGGCCGCCCCGCCGGTCAGCCGCCGCGCGGCCGCCTCCAGCTCGGCCTGCACGGAGGGGGCGTTCGCCTGGTACTGGAACCCGCTGTAGCGGGTGCCGTCGTATTCGATTGTCAGCGCCAGCCGCGCCACGGCCCCCGGCGGCGGAGACCGCCGCCCCGCCGCCTAGTCGACCAGCTCGATGGTCACCATCTCGGCGGCGTCGCCCCTGCGCTGGCCCATCCTGGTCATCCGCGTGTAGCCGCCCGGCCTCTCCGAGTACCGCGGGCCCAGCTCGGAGAAGAGCTTGTCGACCACGTCCGGGTCGGTCAGGAAGGCCGCCGCCTGGCGGCGCTGGTGGAGCGTGCCCTTCTTGCCGCGGGTGATCGTCTTCTCGGCCAGTCGGCGGATCTCCCTGGCCTTGGCCTGGGTGGTCCGAAGGGACTCGTGGCGCAGCAGGTCGGTCACCGCGCCCCTGAGCATCAGCATTCGGTGCGCCGTGGGTCTGCCCAGTGCGGAGCCGGCTACTCTGTGCCTCACCTCACTCCTCCTCGGGGGGTTCCTGCTCCCCCGCGCCCGCGTCGCCCGCCGCCGCGGCGGCCCCGGCCGGCGCCGGCGACTCGCCCGACTGCGGCAGCGGGAGCCCCATCTGCGTGAGGCGGTCCCTGAGCTCGCTGAGCGACTTCTCCCCGAAGTTGCGGATCTCCAGGAGCTCGGACGTCCTCATCGAGAGCACCTCTCCCACCCTGTCGACGCCGGCCCTCTTCAGGCAGTTGAGGGTGCGCGACGACAGCTCGAGCCGCTCGATGGGGATGTTGTACTGCTCGGGGGAGATCCGCAGGCGGATCGGGGCGCCGCCGGCCCCGGCCGCGCCGCCCTCCTGGGCGGCGGTGAACAGAAAGAAGTGGGAGATCAGCACGTCCGCAGCCTTCTTGACCGCGTCGATCGGCGAGATCGTCCCGTCGGTCCAGACCTCGAGCACCAGGCGCTCGAAGTCGGTCCTCTGTCCGACCCGGGTCGGCTCTATCGAGTAGTTGACCTTGCGGATGGGCGTGAAGATGGCGTCGACGGGCAGGATGCCTATGGGCAGGTCCTCGCCCACCGAGGCGGTCCTGTAGCCGACGCCGGACTCGACGTTGAACTCGACCGAGAGCTTGGCCCCGTTGGACGTCAGGCTCGCCAGGTGCAGCTCGGGGTTGACGACCTCGAAGTCCGACGAGGCCATGATGTCGGCCGCGCTGACCTCGCCGAGGCCGGAGACCTCCATGCGCAGCTTGCCCGGGCGGTCCACCTCGGCCCGCAGTCGGATGCCCTTGACGTTCAGGAGGAACTCCGAGACCTCCTCCTTTACGTGGGGCATCGTGGTGTACTCGTGGAGCACGCCCTCGATCTTGACCCACGTGATCGCCGTGCCGCTGAGCGAGCCGTAGAGTATGCGCCGCATCGGGTTGCCGAGCGTGACGCCGTAGCCGCGCTCCAGCGGCTCGATCGCCACCTTGCCGTAGCCGTCGCCCGTCTCGACGATCCGTATCTGCGGATCGGGTACCGCCTCCGGCTCGTCCATGGGGAACTCGCCGGGGGTGAGAGTCTGGAATTCCAGGACCATGCCTGCTTACACCTCGTAGCTTCGTTTGGATCGGCCGGGCCGCACCGCGGCGCCGGCCCGTCCGGTCACTTGGAGTAGAACTCCACGATCAGCCGGACGTCGATGTCGGTGTCCATGTGGTCGGGCTCGGGCTCGCCGAGCACCTCGGCCGAGTCGCCTTCGGCGCCGGGCCTCAGCCAGCCGGGCACCGTCCTGCGGGCCCCCGACTCCATTATCGCCCGCGCGAACGCGGGCACCGAGCCGTTGGTCGACTTCCAGCCGACCACGTCGCCGGGCTCGACCAGGTAGGAGGGGACGTCCATGCGCCGGCCGTTGACCGTGAAGTGGCCGTGGGAGACCAGCTGCCTGCCCTGCTTGCGGGACTCGGCGAACGAGAGGCGGAACACCACGTTGTCGAGCCTGCGCTCGAGCAGCTGCAGCAGGATGTCGCCCGTTACGCCCGAGCGCCTCCTGGCCATCTCGAAGTACTTGCGGAACTGGCGCTCCATCACCCCGTACGTGAAGCGCGCCTTCTGCTTCTCGCGCAGCTGCAGCGACCACTCCGAGGCGCGCCGGCGCCTGAAGCTGCGGTCCCCGGGGGGCTTTTTGCGCCGCTCGACAGCGCAGCGCGGCGTGTAGCAGCGCTCGCCCTTGAGGAACAGCTTCTCGCCAATGCGCCGGCACTGCCGGCAGCTCGGATCGGTGTACCTTGCCATCTATTCGGCCGGCCCGCGGCCGCCGCGCAAGCGGTCGGTCGGGCTCCGGCCCCCTCCTTCCTGTGTCCCTATGCGGCCCTCGCCGCCGTCGAACCGGGCGGTCCGCCCGGCCGCGTCATGCCCATCTCCTGCCGGAGGATCGCCAGCGTCAGCGCCTCCCTCCTCGCCCGCAGGTCGTAGTACAGCAGCGTGAAGCAGATCGGCAGCAGCGGCGCCACCCCGACCGCGAATGCCAGGTAGACGACCCAGTCCACCACCGTCGCCACGCCGGACCCCCGGGCCGCGTAGACCACCAGCCACTGGATCCCGTAGCCGGCGAGCACGACGGCCACCATCAGCAGCGTCGCCCCGAACGTCCTCCACCAGTTCCCGCGGATCAGCCGGTAGCTCCTCCTCAGCGCGTCGGTGGTCCTGTGGCCCTCGACCACGACGGCCGGGATCGCGACCGACCAGTAGATCGTGAAGACCACCGCCGCGACGAACGGCACGACTATCCAGATCAGCGCGGCGCCGGCGACCATGACCGCCAGGCTCAGCGCGACCACGCCCAGGGCCGACACGTAGCGCCACTGCGCCCTGCGGTACGCCGTCCCGGCGTCCACCCTCCCGTACAGGTAGTGCTGGCAGACCCCCGAGACGGCCGCCGGGTAGAAGGCCGCGGTCCCGATGACCGCGAGCGCCAGCGCCAGCACGAAGAAGCCCCAGTTCGTCCCCGCCAGGAGCTGCACGACCGCCACCGGCACGTGCACGAACGCCGAGATGGCCAGGAACTCCCGCCACCTGCTGCGGTAGACCCTGAGGGCCTCGGCCACGATCTCGGTCACGCTGCGCTCGGCGATCTGCTCGCCCGGTCCCTCCCCGGCCTCGTACCGGAACTGCGTCACTCACGCCATCCTTCCCCGGGCTAGACCTTCCGCCTCTTGCGGGGCCGGCACCCGTTGTGGGGCAGGGGGGTGACGTCCCTTATCGAGGTCACCGAGATGCCCTGGGCGATCAGCGCCCTGATGGCCGCCTCCCTGCCGGCGCCCGATCCCCTCACGAACACGTCCACCTCGCGCAGGCCCTGCTCCTTGCCCTTGCGGGCGGCGTCCTCGGCCGCGCGCTGCGCGGCGAAGGCGGTGGACTTGCGGGACCCCTTGAACCCCGCCGTGCCCGCGCTCCCCCAGCACACCACGGCGCCGGCCGTGTCGGTGATGGTCACGATCGTGTTGTTGAACGTGGACTGCACGTACGCCCGGCCGACCGGCACGGACCTGCGGTCCCTCCTGCGCGTCCTCTGCCTCTTGGCCATGGCCTACTTCACCTTCGAGCGCTGGCCGCGGCCGGCGACCGGGCGGCGCGGGCCGCGCTTGGCGCGGGCGTTGGTCCTGGTGCGCTGGCCCCTCGAGGGCAGCCCGCGCCGGTGGCGCTGGCCCTTGTAGGAGCCGATGTCTATCAGCCGCCTGATGTTGAGGTTGACCTCGCGCCGCAGGTCGCCCTCCACGGTCTTCTCGCGCTCGATGATCTCCCTGATCCTCACCAGCGCCGAGTCGCCCAGGTCCCTGACGCGGGGGTTGTCGGTCACCCCGGCCCGCTCGAGGATCTCCTTGGCCTGGTACGGCCCGATGCCGTATATGCGCGTCAGCGAGTACTCCACCCGCTTGTCGTCGGGGATGTTCACCCCTGCCACAAGTGCCATGTCAGCCCTGCCTTTGCTTGTGCCTTCGGTTCTCGCAGATCACGTGCACGCGCCCCTTGCGCCGGATGATCCGGCACTTGGCGCACCGCTTCTTGACCGATGCTGAAACCTTCATCTTCCCACGTCCTCCCGGCGCGCCGCCTACCTGAACCGGTAGGTGATCCTGCCCCTCGCCAGGTCGTACGGCGACAGCTCGACCAGCACGCGGTCGCCCGGCAGGACCCTTATGAAGTTCTTCCTGATCTTCCCCGATATGTAGGCGTGGACCTGGTGCCCGTTGGCGAGCTCGACCTTGAAGGTCGCGTTCGGCAGCGACTCGCGGACCAGGCCCTCGACCTCTATGGTGTCGCGCTTTTTGGTCACGCGATCGCCTGCGACGTGGTGACCAGCGGTCCGTCCGCCGTCACCAGCACCGTGTCCTCGAAGTGGGCGGACAGCTCCCCGTCCCCGGTCGCCACCGTCCAGCCGTCGGCGAGCACCCTCGTCCTCCAGGTGCCCGCGTTGAGCATGGGCTCTATCGCCAGCGCCATGCCCTCGCGCAGCAGCGGGCCGCGCCCCGGCCGGCCGTAGTTGGGCACCTGCGGGTCCTCGTGCATCGCGTATCCGATGCCGTGCCCGACGTACTCGCGCACCAGCGAGTAGCCCCGGCCCTCGGCGTGCCCCTGCACCGCGGCGGAGATGTCGCCGATGCGGGCCCCGGGCCTCACCATCTCGATCCCGCACCTGAGGGACTCGCGCGTGGCGTCGATCAGGTCCGCCGCCCTCTCCGACGCGGCGCCCACCGCCACCGTGAAGGCGCTGTCGCCGTGCAGGCCGTCGACGATCGCTCCGACGTCGACGCTGAGGATGTCGCCCTCGGCCAGGCGCCTCGGGCCCGGGATGCCGTGGACGATCTCCTCGTTGATGCTGGCGCATATGCTCGCCGGGAAGCCGAGGTAGCCCTTGAACGACGGGACCGCCCCCTCCCCCCTTATGGCCTCCTCGGCGACCCGGTCCAGCTCCGCGGTGGAGACGCCCGGGCGCACGGCCTCGGCGACGCGGCGCTTGGCGAGCGCCACCACCCGGCCGGCCCTGACCATGGCCTCGAGCTCGGCCGGGGACTTGATGGTTATCCCGGCGCGCCTGGACTCCGGCGCCGCCGGGCGGCGCGCGGTACCGGCCTGCGTGTATCCCGCTGAGCCCTGGATGTCGCCCCTCCTACGCCCGGCCCCGCGGGGCCGCGGCCGGCATGGCGACGGCCGACTCGATCGCCCGCCACACGTCGTCTATCGAGCCCCCGCCGTCGATCTCGACCAGCGCGCCCCCGCGCCGGTAGTGCTCGACCAGCGGCGCGGTGTGCGTCTCGTAGACGTCGAGGCGGTTGGCGACCGCCTCGGGCCGGTCGTCCTCGCGCTGGTAGAGCTCGCCGTCGCAGCGGTCGCACTCGCCGTCCCTGGCCGGGGGGGAGGAGACGGCGTGGTACGGGGCCTGGCAGGCCCGGCAGATGAACCGCCCGCCCAGGCGCCTGATCAGCTCGTCCCTGGGCACGGTGATGTACAGGACCGCGCTCAGGCCGCCGCTGGGGGCGAGCCCGCTGTCGAGCGCCTCGGCCTGCGCCAGGCTCCTCGGGAAGCCGTCGAGCACGAAGCCCCCCGACCGGTCCCCCGAGCCGACCCACTCCATGACCATCGCGATCGTCACGTCGTCGGGCACCAGCTCGCCCGCGCTCATGTACGAGCGCGCCCGCAGGCCGAGCTCGGTCCCGCGCGCCAGGTGGTCGCGGAACAGGTCCCCGGAGGCGACGGCGCCGACGCCGAGGGCCCCGGCGAGCCGCCTTGCGTGGGTGCCCTTGCCCGCTCCGGGCGGGCCCAGCAGCACGATCCTGCTCACGGCGTGCGGCCCCCGGCGGCCGCGGCCCGCGTCATCTGAGGAAGCCCTCGTAGTTGCGCATCATCAGCTGCGCCTCGAGCTGGCGCATAGTGTCCAGCGCCACGCCCACCATGATCAGCAGGCTCGTGCTGCTGAGCGTCAGGGCGCGGATGTCGGTCACCTGGGCGACGAAGAACGGCAGGACGGCGATGAAGCCCAGGAAGAGCGCGCCGCCCCACGTGATGCGCAGGATGACCTTGTTCAGGTACTCCTGGGTCGGCTTGCCGGGCCGTATGCCCGGTATGAAGCCGCCGTTTCGCTGCAGGTTCTCGGCAAGGCGCTGCTGCTGGAAGATGATCAGCGTGTAGAAGAAGGCGAACGCCACCACGAGTATGAACACGACGAGCCAGTAGGGCCACCCCATCGGGTCGAACGTGTCGGTGAAGAAGCGCGCGGCCCTCGGGACGAAGCCGTCGCTGAGCGGGTCCCGGAAGTAGCTGGCGATGGTCGTCGGCAGTATGACGATCGAGAAGGCGAATATCAGCGGGATCATGCCCGCCGAGTTCACCCGCAGGGGCAGGAAGGTCGAGCCCGACTGGCGCTGCATCCTCCCGCCGCGGAACACGCTGCGCCCGTACTGCACCGGCACCCTCCTCTGGGCCTCGGTGAACAGGACGATCAGGTAGACGATGGCCAGGCCGAACACGGCCAGCAGCAGCAGGCCGCCCGCCTCGTCGCGCTGGAGGAAGCCCTGCCCGATGATCCGCGGGAAGCTCGCGACGATGCCCCCGAAGATGATCAGCGAGATGCCGTTGCCCAGCCCTCGCTCGGTGATCAGCTCGCCGAGCCAGACCAGGAACATCGTGCCGGCCACCATCGACAGGATCATCGCGATCGTCGGCAGGTTCAGCCCGAAGTCGACGCCCGGCAGCACGCCCGACTGGCGCAGCAGCGTCAGCTGGCCCCAGCTCTGCAGCAGCGCGATAGGCACGGTGAGCCAGTGCGTGATCTGGTTGATCTTCTGGCGCCCGTAGTCGCCCTCCTGCGAGAGCGACTTGAGCGCCGGGACCACCGGGGTCAGGATCTGCATCACGATCGAGGAGGTGATGTACGGGTAGACGCCGAGCGCCGCCACGCTCAGGTTCGCCAGCGCGCCGCCGCTGAACAGGTCCAGGAAGCCCAGCAGCGCGTTCTGCTCGAAGGCGCGGTTGAGCGCCTGGGTGTCGACCCCGGGGACCGGGACGTGCGCGACGAACCGGAAGATCACCAGCATCGCCAGCGTGAAGAGGATCTTGCCGCGCAGGTCCGGCACCCTCATCGCGTCGATCACCGACTGGATGAGCTGCGGCCTCGAGACCTCCTGCTGGCGCGCGGCGCCCGCCCTCTGGACCACTAGTCGACCTGCCTCGCCGTGCCGCCGGCCGCCTCGATCTTGCGGCGCGCCGACGCCGAGAAGCGGTGGGCGGATACGGTCAGCGCCGCGTCCACCTCGCCCCTGCCCAGCACCTTTATCGGCCTTGCGGCCGAGTCGATCAGGCCTGCGGCGGCCATCGCCTCGGGCGTGACCTCGCCGTCGGCCGCGGCCGCCGCGAGGCGGTCGAGGTTGACCACCTGGTACTCGGTGCGGGAGCGGGGGGTGAAGCCGCGCAGCATCGGCAGCGACTTGATCATCGCCAGCTGGCCGCCCTGGAAGCCCACGCGGACGGCGCCGCCGGACCGCGACTTCTGGCCCTTGATGCCGCGCCCCGAGTAGCTGCCGCGCCCGCTGCCGTCGCCGCGCCCGACCCTCCGCCTGCGCCTCCGCGCGCCGGCGGGCGGCCGCAGCTCGTTCATCCTGAGTCCTTCGTCGCTATCCAACCCTGTATCCCCCGTAGGTCACTCGGCCACTCGCTCGACCCGCACGAGGTGCCGCACCTTGTGCACCTTGCCGCGCGTCGACGGCGTGTCGGCGTGCACGACGGTCTGGTGGAGCCTGCGCAGCCCGAGGCTCTCGACGGTCCGTCGCTGGTCCGCCTTGTTCCCTATCACGCTGCGCACGAGGGTGATCGAGAGACTGGACACGGCCTACCCCCTCGCCCCGCCGGACCGGGCGCCCCGCGCCGCGCCCGCCTGCCTGACCGCCTCTCGGCGGGCGCGCTCGGTCTCGTGCTCCCTGAGCAGCGACAGCGCCCTGAACGTCGCCTTGACGGTGTTGACCGGGTTGGTGCTGCGGCGGGCCTTGGTGAGGATGTCCTTGACCCCGGCCAGCTCGACCACGGCGCGCACCGAGCCCCCGGCGATCACGCCGGTGCCGGGCACCGCGGGCATGAGCATCACCTCGGAGCCGCCGTACTTGGTGGTTATCTCGTGGGGTATCGTGCTGCCGGAGAGCGGCACCTCGATCATGTTGCGCCGCGCGTAGTACGAGCCCTTCTTGACGGCGTCGGGCACGGCGTCGGCCTTGCCGAGGCCCACGCCCACCTTGCCCTCGCCGTCGCCCACCACGACCACGGCGCTGAAGCTCAGGTGGCGCCCGCCCTTTACGACCTTGGCCACGCGGGAGATCTTGACCACCCGCTCCTGGAGGCCGTTGTCGCCGTCGCGGTCCCTGTCGCGCCCGTCGCGGAAGCTCCTCTGGGACGTCAAATCCTCAATCCCCCCTCCCTGGCGGCCTCGGCGAGGGCCCTCACCCTGCCGTGGTACCTGTTGCCCCCGCGGTCGAAGACCGCCGCCGTTATCCCCTTCTCCGCGGCCCGCCTGGCCACCAGCGCGCCGACGGCGCGCGAGGTCTCCGTCTTGTCGCGGCCCTCAGCGCCCCCGCGCACCTCGCCCTCGAGGCTGCTGGCCGAGGCGAGCGTGACCATACGCTCGTCGTCGATGAGCTGGGCGTAGACGTGCCTGAGGCTGCGGAACACGGCGAGGCGGGGCCGCTCGCCGGTGCCGGCTATGCGCTTCCTGGCCCGGGCGTGCCGGATCCTGGCGCGGTGCTTGTGCGTCTTTCTGAGACCCAAGTGAATCCTCTCCCTGGTCGCCGCGGCGCTGCCCGCTAGGCCCTGCGGGCCGCCTTGCCCGGCTTTAGGCGGACCTGCTCGCCGCTGTAGCGGATCCCCTTGCCGGTGTACGGGTTGGGGGGCCGCACCCTGCGTATCTCCGCGGCCAGCTGGCCGACCTTCTGCTTGTCGATGCCCCTCACCGCGATCTGCGTCTGGCCCTGGACCTCGATGGTCACGCCCTCGGGGGGGTTGATCGTCACCGTGTGGCTGCGCATCACGCTCAGCGTGACCCCGGGCCCCTCCTGGTGGGCCCTGTAGCCGACGCCGACCAGGTCCAGGTGCCTGGAGTAGCCCTCGGTCACGCCGGTGACCATGTTCGCCAGCAGGCTGCGGGTCAGCCCGTGGAGCGCGCGGTGGTGCCCCTCGTCCGAGGCGCGCGCGACCTTCACCGCGCCGTCCTCGGCGGTGACCGTCATCGCCGGGTCGACCTCGATCCTGAGCTCGCCCCTGGGACCGGTCACGGTCACCTCGGGGCCGTCGATCCTCACGTCGACGCCCCCGGGCACCTCTATGGGCTTCCTGCCTATCCGCGACACGTCCGCGCCCCCCGGGCGGCGGCTACCACACGTAGCACAGCAGCTCGCCCCCTATGCCCCTCTTCCAGGCGTCGCGCCCCGTCATCACGCCCTTGGACGTGGACAGGACCGAGACCCCTAGGCCGGCGAAGTAGCGGGGTATCTCGCCCTTGCGGACGTAGACCCTTAGGCCCGGCCGGCTGACGCGCTTGAGGCCCCTTATCGCCGAGTCGCCGCGGGCGTGGTAGTGCAGGTGGATCCTGATGCTGTCCTGGGGGCCCGAGGTCTCGCGCAGCTCGTAGCCCTGGATGAAGCCCTCCTCGGCGAGCAGCCGGGCGATCGAGACCTTCATCTTAGAGGCCGGGACGGTGACGGTGTCGTGCTCGACCATCACGGCGTTGCGGATGCGGGTGAGCATGTCCGCTATGGGGTCGGTTACTGACATGGCCTACCAGCTCGCCTTTCTGATGCCCGGGAGCATGCCGCGCAGGGCCATCTCCCTGAAGCAGATCCTGCACAGGCCGAAGTGCCTGATGTACGCCCTGGGCCGGCCGCAGCGGTTGCACCGGTTGTACTCTCGGGTGCTGAACTTCTGCGGCTTCTTCCAGCGCGCGATCATCGACTGCTTGGCCAATCCAATCTCCTCCCCGGACGCGGCGGCCTAGCCGCCCCTGCCGTCCTCGCCCCTGGTGAAGGGGACCCCGAGGAGCTCCAGCAGCCTCAGCCCCTCCCTGTCGTTCGGCGCGGTCGTGGTGATCACCACCTGCAGCCCCCGCAGCCTGTCCACCGCGTTGTAGTCGATCTCCGGGAAGATCACCTGCTCGCGCAGGCCGAGCGCGTAGTTGCCCCGCCCGTCGAACGACCTGCGGGACAGGCCGCGAAAGTCCCTGATGCGCGGCAGCGCCGAGGCCACCAGGCGGTCGAAGAACTCCCACATCCGCCTCCTGCGCAGCGTGACGCTGACCCCGACGGGCATGCCCTCGCGCAGCTTGTAGTTGGCTATCGACTTCCTCGCGCGGTTGGTGACCGGGCGCTGGCCGGTGATCTGGCCGATGTCCCTTGTCGCCGCCTCGAGAGCGCGCGCGTTGGTCAGCGCCTCGCCCAGCCCGACGTTTACCACGATCTTCTCGAGCGTGGGTATCTGCATCGGAGAGCCGTAGCCGAACTCCTTCATCATCGCCGGGCCCACCGTGCCGCGGTGCAGCTCCTGGAGCCGCGGCAGCGCCCTGGGCCCTGCGCCGTTGGCGGCCTCCGGGGCGTCCGCGGCCTGCGGCGCCGCCGGCGCCTGCTCGGCCGCCCCGGCCCGCTGCGCGCGGCGGGTGCGCCTCTGTCTGGGTTCCTTGCCTTCTGCCATGGTCGGAGCGCGCCCCTACTCGATGATCTCGCTGCAGCGCTTGCACACCCGCGCCTTGGTGCCGTCCGCGAGGACGCTGCGGCCGATCTTGCACGGCTCGTTGCAGGTCGGGCAGACGAGCACGACGTTCTCGACGCGCAGCGGCAACTCCTTGTCGATGATCCCCGCCTGGCGCATGCTCGCGGAGGGCTTGGTGTGCCTCTTGGCGACGTTCACGCCCTCCACCTGCACGAGGCCCGAGTCCGGGAAGGCCCGCACGACCTTGCCCTGCTTGCCTCGGTCCCGGCCCTTTACGACGAGCACCGTGTCCTCTGCGCGGATGTTCATGCCTGTGCCTACAGCACCTCGGGGGCGAGCGAGACGATCCGCATGAAGTTGCGGTCCCTGAGCTCCCGCGCCACCGGTCCGAAGATTCGGGTTCCGCGCGGCAGGTTCTCCTGGTTGACGATCACCGCCGCGTTGTCGTCGAAGCGTATGTGCGAGCCGTCGCGGCGCCGGTAGGCCTTGGAGGTGCGCACGACCACCGCGCGCACGACCTCGCCCTTGCGGATGGCGGCCGCGGGCGCCGCCTCCTTGACGGAGGCGACGATGATGTCGCCAAGCCCGGCGTAGCGCCTGCCGCTGCCGCCCGGCACGCCGACGCAGCTGATGGTCTTGGCCCCGGAGTTGTCGGCGACCCGCAGGCGCGAGTAGATCTGGATCACTCCCGCTTCTCCCCGGCCTCCGTGCCCTCTCCGGCCTGCACCTCGTCCGCACCCGCCTCCGCGGGCCCGGCCGCGTCTTCCGCCTCGGCCGCGTCCTCGCCCTCCGGGGCCTGCTCCGCCGGCTCCGGGTCGTCCCCGGGCTCCTCCGCCTCCGCGGCCGCGTCGCCCTCGTCCCCGGCCGGTGCCTCCGGCTCGTCCTCGGCGGCGGCGGGCTCGGGGGCCTGCGCCGCCGGCTCCTGCGCCTCGTCCGGCTCACCCTCGGCCCCGTCCTCGGCGCCGGCCGGCTCCTCTGCGGCCCCCTCGGCCTCGTCCTCGGCGATCGGCGGCTCCTCTGCGGCCTCCTCGGCCTCGTCCTCGGCGGCGGTCGGCTCCGCTGCGGGCGGCTCGGCCTCCGGCTCCGGCGCCTCGGCGACGGGCTCGGGCGCCTGCTCCGCCCGGAGCTCCCGGGCGGGGGCCGCCCCGGCCTCGACGGCGATCTCGCCCGGCTGGATCTCGGCGATGTGCCCGCGCTCTATGATCTCGACGACCCGCCAGCGCTTGGTCTTGGACATCGGGCGGCTCTCGATGAGCCGCACCAGGTCGCCGAGCCGGGCCTCGTCGGCCGGGTCGTGCGCCACGTAGCGCTTTCGGACCTGCAGGGACTTCCTGTAGAGGCGGTGCGCGCGGCGGTGCTCGACCGAGACCACCACGGTCCGCTGCATCCTGTCGCTGACCACGCGTCCGACGCGGGTCTTCCTCCTGGCGTAGCTCATCGCGCCGCCACCGCCAGCTCGCGCTGCCTCATCACCGTCCTTATGCGCGCCACCCGGCGCCGGGACCTCTTGATCTCGTTGACGTCGGCCAGCTGCATCGTGGCCGCCCGAAAGCGCAGGTTCATTAGCGCCCTCTGGGTCTCGGCCAGCTCCTCGGCGAGCTCGTCGTCGCTGAGGGTCCTGATGTCGTCTATCGGCAAGTCCGCACCCCGCCTTCGCCTAGTAGGCGTCCTTCTTGACTATCTTGGTCGCCATCGGCAGCTTGGCGGCCGCCAGCCGCAGCGCCTCCCTGGCGATCTCCTCGGGCACGCCGGCCATCTCGAACATGACCCTGCCGGGCTTGACCACCGCGACCCAGTGGTCCACCGAGCCCTTGCCGCTGCCCATGCGGGTCTCCGCGGCGCGGGCCGTCACGGACTTGTCGGGGAAGATCCTTATCCAGATCTTGCCGCCGCGGCGCGCGTACCGGGTCATGGCCCGCCTCGCCGCCTCGATCTGCCGGGCCGTGACCCAGCTGGACTCGACCGCCTTTAGGCCGAACTCGCCGAGGTTGATCGTCGAGCCGGCGTTCGCGACGCCCTTAAGGCGCCCGCGGTGGTGGTTCCTGAACTTGAGCCTCTTGGGTTGGAGCATCAGGCCTCCCCGGGCCTCTCGGTCCCGGCCTCGGCCGCGGCTGCGGCCGCTGCCGCCTCGGCCGCCGCCGCCACGGAGGCCGCCTCCGCGGCCGCGGCCTGCTCGGCCTCGGCGGCCTCTAGCGCGGCCGACTCCTCGGGGCTCAGCGTCACCTCGATCGGCATCATGTCCTCGAACTCGGGCTCGCGCTGCTCCTTGATCACGTCGCCGTGGTAGAGCCAGACCTTGACCCCGATGCGGCCGAAGTCGGTGCCCGCCTCGGCGATCGCGAAGTCCACGTCGGCCCGCAGCGTGTGGAGCGGCACGCGCCCCTCCATCGCCTTCTCGCGCCTGGCTATGTCCGCCCCGCCGAGGCGGCCCGAGATGATGATCTTGACCCCCTTGGCGCCCGCCTGGATGGTCCTCGAGACCGCCTGGCGGATGGCCCTCCTGTAGGCGATGCGGCGCTCGAGCTGGTCGGCGACGCTGCGCGCGACCAGGTAGGCGTCGAGCTCGGGCTGGCGTATCTCCTGGACGTTGAGGCGCGCCCTCCTCTTGGTGAGGGTCTCGAGCAGGCGGCGCAGCTCCTCGACGCGCTTCCCGCCCCGGCCTATGACGATGCCCGGGCGGGCGGTGTGGACGGTCACCACCACCTCGCGGGAGGAGCGCTCGATGTCCAGGCGCGAGATGCCGGCGTCCGGGTACTGCTCGGCGATGTTGCTGCGTATCGCCAGGTCCTCCTTGACCAGCTCGCGGTAGTCGGACTGCTTGGCGGCGAACCAGGTGGCCTGCCAGTCCTTGATTATCCCGAGCCTGAAGCCCACCGGATGGGTCTTGTGTCCCAATTCAGTCCCTTCCCTCGTCCACCACCACGGTGATGTGGCTGTTGCGCCTTATTATCCTCGCCGTCCGCCCGCGCGCCCTGATGCGAAAGCGCCGGGTGCGCCTGCCCTCGTTGGCGTATATCCCCACTATCCTGAGCTCGCCCGTGCGCGCCACCAGCTCGCTCTCCGCGTTCGCGGTCGCCGAGCGGACCACCTTGGCCACCGCCGCCGCGGCGGGGGAGGGCATGAAGTCCAGCGCGCTCAGCGCGTCCTCGACGGCCATGCCCCGCACCATGTCGACCACCGGCCGCACGCGCTTCACCGATAGCCCGGTGTTCCTGGCGGTCGCTGTCGATGCCATCGGCGCGCCCGCTACCTGACCGAGCTGGTCCTGTCGGACTTGGCGACGTGGCCGCGGAAGGTCCTGGTCGGGGCGAACTCGCCCAGGCGGTGGCCGACCATGTTCTCCGTGATGTAGATCGGCACGTGGCGCCGCCCGTCGTGGACGGCGATCGTCAGCCCGAGCATGTCCGGCATGATCATCGAGGCCCGCGACCAGGTCTTGATCACGGTCCGCTCGGACCTGTTGCGGGCGCGCTCTACCTTCCTGGCGAGCTTTGCGTCCACGAACGGCCCCTTCTTGATCGACCTCGACATCGGCTACCTCCTGCCCCTCCTGCGGACGATGTCCTTGTCGGTGGACTTGTTGCGGCGCGTGCGGTAGCCCAGCGCCGGCTTGCCCCAGGGGGTCTTGGGCCCGGGCATCCCCACCGGGGACTTGCCCTCGCCGCCGCCGTGGGGGTGGTCCCTGGGGGACATCACCACGCCGCGCACCTGCGGGCGGCGGCCCTGGTTGCGCCGCCGGCCGGCCTTGCCGCGCTTCACGTTCTTGTTGTCGACGGCGCCCAGCTGGCCGACGGTCGCCATGCACTCGCTGGGAACCTTCCTGACCTCGCCCGAGGGCAGCCGCAGCAGCGTGCGCCCCCCCTCCTCGTGGGCCAGCACCTGGGCCGAGCCGCCGGCGCTGCGGACCATCTGGCCGCCGCGCCCGGGCTTCATCTCTATGTTGTGCACCGCGGTCCCGGTCCGGATGGCCCGCAGCGGCAGGGCGTTGCCCGGGCGGACCTCGGCCTGCTCGCCCGCCTCGATAACGTCGCCGACCGACAGGTCCTTGGGGGCGAGGATGTACCGCCAGTCGCCGTCGCGGTACTTGACCAGCGCTATCCGCGCCGAGCGGTTCGGGTCGTACTCGATGGTCGCGATCTCGCCGGGCACGCCGCGCTTGTCGCGCCGAAAGTCGATCTGGCGGTAGCGGCGCTTGTGCCCGCCGCCGCGGTGCCTGACGGATATCCTGCCGCGCCCGTCCCTGCCGGCGCGGCGTTTGAGGCCCTTGGTCAGGGCCTTCTTGGGCCTTCGCGTCGTGATGTCGTCCGTCGTCTGCAGCACGACGCCGCGCTGTCCGGGGGTGACGGGCTTGAGAGCTCTGAGCGGCATGGCTACACCCCCTCGAAGATCGTGATCGTCTCGCCCGGGGCGAGCGTTACGATGGCCTTCTTCCAGGTCCGGTTGACAGTGACCCGCGGGCCGAAGCGCTTGCGCTTGCCCTTGACCACCATGGTGTTGACGCCGGTCACCCTCACGTCGAAGGTGTCCTCCACCACGCGCCTTATCTGCAGCTTGGTCGCGCCGGGGTCGACCTCGAACACGTACCTGCCCGTCTCCTGCAGGCCGGTGCTCTTCTCGGTTACGACCGGGCGGCGCAGCACGCGCGATACGTCCATGCGCTACTCCCCGTCCCCCGGCTCGACGGCACCGCCGCGCCCGCCCCAGATGCGCTCCGCCTCCCGGACCGCCTCGAGGGTCATCACGACCCTGGAGGAGCGCAGCAGGTCGGCCGCGTTGAGCTGGTATGCGGGCAGCGTCCGCAGCCGCGGCACGTTGCGGGCGCACCGCAGCACGCCGGGCTCGGTCCCGTCCCCGACCAGCAGCACCGGGCCGCTGGCGTTCAGCGCCGCGAGCAGCTCTACCATGTGGCGGGTCTTGGCCTCGGGGAGCCGCACGCGGTCGACGACGACCAGCCCGCCGCTGCGGGCCTTGTCCGACAGGCACGCCCGCAGCGCGGCGCGGCGCATCCGCTTGGGGGTGCGCTGCGCGTAGCTCCTGGGCCTGGGCCCGAAGGTCACGCCCCCGCCGCGCCAGATGGGAGAGCGGATGGAGCCGTGGCGGGCGCGCCCGGTGCCCTTCTGGCGCCAGGGCTTGCGGCCGCCGCCGGACACCTCGGCCCGCGTCTTGGTGGAGGCGGTGCCCTGGCGCGCGTTCGCCTGCCGGGCCACGACCACCTGGTGCACCAGCGACGGCCTAGGCGGTGCGTCGAACAGCGAGTCGAGCACGTCTATGTGCCCGAGCGAGCGGCCGGCGGCGTCGAGGAGCCTGAGCTTCAAGACCGGGGCCCCTTGATCGACCTTCGGATGTACAGCAGGGAGTTGCCCGCACCGGGCACCGCCCCCTTGATGAACAGCAGGTTGCGGCCCGGGTCCGTCGAGACCACCTCTAGGTTCTGGACCGTGGTCCTCGCCGCGCCGTAGTGGCCGGCCATGCGCAGGCCCTTCAGCACCTTGCCGGGGGTGCTCCCGGCCCCTATGGAGCCCGGCGCGCGGTGTCGGTCGGACTGGCCGTGCGTCTTCGGCCCGCCGTGGAAACCGTGGCGCTTGATGCCCCCGGCGAACCCGCGGCCCTTGGACACGCCGGTCGCGTCCACGCGGTCGCCGGGCTCGAACGCGCCGACGTCCAGGGTCGCCCCGACCTCCAGCCCGGACAGGTCGAAGCCCGGGCCCCGGTCCGCGCGGATCTCCCGCAGGTGCCTGAAGCGCCCCCCGGAGGGGCTCAGGTGGCCGGCCATGGGCCTGGTGGCGCGCCCGACCTCCTCGAAGCCGATCTGCACGGCCTCGTAGCCGTCGGCGTCGGCGGTCTTGACCTGGGTCACCGTGCACGGCCCCGCCACGACGGCGGTCACGCAGTCGATCTCCCCGCCGTCGCGCACCACCTCGGTGGTGCCTATCTTCCTTCCCAGTATCGCCTTGAGTGTCATCGCGGGGTCCCGGCGCTCGGCGTGGGCGCTCCTAGAGCTTTATCGATATGTCCACGCCGGCCGGGACGTTCAGGCTCGTCAGGGAGTCGATCGTCTTGGACGTGGGCTCGAGGATGTCGATCAGCCGGTTGTGGGTGCGCAGCTCGAAGTGCTCGCGCGAGTCCTTGAATACGTGGGGGGAGCGGATGACGCAGAAGCGCTTTATGGAGGTGGGGAGCGGGACCGGTCCCGCCACCTGCGCGCCGGTGCGCTCGGCGGCCTCGACGATCTGGCCCGCCGACAGGTCGAGGACCTTGTGGTCGAATGCCTTGAGGATGATCCTGATCTTCTGCTTGGTGACCATTTCCTAGCCCGCCTTGGCCGCCGCCGCGACCGACTGCGGCGCCTGCTCGAACCGGTCGAACTCCATCGAGAAGCCCGCCCGGCCCTGGGTGAGCGAGCGCAGCGTGCTCGCGTACCCGAAGCTCTCGGCCAGCGGGATCGTCGCCTGGACGACCTGGGTGTCGTCGGCCGCCTCGATGTTGGTAACGTGGGCGCGCCGCCTGCCCAGGTCACCTATCACCTCGCCGAGGTACTCGCCCGGCAGCGTCACCTCGAGCCGCATCACCGGCTCTAGCAGGTACGCCCTGGCGCGGCCGAGCGCGTCCTTCATCGCCATAGACCCGGCGATCTTGAAGGCCATCTCGGAGGAGTCCACCTCGTGGTAGGAGCCGTCGAGGAGCGTCGCCTTGACGTCTATGACCGGGTATCCGGCGACCGGGCCCGAGCTGAGGGCCTCCTGCATCCCCTGCCTGACGGCGGGGATGAACTGCCGCGGGATGGACCCTCCCCTTATCTGCTCCTCGAACACGAACCCGCCGCCGGCCTCCAGCGGCTCGATGGAGATCTGCGCGTGGCCGTACTGGCCGTGGCCGCCGCTCTGGCGCACGAACCGGCCCTCGCCGCGCGCCTCCCTGCCCGCGGCCTCGCGGAAGGCCACCTTGGGCTGGCCGACGTTGCCCTCGACCCTGAACTCGCGCCGCATCCGGTCGACGATGATGTCCAGGTGCAGCTCGCCCATCCCCGACAGGATGGTCTGGCCCACCTCGCCGTCGTAGGCCACCTGCAGCGTGGGGTCCTCGTCAGAGAGCTTGGCAAGGGCCTCCGAGAGCTTGTCCTGGTCGGCCCGCGTCTTGGGCTCGATCGCTACCGAGACCACCGGCTCCGGGAAGGTGATCGCCTCGAGCACCACGGGCGCGGCGTCGTCGGAGAGCGTGTCCCCGGTGGAGGTCTTCTTGAGCCCGACCGCGGCGGCGATGTCGCCGGCGGAGACGAACTCTACGTCCTCCTTGTGGTTGGCGTGCATCCGGACGACCCGCCCGAGCCGCTCGCGCCGCCCGGTGGTCGAGTTGTAGACCATCGCGCCCGACCCGATGCGCCCGGAGTAGACCCGGAAGTACACCAGCCGGCCGATGAACTCGTCTGTGACCGCCTTGAACGCAAGCGCCGAGAACGGCTCTGCGGCGTCCGGAGTCCTGGTCACGGCCTCGCCCGTCCTGACGTCCCTGCCCTCTATGGCGGGGACGTCGAGCGGGGAGGGGAGGTAGGCCGCTATCGCGTCGATCAGCGGCTGGATGGCCTTGGTCCGAAGCGCCGTGCCGCACAGGACCGGGACTATCGCGTTGGCTATGGTGGCGCGCCTGAGCGCGGTCACGATCTCGGCCGGGCCGATCTCGTCGTCCTCGAGGAAGCGCATCAGCAGCTCGTCGTCGGTCTCGGCGACCTTCTCGACCAGCCGGGCCCGGTAGTCCTCGACGGCCCGCTCCATCTCTGGGGGCACCGGGCCCTCCGCCGGGACCTGCTCGCCCTCGGCGGGGTATACGTAGGCCCTTCGCTCGATCAGGTCGACCACGCCGCGAAAGCCCGACTCGGTGCCTATCGGGAGCTGGACCGCGACCGGGTTCGCGCCCAGGCGGCGCACGATGCTGTCCATCACGCGCTGCAGGTCGGCGCCGACCTTGTCCATCTTGTTGACGAAGCAGATCCGGGGCACCTCGTAGCGGTCGGCCTGGCGCCAGACCGTCTCGGACTGGGGCTGGACGCCGGCCACGGCGTCGAGGACGACGACCCCGCCGTCCAGGATCCGCAGGCTGCGCTCGACCTCGGCGGTGAAGTCGACGTGGCCCGGGGTGTCGATGACGTTGATCGTGTGGCCCCTCCACGTCGCGGTGGTCGCGGCCGAGGTGATCGTTATCCCCCGCTCGCGCTCCTGGGCCATCCAGTCCATCGCCGTCGTGCCCTCGTCGACGCCGCCGATCTTGCGGATGCGCCCGGCCAGGTACAGGACCCGCTCGGTGACCGTGGTCTTGCCCGCGTCTATGTGGGCGATGAAGCCGATGTTTCGGGTGCGGTCGAGCCGCGGGCCGTCGCGCGCGGGCGCGGCCTTCGGTCTGTTGCGGGCGGTGGTGGTGGTCATTGTGGGGCGCTGCCT
This sequence comes from Dehalococcoidia bacterium, assembly GCA_963664125.2. Taxonomy (GTDB): domain Bacteria; phylum Chloroflexota; class Dehalococcoidia; order Lucifugimonadales; family UBA2962; genus CAUZIR01. Next base: position 2,649,094 of record OY760908.2, on the reverse strand, counting down.
CGGCGCGGTCGGGGACGCGGGTCTCCTACCAGCGGTAGTGGGCGAAGACCCTGTTGGCCTCGGCCATGCGGTGGAGGTCCTCCTTGCGCTTGACCGCGGTGCCCTCGCCGCGGGAGGCCTCGAGGAGCTCCTGGGCGAGCCGCTCCGCGATCGGGCGGCCGGACTTTGAGCGCGCCGAGCCGATGATCCACCGCATCGCCAGGGCGACCCGGCGGTCGGGGCGGACCTCTATGGGCACCTGGTACGTGGCGCCTCCGACCCTGCGCGACTTGACCTCAAGGGCGGGCACCGAGTTGCGCACCGCCATGTCGAAGATGTCTATGCCGGGCCGGTTGGCCCTGTCCGAGGCGAGGTCGAGCGCCTTGTAGACGACGCGCTGGGCCGTGGACTTCTTGCCCCCGATCATCACCCGGTTGATGAACTTGGCCAGGTCGGTGCTTCCGTACCTGGGGTCGGGGCTGATGCGCCGTCTAACGGCCCTGTGTCTTCGCGCCATCCGGGTCCCGGCCTATCCGAGGGCCTTGGTCCTCTTGCTGCCGTACTTGCTTCGGCCGCGCCTGCGGTCGTCGACGCCGGCGGTGTCCAGGGCCCCCCGGATGATGTGGTATCGCACCCCGGGCAGGTCCTTGACCCGCCCGCCCCGCAGCAGCACCACCGAGTGCTCCTGGAGGTTGTGGCCCTCGCCGGGGATGTAGGCGGTGACCTCCATGCCGTTGGTGAGCCGCACCCTGGCGACCTTGCGCAGGGCGGAGTTGGGCTTCTTGGGGGTCTGGGTCCGGACCTGGACGCAGACGCCGCGCTTCTGGGGCGAGCCCGAGTAGCGCCGGCCCCTGTTCTTGAGCGTGTTGAACATGTAGCGCAGCGCGGGCGCCTTGTCCTTGCGGCGCTTGGACTTTCGGCCCTTTCGGACCAGTTGGTTGACGGTTGGCATGGCTAGCCCGGCGTTCGCTCCTTCGTTCTGAGAACCGCAGCGCGGACCCGCCCGGTCCGCGGTGGCAGCGCCGCCCGGGCGGGGTGCGGCGGGCGCGTCGACGCGCTCGCAATGAGACACGGCTCGGGCCCTCCGCCTACGCAGGCGACAAACGAGGATGTTACTAGCAGGGCCGCGCGCCCGTCAACCTCCATGCGCCGCCGATCCGAGGCCCGTTGCCGCGCCCGGGGGCCCGATGCCGATCGGATTCGGGACCCTGCGAGTATCCGCACTTGCGCCGGCGCCGGTGGCGGTGCGACAGTATTAGAAGATTAGTTCTATTTCAATGCGCGCCGGGCCTGCGGGTGCGCCCGGCCCCGCCGACGCCGGACACGGCGAGGAGGAGGGGTGATAGCCGACGACGTTGGCGGGGCCGGGCGCTCGGCGTTGAGAGTGAGCCGGCCAGCTATAGCGGCCTACCTGACGGTCTTCGCCGCGCAGGTTCTTACGGGACTTGGCATCGCGGTCGGGCGGCAATTCGGCTACGACCATGCCGTCACGAGCGGCATGGTGTCCGTGTACCAGCAGCTGGGCCACGAGTTACTCGTGGCGGCGGCGATGTCCGTGATTGTGGTCGAGACTGGAGGGCAGGTCATGGTACTGGCAGGGATGACACGAGAGTGGCTGCGGCGGCGCATCGAACAGGCCGATGAGCGGGCAACTGCTAGAGGCCTCGCCAAGGGTCGCGCCGATGAGCGCGAGTACCTGCTCGGAGTGCTCCGGGAGTCACACCCCGGGCTTGAGATTCCCGAACTCGAGGACCTGCCCTCCGCTTCGGGCTATGAGCGGTCGCCCCGCTAGGTTCCCACCCTCGGCCGCGGCATTCCTTCGCCTGCATCGGCCCGCGGCGCACGGGCATGCGCGTCCCATCTCGCTGAAGTGCCGGAGGTGGCCGGTGCCGCCCGCAGAGCTAAGGCGCCCCATCAAGCCGCCGCGCTCACGCGTTGACCGCCCGATGGCCCGGTGATAGATTCGCGCCCATGGCCACCGCATCGCCTAGGAAACGGGCCGCGAGGCGTCCGGCGGGCAGGAGGGGGGAGGTCCCGAAGGAGACCCGCCTCTCGATGGCGGCGGAGAACTACCTAGTCTCTATCTTCCAGCTCGAGGAGCTGGGAATACGTGTCACCCCCACCAACCTCGCCGCCCAGCTAAAGCGCCTGCCCGCAGGCGAGGGCCTCGGCACCTCCCTGCCCTCGGTGGGCGGCATGATCCGGCGCCTGGTCCGGGAGCGCCTGGTGACCACCCCGCCGGGCAGCGACATCGAGCTGACCCCCAGCGGCCGCGTGGCGGCCGAGCACATCGTCAGGCGCCAGCGCCTCGCAAAGCGCATGGTCGTCGACCTGCTCGGCCTCGAGCCCTACAAGGCCTACGAGGAGGCCCACCGCCTCGAGCACGCCATCTCGGAGGAACTCGCCGAGAAGATCAACGAGCGGCTCGGGCGACCGACGACCTGCCCGTTCGGGCACCCCATACCGGGCAGCGGCTTCGTGCGCGACCGGCTCACCGTCCCGATGGAGAAGGTCACCTCCGGGACGACCGTCACCATAGACCGCATCCCCGAGGACGACCGCGACCTGCTCGAGTACTTCGTCGAGAGCGGGGTGATGCCCGGCATGACCGCGGTGGTCACCGAGGCCGCCCCCTACCGGGGGGTGGTGAGCGTGCGGACCGACGCCGGGGACGCGGTGGTCAGCTACGAGGTCGCCCAGCGCATCTGGGTGACCCCGGTGGGCGTCCCGAGGGAGGGGGTGGGCGGGCCCTAGCGGCCCTGCAGGCCCAGGATGTACGAGACCAGGTGCCAGCGGTCCGCCTCGGACAGCAGGCTCCTGAAGTCCGGCATCGCCGTCGGGTTCGGCTGCCCGGCCATCGCCAGCGTGAAGGCGGTCCGGCTCCCGTAGGAGATCCAGGCGAACAGCTCGCCCTCGGTGGCGTTCATCGCGATGTCCCCCATCATGTCGGCGGGGACGGCGCCCCTGGTCAGGTACTCCTTCATGACGCCGTCGCCGCGCAGCCCGGCCCCGTGGCAGACCATGCAGTTGACCCGGTAGACCTCGGCGGCCCGGGCGGGGTCGTAGGACTCGGCGTACTCGGACGGCTGGGTAAGCGCTGCGTACTCCTCTGCGGTCAGGGCGATCTCGGCCGGCGCCGCCAGGGTCGGGTCGGGCCCGCCGATCGGTATCGACCCCTCGGGCGGCAGGATCCTGGGAATCTCCTGGACCCGGTAGGCGGGCGAGTAGTGCATCTCCGAGAAGACCACGACCGAGTGGCCCCCGGTCTCGGGGAAGGCGGGCAGCTTGAAGCGCATGAAGCCCAGCACCCCCGTCTCCCCGGTGTTGTTGTTGTAGCACCCGGCCCCGGCCAGCGCCGCCGCGATCAGCCCGAGCGCGATCAGCGCCCGGCCCGCCCCGATGGCGGCCGCAGCCCGGCCCGGCCGTATGTTGCGAAGGATCGCCATGCCCCTAGTCGAAGTCGCCCTGCTCCCAGCCGCGCTTTACGTCCTCCGCGCCCGCCTCCCTGAGGATCTCCTCCGCGCGCCCGACGCGGTCCTCGTCGGTGGTGACGGTCAGCCCGATGTACCCCTCCGTCACGCGCGTGTCGTAGGCGCCCATGAAGACCCTGGGCAGGCGCGACTCGATGATGATGCCGATCACCGTGAAGATGATCGCCCCCAGCATCGTGCCCTCGTACATGATGATGGCCATCGGGGGGACGGCGAGTATGGGCTTTCCGCCGGTCACCAGCGGGTAGGCGAGCTGGGTGCCCGAGGTCAGGACCAGGCCGATTATGAACCCGCACGCAGCCCCGATCAGCGGGTAGCGGAACAGGCCGTGGCGCTGCTCGTCCTCGCCGAACGCGCCCTCGGGGTAGGGGGTCCCGGTGAGGATCTCGTACTCCTCGCGCCCGAAGCCGCCGGCGCGGACCGCGTCCAGCGCGTCGGCCGCCTCGTCGACCCCCTTGAACAGACCTATGACGCTCCTCTTGGCCATCATGGCGACACCTCGCCCATCGTTATCCTCAATGTCACGGGCCCGGCCCGGCCGGCGCCCCTCACTCCCTTATCGTCGCCGGCACCGTGCGCCGGCCCACCCTGATCGTGTCCGCGAGCCTCGTGCCCTCCTTCACGTCGAAGAGGGGCACGAGCGGGAAGATCTTGGCGAACAGCAGTATGCCCATGCCCACGAACGCGAACGTGGAGGCGACCAGCAGTATCTCGATGATGCTGGGGGCGTAGCTGCCCCAGTCGAACTCGAACGGCTGGCGCCTCTGAAGGCCCGGGATGATGATCAGGAACCTCTCCAGCCACATCCCGATGTTGACCAGGATCGTCGTCCAGAACATCCACACCGGGCTGCGCCGCACCGCCCTGAACAGCCAGGCGGGCACCGGTATGAAGAAGGCCGTGACCAGGAACACCAGGAAGAGCATCCCCATCGGCATCCTGAAGATCTGCCACTCCCTGAGCGCGATCTCCGGGCCCTCCAGCGTGTAAAGCGCGAATATCCACTCCAGCGCGAAGAAGAAGAACCACGTCGTCGCCACGATGATCAGCAGCCGCCCGATCGCGTCGAAGTGGTCGTTGGTGATGAACTTGTCCCACTTCCACAGCCAGACCATCAGCGCCATCACCATCGCGACGGCGGAGACCCCGGAGTGGATCGCGCCGATGATGAAGTACGGGGCGAAGATCGTCGAGTGCCAGCCCTCGACCCCGATCGCCACGGCGAAGTCCCACGACACGATGCTGTGGACCGACACGAACACCGGCAGCACCAGCGCCGAGAGCAGGATCCCCGCGACCGCCTGGAGCTTCCACTGCCTGGGCGTGCCCCGGAAGCCGAGCGAGGCGGCGGCGTAGAACTTTCGCCGCCACCCGGTGGAGCGGTCGCGCACGGCCGCCAGGTCCGGTATCAGCGCGATGAACACGAACAGCGAGCTGCCGATCAGGTAGGTGCCGACCGCGCTGGGGTCCCACACGAACGGCGAGCGGATGTTGGGCCACACCCCGCGCTCGAAGTCGTAGGGCCCCACCCAGTACAACCGCCAGGGCCGCCCGACGTGGAACATGATGTTCGAGAGCGCCGCCAGCAGCGAGAAGAGCGTCAGCACCTCGGCCGCGCGCGTTACCGGGCGGCGCCACTCGGCCTGGGTCAGGCGCAGGATGGCCGAGACCATGATCCCGGCGTGGCTGATCCCGATCCAGAAGACGAAGTTCGTTATGAGGAAGCCCCAGTACACGGGCCTGTTGACGCCCAGCACGCCCGGGCCCTGGTTGAGCTCCCACCCGTAGGCGCCGACGCCGGTGAGCCACACCAGGAACAGAAAGCCGAAGCCCCCGAGCCACCACTTGGGCATGCCCAGGACGTCCCTGAGCAGGCTGTGGTTGATCTCCCTGTCGGTCGCGTAGGTGTATTCCTGCACTTGCCCGCTACTCCGGCTTGCCGAGGACCAGCACCGTGGCCCGGTGGTATCTCTTGTGCAGCCTGTACAGGAGCAGCTCCTTCTGCTCCCAGACGTTGATCACTGGGACCAGGCGCATGGCCAGCATGAACAGCAGGATGGCCCCGCCGATCGCCCCGACCACTATGAACACGTCGGCCATGTCGGGGTAGACCGTCGCCGGCACGTGCTCGATGCCGTGGAAGCTCGCGGCCTGGTCGCTGACCGAGTAGCCGCCGACGTAGAGCCGGATCCGGTCGAAGAAGGTACCGACGAGCACCGAGACCGCGATGATCGTCGGGCCCCAGATGCTGCGGCGGAAGAAGTTCCAGATCATCGTCACCAGCGGGAAGACGAAGACGGTGATGAAGGTCAGGTAGAAGATCGGCAGGTACGGCCCGCGTATGAACAGGTCCAGCACCGCCTGCTCGTTCGGCTTGCGCCCGTACCACAGGATGTTGAACGACGAGAACCAGAACCAGAACCAAAGCAGCGACAGCGCGAACATCAGCTTGCCCAGGCCCCAGAACTGCTCGTACTGGATCTCCCGGTAGCCGCCGAAGCGCCGCAGCAAAAACATCGTCAGGATCATCGTCGCCGCGCCCGCCTGAAGGGCGTTGGCCGCGTGCGTCGCCGGGTAGAGCGCGTCGATCCAGCCCGGCACCAGCGTCATCAGAAAGTCGATCGAGAACAGGAAGTGGACCGTGATGAGCATCAGGAAGTAGAAGGCGCCGAGGATGCCGAGGCGGTGCTTTTGCCAGTCCCACTGCGCAGAGCTCCCGATCCACCCGCGCGCAAGCCAAACGAGCCGGCGCCTCAGCGCCCCGCCCCTCGGGGCTCTGTCCCGCATCGCCGCCAGGTCCGGCAGGGCAGAGACCCACAGCAGCGCGATGCCCACCACCACAAGGGCGACGATGGCAAGCGTGGTCCAAAGGTGCGGCGAGTACGGGTAGACCTCGCCGGGGTGGTAGAACCACAGCGAGCGCCGCCCGTCCTCTAGGCTGGGGAGGGCCCACAGCAGCGGGATGAACGCCAGCAGGCTCACCAGCCCCGCCGCCGACCACAGCTCCGCGGGCCGCGAGATGATGCGCCGCCAGTGGCCCTTGGCGATGCGCGGGGCTATGGCGACCATGGGCGCCGCCGAGGCGGTGGTCAGCAGGAACGAGAGCACGGCCGCGGTGTAGCCCCACCGCGCCGTGTCCGAGACGCCGTCGACGAGCCGCAGCGCCATCCCGACGATCCCGAGCACCAGCATCGCCCCGAAGAGCACCAGCGCCGTGCGGAAGGCCCTGCCCGAGCCGACGCGCGAGTGGCGCCCGAGCAGGTCGTCGGTGATCTTCGCCGGGTCCGTCCAGGCCGGGTTGTCGGCCGCGAACCCCGTCTGGTGGGCGTGCGCGTCGCTAGCCATGCGACGCCTCCGGCGCCTTGGCCGAGGTGTCGACCCTCTTTAGGTAGACCACGCTCGGGTGCGTGCCGAACTCCTCTAGCATGTGGTAGCCGCGCCCGCCGTGCAGCTCGGCGTCGGCCCTTCGGGCGACCTCCGAGTCGGGGTCGTTCAGGTCCCCGAACACGAGCGTGCCGGTCGGGCACGAGTTGACGCACGCCGGGTTTAGCGCCCTGTCGCCGTCGCGCGGCCCGTCGCCGTCGCCCTTGCCGGCCCTGCGGATGCGCTGGATGCAGAAGGTGCACTTCTCCATGATCCCGCGGCTGCGGACCGTGACGTCGGGGTTGAGCTGGTTCTTGAGGCTCTCCGGCCACTCCGGCTCCCAGAAGTTGAAGAAGCGGACCTGGTAGGGGCAGTTGTTGGCGCAGAACCGGGTGCCTATGCAGCGGTTGTAGACCTGCACGTTGAGCCCCTCGGGGTTGTGGTAGGTCGCGTACACCGGGCAGACCGGCTCGCAGGGAGCGTCGTCGCAGTGCTGGCACAGGACCGGGATGAAGCGGGCCTTTATGTCGGGGTACTCGCCCTCCCAGTAGCGCTCGACGCGGATCCACTGGTTGGCGCGCTGCTGGTTGAACAGCCCCTCGTCGTTTATGGGGATGTTGTTCTCGGACTGGCACGCGACGACGCACGCCTGGCACCCGGTGCACCGGTCGACGTCTATCACCATTCCCCACTTCGGTTCGGCCATGTCTCGCTCCGCCTGACTCCCCGCGCGCCTAGCTGTCCACCGGCGTCAGCTGTATCACCCGGTGGTGCTCGTCGCGCGCGAAGTTCGGGTTGTTGTTCTCGAACTTGGGCAGCCGCCTCCACTCGCCCGTCTTCTCGAGCCTGACGGTGGTCGCTGCCCACGCCAGCGCCCCCGACTCGGAGTCGACCCTGGGGGCCAGTATCGAGAAGGCGTTGGCGCCCCTGCCCTCTGCGTAGCGCCCACCGGAGCGCTGTCCGCGCCCGAGCGGTATCGACACCACCCCGGGCGGGCACCCCGGGTGCGGGTAGGCGATCGCCGTTATGCCGGAGGCCGCCAGGCCGCCCTGCCCGTGGGCCGAGACGACCCGCACCAGGTCCCCCTCGCGTATGTCCATCCTCTCGGCCACGCGGTGGTTGATCTCCACCCAGGTGTCCCAGGTGGCCGACGTCACAGGGTCGGGCGTCGCCTGCAGCCACGGCAGGTGCGCGCCCTGCCCCTCGCCGACCGAGGCCGACGAGAACGGCACCAGGTGGAAGGACTCGCCCGCGGGCCCCGCGAACTCGGGCGCCGGGGCCTCGTCGGGCAGCCGCCGGGTGGTCGGCGCGCCGGCGCCCGAGCGCTCGGCACCGTCCCACCACCCGCCGCGCTGGAGCACCCCCACCCAGAAGGAGCGGAAATCGGACGCCCTGACCGACCCGCGCCCCAGGTCGAAGAGCTGCCGGGCGCCGGACTCGACCAGCTCGCGGATGCTTTCGGCGCCGAGCCCGAGGTCCAGCTCCATCTCCCGCGCTATCGCCATCAGCGCGTCGGCCATGGACCGCGTGCCGAGCTCCTCGCCGCGCGCCTCGAAGAACGGGCGCACCACCGGCTGCTGGAAGCCGACCACCTGGTGGCCGGGCCCGGCGGCCGGGACGTCGGTGCCCCAGTCCTCAAGCGCCGTGTGGGCGGGCAGGACCAGGTCCGCCATCGCCGCCGTGTCGGTCATGCGGCTGGCGAAGGCGAAGATCAGCGGGACCCCGAAGGAGGCCTCGCGAAGGCCCATCGCGTCCGGGAGCCCGTACATCGGGTCGGAGTCGTCGATGAGCAGCGCGCGGATCTGCCCGTCGGCCATCGAGCGGGCCATGTCGCGCCACTCGGCCCCGCTCCCTGCGCGAAGGTTCGCCTCGGCGCCGGCCAGCTCCTGGGTCGGCGGGGCGGGGTTGAAGACCAGGCCGCCCTCGGCGTTGACCGAGCCGACCAGGAAGTTGAGCGAGTAGATGGCGGTGAGGTTGAACAGCCCGTTGGTGTGGGCGCCCGCCGAGCCCCCGCCGATCGCCAGGGCCGGGCGGTGCGTGGCGAAGTCGCGCGCGATCCGCGCGATGCGGTCCGCGGGGACGCCGACCTCCTCGGCGATGCGCTCCGGGGCCCAGCGGTCGATGTCGACCGCGCCCCCGCCGGTTATGTCGCGGCCCGCGACCGGGTCGGCGAGGCCCTCCGTGACGATCACCTGGATCATTCCCAGGGCCAGCAGCCCCTCGCGGCCGGGGCGCACGAAGACCATCTCGTCCGCGTTGGCGCCGGTCATCGAGAAGCGCGAGTCGACGTGGACCATGGTGCCGCGCTCGCGGTCGCCCTGGCGGAACTCGCCGTAGCCGCGCATGTAGCGCACCGGCGAGACCCAGGTGCTGAGGAAGTCGGCGCCGAACGAGAGCAGGTAGCGCGTGTTCTCCAGGTCGAGGTCGGGCAGCCGGTCCTGGTCGAAGAGGCTCTTCATGGCCGCGCGCAGGTTGGTGCGGTCCAGCGGCTCGTAGCCCAGGTAGGTCCCGCGGTAGGTCTCGACGAACCGGTCTACCACCGTGCCCGCCGCCGAGACCGCCGGGCGCGTGACCACCACGACCTTGCGGTTGTCGCGCTCGGCCCTTATCTGCCCGAGCTGGTGGGCGATGCGGGCGATGGCGTCGGACCAGCCGATCTCCTCCCACTCGCCGGCCCCGCGCTCGCCGACCCGCGCGAGCGGGCCGCGGATGCGGTCGGGGTGGTACAGGTCCTGGAGCAGCGCCTCGCTGCGGGGGCCGTGGCGCCCGCGGTTGACCGGGTGGTCGACGTTGCCCTCGACCTTCTTGGCCCGCCCCTCCATGACGCGGACGACGATGCCCTCGGAGTCCGGGACTCCGCTGGCGACGGTCGCGTACCAGTTGTCGAGGCCGCTGACCAGGTCCTCGGGCATGCCCGGGGGCGACTGGACGAACATCTCCTCCTCGGGCACGCCGCACGCCGCGGCGACTACGGCGCCGAGCGCGCCGCCGCCCGCGACCGTCAGGAACTGGCGCCTGGTGACCGCCATCTAGGGCGCTCCCCCTAGTAGTGGCACGTCGTGCAGTCCGTCGGGGCGCTGTTGTCGCGGTGGCAGTCGACGCAGTCGCCCATCTTCAGCGGCTCGACCTGCCGCACCTTCTCCATGGTCGCCACCGGGCCGTGGCAGGTGGCGCAGACCGCCGACGGCGCCACGGAGTCGCGCTCGGAGAAGAACTCGATGTGGGCCTTGTGGTTGAAGCGCACGTGGTCGGGCAGGCGGTGCACGCGGACCCAGTCGATCGGCCTTCCCTGCGAGTGGTAGTCGCGCAGCTTCTCGACCTGGGCCAGCTCGTCGCCGACCACGGCGTGGCAGGTCATGCACAGCCCGACCGAGGGCACGGTCGCGGCAGAGCCCTCCGTCACGTTGCGGTGGCAGAAGGTGCAGTCAAGCCCGATGCCGCCCTCCTCGGCGGTCCCTGCGTGGACCGTGTGCGGGAAGGCTATGGGCTGGTCGGGCCCCTCGGTGAACCCGAAGACGCTGATGGGCCTGCCCAGCCAGGCGGAGATCACGAAGAGCAGGACGCCGACCACGACGGCGAGGCAGAACAGGCCGGCCAGCCCGACCACCCCGATGAGCGCCATCCTCCTGGGCTCGGGCCTCTTCGGTGGTTGAAAGTCGCCTGGCAGCAAGTATCGGTACTTCGGGTGCGGGTCTGGGGGTCAGATCCAGTAGTTCGGCCAGAAGTCCCGCAGGACCCCGGCGTGGTCGACCACCCGCGAGAGCATGTACATGGCCCCGCCGAACGAGCACAGCGCCAGGGCGTAGAACAGGGGCCTGGCCCTGGAGAGCGACGAGTCGATGTGGCGGGACTGGATGAAGGAGGGGAGCCAGTTGTTGGCGATCAGCATGTTCGTCGCGAACAGGACGACGAGCGCGACCATGATCCACAGGCTTGTGAGCAGGTCGCCGAGCTCGCTCCACTGGGGGTTCGCTAGAACTTCCGGGTCCACTGCCTGCCTTTCGGTGGTCTGAACGTCGGCGCTCCGGCGAGACTTGCGGACGGCGTGCGCCGCGGCCGCAACGCGCCCCTGCCGCGCCCGCGCGATGCTTGGTGAAAATTATCACACCGTATTTTTAGTGTCAAGCATCCGTTTGGGCGTATACATAGGCATAAACGGGCAATCCGGACGGCCCGAAATCGGCCCCGAAACGGGCCCCGGGCCGCCGGCCCCGGCCACCCCCCGGGCAGCCCGGCAGGTCCCCCCGCGGCGGCGGCGGCAAGTTGCGCCGGGCGCCCGCGCGGCCATATGATGGGGCGGTCCGCCGGCCCCCCGCGGGGCGCGTGGCCGGGCGGCGCTGGCCCCCCCGCGAGGGGGCCGAAGAGACCTTTTTCCGGAGAGACCCTATGACCACGCCCATAGAGCAGCGGTACGTTGACCAGCACCCCGGTTCCCTGGAGCGCTTCGGGCGCTCCAAGGACCTTTTCCCGGACGGGGTGACGCACGACGCGAGGCGGCTGAGGCCGTTCCCGATGTACGTCACCCACGCCGAGGGCTCCCACAAGTGGGACGTCGACGGCCACCGCATCATCGACTACAAGACCGGGCACGGGGCGATGATCCTCGGCCACTCCCACCCCGCGGTCGTCTCGGCGGTCAAGGGGGCGATCGAGCGCGGGACCCAGATGGGCTCCTCGACCGAGGCCGAGATCCGCTGGGGCGAGCTGGTGCGCGAGCTGGTCCCGTGCGCCGAGAAGGTGCGCTTCCAGAGCTCGGGCACCGAGGCGGTCATGATGGCGCTGCGGCTCGCCCGCGCCCACACGGGCAAGACCAAGGTGGTCAAGTTCGACGACCACTTCCACGGCTGGAGCGACTACGCCCTGGCCGGCGGGTCCGGGCTGGGCGGCATACCGCAGGAGACCCTCGACACGATGATCGTCCTGCCGCCCGACGACATCGACCTGGTCGAGAGGACGCTCACCGAGCGCGACGACATCGCCGCGTTGATGCTCGAGCCCACCGGCTCGCACATGGGCCTCCACCCGATCTCGCCGGAGTTCCTGGCGCGGCTTCGCGAGATCACCGAGCGCGAGGGCGTCGTCTTCCTCATGGACGAGGTGGTGACCGGCTTCAGGCTCTCGCGCGGCGGGGCGTCGGGGCGCTTCGGCGTGACGCCCGACATAACGACGATGGCCAAGATCCTCGGCGGCGGGCTGCCCGGCGGCGCGGTGGCGGGCAGGGCGGACATCATCAATCTGATGGAGTTCCACAACGACCCCGAGTACGACCAGATGCAGAGGGTCTCGCACCCCGGCACCTTCAACGCCAACCCGATCTCTGCCGCGGCGGGCGTCGCCGCGCTTGAGCTGGTGCGCGACACCGACGTAAACGAGCGGGCGGACGCGGCGGCGGGCAAGCTCAAGGAGGGCATCAACGACCTTCTGTCGCGGATGGAGATCCCCGGGCGCATGACCGGCCACGGCTCGCTGCTGTTCCTTAGGCTCGGGGTCGACTTCGAGGTCGAGGACGACGGGGCGACGTTCCACCTGACCGACGAGCAGTGGGCGAGGGTCAACGACGGGGCCCGCAACTCGCAGCTTCACCTGGCGCTGCTCAACGAGGGCGTGGACCCGATGAGCAACGGCACCCGGCTGATCGTGGGCCAGGCCCACTCCGACCAGGACGTCGCCGAAACGGTGGACGCCTACGAGAGCGCGCTCGGCCAGGTGCGGGAGCTGGGGCTGGTCTAGGCGAAAGCTGCGGGCGCCTTCGGGGCCGCCTGCCTGCTGCCTCTACACTTCCGTCGGGGCATGCCGCGGGTACTGGGGGCGCCGAGCCAGATCTGATCGCGGTGCCAAGGTGGGCCGAAGATCGCTCCGGCCCATGGAGGCTGCGGGGAGACTGGCAGCCGCCCCGCGGTCTGGACGGGGTCCTTCTTCACGCTTCATGCAGGCGGTGCATGGGTTCACCGAGGCTGCTTGGTGACACGGTGGGCATTGCCGATCGGCTTCGTCGACGATGATGCCTAGAACATGGGACGCACGTGAAGTATAAGCGCATTCAGGAGCATGTGGCCGCGGAACTGGGCGTACGGCCCAGTTCGGTAAGGACCTGCTGGATAGCGGAGGTCAAGCGCGCCCACGGGCTCACGGGGAGGCCGGCTCATAATGCCGGCACCGGTGCCGGCGCGCCGCCCTGCCCACCACGTTACAGAGAGGCGATCGAGCGGTGCCTCAGGGACCGTGGCGCTGTCCGGTGATCGGGGACTGTGGATGCGGTCGCTGGTATTGGCGGCGCGACGTCCTCTCGGGAGGGACCGTTGCATCGCACCCTTGAACGGAGGCTCAGCCTTGGCCGATATCCGGGATGCGGGCAAGGGAGAAGCTTGGCGATGGTCTTTGGGTGCCGGCGTAACCGCACCCGCGCTACGCTGGCCCGTCTGTCCTAGCAAGGGAGGATGTAGGTGACATACGAAGACGTGAGGCACGCCCACACCAGGTGGAGTCGAAGCATCGCGGCGATATCGCGATCGTTCTCCACAGTCGAGGACGACACTCTTAGGGAATTTCTTGGGGATCACTTCAACCATTTGAGCCAGCAGGTCAGGGATCATGGAGATGGTTACACCCTGAGGGGGGTGCCCCGCAGGATCAAGGACATAACGGCTGCTGAAGACGTCGTGCTGATACTCGGACGATGTCCAGGGCTCGGCGGCGGATCCGTCTTTGACCCATACGAACCTCTAACGGGGGTTGACTTTTGGGCACCGGCGTTGAGGTCGACGGTACGGATTCCGGGCGTGGGCGAACGGCAATTGCGCTTCCTGATCTGGCAGGACCGCAGCACCGTGCATGGAGAGGACTCTGGTCGAGCGCGCCGCAACGAGAGACTACTGCGCAGTGAAATTGAGGGGCTTGGCGCGCTGATAGATTCACAGGCCGCAGAAGCCCGGCGGCTGTTGGTCGCTTGGGCGAATTGGATGAATGGTTTGAGCCCAAGGCGTCAGTTTGTTGTTGTGACCCATACTGGCGACCCACTTGGCGAGTCTGGAATTGCTGAACTGGCGGGCCTGACGTCCCCGCCCATCCGCATGTGCCTGTGGGGTCGGGGCAATCAGCGGCGCGGGATAACGGATATGGTTATGAGAAGCATTGAGAGCAGGCCCTGACAAGGCGAATGGGCCGCTGTATGGCGCACCTGAAGCGGTCTACGGCCGCGTCGTGCTGTCGATTGATGGCCTCGGGTCCCGTCCACGACTTGCGGGGGCCGAGTCCTCCGACACGGCGTTGAGCGTTTGGCATCTTTCGCCGTCTAGACGGTGCGCAAGGAACGAAGACCGAGATCCAACGCGGCTGGGCTTGGGGGCGTGCAGCGGACGAGCTCAAGTCCGTCCAGCCCCTAATGCTACAGAATACTGAACATCGGCAAGCTCGCCGCCAGACCTTAGACAGTGGCAAGAAATGTCGATGGCGCCTGCAAAGGCCAGCTGGAGGATCCAAGTGGTTCGGCTCATGGCGCCTGGAGCCGAAAGCGAGATGCTCGGCGGCGCGCCTGTGGGGAAGCGCATCAGAGGCCTCATCGCCGACGGAGTAGAGTCGAGGGTATAGGAAAGGGATTCGTTGAGACATGAATGAACGCGAGTGGCTAGAGGCGCAAGCAGAGCGCATGAAGGACGAGGTCAGCAAGGGAATGGAGCCCACTCCCAAAGAGCTGACGCTCCGCGAGTTGCTGAGCCGTTTCGGCTACAGCCGCCGGGGGGTCCGCTGGGTTAGCAAGATGGTGCGCATCCTGGAGGAGTTGGATCTCAGGACACACCCTGACTTTAGGCAAGTCTGGCCGGACGAAAAAATCGCCATCGAACTTGACCCGGAGACGGTTGAAGGCATCAAGGCTTCGCATCTGCAAAGCGATCCCACAGTTCGTGTGCGAGGATTGGTTGATGAGCCCCACAAGCCGGTCACGGTAAACCCGAGCGATAGCCTAGATGTAGCCACAACGCTGATGCTGCTTAACGATTTCTCGCAGCTGCCGGTCATGGAAGGCGAACGTGAAGTCAAGGGAGTCATTAGCTGGAGGTCAATCGGGGCTAGATTGTCACTGGGTCACGATTGCAAGTTCGTCCGCGATTGTATTGAAGACGCAATTGAAGTGACATTGGATACTCCATTGTTCGAGGCCGTCAAGGCGTTGCATAAAAGCGGCTGCGTCTTGGTAAGAGCAAAGGATAACAGAGTCATCGGAATAATCACGCGGAGTGATGTCGCTCAGCAGTTCGATACGCATGCCAGACCATTCCTTCTAATTGGAGAGATTGAAGGTTATCTGCGCAGTCTTATCCACGGGAAATTCACAGTCGACGAGATCCGCCAGGCGATGCCTGATCAAGGCGACGCCCAGGCGGTGTCCGGACCCAGTGGCCTGACCCTGGGAGGATATCATCGACTGCTGCGCCAGCCTGACATGTGGAAACGTCTTGAACTCAAGCTTGATCGTAAGACGTTCCTCGAGAAGCTGGATTGGGTGAGGGAGCGACGGAACGAGATCATGCACTTCAGCACGGATAGACTGGAGCCAGACGCGTTGAAGGAGTTGGTCAATGCAGCCGATTTCTTCCGCGAGCTTAGGAGGATCAAGGCGATATAGGACTGGACTGTCGCCGTGCCCCATAAGCCTCAATAGCTCGGGCGTGGGCGCGGGGTCGGTTTCGCGTAGTCCTCCGGCAGCAAGCAATTGCGCCAGGCGGCCGCGGGCTACCGCCAAGGTCAACGACGGGGCCCGCAACTCGCAGCTGCACCTGGCGCTGCTCAACGAGGGCGTTGACCCGATGAGCAACGGCACCCGGCTGATCGTGGGCCAGGCCCACTCGGACCAGGACGTCGCCGACACGGTGGACGCCTACGAGAGCGCGCTGGGCCAGGTGCGGGAGCTCGGGCTGGTCTAGGCCGCGTCCGTCCGCCTGAGCCCCCCGGGGGGCCCGGCGGACACGGCGCCGCGCCGCCGCCCGCGGAAGGGCTATCCGGGCCCGCGCGAGCGCTGTGAACCGGCGGCCGCCAGGGCCCGGTCGAAGGTCATCATCTCGCTGACGCCGCGCCTGCGGCAGCTGGTCAGGTGGCACAGGTCCCTCGCGGTAAGCGAGGGGTGCTGCCCGTGCAGGCTCCGCGCCAGGGCGACGTCGGCAGCCTCGAGTGGCCAGACGGTCACGGCGAATCGCTCCACCAGCGAGAGCGCCCTGTCCAGAGCCTGCACCCTGCCCTCGAGCAGGTAGATGTGGACCATCTCCTGCAGCACCTCGGCCGAGGTGCACAGCCGCGTCGCGCGCGCGCCGGCGTCGGCGAAGAAGAGCCGCGCCCGGTCCCGGAGCGGGTGCTCGCTGCCCACCGCGTAGATGAAGACGTTGGTGTCGACGAAGATCACGGGGCGCCCGCGCCGCTCCGCCTCGCCGCGTCGAGCGTCGCCAGGTGCTCGGCCCAGTCCGGCTCGCGCTCCGGGCCGTCCGCGGCGGCGTCGCACTGCCGGAAGAACTCCCACACGTCCTCCGCCGAGGAGAACAGGCCCCTTCTCTCCTCCAGCCGGGCGTGGGCGGCGGCGCGCAGCCAGGCGCTGAACGTCATCCCCTCCCTCTGCGCCTGGCGGACGAACCGCTCCTTGTCCTCGTCGGGAACGATCAGCTGGACCCTGGCCATCGCCCGCACCCCCTTCCGAGACAAACCGTGTGTATTGACGTTAGACAGCGCCGCCGGTCCGGTCAAAGAGCCGCCGCCGGCTCCCCGCGGCGCAGCCCGCGGACATGCGTGGGCGGTCCCGGCGACCCGGTCTACTCCAGCTGCGGCGCACCGAGGCGCTCGAGCTCGGCGTCCATCTCCTCCAGCACCGCGTCCGGCGCGGCGACCGCCCCGTAGAAGGCCGCGTTGAACGCCTCGGTCGCCCCGCGCGCAAGGTCCTCCCCGGCCGCGCGCCCCAGCGCCTCGCGGTGCTCCAGCGGCGTCGCCGCGCGCGGACGGGCCGCCCCTAGGGACCGCGCGTGGAGCAGCAGCCTGTAGTAGCAGCGCACCGCCCGCGCCACCCCCGATGGACCAGCGGGCACCGCGGCCCGCGCCCCCGCGCGGCGCCGGCGCAGGGCGGGGGGCAGCAGGTCGAACAGCAGCGCCGCGGCGTCCAGGGCCGGGTCCACGTCCTCGGCCACCGACTCCCTGATTCCCTCCGGCGAGGGGCCGCGCGACCTGCCCCGGCGCCGGACCGCCCGGTACAGGATGTAGAGCGCGGCCGCGCAGACCGCGGCGAGGAGCAGCCACTCCAGCGCCGCCACGTACGCCGGCGTCGGGCCCGACTGCTGATTGAGGAACTGCTCCCCGATCGACTCGCCGAGCGGGATGACGTCCCCGGTCGGCCCGTCGCCGGCGAACAGGGAGACGAAGAGCCTGACGACCGAGTTGACGACCCAGGCGACCGGGACGATGAACGCGTAGAACAGCGCGGCCCCCATCCACCGCAGCACCTCGGCGATCGGGGCGCTCACCGCCTCCAGGAACCCGCGCCGAACCAGGCTGAACGCGAACCCGACCGCCAGGACGGCGGCGACCACCGCCCCCACCGCCCGCAGCCATATCGCCGCACCGCGCGCCCCGCCGGCCCCGCGCCCGAGCCTCGCCGCGCCCAGGCCGGCCAGGGTGCCGGCGAAGAAGGCGAACAGCGCCCCCGGCGTGTTGAGGCTGGTCCCCGAGCCCAGGTCCATCAGCACGGCGGCGGTCATGACGACCGTGCCCACCTTGTAGCTGCGGTCCAGGGCGGCGCCCGGGTCCTCGGACGAGCCGATCCGCCCCCCGCGCCACCAAAGCGCCACGGCGGCAGCGGCGCCCACGGTCGCACTGACGTTGGCGCCGGCGACGTCGGACCCGGCGGCGACCAGCACCGGCCAGCCCGGGTCCCAGGTGCCGTCGGACGCGCCCACCTGCGTCCCGACCGCCAGGTACGCCGCCGCCGCGCCGAGCCCGGCGTGCGCGAGCGCCCCCGCGGTCCCCGGGCCCCGGGCCGACAGGCGCGAGATGGCCCGCGCCGCGAGCGCCGAGGCGGCCATCAGTCCGAGGATCACGACCCACCCCAGCGGGCTGCCGCCGGCCCCGAGCGCAAGGCCCACCACGCCCAGCAGCGCGTAGATCCACGCGCTCTCGGAGAAAGCGAGCGCCGCCGCGACGAGCCGGTCGCGGGTGGCGGCGCTCATCCCCGCGCCCCCGCGGCCGGCGCCCCCACGTCCGCGCCGATCTCGCGCAGCTCCACTCCCTGCGGCACCTCGGGGGCCGGCCCGTCCCCGGCGTACACAAGCGCCGTCGGGTGGCCCCGCGCGGCGAGGCCGGAGAGCGCGCCGCCCAGGGCCGGGTCGCAGTGGGCGGCGACCACGACAACGCTGGCGCCTGAGGCGAGGCCCGCCGAGCGGGCCGCCAGGTGCGACGACATCGGTCCCAGGGGCATCGAGCCCAGGGTGGCCAGCATCTCCAGCGCCGCGGCGAGCTGGGACGGGCTGCGCGACGGGGCGAGCTCTGCGGGGCGCTCTGCTGCCAGCGGCACGCCGTTGGAGATCAGCCCGACCGAGCAGCCCCGGCCTGCGAAGTGGGCCGCAAGGGAGGCCGCGGCCGTGACCGCGCGCTCGAGCAGCTCGGGGGAGTAGCCGCGCCAGTACTGCGGGGACGTCTCGACCGAGACGGCCACGATCACCGTCGCGCTTATGCTCGGGTCGAACGTGCGCACCCTGAGCGCGCCGCTGCGCGCCGTCGCCTTCCAGTCGATCGAGCCGGTGCCGTCCCCGGGCCGGTAGTCCCGCACCCCGGCGGGCCTCGACGGGTCCTGGAATATCGACGGGCCCCCGGCGGCCTCGCCGATCGGCCTGCCCCCGTCGATCCCTAGGTCGGCCAGGGGGAGCACGCGCGGGTAGACGAGCACGGCGTCGGAGTCCTCGAAGCGTACGCGCGAGTCGAACAGGCCGAACATGTCCCCCGAGTCGACGCGCGCCGGCCCGAGCCTAAAGTAGCCGCGGCGCGCAAAGCTCACCGAGTAGTCCCAGCGCACCCGCTCGTACCACCCGATCGAGGTGCGGTGCTCGAGCGTCGCCGAGCCCGGGTCCACGCTCGGGAGCACGGCCGCGCCCCCGACGGTCGCCGCGTCCGGGATGCTGTCCTCGGTCCGCACCCAGGCCAGGGGAACCGGCTTTCGGTTGGTGAGCACGATCGACATCGGCGTCTCCTCGCCGATGAAGACCCTTCGCCGCGGCAGCACGCGCTCGTAGGTGACGCCCTGCAACGAGACGCGGCCCCACAGCCAGCTCACCCCGGTCATCGCGAGCCCCATCGCCCCGAACGCGACCAGCACGCTCTGGCCGGCGAGCACGCCGGCGACGATCAGGACTATGAACAGCCCGGTCCACAGCTCCTGCCAGAGCTGGGCCAGCAACGCCTAGCCCTCCCCTTCCGGCCCCCTGGTGACCGGGACGGGGACCGCGGCCAGCACCTCGGCGACGATCTCTGCCGCACCCTGTCCGCGCAGCCGCGCCGCAGAGGCGGTGATCATGCGGTGGGCCAGCACCGGGGCGGCCAGCGCCTTGACGTCGTCGGGGAGGGCGTAGTCGCGGCCCGAGAGCGCGGCCCGGGCCTGCGAGGTCCGGTACAGCGCTATCCCGGCGCGCGGGCTGGCCCCGAGCTCGAGCCCGGAGTGCCCGCGCGTGGCGCGCACGACGGCGGCGACGTAGCCGCAGAGCATCTCGTCCACGCGGACGCGGGAGACCGCCCGGCGCGCCGCGGCGAGCTCGGCCGCGTCCGCCGCCGGGGCTGGGTCCGGGTCCGCCGCCCCACCCGGGGCCCGCCCGTATATGTCCGCCTCCTCCTCTGCGGTCGGGTAGCCGAGCGCGATCCTGACCATGAAGCGGTCCAGCTGGGCCTCGGGGAGCGGGAAGGTGCCCTCCAGCTCGACCGGGTTCTGCGTGGCGAGCACCAGGAACGGGTCGGGGAGGGCCATCGTCTCGCCGTCGATGGTCGCCTGGCCCTCCTGCATCGCCTCGAGCAGCGCGGACTGTGTGCGCGGGGTCGCGCGGTTGATCTCGTCTGCGAGCAGCACCTGGCTGAAGACGGGCCCGGGCCGAAAGTGGAAGTCGCCGCTCTTCTGGCTGTAGTAGTTGACCCCGAGCACGTCGGCGGGCATCAGGTCGAGCGTGAACTGGATGCGCCCGAACGAAAGGCCCAGCGAGGCGGCGAGGGCGCGGGCCAGCGTCGTCTTGCCGATGCCGGGGACGTCCTCGATCAGCACGTGCCCGCCGCACAGCAGCGCGCACAGGGCGAGGTCGACCGCGGCCTCCTTGCCGACGACCGAGCGCCCGACGCTCTCGCGCAGGCGCCGCGCCAGCGGCCGGACCAGCGCCGCGGGGCCGTCCGGCGCCCCGTCCCCGCCGTCCGGCGGGCCGGACCCGGGCGCGGTCAGCCGGCGGCCCTCACTGGAGCCGCGCGGCGTGGGCGCCGCCCAGGCGGCCGAAGACCGAGCCGTGCATGAGCCCCGCGGCCCGCAGGCTGTTGTCGTAGAAGATGCCCCCGACGATCTCGCCCGCCGCGTACAGCCCGCGTATGGGGCGGTCCTCCATGTCCAGCACCCGCGCGTCCGCGTCGATCCGAAGGCCCCCGTACGTGTATGTGATCCCCCCGGTGACGCGGTAGGCGCAGAACGGCGGGCGGTCGATGCGGATCGCCCAGTTGGACTTGGGCGGGCCGAGCGGGGCGGCCGAGATGCCGTCGAGGGTCCTCGGCGAGTACTCGGCGTCCGAGGCCGCCCCGTTGAAGGCGTCCACCGTCGCCGCGAGCGCGGCCGGCGCGACGCCCATGCCCTCGGCGAGCTCGCCGATCGAGCCGGCCCGGACCGGGGTCGAGCCGCCGTAGCGCTCCTCGAGGAGCGGGGCTGCGCGCGAGTCGAAGACCTGGAACGCGGCCCCGCGCTCCTGGGCGAGGATCGCGTTGCCGACGGTGACGAAGGTCTGCTCGGCGAACGACGCCCCCTCGTCGACGAACCGCCGCCCGGCGAGGTTGACCGTGATCCCCAGCGGGTAGGAGCGCCTGGGCATCGCGTCGGTGAGCGGGAGGTCACCGGTCGCCGGGGCGCCGGCGTCGATCGGGGTTCCGTGGCAGCCGGTCCACTGCCCGGCGGGCGCGGCGCCCGCCGCCATCGCGGCGCGGTGCCCGTCGCCGGTGTTGTGGCGCGAGCCGCGCACGCGGGCGCGCTCCCAGTGCCCGCCCAGGTACTTTACCCGCATCTCGGCGTTGGCCTCGAACCCCCCGCACGCGAGCACCACGGCCCCGGCGCCGATTCGGTGGCGCCCGTCTGCGTCCTGGGCGATGAGCCCGGCGATCCCGCCGCGGGCGTCCTGGACGAGCTCGACCATCTTCGTCCCGTAAAGGACCTGCACGCCCATGCGGCGCGCAGAGCGCGTGAGCATCGCGACCAGGCCAGGGCCGGACCCGCGCGCCGACAGGCCGACCTGGTTGGGTATGACGGACGGGGCGCCGGCCAGGGCCGGGCTGATCGAGACCTCCCACTCGACGCCCATGCGGTGCATCCACTCGACCGTCGGGCGCGAGTGGACTATCACCGTCTCCGAGAGCAGCTCACTGGTCTGCCCGCCGGTGGCCTCCGCGAAGTGGCGCCTAAAGTCGTCTGCGCCGTAGGGATCCATGGAGGCGCGGCCGAGGTCGGCGTCGGCCGGGAGCAGGGAGCGGAGGTCGGCGAGGCCGCCGTGGGTGAAGCGAAAGCCGCCGCCGGTGTACGGGCAGTTGCCGCCCTGGTCGGCGGGGTCGGCCTTCTCGAGGACGGCGACCGAGGCGCCGGCCTCCCGCGCCGACAGCGCGGCGCACAGGGCGGCGTTGCCGGCGCCGACCACGATAACGTCGAAATGGATCTCCCCGGCCATCAGTCCCCCCGCGCGGCGCTCGGGCAAGTATAATGGCACGCGCCGGGGTGCATCAGTCGTGGGAATGGGCAGCAAGATGAGGACCGCTCTCATCCTCTTCACGGCCGCGACGGTCGTCTACGCGATCGGCACCCGCAGGTCCCACGGGCGCTTCCTGGGCGTGCCGTTCGACTGGAGGGTCCCCCGGATCGACACCGTCAGGAGGCGGCTCTGGAACCCATCGGACGACCGGCTGTTCCCGCCCGCCGTGTACGGCATCGGCTGGGCCCTCAACATCCACCAGGCGCTGGTGAGGCTCGGGTGGATAGACCCGGAAGAGGACCGCTACGCCTGAGCCCCCGACCCCCCCAGACCCCAGCCCGTTGCCCGGTGGTGTAGTGGTAGCACACAGGCCTTTGGAGCCTTTGACCCAGGTTCGAATCCTGGCCGGGCAGCTCGCCCTGGCCGCCGCCGCGGCGGCGCTCGCGGCCGCCGCGGCCTGCGCAGGCGCGCCCGCCGCGGCCCCCTCGCCCGACTCACCCGGCTCCGGGGACGCCGACGCGGCCGCGAAGGTCCGGCCCGACTCCGGCGCGGCGGTCGGGACGTTCACGCTGACCGGCGAGATGGGCAACGACCGCCAGTACCACGCCTCGGTCAAGCTCCCCGACGGGCGCGTGATGGCCGTCGGCGGGCGCGGCAAGGGGGTCAGCGAGTGGCCGATCGTCCACCACAGCGCCGAGATCTACGACCCGGCCACGGGCGCCTGGACGCGTACCGGGTCGACCGCCGAGGACCGGCAGTTCCCGACGATGGCCGTGCTCCCGGACGGGAGCGTGCTGCTGGCCGGCGGCAACGACAACCGCCTCGATCCCCACCGCTCGGCCGAGATATGGGACCCGGCGACCGGGGAGTGGGGCCCGGCAGAGGACATGCTCAAGCACCGCGAGCAGGGCGCGACGGTCGTGCTGTCCGACGGGCGGGTGATCATCACCGGCGGCAAGAGCAAGACCTTCACGCAGCAGGCGCACTCGGAGATCTACGACCCGGAGACCGGAGCGTGGACGCTGACCGCGGAGATGGAGACGGGCAGGGCGCTGCACACCGCGACGCTGCTCGATGACGGGCGGGTGCTGGTCGTCGGCGGGGGCAAGTTCGACGGGCCCTACCACGCCACGGCCGAGGTCTACGATCCGGCGTCCGACTCGTGGTCGGCGGCCGGGGAGATGAGCACCGGGCGCGCGCTGCACACGGCGACGCTGCTCGATGACGGCCGGGTGCTGGTGGCCGGCGGGCTCGGCAAGCGCGCCAGCGCCGAGCTCTACGACCCGGAGGCCAACTCGTGGTCGGGGGCGGGCGAGATGTCGATATCGCGCGCAGAGCACACGGCGACGCTGCTCGATGACGGCCGGGTGCTGGTGGCCGGCGGGGTCGGCAAGCGCCGGTCGGCCGAGCTCTACGACCCTGACTCGGGCGGATGGGTCTCGGCGGGGGACATGAACTTCGACCGGTACCGGTACACGGCGACGCTGCTCGACGACGGGCGGGTGCTGCTGGCCGGCGGGCAGAGCGCGATCGCAGA
This sequence comes from Dehalococcoidia bacterium, assembly GCA_963664125.2. GTDB lineage: Bacteria > Chloroflexota > Dehalococcoidia > Lucifugimonadales > UBA2962 > CAUZIR01. The sequence continues at coordinate 2,625,788 of OY760908.2, read as the reverse complement.
GACCGTGCTGGCAGAGACGGAGCTCTACACCCCGTAGCCGCCCGGGCCGACCTTCGCAGGATCCTCAAGGGGACCTCGCGGGCCTTCTACCTCTCGGTGCGCGTGCTGCCGGCCCCGCTCAGGGAGCCGATCGGCCTCGCGTACCTGCTGGCCAGGGCCGCCGACACGATCGCCGACTCGACCGCGCTTCCCCCCGCCCAGCGCCTTGAGCGCCTGCTCGCCTTCAGGGATCAGGTCACCGGACCGTCTTCGCCCGCCGTCCTCGGGGACATCGCCGCGGGCGCGCTGCCCGGCGCGGCCGGCGCCGAGGCCGAGCTGCTCGGGGCGCTCGCAGAGCTGCTCGGCGAGCTAGACCGGATCGCCGAGGGCGACCGCGGGCGCATCCGCGACGTGGTGGTCACGCTCACCGAGGGGATGGAGATGGACCTGGTCTCGTTCCCGGTGGCGGGTTCGGGGGAGGTCGGAGCGCTGAAGGACGCCGAGGCGCTGGACCGATACACCTACCTGGTCGCCGGGTGCGTGGGCGAGTTCTGGACGCGGACGTGCGCCGCGTACACGCCTGCCCTGTCGTACTGGAATACGGAAGAGATGTGCCGGCTGGGGGTGCGCTTCGGCAAGGCGCTGCAGCTAACGAACGTGCTGCGCGACATGCCCAGGGACCTGCGGGCCGGGCGCTGCTACCTGCCGGGGGACCGGCTCGAGGCTCTGGGGCTGCGGCCCTCCGACCTGCTGGATCCGGCTGCCTCTGATGCGGCCAGACAGGCGCTCGCCGAGTGGATGGAGCGGGCACTAGGCCACTTTGGTGCGGCGCGCGACTACGTTCTGGCGATCCCGCCCTCTGAGCGTCGCCTTAGGCTCGCGGCGCTGTGGCCGGTGCTGATGGGACTGGAGACGCTGGCGATCCTGGCCAGGCGGCCCCTGTGGCTGCAAGCGGGACGGCCGGCGAAGGTGTCGAGGACTTGGGTCTACAGGATGATGGGCCGCTCGGTGCTGGCCTGCTCGTCGAATGTGCACGTCGAGCGTTGGATCGAAAGGTCCTTGGCCATGGCGTCCGCGGCGCTGCGATATCAAGTGTGATGGATGGGAATGAGGGGCCTTCATAGTTTCAATGGCCACAGGCTGCAACGCGCAGATGGCCTGGACAAGGGCAGGTTCTGGTCAACCCGGGACTCGTATCGGACGAGCTCTGCTTCCGGTTCGCCGGAACCTGCGCGGCGTGGCCTGCCGTAGTGGCGCTGACAGCACTTAGACTCTTGGTGTCGGGGGTTTGTACACCTGTGCTGACGAGTCGGTGAAGCCAATGGGAACCGAGTCGTGATAGAACCAAGTTCGATGCCCAGCCGCATCCCCGGTTTCAGCACACTATGGCGACGGACCGAAGACACGGACCGAGACTCATCCAATGAAACGAATCGGCTGTCTTCAAAGGTGGAGGAACACCAGGGTGACAGAAGGTACAAAAGGCGAAGTTGCTAAGACCCTTCTGATGCGCGCTGACAGTGGTCTCGGACTCTAAGCTCAAGCAGATATGTCTATCTGCGAAATCCTATAGGGCCTTTATGCTCCTCGATATCTTTTAGCAATTCTTCCGCGCCTTTTGCCTCAAAGCAGACACGCACTATATAGGAACTCTTATACATGACGATTGGATTTACCAACATTAGATGTGCTCTCTTTCCGCTGACGGCTTTCCTGACGTTAGACATAATGCGAGATATAATAGGCTTCACTTTCTCTATACTTCCCGATGCAACGTAGTTGTGAGTGGTATTCGCGCCGTCGGCGGTTGTCACCGTCACGACAAGCACGGGGATCTGATCGATAACGTCTAGTTCCTTAGTTTCCTGAATGTGCATGCAACCTTCCTTCAAAGTGCATATGCTACTGAGTCTCGATTCCGTACCACTAGGTAACCGTGGCATGCCTGCCATCAATTTGGTCGAGACTATTCTCCTAGCGGCCCAGTTCGAGCCCCAGGTTCTTCACTACAGTGCGGGCCGGATCCAAATGGACGGAGTGATTTGGCACAAATGCTGCTGGATCCGCCTCGCCTCGGATCTAAGTCAGTTGGTTGGTCGCTCTGCAATATCTAGTATGTAGACTCGCCTTGGGATAATGAATGTTGGTGATTGACCATAACTGTACTCCATTTCTCGTGAAACCACTCCTATCCCAAATTCTTCAAAATCTAGAGTCGCGGATTGTTCGCCAAGTACAGCACTCGCATTGTCAAATAAGCTCGGGGCACTTGTTCGCCTATCTTCTTCAAGCAAGGCACCTAGTTCATCAGGAAGTCTTGGATAGACTATTGAGTCGCTGTCTTGCAGAGGAGACATTTCATCGTAAGCAGTGGATTCCGATGATGAAGAGCCATGCAGTCTAGGACAGATGGCCAGGCATCGCCAGGGTACAGTTCGAGCGTCACTCTGCAAATGACGAAATCGCTTGCGTCCTCGAGACAAGATAGCCCGTTCGATCGGATCTAAAGGCGTTATTGTGCACCCTAATTCCTCTTCAGTGAAAGTTCTCGAACAGCAGCGCAGGAATTGTGGATTGACATCAAGGGAGTGACTATAGAGACAATATCTGGCCGTCAGACCGCGCGCTCTTGCATAATCCCTCAGGATATCTATCTGCCTTTTATTCGAGCCCTTGACGATGTGACCTAAATTGCGATAGGTGCCAGTTGTAGTGTCCAGTTTCTTTGACTGAACTGCGTACCCATTCCACCCCATTCTATCCGATCCTATCCAGCACTCAAAATCGGTTCCATACTTTGCTTCGTCGCGCGAAGTCGTCTGCCTGAACGTTCTGAATCCCCTTCTCCTCAATTCAAGCATCAAAGTGTCAGTGATAGTCGCCTCACCGAAGCGCACCGACAGAAGCTTGGCTTCACGCAGATTCTCCCAAGTGTCTTCCGCGAGCTTCCTAAGCAAAGCGTCCAGCGGATAGCCAAGCGGACTTCCCATCAGAGCAATCCCTAAAGCCTTGGTACCGTCTGTTGATAAAGGCCTGTGAAAGGAAAAACCATATTCATTTGTATGTCTGATGCATAGTTCATCCTGACGTTTCCCATCGATGGTACTAGGCCGCTGGGCCGATGTTTACGATATTGAATGACTTGCTTACGACGAGGGTTTGTCATCTTGCCATCGATTCTGCGGTCGAGGTGCTGGACAGAGCGGCCCGGTCAGTTACTGGCATATGATTGAATCGGAGCAAGCCAGTCGCCTCACGATGAGTCTACCGCGAGTCCAAAGCCGTCCTAGGCGCAGGCCCTCGGCATAAGAGGGGTGTCGCTCTCGCCGGGCGCGACTTAAGTTGACCTAGCCACGGCCACTGTCGCGCCCCAGGCCTTCTCCATCTCGACCTTGAGGCGCTAACCGCCCGCCGACGGCTGAGCCTTTACACTCAAAGTGTACCCCATCCAGGGCCACCAGCCGGAAGCATTTGGCACGGTTGCCAACGTAATCGCATCCGATATGGAGCGAGTAGTCGCTGTTCCGTGCGGCGATTTTGCCCTTGCCAGCGAAGCTGCGATTGGTTGACTTCCCGGTCTTGAGCAGATTCGGAGCCACACGCCATAGCACGGAGAAGTTGTCAGTCCCGTTACCACTGCGCGCCCGGTGTGGTCCTATCTTGATGTCAGGTCGAGTGACTGGCAGAGTTGGTTCTCCTGCCCTAACGGCTGCGCGGCGCGCCGAGCGACTTGGCGGCATCCTTCGGCAGGCTCGCTATGCGGTGGCGTGGCTCGGCCGTCGCATAGTCAACCATGACCAGTGTCTTGAGCCATGTGGCTTGGCTCCCTGTCGTGAGTTAGGACGCCGTTCCCTACTCAGGCCGCGCGCCGCGCGCGTTGACGGCGTCCGGTGCTCATGGTACAACCGGCCCGGCGAGGCGGTGCCATGGCCGCTCCCGCCATCGGGCGACCACGAACAGGGGAGGGCGAGTTGGCGGCAAGGGGCCCTGCGGGCATGGTCCAGACCGTGCTCGGACCGCTGGAACCGGAGCGGCTTGGCATCACGCTGATGCACGAGCACATGCTGCTCGACACGACCTGCTACTTCCGCGAGTCCGAGCACGCCAGCGCCCGCCTCTACCGCGACATCCCGTTCTTCCCCGAGCTCACCGCGCGCTCGGACGTCCTGTACAACCACCATCTCGACGGCTCGCGCCTGTTCGACGAGCACGTCGCCATCGAGGAGGCGATCGAGTTCCGCCACGCCGGCGGGTCCTCCCTGGTCGACACCACCCCCGTGGGCATAGGGCGCGACCCCCTGGCGCTCGCGCGCATCTCGCGCGCAACGGGCCTGAACATAGTCATGGGCTCGAGCTACTACGTCACCTACGCCCACCCGCCCGACATGGACAGCCGCACAGAGGAGGGCATCGCCCGCGAGATCGTGTCCGACGTGACCGAGGGGGTCGGCGAGACCGGGATAAGGAGCGGGATCATCGGCGAGGTCGGCAACTTCTGGCCCCTGACCGACAACGAGGTCAAGGTCCTTCGCGCCTCGGGCCGCGCGCAGGCCGAGACCGGCGCGCCGATCACCATCCACTCCGGGGTGGGCGACGAGGCGCCGGCCGGCATCATCGACCGGCTCTGCGAGGGGGGCGCGGACCCGCGCCGGGTGATCATCGGGCACCTCGACACCGCCATCCGGGACATGCGCGCCCTGGCGGCGCTCGCCGGGACCGGCTGCTTCCTCGAGTACGACATATTCGGCTGGGAGAACACCGCGCCCTTCGTCGATCCCGGCATAGACATGCCCAACGACGCTGAGCGCCTTCGGCGGATCATGTTCCTGCTCGCCGAGGGGTTCGAGGACCAGGTCGTGATCGCGCACGACATCTGCCGCAAGTGGCACCTTCGCCGCGGCGGCGGCAAGGGCTACGCCCACATCATGGAAAGCGTCGTCCCGCGCCTGCGGGCCATGGGGGCGAGCGCGGAGCAGGTCGACAAGATCCTGGTTGGCAACCCGGCGCGGGCCCTGACGTTCGCCTAGCGCGGGGCGGGCGGGCTTGGCGTAGACTGGCAACCGAGAGCGTCAGGAGGTTAGCGGCACATGGCAAAGAGCCACAGCACGATGGCGGACCTGGTCCGCGGATGGAGGGAGCAGGGCGTCAGGCACGTCCAGTTCGAGCTCCCCGACATGCACGGCGTGAGCCGGTCCAAGATCATCCCCATCGGCCACGCCGAGTCGTACGCCGCAAGGGGCCTGAACATGTACGGCGGCACGGTCACGCTCGACACCGCGTCCTCGGTCGTGCCCGGCACGCTCTACAACGAGGAGGTCAACTACGCAGACCAGCTCCTTCGCCCGGACCTCGGGACCGGGCTCGTCGTTCCCTGGCTCGAGGACACGGCGAGGGTGATCTGCGACGGGGAGTGGGAGGACGGAACGCCGCACAGGGCCGCGCCGCGCTGGCTGCTCGGCCAGCTGCTTGAGCGGGCCTCGTCGATGGGCTACGACGTCAAGGTGGGCCTGGAGTACGAGTTCTACCTGTTCCGCCCAGAGCCGGGCGGGACCGACCCGTACTTCGGCGGCCTGCACATCTTCAACACGATCCGAAACCGCCACGAGCCGGTGATCGACCGCATCCTGGAGGAGATGCCGGCGGCGGGCGTGGACATCATCACCGCCAACTGCGAGTACGCCCCGTCCCAGTTCGAGATCAACTTCGCGCCGGCCGTCGGGATGGCCGCCGCCGACAGCGGCTTCACCTTCAAGAACGGGGTCAAGACGATCGCCCACCAGATGGGCTACAACGCGACCTTCATGACCAAGCCCCTGCCGGACGACGCGGCCAACGGCTGCCACATCCACATATCGCTCTCCGACAGGGCGACAGGGGAGAACGCCTTCCTGGACGAGGCCGACCCCGACGGGCTGTCCGAGACCGCGCGCATGTTCGTGCAGGGCATGCTCGACCACACCCCGGCGTCGATGGCGCTGCTCGCCCCGACCATCAACTGCTACAGCCGGTTCGTCCCGCACCACTTCGCGCCCTCGAACGTGAGCTGGGGCCCGCAGGACCGCAGCGCGGCGGTGAGGGCGAAGAACTCGCGCGACGACAACACGCACCTGGAGAACCGCCTCGGGACCGGCCTTTCCAACCCCTACCTCGCGGTCGCGGGCGTCCTCGCGACCGGGCTGCTGGGCCTCGAGCGCGGGCATGCGGCGGTTACGCCGGACCCTGCGGCGGGGCCTGTCGAGGACGTTGAGGGCTACCCCCCGCTGCCGGCGACGCTCGAGGAGTCGCTCGCTGCGCTGGAGGCGGACGAAGGGTTCGCCGAGATGCTCGGGGAGGAGTTCGTCACGGTCTACACGGTGATGCGCCGCCACGAGATCGCCCGGTTCCGCGCACACATAACGGACTGGGAGCGCAGCGAGTACCTGGAGATCTACTAGCGCTCCGGTCCCCGCGGCCGGCCGCCGCGCCTTCCTGCGCCCCCGGTGCCGCCGCGGCGCGTCTCTACCCCGTGTGGGACAATCTCACCTGGGCGCGGGCCCGCAGTGAGGTTCGCGCGTGTCCGTTCCCGTCGAGTCGAGGGCTGCGGGCGGCTTTGTCATGACAGGGCTTGACCACATAACCGTAAGGGGCTTTAGGAGCATCGCCTCAATCGAGGAGCTCAGGGTCGGCCCGGTCTCCGTCATGATCGGCCCCAACGGGTCCGGCAAGTCTAACCTCCTCGGCGTGTTCTCCTTCCTGAACGCCATTGGGGAGGGCCGGCTGCAGGAGTACGTCATCAAGGCCGGGGGCGCTGACAAGGTGCTGCACTTCGGCTCCAGAGTCACCGGACAGATAGACATATTCATCTCCTTCGGCGACGGGCGATACCGGTACGAGATCACCGTTCAGCCCGGGGGAACAGACGAGCTCTTCCCCCTGGACGAAACAGTCCATGTGCGGGATGAGGAACGGCAATACGCGTCCCACGCCGCCGTATATCAGGCCATGGGCAGGGAGGCCCGCGTGAGCGAGGCATCGGGAGGATATGCGGGCCGGGTGAGGCAGCACATGCGGAGCTGGCGGGTGTACCAATTTCACGACACGGGCTCCAACTCTCCGATGAGGAGGACGGCCGACGTCCACGACAACCGGTATCTCCGGGCCGACGGATCGAACTTGGCGGCCTTCCTGTATTTCCTCTGCAGGAGGCACCCCGACTCCTATCGCACCATCAGCCGGACGGTCCGTCAGGTGGCCCCCTTCTTTGAGGACTTCGAGCTTGAGCCGCAGCGCCTGAACCCCGACAAGATCGGCCTGGTCTGGAGGCACGTCGGAACCGCCGACTACTTCGACGCCTCGTCCCTCTCCGACGGCACGCTGCGCTTCATGGCTCTGGCGACCCTGTTCCTTCAGCCGGCGGAGTGCAGGCCTTCGATGATATTGGTGGACGAGCCGGAGCTGGGAATGCATCCATATGCCGTCACGCTGCTTGCGGCGCTCATGAGGCAGGCGTCGGTCGAGGCACAGGTGATCGTCTCCACGCAGTCCTCGCTGCTGCTGGACCACTTCGAGCCGGATGAGGTCATCGTGGCGGAGCGCGACGGCGGCGCCACCCGGCTCTCTCGCCTTGATTCGTCCAAGCTGAGCTCGTGGCTGGAGAACTACAGCCTGGGCCAGCTATGGGAGAAGAACGAACTGGGCGGACGCCCGATGCCAGAGTAGTGGAATGCCCCGGATCCTGGTGCATGTAGAGGGCCAGACCGAGGAGCGGTTCGTAAATCAGATATTGGCGCCACACCTCTACGGCGCCGGATACGAGAGCGTCGGTGCTCGCCTCCTGGGCAACGCTCGCCAGCGGTTCCGGCGCGGCGGCATCCGGCCGTGGGGCTCGGTGCGAACCGACATCCTGGATCATCTCAAGGAGGATAGGGCCGTAGTCGCGACCACGATGGTGGACTACTACGGGCTTCCGCACACCTGGCCGGGCCGCAGGGCGGCCAGCGACGAAGGGAAGCCGGGGGCGCGCGCCGCCACGGTCGAGATGGCGCTGCTCGACGACATATCGAGCGCGCTTGGCGACACGTTCGACCGTCGTCGGTTCATTCCGTACGTGGTGATGCACGAGTTCGAGGGACTGCTATTCGCTCGCCCGGACAGATTCGCCAGCGCGGTTGAAAGGCCGGACATCGCCCCGGAGCTTCAGGCTATCCGGGTTGAGTTCTCCACTCCCGAGCACATCAACGACTCGCCGGGCACGGCCCCATCCGCACGAATCCGGCGGCTGTACAGCGGCTACCAAAAGGCCTCGCAGGGCGTCCTGGCCGCAGTGGAGATCGGCCTCGATGCCATCAGGGGCTCATGTCCCCTCTTCGACGGCTGGGTTCGGCGGCTCGAGGACGTGGCGAGACCCTGACGTCGGTCGAAGCCCGCGGCGCGCTGACCCGAGCACCGGGCGGTCCGGGATGGGCAAATGCGCCGGGGGGACCGACGGTCCCTGGCCTCCGGCTCTTGCCGGGGCATCGCGGGCGATCTGCTCAATCCCTCGTCATGCCGGCCGGCCGCCGATGGCTCCGGCTCCGGTCCGCGGCCCCGGGGTCAGGCAGCGCCCAGGCAACGTGGGCCGGGGCCCACAGGACCGCAGCGCGGCGGCAAGGGCGAAGAACTCGCGCGACGACAGCACGCGCCTTGAGAACCGCCTCGGGACCGGCCTGTCGAATCCCTACCTCGCGGTGGCGGATGTCCTCTCAACCGGCCCGCTCGGCCTTGGGCGCGGGCGGGCCGCGGTGACGCCGGACCCCTCTGCGGGGCCGGTCGAGGACGTTGCGGGCTATCCGCCGCTGCCAGCGACGCTCGAGTAGTCGCTCGCGGCGGTGGAGACGGACCGCGAGTTCGCCGGGATGCTCTGGGAGGAGTTCCTCACGGTCTGCACGGTGATGCGCCGCCACGAGCACGCCCGCTTCCTCGCGCACATAGCGGACTGGGAGCGCAGCGAGTACCTGGAGATCTACTAGCTTCCTGACCGCGTGGCTCGGGCGGTAGACCGCGCGTCGGGGCCCAGTATCCGGTCGGCGGGTTCAGACCCAGCGCCCGCTCGACAGAGCCCCGACGCGCGATGTTTCGGTGAGCATGGCCGGTCCCGATCGTCGCGGAGCGCTACCGGGATCGCCATCCGTGCGGCGAGGCGCGGGAAGTCCCGGCGGTGGGAAAGCCTGCGACCTGCTGGATCCCACCTCATGTCTGCTGGCCGCTGGCTCCGTTCCACTCCGGCGAGCAGGCTGCGGTGGCAGGTGGTGCCCAGAGGCGTGGTACAGGCAGTTGTAACTTTGGTTGTCGGTTTGGCGAAGCATAAAACCAATAAGGCGTAAAGTTGCATCTGGCGCGGAGGTGTGTAACTTTGGTTGTCGGTTTGGCGAAGCATAAAGCCAATAGGGCGTAAAGTTGCATCTGGTGCGGAGTGAACCTGCATACTTTAGCACCGACTCGCAGAGGACAGGAGTGTCAAGCCATGGATTACCGGGACTTCGGCAACTCCCCGAGGGGACACCTGGTGCCGGTCGAAGGGGCGCAGGCCTTCGTACCGGAGCCTCTGCCGCGCGAGGTCACGCTCGAATCAAGACTGGTCTATCTCCTCGATAGGGCATCGATGGCCGTGGCGAGACTCGACGGCGTGGGCGAGACTGTCCCCGATACCGGTCTTCTGATCGCTCCATTCACGCGCCGCGAGGCCGTGCTCTCGTCCCGCATCGAGGGCATCCAGGCGACAGTATCCGACGTGTACGCCGCGGAGGTGGTAGGCAGGTCGCGGGCGGACGTCCAGGAGGCCTCCAACTACCTCCAGGCCTTGCAGCGGGGTCTTGAGCTCCTCGACGACCTTCCCATCTGTGCCAAGCTCGTCCGCGAGCTACACGGGGTGCTGCTCGCCGGGGTGCGCGGCGGGGGGGCGCGCCCGGGCGAGCTGCGCACGATCCAGGCGTGGATCGGCTCCCCCGGGAGCCCGATAGAGGATGCCCGGTTCGTTCCGCCGCCGCCGCGCATGCTCGGCGGGCTGCTGTCCGACTGGGAGGCCTTCGTCAACGACCGCTCGCCGCTGCCCGCGCTGGTCCGCAGTGCTCTCATGCACTACCAGTTCGAGGCGATCCACCCGTTCCGCGACGGCAACGGGCGGGTCGGTCGACTGCTGATCCCGCTGATGCTACGCGAACGCGGCGTCCTCAAGGAGCCCCTCCTGTACCTGAGCGCCTACTTTGAACGCCACCGCCAGCGCTACTACGATGGGCTGTACGGCGTCAGCGCCACCGGAGACTGGACGCCCTGGCTCGAGTTCTTCCTCGCCGGCGTGCGGGAGCAGGCCGAGGATGCCGTCGACCGCGCGCGACGGCTCCGCGACCTCCAGGACGACCACCGCCGCAGGCTCCAGGAGATAAGGGCGTCCGCGAACGCCATGCGGCTCGCGGATGGACTGTTCATTAGACCGGTCATAACCGCCCGAAGCGCGGCGCAGGCGCTGGGCGTCTCGGACCCGGGAGCCCGCAAAGTCATCGAGCGGCTGAGCCAGGCGCAGATCCTCAGGCCCATGCCGGACAGCTACCCTCAAGAGTTTCACGCCGAAGCGATACTGGACCTGCTCGACTAGCGAGCTGCGGTCCCGGGGGCGCCGCCGCTAGCTGAGCGACCTGACCGAGCGGTAGCGCGCCACGACCGACAGCGCCGCGGCCACGGTGATGCCGGCGCCCGCGGCCGCCGCCAGCGGCGCGCCGATCCAGCCGGCCAGCGCCCCCGCCACCAGGCCTCCCCCCGCGACCGTCCCCCAGGTCATCATCCATATCCCCGAGATGCGCCCGCGGTACTCGGCCGGCACCGATCGCTGCAGCTGGGACGAGACCAGGGTCTGGGCGCCGGTGAAACCGAGCCCGATCACCAGCGAGGCGACAACCGCGACGGGGAAGGAGGGGGCTACGGCGAGGATCCCCAGCCCGAGCGCCGCCGTCAGCACCGCGGCCATCACCGCGTAGCCCTTGCGGGGCACGTCCGTCATCGAAGCGAGCAGTATGGTCCCGAGCATCGAGCCCGCGCCGATGATCGAGAGCAGCGCGCCGAGCCGGGCGGGGCCGACGTCGAACACCTCGGCGGCGAACACCGGCATCAGCCCGTTGGAGAACGGCACGACCACCAGCGGCGTGACCAGGGCGAGCAGCAGCAGCGCCTGGACCAGCGGGGTCTCTCGGACCAGCCGGAACGAGCCTGCGAGGCCCGAGAGGGCCCTGCGCAGCGTGACCGCGTCGGCGGCCTGGTTGCGGGTGCGTATCAGGGTTCCCATCGCGCAGGCGGTCAGCTGCGACCCGGCGCCGACGAACAGCGCGGCCCCGGGCCCAAGGGTTGCGAGCACCACCCCGCCGATCGCGGGGCCCACGAGCCGGGTCGTGCTGAAGGCGAGCTGGACCAGGGAGAAGGCGTTGACCAGCCTGGTCTCGCCGACGATGCCCGGGATGATCGCCATGCGGGCGGGCTCGATGATCACCCAGGAAAAGCCCATCAGCACAACGAAGGCGAAGATGTGCCAGGTCTCGACGAGGCCGAGCATGACGATCAGGCCGAAGGCCACGCTCAGGGCGCACTGGTAGGCGGGCACGAGCATCAGCACGCGCCTCCGGTCGAGGCTGTCGACCAGCACGCCGCCCAGGGGTGCCGCGATCAGGTTGGGGAGGGTGTCGAGGCCGAGGGCGAGGCCGGTCAGGAAGGCGGACTTGGTGACGTCGTAGGTCAGCCAGCCGATCAGGACCTGCTGGAAGAAGTAGCCGCCAGAGGTCCCCACGCTGGCGACCCACAGGAGACGGAAGTCGCCGTAGCGAAAGGACCTGAACGTCCGCAGTCGAGTCAGACCGCCGGCCAAAGCTGCCAAACCTCACGCTTAAGAGGAATCGCCGCTTAGCAGGCGGACTGGCCGTCGGGTCGCGGTGCCGAGGCGGACATTCTAGCACCGCGGCGGGCCGTTTTGGATATGGTTTTCGGCCCTTGTTGATCCGCAATCGTCTTGGCCCGCAGGGCCGGCCTGCGATCGCATCAAGCGGTCCGGACGGCCGGGGCCCGACTGCCTATCTCGCTATCTTGGGGGATTCTTGCCTCTGCGGCCGGATCCGCGGCGAGGGCGGGATGAGCCCGGCGCCGCTGCCCCGTATCCTCGCGCCCCCGCCGCGCTGCGGGGGGGCAGCTTGGCCGCTGGCCGCGTTCCAGGGCCGGCCCGTGGGCACTGCCCTGGCCGGCGGTCACTGGGGAAGGTCGACCTGGACCCTCGGAACCTGCCGGAACTGGCTTGAGACCAGCGGGGTCAACAGCTCTCCGAGATAGCGCTCGACTCCCCATCGGGTCTCGTCATCCTTCACCGCGGCCCAGGTCACGAGCAACTGCCCGCTGCCGCGGTGCCCCAGGATCCGGGGATCGGATCTGTGGTAGCGCAGTCGATCGGCTATCTGGCCCTCTCCGACGTAGATCACCCGCCCGGAGGGGTTGTGCCAGATGACGTAGACGCCCGTGGCCGCCACGGCGCTGAGGTCGACGGTCTCGAGTCCGCAGAACACCCCGCCATCGCACTTGACCCAGTCGACTACCACGACGGGGCCGGCCCTTCCTGCGCCGGTACCCGGGGGGGCGCGTCGCCGGCGGGCGCCGGTGGCCGGACCGGCAGTATTCGCTCGACGAACTCGCGAACCTCCCTGCGGCCGTCGGAGATCTGGTCGTCTTCCATGAAGCCGTGGTAGAAGTTGGAGTGAAACTGCTCGGCAGCCTTGAAGCCGATCGCGATTGCGGGGTCGCCGCGCTCCGAGGCCAGCCATGCCGCGGCCCGCCGCAGATCCCGGTGCTTGCCGGTGGGTTGACCCTCCGGCGGGACCACGGCCCTGAGGGCGTGCGTCGCCGCGCCCCACAGCTTCTCGGACGCCTGCAGTTCCTCTCCGGCCTCAAACTCGCGGTCGGCTGCCTCTAGAAACTCGAGCGCGGTCTGAACGTGCTTACCTGCATCCAACGGGTCGGGTCCTCCCCTCTCGGTCGAGGCTACCAAGGCGTTTGAGGCCGGGTCAATTTGGTGCACAGGGCCGGGGCCGCCCCGTCAAGGTGCAATCTTGCGCCCTCGTAATATCCATAGGCTCAGGAAGGCGGTGCGATAGCCAGCATCACGTTGCGCAACCTCGACAGCGGCTCGATGCGGCGCCTGCGCACCAGGGCGGCGGAGAACAGCAGGTCCATGGAGCAGGAGGCGAGGGACATTCTGAGGGCGGCCCTGGCTGCGGAGGCGGTTCCGGCCCGAGACCTGGGAACGGCCATTCATGAGCTCTTCAGGCCGCTGGTGGGCGTCGAGCTGGAGACCCCCGCAAGGGGGCCGATGCGCGAGCTCCCAAGGTTCGACTGAGCCCGCCGCCGGCGTTCCTCATTGATACCAACGTCGTGTCGGAACTGGCGTGCGGACCCTGGGCCCATGGTGCTCGGGCCGTTGGACGACCAGCCGCCGAGCGAGCTGTTCGTCACCGCCATCACTTGGGCGGGGGCAAGGACCGGAATCGCGACCCTGCCCGATGGAGCGCGCCGCCGCAGGCAGGCCGCCTCCGCTTTCAGGGTGCCGGGATTGAGGTGATCAATCCCTGGCCTGCAGCATCGAAGCCGGACCGGTGGCAACAATCCGCCCGGCGCGGCTCCCCACGCTCCCCATAGGGGCCCGGGGTCGGCACGATGCCAGCCGCAGCCTTGCCAACAGCTATGTTGCCAACAAGACCGTTGGCATGGTGCGGCCTGCGTGCCGCTGGAATCCGTATCTTGCTCTCCCTGCCCATGGGCGGGGAGCCTCACTCTCGGGCATCAAGCGCGCCCGTGCCTTGAGTGTTGCGTCCCGCAGGGCTGCACCCATGTTGCCGTGGCTACCATCCATCGGAGCAGCTGCCGCCCACATTTCCCTGCAGCAGCGGCCTGCTGTCGTCTCGAGGGCTGCCATTCCGTCTTCTGAAGGCCTCTTCAATCCATTGATAGACGCGTTTGCGCCGTCGCGCCTTCTTGCGCGGCCAGTCATACAGCCTTGCATAGGGATCGTCGCCGTCGGTGTTGTCCGCCAGCCTCGCCGGTATCAGCCTCTCTTCGTATCCATCGCCACCATGGTCTGGGTGATCGGGCAGCAAAATGCCCAGGAGGCCGCACCTCGGGTTATAGGCCGTGCGCCTGATGCTGAAGTGAATCTCGGCGTCCACGTGCATCCTCTGCCAGGTGCATGGCCCGATGAGGACTATGGTCACGGACGCCGGGCGTACGTAGCCGTCCCGGATCTCCTGTCGAATCGTCTCGACGCCCAGGCCGGTATCGTCGATGTCATCCTCGTCGACCGATACGTCCACGATGAGGTCCCCCATCATCTGGACGAGGCGATTCTTGTAGTCTCGGTCCGCGTCGTGGTGGCTGATGAAGACACCGTGCCTCGATGGTTGGGCGATGGCCGCAGCCCTCACGCGTTCCCCCCTTCGTCCGTACCGGGACCGGCCTGCCAGGGCCCGCCGGCCGGCCAGCGGCCCTCAAGCGTCTCGCTGGCCGCGATGCTGTCCAGCACCGGCCCGAGGAAGGTGCGCATCCGATCGCCGACGGCCTCGAAGGCTGCCGGCGGAGCGGTCGCCAGCCCGCCCCGGCGCCCGTATGCCGTCCAGTATTCCTGCATACGCGGGTTCGAGTAGAGGGCTGGCCTGAGAGCGTCGGGCGCCTTGGAGAGCAGATCCGTGCCGCGCCGCTCGAAGCATCGGGCGACCGCTTCCTGGAGCTCGGCGCCGTCGAACGGGAACGCCTCGGACAGTGCCCAGACATCGTGGAAGTCCTTCATGCGGCTGTTCCCGGCCCCCAGCTGCGCCATCGTCTCGAACTTCTCGGCGATGACTGTCACCTGCGGATAGGCACGGATGACCGGGGCGGGTACATCCTCGATCAGGGAGGGCAACTGGGCCACCTCAGGGCCCGGCACGACGATGTCTCCAAAGCCAAAGTCCACCTGCAGGGAGATGCGGGCGGAGCCTAGGAGAGCGAGCACCCTGGCCCTTTGGCCGCCGTACCTGTGGGTATCGCGGATCGGGGCAATCCTGATGGTTCCGAGGTCGAAGACCAGCCCGTCCTGGGGGCATGGGACGCCGCAGATGGCCGTCATCACGTCTCCGACGGCCCTTGCATCGTCTTTCCCCAGCGACAGCAGATCGACGTCGCGCGTCCCCCGCAAGGGTTCCGCCATCCAGAGAGCCAGCAGGCTCGCCCCCTTGAGGATGCACCTGTCCCGCACGGCAGACTTCCCCAGGCGGTACAGGAACTGTTCGCAGGCGTAGCGGACGAGGAACAGCTCGAACTCGGTTCCCGCGCTTTTCGCCCTGCTGAGCAGACGCGCCCTTATGGAAGCGGCCGTGTCTGCGGTCACAGCACTCCGGCCTCCAGGATGACCCGCAGGCGGCGCGAGGGAAGGACCTCGAGCGTCCGCATAAGTGCGGCCGGGGTCACCCCTCCGTCCCGGAGGCCCTCCCGCAGGGCCTCGAGCGCCGCCTCCCGCCCCACCAGGCGCTGGAACCGGAAGCAGTCGACTATCGTGCGGGCGGGAGATGTGATGCGGGCCGGCACGCCCTCGAACCTGGTCTCCTCGACCCCGTGGGTCCAGGCCGCCCCGCTGAAGCGCACGAGGCGAACGCTCGCGGGCCCCGGCGCGGGAGACCGCGCCTTGTGCGGGATGGCGATCCACACCTGGTGCGGGATCTGGGTGCCGATGCCATGCACCTGTAGGGCCGACAGCAGGCAGACTACGGAGTTGGTGACACGGGCGCAGACGGAGGCAATCGAGTAGCGTTCAGTGGGCTCGGCGTCGGCAAGCCTGTAGAGGCCCCAGCCGACTCGCTCCACCGTGTCATCCGCCTCGAGCCGTCGAAGCCTGTGGTAGGGAATGCCGAGCGGCTCCAGCTGGCTGGGGCGGAAGAAGCTGCCGACGCCGGCCCTGCGAAGGACGTCCCGGTCCAGTCCTTGAGTCATCCCTCGTTGATTATGTCGGCATCGTGTGTTGTCATGCCGACATTCTGCTAAACAGCCGAGGCCGGAGTCAAGTCAGGTGGGCGAGCACGCATTGCGATCTCGTCCAGCGGCATTCACCACCCCGTAGACTATCCGGTTCTCCTTGGTGACCCGCCCCGAAGCTGACTATTGCCGGGCCGCGAGAGATTTCACAGGCATGGGAAACCGTTTGAGATTGTAGTCAATACATACTCGGATTCGTATACAAAGCTCTCGAGCCTTACGAGACGCATCGCATCGGAGAGCGGTTGAAGCTCCACCACTCCTCTGAGATGGCAGTTGGTTCAACATGGCGAGATCAAACTGAGCGTGTTCAGCAGGCAGTGTCTCTCTCACGCTTCATCCGTAGATAGTTTCTCACGCCAGACTAATGGCTGCTTGGTTTCGGCATCTAGAACGCCAGTTAACTCCGGACCATCTACAGGAATTCTTGATGCTTTATCGAGTTGTTGCTGAATTATTCCCTTCGCTGGATTGTCGCCTTCGTTACTGAACTGGGCATTGGAAAGATTGGCATCGTTAAGAAGTGCACAATCTAGACGAGTCGAGGCTAGGAATGAGCCGGAGAGGTCCGCGCCCCAAAAGATTGCTCTTCTGAGATCCGCCTCGTGGAGACTTGCGCCGCGTAGGTCGGCATATTGCAGTTGCAAGCGAAATCCCTGCCTTTCTTCAAGAAGTACTTCAGCATTGCTACGGCCACGGATTACATCCATCACAGTTTGCAGGTCTTCGCGTAGCGTAAGGAGTGTGGTGCCAGAGTACTCCTTACAGGTGGCCAGTTCGCTTCCATCCGCTTTGCCATTGGCAGGATTGCGAGCGAAGGCACAAAGTAGGCGCATGACTCGTATATAGTATTGCTCAGGTTGTTCCTTGGCCAGAGCGTGGAGAGCATGGATGCCACCTATACGTACTGATAGAGTGTCGCTTCCTAGCATCTCAGTAGCCCTTTGATATCGCTCGTTTAATGAGGCTTCTTGAGCCGTACTAGCTTGCCTATCAGCTACCAAGGCTCGCCATATTGCCAAAATGAAGGCAAGAGAGGCCGCGATCATCAGTCCCATATTGCGTAAAGTAGCGCTCCCCGACTCGCTGGACCTCAACCAATCCCAATACAAAGCCGTGAGCACGATTTCCACAACTGCGACGGTCACCACCGTGGCGATCCAGAAGTTACTGGATTTGACCCTCTGAAGGCAAATATGAACAACCGGCAGCCTAGGAGAGATTTTCATTCGTCGAGATGTCGCATCCGAATCCGTATCGCATGTTCGGTCTAGCTGGGCCGCAACGTTCGGCTCAGAGAGGATCAATCTATGAGCGTTCCTGTAGAGAAATGTTAAGAAAGAAATTCCTACGCGTCTGAATCCGATAAAAAAGAACATTCCTATACCACTCAAGAATAGGACCAACGACCACCATTGATCATTAGGTAATTCAGATGACGAAGATAGCCAGCTTAACACAAATGAAGTCAGTACGATGGACGTCAATACCGGCGAGGCATATCGGACCAGGCGAATTCCGGAATGCCGGATAAATGGTGCTGCAGAAGCAATTGCAAGGAAAAGCGATAAGCCGAATAACCCAAAGATCAACACTAGGAGTACAGTCGCTGTATAGTTAGGAACCTCAAAGAGAGACAACAGCTTAATTGTGTTTTCTGAGCCTTCTAGTATACTTGTCCACGACTGTCCTATTAGGAGCGCGCCCAGAAGAGCGACGGCGGCATTGCCTGCAAGCCAGTCCCCCTTCAGTTCAGCCAACTCGATATCATTCATTCTGCCCCCCTAAATCCGGCTGGCGGGTTTCAAGCATTGTTGGACGACGTATCACTCGTTGGAGCGGAATCGTGTCTAGTGAAGGTGAAGCATATACGACTCATATCTATCGTCTATACAGCTTTCTTTTGAAGAAGCGGGTTTGGCGCTCTACTAATCTGTTTGGGTCGAGGGCGCACTTGGGGGGAGCTTGCCGGCGGCGGCTACGGCCGCCAATCCGCTGACCGGCGCGGTTGCGGCATCCGCAGGGGACGGACTCCCCGGATCGGCCCCTGCCAGGACTGGCAGAGAGATCTCGTTCCTTCCGCGCCCTCGCCCGCGCGGCCGCACCGTCTGTGGAGTGCGAAGCGGTCGGATATGTCGAGATCCGATCACATCCGGCGGAAGTTCACGCCACCTTCAAGAGTCCATGTCGCCGAGCCGCCCGTCTGACAGCAGGAACACGGGCTTGCCCGTTGCCTCGATGCCAAGCTCCCGCAGCAGGCGTGCGGGGAGCGGCTGAAAGGTGCGCCGGTGTCCACGGTCACCCCGATCTCCCTCGCGTTTCGGCCGTCCATGCTGGAGATCCGCGCCAGCCAGTTGAAAGCGCCCATGGTGCAGCCTCTCGACCTCAGCTTGTGCAAGGACTTCCTACCCCATCGAGTCGGCAACCGTTCAGGGAGGTGAACGGTTGCGCGTGGTTGACCGGGCGCCGCAAAGGGGTTAGCGTGAATGGCATCTACTCCCCGTCCGCTGGATTCGCGGCCCCGGCCGAAATCCTTGGGCGGGTGTTTTTGGCCCGCGCGACCGCGCGGGCTGCGTCCGGCGGAGTCGGGCGGTGAACCTGCCCACCGCGACCCGATAGAAGGGGGGCGCGAAGCCGTCCTTGCTGCGGCCGAGTTCCGGCAGCCTCTCTTCTAGGACGCTCTCGACCCGCTCGTAGCTCTCCATGTACCTGTCCCTGAAGGTGGCCCGGTCGCAGCCCAGCTTGGATGTCATCAGGTCGATGGCGCTCTCGCGCGTCGCCGCAACGAACTTGCCCTTCTGGAAGTGGAACGGCTGGATGATGAACTTTTGCACGCCGGTCTCGAGCAGGTCCTCGGCGAACTCGTAGGGCCTGCTGACCAGGAGCAGGGGAGTCATCGTGATGCACGTGTCGACGCCGGCGGCCCGGACCTCGGCGATGGCCTTGAGCCGCGCCGGGTTGGAGGGGCACTGCGGCTCGAAGGTGCGCCTTACGTCCTCGTCGTCGGTGGTGACGGTCATGTTGACCTGGACCCGGCCGCCCCTCTCCTCGATCCGGCGCAGCAGGTCGGTGTCGCGCGCAACGTCGGCGCTGCGCGTCTGGATGACCAGCCTGGGCCTGTGGCGCTCGGCCATGACCTGTAGCAGCCCCCTGGTCAGCTTGAGTTCGCGCTCGATGGGCTGGTAGGGGTCCGTAACGCTGCTCATGTAGATCAGCTTGCCGTCGAGGGAGCCCGGCCTGCGCCGGCTCATGACGTCCACGGCGTTCTCCTTGACCTTCACCCAGCGCCCCCACCTGTCGCGGTCCTCCTTCGACCGGCTGAAGAAGGCCGCGTAGCAGTACGTGCAGCCGAAGAAGCACCCGCTGTAGGGATTCAGCGTCAAGTCGTAGGCGTCCATGAACCCGGTCGCTCGGGTGAGGATCTCCCGCACGTGGGTGTACGAGACGCTCACCTGGCCGATGTTTGAGGGGCGAGTGGGGGCTGTTACCGTGGGAGGGCCGGGGCTAGCGTCGCCGCCGGCCGATTTGACGTCCCTGAAGAGCATCCCTTGATCCTCCAAGCCGCGCCGCGTGCCGGACGAGGGCCGAGAACCTGCGTCCGCGTCCGGGGCTAGGTGCAAGGGCTCGGGAGCCCGGCATTCAAAGCAGCCCCGTCCTCTTCGGTCGGTAACGGGCCGGTCTGCCGACCCTCTCAATGACATCCTCGGATGCCCCGCGCCTCAGCCACTTGCGCACCTGGGATTCCTCCAGCTCGGGCATCTGCGCGGCTATGTCTTGCGCGGTCAACAGGGCGTCTTCCCTGGCCATGTGGCTAAATCGACGCAGGAACAGATCGAAGAATCCCAAATGGTCCGTAGCATCTGGCTGGGACCTGGTGCCTCCACAAGCTTGGCCCGGCGGCTGCGATTCCATGTCGCTGTCCGTGCGGTGAACGGGTGGCGTCGGGAGGATCGCGCTTGCGGGGTCGACGCCCTGAAGCTCGGGTCCAGGGGCGGCTGGGTCCCGGCCACCCAGGTCGCTCGGCCCGTTCAGCCCAGTCAACTGTGCAGGCTCCGCCTGCAGTTCTGGGCTGTCGGCATGGTGAGCCTCCGCGATCCCGGCCAAGTGGGGCTGTGCCTGCAGTTCAAGGCTTCCCAGTTCGGCGATCGACCGCATGTGCCGGGAGAGCCGCTTGGCACCTCTCTTCAGCAGCTCCGCATTTCCAGGGCTCATGCCGTCTCGATCCCTCACCCAGACGGGCACCCATCTGGCCTTCAGGCACTCCGTCGCACCCGTCCAAGTGCCCCCCTTGCCAAAGGTGCTGCTGACCACCACTGCGCTGTCCGCAAGGCAGTAGATGCACCTGTTGCGCCCCATGGCCTTGCCCACACCGAACCCAGACTCCGGGTTGGAGGGCGAGATCAATGTCAAGTTGCCGGACAGCAGGAAATCCCGGTACCGGGCGGAACTCGCCGCACCGAGCAGGCCGTTGGCCAGCACCCCAACCACGCTGCCGCCGCGCTCCAGCGCACCGAGCATGGCCCTACGATCGACGCCCTTGGCCCCGCCGGATACGACTCCGCATCCCTCCCCGGCAGCGGCGACGCCCATGTCTTCGGCGAACTGCAGGTCGTCGGAATCCGCCTCTCTCGAACCGACCACGGCTACGCCGCCGGCGGCAAGCCGCCCCCTGTCGCCGCAGCCAAAGAGCACGGGTGGCCGCTTTCCGCCAAGGCGCTCTCGCAACCGGGCCGGGTAGTCGCGATCCGACCCGGTGATCGCCCACAGGCCCGCGCGCTCCCACCTCTCGAGCGCAACGCCGAGAGCCAGGCCACGCCCGAGCAGGCCCTCCAGGCGGGGCAGGGTGACCTCCCTGTCGGCCCAGCCGGACAGCAGGTCGGACAGATCTCCGTTCAGCAGCGCCCCGGGCTCGGTTCCGCGATCCCGCAGGGCCAGGTCGAGTCGATGCCACTCTAGGCCGGTCAGCGGCCGTGCGTCGTCCCTGTCCGCCATCCCAAGCGAGACGGTCAGCACCATGATGGCCTGTGCGTTTCTGTCAGCAGGCACGATCAACCCCCCGCCCAGGATGATGCCAGCGCCAGTGGCCACACTGGATCGCTTCCCGCTGCAACAGCAGGGCCGCGACCAGTGTCAGCGTCCAGCGCGAGTCGACCACATCGTCCATCAAGAGTACAGGTCCCGGGGGCGCCTCGCCGTCAATTTCGAACGCTCCGTCGAGATCCCTGCGCAGTAACCGCGCACATCGATGCCTTGACTATCATCTCGGGACGGCAGCTGGGACCACCACGAGCCTCCACCTCATGGAGTTCAGTTATCTCGGATAGATCAAATAGGTCCACGGCATCCGACACTGCCCGCGCCAGGCGCCTCTCCGGGAGTCAGTCCCGTATCGAAGTCGGTATCAGAGGTGACCGGTCGGACACGTACGGGCCAAGAGTCTTGCTCATTGCACCCTCCGCACCTGTGGTCGCCTTCGTAATGGCGACTCATATCCTCGCCCGGGAGCACTTCTTTGACGGGCTCGTAGGGGCCACTGCGAGCGTCGGAGGGCTCGGCCAATTAAGCGTGGACGATCGCCAACGGGGTCGCGGCGGCCCCCTTTTTGTCAAGATATTTTATGTCAGAGGATGCATCGTGACCATCGACACCGCAAACTGTCAAGTGGTGTGCGGTGTATTCCAACTGGTCCGTACGTCGGCTTCGACGGACCTGACCGCACCTACCTTGAGCCAGTGAATTCAGGCCGTGATTGAATCGAGACGTGCCGGTGTTGAGCGGTGCCGGACATTGACAACATTGGATGCCCCGACAGGCACGGGTAACGACCGGGGCCCAAAACCCTGGACATGGCGGAAAGCGAGTCGCGCTATTGCATTGTGAGCCCGGAGGAAGATGCGGTCAGTTCGCTTGGCTGGGTACGCAGCCACCGGGAGAGAGGGAACCCAGCTCCAGAGATCCTTGGACGTGACGTACAAGGAGGACAGACGCTAGGTGCGCAGAAGTAATGAGGCTGAAAGCGTCTCCCTGCTGCGGCGCATGACCCTGAAGCCGCTTGAGGCCGAGGGGCAAACTAGGCGCAGCCTCGCCGAAAGCACAGGGACGCTGCTCGATGAGATGCGATTGCCGTGCTTTTCCCGACTCTTTCACAGGGTCCGACCTGAATCTGTGATACAATAGCCGCCATTCAAGCCTCGTACAGGGATATTCGCAAGATGATCAATCTCCGCAATACTCTACTCTCGGCCATTGACGAACAACGCCCACTAGTTCTGCTATTGGGCGAGGATGCCTGGGCTGATTCCTCACGTAGTGACCCTATCCTCGAGGCTACGCTCAGCAAGTTGGATCGAACGTGCGGGCAGGAACGTAGATGGTCTGACATGCTCTCGACAGAGCCCGTACCTGACGGTCACTATACTTGGCTGGCGGAACGCTTTGAGCGACGCCCCCATCCTCCATTTGTGGAGATTCTTAGGGATTTGCCTTGGAGTGCAGTATTCACCTCCTCGTTGGATCCCACACTAGTAAGACTGTTTTCCCACAGGGGTCGCGCCGTAGAAGCTGTTTTGACTTCGCAAGAACATCCTCGCGTCGCTCGAAGTATGTCCCGACCACCTCTATACTATCTGTTTAGCCGGGCGGGTGAACAGGATCCCAGAGCTCAACCGCCAAGCGACGACATTAGCCTCATCGCCCGTCGCACCAGCCATGCGGTGCCGCTCCTCAACCGCATTACTGACACCGCTACACCCTTGGGCACAATTTTGGTGGACGGATTTACGCACGACTCCGGCTGGCTACGCATTGAGGACTTGCTCGGCACCTTCGCTAGTGGACCACCTAGTCAAGTTTTGTGGTTCGGTGGTAGACCACACTTGCTTTCAGAGCATGCTGCCTATTTCGCGGCTATGGAGCACGATGGCCACATTCTTGTTGAAGATAAAAGACTCGGCACAATTGTTGCAGAAATTCAGGCTTCCGGTCACCTGACGGACGCTCTCCAATTCCAGTCCGACGAAGCTGGCAAGATCAGCTTTCGATCTAGCGGTACATATAACGTCTCTCCGCAGTTGCGACTTAGAGTCGAAGCCGTCGCCAACATAGTAGACGACTCTTGGACTTCATTGTTGCCACCACTAGGCCAGGACGCCACCTACGAAGCCTTTCGTAGATTTCACGGGGATCTAGGGGGCCCACGTCTACTAGTTGAAGGCACGAGGAGAGGCTTCGCAATCGAAAGGGACTTTGAGGCACTGCTAGCCAAGCATGTTATGACGGCACTGGCAGATCATTCAAGACTTGATTCTCCGATTGTCGTTGAGGGTCAGTCTGGAACTGGCAAATCAATTGCCCTTGCTCGGCTAGTCTCCAGAGTCCGGGCAGATGGATTGGCCGCGGTTCTCTATACCACTGGCCGCACCCCCCAGTCCCAGGAAGTGTCCGACTTTTGTGAAGAGGCTGAGAAGTCGCACGCGCGAGTCACATTGATTGTTTGTGACACCAATGGCAACGTAGACGGATATGATGAGTTACTAAGCGGCCTTAGGAGCCGTGGTCGACGCGTTGTAGTAGTGGGATCACAGTATCGCGCTAGCGAGACTGACGGTGTGGCATCGTATATACGAGTCCAAGCCTCGGTGAATTTGTCGAAAGCAGAGCAAGCGAAGCTAGATGATCTACTTAAGAACCTAGACATCACAGGGCACACTCGATTCGACGGCCAACATTTCCTAGCCATCTTGTATCGCCATCTGCCTGCGAGCAGACCGCAACTCAGGTCCGGCCTCGGCGCGGAGGCCAGGGCAGCAGTAAAAATGCTAGATGAGCGAGGCAGTAGACCGCAGCCGATTTCCATCATCAGTCAACTCCATCAGGAATTGATTGACAAGGGCTACATTAGTGAATATCAACCGGTACTCGACGACAGTCGTCATGGCCTCCACAATGAAGACGACCGGTCCGCAGCCAAGATAATCGATATGGTTATGGTGGCTGGCAGGCTAAATTGTCCGGTTCCCATTAATCTGCTACTCCGGGCGATTAGTGATCAGCGTAGGAGAATTGACTCTATCCTCGTTCATCACCTCTTTGGTGACCTTGATCTCATCCGCTGGGAGTCTCGAGATAGTGAAGGCCTTGACTACGTCGTCCTACCAAGGCTGCCTCTTGAAGCTCAACTCATTTGCGAACGTCGCCTGGGCAGTCCCCGTGCAGAGGCCAACGTCCTTCTCGATCTGATTGGTTCTGTACGCTTGGGCATTGACAGCGCCTCCGAACGTACATTCCTTTTGGATATCCTCCAACAGATCGGCCATGATGGGCCTAGAGGCTCCATATACAAGTACGACTACATCGCTTTCGCGCGGAAGCTGACAGAATTGCGTGAACGGTTCAAGATTATGGATGCCAGTGTAATGCTGCAGGAGTCTGCCTTTCGGAGGAGCGCAGTTAGAGAAGAGGTAGCAAATCACGACGAGCGGCTCGATTTGTTGGAGGAAGCCCGAGAGGCGCTTCAGACCGCCATTGATGGAATTGACAGCGGTCGGCTTCAGACGGGAAGGCGAACTAGGCAGCACCTGCTGGTAGAGCGCGCCGCGCTTTATGGCTTCCTTGCTTTGGATCATGCACGTCGTAGACATCCGACCTCCGACATATGGTCAGCATACGAGACGGCTAGAATTGCGGTCCGACGCGCGGTTAGTGCTGCTGACGACTATTACCCACATGACGTCGGACTCTGGACTCCAGCAGACCTTTTCTCATCGGCAGAATTGACGGAATATCAACGAGCAGAGCTGGCGGCCGACATATATTCAACATTGGATCAAGTGGAACAGAGTGCGCTGCCTCCCAGCCAAAAGGCAAGATTTCATAGACGTCGAATGTCTGTAGGCAACGCACTCGGCGACCACCGGCTTACTGACGATGCCTACGCGGAGCTAGAGAAATCGGGATCGACTGCCGGCTATTTCCTGCACGCTCGTCAATTGGCACCTGTACTTGGCGAGCAGGACATTGAGATTACGTCAGATACAGATTTGTTGAAGGCGAGAAGAGCCGCCGAATTTTTGACTGGTAAGTTGGATAGAATTCAGCAAGATGAGCGTTGCCTGTGGCTTTTGTTGGAGAGCAGTTGGATTGCAGACTTGCGGCGGCGTCCGCTTAGAGGCCTACGGCAACCTCTGCCTGTCGGCGATTCACGGCAGGAGTTTCTTAGTATATTGCGTTCTTTGAACGTCGCCGCTGGGCAGTCAGCCCGCTATGGCACTAGGTATCTGGAGGCGGTATTGACGTGGCTGACAGGTGATTACGTTGCAGCACGTGAAGTTTTTCGACAGCTTTACCACGAGACCGATAACGTGTATCGCGGTCGAGTTTTCTTGCGTCATGTTGTAGCTGACACAGCAGGTCGCCCAAGAAGATTTACGGGTCGCGTGGAGGACAAGCGAGGAGAGGGACGCTGGCGTCTGCGTGTTCATGAGATGAACCAAGTTGTTGATCTACTGGACAGGGATTTTCCACGCGATGACGTGCAATACGGGCGAACATTGTCCGACTTTGCGATTGCCTTTAATTTCATCGGACCTATTGCCGAACCCGTCAAGCGATGACATGAAATTTGATTTACTTAATGCAGAATTTGTTCGTTTGCGATATTTGCTTCGTGTCTTCGTTGACGAGAAGGCTATTGATGAAATTTCAATTCAGGCTCCGAAGGGAGAGGGTGAGGCATCCTTTTTGCGTCTAGTGGCATGGAGCTATGTGCTAATGTTTGAAGCAGGTAAAGTAGCAGTTCCATATCTTATCGGACTTCCTTCCGACAGCAATCTAAGCCGGCCAGAATTGGAGGCGAAACGTGAGCTGATACACGACCTTAGAACTTGGAGTTTTCACAATTTAGATCTGGTTAATAGACGGAGTCACAGGATTTCCCAGAGGACGGCCTTGTGGTTCATAGACGTTTGTGGGTCCAGTCCCCCGCGGGACGCAATTGGCTGGAGAAGTTGCTATAGACAGCTTTGTTTTGATGTTCACGCAGTCCTTGCACATTGTAGGAATGCGATGGACATGGCCGTAGTGGATGAGGACGTTAGGCAATTGACCATTGATGAAATGAAGCGTAGATTGGAGCGTGACTGGCCGGCACATAAATTCGATAGATTGATAAGTGATGCGGCCACACGGATGGGCATGAAGTTAAACGTGTCGAAGTTCCGACAGACCAAGCAAGGAAAATGGAAGCAAGTTCTTAGAATAGTCGCCGAGGACGATAACCCGGAATCATTGATTGTGCGCCTGATTGAGCGAGATCTATTGGATTACTTTGGAGAGACCTTGCCAGTTGATGGCAAGGACATCATGTTGGCCCTTGGTATTGCCCCTGGCCATGAAGTGGCGGAGCAGTTGCGAATCGCACGCCAGTTGTACGCTTCTGGGGTAACGGGCAAGGGCGAGTTGCTGGCACGTCTGTCACAGTAGCGCCAGCGGCAAATGGACAGTGGTGTTCGCCGGTGTCGCTATTGTCGCACTGTGGAAGGCGAGGTGCAGAGCGTGTAGCGCGGATGGCGGGAGGGGGCCGGACGGCCGGGATGCCGGGCAACAGGTTGACCGAGCACGGTCTCGAGTTGGGCGGGCGTGCGATAGTGATGGTCGCGATGCCTCGGCGGGCGGTGGCCCAGATCCGGGACCGGATATGAGGGAGCTAGATGATCTTGGCAGAGGAGACGGGGTGGCGCCAGGACGGTGTGAACGGATTCGCTTGGAGCCTCTGCCGGACGAGCGGTAATCCATACAGGCGCGACCGCTCCAAGGCGGTGGTGGACGAGGCGCTGGGCGAGGAGTATAGCGGGGTGCTGGTCAGCGACTTCTACGCCGTCTCCAACCAATACCCAGGCCCGAAGCGGCGCTGCTGGGTGCACCTGCTGCGGGACGTCCGTGACCTGAGGGAGGCGCACCCGGACGACAGGAGGCTGGCGCGTGGGCCGCCGCGGTCAAGGCCGTCTACGAAGAGGCGAAGGGGTTCAGGGGCACCGACGCGCGCAGGCGCAGCGCCGCCCCAGGCGGCTGGAGAAGCGGCCGCTGGCGGCGTTTCGTCCGTACGCGGACAACGAGGCCGCTCCACATCTCAAGCTGTGCCGGCGGGTCGAGCGGTTCATAAGGGAGCGGTTCGGGTCCGTGGCCGAGCCCTGCGTGCCGTCGGACAACAACGCCGCTGAACGAAGCTTCGGCCGCGTGGCACCGCCTGCGGGATGGCCCTCGCCTCCCTTTTCGCGATCTGGAACGCTCAGGGTGCCTACCCCCTCCTCGCCTGCCGACAGATCCTCTCCTCTCGCTAGCCATGAACAATCACGCAGCGCCGTATCCGGTCGACCATGTCAGATCCAGAGGCTATCATTCCTCCTACTCCCCCCGGCGATAGCATCTCCGGGCCGATGCTCCCTCACCGAGGGAGCGTTTCTTCTTCTGCGACCCCGGCAGTGGCGGGGCCGCGCACGGGCCCCTCGCCCTACAGCGTGCCGGGGTCAAGGCGTAGCCGGTGGTACTACTGGAACCGCGCGTCGAGTTCGCGCCTTTCTGGGAATACACAGTGTGGTCGTCGTCGCCGACTGCTCACAGCGCCGCCCGCGCCGGATCATGCGACGGCGCGCCGCCCGCGTGACCACGATCAATCCCTACGGCGGCGATCGCGTGCATTGTAGACTCACGTCCGAGACGTCTACTATGCGGGAGGTCCAGGTGAGCCTCAACATCAAGAACGAGGAGACGTGCCGGCTCGCGGCCGAGCTGGCGGACCTTACCGGCGAGACGATGACCGGCGCGATCACCGTCGCGCTCAGGGAGCGCATCGACCGCGAGGTGAGCCGGCGCAGCGCCGAGGCCCGCGCCCGGAGGCTCCTCGCCATCGGGCGGCGCTGCGTGGACATGCTGGGCGACGGCCCGTCCGCCGCCGGGCATGGCGACTTCCTTTACGACGAGCGCGGGCTCCCGCGGTGATCGTCGACCCGTCGGCGGTCCTTGCGATCCTGATCCAGGAGCCGGATGCAGAGCGCTACGCGGGGTCCATCGCCGCGGCGCCCTCGCTCCGCATGTCGGTCGCGACGTACCTTGAGGCGGCGATCGTCCTCGAGGGCCGCGGCGCCGAGGCGGCCGGCCACGAGCTCGATGCCTTCCTGCGGGAGGCGGGGATCGAGCTGGAGCCGGTCACCCATGAGCATGCGCGGGCGGCGCGGCGGGCCTGGCGCAGGTTCGGGAGCGGCAACCACCCGGCGGGGCTTAACCTCGGCGACTGCTTCGCATATGCGCTGGCGTCGGTTGCGCGCGAGCCCCTCCTGTTCAAGGGCGGGGACTTCGGGCTCACCGACATCGACGTCGCGTGACCGCCGGGTGGGATGCCGGGGAGACCGGGGCGGTGCCGGAGGCCGATGCCCGGGCCCGGCTTCCCCGAAGATCCCACTGGCCGCCGGTACCACCTGGATCCAGATCCACAAGGCGACCTGCGACCAAAGTCTCGATCTCGGGACTGCCGCCCCGGGCAGCCGGCCGCTGCGCCCTAAAGCGCGCTCGGGTCGAGCCCAGGCCGCAGGTACTCCTGTAAGCACACCTCTATCTCGGGCTTCTGGAGGAACACCCTGCGCTGGCTCGTGCAGTAGCGCGCCGCCTGCGTGACCACGACCATCCCCAGCGGCCGAAGCGCCTCGTCGATCGCCCGCGCTCGAGGGACATGCCGGCGGAGCACACCAAGGCGGTCACATCGTCCCTGTTCAGCAGGCGGACCCGGCAGCTGAGCCCAGAGACGGACCGGGACAGCGCCAGCTTGAGGACCTTGAAGCCGCGGCGTTCCAGCAGCCACCCGCTATCGGGCGCCGGTAGGGGCCAGCTTCCTGAACTCGACCGATCCGAGGGAGACGCGCGAGGGGCTCATCAGGCAGCCCAGATTCACGCCGAGGGCCTCCGCCATCGCGATGGCCACACCCGAGTTCGGCATCATCTCGCCTCGTTCGTACTTGCCTATGGCCCGGGCGGAGACGACGCCCCGATGCGCTATGAGAGCGCCCGTAGCGACAGGCCGCTGCGCCTCTTTGCCAGCCTGCGACGCTCACCGGCGTAAACCGACGGGGGAACGCTGTGGCCGCCCCGCTGGAGGTTCAAGGCAGTTACCGCCCAGACCTGGTGCGGCCAGGCGGAGAACCTGGGCGCAGGCGCCCGCTGGACGCTGCGGCGTCGGCGGTGACACCATGGTCGGTGCCTAGGAAGTCCGGGAGGAGGTGCGCATGACGACCGACGCCGAACTGCTGGACCGCATAACCGTGCGCGCGGACGTGTTCAGAGGCAAGCCGATCATCCGAGACATGCGCATCGCGGTCGAGCACGTGCTGGGAATGCTCGCCGCCGGTGAGACCGCCGACTCCGTGCTCGAGGAGTACCCGATCCTAGAGCCGGAGGACATCCGGGCGTGCCTCCTCTTTGCCCACCGGGCGATCGCGGTCGAGCGGGTGACGGTCCGGTAGCCGCCGTGATGTTCCTCCTCGACATGTGCGCGGCGTCCAGGAGCATGTGCACCCTCTCCCTAAACGGCGCGAGGCGGCGCTCGCACGCCGAGGCGGTCGGGCTTGCGTAGGGTTGACGCATCAACCCGGTACGGCTAAGGTTCATGTCAGTTCCTCCCCGCCCGTTGGGTCGCGGCATCGGTCGCAACCCTAGGGCGGGTGTTTTTTTGTGCGCACGATGGTATTCATCGACGGCCAGAACCTCTTCCACCTGGCACGCAGGGCCTGGGCTTCTGGATCGCAGTCCCCCTACAACTGGCCCAGCTATGACGTCGAGAGGCTGGCGGGCGCGTTGGTTGCCGGCACTCCCGGACGGACCCTCGAGGAGATTCGCTTCTACACGGGCGTCCCCGACCCGACACGGGGATCCAAGGAGCTGCGCTGGCACGGCTTCTGGTCCAACAGGATCGGCCACCTGCGCGGTCGGGGCGTCTATGTCTACCAGGGCAGGGTGAACTCGGGGGCCAGGAGAAGGGCGCAGGCGTCAGCCTTGCCGTCGACCTGGTGCGGGCCACCTACGAGCAGCGGTACGAGGTCGCCATCATCGTGAGCCAGGACTGGGGCTTCGGCCC
Organism: Dehalococcoidia bacterium; assembly: GCA_963664125.2. GTDB lineage: Bacteria > Chloroflexota > Dehalococcoidia > Lucifugimonadales > UBA2962 > CAUZIR01. The sequence continues at coordinate 2,595,649 of OY760908.2, read as the reverse complement.
CGCCGTGCGCCTGGCCAAGGAGACCGCTACAGAGCAGGGCAGGCAGCTGGGTTCGAGTCCAGCTTCCCGGCCCCTCCCCGCGGTCGCTCCCGCAGGGGAGTTCCCGGCACCACCTGGATCCCGATCGACAAGGCGACCTACGACCACTGCCTCGATCTCGGGGCCCAGCGCCCCAGGTAGCCTGCCCCCCCGGGCCCTAAAGCGCGCTCGGGTCGGGCCCAGGCCCAGGAACTACCGGAAGCGCGCCTCGAACTCGGACCTCCCCCGTAACGCGGCCAGAGACCGACTCGAGGCCGGCCCCGCCAGGCCGTAATCCGGCGCCATGCGGACCTACAGCGATGGACCCAGCCACCGATCGTCCAGCGGGACGCGACCGCCGGCCGGCGATGCCCCGGAGGGTCCGCATCCCGCGGCCCGCAGTGCTAGCACCCGCGCGCGACCCCCGTGGCCTCAGCGGCCGCCCGCCTGGACGGGTACGGATCCTCGTCCCACCGGGTCGTCCTGGCCTCCGGGTCGCGGCCCAGGTAGTAGACGCACGACGCGCGATGGGTCTTGCTCTCGTGGCGGTCCTGAAGGTCGAGGTAGACCACGTACCCCGCTTCATCGCCCGCCATGGCCGCGCCCCCCCGGACTGCGGACCGGCCGCCAGGGCCGCAGGGAGGGGCAGCCCGACGGACCCCGGGGAGCCCGCGGCCGGTTGACCGTGCCGGACCCGGGGGCTATCATTCCCTGTACCACCCCGGCGAGAGTATCTCCGGGCCGACGCTCCCTCACCGAGGGGGCGTTTCCTTTTGCCCCGGCCGCCGCCCCCCGGGCCCCAGCGCCTACAGCGCGCTGGGGTCGAGCCGCAGCCGCAGGTACTCCTGGAACCGCGCCTCTAGCTCGGGCTTTTCCAGGAACACCCCGCGCCGCGCCGTCGTCGTCGTCGTCGACTGCGCCTGGCGCACCCCGCGCTGGATCATGCAGTAGTGCACCGCCTGCGTGACCACGATCACCCCCAGCGGCCGAAGCGCCTCGTCGATCGCCCGCGCTATCTGCTGCGTCATCCGCTCCTGGACCTGCAGCCGCCGCGCGAACACATCGACCGCGCGCGAGAGCTTCGACAGGCCCGTGATCACCCGCCTGTCCGGGTCCGGTATGTACGCCAGATGCACCCTTCCCCTGAATCCGTCGGGGCGGTCCTGCGGCCACACCGGATTGCGATCTATGGGCTACGGTCTAGATAGGGCGATTCCCGCCTTCGCCAACTTGGAGCGGTCCAAGCCCTTTATGACGGTCTTATAGTCTTTCCTGGAAAGCGAGGAAACTCTCGAGTGGGCGATTCCGAGGAAGAGCAGGCTTAAATTGTAATCAACGGATTCCGCCACTTCGACGAATCTCACGAGATCTGCATTCGACAGCTCTGTACGATCGATGCTCTTCAATGTCGGAAGACCCGCAACGGGAATCGCATGCACGTAATTCGACAGCTTACGGTAGTCGCAGGCGAGTGCTTCCACCAATCCAAACTGGCTGTTTATTTCGCTGAAGTGCCGGGTGTGCTTCACATGCCAATCGACAATGCGCTGCCTGCCTTCCCACTGGGCACGACCATCGCATACCGCTCGCCATTCGATGGGATGCGAGCTATAGAAGCTGTAGCTGGTGCAAATGTCTACAATCGTTCGAAGTGCCGCGTATGAGGAGTGAATAAGGCCCAGGGGCATGAGTATCCAGATCTCGATCACTTTTGAATGCGCTGATGCGAGCAGGGACGCAACCTCATCGCCGCCTTCGGGAACGTACAGCAGATGGAACCACACCCTCAGCCTGTCGAAGGACTTTAGCAGCCGTTTGGCCGGCGGCCTGGACTCAAAGCGGTCGAGATCACCTTGGTCGGGCAGGAAGCTGGCAACCCTCGAGGCGTAGCCAGGGCTCACTGCACGTCCGAAAATCGCCTGTCGAGGTGGTCCCAGTAGTCGCTGATCTCGGACTTGGTGCTGTAGTCCCGCCCCAGTCCCTGCGCCGCTGCCAGAACGCGATTGCCCGTCTCTAGGTCAACTTCCTTGAGCACCCTCATCAGGTAATGCCTCAGGGATCTACCGTTGAGCAGGAGGTCGATTTGGAGGTTGGCCTTGAACCACTGCTGCACCTGCCCGTTTGTCATTCCACCAGATCTGAACAGTGATTCCAACTGCTCTGCCATCGTGGTTCTCGAGGCGTCAGACAGACGCTTGATGCCCTCATCAACTGCCTCAGCCACGAGTTGAGGCTCGGTGGTCGGGCCATTCGCGGAAGTTAGCGACAGCGTTTCGGAGCCGGAACCGGAATTGGATGCGAATGCTGATAGCATTGTGCGCAGCTCGCGCAGCGCCAGCGTATCACTTAGCGTGTTGAGTACCTCATCCACCTCTCCGGGTGAATCACAGCCGTCAAGTAGCAGTTTAGCTAGTTCCCATGTGTGCATGGACTTCACCATGATGCGTCGAAGATTGACTTTTGCTTGAGCAAGTCTGCTAGCTCATTGGAGACGCGTGCGATGGCGCTCCCTACCTTCCGGCGATTTGCGACGGGCTGCTCGACCGCCGTCCGGTGTCGTCTTGCGAGATTTCGAAACAGCGCCGAATACTGCACGCGATTTGTCAGACAGTGAGAGGCGAACCGGCTATCCTGCCTGATCCCTATCTCGACGGATTCGTCCCATGAATTGTGTGCATTGTTGAAGACCACGAAGAATTCCCGTGCGCCACCCGAAGAAGCCCATACATTCATGTGCTGTCGCATCATGCTAAGTCCTGTTGCGGCATAGGCATCGGAAGTCACGGGCACGACTACCGCGTCAGAGGCGAGAAGTGCCGACTTGGTGAAGAATGAACCAGCTGGATGGCAGTCAATTATGATGCACTCGAAGGAGCCCTTCGCGCTGGAAATCATACCATCCCAGCGAGAGTTCAACCTGACCTCAGTTTCAGGGTCAAGAGGGTTCAATGCCAGCCGCATCAGATCCAGCGCCCCAGGTACCAACCAGAGGCTTGGCCTCTGGTTGGACTCGTAATCGCGCCCATGCCTGACGCGCACCGCATAATCTCCTATATCGACGTCGGTTGGCGGAATGCTTCCAACCACGGAGAATGGGTCTGAATCGCTCACATCGGGCATCAGACAACCGGCTATGCTCCTGCCTTTGCCTATTAGCTCGAAATACCGGTTGGCCTCAAGAAAGGCAAGAGATGCGTTCGCCTGGGGATCATAGTCAACGAGAAGGACGTTTTTGTCACAGAGACGGGCGAGTGTTGCACTTATCTCTACGGCGAGAGTGGTCTTGCCTACGCCACCCTTCATATTCATGAACATCAGAACTGGAGTTGGCAAGATATTCTCACAATCGAAGCTCGATGCACGCGACTAGGCATCCAATTGTACAGTTGCACGGGCATGAAGTAAACCCTTCTTCAACTCTCGCGACCTTTACGTCTGACGAGATGTCAGGCACCCAGGCCTGGGAGTGACCGATGGCCAGTTGCAGCCTTGATGGCTGCAAGTCGTCTTGGAGCGCGTGGAGGTGCGGGCCGCGTGACCGTGATGCACTTGGATGATCGGTACCGTGGGATTACGGATTCGCTCACCCGAAGCACGAGGCCTAGAGGATTGCCGGTTTCCGCAGCTGTTGGCAATTGGTGAGAAGCAGGGAGACCTCAGCGGGCTGCGACGGGCCGGCTTGGCATTCCCTTGAAGTGCCGAGAAGGGCCGCCCCGCCTTGAAGCCAAGCTGTGTGGGCATCCCCGCCGCGTACCCTGCGAATGACCGCCCGCTACCCAAGAATCCCCTCTCGTGACGGCGTTGCTGTGCCTCGCTATGCCGTTGCACGCGCGCGGCCGGCGCTGCGTCGTCGTCCGCTTGGCCAACCGCTTCAGGGACAACGCCGCTCGTCGGTTAATGTGCGCCTCAATGCCGCCGGCCCATCATGCCACGCCATCGTCGCCCCGGAGCACAGCGCCGAGTTCGTGGATGTCCCAAAACAACTGCGCTCGGCACCTCTGTCTGGAGCCGGGGCCATGATGGGCGGCTAGCCTGAAGGTGGATGGCCAGCACCGTGCCGAACGCTTCTTCCCGTGGGTCTCTTGGCGCCGCAATGGCACGGCTGCGCCTGTGGTAGTGCCTATTGCTGCGATTGCTTGTGGTCCAAGCGAATCCGCCCGCAGCTCCCTAGAGCCATCCGGCCTCGTCGGCGCAGGCCAGTGAGCTGCTGGGTGTTCGGCCCCGGCCCGTCACGAAGTCCATGCCGTATAGCGGAGCGCGTCCAGATCGCAGCCGTAGTCGACTCAAGGCCTCGCTTCACTGGCGGCTGCCCCCCGGAGCGTGCACATCTTTGGGCGGGCCCGTTGCCTGAGCGTCGCAGGCAGGCCGATTGGCCTTACCCTTGGAGTTCTGCTCGTCTATGAGCGCGGTATCCAGTGCAAGCTTCGACCGGAGAGGGCCGGGCCACGACTGGATCGGCTGTCCACGGCGTGGTCGAAACGCCCGGCGTGCTCGGTGCGTTGGCCAAAGCCGTGAGTCTTGAGCTTCGCCGGGCTAGTGCCCCTCCTAAGGAGTGATCCTCTTGCCCGGCGCAGGCAGGTACGGTCGCTACAGACCGGTAGCCCAGCCAGGTTCGGCGGTGGCCAAGTAGGCCTCGGGCTGCTGCCCTCGATGCGACGGCCTCTTGGCCTGCCAAATCGGCGCTCTCGAGACCAGCAGCGGACCGGTGCCGAGGCCTTCGGTGCGTTGACATCGGTTGCAGCGCCGCCCATCCTGTCTGTGTAAGGACAGTTTCAGGTCCAGCCGACGTCCGGCAAAATCGCGCCTGGAGGTTATACGTGTCCAGCAAAGCATGGGCGGCTCTGGCGGCCTTCGCAATTGCAGTGGTAGTTGCATCGGCCAGCCTAGTTCTATACCTGAAGTATGAGATCTGGTGGATGGAGCATGTATTCGCGTATTCTGCCTTCGCCGCCACGATGCTGATGGCGGTCCCCGTAGCGGTATGTGTTGAACGGCTCAGCGAGGCAGTGGGAGACTACATCGGTTAGTGCGTAGCCGGGCAGGAGACGGCCCGCCCGGCCGTTACCTTGAGGGGGATCCGTCGGCGTACTTGGGCATCCCGATGGACCGCCGCCGCCTTTGAGATGATCGCCATCGTGCTGCCCACGCCCCCGAGCCGCTTTGCTGGGTCCATCCGAAGGCGCAGCGACTCGGGCGGTGGCCCGACCGTGTTGGCCGTCCAAGGTAGTCGCCAATGCTCCTAGAGAAGTCGTAAAGGGTTGCCGTCCGCTCGCAGTCGCGCCCCATGGTCTCCGTGTCGGCATCGTTGGAGTGCTCGCCGCACCACCGGGTGAAGATCCTCTTGGGCCGACCGGCCCGAGAGCAGACTTGACTGGATGGCATGCTGCGCAGCATTGGCGTGGCCCGCACGTGCTGTCACCCCGGCCGCCCGGCAGGCACGCTGACCGTGCTCCCGTTGCACGGGGCGGCGGCCTCCGACCTCTTGTTGCAGGCCGCGGCAGATGCGGATCCGGCATCAGCTCTCCCGCCGGCCTGACCTTGCGGTCGAACGCCGGCAGCAGTCGGCTCCCGACCCGCTTCCATCAGGAGGCCGCGCTTTCGCCTCATATCGCTTCATGGCCTGGCGATCGCCCGTATGGCACTACGGGCGCGCCGATGTCAGCCTGGCCCTGAACTTGGTGCGGGCGACGCGACAGTAGGTTCGGGGCCTGGGGCCTCCCTCATCGCGGGCCGGGACTTGGACTTCGGTGCGGACGTACGCTTGGCCGGGCAGATCGCAGGGCACGGGCCGGGCGTCAGGATTTCGAGCCCTGCCCCCCTGCGGCACCTGCTCCCAGGCACCGCAGGGGGCCGCCTGGATTCGGATTGGCCGGGCGAACTGCGACAGCCGTCTCGATCCTGGGGATTGCCGACGCGGCGCCCGGTGACCGGGGTGTGGCGGCGCGGTCACGACCCACTCAAGGGCCCGGCCGTCAGCCGGTGGGTTGAGCGCGAGGGACGTATCGTCCCGCCGCGGCCCGCGACCATCGGGGGGGCGACGGGCCGTGCCATCCTGGCCGCCCTCCAGCCCGATCACCGCAGCGGCCAGGTGCTACCGCAGGCTCGGCCTCCCGCGTCCATCGGCATGACCGGCCACGCTGCCGGCGAGCCAAACCGGGGGGCGGACCCTGTGACGCGGCGGCGCCCCGAAAGCCCGGCCTAGGGCCTGGTGGAGGGCCGTCCGTCTGGCCGGGGCCAGGGAGCCGCAGGGCCGGGCGCTCGCCCGTCAGGCGGGCATGAGCGGCAGCGCGGACAGAGAGGGCCCTAGAGCCGTCGGCCCCACCAGGCCGTCATCTGGCGCCATGCCGATCGGCACCGGCGCACGCAGCCGCCGATCGTCCAGGCGGGCGCGACCGCCGGCCGGCAATTCCCCGGCGGGTCCGCGTCCCGAGGCCTGCAGGTTCCACACCCGCGCGTGACTTCCGTGGCCGCCTCAGCCTCCTGCCTGGACCGGTACGGACCCTCGTCCCACCGGGTCGTCGTGGCCTCCGGGTCGCGGCCCAGGTAGTAGACGCACGACGCGCTGTGGATCTTGCTTTCGCGCCGGTCCTGAAGGTCGAAGTAGACGACGTACGCGGTTTCCTCGCTTGGCATGCTAGTGCCTCCCGGGTTCTGGAAGGGAGCCCCCCCGCAGCCCCTACAGCGCGCTCGGGTCGAGCCGCAGCCGCAGGTACTCCTGGAACCGCGCCTCCAGCTCGGGCTTTTCCAGGAACACCCCGCGCCGCGCCGTCGCCGTCGTCGTCGACTGCGCCTGGCGCACCCCGCGCTGGATCATGCAGTAGTGCACCGCCTGCGTGACCACGATCACCCCCAGCGGCCCGAGCGCCTCGTCGATCGCCCGCGCTATCTGCTGCGTCATCCGCTCCTGGACCTGCAGCCGCCTGGCGAACACCTCGACCGCGCGCGAGAGCTTCGAGAGGCCCGTGATCACCCGCCTGTCGGGGTCCGGTATGTACGCCAGGTGCACCCTTCCCCGGAACGGCGCGAGGTGGTGCTCGCAGGTCGAGGCGAAGTCGATCCCGTCGACGATCACCATGTCGTCCGAGCCCAGCGGGTAGTCGTCCTCGTCGAGCTCGAACATCACGCTGAGGTGCTCGCGCGCGTCCTGGTCCGCCCCCCCGGTGTACTCGCACAGCGCCCGCGCCCAGCGCTCCGGCGTCCTGCGCAGCCCCTCCCGGTCCGGGTCCTCCCCGAGCGCGGCCAGCACCTGCCGAAGCAGCGGCGCCAGCGCCGCCACCCGCCGCCCGCGCCCGTCCGCCCCGCCGCCGCCCGCGCCCGCAGCGCCGCCGCCGCTCACCGCCGGCCCCCGGCCCCCGCGGCCGCCGGCGCGGGGTCGCGCGCCCCGGCCGCGGCGAACGCCTCGGCGCGCTCCCTGCACTTGTTGCACGCACCGCAGTGCGCCCCCCCCAGCGGGGCCATGCAGGAGAGCGTGAGCCCGAGCGCCGGGCCCGGGCACCGCGCGATCACCTGCGCCTTGGTGGCGCCCCGTAGCGGCGCCTCTATCCGCACGCTGCGCCCGATCGACGCGCTCAGCAGCCGCCCGTAGTCGGTAAGGAACGCCTCGGTCGCGTCGGGGAACGGGTTTCCGGCCAGCGAGCCGAGCGCGACCGAGCCTATCCCGCGCGAGGCCGCCCACACCGCCGCGAGCCCCGCGAGCACGACGTTGCGGCCCGGGATCGCGACCGCCTCGTCGGGCTCGTCGTAGCCCGGGGCGCGCCCGGCGACCGCCCAGTGCCCGGCGCCCAGCAGCCCGCCCCCGACGGTGATCACGGCGACCTCGCGCACGTCGAGCCCGGCCGAGGCGAGCGCAGAGCGCACCGAGCGCAGGGCGGACAGCTCCGCGTCCTCCCAGCTCAGGCCGGAGCGCACGTACACGGGCCAGACGGGGCCTGCGGCGGCGAGCATCGCCATCATCGCCGCCGAGTCGAGCCCGCCCGAGGCCAGCGCCGCGGTCACGGCCGGTCCCCCCCGCCGTCCCCCCCGCGGTAGGCGGCGACCGAGTCCGGCGTCTCCCAGAGCCGCACCTCGGTCACGGCCAGGCCCATCTCGCGCGCGGCGCCGTACGCGAGCATCGCGAGCGCCTCGGCCGTCGGGTTCTCCCTAATAAGGAATGGCTCCTCCCCCGCCGACCTAAGCGCCGCCGCCAGCGGGTCGCGCTCGCACAGCACCGTCCTGTGGTCGAGGTGTTCGTCGACCCACGCCCCGACCGAGCGCTTTATGTCGGCGAAGTCGACGACCATGCCCAGGTCGTCGAGCGCGCCCGCGGCGACCTCGACCTCGAGGCGCCCGTTGTGGCCGTGCAGGCGCCGGCAGCGCCCGCGGTGCCCGAGCAGGCGGTGCCCGTAGGAAAAGTCGATCGACGCCGTGACGCGGTGGGCGCTCACGGGCCGGGCCCGGCGAGGTGGCGGCCCGAGTCGACGCGGATCACCTCGCCCGTGACGGTCCGGGTCGCGAGGAGCGCCGCGACCATCTCCGCTATGTCGGCCGCCTCTGTCTGGCGGCCCAGGGGCGCCGCGGCGACGGCCGCCTCCCAGTCGGCGGGCGCCATGTCCGCCGGCCGGGCGGCCGGGCCCGGGGCGATGGCGTTGACCTGCACGCCCCTCGGGGCGAGCTCCAGGGCCAGGGCGCGCGCGGTGCACGCTATCGCGGCCTTTGCGGCCATGTACGGAAGGTACCCGCGGTACGGGGCGTGGAGCGCCGCCCAGTCGCTGAACAAGACGACGTGCCCGCGGGCGGGGCCGGGGTTGGCGGCCATCCGGCGCGCTGCGGCCAGCGCGAAGAGCGCGGCGGCCCGCGCGTCGGCCATCGCCCGGTCCCAGGCCTCGGCGGTCAGCGCGTCTATCGGCGCCGGCTCGTATCCCGACGCCAGGCTCACGGCGAAGTCGAGCCCGCCCAGGGCGCGCGCCGCCTCCTCGGCCGCCGCCTCCGCCTCGCCGCCCCGCGCAAGGTCCGCCCGCACGACGGCGGTGCGCGCCCCGGCGGCCGCGCAGCGCGCCGCGAGGCGCTCGGCCCGGCCGCGCGAGGTGCGGTAGCAGACCGCGACGTCGGCGCCGGCGGCGGCGATGCGCAGCGCGACGTCGGCGCCGATGCGCCTTGCGCCGGCGATCAGCGCGCGGCGCCCTTCGAGGGTCCGGGGCGGTCCCGGGGGCGGGTCCATGGGGCCCGGGATTCTAGCACGCGGCCCGCGGGGCGGCGCCCGGGCTGCTAGCATGGCGCCCGTGGAACCCCCAGCGCCCGCAGCGGCGCCCGGGCCGGGCCCGGGCCCCGGCTTCGACCCCGGGTGGGCCGGCGCCTTCTTCGGCGACGACTACCTCGCCCTCTACGAGGACCGCCTCGCCCCCGCGGCCACGCGCACCGAGGCCGCCTTCTGCGCCCGCGCGCTCGGGCTCCGGGCCGGGGACGCGGTGCTCGACCTTTGCTGCGGGACGGGGCGGCACTCGGCCGCCCTGGCCGGCGCCGGGATGCGGGTGGTGGGGCTGGACGTGTCGGCCGGGTACCTGGCGGCGGCGCGCTCGGGGCCCGGGGGGGCCGGGTGCGGGTGGGTGCGGGCCGACATGCGGGCGGTGCCGTTCAGGGGGCGCTTCGACGCCGTCATCAACATGTTCACCGCGTTCGGGTACTTCGCCGATGCCGCCTCCGACCGCGCGGCGATGGCGGCGGCGGCGGGGGCGCTTCGGCCCGGGGGGGCGCTGCTGATCGACACGCTGAGCCGCGACTTCGCCGCCGCCGGGTCCGGGACCTCCGAGCGCCGCACGCTGGCCGGCGGGACGGTGGTGACCGAGCGCCGGCGCTTCGACCCCGTGGAGGGGCGCGGGCACGTGAGCTTCGAGATGCGCTCGCCGGGCGGGGGGGTGCGGCGCGCCTCGCACCACATAAGGCTGTACGCCCCGACCGAGCTCGGGGCGATGGCCGAGGGGGCGGGGCTGCGGGTCGAGCGCTGGTACGGGGACTACGGCGGGGGGGAGCTGACGGCGCGGTCTCGGCGCACGATCATGGTCGCGCGGCGCCCGGCCGGGCCCGGGGGCGGGGCGGGCGGCCCGGGGCCTGCGTCGGGGGGCGCTGCGGGGGGCGGCGGGGCGGTGCGGGGGCGGGGTGGGCCCGGGCGCCGGTGGGGGCGCGGGCCGGGGCGGGCCGTGCGTCCGGGTGAACGGGTGCAGGGGGGCGCAAAGCGCATTGACACGGGCAATTGAGGGTGCTAGATTTTTTTCGGCGTAATGCTGCGCGGCTCAGCATGGGCTGTTTCGCGCCACCCAAGCTCGCAAAGTGAGGCTACACATGTCAATTCGGCCGTCTAACGCAGCAATAGCTCTGGTTGTTGTGCTCGCCGGTATCCTGCTGACGACGCTGGTTCCGCAGGGCCCGTTCAGGGATCTGGGCAGCGCGGAGGCGGCCAGCGCGTCGTACTCGTACGCCGAGAACGGCACCGCGGCGGTGGCGACGTTCACCGCGACGGACCCCGACGGCGACGCTATCGTGTGGTCGCTTGACGGCACGGACGCTGATGACTTCACGCTTGTGAGCGGGGTGCTTAGCTTCAAGAACTCTCCGGACTACGAGAATCCGAGTTCGAAGGCCACGGGCACGCTGGCCGAGCGGAACGTGTACAAGGTCACGGTGAAGGCCTCCGACAGCAGCCTGGATGTGACGGTAACCGTGACGAACGTCGACGAGGCCGGGGTGGCGAGCCTGGACCAGTTCCAGTTGCAGGTTGGCAGGACCGTGATGGCCAGCATCACCGACCAGGACAAAGGGGTTACCGGCGAGACGTGGCAGTGGGCTCGTGGGTCGAGCAAGGCTGGCACCTTCGTGAACATTCAGGATGCGACGAGTCATTCCCGCGCCCCTGTGACGGACGACGTGGGCCACTACCTGCGGGCGACGGTGACATACACGGACTCGTTCGGCTCGGGCAAGACGGCGATGGTGGTGTCGGACCGCGCGGTTGAGGCGTCACCCTTGGCGAATGCCGCTCCCACGTTTGATGACCAGGACGACGACGACAATACTCCCGGGACTCAGGTGACCCGGAGTGTGGACGAGAACACGGCCGTGGGCAGCGCGGTAGGCAAGCCGGTGTCGGCGACGGATCCCGACGGCGATGTGCTGATCTACACCATAGTCCCGGACCAGCCGAACACTGACACCACTGACGACGAGCAGTTCGACATCGACAGGGCCACCGGCCAGTTGAAGGTGAAGGTGAAGTTCAACTTCGAGGCCGCAGAACCTGGGGACGATGACAACTGCAATGGCAACGACGACATTTGCGAGGTCACGGTCAAGGCCACGGATCCGTCCGGTGCCTCCGATACACAGTCGGTGACCATCAACATCGCCAATGTGAACGAGGCGCCGGCGTTTGGCATCGCTGCCCCGAAGAGCACCGTGACGATCGCCGAGGACACGATACAGCTGCTGCAGCCTAACGCTGCTGGTACGGACACGGAGAGTCTGGCTGCCGACGCCTTTGAGGCCAACGACGAGGATACCGTCGATAGCGTAGCGTCCTATGACCTTGAGGGTGCTGACGCCAAGTACTTTGAGATTGGCGAGACGAGCGGAGCCCTGTCCCTTAAGGCCGATCAGGATAACGACGGCACGAATGACTACTCGCCGAACTACGAGAAGCAGAGCTCGTACTCGATAACCATTGCGGCGACCGGTGGGACCGGCGACCGCAGGTTGACCGGCAGGCTGGACGTGACGATCAAGGTCACGAACGCTGAGGATACGGGCAGTGTGACGCTGTCGCAGATAGAGCCTCAGGAGGGTCGGCCGGTGGTCGCGACGCTCAGCGACGAGGACGGTAGCGAAACCATCAGCAAGTGGGTCTGGGAATACGTGGCGCTCGGCAACGACCAGGTGTGCAACCCCGGTGAGAACCAGACGGGACCGTCTGGCACTTGGGCAACCATACCCAACGCGACGTCGGCCGCCTACACGCCAAAGGACTTCACGGATTCGGACAACAATACGATTGACATAGCCAACAAGTGCCTGAGGGCGACGGCGACCTACACGGATGGCTTCGTTACGCCGGACAACCCGGATACAGGCACTGTGAACGAGTCCATAGACACGGCCACTGAGGAGACGGACGCCGTCGTGCAGATTCGCAGCACCACCAACAGCGCTCCGAAGTTTGGCGACCAGGACCTGACCACCCCCGGCGACCAGTCGGACTCGACGAGCCGGAGCGTTGCCGAGAACACGGACGCCGGCCAGCCGATCGGATCTCCGGTCACCGCCGATGACACGGACGGAGACCTGCGGCTCTACACGCTGGGTGGGGCGGACAAGGCGTCTTTCGACATTGACAGGAGGACCGGCCAGATCAAGACGAAGGCCGCGCTGGACTACGAGACGAAGAAGGTCTACATGGCGACGGTGACGGCGACCGACCCGTCGGGCGCCAGCGACTCCATAGCCGTGACCGTCAACGTCACCGACGTCAACGACCCCGTGGACATAGTCGGCGAAAAGTCGGTTACCTACGCCGAGAACGGCACCGCAGCGGTGGCGACGTTCACGGCGTCGGACCAGGACGGCGACGCGATCGTGTGGTCTCTGGCCGGCACGGACGATGACTTCACGCTTGCGGGCGGTGTGCTTAGCTTCAAGAAGTCTCCGGACTACGAGATGCCGAGCTCGGCCATCACGGCGGGCACGCTGGCTGAGCGGAACGTGTACAAGGTCACGGTGAAGGCCACCGACGGCAGTCTGGAAGTGACGGTAACCGTGACGAACGTCGACGAGGCCGGGGTGGCGAGCCTGGACCAGTTCCAACTGCAGGCTGGCAGGGCTGTGGTGGCCACCCTCGCGGACGAGGACCGCGGGCTTGACGAGCAGAAATGGCAGTGGGCCCGCGGGTCAAGCAAGACCGGCACCTTCGTGGACATCCAGGATGCGACGAATGCCTCCCGTGCCCCGGTGGCTGACGATGTGGGCCGCTACCTGCGGGCGACGGTGACATACACGGACTCGTTCGGCTCGGGCAAGACGGCGATGGTGGTGTCGGACCGCGCGGTCGAGGCGTCGCCCTTGGCGAACGCCGCTCCGTCGTTCAAAGGCCAGGACGAGACAGGGCCGACCGTGGACGACGATACCGGCCAGGACGGTGTTCAGGACAACATCGTCGTGAACCGGGAAGTGGACGAGAACACGGCCGTGGGCAGCGCGGTAGGAAAGCCGGTGTCGGCGACGGACCCCGACGGCGACGTGTTGATCTACACGATAGTGGCGGATCCTTCGGACGCCCCGGCCACCACTGACGACGAGCAGTTCGATATCGACACGGCCACTGGCCAGTTGAAGGTGAAGACGAAGTTCGACGCCGAGGCCAGTGATGGGGCCGATGACAACTGCAATACCGCGAACACTTGCAAGGTCAACGTCAAGGCCACGGACCCGTCCGGTGCCGACATGGACCAGGAAGTGACCATCAAGATCAATAACTTGAACGAGGCGCCGAAGTTTGCTACCACTGCCCCGACGGCGACCGTGACGGTTACCGAGCGCGCGACGCAGCTGCTTCAGCCTAACGCTGCTGGTACGGACACGGTGAATCTGGCTGCCGACGCCTTTGAGGCCACGGACGAGGATACTGCCGATACCGCGGTGTCATACGCCGTGGAGGGTGCCGACGCGAAGTACTTTGCCTTCGTTAACCCCAGTTCTCCCGTCCTGACCATTGACGCCGATCAGGATAACGACGGCACGAACGACTACTTGCCGAACTACGAGAAGCAGAGTTCGTACTCGATAACCATCGCTGCGACCGGTGGGATCGGTGACCGCAGGGTGACTGGCAGGCTGGACGTGACGATCAAGGTCACGAACGCTGAGGACACCGGCAGTGTGACGCTGTCGCAGATAGAGCCTCAGGTAGGCCGGCCGGTGGTCGCGACGCTCAGCGACGAGGACGGTAGCGAGAACATCAGCACGTGGGCATGGCACTACGCGCCGCTTGAGGGCTCCGAGGTGTGCAACCCCGGCGATGGCGAGAGCGGTCCGGACAGTGACGACTGGGTGGCCATACCCAACGCGACATCGGCCTCCTACACGCCGAATGACTTCATAGTTAGCGGCACTACGACCGTCATTGCCAACAATTGTCTGAGGGCGACGGCGAGCTACAAAGATGGCTTCGGCACGAACACGGACACGGCCGTTGAGGAGACGGACGCTGTCGTGCAGATTCGCAGCGCCACCAACAGCGCTCCGAAGTTTGGCGACCAGGACCTGACCACCCCCGGCGACCAGTCGGACTCGACGAGCCGGAGCGTTGCCGAGAACACGCCGGCGGGCCAGTCGGTCGGATCTGCGGTCAGCGCCAGTGATGGCGATGGCGAGCTGATGCTCTACACGCTGGGTGGGGCGGACAACGCCTCCTTCGGCATCAACAGGAGGACCGGCCAGATCGAGACGAAGGCCGCGCTGGACTACGAGACGAAGAAGGTCTACATGGTGACGGTGACGGCGACCGACCCGTCGGGCGCCAGCGACTCCATAGCCGTGACGATCAACGTCACCGACGTCAACGACCCCGCGACGATCATCGCGCCGGGCACGGGCGGCGGCAACAACGCCCCGACGTTCGGAGCCTCCAGCGCCAGCAGGAGCGTTGCCGAGAACACGGCGGCGGGCACCGCGATCGGCGCCCCGGTCATGGCGACCGACGCCGACGGCGACTCGCTGACCTACAGCGTCAGCGGCGCGGACGCGAGTTCGTTCACCATCGGCGCGAGCACCGGTCAGCTGATGACCAGCGCGGCACTCGACTACGAGACCAAGAGCTCGTACACGGTCACGGTCGCAGCCTCCGACGGCACGGCCAGCGCCACGATCTCGGTGACCATCAGCGTCACCGACGCCGACGAGGCGGGCTTCGATCTGAACGGCAACGGGACGATCGAGCGCAACGAGGTGATCACCGCGATCGGCTCGTACCTCGGCGGTACCGGCGGGGTCCAGCGCTCGGACGTCATAGGGCTGATCGGCCGCTACCTCAGCGGAAGCTAGGGACAGGAACGACCAGAAGGGCTGCGCGCGGCACACCGCCGCGCGCAGCCCGCACACATACCCAGGGGAGTCCAGGGAGTCTAGATCTTGCTAAAGAGAGCTCTTGCGCTGCTTGCGATAGTGGCCGTCGTAGTGGCGGCATGGGGGACCGCGGGACCGCTGGGAACGCCCGTCGCCGAGGCGGACGGACACAGCGCCACCAGGACCCTGTCGGCGACCACGGTCGAGCCCGGCGGCCAGATCACCGTGACGATCACGGCGAGCGGCCTGGGCACCTTCGGCTCGGTCACCGAGACGCTCCCCGCCGGCTTCACCTACGTCTCCACGACGTTCGCGGACGGCGCGACGACCTCGGGGCAGGACGTGAACTTCGTCATCTTCGGCGACGACGCCACCTTCAGCTACACGGTCACGGCGTCCGACACCGCGGGCAGCTACTCCTTCTCGGGCACGACCCGCGACGGCAACAGGAACGAGCTCGCCGTCGGCGGCGCCTCGTCCGTCACGGTAGAGGCGGCGGCCACCGGCCACAGCGCCACCCGCTCGCTCTCCTCCCCCACCGTCGACGCCGGGGCCCCGCTCACCGTGACGATCGCGGCGAGCGGCCTGGGCTCCTTCGGCTCGGTCGAGGAGACCCTCCCGTCCGGCTTCACGTACCTGTCCACCACGCACGGCGACGGGGCCACGACCTCCGGCCAGAAGGTCACCTTCGTCGTCTTCGGCGACGACGCCACCTTCAGCTACACGGTCACGGCGTCGAGCGCCCCGGGCTCGTACTCGATAACGGGCGCGGTCAAGAACGACCAGGCCGAGTCCGCCGCCGTCGGCGGCTCCTCGTCCGTCACCGTGGCCTCCGCGCCCACCGGCGCGTCCGCCACCCGCTCCCTCTCGTCGAGCGCGGTCCAGGCAGGCGAGCAGATCGTCGTGACGATCTCGGCCAGCGGCCTCGGCGTGTTCGGCTCGGTCGCAGAGACGATCCCGGCGGGCTTCGCCTACGTCTCCTCGACGCACGAGGACACGGCCGTGTCCGGCCAGAACCTGACCTTCACCATCCTGCACTCCAGCGCCACCTTCACCTACACGGTGACCGCGGCCTCCACCGACGGCGTCTACGGCTTCTCCGGCACGGTCACCGACGACCAGCGCCGCACGGGCGCCGTGACCGGCACGACCGCCGTAACGGTCGGGACGGGCACGCCCCCGGACGGCGGCACGGGCGGAGGCGGAGGCGGCGGCGGCACGGGCCCCGACAACAACCGCCCGCCGGCGTTCAGCGAGGGCGCGCGCGCCAACCGCGCCATCTCCGAGGGCTCTTCCTCCGGCGCCGACGTCGGCGCGGCCGTGACGGCCCTCGACCCCAACGACGACGACCTGATCTACAGCGTCGGCGGCCCCGACGGCTCGAGCTTCGACATAGGCTCCGCCTCCGGCCAGATAACCGTCGGCTCCGGCACGGACCTCGACCACGAGGCGCAGGCCTCCTACAGCGTCCAGGTCGTGGCGACCGACCCCGGCGGGCGCGCCGACACCATCGAGATCACGATCAGCGTGATCAACGAGGACGAGGACGGCTCGGTCGCCCTCTCCCCGGCCGCCCCCATGGTCCAGTCGGACGTGATGGCCGCCGTCTCGGACCCCGACGGCGAGGTCTCCGGCGAGACCTGGTCGTGGGAGCGCTCGGCCGACGGCGAGGAGTGGACGGCCATAGAGGGCGCCGCGGGCGCGACGTACGAGCCCGCCGCCTCCGACGCCGGCATGTGGCTGCGCGCCACCGCCGCCTACTCCGACGGCCACGGCGCCGACAAGACGGCCAGCGGCACGACGGAGGCCGCGGTCGCCGCCATAGCCAACGCCGGGCCCAGGTTCCCGGCCGCGGAGACCGGCGAGCGCTCGGTGCCCGAGGACGCCTCGGCCGGCACCTCCGTGGGCGACGCGGTCGCCGCGCCCGACCCGGACGGCGACGCGCTCACCTACACGCTCGGCGGCGAGGACGCGGCGTACTTCACGATAGACGCCGCCACCGGCCAGATAACGACGGTCGCCACGCTCGACTACGAGACGCAGACGACCCACTCTGTCACGGTCACGGTCTCCGACGGCATGGACGCCGGCGGCGGCGCCGACGGCGCGGCCGACGACGAGATCGCGGTCACGATCTCGGTGACCGACGTCGAGGAGATGGTCACGCCCGAGCCCGAGCCCGAGGACCCGGGCGACGGCGACAAGCTGCCCGACACCGGCGGCGCGGCCGTGCCGGCCTGGCTGCTGGCCCTCGCGGCGGCGGCCGCGGCGGCGGCGGCGGCGGGCGGTGCGCGCATGGCCCGGGCCTCCGCCCGGCGCCCCGGCCCCGGCGCCTAGCGCCCGGCCCCGCCGGCCCCCCCGGGGGGCGGCGCAGAGCACGAGGTTTCCCGGGAGGGGGACCGGCCCCGCGGGGCCGGTCCCCCTCTTTCCTTGGGGGCCCGCCCGGGCGGGCGGCGCGGCGGGCCCTCTGGTAAGCTGTGGCGAGACGCCGCCCGCCGCGGCCGCAGCGCCGCACGGGGCAGATCGGGGGCGGAAGATGAACCTGTTCATTGCGGTCTTTGAAGACGACGAGAACCTGCCCGGGGCGCTGACCGGGGGCGGGAGCGACCTGATAAAGGACGCGCTCCGGCTGAGCGACAGGGTGTTCGTGATACGAAGCCCCGTCGAGAGCCCGGCGGCCATGGACGACGTCCTGATAGGGGAGGACCGCGACGACTACCGCGCGGCCCTGGTGCTCAAGCTAAACGGCTCCTACTCCGGCTTCCAGCGCAAGGAGGTGTGGGAGTGGCTGGAGAAGTCGGCGGCCATGCAGCGTGGCTGAGTCCAACGGCGGCCGCGGAGGCGACTACGACTACCGGCAGCGCAGCGTAGAGGAGCATCTCGGGGACGTGCGTGAGCGGCTGTCCAACCTGGAGGGCCGCGTCGACGAGTCGGACAAGCGCCTGGCCACAAAGGAAGACGTCGCCAACGCCAAGTTCCATCTCATGGCCGCCGGTACGGCCGCGGGGGTGGCGGCCCTGTCCGGCCTGGGCACGCTGGCGCTGTTCCTGATCCGCCTCATAGACTGACCGCCCCGGCTGACCGGCGCGGGCGCGGCCCGAGGGAGGACGAGATGACCGAGCGGACCGTGCGGACGGTGCTGGGGCCCGTGGCCCCGGGGGACCTGGGCCCGGCCCACACCCACGAGCACCTGCTGATCGACATGATCCCCTACTTCGAGATGCCCGAACGCGCCTCGGAGCGCGCCTGGGTCGACGCGGCGGTGACGATGGAGCGCCGCGGCGGGATGTGCGAGCGCTTCACGGCCAACCTGGCGAACATGCGGCTGCTCAGCGAGGCCGAGGCGGCATCGGAGCTCGGGCGGTTCCGCGACGCCGGCGGCGGGGCGGTCGTCGACACGACCAGCATCGGGATAGGGCGCGACCCGCTGGCCCTGGCGCGCATATCGCGCGCCGCCGGCGTCTCGGTCGTCATGGGCTCTAGCTACTACGTCCCGATCTCCTACCCCGCCGGCCTCGCGGAGCGCCCCGAGGACGAGATAGCCGAGTCCATCGTGCGCGACCTCGCGGAGGGGGTCGGGGACACGGGCATAAGGGCCGGGGTGATCGGGGAGGTCGGCAACTTCTGGCCGACCAGCGACACGACGCAAAAGGTGCTGCGCGCAAGCGCGCGGGCGAGCGCCGAGACGGGCGCAGCGATCATAGTGCACCCGGGCTTTCACCCCGACTCCCCGCCGCACATCCTCGAGACGCTGGCGGCGGCGGGGGCGGACCCCGGGCGCGTGATCATGGGGCACCTCGACGTGTTCCGGGTCGACCGCGGGTGGCTGCGGGAGATGGCGGGGGCGGGGTGCTACCTCGAGTGGGACACGTACGGGCTCGAGGACACGTCGCTCGGGGGCGGGAACCTCGACCACGCCTCGGTCTCGACGGACGCGCAGCGCATCGGGCGCCTGGAGATGATGCTCAGCGAGGGGTTCGGCGACCGGGTGGTGATCGGCCACGACGTGTGCACGGCCTGGCAGCGCACGCGCTACGGCGGAAAGGGGTACGCGCACATCCTCGAGGCGATCGTCCCGCGGCTGCGGGCCCGTGGGATCCCCGAGAGCGCGATCGAGGGGGTGCTGGTGCATAACCCCGCGCGGGCGCTGGCGTTCTAGCGTCGGCGGGGGCGATTGGCGGGTCCATGGTGCTGCGGCCGATTGCCGCGGCCCGGGATGGCCGGCAGACTTGAGTTTAGGCCTGACGGTGCGACCTGCTGACGGATGCGCGGTGCGGACCGCCGGACGCCCCGCCTCGCTCCGCCGCCTGATAATATCTGGCGTCAGGGGAGGAGTGCTTTGCTTGTGCCCATCGTCGTCGGCGTCGTGGTGCAGGGGCTAGTTGGCCGCTGATGCGCTGCGTCACGGTCGAGGTCAGGCTGAACTTCGAAGCCGACATAGCCTTCCAGACACCTGACGAGGCTGTGCGGTCGGCCTTCGCCCGCGCGGGCGGCGAGGTGTCCGGACCCCCGAGGGCGGGGACCCTGAGCGGGCCGATACAGGTCAATGTCCGTGCCAAGCGGCTCGGCGCCCTGGTTAACGGTCGCTCTTGGAGCATACGCAGCGAGCGCCCCGTGGCCGCCGGGACGATGCTCGCGGACGTGCTGGAGCACTTCGAGATGGCGCGGAGCCTCTTTCGCGGGGCGCCCGTGGGCACCGTCGTGGTCGCAACGCACTGGATCGAGCCGCTGGACACGGGCTGGGACGAACTGCTGCAGACCTACATCCGGGCGTTCTACAGGCCGGCAACCCTTCCGCCCGGCACGAGCGATACAGCTGTCGTCTTCGACGTTGACCGGGACGACGGCCATGACACCTACCGCAGCGGTCCGATGGAAAAGAGACAGCTCCTGTCCAGTTTCCTGAGGTTCTGGAGCGCCGACGAACCGCAGGTGCCCGACATGCTATTCTTCCTCAGGCACTTTGCGTCGACTAGGGTGGGCGGCCCGGTCGACGCCGCGGGGCTGGAAGAGACCGCGCATGGCGCGCTGGGCCGCGCCGCGTCGTTCGCCGAGGATCACTACGCCCAGTTCTCTCGATGCATTGGAGCACCATGATGACAACCACTACCCTTGCGCCGTCGACCGTCTCGTCGAGCTTCGAGGATGCCAACCCGGACTTCACGCCCTGGGACGACGCCCAGGGGGACGGCGCTCCCGCCGTGGAGTCACCGCCGGTCGCCCGACCGGATGAACCGTCATCGGCGGTGCCGTTGCGGTGCTCGCTGGGCTTCATCCGCCGGCTCCTGGAGTTCGTCGGGTGGCAGCCGGGCTGGGATGGCGAGGCGGCCGAGCATGTCGAGATTTCAACGGCCCTCAGTGCGGTGGAAACCGCGCAGGCCATGCTGGAGGTCGCCGCCGAGCCATTCGTCGCGCCCGCCCCCAGCGGATCGCTGCTGCTGCAGTGGGACTTCGCGGACGGCACGTCCGTCGAGGTCTACGTGGACGGCGAGGCGGCATTCCCGGAGTGGGCGGTCCTCACGCGCGAGGACGTCGTCCACGAGGTGCGGCTGGACGGCCCCGGGGCCCTTCGCTCCCTCCTCGAGAGGCGGGAGCCGATGCCGCCCGCCCGGTAGTGACCCCATCGACCGGCGAACCGCCGCCCCCGGCGGCGGACGACGAGCACGCGCTGCGCCTGCTCATAGGGGCCTGGGTCAACGACGGCCAGCTCACGAGCGCCGCGTTTCGCACCCGTGATCCGGCGAGCCCGAGGTACGCCTCCGTCTCACTCTTCGTCGAGGAACGCCTCGATGGCCAGGACGGCGAGGTCCTGCACGTCGGGCGCTTCGCCGCGCATGGCCGCGCCCGGCTGGCGGTCCGGCACATCCGATCCGCGAGCCGCGCCTCGGGGGATACCGAGGAGCGGATAGGCTTCGATCTGCTGATGACCGGAACTGCCGATCCCCCCCTGGACGCGTTCGGCGCGGCCCACGCCGAGCTGCAGGGGCCGACGCACGGTCGGGCCGCGGCCAGGGCGCTGGCCGTCGCCTTTAACCGGCATGGCCGCCTGGAGAGGGCGCCGGGCTGAGTTGCAGACGTTCCCGATGCTCCCGCCGCCCCTCGGGCTCGCGGCCTGGCATCGGGATCGACGAGATGCCCGTCCCCGGCGCGGGCCCTGCGTTTCGCCGGCTCATGACGCCGGCGGCGGCCGTCGGCACCAGGCCGGCTCTGGGATGCGCGCTAGGGGGCTCCGTTCCCAGCTCGTGCGCTGCGGCCGGCGGCGGGACTGCGGGGGCGGGAGCATGCCGCTGCGGATATCCCCGGCCCGCGGGGCCGATTGCTGGCGGAGGAAAAGGCCTGGAGGACGGGTCCGAGGATATCCCCCGCCCCGGGTCTACGGCCGGGCGTCCCTGACGCGGCGGGGATGCGCCCGCCTCGACCCTGTCCCCCGCGATGAGCTGCCGCCGGGCCGCATCCGCGCCCATGGCGGCGCTGCGGGGAGTTGACAGCGTGGCCCGGTGCTGCCTAACATTTCCCCAAGGTTCGGGTGCGTCTCGAACCATCAGATTGCTTGCGGCGGGCTGCGTGTCCGCCGCTTTTTTTTGGGAGAGCGCATGGGCGACAGGGTCTGCATCTTCGTCGATGGGGAGAACTTCAGGCATTCGGTGGGGGACCTGTTCCCCAATTTTCACCGCCGAGAGTATCTCCCGAGGTCGGCCGACTGGACCTCGCTGTTCGACTGGCTGGCGGGCGAGGCGGCGAAGGCCGGCGATAGGGTCCGGACCTACTGGTACGTGATAGCGTCCGTCGACTTCTACCCCTACAGTTTCCCGGACGTCGACGCTCGCGAGGACAGCCTGCGTAACCTGCTCTCGAGGCATCCCGCCTACAGGAGGCGTCTCGACCCGCTCGCGGGCGACGGCCTTCGGTCAGAGATGGCGGACATGGTCGGGGAGCTCGAGCACAGGCGCCGCACGATGGAGCGCAGGGCAAGCGGGTGGCTGTCGGTGCAGGACGCGATCGCGCGCAAGCACAGGGCGGTGGAGTTCAGGCGCGCCGGCTCGATCACCTACGACCTGTTCGAGCGCAAGCTCGGGACCGAAAAGGCGGTCGACGTCAAGCTGGCGACCGATCTGGTGATGCTGAGGGACATCTACGACGTCGCCCTGATCCTGTCGGGCGACCAGGACTACGTGCCGGCCGTCGAGGTGGTCAAGGACTCCGGCAAGCGGGTCATAAACGCGGCCTTCCGCACGAGGGGCGGTGAGCTCCTGCCCGGTGGCGCTAGGCGGCTCAACCAGGTGGCGGACTGGAGCCTCGAGATCGGCTATCACGACCTGGGCCGCCACCTCGGCCTGTTCGCCGACCGGGACCAGCCGGCCGAAGCTCCCCGCGGCGACGGGTGAGCCGCGGGGTGTAACCTTCTTCTCGGCGTACCTGCCGGACCTGCCCGGATGCGTGGCCGCCGGCGCAATCCGGCAGGAGGTAAGGGAGCGCATCGGGGAGGCCGCCGGGCTGCACCTGGAGCTGCTCTCCGCCGCGGGTGAGAGCGCCCCGGAGGCGCGGTCGCAGGCGGACAGCGTTACGGTCTAGCCCCGCCCGTCGCCCGACCGGGGAGCGCCCGGCCCCGGCCGGGCCCGGGAGAGGCTAGGGCCGCGTGGTGCTGGACGGACGGGCAGGGCGGGTCCAAAATGGAGTCGAGCTAGCCTTTTCGCCCCGGGCGGTCCTCGTGCGGCCCGGGGCCCTGGGAGGAGTCAGGTGCGAACAGAGCGCGTCATGGTCCTGGTGCCCGTCGAGATCCTCAGCCACAACGCAGGGGAGATCTTCGCGGCCCGATACCCCGAGCTGGGCCTCACGGCCTACGGGCGGACGCACGAGGCCGCCCTCGCCTCGCTCAAGCGGCTGCTCAGGACCTGCATCCGGACCCACCGGTCCATGGGCACACTGGAGGAGTTCCTCGACAGCCACGTCGACGAGAGGTCCGGGTCCCGCTGGTACTGGGAGTCCGATTACCCGAGCGACGGCCCCCGCGTCGAGTACCTCGACGGCATAGGCGGCGAGGAGAGCTGGTACCGCTGGGTGCCGTCGTCGCCGGACGCGGCCGGCATCGTGCTGGACCGGGCCGTGGCGGCGTGACCGGCACGGCTCGGAGGGCGGCGCGATGACGGAGGACGCGGACAGGCTGGTGATCGACGAGAGCAGGATCGCAGAGACCCTGCGGTCCTTCGGGGAGACGGCGCGGCTCCTGTCCTCGGACGGGGCCCGGCTGGCCGAGATGTACTCCGGCAAGTGGATCGGCCTGCACACCGGGGCGGTCCGCGCGACGGGCGACTCCATTGAGGAGGTGCTGGCGGCGCTCGATGCCGGCGGCTGGTCGCGGCAGGAGGCCGTGGTGAGGTTCATGGAGAAGGATCCCCCCGCGCTCATCCTCTGTCACTGAGGGGCGGATATGGGCCGCAGGCCGAACATTCCGTGGCAGATGTATAATCGGCGGAGTGGGCACGGTCTCCATAGTCAGAGTCGGGCTACAGGTGATCCCATCCTCTCAAGGGTGGTTCTTCCAAAGGCTCAGTTGACGCTGATTTCTCCATCGATGCTCATCCGCGAGTGATGCTCACATGGGAAACCAGCAAGAACCTGGTAGGATCCTTCCTCTTCCATGCGCTGGCGGCGACCTTGCTGGCGGTCTCTTCACAGTATCTGCGGCGCCTGATAGACTGGGTCGTAGCGGACGACTCCTTGACGTATGCGGTCTTCGGCTACGTCCTCGAGGGAGCGTTTCTGTTCGCTGCGGGAATCATCATCCTCAGTGGCCTCTACTCCCTTGCGAGGGGCATAATAAGGGCCCATCGCGATTCCTAGCGAAGGAGGGGACAGCATGAAGCCGATACGCCAGCTCTTTCCTGTCGGGCCCAGGACGATGCTGTTCGCGCTTGCCTGCGGCTATCTCGTCGGCCTGCTGCGCTGGGGAGAGCCGTCGGGCGCGGCGACCGCCCTGGCAGTGGCTACGGCAATGGAGATCGTTCTCGCGATATGGCTCGGGGCAGTGGTGGCGAGTCCCCTCTTCGAATTCCTGCACGGCAGGTCCAAGCGACTCGTTGCCAAGTGCAATGAGCTGGGCCTGCCGGCAAGATCCGGCTCGCCCAGGCTTCCGCTAAGGCTCCAGGTCCTGAAGTACGTTCTCATGGGCCCATTCTTCCTGGCGCTCATCTCTGCGGCCATCGGCCCCTTGGCTCTGATAGGGGGCCTGAGCGCGCTCATCATCCATCTCGGCACGGGTATACACTCGACATTCGTCACCCTCCTGGTATCGGGCGTTGGCGCATTCGCGTACCTTGCCGGCGGCCTCGTGGTGTGGGGCTACTTCCTGTGGATGGAGGAAGCACTGCGCAGGATCAAGGAGGGCAAGCGTAGGCCTTCAAGCAGCAGGCTGATTGTTAGGACTGCCAGCCGGAGGGTCGAAAAGACCTCTGCCCATGTGCTGGCGATGGCTGCTGCGTAGTCACGGGCGATCAGGGCCTCGCGTGCCAGGTGCCTGCCACCGCCGCCTTGGCCACGATGCCAGCTCTCCAGGACGCGGCCGCTAGGTGTGCGGGCAGTCCCTGGATGTCTTCGTCGGTCCGGTGCCCGCTCCCGCAGGTGACTGCTAGACGTCTGCGTCTCGCCATGGATGGACGGTCGGGCCCCACCTCCCAACCGGTGGGAGCAGCACCCCGAATCCACGCCCCGTGGGGCGCGGCCCGGGCTTCACGGTGGCTCAGCGACAATCGGCACCTGCGCCCTCCGCCTCCTCGCCGTGGTGCCGGCATCGGTCCGCACGGCATGCCCCCAGACCGCAGACTCCGTCTCGTCTGATTCGGCGACATCAGGGAGGGGCAACTTTAAGTTGCTATTGACACCGTGAGCCTTGGAGGCTCGGTCCGGCCTCCGGGCCCCGGAGGGGTTCCTCAACCTGATGTCAGTGAGCCGACCGCCGGACTGGACTGGGACCGGATGGGCTGCGTGATCCGGTGCTGCGGGTCCGCCGCGAAGGCGCCCGCCAGGGTGCGGGCGGGCGGCGATTGGTAGGATCAAGGGGTGGGGGCGCCTGGACCATCGCCGATGGCTCCCACGATCGTCGGCGGCGGGTCAGCCCGTCGCCGGAAGAGTGCCGGCGGCAGTTGTCTCGGTGCCGGTGCCGCCGCCCTGCAGGAGGGACCAATGGCCGGTGACGACCGCGGCGTGACGGTCGAATTGCCGATCTCGTGCTCCGTCGAGGAGCGCGACGGGTACTTTGCCGCAACGACCAGGCAGTTCGGAATGGTCGTCTACGCTCCCACGGCGGGGGGCGCATTGGACCGGGTGGACGAGGCCGTGAGGTCCTACCTCGACGGCTTCGAGGGCCTGGAGGATGCGCGGGACTACTTCAACCGCCACCGCATAGAGCACTCCGTGCACTACCCGCCGGCCGACGCCGGCGGAACGGACGGCGGGCACGCGCTCACGTGGAGACCCAGGGTGAGCGCTGACTACGATCGGCGGGACGACTGAAGTCGGTCTCCCCGGGGGTCCTGGA
Source organism: Dehalococcoidia bacterium (assembly GCA_963664125.2). Taxonomy (GTDB): domain Bacteria; phylum Chloroflexota; class Dehalococcoidia; order Lucifugimonadales; family UBA2962; genus CAUZIR01. The sequence goes on along the minus strand of OY760908.2, from coordinate 2,570,016 downwards.
CTGCCCCTGCATGCGGTGCCCGCGGGCCCACCTTCCGCAACTGGAAGGGGGGCGCCCCGCCGGCCTCAAGCCCCGAGCGTCTCCGCATCCGTGGGATGCGCGGAGGGTCAGCGACGCCCCCGCGCCGAGGCGACCTCGATGACCGTCCGCACGTCGCCGGCCAGGCTGGGTCCGCCCGGAGCGGAGGCAACGTGACGCGGGTCTGGGTAGTTCGGTCGCGTTACGGCAGGTACACGGACGATTTCGTGCGCGGGGGGTACGTCGCCGCCGGGTGGTTGCCCAGGCACGACCTCACGGAATGCGACAGCAAGGAGGCCATAGTCCTCCTGTACAGGAGGGCAAACCCGCATCAGACCCCGAGGCAAGTGGGGGCGCACGCTGGCCAGATCGCGGCGTTTGCCCTGGGCATCGGCACCGGGGATTACGTGATCACGCCGCGCTCGGACACCGAGTGGCTCGCCCACGGCCGGGTGCGGGGCGGATCGATGTACTACGCCCCAAGAGCGGACGACGGCTGTCCGTTTCCGCACCGCTGGAGGGTCGAGTGGGCTGCCGATCCGCTGAGACGGTGGGACCTTTCGATCCCCTTCCAGAACACGCTCAAGGCGCACATGTCGGTGTTCCGAGTCTCACACGCCGAGGAGTTCCTCCTCAGCATCGCGGCCAACCCCCCCGAGCCCCGGCCACCGGACTTCTACCGACCCGTCCTCGGCCGCATCCTCGAGCTCGATACCGGCGAGCTCCAGGATCTGGTCGGGGCCCTGCTGGAGGTCCTGGGATTCGAGGAGACCGGCGAGGACCCCTCCGCCTGCGGCGGCGGCGCGGGGGTGGCATGCGTGATCGGTGAGCTTGGCGTCGCGAACCTGGCCAGCGTAAGGCTGCTCGTCCAGATCAGAAGGGACGGGGACGGCGGGGAGGTGGAGGAGAGTGTCACAGGGACCTTCGCGGAGCCATCCCCGCCGGCTGCCAGGGTGCGGTGATCACGACATCGACATTCAGCCGGGGGGCGAGGGATGCCGCAACCGAGGCTGGAGTTGCGAGGATTGGCCTGATCGACGGACGCCAACTGGTTGATCTGCTCACCGAGCACTGGAATTCGGCGCCCCTCCGCTGCTTCCACGAGCAGCTGGGACTCAGGCTTGGACTGGTGCCCGGATAGCGCACCCCGGGGCGCGGTGCCGAAGCCGACGCGGTCGGACGTCACTTAAAGATGTACGCTCGCAAACGGGCGAGCCGTCCGCGGCCTCGCCCCGCCGGATCCCCCGGCGACGCGGCCCCGGGCCGAAGCAAGCTCTCGCACCCGATGAGATGGGAGGACATGATGTCGGATGGCCCTAGGCGCGTGGTCGTAACGGTCGAGGAGGAGCTGTCCAGGCACGAGGCCAGCGGAACGGTCGCCGCGCGCTACGACGCCCTGGGCCTCACGGCCTACGGGACCACGGAGGACGAGGCGTCGGCCGAGCTCAGGAGGCTCTTCGGCCGCGACGTCGACTACTACAGGGGCAAGGGCCTCCTCGAGCGGCGGCTCAACCTCCTGGGGGTGGAGTGGTGCTGGGCCGACGAGTACCCGGCCGACGGGCCGCCCTACGAGGACGCCGGTTCGGCCGCCGCGCCGGCATCCCCGCCGCTCAGGCCTGGGGGAGTCGGCGGAGATCGACCCGTGCCGACGCAGGCCCTGAGGCTGGCAGCCTGACGCGCGGGTTCGGGCCGCGGAGCTGGTTGCGGGGGAGGCGCCGGCGAGTGGTAGGATCATGGAGTGGGCGAGCCGGCAGCATCGCCGGTCGCGCCCACGAGTGCCGGTGGCGGGTAAGCCTGTCACCGGGAGAGTGCCGGCGGCGGGCTACCTCGGCGCCGGGTCCGCCGCCCTGCAGGAGGGACCGATGGCCGGTGACGATCGCGGCGTGACGGTCGAGTTGCCGATCACGTGCTCCGTCGAGGAGCGCGACGGGCACTTTGCCGCAGCCACCAGGCAGTTCGGAATGGTCGTCTACGCCCCCACAGCCGGGGGCGTAGTGGACCGGGTGGATGAGGCCGTGAGGTTCTACCTCGACGGCTTCGAGAGCCTGGAGGATGCGCGGGATTACCTCGACCGCCACCGGATAGAGCACTCCGTGCACTACTCGCCGGCCGCCGCCGATGGAGCGGACGGCGGGCACGCGCTCAGGTGGCGGCCCAGGGTGACCGTTGACTGCGATCGGCGGGGCCGCCGGCGGCGGGCTCCCTGAGCGACCCTCTGTGCCTCTGCGGCCGACAGCGGGTCCTGAGCATCACCGCGATCCAGGGAGGGCGGCGCGATGACGGCAGGCGCAAACAGGTTGGTGATCGACGAGCGCAGGATCTTGGAGGTCCTGAGGTCCTTCGAGGAGACGACGCGGCTCCTGTTCTCGGGCGAATCCAAACTGGCCGAAACGTACTCCGGCAAGTGGGTCGGCCTGCACACCGGGAAGGTCCGGGCGACCGGCGATTCCCTGCAGGAGGTGCTGGCGGCGCTCGACGCCGGCGGCTGGCCGCGGCAGGGGGCCATAGTGAGGTTCATGGAGAAGAATCCCACCCCGCTCATCCTCCAGCGCTGAGGGGCGGATGCGCCGCGCCCGCGGGGCGCCCCTGCCGTGAGGAGATCAAGTTCATTCCACGCCGACGCCGCCCGAATCCTGCCGCCGCGCCCGCCGTCTCAGGGTCGATGTAACATTCTCCGCGGTGCGGGCACTTTCCCCGGCCGGTTGACCCGGACACGGTCGCTGGCCGCGAGGTCCGGCTGCACGCAGTGCGAGGAGGGAGCGGACCACATTCCCAGGACGGGTCCAGGGCCCAGCCCTGCGACGGACGGGAGGCATGGCGGGGCCGCCTCAGCCGCCGCGCCGCCGCATCGTCCCTTGTCGACGACGCCAAGCCGGCTCACCGGCGGTTGACCGATTGCGGGCGCGTGCGGTCCGGGGCCGAGACGGCATAATGGAGCCACCGCGTGCACCCGACGACCGGCGGGAACGGGACCTGACGGTGAACGCTGCAGGATGGGATGGGGGCTCGCCAGGATGGCGTCATGGATGAGGTCGAGCTGATCGGTCAGAGGATCAAGCGCGAGCGGCTGGCCAGGGGCATGACCCAACGCGAGCTGGCTGTCCTGATCGGCGTGGGCGTGCCGCACGTCTCGAAGATCGAAGCCGGGCGCGAGAACCCGAGCGACGAGCTCCTCCGGAAGGTTGCGGACGTATTCGGATGCGACTTCGACGAACTGCTGCTGGTGGCAAGGCGTATCCCCCCGCACCTGATGGAGAGCCTCGTGGCCGACCCGGTCCGGTCCCTGGAGTACCTGCGGCGATGGAAGGCCCAGGACAGCTGATGCCCCGCCCAACGTACCCTCGCTCGAATGCCGGGCATGTCGGGACGGGGGGTCGTCGCCCTCGCTGCCGGTCCCGATCGAGCTGACCGTCGAGCGGCCCTTGGACCGGCAGTCCTGGGGACGCAGATTCCCAGGACCCCCGATGCGACCATGCCCGGCGCGCCGGCCCCCAGCGACCGAAGAGTCGCGCTGAACTCCCGGCGCCAGCCGCTCCCTGAGCGACGGATGGGCCCGGAGCACTTCACCCCTGCCCATGGTCTGGCCCGCTGGACCTGCGACGCCGGCGACCCCGACCGGCTTGCTCTCGGCCTGGGGGGATGCCGGGGAGCGGTGCCGGTGCCGCCGTGGGGCTCCAGGGGTGCCGGAGCATCTGCGGATCGGGGAGGTGAATGCGGGCAGGCGCGCTGCGAGCCTGCCGCCGCCCGGGGAACTGGTGCGCGGCGACGTGGGAGGGGGGCTGGAGGACATCTGTGCCGTGGCCGCGAGGCGGCGGTATCCGCGGCGATGGTGCGGATACGCCCGCGCGAGCTGGGACCGGTCCGCGAGCGTCGGCCGTCTCAGCCGTTCCTGCAGTCGCTATAGTTGCGCAACTACACAAATCGCGCTATCGTGGTGTTGGGCCGTGGGCTCAGGTGACAGCTCCCGGAGCAGGAAGTGGCAGACCGACGAGCGACCGGCGCCCGTGGGGACGCAGATCGGGACATCACCGCCCCGTGCACCGCACGGGGCGTGACGGGCAGGTCGCAGGCGATCCCGGAGGTCGAGTCCGGTCCAGGCCCGTCCTGCCCTGACAAGCTCGACAGCCTCCCTGGCTGCTGATCCGGGATCCGCTGTCAGGGTATCCCCGAGGGGGAAGCGGTCACCGCAGAGGGAGGGACGCATGAGGGACGCCGAGCCAGTCGCCCCGGCGCGCCGATCGGAGCGCACCGCGCCGCCGAGCCGCCCGAAAGAGGAGACGGCCCGCCTGGGAGACGGGATATACGAACGGGAGATCCGCCAGCAGGTGGAGGCGGACCACCACGGGCAGGTCGTCGCCATCGACGTTGACAGCGGCAGTTGGGCCGTGGGCGAGGATGAGATCGCCGCCGTGGACAGGTTGTGGACCAAGTACCCGCAGGCCGATGACATCTGGTGCGTACGGGTTGGCCATCGGGCGCTGTACAGCTTCGGGGGCGGTTCCCTGCGGAGCGCTAGGTGATTCAGGGCAGGGTGAACGCCGCCTACGAGGCCGTCGTGCCCCTTGTCGTGCGAGGCCCGTTGGGACTGGCGCGCGAGGTAGAGGCCGTGATAGACACCGGCTACACCGGATTCCTGACCCTACCCCAGGCACTTGTGACTGACTTGGGCCTGGCCTACCGTGATCGGGGCAGAGCCATTCTGGCCGACGGTAGCGAGATCTTCCTGGACATCTATGATGTTTCCGTGCTCTGGGGCAGCCGTCTGCTAGGTGCTAGGGCCAGCGCAGCCGGCACTACCCCTCTCTTGGGCATGCGGCTGCTGGACGGCCACAACCTGTCCATCGATGTCGCTGAAGGCGGCCGCGTTCTCATCCAGGCCGCAGGGTAGCTGAGCATGGGCAGCCGGCACCGCATCAGTCCCGGCCCGTACCCCCCTGTAGCCTGCCATCGGCACCCCGCAGTTGATGGGAATGCCCGCGGGGCCCATCACCTCGGCAGGCCGTTCCTCACCGCCTACCAGCTCGCGATCCTGCTCAAGAAGCACCATCCCGGTGACTTCGAGAGGATAGGCCACGAGGTCGGCGGAAGGGGGTCCAACCTGAGCTACAGCCTGTCGGGCTGCCTCGCCGGGCAGCTGTCCCGGAAGATCAAGAGCGGCGAGATCACGGATATCGAGGGAGGCTTCCTGTCGAACTGCAGGCTCAAGCTGGTCCAGTTCGACGACTACGGCGAGACGGTGACGTCGTCCATGACCGGCGGCCAGCACGACCTGTCGCTTTTTCGCATGTGCGAGGCCCGCAGGTCGTCGCCGTAGCGCCGGGCCGCGCCCGTTGCCGGGGACGGCCGCGCTCAGCTCGCCTGGCTGATGGGAGGACCGGCATGACGACCGCGAACCCTCCGGGGCCGGCCTTCTCGGACAGGCCGAAGGACGCGGAGCCGGGCTTTGCGCCCTGGGAGGATGACCGCCAGGGCGGTGCGCCCGCCCAGGGGCCGGCGTCCGCCGAGCTCTCATCGGACTTCATTGGACGGCTGCTCGAGTTCGCCGCGTGGGAGCCGGGCTGGGACGGCGACGCGGCCGAGCGTGTCGAGCCTTCGACGGCCCGCAGGGCGGCGGAGATCGCGCGGGACATGCTGCCCGTTGCCGCTGAGCCGTTCGTCGCGCCTGCCCCCGGCGGCTCGCTGCTGCTGCAGTGGGACTTCGCGGGCGGAACGTCCGTCGAGGTCTACGCGGACGGCGAGCCGGCATTCCCGGAGCGGGCGGTCCTCACGAGAGGGAACGTCGTCCACGAGGTGCGGCTGGACGGCCCCGGGGCCCTTAGGTCCCTACTCGGGAGGCTGTAGCCGATGCCGCGCCAACCCGGCGGGGACCTGCGTCGGCCTAAGCGGCTCGCACGCCGATGCGATACGGATTCACCCGGAAGGACATGGTCGATGCCCTGTCGGGCCAAGGGGCGCCGGGCCAACTGACACCTGGCGACGCGGTTGACGGTCGCCCCCGGTCTTGGTACCTTCGTCCCACCGCACCTACCGATTCGACGGTAGGCCCGAGACCGCCTTCCGGGGCGGTCTCTGTCTATGTATGGGGGTTGTGAGATTGATCACCAACCCGTGCATGGACGGATTCAAGCGAAGGCCGCGACCTTCGCGTCTACGCGGAACCGGATTCGAGTCCGCCGCTGATAGGACGGCGGCCTGGGAGGACTGAAATGACGGGAGCGACCTACGACGCGGAGGCCGACGTCCTCTACGTGAAGCTGGGCGACGGCGACATTGCAAGGCAGGTCATCGTCGACGACACGCGCATCCTCGACTGCTCGGAGGACGGCGGTGTTGCTGGGGTCGAGTTCGTCTGCGCCAGCGAGGGCATCGACCTCAGAGACATTCCGTTCTCCCAGACGGTTGAGAGCCTGATCGGGGAGAGCGGCCAGACGTTCAAGATCTGCGCCTAGGACCTGCTCGCATCCGGTTGCGGCTCCTGCAGCGGTCGCCGGGGGATTCTCCTACCAATTCTTGTGGCGGGCTGAACCGCCCCGGGCAGTCCAGCCCCAAGCCTGGGCGGCGGCTTCGACACGGCCCGCCGCGACCACTGCGGCCCGTTCAGCACAGATAGCCACGGTGAGGGGTGTTGCATGGTCGCCCCCGGGACCCGGGAAGGCAGGGACCGGTTGTGCCGCGCTGTAGGGGTGCTGCGGGAGACCTGCGACCGGGCGCGCTGTCCGCCTCCGGGCCGGCGCCTGCTTGCCCCTGGGCCTAAAGGCTTCGCCGCCGATGCTGCTCGCTTTGCCGCAGTGCGGCAGCCCGTCGACCTTGGTTGCGGCGAACGCAGCATCGCCGGGGATCTCGCCCCGGCCGGCGATGTCCCCTTTCGATTGGCATGGGGTGCGGGCGGACCTGCGCCCGCGAGTCTCCCGCCCCGGCGACCCGCGGGCGCGGCTGGGGGCATCGACCGACTGCCTGGGGAATGCCCCGCGGATGTCCGGGCAATCCGGCCCCCGCGAGCATGGACGGGGTCCGCAGGTTCGGCGTAGACTGAGGGGTCACAGATCATGTGTTCGGAGCAGCGTGGCTAGTGGACATCTACAATCCGGTCAAGTCTGAGGATGCGCGACTGACAAGGGGGAACGCCGCCCGCCCGTCCGCACGAGGCATCCGTCCTGGGGCGGGGACCGACTCTTGGTCGGCCCTGACGCCCGCCCCATCGGGCCGTCCACCGGGCGGCGTCATCGCGCCCGGCCCGGCTGGCCCGTCGCTGCTCGGCGCGCACCTTCCAGGGCGGACCCCGCGCCTGCTGGGTGCGTCTTGCGGGAGCGCGGGCACAGGTGCCGACTCAAGGGTCCTTGGCGACATGCTGCGCGGGGCCCACAGAGGGCTGCGCATTTCCCTGGCAGATGGAGTCGCGGGCCCGGGCGCCGTCTCGAAGGTCCTTGACGGCGTGGTGCGCGAGGCCTCCGGCGGGCTGTTCAGGTCTTTGGCAGATGAGGTCGCGGTCCCGCGCGCCGGTTCAAGCGTTCTCGAAGACGTGTCGCGCGCGATCTGCAGCGGGTCGCTCAGGTTCCTGGCAGATGAGGTCGCGGGTCCGGTCGCCTGTTCGAGCGTTCTTGACGACGTGTCGCGCGGGGCCTCCAGGGATCTGACTCGGTCCCCGGGGGTTGGGAGCCCCTCCTCCGACCCGGACCGCCGCAACCAAGGGCGGCCGCGGGTGCATCGCGAGTCTCCGTCCGCCGGGCGCTTGCCGCAGGTCAAGAGGCCGCTGCCCAAGGCTCCAGGCTCACGGTCGGTCACGAAGGACCCCGGTCTCCAGGCTCTGGAAGGGCTCTTCGGTGCCATGGCCGCTGGCCGGGCGCCGGCGGCAAGGCTTACCGACGGATTGGTCAAGAGCCGGGTTCCCGGGACAGGGCCCCGTGCAATTGACGAGCGGAGCGTCCGCCGGCTCATGGAGCGCGGAGAGGGAGAGCGCGTCGAGTTCAAGTCGAGCCTGCGCTGGGACATGAAGCGCAGTACGGTCAACAGGGATCTTGAGGACGTCGTGATCAAGGCCCTTGCGGGCTTCCTCAACTCACCCGGAGGCGGCAGCCTACTGATCGGCGTCGATGACGCTGGCCGGCCGGTCGGCCTCGGAAGTGACTACGAGAGTCTGAAGAATGTCAAGGGTCGGGACGGATTCGAGCTGCACCTGCGGAACCTGGTCGTCAGGGATCTGGGACACTCGGTGTCGTCTCTGAACCTGGCCGTCAGCTTCCATGAGATCGACGGTCACGACATCTGCCAGGTTTCGGTCGGGCCCAGCGCGGAGCCCGTCTACGTGACCAGGGGCGGGCAGGCATTCTTCTACGTGCGGAGCGGGAACGGGACGCGGGAGCTCCCGGTGAACGAGGCGGTCAAGTACGTGCGGCACCGCTGGCCCGGGTGACCCCGGTCCGGCGTGCCTGCAGAAGGACGGGGCTGCGGTCGCCGTTCCGGCCCGCTGTGGGCGTCCGACGGTTCCCCAGACGGGCCGGGCGGTGTCCCTCGAAGCCTGCCGGACCCGCCCGTTCGGGCGGGTTTGAACCGTCGCCGATTGGGAGGCACGCGAACGGCCGAAGGATCCGGCGACGCGGGTGAAGAGGGCGGTCGACCAAGGCATCGGCTCCGGCCCAGAGCGCGCGACGGTCCGCAAGCCGCCCGCCCGGCTCGGGCGCAGGGGGACGGGAGGCCGGGCCAGCGGCGAGGCCATCCGCGCGATACCGGCTCCGGGCGCCCGCCTTGTCATGATTCCCCGTCCGTATGGGCGGGCAGTGGGAGGCACTATGGAACCCCTTGAACGTCTGAAGGCGCTGGCCGAGCGGATGAAGAAGGAGGTCGAGCGGGGGGCGGCCCTCAGATCCGAGCACGTCACGGTCCGCGAACTGCTCAGCTGGTTCGGGTACGGCAGGCGAGGAAGCCTGATAAACGACAGGATCAGGCGCACGCTGGACAAGCTGGACCTGCGGACAGTTCCGGAGTTCGACCGTGCCTGGATCGACGAGACGATCGCCATCTCCCTCAACCCGGAGACGGTAGAGGACAGCCCGGTCCCGGACGAACCGCCCGATCCGACCGTCCGGGTCGGGGGGATGGACGCGGCGAACCGAGAGCCGACCGCCACAGCCCCCGACGCTCCCCTGCGCGCCGCCACGACCCTCATGCACATGAACGACTTTTCGCAACTGCCGGTGATGCCCAACAGCCGCGACGTCAAGGGGGTCATCAGCTGGAGGTCGATCGGATCCAGGCTGTCGTTGGGCGGCGACGCCGACCTCGTGCGCCAGTGCATGGACACCACCTGGCAGGAGGTGGGAATCGACGCGCCGCTGCTCGACGCTGTGGGGGTCATCCGGCAGCACGGCTACGTGCTGGTCAGGGGCAGGGCCCGGGAGATATGCGGCATCGTCACCTGGAGCGACATCGCCGAGCAGTTCACGCAGCTCGCCGGCCCGTTCATGATCATCGGGGAGGTGGAGGGATACCTGCGTGCCCTCGTGCACAGGAGGTTCAGCGCCGAGCAGATCAGGGCGGCCCTGCCAGACCCGAAGGGGGGCAGGCCGGTGTCCGGGCCCGCCGACCTCACCCTCGGCGGGTATTGCATGCTGCTGGGCAATCCAGACCTGTGGGACAGCCTTCGCCTCAACCTCGACCGCGGGAATTTCGTCGACATGCTGGACCGCGTGAGGAGGATGCGCAACGGGGTCATGCACTTCAATCCCGACGGGCTCTCGCCAGAGGAGCTCAAGGAACTGGAGAGCGTGGCCAGGTTCTTCAGAAACCTCCGGCGCATGGGGGTGATCTAGGGCGCGCCGTCCGCGGAGGGGTCGCCGCCGAACCGCCCCTCTGCCCGGGCGAGGCCTTTCAGGCGCGAGCGGCGCCCCGAGGCACGTGCTCCCTGGTCCGGCCAGGGCGCCGAGGCGGTGGGAAGGGCGCTATGGAAGCGGTCCCATCCGAGGGCACGGCCCGCGCCCCCGTAGCGGTGTCAATAGCAACTTAAAATTGACCCACCCCTCGGCTAGCCAGGGTCTGTCAATATTGACCGGGGCTTGGTGGACGAACCGACCTGTCAGGCGCCTGCCCCTGAGGCCGCAACCCTCCATGCAGACGTTGGCAGAGCCGCTCGGGGTGGGCCGGTTCAGGCCGGTCACGAGGGACGCCGATCGCCAGCCGGCGTTGACACCGGCGGCCAACCTACAGCCGCCTTGGTCAGGGACCGCAGTAGCTGCAGATGCGAACCGTCCAACCTGTCGCCGCGGCCGCGCGACGGGCATCGCGGAACGTGGCCATGCCCTCGAGGTATTCCCCGGTTGGAGGTACGGTTCGGCTCACGCCACCATGGATCCGGAGCCGCGAACAGTCCCCCCTGTGCACGGCCGCGTACCTGTGGACCCTGTTCTTGTAGATGGTGTAGCTCATTTTCCCTGGCCGGCGACGCCGGGCTGGCTCGGATCGAAATCACCCCCGACGAGACCAAGGTGGGCCATGTGCCGGCAGCGAATGCCGTGGCAAGGAATGGCCGTACGCATGGACGGCAGCCGCCGCGGATGGCCTCGGGATCTAGGGACCGCGATTCACCGCGCCGCCGCCGGCGGGCTGCGGTACCCGCCGCGTCCTACCGCTCGTTGGACAGCATCAGCCGGGCGCGATCAATCCGGCGGCGGAGGCTGTCCTGAAACGCGCCGTCCCGCTTGCGTTCCTTGATGTGGCCAGCGATGGCCACTCGGATCACCTGAGAGACCGGTTGACCATCGACGGCCGCGACCATGTCCAGTTCCTCCGCTTGGTCGGCGGGCAGGCGAATGGTCATTGCCTTGACCCTCTTCATGGCGGCACTGTATGGATTGGGCTCGTGGTTGTCAACTTGTTTGGTATCGTGGTATCTTGCAATCTCGAAAGCCAGACCTCGCGAACCTTAGGGAGGATTGCCATGGTTACCGACAGTCAAGACTACAGGCACGGACCGGACGTGCCCTCGGATCGCGTGCCGGATCGCGACAGGCCCGAGGATGTACAGTCCTACACCATCCAGATCGACCGAAAGCGCTACGCCGTAAGGGAGAACCCCATGACCGGCGCCGACCTGCGCCGCGTCCCGACGCCGCCGGTCCCGCCCAACAGGGACCTGTTCCAGATCATCCCCGGCCGCCCGGACCGGAAGATCGAGGACGACGACCGGATATCGATAGCCGACGGCATGCGCTTCTTCACCGCGCCCAACACCATAAATCCCGGCACCGGCGCCGCCGGCTAGGGGGAGGGCGACATGGACCTGCCGGAAGCTGACATCGCGTTCCTCAACGAGCGGGGCATTGCCCACGACGTGGCTGTCGAATCGGGAATGACGTGCGTCGTCATGCCGCGGTGGCAGCTCCCGGAGGGACTCGATCAGGCCGAGGCGGACCTCCTGGTCCGGCTGAGCCCCGGCTACCCGGACGTGCCCCCCGACATGTGGTGGTTCGACCCTGAGGTCCGCAGGGCCGATGGCAGGCCGCTTCCCAACACGGACGTGCAGGAACACCATCTGGGACGCACATGGCAGCGCTGGTCGCGCCACTTCGGCGGGGAGCAGTGGAAGTCGGGCCTGGACTGCCTGGAGAGCTACCTCGCCCTGATCCGCCAGGATCTGGAACGCGGTGCGGGAGGTGCCGGGTGACGGTGACGCTGGCGTTGCCGCAGCGCATCGCGGACCAGCTGCTTGAGGCGGCCTCGGCGGACATCGAGAGCGCGGGCGTCCTGCTCGCCCGGCCCGTTGAAACGGACCGGCGCAACCTGCGCCTGCTCGGCCGCGACATGCATTGGGTGCCGGATGAGGCCTACCGGGTACGCAGCGCCAAGACGCTGAGCATACCTTCCCACGGCTACGTCTCCGCCCTCGCCGCCGCAGAGGCGGACGGTGCGGTGCCGATCTGGCTGCACACCCACCCGGGACGCAAGTCGTCGCCCCGCCCCAGCAAGTATGACGAGATAGTGGACCGGGAGCTGTGCGATCTGTTCCGCCTCCGCTCTGCAAGCCCTCTGTACGGGGCGGTGGTCGTATCCAAGACGGGGGGTGACTTCTGCTTCTCTGGACATGTCGAGTCTGAAAGTCGAAGGTCCGACATCGATCGCATGTGGGTCACCGGGCTTCGCTTCCGGCTCGAGCGGAACTGGCTCCACGAGTCGGCGCCCCCGTCCGACCAGTTCGACCGTCACGTTCGTGCCTTTGGAGGCAGGATTCAGCAGGTGCTCGCGGACCTGACCGTGGCCGTCGTCGGCTGCGGCGGCACGGGCTCGGCCGTCATCGAGCAACTGGTGCGGTTGGGCGTGAGAAGCTTCATCCTGATCGATCCCAAGACGCTGACGGCGAGCAATCTCACCCGCGTGTACGGAGCCTTCCCGGAGGACGTCGGCAGGCCGAAGGTCGAGTTGGCCGCAGCTCACGTAGGCAGGATAGCGCCGGATGCCTCCGTAGTGACCTCGCAGACCAAGATCACGCGGGAGCGCACGGCAAGGATGCTGATCGACGCCGACGTGGTCTTCGGATGCACGGATGACAACGCGGGGAGGCTCGTCCTATCCAGGCTCGCCTCCTACCTGCTGACCCCCGTCATCGACTGCGGCGTGCTGCTGAGCAGCGACGACGGAGGGAAGCTGGTCGGGATTGACGGGCGGGTCACCCTGCTTGCTCCCGGCGCTGCGTGCCTTGTCTGCCGCAACCGCGTCGACCTGCGGCGTGCGGCCGCAGAGACGATGGCTCCCGAGCAGCACTCCCGCCTGGTCGACGAGGGCTATGCGCCGGCCCTGGCGGGCGTGGAGCCCGCCGTGGTCGCGTTCACCACGCAGGTCGCCGCCGCGGCCGTCTCGGAACTCCTCGAGCGACTTGTTCACTACGGCCCCGAGCCCGTGCCCAGCGAACTCCTGCTGCGAATGCACGATCGCGAACTGTCGTTCAACGACCAACGCCCAGGTGACGGGCACTACTGCCACCCGGACGGGGGCAAGCTCGGAATCGGGGAGACATCTCCCTTCCTGGAGCAGACATGGCCGTAATGAGGACGCTGCTTTCCTGGTGGCGATCCCTGGCCCTGCCGTGGCGTCCGTGGTGCATCGTGGGACGCGTCGGGGCGGCCGATGAGGTGCCCGGCGAGTTGCCGACCAAGGGAGTGATACTGGTCGGTACCGAGGGTGCCCCGGCTTGGGCCGCTCTCGACTGTCCCTGTCGAAGAGGACATAGGCTGATGATCAACCTCGACAGGTCCCGCAGACCCGTCTGGACCATAGAGTCCGTCAGGCCGCTCACGATCCGGCCCAGCATCGACGACATCGCATCTGACCGCCAATGCCACTTTGTGCTCCGCCGGGGGCGAATCAGGTGGGCATTTGCAGGTAGGAGGATCAACTGATGGGTCAGCAGCAATTCGCGGGCGGGTCGCCCGAGTATCCTCCAGGGCAACCGGAGCCTGATCCCGGTGGTGCCTCGGTGCCCGACGCTAGGACGCCGCTCTTTAGGGCGTTCAATTCTGAGCGCTACCAGCGCCAGGACATCATCAGACAGATTCAAGCCCGCACCGGGCGTCGCCTGATTTGCTACATCGCTGGCAACAGGCTGGAATGCATGATCAGCCCGGATGACACCATGCCCTTCGTGGATCTGCTGCACAAGGCCGAGGACGGAGAGAACATCGACATGATGCTCCATACCAACGGAGGGAGTGTTGATGCCGCTGAGAAGCTCATTCGCCTGGTCAGAAGCAAGGTTGGAAACGGACAGCTGCGCATCATCGTCCCCGAACTCGCCAAGAGTGCCGGGACTGTCATGGTCCTTGGCGCCGACATCGTCTTGATGAGCGATACCTCAGAGCTCGGGCCGATCGACCCTCAAATGCCCTTTGCCGATGCCCAGGGCACTGTCATATGGCAGTCGGTGCAGAATTACCTGGATGCGTATGACGAACACTATAGGACGGTGGTGGAACAGCCCGACAATGACGCGGCAAAGATCATGCTTGACAAGGTCGATCCACAGACGGTGAACCTATGCCGGGCGGTCATGGCCCGTGCTCGCCAGTCGGCTGAGAGTCTATTGCTGTGTGGAATGTTCCGCAATGGAGGCAATAATACGCTGACCGTACAGAGGCTTCTGGATACCCGGCGATGGCTCTCGCATTCGCAGATGATCTCGTGGGAGGACGCCAAGGATCCCACGATCGGACTTAAGGTCAAGTACCTAAGTCAGGAGGACGAACTGTGGCAGGATATCTGGCGACTCTACTGCCTGCAGCGCCTTGAGATAGAGGCCAATCAGAAACTCTACGAGTCCGACTATGCGTCACTGAAAGTGGATGCCAGCTAAGAGAAGGATCCTCAACCGCGACATCAACTACTACAGAGTGAAGGGCCTTCTCGGGCGGCGGCTCAACCTCCCAGGGTGTAGCGGCATTGAGCGGACGACCGTCCTGCCGAAGGGTCGCCCTATGAGGGCGCCGGTTCGGTCGCGACGCCTGCGTCCCCACCGAGCTCGCCCGCGGGAGCCGGAGGCGATCGATACGTGCCGCGGGAGCTCCTGAGGCTGTCTGCCTGACGCGCGTCCAGGCCGAGGCGCTGACCGCGACGATGGGCTCCTATCTGGGAGTAAAGTGTCCCGCGCGGGATCGCATGGCCCGCCCGGGCCGCTGTGCACTCCTGCCACCGCTGCAGGCGGGGCGGAGTTGCATCTCATCGTCGGGGAGGCGCATGGAATCGAGCCACATCGCGCGGGATGAGGGGGGGCGGGTCCCCTCGCAGTCGCTCGGTGGCCCGGGTGAGATCTGGTTCGCAGGGTACGCCGCCGTAGCCGACCTCCGAGCCACGGGGCGGTGGTAGGATGTCGAATGTGGACGGGTGCCCGCGGAATGCCGGCGGTCCGCGGGGGCTAGAGGTGGACGATCCGTCCTGATCGGTCTGAGGGAGATGGGGGATGCTGGCTTCAGTAGGGTGCGTGAACGGGCCTGGCGTTCGGTGCACATTGTCCGTAGAGCCGCAGCCGTGACCGCCGGCGAGAGGCGCTACAGGCTCCCATACGCCCTGCATGCTCCATCGGAGTCGACCGAGCCGGACAGGTACCTTGCAGAGACGCCCTGCTTCCCGAACTGCGTAGCTCGGGAAGACACGCCCGGCGAGGCTATCGAGACTCTCAACAGCGTCGCGGAGGCGACGATCCGGACGTACCACGAGCGGGGATACCGCCTGCCTTTAGGCGCAGATTCGGTGGAGGCCGACGCTGTCCTTCCTTCGCGGCCGGGATTCATTGAGGTCGCCCTCTAGCCCGCGGGTGGGCGGCGCGGCCGCGGTGCGGCCCGGAAGGGGTCGGGAACGGCAACCGCCCTCACCGGGCTTGAGCGGTCACGGCTACGGGAGGCTGAGCGTCATGGACTCGGTAGCTTTTCCACAGGAGGTCGTTAATGCACTGGACCATTACGTCTATCGGCTGATCGATCCGCGCAGCGGCGAGACCTTCTACGTGGGCAGGAGCCAGGGCCAGCGGGTCTTTCAGCACGCAAGCGCCTGCACCGTCGACCCGGACCAGGGTGTCGCCGACCCGAAGCTAGGTCGGATCCGAAAAATCCGCGCGCTGGGCATGGATGTGGCGCACTGTCAATAGCAACTTAGAATTGATCCACCCCGCGGCCATCTGAGGTCTATCCACGTTCGACCGGAACAGGTCTAGTGCACTGTTTTCCAAATGCATCGACAATATGATTTGCATGTGGTTTGATATCGGGCATGTGGACCAAAGCCAGCCCCCTGCCGATCTCCCCCGAGCAGCGAGACACGCTTGAGCGTTGGGTACGTGCCGGGAGCACGCCGCAAGGCGTTGCCAGGCGCGCCCGCATCGTTCTCATGGCCGCCGACGGGGTTTCCAACAACCGGATCGCCTCCGTCCTCGAGGTGACCAGGACCACCGTGATCGCCTGGCGCCGCCGGTTCGCGGCCGGAGGCCCTGTGGCCCTCACCAGGACGGCGCCGGGCCGCGGCCGCAAGCCGTCCATTACCGCCGAGAAGATCAAGAGCATCGTAGAGGCCACGCTGCACACCACGCCGCCGGGCGGGACTCACTGGAGCTGCCGCACCATGGCGAAGGCCCAGGGAGTGAGCGCCTCCACCGTGCAGCGCATCTGGGATGTGCACGGCCTCAAGCCTCACCAGACGCGCACGTTCAAGCTCTCCGGCGATCCCCGGTTCGTCGAGAAGCTGACCGACGTGGTCGGTCTCTATCTCAACCCGCCCGACAAGGGGATCGTGCTCTGCGTCGACGAGAAGAGCCAGATCCAGGCGTTTGACCGCACCCAGCCGGGCCTTCCGCTCAAGAGGGGGCGGGCCGGCACGATGACCCACGACTACAAGCGCAACGGCACGACGACGCTCTTCGCCGCGCTCAACCTCATCGAGGGGACCATCTTCGGCCAGTGCCTTCCCCGCCACCGCCACCAGGAGTTCCTCAAGTTCCTACGCCAGCTGGACCGCCAGTTCCCCCCGGACCTCGACCTGCACCTCGTCGTCGACAACTACGGGACCCACACTCACAAGGCCGTCCAGACCTGGCTCGCCGCTCATCCCCGGTTCAAGCTCCACCTCACCCCCACCGGCTCCTCGTGGCTCAACCTGGTCGAACGGTGGTTTCGGGAACTGAGCGAGAAGCGGCTGCGGCGAGGCGCCTTCCACAGCGTCGCCGAACTGGAGACGGCCATCCAAGAGTTCCTAGACGCCTACAACAGCGCCCCCAAACCCTTCGTGTGGACGGCATCGGTCGAGTCCATCCTGGAAAAAGTCGGCCGTTGTAGAGCTGTTCTTGAGACAGTACACTAGTGGTCGCCCGGGGCGGGATTGGCAGGGATGGAGGATTCGCAATGACTCGACCAACTAGGGTGCAGCCCCGGCCAGGATACAGGATATCGATCGAATTCTCCGACGGGTTTGCGGGAGAGATCGACCCGTCCGACCTGACCGGCAGGGGCGTGTTCCGAGCATGGGAAGTTCTAGGATGCTTCGAAGGGGCGTACATAGCGCCGACGAGCGCCATAGCGTGGGGCGATGAGATCGACATCTGCCCGGAAGCCTTGTACATGGATCTCACAGGCAAGCCCGTCGAAGACGCGATGCCAGGTGTGCGGTTCAAGATGCAAGATGCCTGAGCTCTGCCGGTTCTACGGCATCCCCACAGGTATCCACTTCAGGGATACACGACCCGCCCCACTTTCACGCCGCCTAAAGTGGACAAAGGGCTCAGATAGATGTCGGCAGCCTCTCCATGTTGGGAGGCCGGCTCCCTCCACGCGCCCGCGGCCCCGTCATCGAAGGGGCTTCTCTTCACCAAGACGAACTTCAGCGAGCTTGGGATCGAGCGCAGCCTATGGAACTGCCCGGAGAGATCGAGCCGTTGGAATGAGACCGAACCCACTTGGCCTTCATCTTCTCGATGTTGGCTCGGAGAGGTGTGGCGCCGGGAGGTGCACGGGCATCGGGCGCGCGTGAACCAGTCCATGCGCGTCGGCGGTCTCGAGCGGCGCCGGCTCGCGATCAACCCGTCCTGACGGGGTCCGGGGCGGCGAACTCCACCTCGACCAGGTGAAAGGTGGTCGAGACCGTGGCCGTCCGGTCGCCGTACTCGGCCGCAAGCTCGCCCTCACCATCGGCCAGGAGCCGGCTGTGATGGTCCATGGCTTCTTCGACCGACATCCTTGGCTCCGGGAAGGGCAGGCCTTCCTCGAGAGTCGCCTCTATATGCAGCGCGATGGCCTCTTGGATCATCTCCTGGATGTCTTCCCACGTCTTTCCGGTGCTGACGCAACCGGGCAGGTCGGGCGGATAGGCGCTGTAGTTGCTAAGAGTCCGCTCGTACACCACGGCGTACTGTAGTTTCATCTGCTCCTCTCCCTTAGCCCCGCCTGCGTCAGTATGCTCAACCAGGTGCCCTTGGCTATGTCCTCGCACGTATGGCCCGCGATGACGAAGCTTAGCTTCGGTGGCCTTTGCGGGTCGGCACCGGTCTCCAGCCGTCTCGCTGGACCGCTGTCACCACCGCCGCCGCCGCAGAGCCCCGTTGAACCCTATTCGTCGATGGCGCTGGCGTTGCCGGCGGGGCGCTCGTCCGGCCGAAGGTCGCGGTGCCGCCTTCGAGACAGCGTCTCGCGGTAGCGGGACTCGAGGTTGGTCCACAGCTCAGGACCGGTCCCCAGCACCCTGCCCAGCCCGAGCGCCATCTCCGGGCTGATCGGCCTCCTCGCCGCGATGACTTCGCTCACGTCTCGCAGGGGCCAGTCGATCCGGGCCGCCATGTCGTCGTGGTCGATGCCGCGGGCCTCCAACTCTTCCGCGAGAATCTCGCCCGGAGGAATCGGAAGGTCAGAATACGCGGGCGGAGTGACGTTCGTCATGATGGACGCTAACCTCCCTATGGGCCGGGAACCGCCGGACGCCTCCGTGCGGTGACGCGGGTCGGCGCCTTGGGCCATACGAAGCCGCGGTCCTACCGCGACATCTCCATGACCGAGAGCGCCATGCGCCTGCCCCCTATCTCGTAGGGCATGAACACCTCGTCCGCACCCGCCCGCCGCAGCTTGTCCTCGGCGCCCGGGTATGAGGCGCGGGCGACTATGTGCAGGTCGGGGTTCAGGTTGCGGGCAGAGAGGATGACGTAGACGTTCTGGCTGTCGCTGCCCGTCGCCGCGACCAGCCCCCGAGCCGTCTCCACGTGCGCCTCGATCAGCTTGGAGTCGGCTGCCGAGTCGCCGCGCACGCACAGCATCCCGTCCTCCTCGACGTCGGCCGCGGCCGCCTCGTCGCTGTCGATCACGACCAGCCCGGCCGACCCCTCCGCCAGCGTCCGGGCGACCGCCCTGCCGACGCGTCCGTAGCCGCACACGATGTAGTGGCCCCTCAGGCCCCCAAGGCGCGTTCTCATTCTGTGCCTCCGTACCAGGGTGCGCAGCACCTCCTGCGCCACGATCAGCTGCACCACCGTCGAGAGGATGTACAGCATCACCGCCACCCCCACCACCATCAGCGCCATGGTGAACACCCGTCCGGCCGAAGACAGCGGGTGCACCTCCTCGTACCCGACCGTGGTGAAGGTGACGATGGTCATGTAGGCGGCGTCAAGCAGCGACCACCCCTCGATCACCATGTACCCGGACACGGCCGCTGCGACGAGCGCCGCCAGCGCGACCATGCCCTTTGCAAAGTTGCTCTCGAAAAGCCGCACCGCCCCGCTACCCCTGCGTGCGGCGGGAGGGGCCCGCGGGCTCGTGCGGAGAGGCGGGCGGCGCGGACTGGGGCGGGGGAGGGCAGGCGCCGTGGGGGCGGCCGCGCGATCCGGGCCGGGGCGGGCCCGGACGCATGCCGGGCGGCCCGGGCGGGCGGGGCGACCTACCAGTCCCCGCCCGCCGGGAGTGCTGCGCTCGGGCTACGGGCAGGGCACCTCGACCAGGATCGACCAGAGCCCGCCCACCCACGCTATGGTGTAGCAGCGCGGACCGTCGGCCTCGGTCATCTCGTCGCCAGCGTCGTCATCGGACCCCGCGTCCCCGTCCTCGGAGGCCCCGTCCGCGTCGCCGTCCATGCCCTCCTCGGTGAGCTCGTCGTCGGCATCCGCGCCGCCGTCGCCATCGTCCGTCGCGGCCGTCTGGCCCCAGGGCACGCCCGTCAGCTCGAGGAAGAGGATGTCCAGCACCGCGTTCTGGTTGACCCAGTCGTAGCCCTGGGCGATCGCGGCCGCCGGCGCGGGCGCGTCATCGTGTTCGTCGGCGGAGACGCCGTCCGTCTGAATCGCTACAAGGAACGCCACCGCCGCCAGCACGGAGACGGCCAGTATCGTCGCTGAGCGGTGCTTGCCTCGGGTCACTTGGGCCTCCTTAACTTGTGGCAACTTGTGGCTGCGGCCGGTCGAGGTGCGCCGGCGCCGCGATTCATATCCGTCCCGGGGGAAGGTGGGCCGCGGGCTGGCCGACCACCACCGCGGACCGCGCGTCGCCCGGCCCGGTCCCCCCGTCGATCTGCTATCGTATACCAATTGTCGGCGGCGGCGCAGGTCGGCGCGCCGGGCAGTCTATAGACTGATGGAAGGCACCGCCCGCGCCGCCCGCGCATCCGAGAGGTAGGGGGACACGGCTTGAAGAGCGCGGCCCGGACGCCCGGCGAGTACCTCGATGAGCTCGGTCCCGAGCGGCGCCGCGCCGTCTCGGCGATCCGCGAGGCCATCCTGCGCGGCCTCCCCGAAGGGTACGCGGAGGTGATGGACTTCGGGATGATCGCCTACGTCGTCCCGCTCGAGCTGTGCCGCGACACCTACAACGGGCGCCCGCTGATGTACGCGGCGCTCGCCTCGGAGAGCCGGTACGTCTCGGTCCACCTGATGGGCCTCTACGCCGACCCCGGCGCGAGGCGCGCCTTCGAGGAGGCCTACCGCGCCAGCGGGAGGAGGCTGGACATGGGCCGGGCGTGCCTGCGGCTGCGCTCCCTCGACGACCTGCCGCTGGACCTGATCGAGGGCGCGGTCGGGGCCGCGACCCCCGCCGAGTGGGTCCGCGCATGCGAGCGCTCGAGGGCCGGCGGCGGCCGGCGGCGGCGGGCGGGCGGGCCGTGAGGGCGCCCGCGGTCTACGACGTCGAGCACGTCACGGCCTTCGCCTACGGCTCGCCGGTCAGCGGCGCCGTGATGGCCCTGTGCATGAGGCCCAGGGAGGACGCCGGCCAGCGGTTGCTCGGCTTCGAGATCGAGACCGACCCGCCCGCGGCGATAAGCGCCGAGACCGACTGGTTCGGCAACGCGAGGCACGTCGCGACCATACACCGCCGGCACGCGGCCCTGCGCGTCGTCGCGCGCTCCGCCGTCGCCCCCGCCCCGGCGCCCGCCCTGCCGGGCTCGCTGGCGCCCGGCGCCTGGGCCGAGGCGCGCCGCCTCTCGGCCCGGGAGTGGGACTTCTCACGCCCCAGCGCGATCGCCCGCCCGTCGCCGGCCCTCGCCGACTTCATGCGCCTGCGCGGCCTCGCCGAGCCTGCGGGCGACCCGCTGCGCGCTGCGCTCGGGCTGTCGGCGGCGCTCTCGGATGCGTTCGAGTTCGTTCCGGGCGCGACGACGGCGGCCTCGCCGATCGAGGACGTGCTGGGCACGGGCCGGGGGGTGTGCCAGGACTACGCCCACGTGATGATCGCGATCTCGCGCTCGTGGGGCCTGCCCGCCCGGTACGTCTCCGGGTACCTGTACGTCGTCGACGGGGAGGGCGCGCCCGCGCGCGCCCGCGCCTCCCACGCCTGGGTCGAGTGCCTGGTCCCCGGCGTCGGGTGGGTCGGCCTCGACCCCGCCAACCGCGCCGTCGCGGGCGAGCGGCACGTGCGCGTCGCGGTCGGCCGCGACTACCGCGACGTCGCCCCGACGCGCGGGGTGTTTCGGGGGGGCGCCTCCCAGGGCCTCGAGGTCGGGGTGGTCGTCACCCCGCGCCCCGCGCCCTAGAGCCGCGGGCAAAGAGAGAGGGGGCCGGCTCGCGCCGGCCCCCTCCTGGTGTGCCTTGACCTGGTGCGCCGGGCGGGCTAGTCGGCCGCCTTGGCGCAGACCACGTTGACGCTGAGGCGCCAGCTCTCGCTGACCGGGCTCAGCTCGCGGGCCACCGCCGTCCACTCCGCCGTCGGCTCGCCGGAGAGCGCCGTCGGGTAGGAGGCGACCAGCGCCACGCCGTGCGGGATCGCGTCGTTCGCGCTGGTGGCGGCCGCCATGATGCGGGCGCCGCCGCCGACCGCGACCTTGCCGTCCGGGCAGCGGGCGGAGACGATCTTGTCGTCGCTGTTGGCCTGGCTGATCACTATCTGGATCTCGGCCTCGCTGATGCCGGCCGGGCCTCGGATGCCCTGCGGACCGTGCGGTCCGGCCTCACCCTGCGGTCCCACCAGGCCCCTCTGGCCGGGGGTGCCCTGCGGACCGGCCGGTCCCGCCGGACCCTCCGGTCCCGGCGGACCCTGCGGCCCGGACTCGCCCCTGAGCCCCGCGGGGCCCTCGGGTCCCGGCGGGCCCTGCGGCCCGACGCCGCCCTGCGGACCCTGCGGACCCTGCGGTCCGCGGTCGCCCTGCTGGCCGCGCTCGCCGATCGGGCCCTGGGGGCCGACCGGGCCCTGCGCTCCCTGCGGGCCCTGCGGGCCGCCGGGGTCGCCCTTGTCGCCCTTGGGGCCTATCGGTCCCACCGGGCCCTCGGGTCCCTCGGGTCCGGCCGGACCAACGGGGCCCGCCGGTCCCTGCGGGCCGCCGGGATCGCCCGTCTCGCCCCTGGGACCCTCGGGGCCCATCGGGCCCTGCGCGCCGCGCTCGCCGGTCGCGCCCTGCAGGCCCTGCGCGCCGCGCAGGCCCTGGGCGCCGGTGGCTCCCGGCTCTCCCCTCTCGCCCTTATCGCCCTTGGGGCCGGTGGCGCCCGTCGCTCCGGGGGCGCCGGCCGCGCCGGGCTCGCCCGGCGGGCCCTGGAGGCCCTGGGGACCGGACGGACCGGTGTCCCCCTTCGGCCCCTGCGCGCCCTGCGGGCCGGACTCACCGGCGCACGCGGCGAACAGGAGCGCGCCCGCGATCACGAGGATCGCGAGGACAACATGCTTGCGAACGAAGGTCATCGACATCCGGTCATCTCCCGAGATTCGGATTTGTTCTAGAACAGCCGGTCTTAGCTTACCAAAACACGCTCGGCGCAGTCCAACGGCCAACCGTGCGACGGTCCGCGGGGCCCGGCACATCTGCCCGCAAACATAACACAAGCCGGGCCCGGCGTCTTGCGCCCCCGGCGCCCCGCCCCGCGGGGCCCTTCCCGGCCCGTCCGCCGCGCCGCGCGCGCGCCGTGCCCACCGCGCCGCCGCCGCGCGGGCCACCGCCCGGCCCCGCCTGGCGCTATCATGTACGCCGCCGCCGGGCCCGCAGCGGCCGGCGAGCGGCGCGGGGGAGGGCCGATGTCGGACCTTGAGCTCGCCCGGGACGTGGCCGGGCGCATAGCCGAGAACGTCAGGCGCGTGATCGTCGGCAAGGACCGGGCCGTCGAGCACGCCCTGGTCGCGCTGATGTGCCAGGGACACGTGCTCATAGAGGACGTGCCCGGCGTCGGGAAGACCATGCTAGCCCGCAGCCTCGCGCGCTCGGCCGGGACCGCCTTCAGCCGCATCCAGTTCACCCCGGACCTCCTGCCCAGCGACGTCACCGGCGTCTCGGTCTTCAACCAGAAGACCGCGGAGTTCGAGTTCAAGCCCGGCCCGATCATCTCCCAGATCGTCCTCGCAGACGAGATCAACCGCGCCACGCCCAAGACCCAGTCCGCACTGCTCGAGGCGATGGAGGAGCGCCAGGTAACGGTCGAGGGCGAGACCCGCCCCCTGCCGCGCCCGTTCACGGTCATCGCCACGCAGAACCCCATAGAGTACGAGGGCACCTTCCCGCTCCCAGAGGCCCAGCTAGACCGCTTCCTGCTCCGGATCTCCCTGGGCTACCCGTCGCCCGCAGAGGAGGCGCGGATCGTCGGCGACCAGCGCGCCGCACACCCCATAGACTCGCTCGGGGCCGTCGCCGGGCCCGCTGACGTCGTGGCGATGCAGGACGCTGCGCGCGGGGTGTTCGTCGACGACCTGGTGCGCGAGTACGTCGTCTCGATCGTCGGCGCGACCCGCGACGACGCCGACGTCGGCCTCGGGTCCTCGCCCCGCGGCTCGATCTCGCTGTTCCGCGCCGGGCAGGCGCTCGCGCTTCTGCGCGGGCGGGACTTCGTGCTCCCCGACGACGTAAAGGAGCTGGCCGGCCCTGTGCTCGGCCACCGCATGATCGTCTCTGCGGCCGCGCGCATGAGGGGGACCGGCGGGACGGACGTGGTCGCGCGCATCGTGGGCTCGCTCGCCGTGCCCGGCGCGCGCGCCGGCGGCCTGGCCGGCCGCTAGCGGCCCGCTCGGTGCGGCTCGTCGTCCTGGGGCGCTCGTACCTCGTGGCGGCGCTGATCGCCGCCGCGCTGATAACGGGCATGGCGACCGGCCTCGGGCTCTTCTACCGCCTCGCCTACGTCTTCGCCCTGGTGATGGCGGCCGCCCTGGCCTGGTCGATGCTCAGCCTGCGCTCGCTCTCGGTCGCCGTCGAGCGCCCGGCGGCGCGCGTCACCGCGGGCGACCGGGTCGCGGAGCGCATCGTCGTAAGCAACGACTCGGCCCTCCCCCGCCCGATGATGGAGGTCGAGGACCTGACCGAGCTGCCGGGCCTTGCGACGGCCTCGGCGATGGCGATCGGCCCGCGCTCGGCCGCCGAGTGGCGCCCGGAGGGGACGGCGCTACGGCGCGGCGCGTACGAGATGGGGCCGGTGGTCGCGCGCAGCACCGACCCGTTCGGGCTGTTCCGCCGCGAGCGCACCTTCCCTTGCCCGGGGTCTGTGGTCGTCTACCCTAGGGCGCACGAGTTGCCCGGCTTCTCGCTCCCCGCCGCCGACCTGTCGGGCGGGGTGTCGCTTCGGCGAAGGACCCCGGACCTGACCCCGCACGCCTCGACCGTGCGCGAGTACGCGCCGGGGGACGGGCTGGGCCGCGTGCACTGGAACAGCACCGCGCGGCTCGGGCGGCTGATGTCAAAGGAGTTCGACGAGGGCCGGGCCGCCGAGGTCTGGGTGGCCGTGGACCTGCACCGCGACGTGCAGGCGGGCGCCGGCGAGCTGAGCACCGACGAGTGCGCGGTCAGCGTCGCCGCCTCGCTTGCCGCGCACTTCATAGCCTCGTCCGTCCCGGTGGGCCTGGTCGCCTACGGGACCGAGCGCCTCGTCGCAGAGGCCGACGCCGGCCCGGGGCAGATGGACCGCGTGCTAGCGTGCCTGGCGGTCAGCGAGGCCGGCGGCGCCGCGCCGATCGCGGACGCGCTGGCCGCAGACGAGGCGCTGTGGGACCGCAACGCGACGCTGGTGGTCGTCACGGCGTCGCCGCGCCCCGAGTGGGCGCAGGCGCTCGCGCACCTTGCGGGCCGGCGCGTGAGGGTCGCAGCGGTGCTGATCGACGGGCGCTCTTTCGGCGGGTTCCTGGACTCGGCGGACGCCCTTCCCGCCCTGCACGGCGCCGGCGTCCCGGTCTACGTGGTGGGCGCCGCCGACCACATCCCGGCGGCGCTCGCGGCGCCGCTGAGCCCGGCCGCCTCGGCGGCGCGGGGGGTGGGCGCCGTTGCCTAGCGCGGCGGCGCTCGCGCGGCTCGAGCCGCGCTACGGGTGGGCCACGCTCGCCGTGCTGTGCGGCCTCGTGCTCACCGTCGGCGTGACGATCCAGCGCGCAGAGTGGACCGAGACTCCGGGTATGGTCTGGGTGGTCCTGGGCGCGACCGCGGCGGGCCTCGCGCTCGGGCGCGCGAGGTGGCCCTGGCCCGCGTCGATCGCGGCGGGCCTCGCGCTCGGGGCACTCGTCGTGTTCTGGCAGGCGACGCGGCTGGCCGAGACCGCATCGCCGCTCGGGGCGTGGCCCGAGACCGCCTCGCGGCTCGCCGAGTGGTACGGCGCTGCCACCTCCGGGGGGATAAGCACGGACCTGCTCCCGTTCTCGGTGGCGCTGCTGGCCGGGGGCTGGCTGCTGGGCTTCCTGGGCTCGTGGTTCGTCTTCCGGTGCGGGCAGGTGTGGCCGGCGCTGATCCTGGGGGGCCTCGCGCTCTTCACGCACATCAGCTTCCTTCCGAGCGAGCTGGTCGCATCGTTCTTCGTGTTCGTCGCGCTCGGGATGCTGCTGATGGTTCGGATGGGCGCTGCGCGCCGGGAGATCGAGTGGCGCGAGGCGGGGGCCCGGTACTCGGCGGCCTCGGGCTGGGCGACGGCGGCGGCGGCGCTGGCCGTCGCGGCGGCGCTGCTGGCCGTGGCGGCCGCGCTCCCGCTGAACGCGTACGTGTCCCGCACGGTCGCAACGGTCTGGACGCAGGCGCGCACCCCGGTCGCGGCCCTCGAGGAGGGGCTCGGGCGGCTGGTGACGGGCGTCGCCTCGAAGAAGAACATCCACGGCCGGCCCTTCGGCGACAACCTGCCGTTCCTCGGCTCGATCCACTTCAACGGCGAGGTGGTGTTCACCGCCGACACCGACTACCCGTCGTACTGGCTGCAGCGCACCTACAGCGAGTACACCCCGCGCGGGTGGGTGGCCGGGGCCACGCGCCCGATAGAGGTGGGCCCGGACTCGGTCGCCCCGGCCCAGGCCGACCTTCGCTCGCGCGAGGCGGTCGCACAGAGCCTGAGCCTTCGCTTCGACACCGCCGGCATGCTCGCCGGCGGGGGCCTGGAGTGGCTGAGCCGCGGCGCCAGGCTCGAGGCGCTCGAGCCGCGCTCGTTCGACGTGAGCATGGCCGACCCCTCGCGCGACGCGGCGCTCCCCGCCGACGTGCGCGAGCTCGCCGCGCGGCTGCGCCCCGCGCTCGCCGACCCCGCCGCCGGGTACGCCGAGTCCGAGGTCGCAAGGATGCTGCCCGACGACCTGGTGGTAACGCACGTCCTTTACTCGGAGGACGGGCCCCGGCCCGTGATCTCCGGGCTGCGGCTGCAGCGAAAGGAGTCGATCGCCCCGGACATCGTCTCCTACGAGTTCGACCGCGAGGTCCCGGCCGGCGAGTCCTACGAGATGGTCTCGCTGGTCTCGACCGCCTCGCGCGACGACCTTCGGCGCGCCGGGACCGAGTACGACGCCGCCATAACCGACCACTACCTGCAGCTTCCCGCCGACCTGCCGGACCGCGTCGCCGAGCTCGCCCGGCGCGTGACCGCGACCGCCAGGACCCCGGTCGACAGGGCGCGCGCGCTGGAGGAGTACCTCAGGGGGCCGTCGTTCACCTACTCGCAGGACATAGAGGCGCCGCCGGCGGACACCGACGGCGTCGACCACTTCCTGTTCGAGACGCGCACAGGCTACTCGGACTACTTCGCCTCTGCGATGGCTGTGATGCTGCGCTCGGTCGGGGTGCCGGCGCGCCTCGCAGCCGGGTACGCGCCCGGCGAGTACGACCCGGCCACGGGCCTCAACGCCGTCCGCGACTCGGACAGCCACGCCTGGGTCCAGGCGTACTTCCCGGGCTTCGGGTGGATCGACTTCGAGCCGACGCCGGCCTGGCCGGACCCGGCCCGCGGCATAGGCAGGCCCGCGGCGACCGGGGCGCCGGCGGACGTGGGCTCGCCGGGCGGTCAGGAGGAGTCGGACTTCGGTGGGTTCGCGTTCCCCGCCCAGCTCTCTGCGATAGGCCTCGGGACCGAGGGCGGGTTCGAGGGCGGGGGGGGCGGCGTCGACGTGCTGCGCTTCGTCGTGGCGCCGATAGCCGGGGTGCTCGGGGCGGCCCTGATCGCGGCGGCGGCGCTGCGCGCGCTGTGGGCGCTGGCGCTGCGCGGGCTGTCGGCGCGGGAGCGGGCCTATGCGAAGATGGCGGGCCTCGGGCGGGTGGCAGGCCTCGGCAGGGCCGCCTCGCAGACGCCGGCGGAGTACGGCGCGGCCCTGGGCTTGGCGATGCCGGCGGTCGCGGCGGACTGCGGGCTGATAGCCGAGCGCTACGGCGCCGCCCGGTACGGCGCGTCCGGGACGGCGGCGCACGACGAGGGGCTGGAGGGGGCGTGGCGGCGGATAAGGCGCGCGCTCGTCGCAAGGGCAATCGGGCGCCTCGTGCCGGGCGCGGGCAGGGAGGGCGAGTAGCCATGGATGGACGTCTCAGCTACGACGTGTTCGAGACCGGGGCCGGCTGGATCGGCGTGGTGGTGTCGGACGCAGGCGCGGTGCGCTCGACGATGCCGCTCGACTCGCCTGACCGGTGCGCGGCCGAGCTCGGGCCGGCGCTGGACGGGGCGGCGCACGACCCGGGGTCGGTTGCGGGCATCGCGGGGTCGCTACGAGAGTTCGTGTCGGGGCGCTCGCTCGACCTCTCGGGCGTGGCGATCGACCTCTCGGGCGTGCCGGACTTCTCGCGCAGGGCGTGGGAGGCCTGCAGGGGGATTCCCCCGGGCCAGACGCGCACGTACGCATGGCTGGCCGCCAGCGCCGGGCGCGCGGGAGCAGCCCGCGCCGCGGGCCAGGCCATGGCCCGCAACCGCATGCCCTTCTTGGTGCCCTGCCACCGGATCGTCGCCAGCGACGGGGGGCTGGGCGGCTACGGAGGGGGGAGCCGGGCGCTTGAGTTCAAGCGATGGTTGCTGGACAGGGAGGCGGGTGGTGCGGTGGGCCTCGGGCCGCCCGGGTGGATGTCTGCGCGTCGGGCCGGCACTGCCTGATGGTGGTGCTGCACTGGCAGATCGGTCAGCCGCTTCTTCGAAGAAAGGAGGGCGGGAACTTGGGCGCCGTGTGGGCGTGCAAGTACTTCGGAATCACACCGTGCCTTTACCCTGCGAGGTGAAGCCTCGGGGCAGCGCAAGGCAGTTGCTGCAAGCCACTCCGTACAGTTGACAGTCGGGGGCAAGATGGAGATACCGACTCTTCGATCGTCGAAGCCAATGCCGGTTCGGACGCTTGCTGTGGATTCATACGCGACCAGCCTGTACGGGTGGCGGAGATGGTGACGCCTTGCTACGTGCCGTCGCCCGCCGTGCTGAACACCTTGACTGGTCTGGCCTGTGCCTGTGGGATTGGCATCGCTGCCTCTGCTAGCGGATTGCGCTGAGCGCCGGGTACACTCAGGGGAGCAGCCGTGAAAGGGCGGTTGGTGCAGGTGGGGTGACCGGTTGCCTCTCTGCCGGGAGGTCAGCGAGCGTCCGTAAGCTTGCGCCGCCTAGCGTGTGGGTGGTATAGCATGGGGCATGCGCGAAATGGTGGATGGCATAGCAACAGTGATTGTCACATCCAGCGGGGGTAGGTAGAGTGACGGTCGAAGTCGCCATCATGAATCTAGAGGCGGTTGCTCTCGCTGCCGATAGTGCCGTTACGGCTTCTTCCGGTGACAACCAGAAGATTTTCGGTTCGCAAAACAAGCTGTTTGCCCTCTCGGATATGGCGCCCGTTGGCATACTCGTTTTCGGTAGCGCCGCGTTTATGTCAATTCCTTGGGAAGTGATCATCAAGGAATATAGACGCAGATATGGAGACCGTGTCTTTCCCACTTTGGACGAGCATGTTGCGCACTTCTTCGAATTCTTCACTACGGATATATGCAGCTCCGTAAGTACAGATCATCAAGCCGAATACACTGAATCACTGATAAGATTTGTCTACGAAGATATTCGAGAAATAATGAACATCAAAATCCCAGCTGAAATTGGTCAAATCCTTGCCAGCGAAGGAGAAATTTCAAGTCGGCAATTGCGTGACTTAGAAGATCGAATAACCACAGACATCATAGGCGAATATTGCGAAAGAGCCGAGGGAATATCATACGTCGAAGGCGTGCCGGAAGATTTTTCGAAGAGAGTGCAGATAATTGTGGATACGAGATGCCCGGCCCTGATTGGTGAGATATTTCAGTTTGAGTTCAAGCCTGAATCGGTGAGACAGCTTCACGAGATCGCCGGAAAGGCGGTTGGCGCCATGGTTGACGATCTGGTGGCGCAACCTACCGGAATCACAACAGGTATTGCCATAGCTGGGTTCGGACAAGCGGACTTGTTCCCCTCGTATTCTCAATTTGACGTCGAAGGCATTGTTTCCGGGGTATTGAAAGGGCGTACCGCCGGTAAAGCGGCCATGGGGCCGGATAGCCGAGCATTCATAGTTCCACTTGCTCAGAGCGATATGATCCATCAATTTATGCGAGGCATAGAACCTAGCTACCGAGACTATCTCCACCAGTCCATCATGTCACATCTCAGTGAATATACTGAGCTTCTGGTAGAGAATTTGGAACGATATTCGGAGACCGAGAGGCAGGCCCTGCTGCAAGTGTCGGAAGAAGTATATCCAGAGATCGCAGAGTCATTCATAGAGCAGGTAGACGAGATAGGCATAACGCACCATGCCAACGACATCGTGAATGTGGTTGCGATGTTGCCAAAGCAAGAGCTTGCGGAGATGGCTGAGGCTTTGGTGAGTCTGACTTCGCTGAAGCGCAGGGTGTCATCGGGCGATGAAACAGTAGGCGGCCCTACTGATGTTGCGCTCATCACGAAGGGCGATGGCATGGTCTGGGTAAAGAGAAAGCACTACTTCCCGGCCAGACTTAATCACGCGTTCTTCGCACGTAAGTATGGAATCGGAGGAATTGACCATGGCAGAGAGGACGATGAGGCGTAGGATGACTGAAGCTGCGGATGAGCCAGGAGCGACAAAGGACATTCCCAGGAACGTTCAGCGAGAGAGGAGTATGGCCATCTTCGAGAAGGCTGAGAAGTCAGGGAAGAAAAGCATGGAAGCGGTTGGCACGACGCTCAGGCGGAGAATACGTGCTGCACTCGGATCACACGACTAGTAGACGCGGCTCGACTGACTGGATGCGGATTCGCCAAGCGAACTCGCCTTGATGGGGGTGCTGGGCCCGTGGCGTGGTGTAAGTCGGCGCCCTAAGCCCTAGTATTGCGGCAGCGTCTCCGCAGCCAAAGTCACTGCGGCTGCAGTGCCTTAGGTTAGGTTTACTGGCTCTTGCCTGGGTCCGTGAGTTCCTCGAGCGTCTTCTGTGCGCGCTCCAAGTCTCCAGAGTAGACCATCACCCGGACGGGGTTGAGGGATATGCCCATGAACGAGTTGGTGTCGCCCTGTCCGATCATCGCCGGAATGCCGCTCTCTAGCAGGACGTCGCGCATCATCTCCGCTTGGATCTGGTCGGGCGCCATCTCCAGGGCGACCCATTCACCACGGTCTCGGTCTCCCACGCTCATCACTCCACCACGGACGCCCGGCCTCGCTCCCCTATGAGAGCGGATATCTCGGCGATGAGATCGTCGGTCGCGTCCACGCGGAGGCTCGGCCAGTCCAGCGGGAACGTGCGGCCCGCGGACTCGATCAGCATGCCCACCTCGTCGCTCCCGGAGCACTCCGTAAGGCGCAGCACCAGCTGACGCAGCAGCTCGACGTCGCGCTCGGGCTCGGCCGACTCCACCAGCGTGACCGTAATCCTGCGGGGAGGACGGGCCGGGCCGGGGGATGCGACCGCGCCGTTGGTGGGGGGCGCTGCATCGGCTGCGGCCAAGATCTCATCGGCCGGTGCCTCGGGCTCCACCGGGTCCGGACCGGCACCCTCCTCCGCGACCGGGCCGGGTTCGTCCGCCGCCTCGTTCGCCGGCGCCCCGAGTCCGGCCGGGTCGGACCCGGGGCGCGCCACCGCCTGTTGATCGAGGGCGGCCATGGGCTCGGTCGCCGGCTGGGGTTCCGAAGGGCCCGGCACCGCGCACTCCTCGGCGGAGATGGCCGAGATGCTTACGCGGTCGTCCCCCCTGTCCCTGACGGTGCCGACGGCCCTTACCAGCTTGCCCTGGACCCACACGTCCGCGGTGTCGCGCTGCAGCTCCTCCCACACGAAGATCTCGATCTCGCCCCCGAGCATCCTCAGCGTCGCGATCGTGAACGGGCGGCCGCTGCGCGTAAGGCGGTTGGTCACCCCCTCTATGCGCCCGGCGAGGGCGACCTCCTCGCCGGCCCGGCCGGGCCCGATCTCGCCCCGCGAGAGGATCGTGGCCGGATCGACCGCCTGGGCGAGCGCCCTCTCCGAGCCGACCGACGACAGGTCCACCCCGAGCAGCTCCTGCTCCCACGAGCCCATCTGCCACGCCGAGGTGGTGCCCTCCTCGAGCTCGATGCTCACCAGCGGCGCCTCTACGCTCTCTCCGAACATGTCGAACATCGTCGTCTGGGCGGAGCCGCGCAGCTCGGCCTCGCTCTGGGCGAGCGAGACTATCCGCCCGCAAACGCTGAGGATCGAGGTGCGGTCCCCGTATCGGTCGAGGGCCCCGGCCCGCACCAGGCTCTCTAGCATCTTTCGGTTCAGGCCCGAAAGGTCCGCCGCTCGGCACATCTCCTCGATGGACCCGAACGGCCCGTGCTCGCGGCGCGCCGCGACGATCGGCTCGACGGCGGCGGCGCCCACGTTCTTGACCGAGGCCATCCCGAACCGGATCGCCTCGCGCCCGTCGGCGCCGCCGGCGAGCGAGAACTCGACCTCGCCCTCGGCCACGTCCGGGCCCAGGACGGGGATCTCGAGGCGGGCGCACTCGCCGACCGCGGCCGCGATCTTGTCGTAGTTGCCGGAGTAGGCGTTTAGCAGCGAGACCATGTACTCGCCCGGGTGGTTGGCCTTTAGGTACGCGGTCCAGTAGGAGATCAGCCCGTAGCTGACGCTGTGCGCCTTGTTGAACGCGTACCCGGCGAACGGCTCGACCAGCTCGAACACCCGCTGCGCCACGTCCCGCGAGTAGCCCTGGGCCAGGGCGCCCTCGATGAAGCGCTCGCGCTCCTCGGCCATGATCTCGGGGACCTTCTTGCCCATCGCCTTCCTGACGATGTCCGCCTCGCCCAGCGAGTAGCCGGCGAAGCGCCGCGCGATGTGGAGCACCTGGTCCTGGAAGACGATCACCCCGTAGGTCTCGCGCAGGATCTCCTCGAGGTCGGGGTGCGGGTACTCGGGGGCCGCGCGCCCGTGCTTTGCCGCGATGAAGGTGTCGATGTGCTCCATCGGCCCGGGCCTGTACAGCGCGATCATCGCCGCCACGTCCCCGAGCGAGCTGGGGCGCAGCTTCTGGATGTGGCGGGTCATGCCGTCGCCCTCTAGCTGGAACACCCCGACCGTCTCCCCGCGAGAGAGCAGCTCGAAGGTCGCCTCGTCGTCCAGTGGTATCCCGGCGAGCTCGATCCGCTCGCCCGACCGCTGCTGGATGAGCGCGAGCGTGCGGGCGAGTATGGTCAGGTTCGCCAGGCCCAGGAAGTCCATCTTCAGCAGCCCGAGGTCGGCCAGCGGCTCCATCGGGTACTGGGTCGTGTTCACCCCTCCCTCGGTGCCCTTGATCGGTCGCTGGAGCGGGACGTACTCGCCAAGCGGCTCGCTCGAGATCACCACCCCGGCGGCGTGCGTGCTCGAGTGCCGGACCACCCCCTCCAGCCCCTGGGCCGTCTCTATCAGCCGCGCCACGTCCTCGCTGCGCGCGCGGGCGGCGGAGAGCTCGGGGCTGGTCTCCAGCGCCTCGTCGATCGAGATGTTCAGGCGCTGCGGGACCAGGCGCGCGACCGCGTCCACCTCGCCGTACGTCATCGCCAGGGCGCGCCCCGAGTCCCTTATGGCGGCCCGCGCGCCCAGGGTGCCGAAGGTGATGATCTGCGCGACGTGGTCGCGCCCGTAGCGCCCGACGACGTACTCGATGACCTCGTCGCGGCGGTCGTCCTGGAAGTCCATGTCGATGTCGGGCATCTCCTTGCGCTCGACGTTTAGGAACCTCTCGAAGACCAGGTCGAACTCCAGCGGGTTGATGTCCGTGACGTCCAGGCAGAACAGGACCAGGCTCGCCGCCGCGCTCCCGCGGACCGCCAGCAGGATCGCGCGCTCGCGCACGAAGCGCGCTATGTCCCAGACCACCAGGAAGTAGTCCGGGAACTGGGTGACCCGGATCACCTCCAGCTCGGACTCGAGCCGGGCGCGCTCGGCCTCCCCCGCGCCGGGGAGGCGGCGCGCAAGGCCGGCGAGGCAAAGCTCGCGCAGGTGCTCGTCCGCGCTGCGGCCCGCCGGCGACGGGAAGCGCGGGAGCCGCGGGGTGTCGAAGGACAGCTCCAGGTCGCACAGCTCGGCGATCCTCACCGTGCTCTCGACGGCCTCCGGTACGTCGGGGAACAGCTCGTACATCTCCTCCGGGCTCTTTAGGTAGTACGAGTCCTCCTCCATGCGCATGCGGCGCTCGTCGTTTACGTTCGTGTTGGTGTGGATGCACACCAGGATGTCCTGCAGGCGGGCGTCGTCGCGGTCGACGTAGTGCGAGTCGTTGGTCGCCACCAGCGGGATGTCCAGGTCCTTGGAGAGCGCGATCAGGCCCTTGTTTATCTCCTCGAGGCGGGGCACGCCGCCGTGGCGCATCAGCTCGAGGTGGTAGTGCTCGAAGGTCCCGCGGTACCACGACGCCGCCTCGCGCGCGTCCTCGTCGCGGCCCTCGGAAAGGGCGCGGGAGACCTCGCTGCTCGGGCAGCCCGAGAGCACGATCAGCCCCTCTGCGTGCTCGGCCAGGATCTCGCGGTCGAGCCTGGGCCTGTAGTAGTAGCCCTCTAGGTGGGCGCGCGTGACCAGGCGGACGAGGTTGCGGTACCCGTCGCGGTTGCGGGCGAGCACCGTCATGTGGAAGGGGCGCTTGTCCCCGGGCTCGCGCGAGCGCCGGTCCCCGGGGGCCACGTAGACCTCGCAGCCGATGATCGGGCGGACGCCGCGCTTGGTGGCGGCCTTGTAGAACTCGATCGCGCCGTAGAGGCCGCCGTGGTCGGTGATGGCCAGCGCGTCCATGCCCAGCTCGGCCGCGCGGTCGACCAGCAGCCCTATGTTGCTGAGGCCGTCCAGGAGGCTGTACTCGGTGTGGACGTGAAGGTGCGCGAAGCGGTCCGTCGTGGCCGGGCCTCCTGCCGGGGGGTGCTCGGTGCCACAATCTATACGCCCCGGTCCGGGATTTCCAGCGCCCGGCCCCGGCGCCGAGGGGCCCCCCTCCGCGGCCGCGGAGGGGGGCCCGCCGGGGAGCCCTCCCGGGGGCCGGCGGTCCACGGGCGGCGCGGCTGCCGCAGCCGGCGAAGGGCTCGGTGCCCCGCCCGCACGGCTGCGCCTACTCGGTCCGCTCCCCGCCGGGGTCGCGCGCGGTGGCCGGGCCCTTGAGCGTCGCCGCGGGGCCGCACGAACGCGCCGGTGCGCGGCCAGGGGGCGGGGCCCTGCCGTGGTACAATCCGGCCCGGCGCGGGGATGCGGCTCGACCGGGAGGGCGCGGCGTTCGCGGCGCCCGGGCCGGGGCTTGGGCGCCCCTGTATCCGCCGGGTTTGATCTGGACTTTGCGCGGGATGCGCGAGCGGTGCAGAGGCGGGGTGGGCATGGCCTGAAGCCTCCTGAAACCTACTGTATACGGGGTCCGGGTGATGATCCGTACGGGCGAGATGGAACATGGCTAAGATGAGCGGGGGAGAGGCCCTCGCTAGGTCCCTTGCGAGAGAGGGCGTCGAGGTCGTGTTCGGGATCCCGGGCGTGCAGCTCTACGGCATCCTGGCCGGGCTGCGGGACGAGCCCGGCGTCCGGCTGATCACCACGCGGCACGAGCAGGCGACGACGTACATGGCCGACGGCTACGCCCGCGCGTCGGGCCGGCCGGGGGTCGCGCTGGTGGTACCGGGCGTCGGTCTCTACAACGCCGCTTCCGGCCTGACCAACGCCTACTGCCGCTCCACGCCGGTGCTCATCATCGCGGGTCAGGTCCCGCGCGGCGCCATCGGCAAGAACGTCGGGGCCGTGCACGAGATCGCCGACCAGCCCGGCACGGTGCGCTCCGTGACCAAGTGGCAGCGACGGGTGCTCAGGCCCCGCGAGGTCCCGGACGCCGTGTTCGAGGCGTTCAGGCAGATGCGCACCGGCCGCCCCCGCCCGGTGCTGATTGAGATGCCGCCCGACGCCGGCGTCGAGCGCGAGGAGGTCGAGCTCCGGAGCCCGGCCCGCATATCGAGGATAGTGCCCAGCCCCCGGGACCTCCGGGAGGCCGCCGGGGTCATCGCCGGGTCCGCGACGCCCCTGATCTACGCGGGAGGCGGCGTGGCGCGCTCCGATGCGGAGGAGGCGCTGGTCGAGCTGGCCGAGACCACGAACATACCCGTGGTCACGTCCAGCGGCGGCAAGGGGACCATCCCCGACAGCCACCCGCTGTCATACGGCTCCTGCTTCAGTCCCAGGGGCGAGAGGCAGGAGATGAACCAGCTCTACGAGGTGATGCAGTCCGCCGACGTGGTGATAGGGATCGGCGCGCGCTTCTCGCTCGGCAATCCGGCGGGCGAGGCGTCCACGCTGGTGAACATCAACATAGACGACGCGGAGCTGACCAGGCACCAGGCGAACACGATCCCCCTGCACGGCGACGCCAGGGCGACGATCGGGGCGCTGCTTCCATACCTCGTCGAGGCCGGGGCGCGGCAGCGTCCGTCGCCCGCGGAGGCGGTCAGCGCTGCCCGCAGGCTGATCGCCTACTACGACATCCGGCTCAAGGAGCCGCAGTACGCGGTCCTGGAGGCCATGCAGAGGGGCATCCCGCGGGACGCCTTCGTCACCTGGGACGTCACGCAGTTCGGCTGGTACGCCCGCACCCACTACCAGGTCGACCACCCGAAGACCTACATAGACTCCGGCTACTCGTTCAACCTCGGCTACGCCTTCCCCACCGCGCTGGGCGTGAAGGTGGCCAGGCCCGACCGCCCGGTGGTCTGCGTGGCCGGAGACGGGGGGTTCATGTACAACTCGTCCGAGCTCTCCACGGCCATGAGGTACGGCATCAACGTCGTGACCGTGGTCTTCAGAAACGACTCCTACGGCAACGTCGCCAGCGACCTCGAAGAGGCATTCGGCGGGGCCTATGAGACCGACCTGCACAACCCCGACCTGGTCAGGTTCGCGGAGTCGTTCGGCGCGGTCGGCATGAGGGCGGACGACCCGATGGACCTGGAGAGGCTGATCCCCCTCGCGCTGGAGACGCGGAGCCCGGTGGTCATAGACGTGCCCATCGGCGAGATGCCCATACCGCGCGCGCCGCAGCTTGCCCCCTTCTACAAGCTGCCCTGGACCATGCCCCAGGAGGGCCTCATACAGTCCTAGGGCGCCGGGGCGGCCGGACGCCCCGGCGCTTCCCGGACCGGACGGTCCCGGCCCGCATCGACGTCCGCACCGAGCGGGCTTGGGGGACTCGCGCCTCGCGGCCGCACCGATGGAGGGCGGAACCGCGGTGCGCACGGCCTGTCGGGCAGGCCCCCGGTGCGCCCGCCGGGCCTTCGCCGCAGACGCCGGTCGGCCCCTCCTCGCCGCGGGCTCTTGCGGAGCCCCGGGCGCCTGCCCGCCCGCGCCCGCAGGCGCGGCGGCTCCGGGACGCACCCGCACTGAGATGGGATATCCTTTGATCCTTGACCTAGATTCTGCGTGCGCCGTCGCGGCCGAGCGGCCGGGCCGCCAGGGGCGACCGCGCAGGCTGGAGGAACGACCTTGCGTGCCTTGCTGACGATATTCCTGCTGATTGCAACGGTGCTGTCCGTCGCCGCCTGCGAGGGAGGCCCCGGGCCTGCCGGCGAGCGTGGACCGGAAGGTCCGCAGGGCGAGGCGGGCGCCTCCGGCCCCCCGGGCAAGCAGGGGCCCGCGGGGCCCCAGGGCCAGCAGGGCGCTCCCGGGCCCGCCGGCGAGCAGGGTCCCCGGGGCGAGGCGGGCGCTCCCGGACCCGAGGCCGGCCAGGAAGGGTTCGGCTTCCTGGAGGAGGATGCGCTGTCCCCCATCCTGGAGGAGCTGCAGGGTCTCTTGGTCGAGGGACTGCGGGAGGCGACGGCCGCGGCCGGCACGCCCCCGTCGCCGGCGCCGCCGGGGTGGGAGCCCGCCGAGTACACCAAGCACTTCGTGGCGATGGCCATCGCGATGTACGAGTCGGAGGGCCTGGACTCCACGGTCGCCTACTACAACACCGCCGAGAGCGTCGACGGTCAGTGGTACGCGTTCATCTTAGGCCGGGACGACATCATGCTTGCGCACCCCGCCCCCGACCTGGTCGGCCTGCACGCATCGGAGATAGACGGTCCCAACGGCTATCCCTCCGGGGCGGCGGTGGCGGCGGTAGCCGACGCCGACGGCGAGTGGTTCAGCTACCCGTCCCTGAACCTGTCGACGGGGGCGGTTGAGGCCAAGCACTCCTGGGTGGTCGAGCATGACGGCCTGGTGTTTGGCTCGGGCTGGTACGAGGCCGGTCCCGCAAGGTCGGACGCCCCCGGCTACACGATGGCGGTGGTGGAGCGGGCGATGCGCCTGTACGACGCGATCGGCCTCGAGGGCACCGTCGCCTACTACAACACGGCCGAGAGCATCGACGGGCAGTGGTACACGTTCGTCTACGACCAGGACGACGCGATGCTGGCGCACGCGGCGAACCCCGCCCTGGTCGGCCTGCACGCATCGCAGATCGACGGTCCCAACGGCTATCCCGCCGGGGAGGCGCTGGCCGCGGTCGCGGACGGGGACGGCGAGTGGTTCAGCTACACGTTCCCGAACCCGTCGACGGGAGCGGTCGAGGCCAAGCACTCGTGGGTGGTCGAGCATGACGGGCTGGTGTTCGGCTCGGGCTGGTACGAGGGCGGTCCCGCCAGGTCTGACTCCCCCGGCTACACGATGGCAGTGGTGGAGCGGGCGATGCGCCTGTACGACGCCATCGGCCTGGATTCCACCGTCGCCTACTACAACACGGTCGAGAGCATCGACGGCCAGTGGTACACGTTCATCTACGACCAGGACGACGCGATGCTGGCGCATGCGGCCAACCCGGCGCTCGTCGGCCTGCACGCCTCGGAGATAGATGGTCCCAACGGCTACCCGGCCGGGGCGGCGCTGGCGGCGGTCGCGGACGGGGACGGGGAGTGGTTCAGCTACACGTTCCCGAACCCGGAGACCGGGGCGGTCCAGGCCAAGCACTCGTGGGTGGTCGAGTACGACGGGCTGGTGTTCGGCTCGGGCTGGTACGAGGGCGGCCCCGGCAGGTACGACGCCCCCGGCTACACGATGGCCGTGGTGGAGCGGGCGATGCGCCTGTACGACGCGGTCGGCCTCGAGGGCACGGTGGCCTACTACAACACGGCCGAGAGCATCGACGGCCAGTGGTACACGTTCATCTACGACCAGGACGACGCGATGCTGGCGCACGCCGCCAACCCGGCGCTGGTCGGCCTGCACGCCTCGGAGATACATGGTCCCAACGGCTACCCGGCCGGCGAGGCGCTGGCGGCGGTTGCCGACGGGGACGGGGAGTGGTTCAGCTACACGTTCCCGAACCCGGAGACCGGAGCGGTGGAGGCCAAGCACTCGTGGGTGGTCGAGTACGACGGCCTGGTGTTCGGCTCGGGCTGGTACGAGGGCGGCCCCGGCAGGTACGACGCCCCCGGCTACACGATGGCCGTGGTGGAGCGGGCGATCAACCTGTACGACGCGATAGGCCTTGAGGGCACGGTTGCCTACTACAACATGTCGGAGAGCGTGGACGGCCAGTGGTACACGTTCATCTACGACCAGGACGACATCATGCTGGCGCACGCAGCCAACCCCGGCCTGATCGGTCTGCACTCCTCGGAGATCGACGGTCCCAACGGCTATCCGGCCGGCGAGGGCGTTGCGGCGTCCGCCGACGGGGACGGCGGGTGGTTCAGCTACACGTACCCGAACCCTGCGACGGGAGCGATGGAGGCCAAGCACTCGTGGATGGTCGAGTACGACGGGCTGGTGTTCGGCTCGGGCTGGTACGAGGACGGTCCCAGCAAGGCGGACGCCCCCTCCTACACCAAGGCCGTCGTAGAGAGCGCGATCAACCTGTACGACGCGATCGGCCTCGAGGGCACGGTCGCCTACTACAACACCACGGAGAGCATCGACGGCCAGTGGTACGTCTTCATCGTGGGAGCCGACGGCTACACCATCTCCCACCCCCGTCCGCAGTTCATAGGCCGCGACCCGCGCCTAAGGGTCGACTCCACGGGCTACTTCTACGGCGACGACCTGCTTGGCGCGACCGAGGCGGGACGCTGGGTCAGCTACGTGCTGCTGAACCCGGAGACCGCCGAGGAACGGCAAAAGCACACCTGGGCCGTGCGCCACGACGGCTTCATCTTCGCCTCCGGGTGGTACGAGTAGCGGTGGGAGGCGCCTAGGGCAGGCGCCGTCCCGCAGGGGGGCCGGCGCGACCCGGCCCCCGCCGCGGGCGGTCCCCGTGCCGGGAAGCGTCCGTCTCGTCAGGTGCGGCCCGCGGCCCGCGGGGCGACTGCGCACCGCGTCCCTGGGACGGTGCGGTCTTGCTGCCGGCACCCGGTTGGCGCAGCGGCGCAGAGGCCCGACGCGCCTCGGCGTGCTCGGCCAGGATCCCGCGGCCGGTCCCGGTCCGGTGGCGGCAGCCCTCGAGGCGCGCGCGTGACCGGGCGGACGGGGTTGCGGCAGCCGCCGCGGTTGCGGGCGAGCGCCGTCATGGGCAAGGGGCGCTTGTCCACGGGCTCTCGCGGGCGCCGGTCCCCTAGGGACACGCTGACCTCGCAGCCGGTGATCGGGCGCACGCCGCGCCCGGTGGCGGTCTTGTAGAGCTCGGTCGCGCCGCATAGGCCGCCGTGGCCGGCGCGTCCATGCCCCCAGGTCGGCCGCGCGATCAACCTGGTTCCCGATCCTGCTGAGGCCGTGCTCGGTGTGGACGTGAAGGTGCGCGGGGCGGTCCGTCGTGGCCGGGCCTCCTGCCGGGGAGCGCCCGGTGCCGCAATCGATGCGCCCTGGTCCGGGACCTACGCCGCGCGGCCCGGACGCCGAGAGGCCCCCCTCCGCGGCTGCGGAGGGGGGCCTCGGGGGATCCCGCTGGGGAGCCCTCCCGGGGGCTAGTAGTCCATGGGCGGGCCGGCGGGGGCCGCCGGCTCGGGCTCCTTTATGTCGGTGATCAGCGACTCGGTGGTCAGCACCATCGCCGCCACGCTCGCCGCGTTCTCGATCGCCGCGCGCGTGACCTTGGCCGGGTCCATGATGCCGCGCTCGAGCAGGTTGGTGAAGTCGCCCACCTCCGCGTCGTAGCCCATGTCGCCCTCCTCCTCGAGGCTCCTCGAGAGGATGACGTCTCCGGAGACGCCGGTGTTGGCCGCGATCAGCTTCATCGGCGACTCCAGGGCCTGCTTGAGGATGTTGATCGCCGTCGCCTCGTCGCCGTCGAGCTCGACCGAGTCCAGCGCCTGGCGGGCGCGGATCAGAGCGAGGCCGCCGCCGGGCACGATGCCCTCCTCGACGGCCGCGCGGGTCGCGGACAGCGCGTCCTCGACGCGGTTCTTCTTCTCCTTGAGCTCGACCTCGGTGGCCGCTCCCACCTTGATGATCGCGACGCCGCCGGAGAGCTTGGCGAGCCGCTCCTGGAGCTTCTCGCGGTCGAAGTCGGAGGTGGTCTCCTCGATCTGGGCCTTGATCTGGTTGATGCGGCCCTGGATCGCGTCCTCGGAGCCCGCGCCGTCGACGATGGTCGTGTCCTCCTTGGAGGAGACCACGCGGCGCGCCCGGCCCAGGTCGTCGACCTGCACCGAGTCGAGCTTGCGGCCGACCTCCTCGGAGATGACGGTGCCGCCGGTCAGGATCGCG
Source organism: Dehalococcoidia bacterium (assembly GCA_963664125.2). GTDB lineage: Bacteria > Chloroflexota > Dehalococcoidia > Lucifugimonadales > UBA2962 > CAUZIR01. Next base: position 2,528,814 of record OY760908.2, on the reverse strand, counting down.
ATGTCCTGGAGCATGGCCTTCCGGCGGTCGCCGAAGCCGGGGGCCTTTACGGCCAGGACGTTGAGCGTGCCGCGCAGCTTGTTGACCACCAGGGTCGCGAGCGCCTCGCCCTCGATGTCCTCGCCGATGACGACGACGTTCTTGGTGACCTGCAGGATCTTCTCCAGGCCCGGCAGCACGTCGGCGACGGCCGAGATCTTCTTGTCGGTGATCAGGATGTACGGGTCGTCGATCTCCGACTCCATGCGCTCTGCGTTGGTCACGAAGTACGGGGAGATGTAGCCGCGGTCGATCTCCATGCCCTCGACGAACTCCTGCTCGTACTCGAGGCCCTTGGACTCCTCGACCGTGATCACGCCGTCCTTGCCGACCTTCTCCATGACCTCGGCGATCAGGCCGCCCATCACCTCGTCGTGGGCCGACAGGGAGGCGACCTGCGCTATCTGGGTCTTGCCCTCGACGGGCTCGGACATGTCCTCGACCGCGCTGCGGAGCGCGTCGACGCCCTTGTCGATACCGCGCTTGAGCGCCATGGGGTTGGCGCCGGCGGCGATGTTCTTGAAGCCCTCCTGGATGATGGCCTGCGCGAGCACCGTGGCCGTGGTCGTGCCGTCGCCGGCCACGTCGTTGGTCTTGGAGGCGGCCTCCTTGAGGAGCTGGGCCCCCATGTTCTCGAACTCGTCCTCGAGCTCGATCTCCTTGGCGATCGTCACGCCGTCGGAGATCACCTGGGGCGGTCCGAACTTCTTGTCGAGCACGACGTTGCGCCCCCGGGGGCCGAGCGTGACCCCGACCGTGTCCGCGAGCTTGTCGATGCCCCGCTTCATCGCCGCGCGGGCGTCCTCGCTGTACCTGATCTGCTTGGCCAATTCACTTTCCTCCTGGCTGTCGGCGCCCCCGGCCGGGGGCCCGCGCCCTTGCTGGTGTCCGGCGGCTGGGCCGGCGCTTGCTACTTCTTGAAGAGGATGTCGTCCTCGCGAACCACGAGGTACTCGGTCTCCCCGTCCTTGTACTCGGTGCCGGCGTACTTCGAGTAGACGACGATGTCGCCCACCGCGACCTCGAGCGGGGCGCGGGTGCCGTCGTCGTTGAGCTTGCCCGGTCCGACCGCGACGACCTTGCCCTCCTGGGGCTTCTCCTTGGCCGTGTCCGGGATGTAGATCCCGCCCGCGGACATCTGCTCATCGGACTCGATGGGCTCGATCACGACCCGGTTGCCCAGCGGCTTGAAATCCGTCATCTAAATGTCTCCTCCTGAATTGCTCGGCGCCTGTACGCCCGGCGAACGGACGCGCGCGGACCCGGGCTAGCCCGGGTCCGCGCCTTAGCAGTCTACCGTTCTGACTGCCAACAATCGTATTGAGCGGCGGCCCGCCGTGTCAACTTGCGCGGGCAGGAGCGCCGGCCGCTCGGTATCCGGAGCAGTCCGCCACCTCCCGCTTTTGGCTCTCCCGCACCGCTATGGGCCGAGCTGCCCTCTCCACTCTTGTGCGAAAGGCTGCATCACCTGCCGTGCCGCTTGACGACCAGCTGACGCAATGCCCAAGTGGGGTCAGTCAGGAGGGCTGCTAGCTAAACCCGCTAGGCCCAGCCCTGCACCGACTGCTTCCAATGGCGCCAAGAGGATTGGCCCGCGCCGCCTGCCCATGAGAACCAGAGGACCACAGTGGGGCCGGCCACGTCCTATCGGTCGGTATTGAGTCGGGCACAAGCGAAGTCTTCCAGCGCAGTGGCATCGAGGTTTGGGCCGACGGACGTCCGCTGGGGGAGCACCCTAGTGCGGCGTCGATCAAACGCTATAGAATTCGTTCCCTAGAAGGCACCCCCATAGAAAGGAGCGAGGATGGCCTACGCACAGACACCCGCGCGCCACCGCAGGTCCCGGGAGGAGACGGTCCGTCTTGGCAGGGAAATATACGAGCGCAGCATCAGGCAGCAGGTTGAAGCCGGTCACCATGGAGAGGTCGTTGCCATCGATGTGGAGAGTGGAGAGTGGACAATCGCCGACAGCGTGACCGACGCTAGGGAGCGTTTACGAGCGCTGCGACCCCACGCCGTCGACGTCCTATTCGAGCGGGTCGGATACCGAGCGCTATACAGCTTCGGTGGTGGATCTATGGGGAGAATCGAGTGATAGAAGGAACGGTGAACGCTGCCTACGAACCCGTCGTGACTCTTCTCCTGACGGGTCCGGAGGGGCGGTCTCTTGAGATTGACACGGTGGTCGACACTGGATTTAACGGATTCCTGACTATTCCCACCGCGCTGGCGGCGGACCTGGGATTGGCCTTTGAAGGCATTGGCCGGGCGACCCTTGCCGACGGCAGCGTGGCGGCATTCGACGTCTATGTGGTGACCGTGCTATGGGACGGTATTGCCAGATCTGTTTCGGCTGGCGCAGTGGATGGCGCGCCGCTTCTGGGGATGTCCATGTTGACAGGACATGAACTGCGCGTTCAGGTTCGCGAAGGCGGCCGGGTTCTCATACATGCAGCGCTGGGACGCTAGTGAACGCGCGATGGCTAGGACGATGCTATGCCTGGATATTGTGCAATGCCATCCTATGGCTATTTGAGGCACGACCAATGCGGTCGAGTGAAGTCAGATACGTCGTCCTTCCATGGAGTGTCCGCACTGCCGTTGGGCCATGTGTACAGGTGACCTCATCGTCCCCTATCTCGCTTTCGATGGACAGCTAGCATGTCAGAAGTTGGTAGACTTCGTATGGAACTGCGGAGTGGATGACACAGAGTGTCGTGAAGGATCTGGTATGGACAAACAGTCTTCCGTTGTGTTGCGACGCGTGCGAAGATCGCGCTGATGTGCACTGTTTGATCTCCCAACGCCTGGGCGACACATCCAATAGAGTTGGATAGAGCCTTGATGGCCTCCGAGGAGCGCATGGCTTTCCGATCACCTCCTTCTGTTGGCTATCGCTGTGCGACTAGCTAGATGCCAGCGATGAATTCTCGCGACACCAACGGTTCAGGCGGTGGATGGACAGTGGATGACTTCGCGGATCCGATCGAGGATAGCGTCGTAGAGAATGATCCGTGGTCAGAGTCGACCTCAAATAGAGAAGCTCTCACCATAGGAGGACTGAAGTCTAGGAATCACTCCCCGATCGATCAATCCGAAATACAGACCGAGGCTGTGTCGTCAACGCCGGAACCAATGGACGATGAAGCTATCGATATGCTGAACGATAGTATCGACGATCTTGAGCTACGTGGCCGAGATACGGATGTTGATTTGTACGACTTTGCTTTAGGTGATTACTTCGAAGATTCTGTGCGTTTAGACGCACACGATGACGACGGAGCCATCTTCGACGAACCTGAGCCACAGGCGGAATTCGACCCGGAACTGGCAGAGCCCCTGTATGAATCAGAAGGTGTGATCGCCAATATGGTTCATCTGCTCGATTTGGATGCCATTCTTGCCGAGATCGAACCATTATCTGAAGGACAAAGGATTCAAATTGTGCAGATTCTGTCGGAATTCAGTGCAAGGAAACTTGCCAGTACACTGGATTGGATGAGCCGTAAAAGCTGGACAGGCCAGTCACTGCTTCGCTATCTTGAATTTCGAGATCTATGGGAAAACAATGCTCAGTGGTGGGGCTATTATCGCTGGTCTTGTGAACTTGAGAGCTGGTGGGAACTCTCGAACCGATACTGCCTGAGTAGAGACGGATGCTACTACTTGGCTCAGACAAGATGTCAATTCGATATCGACGAAATCATTGACGAATCATGGTTAGACGACTGGAATGGGGTTGCTGCGTGGAGGTTTGAGTTTTACTCGTTCGCATCCTTTGCGATATTCCGTGCTGGATTACGTGAGGATGAGGACTGGAGAGCTTATTTGAAGGCCGGACACGCTGCTGACCTCGAATCCTTTGGCGGCAGCAACGTGCCCTCCGGGTCCTTCAAGAGCCTAAGTGGATATCCGCCCGACCTCCAAGCTGCCGCGGGCGGTGATCCGTATGCGGTCTTGGGGGATGCGTGGCTGAACGGAGGCCCCCCGGCTTGGTTTGTGGCCCAGAATTGGTACGACTCTGCGGAGTGGCACGACCACTTGGGATGGCCGGGCCCGTGGGTGGAGGCTATCCATCCATACATGGGGCGGGAGTCTCCAGAAGGATCATTGTTGAGGGTCCATCTCGAGATGGCTACATTGGCGACAGGAGGCGGCAAGCATGCCGAATAGGATAAGTGAGCTACCCCCGCTGCCTGCGGTAGACTGCTTTGTCACACATTCGAAGTACGAAGGTGTCTTGGGCAGGGTAATTGACCATGAATCCAGTGATGGATTGACGCTGGTGGGGGTAGCGTGGGGCGCTGACCAGGAGATTGACAGGCATCCCGTAGATGAGCTTCGCAATGGTTTCAGACCTGGTCACGTAGTGCAGGACAGGCCCAGGTCCAACACTAGGAGGCCACTCGGCACGGGCACGGTACTGGCATGTCGGAGGATCGCCGATAGGGATATGGTACTGGTGCAGCTTCACCGAACGGGGGAGAGTCGGTGGCTGCCCTACGAAAAGCTGATCCGAATCAGGGATGCGGGGATTAGATATGTGCGGGCGGAGACATCGCAGTCTGAGGCTGGCGAAAGGTTCAGGCTCAAGGCGCTAGCCCATGCCCTAGACTCGTGGAATCAAGTGACCGGCGCACTGGACCGTTTGGATGTTGACCCACTTCCGCACCAGATAGATCTAGTGCATAGAATCATGACCTCCGATCAACAGAACTGGCTTATTGCTGACGATGTCGGTCTTGGAAAGACGATTGAGGTAGGACTCTTGCTCGCTGCGATGAAGCGAAGACGCGAGGCTAGGAGGGTGCTGGTCGTGTGCCCTGCCGGCATGGTGCGTCAATGGCAAGATGAGATGAAGTTCAAATTTAACCAGGACTTCCGCATTTATGGATTGGATTTCCACATAAACCAGCCGTCACACTGGACAACGTACGACAAAGTGATAGTGTCGATAGACACAGCTAAGTCGGACACTCACGGCCCTATCTTTAATGAGACTGGAGATTGGGATGTAATTGTCTTCGATGAAGCTCATCATCTCAGCAAAATTCCTGGTCAATCTACGACGCAGCGGTACGCTTTAGCCGAAAGATTGAAATCTATGACGGACAGGCTTATGTTTTTGACCGGAACTCCACACCAAGGTAAGACATCTCAATTTGTAAATCTGTTGCTACTGCTTAGGCCGGATCTGAGCCATCGCTTTGCGACGATGTTCACCGATCCCTCGGTGGTTGCCGAAGTGGTTCTGAGGAATCGCAAGAGCCTAGCTACCGACGCAAATGGCGCATTCCTGTTTCGCGGACAAGAGACCCACTTGATTCGTGTACCGTTGTCGGATGCCGCCTCGCAATTCAGTGATCGCCTTAGATCCTATCTTCGGCACGGTTATGCAGCTTCTGAAACTGGAGGCAGTCGTGGACGGGCGATCGGGTTCGTCATGACAACCTACCGAAAACTGGCATCGTCAAGCATTGCAGCCATTGAACGTGCATTGCAACGTCGTCTGTGGAGGCTGCAGACCGGTGCCGTCGAGCCCAACGGTGTCCAGGGCGTTCTGAGCCTGGAGGACCTTTTGGAAGCCATTGGAGAAGGTTCGGACGTCCAAGAGGACTTGGATTCGATAGCTGACCAAATTGCAACAGAGAATGCCGGAGTATCTCCTTTCTTTGACCAGGAACAAGTCGAAATTGCAGCACTGCTGGAGGCGGCACGTAGTGTAGCTCGATCAGACAGCAAGCTTCAGCAGTTTCTTTCCGAAATAGTCGATCCCCTCCATCGCCGGGGCGAGCAGCTGCTTATATTCACGGAGTATCGCGCGACACAGGAATACTTGGTTGACGCTCTGAAGGGAAAATATCCCGAAAGCGGGGTCTGCCAGTTGAATGGATCCATGTCGCTTAATGAGAAGCGAGCCAATATCGAGACCTTTAACCGAGAGGCTCAATTCATGATCTCTACCGAAGCTGGCGGTGAAGGAATCAACCTTCATGAGCGATGTCATATCTTGGTGAACTATGACCTGCCTTGGAATCCTAGTCGCCTAGTTCAGCGTTCAGGTCGACTGTATCGATACGGTCAAGACAAGCGTGTCATCGCCTTTAACCTAACTTCGAATGATGGCTTCGATAATCTTGCGTTAGGTATGATGTTGGAGCGCGTGCTGAGTATCGCACAGGATATGTCGGAGGTGAGTTCTGAGTTTAGTGAGGGTCTCCAGGCCGAGATCATAGGTGAATTGCTTGAGAGGCTTGACGTAGCGTCGATTCTGTCAAACAACAGGCATATGGACATTGATAGGAGCGATGCAGAAATCGATGAGGCCATTTCGAGAGCTAGGGAGGCGAAATCCCAACAGGAACGGCTCTTCGCACATATTGAAGGATATGATCCCAGGGCAGCCGCCATCTCTTACAGCTTCGGATCGGATGCAGTCCTTTCATTCCTTGAAGGTATCCTGCGTTTCAAGGGCATAGACATTAGAGCTCGCGTGCATGATGGCCTGACGCTCGAAATTGGTTTGCCGGAGGGCATGCGAGGCAGGTACGCGGAGTTCCCTGAGCGTGCCACGTTTGTGCGTGTCACGGTCGATCGCCGAATTGCGCAACGGGATAGTCGTGTCGTTGCCATGGATTTTGCGAGTTCATTCTTTAACGATCTCGTAGAATTTGCTAAATCTCCAGCATTTAATGGACAGTACGCAAAATTGAAAGGTGCCGAGTCGGGCACATTAGCACTATACAAGATGAGATGGCAGAGCGATCAGGGCATTCCAAGGTGGGAAGCGGTGATCCCTATATTTCTGAACAGTGGCAAGGAGGATGCAGTTGTAGAGCCATCAATGTTTGAGCAAATGGTTGTCAGGCGGTCAGTCGAATGCAGTGAATGCGATCTGGATGACACCGAAACTCGAAAGCAAAGGCTGTCTGTCATTAAAGAGGCGGCGGACAATGAACTGGCGAGGCGCTGCACTGAGCTTCGCCATCCAAATGATGTGATCTTGCTGGCTGCGGCCGACATCTGCACCGACAGTTGAGGTGAGTGGTTGCGGTATGAACGAGGGAGCTTGTGAGGACGCTAGTGTGGTGGCAAGATCACAGGCGGAGCGGCTTCGGACTTGGTGATTCGGATGCGCAGGGGTGGCATTTGCGGTGAACGGGTGGCCTGATGGATGTTGCGGGGCCCGGCGAGTCGCAAGTGGTAGATTTGTGGCACCATAGGTCGAACGTGTCGGCGTTCGGAGATATGCAGTGGACTTTGGGCGATGGAAGACTTCCCAGGCTCGTCGCATGCGGCCCTGTGGCGGACCGCTTGTCAGCGGCTAGTTCGCCGCCCCAGCGGTGCTCATCCCCGGCGTCGGCGGCGTGAACAACCTCGACCAAAGCGCGCCCCTGCGCGACGCGGCCGGCGCGGCCAGGGCCCTGGTCGCGGGAATGCGCCCCAGGCAGTGGACGAAGAACCTGATCATCCTCTTCGCCCTGCTCTTCTCGGTCGGGGAGGCCTGGAGCCCGGCCGCGCCCTCGGACGCCGCCCCCCTGATCATCCGCGCGGTCCTCGCCCTCGCCCTGTTCTGCGCGCTGTCCGGCGGTGTCTACCTCCTCAACGACGCCGGCGACTCGGCCCGCGACCGCGTCCACCCCCGGAAGCGCACCAGGCCCGTCGCGGCCGGGCGCATATCCGCGCGCACGGCGGCCTCGGTGGGCGCCGTCGTCACCGCCGCCTCCGTCGCGCTCGGCTTCGTCCTCGAGCCCGCCCTGGGCTGGGTGGCGCTCGGCTACGCCGCTCTGACGGTCGCCTACTCCGCCGCGCTGCGCCGCATCGTGCTCATCGACGTGTTCGCGATCGCCGCGGGCTTCGTGCTGCGCGCCGTCGCGGGCGCCGCGGCGCTCGGCGTGCCCGTATCGCCGTGGCTCTACACCTGCACCGGCCTGGGGGCGCTGGTGATCGCGCTCGGCAAGCGAAGGAGCGAGCTCGGCGCCGCGGGCGACGGGGCGGGCGAGCGCCGCGGGAGCCTGCGCTCCTACTCGGTCGCCCTGATCGACCGCCTCACGTACCTGGTGGCGCCGGCCGCGCTGACCGCCTACGTCATATACGCGCTGACCGCCGAGAACCTGCCGGGCAACTACGCGATGGCCATCACCGTGCCCTTCGTCGCCTACGGGCTGATGCGCTACATATACCTCGTCCACGTCCGCGGCCTCGGCGAGAGCCCCGAGGACCTGCTCATCTCCGACGCGCACCTCGCCGCGACCGTCGCGCTGTGGCTGGTCGCCTCCGCCGTGGTGCTCGCGGTCTTCCGCCCTTGAGCCCGCCCGCGGACATCCTCGGCGCCGTCCCGACATGGGCCGGCGTCCTGGCGCTGACCGCACTCGCCGTGGCCGCGGCGTCCGCGATCGGATGGCGCCGCATCGTCCGCCCCGTCATGCTCGGGCGCCCGGGCGGGACCGACCGACCCCTCGAGCGCCTCGCCGGCGCCGTTCGCCCGGTCCTCGGCCAAGCCAAGGTGCTCCAGAGCGTGTCCGCCCGCGACCGGGCCGGGCTCGCGCACCTAGCGATCTTCTGGGGCTTTCTCTCCTTCCTGCTCAGCTACCTGCTGTTCATATTCGCCGACTCGGCCTGGCCGCCGCTCTCCGAGCGGGTCCTTACGCCCCTCGGGGTCACCGTCTTCGCCGCATACCTGGACGTGCTCGCCGCGCTGCTGATCGCCGTCGTTTGCTGGGCGGCCGCGCGCAGGTGGATCGCCGCCCCGCCCAGGCTCTCGTTCGACCTGACGCGGCGCCCGGAGGCCGCTGCGATCCTCGCGGCGGTGGCCGCGCTGATGGCGCTCTCGCTCATCTCCGGCGCCGCGCTCAGCGCGTCGGGGGACGCGGGCCCGCACGCCGGCTCCCCGGTCTCCGGCGCCATCGGCGCGGGGTTCATTTCCCTCGGCCTGGCCGAGGGCGCCGCCGAGGGCCTGCACGCCGCGGCGTGGTGGCTGCACCTTTGCGTGATCCTGGGGTTCGGCGTCTACATCCCGCTCTCCAAGCACGCGCACGTGCTCGGGGCGCCGGCCTCGTTCTTCATGCGCTCGCTCGGCGCCCCGGGCGCCCTGTCCACCCCGGACCTCGAGACCGCGGAGAGCTTCGGGGCCGGGGCCGTGCGCGACTTCTCCCGCAAGCAGCTCATCGACGGCTACGCCTGCGCGGTGTGCGGGCGCTGCACCGAGGCGTGCCCGGCCGCGGCTGCGGGGCGCACGCTCTCGCCGATGCACGTCGTGGTCGGGCTAAGGGACCACCTCGCCGAGGCCGGCCCCGCGCTCGCGGCCGGGGCGGGGGGCGAGCCGGAGCTGATCGGCCCGCGCGTGCCGACCGAGGCCGTCTGGGACTGCCTTACGTGCGGGGCCTGCGTTGCCGAGTGCCCGGTCGGGGTCGAGCACGTCGGGACGATCGTCGACATGCGCCGCCACCTGGTCCTTGAGCGCGGGGAGATGCCGGACGGCGCGCGCGAGGCGCTGACCAGCCTGGAGACCCGCGGCCACCCGTGGCGCGGCACGCCCCACTCGCGCGCCGACTGGGCCGAGGGGCTGGGCGTCCCCACGCTCGCCGAGCGCCCGGACGCAGAGCACCTGCTGTGGGTGGGGTGCACCGCGGCGCTGGAGACGCGCTCGCGCTCGGTCGCGCGCTCCCTTGCCCGCGTGCTGCTCCGCGCCGGGGTGGACTTCGCGATCCTGGGCGAGGAGGAGCGCTGCACGGGCGACCCGGCGCGCCGGATGGGCAACGAGTACCTGTACCAGGTCCTGGCGCGCGCGAACATCGAGGCCCTGCGCGCCCGCTCGGTGCGCAGGATCATCACGCTGTGCCCGCACTGCATGAACGTGATGAGGAACGAGTACCCGGCCCTCGGCGGCGAGTTCGAGGTCGTCCACTACACCGAGATCGTCGCCCGGCTCATCGACTCCGGCGCCCTGGCGGTCGCGGCGGCCCCCGAGCCCGTCAGGGCCGCCTACCACGACTCTTGCTACCTCGGAAGGCACAACGGCGTCTACGACGAGCCGCGCCGGATCGCCCGCGCCATCCCCGGCCTCGAGCTCACCGAGATGGAGCACAGCCGGCGCCGGGGCTTTTGCTGCGGTGCCGGGGGCGGGCGCATGTGGATGGAGGACGGCGCCGAGGGCCGGGTCGACACGCTGCGCGCCGACCAGTTCATCGCCACCGGGGCGGAGACCGTGATCGTCTCGTGCCCGTTCTGCCTGCAGATGCTCGGCGGCGCCCTGCCCGGCAGGCCCGGCGGGGCGGACAGGCGCGCGGTCGACCTGATCGAGCTCGTCGACGCGGCCGCCGGGGACTGACCCGCCCCGCGGGCGCCTTAGCGCGCGGCCAGGTCCCTCAGCATCGCCCGGACCGCGCCCGCCGTATCCGGCCTTGCGAGGGCCTCGGTGATCGCGGCGCGGAGCATCCCCAGCGGCGTGCCGGCGTCCACGTGCTCGCCCTCGAACTCGTGGGCGTACACCCCCTCGCCGCCGCACATCGCCGCCAGCGCGTCGGTCAGCTGCACCTCCCCCAGCGCCCCCGGGGCGGTGCGCCCGAGCCGGGCGATAGCCGCCGGGGTGAGCGCGTAGCGCCCGACTATCGCAAGGTCCGAGGGCGCGGTCCCGGGCGCCGGCTTTTCCACCATCGCCCGGACGCGGTGGAGCCGCTGGCCGGCCGGCTCTGCGTCCAGCATCCCGAGCCCGGCGGCGAGCCCCGAGGGCACGCGCCGCGCGGCCACCACGCTCGCCCCCAGCCGCCCGCACAGCGCCGCCATCTCCCCGATCGCGGGGCGCCGGGCCCAGATAAGGTCGTCCGGCAGCAGCACGCACGCCCCCTCCCCGCCGAGCCAGCCGGACGCCTCGGCGACGGCGTGGCCGAGGCCCAGCGGGCGCTGTTGGACGATCGTCTCGATCTCCGCCATGTCGGATATGGCGGCGACCGATTCGGCCAGGTCCCGGCGGCCCGCGGCCCGCAGCGCCTCCTCCAGTTCCGGGTCGGGGGCGAAGTGGCGGGCCGAGGCGGCGTCGCCGGGACCGACGACGATCGCGACGCTGCGGATCCCGGCCGCCGCGGCCTCGGCGACCGCGAGCTGCAGGGCGGGGGTGTCTAGCACCGGCAGCATCGCCTTGGGGACGGCCCTGGTCGCCGGCAGCAGCCTCGCCCCGAGGCCCGCCGCCGGGATCACGGCCTTCCGGATGGGCGCCGCCACGGCCGCTAGGCCGGCGCGGCCAGGCGCCCGGTGCGGTAGACGCTCCTGAGCATGCGGTCCGAGCCCGAGATGCCCAGCACGACCGCGACGAACGCGATGCCCGTGATGATCAGGATGGCCCAGGCGCTGAACAGGTCGGCCAGGTACCCGTAGCCCAGGTTCGCGAAAGCCATGATGCCGCCCGCGTGCAGCACGTAGAGGCTGGATATCCGCCCGCGCAGCCGGTCGGGGGCGATCATCAGCACGTAGGCGTTGGTGATCGCCATGAAGGTCGCCTGCGTCGCGCCCATCATCCCGGCGAACAGCGTCGCCGGCAGGACGTGGCCGGAGACGGCGAGGATGATCGGCGTTATCCCGCTCGTGACCCCGGTCGCCAGCAGCAGCCGGCCCTTGGCCCGCTCGCCCTGGACCCCGGCGATGATCAGGATGCCGATCGCAGAGCCCAGTCCGAAGCCCATGCTCAGGTAGCCGACGTACGACCCGTCGGTCGCCCCGAGGCTCTGGGACGAGAAGACCGGCAGGATCGACTCGAACGACATCACGAGCGCGCAGTGGAAGAACACCAAGAGCATGAAGACCGCTATCTCGCGGTGCGTGTAGACGTACGCCAGCCCCTCGATGAGCCCGCCCACCAGCCCCGTGCTCGGGGCTCGCTCCCCGCGCGATACCGTGCGGATGCGCGCCGCGAAGAAGATGGCGACGCCGGTGAGCGCGGCGCTGAGGACCAGTACGCCCTCTGCGCCCACCGCGTCGATCGCCATCAGCGGCGCCGCCACCAGCAGCCCGAAGAAGCGCGAGCCGTGGTGCGTAAGGCCGTTGAGGGTGATGGCGTTTAGCAGGTGTCGGGGGCGGACCTGGTTGGGGATGATCGCCTGGATCCCCGGCTCCATCGCCGCGCGCGAGCCGCCGCCGACGAACGCCGCCGCCGCCAGGTGCCACAGCTCCAGCGCCCCTGCGAGCGCGGCGACCGCGACGGCGGCGGCGACCACGGTGTTTATGACCGTCGAGGCCCAGACGACGACGCGGCGCTCGAAGCGGTCGGCGATCAGCCCGCCCATGGGCGAGATGACCAGGAACGGTATCAGCGCCGAGAACGTGACGATCCCCACCCACAGCGAGCCGTCCGAGCGCTCCAGCGCGATCCAGGACGCCGCTACGATGAACGACCACATCCCCGCGAACGAGAACATGCCGGAGAGCCATATCCTGCGAAAGTCCGGATAGGCGCGCAGCGAAGCGAAGTGAGGGAAGGCGGCCAGGCGCCCGAGGCCCGCCCGCGCGGCGCCCAGCAACGCCGTCAGCCCCGCCCGGGCGGGGTGGGCGCCGCCTCGGGGATCAGCCCGCGTCCGCGCATCTCCTCCCACAGGGCGCCGGGTATGGGATGCAGCGCCATCGCCGCGTTCTCGCGGGCCTCGGCGGCGCTGCGCGGGCCTGGCACGGTCGACACCACCGCCGGGTGGGCCAGCCCGAACTGCAGCGCCGCGGCCTTGAGCGGGACGCCGTACAGGTCGCAGGCGGCCTTGAGGCTCCTCGCGCGCCCTATCACCTCGGCCGGCGCCCTCGCGTACCAGTGCCGGGTGCCGAGGTCGGTCTCGACCTCGGGGTCCGAGGCCAGGATCCCGCTGCCGTACGGCCCGCCGTGGTAGACGCCGATGCCGCGCTCGGCGCACATCGGCAGCAGCCCGTCCAAGGCCGAGGTGTCGAGCAGGTTGTAGCGAAGGGCTATAAGCACGCAGTCGTACTCGCCGCGATCGGCCAGGTACATGAACCTCTCGCTGTGGTTCATCCCGGCGCCGATCGCGCGGACCACGCCCTGGTCGCGCAGCTCGCGCAGGGCGGGGTAGGCCTCGGAGGCGATCTGGCCGCGCACCTCCTCCCAGTCGGCGGGGTCCGGGTCGTGGATCAGCAGTATGTCGACGCGGTCCAGGCCCAGGCGCCCGAGGCTCTCCTCCACCGAGCGCATCACGCCGTCGCGGCTGTAGTCGAGGCGCTGGAAGGTGGGCGGCAGGTCCGAGAAGGCCCCGAACTCGGTGCCCTCGACCTCGGGCGCGTCGACGAGCAGCCGCCCGACCTTAGTCGAGACCGCGAATGAGTCCCTGGGGAGGGCGGCGAGGACGGCGCCCATCGCCCGCTCGCTCCTTCCGAACCCGTACTGGGGCGCGGTGTCGAAGAATCGGATGCCGGCGTCGTACCCGGCCCGGACGGTCTCCTCGGCCCCGGCCGGGTCGAAGGACTCGTACATGCCAGCGAGGCCCGCCCCGCCCATGCCGAGCGCCGTCACGGCGAGCCCGGTCCGCCCTATCTCGCGCGTCTCAAGCCGGTCCATGTCGCCTGGGGGTCCTCCGCGGTGGGTTGCGGGCCGCGCCGGGCGGGGCCGCGCGCAAGAGTATATGCGCTCCGCGCCGCCCCCGCCGCTGTATGATTGGGGCGCCGCCGCGCCGGCCCCCGGCCGGCACTCAAGAGCCGCGCGGGAGGACCGAGATGACGCTGGCCGAAGAGAGCTGCACCAGCCCCCGGCGGGGCGCCCCCGGGCCGGGCGAGGCCGAGATAGCCGAGCTCGGCGCCCGCGTCCCAGGATGGGAGGTGGCCCGCCCGGGCGGGGCGCCTAGGCTGCGGCGCGCGTTCTCGTTCGACGACTTCGCCTCTGCGGTCTCGTTCGCCTCCCGGGTCGGGGCCGAGGCGGACGAGCAGGACCACCACCCGCGCCTGACGGTCGAGTGGGGCTCGGTGCTCGTCGAGTGGTGGACCCACGCCACCGGCGGCCTGCACCGAAACGACTTCATCATGGCCGCGAGGACAGACCGGATATACGGGGGCTGACCTCGCCCGGGCCCATAGGCCCCGACTCGGTCACGACGGCGGCCACCAGCCCCATATCCACCAGGTCCATGCCCGGCTCGGGCTCCGGCTCCCCGCCCGCCAGCTTGGCGTCCTCGCACACGACGTAGACCGGCGCCCCCGCAGCCGCGGCGGCGGTCGCGAGCCGCAGGCTCGGGCTCCCGTTGACCACCCACTGCGGCGTGACGGCGTCGGCCCCGATCGCAGCGACCGCGCCGCCCGGCCAGGTCTGCGGCAGTGCCGGCTCGAGCGCGCAGGAAGCGCCCAGGGCGGCGATGCGCCGGGCCATCCGCCGCCCGTGGGAGCCGGGATCGGGGTCCGGCTCGAACACGACGGCGCTTACGCGCGCCCCGGCGCCGAGCGCCGCCGCGATGAGCCTTGGGACCGCCGAGCCGTAGCTGCACGTTACGATCGTCGGTCGGTCGGGCAGCAGGGCCGCCGCGGCCCGGGCGGCGGCCTCGGCCCCGGCCGCCAGCGCGGCCGCGCGCCGCTCGGAGATGGCCCGCGCCTCCCGCGGGCCGGCACGCGCGAGGTCGGCCGCCAGGCGCCGGACCTCGGCCCCGAGCCCGGCCATCGCCGGGCGCGCAGAGGCGATGCGCTCCGCCATCGCCGCGAGCTCGGCGGGCCTGCCGGGGCCCGCGGGCAACCCGCCGGCCGCGCGGCCGAGCAGGGCGACCGCCTCGACGGTCAGCTCCAGGGCGCCGCGCTCGCGGTCGGCCGCAAGGCCCTCGATGCCCGCGGGCAGGGCGCCCGGATCGCCGGTCAGGTCAGGATCTCTGCGAGCACCGCCATGCGTGCGATCAGGGCGTTCTCTGCCTGGCGGTAGAAGGCCAGGCGCTCGTCGCGCACGCCGATCGAGAAGTACCCGCTGCGCTGCATCGGGTTCATGACGATCGCGTCCGGCCCCAGGGAGGCCATGAAGTCGGAGTCGATGACCAGGCTCGGCGCGCCCCTCTTGGCCAGCAGCCGGCCGTGGTCGAGCGTGCGGGGCGCGTTTAGGTAGACAGCGTCTGCGCGGGCGACGTCCGCCGCTCCCCCGGCGTCGGTGAGGGTGACGCCGCCCTGCGCGCACAGCTCCGCCACGGCGGGGTCGAGCCCCCCGCTGAAGGGCATCTGGACGACGGTCACGCCATCGAACTTGGACAGGATGGTCAGCAGGGCGTTCACGTTGCGGTGCTCTAGCCTTCCGACGACGGCGACGGTCAGGCCGTCGATGCGGCCGAGCTCGCGGCGCAGCGTCAGCAGGTCCGCCAGCGCCTGGGTGGGGTGGTCGCGGGCCCCGCCGCCGCTGATCACCGGCAGCGCGCCGGCGGAGGCGGCCTTGGCCATCACGCCGGGCTCGCCGCTGCGTATGACGGCGGCGTCGTAGCGCAGGCTCCCGAGGATGCCGACCACGCTGTCTATGTGGACGGGCGCTCCGACCGGCAGCGACTGGGACGCGTTCTCGGTCTGGCGGCACTGGCCGCCGAGCAGCTCCGCCGCGCGCTCGAACGAGGCGCGCGTTATGAAGCTGGGCTCGTAGAACAGGCAGTACAGGGTCCGGCCGGCGAGCTCTGAGCCTGCGCGGGTGCGCCCGGCGAGCGACTCGCACCGCGGCAGCAGCGCCTCCTCGAGCCACTCCCTGTCGAGGTCGAGCGTGTTGGTCAGGTTCCTGAGCGTCGCCATGGGGCCGTCAAGTGTACCCCGGCGGCCCGGCGGCGCGCAGCCCGGCGGAGGGGCCCCGCCGTGGTATAATCCGACCCGCCGCGGCGCCCTGTGCGCCGCAGCGCGCGGGGATATAGCTCAACTGGGAGAGCGCGGCGTTCGCAATGCCGAGGTTGGGGGTTCGAGTCCCCCTATCTCCACGGCCCGCGCCCCCGAATCCCGGCCAGCGTGCACCGGGCCCCGCCCCCCCAACCCTCTCCGGGCGGTCCGGCCGTGGGAGGCGCATGGAGGCGAACGCGATGGCCGGCGAGACGTCCATCAGATCGACCAGGCGCGAAGAGGGGACCGGCGCCGGCCCGGTCCTACTGTCGGTAGGCGACCCGCAGATCTTCAGGACCGACGGCCCCGCCCCCGTGCGGCCCTGCGTCGCCGCCATGCCCGGCCGGCGGGAGTCCTGACGATCCGCTGGGTTCGACCGGTCCGCGGGCCGCGGCGCGTGTGGGCGCACCCCGGCGCCCGTGGTCCGCAGACGTCCGGCGGGAGGCCGCGGGAATCCGAGGGCCCGCCCCCGGAGGCGTACGGCCGCGTGACCGACCCCGAGCGCTTCCGGCCGCTGCACGGGGCCATGCTGGAGATCGCCCGCCGGATCGGGCGCGACTTCGACGTCGAGCGCACGGAGGGGTACGGTCTCGACGGGGAGCTGGAGAGGGGCCTGGAACTCGCCGGCCCCTGCGTCGGGCTGCGGCCGAAGGACCCGGACGCAGCGCCCATCGTGGCGGCGTTCACGAGCTTCCCTGGCCTTCACGTGCGCTTTGGGCGCTGGCACAGGGAGGCCTTCCCGGCCTGTGGATGCGACGCCTGCGATGAGTCGGTGGAAAGGCAGATCGAGCGCCTCGGGCAGATGGTCGATAGCGTGATCCACGGCAGGTTTCGGGAGGCGCTTAGGCGCCCCGTGCTGCCCTTCATGGGGTCCGGATGGCTTGAGGCCGAGTTCGAGTCGCCCGCCGGGAGCCGCTCGACCGGATCTCGCCTTGACCGCGTCAGCGCGCGCCGAATGTCCGGTGGTCGCCGCCGTGTGGATCTGAACTGGGGGCCGTGGCCCCGGTGAGGGGGCCGCGGCTAGGGATCGGTTCGCGTGCTCCGCGAAGCTTGTTGGGTCCGGGTCTCGCGGTTGCCGTTCATCGGAGGGAAGGGTCGGGTCTTGCCTCAGCACGATCATCTCCATGTCCACGATGCGCCGCTCGGTCGGCTAGGAACGCTCATGGCCCGGCGGGCGGCGCACCCAGGGCGCCGGCAGGGAGGCTCCGGAGTTGACCGTGAGCCTTGGGGAGCGTGCGAGCGCCGCATCAGCCGGGAGGCCTATAGGATGGTGCGGCACTCCACTTTGTGGAGGAGTTGCAGGACCGGACCGACTGCGCACCGGCGCTTCGAGAGGGGCGCTGGTGAAAGGCAGAGGCTTTGAGCGTCTGTATGGCCGTGGACGTCGATGCTGACGGCAGGGCCCTGACGTACGGCGTCAGCGGCACCATGGGGCTTGAGGGGCTCGGCTCCCTGAGTTGCATGGCGACCAGTGGTACGATCGGCATGCCCGGGCCACCCGGCGATCCCCGGGCACTCAGTCTGTCCGGAGCCATCGGCCGTAGTCGGTGGCGCGACTTCGCAGGGCTCAGGGTCAGCACCGTACAGTGGCCGACGGGCGAAGGTCGAGCGCCAGCAATTTACAGAGAGAAGTGAGAGTGCCCAACATCGTCTACGTGCTGACCAATCCTGCGATGCCGGGAATCGCCAAGATCGGCATGACCGACAGGCCGAACGTGCAGCAAAGGATGGCGGATCTCTACACGACGGGCGTTCCCCTCCCGTTTGACTGCGTTATAGCGCGGGAGATTGAGGGCAGGACGGCAGCTGAAATAGAGCGAGCGCTACACACTGCATTCGGGCCAAGCCGAATAAGCCGGTCTCGCGAGTTCTTTCAGATCGATCCCGAGCAGGTTGAAGTGTTGCTGCGGGTGATGCCAGGCCGTGACGTAACGCCCCAGGACACCGAGCAGCTGAACGATGTACAGTCGGAAGACAGAGAAGCGTCCTTGGATTTCAAGAGGCGTCAGAGTCGAACCAACGAACAGGAATTTCTGGAGTCCCTCAGTGAAAACGGCACGAAAGTCTACGAAGGAATTCTTGCACTTGGGCGACGAAGCGGAATGAGAATCAAGTGGGGCGTAAAAGGATTCTCACTCAACGCGATATCCAACGGTGCTCTCGTCGTGATCTGCTACGGCTATCCTCCGTCGGCTTACAACCAGAAAATATATACTGACTTCGACCTGTTGCTGAGAAAATCTAACATCCCTCGCGATGAGGTCGAAGCACTAAGAAGAAGTGCTTTAGAGTCTCGTCTCTTCGCACCGGTCGGCATGGGCAGCAATCTAGCCTGCCAGACCGACCGGACTTGGAACGAAGAGGACCTGACCAGACTGATCGGATGGCTGGGCGCGGTAGTGGAGCGCGTCCGTCAGTTCGAAGTGGCGAATCACGACCGGAGCGCTTGATGCCGATCGAGTGTGCGGATCCGACGGCAGGGACGTTTCCCAGAGCGTAGCGGCATGGTGTTGAATGATTCCACACACCCGTCGCCTAGATTCACGGAAGGCAGTTTACTGCCCTTAAGGTTCACTGCTCTCGCTTAGGGCATCGGGAGATCAGAGGAGATGACTTCAAGGCTTATGGAGTTGATAGACTATGATCCCTGGAGGGAAGCGGTTACATATCGACAAACCTGGCCCCACGAGTACGTGCTGTCCGGGGAGGCTGCTCAGCAGGACTTGCTGGAGGCTATCTGCAAGCGACTCCGGGCTGGAGAGGGCGTGGCGGGTCGCTTCTTTGGTAGCACCAACAGCTACCGGTTCGTCGGTGAGTACAAATGTTGGCTTATGACCTATTGGGGCGATCTAGAGCCTGGCGTAAACTACGTGGTGAATCGCGCTCGCCTCTACAGGGACCGCCGAGACTTCGTGAGCCGGCTCGGCGACACCGGTAAGCCAGAAGACTATCCGATCAGCCCGGCAGCCAAAAGCTAGTGCTATTGCCGGAACTTTCTAATGGCTGACCGTACCACTCTGACAGCTTATCTGGTTCCACGTATAACTGGGCAAGTTGAGAATGCTGCCACCGAGGCGCTGGCCTATATACTCAACGAGTCCGAATCGTCTATGCAGGCGTTGAACGATCTGATCAGAGAAGCCGGATCTGACGTCGGTCCGATCGCTAGGGTGAAGACCCAGGTTACGGAAGACGACGCCTCCCGGCCCGACATGACTGGCTATGACGCGAACGGAGTCAGGCGCCTTATCGTAGAGGTGAAATTCTGGGCTCCGCTTCTGGAAGACCAGGCCAGCGGATATGCACGACGGCTCGGCGGATCCGAGCCTGCGATGCTGCTCTTTGTTGTCCCCAAGAGCCGAGTCGCGACGCTGTGGGCGGAGATAGAAAATCAGATCGGAGCACAGTTCAAGTGGACGGGAGTGCTGGACACTCGATCAGAGATCAAGAGCGCCGAGTTGGCCGGTACAGGGCACCACGTGATGCTTGTGAATTGGTCGCACGTACTAGACAGGATGTATGTCCTAGCTGGAAGTGACGACGTCAAATCGGACATCGGACAGCTTCGCGGGCTTGCGCAGGCACAGGACGCCCAGGCCTTCCTGCCGATTCACCCTGAGGAACTGAGCCCCGCCATCGGGAGCCGAATGGCTGGATACACCCGGCTAATCGACGACGTGGTCGATTCTAGGGGAGTCCTAGAAGGGTGGATGGATGTCCGGAAGTTGCGTGCGACCCCTCGGAGGTACGGATACGGGAGGTACTTCCGCCTACGCGGCGTGACCGGGGATTTCTGGTTCGGCATCAACCACGAGCTATGGGCTTCAGGTGCCGCCACCCCCCTGTGGCTCAGTCTCACTGATCAAATCGGTTCTGTCTCGATCGCAGTGGCCCGGCAGTTGAAGGTGGAAGTCTCGGATGGCTGCGTTCCGATATATCCCAGATTGGGTGTGGAGTATGATGAGATTTTGGACGGCGTAGCATCGCAGATTAGACGGCTAGCCGTCATCCTGGCACACGAAGGAGGACAGGCAATGAATATCGGCTTTGACAAGGAATACAAGAGACTGGAAGCGGCATTCAAGAGACAGGTGATTGAGGACAACAGAGATCTGAAAATAGAAAGCACTTACCTTCCCAACATTGTGCCGAAGGGCCCCGTCGACTATGTGCTCATTGCCATGGAACCTTCTACGGGAGTGTCCGGCAGGAAGACGGCTGCAGCCGACTCGTGGTCACAATCAGGGCGGAACTTCACCTGGTCCTTCGAAGATTTTATTCTTCACTACTGCATGAGGAAATATCTCTGTCGTGACGGCGAGTCGTATCACATTACGGACTTGGCAAAGGGCGCCATTGCAGCTGGACTGGCTGGCAAAAAGAGGTCGGAGAAATATGAGCGCTGGTATCCACATCTGGAGCGAGAGTTGCGACTTCTGAGCAACCAAGAAAAGACGCGTATCATCGCTATAGGTAAGGTAGTGGCCGATTTCCTTAAGACCAAGGACTTATGTGAACGCGTGGAGAGTGTATACCATTACTCTTGGAGAACAGCTTCGCACAGGAACAAGGCGATGGAGCCTTGGAAGGAAGAGTTTCAGGAATTTTGCAGAAGAATTGACGAGGACGATTTCAAGAAGTCGATAGAAGAAGTGTTGAGGGATGCAGATATGGAGCAATATCTACCTTACAGACCACAAGGCGGTGTGCCGATCAGATTGACAGAATACAGAAGGAAGCTGATGTTCTACTACAAGAAGAGATTTGAACAGCTTAGGGATGTCCAGCATATTGTACTCAGTCTTTGAGACTAAATGTGGGAAAACTCCAACAGCATTGCCATGACTGTCGTAGGACAAGCAGATTGAGGAGGCGAAGGAGTCTGGCAACGATGTACATCTTGGAATTGCGGCTACCTGACGGTGATGAAGTTGCCGACTTTTGGGCGATGCCGGCAACGGGACTGGCTAGTAACTCTAAGGCATGAGAGAACGGAGTGCAGCCATGCCAATGAGAGTGGCGACGTGGAACGTTGAATGGGCGACGCCCAGGTTTTGGGGGACGGCTGAGATCCTGAGCCGTATCGATCAGTGTGCAGCGGAGGTCGTCTGTCTGACCGAGACGCACGACATGCTGCTGTCCGGCAAGGGACACACCATCTGTTCCGGGGCCGACTACGGATACCCCATAAAAGAGGGCCGACGCAAGGTCATGCTCTGGTCGAGGGAGCCCTGGCGGCAGGTCGATGATGTGGGCATCGATTCGATGCCGCCCGGGCGGTTCGTGTCGGGGGTCACGGGGACCTCCCTGGGTGATGTCACGGTGATCGGGGTCTGCATTCCCTGGTTCGGATCGCGGACTGAGAAGAGGCGCGGCGAGGAACGGAAGAAGACCTGGGAGGACCACGAGCAATATCTCGCCGGTCTTGCCGAGTTGCTCAGGCGTCGGCCTGCCGGGCGCCTGATCGTGATGGGGGACTTCAACCAGGTGATCGGGCCGGGCAGCAGGGCGCCCCACGCGCTTCGATCCGCCCTGGCGCAGGCCCTCCCGCCTGGCATGGTCATAGTCACCGCCGACCTTGCACTCCGAGGGCGCTGCTGCATCGACCACATCGCCCTGAGCGAGGATCTAGAGGCCCAATCCGTGCGCGTGATCGACAACGCCCTCGACGGGCGGGGCCTTTCCGACCACTTCGGGGCGGTCGCCAAGGTGTCTGCCCGGCCCGCCTGATCGGCTGAGACGCCCAGCTTCGCCGGGCGGCGGCGGCCGACCGCCCACGCCGCGAACCCGGATCTGGTCGGCCGGCATGTCTCCGCAGCCGTCGGCCCCAACCGCTATCCCGACGGGGCGGCGGTCGCGGCGAGCGTCGCGGGGCAGGGTGCCTGGTTCAGCCACAGCTTCTACAACCCGGCCACGGCCGTGGCCGAGGCCAAGCGCTCGTGGGTAGTCGAGTGCGACGGGCTGGCCTCCGGTTCAGGCCGGTACGAGCCGGGCCCCAGCGGGTCGCACGCTCCCGCCTACACCGGGGCGTTCGTCGAGCGCGCCATCACCCTGTACGACGCCGTCGGCCTTGAGGCGACCATCGCCTGCCACAACACCACGGGGAGCATCAACGGCCAGTGGTAAGTGTCCGTCATCGGGGCGGACGGCTACACCGTCTCCCGCCCCCGGGCCCTGTTCACAGGCCGGGACCCGCGCCCGAGAATCGACGCCACCGGGTAGTCCTACGGCGACGGCATGCTCAGGGCGACCAGGCGGGACGCTGGGTCAACCGCGTGCTGCTCAATCCGGAGGCGGGCCAGGACCGCCAAAAGCACACCTGGGCGGTGCGCCACGACGGCCACATATTCGGGTAGGGGTGGTGCGGGTAGCGGCAGACTGCGCGCCGGGAAGCTACCCCTTGCTGCCGCGGCCCCTCAGGCTCGCGATCGCCTTGAGGACCGCTCCGGCGAGGAGCATCGCCACGGACGCGGCGAGCGCGCCGAGCCCCAGGCCCAGCGAGCCGAGGATCCACAGGCCGTCCGATCCCTCCTCAAGGCCACCGGCGATGGTCGAGGCGCATCCGACGCCGCACGAGGCGACGCCGAGTATGAACAGCGCCAGTCCGCCCCAGAGCAGGAAGCCCGCTAGCCGCTGCACTTTGCCGCCCCGTCCGGTCCACATGCCCTCGCTGCCATGGCCGATAGGATAGACGCTCCGGGGCCGCTGGGGCACGGTCCCGGGCACCTTTGAACGTTTGACGCGCGCGGGCGCGCGTGTTAGAAATGCGGTGCTCCGGCGGCGGCCGCTCTCGGGGACCGCTTCCGGGCAGCTTGCCTGGGCGGGCCTGCGGCGCCGATGCGCGCCGCCGATCCCTCCCGGCACGGTCCCCGAGGCCAAAGGAGGGATCCGATGAGAAGAGCGCTACTGGTGCCTCTCGCGATCGCCGCCGCCCTGGTGGCCGCACTGGCCGCCTGCTCCAGCGAACCCGAGGTCGTCGAGGTCAAGGTGGTCGAGACGGTCGAGGTCGTTAAGGAGGTGGCGGTCGAGACCGAGAAGGTCGTCGAGGTTGAGGTGGAGAAGGTCGTCGAGAAGGTCGTGGTCGCGACCCCGACCACCCCGCCCGCCGGCGAGCCGGTCTTCGGCGGCGAGCTCAGGACGGTCTCCCAGGCCTCCGTCGCGAGCCTGGACTCGGTCTGGACCGAGGCGTACGTGACCATCGCGGTCGCGTCCCACATCTTCGAGACCCCGCTGGGCTGGAACTCCCTGATCGAGGAGCAGCCCCGCATGGCCGAGAGCTGGGAGCTCAGCGACGACAAGCTCACCTACACGTTCCACCTGCGCGACGGGCTGATGTTCCACAACGGCGACTCGGTGGAGGCGGGCGACATGGTCGCCTCGATCAGCCGCTGGCTCGGCGGCATCTCCGCGCAGGCGGGGCTGCTGCGCGAGTTCATCGACGAGGACAACCCCATGACGGTGGTCGACTCCGACACCTTCACCGTCAACCTGACCGAGGCCTACGGGCTGGTGACCGCGGCCTTCTCCAAGGCGTGGAGCACCCCGGTCATCCTCCCCGAGGAGATCTCGGGCACCAAGGCCTCCTTCGAGACCTACGAGACCACCGAGCTGATCGGCTCGGGGGCCTACAAGTTCGCCGACTGGAGGCAGGGCGACAGGATCGTCCTCGAGAAGTTCGCAGAGTACGTCCCCGCCGCCGGCCCGCCCGACCTGTACTCGGGCGGCACGGTCGGCTACCTCGACCGGATCATCTGGCTCGAGGTCCCCGACGAGGAGACCAAGGTCGCCGGCCTCGAGACCGGCGAGTGGGACGTGGTCGACGGGGCCGGCTTCGACTTCTTCCAGCGCCTCAAAGACAACCCGGAGATCATCGTCCCGGTCTACAAGCCCGGCCACCGCTCCTTCTACGGGATGATCCCGTCGCACCCGCCGTTCGACAACCTCAAGGCCCGGCAGGCGGCGCTGTTCGCCACCGACGTCGAGGAGGTCATGTACGCCCTCGGCGACGACGAGCTGTGGGACCTGTGCCCGGCCATCTACTACTGCGGCACACCCCTTGAGACCGACGCCGGCGGCGACGAGTGGTACGCGCAGTTCGATCCCGACAAGGCGAAGGCCCTCCTCGCCGAGTCCCCCTACGGAGGGGAGACCTGGGTGCTGCTCAACCCCACCGACTACGCGACCATCACGCCGGTCGGCATCGTCGTAAAGCAGCAGCTCGAGGACATCGGCTTCAACATCGACATGCCGGCCTACGACTGGGCCACGGTCGTGACGAACCTCGGGCAGCCCGACCAGTTCGCGGCCTGGACCAGCTGGGGGGCGCACTGGTGCTGCGGCGACCCGGTCTCCGACTCGACGGGGGCGGGAACCCAGCAGTTCTGGCCGAAGATCCCCTACGTGACGGACCTTAGGCTCGAGTGGGCCCAGGAGACGGACCCGGTCGAGAAGGCGGCCATCCTGGACGAGTTCCAGATCGCCCTCTTCGAGAACGTGTACTGGGTCTACCTAGGCCAGTTCTACACGATCTTCCCGCACACCGCGGACTACAAGGGCTTCGAGGTCAAGGCGATGCCCTTCTACTCGAACGCCTGGCTGGAGCGCTAGACCCGCACCGGCCTCTGGCCTGACCGAACGGCCCGCCCACCCCGCGCGGGGTGGGCGGGCCAATCAGCATCCGCCCGGGGCGCCGCGCCCCGGCGGCCACAGCCGCAGCCGGGAGCGTCGCCCCATGGCCCACAGCTACGACCTCGTGATCAGGGGCGGGGAGGTCATCGACCCCGCCCAGGGCCTGCGGGGCGCCATGGACGTCGCGTTCAGCGGGGGGCGCGTGGCGGCCCTGGCCCCGGACATACCGGCCGCCGAGGCCGCCTCCGTGGTGGACGCCGCCGGCCGCCTGGTCACCCCGGGGCTGATCGACGTCCACGGCCACTACTTCGAGCACGTCGTCCCCTGGGCCATCGGTGCCGACGAGGCGTGCCTGCCCAACGGCGTCACCACGACGGTGGACGCCGGCAGCTCGGGCTGGACCCACTTCGGGGCCTTCCGCGAGTTCATCCTCTCGCGCGAGAGGACCAGGCTGATGGCGCTGCTCAACCTCTCGGCCCTGGGCATGCTCAACCCGATGCGCCCCGGCGGCTTCGGGCCGACGCTGGGGATAAGCGGGGGGCCCGGCTACGTGCTGCCGCACGAGACGGCGGGCGAGCTGATGGACCTTCGCTACGCCCAGGTCGAGGAGACCGCCCAGTGCATAAGGGACCACCCCAACGTCCTGCTCGGGGTCAAGATCCGCCTGGACCACACGATCAGCGGCACCGACAACGTCATCCCCGCCCTCGAGCGCGCCAGGAAGGTCGCCGACATAACCGACACCTTCATGATGGTGCACGTAGCGCGCGTCCCCGTGCCCATGGCGAGGGTGTTCGACTACATGAAGCCCGGCGACGTGATCACGCACGTGTTCCACAGCGCCGAGAACAACATCCTCGACGAGCGGGGCGACGTCCGCCCCGAGGTCCTCGAGGCCAGGGACAAGGGCATCGTCATGGACATAGGCGCCGCCAAGCCCAACATAGGCATAGACGTATCGCGCGCCGCCATAGCCCAGGGGTTCCTCCCGGACACGATCAGCTCGGACATCACCAAGCCCGTGAACGACGTCGGGTACATCTACAACCTGCCCGACGTGATGAGCATGTACCTGGGGCTCGGCATGAGCGTCGAGGAGACGCTGGCCGCCGTGACCTCGAACCCGGCGCGCGCCATCGACCGCGGCGCCGAGCTCGGCTCCCTGAGGGTGGGCGCCGCCGGGGACGCGGCCGTGCTCGAGATCGAGGAGGGGGACTTCGCCTACGACGACGGGGACGGCGTCGAGATGAGCGCGGGGCGGCGCTTTAGGCCGGTCGCAACGGTCAAGGACGGCGCGCTGTGGACGCCCCCCGAGGGCGGGGGATGAGGCCGCTGCTCGCGCTTGCGGCCGCCGCCGCGCTGGCCGCGGCCGCCGCGTGCGGCGGGGGCGCGGACCGCCCGGAGCCGGAGCCGGAGCCCGCCCGGTCCGGCGGGGTGTCGACCCCGACGCCCCAGCCGACGCTGGCGGCCGAGACCGTGGAGATATCCGGCGTCGAGGCCTCGATCACCGACGCCCAGTACAACGGCGACGGCACCTTCACCGTCGGCGAGTGCGTGCTCGGGCCCGGCAGCGCCTGCCCGGACGCCGACCTGCGGGGCCTGCGGTTCCGCGAGGGCGGGCAGCAGTGGAAGATGTACGAGGGCGTCGAGTTCCCGGGGATAGACCTTTCGGGGTCCGACCTGTCCGGCGCGGACCTGCACGAGGCGAACCTCGAGGACGCGAACCTCGCCGGGTCCAAGCTGGTCGGCGTCGGGCTCGCCTCGGCGATCCTCAAGGGTGCCGACCTTTCGGGCGCGGACCTGACCGACGCGAACCTGACGTGGGCCTCGCTGCGCGGGGCGAAGATGGACGGGGCGGTGCTGTGCCGCACGATCATGCCGGACGGCGAGGAGAGCAACGAGGGGTGCTAGGGCGGTGGGCGGGCCCGCGCTGTGTATAATCGGCGCGAATCGAGTCCGCCCGATTGGAACGCCGCGGGCCGCGCGCCCGGGGCCGATGGAGGTGCACCGGTGACTAGAGGCGCTACCAGGGCGATGGGACTGGGCGGGGTCTTGATGATCGTCCTCGCCGCGGCGCTGTGGGCGGCGTGCTCGGGCGACGCGCCGGCCGCCCAGCCGCAGGCCGAGCCCGAGACGGAGGCGGCCGCACCCGAGGCCGAGGCCGAGCCGACCCCGACCAGGGAGGTCAGCGAGGCGCGCCGCGCGGAGGAGGAGGCCGAGAGCGCCACCGCCAAGGCCACCGCCGAGGCGGTGCGAAAGTCCGGGGCCGGCGAGTGCGAGATCGGGCCCGGCACCGACTGCGAGGGCGCGGACCTGTCCGGCGCCGACCTTGCGCCCGGCTCCGAGGGCTGGAAGCAGTTCACCGGCGCGGACTTCACCGACGCGAACCTGCGCGGCGCCAACTTCACCGGCGCCGACGTCAGCGAGGGCGTCTTCGAGGGGGCCGACCTGACCGGCGCCGACTTCACCGACGCGAGGCTCCACTCGGCCACGCTCAAGGGCGCGACCATCGAGGGCACGAACTTCACGGGGGCGAACCTCACGTTCGCCAGCCTGAGGAGGACCGAGGGCGACGCGGTGTTCTGCAACACCATCATGCCCAACGGCGACACCAACGACGAGGACTGCTAGCCGCCCGGCCCGAGGCGGGGCCGGCGCGTAGGACACACGGAGGCAGGCGATGAAGGTATCGATGTTCCACCTCATGCCGCACCGCGAGCTCCCCGACGACTTCGAGGAGCGCTACCACTCGGTGTGGATAGACCCGCCCTGGGCGGAGCTCGCCGACCCCGGGAGGGTCGGCCAGTACTACAACTGGACGCTCGACGAGCTCGAGTACGCCGCCGAGATGGGCCTGGACGGCGTGTGCATAAACGAGCACCACCAGAACGCCTACGGCTTCATGCCCTCGCCGAACCTGATGGCGTCCGCGCTGGCGCGCAGGACTAAGGACGCGGCCATAGTGGTCATGGGGGCGACCCTGCCGGCCTCGAACCCGCCGCAGCGCATCGCCGAGGAGTACGCGATGGTCGACGTGATCAGCGGCGGGCGGCTGGTCGCCGGGATGCCGCTGGGCAGCTCGATGGACATCAACTACTGCTACGGCATCCCGCCTCTGGAGCAGCGCGAGCGCTACCGCGAGGCGCACGACCTGATCAAGCAGGCCTGGACCCGGGACGACGTGTTCGCCTTCAACGGCAAGTACACCCAGCTTCGCTACGTCAACACCTGGCCCAAGCCCGTCCAGAAGCCCCACCCGCCGGTCTGGGTGCCGGGAACCGGCAGCAAGTCGACCTGGGACTTCACTGCCGAGAACGACTACTGCTACTGCTTCCTGAGCTACTTCGGCAACCTGCACGCAAAGAGGAACGTCGACCGGTTCTGGGAGCGGGTGGCGGAGCTCGGCAAGGACGACAACCCCTACCGGCTCGGCTTCCTGCAGCTGGTGGTTGTCGGCGAGACCGACGCCAGGGCCGAGAGCGACTACTTCGAGCACATCAAGTACTTCTACGACAAGTGCCTCCACGTCGCCCCGCACTTCTTCGTGGCGCCCGGCCACGTCGACCACGAGAGCCTGGTCAAGGCCACCCGCATGGGCGGGTACGCCAAGTCCGACCTGATGGAGCAGCGCGCCGACTGGAAGTTCAAGGACTACGTCGACCACCAGTTCGTGATCGGCGGCGGCCCCGAGAGCGTCGCGGACCAGCTCGAGGCGGCGGTGCGCAACCTGCGCGTGGGCAACCTGATGGTGCTGCTGCACATAGGCTCGATGCCCCACGAGCTGACCAAGAAGAACATCGCCCTGTTCGCAGAGGAGGTGCTGCCCAGGATCCGCCCCATCTGGGAGGACGAGGGCTACGAGAACCGCTGGTGGCCGACCGGCGCCCGCAGCGCGGCCCCAGAGCCCGCCCTGGCGCGGTGACGGCCGTGGTCCCCGAGCGAAGGACCCTTCGCACCATGAACGGGCGCGTCGAGTCGGCCGTGGCGATCGCGGGGGATGGCCCGCCCGTCGTCTACCTGCACGGCGCGGGCGGGCCGGCCTGGGACGGGTTCCTGGACGACCTGGCCGGGCGCTTCACCGTTTACGCACCGTCCCTGCCCGGCACCGAGGGCGACCCCGACGCGGTCCGCGAGCTGCGCGGGCTGTGGGAGCTCGTCCTGCACTACTACGAGGTGTTCGACCGCCTGGGCCTCGACTCCCCCGCCGTCGTCGGCCACTCCTTCGGCGGCATGCTCGCAGCCGAGATAGCGGCGACCAACCCCGGGCGCGTCGGCCGGCTGGTCCTGATCAGCTCGATCGGGCTGTGGAGGGAGGAGGAGCCGGTCCGCGACTGGATGGGGCTGAGCCCGGAGGACCTGGCGCAGCTGGTCTTCTACGAGCCCGATGGGCCCCTGGCCGCGGAGCTGAACGCGCTACCCGAGGAGGAGATCGCGAGGCAGGACGAGCAGATCCGCCGCTCGTGGGCCCTGGCGTGCTCGGGCGCGTTCGTTTGGCCGATCCCCGACAAGGGCCTGTCGCGCCGCATACACCGCATCTGCGCCCCGACGATGATCGTGTGGGGGGAGTCGGACGGCCTGGTGCCGGCGGTCTACGCCGGCGACTTCGCCGCGCTGATCCCCGGGTCCACCGTCCTGCGGGTCGAGCGCGCGGCCCACGTCCCGCAGCTCGAGCGAAGGGACGCCGTCTCCCCGGCGGTCGCCGACTTCCTCTCCGGCTAGCGGCGGCGGACCAGGCCTCCGGCCGGCGGGTCTCCTCCCGCGCCGGGGCGCCGCGTCCCGCCGATGCCCCGCGGGAGCGGGGTCCGCCCCGCCGTCTACCGCGCGCCCGTTTCCCGGCGCAGCGGGTCGATGACGGTCAGAAAGGGGAAGCGGTGAAAGTCGGTGTCGCGGGTGCAGATCCGGCTCACGCCATGCTCGCGCATCAGCGCCGCCGTGTGCAGGTCGTGCACGACGTTTCCGCGCAGGTCAGGCAGCTCCGCCAGCGTCTGCGCCAGCACCACGGCGTGACGCTCGGTCGCGGTGAGCACGGCGCATCCCGGGGTCCGGAGGAGCTGTTCCACGAACCGCCAGGCGGCCGGGGCGCTCCACGGATTCGGGAGCACGCGCCTGTGCGTAACGACCCTTATGAACTCGTAGAGGATGGCCCACGTCAGGAAGGTGGGCGCGGGGTCGCGCCGCGACTCCTCCAGGCGCCGCAGGCAGACGCGATGGAGCTCGGAGTCCTCGTTGGCGGCGTGGACCAGCACGTTCGTGTCGAAGACGACCGCCCTACTCCCCGTCCATCGCCGCGTAGAGGACCTCGCGGTTGGCTATGTCGACCAGCGGCTCGCCGCCTCGCCACGTTGGAAGCGGCGGCGGGGCACCCTGGGCCGCGGCCGCGCCGGGGTCCGCGAGGATGCGCCTTAGGCCGGCCTCGACCAGGGCGGACATGGTCGTCTCGCGCCTGGCGGCCTCGCTGCGAAGCCGCCGCATGACCGAGTCGTCGATGTTCAGGGTCGTCTTCATATGGGCAACCATATGGAGGATATGGTGATATGTCAATCGGCCTATGGAGCGGTCCGGGCGCCTCGGGCGGCGGTACGCCGGGGCCCGTTCCTGTGCGAGAATGGATCCGTGGATGCGCTCCTTCGGGCCGAGGGCCTGACCAAGCACTACGGGCCGACGATCGCGCTGGACTCGGTCGACTTCGAGGTCGGCGAGGGCATAACCGGCCTGCTCGGGCCCAACGGGGCCGGCAAGAGCACTGCCATGAGGCTCTTTCTGGGCCTTGCGGCCCCCACCTCGGGACGCGCGCTGGTGATGGGCTCAGAGGCGCACCAAAGCCCCGAGGTCCGCGGCCGGCTAGGGTACATGCCCGAGCACGACTGCCTGCCCGCCTCGGTCAGCGCGGCCGAGCTCCTCGGCCACATGGCCCGCGTCAGCGGCCTTCCGGCCACCGAGGCTAGGACACGGGCCGCCGACGCCCTCAGGCACGTGGGGCTGCACGAGGAGCGCTACCGCGCCGTCGGGGAGTACTCGACGGGGATGAAGCAGCGAGTCAAGCTCGCCCAGGCCCTGGTGCATGACCCGGCGCTGATCCTGCTCGACGAGCCCACCGCGGGCCTGGACCCGGAGGGGCGCGACGAGATGCTGGACCTGATCCGCCGCGTGGGCACGGACTTTGGCATCAGCGCCCTGATATCCACCCACCTGGTGGGCGATGTCGAGCGCGCCTGCGACGGAATCCTGGTGATCGAGGGGGGCCGCGTGACCGAGCAGGGCGCCGTGCGCCGGTTCACCCGCGAGACGATGACCATGATGATTGAGGTGGAGGAGCGGCGCGACGAGCTGGTCGCGGCGCTCGCCGGGCGCGGGATCGCGTCCGCCCCGGACGGGCGCGGCACGGTGGTCGTGGAGGACGCGAGGGGCGACGCGCTCGATGCGATACGCGACGCGCTGGTCGCGTCGGGGGCGCCGCTGCGGCGCCTTGCGCCCGCGCGCGCGCAGATCTCCGACATATTCCGCGACCCGCCGCGGGGCGGCGCGCCGCCCGCCGAGGCCGGGGGAGGGGAAGGTTGACCGGCCCCGCCCGCGGCGAGGTCTACGACCTCGGCTACAGGCGCTACGAGGGGATGGTCCTGGGCCGGCCCTGGAGGGTGGCGGCGCTGGTCGGCAACGGGATGCGCACCGCCCTCGGCATCGGCCGCGGTGTCCCGGCGAAGATCCTCCCGGCCCTGCTGTTCCTGGCGCTGATGGTCCCTGCGCTCGTCTTCATGCTCATTGCGATCCTGGGGGGGAATGCCGCGGGCGACGGGGTCGGCGTATCGGGCTACTACGCCCTCGCCTCCGTGCCGCTGCTGATCCTCTCCGCCGCCCTCGCCCCGGAGCTCCTCACCACCGACCGGCGCAGCGGCCTGATCTCCCTCTACCTGGTGCGCCCGATCACCGCCGAGGACTACGTGCTCGGGCGGTGGCTGGCGTTCTTCGCGCTGACGCTGCTGATCGTATGGCTCCCCCAGGCGCTGCTCTTCGCGGGCGTCGTGCTCGGGGCGAACGAGACCTGGGAGTACCTGCGGGGCAACTGGCTCGACGTCCCGCGCTTCCTGGCTGCAGGCGCCGTCCTGGCGCTGTTCACCACGACGCTGCCGCTGGCGGTCGCCGCATACGTGGACCGCCGGGCCGTTGTCGCGGCCGTCGTCATCGGCCTGTGGTTCATCGCCGCCGCGGTGGGCGAGGCCCTCGGCGGGCTGATCGAGGGGGCCGGGGGCTCGTGGCTCTACCTGATCAACTTCGGGGCCAGCCCCATCGACATCAACAACCTGATCTTCGGCCTCGAGGTCCAGCGCGCGGGAGAGCCGCTCGAGCACGTGCCCGCCGGGGTGCTGGTCGCCTGGTACCTGCTGTGGGTCGCGGTCCCGGCCGGGCTGCTGTGGCGAAGGTACAGGGGCATGAGCGCATGACCGGTCCGGAGCGCGTCTCCATAGATGTGCGGGGCGTCTCCAAGTGGTTCGGGGACGTGGTCGCCGTGAGCGAGGTCTCGGTCCAGGTGGGCCCGGGCATCACCGGCCTGCTGGGCCCGAACGGCGCCGGCAAGACGACGCTGCTGCGCATGATAGCGGGCCTCGCCGCACCGTCGGAGGGCGAGGTGCTGGTGCTGGGGGAGCGGGTGAGGGACAACCCGGATATCTACAGGCGGATCGGGGTCATGTCCGAGCACCAGGCCGTCTACGAGTTCCTCACGGGCCGCGCCTTCGTCGAGCTCGCCGCCGACCTGCACGGCTTGGGCGGCCGGGACGGGATGGTGGACCGCGCCATCGCCGCCGTCGGCATGGAGGACGCGCAGGGCCGGCGCCTCGGCGGGTACTCCCGCGGCATGCGCCAGCGCATGCGGCTGGCGGCGGCGATGGTCAACGATCCGGAGGTGCTCATCCTGGACGAGCCGCTGTCCGGGACCGACCCCAGGCAGCGCATGGAGCTCTCCGAGCTGCTCACCGAGATGGCGGATGCCGGGCGGACCATCGTGGTCTCCTCGCACATCCTCGAGGAGGTCGAGACCATAGCCGGCGGCATAGTGCTGATGGTCGACGGCAAGCTGGCCGCCTCCGGCGACTACCGCGCGATCCGCGCGAGGCTCAACGAGCGCCGCTACAAGGTGAGCGTCGGCTGCTCGGACCCGCGGGGCCTGGCGGCCGCGCTGGTGGCGATGGACGGCGTGGAGTCGGTCCAAGTCGGAGAGGACGGGCGGATGGTGGTGCTCGGCGACAGCGCGGACCTGCTTCAGATGGCCATCCCGCGCCTTGCCGCGGAGCGCGGCATTCGCCTCGAGCGCGTCGAGCCGCTGGACGACTCGCTCGAGAGCGTGTTCGGCTACCTGGTGAGCCGGTGACGACGCGCATCCTGGCCGACCCCGTCCTGCGGGTCTCGCTGCGGCAGCTCGCGAGCCCGTGGTGGATGGCCGCCGTCGTGGGCCTGTCGGCCCTGCCGGTGCTGATCGCGGGGATCGTGGCGGCAATGGGGGGAGGGGACAGCGACGGGGTGGTGCTGGGCGTGATCAACGGGATGCTCGCCTTCGTCGTGCTTCCCCTCGTCACGATGGTGCTGGGCACGTCGGCGTTCGGCAACGAGCTGGAGGACAGGACGCTGGGCTACCTGCTGCTCCGCCCGGTGAACCGCCTGCGCGTGGCCGCGCCGAAGTTGGCGGTGGTGATTCTCGTGGCCGCCCCGCTGCTCGTCGTGAGCGGCGTCGTGTCGGTGCTCATAGGCCTCGACGGGGACGGGCGCGCCGCCGGGGCCGTGGCCGCGGGGATCGCGGCCGGTGCGGTCGCCTACTCTAGCGTGTTCCTGTGGCTCGGGCTGCTGACCACTAGGGCCAAGGGCTTTGCCCTCTTCTACGTCTTCCTGTGGGAGGGGGTGATGGCGTCGTTCCTGGAGGGGATCCGGTACCTGTCCATACGCTTCTACTCGCTGTCGATAATGCACGGCGTCGACGAAAAAGGCCTGGGCGCGCTCGAGGGGTCCGCGATCGGGCTGCCCGCGGCGGTGGCGGGGGCGGCGGTGGTGACGGCGCTGTTCTTCCTGCTAACGGTCAGGCGCCTTCGCCACATGGACGTGCCCTAGCCGGACCCGGCGAGCCGGTAGCCCAGGTATACGGCCCCCAGGCCCGCGGCGACCTGGATGGCGGCGTTCGCGGCGGCCGCGCCGAGGCTGCCCTGCCGCGCGAGCGCGAGGGTCTCGTAGCCGAACGCCGAGAACGTAGTGAATCCGCCCAGGACGCCGATCACCAGGAAGGCCCGCATCTCCGGGCCCAGCCACCCGCGTTCCTCCATCAGCCCGGCCGCCAGCCCCATGAGCAGGCAGCCGACCACGTTCACGACGAGCGTGCCGTAGGGGATCCACTGGACCTCCAGGGCATGCGAGAGGCCTCGTCCCACCCCGTAGCGGGCAACGGCCCCCAGGAACCCGCCCGCACCGACCATAAGCACAGCGATCATCTGCCAACCTCGCCCGGCCCCGCGGCCTCCGGCGCGCCCGACACCATACCCCACCCGGCCGGCGCATGCCGGACGCTCCGCAAAGACCGGGGGGAACGAGGTTCCGGCGCCTCCGTTTGAGCCCGGGCCGGCTGCGGGCTTAGAATCGAGGCCGCAGGGAGTATCGATGCCCGCGACCGGTGACATCCCCATCCTCGACACCCACCCGGACTGCACGTACGAGCCCGGGCCGGCCGCGGGCCCAGAAGCGATGCCCCAAGGAGCACCGATGCCCGCAGCAGGCGACAAGCCGATCCTGTACACCCACCCGGACTGCACCTACTCTGCCGCCAAGAAGGCCGAGCTCGACGAGGCGGGCGACCCGTACGAGGAGGTCAACCTCGCCCTCAGCCCCGAGAAGTGGTCGGACCTTGAGGAGGTCACCGGGGGCGAGCGCATAACGCCGGTGCTCATCGGCCCGGCGGTCCTGGAGATCGGCTACCACGGGGTAGGCTGAACGTTCTGACGCGGGGGGCCGTCGGCCCCCTCCCGACAAGGAGGATCGAGCCCGTATGATCGCCGCAGCCCCTGGACAGCCGGCCCCGGACTTTGCGCTGCCGGACCTGGACGGCCGCACCGTCAGGCTCTCGGACTACGCCGGCACGGCGGTGGCCCTGTTCGTCTGGGCCTCGTGGTGAGCGTGCAGGGCGCAGCTGCCGGTCTGGCAGACCTTCCACTCGGACCAGGCGGGTAGCGCGGCGGTCCTCACCGTCGCCGTCGACGCCCAGGGGGCCGCGATGGCGCGCCCGTACGTCGAGGCCGCCGGGGCCACCTTCACAACCGTCGTCGACCAGGCCAACGCGCTCGGGCGGCTCTACGGCTACCGGGCGGTCCCCAACCTGTACCTGGTGGGGGCGGACGGTACGATCGCGTACAGGGAGCTGGGCACCTTCAACGTCCGCGCTCCCGCGCAGCGCGCCGCGCTGGAGCGCTGGGCGCGGACGGGCCGGGCGGGCCCGCCGCCCGCGGAGGGGGAGGAGGACGGTCCCGGGAACGAGGCGGCGGCGCTCTTCGCAGAGGGGGCCGGGCTGTACCGCGGGGGCGACGTGGCCGGGGCGCTGGAGCGCTGGCGCGCCGCCGCTGCGCTCGAGCCGGACAACTACAACGTCAGAAAGCAGATCTGGGCCGTCGAGCACCCCGAGCGCTTCTACGGGGGAAGGGTCGACTACGACTGGCAGCGCGAGCGGCTCGAGGCCGGCGAGTAGTGCCGACCGTAGGCGAGTTGCTCGACATGACGGGCCGCTCGGCCATCGTGACCGGCGGGGGCACGCACCTCGGCGCTGCGATGGCAGAGGCGCTGGGCGAGCTCGGGGCCTCGGTGGTGCTGGCCAGCAGGCGGATCGAGGTGTGCGAGGAGGCGGCCCGGGCGATGCGGGAGCGCGGGATCGATGCCGGCGCCGCGCGCTGCGATGCGACCGACGAGGCCGATGTCGAGGCGCTCGTCGGCTCGGTGGTGGAGCGCCGCGGCCGGCTCGACGTGATGGTCTGCAACGCCGGCGGGTCGCCCGCTGACGACGACGCCCCGCATGCCGACGTCGGTCGGTTCCGCGAGGCGCTGGCGATGAACGTCGACTCGACCTTCGTGTGCGCACAGGCCGCCGCGCGCGCGATGATCCCCCGGGGCGGGGGCAGCATCATCACCGTCGGCTCGACCCACGGGATGATGGGCACCGACAGGAGGCTCTACGCCGGCACCGGACACCGCCGCTCGTCGATCGGGTACTTCGCGGCCAAGGGCGGCGTGATCAACCTCACCCGCGCGCTCGCCGCGGAGCTCGGCGAGCACGGCATAAACGTCAACTGCATCAGCCCAGGCCAGATCCCCAAGCCCGCCGTGATGCCCGAGATGGTCGAGCGCATGCGCATGCGCCAGCCGATCAGGAGGACCGGGCGCCCCCAGGACCTAAAGGGCGCCGTCGCGCTGCTCGCCTCGCCCGCCGGCGCATGGATCACCGGCGCCAACCTGGTCGTCGACGGGGGCTGGTCGGTCTTCTAGCCGGGGGCATACACTAGTATGGTGCCGATCCCGGTTAACTCCTCGATGGAGAGGCGCCAAATATACGCCGTGACCACGACTGGAAGACGACATTCTGACTGACCTCAGGACCATCTGCGACACCTGTGTATGACTAACCGTATCGATCCCCGCTCACAGCGCTGTGTCTGCGAATGTACGCGGCCAAGCGCTGCATGTTGATGAACTGATTGTGGATGTCGATTGGGACCTCATATGCCAATGAATCTTCGGGCGCTAAGGAAATCAGATATAAATTCCTGAATAAGGAGCTAAGATGGCCACGGATGACCTACCAATATATCTGCAGCTTACTGCTCTCGTTGTACACCCAAGGGAGAGTCTTGATACTGAATATAAGGACTGGTTTAATTGGAGGACAGAAGAAGGAAAGGCAACTATTGCGAAGGCCGTCATGGCGTTGGCCAATCACGGTGGAGGATACCTGGTACTTGGATTTGAAGAAATGAAGCAACGACTTGAATCGAGGCCACGTCCGCAACACATTGCTGAAATCACGCAGGACGGCGTAAACGCCATAGTTGCGCGATATGCGGAACCTGCTTTTCATTGCGAGATGTATAACATTGAACATCCAGAATCAGGCACTCTTCATCCCGTTGTCAAAATTCCCGGTAGCACCGTCCCGGTTACATGCAGAAGGGAACAAAAGGAATCAGGAATCCTTCATCACAAGATTTATATCCGAAAACCCGGTCCTAAAAGTGAGGAACCAAAGACTGCAGAGGATTGGAGAATACTGCTCAATCGTTGCGTGCGTGCTGAACGTGTAGATTTGCTAAATGCGATCCGAACAATTGTGACGGGCCAAACTGAGACGCAAGGTTCCGCAGACAGGCCGGCCAGCGGCCTCGAGCGCTATTGTCAGGCCGCGCTTTCGCGTTGGCAGGAACTCGTGTCGAACTTGCCTGTTGAGTCAGCGGCCCGATTTCCTCATGGATACTACGAGATGGGCTTTCTTCTTGTGGATGCGACTCCGGCGGATGACATGAACGAACTAAGGGAACGTCTCTGGGACACACAAACTGTAAAGCTATCGGGATGGACTCCTTTTTCTCATATGCGTGTTCCCCAGTGGGCACCTTATATTTTTGATGATTTCATTGAGGCTTGGTTGGGACGCGCAAAGGCAGACCGGATCTGGAACGACCCGGTCCATGCTGATTTCTGGCGCGCTTCTCTTGATGGAAAACTCTATACGATAAGAGGATATATTGAAGATGGTGAATTGGCGACGGCAAATGAGAAGTTACCCGGGACTCTGTTTTCAGACGCGATACCGAGCATTAAAATTGCCGAAGGATTTCTATTTGCCAGTCGTCTTGCCGCCTTGTTTACGGGAGTGGAGCAAATCGAAGTTAGATGTCGATTTACTGGCTTGCAGGGACGCTCTCTCCTGTTGAGCGATAATCTAGGATCTGTGGTAGGACCTGGCCCCGAATCGCATCAGGACGAAGTACCACTGACGGGCCAATTTCATATTCAGGAAATTCACAACAATCTAGCTGAAATTGTTCATAGTTTGGTAAAAGATCTCTATGTGCGGTTTGGATTCTACACGGTGCCCGTTGAACATGTCCACCGACTACTCAGTAGGATGAGACGTTACAGCTAAGCGGGGTTTCATTTAATTTTGAGTGGCAAAGGCTAAGGCATCGAGAACAGCTTCGCACAGCCCTGTCACATGCGATGCATCAGCCTAGCGTGGCTGCCCTGCATCCCATTGGCCAGTCACATCTACACTGCTGCCGTTCCCCGCTGCACTGGCGCTGTATGCGAAGTACCGCCGGTGTAAGGTGTTGGTGACGATGATGGGCTAGGACATAGACGGAATTGTCGTACTTCTCATAGCAATGCCACTTGTACACCTTTCGCGTGACGGATGCGGCGGCTGAGGTACCGATCAAAGTCAAATGGTCGGCCTTCTAGCCGGGGGCGTCCCCGAGGATGGCGCCTACGGAGGCGACTTCCGCGGCAGACAGGCGCCATGCCGCAGCGGCGGCGTTCGATCGGACCTGGTCCGGCGAGGTCGCGCCCGCGATCACCGAGCTGACCTCGGGTCGCGCCAACAGCCACGCGAACGCAAGCTCCAGCAGCGTGTGGCCCCTCTCGGCGGCGAACGAGCCGAGGGCCTCTATCACGTCGAAGTCCGCATCCTCGAGCGGCGCTCCGAAGGCGTCGAGCCGCGAGCCGGGGGGCGGCGGCTGGCCGCGGGAATACTTGCCGGTGAGCAGGCCGTGCGCCAGCGGGAAGTAGGGCAGGACCCCGATCCCGTAGCGCCCGCAGACCGGGAGCAGCTCGGCCTCGATCCCGCGGTCGAGCAGGCTGTAGGGCGGCTGGACGCTCACCATCGGGGCCAGGTTCAGGGTGCGCGCCGTCCACACCGCCTCGCACAGCCGCCACGCCTCGAAGTTCGAGCAGCCCACGTAGCGGACCTTGCCGGAGCGCACGAGGTCGTCGAGGGCGCGGAGGGTCTCGTCGATCGGCGTCGCCGGGTCGATCTGGTGGAGCTGGTAGAGGTCTATGTAGTCGGTGTCCAGCCGGCGCAGGCTCTCCTCGACCTCGCGCATGATCGACTTGCGGGACAGGCCCTCGCGGTTGGGCCCGGGGCCCATCGCGGCGTGCACCTTGGTCGCTATCACGGCCTCCTCGCGCCTGCCCCTGAGCGCGCGCCCGACGTACTCCTCCGACCTCCCGGCGCCGTAGGCGTTGGCGGTGTCGATCGTGTTGACGCCCGCGTCCAGCGCGGCGTGGATCAGATCCGCCGCCTCGTCGGGGCCCATGTGGAACGGCCAGCGCGAGTTGTCGCCGAGGTTGTTGGTCCCCAGCCCGATGGCCGATACCTCGAGGCCGCTTGCCCCAAGCCTGCGGTACTCCATTGCCTCCCCCTTTGCTCGGTGTTGCTCCCGCTCAGGCCGGCCCGGGACGGGCGACTAGCAGGCCGGCGCTCCGCTCGACCTCGATCGCAAGGTCGCAGGAGTCGACCGCCAGCGCCATCTCGAGGTCCCGGGGATGGTACTGGTCTTGGGCGCCGTCGCGGTACTTGTCCGACTCGCCCCCGGCGAGCGCGAGGCGGCGCACCGCCTCCGGGTCCGGGCGGCGTCCCCCCAGCAGGTTGCGGATGTACAGCGCGCACAGCTCGTCCTCGTCGGACCGCTCGGTTCCCCAGGCCCCCATCGCCACCAGCGTCACGCGCTCCGGGCGGGCAGCGGCCACGGCGTCGGCCGTGGCGCGGGCGTTGACCAGCGCCGCGCAGTAGAGCCTGCCCGCTCCCGCCGCCGCGGCGGCGGCGACCCCCGTCGTCCCCGCCCTGGTCGACTGGGCGATCGACCTTGCGCGAAGGTCAGCGGTCGAGAGCTCGAACGGCGAGTTGCCGTGGTCGAACCCCTCCGGCATCCGCCCGCCCACCTCGCCGATGCACACGTCCGCCTCGCCGCGGTGACGCAGGGCCAGCGCCTCTTCCGGCTCGGCGGTCATGACGATGCGCGACGCCCCGCCCGAGAAGGCGACGCACGCAGACGTGAAGGCGCGGAGGACGTCTATCACGACCACGGTCCCGCGGGCGCGGCGCGCACCGCCCAGGAGGCTCTCGATCACCACCTCCATGGACCGGCGGGCGGCGCGGTCGGGCCGGCCGCTAGGGGACTGCCCAGGCGACGCCGGCCCCGTCGGCGGGCCCGCGGTCGTGGACCGGTATGCCGGGTACCCGCAGCCGCACGACGTAGGTCCCGGTGGTGGCGGTGATGAACAGGAGCCGCGAGTCGAAGCCGTAGAACCCGCAGTTGGTGGGGATGCCGTCGTGGCGGATGATCCCCAGCGCCTCGCCGTCCGGGCGCGCGACCCAGACCCCGCCGGGGCCGGTGATGTAGGCGTTGCCCTCGACGTCGACCTTCATGCCGTCCCCGGGGCCCTCGAGGTCGGACTCCATCCGCAGCCAGATCCGGTGGTTGCTCAGCGCGCCCGCCGCGTCCACGTCGAAGGCGCTGACGGTCGCGTCGGCGGAGTTGACCACGTAGAGCACGCTCTCGTCGGGCGAGAGCGCGAGCCCGTTCGGCTTTGCGACCTCGTCGGCCGCCACCGAGAGCGTGCCGGAGGTGTCGATGCGCATGACCATGCTGGCGCGCTGGGCCATAAGCGACGGGGCCAGGACGTGCTCGTACTCGCCCATGAACGCGGGGTCGGTGAACAGGATCGTCCCGTCCGAGCGCACCACCACGTCGTTGGGGGCGTTGAGCGGGCGCCCCTCGAAGCTGTCGGCAAGCACGGTGACGGCGCCGTCGGGCTCGGTGCGCGTAAGGCGCCTGAGGTTGCCCTCGCAGGAGATCAGCCTGCCCTCGGTGTCGAGCGTGTTGCCGTTGGCCCCGCCGGAGTTCTCGCGCAGCACCCCGTTCCAGAAGGGAGGGCAGTAGCGCACCAGCCGCTCGTTGAGGATGTCGCTGAAGACCATGAATCCCTGCGGGAAGAAGACGGGCCCCTCCGGGAACCCGTAGGTCGAGCCCGCCTGCCAGACGGGGTGCTCGTCCACCAGTTCGTGAAAGCCCGGGCCGAAGACCTCGTTCTCCATCTCTGGGCCGCTCCTCGGGGCTAGTTGCGCAGCTCGCGCGGCAGGACGAAGCTCACGTCCTCCTCGACGCCGTCGATGCGGCTCACCTCCTCGGGGGCGAGCTCGTCGATGACCGCGAGCACCAGGTCCTCGGGGGTCGAGGCGCCGGAGGTGATGCCCACGCGCTCGATGCCGTCGAGCCAGCCGGGGTTGACCTCCTCCGGCCCGTTGACCAGGTAGGCGGTGACGCCGGCGGCCTCGGCGACCTCCCTGAGGCGGTTGCAGTTCGAGCTGTTGGGCGCGCCGATCACCAGCACGAGCTCGACGTGCTTGCACAGCTCCTTTACCGCGGCCTGGCGGTTGGTGGTCGCGTAGCACAGGTCGTTGCGGACCGTGACGTTGGAGAAGCGCCCGGTGATCTCGTCGATCGAGGACTGGGTGTCGTCGACCGAGAGCGTGGTCTGGGTGAGGACGGCTATCGGCTCGTCCTCGTCCCAGTCGGGGATCTCGACGCCCTCTCGGTCGTCGACCAGGTGCATCCTGGACTGGCCCATGGTGCCGATCACCTCCTGGTGGCCGCGGTGGCCCACCAGGATGACCCGCCTGCCCTCCCGGGAGTACTTGATCGCCTCGTTGTGGACCTTGGTGACCAGCGGGCAGGTGGCGTCGATCACCTGCAGACCGCGGTCGGTGGCCTTGCGGAAGTCGTCGGGCGGGGAGCCGTGCGCAGAGAAGACCACGGTCGAGCCGTGGGGGACCTCCTCGACCCTCTCCACCGTCCTTGCGCCCTTGTCCTCGAGGGACTTGACGACGTAGGGGTTGTGCACGATCTCGTGCTTTACGTAGACCGGGGGGCCGTACTTGTCCAGCGCGAGCTCGACCACGTCGATGGCGCGCACGACCCCTGCGCAGAACCCGCGGGGAACCCCCAGGTAGACCTTCATGCAACCGCACCTCCGCCGCCGGATTCTAGCACGGCCGGGCCGCCGGCCCCCCCGGCCGGGGCGGCCCGCGCGGCCCGCCGCGGGGTTAAAATCAGCTGTGGACACCCCAAGCAAGGCGGTTCGGAGGAGCAATGAGACTAGCCCAGAGGTCCGCGCGGCTCGGCACCGAGAGCGCGTTCGAGGTGCTGGCGCGCGCAAGGGACCTCGAGGCGCGCGGCCGCAGCATCATCCACCTGCAGATCGGCGAGCCCGACTTCGGCACCCCGGCCAACATCGTAGAGGCGGGCGTGGCCGCCCTGCGCAACGGGTACACGCACTACGTGCCGTCGCCGGGCCTGCCCGAGCTGCGGGCCAGGATCGCGGAGGAGGTCTCGCTGACCCGCGACATCCCCGTGAGCGCCGAGAACGTGGTCGTGACCCCCGGCGGAAAGCCGATCATGTTCTTCACCATGCTCGCGCTCATCGAGGAGGGCGACGAGGTGCTGTGCCCGGACCCGGGCTTTCCCATATACGAGTCGATGATCCGCTACGCCGGCGGCGTGCCCGTGCCGATGCGCCTGCACGAGTCGAGGCGCTTCAGCATCGACGTGGACGAGGTGGCCTCGAGCATCACCCCGAGGACCCGCCTGATGATCGTCAACTCGCCGAACAACCCGTGCGGCTCGATCATCCCGCTTGAGGACCTGGCGGCACTGGCAGGCCTCGCCGAGCGCCACGACCTGACCGTGCTCTCCGA
Source organism: Dehalococcoidia bacterium (assembly GCA_963664125.2). Taxonomy (GTDB): domain Bacteria; phylum Chloroflexota; class Dehalococcoidia; order Lucifugimonadales; family UBA2962; genus CAUZIR01. The sequence continues at coordinate 2,486,579 of OY760908.2, read as the reverse complement.
CGAGATCTACATACGCTTCCTGTACGAGGGGCGCCACGAGTCGATCACCCAGTTCCCCGGCATGCCCGGGCGCACGATCATCCTCGACGGGTTCTCCAAGTCGTACGCGATGACCGGGTGGCGCATAGGCTACGGCGTGATGCCCGTCCCGCTCGCGGAGCACATGACCAGGCTGATGGCCAACTCGTCGTCGTGCACGGCGGCGGCGACCCAGATGGCCGCGCTCGAGGCGCTCAGCGGCCCTCAGGAGGACTCGCTCGGCATGGTCGCCGAGTTCCGCCGCCGCCGCGGCGCGATAGTGGACGGCCTCAACGCCATCCCCGGCATCTCGTGCCAGATGCCCGCCGGCGCCTTCTACGTATTCCCCAGCGTGACCGGGACGGGGATGACCAGCCGCCGCTTCGCCGACGGGCTGCTCGATGAGGCCGGGGTGGCGTGCCTTGCGGGCGAGGACTTCGGGCCCTGCGGCGACGGCTTCGTGCGCCTCTCGTTCGCCAACTCGACCGAGAACATCGCGGAGGCGCTGGCGCGCATGGCGGACTTCGTCAAGGGGTGATGCCCGCCGCCCCGGCCCCATGACCCGGCTCCGGGTGGCGCTCGGCCAGATCAACGCCACCGTCGGGGACCTGCCCGGCAACGTGGAAAGGATCCTCGCCGCCGTGCGCGGTGCGCGCGAGGCGGGCGCCGATGTCGTCGCGCTGCCGGAGCTCGCGGTGACCGGCTACCCGCCCGAGGACCTGGTCCTGCGCCCGCAGTTCGTCGCCGACAACCGAAGGGCCCTGGACGCCGTTGTGGCCGGCTCCGGCGACATCGCGGTCGTCGCAGGCTTCGTCGAGGAGGCCGGCGGGGCGCTGCACAACGCCGCCGCGGTGATCTCCGACGGGCGGCTAGTCGACATCTATCGCAAGCGCCTGCTGCCCAACTACGGGGTTTTCGACGAGCGGCGCTACTTCGAGCCCGGGCGCTGCGCGCCGGTCCACGTGATCGGCGGCGCGCCGGTCGGGGTGAGCGTGTGCGAGGACATATGGCGCGCCGGGGGCCCGGCGGCCGAGCAGGCCCGGGCCGGGGCCGGGCTGATCCTCAACATCAACGGCTCCCCCTACCACCGCGGAAAGCGCGCCGCGCGGGAGCGCATGCTCGCTGAGCGCGCGCGCGAGACCGGCGCTGCGGTCGCCTACGTGAACATGGTCGGCGGCCAGGACGAGCTCGTCTTCGACGGCGGCAGCGTCGTCGTCGCCCCGTCGGGCGAGCCCATCGCCCGCGCCCCTCAGTTCGAGGAGGCGCTGCTGCTGTGCGACCTCGAGGTCCCCGACAGCGCAGCGTCGGCCGACGGGGGCCGCGTCTTCGCGTCCGGCCCCGGCCCCGGCGGCCCTCCCGTCGCCCCCCGGACGGCCCCGGCGCTGTGCGACCTCGCCGAGGTGTACGCCGCGCTGGTCACCGGGACGCGGGACTACGTGCGAAAGACCGGCTTCGAGAGGGCGGTCGTCGGGCTCTCCGGCGGCATCGACTCCTCGCTGGTGGCCGCCGTCGCCGCCGACGCGCTGGGCCCGGGCGGCGTCCTGGGCGTCTCGATGCCCTCGCGCTATTCGTCTGCCGGGAGCGTCGAGGACGCGCGGGCGCTGGCGGCCTCGCTCGGCATCGAGCTGGTCTCGGCATCCATCGAGCCGGCGTTCAGCGCGCTGCTGGGCACGCTCGATCCCCTCTTCGCCGGCGCCGGGCCGGACGTTACGGAGGAGAACCTGCAGTCGCGCGTGCGGGGCAACATCGTCATGGCCCTGTCCAACAAGCTGGGCCACCTGGCGCTGACGACCGGCAACAAGAGCGAGTACGCCACCGGGTACGCAACGCTCTACGGCGACATGTCGGGCGGGTTCGCGGTGATAAAGGACGTGCCCAAGACGCTGGTCTACGACCTGTGCCGCCACCGCAACGCGGCGGGCGAGGTTATCCCGCGGTCCGTGATCGAAAAGCCCCCCAGCGCCGAGCTCAGGCCCGGGCAGCTCGACCGCGACTCGCTGCCGCCCTACGCGGTGCTCGACCCGATCCTCGAGGCCTACGTCGAACGCGACCTGCCGTACGCGGACATCGTCGCCATGGGGCACGGGGCCGAGACCGTGCGGTCCGTGATCGCCCTGGTCGACCGCGCGGAGTACAAGCGGCGCCAGGCCCCGCCGGGGGTCAAGATCACCGGGCGCAACTTCGGCCGCGACCGAAGGATGCCGATAATCAACCGCTACCGGCCCTTCTAGCGGCGCCCGGGCCCGGGTGCGGCTTTCCTTGCGGCGCGCTATGGGCGATGATTGGGGGCGGTGAGCACTAGCGCAAGGCTTGGAGCGGTCTTCCCGCAGACCGAGATCGGTTCCGACCCCTCGGACGTGGCCGAGTACGCCTCGGCCGTCGAGTCGATGGGGTTCGACCACATCGTGGTCTACGACCACGTGCTGGGCGCCGACGCCAGCACACGGCCGGGCTGGACCGGCGCCTACACCAGCGACGACCCGTTCCACGAGGTGTTCGTCCTCTACGGGTACCTCGCCGCGCTTACCGAGCGCATCGAGCTCTCGGTCGGCGTGCTGGTGCTCCCGCAGCGCCAGACCGCGCTCGCCGCCAAGCAGGCCGCAGCGGTGGACGTGCTGTCCGGCGGGAGGCTGCGGCTCGGGGTCGGCGTGGGCTGGAACGACGTCGAGTTCGAGGCCCTGGGCCAGGGCTTCGCCGACCGCGGCGAGCGCATCGAGGAGCAGATCGACCTGATGCGCCGGCTCTGGACCGAGGAGCTGATCACCTACCGCGGGCGCTGGCACACGGTCACCGACGCCGGCCTGAACCCGCTGCCCGTGCGCAGGCCCATTCCCGTGTGGATGGGCGGCGGTGCCGACGCCGTCATGGACCGCATAGGCAGGATCGCCGACGGGTGGTTCTACCCCGGCGACCATCCGATGCCCGACGCGGGCTCGGTGCGGCGCCGCGAGCTGATGGTCGCCGCTGCGCGCGATGCGGGCAGGGACCCGGCCTCCATCGGCACCGAGAAGATCTTCCGCCACTGCTCCCGTCCCGATGCGGGCTGGGCCGACGCCGCCGGCGCCTGGGCCGAGTACGGCGCGACGCACCTGTCCCTCAACACCATGGGGTGCGACCTGGCCTCGCTCGCAGAGCACCTCTCCGCCCTGGAGGAGTTCATCACGGCGCTGGGGCGCTAGCGGGTGGCCGACCTGCGGGCAACGCCGCTGGGCCGGGTCCACCGCGAGTCGGGGGCCCGCATGGTCGACTTCGCCGGCTGGGAGATGCCCGTCCAGTACTCGGGCATCCTCGCCGAGGCGCGCGCCGTGCGCTCCTCTGCCGGCATCTTCGACGTCTCGCACATGGGCAGGATGACGGTGGAGGGCGGCGGGGCGCTGGCGCTGCTGGACCGCGTGCTTAGCGTAGACGTAGCCCGGCTCCGCGCCGGGCGGGCGCGCTACGGGGTCGTGTGCGACGAGGACGGGGGCATCATCGACGACTGCATCGTCTACCGCACGGGCGAGCGCAGCTACATGCTGGTGCCCAACGCGGCCAACGCGCCGGCCGTCTGGGACTGGCTGGCGGCGTGGTCGCGGCCCGGGGAGGGCGCGAGCGTCCGCGACGTCACGCGCGAGACCGCGATGGTGGCGCTCCAGGGCCCCGGCGCCCTGGGCCTGCTGGCGCCGCTCGCGGACGCCGACATCGCGGCCCTGCGCCCGTTCGGCACGCTCGAGTGCCGGGTGGCCGGGGCGGAGGCGACCGTCGCCAGGACCGGGTACACCGGAGAGGACGGGGTGGAGATCTTCGTCGGGGCCGCCGACGCAGAGCGGTTGTGGGGGGCGCTTGCCGGCGCCGGCGCGGTGCCCTGCGGCCTGGGGGCGCGGGACGTCCTTCGCCTCGAGGCCGGGCTGCTGCTCCACGGAAGCGACATGGACAGGACGGTGAACCCCTACGAGGCCGGGCTGGAAAGGTTCGTCGCCGCCGACAGGGCGTCGTACGTCGCCGGCCCGGCGCTGCGCCGGATACGCGACGCGGGCACCGCCCGGCGGATCGTCGGCCTAGCGGTGCTGGGGCGGCGCGTCATACGGGGCGGGCACCCCATAGTGTCGGGCGGGGAGCCGGTCGGGGCGGTGACCTCCGGGAGCCACTCGCCCTCGCTTGACATGAACATAGGCCTGGGATACGTTCCGGCCGCCCTCGCCGCCGAGGGCACGCGGCTCACGGTCGACGTGCGCGGCAACGCCGTGGACGTCGAGGTGGCGGGACTGCCCTTCTATCGCCGGCGGATGTAGTAGGCTGCGGACATGAACCCCGACGACCTGCGCTACTCAAGGGAGCACGAGTGGGTGCGCATCGGCCCCGGCGGCGCCGCCGAGGTCGGCATCACCGCGTTCGCGGCCGAGAGCCTGGGCGACGTGGTCTTCGTGGATCTGCCGGCGGCGGGGGCGGCTCTCACCCAGTTCGAGAAGTTCGGGGAGATCGAGTCGGTCAAGGCCGTCTCGGACCTGTTCTCCCCGGTCAGCGGCTCGGTCACCGAGGCCAACGGGGCCCTTGAGGGCAGCCCCGAGCTGGTCAACGAGGGGCCGTACGGCGAGGGCTGGCTGCTCAGGGTCGAGCTCGCCGACGCCTCCGAGGCGGAGGCCCTCATGTCGGCGGCGGAGTACGAGCGGTTCCTTGCGGCGGAGGCCGGCTAGCGGGGGCATGCCAGCGGCCCGGTCCTCAGATGGGGGCTTCGCCTCCCCGTACAGCCCCAACACCGCCGCCGACCGCGAGCGGATGCTGGCCACCATAGGCGCGGCCTCGATCGACGAGCTGTTCGCCGACATCCCCGAGCGGTTCCGAAATCCCGACCTCGACATCCCGCCGCCCACCTCGGAGCTCGAGCTCGGCCGCGAGCTGCGGGCGCTCGCCTCGCGCAACGCCGCCCCCGGCGAGTACGCGTGCTTCCTCGGGGCCGGCGCCTACCGCCACTTCATACCCGCCGTCGTGCGCCGCCTCGCCGAGCGCTCCGAGTTCATGACCTGCTACACGCCCTACCAGCCGGAGGTCTCCCAGGGGACGCTGCAGGCCCACTTCGAGTTCCAGTCGATGGTCTGCCAGCTCACCGGCATGGAGGTGGCCAACGCCGGGATGTACGACGGCGCCACCTCCCTGGCCGAGGCCGCGCTGATGGCCGCGAGGGTGACCGGGCGCGACCGGATCGCCGTCCTGGACACCGTATCCCCCGCCTACCTCGCAGTGCTGCGCACCTACCTGGACGCCCCGGGCATCGCCATCGACGTCACCGGCGCCGCGCGGCCCGCCGTGGACGCGCGGACCGCGTGCCTGGTCGTCCAGCAGCCAAGCTTCCTGGGCGCCTTCGAGCCGCTGGGCGAGCTGGGCGAGGCCGCGCGGGCGGCGGGCGCGCTGCTGGTGGTCGCCGCGGACCCGGTGTCGCTGGGGATGTTCCGCCCGCCCGCCGACTACGGGGCGGACATAGCCGTCGCCGAGGGCCAGGCGCTCGGCATCGCGCCCACCTTCGGGGGGCCGTACGTGGGGCTGTTCGCGTGCCGCCAGCGCCACATCCGACAGATGCCCGGCCGCATCGTCGGGCGCACCGTCGACACCGAGGGGCGGACCGGCTACGTGCTGACTATGCAGACCCGCGAGCAGCACATACGAAGGGAGAGGGCGACCTCCAACATCTGCACCTCCGTCGGGCTGATCGCGCTGATGGCGACGGTCTACATGGTGGCCCAGGGAAGGAGGGGCCTTCGGCACGTGGCGAACCTGTGCTACCAGAAGGCCCACCACGCCGCATCGGAGATAGCGCGCCTTCCCGGCTACTCGCTCCCGCTGGCGGGCCGCCCCTTCTTCCGGGAGTTCGTGGTCTCGTGCCCGGTGCCGGCGGCGCAGGTGACCGAGGCTCTGCTCGAGAGGGGGATCATAGGCGGCCTCGACGTTGGCGACCGGTTCCCGAACGGCATGCTGCTTTGCGTCACCGAGATGAACGGGCGCGAGGAGATCGACCGGCTGGTCGGGGCCCTCGCCGAGATCGGGGGCGGGTGTGGCTGAGGGCCGGCGCGCGGACGACCCGCGCAGGCTCCTGGCGATGGACCGGTCCGTGCCCGGAAGGATCGGCACTACGCTGCCGGCGTGCGACGTGCCCCCCCAGCCGCCCCCGCCCGCGGACCTGGTGCGCGGGGACCTGCCGATGCCCGAGGTCAGCGAGAGCGAGCTCGTGCGCTACTTCACCCAGATAAGCACGTTCAACTTCTCGATCGACCACAACTTCTACCCGCTCGGCAGCTGCACGATGAAGTACAACCCCAAGCTCAACGACGAGATGGCGGGAATCGCGGGAAACTCAGAGATACACCCCCTCCAGCCCGAGTCCACGGTGCAGGGGGCCCTGGCGCTCATGCACCACCTCCAGGAGATCCTCGCCGAGATCACCGGGATGGCGGCGACCGCCCTGTCGCCGATGGCGGGGGCCGAGGGCGAGCTCGCCGGGATGCTGATGACCCGCGCCTACCACCGCTCCAGGGGCGACCTCGCCCGCACCCGGGTGCTGGTGCCGGACAGCGCCCACGGGACCAACCCGGCCTCGGCGGCGATGGCGGGCTTCGACGTCGTCTCGCTGCCCACCGACTCGGACGGCAACACCGACGTCGGCGCCCTCCGCGCGGTGGTGGGGGACGACGTCGCGGGCTTCATGCTCACCCAGCCCAGCACCCTGGGGCTCTTCGACAACAACATCCTTGCCGTGGTCGAGATGGTCCGCGACGCCGGCGGCGTGGTCTACGGCGACGGGGCGAACCTCAACGCGCTGCTCGGCAGGGTGAAGCCCGGAGAGCTGGGCTTCGACATCGTCCACTCGAACCTGCACAAGACCTTCACCCAGCCCCACGGCGGCGGCGGGCCCGGGGCGGGCGCCGTGATGGTGGCGGAGCGGCTCGCCCCCTTCCTGCCGTCCCCGGTGGTCGAGCGCACCGGGGGGCCCGACGGGCCGGCGTTGTACCGGTTCGCCGAGCCCGCAGAGACGATCGGGCGCATGGCCGCGTTCCACGGCAACTACGGGGCGCTGGTGCGGGCATACGCCTACATCCGGACCCTGGGACGGGAGGGCATCTCGGCCGTCAGCGAGGACGCGGTGCTCAACGCCAACTACGTGATGGAGGGCCTGCGGGGCGTCTACGACCTGCCCTACGACCGGCGCTGCATGCACGAGGTGGTGCTGTCGGCGGCGAACCTCAAGAGCGAGTGCGGCGTCACCGCCCTGGACGTGGCGAAGCGGCTGATAGACTACGGCGTGCACCCGCCGACGATGTACTTCCCGCTGGTGGTCGACGAGGCCCTGATGGTCGAGCCGACCGAGACCGAGTCGATCGAGACGCTCGACCGGTTCATCGAGGTGATGAAGCGCATCGCGCGGGAGGCCAGGGAGAGCCCCGAGCTGCTGCGGGAGGCGCCGCACGATACGCCCAACACCCGGCTCGACGAGGCCCGGGCCGCCCGCAGGCCGGACCTTCGGTGGCGGGAGGCGCAGGCGACCTAGGCGGCCCCGTCCGCGGCGGGCGGGGCCGTGCGAAAAGGAGCAAGAGATGGCAGACGTAGGAGAGATGGCCCCGGACTTTTGCGTGCCCGACCAGCACGGCGACGCGGTCACGCTCAGCGCATTCAGGGGGTCCAAGAACGTCGTTCTGTCCTTCCACATCTTCTCGTTCACCAGCGGGTGAACGGACCAGATCTCCGGGTTCCGGGCCGCGTACTCGAAATTCACGGAGAGGGATACCCAGGTCCTGGGTATGAGCACCGACCCCAAGCCGACCCAGACGGCCTACGCGACGTCGCTGGGCAACCTCCCGTACCCGCTGCTCTCGGACTTCCACCCGATAGCCGCGGTGGCCAGGGCGTACGGCCTGTACAACGCCGACCGCGGCACGGCCAACCGGGCGATCATCATCGTCGACAAGCAGGGCGTGATCCGCTACCGCAGGGAGCACGCCAGCGCGGCCGAGATAGACATCGGCGACCTGCTTTCCCGCATCGACGCCCTGGGAGGCGGCTGAGCGCCGGACCGCATCTTGCGGGGGCGGTGAGGTCGCGCCCCCCCGGCACATGAACGCCGGCCCCTTCGCCACGGGCGAGCACGCGCTGTTCGTGGACAGGCGCGGGCGGCGCTACCTGGTCAGGCTCGAGGAGGGGGAGCGGTTCAACTCCCACATCGGGCACTTCGAGCACGCCGACGTGGTCGGCGAGCCCGAGGGCGCGTGGATCGAGACCTCGCGCGGCCACCTGCTGCTCGCCCTGCGCCCGACGATGGGAGACTACACGCGGCTCATGCCCCGGACCGCCACCGTGGTCTACCCCAAGGACCTGGGCGGCATGGTCGTCGCCGGCGACGTGTTCCCGGGGGCGAGCGTCGTCGAGGCGGGGTGCGGCTCCGGTGCCGTCACGATCGCGCTGATGCGGGCGGTGGGGCCCGCCGGCTCCGTGGACTCCTACGACCTGCGCCAGGACATGGTCGACCGCGCCACGGAGAACGTCGCGGCCGTGGCGGCGGACATGGGGAACGTGACCATCCAGGTGGGAGACGTCGCCGAGGCGCTGGCGCAGCGCGCCGCCGCCGGGCGGCCCGCAGACCGGGTGGTGCTCGACCTTCCGGAGCCCTGGGACGTGGTGCCGCACGCCGCCGCAGCCCTTCGGCCCGGGGGGGTGCTGGTCAGCTTCCTGCCGACCGTCCTTCAGGTCAGGGACCTGGTCGAGGCCCTCAAGACGAGCGGGCGGTTCGCGGTGGTCGAGACCACCGAGTCGATGGTCAGGTCCTGGATGGTGGCGGCCCGCAGCGTTCGGCCCGACCACCGGATGGTCGGCCACACCGGCTTCATCACCTCCGCGAGGCTCTGTCGGCCGCGGCCCGCCGCGGCCGCGGACGACTGAGGGGTCCCGCGGCTACCCCGGCTCGTCTGCGGGCCAGAGCGAGTCCACCTCGAGGTGGGCGGGCCACGCGCCGCCGTCCGCCAGCCGCAGGTGCGCCGGGCCCAGGACGGGCGGTGCGGGCAGGCGCTCCAGGTCGGGCGGCGCGGGCCAGACCCGATCCAGCGACTCGATCCCCGTCTCCCGCTCCTGCAACAGCGCCCTGAAGCCGCCCAGACCGTCCGGCCTGGTGAGCCCTTCCACCCCGCGAATGTTGGCTGCGAGGTCGCGGCCCCGCGGCAGGGTCTGCCTGAGCTGGGCCGAGATGCGGTCGATCCCGCAGCGCCCGAGCATCTCCCGCTGGGTGACCAGGCCGAGCGGGCGCAGGCCGGACCGGGCCCCCTCGGACGCGACCTCAGTGAAGTCGACGTGCGCGGTGATGTCCTGGGCGCCGACGTTCTGGTAGGGGCTCAGGCCGCCGACGTGACGGTAGTGGGTCTGCAGCGTCCCCGCGCTCCGCGAGCGCAGCTCCTGTGCCGTGCCCCCGTAGTCGATGGTGAGCACGAAGCCGCGCCCGAGGATGCCGGCCACCCGCTCCATCCACGGACCGACGCCCTCCCTCACCTCGCCGCGGGCCCCCTCGGGCAGGCCGTGGTCCCCCCGTCCGAACCGCGCCGCGACCGCCCGGGTGACCGGCTCCGAGAGCACCTCGCAGAGCGCGCCCGCGCCGTCGACGCCGACGAAGACCTCCATCACCCGGCCGCCCGCGACCCTGTACCTTGCGACCGGCATGGCGTCGACCAGCTCGTTCGACAGGACGCAGCCCGTGACGGCCCGCGGGGCCCGCTCGCCCAGCTCGAGCGCCTCGTACTCGAGCGCCGCCGAGAAGTCCCCGTCCAGCCCGGCGGCGTAGTCGACCGCGTCGCGGGCGAGCAGCCCGCCGCCGGCGCCCAGCTCGACGGCGACGAAGGGCGCGGGCCGCCCGAGCGCGCGCCACATCGAGCGCAGCAGGATGGCGATGGCCGCGCCGAAGGCGGGATGCGCGGCGGGGCTGGTGTAGTAGTCCTGCGTCCGGGCGCGGGCGCCGGGGCCGGCGTAGTAGCCGCGGCCCGGGGGGAAGTAGAGCGCGAGCTCCATGAACTCGCGGAACGGGATCGTCCCCCGCGCATCGATGCGGGAGCGTATCTCCGCCTCGGCCGCGCTCGCGCGCCCGCCGTGCTCGGACAGGGTCAGCCGGCCGTCCCCGGAGGTTGGGACGCGCCCCGATCCGGGGTCGGTGCCTTCGTCTACGCCTTGGCCTTCGCTTTGGCCTGCTGGCGTGCCCTCTTTGCCTGCGGGCTCTCTCGGTCCCAGCCCGAGCCGGGCATCGAGTTCCTGAACTCCGACTTGGCGCCGCAGTGCCGGCACTTGCCGACGCTGGTCGGCCCGTTGGGGCTCTCGATCAGCCAGAAGTGCTCGCAGTCGGAGGTGATGGTTTCCTCGGTTGTGGTCAAGTGCGGCCCCTTCCTCGCTCGCTCAGGTCCCTTCCGCCCGGTCGGTCACCTGCTCTCGATCGGCACGTATCGTCGGTCCATATCGCCCACATACAGCAGCCTCGGCCTCAGCAGGATGTTGTTCTCCAGCTGCTCTATCACCTGGGCGGTCCACCCCGGGATCCTGCCCATGGCGAATATCGGAATGTAGAGCGACTCGTGGATGCCGAGTATCTGGTAGATCGCGCCGGACCACAGGTCGACGTTCTGTGCGATGCCCCTCCTGGCGTAGGGGGCCATCGCCTCGACCACCGCGCTGATGATCGCGAACCACCTCGGCTCGCCCCGGCGCTCGCTCAGGCGCCTGGCGTCGCCGCGCAGGTGCTTTGCCCGCGGGTCCTCGGTCCGGTAGACCCTGTGCCCGAAGCCGACTATCACGTCGCCGCGCCGCAGCGTCTCGGCCACGTACTCCTGGACGCGGTCCTCGGAGCCGATCTCTAGGGCCATCTTCATCACGCCCTCGGCGGCCCCGCCGTGCGACGGGCCCTTGAGCACCGCTATGCCGGCCGTGACCGCACAGTGGATGTCCGCCTTGGTCGACGCCGCCACGCGCGCCGCGAACGAGGAGGCGTTTATCCCGTGCTCTGCGTGAAGGACGAAGTCCTTGTCGATGATCTTCGCGTCCTCGGGCTCGGGCTCCTCGCCGAAGAGCATGTACAGGAAGTTGGCCGCGTGGCCCAGGTCGTCCCGCGGCTCGACCGGCTCCTTGCCCTCGACGAGCCTCGCGTGGGCCGCCACCAGGGTGGGGGCGAGCGCGGTCAGGTGGACGCCCTTCCTGAGCGTCGCATCGATCGAGATGTCGGAGGCGCATGGATCGAACGCGGCGCTAGCCGAGACGGCCGTCCTCAGCGCGTCCATCGGGTGGGAGGCCCGGGTGGCGCGCAGGATGTCGATGAGCTCTGCCGGGGCCGCCCGCGAGGCCCTTAGGTTCTGGTCGAAGGCGTCAAGCTGGGCGCGGCTGGGGAGGTCGCCGTGGAGGAGGAGGTAGGCGGTCTCCTCGAAGGTCGAGTGCTCGGCGAGGTCGTCGATGCTGTACCCACGGTACAGGAGCCTGCCCTCCTTGCCGTCGATGTAGCTGGCCCGGGTCCTGTCGATGTAGACCTCTCTGAGGCCCCGCCTTATATCGACCTTGGTGTCGTCAGTCATGGGCTCCTTCTTCAAAGGGGACGGCGCACGCCGAAGGGGCGGGGCGAACAGGTTCCGAGGCCCGGTCTGAACGGCTCCCGGAACGCGCCCGCGCCCAACTCGCGAACCGGGGCATGCTAGCATTTTTCGGACTTTTTCGTCAAGGCGTGCTCATGGCGTGCGCGCCTGTGACACGCGGTAAACGGCGATATGATCCGGCCCTGCGCGCTCCGTTTGGGCCGTACCGGACGGTGCGTTATTTCTCTCACAATTCGTTGACGGTGCAGGGGCCCCTACTTACAATGGGCCGGCCTCCGGTGGGTCCGGGAGCCGGCCTCGATCCGGCCCCCGACAGGGAGAAGATGGCGAGGTCGGGAGGCTGTACGGGTGGTTGAGGATCTAGATGGCTGGCGATTCCCCACAGGTGCCCGAGGTGGTGGTTCTGAGGCTGCCGCTGTACGTCAGGGCGCTCACGCAGATGAAGCACGACGGGGTGTCGGTCATAAGCTCCCAGCAACTGGGAGCCCGGCTGCAGATGACCCCGGCCCAGATACGCAAGGATCTCAGCTACTTCGGCAGGTTCGGAAAGCAGGGACGCGGCTACAACGTTGAGTTCCTGCTTGACGAGTTGGGCCAGATCCTCGGGCTCGACCAGCGCTGGCCCGCCTGCCTGGTCGGCGTCGGCCGCCTGGGCAGGGCGATCATCAATTACCCGGGCTTCGCCCCCGAAGGCTTCCACATCCTGGCCGCCTTTGACAGCGACACAGACCAGGTCGGAGACGTTGTGGGAGGACTGACGGTGATGCCCATGGCCCGCCTGCGCCAGACGCTGGAGCGCGAGGATATCGCCATAGCGATCGTGGCGGTGCCGGCCCAGGAGGCCCAGAGCGTCATCGACGACCTGGTCGAGCAGGGCGTCCGCGGGATCCTCAACTACGCGCCCGTCGCCCCAAAGGTGCCGATGGAGGTGGTGCTGCGCAACATCGATCCGGTGCTCTCGCTCCAGTCGATGACCTATTACCTGCTTGATGAGCGGGGCGGGGATGAAGGTGATGATCGTGGCGCATGAACGACGATCTATCTGTCTATGCTAAACCCAAACGGACCAGAAGCTTCAGAATGGTTTAATGGCAGTGCACTGATTTCGGCATCCGAGGATGACTTGACACGACAGCTTTTAGGTCTCCAGTCTGATCCACTCCTCACCACTACACAGTTTCTTAATGACTCTGTGCATCGCTTCAGCGCGGGCGTGGATGAAACGCTCATAGTCTGACTTGATACACCGGCCTCTTTTCTCGCGATCTTCTATGTCGGCATAGCCTCCAACATTTAAGCTGTCGAATGGAACGATGTGAGAGTCTAGTCGGCTGCGGATCTGATTCTCACCCAGAGGAGCGCGCTCCACGCGCTCCCGCAGATATGCAAACGGCTCCTTGGCCGATATATGTCGATTGGTATTCCAAGTGACTAGCACGCAATTCAAAGCCAAATCGATTTGGTGTTCGTCCATGCCGCTCGCGTTCCCAAGTAATGCAGCTGGGAAAAGATGATGGTATTCCCTTTTGGACAAAGACTCCCGACTTGCCAATGTGCCATCCGCGAAGTCGCTGCCACCGCCTCGTAAGGAGACCGCCAATATGCCGCGGGAGAGAGTGTTGCGAAGCCGTGGCCACGGAGCCCTTTCTAATTCGCCGATCTCTGATATAGGGAATCTAGACTCGTCCAAAACCGGTATTGACGCATCAACTCTCCTGTCGACAAGCCGGGCCTTCAAGCCACGATGATCTTGAAGTGCCGCAGTGGCCGCCGCCCGATCGTATCTGTCGGTGAAGAACGAGCGCCAGAGGTATTGGCGCAGCACCGTGCGTGCCTCACCGTGCGCGTCAAGGGATTGCGCCATCTGACTCCAGATGGAGGCGAGTACCGGCACCACGGCAACCGTCGGCAAACGCTCGCGGTCAAAAATACACTCGTCTTCCAAGAATCTTATTGCTCCCTTGACGCCTCGTTCAATGAAATCCCATTCGTCCGAGAGTCGCTGCATGTCGAGGCGCATGAACGACGACTCTGTGGGGGGCCTATCCTCTCGCAGAGCCGCAACTCGCAGAACCAGATCTGGGACTGCGACATATCTGCTGGCGTCAGGCACGGCCGCACGCAGCGACGCTTCTAGGTCGTGAAGAGATTGCTCCGTTGCTGCTTCCAATTGGGCAACCACTATGTCAAAAGCGGATAGACGTACTGACGATGTGTTCATCTTGATGAACACATCTATTGCTTCATGGCGAGGCGTCTGCGTTGGAAGTTCCAGATAGGGCAAATTGGCTTCCCTTACGGCAGTTTGTAGTGGAGCAATTTGACCTTGCGTGTCCACGCTGGCTTCAATGGAATCGGTTGCGCTGTCGCACCACTCGCGGATTTCCTGCCATGTTGATTCAGGACGAATTAGTCGCAAGGGCACCAAGCCGCGGTTCAGTTGCTCCCGAGGGTGGTCGGCCCATACCGGATAGCGCCGGCCGTTGCTCGTCCAACGGCTGAAGCTTCTCACCAACGGTGCGTCCGGTGCGTCCCTGGGTAGTACTGCGAAGTAAGTGCGGTTCTCATACCCGTCGTTGAGCGCCTTCCAAAGTGCCGTCAGGCGCTGCTGCCCATCCAACAGGTGTTCCACCGTCCTCTCGGTCGGTGCAGGCGCGCCTGGGAGCGTACGGCTGACAAACGGTTCTGCGTCTCCAATAGCCAGCACCAAGGCGGCTCCTATAGGCCGCCCACGCAAAACTGAGTCCAGAAGCGTAACCGCTTCACCATGGCTCCAGCTCTCGTACCGTTGGAACCGCGGTAGCATCAACCGCCCAGTGCGTAGCAGCGTCAGCCATTCTGGAAGCCGTCGATTCTTAGCTTCCATGCCCATAGGAACGTCTCCTCACTCGATATCCGAGTCGTCAGCGTGAAGCGGTGTCGGCGACCATAGCCTAGCCCTGAATCTGTTCGGCCACGGTGCTGCGGGTCGCCCTCGCCCGTCTCCTGCGCGCGACGGCGATCCTGGCGCGCGAGCGCCGAAGTGCCCGCAGAGCCCTCTCTAGGTCCATCTCTGAGCCGGCGGCCTCGACCCGCTCCTCGGCTCGCTTGAGGGCGGCCTCCGCGCGTTCGACATCGATCTCGTCGGCCTGCTCTGCGGTGTCCGCGAGGATCGTCACCTTGTTCCTGAGCACCTCGAGGAACCCGCCCGAGACGGCTACCGCCTCGCGCTCGCCGCCCTGGTCGATCAGCAGTTCGCCGGGCGCGAGGGTCGTCAGCAGCGGCGCGTGGCCGGGCAGGATGCCCAGCACGCCCGCGGCGCCTGGCGCGACCACGCCGTCGACCTCCTCCGAGTAGAGGAGCCGCTCGGCCGTGACTATGTCCAGCTGCATCCTCGCCAAGGCCTAGTCGCCCTCCGCCCTCATCTTCTCTGCCTTCTCGACCGCCTCGTCGATGGTGCCGACCATGTAGAGAGACTGCTCGGGCAGGTCGTCGTGCTTGCCCTCGAGGATCTCCGAGAAGCCCCGCACCGTCTCGCGGACGGGCACGTAGCGCCCCTCCTGGCCTGTGAAGGCCTCAGCGACGAACATCGGCTGGGAGAGGAAGCGCTGGATCTTTCGGGCCCGCGCCACGGTCTGGCGGTCCTCCTCCGAGAGCTCCTCGATGCCGAGGATGGCGATGATGTCCTGCAGGTCTCGGTAGCGCTGCAGCACCTGCTGCACGCCCCGCGCCACCTCGTAGTGCGCCTGCCCGACGACGGACGGCTCAAGGATGCGGGAGAAGCTGGTCAGCGGGTCGACGGCGGGGTAGAGGCCCTGCTCCGCGATCGCGCGCTCAAGGGCCACCACCGCGTCCAGGTGCCCGAAGGTCGTGACGATGCCGGGGTCGGTGTAGTCGTCCGCCGGCACGTAGATGGCCTGGAACGAGGTGATCGAGCCGTTCTTAGAGGAGGTGATGCGCTCCTCGAGGTCGCCCATCTCGGTGCCCAGCGTCGGCTGGTATCCGACCGCCGAGGGCATCCTGCCCAGCAGCGCCGAGACCTCCATGCCGGCCAGGATGTAGCGGTAGATGTTGTCGACGAACAGCAGCACGTCCTGGCCGCGCTCCTCCTTGAAGTACTCGGCCATTGTCAGGCCCGTGAGGCCCACGCGTGCGCGGATGCCCGGCGGCTCGTTCATCTGGCCGAAGACGAGCACCGTGCTCTTGATGACGCCGGACTCCTGCATCTCGTGCCACAGGTCGTTGCCCTCGCGGGAGCGCTCCCCGACGCCAGCGAAGACCGACACGCCCTGGTGCTCGGTGCCGATGTTGCGGATGAGCTCCTGGATGATCACCGTCTTGCCCACGCCCGCGCCGCCGTAGGCGCCGATCTTGCCGCCCTTGGTGAACGGGGTGATCAGGTCCATCACCTTGATCCCAGTCTCGAGCACCTCGACCTGCGTGGCCTGCTCCTCGAAGCCGGGGGGCGGGCGGTGTATGGGCCAGTTCTCGCCGGAGTCGATCTCCTCGAGGCCGTCGAGAGTCTCCCCCAGGGCGTTGAAGAGCCGGCCCAGCGTGGGGTCGCCTACCGGCACGGCGATCGGCTGGCCGGTGTCCAGGACGTCCACGCCGCGGCGCAGGCCCTCCGTGGGACCGAGCGCCAGGCAGCGGACCCAGTTGTTGCCCACGTGCTGCTCGACCTCGAGCACCAGGCGGTCGTCCCCGACCGTGGTCTCGAGGGCGTTGTAGATCGTCGGCATGTCGTCGTGCGGGAACTCCACGTCGACGACCGTGCCGATCACCTGGGTCACCTTTCCGTTGGCCATTGCTCTCTCCTGTTAGCCCGTTCGGCCGGCGGCTACGCCCCGACCGCCGCCGCGCCGCCCACTATGTCGAGCAGCTCGGTCGTGATCGACTCCTGCCTGACCTTGTTCATCTCAAGCGTCAGGTCGGCCTTCATCTCCAGCGCGTTGTCCGTGGCCCCGCGCATCGCCACCATCCGGGCGCTCTGCTCGCTGGCCACCGCCTCGAGGAGCGCGTGGTAGATCTCCATCTCGACGTAGCGGGGAAGCAGCTCGGCCAGCACCGCCCTCGGGCTCGGCTCGAAGATGTAGCCCACCGTGTCCTTCGCCTCGAGCTCCGCCGGCACCACCGGGAGCAGCGGCATGACCTCGGGGCGCTGCACCGTCGTGTTCACGAACCGCGCGTACGCCAGGTACACCGCGTCCACGCGGCCCGACTCGTAGTCGTCGGTCACCACCCGGGCGACCGGCCCCGCGTCGGCGACGGTGGGGCGGTCCCCGACGTCCGTGAAGACCGCGCGCAGGTTCGCCGTCCGCGCGAAGAAGTCGCGGCCCTTCTTTCCGACCGCCACCACGTCCGCCTCGATGCCCAGTCCGACCAGGTGCTGTGCGGCCTGGCGGTTGACCGCGGTGTTGAGCCCGCCGGTCAGGCCCCTGTCCGGGGTCATCACGATGAGCTGCGCCCGGCTGGGCTCGCGCCTGACCAGCAGCGGGTGGGTCTCGTCCGCGTCCTGGGGTTGCGCGGCCAGGTCCGCCAGCAGCGCCAGCATCCTGTCGGCGTAGGGGCGGGTCTGCAGCGCCATCTCCTGGGCGCGCCGCATCTTCGAGGCGGCGATCATCGACATGGCCTTGGTGATCTTGGCCGTGTTGTCGACGCTGGATATGCGCCGCTTTATCTGCCGTACAGACGCCATGCGCTATCCGCCGATCGCCCCCGGTCCGGTCCCGCCCACTACAGCGGCACCGACTTCTTGAACTCGGCCAGCGCGGCGTCCAGGCCGGCCGTCGTCTCGTCGCCGAGCTGGGCCGAGGAGTTGATCTCGGCGAGGATCTCCGGGTGGCTGGAGGCCAGGTAGCCCTGCAGGGCCGACTCGGCCGCGCCTATCTTGTCGAGCTCCACGTCGTCGAGGTGCCCGTTGGAGAGCGCGTACATGACCGTGACCTGCTCCGCGAGCGACAGGGGCTTGTTCTGGTCCTGCTTGAGGATCTCCACTGCCCTCTGGCCCCTCTGGAGCTGGGCCTTGGTGGCGGCGTCGAGGTCCTCCGTGCCGAACTGGGCGAAGGTGGCGAGCTCGCGGTACTGGGCCAGCTGGAGCCGCAGGCCGCCGGCCACCGAGCGCATCGCCCGGGTCTGGGCTGACCCGCCGACGCGGGAGACGGAGAGGCCCGCGTTGACCGCCGGCCTGATGCCGGCGTTGAAGAGCTCGGGCTCCAGGTATATCTGCCCGTCGGTGATCGAGATCACGTTGGTCGGCACGTAGGCCGACACGTCCCCGGCCAGCGTCTCGATGATCGGCAGGGCCGTCAGCGAGCCTCCGCCGTGGGCGTCGTCGAGCTTGGCGGCCCGCTCCAGCAGGCGGCTGTGGAGGTAGAAGACGTCGCCCGGGTAGGCCTCGCGGCCCGGGGGGCGGCGCAGCAGCAGCGACATCTGGCGGTACGCCCAGGCGTGCTTGGACAGGTCGTCGTAGACGATCAGGGCGTCCTTGCCCTCGTTCATGAAGTGCTCGGCCATCGCGCAGCCGGCGTAGGGCGCCAGGTACTGCATCGGCGCGGGGTCGGCGGCGTTGGCCGCGACGACGATGGTGTGCTCCATCGCCCCGTGCTCCTCGAGCATGGCAACGGTCTGGGCCACCTTGCCGGCCTTCTGGCCGATGGCCACGTACACGCAGACCAGGTCGCCGCCCTTCTGGTTGATGATCGTGTCGATTGCGATCATCGACTTGCCCGTCGAGCGGTCGCCGATGATCAGCTCGCGCTGGCCGCGGCCGATGGGGATCATGCCGTCGATCGCCTTGATGCCGGTCTGGACCGGGCTGTCGACCGACTTTCGCGAGGCGACGTCCGGCGCGACGATCTCCGCCGGCATGCTCTCGGTGGTGCCGGTCGCGCCCTTGCCGTCGATGGGCTCGCCGAGGGCGTTGACCACCCTGCCGATCAGCCCCTCGCCGACCGCGACCTCCACGATGCGGTCGGTGCTGCGCACCTCGCCGCCCTCCTTGACGCTGAGGGGGTCGCCCAGGATGACGGCGCCGACGCCGTCCTCCTCGAGGTTCAGCGCCAGGCCCGTCACCCCGCCCTCGAAGGCCAGCAGCTCGGAGTAGCTGACGCCCGAGAGGCCGTGGATGCGCGCGACGCCGTCGCCGACCTCGACGACGGTGCCGACCTCGACCATCGTCAGGTCGCTCCCGAAGTCCTCTATCTGGCGCCTGATGACCGAGGCGATGTCCTGTCCTCTAACTGCCATTTCGATCTCCGCTCCGGGTGTTCTGCGTCCCGCCGGCGCTCGGCGCCGCTACCGGGACAGCTCCCTTCTCATCTCCTCGAGCCTGGTGCGGACGCTCCCGTCCACCATCCGGTCGCCCACGCGGGCGACCAGGCCCCCGACGATCGCCGGGTCCACGCTCGCCTCCACGGTGACCTCGGCCCCGACCGCGCGGCCCAGGGCCGCCCCCAGCCGCTCGGCCTGCTCCGGCCCTAGCTCGACCGCCGTGGTGACCTGCGCGCGGACGACGCCGCGGTGCTCGTCGAGCATGCGCTCGAACTGGTCCGCGATCTCGGGCACCGAGCCGGCCGCGTTGCGCGAGGCGAGCAGCCCGCACAGGTTGCGGGCCAGCGGCCCCACGCGCTCGCCGAGCGCCTCGTCGATCGCCCCGAGCTTTCGGTCCATCGGCACCTGGGGCGAGTCCAGCAGCGCCGGCAGGTCCGTCTCGCGGACCGCGCGCGCGATCGTCTCGAGGTCGTCCCGCCACTCGCCGAGGCGGTCGGCCTCGATGGCGATCTGGAAGGCCGCCTGGGCGAAGCGGCGCGGCGATGCCCCCGCGTTCATCGCATCAGCCCCCGGTCGCCCCGCCGGACGGCGCCGTCACCGGCGCCCGCCCAGGGCGCCGCTGTCCTCGAGGACCCCGTCGATCAGGTCCCTGTGCGCCGACTCGTCGAGCGAGCGCTCGACGATCTTCTCCGCGGCGTCGACCGCCAGCGCCCCGAACTCGCGGCGCAGGCCCTCTATGGCCGCGTCGCGCTCGCGCTGGATGTCCGCCTCGGCCCGCTCGCGCTCGGCCCTTATCTCCTGCCGCGCCCTGGCGAGCTCCTCCTCGCGGAACCGGTCCGCCACCTGGCGGGCCTGGGCGATCATCTCCTGCCCCTCGGCCCGCGCGGCGGCGATCTGGCCCTCCATCTCGGCCTGCGCGGCCGCGGCCTCCTCGCGCGCCCGGTCCGCAGCCTCAAGGCCCTCCTTGATGCGGTTGGAGCGCTCGCGCATGGCCCTGGAGATGGGCCTGTAGAGCACGAGCCACAGCGCGACGAAGAGGATGAGGAAGCTTACGATCTGGGTTACCAGACCCGGTACGTTTATTCCCAGTGCGTCCATACCGCCCCTGTGTCCTCGAACTAGCGCCCCCGGCGTATGCCGGCGGCTACACGAACTTGATGATTATGGCCACGACCAGGGCGTAGATCGCGATCGCCTCGGCGAACGCGATGGCCAGGATCATGTTCTGCTGAATCAGGCCGACGGCGTCCGGGTTGCGGCCTATCGACTCCATCGCCTTGGCGGCGAGCATCCCCACGCCGATCCCGGGGCCGATCGCCCCCAGGCCGATCGCCAGCCCCGCTCCGAGTCCGTTGAGATCACCTTCCAGCATCGAGCTTCACCTCCGCTCCTTGTAAGTTCCCGGGCCCCGCCGATCTCTCTTCGGGCCGGCGGGCCCTGCCTGACTAGTGTGAATCGTGCGCCGCGCTCGCCACGGCGGCGAACACCAGCGTGAGCATCGCGAATATGAACGCCTGGATCAGCCCGACGAACAGCTCCAGGCCCAGGAACGGCAGTATGCCGATCAGCGGGATCAGGAACGCCATGGCGACCAGCAGCACCTCGCCGGCGAAGATGTTGCCGAAGAGGCGGAACGTGAAGCTGATCACCCGCGCAATCTCGCTGACCAGCTCCAGTATCCCCACGAAGAACCACATCGGCCCCTGCCTGACGTTGAGGTACTTGCCGGCGTGGGAGAAGACCCCGAGCTGGCGCAGGGCCCAGAAGTGGACGAAGAACATCGCCACCAGCGCGATGGCGAGCGTCGTGTTGACGTCGGTGTTCGCCGAGCGAAGGAACGGCACCAGGACGCCCGCCTGCTTGCCCTCCGCCTCCTCCGAGTGGCTCCACTCCTCCCACTCGGCGGCGGAGATCGTGTCGTCCACCGAGCCGAAGCCCATCACGCCGACCCCCCCGTCGCCCTCGAAGACGTTGAGCTTGACCTTGGTGAGGTCGGGGTGGTCCTCCTTCTCCTCGAGGTGGTGGATCAGGTACTCGGGCTCCTCTATCCAGCCTATGGTGCCGAAGCCCGGCAGGATGCCTATCCAGTTGGCCAGGAGGATGAACAGGAAGATGGCCAGCGCCAGCGGGACGTAGGTCAGGCCCCTCTTGCCCGCCAGGCCCTCTCCGATCCTCTGGAAGTACTCGATGATCACCTCGAAGAGGTTCTGCAGGCCGCGCGGGACCATGGCGGCGCGGCGCGAGGCCAGGAATCCGAGCAGGAGCACCGCGGCGATGGCCCCCCACGTGGTGACCATGGTGTTGGTCACGTGGAAGCCGCCGATGTTGGGGCCCGAGGAGATGTGCTCGGCCGGTATCTGCAGGTGGGCGATCGGGGCGCCTAGGAAGCCGCCGCCGAACTCGTTGCCCAGCGCGCCCCCCATCAGGCCGATTATGAACAGCGCGCCGAGGGCGACGAGGACGATCAGAACCTTGGGGTTGCGAAGCAGTTCAAGCCCTCCCAGACTGGCCCGGTGAGTCCCCGGGGCTCCCCGGCGGGGGCGAGGCGCCGAGCACCGCCGTGAGCATTCGATACATTCCCGCCACCGCGACCGCGAGGCCCGCCAGCGTTCCGGCGATGGTCAGGATGGGCCCGGTGCCCAGCCAGCGGTCGAGGGCGAGCCCTCCGATGGCTCCCCCCGCGATCATCAGGGCGACGAACCAGCCGACGCCGAGCAGCCGCGCTATCAGTGCCCTCTTGCTCGTCGAAGGACGGTCCACGCAAACACCCCGCATCCCTGCCTACAGGCGTTCCCGGCCCATCGCTATGGCGATTGCAAAGCCTATCACAATCGAGATTTTCGGGTCAACATCGGCGCCGGCGGGAGGGCGGCCCCGGGCCGCGGCGTCAGCCGCGCCGCAGGTACCTGCCGACCAGGGGCTCAAGGTCCGAGGCCGCGCGCTCGGGCACGGCCTCCGGGGCGGTGACGATCGCGCTTTCCAGGGCGCGCGAACACCCGCACGCGTCCCTGCCGGGCAGCGAGGCCAACAGCCGCCTGACCGCGTCCTGCGCCGCCGCCACGTTCGCCAGCAGGTTGGACACGACGAGCTCGACCGAGACCGAGTCGTGGCCGGGGTGCCAGCAGTCGAAGTCGGTGACGCACGCCAGAGTCGCGTAGCACATCTCGGCCTCGCGGGCCAGCTTCGCCTCGGGCAGCGCGGTCATCCCGATGATCGCCGCGCCCCATGACCGGTACAGCTCGGACTCGGCACGCGTGGAGAACGCCGGGCCCTCCATCGCGATCAGGGTGCCCCCCATGTGGGCGCGCGATCCGGAGTCGCCGGCCGCCGCGTGCAGGGCCCGGCCGAGGACCGGGCAGAACGGGTCCGCGAACGCGACGTGGGCCACGATGCCCCGGCCGAAGAAGCTGCTCTCCCTTCCCCTGGTCCTGTCGATGATCTGGTCGGGGACGACCATGTCCAGCGGATGCAGGTCCTCGCGCAGGCTGCCGACGGCGCTAACCGAGACGACGTGGGTGACCCCGAGGGTCTTCAGGGCGAAGATGTTGGCCCTCGCCGGTATCTCGGCGGGGCTGATGCGGTGGCCCCTGCCGTGCCGGGGGAGGAATGCCACGCTCCGCCCCCCGAGCGTCCCGACGGCTATAGCGTCGCTGGGCCTGCCGAACGGGGTCTCGACCTCGACGTCCTCCCTGCCCGTGAGGCCCTCCATGTCGTAGAGGCCGCTCCCCCCGATGACCCCGACCGAGGCGCTCGTCACGCCGGGCCCCCGGGCGGCGGGGCCCCGTCGCCGCACAGCCTAGGCAGCGACTCGGCGTAGGGGGCGCGGGCGATGCCGGCCTCGGTGATGACGGCCGACACGTAGCGGTGCGGCGTTACGTCGAAGGCCGGGTGCAGCGCCCCCACGCCCTCGGGCGCCACCGCGACTCCCGCGTAGCGCAGCACCTCCCCCGGGTCCCGCATCTCGATGGGTATCTCGTCCCCGGTGGCTGCGGCCAGGTCCAGGGTGCTGGTGGGAGCGGCGACGTAGAAGGGCACCGAGTTCTCCCTGGCCACGACGGCCATCGGGTAGGTGCCCACCTTGTTGGCCACGTCGCCGTTCGCGGCGATCCTGTCCGCCCCGACAACCACGCACTCGACGTCCCCGGACCGAAGGAAGTGGCCCGCCATCGAGTCCGCTATCAGCGTGACGTCGATGCCGTCGCGCGACAGCTCCCAGGCGGTGAGCCTCGCCCCCTGCAGGAAGGGGCGGGTCTCGGTGGCCAGGACCCGGACCGGGGTCCCGGCCTCCACCGCGGAGCGGACGACGCCCAGCGCGGTCCCGTGACCAGCCGTGGCCAGCGCCCCGGTGTTGCAGTGGGTCATCACCATCCCCCGGCCCGCGAGCAGGGCCGCCCCGTTCGCACCGATCCGGCGGTTGACCGCCTCGTCCTCGCGGTGGATGGCCGCCGCCTCGCAGAGCAGCGCCTCCCTGGCGGCGGCGACGCTGGCACTGCCGCGGGCGGCGCGGCGCATCCTGTCCACGGCCCACCCGAGGTTGACCGCGGTGGGCCGGGCCGCGGCGAGCTCGTCGCAGACGCGGGCGAGGCGGGCCTCGAAGTCGGCCATGTCCGCCGGGTGCATCCCCCGCGCCCCGAGCGCGACCCCGTAGGCCGCCGCCACCCCGATGGCGGGAGCGCCCCTGACGCGCATCTCCCTGATCGCCCGCGCCACGCCACCGTGGTCGCGGAGCTCGAGGTAGACCTCCCGGCCGGGGAGCTGCGTCTGGTCGAGGAGCCTCAGCCTGCCGTCGACCCACTCGATGGCCCTCACGACGGGACCCCGGGCCGGCGGACGCGGCCCGCATCCCCGCCTCCGGACCGGCACGCACCGCGCCCGGCGCTGTGCTTGGTCCGCGCAGGGCCGCTCATGGAGCGGCCATCATACACTCCGGCCCGGCGGCCGAATTCGATGGAACGCGGCCCGCCGCACCGCGTTTGCGGCCGCTTCCGCCGATCGTTTATCTTTCCGGCCGAGGGCCGCGCCCGGCTCGGAACCCCCGCCGCGCGGGGGGCCCGGGGTGCGGGCGCCGCCGGGGAGGTAGCCATGGGCGCTTTGCGAAGGCCGCTGGGGGCGGTCCTTGTCCTGTCGGCGGTCGCGGTGTTCGCGCACTTCGCCTTCTCGACCTTCTACGCCGACAGCCTAGCCGGCGACGGCGTCCTGAGGATCTGGTACGCGCTCGACATCGTCATGGCGGCCTGCCTGCTCGCCGCGCTCTGCGTGCACCTGTCGGCCGCGCGCGCCGGCGGTGACGGGGCTGGCGCCGCGGCCGGGCGGCGCTTCGACGCGACCGCGATGGTCTACGCGACGGCGCTCCTTGCGCTGGCGTTCGCCTGGGACTGGGTCGACTTCCTGAGCAAGGGCCTCGACTCCCCCCAGAGCGAGACGCGGATGCTCGTCTGGACGTTCGTCGACTCGGGCTTCGTCGTCGTCGCGGCCGTCACGGGGCTGCGGCTGCTGCGACCGGGATCCCCCGTCTGGCCGGGGCCCGACCCGCGCGCGCCGCTGGCGGCGATCCCGGCCGCCGCGCTCAGGACGCTCTCGGCCGCGGTGCTGGTGATATGCGCCGGGGTGGCCCTCCACGCCACCTTCACCCCCCTGTATCCCGACGGGGCCCAGGTCGGACGGATGTGGGACGTGATCAACTTCTTCATGGCCTTCGCGATAGCGGTCACGCTGATCGTGCGCCTCGGCGACAAGCTCGCCCTGGACCGCGGGGACGGCGCCACCGGCTTCCGGCACATCACGGTCAACCTGGCCTTCTACGCCGCCGCGATGCTCGCCCTCCTGTTCCTGTGGAACTGGATGGACAACTTCGTCAACCCCGACCAGGGCCAGGTCAACCGGCACGTCTGGTCGTTCGTGAATCCCGCCTTCGTCGTGCTGGCCGGCGCGGCCGGCATAGACCTTTGGAGGCGCGGCGCCCGGGGCTAGCCCGGGCGGACCGCGCGGCGGTCCCGGGGGCGGCGAGGGTCGTGCGGGCCCGCCCGCCGGGCCGGCTCCTAGCCCTTGGCGCCCTCGCCGATGTCGTCGAGGTCGAGGGTGGACACGAAGTCGCTGAAGGCCTCCAGGCTCTTTAGCTCCTCCTCGCCGACCGGCTTGGGGCGGTCCGCGCCGCCCGGCACGATCGGCTTGCCGTCTGCGTCCATCTGCACGCTCGCCTTGTCGAGCACCGACTCGTCGGCGAATATCGGCGCCTCGGACCTGACGGCGAGGGCTATGGCGTCGCTCGGGCGGCAGTCCACCTCCAGGCGGTCCCCGTTGAGGACCAGCACCAGCTTTGCGTAGAAGGTGTCGTTGCTCAGCTCGGAGACCTCGATGCGGTCCACCCTGGCGTGCAGGGTGTCGATGACGCTGCCGAGCAGGTCGTGGGTTAGGGGGCGGGCCACGTTGTAGCCCTGGAGCTTTACGGCGATGGCGTCCGCCTCGTTGGGGCCTATCCAGATGGGAAGGTAGCGGTCGGTGTCCTTGGCGCGCAGGATGACGACCCGCTGGTAGTCAGTCAGGCTGACGCGGATGCTGTCTATCGTCATCTCCTGCATTTGCGTCCCCGCATCCACCGGTCTATACGGCCGCCGATCGTAGGCCCGCGCCGGTCCCCTCGGGCCCGGCCCGCCGGGCCTCCCCGCGCGGGACGGTAATTCTACGGGCGGATTTTCGGGGGTGTCAATCGAGGCGGCGCCCCCGGACCTCAGCCGGCCAGGACAGCCCTGAGCCTCCTGGCGAGCTCGCTGCGCGTGAGCATGATCCTGCGCCCGCAGCCGCGGCACGACAGCCCCACGTCGGCTCCCAGCCGGACCACCTCCCACTCGTTCGCACCGCAGGGATGGGCCTTCCTGAGCCGCACCGAGCCCCCGAGCCGAAGGTCCGCGGCGCCCGGCCCCGTCACCATCCGGCGCCCATCGACCCGAGGGCAGAGGCGATGCGCCGCCTCAGGTCCAGCGCCGCGTCCCGGGCGGCCCGCTCGAAGTCCGCCGCGTGCTCCGAGGCGTGGATCACCCCCCGCGACGAGCTGATCACGATGCCCCTGCCGTCCGGCCCGGCCCCGGCCTCGACGGTGGCGGCGAGGTCACCCCCCTGGGCGCCGACGCCCGGGGAGAGCAGGGGGGCGTCGGGGGCGATGCGGCGAATCGCCGCGACGTCGCCCGGGTAGGTGGCGCCGGCCACCAGGCCCACGGCGGCGGCGGACTCCCAGCGCGCCGCCAGCTCGGCGACGCGCTCGAACACCCTGGCGCCGCCCTCGAGCCGAAGGTCCTGCAGCTCGGACGCCCCGGGGTTGGACGAGCGGCACCACGCGTACACGGCGCGGTCGGCGTACGACAGGAACGGGGCGAGCGACTCGCCCCCGGCGTAGGGGTTGACCGTCGCCGCGTCGAAGCCCCAGACCTCGAACAGGGAACGGGCGTACGCGGCCGCGGACGGCCCCACGTCGCCGCGCTTGGCGTCCCCGATCAGCACCGCCCACGGGACGGCCGAGCGCACGTGCTCTACGGTGCGCTCAAGGGCCGCGAGGCCCGGCGCGCCAAGCGCCTCGTAGGCCGACAGGTTGGGCTTGTAGGCGCACGCAAGGCCCGCGGTCGCGTCCACGACCCGGCGGTTGAACTCGGCGACGTCCGCCACTGGCAGCCTGCCCGGGTCGGGGTCGAGGCCGACGCACAGCAGGCTGCGGGAGCGGTCCATCGCGGCGCGCAGTCTCTCGGTGTAGGGGTGCACTTGGGAAACCTGGTCTACTCTACAACGCGACATGAGCGAGCGGGAGCGGATAGCGCGGACGTACGCCCGGCTGCTGGCGGCCCACGGACCGCAGGGGTGGTGGCCCGCCGACACGCCCTTCGAGATGATGGTCGGGGCGGTCCTCACCCAGGCCTGCACCTGGAGGAACGTAGAGAGGGCGCTTGCCGCCCTTCGGTCCGCCGGGGCGCTGACCCCGGCGGCGATCCTGGACATGCCCGAGGCCGAGCTGTCCGCGCTCATCCGCCCGGCCGGCTACCACAACGCCAAGGCGCGCAAGCTGAGGGCGCTCGCCGGGTTCGTGGCCGGGCGCTTCGGGGGCGACCCGGAACGCATGGCAGGGGTCCCGACCGCGCAGCTAAGGGAGATGCTGCTCGCCGTCCACGGGATAGGGGACGAGACGGCCGACGACATACTCGTCTACGCCGCCGGCCGGGCCGTCTTCGTTGTGGACGCCTACACGCGCAGGGTCGCCTCGCGCATGGGCATAGCGCCCGAGGGGGCGCGCTACGCCGAGCTCAGCGCCCTGTTCGCCTCTGCGATGGCGCCGGACGCCGCGGTGCTGGGCGAGTTCCACGCGCTCATCGTCCGCCACGCCAAGGAGACGTGCCAAAGGGAGCCGCGCTGCGGGGGCTGCGCGCTGGCGGACATGTGCCGGACCGGGTCCGGCGCGGCCCGCGAGGTCACGGCCGGTTGAGCGCCCGCACCGAGCTGGTCTTTACGATCAGGTACGCCGTCATGCCCGGGCGAAGCTCGAGCTCCCTGGCCGCCGCCGCGGTCAGCTCGACGACGATGCTCGCCCCGGCGTCGAAGTAGGCCAGGGTCCTAGCCCCGACCGGGTGGAGGGCGGTCAGCCGCGCGGCGAAAACGTTGCGCGCGCTCAGGCCCTCGGGCCTGCCCACCGAGACGATCACGTCCGACGCCCCGATCGAGACGGTCACCGCGTCCCCGGCGCCGCCCGCGACCTCGGGCGCCTCGATCACGACCTCCCCGAGCCTGACCAGGCCCGGGGCCGCCCCGTCCGACGCGCGCACGACCCGCGCCTCCAGCAGGTTCTCGAGGGCGGGGTAGTCGGCGAGCGCCCCGACCGCCGGGTCCACCAGGACGCTGGACGGCGGGCCCTGCGCGACGGCCCTGCCGCCCGAGAGCACCAGGGCGTCGTCGGCCAGCGCCAGCACCTCGGAGAGCGAGTGCGAGACCAGCACCATGGGCGTGCCCAGCTCGCTTCGGACCGAGCGCAGGTATCGGACGATCGCCCCGCGCATCGGCGCGTCGAGCGAGCTCAGAGGCTCGTCGAGCAAAAGCAGGTCCGGGGAGGTGGCCAGCGCCCGCGCCAGCGCCACCCTCTGCGCCTCGCCCCCGGAGAGGCCGGCCACGGGCCTCTCGAGCAGGGAGGAGAGCCCGAGCAGCTCGATCACGGCCCCCGGGCTGACGGCGCGGCGGCCGGGCGCGAGCAGGTCGTGCCCGTAGCGGATGTTGCGCCCGACGGTCATGTGCGGGAACAGGCCGGCGCTCTGCATGACGTAGCCGACGCGCCGGCGCTCGGGGGGCAGGCTGAGCGCCGGCCGCGCCGAGGCGAAGACGCGCCGCCCGAGGATGTCGATGCGGCCGGCGTCGGGCCTCTCGATGCCGGCCAGGCAGTTGAGCAGCGTGGTCTTGCCGCTCCCGGACCGCCCGAACACCGCGGTCACGCCGTCGCCGAGGTCCGCCGCGCACCGCAGCGCAAAGCCCGGGAAGCCCTTCTCGAGGTCGAAGGAGACGACCGCGTCAGCGGGCCGGGTCATCGGACCTCCCCCTCGCCGCCCCGACCCTGGCCAGCAGCCAGTTGTGCGCCGCGAGCGTGACGACCGCGAGCGCGATCGTTATCCCGATCAGCCGCAGCGCCTGCTCGTCCCTGCCCAGCAGGATGTTCGAGTAGACCGCCAGCGGCAGCGTCTCGGTCCTGCCGGCTATGTTCCCGGCGACGACGATCGTCGCGCCGAACTCGCTGAGCGCCCTGACGAAGCCGAGCAGCAGCCCCGCCAGTATCCCCCGGTAGGCCAGGGGGACGGTGATCGTCAGGAACACCCGCCACGGGCCGGCCCCCAGGGTGCGCGCCGAGAGCTCTAGCCGCCTGTCCACGCCCGCCATCGCCACCATGATCGAGCGCGCCACCAGCGGGAAGGAGACGACGGCCCCGGCGATGGCGGCGGCGAACCAGGTGAAGACGATGTCCCCGCCGAAGACCGCGCGCGCCGCGCGCCCCAGCGGCGCCTCCCTGCCCAGGGCCAGCAGGAGGAAGAACCCGATGGCGACGGGCGGCAGCGCCAGGGGCAGCGAGACCAGCAGGTCGATGACGAATGCGCCCCTGACCCTGCGCCGCACCAGCAGCCAGCTGACCGCCAGCGCCGGCAGCAGGTTCATGGCGGTCGCGACGACCGCCACCTGCAGCGAGAGGGCGACCAGCGAGAACTCCAGGCCGTCCCCCTAGCGCGCCGGCGAGAAGCCGAGCCGCGCGAACGCCTCCGTCGCCCGGGCGCCGGCCAGGAACCCGGCGAAGCGCCGCGCCCGGTCCGCGCGGGCGCCGCCGGCGACCACGGCGACCGGGTAGACGATGGGAGGGTGCGAGCCGTCCGGCACTATGTCCAGGATGGTCAGTCCCTCGCCGGACGCGGCGTCGGTGCGGTAGACGATCGCGAGCTCGGTGTTGCCGCGCTCGACGTTGGTCAGCGCCGCCCGGACGTCGGCCGTCGGCACCACCGCGGCGGCGACGGCGTCCCACAGGCCCAGCGATTCGAGGGCGTCGCGCGCGTACCGTCCCGCCGGCGCCAGCTCAGGGGCGGGTATCGAGATGCTCGCGGCCGGCCAGCCCGCTAGCTCTGCGAGGTCGCCTGGGACGCGCTCCGCGCCCCGCCTAGCGACCACGACCAGCCGGTTCCCGAGCAGGTCTATGGGCTCGCCGTCGATCTTCCCGGCGCGCTCGAGGAGCTCGATGGGCTGGCGGCCGGCGGGTATCAGCAGGTCGGCCGGGGCGCCGTCCGCGATCTGCCTTGCCAGGTGCTGCGATCCCCCGAAGCTGAACACGACGCGCTCGCCGGTCTCGGCCTCGTACTCGGCGCCGAGGTCCGTCAGGGCGTCGGTGAGGCTGGCCGCCGCGAAGACGAGCACCTCGCCGCCGCCGCCGCCGCAGCCGGCGAGGGCCCCCGCCAGAAGCAGGGCCGCGAGGCCCGCGCCGCGCAGGGAGCGGGCGACCTTCGATGGCTTTACATCCGTGTCGGCGGCCCCGCCGCGCTTGTTAGGCACGGCGTACCTTTGGTATACTGGCGCGCGACGACTGTTCCTTTTCGCGGAAAGTGGGGCCGACCCCACTTTTCTTGATTAAGAGGGGGTTTTTTGCGGCATAGGCTGAGCGTCCGGCGGCGCGCCAGAAGGGATCGACAGGGGGCATGAAGAGCGATTTCCTGATCGCGCTGACACAGCTCGCCGCGGAGCGCAACCTGCCCCGCGAGATAGTCCTGTCCGCGATCGAGGCCGCGCTGGTATCGGCCTACCGCAAGGATAGCATAGCGGCCGGCCAGGACATCTCCGTCAAGCTCGACCCGGGCAGCGGCGAGGTGAGCGTCTACCTCCTCAAGAGGGTCGTCGAGGAGGTCACCGACCCCCAGCTCGAGATGGTCCTCGACGAGGCGCGGCGCTACAAGGCCGACGCCGAGGTGGGCGAGAGCGTCGCCTACGAGAGCCTTCCCCACAGCGCCGGGCGCATAGCCGCCCAGACCGCCAAGCAGGTGGTGCTCCAGCGGCTCCGCGAGGCCGAGCGCGAGCTGGTCTACGAGGAGTTCGCCGACAAGGAGGGCGAGGTCTACACGGTCACCGTGCAGCGCATCGAGCCCAGGCAGATCACCGCCGAGCTCGGCCGGGCCGAGGCCGTCCTTCCCCCCACCGAGCAGGTCTACTACGAGCGCTACCGCGTGGGCCAGAAGATGAAGGTCCTCCTCAAGTCGATCGAGCGCTCGACCAAGGGCCCCGAGCTGATCGTCTCGCGCGCCGACAAGCAGCTGCTGCGCCGCCTCTTCGAGATGGAGGTCCCGGAGATCTACAACGGCTCGGTCGAGATCAAGGCGATCGCGCGCGAGCCCGGGGCCCGCAGCAAGGTCGCCGTCTGGGCGTCGCAGTCCGGGGTCGACCCCGTCGGCTCGTGCGTGGGCCTGCGGGGCATACGCATCCAGAACATCGTGAACGAGCTCCACGGCGAGAAGATCGACGTCGTCGAGTGGGACCCGGACCCGACGGTTTTCATCGCGCACGCGCTGAGCCCGTCCCAGGTCCTGCGGGTCGACGTCGAGCCCGCCACGCTCTCGGCCACCGCCGTCGTGCCCGACCGCCAGCTCTCCCTGGCCATAGGCAAGGAGGGCCAGAACGCGCGGCTGGCGGCCAAGCTCAGCGGCTGGAAGATCGACATCAGGAGCGACGCCGAGGCGGCCGCGGCCAGGGCGCCCGCGCCCGCGCCGACCGCGGAGGCGGTCGCCGCCGCGGCCCAGGCGATCGCGACGCAGGCCGAGGAGGCCGCCCAGCCCGCCCCAGTAGTCGAGGTGCCGCAGCCCGCCCCCGCTCCCGCCCCAGAGGTGGTCGAGGTAGCGGCGCAGGTCGCGGAGGTCGCGGCCCCCGCTCCCGCGCCCGAGGCGGTCGAGCCGGCCCCCGTGCCGGAGACCCCCGCCCCGCAGGCCCCTGCGCCGCAGCCAGAGCCCGCGCCGGCGGGGGAGCCCAGGACCCCGGTCGAGGCCGAGGTCGCCGAGGCGCTCTTCGAGCAGGAGCGGGCCCGGCACGAGCCGGAGCCGGTGGCCGTGGCCGCCCAGTCGCTGTCCGAGCTGCCCGAGGAGGTGTGGACGGTGCGCCGCCCGCCCGTCTCGGCCGAGCCCGGCCAGATCCGGTTCGCCGAGGACATCGAGGAGCTGAGGCCCGACGGGCCCGGCCGCCGCCGCGGTGGCCGCCGCCGGCGCTCCTTCAGGCGCCGGCGCTGACGGTCGGAGCGCAGCGGCCCGCCAAGTCGAGGTCGCACGCCCCCGGCCCGTCGGGCGCCGGGGCGCGCCGGGCGCCGCGCAGGACGTGCATAGCCTGCGGGACGAAGGCGGACAAGTCCTCCCTGACCAGGCTGGTGGCCACGGCCGAGGGCGTCCGCGTGGACCGGACCGGCAGGATGCGTGGGCGGGGCGCGTACCTGTGCGGCGCTCTCGATTGCGCCGGTGCGCCGGTGCGGGCGCGTAGGCTATCCTACGCGCTGCGGACCGCGGTGTCCGAGGCGGAGGCCGGGAGGCTGGCCGCGGAGCTTGAGGCAGGGCCCGGGGCGGTGAACCGGGCGGCAGGGAGCGATGACCAACGCGACGGGGCATAGGGAGCCCGCAAGGGCGTCCAGGTCCGGCGCCCCCCTAGAGGGGCGGACCGGCCCTGCGGCGCCGCCCGCGCTCGACATCCCGGACGCCATAGCCGTCGGGGACCTGGCGACGATGATGCGCGTCACGGCGATAGACGTGATCAAGCAGCTGATGCGCCGCGGCCACATGTACACGATCAACGAGGTCATCGACTTCGACCTCGCCGCCGACATCGCCGAGGACTTCGGCTACGACGTGCTGGAGCCCGAGGATGAGGTCGAGGACGCGACCTCGATCGTCCCCACCCAGGAGGGCGAGGACCCGGCCAGCCTGCGGTCCAGGCCTCCTGTCGTGACCATACTCGGGCACGTGGACCACGGGAAGACGACGCTCCTCGACTCCATACGCGAGACGAACGTGGTGGCCGGCGAGGCCGGCGGCATAACCCAGCACATCGGCGCCTACAGGGTCGAGCAGGACGGCGGGGCCATCACCTTCCTCGACACCCCCGGCCACGAGGCGTTCACGGCCATGAGGGCCCGGGGCGCGAGGGTGACCGACATAGCGGTGCTGGTGGTCGCGGCCGACGACGGCCTGATGCCCCAGACCGAGGAGGCGATCGACCACATCAGGGCGGCCGACGTCCCGATGATCGTGGCGATCAACAAGGTCGACAAGCCCGGGGCGGACCCCGAGAGGATCAAGCGCCAGCTCGCCGAGCGCGACCTGCTGGTCGAGGACTGGGGGGGAGACGTGATCTCCGTGCCGGTCTCTGCCCTGCGCGGCGACGGCGTACCGGACGTCCTAGAGCACATCGGCCTGGTCGCCGAGATCTCGGAGCTGCGCGCCAACCCGGACAGGCCCGCGACGGGCGTCGTCGTCGAGGCGCGGGTGGACCGGCGGCGCGGCAACGTCGCGACGGTGCTGGTCCAGAACGGCACGCTGCGGGTGGGGGACCACCTGGTGGTCGGCACCATCCGCGGGCGCGTAAAGGCGATGATGAACGAGCGGGGACAGCGCTTCGAGGAGGCGGGCCCCTCGACCCCGGCGGAGATACTCGGCATCGGCGGGCTGCCAGAGGCGGGCGAGATGTTCGAGGTGGTCCCCGACGACAGGAGCGGGCGCGCCCTGGCCGAGCGGCGCGAGCGCGACGCTGCCTCCCGGGCCGGGGCGTCGCTCGGCGACGTCTACACGCGCGTCGAGTCGGGCGAGGCCAAGGCCCTCAACCTGATCGTCAGGACCGACGTCCAGGGCAGCGTGGACGCGGTGCTCTCGGCCCTGTACGGGCTGAGCACAGAGAAGGTGCGGGTCAACGTGATCCGCTCGGCGGCGGGCGGCATCTCCGAGAACGACGTGCTGCTCGCCGTTGCCTCCGACGCGATCATCATCGGCTTCAACACCGTCGTCCAGGCGGGCGCGCGGGCCCTGGCCGCCCAGGAGGGCGTCGAGCTCCGCAGCTACGAGATCATCTACGCGCTGATCGAGGACGTGGACAAGGCGCTCAAGGGACTGCTCGAGCCGGTCTACCGGGAGGTCGTCGAGGGCGAGGCCACGGTCCGGGCGGTGTTCCCGATGGGCCGGACGGCGCGGATCGCCGGCTTCTACGTCGGGCGCGGGCGGGTCGCCAGGGACTCCGGCATCCGCGTGATGCGCGGCGGGGAGGTCCTGTTCGCGGGCGGCATATCGAGCCTCAAGCACTTCAAGAACGACGTCCGCGAGGTCACCAACGGCAACGAGGGCGGGATGGTCCTCGACGGCTTCAACGACTTCGAGGAGGGCGACGTGCTGGAGGCCCACCGAACCGAGCAAGTCGGCGTCGGCTAGGGGCCCCGATGACGCGCCGGCTGGGCCGCGTCAACGCCAACCTGCGCCAGGAGATCAGCGCGATCCTGGCCAACGAGGTCAAGGACCCCCGCGTAGAGGGGATGGTGAGCGTTACGGCGGTCGACGTCTCCCCCGACATGCGCAGGGCCAGGGTGTACGTGAGCGTCTACGGCGCCGCGGACGACCGGCCCGTGATAAGGGCCCTTGCGTCCGCCGCGGGCTTCGTCGGCCGCAGGCTCGGCGACAGGCTCAGGTCAAGGTCCGTCCCCCAGCTCCAGTTCCGGCTCGACCGCTCGATAGCGCGCGGCGCCGAGATCTCGGACGCGATCGCGCGGGTCGCGGCGGACGCCCCGCCGCCGCCGGAGGGGTAGGGCGTTGGCTCGGGGCCAAGACGGGGGCGGCGTCGACGGCGTGCTCGTCATAGACAAGCCCGCGGGGATCACCTCGATGGAGGTGGTCCGGCGCGTGAAGCGCGCCGGCGGGCTGCGCAAGGTGGGCCACGGCGGCACCCTCGACCCGGTCGCTACCGGCGTGATCCCCGTGTGCGTCGGCCAGGCCACGCGCATGATGGAGCACCTGGTCGAGGGGAGGAAGGAGTACCGCGGCCTGGTCGAGCTCGGCGCCGAGACCGACACCTACGACTCGGCCGGCGAGGTGACCGCGACGGCGGACGCCTCCGGCGTTACGGCGGAGGCGATCGCCGAGGCGCTGCGCGGCTTCGCCGGCGAGATAGAGCAGGTGCCGCCCAGGTACAGCGCGCTCAAGCGCGGGGGCAAGCGCATGTACGACCTGGCCCGCAGCGGCATCGAGGTCACGCCGGAGGCGCGGCCCGTGCTCGTCGAGGAGATCGCCCTGGAGTCGTACGAGCCCCCGCTGGCCTCGGTGTTCGTCAGGTGCGGGAGGGGCTTTTACATGCGCTCGCTCGCTCACGACCTCGGCGCCGCGCTGGGCGTCGGGGGGAACCTCAAGGCCCTGGTGCGGCTGCGCAGCGGGCCCTTCCGCATACAGGACTCGCTCTCGCTCGAGGCGACGGAGGCTGCGCTCGGCGAGGGGCGGCTCGGGGAGATCCTCCACGCCCCGGACGCGGCCGTCTCACACCTGCCCGCGGCGGTGCTCGGCGCGTCCGTCGCCGGGATTGTCCGGCAGGGTCAGCCCATACCGTCCGGCGCCCGCATCCTGCCGACCAGGCCCGGGGAGCGCGCTCGGGCGTATGGTCCCGACGGGGAGTTCATCGCCGTGCTCATATTCGACGGGGCCAGCGCGCAGTGGCGACCGCAGAGGGTGTTTAGCCTCTCCTATCTGGAGGACGAGACCCGCCCGGAGGAAGACGGCACGCGGGATGCCGGGGTCGGCGGAGACGGCTGACCCGCTTAGGCTGCTTTAGCGCCCACTCTTCGGGGGACATCGGGCGCGCATGGTAGCGTTCTGCGCGACTTGATCTGGGAGGCATGGAGTAGACCATGCCCCAGTTCACCTCGGCTGGCGGCGTTCCGAGGTCTCGCCGGCCGACTCAAGGGCCTCCGGGGGATCAGCAATCCCTGGGTCGCGCTTGAAGTGAATATGGAAAATAGGCGTGCGGCGGGCGGTGCCTTCAGGCAGAGCCAGCTTGCAGACGCGACATCCCTGTATCTAGAGGAAGTGGTGGAACACAGGGGCAATCCGCGGATGAATGCGGTGCTGGCCCCTGCGAGCTCGCCGTCAGCCCTAACAGGGGCATATCCGGACTACTACGCTGAACCCGGCACGATTCAGGCAGCTGTTGCAGGAGACCGTCGGGAGTCGGTGGCAGCCGCCTCTCTCTCCCGCGCCTCCCGCCGGGCCTTTGCCTTCCTCTGGCGGGCCATCACCTTCTCTATGATGCGCGTGAACCTCTCATCGGGCGTTTCGTCCGATCGGGGTCCCCTGCTTGAACCGGCCACGTCCCATTCTCCTTGAATCCGCCCCACGGGCTTACAAGCGTAAGGCAGGGGGGAGCACGGGTTATCAGTATGGTGACCATATCGCGCAGTCCTGCCCTGCGGTGCCTCACCGGGCCTGCCGCCTCGCCTCTTGCGGCTGCCGGCCGATGGCGGAACCGCCAGCTCGCGACCTGATCGATGCCTGTCGGCCTCCGGTCGATACGTTAAGTCGGAGTGAGGGGAGCGTGCCGTCCGCGAGCTGCCGCGCGGAGTGGATGTAAGGCTCCGGCCCCGCGGTGGCCGTACCCGGCCTGCGAGGTGACACGCGTCTGGCTCCAGTGGGCTCTCTCCAATCCTTGACCGGGGAACCGCCTGTCCCTAAAATTGTTCCAGATGCCCCGACCGGCGGCGGTGCCGCCCGGAGGCCGGGGCACGGCATCTCCCGGAGCACCATCCTTGTCCGACTACGCCATAGTGCACACCGGTGGCAAGCAGTACCGAGTCAGGTCCGGCGACGTGATACGCGTCGAGACCATACCCGGCGACGAGGGCGACCTGATCGAGCTCACGGACGTCAGGATGCTCAGCGAGGGCGGCGAGGTGACGGTGGGCTCCCCGTCGGTGGAGGGGGCCAAGGTCACCGCCCGGATAGTCGGCGCGGGAAGGGGCGACAAGGTCACCGTCTTCAGGTACAAGCCCAAGACCCGCTACCGCAGGAAGAACGGCCACCGCCAGCCGTTCACCGACCTCAGGATCACCAGCATCTCCTAGGCGCGCCGGCGCCGGGGGCCAGGAGGGATCATGGCTCACAAGAAGGGCTCGGGAAGCTCCCGCAACGGGCGCGACAGCGCCGGCCAGAGGCTGGGCGTCAAGCTCTACGACAACCAGCTGGCGACCGCCGGCGCCATCATCGTGCGCCAGCGCGGCACCAGGATCGAGGCGGGCACCAACGTCGGCGTGGGCAGGGACCACACCCTCTACGCCCTGGTGGACGGCAAGGTCAAGTTCGAGCACGCCACCAGGAAGAAGAGGCGCGTCAGCGTCTACGCCGAGCAGTAGGCGCGGCCCCGCACCGAGGAGAACATGAAGACCGGAATACATCCCGAGTACTTCGCCGAGGCGCAGGTGGTCTGCTCCTGCGGGCGCACGTTCACCACCGGCGCTACCAAGCCCGTCCTCAGGGTGGAGCTGTGCAACCAGTGCCACCCCTTCTACACCGGCGAGCAGCGGATCGTCGACACCGAGGGCCGGGTCGACCGCATGAAGCGCCGCTACAACCTCAAGTAGCCTCCTTGCACAGGCGCCGGGATGGCCGGCCACGCCCCGCGGCGGCGCCTCATGCCCGCGCCGCCCGGGCGGTGAGCGCCCGATGAGCGAGCCCAGCGCGCCCGTCACCTACGGGGGGCAGGCCGTACTCGAGGGCGTGATGATCCGCGGGCGCAGCGCGGCGTCGGTCGCCGTTCGCAGGCCCGACGGCGGCATCTCCCTGCACGCCCTGGACCTCAATCCCTGGTACAGCGGGCGCGGGCGCCGGATACCCCTGGTCCGCGGCGTGCTGGTGATGGCCGAGACGCTCGTGCTGGGCATGCGGGCCCTCACCCACTCGGCGAACGTCGCCGCCGGCGAGGAGCAGGAGCTCGGCACCGGCTCGGTCGCGGGTATGGTGATCACCGCGCTGGCCCTCGCCATAGGCGTGTTCTTCCTGGTGCCGGTGTTCGCCAGCCGCGGCCTCGAGGGGCTGATCGGCTCGGACATCGTCAGCAACGTCGTCGAGGGGGCGATCCGCCTGGCGCTGTTCCTCGCCTACGTGGCGCTGATCGGCCAGATG
This sequence comes from Dehalococcoidia bacterium, assembly GCA_963664125.2. Lineage (GTDB taxonomy): Bacteria > Chloroflexota > Dehalococcoidia > Lucifugimonadales > UBA2962 > CAUZIR01. The sequence goes on along the minus strand of OY760908.2, from coordinate 2,449,075 downwards.
AGGGAGATACGCCGCGTGTTCATGTACCACGGGGCGGAGCACATGGCGGTCCACGCCCACGAGAACGGGGAGGACCTGAGCATAGAGTCGGTCCGGCGCTACCCGACCGCCCACCCGCGGTGCGGGACGGCGTTCCTGCTCGTGGTCATGTTCGTCGCCATCGTCGTCTTCGCGTTCATCGGACGCGAGCCGCTGTGGTGGCTGCTGGCGTCGCGCGTGATTCTGGTCCCGGCGATCGCCGCGGTCAGCTACGAGGTGATCCGGTTCAGCGGCCTGCACCAGGCGAGCCCGCTGGTCGGCCTGATCGCGGGGCCGGGCCTGTTCCTGCAGCGGCTGACCACCAGGCAGCCGGACGACGGGCAGATCGAGGTGGCGATAGCGGCGATGAACGAGGCGATCAGCCTCGACGCTCGCGAAGACGCGACCACACCCTCTCGGGGCTGACCCCGCTGGCCGACATCAGCACCAGCGCGTGGTAGAGCAGGTCCGCGATCTCGCCGGGCAGTTCGTCCGAGCGCCCGGCGACCGCGGCGATCGCCGCCTCCCCCGCCTCCTCGACGACCTTCTGGCCCACCCTCTCGGTCCCCGCGGCGAGCAGCTGCGCCGTGTAGCTGCCCTCGGGCATCTCGTCGCGGCGGTCCTGGATCACCGAGAAGAGCTCGTCCAGGATGCCGGCCCCCCCCTCCGCCGGCTCGAAGGCGGGCATGCCGGCCAGGGGCTCGGCGAAAAAGCAGGTCGGCTCGCCGCTGTGGCAAATCGGTCCGTCCGGGACGACCCGCAGCAGCATCACGTCGCCGTCGCAGTCGAGCGCGGCGCTGCGCACCCGCATGTAGTTGCCCGAGACCTCGCCCTTGTGCCACAGGTCGGAGCGGCTGCGGCTGTAGAACCACACCTCGCCCCCCTCCAGGGTGCGCCTCAGCGAGCCCGGGCTCATCCACCCGAGCATCAGCACCTCGCCGGTCTCGGCGTTCTGCGCGATCGCCGGGAACAGCCCCCTGTGGTCCAGCTCCACCGTCGCTCCGTCTGACATCGTCCCTCGCCCTCCCTGCACTTTGCCCGCGCCGGGCCCGCCCGGCCTCGGGTCTACGCCCCCGGCCGCGCCGGCCTGACCGGCAGGCCGCGCGCCGCCATGTACGCCTTGGCCTCCGACACGGTGTGGGTGCCGAAGTGGAAGATGCTGGCGGCCAGCACCGCGTCGGCCCCGCCCTCGCGGACCGCCGAGCACAGGTGCTCGAGGCCGCCGGCGCCCCCGCTCGCTATCAGCGGCACGCCCACGCCGGACGACACGGCGGCGAGCAGCTCGGTGTCGTAGCCGGTCAGCTGCCCGTCGGCGTCCATGCTGGTCACCAGCAGCTCGCCGGCGCCGAGCGCCTCGGCCCGCCCGGCCCACCGGATGGCGTCGATCCCGGTGGGGGTCCGCCCGCCGTGGGTCACGACCTCCCAGGTCGAGTCCGCCCCCAGCGCCAGGTCCGGCCCCGCGTCCGCCGCGCCGCTGGGAAGGTCCAGGGCCGGCCCGCCGATGCGCCGCGCGTCGATCGCGACGACGATGCACTGGCTCCCGAACCGCCGCGCCGCGTCGCGCACCAGCTCCGGGTCGCGCACGGCGGCGGTGTTGAGGGACACCTTGTCGGCCCCCGCCTCCAGCATCGCCCGCACGTCGTCGGTGCTGCGTATGCCCCCGCCCACGGTCAGAGGTATGAAGACGCGCTCGGACACCGACCGCACCACCTCGACCATGATGTCGCGCCCGTCGGAGCTGGCCGTGATGTCCAGGAAGACCAGCTCGTCCGCCCCCTCGCGGTCGTACAGGGCGGCGAGCTCGGCCGGGTCGCCGGCGTCGCGGAGCTCGACGAAGCTGACCCCCTTGACGACGCGCCCGCCGGACACGTCCAGGCAGGGGATGATCCTCTTGGTCAGCAGGGCATCACCGCCGACGGGCGGCCGCGCGGCCGGGCCCGGTCAGGCCCGGAAGACCAGCATGTAGTGGAGCGGGCTGAGGTCGTAGCGGCCAGTGGAGCGGAACCCGGCCTCGCGCGCGAGCTCGGCCGCCGCGCGCTCCGGGACGTGGTCGTCGGCGGCCGGGCCGCCCTCCGCGTCCGGCTCGTCCCACTCGATGATCGCCAGCCACCCGCCCTTCCTCAGCGCCGCGCGCACGTCCGACAGGACCTTCTCCGGCCTCGGCGTGTCGCTCAGGACGAAGGCCGCCATCGCCCCGTCGACCGACCCGTCCTCGAGCCCGATCCTGCGCCTGGTGGTCAGCACGGTCTCGACGTTGCTGAGCCTGACCCGGTCGGCCGCCTCCCTGACCGCGTCGAGCATCTCGCGGTGTATGTCGACGGCGTACACCGTGCCGTCGAAGGCGAACTTGGCGAGGGGGATGGTGAAGTACCCCGGGCCGCACCCGACGTCCGCCACCGACTGGTAGGGCATCAGCGGCAGGAACGACATCACCCGGTGGGTGTCGAGCATCTCGGCCCTCTCCCTCGACAGGAGGGCGGCCTTCGCGGCGGGGTCGTACTTTCTCGATGGCATCGTGTGGCCCGGACCTCGGGGGAGCGCGGCGCCTACCCGGCCGCGGCGATCGCCTCGGCGAGGTCGACGTCTCCAGTATACAGCGCGCGCCCCACCACGGCCCCCTCCGCGCCGGTCGCGGCGAGCCGCGCGAGGTGGTCCGCGGACGCTATCCCGCCGGCGGCGATGACGGCAAGGCCCGAGCCGTCCACCAGCCGGCGGACCTCGGCGTAGTTGGGCTCGGTCAGCGTGCCGTCGCGGGTCACGTCCGTGTACATGATCCTCGCGGCGCCCATGTCCCCCACGCGGGCGGCGAGCTCCAGGGCCTCTATCCCCCCGGGCTCGGTCCACCCCTCCACCACGACCATGCCGCCGCGCGCGTCCACGCTGACGACGAGCCCCTCGGGACCCACGGCGTCCAGGATGCGCCCGAGCTCCTCCCCGCCGGCCGCCGCCGCGGTGCCCACCATCACCCGGTCGGCGCCGGCGGCCACGGCGGCCCTGGCGGCCACGGCGGAGCGTATGCCCCCGCCGAGCTGGATGGGCAGGTCCACCGCCGCGGCGATGGCGCGGACGGCCGCCGCGTTCACCGGCGCGCCCGTGCGGGCGCCGTCGAGGTCCACGACGTGGATGCGCCCGGCGCCCATCGATGCCCAGCGCCGGGCCACGGCGGCGGGGTCGTCCGAGTAGACGGTGGCGTCGGCGAAGTCGCCCCGGGTGAGGCGCACGCAGCGCCCGTCCATCAGGTCGATCGCCGGTATGACCTGCATCAGCCGGCGCTGCGGGCGAAGCCGACGAAGCGCCGGTACAGGTCGAGGCCCAGGTCCCCGCTCTTCTCCGGGTGGAACTGCACCGCCACCATGGCCCCCTCGGCGACCGCGCTGGCGAACTCGACGCCGTAGTCGGTCGTGGCGGCGACCAGGGCGGGGTCCGCGGGGTCGGCGTAGTAGCTGTGCACGAAGTAGAAGTGCGAGCCGTCCGGCACGGCCGAGAGCACCTCGTGGCGCGAGCGCACGGAGACGCTGTTCCAGCCCATGTGCGGGATCTTGCGCCCGCCGGGCAGGCGTCGCACGCTCCCGGCGACCACCCCTAGGCAGGGCTCTGCGCCCTCCTCCGAGCGCTCCAGCAGCAGCTGCAGGCCCAGGCACACCCCGAGGAAGGGGCGGCCGGCCTGTATGAAGTCGACGATCGGCCGGACCAGGCCCCGCTCGCGCAGCGCCCTCATCGACGAGTCGTTGGCCCCCTGGCCGGGGAACACCAGCGCCCCTGCGCGGGAGACCTCCGCCGGGTCGGAGGTGACGAGCGGGTCCGCGCCCACCGCCTCAAGGGCCTTGGCCACGCTGCGCAGGTTCCCGGCGCGGTAGTCGACTATCGCCACCCTCACGGGTCCGCACCGGGCTCGGCGGCCCGGTCCTCCCCGCCGGCCATCAGCTCGTTCGGCAGGTCGCGGTCCTCGTACCTGGCCAGCATGAACAGCAGGTCCGAGGCGCGGTTGACGTAGCGCAGCACCTCGTCGCTCTCGAGGCGCCCGGCCTCCCTGAGCGCGACGACGCGCCTCTCGGCGGTCCTGGTAGACGCGCGGGCGGAGTCGATCGCAGCGGACGCGGGCGACCCGCCCGGAACGATGAAGGCGGCCGGGATGGTCACGTCCTCCCCCAGGCCGTCGATCAGGCCCTCAAGCTCCTGGACCATCCGGGCGGTCACTACGCCGGCGCCGGCGGCGAGGCGCCCCCTGTTGCCGGGGGCCGTGGCCAGCTCCGCCATCAGCACGTAGAGCTCCCGCTGCACGCGCATCAGCGTGCCGCGGACGCGGTCCGAGCCCGAGAGCGAGCGCGCCAGGCCCATCATCGAGATCGCCTCGTCCACGGTCCCGAGCGCCTCGGCCACCGGGTCGGACTTGGAGATGCGCCCGCCGAAGAACAGCCCGGTCTCGCCGCCGTCGCCGGACCGCGTGTACACCCTCGGAGCGCCCATGCGTAGATCTTACGGCAAGCGGCGCCGGGCCGCGGTCAGGCCGGTACGGGCCGGGGGGCGCGCCGGTAGATCTGCACGCGGTGGCGGCAGCTGTCGGCTATGAACAGGTGCCCGTCCGGGCCGGTGTCGATGCCCGCCGGGCGCCAGAACAGCCTCTCGCGCTCGGCCATGCCGGAGCCGTCGCGCCAGCTGGCCTGCTCGGGGTTGACGTCCAGGAACTCGCGGCACCACCGGGAGAGCGTGGCGTCCCCGGCCAGCGTCTCGGCGTGCTCGCCCCCGGGCCCGAAGACCTGTACGCGGTCGTTTCGCCAGTCGGAGACGTAGAGCGCGCCGCCCGGGGCGGCGTGGACGGCCGAGGGCCGGTCGAACTCCCCGTCGCCGCGGCCGCTGCGCCCGAGCGATGCGAGCGGCTCTCCGCCGGGCGCAAAGCCCTGGACGCGGTCGTTTCGCCAGTCCGCGACCCAGATCGTGCCGTCGTCGCCTATCGAGATGCCCCAGGGGTAGTTGAGCCGCCCGGGCGCCCCCCCGGGCGAGCCGAACGCCCCGGCGTAGCGGCCCTCGGGCGAGTACCTCTGGACCCGGGCGTTGAGGTGGTCGACGACCCACACGTCGCCCGCGGCGTCGACGGCCACGCCCGACGGGCGGTTGAACTGGCCCGGGCCCGAGCCCTCCTCGCCCCAGCGGCGGACGAACGTGCCGTCGGCCTCGAAGACCGAGACGGCGTTGACGAACTCGTCGGCCAGGTACAGCCGCCCGTCCGGCCCGAACGCCATCGAGGTGGGCTGAGTGGCCTGGCCCGGGTCCGTGCCCCAGTTGGCGAATTCGAAGAGGAACTCAGAGTCGAGGGTGACCACGCTCACGCGCACGTTGCGGTTGGTCGGCGTTCGAGCGGCTCAGGACGTACAGGTCTCCCCCCGGCGAGAGGCGCACGTCGACCGGGTTCATGAAGCCGCGTCCCTCGAACGAGGCTATCCCGATCGTGTGGCTGTAGGAGTGGGCGCGCACCGCTGCGCCTATGCGCGGATCAGGTCGCCGACCGGGCTGAAGCGCCCGCGCAGCACCCACTCGGACTCGATGCCGAGGGCCTCCTCGAGCAGCGAGGCGTAGGCGCAGCGGTAGTCGGTGTTGTAGTGCACGTCACCCTCGAGCTGGTCCTCGGGCCTCAGGCTCGGGTAGTCGCCGTACAGGCCCCCGGCGACCGCGTTTCCGATCGCGAACGCGACGCCGCCGGAGCCGTGGTCCGTGCCGGCGCCGTTGTCCTCGATGCGCCGGCCGAACTCCGAGAACATCCAGATGACGGTGTCGTCGGCGCGGCCCTGCTCCTCGAGGTCAGCCCAGAAGCACTCGACTGCCTCGGACACCTCGTCCCAGAGCTTGGCGTGGTTGACGAGCTCGTTCGTGTGCGTGTCGAAGCTGCCGTGCTGGGTGTAGAAGATGCGCGTGCCGAGGTCCGCGGACATCACCTGCGCCACGCCCTTGAGGCTCTGGGCTAGCGGGTTGTCCGCGTCGTACTCGACGTCCGAGCGGTAGTGCGCGGGGGCCGAGCGCAGCAGGTCCGCGCCGTCCAGCATCCCCCGGCCGGTCTGCAGCAGTCGCATCGAGGGGAAGCCCTCTGCGGACATCGGCTGGTATATGCGGCTGACCGTGTCGAGCAGCGCGTCGCGGTTGGACGCCCCGGCGAGGCCGGTGTAGAGCCCGTAGCCCTCGAGCGCCCCGACCGATGAGACAGACACCCCCGGGTACGCCAGCGCCCTGGGCAGGCCGCGCCCGAAGTTGACGGCGGTCACGGGGTTGCTCCCCTCGGGGTCGATCACCTTGACGGCCTTGCCCAGCCAGCCCTCGGAGGAGGGCTCGGCGGGCTCCGCGGTGTGCCAGATGTCCATAGAGCGGAAGTGCGAGCGGTTGGGCTCCGGGTAGCCGATGCCCATGATCACGGCGACCTTGCCCCGGTCGTAGAGGCGCTTGATCGGCCCCATGTGGGAGTTGAAGGCCACACGGTCGTCGACGGGGATGACGGCGGAGCCGCTCAGGCCCATCACGGGCCGGTAGTCGTAGTACAGGCCGTCCTGGTAGGGGACCACCGTGTTGAGGTAGTCGTTCCCGCCCGAGAGCTGGACCACCACCAGGTTCCTCGGGCTCGCCGCGCCGTTGCCGCCAGCTGACATGTCTATCGCTCCCTGGCCCGGCGGGGCCGACCTTCCATTAACGGCTCGTGCCTACCTTGACAAGTGCTCCTGTGGCCGAGATGGTGCCGGGGCGCCGTCGAAGCCTGAAAGTCCGACATTGGAGCAGTAACACGGGCAAATCCCCGCCCATGCCAAGTGTCATTTTCAGAGTGGCTCGGCACCGGCAGTATTCGCTCTATTGATCTTGGGACACGTGATCGCATGCCGGTATACCTTGGTGACTGAGTCTCTGAGGCTAGTCTGCGGTCCTCGAAAGCCATCGCAGGAAAGCGTCCCAGGGACTCTTTGGTACCTCGCCTGCTCCAGCATCCTCTTTCGCACCTTCTTCTAGGATATCTTCCAAGATCGACTCGGCTGTTATTTTCCGATCACTCCGATGGCTTCTTGCTTGCCATACGGCATTGACGCACGACGCAAACGGTATACCTGCTGCGACCAGCAGGCCTACTCCCAAAATGGTCTCGTCGATTATCAGGCTGCGTGTGCCAGCCGCCACCAGCAGTCCGGCACTCACTAGCCAGGGCCATACGTGGCTATATCGGGGTGCATTAGCGGCGGCCTCAAGCCTTTTCAGATGAAGGCGAAGACTATCCGTATGTATGCTGATCACGACCTTTGAAGTCGCGTCTATGTGCTTAACGCCCCGACCAAGCCGCAAGTCAACCGGATTCATTCAGCACGCTCTCGGCAAAGTGCATGGTGTAGCCGCACTTTTCGCAGACGACGGGAAATGTCCTGAGTATCCCCGCACGGCTGCCTTCCCAGGCCGTCGACGGAGTATCGGAAATCCCCACGCTAGTCCAAGTGCTGTGCCCACATATAGGGCAGTCGGGTAAGTGTCCTCCAAGGACTCTTGCCAGCTGCTGCCGCAACTCTTCAAACCGGGCAGCTCCCGTGGTCTTTTCGACAGCTTCTGTAGACATGAGTCGGCCTTGAGTGTCCTTACGCTGATGCTGCGGTAGCTTTCCCTAGTAGAGAGATGGCGACGACCTCAGGCAGGCCAAGGCTGCCCTGGTAGCTCTTGTCCATCAGAGCCTGGATCATGGCGTCGGGTTCCGCTGGTTCCACAGTCCGCTACACCATCCTACTAGCAGTACTGGTAGTCCGGGGTCGAGGCGATGAGCTGGAACATCTCGACCGCGCGGTCGCGCCCGTCGGTCCGCCCGGCCTGCCCGGCGGCGTGCTCGGTGAGGATGCCCATCGTCCGCTCCGAGACCTCGATCGGCCCCATCGCGTCCAGGCAGGCGCGCACGTACTGCGCCGGGGCAGCATCCCCGCCGGCGCCGGCCACGCGCTCGGCCATCCGGTCGACGCCCGGGGCGTCGGCGCGGCCCAGCTCGGCCGCCGCGAAGTTGATCCGCTCCACCAGCGCCCCGCTGTCGATCCACTCCTCGCCCTCGTGCCAGCCCTCGACGCTCGGGGGGTTGAGCAGGAACTGGCCCATGTACATGGAGTGCTCGGCCAACCGCGATGCGTCCATGTCCGGGATCTCGAGCCTGTCGGTGAGCCGCACCGTGCCGTAGACCAGCTCGGCGGGGCTCTTTACCTTGCGGAACCGCACCGCTGGGGACATGAAGTGCTCGGACATGAAGACCTCGCGCAGCACCGCGCGTATCTCGCCGTCCGTGCGCTGGAAGGCGTCGGCGAGCCGGCCCACCTCTCCCTCGTCCGCCTCGTCGGCGACGAAGAACTGGTAGAGGCGGCGGCATATGAACTCGGCCGTGGCGCGCTGGCGCGAGACGATCTCGACTATGTCCTCGCCGTTCCACGCGCCCGTCTCGCCGAGGAACGTCTTGTCCCCGCGGTCGTGGTCGTCGGGGTCGAACCGGAACTCCATGGGGAAGGGCCCCAGGAAGAACGGCGGCATCGTGGGCCGCGAGGCCCAGCCGGTGAAGGCGCGGGCGGCCGCCTTCACGTCGCCCTCGGTGTAGGCCCCGCGCCCGCCCTCGTCGATCCCCATCGAGAACAGCTCGAGAAGCTCGCGCCCGTAGTTCTCGTTGGGCGCGTCGCGGTGGCTGTTCTGGTTGTCCAGCCAGAACATCATCCCCGGGCTGCGGGAGATCTCGAGAAGTATGCCGAGAAGCGGCCCAGACCGACCCTGCGGAACAGGTCGATCTGCGTGAGCATCTCCAGGCCGTGGTCGAGCTTGATGCCCCCGACGGCCAGCAGGCCGTGCCAGAACAGGGCGATCTTCTCCTCGAGGTGCTTGGGGCTGGTGGCCATCCGCCAGGACCACTGCGGGTCCGCGTGCTGCACGGACCGGGCCTCGGCCGCCGCGATGAAGTAGCGCTCGAGCAGGTCCTGTTCGTCGGGGTCCCCGTAGGCCGGGCTGAGCAGCTCCTCGACGGTCTCGGCGTAGCCCCTGGCCAGGTGGGCGTCCACCTGGTCCCTGGTGGCGCCGAAGCCCGCCCGTCGGAGCAGGTGCGCCATCAGCGCGGCGTCGGCGTCAACGGCAGCTGCGACGGTCATCTTGCCCCCCGGGGCCCGCGGCCCCTCGCCGCTCCGCCCGGCCCGTGCGGGGCGCCCTGAGCGGCATGCCTGTGTGGCCGGGATTGTAGGCCCCGCCCGCCCGTCCGGTCAATCCGGCCGCGGTGCTGTAGGATTCCAGAAACCAGAGCGAGGGCAGGTGAGGCCAATGGCGGTCATGGTAGTGACGGACAGCACATCGGACCTTCCGCGGGACGAGGCGGAGCGCCTGGGGGTGACCGTCGTCGCGCAGAACGTCCACTTCGGGGACCGGACGTACAAGGACAACGTGACGATCACCCCGGACGAGTTCTTCCCCATGCTCGAGGCGAGCGCCGAGCTGCCCAAGACGTCGCAGGCGTCGCCGGGCGACTTCAAGGAGGTCTACGACTCGCTTGGGGCCGGCGGCGCCGACGGGATCGTCTCGGTCCACGTCTCGGCCAAGATGAGCGGCACCTACAACTCCGCAGTCCAGGGGGCGTCGATCACCGATGCGTCCTGCCCGGTGGAGATCGTGGACACGGGCCAGGCCTCCATGGCGCTGGGCCTGGTGGCCGTCGCGGCCGCCGAGGCCGCCGCCGCCGGGGCGGCCCAGGACGAGGTCGTGGCCGCCGCCCGGGACGCGGTCGGCCGCTCGGAGTGCGTGTGCCTGTTCGAGACCCTGGAGTACCTGCAGAAGGGGGGCCGGCTAGGCAAGGCCAGCGCCCTCATCGGCACGGCGCTGAGCATAAAGCCGATGATCATCATCCGCGACGGCGAGGTGCAGCGCCTCGGCAAGGCGAGGAAGTTCTCGCGGGCCCTGGACAAGCTCGAGCAGACCGTGCGCGGCTTCGGGCCGCTCGAGGCCCTGGCCGTGATGCACGCCACCACGCCGGACGTGGCGCGGGAGGTGGCGGGGCGCCTCGGCGACACGCTGGTCGGGGGGGCCGAGCCCCGCATAGCGCAGTTCGGCCCGGCCCTCGGCGTCTACACCGGCCCGGGCGCCATAGGGATGACGCTTCTCCGGGCCAGGGGGTAGGGCCGGGGACCGGGCCGTGTGCCGCCCGGTCGGCGGTCTAGTTGGCCGAGACCTTGATCTCGAGCCGCTTGCGGCGGGCCTGGTCGCTCTTGGGGAGCGAGACGGTGATCACGCCCCGGTCGTAGGACGTCTCGGCGCCGTCGGCGTCGAGGTAGCCCGGCAGCCTCAGCGACCTGCTGAACCGCCCGGCGGAGCGCTCGCGGACCAGGAAGTCCCCGGCCTCGCTCCCGGCCTCGGCCGAGCCGGCGATCGTGAGCACGCCGCGGTCGAGCGTGACCTCGATGTCCTCGGGCGCCACCCCGGGCACCGAGGCCCGGATGATCACCTCGTCCTCGCCCCGGATCACGTCCACGGGCAGGGAGTACACCCCGCCGCGGCCGCGCCGGACCAGGCCGAACGCCTCCTCGGCCCTTCCTATCTCGGCGAACGGGTCCCAGTGTCTAAGAATCATTTCACGCCTCCTTTCGGTTCCAGGTTCGGAATCGCCGGGTGGGCCCCCGCCCACCAACCTATGGCGGCAACGATATCAGAGTTAAAGTAAATACGTCAAGTATTGTGCTATCGTGCGCTGCAGTGTACTATGCGCACACGCTGAAGCATTGAGGACGCGCGCGGGCGATGAGCGACCACTACCGGACCCTTGGGGATAGGGAGGGACGCCTCGGACAGGGAGGTCAAGGCGGCCTTCCGCCGCCTCGCGCGCCGCTACCACCCCGACCTCAACCCGGGCGACGAGGGCGCAGAGGGCCGCTTCAAGCGGATCAACGAGGCGTACGAGGTCCTAGCCGACCCCGAGAGCCGCGGCAAGTACGACGCCTACGGCGACGACTGGCGCCATGCGGACCGCATCGAGGCCGGCGGGTTCGGGCGGGGGGCGGCCGGTTTCGGACACGGCTGGGACCCCTTCGGCGGCGGCGGGTTCGACCTGTCCGACCTCCTCGGCGGGCGCCCCGGCCGCCGGGCGGGGGCGGTGCGACGCGCCGAGGCGTCGGTCGACGTCAGCCTCGAGGAGGCGTTCGCCGGGACGAGCAGGCGCATGGACGTGCCGGGCACCGCCGCCCCTAGGCACGATCGAGGTTTCGATACCGCCCGGGGTGAAAAACGGCACGCCGGTGGTGGTGACCCCGGCCGAGGGCCTCGAGGTGGTGATCCGGGTCAGGGTGGCCGCCCACGGCCGCTACAGGCGCCGCGGGGACGACCTGTTCGCCGACGCCGAGGTGCCCTTCGAGGTGGCGGCGCTGGGCGGGGAGGCGCAGGTCGAGACCATGACCGGGCGGGTGGTGCTGACGATACCCCCGGCCAGCGGCACGGGTCGCAGGATACGCCTGAGCGGCAGGGGCATGCCCGTCCTGGGCCGGCCCGATTCGCGGGGCGACATGATCGTCACGGTCCGGCCCACCGTCCCCGGCGACCTGACCGACGAGCAGCGTGGGCTGCTCGAGGCGTACAGCCGGTCCCGTGCCACGATGAACGGAGGGCCCGCGCCGCGATGACCATGCGCCGCGGCGATGTCCTTGGGCGCGACGAGCCCGTGTTCGTCATCAGCGTAGCCGCCCGCATGTGCGGGGTGCGTACCCAGACGCTTCGATACTACGAGACCCTGGGGCTGGTCAGCCGGCGCGCACGCGCGGCAACCAGCGCGTGTTCTCGAGGGGCGACATCGACCGGGTGCGCCGGCTCCGCGGCCTGGTTGACGACCTGGGCGTGAATCTGGCGGGCGTGGAGGTTATCCTGAGGCTGCTCGACCGCCTCGACGAGGCCGAGCGGCGCATAGGGGCGCTCGAGCGTGAGAACCGCGTGCTCCGCGGAGGCGGCGGCCGGCGGCCGGGACGGAGCGCAGGGAGCGAGGGGGAATGAGCGAGCAGCGCGACAGTTCCGCGGGCGACGCGGCGGGCGGTGCGGGGCCCGGGCCCGCGGTCACCGTGCCCCCGGGATCCACCGAGGTGCGCCAGTCCTCCTGGGCCTGGCTGTGGGGCGCCGTGCCCTGGATCGCGCTCGCCGCGCTCTTCGCCTCGATGGACCTGCGCTCCGGGCTGTTCATATTCGCCGTCGCACTGGGCGTGGCGGTGACGATTCCCAGGTACCTGATGTGGCGGCGGACCGTCTACCACGTCGCCCACGACGGGGTGGTCTTCCAGCGTGGCCTGATCGGCACCCCGCAGATGTACCACCTGCCCGCCCAGAGCTTCCAGCGAATAGTCAGCAGGCCGGGCGTGTTCGGGAACCTCCTCGGCTACCACGCCGTCGACATCCGCATGCGCGAGGGCGGCAGGGTCAGCCTCAGCTACGTCCCGGCGGCCGCAGGCATGATCGACAGGCTGACGGCGCTGCGCGACCGCCACTCGGACTACGACGAGGAGCGCGAGCAGCTCGAGATGGCCATCATCGAGGCGCGGCAGCGCGGCGAGGAGATCCCGCCGGAGTACATGCAGGAGGCCGACGGCGGCCACGAGGCGCATGCCCCGGCCCCCGCCGCCGGGCCGGACGCCCCGGACGCCCCGGAGGTGCCGGAGGTGCCGGAGGCCGCGGAGCGGGATCGGGCTGAGGGCGCCCGGGGGACGACGGATCCCGGGCCCGTGCCTGAGCGCCCGCCCGCGCGTCCCGCCTCCGGGGGGGCCAGGCAGTACCGCCCGGAGGTCTCCGGCTACGATCCCGGGCTGCGGAGGCCGGGCGAGAGGGGCGAGCGGGACCGTTGAGGGCGGCCGGGGACCGGCTGCTGCTCATCCGGGCCGACCGGCTCCTGGACGGCACCGGCGGGCCCGCCATCGAGGGGGGCGCAGCGGTCCTGGTCGCCGGCGACAGGATCGCCGCCGCGGGCAGGGCGTCCGAGGTGGTCGCGCCGGAGGGGGCCCCGGTCGAGCGCGCCGAGTACGGGTCGATGACGATCATGCCGGGCATGGTCGACTGTCACACCCACCACAACGGCTTCGGGGACGGGCGGCCGGGCGACGACCTCGGGGACATGCCCGACGAGGTGCTGGCCCTGCAGTCGGCGCGCAATGCCCGCACGTCCCTGTTCACCGGGGTCACCACCATCCGCGAGAACGGCCCGAAGGCCCGCACGATGCTCAGGCTCAGGGACGCGGTCGCCGAGGGCATCTTGACCGGGCCCAGGATGGTGCTGTGCGGGCGGGCGGTCGCGATAATCGGCGGGCATATGGGCTACTTCGGGACGGTCGCCACGGGCGCGGACGAGGTCCGCGAGCAGGTGCGCCGGCTTATCTCCGAGGGGGCGGACTACATCAAGGTCACCGCCACGGGCGGGACGACGGCGACCTCCTTTCCGCTGCTGCCCTCCTTCGACGTGGACGAGCTGACCGCGCTCGCCGAGACCGCCCGCGGGCTGGGCAAGCTCACGGCCGCCCACTGCTCGTCCACCCGCGGGATCGAGAACTCGCTCGACGCCGGCATCGACATGATCATCCACTGCATCTTCAAGGAGGCGGACGGCTCGGACGTCTTCCGCCCTGACCTGGTCGAGCGCATCGCCGAGGCGGGCGCCTACGTCAACCCCACCCTCCAGGTCCAGCGCGCCGGCGCCTGGGCCCTGAGGCACGAGATGGCCCGGCGGCCGCTCTCGGCGCCAGAGCGCCTCGCCTTGGACGAGGCCGAGCGCAATTTCGACGGGCGCATGGAGGACTGCCGGCGCATGCTGGAGATGGGGGTGCGCATGATCACCGGCTCCGACTCCTCCTGGGCCGACTACAGGCTCGGCAACGCCCCCTACGAGACCGAGCTGCTCGCACAGGCCGGCATGTCCGGCCCCGCCGCTGTCGCATCGATCACGGGGGACGCGGCGAGGTCCCTGGGCGTCGAGGACTCCGTCGGAACGCTGCGGCCCGGCATGCTCGCCGATGTCGTGGTGATCGACGGCGAGCCGGACAGGCGGGTCGCCGACCTGTGGAACGTGGCCGACGTCTACCTGGGTGGCCGGCGCATAGACCGCGGCTCCGAGGCGTCGCGGGCCCCGCTTCGCCAGCGCCCCCCGGCGCCGTAGGCGCGGCGTGCCCGGCGCGGGGGGCCGCATCCTGTGGGAGCCCGACGCGCGGCGGCGCGCGGACTCGAACGTAGCGCGCTACATGCGCTGGCTACAGGAGAGCCGCGGCCTGCGGTTCCCGGACTACGAGTCGCTGTGGCGCTGGTCGGTGGACGATCCCGAGGCCTTCTGGGCGTCGGTGTGGGACCGCTTCGGCATGGGGACCCACGGGGGCCACGGGAGGGTGCTCTCCTCGCGCGCGATCCAGGGCGCGAGGTGGTTCGAGGGCGCCAGGGTCAACTACGCCGAGCACGCCCTGGCCCGCCGGGGCGACGCAGTGGCGATCGTCGCGCGCTCAGAGTCCCGGCCGCGCTCGGAGATGACCCATGGCGAGCTCGCCTCGGCGGTCGCCGCCGCGGCCGCGGGCCTGCGCCGGATGGGCGTCGGAAGGGGCGACCGGGTGGCGGCGCTGCTGCCGAACATCCCGGAGGCGGTCGTCGGGCTGCTGGCGTCCGCGTCGATCGGGGCCGTGTGGTCGTCTTGCGCACCGGAGTTCGGGGTGCGCAGCGTGATCGACCGCTTCCGCCAGATCGAGCCCGCCGTGCTGCTCGCCGTCGACGGCTACGTCTACGGCGGGCGGCGGTACGACCTGTCCGACACGCTGGTCCGGCTCCGGGAGGGGCTGCCGGGAACCGCGGCGACGGTCGTGGTGCCGTACCTGGACCCGGGCGCCCCGGCGCCCGACGGCGCGGTGGGGTGGGCCGAGGCCATGGGGCGCCCCGCGGCCGGCCCGACGTTCGAGCCGGTCCCGTTCGACCACCCGCTCTGGGTGCTCTACTCGTCCGGCACCACCGGGCCGCCCAAGGCGATAGTCCACGGGCACGGCGGCATACTCATAGAGCACCTCAAGACCGCCTCGCTGGGGCTGGACCTCGGGCCGTCCGACACGCTGTTCTGGTACACGAGCACCGGGTGGATGATGTGGAACTTCCTGATGTCCGGCCTGCTGGTCGGCGGGGCGATAGCGCTGTACGACGGCGCCCCCGCGAGCCCCGACCTGATGGCGCTGTGGAGGTTCGCCGCCCGGGAGCGCGTCACCTACTTCGGCACCAGCGCGCCCTTCATCCACGCCTGCATGAGGGCGGGGCTCAAACCCCGCGACGAGGTCGACCTATCCGCCGTGAGGGGTGTGGGGTCGACCGGGTCCCCGCTGTCCGCGGAGGGCTTCGAGTGGGTGTACGAGTCGGTCGGTCGGGACCTGGTGCTCAACTCGTTCAGCGGCGGGACCGACATCTGCACGGGCTTCGTCGGGTCGAGCCCGATCGTTGCCGTGAGGGCCGGCGAGATATCCTGCCGCATCCTGGGCGCGCCGGTCGCTGCGTTCGACGAGGGAGGGGAGCCGGTCGTGGACCAGGTGGGGGAGCTGGTGCTCACCGGGCCCATGCCATCGATGCCGCTTACGCTGCTCGGCGACGACGACGGGAGAATGTTCCGCGAGAGCTACCTCACGCCCTACCCGGACGCCTGGCGGCACGGGGACTTCGTGCGGATCACGCCGCGCGGGTCGTGCGTGATCCACGGGCGGTCGGACTCTACCCTCAACCGCGGCGGGGTGCGCACGGGCACGGCCGACTACTACCGCGTCGTCGAGGACATGGAGGAGGTGGCGGACAGCCTCGTGGTCGACACGGGCGGTGCGGACGGCGACGGGCGGCTGGTGCTGATGGTCGTCCTTCGGGAGGGGAGCGAGCTCTGCGACGATTTGGCCTCGCGCATACGCGGGCGGATAAGGGCCGAGCTCTCCCCGAGGCACGTTCCCGACGAGCTTCACCGCATCGACGCTGTGCCCAGGACCCTCAACGGCAAGAAGATGGAGGTGCCGGCGAAGCGCATCCTGCGCGGTGAGCCCGCGGGGCGCGTGGCGTCGCCGGACGCGATGGCCAACCCCGAGGCGCTGGCCGCAGTCGCGGCGCTCGCGGGGGTTAACATTGGCGGCGCCGGGGACCCTTCCTAAGGAGGCATGAAGTTGGGCGAGGGCTACACGCTGATAAGGGGCGCCCGTCTCATCGACGGGCTGGGCGGTGCGCCGCTCGAGCGCGGCGCCGTGCTGATGCAGGGGGGCCGCATACGGGCGGTGGGGACCGAGGAGGCGGTGGCGGTTCCAGAGGGGGCGGAGGCAGAGGTCTTCGACTACCCGGACAAGACGATCATGCCGGGGCTGATCGACTGCCACGTTCACCTCGTGAGCCTGGGCGACGGGCGGGCGGGGGACGATCTTGCCCGGCTGCCCGACGAGATCCTTACGCTCCAGGCGGCCCGCAACGCCCGGGCGCACCTGTACTCCGGCGTGACGACCGTCCGGGACTGCGGCGCCAAGAACAGGACGACGTTCCTGCTGCGCGAGGCGATCGAGATGGGGATCACGGTGGGGCCCCGCCTGGTGCTCACCGGCCGGCCGGTGGCGATCGTCGGCGGGCACCTCAGCTACTTCGGCTCGCCCGCCACGGGGCCGACCGAGTGCCGCGCCGCGGTGCGGCAGCTCGTCAAGGAGGGAGCGGACTTCATCAAGGTCACCGCGACCGGGGGCAGCACGCGCACCTCCCTTCGCTATCACGCCTCCTTCACCGTGGAGGAGCTGACGGCGATAGTGGAGGAGACCCACAAGTTCGGGCGCCACGTGGTCGCCCACTGCGCCTCCTCGGAGGGCATGTCCAATGCGCTGGACGCCGGGGTCGACACCATAGTCCACGCGATCCACGCCGACCGCGACGGGACCTATCGGTACCGGCCCGAGCTGACCGAGCGCATCGCACGGCAGGGGGTCTTCGTCAACCCGACGCTGCACGCGATCCGCCACCAGATCTGGTTCCTAGAGGCCGAGCACGAGCGCGCCGACATCGGCGAGGGCGCCCTGGCCGAACTGGATGAGCTTCGGCGCGCTTACGACGCCCACGCCGGGTTCGTCGCCCGCATGCGGGAGGAGGGTGTGACGATGGTCGCCGGTTCGGACTCGGCGTGGCTCAACTACAGGATGGGGGAATTCACCCACGAGTTGGAGGCGATGACGACGATCGGCATGTCTCCGCTTGAGGTCATCACCGCAGCCACCGCGGACTCGGCGCGCTCGTGCCGGGTGGACGGGGAGACCGGCGCCCTCGCGGAGGGCATGATCGGGGACGCGATAGTGGTCGACGGGGACCCGTCTGCGGACATCTCGGCCCTGTGGAAGGTGGCGGACGTCTTCGCCGGCGGCGAAAGGGTCGACCGAGGCAATTTCGTCTAGGCGGTCCGCGATGTTCCAATATCGCGGTCTCCACCTGAGGGTTGCGGCCTAACTCTGGCCCGGCCACCTGGATGGGCGTCTAGCCTCAGGGAGGAACATTGCTCTAAATCCAACTGCACCAAGCGGAACTGCCAAACCCGGTCAGCGTCTTGGAGGAGTACTTTCGTGTCGCCGGGGTCACGGTCGTCCGGGCGGCCTTCACGCACTCGTACTTCTACATCCGAGTTCCGTGAGGACCAAGACCCCATATTTTCCCGACCGCGCCAGGTTCAGCCGTGAGAACTACCCGGGAGCAGCCAAGGGGCAGAGGGCCGTCTGGAGCGGGGACGGGCGGTAAGTCGTAGTCGATGACAACCAGCGCGCCCAAATGGCCTGGGAAAGATACACAGGTCGAGGGCTTGCCCGCGGATCCGGATACTCGGTTCGCCACATATGTGGAAACCCCTGGAATCCAGATGCCTTCACAGCGGGGTGGAACCTTTGCTACATGCCATTCTGGGCCGGAATGCTGACCGAGGACCAGCATCCCCACGAGGAACTTCAGATAGCTGTCCGTCAGGCATCGTGGGACCTGTACTTCCGGCACAACCCCGTCTGTGAGCCGCCCGGATTTGTGGCTGATCCGGGACTCGATCTGCCCACCCTCTTGGACGGCCAGCCGATTCTGGTGCTCGACAGACAACCCGCGGCTCAAGATCGGCAGTCCGGGTCATCCATGGCCTTGGGGCGCGAGGGGTCCGGTGCCGCTGCTGCGGGGGCCGTCCCGGAGGAGATGAAGGCGATGCGGGGTCAGATGTACCGCCAGAGCTGGGCCAATGTTCTCAAGGCGGCGAAAGCCTACGGGGACTGCCTCACGAGCCCTTCGGTACGTCCAACGTAGGTAGTTCCGCCAGGTCGTGCGTCAGGAAGATCCACAGGGAAGTCGGGCTCAGCTTCGCCGAGATTGAGACCCATGCGCGACTGCTGACCTGGTGAACGGGCCGCCTCGCCGCAGCACCTGCGGTGGCAGTGCCCTGCAACGCTTCCCCACCGCTCGCCCGCGGGGCGGCAACGGGGCTCTGAGCGGCCTACTTCTCTATCGGCGCCCCGACGATGCTGCCGTACTCGGTCCAGGAGCCGTCGTAGTTGCGCACCTTCTTCATGCCCAGGATCTGGGTGAGCACGAACCAGGTGTGCGAGGACCGCTCGCCGATCCGGCAGTAGGCGATCACTCTCCCGGTCGCCCTTGATGTCCTGCGAGCCGTAGAGGTACCTCAGCTCCTCGACCGGCTTGAAGGTGCCGTCCTCGGCGACCGCGCTGGCCCAGGGGATGTTGGCGGCGCCGGGGATGTGCCCGCCGCGCTGGGAACCCTCCTGCGGCAGGTTGGGCGGGGCGAGCAGCTCGCCGCTGAACTCCGCCGGGGCCCTGACGTCCACGAGGCCCACGTTGTTGGCGGTCGTCGCCACCGACAGCACGTAGTCCCTGGTCGCCCGGATGCTGGTGTCCGGGTCCGACGCGCGGTAGATGCGCTTTGCCCGGTCGGGCACCTCGGTCGTGATCGGGCGGCCCTCGTCGATCCACTTCTGGCGACCGCCGTTCATGATCTTGAGGCGGCGGTGGCCGTAGATCTTGAGCTGCCAGAAGGCGTAGGTGGCGAACCAGTTGTGGTTGTCCCCGTACAGGACCACGGTGTGGGCCCTGGTGATGCCGGACCCGCCCATCAGCTTCTGGACCTGCGCCTTGCTCAGGATGTCGCGCGTTACCTGGTCGTTTAGCTGCGTGGTCCAGTTCCACCCTACAGCGCCGGGGATGTGGCCCTGCCCGTAGGCCTCCTTGTCGACGTCGACCTCTACGAGGACGACCCCCTCGTTGTCGAGGTTCTCCGCGACCCAGTCGGTCTCGACGATCGACTCCGGATGAGCAACCCTTCTAGCCATCTGATCTCCTCCTGGTGATGCGCGCGCGGCCCGCCCGGGGCCCGGCCGCGTCCCCTATCCCACCGGCGGCGTGCCGCAGAACTGGTCGTAGTCGATCAGCTCGGTCACGGTCGGTTCGTCGCCGCACAGCGGGCAGGCAGGATCGCGCCTGAGCCTGACCGTGCGGAACTCCATGTCCAGCGCGTCTATGAGCAGCAGCCGCCCGGTGAGCGGCCTGCCGATGTCCATGATGACCTTGACGGTCTCGGTCGCCTGGATCGTGCCCACCATGCCGGGCAGCATCCCGAGGACGCCCGCCTCGGCGCAGCTCGGCACCTCGCCCGGCGGGGGCGGCTCGGGGAACAGGCATCGGTAGCAGCCCTGCCCGGGCACGAACACCGTGGCCTGGCCGTCGAAGAGCAGGATGCTGCCGTCGACGAGCGGCTTGCCGGACAGGTACGCCGCGTCGTTTACCAGGTAGCGGGTGGCGAAGTTGTCCGCGCCGTTCACAACCACGTCGTAGCCGGACATGATCTCCATCGCGTTCTCCGAGTTGAGGGGCGTCTCGTGGAGCTCTACGTTCACGTCGCTGTTGTAGGCGCGGAGAGTCTCCGAGGCGGAGATGGCCTTGGACTTGCCGACGTCGGCGTCGGTGTGGAGGATCTGGCGCTGCAGGTTGGTCACGTCCACCTCGTCGAAGTCGACGATGCCCAGCGTTCCGACGCCGGCGAGGGCCAGGTAGACGGCTATCGGCGAGCCCAGCCCGCCCGCGCCCACCACCAGGACCCTGGCGTCGAGCAGGGCGCGCTGCCCGCCCGAGCCCACCTGCGGCATGATGATGTGCCGGCTGTAGCGCCTGACCTGGTAGGGCGTCAGCGCCCCCGCGGCGGCGGTCCGGGTCCCTGTCCCGTCGGTTGCGGTCTTTACGGTCGTCATCTCCAAGGCTTCCCGCCCCCGGCGGCCCGGTGGGCCCACAGTGTCCAAGCCGTACGGGCCCGCCGTCCGGAGCCCCGGAGGGGCGGTTCCCGTCCCCCTAGCTTAGCAGCCGCCGGGCCCGGCGCGTAAGGCCGCGCCCTATAATGGCCGCCCGTGCTGCTGGCCATAGACATAGGGAACACCAACGTCACCATCGGCGCGTTCGAGGGCGACGAGCTCGCCGCGACGGCCAGGCTGGCCACCGAGCCCGCCCGCATGTCCGACGAGTACGGCCTGACGCTCTCCCAGGTGCTGCCCGGCAAGGGCGTTCCCACCGACGAGGTCGACAGCGTCGCGATCTGCAGCGTCGTCCCGCCGCTGACGCCGACCTTCGTCAGGGCGTGCCGCGACTTCCTGCCCCGCGCGGGGCCGCCGCTGGTCGTCGGCGCCGGCGTGCGGACCGGCGTCAGGGTGCTCTACGACAACCCCCGCGACGTCGGCGCCGACCGCATCGCGGACGCCGCGGCCGCCTTCCGCCTCCACGGCGGGCCGGCCATCGTGGTCGACTTCGGCACGGCCACCGTATTCGACGCGATCTCCGCCGAGGGCGACTACGTCGGAGGGGCCATCGCTCCCGGCGTGAACGTCGCCGCCGACTCGCTCTTCCACGCCACCTCGCAGCTGCGCCGCGTCGAGCTCGCGAGGCCCGGGGCCGCCATCGGCAGGAACACCGTCCACTCCCTGCAGTCCGGGCTGGTGCTGGGCTACGCCGACCTGGTCGCCGGGATGGTGCGAAGGTTCGGCGCCGAGATCGGCGGCCCGCCCAGGGTGATCGCGACCGGCGGCCTCGCCGACCTGATCCAGGAGGAGACCGGCATCTTCGACGTCGTCGACCCGGACCTTACGCTGAGGGGCCTGCGGATAATCCACGAGCTCAATCGGTAGTACAATCGCGCCAGGGTTAGGCCTTTACCGCTAAGGAAGGGACCGTCAATGCCTAAACCGCTCGAGGGCAGGTGCGTCGCGCTGGGCGTCACCGGCTCGATAGCCGCCTACAAGGCGCTCGACCTTGCCAGCTCCCTGGTCCAGGCCGGGGCCGGCGTCGAGGTCATGATGACCGCCGCCGCCCAGAGGTTCGTATCGCCCCTCTCGTTCTCGGCGATCGTCCACCGCCCGGTCGCGACCGACCTGTTCGACCCGCGCTCGGAGATGGGCATGGACCACGTAGCGCTAGCGAGGCGGGCAGAGCTCGTCATCGTCGCTCCCGCCACCGCGAGCGCCCTCGCGCGCATGGCCTGCGGCCTGGCCGACGATCCCGTCTCGGCGACCGTGCTGGCCACCTGCGCGCCGGTGCTGGTCGCCCCTGCGATGGACGCGGGCATGTTCGAGAGCCCCGCCACCGGCGCCAACCTCAAGACCCTGCGGGACAGGGGCGTGGCCGTGGCCGGCCCGGAGCGCGGGCGCATGGCCTCCGGCCTGACCGGGGTGGGGCGCATGACCGAGCCCGCGGAGCTGATGGGCCACGCCCGAGCCATCCTCGGGCGCTCGGGGGACCTGGCGGGCAGGGCGATCGTGGTCACCGCCGGGGGGACGCGCGAGCCTATCGACCCGGTGCGCGTGATCGCCAACCGCTCGTCGGGCAGGATGGGCAATGCGATCGCCGAGGCTGCGCGGGACCGGGGGGCCCGGGTCACCCTGGTCTCGGCCGATCCCTCGGCGCCGTGCCCGGTCGGGGCGGACCTGGTCGTGGCCGAGACGGCGGCGCAGATGGAGCGGGCGGTCGCAGGGGCGGTCCGGGGCGCGGACGCCGTCGTCATGGCGGCGGCCGTGGCCGACTGGACGCCGGCCTCGCCCTCGGACCGAAAGATCAAGAAGGACGACCTCGGGGCGATGACGCTCGAGCTCCGCCGCACGGCGGACGTGATCGCCTCGGTGGAGGGGCCGGGCCTGGTGAAGGTCGGGTTCGCGCTCGAGACCGAGGACCTCGAGCTGAACGCCCGCGCAAAGCTCGCTGCCAAGGGGCTGGACCTGGTGGTCGCGAACCCGGCCTGCGAGGAGGGCGTGGGCATGGGCGCCGACGACAACCGCGTCACGATCATCGACCGCTCGGGCGCCGCCGAGGCGCTGCCCAGGATGTCCAAGTACGACGCCGCCTGGCGCGTCCTCGACCGGGTGTCCGGCCTGCTCGCGGCCGGGTCCGGGGGCTCAGCCGGTTAGGCGGTCGAGCATCGCCAGGGGCGTGGTCGCCAGCAGGCCGGCGTCCACCGGCAGCGTGACCCCGGATATCCACCGCGCCTCGTCCGAGGCGAGGAACAGCGCCGCAAGGGCGACGTCCCAGGCGGTGCCCTCGGTCTGCAGCGGGGCCGCCCTTCGGCGCAGGTCCCGCATGCGCGCGTCGACGCGGCCGGCGACCATGGGCGTGTGGATGTGCCCGGGCGCGATGCAGTTGACCCTCACCCCGGCCGGGCCGTGGTCGACCGCCATCGCGGCGGTCAGGGCTATCACGCCGCCCTTGGACACCGCGTAGGGCACGGCGGACCCGAACCCGCCGGCGCGGATCCCGACGATCGACGACAGGTTCACTATCGACCCGCCCCCCGCCGATGCCATGACCGGCACCGCGTGGCGCGACATGAACACCATGCCCTTAAGGTTCACGTCCAGGGCGCGCCCAAGGTCCTCGTCAGAGGCGGTGACCACCGAGCCCAGGGCGCTGACGCCCACGTTGTTTATCAGGATGTCCAGCCCGCCGAAGCGCTCCACTGCGGCATCGACCGCCTCCCCGCACTGATCGGGGCGGGTCACGTCGCAGACGGCCGCGGCCGCCCGGCCGCCGTCGCGGGCGATCGAATCGACGGTCCGCCCGGCCCGCCCGCGGTCGACGTCCGCCACCAGCACCGCGGCCCCCTCGCGGGCGAAGACCGTCGCGATGGCCTGGCCGACGCCCACCCCGCTCGTCCCCGCGCCCGCCCCGGTGACGATCGCCGCCTTTCCGGCCAGGCGGCCCGCGGGGCTCACGGTCCGCACGTCCGCGCCGCGCGAACGGGCCGCAGCCCACGGTCCCCCGGGGCCCCGCGCGTCCCTGTCGCCGGCTCGCCTGCGCTCAAAGTCATCCCCCTGCGGTGGCGGCCATCCGCGCCCGCGCCGCGCGCTCCATGGGGCCGCGCGGCCGGTGCCAAGTGTACGCCCCCAGCGGCCGGGCCATAGAATGGACCGGCGGGCCGCCCAGCGCGGCCGCCCGCAAGCCGCGATGGAGGGGCCGAGTGAGCGATCAGGGCGGGCGCGCCGACATGCCGAGGGCGTACGATCCGGCGGCGCACGAGACCGGCGTGTACCGGATGTGGTCCGAGCGTGGCCTGTTCGCGCCGGCGGGCGACCCCGGGCGGCCGCCCTTCGTGATCGTGATGCCCCCTCCCAACGTCACGGGCGCGCTCCACATGGGCCACGCGCTGACGGTCGCCCTCGAGGACCTGATGACGCGCTGGCACCGCATGCTGGGGGACCCCACGCTCTACCTGCCCGGGGCCGACCACGCCGGCATCGCCACGCAGGTCGTGGTCGAGCGCGAGCTCGCGCTCGAGGGGCTCGACCGCCACGAGCTCGGGCGCGAGGAGTTCCTCCGTCGGGTGTGGGAGTGGGTGGACCGCTACGGCAGCCGCATAGACGAGCAGCTCAAGCGCATGGGGGTGTCGTGCGACTGGGACAGGCGCAGCTTCACCCTCGACCCCGGCCCGAGCGCGGCGGTTCGCCGGACCTTCCTGGACCTGCACCGGCGCGGCCTGATCTACCGCGGCGAGAGGATCATCAACTGGTGTCCGCGCTGCGCGACGGCGCTCTCGGAGCTCGAGGTGCGCTACGCCGAGGAGGACGCGGCGCTCTACCACGTGCGCTACGACCTCGCCGACGGCTCGGGCCACCTGGTCGTCGCCACGACGCGGCCCGAGACGATGCTCGGGGACACGGCGGTGGCGGTGAACCCGGAGGACGAGCGCTACTCGGCCATGGTCGGCCGGGAGGCGGTGCTCCCGATCCTCGGGCGCAGGATCCCGGTGATCGCCGACCGCTCGGTCCAGACCGACTTCGGCACCGGGGCCCTCAAGGTCACGCCGGGCCACGACCCCACCGACTTCGAGATAGGCGAGCGCCACGGCCTCGCTGTGATCGGCATCATGAACCCCGACGGGTCCCTCAACGAGCGCGCAGGGCCCTTCGCCGGGCTGGACCGCTCAGAGGCGCGCGGCCGGGTGGTCGAGCGGCTGCGGGAGGACGGGGCGCTCGTTGAGGTGGAGCCGTACCGCCACTCGGTCGGCCACTGCGACCGCAGCGGCGACGTGGTCGAGCCGCTGGTCAGCCGCCAGTGGTTCGTGAGGATGGGCCCGCTCGCAGAGCCGGCGATGGAGGCGGTCAGGAGCGGCGCGATAAGGGTCGTGCCCGAGCGCTTCGAGCGCGTCTACTTCAACTGGATGGAGAACATCCGCGACTGGTGCGTGAGCCGCCAGCTTTGGTGGGGCCACCGCATCCCGGCCTGGCACTGCGCCGAGTGCCCCGAGGTCACCGTGGCCGAGGACGAGCCCGCCGGCTGCGGGTCGTGCGGCTCCGGGCGGATCGAGCAGGACCCCGACGTGCTCGACACCTGGTTCAGCTCGGGGCTGTGGACACACTCGACGCTGGGATGGCCCGGGCGCACCGCCGACATGGAGCGCTACTACCCGGGCACGGTCATGGAGACCGGCTACGACATCCTGTTCTTCTGGGTGGCGCGGATGATCATGCTCGGCATGTTCAACAACGGCGGGCGCGCGCCCTTCTCGACGGTCTACCTGCACGGCCTGGTCCTGGACCCGCACGGCGTGAAGATGAGCAAGACCAAGGGCAACGTCTCCGACCCGCTGGACCTGGTCGACGCCTACGGGGCGGACGCCCTGCGGTTCGCCCTGACCACGGGCAACGCCCCGGGCAGCGACATGCGGCTGGACGAGCGAAGGCTCGAGTGGGCCCGCAACTTCGCCAACAAGGTCTGGAACTCGGCCCGCTTCGTGATGATGAACATGGACGACGGCCCCGGGCCCGGCGCGGACTGGGGGCGGATGCCGGAGCCTGCCTGCAGGCAGGACCGGTGGATCCTCAGCCGCCTTGCGCGCGCGGCCGGCAGGGTGGGGGAGCACCTGTCCGGGTACCAGTTCGGCGAGGCCCAGCGCGAGCTCCACGACTTCGTACGCGGCGAGTACTGCGACTGGTACATCGAGATGGCCAAGGTGAGGATACGCGCCGGGGACCGCTCCGCCGTGCCGGTGCTCGCCTACGTCCTCGAGCGCACGCTGAGGCTGCTGCACCCGTTCATGCCGTTCGTGACCGAGGCCCTCTGGCAGCGGCTCTGCGGGAGCCCGGACGGGCGGTCGCTGATGACCGAGCGCTATCCGACGGCTGCGGACGGGCGGCTCGACGGGCGGGCGGAAGAGGAGATGGGGGCGGTGATGGAGCTGGTGCGCGCCGTGAGGAACCTGCGCGCGGAGTTCCGCATCCAGCCGTCGACGCGCGTCCCGGCATCGGCGGTCTCGGAGTCGATGGGCGAGGCGCTCAGCGGCGAGGCCGGGGCCATCGCGGCCCTCGGGCTGATAGAGCCGCTGACGATCGGTGCGCAGGGGCCGGACGGGTCCGACCGCGCGACGCTGGTGCTAGCGCACAGCACGGTGTCGGTGCCGCTGGCCGGGCTGGTCGACGTCAGGGCCGAGACCGTGCGCCTGTCCGCGGAGCTCGCGTCGCTGGGGGCGAGCGCCGAGCGGCTGCGGGTCCGGCTGGGCGACGCGCGGTTCGCCGAGAGGGCGCCGCCCGAGGTGGTCCAGCGCGAGCGCGAGCGCCTGGCCGGGCTGGTAGAGCGCGGGGACCGTGTGAGGGGGATCCTCGAGCGGCTTGGCACCTAGGACTCCCGAGTGGGCGCCTGCGGGCCTGCGTGCTGGACATCACCGGGCCGACCCGCGACGACTCGTTCCACTGCGCAAAGGGGGCGCGCATCGCCGGGTTATCCGTCAAGTTCCGGACCCAGGGCCATGGAGTAGGCAGCCACACCAGGTAGACACAGAACCCCGGATGCAGCCTTCCGGATCCGCCAGGCTCGCGGGCCGGCGTGAAACCTGCATCCACGACAGGGCCGCAGGAGAGAAACCGTGCGCCAGAAGATCACATTCGCTCACCTCACCATCGCCTCGATCCTGTTTCCGATGGTCGCGCTTGTAGCCATATCAGGCGGTCTCTTTCTGGCCGGCATCGAGGGCTCTTACGGAATCGAGGCCATCGACCCGCCCGGCGGCGCGGCAATAGACGTCGCGTCTACCGGGCTGGAAGAGGAGGTCGAGACATTCCTGAAGGACTCCGGCATCGATCACTCCTTCAAGGCCCTGCGCGTAGAGCAGACTGCGGTCGCACCGGAATCGGAGAGCACTGCCGAGGAGGCATCTCCAACCGGGCATCAGGAGAAGGAAGAGGCGGTTCACGACCACGACCATGACCACCACGATTCTCCAGATCCAGAAGAATCCGTGGAGGAGGCCGAAGAGCCGATGCCGCAAGTCACCACGTTGACCACGCAGCCGGCCTACAAGACCCACTTTCGCATCACCGTCAATCCCGACGGCAACACTGCAATCGAAAAACGCACCCCTGACCTACAGAGACGGCTCATCGGCCTGCACAGGGGAGAAGCGCAGGCACCATTCAAGTACCTTCAGTACGCCATGGCAGCCGGACTTCTCTGCGTACTTGCACTCGGTCTATACATGGGGTTGAGCACCAGGCAACTGCGCAGGCCTACCGCGGCCGCCGCCGCAATAGGGCTCGTTCTGTTCCTGGTTCTCGCGCTGGTGCCCTGAGCCGACCTGCCCGAGAGCCCTGCCGACCGGTCGTGCGGGTGGAGGCGGCCTTGGTCCATTCCCCGTGGTGCCCGAGCGGCTGGAACCAATCTCATCCCGCTTTGCGGAGAGCTGGGAGGCTCCCCATGCCGCCCCCTTGGACTCGGACGGCGGCGGCCGCGTGGGGCTCCGGTCAGGTCCCCCGGCGCACGGGCCCTCCGCCGGACTAGGGGCCGGGCTCCCCGTCCGCCCGGTCCGCTAGGCGCGCCAGCTCGTCGAGGCCCTTTTTGGTATCGGATGCGACGCGGGCCTTGTCCGAGTTCCTGACGCGGTAGCGGAACAGCCAGTAGGTGAGCTCGCGGCCCTGCCTGAGCGAAATTCCGCGTCCCAGCCTCGCGCCGGTCTCGGTCCGAAAGGCCGCCAGCAGCTCCTCCCGCCTCGCGCCGTAGAGGCGCCGGAACGCCTCGTCGGTCTCGTCGGTGCGGTAGCGGGCGCCGCCCGCGACGTTGCGCTTTCGCACCTCCTCCTCGACCGCGTGCAGGATGGCCTCCTCGACCGTGACGCCGTAGTGGAAGTTGAGGAAGCCCCTGTACTTGTCCGGCCCCAGCCGCTCCTTCATGAGCTCGCCGACCGACCGCCCGTCCAGGCGGGCCGGCAGCCGTCCCCGCAGCAGCAGGTCGTCGCGCTCCTCGCGCGGGATCAGTGCTCCGGCCTCGGCGCACAGGCGCTGTGCCAGCTCCGGCCAGTCGAAGGCCTCTCCCGAGATGAAGTACGTCTGCCGCCTGCCCCGGTGCAGGCCCTCGGGCGCCGACCAGCGCGCCATCGCGTCTACCATGGCCAGCACCCAGTCCTCGCCCCCCTCGAGCGCGGCGCGGAACCGCGCCAGGTTCGCGGCCTCCCCGGAGTCGGGCGGGCCGGCCCGGGCGCGGCGCCGTCGGTCAGTCCCGCCTTCGTCCAAGGGCCTTGTGGCCTAGGCGCCGCAGCACCGCTTGTACTTCTTGCCGCTCCCGCACGGGCAGCGCTGGTTCCTGCCGACCTTCCCCGCCCCGCCGGCCGCCGAGCGCCGCCCGTGGTCGCCCGCCGCCCCGGCCATCACCCCGGCGCCGCTCCGGGCCGCGCGGGAGGCGGCCGCGCGGGCCGTGGCCGGGCCGGGCCTGGAGGTGCGGGCGCCGTTGGGGCCAGGCGCCGCCGCGGCGCCGGCGGGGACGGGCGCCACGTGGTAGATGGCCATCGCCACGTCGCGGCGGATCTTCTCGAGCAGCTCGTCGAAGCGCTCGCGCGCCACCTTCTTGTACATGACCAGCGGGTCCCGCTGCCCGTAGGCGTAGAGGCCGATCGACTGGCGCAGGTGCTCGATCGAGGTCAGGTGCTGAACCCAGTTGGCGTCGATCGCCCGCAGCATCACGTGGCGCTCGATCGCCCGGACCAGCTCGGGGGTCAGCTCCTCCTCCCGCCGCTCGTAGGTCCGGCGGGCGGTCTCGACGAACCTGCGCTCGATCTCCTCTGCGCCCGTGCCGTCGAGGACGCCCGCGTCCGCGTCCCCGCCCCGCAGGGGGAGCATGGCCCCTATCTCCCCGACCATCGGCTCGAGGTCCCACTCGCGGGGGGCGAGGTCGCCGGTGTGCGTGGCTACGGTCTGGGCGATCTCGGTCTCGACCATGTCGAGGATGTTGGACCTCATGTCCGCGCCCGAGAGGACCTTGTCGCGCTCGGCGTAGATGACCTCCCTGTGGGTGTTGATGACGTCGTCGTAGTCGACCAGGTGCTTCCGGGTGTCGAAGTGGTGGGCCTCCACCTTGACCTGGGCGTTCTCGATGGTCTTGGTGATCATCTTGTTCTCGAGGGGGGTGTCCTCGTCGATGCCGGACCAGGTCATGATCGACTTGATGCGGTCGCCGGCGAAGCGGCGCATCAGGTCGTCCTCGAGCGAGACGTAGAACCTGGTGCTCCCGGGATCGCCCTGCCTCGCCGAGCGCCCGCGCAGCTGGTTGTCGATGCGGCGCGCCTCGTGGCGCTCGGTGCCGATCACGTGCAGTCCGCCGGCGGCGATGACCCGCTCGTGGTCGCGCCGCCATTCGTCCGCGCCCCGGCTGTCGGGGCTGCCCCCGAGGATGATGTCGGTCCCGCGGCCGGCCATGTTGGTCGCCACCGTCACCGCGCCCGGGCGCCCGGCCTCGGCGACGATCTGGGCCTCGCGTTCGTGGTGCTTGGCGTTGAGGACCTCGTGCCTGAGCCCGCGGCGCCTCAGCATCTCGCTCAGGCGCTCGGACTTGGCGATGTCCACCGTGCCCACCAGCACCGGCTGCCCCGCCCTGTGCCGCTCCTCGATCTCGTCGGCGACCGCACGCCACTTGCCCTTCTCGGTCGAGTAGATCAGGTCCCCGCCGTCGGTCCTGGCGTTCGCCCTGTTGGGCGGGACCTCGACGACGTCGAGCTTGTATATCTTCCAGAACTCCTCGGCCTCGGTGGCCGCCGTGCCGGTCATGCCCGCCAGCTTTCCGTAGAGGCGGAAGTAGTTCTGCAGCGTGATGGTCGCGTAGGTGATCGACTCGCGCTGGACCCTCAGGCCCTCCTTGGCCTCGAGGGCCTGGTGCAGCCCCTCGGAGTAGCGGCGGCCCGGCATCAGGCGGCCCGTGAACTCGTCCACGATCACGACCTCGCCGTCCTTGACGACGTAGTCGCGGTCGCGCTCGAAGATGACGCGGGCCTTGAGGGCGTTCTCGACGAACGCCACGGTCCGAAGGTTGCCCTCGCCGTACAGGTCGTCGATCCTCAGCAGCCGCTCCACCCTGTCTATGCCGTCGACGGTAAGGGAGACCGAGCGGTGCTTCTCGTCGACCGTGAAGTCGGTCTCCGCCGACAGCTCCGGCACCAGCCGGGCGAACTTCTGATAGTCGGACGGCGAGTCCTGCGCCGGGCCGCTGATGATCAGGGGGGTGCGCGCCTCGTCGATGAGGATGTTGTCCACCTCGTCGACGATCGCGAACGTCAGCGGGCGCTGCACTCGCCGGCCGAGCTCGGCGACCATGTTGTCGCGCAGGTAGTCGAACCCGAACTCCGAGTTGGTCCCGTAGGTGATGTCCGCCGCGTAGGCGTCGTGCCGCGAGCACGGGACCATCGGCTCAGAGCCCTCGTCTCCGGGCCGGTAGATCAGGGCGCCCTGGTTCTGCAGGGCGGAGGTGGTCATCCCCAGGGCGTGGTAGACGGCGCCCATCCACCCGGCGTCGCGGCGGGCCAGGTAGTCGTTGACGGTGACCACGTGCACGCCGCCCCCGGACAGCGCCTCGAGGTAGGCGGCAAGGGTCGCTACCAGCGTCTTGCCCTCGCCGGTCTTCATCTCGGCGATCTTGCCCTGGTGCAGGACGACGCCCCCCACGATCTGGACGTCGAAGTGGCGCAGCCCGATCGCCCGCTTGGCCGCCTCGCGGACCGCGGCGAAGGCCTCGGGCAGCAGGTCCTCGGGGCTCTCTCCGGCCGCCAGCCGACCCCTGTAGTCCTCGGTAAGGGCCCGCAGGGCGTCGTCGTCCAGGGCCGCCACGCCGGCCTCAAGGGCGCCTACGGCGCGCACCACGGGTTCGATCCGGCCGACGACCTTCTCGTTGGAGCCGCCGAGCAGTTTTGCTATGCCTTTGATCACTGGATGGGGGCGCGGGGGGAGGAGGGGAGGATGGGGCGATTATACCAGCGGCGCCGTGCGGACCCGCGCCGGGGCCGACGACGACGCTATTGATCTGGCGGGATGCGGGTCTTCCTGGCTCCCGGTTGCCGGCCGCCCCGGGCCGGTTGCTGCCCGCGTGCCCGCGGGCGCGAGACGCGAGAACCGGGCGGCTGCGATCCACCATCCCTGCCTTGCAACGGGCCCCGGGCCGCCTGCCTGCTCTCCGGGCGTTGCGGTATCATGCGGGCCAGTGGGCGTGAGCGGAGCGGGCCGGGCCCCGGGCCGCCCCGCCCGGCGCACGTCGGCCGCGTGCGGCGCTCTGCTCCGGGGATCGGACCGATGTCACCCCGCCGCTCGGCGCCGCCCCGCGTCGATGCACGAATGTTGGACGAGGCAATGCAAGGCTCTTCGAATCGATACCGGGCCGGCGGCCCCGCGGGGTCGGGGCCGCGCCGCGCCGTGCCGCCGGGCGCGCCCCGGCGTCGTCTCCCCGGCGCGCCCGGGGGCGGCGGGCCCGCGGCCGCATGATCAGCCGACTGGCCGGCGCCAGCGCCCGCAGGCCCTGGGTCGTGATCGGCGTGTGGCTGGCGGTGGGCGCGGTCAGCCTCCTGCTGATCGGCGGGCTGTTCTCCGACGCGACCACCACCGACCTTGCCATCGGCGGACGGTACGAGTCGCAGCGGGCCGCGGCCCTGATCGAGGACAGGCTTCGGGGGCCCAGGCAGCTCTCAGAGATCGTGATCGTCCAGTCCGACTCGCTCGACGTGGACGCCGCCGCATTCCGCGCCAGGGTGGAGGAGATCCACGAGGAGATCCTCTCCCTGGGCCCGGAGACGATAGCCGGCGGCATACAGGGCCAGCCGATATTCCACTACTACCACGCGATGGCCGCGGCGGCCCTCATCCCGCCGGAGGACCTCGCGCGGCTGCTGCCCATCCTCGTCTCCGCCGATCGGCAGACCGCGCTGATCCACTACACGCTCGCCGGCACCTCGCGGGAGGCCGTGGCCAACGTCGACCGGGTCATGCACGTCGTGGAGGAGGCCGACGCATCGTCGGACGACTTCACGGTGCTCATCGGCGGCGACGCCAGCGTGGCCCATGAGAGCAACGAGCTAGCCGAGAGCGACCTGCGCAAGGGCGAGGTGTTCGGCATCCCGGTCGCGCTGCTCGTGCTGCTGGTGCTCTTCGGCGCCGTGGTGGCGACGCTGCTCCCCCTCGCGCTGGCGATCATCTCCATAGTCGTCGCCATAGCGGCGGTCTCGGTCATCGGCCAGTTCAACCAGCTGCTGTTCTTCGTGACGGCGATGGTGGTGATGATCGGCCTCGCCGTGGGCATCGACTACTCGCTGCTGATCGTCTCGCGCTTCAAGGAGGAGATGGGCCGCGGCGCGGCGCCCAGGGAGGCGGCGGTCAGGGCGGGCGGCACGGCCGGGCGCACGGTCTTCTTCAGCGGGATGACCGTGGTGCTGGCGCTGGTCGGGCTCCTGATGGTCCCGGCCTCCTTCCACCAGTCGCTCGCCCTCGGCGCCATACTCGTGGTGATCGCCTGCCTTGCGGCGACCCTCACGCTGCTGCCCGCCACCCTGTCGCTGCTGGGTCCCAGGGTGAACATGCTGTCCGTCCCGCTGCTCTCGCGGTTCTCGCTCAAGGGCGCCGACGACAGCGGGCAGGGCTTCTGGTACACGGTGACCCGCGTCGTCACCCGCCACCCCGTCGTCAGCATCCTTGCCGTCGGCGTCCCGATGATCTTCGTCACGCTCTTTTACTTCAACATCGGCGTCCTCGGCATAGAAGGCATCCGGACCGGCCTCAACGACGTCAACACCTTCCCCGACAGCGCCAAGACCAAGCATGCGTTCCTGGTCCTCGAGGAGAAGTTCTCGGCCGGGGACGTGAGCCCGGCGGGGATCCTCAGCCCGGCCCAGATAGCCGTGGACGGCGACATGGACGACCCCAGGGTGCTGGACGCGATCACGCGGCTGGAGGAGGCCATCGCCGCGTCCGGGAGCTTCCCCCTGCCCGCCTTGACCGAGTTCAACGAGGCGGGGGACTTCGCCCTGGTCACGCTGCCGTTCCCGGGGGAGACCAGGGGGCAGGAGGCCATCGACCACATGCGGACCCTGCGCGAGCGGCTCGTCCCCGCCGCGTTCGAGGGGGTTCCCGCGCAGGTCCACGTCGGCGGCATGACCGCTGAGGCCGCCGACTTCTACGGCATCGTCCGCGTCTACACCCCGATCGTGTTCGCCTTCGTGCTCGGCCTGAGCTTCATAATCCTGATGATCGTGTTCCGCTCCATAGTGATCCCGATCAAGGCCATC
This sequence comes from Dehalococcoidia bacterium, assembly GCA_963664125.2. GTDB lineage: Bacteria > Chloroflexota > Dehalococcoidia > Lucifugimonadales > UBA2962 > CAUZIR01. Next base: position 2,416,026 of record OY760908.2, on the reverse strand, counting down.
ATCATGAACCTGCTGTCGGTGGGGGCGACGTACGGGCTGCTGGTGATCGTGTTCCAGCTGGGCGTGGGCGCGGACCTTCTCGGGTTCGACCGCGCCGAGGTCGTCGACGCCTGGCTGCCGCTGTTCCTGTTCGCCGTCCTGTTCGGGCTGTCCATGGACTACCACGTGTTCCTGATCAGCCGGATCAAGGAGCGCTACGACCAGACCCGCGACAACACCGAGGCGGTGGCCTACGGGCTGCACTCGACCGCCGGCATCATCACCGGCGCGGCCCTGATCATGGTCGTGGTGTTCGGCGCCTTCGCCGCGGGCGAGACGATCACCAACCAGCTGATGGGCTTCGGCCTGGCCGTGGCCGTGCTGATCGACGCCACGCTGGTGCGCTCTGTGCTGGTCCCGGCCAGCATGGAGGTTCTCGGCAGGGGGAACTGGTACCTGCCGTCGTGGCTCGGCTGGCTTCCCGAGCTGCAGGTGGAGGCCCCGGAGGACGGCCCGTCCCCGGCGTGACCGCGGTGCACGTTCCCTCAGACTACGAGCGGGGCTACGGGCGGGCGCGGGCCGTCGACCCGGAACTGGCGGACAGCTACGTCGCCCACACGATGGTCGCCGACCCCCTGGCCGACGCTGCGGTCGCGGAGATGGCGGCCCTGGAGAGGCCGGAGGCCATCCTCTTCATCAAGGCCATGATGGACCGGGAAGACGAGCTGATGGGCGATGCGCCGCCCGCGCTGCGGGCGCTCTTCGACGACCTCGAGTCCACCCCCCCGTGGCTGGACGCCTCGGCCTTCATGCCGGGCGTCCGAATGTTCCACAGGAACGCGAAGCTGATCCTGGGGGCGTTCGTCGGGGGCGTCCTCGTCGAGGGCTTCTCCACGAACATCAGCAAGTCCTTCTTCATCACCGGCCGCGTCCGCGACCAGGGCGTGAGGCGCCTGAGGCAGAACAACCGCCACATGATCGAGCTGTTCGTGCCCGGGGGCCTCGAGAGGGGCGGCGACGGGTGGAAGCTCTCGGTCCGCGTCCGGCTGGTCCACGCGCAGGTCCGGCTGCTGCTGGGCGCCTCGGACGAGTGGGACACGGAGTCATGGGGCGTGCCGCTGTGCGCGGCACACCTGGGCTTTGCCATCGGCGCGTTCTCGGCGAGGCTGCTCCTGCACATGAGGAGCCTGGGCGCCAAGTACGACCGCGAGGAGCGCGAGAGCTTCATGGCCGTGTGGCGCTACTGCGGGCACCTGATGGGCATACCGGACACGATCCTGTTCCGCGACGAGCAGGAAGCGCTCAGGCTGTTCGAGGTCGGCCGCCTCTGCGAGCCCGCCCCCGGAGAGGAGGCCGTGGCGATGGCCAACTCGCTCGTCAACTCCGCTCCCCTGGTGGTGGGCATAGACGAACCGGGCGCGCGCAGGGGCCTGTCAAGGTACGTCTACGGCATCTCCAGGGCGCTCATCGGAAACGACCTCGCCGACTCCCTCGCGTACCCTCCGGGCCTGACCTTCGGCGTCCTGGCGTGGTTCAGGATGCAGGCCAGGTACGAGCGGGTGATCGACAGGGCGATACCGAGGGGTCTGCAGAGCCGCAACTTCAGCAACTTCACGTCGCTGCTGGACGCCTCGGCGTTCGACGCGGCCGGGATCTCCTACCGCATGCCCGACCACGCGTACGCCGAGGAGTCCAGCTCGTGGTGACGCGGCGGCAGGAAGGCGCACAGCGGACCCGGTCCCGCTGACCCGGCGGGCCTGACGCCCGCCGGCGGCGGACCATGCCGGCACTCGTCGCGTGAACGCGCCGCCGGGGCACGCCCGCGTTCCGGTGCCTACGGCGGCCATGCGGCCGATGCTCGCCCTCCGGCCCGCGAACGCCCGGCGCGCAGCGATCCTCGGTTTCGCCGGGAAGGACCCTACGAGCCGAACATGGCTCCCACCGACTCGCCGCTGTGGATCCTGCGGATCGCCTCGCCCAGCAGCGCGGCCACGGACAGGACCGACAGCCCGTCCCACCGCTTGTCCTCGGGGACCGGCACCGTGTCAGTTACGGCCATCTCCACGATGCCGGCGCCGGCCAGAACGCCGGCGGCCGGTCCCGAGAGCAGCGGGTGGGTGACCGCGCAGTAGATCTGCGCCGCCCCGTGCTCGCGCAGGGCGTTCACCGCCGCTATCACGGTGCCGCCGGTTCCGCACTCGTCGTCGACGATCAGGGCGGTCCTGCCGTCGACCGAGCCGATCAGAGCGGCGGCCTCGACCCGGTCCTGGTTGCCTAGGCGCTGCTTTTCGATGATCGCTATGGGCGCGTCGAGCAGGTTCGCGGTCGAGCGGGCGCGCTTGGCGTCCCCGACGTCGGTCGCCGCGACCACCAGGTCGTCCCCCGCGAGCCCGGCGAAGTGGCGCGCCAGTATGGGTATCGCCGTCAGCTCGTCCACCGGCACCGAGAAGAACCCCTGGATCTGCCCGGCGTGAAGGTCGACGGTCAGCACCCGGTCCGCCCCCGCGACGGACACGAAGTCCGCGATCAGCCTCGCGGTGATCGCCACGCGGGGCTGGTCCTTCTTGTCCGTCCGCCCGTAGGCGTAGTGGGGGATGACCGCCGTTATCCGGCCCGCCGACGCCCTCTTGGCCGCGTCGATCATGATCAGCAGCTCCATGAGGTTGTCGTTGACCGGGGTGGCCAGGGGCTGTACGACGAACACGTCCTTGCCCCGGATGTTCTCGAGGATCCGCACGAAGGTGTTGTCGTTGGAGAACTTGAACGCCTCGCTGCGGCCGAGCTCGACCTCGAGGTACGAGCAGATGTCCCGGGCCAGGGCGGGGTGAGCGTTGCCCGTGAGTATCTTGAGGTCGTCGAACTGCGGCACGCTTGCTCCTAGGACCGCGCGCCGGGCACCGATGGGGCCGGGGCGCGGGCGGCCAAGATTCTAGCACGCGGGATCCGGGGCCCCGGCTCCGGGCGGTGCCCACGGCGAGCGCGCCGCGGAGAGGCGTTCGAAGGGGCCCATCCGTCCGGCTCCGCGCCCCGCCGCGGGGCGCCCGGCCGGCCCGGAACGCTACTCGGCCGGGATGACGGGCAGCAGGACGTGGGAGGGACGGACCCGGTCGTGGTAGACGGTCTGGTGGGCGGTCCGAAGGCCCGAGTCCGTGCCCCATCTCGCGCCGGTGTTCGGATTTCGGTCGAAGCGCGGGAAGTTGGACGAGCTGATGTCGAGCCTTATGCGGTGCCCGGCCCGGAACACGTTGCTGGTCGGCCAAAGGTCCACCGTGAACTCGTAGACCTCGCCCGGCTCGAGCAGCCTCTGGGCGCCCGTGCCCCCGCGGTAGCGGCCGCGCACTATCCCGTCGCACAGGTTCACCGCCCGCCCGTCGGGGTGCACGTCCACGAGCTTGGCCGTGAAGTCGGTGTCGGGCCCGTCGGTCGAGGCATACAGCTTTGCGAGCACCGGCCCGGTCACCTCCATGTCGCGCTCCAGCGGCGCCGAGGTGTAGACCAGCACGTCCGAGCGCGCCTCGACGTCGCGCTGGTCGTAGGCGCCCCATTCCACGATCTCCGGGTTGCAGCAGTTGCCCCCGCCCCTGGTGGGCACCGGGAACATCGGGTCGTACGTGAACCTGTCCGCGTCCGCTCCCGGCCCTTCCCCCGGCGCGGCCGGGGAGAGCACGCCGTCGCCCATCGCCGAGTTCGCCCCGCCCCCGGAGTGAAGGTACCAGGGGGTGTAGCGGGTGCGCGCGAGCGGCCACTCGTGCTCCGAGCGCCAGCGGTTGGCGCCCATCACGAAGATCTCCAGGGGCGCGAGGCGGTCCGCCTCGTTGTCCTTGCCCTTGAGCCAGCGGTCGAACCAGGCCAGCTCGATCTCCAGCAGGTCGCGGGTCGAGTCCGTGCCGAAGTCGACGTCGCCCGCGCACGTTAGCATGCCCGCGACGTGGACCCACGGCCCGACGATCGCGCGCTGGTTGGCCCTGGCGAGCTCGGTGCCGCCCCGCTCGGTCATGCCGGAGAAGTTGTTCATCGTGCCCGCGGCGAAGAAGTCGTACCAGCCGCCTATCTGCAGGACCGGGATGCCGATGTCGCCGTAGCGCTCCCGTATGGCCAGGGCCCGCCAGAAGTCGTCGTAGTCCGGGTGGTCGCACCACTCGCGGTAGAAGGCGATGTCCTTTCCCGCCATGGCCGGGATGTCGCGTACCGGCAGGGCGTGGAAGACCTGGGTCCAGTCGTAGCCCTCTATGTCCTGCCCGGCCCGCCCGTCCATCTTGAACGACCACAGGCAGCTCCACCCGAGCTGGAAGGCCCCGCCCTGGTAGTGGGGCGACTCGTGCAGGTTGTCGCCGATCACCCGCGGGACGATCGTCTTTAGGTACCGGCTGCCCATGGCAGCCGCCTGCCACTGCACGTTGCCGACGTAGGACGGGCCGTGCATGCCCACGTTGCCGTCGCACCACGGCTGCGCGCCCACCCACTCGACCGTGTCGAACCCGTCGTTGAACTCGTTGACCCAGGGCACGAAGTCGCCCCCGGAGTCGAAGCGCCCGCGCACGTCCTGGATCGCCACGACGTATCCGTTCTGGGCGAAGTAGGTCGCGCTGTCGGCGATCACCGAGGGCACCTTGTTGTCGTAGGGGGTGCGGACCAGTATCACCGGCCAGGGGCCCTCTCCCAGGGGGAAGTAGACGTCGAGGGAGAGGCGCGTGCCGTCCCGCATGGGCACGCCGACGTCGTACTCTGCGCGCAGGCCGGCGGCCTTGAACAGCCCGCCCACCGACCTTGGCCTCACCGCGTCCATCGGGCCCAGTCTACTGGGCGAGTATCCCGCCGTCTATGACTAGCTCGGTGCCCGTCACGTACGCCGAGTCGTCCGAGGCCAGGTACAGGGCGCCCAGGGCTATGTCGCGGGGAGTGCCCATGCGCCCCAGCGGTATGCGCCCCGCGGTCGAGGACAGGAACTCCTCGGAGTAGGCGTCGGAGAGCATGCGCGTGTCGATCGCCCCCGGGTGTATGGAGTTGACGCGGATGCCGTCGCCGGCGTACTCGACGGCGGCGACCTTGGTGTGGATGCGGACCGCGCCCTTGGCGGCGTGGTAGGCGGCGGCCCACGGCATGGCCTTTATCCCCGACAGCGAGGAGACGTTGACGATCGACCCGCCCCCGGCCCTGCGCATCTCGGGGACCACGGCCTTGGTGCCCAGGACGATCGCCCACATGTTCACGTCCATCACCCGGTCCCACTCGGCGCGGGTGACCTCCTCGGTGGTGGACATCGTCAGCAGCCCGGCGTTGTTGACGAGTATGTCGACCCGCCCGTAGCGCCCGACGGCCGCACCGACCGCGTCCGCCCAGTCGGACTCTGCGGTGACGTCCATGGACACGAAGACCGCGGTCCCGCCGGCCTCGGCGATCCGGGCCTCCAGCGCCCGTCCCTCGGACTCCAGGACGTCGCCGAACACCACGCGCGCGCCCTCGGCGGCGAACAGCTCGGCCTCGGCGGCCCCCTGCCCGCGCGCGGCGCCCGTCACGATCGCGACCCTGCCCTCGAGCCGCCCCGGGCGGCCGGGCCCGGCGCTCACCCCACGTCCTCGATCATCGGCAGGACCTCGGTGGCCAGCAGCCTTGCGGACCGTCGCCACCCGTCCTCGGGCACCCAGTCGTGGTGCATCATCATCAGGACCCCGAACGCCCCGACGCTCTCGCTGAGGGCGTGGACCTTGGCGGCCACGTCCTCGGGCGAGCCGACCATCCAGACGTTGTCGACCATGTACTCGAGCGTCACGTCCTCGTCGGGCATCTCGGGGTCGACCTTGAGGATGTCCAGGTAGTCGAAGCGCCTGAGGACCGGGTAGACGTAGCCGTTGAAGTCGCGCGCCAGCACGCCGTCCGGGTCGAGCGCGACGGCCCTGGCCTCGTCGGTGGTCGGAGCGACGTAGACGTCCCTCGCTATCCGCCACATCGAGCGGTCGATCGCGGCGCCGGTGCGCGCGGCCCCCTCCTCCATCGCCGCCCAGTGGGTCTTTAGGGTGCGGGGAGGGACGTGGTTGATGCTCATCGGTATCCAGCCGCGCTCGCCCGCCGCGACCAGCGTCTCGGAGCGCTCCGAGAGGCCCGCGACGGCGATGGGCGGGTGGGGCCGCTGGTAGGGGAACATGTGCACGCCGAACCCGAGCTCCGGGTCGGGCTCGGGGATGTGGAAGGTCCAGAACTCGTTGCTGTAGTCGCCGGGCTCGAGGCCGGCCCATATGTCCAGGACGGCGTCCACGGCCAGGCGGGCGAACTCGCGGTGCGCGCCGGCGCCCGCGTCTATCCCGAACGAGACCGAGTCCGGGGGCGATGCCCCGGGGCCTATGCCCCACATGAAGCGCCCGCGGGCCATGTGGTCGAGCTGGGCTATGCGGTGGGCGAGCTGGAAGGGGTTGTGGTTGGGCAGGCACGAGACCCCGGTGCCCAGGACTATCCGCTCGGTCCGGGCCAGCGCCATCGCGATGAACAGGTCGGGAGAGGGGATCGGCTCCCAGGCCATCGTGTAGTGCTCGCCTATCCAGGCCTCGGAGTAGCCGAGGCGGTCGAGCTCCACCACCTGCTCGAGGTCGCCGTGGATGTTCTCGGTGAAGTCCGAGCCCGGCGGGTGCAGCGGCATGGCGAAGTAGCCGAGCCTCATCTGCTACAGTCCCCGGCACCCCCCTGCGGGGCGGCGCGCCCGCGCGGGGAGCCAGCTAGGAGGCGGCCAGTTCCGATGTCGGCGGGTCCCATGGGGCGGCATGGTACCAGCTAGGGGCCGGACCGTGTGGGGCCCCGCCGCGGGTGCCTGGATGGCGTCTGCGGCGCTGTTCGCCGCGCTGGCCGCGGCCTGCTCGGGCGGCGGAGCGACGGGTCCCGGGGATGCCGGGTCCGTCGCGACGCCGCTGGCCGCGGACCCCGCCGGCGCGGGGCGGGCAGGGGCCCCGGGGCCCGCCGGCGACACGGCCCCGGCCCGGCTGATGGCCGGCTGGGACACGAACTTCGAGATCCACTCGGTCCCCTACGCCGAGATCGTCCGGGGCGGCCCCGGAAGGGACGGCATCCCCCCGGTCGACAGCCCGGTATTCTTCGTCGCCGCAGAGGCCCCCGGCTACATGGGGGACGCCGAGCCCGTGGTCTCGCTGGAGATCGGCGGCGCGGCCAAGGCCTACCCGCTGGCGATGCTGGTGCGCCACGAGATAGTCAACGACGAGCTGGCCGGCGTCCCGGTCGCGGTGACCTACTGCCCGCTGTGCAACACCGCGCTGGTCTTCGACCGCCGCGCGGGCGGGCGCACCCTGGATTTCGGCACCACGGGAAACCTGCTCAGGAGCGGTCTCGTGATGTGGGACCGCCAGACCCAGTCGTGGTGGCAGCAGATATCCGCCGAGGCGATAGTGGGGGACCTTACGGGAACGCGCCTGCGGGTCATCGCCGCGCAGACGGTCTCCTTCCGGGACTTCGCCGAGGCGCACCCGGACGGGCTGGTGCTCTCGCGTGAGACGGGCATATATCCCCAGAGCGCCTACGAGTTCGGCCCGTACGCCGGCTACGACGCAGAGGGCGGCGAGCCGGTGCTCTTCGACGGGGAGGCGGACGGACGCCTTGAGCCCCTTGAGCGGGTGCTCGCGATCGAGCTCGGCGTGGAGGCGGTGGCGTACCCGTTCGCCCGTCTGGTGGTCACGCCCGTGATCAACGACACGGTCGGCGGAACCCGGATCGCGATCTTCTACACGGGCGGCACCCTCTCGCCGTTTCCGGGCGCGTCGGGCCCGCGGCGGGCGGTGGGATCGACGGGGGTGTTTGAGCCGAAGGCCGGCGGGAGGCATCTGACCTTCTCGGCAGCCGGGGATGCGATCGTCGACGACCAGACGGGCTCTGTCTGGAGCATCCTGGGGCGTGCGATCGGCGGACCGCTGGAGGGTACCGAGCTGCGACCGGTCGCGCACGGTAACCACTTCTGGTTCGCCTGGGCGGCGTTCAGGCCCGGCACGGAGGTCAGGGGCGAGCCCTGACGGCGGCCACCCCGGATCGCCCGACTCGCCCGCGGGCCCGCCGGGGCGCCCGCAGCTGCCTCGCTGTGGTCCAATGCTTCCAGATGCCCGCCCCCGGTCGTGGGCGGCGACGGGCCAGCACACCTGGCGGGGAGGAGAGCTGCGGATGGCGGTGATGATGCCGGCCTCCATGGACCCGGACGTAAAGAGCGCGGCCGAGAGGCAGCTGTTTGACAAGCTGGCCAGGGATCCGGGCACGGACGACTGGACGGTCCTGCACTCTCTGGGGCTGGCGCGTCGCAGGTCGGGGCCCTACGGAGAGATCGACTTCGTCGTGGTGATCCCGGGCCGCGGGATCCTGTGCATCGAGGTGAAGGGCGGCGGGGTGAGATGCGAGGACGGCGAGTGGACCACCAGGAACCGCTATGGCGAGGTCGCCACGCTCCGAAAGAGCCCCTTCATGCAGGCCAGGGAGGCGATGTTTGCGCTAAGGGACGCGATCGCCGACCACTTTGGCCAGGGCTCCGAGGAGGCGGCGTGTCCCATCTCCTGCGCCGTGGCGTTCCCCGATGTCCTGTGCCCGCCGCCCTCGCCGGAGTTCGAACGCACCGAGGTGATCGACGCGGAGGACCTGCGCGGACCGGTATCCGTTGCCATCGGAAGGGTCGCCGACGCCAGGCTCAGGGACCTGCGAAGGGGCCGCGGGGGCAGCGCCCTACCTCCGGACCGGGCGAGGTCCATTGTCAAGTTCCTCAGGCCCAGCTTCGACCTCATCGTTTCAAGGTCCATCGCAATGGGCAAGGCGGAGGAGACGCTCGTCGCCCTCACGCAGGAGCAGTACGACCGGCTCGACGAGCTCTATGACAATCCGCGATGCCTGTTCCAGGGGGCGGCGGGCACCGGCAAGACCCTCCTGGCGATCGAGTACGCCCGGCGGGCGGATGCGGAGGGTGCGAGGGTGGCGCTGGTCAGCTTCAACCACCACCTCAGCGCCTGGCTGGGGCGCCAGACCGAGGACACCAAGATCACCGCCGGCAGCTGGTACGGGATCCTCGACGACATCATCCTGCGAGGGCCCTCGGCCGCCGAGTTCTCGGAACGGGTGCGCGAGGCGAACGAGAGCGGCGACCTGCCGACGCTGTTCGACGACGACTACCCGATCCACGCGATGATCGCCCTGGAGGAGACGGATGCGCCGTTCGACGTCCTGGTGATGGACGAGGCGCAGGACCTGTTCCGCGAGGGCACCCTCGACGTGATGGACCGCCTGATACGGGGAGGTGTGGCCGGGGGGAGATGGGCCATATTCGGGGACTTCACCGGCCAGACCATCTTCGACTCGGCCCCTGACCCGCTTTCGGATCTCTCGGCTCGCTGCGAGCACTTCGTGAGGGCCACCCTCGCCCGCAACTGCCGGAACACCCGGTCGATAGCAAAGGCGACCGCCGCCGTCGGCGGACTCGGCCCTCCGCGCCTTCGGCCTGGGCAGCAGGAGGGTCCGCCGGTGAAGAGACTGTACTGGAAGACCGGGGCCGGCCAGCTAAGGGCCCTCGAGGAGATGCTGGAGAGCCTTCGGCGCGACGGTCTCGGCCCGGGCGACGTGATCGTGCTGTCGCCGCGACGTCTCGAGAACTCGGCCCTGGCGGGTGTCGAGGACATCGGCGGCGCACCGCTCGTCGACTGCTCGCGCACGCTGGACGCACCCCCGGACTGCGTGCGGTTCTCGACAATCCACTCATTCAAGGGGATGGAGAGCCGCGCCGTGATCGTCGTCGACATCGAGGAGGTGGAGGCCGACAGGTCGCGGGCCCTGCTCTACGTCGGAATGTCCAGGGCCCGCAGCTTCCTGGTGCTGCTGATCAACGAGCGCTCCAGGCTCGCATTCGACGCAATCATGCGGGAGGGAATGCAGGCTGGGCGCGTCGGGCGTGCGGTCGGCGTCTAACCCCGGAGGCAGGTCGCCTTGCCTGACGCGCGACGCCGGTTGCGGCTCCGCCAGAGGGCGCGGCGGAGGCCGGCAGCCGGACGCCCGCACGGCTAGGCCGCCGCGCCCGGGCGGCGTATCATGTTGGCAGCCCGGCGGGGATCCCAGGAGGACGCGGTGTCAAAGACAGCCTACCTGCTCATCGAGGCCGAGCCCGGCCTCTCGTTCAACGTCATCCGCGGCCTTCGCGAGCTGGCGGAGGTCACGGGCGCGGACTTTGTGAGCGGGCCCTACGACATCATCGCCAAGGTGGAGGTCGAGGACGTCAACGCCATCGGGAGGCTAATCACCGAGGAGGTCCACCCCCTCCAGGGCGTGGTCCGCACGGTGACCTGCATCTCCATTTCCTAGGCGTTCCTAGGCGGCGGGGCGTGGCGCAGCGGAAGCGCGCTTGCTTTGGGAGCAAGAGGTCGCCGGTTCGATCCCGGCCGCCCCGACCACCCGCGCCGCGCTGCCCGCCTGTGGTAGAGTTCGCGGCAGCGGCGGAGCCCATCGTTCCCCCGCCTTGACGCGCACCAAGGAGGCCACCTTGTCAGGCAGGCTCGCAGCAATCGCCCTCGCAACGCTGGCCCTCGTGCTGGCCGCGGCCGCCTGCTCGGATTCCGGCGACGGCGCCTCCGATCCCGCCCCCGAGCCCGTCGCGACAGCCGAGCGCGCGGCCACCGCCACCCCCGAGCCGGTGGCCACGCCCACCAGGGCCGTGGCCGCCGAGGTCGAGGAGGAGGCCGGCTCCGGCGCATCGGGTCCCTCGCTCGGCGAGACCATAGTCGCCCCGGAGGGACAGCGCGCGACCGAGGCGCCGCTGCTCACGCCCGTGTCCCTGAGGATCGGCCAGAAGCTCGCCAGCCCCAGCCTGGTCAGCGGCCTTACGATCGACTTCGTCGAGGTCCTGGAGGACACGCGCTGCGAGGGGTCCGGGTGCGATGGCCCGGGCTCCGCGACCGTCCGGATAAAGACCGCGAGCGGCGTGCTCGACACCGGCGAGACCACGCTCGTGATAGAGGGCGGCCAGACCGAGCCGACCGTAAAGAAGCTCGGCAAGTTCTCCGCCGTCCTCGTCTCCCTCGAGCCCGTCCCCGGGCCGGGCGAGACGATCGACCCCGACGACTACGTCGGCACCTTCGCCGTCCTCCAGTAGCCCCGGCCCCTAGCGGGCCGGCCACTCCTCCTGGGGCGGCGCCTGCGCGGGCGAGGTGCGCCTGAGCTCGTAGTAGGGTACGTACGGCAGGTACGCGCCCAGCGCGCGCCTAAGCTCGCTCACCGCGTCGTCGTGCACGTCCACACGCAGGTCGATCCCCGGCTGTCCCCCGTGCGCCATCACGATCACCGCCGCCGAGCGCTCCGGGAGGTGCCGGCCGCCGGACCCCGCCTGCCCGCCCGCCGAGCGAGCCGCCTCCAGGCAGCGCACCAGCCTGTCGGCTAGGTCCAGGCCCGCCCCGGCGCCGAACGCGTCGGCCATCGCCCCGGTCACCCGGGGGCCTGCCAGGGCGTTGCCGAAGGCCGCGTGACCGTCTCCCACGCTGGAGCCGGCCCACGGCCTGGTCTTAGGGCCGGTCGCGCAGGCGGCGGCGCCCCCGGCGTCGATGACGCCGACCTGGCGGTAGTCGATCCCGGGATCGATGGCCGCGAGCGCCCCGAGCGCACGCGCCGGGGTCGTCCCCTCCTCCAGGGCGCTGAGCACCGGCCGGGCCAGGGCGGGGTTCACGAAGGCCTGGGATGAGACGAGCCCGACGCCGGGCAGCATTGCGGGGCACTGGGCGCCGACGGCGAGGGAGTAGGAGGATATGCCGACGCCCAGCCGCCCGGTGGCCTCGCAGCGCCCGATGATCGTGAAGGTCACGCCCGTGCCAGGCTCAGATCATCTGGGCCGAGCGCAGCTCGGCGAGCGAGCCCTTCAGCGCGTCGATCACCAGGTCGATGTCCTCGGGGGTGTGCGCCGCCGAGATGAAGCAAAGGTGCAGGGCGGGCATCATCACGCCGCGCCTCTCCATCAGCAGAGGGAGCATGTCGTCGGCCTCGCGCAGGGAGCTGTCGGCGTCGCGGGCCGTTCGGATCGGGCCGCCTGGCTGTATCCGAACGTAGAACATCGAGCCGGCCGCCGCGACGTGCGCCGGCAGCTCCTCGCGCATGCAGTGCTCGTTCACCTCGCGGGCGAGACGCTCGACCTGGCCCTCCATGTAGGGGTAGATCTCCGGGTGCTCGCGCAGGTGGCGCAGCACCGCCTCGCCCGCGGACATCGAGACGGGGTTGCCGCTGAAGGTGCCCGCCGTGAAGATGCTGGGGCCGCCGGACCTGTCGTCGCGGTAGATGTCGAACTGCCGGGCGAACACCTCCATCACCCCGGCCCTCCCGGCGATCACGCCCAGCGGCATGCCGCCCCCGGGCACCTTGCCGGTTATCGCAAGGTCCGGGACCACCCCGAAGTACTCCTGGGCCCCGCCGTAGGCCAGGCGGAAGCCGGTGATCACCTCGTCGAAGCACAGCAGCACGCCGGCCTCGGTGCACGCCTCTCGCAGGTCGGCGAGGAACCCGCCCTGGTCCACGCGGGGGTTGGAGCCCTGCACGGGCTCGATGATCACCATGGCCAGCTCGTCCGCCCTCTCGCGCACCATGCGCAGCGCGGCCTCGCTCAGGTAAGGGAGCATGACAAGGTTGCTCTGGGCCTCCGCCGGTATGCCCTGGCCCATCGCGTAGAACTCGGGGCTGTCGGCCGGGCTTTCCGGCACGGCCTTGGCGAGCACCGCGTCGTGCGCGCCGTTGAAGCCCCCCTCGAACATCGCCACCTTGCTCCGGCCGGTGTGGGCCCGCGCGGCGCGCATGGCGTACATGCTCGCCTCGGTGCCGCTGTTGCAGAACACGACGCGCTCGGCGCACGGCATCGCCTCGGTGATCAGCCGCGCCAGCGGCTCCTGGTAGGGGTTGGGCCAGCCCCACTGCACCCCTCGCGGCGCCGCCTCGCGGACCGCCTCCACCACGACCTCGGGAGCGTGGCCGAGCACGTGCGGCCCCCAGCCCATCGCGAGATCGACGTACTCGTTGCCGTCGACGTCGATCACGCGCGAGCCACGGGCCTCGCGGATGTAGACCGGGTGGCCCATCACGACCGTGTCGACGATCTGCTGGGCCAGCACCTGCCCGCTCTCGCGTCCGACCTCGGCAGAGCCCGGGGTCCTCGCCTCCAGCTCCTCGTGTATCGTGGCCATCGTCGGCTCCCTCCCCACCGGGGCCGTCCGCCCGGTCGCTGCGGGGGCGAACATAACCCAAAGCCCGGGCCGCTTCAACGCCGCCGGCCCGCCTGCGCTACCATCGGCCCCCTGGAGGCTTCGTGCGATGGCGGCTGGGACGGAAGGCATCCTGATCGTGGGCGGCGGCGTCATCGGGTGCTCGGTCCTCTACCACCTGGCGCGCCGGGGCGTCCGCGCGGTGCTGGCCGAGGCCGGCGCGATAGGGTCCGGCGCCTCGGCCGCCGCCGCCGGGTCGCTCCTGGTACGCACCGCCGACCCGCGCCTCGCGAAGCTCGCCGACCGCAGCTTTCGGATGTTCCCGGACCTCGCCGCGGCCGTAGCCGAGGAGGGCGGCGTGGACACCACCTACCGGCGCGTGCCGCGGCTCGACGCGGCACTCGACGACGCGGGCGAGGCCGAGCTGCGCGCGTGGCTGGGACGCCCCTCGGCGCCCGACCTGATCCCGGAGTGGCTGGGGCCTGAGGAGGCGAGCGGGGTCGAGCCGCTGCTGGGCCCCGGTGTTCGCGGCGCGCTGCACGTCTCCGGGTCGGCCACCGCCTCCGGGGAGCGTCTCTCGGTCGCGCTCGCGGCGGCCGCCCGCGCCCTGGGGGCCCTCGTGATGGAGCGGCTGGGACCGCTGCGGCTCGAGCTGCGCTCCGGCCGCGTGCCCGGCGCGCGCACCGCCGGCGGATCGGTGCTGACCGCGGACACCGTCGTGCTGGCCGCAGGGGCGCTGACCGCACCGATCGCATCTGCCGTCGGGGTCGCGACGGGCGTCTCTCCCGCCAAGGGACAGACGTTGACGCTGCGGCTGGCGGCTGGGGCGCGGCTGCGGGCGAACGTCTACGGGCCGGGGGCGATCCTGGTGCCTCGGCCCGACGGGTCGGTGTCGGCCGGCTACACCATCGAGTCGGCGGGCTTCTCCGAGTCACCCACCGAGGGGGCGATGCTCGGGATCCTCGAGAGGACCGCGCGGGTGGTGCCGGCCGTCTCGGCCGCGACCGTTGAGGCCGCGCGGGCGGGGCTTCGGCCCCAGTCCGCGACGGGGCTGCCGGTCCTGGGCCCCGCGCCCGGCGTCGAGGGCCTGTTCATCGCCTCCGGGCACTACCGGGTGGGCATAGCCCTCGCCCCGCTCACCGGGGCGATCATCGCGGACCATCTGGCTGCGGGCGCCGCGATTCCGCGGGACCTGCTGCCGGCCCCGTCAGGGTAGGGAGGGGCGCTAGATCCCCATCACGTGGTAGCCGGCGTCGACGTGCACGACCTCGCCGGTGACGCCGGCCGACAGGTCCGAGCACAGGTACAGGGCGGTCGAGGCGACGTCGCCGGCGTCGACGTTCCGGCCCAGGGGCGCGCGCTCGGCGGCGGCGCGCTTCATGTCGGAGTAGCGGGCGATCACGCGCGACGAGAGGGTGTCCACCGGGCCCGCCGACACGGCGTTTACGCGCACGTTCTCCGGTCCGAGGTCCGCGGCCAGCTGGCGGACCTCGTTCTCGAGGGCGGCCTTGGCCGCGCCCATGACGTTGTAACCGGGGAAGACGCGCTCGGCCGCCTGGAAGGTCATCGTGACGATGGCCCCGCCGTCCGGCCGCATCAGCGGCGCCGCCTCTCGCGCTATCTCGACGAGCGAGTAGGCGCTGACGTCCATCGCCACCCGGAACCCCTCGCGCGGCGTGTCAACGAACCTCCCCCCGAGGTCCTCTCGGTTGGCGAACGCGATCGAGTGCACGACGATGTCCAGCCTGCCGAGCCCGTCGGCCATCTGCCCCAGCGCGCGGGCGGCGTCGCCGTCGCGCGAGACGTCGCACTCGACTAGCATGGGATCGGGCCAGTCGGCGACCAGCCGGTCCAGGCTGCGCCGCAGCCGCTCGTTCTGGTAGGCGAGGGCCACGGTCGCCCCGGCGCCGCGCAGGATGCGCGCGATCGCCCAGGCTATCGATCGCTGGTTGGCGACGCCGAACACCGCCGCGACGCGGCCGGACAGGTCGATTGCGTGCATCGCGGCAGGCTAACTCATAACCCTGCCGCCGTCCACGTTCAGGGACTGGCCGGTTATGTTGCGCGCCTGCTCGGAGCACAGGAAGGCCACCGCGTTGCCCACGTCCTCGGGCGTCTGCGGGCGGCCCAGCGGGGTGGTGGCCTCGATCAGCCGGTCGAAGAGCGCGCGGGGGCCGCTCTCCCCGGCGTCGCGGGCGAAGACGTGCGAGCCGTGCTCGAACTGGCGCGAGGCTATCCGCTCCCACATCGGCGTCCAGATCATGCCCGGGCACACGCAGTTGACGGTGACCCCGCTGGGCGCCAGGCGAAGGGCCGCCGACCGCGTGTAGCTGATCACAGCCGCCTTGGAGGCGTTGTAGGCCGGGCGGTCCGGGTTGCCGAGCCGCCCCGCGATCGAGGCGATGTTGACGATCGAGCCCGAGCCGCGCCCCGTCATGTGCGCCTCGAGCGCCTCGGTTGCGTTGACCGTTCCGCGCAGGTTCACGCCGAGCGCCAGGTCCCAGTCGTCCTGCGTCACCCCCTCGCGCTCGGCCCAGCCGGGCGCGCCGACCACCCCGGCGTTGTTGACGAGTATGTCCACCCGCCCGAGCTCCGCGATGGCGCGCTCCGCGGCGGCGGCGATCGAGGCGCGGTCCGTAACGTCCGCCGCCGCGGCGACGGCGCGCCCTCCCCCGGCCTCTATCTCGGCGGCGGCGCGCGCAGCGCCCGCCTCGTCCAGGTCGCAGACGGCCACCGCGGCCCCGCGGGCGGCCAGCACCCCGGATATCCCCCTGCCTATCCCGCTCGCCCCGCCGGTCACGAGCGCGGCCGCGTTCGACAGATCAGCGAACATCTCCCCCTCCGGGCCAGGATCTCCCGCCGATTGTATCGCCCGCCGGCCTCCCATCGCCTAACATGCCGGCGCTGGAGGGAGCGCCATGCTGCATCGCACAGAGCTGTTCGACCTGGGGGGCGCCGTCGCGCTGGTCACGGGGGCCTCTTCGGGCCTGGGGGTGACGTTTGCGCGCGCGCTGCTCGCCAACGGCGCGTCGGTCGCCGTCTGCGCAAGGCGCGAGGGCGCGCTTGAGCGGGTCGCCCGCGACCTGGATCCGTCCGGCGAGCGAGTGCTGGCGGTGCGCTGCGACGTGGCGGAGCCGGAGCAGGTCGCGGCCATGGCCGAGCGGGTGCGCGGGCGGTTCGGCCCGGTCGAGATCCTCGTCAACAACGCGGGCGTGGACGTCGAGGGCGGCCCCTTCGCCGAGCGGATCTCGGACGCCGACTTCGCCGAGGTGGTGCGGGTGAACCTGCTCGGGGTCTGGCACTGCTCGAGGCTGTTCGGCACGGCGATGGTGCGCCGCGGCGGCGGGTCCATCGTCAACATCTCGTCCATCGGGGGACTCGGCGGATCGCGGGCCATGCTCTCCCCCGGGTACTCCGCGGCCAAGGCCGCGGTGATCAACGTCACCCAGAGCCTGGCCGCCAACTGGTCGGGGCGCGGCGTGCGGGTCAACTGCATCGCGCCGGGCTACTTCCCCAGCGAGATGTCCGAGTTCGTGCGCGGCAGCGCCCCGGTGTCCGAGCACGTCCTCGCCCAGGTGCCTATGGGGCGCTTCGGGGACCCGGAGGAGCTGGCGGGGGCGCTGCTGCTGCTGGCGTCCGGCGCCGGGGGCTACCTCACCGGCCAGACGATCGCCGTCGACGGGGGCTTCTCCGCGACGGTGGGCGCCCGCGACCCCTCGCCCGACCTGTACGCCGAGTGGGCCCGGTGGCTGCCGGACGACAGGGGCGTCCCGATGGAGCCCGACCGCCCCTAGCGCCCTACTTCGCCGGCCGGCGGTGGTAGCGGGGCAGCACCTCGTCGATCAGCGCGCGCAGCTGGGCGTCCATCATCCGTGGAGGGCAGGCGGCGCGGAGCACGAACTTGCTCGCCCCGGCGTCGATGAAATCGTCCAGGAGCGAGAGCGCGTCGTCCACCGTGCCCAGGGCGTCGAGGCGGCATGCCGGGACGTCCGTCCGCGCGCGGCCCGGGATCAGGTGGGGCGCCGCGAGGCGCTCCGCCTCGGCCCTCGAGTCGGCCAGGCAGTAGGTGAGGATGACGCCGTAGTGGTCGTCGTCGATCGAGCGGCCGTAGCGCTCGGCCATGCCCCGGATCTCGGCCCGGCCGGCCGCGACCTCCTCGGGCGTCACCTGCGAGGCGAGCCAGCCGTCGCCGAGGCGGGCGACTCGGCGCAGCGCGGCGCGCGACCGCCCCCCGATCCAGATGGGAGGCAGCTCGGGCCGGGCCGGCCTTGGCGTGACCACGGCGTCGGTGAGCGCAAAGTGTCGGCCGCGGTGCGTCACGCTCTCCCCGGACCACAGCATCCGCATCACCTCGACCATCTCGTCGGTCCGCGCGGCCCGCTCGGCGCGGTCCACCCCGCACGCCTCGTACTCGCGGTCGTCCTCGGTCCCCAGGCCGATCGCGGGCAGCGCCCGGCCCCCCGACAGGTAGTCGAGCGTAGCTATCTCCTTCGCCAGGACCGTGGGCTGGCGGAGCGGCAGGGCAAGGACACTGGTGCCGACCAGCATGCGCTCGGTGCGCGCGGCGATGAAGGAGAGCGCGACGATGGGCTCGACGCTCAGGCGCTTGGCGACCACCCTGTCGGTGAGCCAGACCGAGTCCACGTCGGAGCGCTCGGCCAGGTCGACCCATTCCCACAGCGCGCCCGGGCCGCTGTCCCCGAATGGCCAGCCGCTCATCCCTATACCTATGCGAACCGCCAGCGCCCGCCCCCTTGCGCCGGGCCGCCGGGGCCGCCCGGGCCCCGCGCGGCGCGGACTCCGCGCCATGATACAGCGCCCGCAGCCCGCCGGGGCGCGATTGACCGGGCCGCCCCCCCGTCCGTAGAATTGACGCGGGCGCCAGACTTTGGGAGGGGAGCCGGGCGGTCCCGGCGACCGAGGGAAGAAACGTGCAGACAGCCACGCGGAGGCCCCGCAGGCCGCTAACGATCACCATCAGCGAGGAGGCGGCCGACCACGTCCGCCACTTCGCCCAGCAGAGCGACAAGCCCGGCACCGACCTGCGGGTCGCGGTCAAGGGCGGGGGCTGCGCCGGCCTGACCTACGTGCTCGACCTTGCCGGCCCCGGCGAGGACGACAAGACGATCGAGCAGAACGGCATCCGCCTCCACATCCCCAAGCGCTCGTACGTGTTCCTCGCCGGGACGGTGCTCGAGTACTCGGGGGGCCTCAACGGCAAGGGGTTCGTCTTCAACAACCCCAACGCCAAGACCACCTGCGGGTGCGGGACCTCCTTCAGCGTCTAGCCGCCGCCGCGGCCCGGCGGCCTGCTTGAACGCCCTTCCGACCCGCGAGGGCCTCCGCGCCCTCACCGAGGGCGTCGCCGCGGTTGACCGCTCGGGCGCCTCGCGGCTGCGCATCGGCGGCGCGGAAGCCGTCGACCTGCTCGACCGCCTCTCGACCAACGACCTGCGCGGCCTCGCGACCGGGCGCGGCGCGTCCACCGTTCTGACCACCAACAAGGGCAGGATCATCGACCTGCTGGTCGTCTCCGACGCCGGCGACCACCTGCTGGCGCTGGGGTCCGCACCTGCGGCGGCGAGGGTAATGGAGTGGATCGACTTCTACACGTTCGACGAGGACGTGGACGTCCGGGACCTGGCCGGGCGCACCTTCATGACCGGGCTCGCGGGCCCGGGCGCGGCGGACGCCGTGGGGCGGCTGGCCGGCGGCGCGGCCGCGGCGCTGGAGCCGTTCGGCCTGGCCCGGACCCGCGTGGCCGGCCTGGACGCTACGGTGGTCCGCAGCGACTTCCTGGGCCGGGCCGAGTTCGACGTCATCGTCGGGTCGGGCGACGGTCCAGTCCTGGCTACGGCACTGGCTGACGTGGTCCCCCTCGTGGGACCCGGGGCGATCGAGGCCGCGCGCATCGAGCGGTGCGTGCCGGCGTTCGGCAGCGAGCTCGGCGAGGACCGCAATCCGCTGGAGGCGGGGCTGATCGGGTCGATCTCGTTCAACAAGGGCTGCTACGTCGGCCAGGAGGTCGTCGCGCGCCTGAACACCTACGAAAAGGTCCAGAGGCGGCTGGCCGTCCTGCGTTGCGAGACCGGGCCGGTGCACGCCGGCGAAGATGTCCTGGCGGGCGGCGAGAGGGTGGGCGTGGTGACGTCCGCCGCGCGCCATCCCGAGGGGGGATTCGTGGGCCTGGCCTACGTCCGGCGCGCCTTCGACGGCGGGGAGGCGGTTGTGGGCCCGGTGGGCGTGGCCGCCGCCGTCTCGGCGCCGGACCCGGCCCTCAGCCCGGCTGGATGAGCTCGATCCAGTAGCCAAGAGGGTCCTAGAGGCAGCACACCCGATTTCCGGGCGCCGCCTCGGCGGGCGGCTTCATCGGACGCGCTCCGCGCGCCACCGGCTGGGCGAGCGCGGCGCCGGCGTCGAAGGCGATGCGGCCCGCTCCGCGACGTGCGGGTCCATGGCCATCGGCTTGGCATCCACCCCCCGGGGCTTCCACTAGCAAGCGGACATGGTCAGGGGACATAAATGGTTGCGAAATCCGTTGCCATCGTTGGGCACGCTGAAAGTTCCCCCTTTGCGAGGCGGTCGGTGCGGTACCTAGACACCCACCCATGGATAACCTTCGAGCTGGATCTCAGGGCCGCTGGCCCGCGGTTCTGGACGCTTCTGGGAGACGCCTGCTCCAAGTGCGAGGTGATCTCCGGAATCCCCCTCATGCCGGATACCGCACGGGAGCTGAACCTCGCGTCCCTCGAGAGGGCTGCGCGCGCGACCACGGCCATCGAGGGCAACACGCTCTCGCAGGAGCAGGTGGCAAGGCTCAGGCGGGGAGAACTCCGCCTGCCGCCATCCAAGGCGTATCTCGGCGTGGAGGTAAGCAACGTTCTCGACGCATTTGGCCAGATGACTGATCTGGAGAGCATCCCGCCCCTGGGCGCGGAGCGCGTGAAGTATCTCAACGGCGCGGTGCTCAAGGGCCTCGAGATGGCCGGCGACAGCGTGCCGGGCGAGGTGCGCGTCCACGAGGTGGGGGTGGGTCGCTACATGGGCGCGCCGGCGAGGGAGTGCGAATACCTGGTTGGCCGGCTCTGCGATTGGCTAAGCGTCATGGACCTGAGGCTGGGGCACTCGGAGCTGGCGCTGCCCATAGTCAGGGCCATCGCTGCCCACCTGTACCTGGCGTGGATACACCCCTTTGGCGATGGCAACGGCAGAGTCGCCCGGCTGGTCGAGTACCAGATCCTCCTGAGCGCCGGCATTCCAAGTCCGGCCGCGCATCTTCTGAGCGACCACTACAACGAGACCCGCGCGCAGTACTACCGAGTGCTGGACAGGTCCAGCAGGGAGTCGGACGGCGTGATGGCCTTCCTGCAGTACGCCCTCGAGGGATTCGTGGACGGCCTGGCGGAACAGGTCGGGGCCATCAAGCGCCAGATGAGGAAAGACATGTGGACAAGCTATGTTCACATGGAGTTTCGCGCCCGATCCGGTCCCGCCGACACCAGGCGCAGGAACCTCGTTCTCGATCTTTCCGGGCGGGATGAGCCTGTTAGGCGCCGCGACATACGCCGCCTCACCCCGAGACTGGCCGAGGCCTATGCGGGCAAGACGGACAAGACCGTCACGCGGGACCTGAACGCGCTGAGCGAAATGGGATTGATCACCAGGACGAGGCTGACCGTGTCGGCCAATGCGGGGATCATGGACGCGTTCTCGGGTTGAGCGCTTGGCGGGCGCCGCCGTCCGCGCCGGACCCGGCCCTCAGCCGAGCTGGATGAGCTCGAGCCAGTTTCCGAAGGGGTCCTGCAGGTAGCACACCCGCTTTCCGGGCGCCACCTCGGCCGGCGGGTTCATCCGGCGCGCCCCGCGCTCCACCAGGTGGGCGAGCGCGGCGTCAATGTCGTCGACATCGAAAGCTATGTGGCCCGCCCCGAGCACGCTTCTCTCCTCGGTGGGCAGGTCCATGGACCCGGGGCTGAGGTAGTGGACCAGCTCGATCACCCGCCCGTCCGGGGCGGCCATGTCTGCGACCCTTATGTGCGTGCCCTCGTAGCCGAGGACCTGGGATATGGGCCCGCCGTCGCGCTCGCGGCGCTCGATGAGCCGGAGGCCCAGCGCGCCAGAGTAGAAGTCGATCGCCTCCTCGAGGTCGGCGACCACCAGCCCGGTGTGGTTGATCCCAAGTGTTCGCATCGCGTCGGTGTCCTGTGCGGGCGGTTCCCGTTCGACAGTGTGCCAGCTTCGCGGGGATCGCGCTGAACACGGCGGCCGCAGACCGGCCCCGCGGGCGGGTGCCCGGCCGCTAGCCGTCCTCGGGGAGCAGCACGATCCGCACGTACCTGTCGTCGGGGAGGTAGCGCCGGGCCGCGGCCGCGACCTGCTCGAGGGTCAGCTCGTCCAGCCGGTCGTCGAGGCCCGCGATCTCGGCCAGCGGCTCGCCGCGCTGCAGTGCCGTCTGGATCTCCCTGAGCCAGAAACCGTTGTCCCTGAGCATCTCCCGGCGCGCCGTGCGCATGAGTTCCCTGACCGTGTCTAGGTATCCCTGCTCGCCTCCCCCGCGCAGCCAGTCCAGCTCCGCCTCCACCTCGTTGAAGAGCTCCTCGGCGCGCGAGGGATCGCTGCCGAACGTGATGTAGACCCGGTACTCGGGGTCGGGCAGGGGACCGGCCCGGGCGCTCGCCCCGACGTTGTAGGTGCCGCCGAGCTCCTCCCGCAGCCGCTCGCGCAGCCGGACCGCGAGCATGCTGCCCATCGCGTTCAGCGTCAAGGCCTCGGTGCGGCCCCACTCCATCTCGCCGGCGAACACCAGCAGCGTCGCGCTGCGCGGCTCCGTGCCGCTGCGCACGACGTGGTCCTCGCGACCCGCCGGAGGGTCGACCCCGACGTCCCTCCACCGCTCGACCCGCCCGGAGGCGGGCAGGCCGGCCAGGTACGCGGCGGTCAGCGACCGCAGGTCGTCCCAGTCGAAGGCGCCGACGAAAACGAACGTCGCGTCCCCCAGGTCCGCGAAGCGGTCGGCGTACACGGCCTCTGCGCGCTCGGCGCTCAGCTCCTTTAGCAGAGCGGGGGTGAGGGGCCTCCTCCGGAAGTGGTCCTGGCTCATGATCGCTGTCTCGGCGTCGAACAGGACCGCGTCCGGCTGCGAGGCGCGAGCCTCGGCGAAGCTGCGCAGGCCCGCGACGTACGTCGAGAAGTGGACCGGGTCCAGCCGCGGCGCGGTCGCGTACAGCGTGATCAGCTGGAACATCGCCTCCATGTCCTCGGGAGACCCGTGCCCCGAAAAGCCCTCGAACAGCTCCCCGATGTAGGGAGACACCCAGACCTCCCTTCCCGCCAGCAGCTTGCTCAGCGCAACGGCGTCGTGCGGGCCCGCTCCGCTGCCGGCGACCAGCTGCGCTGCGTGCGTGGCGGAGACGTGGTCCGCGTCCGGGACCAGCGAGTGCCCCCCGGGGCTGTGGGCGCCGAACACCACCTCATCGCCGCGGAAGTCGGTCCGCTTTGCGATGACGGTGATGCCGTTGGAGAGCCTCCACCGCACCGCGTCGACGGACTCGATTCGCTCCTCTGCGACGATGCTCCCCGGCTCGGGCGGAGCCGGGAGCAGCGGGACGTCCTCGAAGGCGTCGACGTAGGGCTCGACATCCAGCGAGTCCGCCCCCTCGAGCTGGGCGCGCAGCGCCGCGGCCAGCTCGCCGTCGGGGGGCGCGCCGTCCCGCTCGGGCCGGACGACCAGCAGCACCGTGTTGCCGGGCAGGCTCCAGGAGGCGGCGATGTCGTCGGTCTCCGGCAGCGAGATCCGCGGCAGCACCTCCCGGTACAGCTCCCACTCGGCCTCGGGCCCGGGAACGGGACCGCCCCACAGGAAGTGGCGCACGTAGGTCTGTACCAGGGCGAAGGATGGCAGCTGCTCCCGCTGCCTGTACGCGCTCTCCGCGGAGCTCAGCAGGCTCGCCTTGCCCCTGTCCATCTCGGCCTCGGTGAAGCCGTGCCGCCGCACGCGCTGGAGCTCCTCGAGCAGCGCGGCGAGTCCGGGCCCCGCGCCGTCAGCATCGACCTGGGCCGAGAAGCTGACCACGTCCAGCGGCGCGATGAGAGGTTCCCTTCCGCCGCCGGCCCACAGGAACGGGGGGTCGGCCGCCCGGCCGCGCTCGAAGAGCCGCGCGTTCAGCATCTCGAAGGCGAGCCTCTCGACCGCCGTGCGCCGGAAGGCTGCCAGGCCCTCGCCCGCGTCGGGAGGCACCTTGCGGAGCAGGTTGACCTGGGTGCCGGGAGCCTCGGGGTCGGTGAGGACGCCGACGCGCGGTGGCCCGTGGTCCGGAACGGAGAATCGGGGCGGCTCGGCCGCCGGTCCGGCGGCGGCCCCGCCGGGGGCCTCTCCCTCCGGGCGCGGTGCGAAGTGGCGGCGGACCTTCGTCTCGACTGCCTCGGCGTCGAAGTCGCCGACGGCGATCACGGCCATGAGCCCGGGCCTGTACCAGCGCTCGTAGAAGTCCCTGAGGCGCTCGGCGGACGCGGCCTCGATCACCTCGGGCAGGCCGATCGGGCTGCGTTCGGCGTAGCGCGAGTCGCCGAACAGCAGCGGAAACAGCCTGTCCTGCAGCCGCGAGCCGAAGCCCCTCCCGAGGCGCCACTCCTCCAGGACGACACCGCGCTCCAGCTCGACCTCGTCCGGCGCGAACGTGACGGCGTAGGCCCAGTCGCTCAGGATGCGGAAGGCCGTCTCCATGGCGTCGGGGTCGTCGGCCGGCACCTCCAGCCAGTACATGGTGTGGTCGTATCCGGTCAGCGCGTTCAGGTCGGCGCCGAGGGCGCTTCCGATGGACTCGAGGTACTCGATGATCTGCTGCCTGGCGAAGCGCGCGGTCCCGTTGAAGGCCATGTGCTCGACGAAGTGCGCCAGCCCGCGCTGATCGTCCTCCTCCAGGACCGAGCCCGCCTTCACCACGAGCGCCAGCTGGGCCCTGCCCCGCGGCTCGCCGTTGTGCCTTACGTAGTAGGCCAGGCCGTTGCCGAGGGTGCCGCGAATCACCGAGGGATCAAAGGCCAGGGCGGTCTCGGGCCCGGACGAAGGGGAGGGCGCCGCCGCGGTGGGCACGGAAGCCTCTGCGGAGGTGGGCGTGGAGGTCGCTGCCGCCGTGGGTACGGCGGCCGCCGTGACGGTGGACGTGGGCTCCGGAGGCGCGGTGCGGGCGGGTCCCGAACCGCATCCGGCGATTGCAGCCGACACCAGCGCCATGCAGATGAGCGCCAGGGTCCACTCAAGGCCCGTCCTCATTCGCCGGCCCCGCGGGTGTTCGTGTCCCAGCCCCCACGCCCATCCCCCGGCATGTGCGGGCGGCCCGCTCGAGACAGTTGGCGCCGGGCGGCCGGGGCCGCCCCAGCACCGCCCGGCCTCATACGCCGCCATCGGCGCCCTCGTGCGCACAGCCGGCCTCGCCGGTTGCGGCCGGGCCGCCGCCCGCGGGTTCGCCCTCGCTCCGACACTACGCCGTAAGCGTGACTCCGCCGTCGACCACCATCACGTGGCCCCTGATCATCTCCGCGCCCGCGGAGCACAGGAACGCCACCGCGGCAGCCATGTCGCGGGGCGTCAGGGGGCGCCCGGCCACCGTCCGCCCCGCGGCGGCCGTCATCTGCTCGCGGTTGGGGAACGAGTCGAACGCATCGGTCTCCACGTATCCGCCGGACACCCCGTTGACCCTGATGCCGCGGGGCGCGAGCTCGACCGCCAGGTAGCGGGTCACCGCCTCGAGCGCGGCCTTGGAGGCGCCGACCGAGAAGTAGTTGGGCAGCACGCGCGCCGAGCCCATCGAGGAGATGTTGACGATGCTGCCACCATCGCTCATGAGGCGCGCGGCCTCGATGGCGCACAGCCACGGGGCCCTCGCGTTGACGGCCATCGCCCAGTCCCAGTGCTTGGGCTCGAGGTCGGCGGCCGGGCGGTGGACCCCGGAGGCGGCGTTGTTGACCAGCATGTCCAGCCGCCCGAAGCGCTCGGCGACCGCCTCGAACAGCCCAGATATCTTCTCCGGGTCGCCCACCTGCGCCTTGACCCGCAGGCATTTGACCCCCAGGTCGAGCACGGCCCTCTCGGTCTCGGCGGCAGCCCCGTGACCGCGCATGTAGTTGAACGCGACGTCCGCGCCGCGCTCGGCGAGCTCGAGGGCGATTGCCCGGCCTATGCCGCGGCTGGCGCCCGTCACCAGGGCCACCCTGCCCGCGAACTCGCGGTCAGCCCCGGCCATCGCGTCCGCGCGCCCGCGCGCGCGCCCGGCGTGCTGAGGGGAAGGGGTGGGCCTGTTGGGTGGACGGGATCGGTCGCCTCCGCGCCCGCATGCGGGTGGATGGTGTGGATTCTAACCGACCGGGCGCCCCTTCCGGCACGGCCCGCGGCGATTGCCGTAAGATGGGCCCGCTCCCGCCGGGCAGGCCGGCGCAATACACGGGCCGGAGCGAATCTGCGATGACCGAAGAGACCGTGCCGATCGGGGGTGGACCGCGGTGCCGGGCCTGAGGCCCGCCGGCGGCGACCCGTTCGCCCACCCGTCGCCGTCGCGCCCCGTCGTCATGGGCGTCTCGGGCATGGTGGCGTCGGCCAATCCGCTCTCTACCATGGCCGGCGCGGCCGTGCTGAGGGAGGGCGGCAACGCGTTCGACGCCGCCGTCGCCGTCGCCTCCACCCTTGGGGTCGTGGAGCCCTACATGTCCGGGGTCGGCGGGATAGGCGTCGCGCTCGCGTACGTCGCCGCGGAGGACCGGGTGAGGGCCCTCGACTTCTCGGGAAGGGCGCCCCTTGCGGCGAGGGCCGAGGAGCTGACCCAGGACTCCAAGGACATCGGCCCGCGCTCGGCGCTGGTGCCCGGCAACGTCGCCGGCTGGCTCGAGATGCAGGGGCGCTACGGCTCGCTTCCCCCGGGGCCGCTGTTCGGGCCCGCGATCACGTACGCCGAGTCCGGGGCCCCGGTCACGTTCGGCAACCACCGCATGATCGCGGCGAACGCCGACAGGCTGCTGATGCACCCGCGGACGTCGGGGATCGTGCTGGGCCCGGACGGCTCGGCCCCGGCGCCCGGCGCGCGCATGCGCTTTCCCCAGCTGGCGCGCAGCCTTCGGTCGATAGCCCAGGGCGGCGCAGCGGAGTTCTACCGCGGCGACCTCGCCGAGCGCTTCGTCGCCGGCAGCCGCGATGCCGGCGGGCTGATGACGGCCGAGGACCTCGCCGACTACGAGGCCGAGTGGCGCGAGCCGGTCGCAGCGCGCTACCGGGGCCTGGACGTGCTGACGACCCCGCCCGGCTCCAGCGGCTTCCAGATCCTGGAGACGCTCAAGCTGCTGGAGGCCTGCGGGGCGGGCGGCGGCCGGCCCCACCACCCCGACACCGTCCACCGGTTCATAGAGGCGGTCAAGCTCGCGGTCGCCGACCGCATCCCGTACGCGGGCGACCCGGACGTGGTCTCGGCCCCCCTGGACCGGCTGCTCTCGGACGACTACGCGGCGCTGCGCGCCAGCGAGATCGACATGTCCCGCGCGGCCACGGTCTCGGGGGAGCACTACTCAGACCAGGTGCCGGCCGGGGCGATCACCCCCGGGCTTTCCCGGGAGATCGAGGGCGGGATGACCACGCACTTCGCGGTCGCCGACCGCGACGGCAACGTGGTCTCCGTCACCCAGACGCTCGGGGGCGCGTTCGGGGCGGCGGTCGCCATGGGCGACACGGGCATCTTCCCGAACAACATGGGCTACTGGTTCGACCTCGAGGAGGGCAGCCCCAACCGCATCGGCCCTGGCAGGAGGGTCGACTTCGTCGTCGCCCCCACCCAGACCTTCGACGACGGCCGGTTCGTCCTGAGCATGGGCACCCCGGGCAGCTGGGGCATACTCCAGACCACGCCGCAGATGCTGGTGAACGTCATCGACCACGGCATGACGGTCCAGCAGGCCATCGACTCGCCGCGCCTCCGCGTCTACGGCGGGACCCTCGTCGAGATGGAGGAACGCTTCCCGGCCTCGCTGCGCATAGAGCTCGAGCAGCGGGGGCACGAGGTCAGCGTCATCGAGTCGTGGTCGATGAACGTTGGCGGCGGCCAGGCCATCGCCCGCGACCCGGAGACGGGCACGTTCCACGGCGGGGCCGACCCGCGCCGCGACGGCGTGGCGATCGGGCTTTGACGGCCGCCGCCCCGGCCGCGCCGCAGGGCGGCCCGGCGGGGGCCAGGGTCTTCGTCACGCGCCGCCGCGTGCCCGGGGCGGTCGCGCTGCTCGAGCGCGAGTTCGAGGTCGAGGTCTGGCCCGACAACTCGCCGCCGCCGCCGTCCGTCCTCGCCGGCCGCGCCGCGCGGTGCGCCGCCATGATGGTCGAGGCCGACGACGCCGTCGGCGCCGACGTCCTCGAGGCGGGCGCCGGATCGCTGAGGATCGTCGCGACGCGGGCGGTCGGCATGGACAACATAGACGTGGCCGCGGCGACCGAGCGCGGGATCATGGTCGCCAACACCCCGGGCCTCAACGCCGAGTCGACCGCGGACCTGGCCTTCGCGCTGATCCTCGACGTCGCCAGGCGCATCGCCTACGGCGACCGGCGGGTGCGGGAGGGGGCGTGGACCGCGTTCGACCAGATGCCGTACTTGGGGGCCGACGTCCACGGCAGGACGCTCGGCATCATCGGCCTGGGCCAGATAGGCGAGACGATGGCCAAGCGCGCCATCGGCTTCGAGATGCGCGTCCTGTACTGCTCGAGGACCCGCAGGCCGGAGCAGGAGCTGCGCTACGGGATCGAGCACGCCGGGCTCGACGAGCTGCTCGCTGAGTCGGACTTCGTCTCCGTGCACGTCCCCCTCGGGCCCGGCACGAGCCCGCTGATAGGCGCGAGGGAGATCGCGCTGATGAGGCCGACCGCGTTCCTGATCAACACCTCGCGCGGCCCGACGGTGGACACCGCGGCGCTCACAGACGCGCTGCGCGCCGGGATCATCGCCGGGGCCGGGCTGGACGTAACGGACCCCGAGCCGCTTCCGGCAGGCCACCCCCTCGCGCGGATGGACAACGTGGTGATAACCCCGCACATAGGCAGCGCGAGCTCGGCCACCTTCACCGCCATGGGGATGGCCGCTGCGCGCAGCATCGCCGCCGCACTGCGGGGCGAGCCCGTCCCCTCCTGCGCCAATCCAGAGGTGCTGGGCGCCTAGCCCGCCCGGGCCCCGGGCAGATGGCCGAGCTGGACGTCGCCAGGCTGGGGTCGCTGCGCTCCGGCGTCGTGGGCGCGCGCATCCACCACCTGAGGGTCGCGACCTCGACGATGGACGAGGCGCGCGAGCTGGCCGAGGCCGGTGCGGCCGACGGGACGGTGGTGGTCGCAGAGCGCCAGACGCGGGGCCGCGGCAGGTTCGGAAGGCGCTGGGTCTCCGGCGCCGGCGGCGACCTTGCGTTCTCGGTCGTGCTCAGGCCCGGGCCCGACGGGCTGCGCGCGGTCAACATGGCCGCGACGATGGCGGTCCAGGAGACCGCCGCGGAGGTGGCCGGCCGGCCGGCGGCCATAAAGTGGCCCAACGACGTCGTGATGTC
Source organism: Dehalococcoidia bacterium (assembly GCA_963664125.2). Lineage (GTDB taxonomy): Bacteria > Chloroflexota > Dehalococcoidia > Lucifugimonadales > UBA2962 > CAUZIR01. The sequence goes on along the minus strand of OY760908.2, from coordinate 2,387,299 downwards.
CTCCCGCAAGCTCTCCGGGATCCTGGTCGAGACCCTCGCCTCCAGGGCGGGGGGCCTGGACTTCGCCATCGTGGGGATCGGGCTCAACGTCAACCTGCGGCCCGCGGCGCACCCCGAGATAGGCGGGATCGCGACCAGCCTCGCCGCCCAGGCCGGCTGGGCGCTGGACCGCACCGACGTGCTGGCCCGCGTCCTCCGCCGGATGGACGCGCTCTACGCGCGGGTGCGCGCCGGCGAGGACCTGGTGGCGACGTGGGCCCCGCGAATAGAGACGGTCGGGCGCGAGGTCACGGTGCGGTGGAGGGACCGCTCCGTCTCGGGGCGCGCACTGGGCGTGGACGGGGAGGGGAACCTGCTCGTCGAGACCGCCGCCGGCCTCGAGACCGTGGTGGCGGGCGAGGTCACCCTCGCGGCCTGCCCCGCGGGCGGGCGGGCCGCGCGCGCCTCAGGCCAGGGCGCGGATGACGGTCCGGATGACGTAGATGACTATCAGGGCGACGACGGGGGATAGGTCGAAGCCGCCGAGGTTGGGCAGGACGCGGCGTATGGGGCCGAGCAGCGGCTCGGTTATGTGGTAGACGATCCCTACCAGCGGGTTGGAGTTGTCCTGGACGATCCAGGAGAGCACGGACCTGGTCAGGATCGTGATGACCAGGATCCAAAAGAGGATCTCTACGAACACCGCCAGGTAGGTCAAGTCAGCACCATCCCGGTCCGCCGGCCCGCCGCACCGCGGCTAGACCCCGTCCCCCAGCTCGGCGGCGCGGCGGTGCGCCGCCGCCACCGCCTCCATCACCGCGGGGCGCATCCCCCCCTTCTCCAGCTCCATCAGGGCCGCCGCGGTCGTGCCCCCCGGGGAGGTGACCATGTTGCGCAGCTGGGCCGGGTGGGATCCGGTCTCCCTGGCCATCTGCGCGCTCCCGAGCACGGTCTGGACGGCCAGGCGGTCGGCGAGGGGGCGCGGCATCCCTATGGCGACCCCGGCGTCGATGAGCGCCTCGATGAACGCGAACACGTACGCCGGCCCGCTCGCGCTGAGCGCCGTCGCCATGTCGATCAGGCCCTCCGAGTCGACGCACACCTCGTCGCCCAGCGTGGCCACCACCGAGCGCGCCGTCTCGCGCTGGGCGTCGGTCACGTCCGCGGAGCATGTCCACACGGTCATGCCGGCCCCCACCTGGGCGGGGGTGTTGGGCATGACGCGGATGACCGCGCGGTGGCCGGTCGCGGCGGCGATGGTCCCCATCGTCGCGCCTGCCACTATGGACGCCAGCGCCTGGTCCGGCTCCAGCGCCGCCGCGAGGTCGGAGAGGGCGGGGGCCAGGGACTGGGGCTTGACGGACAGGACGACCAGGTCCGCGCCGGCCACGGCCTCGGCGTTGCCGGCGCAGGCGCGCACGCCGTGGGCGCCCGCGAGCGCCGCGCGCCGCGCGGCCACCGGCTCCCCCACCGAGATGCCGTCCGGGGATGCGAGGCCGGACGAGACGATGCCGGAGACGATGGCCTCGCACATCGCCCCCCCGCCGACGAACGCGATGTTCATGCGTGGGCCACCGAGAGCGCGGCCGCCTCGCCGCGCGGGAGCGCCCCGTCGGCCGCCAGGCTGACCGCCACCCTCATCGCCTCGATCATGTTGGTGGGGTCGGCGATGCCCCGTCCGGCTATGTCGAACGCCGTCCCGTGGTCCACCGAGGTCCGGATGAAGGGCAGGCCGAGGTTGACGCTGATGCTCCTCGCCCAGTCGAAGACCTTGATCGCTATGTGCCCCTGGTCGTGGTACATCGCCAGCACGACGTCGTAGCGTCCTGCTATCGCCTGGTTGAAGACGGTGTCCGCGGGCACCGGGCCGATCGCGTCGATGCCCTCTGCGCGCGCGTCCCGCACCGCCGGGGAGATGCGCACCTGCTCGTCGTCGCCTATCAGGCCCCCGTCGCCCCCGTGCGGGTTGAGGGCCGCCACGCCGATCCTCGGGGCTGGGAAGCCCCAGCGCTCGAAGTGCTCGTGGGTCAGCCTCAGCCTGGAGAGTATGTTCTCGCGAGTGCACAGCTCGACGGCCCTGGCCAGCGGGCGGTGGGTCGTCATGTGCACGACCCGCAGCCGGTTCGCGACGAGCATCGTCGCCACCTGCGGCGAGCGGGCGAAGCGCTGGAGGATCTCCATGTGCCCTATGTCCTCGTGCCCGGCCAGGCGGCACGCCTCCTTGTGTATCGGCCCGGTCACGATCGCGTCCACGTCCCCATCGCTCGCCATGCGCGCCGCGGCCAGGACCCACTCGATCGACGCCCGGCCGGCCTCGGCGGACACCTCCCCGCACCTGACCGCGGACAGGTCCGCCCCCCCGGTCTCGAGTACCGCGACGGCGTCCGAGTCCAGGTCTAGGGCGTCCAGCGTGGATGAGGAGGCGACGCCCGCGGACGATCCTATGAGCCGCAGCGCGGAGCGCATGGCGTCCGCGTCGCCGATCACGAAGCAGCGCGCCCCGGCGGATCGGTCCTGGGATGTGAGCGCTCTCGCGGCGACCTCCGGCCCGATGCCGGCCGGATCGCCCATGGTGATCGCGATTACGGGCGGAGGGTGCATGCCGCTGATTATATCCCCGCCCCCCGCCCGGTCCGGGCGCGAGGCGGGGCCTATCGGTCGCCCGCGGCGATCACTCGCACTTGTTGTAGCCGCACTCCGGGCAGCGCTGGCACCCCTCCTGGAACACCAGGAAGCCGCTGCAGTCCGGGCAGGTGACCGAGCTGGCGAACCCCTCCGAGGGCCCGGGTCGTGCGGCCGGCTCCGCCCGGCCGTCCATCATGCCCAGCTGCACGCCCGCGCCGTCGCCGCGGCCCGAGGCGATGTCGCGCCGGGTCACCTCGGCGCCGTCGTGCAGGTTCCTGTGGAGGACGAACGCCACGGCGTCCGGGGCGGAGCGCACCAGCCTCCCGTCGTCCCAGACCGGGTCGCTGGTTATGCCCCGCAGGTGGCTGACTATCGCGTCGGGCTGTATTCCCGAGCGCAGGGCGAGCGAGATCAGCCTCGAGATCGCCTCGAGCTGCGCGGACTCGATGCTGCCCGCCTTGCCCAGGGTGGTGAAGACCTCGAAGGGCCGGCCATCCTCGTCGAAGTTGACCGTGACGTATATGTTGCCCTGGCCGGTGCGGACCCGCTCCGTGACGCCCTTCATCACCGCCGGGCGGCTCCTGGCCGCCATCTGCGGGCCGTCCTCGGCATCCTCGCCGTCCCCGGCGGCCTGCTCGGTGCCCGCGGTGAGCACCTCGTACTCGCGGCTGCCCGCCCGGTACACGGTGATGCCCTTGCACCCCAGGCGCCAGGCGAGCAGGTAGGCGGTCTCGACGTCCCGCTCGGTGGCCGAGTTGGGGAAGTTGATCGTCTTGGATATCCCCGAGTCGACGCTCTCCTGGAAGGCCCCCTGCATGCGCACGTGGTACTCGGGCGAGATGTCGGAGGCGGTGACGAACGTGCGCTTGGCCCAGTCGGGCACGTCGTCGCGGTCCTGGATGGAGCCCCCGTCTGCCAGGTACTCCATCAGCTCCTCGGAGTAGAAGCCGCCCTCGCGCGCGGCCCGCTCGAAGGCGCGGTCGACGTAGATCAGGCTCTCGCCGCCGAGGATGTTGTGCTTGTGGTAGCTCAGGGCGAACGCCGGCTCGCAGCCCGACGAGCACCCGGCGATCATGGAGATGGTGCCGGTCGGGGCGACCGTCAGGCGGCAGGCGTTGCGCATGGGCCTGTCCTCGCCCCCGGGACCGTACCTGCTCTCCCCCCAGGCCGGGAAGCTGCCGCGCCGCGCGGCCAGCTCCGCGGACATGGCGTCCGACTGCTCGCGCACGGTGCGCATCAGCCTGCGGCCGAGGTCGACGCCCTCCGTCGAGTCGTAGGGGATGCGCAGCTCCATCAGCAGGTCCGCAAAGCCCATGATCCCGAGGCCTATCTTCCTGGTGGCGCGGGTCATCTCCTCGATCCTCGTCACCGAGTAGGAGTTGGCGTCGATCACGTTGTCCAGGAATCTGGTCGCGGTCCGCACGACGTCGCGCAGCCGCGCGTAGTCGACGGTCGGGCGCCCGTCGATCTCGACGACGAACCTGGCGAGGTTGATCGAGCCGAGGTTGCACGACTCGTAGGGAAGGAGCGGCTGCTCCCCGCAGGGGTTGGTGGCCGTCATGCGGCCCAGCTGCGGGGTCGGGTTGTCGCGGTTGACCGCGTCGAGGAAGACCATCCCGGGCTCGCCGTTGCGCCAGGCCCCGGCGATTATCCTGCCGAACACCTCGCGGGCGCCGAGGGTGCCGGTCACCTCCCCCGTGCGCGGCTCCCTGAGCTCGTATTCGGCATCGTCCCGGACGGCGTTCATGAACTCGTCCGAGGCGCCGACCGAGATGTTGAAGTTGTGGATGCGGCCCTCCTCCGTCTTGCAGGAGATGAACTCGAGGATGTCCGGGTGGTGGACGTCCATCACCGCCATGTTCGCCCCGTCGCGCTTGCCCCCCTGGGTGACAAGGGTGGAGACCGAGGACAGGTGGTTGAGGACCGCGACCGGCCCGCACGCCTTGCCGTGCGTCGTGGAGATGCCGGCGCCCTTGGGGCGTATGGGGGAGAGCGCGAAGCCGGTGCCGCCCCCGTACTTCTGGACCATGGCCGCCTCCTTGGCGGTGGTCATGATCCCGTCCATGCTGTCCTCGAGGCCCATCACGAAGCAGGCCGAGAGCGTGCCCGCCCCGGTGCCGGCGTTCATCAGCGTCGGCGAGTTGGGGACGAACTCGAGCGTCGACATGATGGAGTAGAAATCGTCCTCGGCGCGGGCGCGGTCCTCCTCGGTACCGTAGCTGAGCTCGGGCTCCGATATGGCGCGCGCGACCCTGCGGAACATGCCGGCGGGCGTCTCGACCGTCTCGCCGGCGTCGTTGCGCCGCAGGTAGCGCCTGGCCAGGACGACCCTGGCGTTGTCGCTGAGCCGGGACTCGACATCGTCCTCGGCCTCTGCGACCGCGGTCGCAGCCCCGAGCCCGGACCGCGCCTGGTCCATCGCCTCGGCTAGCTTGTCCTGCGGTACACCGAGGTCCTCCAGGGCCCTGATCATCCTGCCCACCTCTCCACCGTCGCCCTCGGTCGCGGTCCGTTCCCCGGTGTCCAGCATCAACTCTCTCCTTCCCTCGGTATCCTGCGCCCCGCTGGTCCGTCCTGCGGCCCGCCGGCGGGGCTTACCCTCTATTTCCTGCGCCTGCGTCGCCCGCCCGGATCACCCCGCGGGGCGCCCGGCCAACACCATAGCAAGAACAACCGTGCTTATGGGCATCCGAATTATAGAACATTTGTCCGCCGGGCGGCGGCCCTGCGGGTGAACTCGTATGGGAAAGTTCCAATACCCTTCATCGCTGAACGTTCAGGAGGCCGTCTGGGGCTGGCGGCGGGCCGACCTGCGTCCCCGCCGCGGCCGGGGCGGCGGGGGCTCGTCATCCAGGAACGAGAGCTGGGGCGAGGCCTTGGCCGGGGGCGGGCTGCGGAGCGCGTCGACCTCGGCCGTGAAGTCCTCTATGTCCTTGAAGTCCCTGTAGACGCTGGCGTAGCGGATGTACGCCACGCGGTCCATGCCCCTCAGCCGGTCCATAACAAGCTCGCCGATGGCCTCGGAGCGGACCTCGGCCCTGCCGAGCTCGACGAGCTTGGCCTCGATCTCGTCGGCGGACTTGGCCACCGTGCCCGTCGGCATGGGCCTCTTGGCGCAGGCCGTGCCGAGGCTGGCCAGCAGCTTGTCCCTGTTGAACTCCTCCCGGCGGCCGTCCTGCTTGACCACCATGATCGATCTGGTCTGCACCCGCTCCATCGTGGTGTACCTGCGCCCGCACTCCAAGCACTCCCGGCGGCGCCTGATGCCCTCCCCGGAGTCCCGGGAATCGATCACCTTGGATCGCTCGTCCCCGCAGTAGGTGCATTGCATTTGAGGCAACTTCGGCCCACGATCTATCGTGGCGCCGGGGTACGATACCACCATATCTTGTGCTTGTCACGATGCCCGGGGCGGTGCACCGGCGCCATTTTCCGGCCGCCGGGGACAGCCACGCGACGGCGGGCCGTCGCCGCCCCCGGAAACGGATTGGACCCGTATAGGAAAAGGCCGGGAATCGTAAAAGGACGGGCCGACCGGGCCCGCCGATGGACGAGGCAAAAAAGAGGGGGCCGGCCCGATGTCGGGCCGGCCCCCTGCGCATTCGGCAGCGGTCTTGCGGGTGGCTGCGCTAGACGGGTACCCCGGGCTTTTGGGCGGGCGCCGACTGGGACCTGGTGATGCGCCGCAGGAACGGCGGTATGTCGATCTCGGCGCTCTCGCCGCTCAGCGCGTCCCTGAGGATCTGGTTGACGCGCTCGCCCTCGGCCACCTCGGACTCGGGGGTGGGGAAGCCGGTCGCCACCACCGTGAGCTTGATCTCGGTCTCCATCTTGAGGTCGGTGCCCATGCCGAAGATGATGTTCGCGTCGGGGTCGACGACCCTCTGGAGCACCTCGGCGGCCGCGTGGAGCTCCGAGAGCCTGAGGTCGCTGCCGCCGGTGATGTTGAACAGCACGCCAGTGGCGCCGTCGATCGTGAAGTCGAGCAGCGGGTTGGAGATGGCCTGCTGGGCCGCCTCCTCGGCGCGGTTCTCGCCCCGGCCGAAGCCGATTGACATCCACGCGGGGCCCGCCTCGCGCATTATGGTCTGCACGTCGGCGAAGTCCAGGTTGATCTCCCCCGGCACCGTGACCAGCTCCGCGATCGACTGGACCGCGAGGCGCAGCACGTCGTCGGCGACCCTGAAGGCGTTGCCCGCCGTCACCTCCTCCTCGCAGATCACGTGGAGCCGCTCGTTGGGGATCACCAGCAGCGTGTCGACGCCCTCCTTGAGCTTCTTGATCCCGTCGTCGGCCTGCTTGGCCCTGCGGACGCCCTCGAAGGAGAAGGGCCGGGTCACCACGCCGACCGTCAGCGCCCCCGTCTCCTTGACGATCTCGGCGATCACGGGGGCGGCGCCGGTGCCGGTGCCGCCGCCCATCCCCGCCGCGACGAAGACCATGTCCGCGTCTCGGACGGCATCGTATATCTCGTCCCGGCTCTCCTCGGCCGCCCGCGCGCCCACCTCGGGGTCGCCGCCCACGCCCTTGCCGCCGGTCAGGTCGTCGCCTATCGATATCTTCATCGGCACGTCGCAGCGCAGCAGCGCCTGCGTGTCGGTGTTGACGACCTGGTATTCGATGCCGGTCACGCGCTCGCGGAACATGCGGGAGACGGCGTTTGATCCGCCGCCGCCCACCCCGACGACACGAATTCTGGTGATCCCGTCCGGCTCCCTCTTGGTGACGACCATATGGCTTCCTCCTGCCCTCTGTTTGGTTCCGTTGTGTGGCTGTGTGACGGTGCGCCGGCCTAGGCCCGGCGCCCGCTGGGCTCCGCCGGGGCCCAGGGGGGCATCCTCAGGCCGCGCAGGTAGCGGCCCATGCCCCCGCCGTTCGATCCGTTGGCCGCGCCGGCGCCCCTCTGGCCCACGCGGACGTGGCCCCGCGCGCCCTGCCGGGTCGAGGCCCAGACCAGCATCCCGATGCCGGTCGCGTACCCGGGATCGGTCAGCTCCGCGCCCTGGGCGATCTCCCTCGGGGAGCCGCGCCTGACGGCCCGCCCGAGGTGGCGCTGGAATATCTCCGCCAGGCCGGGGAGCTCGGACGCGCCGCCGGTCAGCACCGCCTTGCTGGATGCGATGTGGGCGGCCTCGGCCTCCTCCAGCTTGATCCGCACCATCTTCGCCAGCTCGACCGCGCGCTCGCTGAGCAGCTGCGCCAGCTCGCGCGCGGACACCGTCACCTGGGCCGGCCTGTCGCGCAGCGGCAGGCTGATCGCCTGCGACGGGTCGACGGCCGCCAGCTGGGTGTGGCCGAAGCTGAGCTTGGCGCGCTCGGCCGCGTCGTACTCGACGTTGTAGGTCACGCAGACGTCGTTGGTGAACTGGTAGCCGCCGACCGGGATCACGCCCGTGTAGCACAGGCGTCCGCCGCTGAAGACCACGACGTCGCTGGTCCCCCCGCCGATGTCGATCATCATCGTCCCGCACTGCATCTCCTCGGGCGTGAGGACGGCGAGGCCGCTGGCCAGCGGCTCCATCACCAGGGCGTCCACCTCGATTCCCGCCGCGCGCACCGCCCGCGTCAGGCGCCCGAGCCGCGTCCTGTCGGCCGTGACCAGGTGCGTGTCCACCTCGACCGAGGCGCTGTGCATGCCGACGGGGTTGCGGATGCCCTCCTCGCCGTCGACGGTGTAGGAGATGGGCACCGCGTGCACCAGCTGGCGGTCCCCCGGCAGCGCCGAGGCCCTGTTGGGCAGGTCCGCGGCCAGCTCCTCGGGCGTGACGACGCCTATCGCCCCGACGCCCTGGACGGGGTCGCGGCGGTTCTCGTAGCCGACGTGCGAGCCGCTCACGCCCACGTAGGCGGATCGGACCTGGACGCCGGCCCCGGACTCCACCCAGTCGAGAGCCGAGCGCACGGCGGCCGTCGTCTTGGCCACGTCCTCGACGTTGCCGCGCCGAAGGCCCCCGCAAGGCACCACCGAGTGGGCCAGGATCCTGGGCTCGCCCGGCCCGTCGATGGTGGCGATCAGGGCCACGACCTTGGTGGTCCCGACGTCGATGGCGGTGATCATGTCCGGCTGTGTCATCTCTCTTCGCTCCGCGGCGCTCCAAGCCCGCCCGGCCCCGCCGGCCGGCCGCCGGCCCCAGTGGCCAGCCTCTCTGCGACCCTGAGCCGCGCGCTGCGGCTCCTGGGGTTCGCCCCTATCTCCGTCTCCGATGCTCTCTGCGGCTTCCTGCCGACCCTCCTGAGGCTCGCCCTGTGCCCGCACCCGCACCCGGCCAGCTCCGGCGGGCACAGGCAGTCCGCGCTCTCGCGGGCCATGAAGCCCTTGACCAGCCGGTCCTCCAGCGAGTGGTAGGAGATGACCGCCAGCCGGCCCCCGGGCGCCAGCAGCCCGGCCGCCGCGGCCAGGCCCTCCCGCAGGTTGTCCAGCTCGCCGTTGACCGCGATCCTGACCGCCTGGAAGGTGCGGGTGGCGGGGTGGATCCGCCCGCCGCGCCCGCCCGCGGCCCCGGCCACCACGGCGGCCAGCTGCGTCGTCGTGTCGATCGGCCGCGCGGCCGCTATCGCCGAGGCGATGCGCCGGGCCCTGGGCTCCTCGCCGAGGGAGCGTATGAGCGCCGCCAGCTCGGGCGGGGGCGTCAGGTTCACCACCTCCCAGGCCGACCGGACGTCCCCGCGGTCGAAGCGCATGTCGAGACGGGCCTCCCTCATGAAGCTGAAGCCGCGCTCTGCGCTCTCCAGCTGCATGGACGACAGGCCCAGGTCCATCACCACGCCGTCGGCGCGCTCGATGCCGGCCTCCGCGGCGATCTCGACGACCCGGGCGTAGTTGCCGCGCCGCAGCGCCACGGCCGGGCCGAAGCCCCCGAGCGCCTCGCGCGCCGCGGCCAGGGCGTCGGCGTCGAGGTCGATGCCCAGCACCCTCGGCGCGGGCTCCGCCGCCGACAGAACAAGGGCCGCGTGTCCGCCGCCGCCGACCGTGCAGTCGACGTACGCGCCGCCGGCGCGCACCGCCAGCGCCGACACCACCTCGGGCCCCAGGACGGGGACGTGGCGCGGTGTCACCCGGGACGTCCCCGCGGCGCCCCGGGCCCGCCGCGGCCCCGTCCAGCAGCGCGCGTCCGGCCAGGATTTGCCATGTTAAAATGCATCGGCCCGGGCCCGCCTCGCGGCCGCCCCGGGTCTCTCGGTCAAGAGTCTTTCAGAGGCCGCCCGGCCAGACAAGCATTTTTGTACCGAGTTTAAGACTCTTTTGAGAACTCGGCCAAGGGAACAGATGTCCGAACCAGGCCGCCGCCTGGCCATCCTCACCGTCAGCGACGCCGGATCCCGCGGCGAGCGCGCAGACGCGTCCGGCGACGCGGTCTCCGAGATCATGGCCGCGCTCGGTTACCAGGAGGCCGAGCGCGCGATGGTGCCGGACGAGGTGGACCGCATCACGGCCGCCCTGACCGGGTGGTGCGACTCGGGGCGGATCGACGTGGTGCTGACGACCGGGGGCACCGGGCTCGGTCCGCGGGACGTCACCCCTGAGGCCACCAGGGCGGTGCTGGACATCGAGGTTCCCGGCATCCCGGAGGCGATCAGGGTGGGGACCGCGGCCCACACCCGCATGGCCATGCTGAGCCGCGCCGCGGCCGGCCTGAGGTCCGGCTGCCTGGTCGTCAACCTGCCGGGCAGCCCGGCGGGCGTGCGCGAGGCCCTCGAGGTCGTCGGGCCCGTGATCGGCCACGCGATCGACATCGCCTCGGGAGGCGGGCGCCACCACCCGCGCTAGGGCCGGGCTCTTGCGTTTCCACGTGCTCACACTCTTCCCGTCGATGTTCGACGGGCCCCTGTCGGAGGGCGTGATCGGGCGGGCGGTCTCCTCGGGCCTGGTCTCGGTCGATCTCTGCGACTTTCGCCGCTTCGCCGCGGATCGGCGCGGCACGGTCGACGACTACCCCTTTGGGGGCGGGCCGGGCATGATCCTCAAGCCCGAGCCCATCTTCGCCGCGGTCGACGATCTCAGGGGGCGGGGCGAGGTGGAGCCGTCCGCCCCGGTCGTGCTGCTCACGCCCCAGGGGGAGAGGTTCGACCAGTCGATCGCGTCCGAGCTGGCCGCGGCGGGCGCGGCCGTGCTCGTCTGCGGGCGGTACGAGGGCGTGGACGAGAGGGTGCGCTCGCATCTCGCCACCCGCGAGCTCAGCGTCGGGGACTACGTCCTCAGCGGCGGCGAGCTCGCCGCGCTCGTGGTGATCGACGCGGTCTCGCGCCTGGTGCCGGGCGTGGTCGGCGACGCGGGGGCGGTCGAGGACGACTCGCACTCGACCGGGCTGCTCCAGCACCCCCACTACACGCGCCCGGCGTCCTTCAGGGGCCTGGAGGCCCCCGAGGTGCTGCTCTCCGGCGACCACGCGCGCATCGAGCGGTGGCGGCGCCGCGAGTCGCTGCGCCGCACCCTGGAGCGCAGGCCCGACATGCTCGGGGCCGCGCCGCTCTCCGACGAGGACCGCCGCACGCTGGACGACCTGGCCTGCGGGGGTTAACATGAACCGATCCCCCGCCGCACCGGCCCGCGCCGCGCGGCGCGCCCCAGGCACCCTCATGGAAGCCCAGCAGCTCATCCACATGGAACCCAACCCGCGGATCGAGAGGTTCGGTCCGGGCGACACCGTCCGCGTGAGCGTGCGCGTGACCGAGGGCGGACGCACCAGGACGCAGGACTTCGAGGGGGTCGTCATCCGCCGCAGGGGCGGCGGGCCCAGCGCCACCTTCACGGTGCGCCGCGTCACCCACGAGATCGGCGTCGAGCGCACCTTCCACCTGCACGCACCGTCCGTCGAGGCGGTGAAGGTGGTCCGGCGCGGCAAGGTGCGCCGCGCCCGCCTCTACTACCTCAGGGGCCGCTACGGGCGCCACGCCCGCATCAAGGAGCGGCGCTAGCGGCCTCGCGGCGCGAAGAGCCCGGCGATCAGCCGGGCCGTCAGCCCGTCCAGCGAGTCGATCGCGATGTGCGCGGCCGACATGTCGGTGGCGGCGGTCGCAGGCCCCGGCACGGCGACGCACAGCATCCCCGCCGCCGCGGCCGAGGCGAGGCCCGTTGGCGAGTCCTCCACCGCCATGCACCGGGCCGGGGGGACCCGGAGCGTCCGGGCCGCGGCCAGGTACGGCTCGGGGTCCGGCTTGTGGCGCGAGACGTCGTGCTGGGTGACCATCACCTCGAACGCGCCGCCCATCCCCAGGGCCGCCAGCGCCGCGCGCACGTAGTCGCCGTCGCCCGAGCTGACCAGGGCCAGCCTCGCCCCTGCGGACCTGAGCCTCTCCAGCGCCTGCGGCGCCCCGGGCATCGGCCGGAGATCGCTCTCGACCAGCTCGGCGAAGGTGCGCTGGCGCTCCCGGAAGTAGGCGTCGACGTCCGCGATCCCGTAGCTCGCGCAGATGCGCTCCGCCGTGCCGCGCACGGTGCCTCCCACGAACCGCGCCTTGTCGGCGAGCGAGAACTCGATGCCGCGGGACGCGAGCGCCCGGCGCTCGGCCTCCAGGTGCAGCGGCTCCGAGTCCGCCAGCACCCCGTCGAAGTCGAAGCAGGCGGCCGCAAGCGGCGCCGCGCCATCGGGTATCATCGCCCTGCTCCCTGCGCCCCCGGCGCTAGCCGGGCGGTGCCAGGGCCAGCATCCGCGCCGGGTTGTCCCGCAGGACCGCGAGGATGTCCGCCCCGGCCCAGCCCCGCGCCCTCATCCTCGGGACGACCGATGACAGGATGTGGTCGAAGGTCCTTCCCCCGTGCGAGGAGTGGCGGGACTGAACGCACACGTCGTGGGCGATGAGCAGCCGGTCGAGGTACCCGGCGCCGGCGAACGCCTCCAGCTCTCCGAGGCGCTCGGCGTCGCTGGGGATCGGGCAGCTCAGGGCCGTCCCCAGGCTGGTGTCCTCGAAGCCGAACGTGTCCCACTCCAGGTAGCAGCCGGCGGCCGCGACCTCCATCACGGCGCCGCGGTCGCCTATGTGGTCCAGGTGCCCCATGACGATGCGGCGCGGGTCCGCCCCCGCGCCGAGCAGCACCTCGAGGATCTCGGGGGGCGACTCGGGGACGAAGCCGGGGTGGATGAGGATGGCAGCGCCCGTCGCCCGCGACGCCGCCGCGGCGGCGCGCAGCACCTTGCGCTCGTTGTCGCCCAGGGGGTGGAAGTTGCCCAGCTCTCCGATGATGCCGCTCATCACGCCCGTCTCGCCGACGCCGACGGTCAGGTCCCGCACGATACGCTCGCGTATCACCTCCTCGCCGAGGTCGTCCATGTCCGGGGGGTGGGCGGGAGGGACGTAGTAGCCGGCGCCCATCACCACCCCCACCCCCGTGGCGCGGGAGATGCGGGCGAGCGCCAGCGGGTCGCGCGCGATCCCGATGCTGGTGGTGTCGACCACCGTCCCGCCGCCCGCGAGCCTGAACGAGGTGAGCTCGCGGACGGCCGCGCTCTCGCTGAGCAGGGTGATCTCGTCGATGCAGCTGTTCTGGTTGCGGGCGACGAACCCCAGCCTGTCCATGGTCAGGGGCGCGTCCACCCACTCGCGCCGGGTCGCCTCCTCCGGGGTCCAGTGGTAGCAGCGCATGTCTATGAGCAGGTGCTCGTGCGTTTGGGTCATGCCCAGGCTGTCCGGGCGCACCGGGCCGAGCACCGTCTGGACCATGCCCTCGGTCATGCCGGGTCCCCCAGCGCGAGCAGCCGCGCGGGGTTGGCGACGAGCACGTCGTCGATCTGCCGCTCGGTCCAGCCCCGCGAGCGCATGCGGGGCACGAGGCTCTCGATCACGTGCGCGTAGCCCTTGCCGCCCCTGGCGGTGCGGTGGGAGCCCCAGCACACGTCGTGCGAGAAGAGTATGCGCTCTCCGTACCCGTCCTCCAGCAGCATCTCGGCGAGCTCGAGGCGCTGGATGTCGTTGACTACCAGGTCCGTCGAGGCCGTCGTCCGAAGCGAGGTGTCCTCGAAGCTGCCGAAGTGGTCGAACTGCGCGTAGCACCCCGCCGCGGTGATCTCGCGGAGACTCGCCCGGTCGGGGTTGCGGAAGCCGAGGTGGCCGATGGCGATCCGGTTCGGGTCGGCGCCGGCCCCGGTCAGCGCGCCGATGATCTCGGCCCCCGAGCGCGTGTCGGCTCCAGGGTGTATCGAGATCGGCGCGCCGGTCGCGCGGCTCGCCGCAGCGGCGGCCTGGAGGATCCCTCGCGTCGTCGGGTCGAGCGGGTGGGTGCATCCCAGCTCTCCGAGGATGCCGCTGCGCACGCCGGTGCCCCCGACCCCGTCCGTAACGTCGCCCACCATCTCATCGTACAGGCTCTGCTGCGTCCGGGAGGAGATGCCGGGCGGGCGCGACTGCGGTATGTAGTAGCCGGCCCCCATCACCACGTGCGCCCCGGCGGCGCGGGAGATGCGCGCGAGGGCCAGCGGATCGCGGCCGATGCCGCGGCTGGTCACGTCGACGATCGCGCCTCCGCCGCAGCGCACGAAGGCCGCCGCGTCGGCCGCTGCGCCCCCCTCGTCGAGCAGCCGCAGCTGCGCCCTGCTATGGAACCAGCGCGAGGTGAGCGCGCCGAGGCTGCCCATCGTGAGCTCGGCGCGGGCGTACGCCCGCTCGGACGCCTCCTCGGGCACCGAGAAATAGCAGTCCAGGTCGGCCAGCAGGTGCTCGTGCGTGAGCGTGGGGCCGAGCGCGGACGGATCGACGGGGCCGAGCACCGTCTGGACCATCCCGGCCGCGGCCCGCTCACACAGCACGGGGACCTCCCGCCGGCCGCCTGAAGGCCAGGGCCCTCGCGGGGTTTCGCACCAGGATCGCGTCCACGAGGTCGTCGCCGAAGCCCCTGCGCCTCATCCTTCCCGCGATGCTCGAGAGCACGTGCACGTAGCCCTTGCCGCCCAGCGACGCGAGGTGGACCTGGATGCAGACGTCGTGGGAGACGAGGATCCTGTCCCCCGCGCCCATGTCGACCAGCAGCGCCAAGGCGTCCAGGCGGCCCTCGTCGCTCTGGGCGAGGGTGCGGCCGGTCCCGCTGTACTGGAACGTGGTGTCCTCGAAGCCGCCGAAGTGGTCGTACTGCAGGAAGCACCCGGTGGAGGCGAGCTCGGCCAGCGCCGTCGGGTCCGTCATCGCCATGCCAAGGTGGCCCATGATCACGCCCGCGGGGTCCATGCCGGCGTCGAGCAGGATCCGCATGACCTCCATGGCGCCGGAGTCGTCAAGGGGAGGGTGCACGGTCATCGGGCAGCCGGTCTCGATGCCGGCCGCGGCCGCGGCCCGCAGGATGCGCAGCTGCGCGCCCTCGATCGGGGCGACCGTCCCGACCTCGCCGATGATCCCCGCCCGAACACCCGTCTCCCCGACGCCGCGGAGCACGTCCGAGACCGTCTCCTCGAACAACTCGTCGTCGGTCTTGGCGTCCGTGCCCGGCGGGTGCGCGCGGGGGACGTAGTAGGAGGCGCCCATCACGACGTTCAGGCCCGTGGCCCGTGAGATCCTGGCCAGGCCGAGCGGGTCGCGCCCGATGCCGCGGCTGGT
This sequence comes from Dehalococcoidia bacterium, assembly GCA_963664125.2. GTDB lineage: Bacteria > Chloroflexota > Dehalococcoidia > Lucifugimonadales > UBA2962 > CAUZIR01. The sequence continues at coordinate 2,372,173 of OY760908.2, read as the reverse complement.
GACGTCGACGATCGTGCCTCCGCCGGCGAGCGCGAACTCGCGCGCCTCGGCCGTGGCGAGCCGCTCGTCGTGGAGCCGGAGCACCTCGCGGTTGACGTACTTTCGCCTGTGGATCCAGCCCAGCCGGTCCATGGTGATCGGCGCGTCCACCCAGCCGGCCTCGGTCGCCGTCGCCGGCGGCTCGGCGTACGGGACCAGCGAGCACAGCAGGTGCTCGTGGGTCAGCGTGGCCCCCGCGTGCCCGGGCTCGATCGGCCCGAGCACGGTCTGTATCTTGCCTGTCGGGGGGGTGTTCAGCTTCGCGGACTCCGCACCGATCCGGACGGGTGCCTGCGGTCGGGTGACGGGATTCTAGGGCTGCCCCCGGGCCGGGTCAACGAGGCCCCCGCAGGCCGCGGTCAGTGCAGACGATGAATTCCAGGGCAGATATCGAACCCGCGGTCGAAGCTCAGGATGCGGTTGGCGCCTGCCCTGCGCATGACCGCGACATGCAGTGCGTCGCGCGCCGAGATGCCGCGTACTGAGTCGATTAGCGACCTGGCGGCGCGGACCTCCGGCATCCCGAAAGTCAGGATGTCGTCGGCAAGGCCGTCCAAGTTCTCGAATGCGGCGTCGATGGCTTCGGTCCGCCGAATGGCCGTGTATCGGTGGAGTATCTCCTGGTAGACCTCCACATCGGTGATCAATCGCTCGCCGCCTCGCACCAGTTGCGTCAGGACGGCCACGGCACGGTCCTTATTGGGGTGTGCTGCCCCCACCAGATACATCGGTATGTTGGAGTCGATGAATATCACAGCAGGCCACGTCCATCCTCGATCTCCCTGAGCATCACCTCCACATCGGCCGTCGGATACTGGTGGCGGGACGCATCGGCGATGGCGCGCAGCTTGGCTTGAACAGTTCCCGGATGGTCGCCCCTAGCCCTGCGTAGCGCCTGACGGACCCATTCAGCGACCGTCACTCGCTGTCTCCGAGCGACGCTCTGAATCTCCAGATACTCTTCCTCGTCCAAGAGGACTTGTAGTCGTTTGCGCATAATCGCAGTCTAGTTGACTCATAAAGGATTAGTCAAACGCTGGCTTGCCCGAGGGTTGAGGAGGCCGCTTGGTCGCATGTCTTGAGCTGGGACGCCCCCGCCTGTCGTTGGGGACGTCATCTGGCGCTTGGTGTGGGGCCGCCAGAGTCTCTGACGGCTGGCGCAAGACCTCGAGGGGACCGGCCGGCCGCTCAAGACCCAGGTCTGTCAACGGCCGACGCGGCGTCGATCCGACAGGAGGCGAGAGATGGGCCCGCCGCGGTGGCCTCCTCCGGCGGCCGAGAGTCTCGTCCCGCCCATAGACGGCCGGATCCTCCAGGCGGAAGCTCACCATTCGAGCTCCGCACCGATTCCGACGCGTCTGGTATCGCCCGTGGCAAAGACCTACCCCATCTCTCTCGTGGAGGAGCCGAGGTTGAACGGCCTCGATTGCATCCACTCTGGCTGCACTGGGCGGCAAATCGCGCGAAGGTGACTGTCCGGCAGGCCAACCATCGGAAGGGCTGGACTGAGATGTCCACGTCCGACTTCAGGGCTTCGAGTGCGGTCGGGACCTTCTCAAACGGCGGCCGGCCTAGGGCGTGAGACACGCCATGACGGAAACGTTCGGCTATGCTGGATTGACGTAGCGGGGGTTTCAGTGGCCTTCGGCCGTGGAGCGGCCGACCGCGCCACCGGCAGCTTTGCTGGTCGAGTTGCTTCGGCCGGTCAGTTGGGGGGCTTTGGACAGCCATCTTCTTTCTCTGAGGAATTTCCGATCGATCAGAGATGCCGACATAGAGTTAGCGCCTCTGACGGTCCCTTATGGCGCGAATGCCACAGGTAAATCCTCCGTAATTTATGGGCTGCTGACTCTACGGAACTTCCTCAATAGTCCCAGCCAGAATGACTCCGGCCTGTTTTCCTATCCCTACACGAGCCTTGGAGGGTTTAGGGAAGTCATGTACGGCCATGACAAAGATGGTCACATCACTCTTTCCTTCGGCGTCTACGCTCCTGAACGATTAAGTTCCTTCTTTTCGCTGACTCCAAATGGATCCGGCCGAATCTCGTCAGTTGGGTTTCGTTTGCCCCGTGAGAGCGAGGACCCACGAATCGCCGAGTGGCCCTCCTAATGACCGCGCACGGCTCCACGCAGAGGCTGGCTAGCAAGATCCTGCACAGATTCCTGCGGGACCTCGTGCGGGCCATTCGACAGTCGCCGGGCGAAGATTCGTCGACGCCGCGGGGTGCCTACGACTGGCTGCCTCCCTAGAGGCCTACGTACGCGTCAAAGCCGGTCTGCTGGTCACGAGCGACCGGAACCTCTTTGACGCGATGACGAGCCGCGCCGAAACCAGGTGCAGGCTGCGGGATGACTTTCTGTCGGAGTTCAGTGCGGGGAGGAACTGAATGCCCGCCCGGGCGCGTCTGGCACGGCGCGGCGGGAGCGGCTGAGGACAGGACCGCCGATGCAACCTCCACCCGGCCTGAGATCGACCAAGGCGATCCGGTCAGCAAGGCCGCATGGCGTCGTGGACCGCCGCGCCCAGGCGTCCGCACGTGTCGGGAATGCAGCCACGCTTTGTCCGTTCCTTGTTGAGAGTCAATGCGGATGGTGAACCATGGCGGGTGACAGCGGGTCGCCTTGAAGGTCGCTCCGTGGGGCCATAGGATCCGCCTCAGAGGTTCCCTCCCGATGACAAGAGCCCAAGGGGCTCTCTCCATACGTGGAGTAGTCGGGAGGGTCATTCTTTTTCGCAGCCAGACGCCGGCGGCAGTGAGTCCGCCTGGTGCGGACGACGGCGCAGTCGCATCGGGCGGCGGGGCCGGGGCGCTCAAGGCGTGCTGGACCACCTATCGGCCGCTTGCCCGGGACGGTCCGCCGCTCGCTGGTCATGGCGCGGCCGCCGGTCACAGCGCCGGATCAGACATGTGGATCCTTCTGACGGCCATGCATGCGAACGGGGCTTCAACTTCCCTTACGGCGCAATGGCGACGTCATTTCGCCGAATTTCGTCGGAGGTTGCGACGCTTGCCAAAGGCCTCCTATTGACTTGACCGGTCGCATCCGCATCGGCGCATGGCTTAGGAGGCTCGCGGACGTCTCCGGCCGGAGTGGCCGCCCGTCCTCTCACGTAGCCGCCGCGCGGCCGGTGTTAGAATCTCGCCGTCCCGCCGGCGCAGGCGGGCGGGGCGCAAGGAGGCACGGCAGCGTCCATGGCAGGCGGCGGCGCACACCCGTTCATACCCAACAGCACGCCCGCGGCGAGGGCCAGGGCCCTTGCCGAGATCGGCGTGGGGAGCGTCGAGGAGCTCTACGCCTCCGTCCCGGAAGCGGTGCGGATGAAGGGCGACCTCGACCTGCCCGAGCCCATACGGTCCGAGGCCGCCCTGCGCCGCCACCTGGAGGGGATCGTCTCGCTCAACCGCAGCGCCGAGGAGTGCCTGAGCTTCCTGGGCGCGGGCTGCTGGCAGCACTACGTGCCGGCCGTCTGCGACGAGATCGCCAACCGCAGCGAGTTCGTCACGGCCTACGGCGGCGCCCAGATAGGCGACCACGGCAAGTGGCAGGCCCTGTTCGAGTTCCAGAGCCTGCTCGGCGAGCTGGTCGGCATGGACGTCGTGTCCGCCCCGACCTACGACTGGGGGGCCGCCGCCGCAAGCGCGATCCTGATGGCCTGCCGCAGGACCGGCCGCACCGAGGTCCTGGTGCCCTCGACGCTGAGCGCCGACCGCTACTCGCAGATCCACAACTTCATCAGGCCCGCCGCCTCCGTCGGCCGGGTGCTGATGGACCCGGACACCGGGCTGATGGACCTGTCGGACCTTTCCGCCAAGCTCGGCCCGCGGACCGCCGCCGTCTACTTCGAGAACCCCACCTTCCTCGGCGGCATCGAGACCGGCGCCCCGGACATAGCCGCGGCCGCCGGGTCGGCCGGCGCCCTGTGCATAGAGGGGGTCGATCCGATCACGCTCGGCGTGCTGGCCCCGCCGGCCGACCACGGCGCGGACCTGGTCGTCGGCGACATCCAGCCCCTGGGGCTGCACATGAACGCCGGAGGGGGCCTCGCCGGCTTCATCGCCAGCCGCGACGACCCCGAGATGGTCGCCGAGTACAACGCCATCCTCATCAGCGCCGCGCCCGGCGCGCGCGAGGGCGAGGTGGGGTTCGGCTACTCGACCTTCGACCGCACCTCCTACGAGAAGAGGGGCACCTCGCCGGACTACATCGGGACCACGCAGTGGCTCTGGGGCATCGTCGCGGGCGTCTACCTCGCGCTGATGGGACCCGCGGGCATGCGCGAGCTGGGCGAGACGGTCATGCGGCGCTCGGCCTACGCCGCTGCGCGGCTGGGCGAGATCGACGGGGTGCGCAGCCCCGCGCTCTCCGCCCCGTTCTTCAAGGAGTTCGTCGTCGACCTAGGCGGCAGCGGCCGCACCGTCGCCGAGGTCAACGCGGCGCTGCTCGGCGAGGGCATATTCGGCGGCTACGACCTGTCGGGGGAGATGCCCGCGATGGGCCAGTCGGCGCTCTACTGCGTCACCGAGGTCCACGACAGGGGGGACATAGACCGCCTGGCCGAGGCCCTCGAGGGGGCCCTGCGGTGACCGCACGGCCGCGCAACTACCACGCCGCCCGCTGGGACGAGCCGGTCATCTGCGACATGGGCAGCCCCGGCGAGCGCGGCGTCCTGGTCGACCGGGCGGACCCCGCGATCGAGGGGGCCCGACCCGACCCGCTGGAGAGGGTGCCGGAGCGGATGCTGCGGGCGGGCCCGCCGGCGCTCCCGGAGCTGTCCCAGGTCCAGGTGCTGCGCCACTACCTGCGGCTCTCGCAGATGACGCTCGGCTTCGACCTGACGCCGGACGCGAGCTCCGGGACGTGCACGATGAAGTACAGCCCCAGGGTCAACGAGGAGGTGGCCCGGTCCCACCGCATCAGGGACCTGCACCCCCTCCAGGACGCCGATACGCTCCAGGGGATCCTCAGGATCGTCCACGACTTCGGGCGCATGATGTGCGAGATATCCGGGATGGACGAGTTCTCGTTCCAGCCCGCCTCCGGCGCCCAGGGCATCTACGCCAACGCCTGCATCATCCGCGCCTACCACGAGGCGAGGGGCGAGATCGACCGCCGGACCGAGATCATAACGACCGCCTTCTCCCACCCGGCGGACGCCGCGACGCCCTCGGTGGCGGGCTTCAGGGTCATCACGCTGATGCCCGGCCCGGACGGCTACCCGGAGCCGGCGGCGCTCAGGGCCGTGCTCTCTGACAGGACGGCGGGGCTGATGGTGACCAACCCCGAGGACACCGGGCTGTTCAACCCCCACATCGCCGAGATGGTCGAGGCGGTGCGCGACGCGGGCGGCCTGTGCGCGTACGACCAGGCCAACGCCAACGGCCTGTTCGGGATCGTGCGCGCCGGGGACACCGGCTTCGACATGTGCCAGTTCAACCTGCACAAGACCTTCTCGGCCCCGCACAGCTCCCAGGGCCAGGGCACCGCGGCCGTGGGCGTCAGGGCGGACCTGGCGCGCTTTCTGCCCGGGCCGACCGTCGGCTTCGACGGCGAGCGCTACTACTGGGACTCCGACAGGCCCGAGAGCGTCGGCAAGATACGCGCCTTCGGCGGCAACCTGCAGACGGTGCTCAAGTCCTACGCCTGGGTCATGGCGATGGGCGCGCGCGGCCTGCGCGAGGTCGCCGAGACCGCGGTCATCAACAACAACTACCTGGCGACCAAGATCGCCCGCATCAGGGGCGTCGAGCTCCCCTGGGACCCGTCGGTCCCGAGGCTCGAGCAGGTGCGCTACAGCTGGGCGAGGCTCTGCGAGGAGACCGGGCTTACGACGTCGGACCTGGCGCGCAGGATGGCCGACTTCGGCCTGCAGACCTACATGGAGAGCCACGTCCCTAGGCTCGTCGACGAGCCGATGACCCTCGAGCCCACCGAGTCGCTCTCGCTGGACGAGCTCGACGAGTACGCCGCGGCGCTCGGGGCCATCTCCGACGAGGCCTACTCCGATCCCGAGACCCTCAAGGGCGCGCCCTACAGGTCGGCGACCGACCAGCTGCCCGCCGGCCAGTTCGACGACCCGGACAGGTGGGCGATGACCTGGCGCGCCTACAGGCGCAAGAGGGGCTGACCCGGACCCGCCGGTCAGCGGAGAGCGGGAGGTGGAGAGGGCCAGGCTCGGCCTGATCGTAAACCCCATCGCGGGCATGGGCGGGCGCGTCGGCCTCAAGGGCACCGACTCGGCCCGGATCGTGCGCGAGGCGCTCCGCAGGGGGGGGAGGCCCGAGGCTCCCGGCCGCGCGCGGACCGCCCTCGAGGGGCTGCTGCGGACGGCGGGGGACGCTGTCGCGGTGCTGGCCGCCCCCGGGGACATGGGCGCGGAGGCGGCCGCGCGGGCCGGGGCGAGCGCCGCCGTCGTTGGCGAGCGGGCGGAGCGGACCTGCGCCGAGGACACCGTGCGCGCGGCGCGGGCGATGGAGGCCGCGGGGGTCGAACTGATCCTCTTCGCCGGCGGCGACGGGACGGCGCGCGACATGCACGGCGCCGTCGCCGACCGCGTGCCCGTCGTGGGGATACCCGCCGGCGTCAAGATGCACTCCGCCGTGTACGCGACCAGCCCGATGGCCGCCGGCGCCCTGGCCGCCAGGTACCTGCTGGAGCGCGACCTGCCGCTGCGCGAGGCGGAGGTGATGGACATCGACGAGGAGGCCTTCCGCGCCGGCTCGGTGTCGGCGTCGCTCTACGGGTACATGATGGTCCCCTACCTGCGGGCGCTGGTGCAGGGCGCCAAGTCCGGGAGCGAGCCTTCCGACGAGGCCGCGGCGGCCGCGGTCGCGGCCGAGGTCGCCTCGAGGGTCGAACCGGACCGCCTCTACGTTCTGGGCCCGGGCACGACGGTCCGGGCGATCGCGCGCGAGCTCGGGGTGGACAAGACGCTGCTGGGCGTCGACCTGTACCGGGGCGGGCGCATCCTCGGGCGCGACGTCGGGTCCGCCGAGGTCGAGGATGCGGTGCGCTCGGGCGCGGGCGGGGCGGCGATCGTCGTCACCCCCATAGGGGGGCAGGGCCACATCTTCGGACGGGGCAACCAGCAGATCAGCCCGGCCGCCATCCGCGCGGCCGGCGTGGGCTCGGTGATGGTGGTCGCCACGACTACCAAGCTGGCCGCGCTCAGGGGAAGGCCGCTGCTGGTCGACACGGGCGACCCGGAGCTCGACGGGATGCTCAGCGGCTACGTCCGGGTCGTCACCGGCGTCCGCATGGAGAGCGTCTACCGCGTCGGCGCCTAGCGGCCCGGGCCGCCGCGCCCCCGGCCGCGGTTGCGGAGGCGAGATGGGCGGCGCACGGGCCCCGCGGTCCCGCCCGGTTGGGCCCGCGACGCTAGGCCAAGATCAGCGGCACGAGCATCTCGGCCGGCGTGAGCCCTGAGTGGTGCCCGGCGGGGGGCTCGCCACGGCCGCCGGGCGACCGCTCGTAGACCATCACGTCTGCGCCCCGGGACACGGCGACGAACGTGCCCACCCGCCGGCGCACCTCCGCGGAGAGGGGCCCCGGGCCGAGCAGCCGCATCCGCTCGGCCTGCCCGGCGGTCAGCAGGAAGAACCGGCCGCCGAGCCGCTCGCGGAACGCGTCCTCGAACTCGGGCTCGCGCCCCCGGCCGACGTGGAAGTAGGCCACGCGGCTGTCGCCGCTGGGCTCGCTCCGCAGCATGCGCGCCAGCGGGTCGGAGGCCCGCAGGACGTGAACCCTGTCCGCGGCGGCATCGAGGCCCCCGTGGTCGGCGGTCACGACCAGCCGCGCGCGGCCCGAGAGCCCGTCGGCAAGCCCTTCCAGCGTCCGCTCGAGCGCGGCCGCCGCCTCCAGCGTCGCGCCGCTCGAGAACCCCGCCGAGTGCCCCGCCGTGTCGACGTGCGGCACGTAGAGGTGGGTGAGGGTGGGCCCGGGGGCGGACAGCACCGCGGCGACGATGCACGCCGCCGCCTCGTCCAGGGAGTCGTAGCCGGTCGCGGGCCTTCCCCCGCCCACGTACCTGGAGAAGGCGCTGTCGGCTATCTCCGCGGGCATGAGCGACAGCAGCGGCCTGCCCGCGGCGGATGCGATGGGGGGCGCGGGCAGCGCCCGGTTCACGGACAGGCCGAGGTCGGAGAGCGATGCCCCGTCGGACGAGCGGACGAAGCGCAGGATGGTCGCGACCGACCCGACGTCGGGGATGTAGGTGTACCAGCCGAGCGCCGCGTGGCGGTTGGGCCACTCGCCGGTCGCGAGGGAGGTGAGGGCGGCCGCCGTGGTGGAGGGGAAGGTCGTGCGGAGGCTCGCCGCCAGGTGGCGGCGCATGAAGCCGCCCGGCTCGAGGGACTCGACCAGCGCCGTGCCGAGCCCGTCCGCGGCGACGAGCACCAGGTGGTCCGCGGGCCCGATCATCCCGGCCAGCCGCTCAGCCCCGCCGGCCAGCGGGCGGCTCCGCGCGCAGACCAGGGAGGACGCGGCGTTCGCGAGGTCGACCAGGTTGAGGACGTCCGGGCGGGGCGGCAGCAACCGGCCCGATCGAAACTCCCGCTCCAGGGCGTCGGCGTCGCTCATGCGCCCCCCCGGCGCCCGGCGGGAGGGGTCGGCCAGCGCCGGCCCCGCACGCTATCCGCCCGCCGCATCCATGAACCGCTCGAGCGCCCGGACGTGCCCGCCGGGTCCGTCCAGGCCCGCGCGCATGGTGCCGAACTGTGCGTGCGTGACGCCCCCGAAGGCGCGCCAGCGCCCGAGCTCCGCCGCGGCCGCCTCGACGCCGCCCGCGGCCAGCTCGATGCGCACCTCCACCCCGATCCGGGCCGGGTCGCGGCCGGCGTCGCGGGCCGAGCGAGCGATGAGCCCCAGGCGCTCGCGGCCGCACCCGTCGGGGGTGAACGGCGGCACGCCGACGCGCTCTGCGGTCCTGCGAGACGTGTTGGCGAACCAGCCGTCGGCGATGCGCCCGACCCTGCGCAGCACGCGGTCCGCGCCCCCTCCGAGCCAGACCGGTATGGGGCGGCGGACGGGCGGGGGACTGATCCCGGCGCCGGCGACGCGGTGCCACCTCCCCTCGAAGGTGACCGCGTCCCGCGTCCACAGCGCCCGCATGAGCGCGACCTGCTCCTCGAGCGCCTCGCCGCGCCCGGCGAACCGGGCCCCGAGCGCCTCGAACTCGACTCGGTTCCATCCGGACCCGACCCCCAGCCGCAGCCGTCCGCGGCTGAGCACGTCCACGGCCGCGGCCTGCTTGGCGGCCAGGGCCGCCTGGCGCTGGGGCAGGACCAGTATCGAGGTGGCCAGCTCGATGCGGCGCGTCACCGCGGCGAGGAAGCCCATCAGCGCGAACGGCTCGTGGAACTGGTCGGCGCTGTCGTACATGCCGCCCCAGCCCGGCCGGCCGGCCCGGCCCGCGCCCAGCACATGGTCGAAGATCGCCACGTGGTCGTAGCCGAGCGCCTCCGCGGCCTGTGCCCACTCGCGCACCGCGCCCGGGTCGGGCCCGATCTCGGTCTGCGGGAAGACGGCCCCTATCCTCACCGGCACCCCGCCTAGCGGAAGAAGATCACCCGCTCGGCCGTCGTTCGCATGATCCGCTCGCGGTCCGAGTCCGACAGGAAGTCGAGGCGGTCGCGCACCAGCGAGATCTGCTCCTCGTAGGTCTCGTCGATCAGCGCCGGCGGCGCGTCGCTGGCCCACATCAGCCGGTCCGGTCCGAAGGCGTCGTACACCCGCCTGATGAACGGGACGAGGTCGCCGTGGGTGTGGCGCTCGCGCCCCAGCGCGTAGAAGGCGGAGACCTTGACGGTCACGCCCTCGTGGCGGGCGAGCGAGCACAGCAGCTCGACCTCGGAGTCGGGTATCGGTCCGCCGGCCCCGATGCGCCCGAGGTGGTCGATGACCACGCTGGTGCGGGGATGCTCTGAGCACATGCGGTCCACCTCCGCCAGCGCGTCGGCGTTGACCAGGCAGGACATGGCCTGGCCCGTCTGGGCGGCGGCGGAGAACATCTCCCCGTAGCCCGGGGTCCGCAGCCACCTGTCCGCCACCTCGTCCTCGGGCACTATGCGAAAGCCGGTGACGCCTCGCTCCAGCAGCGCCGCCATCCGGTCGCCCACGCCGCCGGCCTCCGGATCGACGTAGCCGAAGCCCCGGAAGACATCGGGCCAGCGCTCGATGGCGTCGATCATGTAGCTGTTGTCCGTTCCGTAGAAGGACATCTGGACCAGGCCGATCCGGGCGACGCCGAACGGGCGCGCCTCGGCGAGCAGCTCCTCCGGCGGGAAGTGCGGCGGATTGGCCTCGACCTTGGCGACGTCGGTGCCCCCGGGCACGGGGTAGCGGTCGCGCCTCGGGTAGGAGCCGGTGTCCCGGGTCCAGATGTGGACGTGCGCGTCAATCCAGTCCATGGTCGTGCCTCCGGTCGGCGCCCTCCCGCCCGGCGGCGGGCGGCGCGTATGGCGTGGATTGTACAGCCTTGAGCGCGGCGCTCCGCGGGGGCCCGGGCGCCGGGGGGCGCGGCGCGGCGACGGGCGGCGCGAACGCCTGTTCACCCGGAAAAAGATTTGACTTGCCCGGGCCCGTGGTGGTAAGGTTCCGCGCAATTCTCACGCACTGCCCCGCGGGGTGGGTGATGTGCGTCCGCAAGCCTGTGCACAGGCGCGTACGCACCTCGGCCGAGCCGCTGGACCGGTGTCCGTGCAGGAACCATTGGGGAGGTTCACGATGAGACGGTTAGCCCTAGGCTTGATCCTGTCCGCCCTCGGGGCGGCGATCTTCGCCGCCTGCGGCGCCAGCGACCCCGAGATCGTCGAGGTCGAGAAGGTCGTCGAGGTGGTCAAGGAGGTCCAGGTACCGGTCGAGGTGGAGGTACCGGTCGAGGTGGAGAGGAAGGAAGTGGTGGAGGTTGAGAAGGTGGTGACGGTCGAGAGGGAGGTGGAGGTAGAGGTCGAGAAGGTCGTCGAGGTGGAGAAGGTCGTCGAGGTAGAGGTCGAGAAGGTCGTCGAGGTCGAGAGGGTCGAGATCCAGACCAAGCTCGAGGTCGCGACTCCCACTCCTCCGCCCGCCGGGACCCCGCGCTTCGGCGGCACGCTCCGCATCGTCTCCCAGGCCAGCATCGCGACGCTGGACTCGGTGTGGTCCCCCTTCTACGTGGTGGTGGCCGTGGGCCAGCACCTCTACGAGACCCCGCTAGGCTGGAGCTCCGAGCTCACTCCGGGTCCGAGGATGGTCGACAGCTGGAGCGTCAGCGATGACGAGAAGGTGTACACCTTCACGCTCCGCGACGGCATGACCTTCCACGACGGCCAGCCCGTCACGTCGGCGGACGTGGTCGCATCGCTCAAGCGCTGGCTGCCCGGCGGCTCCGCCCGCGCCACGCTCATGCGCGACTTCACGGCGGAGGAGCCGTTCCTCGCAATAGACGATCTCACCTTCGAGATCCGCATGAACCAGCCGTACGGCGGCGTCATCCCGTCGGTCTCGCCCCCGCACTGGGGCCCGTTCGTCATGCCCGAGCGCATCGCCGGCACGACCGAGGTCACGGAGGGCGCGAACGAGTACATAGGCTCCTCGCCCTACAGGCTCGTGCGCTGGGACCAGGGCTACCAGGTGGTGCTCGAGCGCCACGAGGGCTACCTGCCCAGGAGCGAGCCCGCCGACCACATGATCGGCCAGTCCATCGCCTACCTTGACAAGCTGATCTGGCTCGAGGTCCCCGACGAGGAGACCAAGATCGCCGGCCTGCAGACCGGTGAGTGGGACGTGGTTGACGGAGCGGCCTTCGACTTCTTCCAGCCGCTGACCGACGATCCCAACGTCGTCGTCCCGCTCTACAAGCCCGGACACCGCTCGGCGATGAACATCAGCCCGAACAACCCGCCGTTCGGCAACGAGAGCCTGGTGCTCACCGACGCGCAGCTCAGCGCCCGCAGGGCGGTCCAGGCCGCGGTCGACATCGAGGCGGTCATGTTCTCGCTCGGCGATTCCAACCTGTGGACGCTCTGCCCGGCCATCTACTACTGCGGCACGCCGCTGGAGACATTCGAGGCCGCCGAGTACTACAACCAGGCCAACCCGGATCTCGGCAGGGAGCTGCTGGCCGCCTCGGACTACGACGGCGAGACCGTCGTGCTCCTCAACCCCACCGACTACGGCACGATCACGCCGACCGGTGTGGTGCTCAAGGCGCAGATGGAGGACATCGGCCTCAACATCGAGATGCCGGCGCTGGACTGGGCCACGATCGTGGGCCGGTTCGCCCAGACCGACACCTACCACATGTTCACGGACTGGTACGTGCACTGGTGCTGCGATGACCCGATCGCCTGGCCCAACCGAGACGGCGTGCCCGGAAGGCACCCCGTCAACGAGGAGGGCGTGGAGCTGAGGGTCGCCTACGCGCAGGCCACCGACCAGGCGGAGCGCTTCGCCCTGGTCGAGCAGCTCCAGAGGAACATGTACGAGGAGGTCATCAGCATCCTTCTCGGGCAGTTCTTCAGCATCTACCCGCACACGGCCGACCTGAAGAACTTCGAGGTCAAGGCCATCCCGTTCTACGTCAACACCTGGCTGGAGCGCTAGGACCGACGGCAGTCTGAGACGAAGGGGCCCCGGGCGAGAGTCCGGGGCCCTTTCCTTATATGGGGGATATACGGGCATGCGATATATGTGCATGCGGGCTACGCCGGACGGCCCGACCGGATGCCCGCCCGGAGACCCCCGGCCGGGCTAGGCAGGCCCTGCCCCCACGTGCCACCCGCCCCCTCCCCGCCCGGGCGCGTCGAAGGCCGGGAGGGGTCCCGGATTGCGCGCGCCGCACGCGTCGTCGCCGCGGGCGTCCGGGAGACGCTGCCCCGGAGGGCGCGGACCGCGGTCGCCGGGCTCCAGCGCCGGCGCGGTCGAATTCGTCGGGAGCAGGGGGTTGCGGCCGCTCGCAGTTTCACCGGGGGGCCTGCCCTGTTCGGGTGGCGCGGCCCGCGGGGATGGCGATCGTGGGGCCCGAGGAGTGCGCTTGGCCTGGTGCGCGGCCCCCGGACTGGGGGGCCGGCGGCGGCGCCGGCCTGTGGCCCCCGCGGGGCCGCGGGATGCGGGGGGCCGCCGGCGGCGGCAAGACCTGTGCCGCTCCCCGCCGTCGCTGCCCGCGGTCTCGGTGCCGGCGGTCGCCCGAACGCGGCCGGACGGTTCGCGGGTCTCTACGGGTCGGACCGCCCGCCGTCGAGGCCGCCGGTTACCCCGGCCCGTCGTGCCCGCAGGGCTGCGGGAGGTGCCCGGCCGCCGCCGCCGGCGGCCGGTCCGGTGCTACTCCCTGCCGTCGCTGCCCACAGTCTCGCCGCCGACGGTCGCCCAGACGTCGTTGGACGGGTCGTAGATCTCCACCGAGTCGGACCGGCCGCCGAACTGGCCGCCGTCGAAGCCGCCGGTGACCATCACCGTGCCGTCGTCGAGCAGGGCCGCCGTGTGCAGGTTGCGGGCGAGGTTGAGGTTGCCCGCCGTGACCCATGCGCCGGCGGCGATGTCGAACTTCTCGGCCAGGGTGAACTCGCCCAGCCCGCCCGCAACGAGCACGAACCCGTCGCCCTCGCCCACCAGCGTGGCCGTGTGGTCTGCGCGGGGGTGCTGGAGCGAGCCCGCCGCGGTCCAGGCGTCGGCCGCCGGATCGTAGATCTCGGAGGTGTTGATGGGCTCCTTGTCCGCTCCGTACCCGCCCACCACCAGCACGCGGCCGTCGGGCAGCAGGGTCGAGGTGTGGGACCTGCGTGCGGTCAGCAGGCTCGCCGCGGCCGTCCAGCTGTCGTCGGACGGGTCGAAGATGTCGACATCGGCCACGGCCTGCATGCCGGCCCGCTTGCCGCCGCTTACCAGGACGCGGCCGTCCTGCAGGCGGGTGGCCCGCAGCCAGGCGCGCTTGCTCGACATCGAGCCGCCGTCGCTCCAGGCGTCGGACGCGGGGTCGTAGAGCTCCGAGGTGTCCAGGTACGTGGCGATCTTGCCGCCGACGACCAGCACGCGGCCGTCGTCCAGCAGCGCCATGTCGTGGTGCATCCGCGCGCCGTTCATCTGCGCGGAGACTGTCCAGGCGCCGGAGGCCGGGTCGTAGATCTCGGTCGAGAACAGGAAGGAGATGGGTCCGCGGCCGCCGGTCACCAGGACGCGGCCGTCCGCGAGGAGCTCGGCGTCGTGGTGCTCGCGGCCCTTGCTCATGGCGGCGGTCGAGACCCAGTCGCCCATGGTCGGGTCGAAGATCTCGGCGGTGCCGATGGGGGGGCCGGGCATGGACATGGTGCCGGGCCCCTTGCTGCCGACGACCAGCACCCGGCCGTCGGTCAGCTTGGTCGCGGTGTGGTAGACGCGGGGCTCGGTGAGCCGCCCGGCGGTCTTCGCCTCGAGCTTGGCCTGCTCGTCCTCGGCGGACTTTGAGCCCGGGGCCTGGACCAGCACCTGGGGTGACTCCGACTCCTCCTCGCCGCCCCCGCAGCCCGCCGACAGGGCGAGCGCCAGGGCGAGGGTGAACACGGTGCCGGCAGCCAGCTTAGTCATCGGGACCTCCATAGTCCTGCCCGTCGGGAGGGATCGCGGGGACGCCTGCCCGGCCGGACGAGCCCGAGTGCATCGGGGCGGCGGGCCCGCCTTCAAGGTGGGCGAGATTCTAGCAGCGGGCGCGGCGGACAGTCAATTTGACGCGCCCCTGTACCGTGCGGCCCGCGGCTGACGGCGGCCGGGGCCGCATGCGCCGCCGGCGCCAGGCGAGGACATGCGGGCGGTGCGCACGCCGGCCCGGACGGGGCGTCCCGCCGGGGGCCGTCGCCGGAGCGGCGCGCGCGGGGTGGGACGGCCGTCGGCGGGCGCGGCCGGCCGGATCGGCCCGGGCCCCCGGGCCGCGCGGCCCGCCGTCAATGCGCGGCGCCCGGTTCGGGGTTGACAGCGGGCGGTGTGGCTTGTATCGTACGCCGGTCTAGGCACAGGGAGTGCCGCCGTAGCCGCGTGTGCCGGCCCAGCCGGGTCGCTCCATCGGCAGCGGTTAGGAATCCAAAGTTGGACGGAGGAAGAAATGAGACGTTTGGCGATACCCTTCGTCTTGTCCGCGATCGCCGGGCTCGTCGCTGCCGCCGCGTGCGCAGGCGAGACCGAGGTCGTGGAGAAGATCGTAGAGGTGCCGGTGGTCGAGGAGAAGATCGTCGAGGTCGAGGTCGAGAAGGTCGTCGAGGTCGAGACCGAGAAGGTCGTCGAGGTCGAGGTCGAGAAGATCGTCGAGATCGAGGTCGAGACCGAGAAGATCCTCGTGGCCACCCCGACTCCCGACGTTGGAATGACCGGCCCGCAGTTCGGCGGCGACCTGAGGATAGTCTCCCAGGGCTCCATTAGCACGCTGGACCCCGTGTTCTCGCTGTTCTACGTGGTGAACGCGGTGGCCTCGCAGATCTACGAGGGGCTGTACGGCTGGGACGGGAACCTTGAGGCCCAGCCCAGGCTGGCCGAGTCGTTCTCGACCAACGCGGACGGCACCGAGTACACATTCACGCTGCGCTCTGGCATCGAGTTCCACGACGGCAGCCCCTTCACGTCGGACGACGCCATCGCGTCGATCAACCGATGGAGGGACGCCGGCACGCCCGCGGCGGGCATCGTGCGCCGGTTCACGGACGACGACGCGCTGCAGGCGGTGGACGACACCACGTTCACCTGGACGTTCGACGAGCCCCTGGGCGCCGTGATCTTCATCCTGGGCATCCCGCACGGCCTGATGCCGATGATCCCGGGTGAGATGGCCGCGACGCCGTTCACCGAGCCCACGCCCCAGAACATCGGGACGGGCGCTTACCGGTTCGTCGAGTGGCTGCAGGGCGACAAGGTCGTCCTCGAGCGCCACGACGAGTTCGAGTCCAGGACCGAGAAGAGCACACCCGGCGCGTACGCGGGCGAGAACATCGCCTACCTGGACACGCTGACCTTCCTCGAGATTCCGGACGAGGAGACGAAGATCGCGGGCCTTGAGACCGGCGAGTGGGACGTTGTGGACGGAGCCGCCTTCGACTTCTTCCAGCGCCTCACGGACAACCCGGACATCGGCGTTGCCCTCTACAAGCCGGGCAACCGCTCGAACGTCTACCTCAACCCGCAGATCCCGCCGTTCAGCTACCTGAAGGGTCGCCAGGCCCTGATGACCGGCATCGACGTCGAGGACTTCATGTTCGCCCTGGGTCCGAACGACCTGTGGATCACCTGCCCGGCGCTGTACTGGTGCGGCACTCCCCTGGAGACCGACATCGGCGCCAGGTTCGACATCGAGCTCGCCGACGGCTCGAGCACGACCATCGGCTACGACGTCAACAACATGGCGCTCGCGCAGCAGCTGCTGAACGAGTCGGACTACGCCGGCGAGACCGCCGTCATCCTGAACCCGACGGACTACGGCACGATCACGCCGCTCGGTCCAGTGCTCAAGTCGGTGATGGAGGAGATCGGCTACGCGGTCGAGATGCCCGCCCTGGACTGGGCGACCGTCACGTCGATGTTCGGCAACACGGACTCGTACAGCCTGGCGACGGACTGGTACTCGCACTGGTGCTGCGGGAACCCGATCCAGGACCACCTGATCTCCGGCACGCTGGACTTCATCATCCGCGACGAGGACCTGATCAACCTGCAGCTTGAGTTCGTCAGGGAGACCGACGCGGGCAAGCGGTTCGAGATCGTGGAGGAGATCCAGACCCAGCGATGGCGGAAGGTCACCTCCCTCTCCCTGGGGCAGTTCTTCCCGATCGTGCCCCACACCAACGACCTCAAGGGCTTTGAGGTCAAGGCCATCCCGTTCTACGTCAACACTTGGATTGAGCGGTAGCGGGAGAGTCGTCCCCTCATAGGGATCAAGGGGGCCCGCGGCCAGACCGGCCGCGGGCCCCTCTCTTTTTCGACGGCCCCGCCCGCGTGCGAACTCCCCCGGGCCGGGCCGCGCGGGCGCCGGTAGGTGCCCGGCCGTGTGCTAGACTGGATGCATCAGGCCCCTGCTGCGCGGCGGGCCGCGCCGCCCTGCGCGCGCCGAGCGTCCATGGCAAGCCGATCCACCACCCCCCACCCAAAGCCCGCCGCGAGGTCCGCCGGCCCCGCCGCGCTCGCGCTCGCCCTCTTCCTGCTGGCGGCGGCGTGCTCCGGCTCCCCGGCTCCCGATGCTGCCCCCCGCGCGGTGATCGGCGATGCGCCCGCCGTCGGCTCGCACATAAGCCAGGCGGACATAGACGGAGGGAAGGTGGGCCTGGAGGAGTTGGTGGCGCACGGCGAGCTGCTCTTCACCGCCCAGTTCAACACGCTCGACGGGGCGGGGCGTCCCGAGACGACCGGGGTGGGCGACAGCCCGTTCCGCGCGAGGCGGCAGTTCCCGGACAACTTCAACCGGATCTCCGGCCCGGACGCGAACTCCTGCGCCGCGTGCCACAACATCCCGCGCACGGGCGGGGCGGGCGACAACATCACCAACGTCTTCGTCGACGCCGAGAACATCCCGTTCGTCGACTTCTCGGGCGGCGAGGGCGACGGCTTCGCGGACCTGACGCTGGCGACCGCGGGCCTCGAGAGAAACTCCGTGAGCCTGTTCGGTGCGGGGATGATCGAGATGCTCTCGCGCGAGATGACCTTCGACCTCCAGGGCGCCCGGGACGAGGCGCTGCGGGAGGCGCGAGAGAGCGGCCGGGAGGTCACTGTGGCCCTGTCCACGAAGGGGGTGGACTTCGGGTCGATCACGGTCCGGCCCGACGGCACGATAGACTCGTCCGGCGTCGAGGGCGTGGACTCGGACCTGATCATCAAGCCCTTCCACCAGAAGGGGGCGATAGTCTCCCTCAGGGAGTTCGCGGTAAAGGGCATGAACAGCCACCACGGGATGCAGGCGACCGAGCGCTTCCGCGACGGGATAGACGCCGACGGCGACGGCTACGCCGACGAGCTCTCCCGCGGCGACCTGACCGCGGTGGTCGCGTTCATGGCCACGCTCCCGGTGCCCGGGCAGGTGATGCCATCGGACCCGGAGGCCCGGGCGGCGGCCCGCCGGGGCGAGGAGCTCTTCGAGTCCATCGGCTGCACCGCCTGCCACCGCCAGACGCTGAGGCTGGAGAGCCCGTTCTTCACCGAGCCCAACCCGTTCAACCCGCCCGGCAAGCTCAAGCTCTCCGACGTGTCCCGCCCGCTGTCGATAGACCTGGCGTCGGACGGCCCGGGCCCGTTCCTCGAGCTCGAGGAAGACGGGTCGATGCTGGTGCCCGCCTTCACAGACCTCAAGCGCCACGACATGGGTCCGGCCCTCGACAACGAGGCCGCGCCGCAGAACGGCATTCCCACCGAGGAGTGGCTCACCCGCAAGCTGTGGGGGGTCGCCTCGGAGCCCCCGTTCCTGCACCACGGGCGCGCGACCCTGATATCGGAGGCGATCCTGCTGCACGGGGGCGAGGCCCTCGACCAGCGCATGGCCTACGAGCGCCTCTCCCCGGAGGACCAGGCGGCGGTGGTCGAGTTCATAAAGACGCTGCAGATCCTTCCCGAGGACGCGCCCGGCGTCGTCATCGACCCGGCCCGCGGTGCCGGGGGCGGGCCCGGAACGGTCGCCATGTCGGTCCTGGGCGGCGCCCTGGGCGGAGCGGCGGCGGCGCTGGTCGCGGCGGTCGCACTGGTGCTGGCGCGCCGACGCGGGGGCGGCGCCAGCTGATCCGGGGGCGTCGCTCCCTCCCCGCGCTGGCCGCGCTGGCCTGCGCCGCGCTGGCCGCCTGCGGCGGCGGCGACGCGCCGCGGGACGACCTGGCGATACGCCCGACCTTCGAGATGGCGGACGCGGCCGCGACCCCGGCGCCCGCGGAGCCGCAGGCCCCGGCGTCCGCGCAGGACGGCGGCGTGCCGCTGGAGCGGCGCGATCCGGTCACCCCGTTCGAGGAGGTGTCGGCGTCGGCGCTGAGCGAGGGGCCCGACAACTGGAACGACCGCCCGGGCGTGGCGGTGTTCGACTTCGACCGCGACGGGGACCTGGACCTGTACGTCACCCAGAAGGGCGGACACCCCAACCGCCTCTATGAGAACGACGGCACCGGCCGGTTCCGGGACGTCGCCGCCCGCGCCGGGGTGGCCCTTACGGACAGCCACAGCACCGGCGCGATGGCCTGCGACCTGGACAACGACGGGTACCAGGACCTCTACGTCTCGGCCTGGGGCGACCCCGAGGACCAGCTCGGCTTCCGGTCCCCGTCCGAGGGCCAGGGCAACGCCGACCACCTGCTCCGCAACGAGGGCGACGGCACCTTCACCGACGTCTCCGACCGGGCGTTCGGGGAGGCACGGAACCTGCGCTCGGCGACCACCGTCTCGTGCGCGGACGTCGACGGCGACGGCTGGCTGGACCTGCTCGTCGCCAACCTCGGCGCCCACGACTTCCGCTCCTTCGCCGGACCCCACCACCCGGGGCACCTCAACGCTCTGTACATGAACGAAGGCGACATGACCTTCACCGAGATCGCCCGCGAGGCCGGCGTGGCGGGCGACCAGATACGGATGCTGGACCCGGCGGGCCGCCCGATCCTCTTCGAGGACCCGGAGACGGGCGAGCTCTTCGAGGGGTGGGACCCCACCAGCCGCGACCGGCTCGGCAACCGGGTCGGGGAGCCCGCGCCCCAGACCCACTCCACGCTGTTCTTCGACTTCGACGACGACGGCGACCCGGACCTGCTGGTCGCCGACGACGGCGACACGCTCAAGGTGATGCGCAACGACACCGAGGGCGGGCGCGTGGCGTTCACCGAGGTGGGGGAGGCGCTCGGCCTCGACGTCTCCGGGGCCTGGATGGGGTTCGCGCTCGGGGACTACGACGGGGACGCAGACCTCGACGTGTTCGTCACCAACATCGGCTCCCACGCGATGATCAGGAAGCCGCAGGACAACCCCACCGGCTCGTGCCAGTACCTGCAGCGCTTCAGCTGGGGCACGTGCGCCAACTTCCTGCTCCGAAACGACGGCCCCGGTGAGCTCGGCGGCCTGGGGATCTCCGGGATCCTCGTCGAGGTGGGCGGCGAGGTGGACGTCCTTCGCAGCCCCATCCTCGCGCCCGACGCGCTGGACCCGTCGCGGATCCACCCGACGCTGCCGGTCCCCGGCGGCCTGGCCGCCTACGACTTCGGCTTCGGCACCACCTTCTTCGACTTCGACAACGACGGGGACGTCGACCTGTACTGGCTGGGCTCCAACAAGAACAGCGGGGCCGGCCCGGGCGGGGACGTGTACCCCGGGGTCGGGAGGATGATGCGAAACGACGGTGCGGGCAGCCTCGAGGACGTGACCGTCCGGGCGCGGCTGCTGGACATAGCCGGGGTGGACTACTCGGTGCTCGATCCCGCCGACCCGCGCTTCGACGCGGTGGCCCAGCGCATCGCCCCGAGGTTCCACGAGAACGGCAAGGGGCTCGCCCACGGCGACCTAGACGGCGACGGCTACGTCGACCTGGTGGGCACCAACTCCAGCGGGACGGTCTGGACGACGGGCGGGCCCGAGAGCCTGGCCGCCGCGCCCGGGCCCGTCTTCGTCTGGCTCAACGGCGGGGGGGACGCGCACTGGCTCACGCTCCGCCTGCGCGGCCGCATGGCCGTCGACGGGACGGGGAGCAACGCGGACGGCGTGGGGGCCCGCGTCTTCCTCACCGCGCGGCCCGATCCGGCCGCCGGGCCCTCGGTCCAGGTCCGCGAGGTGTACGCCGGGGGGAGCTACCTCTCGCAGGACAGCATCGACGTCGAGTTCGGCCTCGGCGCCGACGACTCGGCCGACGAGATCCGCATCATCTGGCCCAGCGGGACCGAGCAGGTCCTCACCGACGTCGCCGCGGACAGGGTGATCGAGGTGGTCGAGCCCGCGGCGGACGCCGGATGAGCGCGCTGCGCGGGGCCGCGTGGGCGGCGCTGGCGGCCTCGGCGCTGTGCGCCGCCGTCGCCTGCGGGGGGGGCGGGGCCCCGGCCCAGCCGGCCGCCACCCCCGGCGGGGACCGGCTCATGGAGGGCGACGGGGCGGTCGTCAACAGGCTGATGCTCTCGGCCCGGCGCTTCCAGGAGCAGCGGGACTTCGCCAGCTCGATCGAGGTGCTGGACCGGCTGATCGCGATCGAGCCCGGCAACGCCGAGGCCCACTACCACCGCGGCAACGCCAACAGGCGGCTGGGCAATCTCGAGGAGGCGATCGGGGACTACGGCGCGGCGATCAGGCTCGACCCGGCGATGACGGACGCCTACCTTCGGCGCGGGGCGTCGCACGGCAACCTGGGGCGCTTCGAGGAGGCGGTGGCGGACTTCGACATGGTCATCGAGATCGCAGGGCCGGACGCGGCGATGCTGCGCAACCGGGGCCTCGCCCACTACGAGCTGGGCCGCTGGGAGATGGCGATAGCGGACCTGGACCGGGCGATAGGGCTCGACCCCGGCCTCGCCGTGGCCTACAACGACCGGGGCCTGGCCTACGTGCGGCTCGGGAGCTTTCGGCGCGCGATCGAGGACTTCGACCGCGCCGTCGAGCTCGCCCCGGAGTTCGCGCTCGCCTACGACAACCGCGGCAGCGCCTGGCAGGCCCTGGCCAACTTCGCGTGGGCGATAGACGACTACGACCGCGCCCTGGCGATCGATCCCTCCTACGTCCCCTCCTACAACAACCGCGGGAACGCCCACCGCGGCCTGCACGACTACGAGAGCGCGCTAGCCGACTACGGCGAGGCGATCCGCCTCTCTCCCCGCACCGCGTCCAGCTACTTCAACAGGGGCGTCACCCACGGCCTGCTGGGCGACTGGGAGGCCGCTGCGCGCGACTACGGCGCAGCGCTGGCGATCGACCCTCTGTACGCCGACGCCTACTACAACCGCGGCGGCGCCCTGGGCAACCTCGGGGACTTCGACGGCGCCATCCGGGACCTGACCGCCGTGCTCGCGATCCAGCCCGGCCGGGCCGAGGCCCACCACAGCCGCGCCCTCGCGCACCTGAACCTCGGGGACGCCGCGGCCGCCATCGCGGACCTCGACGCCGCGATCTCGCTGGACCCCGCCCTCGCCGTCGCGCACGGCGACAGGGGCGCGGCGCGCGTCCGGGCCGGCGACTTCTCCGGCGCCGTCGAGGACCTGGGGCGGGCGATCGAGCTGGACCCGGGCTACCTGTCGGCCTACGTCAACCGCGGGGTCGCGTTCCACGGCCTCGGGGACCACGGGGCGGCGGTGGCGGACTTCGACCACGCGATCGGGGTCGACCCGGAGCGCCTGGACGCCTACGCGCACCGCGCGCGGGCGCTCACCGCGCTCGGGCGCGACGACCTCGCCGCGTCCGACGTCTCGTTCCTCGAGGGAAGGGGGGCGGACGTCGCCGCGCTCAGGGAGGAGCTCTCGGCCCTCCGGGCGTCGCGCTAGCGGATCGCCGCGGCGGGGGCCGAGGCGCGCTCGTTGAGGAGCCGCCCCTCCCAGAAGCGCGACAGCGCGAAGGGGCGTATGGGCTCGGGGGTGACGCCCGTGGCGATCAGCTCGGCCATCGTCATCCCCGCCATCGGGGCGGCCTTGAAGCCCCAGGTGCCCCAGCCGCAGTTGAGCATGAAGCCGCCGAGCCCCTCGACGGCGCCCATGATCGGGGCGTAGTCCGACGTCATGTCGCACAGCCCCGCCCACTGCCGCAGCAGCCGCAGGTCCCGCAGGCCCGGGAACAGCTTGAGCACGCTCGCGGCCAGGTGGCTGACGGCCTCGAAGTCCGAGCGCATGCAGTAGGTCTGGTAGGGGTTGACGCCGCCCCCCATCACCACCTCGCCCCGGCCGGTCTGGTAGACGTAGGCGTGCAGGTTCGCCGAGGAGACCGAGACGTCGATGAAGGGCTTTACGGCCTCGGAGACCGCCACGTGCAGCGGGTGCGTGACGATCGGGAGGCGCAGCCCCGCCATGCCGGCTATCGTGGAGGCCCACCCCGCCGTCGCGTTGACCACGACGTCGGCCGCTATGGGTCCGCCGGGGGTGACCACGCCGCGGACGCGGCCGTCCCGGACGGTGAGCGCGGTCACCTCCGTGAACGGCCGGACGTGCACCCCGGCCCTCGCCGCCCCGCGCGCGTAGCCCCAGACGACGGCGTCGTGGCGGATGATGCCGGCCGGCGGGTGGTACAGGGCGGCGATGATGGGCATCAGCCTGCCGCGGCGCATGTCCATCGCCGGGGCCAGCGCCGAGATCTCGTCGGGCCCGACCATGTAGCTGTCGACCCCGAGCAGCCGGTTGAAGTCGGCGCGGGTCCTCAGCCCGTAGACGGCGGACTCCGAGTGCCCCAGGTCCAGGCGGCCGGTGCGCTCGTGCAGCAGGTTGAGGTCCAGCTCCGCGGACAGGTCGTCGAAGAGCCTCAGGCTCTCGCGGAAGAAGGGTATGGCCTCGGCGGTGTAGTAGTTGGCGCGCAGGATGGCGGTGGTCCTCGCGCTGCCCCCGCCGCCGACGTAGCCGCGGTCGAGGACGGCGACGTCGGTCACGCCCAGCCTCGCCAGGTAATAGGCGGTCGCAAGGCCGTGGACCCCCGCGCCCACGATCGCGACCGAGTAGCGGTCCCTGGGCTCGGGGGCCGGGAAGAAGTCCTGCCTGCGCAGCAGCTGTCCGATCACGTCGAGCACCCCAGGGCCGCCAGGGCCTCCTCTCCGATCAGCTCCATGCCGAGGGGGCGGCCCGCCTCGAGCACCGCCCCGTATGCGTACAGGCCGTACTCGCGCCCGAAGAAGAGCCGGTACGAGGCGAGCCCCCCCGCGTCTGCGCGCACCACCAGGGCGTACACGTCGGCCGCCATCGTCTGGGCGCACGCCCCGTCGGGCAGGGCGCCGTCGCGGACGTTGAGCTCGGTCAGCGAGGCGATGACCCGGGGCGAGGCCGGGCCGACGAGGCGCATGCCGGCGTGCGAGCCGGTGACGTCGAAGACCGCCGCCTCTCCCCCCATCCCGCCGAGCGCGTCGGCCAGGGCGCCGGCGCTGCCGGGCGGGCCGGTGATCCAGGCCTCGTCCGGCGCCAGCCGCGCGGCCTCCACCCGCACTCCCGCCCCGCCCGCGGGCACCTCGAGGGGGGCGGTCGCGCCGACGGGCGGCTCTGCGCCCAGGGCGGCCAGCACGGCCCCGGACCCCGGTCCCTGGACGCGTATCTTGGCCAGGTGGCCCTGCTCGGCCATGCCCGCCGCGGCGCGGGCGGCCGTGGCCTCTGCGCCCGCGCCGCGGAACGAGAGCGGCACGCTCCAGCCGCCGCGCTCGCCCATCCGCGCGCCCCCGGCGACCAGCTCGTGGTGCGCGCAGGTCATCGCCACCGGCGCCCGGTCGGCGCTCATCCCCTCAGCCTGCTGCCGGCGGGGTCGTACAGCGGCCCGAGCCGTATCCGGGCCGGCCACAGGTCCCCCTCGACCAGGATGCGCACGGACGCCCCGTCGCTGGCCAGGCGGCGCGGGACCATGGCCAGCCCGAAGGGCAGCCCCTCGGTCGGGCTGCGCCGCCCGCTGGTCACCCTTCCGACGGGCGAGCCGTCCTCGACCACGGGGGCGCCGTCCGGGGGCACCGGGCTCTCGGGGTCCATGGCGAAGCCGACCACGCGGTGGCGCGGCCCGCGCCTGGCGACCGAGGCGAGGCCGCCGCGGCCGACGAAGTCCTCCTTGGAGAAGCGGACCGCCCAGTCCATGCCCAGCTCCAGCGGCGTCGTCACCGAGTCCGTGTCCTGGTTGACGATCACGTGCCCCTTCTCCAGGCGCAGGATGCGCTGGGCCTCGAGGCCGAACGGCGCGATGCCGTGCGGCCGCCCCGCCTCCGCGAGCCGCCCCCACACGTGCTCCGCGTGCTCCGCGGGGAAGTGGATCTCCCACCCGGTCTCGCCGACGAAGCCGATGCGCAGCAGGATCGCCTCGACGCCCGCCACCCGGGCCCGCGCAGAGCGCATGTACCGGAACGCCCCGGGCGACAGGTCCGCGTCCGTGAGGCCGCCGAGCGTGGCGCGGGCCATGGGGCCGGCGACGTTGATGGCCGCGAGGCCGGCCGTCACGTCCGCCAGCTGCGCCGCCATGCCCGTCTGGGTCTCCATCCACCACCGGTACCACTGCTCGATCAGCTCGATGTTGCCCGTCGTCGTGGTCACCAGGTACCTGGCGTCCTCCAGGCGGGCGACGGTGCCGTCGTCGAGGGTGGTCCCGTCGTCCATGCACATGATCCCGTACCGGACCCGCCCCACCCGCAGGGTGGACATCATGTTGGAGTAAAGGAAGTCCATCAGCCTCGGGGCCTCCGGGCCGCGCAGGTCGAGCTTGCCCAGGCTGCTTACGTCGATGACGCCGACGCGCCCGCGCACGGCGGCGGCCTCCTCGGCCGGGTCGCCGTAGCTGTGGGGCCGCAGCCAGCCGCCGGCGTCCACCATCCGCGCGCCCAGCGAGACGTGCAGGTGGTGCAGGGGCGTGCGCTTTACCGGCATGAAGCTGGGCCCCGCCAGCGCCCCGAGGGGCACGGGCAGCACGGGCGGGCGCAGGGTCGTGAGCCCCAGCTCCGGGACCGGGCTCCCCGTCGCCGCCGCGGCCAGCTCGGTGAGGTTGCGCGAGCACATCCCGCCCTGGCAGGGTCCCATGGTCGCGGTGGTGTAGCGCTTGAGCGTCTGGACGTCGCGGAAGCCCTCGGCGGCCGCGAGCCGCACGTCGGACCAGGTGACGTCCTCGCAGGGACAGACGAAGACCTTGCCTCCGCGGGCCGGCACCGCCGCCCGCGCGGGGTCCGCGGCCGCCCCGCCGGGGCCGGGCGCCGCCGCGGGCTCGCCGAGCGCGGCGGCCCGCCCGGCCCGCCTCCCCTCGGCGGCCGCCCGGGCGGGGTCCAGCGTTCCGGTCACGCCGCCGGCCAGGTGCACCCCGGCGGGCGGCGCGGTGGGCGTGAGCGCCCCGAGGGCCGGGCTCAGCGCCGTCGCGCACCCGGCCTGCATCGCCAGCTTGGCCGCCGGCTGGCGCCGCCCCGCCATGATCAGCAGGTCGCACCCGACGCTCCGCACCGCGCCGCCGGGCCCGGCGAACTCGACGCTCCGCACGCCGGCGGCGCCCCTGGCGCGGATCACGGCGGCGCCGTACTCGACCCGGCCGACCGCGGGCCCGCCCGGCCCCGCCGGTCCCGGGCGCGCGTCCAGCACGGCGGCGATCTCGACCCCGGCCCCGGCGAGCTCGGCCGCCGCCTCGTGGCCGGACCCGTCCTCGGTGGCGACCACGGCGCGGGCGCCGGCGAGCACGCCGTACATGCGCAGCAGCCGCAGGGCGCCGCTCGCGAGCATGACGCCGGGCAGGTCGTTTCCCGGGAACAGGAACGGCACCTCGTGAGCCCCCGTGGCGAGCACCACGGCGCCGGCCCGGATGAGCAGGACCTCGCGCCCGCACAGGACGGTCACCAGCATGCCAGGGTAGAAGCCGAACGCGGCCGCGTCGCTCAGGACCTCGACCCCGGGGACGGAGGACGCGGCGCGGGCGATGGCGCCGGCGCGCCGCGGGTCGCGTCCCGCCCCTAGGTGCGGCTGGTCGTCGGCCAGCACCACCTGCGCGCCCGCTTCGGCCGCCGCCGCGGCGGCGGCCGAGCCCGCGCCGCCGCCGCCCACGACGAGCACGCCGGCGTGCACCGAGCGGTGGGCGAAGCGCCCGGCGTCCGCGGAGCCGGGGTTGATGGTGCCGACGCCGGCCACCCTCCTGACCAGGGGCCTCGCCGCCTCCCACAGCCCCCTGGGCCTGTGCATGGTCTTGTAGTAGAAGCCCGCCGGCATCAGGGGCGAGGCCCGGTCCAGCGCGGACAGGGCGTCGAGCTCCACAGACGGCCAGGCGTTCTGGGAGCGCACGTCCATACCCGCCTCGGCCCGGGTCATGCACGCGCGGACGTTGGGGGTGCCGTCGACGTCGACCAGGCAGTTCGGGCAGCGCCCGGCCACGCACATCAGCCCGCGGCGCCTGTGGTACTTGAAGCTGCGGGAGATCGTCCTCGTCCCCGCCGCGGCCAGGGCCGAGCCGATCGTGTCCCCCTCGAACGCGGCCACGGGGCGCCCGTCCAGGGTGAAGTCGGCCCGGGCCCCGCGGTCGATCAGCTCGCCGGGCTGCGGGGAGGCCCTCACGGCGCCGCCTCCCGCCGGGGGGCCTGCGGGCCGTTGGGCCAGCGCGAGGAGGAGACGGCGTTCGTGACCGTGTCGCGCCGGGCGACCAGCCAGCGCCGGCACCCGAACTTGTGGTACCACCACTCGCTCTGCTCGCCGGCCGCGTTGGTGCGGGCGTAGAAGTAGCTCGCCCACTCCCGCTCGGTCGCCCCCGGGGCGGGGCGGCTGAGCCTCTCCCCGCCGAACCGGAACTCGACGACCGGCCTCTCCCCGCAGTTGGGGCAGGGGATCAGGAAGGACACGGCCCTAGAACATCGTCAGGTATCTGTCGATCTCCCACCGTGAGACCTGGGCGTGGTACTCGCTCCACTCGGCGGACTTGACCGCCTCGAACTCGTCGCAGATCGGCCCGAGCGCGCCCCTGACCACCTCGTCGGCCGCGAGCTCCGAGAGCGCCTCGGGCAGCGACTGCGGCAGCGTGCGGATGCCGCGCTCGGCGATCCGCTCGGGCCCGAGCTCGTACATGTTGTCGAAGTTGGGCTCGCCGGGGTCGAGCCGGCGCCTGACCCCGTCCATGCCGGCGGCCACGTAGGCGGCGAGCGCGAGGTAGGGGTTGCAGGCGGAGGAGACCGTGCGGTCCTCGAGGTGCCCGCGCCCGGCGGTGCGGATCATCTGGGTGCGGTTGTTGTCGCCGTAGGTGATGAAGACCGGGGTCCAGGTGTAGCCGGAGCGCGACCCGAACACGGCGCGGCCCGTCTGCAGGCGCTTGTAGCAGTTGACCGTCGGAGACGTGACCGCGCACAGCGCGCGCGCGTGCTCGAGCACGCCCCCCACGAAGTGCAGGGCGGTCTTCGACAGGCCCAGGCCCCGGCCGTCCGCGTCGCCCTCGAACACGTTCGTCCCGTCGCTTGCGCGGGCGAGGTGGAAGTGGACGTGGCCGCCGTTGCCGGTGCGGTCGGCGAAGGGCTTGGGCATGTGGGTGGCCACCGCACCGTGCCTCCTCGCGATCCGGCTGGTCATCATCTTGAAGAAGGTGTAGCGGTCCGCCGTCACCAGCGCGTCGTCGTAGCCGAAGTTGAGCTCGTACTGGCCGTTGGCGTCCTCGTGGTCGGCCTGGTAGGCGTCCCACCCGAGCGAGTTGACCGCCGCCATCAGCTCGGAGAGGTAGCCGAAGACGTTGGATATCCCCTTGAAGTCGTAGCAGGGCTTGGTGAGCGTGTCGACGCCGTCCGGGTCGAAGACCGCTATCGAGCCGTCCTCGCCCCGCGTGACCAGGAAGTGCTCGGGCTCCATGCCGACGTTGAAGACGTAGCCCTCCTCGCGCAGCTCGCCGAGCACGCGCCGCATGTTCTGGCGCGGGCAGTGCGGGTGCGGCTCGCCGTCGACGTACAGGTCGGAGGCGAAGCGCGCCACCCCCGGGCTCCAGGGCAGGGGCGTGTAGGTGCCGGCGTCGATGCGCGCGAGCATGTCGTGGGAGTGCGGTCCCTGCCCCATCCCGTCGAGCGCCGCCCCGGCGAACCCCGCGCCCTCGTCAATCACGTCGTCGAGGTGGGCGGCGGGCACCATCTTTACCTTGGCCGCCCCGTGGATGTCGACGAACTGGACCAGGACGAGCTCGATCCCGTCCTCTCGCATGCGCTGGCGCAGCGCCTCCCTCGCCTCGGTGCTCGAACCTG
Organism: Dehalococcoidia bacterium; assembly: GCA_963664125.2. Lineage (GTDB taxonomy): Bacteria > Chloroflexota > Dehalococcoidia > Lucifugimonadales > UBA2962 > CAUZIR01. The sequence continues at coordinate 2,343,376 of OY760908.2, read as the reverse complement.
CCACTGCCTCCCCCTTCGTCCTCGCCTATCCGCCCCGGCCGAGGGGCGGCCTGCGCCGCGCTGCGCCGCCGGCCCCGGAGAGCCGCGCCGCGGCGTGAATTACCCTGCCGTCCATGTAGCGCGGGCCGACAAGCTGCACCCCGATCGGCAGCCCGCCCGAGCCGAACGCGAAGGGCGCCGATATCGCCGGCGAGCCGGTCACGTCGTAGACCGCGGTGCACATCAGCGCGGTCCGCCCGGGCGTCATCCGCCCGTCCACCGCCAGCTCCGCCGAGTCGTGGGGCGGGGCCTCGACCGCGGCGGCCGGGCAAACCAGCAGGTCGAACTCCCGGAAGAATTCCATGAACCCCGCCCGCAGCGCCTCCCTGGCGGCGAGCGCCGCTGCGTGCTGCGCCCCCGTCGGGCGCGGCAGCGCCATGCGCCGGCGCATCGAGACGGCCAGGTCGTCCTCCCGTCCCTCGATCAGCGGCGCGAGGTCGGGCAGCGCCTCGGCGGACGCTATCGCGCCGGAGACGCCGAGCGAGTCGACGTCCCGCATGAACGCGAGCCCGACCTCCTCGACCCGGCAGCCCAGGTCCTCCATGGCCCGGGCCGCGGCGCGCACGGCGGCCTGCACCTCGGCGGCCACCGGGGAGACGGGGCCCTCGGCGTAGAAGCCGACGCGCAGCGGGCCGAGGGGCCGGTCGAGGTCCCCCGCGTCGGTCGGGGGGGCGGGCACGGCGTAGTGGTCCCGCCCGTCGGGCCCCTCGATGACCGCCATCGCCAGGGCGATGTCCCGGGCCGAGCGGGCCATCGGCCCGACGTGGGTGTGGGCCAGCAGCGTGGACGGGACGTGGCCGGTCATCGGCACGCGCCCGTGGGTGGGCTTGAGGCCGAACAGGTTGCAGTACGAGGCCGGGACGCGGATCGAGCCGCCGGAGTCGGAGCCGATGCCCAGCGGGGACATGCCCGCCGCGATCGCCGCCGCCTCGCCCCCGCTGGAGCCCCCCGGGGTGCGGTCGGCGCTCCAGGGGTTGTTGGTGCGGCCGAAGACCCGGTTGTCGGTCTCCCACCACAGGGTGAACTCGGGCGTGTTGGTCTTGCCGACGAGCACGCCGCCCGCGGCCCGGAGGCGCTCGACGACGGGGGCGTCGCGCCCGGCCGGCCTGCGGTGGGTCAGGAGCGAGCCGCTGGTGGTCGGCAGGCCGGCCACGTCGATGCTGTCCTTGATCGTGAAGGGCACGCCGTGCAGCGGGCCCAGATCCTCCCCGTCCAGCACCGAGCGCTCGGCGCGCCGGGCATCCTCCAGCGCGTCCGGGGCGGCGGCGACCACGGCGTTGAGGGGGCCGTTGAGCTCCTCGATGCGGTCCAGGTGGGCCCGGACCAGCTCGACCGGGGAGATCTCGCGGGCCGCGACCAGCGCGGCCATGGCCGCAGCGTCGAGGTCGGTCAGGGGGCCGTTCACGCGCCTGGGCGCCGGCGCCGCCTGGGCGCTGGGTGGGGACGGACGGTCACGGCTGAATCACTGTCTATAGTGGCTGGGGGCCCGGCGCCCACAAGATATTGCGCGCGATTCTACACCCGGCCCGATGGCTGCGCAACAGCCCGCGCGCACGTCCGCCCGGAGCCGGGAGGTCCGGCCGGGGGCGTCGGGCGGGCCCGGGGGGCGGTCCGGTTGGGGTTGACACTGCGGGCCGGCGCTGTGTAAGGTTCCGCCACGCCGACGGCATCGCAGTGGTGCTCTCGCCGTTCGCTCATGCTCGCTCTTCAGGGCGCTCCGACTAGCCTGCAATTGGGAGGTTGAGGTGCAAAGGTATCTAATCCAGCGCCTGATCGCCTCGATACCCGTTCTGTTCATACTGGCGGTGATCATCTTCGCCGTTCTCAGGGTGTCGGGGGGCGATCCGGCCGCCATCATCGCCGGCAAGGACGCGCCCCAGTGGCAGATCGAGGCCATCCGCAAGGACCTCGGCCTAGACAAGCCCGTCATCACCCAGCTGGGCATCTACCTCAAGGACATCCTCTCCGGCGATCTCGGCAAGTCCATCAACTCCAAGATCCCGGTCATCCGCCTGATCGAGCAGCGCGTCGTCCCGACCATCTCGATCGCGATAATGACGGAGCTGTTAACCCTCCCCGTGTCGATACCACTCGGGGTGCTGGCGGCCTGGAAGGCCAACACGTGGGTCGACCGGTCCATAATGGTGTTCAGCTCCCTGGGCTTCTCGATACCGATCTTCTTCCTCGGCTTCCTGCTGATCAAGGCGTTCGCCCTGGAGCTGCCGTGGTTCCCGGCCGCGGGATACGTGCCTCCAGAGGAGCACTTCGGGCGCTTCCTCCACAGGCTGATCCTGCCCAGCCTCGCCACGGCGATCATCTTCTGGGCCTTCCTGGTCAGGATGACCCGCGCGACGATGATCGAGGTGCTGCGCGAGGACTACATCCGCACGGCGCGGGCCAAGGGCCTGGCCGAGCCCAGCGTGCTCATCCGGCACGCGCTCAAGAACGCCGCGCTCCCGATCGTGACGGTCGTGGGCTGGGGCATCGCCGAGCTGTTCGCGGGCATCGTGGTCACCGAGCAGGTCTTCGCGGTCCCGGGCATCGGCCGGCTGATCGTCGACTCGATCGTCCGCCGCGACTACCCGGTCATCCAGGGGGCGATGCTGATAGTGGCGGTCCTGCAGGTCGTGGTGAACCTGCTCACAGACCTGTCGTACGCGCTGTTCGACCCGAGGATTAAGTACTAATGCAGCAGGACATCCAGACCACCGAGACCACCTACGCGCCGGCGCCGCCGTCGGTGCAGGAGAGGCTGACCGGCCTGTGGGAGGCCGCCGTCGCCAAGTACAGATGGACCTGGCGGCGCCACCCGATGTTCATCGTCGGCCTGATCGTGCTGGTGATCATGGGGCTGCTGGCCATCCTGGCCCCCGTGCTGGGCACGGTCGATCCGACCGCGGTCGACCCGCCGAACCGCCTCAAGGAGCCGGGTGGCGAGTACTGGTTCGGCACCGACTTCGTCGGTCGCGACGTCTACTCGCGCGTCATCTACGGGGCCCGCATCTCGCTGGCCGTCGGCTTCGCCGTCGGCGCGCTCACGGCCCTTAGCGCGGCCATCCTCGGCCTGATCGCCGGGTACTTCAACCTGGTCGACCTGGTGCTGATGAGGATCATGGACGCGATCATGTCCATTCCGAACATCCTGCTTGCGATCGCGCTCGTGTCGATCGTCGGCGGCAACGTGGCCATCGTGATCTTCGCGATATGGTTCGTCGTGTTCCCACGTGCCGTTAGGGTCGTGCGCTCCTCTGTGCTCAGCCTCCGCGAGGAGGTGTACGTCGAGGCCGCGCGCGCCATAGGAGCCAAGACCCCGCGCATCCTCTTCAGGCACGTGTTCCCGGGCACGATCGCACCGCTGATGGTCACCGGCACGCTGATCGTGGCGGGCGCGATCCTGACCGAGGCCATCCTGAGCTTCCTCGGCGCCGGCATCGACCCCGAGACCCCGGCCTGGGGCTCGATGATGGCCGACGGCCGCAGGACCATCTCGCAGGCGCTGTGGGTGGTGGGCATCCCCGGCGGCTTCCTGACCGTCACGGTGCTTGCGATCAACGTCATGGGGGACAACCTCAGGGACATGCTCGATCCGAAGCTGTCCCGCTCGGAGGGCTGACCCCGGCTCCGCTCCCGACCCTAGGGGCCCGGGCAGACCGCCCGGGCCCCTCCTCGTTGGGGCCCCGGCCGGCCCCGCTCGCATACACTCCCTGACATGGCACCCGGGCGATGCCTCCCCATCGGAGCCGCGGCGGCGCTGGCCGCGCTCGCGGCCTGCGCGGCGCTGGCCGGCTGCGGGGGCCCCGGCGGGCCGGCCCCGGCCCCCACGGTCCCGCCCCTCGAGATCGACGAGGCGCCGCGCGTGGTGTGCGTGCAGGGCGTGTGCGTGGACGCCGAGACCGGCGAGCGGGTCGAGGGCGGCTACGACGACCGCATCGACTCCTCGGTCGTCGGGGAGGACCGAAGGAGCCCGGACGGCCCGGAGGTCGTGCGGGGCGAGCCGATCCGATCGGCGCCCGACGCCGCGCCGGGCGGCGGCGGCGACGCGGTGACGCCGTTCACCAACATCGCGCAGGAGGCGATGGGCGAGGACTGGCGCATCTGGAACGACCGCCCGGGCGTCGCGGTCTTCGACTTCGACCGCGACGGCGACCTGGACTTCTACGTAACTGCCGCCGGCGGGTGGGCCAACATGCTGTTCCGAAACGACGGCGACGGGGCGTTCACCGACGTCGCCGAGGAGGCCGGGGTCGCGGCCAGGGACAGCCACAGCACCGGGGTCGCCGCCTGCGACCTGGACAACGACGGATTCCAGGACCTGTACGTAGGGGCCTGGGGCGACCCGGCCGACGACCTCGACTTTCGGTCGTACGGGCCCGGGGACGGCATCGCCGACTCGTTGTTCCGAAACGACGGCGACGGGACCTTCACCGACGTCACCGAGGCCGCGTTCGGGGACGGGGTGAACATGCGCTCTGCGATCGCCGTCGCCTGCGCCGACGTCAACCTGGACGGCCACCTGGACATCTTCGTCGGGAACCTGATGGCCCACGACTTCCGCGACTTCGCCTCGGGCAACCACCCGGGCCACTACGACGCGCTGTACCTGAGCGCTGGGGACATGACCTTCACGGAGATCGCGGAGGAGGCGGGCGTGAGGGGCACCGAGATAGTGATGCGGGATCCGACGGGCAAGCCCATCAAGTTCGAGGACCCTGAGACCGGGGTGTGGTACGAGGGATGGGACCCGACCTGGCTCGACGACGCGGGCAACGTGATCGGCGATCCGACCTCGCAGACGCACGGGGCGATGTTCTTCGACATCGACGACGACGGCGACCCGGACCTGCTCTTGGCAAGCGACGGCGACCGCTTCAAGATGCTGCGCAACGACTCCGGCCCGGAGGGGGTGCGCTTCACCGAGATCTCGCACGCCGCCGGGATCGACCGCGTGGGGGCGTGGATGGGCTTTGCGATCGGGGACATCGACCTCGACGGCGACCTCGACGTGTTCGTCACCAACATCGGCTACCACCCGAGCACCCGGCCCCCGATGCGAGGCCCCAGCGGGTCGTGCGAGTACCACCAGCGCTTCAGCTGGGGGACGTGCCTGCACTACCTGCTGCGCAACGACGGCACCGCCGAGGTCGAGGGCGTTGGCACGGTCCCCCTCTTCCACGACGTCGCCCCCTCGACCCGCGTCGTCCCCAGCCCGTACATGCCCCCCGACTCGCTCGACCCCGCCGCCATAGACCCGCTCCAGCCAGTCCCGACCGGCCTCGCCGCCTACGACTTCGGGTTCGGCACGACGTTCTTCGACTTCGACAACGACGGCGATCAGGACCTGTACTGGCTGGGATCGACCGTCGCCTCCGGGCAGGGGCCGGGCGGCGACGCCTTCCCGGGCGCGGGCCGCCTGCTGCGCGGCGACGGCGCCGGCGGGTTCGAGGACGTGACGGTCCGCGCCCGCGTCATAGACGTGCTCGGCGTGCAGTACGATGGCATCGACGACCCGGACTCGATATTCACGATGAGGAGCAGGAAGATCTCACCCCGCTTCCACGAGAACGGCAAGGGCCTTGCGCACGGCGACCTCAACGGCGACGGGTACGTCGACCTGATCGCGACCAACAGCAGCGGGCCGATCTGGGAGGGGCGGGAGAGCACGATCACCCAGGTGCCCGGCCCGGTCTTCATCTGGATCAACGGGGGCGGGACCAACCGCTGGGTGACGCTGCGCCTCAGGGGCCGCATGGCGGTCGACGGCACCGGCAGCAACGCCGACGGCGTCGGCGCCAGGGTCTACCTGCGGGCCGAGGGCGCAGATGCGGTCCAGGTACAGGAGGTGAGGGCGGGCTCGAGCTACCTGTCGATGGACAGCATCGACCTCGAGTTCGGCCTCGGGGGCGCCGGGTCGGTCGAGGAGGTGGTGATCTACTGGCCGAGCGGCGTCGTGCAGACCGTCACCGGCCTTGAGGCGGGCATGGTGCACGAGATCGTGGAGCCGGCGCGTTGAGGGTAGGGCTGATCGGCTGCGGCGACCACGGCGCCGGCCGCCTCTCGGCCGCGCTCGCCTCGCTGCCGGACATCGAGCTCGCCGCCTGCGCCGACGTAAGCGAGGTGGCCGGTGCCGCGGCGGCCTCGCGGTGGGGGTACGGGGCCGTCTACTCCGACCACCGGCGGATGCTCGACCGCGAGCGCCTCGACGCCGCGGTCGTCTCCGTCCCGCACCACCTGCTCGCTGGCGCCTCGATCGACGCGCTCGATGCCGGCGCCGCCCTGTTCGTCGAGAAGCCCGCCGGCGTCGACGCCGCGGACGCCGCGCGGGTGCGCGACGCCGCCGAGAGGGCGGGGCTCAGCGCGATGGTCGGGTACTGCATGCGCTACAACCCGGCCCGCGCCCGCGCCAGGGAGCTCGTCGCCTCCGGCGCCGTGGGCGAGGTCGTCCAGGCGATGGCCTGCAAGTCGGCCACCGAGCTGGCGCACTGGAACGCGCGCATGGAGTTCGGGGGCGGGCAGCTGCGCTGGCACGGGGTGCACATCGTGGACCAGGTCCTGTGGTTCCTCGGGGCGCGGGCGGCGCGCGTGCACGCCGAGGCCAACTGGCACCCCGGGACCGGCGCCGACCGCGACGCGGCGCTCACGGTCGCCTTCGAGGGGGGCGCGACGGCGAGCGTCGCGGTCTCGGCGAGGCTGGCGCGCCCGTTCGACTTCATCGAGGTCTTCGGGACCCGCGGGCGCATCAGGTCGGAGTGGCCCTCCGAGCTCACCGACGTCCAGAGCGACGTCGTCGCGGAGTACGGGACCCAGGCGCGCATCGCGCCGGTGCTGCCCGACTACGAGGAGATGTACCGCATCCAGATGCGCGACTGGGCGGCCTCCCTCGCGGGCGGGCGTCCCCCGCCGGTGCCCATACAGGCAGCGGTGGACGTGCTGGCGGTCGTCGACGCCGCGTACGAGTCGGCCCGCACCGGCGCCCCCGTCCCGGTTGAATCGCCGTGAGGATAGCCGCGGTCGAGACCACGCCGCTGCGCACCGGTCAGCTGCTGGTGCAGGTGCTCACCGACGAGGGGATCACCGGCCTCGGCGAGTGCTACATCCTGGCCCCGGGGATCGTAAAGCGCTTCATAGACGACCTCCTTGCGCCCGTGATCGTCGGGTCGGACCCGACGGTCCCGGCGAGGCGCTGGGACGAGATGTTCTACGCGACGACGCGCTACGGCCCGATGGGCCTTCAGACCGCGGCCATCGGCGCGGTGGACATCGCGCTGTGGGACGTGGCGGGCAAGGCGGCCGGGCGATCGGTCTCTGAGCTGCTGGGGGGCCCTACGCGGGCGACTATTCCGCTGTACCTGAGCACCGGCATGGGCTGGCGGAGGAGCCCTGAGGAGATGCGCGATGCGGTGCTCTGCGGCCTTGCGGAGGGGTTCAGGGCGTTCAAGGTTCGCATGGATTGGAACTCCGAGCGCCCCGACCGGGAGCCGGGGATGGACCTTCGGCGCTTTGAGGCGTGCCGCGACGCCCTGCCGGAGGACGTGGCGCTCAGCTTCGATGCCAACAACGGCTACAGCGCCCCGACCGCGGTCCGGCAGGGCAGGGAGCTTGAACGGATGGGGGCGGCCCACTTCGAGGAGCCGGTCCCCCAGCACGACATGCCGGGTCTGCGGGCCGTCGCGCTCGCCTTGGACATGCCGGTGTCGTTCGGTGAGCAGCAACACACCCGCTGGCAGTTCCGCGACCTGATCGCCCTTGCGGACCCCGACATACTCCAGCCGGACGTGGTGCTCGCGGGCGGGATCACCGAGTCGGCGAGGATCTACGAGCTCGCCCGAACCTTCGGCAAGGTGGTGATGCCGCACTGCCCGACGGCCGGCATCGCCTCTGCGGCGAGCCTGCACGTGTACGCCGCACTGGCCGAGGTGCCCAGGCCCCACGAGTACTCCGAGGAGTTCTCGGGCGATCCTGCGGCGCTGCTCTCGGTCCCCGTGCCGCGCAGCGGCGGGGAGGCGCAGCTGCCGGGCGGACCGGGCCTGGGCGTCGAGCTCGACGCCTCTGCCGTCTCTCGCCTGGCCGTGGAGGGATGAGGGGCAGGGAGCCGTGCCGCTGGCCATGCGCCGGCCGGGGGACGCGGCCTCGGCTTCGGCGGGCCCGGCGGCAGGCTCGGGGATGGTGCCGGCACCGGGCGGCGGTGATGCCCCTGCGCACCCGGCCGTGCCGCCAACCCGGCGCAGGCAAGTCTGGATGGCGGCCGCCCCGCGATTGCCTTTGCGGCAGGGCCCGAGGCTGATGGGCTCGGCTGCGCCTGCGCCCGTAGTACACTCGCGGCCATGCGCCGCCCCGGAGTAGCCCCTTCCCACGAGCCTGTCGCGCCGGCCCGGACGGACGGCCGGGATCCTCTCGACCTGGCACCGTCTCCTTCTCGGCGACTCGCGCGACCTGCCCCGGCTGGAGTCGGAGAGCGTGCACCTCGTCCTGAAGTCGCCCCCCTGCTGGTCGCTGAAGGAGTACCGGGACGCGTCCGGGCAGCTGGGATCGGTCGTCGACCACGGTCGGTTCGTCGGCGAGCTGGTCATGGTCTTCGTGGTCTTCGCCATCGCGATCGACCGAAGGGCTCCGGCGGCGCGAGCGCCGCCGGCCATAGGCATGGCCTTCCTCGTGATCCACTTGGTCGCCGTCCACCTGACGGGCGCGGGCTTAAACGCCGCGTCCGTGCTGGGTCCCGCGGTCGTCTCGGGGCACCGGGCCGACCGCTGGCTCTACCGGGTCGGGCCGATCGCCGGCGGGGCGCTGGCCGCGCTCGCCTACCAGGCGCTCTTTGCCCCGGAGGCCGAGGACCGGTAGGCAGTGGCGATAGGACCGCGTACCGTGGGGTAGAGTTGGCAGGCCCGTGGCGCGGCGACGCTGCCGCGCGACGCCATTGGTCCCAAAGGCTGCAGATTAGGTGTCCACCAGGTTGATGGCCCAATTCTGTTGAAGTAACATGCGACAATTCGGGCAGCCGTGTGAAAGACTCGAGAGGCTCGACAGGGTCCATGATCGAAGATGCCAAAGCGGCGGACGATCATGCAAGTGCATTGCGAACGCCCCTTAACTGACTTCCATGAAATTCACCTTCAAGAACATAGGCCCCATATCCGATGCAGAGCTCGATTTGGGAGATCTCACGGTAATTGCCGGACGTAACAACACCGGTAAGACGTACTTGGTCTATACGCTGTATGGCTTTCTGAAGATGGCCCGCGTTACGGCTATTCGTAGTTTCGCCGAAGGTTCCCATATAGCCTCGATGGCGACGGGTATTGCAGAGACTTTGATGAGCTCAAGGCGAGCCAAATACGCCGTCGACTCAGAGGCCTTCAATGACCTTAGACAGGCCTTGCTCTGCGATATCGGCCGGTCATTTTCGGAGAATGCGCTGCCGGATGTATTCAGTCACAGTCGAAAGGCCTTCAGAGGCGCCTCCATCGAGGCCTTGGCGCCATTACATGAACCGCATGCCGTCACTCGTATGGAGGTGGCCCTTCCAACGGGGATTACCCTGACGATTAGCTACGAGGGATCGAACCTATCTGTATCTGCTGAAGATATCAGCATGAGCCAATCTCCGTATGAAAGCAGAGAAATGGAGCTTTGGACCTCGATAGCGCTATTCGACTTTCTCCTCAGCGATGTTCCACTTGAACCATTCATACTGTCCGCAGAGCGGTTTGGGATTTCTCTGTTCTACCGCGAATTGGACTTTACGAAGAATCAATTGGTCGATATCTTGCAAAAGATGGGAAGCGATAGGGATAAGTCAGGGCTTTCTCCATACTTCGTGATCGACAATACTACCAGCAGGTACGCTCTGCCCATAAAGGACAACATTGACTATACGAGAAATCTCCCGGACATAAGGTCAGACAGAAGCGATGTGTACGAAGACAAGCTGTTTGATGCGATAAAGGACATGATGGGAGGCTACTACACCAGCAGCGCCGACGGCGACATTCGCTTTCTGTCCAAGACCCGCAAGGAAGGGAAGTTCGACATACCCCTGCACCTTGCTTCGTCTTCCGCACGCGGTCTGTCCGATCTGTACTTCTTCCTGAGGCACGTCGCCAAGAGAGACCAGCTGCTGATGATTGACGAGCCTGAAAGCCATCTGGATACTGCCAATCAGATGGAGATGGCGCGGCTGCTGGCGCGGTTTGTCCGGGCAGGTATCAAGGTGCTTATCACCACACACAGCGACTACATTATCAAGGAATTCAACAACCTGATCATGCTGCATGCCTCCTTTGAAGACCGGGACGCGGTCGCCAGACGCCTTGGCTACAGGGCCGACGACTACCTGCCGCCACAAGCGGTTCGCGGCTATGTCGCGGAAGGAAATGGCCTGAGACAGTGCAGAGTGGACCGCTTCGGAATTGACATGCCTGTTTTTGACGAGTCGATTGATAGAATCAATCTAGTGGCCAACGACTTGGTGTCGAAGGTTGAGTCAAATGGCTGATTGCCACTTTCTGGCTAGCTCTGACATTGCCAGTGTCTTGAGGAAGCAGATACTGGTCAGGCCCAACAAAGAAGGCAGTATCATCCTTCGTGAGCGGCAGGCGAAGATGGCGGTAGAGATTCCGGATACGCCAAACTCGCTGATCGCGATAAAACTAGGTCGGCTCGGTCACCTGTCGATGCTCGGCGATGGCGAGTGGAAGAGGATATGCGACTACCTGTTGATCACGGCTTGCGAAGACAGGCTCTACGCTTGCTTTTTGGAACTCAAGAAAACCTTGACTGAGAGGCTGATGTACGGAGAGCAGTTGCGTAGATCACTGCCAATACTAGAGTACCTACGATCGGTATGTGCCATTCAGTTCGTAGATAAGTGCTTTGATAGTGAGCGCAGAGTCACATACAATGTGATCGCTTCCAGACAAGGCGAGAAGATCGACAAGCAGAGAGTCAGGAGGGATCCGACCAACTGGCCGGATGTGGAGAGGTATAGGGGGATAAAAGTTCGAAGGTTTGTGAGATCGAGGATTCCCGTGAGCAAGCTATTGTAAGCCGCGATGGGCTACCTGTGGGCATCGAAATGGTTGTGATTGTCGGTGCGGTACGGTGAATTTGGAGCGTGAGGCTGCGGGTCTATCAGGTTGACGAAGGCGGCACCACCGCTGCCTAGGCTTGAGACAGCGGCGGCGGCGTGGAGATGGTAGCCGTTGGCGGTTTGCGTGGTCGGCGCTCCTTCGACTGCGCGTCTGAGCCTAGACTTGTGCCAGCTCGCAGAGGTTGGGTCGCGAGTTCGCCGCGAAGTCTTTCGGAAGCCATTTGAGATGACGTACCGCCCGGCTTCAGCCCAGAAACAGAAGATGCGGTGCTGGCCAGCCCGAAGCTGCCATACGCCATTTGTCTTCTCTGACCACCGCCCGGCAACGGGCCGCTGCTGGCCCTCCTGCCGGAGGCGTTAGTCGAACGCCCTGATTCTTGCGGCGCCGGTCTCCTGACCGGCGCGACGGACGCTCCGCACGCACTCCTCATAGGGAACGGTGCCGTTGGGCCTCCGATGGAAGACCACAAGGTACATTGCAGCGGTATAACCCATCCGGTTATGTAGCTCAATCCGCCTGGGACTGACCCGTCCCCGGATCCAGAAACTGGCTCAATGGCGCTGTCGTCCGTCCCGGCTGGCCCAAGAATCCAGCGGCAATTGCCTTGGGGACTATGTGGCTACAGACGTTGATACCGGGGACCGGGCGATTGCCGACTCTGCCCGCGGCGCCGCCCGGCGTCTGCGGACGCAGCATCCCGGCGCGGCTGACGCCTTGTGTGAGGGCGTCGGCTTCAAGGCCCTGCTCGGCTCCGGGGCGCACGACCGGGAGAGCCCGAGCGATCGAGGGGGCTGCGAATGCCGCTCGCGAGGCCGCCGTAACCCTTGCGCCGCGCGGTCAGGCGAGGCGGGGTCGGCTCGGGCTTCGCATGTGCCTTGTGGGCAGTACGTGCGTGAGGCCCAGCCCGTTGGCGGCCTCGAGCAGCGCGAGCATCCGCCTTCAGCTGGGCCGGGGCACGGCCCGCCAGCGCCGGAGCGCGTGATCGTTCGTGCCGACCAGCTCGGCGAACTGAGCCCAGGGCAGTCCCGACATATGTCCGAAGCATGGCCGATTGCATGTCGGTATGTGGTGGCGGCGCGCGCCGTGCGGGAGCAGCCGCAGGCCGTACTCCACCTCGTGCAAGCGGATGGTCGGCAGCCACAATTCGTCGTGTTCCGACAGAAATCTGACGACATGCGGTGCCGGCGTGCGCTTCGTCAGCGCCGGCATCACGTTGGCGTACAAGAGGCAACCGGTCAATCGTCCTCGTCGTAGACGAACCGGATCTCACGCCGAGAGACCCTGTCACGGTCTGGGGCATCGAGCTTGGTCCCGCGCGGCACATTCTCAATCGGCCACCGGCCGGGGGGCTTGCGGGGCTCCGTCTTCCTCTCACACGGACGCGGGCACGAGGACAAAGTGATTCGGCGCGCCGATTCGCTAGGGGCCTTCCGTCTCGGCGAGACGCAGGACTTCCGACAGCTTCGCCTGCGCCTCGGCGACGGTCCACACGCGACGGGGTCCGGAGCCAACCAATGCAGGCCCCCCTGAGAAGAGTGAATGTGGTCCACAATTTGGGTGCAGTTACCACCGGAGGGTGATCCGCGCGTACCCATGTCGGTGGCGCGACGGCCAAGGCGCCGGGCTTGGCCGAGCTGATTCGTACGATGAACGCTCCAGAAGGACACTTCAACGGTGCGTCAGCTACCAACTCATCGACCAGTCTCGATATAGCTCTACACACGTCCCTCCAAGACGTTTACGCAGGCTGTATTCAAATGCCAAGCCCAGACGAGCGTCTTCCATCAGTGCGCCAAAGGCGTCCTCACCATGACGAGCCTTCAGCCAATGAACGAATTCCGTTGCTGTCCTATAGAATAGTGCCGTTTCAGCAAGGGAATATCCAGGCTGTCCATGGCAAAACATCTTAGGATCAATTGGATCGCCAGGCATAAGCCATAAGCGCAAGCGATTCACCACCCTGCCAACCCTCTGATGACGACCTTCACGGGCGTAGATTTCCGCCATTCCCTCATGGAACCATGGAGATATTGAACGGAATGCGCGCTCGCCTAGGCTTTGACACATCACCGCATGCACCATCTCGTGCATGGGCGTACGCGTGTGGTCGTCCTCGTTCAGCACACCTGATGCCTCCTCAAGAGGGACGGATACGACCGCTCCGTCAGGCTGACATTCCATGCTGCCCGCTGACCACTCGAGGCCGGTTTCGGCGTGGTACGCTTCCAAGTCTCGAAATAGACGCAGCTCGATCTTCGAACTCGCCTCAGGCACTAACCGTTGCATTGCAGGATGCCGGCGGGCTCGCTCGAACTCGGCCAAGGTCTAGATCGGATCGGTCGAGACCTGGACCGTATTCCACTACTGTGAAATTCTCTCGAGCAGACTTGGCGTCGGCATCAGTCCTAGAAAACTGTATCGCACTCGAAACTATCACATATGTTACAACGCCAACTACAATGGAAGCCAGACAGCCCAGTGCAAACAGGTTGTTCCGACGTGATCGAACGAGATCGATTCTGTGACTCGCTATACTCTTCAGCCATGGGACAGATAACGCGGAGATAAGCATTAGGAGCAGTGCCATGGCCACTGCGGCGGCAATTGATGCGGCAACGGCAACCTTAAAGTTAGACCCCAAAGGGACACTGTCGACAACAAAAATCAAGATTGCCATGCTACAGACGGCAGAAAGCACGCACCAAGCGATGGCAATGGACTTCAAGCTCGATCGGCTGAGGACAAGACGTACCATAGCAGCCAGGCGAAGATGCATGTCAGGCGGCGTGACCGAGTCCGAGCGCTGTCCCCAGCGCACACAGGTCTGAACGGCGCATTAGTCGACGCCCTAATCCTCGTGACATGTACTGGCTCCAGCCCGTCGCTTGACGGCCGCCGAGCGTCTTACCTTCGGTGATGGCGTCGGACTGCGATACAGTATAGATATGGTAGCGCCCGATGCGAAGTTCACAAATGCCGTAGAGATTTATCTTGCTGACCTGCGTCGGATCAGGGCGTCTGGTGGCGGGACGGGCGAGCGTTCCTATTACCCCCCGCTGGCCAACCTGCTGAACGCGGTTGGTGGCACGCTCAGCCCCAAGGTGTTCTGCGTGGCCGAGTTGGCCGAGCAGGGAGCAGGCCATCCAGACCTCGGTCTCTACGAGGCTAGGCAGATGCAGCGCGGGAGACCGCGCGGAGGGCAGGCCCCGGGACGGGGAGTTGTGGAGGTCAAGCCCGCGTGGGACCGGGCTTGGCTTACCGCGTTAAGCGACCAGGTGAGCCGCTATCGGAGCAAGTATAGCCTGGTGCTGGTCAGCAACACCCGAGAGTTTGTCCTCCTCGGCGAAGATGCGGCGGGCAATCCCGTCAGGCTGGAGACCTTCCGGCTGGCGGGCTCCTCGGAGGAGTTCGAGTCAAGGCTGGAGACACCGCGAGCCTTCGCGCGAGAGGTCGGGGCCGGCCTTGGGGAATACCTGTGCCGGGCACTATCCCACAGGGCCGCTATCACCGAACCCAAGGACTTGGCCTGGCTCTTGGCTTCCTACGCCCGCGACGGACTGGCCCGCGTGGAGGCAGCGGGCGACTCGCCCTCTCTCGGCGCCGTACGCGTTGCCCTGGAGGAGGCATTGGGCGTGCGCTTTGAAGGCGAGCGGGGGGCCGCCTTCTTCCGGTCGTCTCTGGTGCAAACGCTCTTCTACGGCGTCTTCTCGGCCTGGGTGCTCTGGGCGCGCCAGGCACCGCCTCCTGCGGGTTCCTTCAGCTGGCGCGAATCTGTCTGGCATCTTCGAGCGCCGGTGCTGCGCGCGCTTTTCCAACAGCTCTCCGACCCCGGGCGGCTGCGGCCCCTCGGCTTGGTCGAACTGCTGGACTGGACGGCGGCTGCCTTGGACCGGGTCGAGAGGGACGCGTTCTTCGACCGATTCAACCGGGGCGGAGCCGTCCCGTACTTCTATGAGCCCTTCCTGGAGGCATTTGACCCCGAGCTGCGCAAGCAACTGGGCGTCTGGTACACGCCGGCCGAAGTTGTGCGCTACATGGTCGCCCGCGTCGACCGCGCGCTCAAGGACGACCTGGGAATCGCCGACGGCCTCGCCGCCGAGAACGTCTACGTGTTGGATCCATGCTGCGGCACGGGCGCCTACTTGGCCGAGGTGCTGCGCCGCATCGCCGCCAATCTCGATGGTCAAGGACTCGGCGCACTGACCGGTGCGCGCGTCAAGCAGGCGGCCACCCAGCGAGTATTCGGTTTCGACATAATGCCCGCGCCCTTCGTCGTATCCCATCTGCAGGTCGGCCTTACACTGCAGGATCTCAACGCACCCCTGTCCGACGACGGATCCGAGCGGGCGGCCATCTTCCTCACCAACGCCCTGACCGGCTGGGAACCCCGGGAGAGCAAGACGATACCCTTCCCCGAGCTGGAGGAAGAGCGAGACCGCGCCGAGCAGGTTAAGCAGGAGGCTCCCGTCTTGGTCATACTGGGCAACCCGCCCTACAACCGGTATCCGGGTGTGGGCATATATGAGGAGAGGGAACTAACTCTGGCCTATCGTTCCACAACAAGGGTGAAACTGCACGAAAAGAAGGCGCTGAACGATCTGTATGTGAGATTCTTTCGCATGGCCGAGCGGCGAATCGCCGAGAGGACAGGTCAAGGCGTTGTCTGCTTCATCTCAAACAATTCCTGGCTCGACGGGTTGGCGTTTGCGGGCATGAGGGAGCGCTACTTGGAAGCCTTCGACGCCGTCCGTATCGACAATCTGAACGGCGACAAGTACAGGACCGGCAAGACGACTCCGGACGGCGATCCGGATCCCAGCATATTCTCCACACCGGAAGACCCGGTGGGGATTCAGGTCGGCACTGCGATCGCCACTTTGGTGCGCAGGGCCGATCACGCACCGACAGGTACCGTCGACCTCAGGCAGCTCTGGGGGCAGGGGAAGCGGGACCAGTTGACGGCGACCGCGGAGGGCGAGCCTAGCACGCTCTACGACAGCTTCGGGCCTAGCCTGCCGCTTGGACTGCCCTTCACTCAGGTCAGCGTAGGAGAGGGCTGGCACGAGTGGCCATCGCTGCCGGATCTCTTCCCAATCTCGTTTTCCGGCGCAAACACCAATCGAGACCCGTTCCTAGTTGACATCGATCTTGACCGCCTTCGGCGTCGCCTAACCGACTACTTCGACCGGGCCTTGAGCAACGACGAGATTGCCAGGCGCTACCCCCTGGCCATGAAGCCCCTGAAGTACTTCGATGCCGTCGCGACGCGGGAGATCTTGGTTCGCCGCGGCGGGCCCACTCCGGCCGGCTTCATACGATTCATGTATCGCCCCTTTGACATCCGGTGGCTCTATTGGGAGGCGGACACGAAGCTCCTCAATGACAAGCGCGCCGACTACTTGTTCCATGTATTCGACGGCAATATGTGGCTGTCCTCTGCCAGGCACATCAGGAAGGGCGGAGCCGAGCCGCAGGCATGCTTCGCGCGGTGCCTGTCTTCGCTTCACCTGATGGAGCGAGGGTCAATGATGTTCCCCGCCTGGCTTAAGGATGAGGGCTTGGGCCTCGACGACGTCCAGAACGGCCGTCGCCCCAACCTGTCGGCCGCTGCGCAGCACTACCTTGATGGCCTGGGCCTGGGCCTGGGTCCAGAGCAATTGTTTTGCCACGTTCTGGCGGTACTGCACGACCCCGCATACCGGCGGAGCAACGCCGATGCGCTGCGACTGGACTGGCCGCGCATCCCGCTTCCCGGCTGGCCCGACCGGGGCACCCCCGACGCGGCGGAGAAGCTTGCCGCATCGGCCGCGCGGGGCCGGAAGCTGGCCGATCTGCTTGACTCCGACACGCCGGTGCCAGGAGTCACCGCAGGGCCGCTGCGCCCGGAGGCGGCCGCGGTCGCCGTGCCGTCCACAATGGGCGGCGACAATATGACGGGCGACGACTTCTCGCTGACGGCGGGATGGGGACACGCGGGGCGGAGCGGGGCGGTCATGCCCGGCCGGGGCCGTGTCGTTGGCCGCGAGTACACGCCTGGGGAGCGTGCCGCTCTGGGCCAAGCCGCCCATGCTCTCGGCGAGACCACCTTTGACGTCTATCTGAACGATCGCGCTTACTGGCGCAACGTCCCGGCCAACGTCTGGAGATATGAGCTCGGCGGTTACCAGGTCCTCAAGAAGTGGCTCTCCTACCGTGAGCGCAAGGTTCTGGGCCGCCCTCTTTCGCCGGAGGAAATCCGGAGCTTTGCAGATGTCGCGCGGCGCGTGGCGGCCATGCTCGAGCTCTCAGGCGTGCGCGCGTGAAGGAAGCCGTGTGCCGCTGCGTGAAGGGCGTCTTCCTACCCGCTAGGACCGGAAGGACCTGGGCGTCTCCGCCTTCATCGACGGCCTGCTGCGCCGGTGCTGTCCGCTTGCCGGTGCGGTCGAGTGACGCCGCCGGGGGTCTGGTAGGCGCGCGGGAGCGTTCGGCGCTGCGCGTCGGCCTAGGCGGGCTCCCCTTGGAGGGCGCCGGCGTCGCATAGGCCGAAAGGCGTCGCCCCAGCAGGGGCCGCCGGCCCGATCTGCCGTTCCTACGGGCCGCCGGGGCCCGGAGTGCGGCCTGCCCCGCGTGGGCATGGGCGACGGGGCGTGGAGCATGGTGATCGCCCCCCACATCGACGGCCCCTTCTACTCAATGGTGGGGCTGCGCGGCAACGCCGGGCATGGGACGGCCCCGCCGGCGGGGCGGGACGGTGGTTAGTCGCCGCGCAGGCGGCGCAGCTCCGCTTCTAAGTCCCGCACGCGCGCCTCGGCCTGCTCGCGTCCTGCTCGTTCGTCCTCCAGCGTTGCGATGCGCCGGTCCGTGGCCGGATCGTGCAGCGCCAGCGCGGCTTCCTCCCACCGCAGGTACAGGCCCAGAGCCCCGCTGTATCCCTGCAGCACACCCCCGGCCAGCTCCTCTAAGTCGATCGGCGCGTACCGCCCGTCCTCCAGGCGATCGCCCGCCCGCCGCGTCCCGTGGTGCTCACCAGTCTCGTCGAAACGCCAGTACTCCGGGATGCCCAGCGACTCGCAGGCCTCCCGCTTCTCACCGACATCCACATGTCCGGTATGCGGCGACGCTACCTCCAGCACGAAGTCCGGCGGCTTGCCCTGCTCGTCTATGACGTACCCGTTGCTGGCCCTGTAGAGGGCCGGGTCCACATCGAACGCCACCAGCATGTCCGGGTAGTGGCTGCCGGCCATGTTGCGGGTGGGACGGACCACCACGTACCGGTCCCCGGCAACCAGGGTGGTATCGGGGTTGCCCAGGTGGACGGCCAAGTAGTGGGCGGTGCCGGTGACCGCCAGATGGTCAAAGCTGGTCAGGTCGTCGGGGTGCCTGGCCGGCGGGTCGGGCAGACGGAAACGGCCCGGCGCCTGCGGAGTCCTGCCTTGGGTGTGAGTGTCGGCGCTAGTCATCCTGCGCTCCTTGATGCGGCACGGCCGGCCTCCCGGCCGCCATCATACCCGACGCCACGGCGCAGGGGCGATTCGCGGGAGCGACGATTCGCGCCTCTCGGTCGTTGCCCGTGCGGGCGCGGGGGGCTGGTTCCGCGCCGCCATGCGGCTGTGGTCGTAGCCGTCCGCGTTACAGCTCGACCGGACGAGGGATCCCGTCCCTTGCCTTGCGGCGTCCGTCGGCGGCAGGCTCCGGGACGGGGCCGGCGTCGGGTGCAGGCAAAGGGGACGCTGAACCATATCTCGGCCTGATTGAGCCGGGGGCCGTGAGTGGGAGTGGGAGTGGGGTGGAGGTGGACCTGTGGGTGCCGAAGTTGCCGAGCGCGACGCGGACCAACGTACCTTGCTTTGGTCAACTGAACTTCCAGAAAAGTTCACCGCCGGTGCAACTTCAGGCCGACCGCCGTTGCCGTCGAGTACACGCTCTCTGGGGAACCTCCCGCCTCACCGGGCTCGAGGCCTTGCCGCACCGCGCGGGCGGGCGCAATACTGACTGCAATTCACGGCTTTTCCAGAAGTTTCGCCACAGAAACCTGGGGGTCCCGTACCACACCCGGAAAGGCGCGATAGGGGTCGAGCCAGTCTCCCCCGACGGCCTTCCAAGAGGTACATGGCCAAGGCGGCGGAGTGATCCAGTCCTTCGCCCCGGGCCCTGCTCGACGCGGAGCTAAATCAACCCTCCGCGTCCTGAGCCACAGCGGCAGGTCGCACCAGGCGTCCAGCCCATCTACGCCGCCGGACAGGCTAAGCGCCCCGTCCGCCCGTCGCCACGCGCTCTCCGCGCTCCTGCGCAATAGGCACGCACCCCAGCGCGCGGTTTCACGGCCGTGCGGACGCCCCCCGCCCGCGTCCCGCCACGCATCCAGCGCGCCCCGCGGGCCGCTTCCCCGCATTCACCCCTTGCCCACGACCCGACGCCGAGGATGCCGGCTGCCGGGAGATTCAGTCCATTGGAGGAACCGCGCATGAAGGCAGTACGGACGCTCGCCGGACTCGCGGCGACGGCCTGGCGATGGCGCCGGGCCATGATCGCCGCGGTCCTCGTCGCCCCCCTGGCAGTGGTCGGAGGGGCCGACCTGTTCGCAGTCAACGCCCTGGGGCTGTGCTACGCGGCCTTCGCCGCGGTGCGGCTCGCCCGGGCGATCAGGGGCAGGTAGACCGGCGGGCGCAGGCGCCCGGCGGAAGAGTCAATTCAGTCAAGGAGAACACGATGAACAGCTTTGAGACGAACGTTGCGGATACGGACCGGCGGGCGGGCCTCGAGGACCTGGTCGACCGGATGATGGACGCCCTGCTCGACGGCGACCGCGGGCGGGCCCGCAGGAGCGCGGCGCGGGCGGTGCACGCGGCCAGGCGGCTGCGGCGTACCGGCGACCTGGACGGCGCGATGGACGCGCTGGGCGGCGGGGACGTCGAGACTGCGAGCGAGGCGGAGGCGCGCTGGCTCCGGGCCGAGTGGCTGGGCTTGGCCCGGCGCAGGTTCGGCGGCGGCGGGATGGTGGTCTACACCCAGGGGACCGCGAGGGCGGCCGCGCTGCGCGCGCGGGCCGACGGCTCGCTGGAGGTGGCGGCCGTGATGGGTATGCGGTGGCGGCCCGGAAAGGTCGTCTCGCGCCGGTGCCTGAGGGGCCTGCGGCCGCTGGCGGGGTGCGGGCGATGAGCGCGCCGGCCACGGCGGTCGACATGGCGGACCTAAAGAGCCGAAACCCGCTGCCGGCGGCGGTCGAGGCCGCAGGGGTGGAGCTGAGGGGTAGGGGCAGGGTCCGCCAGGGCCTGTGCCCGTTCCACAGCGAGTCGGAGGGCAGCTTCACCGTCTACGCCGACGAGGGGCGGTGGTGGTGCTTCGGGTGCGGAGAGGGAGGCGACGTGGTCGACTTCGTGCGCCGCACCCGCGGCGTCGGCTTCCCCGAGGCTGTCCGCATCCTCGGGGCGGGCGCGGTCATCTCCGCCCCGGCCCCGCGCCTCCGCCCCCCGGCGCCCCGGGAGCCGGAGCTTCCGTGGGACCGCGCCGCGCTGACCGCGGCCGCCAGGTTCTACGCAGCGCGGCTGCGCGAGAGCCCCGAGGCCCGGGCCTACCTTCTGTCGAGGGGCATAGGCCCGGGCCCGGCGGCCCGCCTCGGCCTGGGGTACGCCCCTGGCGGGGGCCTGCGGGCCCACATGGAGGCCGCCGGCTTCGACCGGGGCCGTCTTGCGCGCGCGGGGCTGCTTTGCGGCCGAATCGAGCGCTTCGCCGGGATGATCGTCGTCCCGGATCTGGCGGCCGGGTCCGTGCGCTGGATGGCCGGCAGGGCCGTAGACCCCGGGGCGGCCCCGAGGTTCCAGGCGCCGCCCGGCCCCAAGCCCGTGCTGGGGCTGGCGAGGCTGGGCGCCGCGCCCGCCTGGGTCGTCCTGGCGGAGGGGGTGTTCGACTGGGTGGCTCTCGCCTCCTGGGGCCTGCCGGCGTGCGCGGCCCTGGGGACCCACGGCGAGCGCCGCGTCGCGGCCGCCCTGCGGGGCTGCGCCCGGGTCTTCCTAGCCCTCGACTCGGACGACGCCGGCCGCGCGGCGGCCGAGCGCTACGCGGCCCTCCTCGGCCCGAGGGCCGTGCCCCTCGCCCTGCCCGACGGCGTCGGCGACGCAGCCGACCTGGCCCGCCTCCCCGACGGCAGGCGCATCTTCACCGGGCTCCTTCGCACCGCCGCGCGCGCGGCGAGGTAGCCCACACCCCCGCGGCGGGCGCCGCCCCGCCTCCCCACCTCCCCACCCCCACTTCCCGTCACAGCCGGTCCCCGCGGGGACCGCGCTCGTCTTCGCCGGTGCCCCGCCCGCGGCGGGCCCGGCGCACCGCATTCGACCGATCGACCAGCCACGCCCGCCCGGCGGGCGGCAGCAAAAGGAGGAAAAGACATGCTCAACGGAACCGGAAACAACGGCGCAGTGCCCGCCGCCGCGGCGGCAGTCGCCGACCACGACCTGGGATGGGACGGGCTGGCCCCGTCCGTCGCAAGGGAGCTGGCGAGGCCCCTGGACCCGGCCCTGGTCTCCCGCAGGCCCGGCGGCGACGGACGCTCCCGCGCCTACCTCGAGGGCCACGTGGCGATCGCCGAGGCCAACAGGGTCTTCGGCCCCGGGGGCTGGGGCTACGAGCTGGCCGGGGAGGTGACGCTCCGCGAGATCGAGGCCGTCGACCCCGCCACCGGGGAGGCATCCCGGGTGAGGGCGTACTCCGCCCCGGTCACCGTCTCCGTTCCCGGCGCCCCGCCCCGGACCGACGTGGGCTTCAGCGCCGTCGCCGAGGAGAGCGCGTCGGGGCACGAGGAGGCCCTCAAGGGCGCGGTCGCAGACGGCATGGTCAGGGCCCTGCGCAGCTTCGGCGACCGCCTGGGCAACGGACTGTGCGCCGGCAGCGACGGCGCTGGGTCCGATGCGGCTGAGGGCGACGGTGACGGTGCCGCGGCGCAGGCGCTGCGGACGACCCTTGCCGCCCTGTGCGAGATGCAGGGATGTCCCCCGGAGCGGATGCGGGAGGCGGTGCTGGAGCGCACCGGCACCGAGCTCTCCGAGGCCAGCGCGTCCCAGCTCGCGCCCCTGGTGGCCGGCGCGGTCGAGCGGCTGCGGGGGATGAGACCGGCCGACGGGGAGTAGACCGGCTCGAGGGGGAGGTCCCCCCCGGCCGGAGGCAGGACCTAAGGAGGCAGGACATGGGCAGGACGGTCAACAGGGCTGAGGTCCTGGGCAGGGTCGGGGCGGACCCGGGGCTGCGCCGCACGGGCGCGGGCGCCCCGGTGACGACGCTGCGGGTGGCCACCGAGCGCCGCACCGGCGGCGACGAGGTCGAGGTCGACTGGCACACGGTTGTGTGCTGGGGCAGGACGGCCGAGGCGGTCTGCCGCCACGTCGCCAGGGGCGACAGGGTGTTCGCCTCGGGCCGGCTCGCCTACCGGTCCTACGAGACCGCCGACGGCCAGCGCCGGACGGCGGCCGAGATCTGCGCGGCGGAGGTCGTCTTCCTCGGCGGCGCAGCCAGCCGCCCCGGCCCGGCCGGGGCGCCCGCGTCGGACGCGGTCCCGGCTCCCTTCTAGCCGGCGGCCCTCCGCGCTGCGCGTCTCCCGGCGCGGCCGGGAGCCATTCCCCACGGGGTCCGCTCCCGCCGGGAACGGCCCCGCCCGCGCCGGCCGCGGTCCCCGTCAGAGCTCTCCGCTTCGGCCGAGGGACGTCGCCTGCGCGACGACCTGGACCCGCAAGCCGAGAGGAGAACAAAGATGACGGCGATCGCCACCCACCCCGACACGCTGATAGACGCCCTGAGGCGCAACATGGACCTGCTCACCGAGATCGCGGTCCGCTACGACGTAGAGACGATGCCGCGCCGCGGCGAGTCCCTGCCCGCCATCTCCTCACCGGACGACGTCCGCCGGCTGGTGGGCCCGGAGATGAGCCGTCTGGCCCAGGAGCAGGTCAGGGTGCTGCTCCTGGACAGGAAGAACCGCGTGGTGGGGCAGAGGACCATATACCAGGGCAACGCCTATTCGGCGGTGATCAGGCCGTCGGAGGTCTTCCGCCCCGCGGTGATGGAGGCCGTTCCGCACTGCATCGTGGTCCACAACCACCCATCGATGGACCCGTCGCCGAGCGCCGAGGACGTCTCGGTCACCAGGGAGCTGGTCGAGGCGGCGCGGCTGCTGCGCATCGAGATGCTCGACCACGTGGTCATCGGCGGCAGCGGCGCAGCAAGCCTCAGGGACCGCGGCCTGATGTCCGGCTAGCCGGACGCCCGCCGCGGCCGCGACGGCCCCCGCCCGGCGGGGACCGCACCTCCGGGGCCCGGAAGACCGGGCCCCGTCCGCATCCAATAGACCAAACAAGGAGATACGCACATGTACGCGACCCCATGCACGCTCTGCCGACTGCCCATAAGACCCGGCGAGCCCGCCGCCACCGCCGCTGCGCTCGACGTGGCCGACGGGCGGATGGTGATCGGCCCCGCGCGGCGCCACCACGTCCGGGACGGGTGCCGCACAGCCCGGACCGCCACGGCGCTCGGCGCCGCCGCCTGAGCCGGAGGAAGGGGGCGGCCATCGCATTGATCGCGATGGCCGCCTCTTCGGCAGTCCCTATATGGCCTTATCTGCGTTTGAGGGCATATCGGTGCGGGCCATGCGGGTCTTCTTCAGCGTCCGCCCTTCCGGACCGTGCCTTTAGAATCAGCGGAGCGAGAAGTCAATCGCCGCCTTAGGTGGCACGGGACACCAGAAAGTGAGGTGAAAATGTCGACGCGACGGAAAGAGCAGTTGGACACGCCCTTCCGGTCCGGAGGGCCATACCCCAGCGGCGAATGCGAAATTCAGTTGGTGGCGCCGCGGCCCGGCAGCGGGGCCCGCCTGCCACAGGGCAGGGCGAGATACGGACCCGGTGGGTTAGGGTCGAACGTGGGCGAGGCGCGCCGTGTGGAGACCTCGGACCGCTCCATCCCGAATTCCTAGCGCCGGGCTTTGCCCGCAGGGCCATCGGCTACAGCAATGGGCCCATGGAACCGGGATCCGAGGCCAAGCCTGCGGGCCTGGGCGGCGGCTACGTCAGGCTGACCGACGCCGATCCGCCGCTCGGGTCGCTGGCGGGCTCGGTTCCAACTGTGGGTATCGCAGGTGTCGCCTCCCCGATTCAGCAGCGACTGGCATACATAGTAGATCTACCTGCCGCTCATGACCTCCGCCGCGGGCATGGCCTTGTCAACTCTTCTCCGACTGTCGCTGTCGAAGAAGCTCGATGTCGATGCCGTTGAGAAGCTTCAACCGGGCTTCGGCTGACAGCCTAGACAAGTGCGCCAGTGCCACTGGATCGAGGTGTGAGCCTTCCGCGGTCGACACGGCCCCGGTCTCACAAAGTCGGAATACTCCTCCATCGAATGCCCTGTGACAATAGGCACATAGGCCAATGCCATTTGCGGGGTTTGCTCGATTCTTCATGTCGGTCGAATATCTGCTTATGTGAGCTACATCAAGCACTTCCCTGAGAGTTGTACCGCAGATTGCACAGGCAAAAGCCTGGCGATGCAGTACCTCCCGCTTGAATCGCTCTACACTGTGCCTCCTCCTGACAAGCGACCAAGCATCGGGCACGAGGTAATCCCTACTACATAGTGGAGCCAGTGCTATGCAATGACTTTGGTAAGCAAGGTCGACGATATTTGCATACATCTCAGGGCTGATTTGCGCGATTGACCGCGACCAACCCAGCCTATTGACATCCGTGATGCCCAATGATGCTCTATTCGTCTTACCACGAACAGTAGCTGGGCGAATATCGAGAGGGCAAGCGTACTGCACGAAGTCACCAAGCTCAGCGGTATAGATGCGAGTTGTATTTGGACTGGCTGAGTTCCGCTAGCCCAGGGGCTTTCACTCGTACCTGCGTTACGGTGCCGTGTCCTGTGAATCCGTAGCCGCCGCCTCGCTTATCGAGATAGAGAAAGTAGTCGCCTGCCAAGACTCTCGTGGAGTGCCTGCTGTCGTAGGCGTAGGTCCGTCCAAAATCATCGGCGTACTGCTCTTGCTGCGAAAGCTTGAATATCCAGTGACGCAAGGGATTTACATCTACTGATCCAGAATCCATGCTACCCTCGGCTCAAGCCACGCAATCAACTCTTGGCGCAGAGTCTTGGGAACCCATAACATTTCGGGAACACGATGAGCAAGGAGTCTGTATCTGTCGAGCAGTAACCCACGAGATCGAGCACTCTCTTGACGCAAGTCCTTTTCACTGAGAGAGAATGGGAGTGAAAATGCCTTGCTGGGAGTAGTGGGAAAGTCTACTATCTTGCTCCATTGACCGACATTGGGCTCTACAACCTTGTCCTTCCAGTTTTTCCCACTGGCACACTGGGCCAGATAGACCGGAGCCCCGCCTCTTCTGTCGGCAAAGGGAAGGTGCCAAACCAGATCGACACCAGCCTCATTTGCTTGTGCTGAGGCATATTTGATATCTCCTACGGGTTCATCTATTTGTGATGTGATTGTGCTCACGACATCCGACAGCTTGGAGCCGTGGTCTCTAGCCCACCCTGTGTGGAGAAACTGCCATCCCGTGAATCGACACTCCATAGCCGCCTTGGTTACAAGCTCAAAAAGCTTGCCCTGCTCTGTGTAGTCCGGCCCGAAATTATCATGCCAACCTTCATAGGATGGTCCTAGGGACACTACCAAGCAAAAGGTATGGGCTGGAACATCTGTCCAATCCCGGTTTCTGATCATCCACCTATCTCGGAAGGCGATGGGGGAGTGACCACGAAGCCACGACAGGCGCCTCCTGAGGTCGCTCCATCGCTCCGACACATATTCCGTCGCGAAGTCTTCGTCATAATAGAGCTGCTCTTCAATCAGACATTCAACGATGTTTGTCGGCGAGAGTTCCTCTTCCTGAATCAAGATAGTTGTCTCCACCCAATCAAGGAACGTCGCATCGTCGATGTTGTGAGCCGACGCCGACGGTCGAAATCCACGAGGGATGCTAAGCATCGTCGCCGCTACCTCGCTGAAGGCGAATTTCATCCGCAATGCTAGGGAACTTCAGTACAAGCTCTCGGGCATTCAGTGCCAAGCGTCGCATTGCCTTCTGAATGGGAACGGAGTCGCGATGTAGGTGCACTCGACTCAGAGCGAGCTCCATCTGGTTGCTGGCTTGTTTGAGTTGATTTTCAATTTCCTCATCCTCTATGCCGGCTTTCTGTAAGGCCAAATCGAAGCTAGGGTCCGGCACCGCTCGGAGATATTCTGTGGCCTCGGTACTCGACAGAATTCGTGCAAAATTGCCAACATTGCGGGAATCCGTGAACAGGGGCCTGCTGCGGCTAGTTCCGAACAGCCATGACACAAAATCTGACAGGTTTGTCGTGTTGCCCTCAGGAACTGGGATCCGAGCTTGATCAGGTTCGGCTCGGATGTCCACTCCAAGGAATTTCTGGACGCCAGCTTCTCTTAGTGAGAGGAATAGCACGCTAAATCGGTTGTCAAGGCCTTCTTCAGAGATGTCAATTTCAAGGTCTTTGATCTGATGGAGGATTCGATAGGCGATGTAGTTGCGTCGCACGACATCGATTCGACTCCCTATTTGCTTTCTGATGGACTCGTACGACATGTTATTGTCGTCTACCATACTTGCGATAAACTCGGCCTTCTCAGCGGGTGCCCACTGCTTTATGCCAGTAACGTGTCTGAAGCCGATGAAAGCGGTAACGGCTTGACGGGATGGAGCAAGGATGTAAGGCACTTGGGTAAAGAGCTCGTCGTTCGGCCGAGCTCCCTCAGCAAGCTGTTTCCACTTCCCCGGCGACGGCAGTCCTTCTATCGCACGCTTGAGATACCTGAGCGCCGCTATGCGGCGATTGCCTTCCACTACCACTAGCCTGTTAGGTTGATCATACAGCTCCTCTTCGACGACTATAACCGCTTCCTGCGGCCAGAATCCGTTTTCCAAGAAGGAGACCGCTAGCTCCTCTAGGCCCCAGGTTCGCATACGCTCCATCAGAGTGTCCTGACTCTCCAATGGCTCCGATTTTGTGAGGCCTAATCTAGGATTGCGAGGATCGAGATAGAGCTTTTCGAGCGCACTATACTCAATTGTGGTTGGTAGGGCCATGATTGTCTCTCCATTCAGTGAGTTACTATGTAATCTGAGCCTACTGAGCAGTGCTCCAGCAGTGGGCATTTGCGGCAGCAAGGATTTCGCGTATGGCAGTGCGCTGCGGCGATGTCAATGAGGCCGAGGTTGAACTCACGTCCTGAGGTCCGGGGAACAGCTTCCTTAGCCGCGCTGATTAGGGCTTTGTCCATATAGGCAGGTCCCGTTTCTTCATAGCCAAGGACACGGCGTAGAACTCGGCCAGATCCTTCATCTACCATCGGTTCAGGATGTCGGAAGGCCATGCAGAGGATGGCTCGTGCACTATACCTGCCGATGCCTGGAAGGGATTCTAGCTTCTTCACGTCCCGCGGCACCTGTCCCTCGTATTTTCGCACGATGTAACGGGCGCACTCAACTAGATGATCCGCGCGTCTAACGAGCCCAAGGGGCCTAAACCACTTGCGTAGAGCATTGACGTCGGCTGTGGCAAGCGCCTCAGGATCAGGGTACATGTTGACGAGCTCAGTATACGGGCCAACTACTCTAGGCGCCTGAGTCTGCCGAAGCAACACCTCGGCCAGTAGGATGTGGAAGGGATTCGTGGCGTCTCGCCAAGGGAAGTCCCGTCCATTGCTGCTGAACCAACTCACCACAGAGGCTACGAACTCCCCGCTCGCCCTGCGGATGCCACTCGCTTCCGGCTGTTCGCGTAGTCGAGTCAAGGCGCTCACCTGCTGGCGGCAATGGGCAGCAGGCAAGAGAACCAGGGACGCAGCCACGCCTCTAGCTCGGTGTCTGTGACCCGGGGAGCTGTAGACAGGTCCACTTTGTAGCGGGTCTCAGTGACGCCTGCGGGCTCCGGGACCCGAAAATGGGGGATATCGATTGAGCGGAACCAGGCCAGACGTTCTGTTGCCTCAGTGGCGCCGATTACGGGCCCAGTCTCCGTTGGGGACTCCATACCGGCTCGGCGTATTGCCCTCTCAAGCTTCAAATGGTCGGGTGTTCCGAGAAGAGCATTCCTGCATTCATCGATGAGTTGCCGTAGGCTGAGGCCCGCGTCGTCCTCGGCCGCAACTATCGACGCGACAAGGAGCTCTTCGCCTTCAATGGCGTAGACTTGCTTGTGGGAGAAGTGATGCACGCGCTCTGGTCGCGTCGTCATCTTCACTTCGACGCGATTGCGACCGCACGAAAAGTCAAAGCGCCTCGTGGTTTCGCTATGCCAGAAGGGAGCCCAAAATTGAAAGCCCCGGACGCGTGTCATCATGAACAGTTCACCCCATAAGCCACGTCGCTCTGCTCGGAGATTCTTGGCAGGTGTAACTTCAAACAGACGGATCATGGAGCGAAAGAACGACGCTAGAGTAGCTCCGTCTACTCCACCAGCCTTGTGACGTGCCAGAAAAGCCTCTGAAAGCAGGAGAAATGTTGCGACATCTGTCGAGTCACGGGTTTCACAGCGCATAGCGTGCAAAAGCTCGACCCTGGGGAAAGCATCGATCTCCGCCAGACTGTAGCTTTGCCCTATGTGGAGAGAGACCTTGTTTGTACGCAGTGGAGGCTCAGCAGCCCCGGCTTCAGCCGGAGTGAATAGAACGGGATGCCCAGTCGAGTCGACGCCAAGAAATGCGCCGCGGTGCCCGGGTATCGGCGACACCGTAAAGTCGTGTCCAGATGGTCGGTCCCTCAGGTCAGAGAAGAGATCCGCGAGGCTCATGGATTGTCATCCCGTACAACATACCTGAGATCGAAGCGCGAGTCGTCACGTGGTACAAAGAGGCCCAGCGCGGTTGTATCGACGGGGCGATCCAGGCCATCTCCTTGAACTCGAAGTACGTGAACTTGAAGCTGGACCCGACCCCGGTGGATATTTTCATCCCCTGGATAGTAATCCGGATGAGAGGGATCTCTACCCGGCGATCGTCCCTGGATAGGGTTAACTCGGCCTTTTCGCTTAGTTCGGTGTCGTGTCTGACCCTTCGCCATGAGCAGGACATCGAGGGACGGTAGGATCCCGGCTAGCAGCAGTCGTGCCAGATACTCCCCGGTGTAGGATGAGTCCCAGTCGGTGCCGTCGGCCTCTATCTTGGCTAGAAGCTCCGATATAACCTCTTCGATAGGACAGCTCTCGACAACAAGGTGCTCAACGTTTCCGAAGCGCTTGACGGACGCCTCTTGGCGCAGCGTGAAGAAGGCTCTCACACTTTCCAGGTTTCGAGCAGCGGTGGGCTGATCCTCTATCAGTCGCTGCTGTACATCCCAGCCTCCCCCTCTAAACCGCCGATAGCTCGCGACGTTCGATCTGGTCGGCTTGAGGCCCATGCTCGTATCCAGCGAAAGCATGCGGGGCCACTCTCGGATGGATAGCTGTTGGCGCTGGTTTCGTCGGAGCGCTTCCCAAAAGTCGTCCTCATGCCTCAGGAGCTCTGTGTAGTCGTCTCGAAGCTGAGCCGTTACAAATATGCGGCAAACGTCGAGATAGCTCCCCTTGTAGCCAAACCATCGTGCTCGTTGCTCCATCGTGTCGGCGTTCGTCTCGTTCCTAGCCCGACGAGTGATGTACGTGACCGCCAAACCCTCAATGGTTACCCCTCGGCCTAGCATGTTGCCGCCCACGAGGATATTGTTCTTGAGCCTGAAAGGTGTTCCGATGGGGTCGCGGCCCAGTGGCAGGCTATTGACCATCCACACCTCTACTAGCCAGATCTCATCAAGCAACTGCCGAAGAACTTCTGCCCACCTCGGAGGATCCTGCACTGTGGAGCAAAGGTCGTCGTACGCCGTCCTGACTAGAGCCACTAGCTCGCGCTTGGCGGGGTCATCATCCGAAAGACCTAAAGTTTCTCGCCACAGCCCAATGAGATTTCTGATAGCTGTCTGAAGCCTTTCGTGGTCGGCGCGTAGATTGCTGTTGTGAATTAGCATCGAGTGCCATGCATTGGACTCGCGCAGGTGCCGTATCGCACCGCCAACAAGAAAGGTTGCGATAGCCTGCCTGAGGCCGTGTGGTATTCCCCAGACCTGCTCGTCCTCGGCTTCCGCCAGAGGTACGGGTCTGACGTACCGGTCGCGATGGAGGCCGAAGAAAGTCGATCCACCACAGTATCCTTGTCCCGGCTCAACTAGGACGCCAAAGTCGGGTGAGAGACCATCGATGCCGGAAATCAGTAGATTAGCCTGAGGGGTTGCGGTGTAGGCCACATAGGCGTGGACCTGGAGCACGTCTCTTAGCGCAAGGATGCTGTTGTATATAGGTGACCGTCTTGCGCGGCGGAACTGGGTGTTGAGGGAGGCCTCGTCCCCCTCATCATCTATGATGAGCGTAGGGAAGCCTCTGAGTTCGGAGGTCGCTAGCACACGCCTCGCATCTTCAAGCCTCTTCCGGTTCTTCAGCACCACAATCAGCGCATGGCCACCACCGTGAAGCACGCTTCTGATAACGTCGGCATCTTGCGGAATTGGGTTTCTGAACGGTGTAAGGTTCGGGCGTGTAGCTTCGAGATCGTTGTAGAGGCGGGAATAGTTCTGCTCCAAGAGTGGGTTCTTGGTGCCTGCCAGTACCACTGTCACACGGTAGCCGTTGTCGATGGCTAGAGCGATAAGAGACGTGTAGGAGAGCGTTTTGCCGCTCTGTACCTTGCCAAGGGCGAGCCCGGTGACTTTCCGGCTACTGTCGCTTGGACGTGGGCATTGACCTAGAATCGAAGCAGCTGTCTGTACAACGTCATCCCACTCATCATCTCCGACACGCTCTTGATATCGGCTCCTAAGACGTCGTATCTCATCGCCATCGATGAACGGTCCCCACAGCTCCAGTGCCGTCGGCAGAGGATCGATGCCGATAGTGTAGCTAGGCTCGGGCATACTCGACCTCGATCTCTCCGGCCCGTCTAAGCACCTTGTTCATGTACATGCGAAAGTCACTGGCGCTCACGAGTCCATTTGACGAAATTTGAAGAGCCATACGCTCAGCCAAGGCCAAGGATAGGACAAACTTCTGAAGTAGAGCGAGGGAGTCCCTGTTGTCTAGGTACGGTGCCAGGAAGGGATGGGCAGTGTTTAGGAAGACGTCTATCTCATCTTCGCGTGGGGCACTTAGCTGCATCCAATGGGCGTCACTGAGCTGGTCTTGCCAGTGGAGTCTGAAGAGCCAGACCTCTGCACCGACCTCAAGCCGGTACGATACGGGGCCACTGCTAGCAGTTCGGATCATCTCAGTGTCAGTCCGCTCCACCTCCTCGGTCTTAGGAGGATCTGGCATCCTAATCTCCTCGTGCACAGCGTTGCCGAATCTCCGGTCAGAGAAGACCTTTCGGAGCGGCTCAGATACAACTTCCATGACCGGCTGCGTGATAGGCTTGCCGCGCTCTCGGTATCCTTCGGCCTTCTCCATGTAGTCTTGGCATACATGCTTTAGCCGTTCAATGAAGTCATCCTCTAGGCCGCCGGACCAGTCAAAGGCGTCCTTCGCCTGCGTAACCGGCCAAGCATCCATCTTGATCTCACCAACGAGACGCTGCGAGCGAAAGGTATTGCCTTGGCCGAATATCTCGGCCGGCTTGTAGCCTTCTCCCGGTCCCCCGACGATGACGCGTCCCCGCCTCAGCAGGGCGAACCCGGCGTCCCTCTGGCTTCCCGGTGTTCTCACTCCAACCCATCCTGTGGCGTGAAGAGTCGTTCCTTGGGACTCCCACGGCACGTCGATGCTGAAGTTCTTCCTCCAAGTATTTTTCACGCCGTCGTTCAAGCTCTCCTCGAGAAGACACGGCTCTTCGAATGAGATTGGCTCGCCATTCCAAAGGATCTCGATCTCTCCCGAGCGAAGGTCCTCTCGATACATGCTGCCAAGCTGGTCCCTCACGCGTTTTGGCGTGCTTCCCTGAATGGGCTTGTAGAGCCCCTCGATGGTTATGGACGTGTAGTGAGCCTCCGGATGGGCTGTGCCCACGTCGACTGCAATGCTGTCCAGATGACTGTCTACAAGCGCTGGCACGTGAACACGAGCCGTGTACTCCCTATCGGCACCAAGCTTGCTGGTGCGAATCGTCCAGGTCGTGCCAAACCAGCAGGCAGCAGTCTTGAGGCCCATGCCAAACTCACAGCGTCCCGTGGGGTCCGGTGGCGGCCTGTCAAGCACGACGGCTCTAGTGAGCTCGTCCATCTCCATTCCGTGCGCGTTGTCTACGACAGTGAGCGCGTTTCTGTCGCTGTCGAACGCCACCTCTACCCGAAGAATGCCCGGGCCGTCGTCGCGTCCGTAGGTTTCGATGAGTTCCGCTCGATGACTGTAGTAGCTCTGAGTCGAGTTGTCTACGAACTCAGCGATGGCGTACCATGGCTTGTAGCTCAGCCGCCTGTATGTCGCATAGACGCTAACGGCTGGCCGGATATCTATCGAAAGCTGATCCTCAGAGGTAACCATTACCCTCCCTCTAGCCGGCACCGGCGGCCACGTGGTCTGACGCATGCTCCTTGTCGGCCTCTTGGACTCGCAGAAGTCTCTTGGCAATAGCGAACGCGACGTCAACGTGTACCGCGTTGCCTAGCGCCTTGAATGTCTCTGTCCTGGAATCTGGAACGCAAAAATTATCCCTACGAAAGCCCTGCAGCCTTAAGCCCTCGATCCTAGATAGATGCCGCTGCTCCGGGCCAAGTATGGGAATCTGTGTGCTTGTCATTGCGACTAGCGACGGGCTGCTCACGTATCTCTTGACGCGTAAGCCGGAGGGCCTGAACTGCAGGACGTGCTTCCAAAGGTTTCTGTCTTCTCCTTGGCAGTTCCACTCAAGCTTTCGGAGGGACGGAGGGAACGTGCGAAGGTCATTGAGCCATTCTTGCGTAAGCTCGCCGCGAATTGATGCGAACCAATCACGGTTTGACCTGATGAACCGAACCTTCCAGTCCGGAAATTCTGCGACCTCTCTTCGTGCATAGCTAGGCAGCGCGTCAAAGGCTTCCCTTGCGGAAACCTTTCCATTTCTGCTAAGTGCGTAGCCGAATTTTTCGGCGAGTAACTGAGCCCAAGGGGTTGTATTTTCATAGTCGTACTCTGCATCAATTTCGTCTCCCCATATGGGAAATGACGGTAGTGCGACTTTCTCCTCCGGCAGGGCGTCGAGGAAAGTGTTCCAGTGCTCAATACACCGGCGATGCTGGTCTGCGATTCGCGTTTCGATACGATCGGACTCGGATAGCTCAGCGGCCTTCTGGACAATGGGCTTCATTGAAGTCAGCACACCTCGCTCTCTTGGAGGAAAAACCTCTTTCGGAAGACCGTCAGTAGAGGCTACCGCAAAGAATCGCTCCCGATGGTGAGGGTGGCCTAGGTGATGTGGGGAAAGCAGCCCGGCACCGCCACTTCTTATATGCTCTGTTCCCTTGACGTCATAGCCAAGCTCTTCTAAGCTGGTTTTTACCATACACCAAGTTTGCCCTTCGTCATGACGCACAAAATTGCCGGCATTTTCTAAGATCACATACGTGGGCTTATGCACCCGCAATATCTCAAGAATCTCATGAAATAGTGTCCCGGAGGACTTGTCTTTCAGCCCAGCTTGAGCGCCTGACTTAGAGAACGGTTGACAAGGAAACCCGGCACACAGTATGTCATGAGGCGGCACTTGGCCCTTCGATCGTCTGATGTCTCCGTGGATGGCTGGTCCTTTGGGAAAGTTGCGATTGTAGATCTCTCGAAGCGGGCCATCTATCTCAGATGCAAAGACGCATTCATGTCCAAGTCGCTGAAGTGCGAGACGAAATCCGCCTAGGCCTGCAAAAAGATCGACAAATCGCATTCGCTGCGTCCTAGTGGCTATCGGGCATTGTAGAGAAGTCGTTTAGTAGGGTCGTATTCGATGCAGCAATCGAGACTATGAAGAAGGCTCTGCCTTGTGCCTTCGGCGGACGAGAACGTCATTGAAGTTCTGCCCGATGGTCTTTTCTTCAGGTGCGATCTTGGTCTTGGGCCACCGTCAAGGATGTTGGCCAACAACGTGGATGTCGGTCGGACCGGGGGAGGTACGTTGAGAACCCACCGAGACATCTTGTCCGATTTTGTCGCGATAGATGAGAGCGCGTCAAATGTATTGTTTGTAGTGCACACTGTCAATGGTGGAGACAGACCTCTACAGCCTGTGGAGCCAAGGCTGGCGGTTCGGCAAGCCCCGAGTCGCCTGTGAAGGCGCGAGCCGATGCCGGTCCGGGGGCGACCCCATCGCGCGTTGGTCCGCCCGGCAGTCTGCGATTCCTCGGCGGGAGGACTGGGCACGCAGCGGAAAGGGCTATGCTGGCGGGGAGCCGCCGGATGGGCGGCGCGCTAGTCGTCGTCCGGGATCCCGCCCTCCTCCGAATCGGCGAGCCTGCTGCCCAGGTAGTCGAGGAACTTCGTCACCTCCGGCGAATGCTCAAGATGGGAGATCGCTACCGGGTCGGCCAGGCGCGCCGACGGCGCGACGGACGACCACTCGGCGACGATGCGTGGAGATGGCGAGCCCGGCCGGGAGCGTCGTGCTCGACACGTACGCCGATTCCGGTACGACGCCGATGGCTGCGCGTGAGTTGGGGCGAAAGTGGGTGGGCATCGAGCTCAGGCCCGCGTACGTCGACCTGATCGAGCGAAGGATGCGGGCCAGTCCGTGACGTGGGCTCTGGAGGGCAGCCTGGGGAGCGCGTCCCGGGGACGGAGGGCCGAGGGCCACTCCGCAGCGGCCGATCAGCTCCGTCCGCGGCGATAGGCCAGTCGCCCCCGCGCGTTGCGCGGCGCCCGGCTTCCTTGACCGCCCTGGTGGACGGGCCTAGTCGGGGTCGGCTCGGTCATCGCCAGCGGCATCGCCTCGGGGGGCGAGCTGGACGCGGCGAGGCTGGTGGCCATCGCGCTGGCCAACGGCCTCGGGCTCGCCGTGGCGATCTACGCCACGATGCACGTCTCGGGGGGGCACATCAACCCGTTCGTGTCCATCTCGGCAGCCCTCGCCCGCAGGATCCGGCCCGCAAAGGCCGCGATGTACGTTGCGTGCCAGCTGGCCGGCGGGGTCCTGGCCTCGCTGCTGCTGGTCTACGTGACCCCCGATGCCGCCGAGGGTAGCCTGGGGGCCCGCAGCCTGGCGGAAGGCGTCTCCGTGGCGATGGGGTTCACCGTCGAGCTGGTCCTGGCCTTCCTGCTGGTCTTCGTGGTCTTCGCCGTCGCGATGGACCGAAGGGCTCCGGCGGCGCTGGCTGCCGTCACTGGGTTGGGGGATTGAAGGCGGGGGCCCAGAGAATTGACCGTGATTCCGATGCCCGAGCATGGTAGATTGGCTGCACTGGCACCTGCTTAGCGAATCGGGCGGCCGTCCGGCCGGGGGGGATGCGTCACTCTAAGCTTCAGAGCTTCCGATAGGCCTATTGACGGAACCGCGATTGTGACACCGCATCGCTGAATTGCCGAGGCCTGAAATATGTCCAAAATGAAGCGATCACCTCAAGAGCGCATGGACCTTATGGCGCGTCTCAGATTCCACTGCGATGTCAAGGCCCTCGACCTCCTGAGCAGTACTAGCGCAGTCGCTCGGCTGCAAGATGAGCTTGAAACGCTTGATTCCAAGGACAAACGAAACTTTCTTAGCGGATATCGGCTAGCGGTTGCGACTCCATTGCACAGCCTGCTGTGGTTTGCTATTGAGTACCCAGAACTGCTGGATCTGCACGGCGATCACGGGCTCTTAGATTGGATGCGCTTCGATAACAGCGCAAGGGCTGGATCGTTGCTGTCGGCAGTCTCCGAGCCAGGGTCAGATTTGGGTCAAGTCTGCTATGTGATTGACAGCCTTGAGATTGGTCTGCGTAGGGCTGACAGAGACGACGCAATCGATTTCATTAGCGAATTTCGAACTCTTGCTGCCCGACTTGGTGAACTCGTAACGGGAGCAGAGATAGTCGCTCTAGATGCTGACCAAACAGTTGCGGACAGGGACTCTCTGGCCCGCTTGTGCTTGGCAGAGCGAGTGCTGGACTATGCGGAACATGACTCTGGCTTAATGACCTTAGCCTATGGGCACATATGGGCATGGAATGATACAAAAGAGCCTCGCACTTTGGATGACGATAGCGTACTAGCTGCAGAGACGCACTTGGATCATGTCCCGGTCTACCCGTACATTACTAGGGGAATTCCGTGCAGCTGGCTGCACGGGCTTTGGTTTGGCTTCGATCTGGTCGTACGACTGGCTGGGATTGCTCTATCAAGCTATCCGGACACCGATCCGATCGCCGCGCAGAACTGGATCGAGGAATTAACCTTTTTTGTGAGTCCGTCATATCCAAAAGGAGATTGGCCCAGTAAAAGATACGGATTGACGGAATTGAGGCGACTGAACGTGACAGGACTAGTAGAGGAGTTCGGGGTGAATATAGAAGCCGCATCTTCCAACCACAGACTAGCGGCCTTGTTGGGCAAGGACAACGTGCGCGTGATCACCTCCGCAGGCGCAGGCGATGTGCCAAAATTGGAAGTCACGCTGCGCGGAGCCATTGCTATGTGTGGAGACTCCAAGGTGCATGTTCTATTGATAACGCATTCTGTAGGTTCGGATAGCCGTCAATGGGTCTCCGTAGCGGTTAGGCTTCCGATTTACGGATCAATCACCAATGCTTCGGAATGGTTCCTCTTTTACAAGCTATATCACACTGGACGTGCATTCGATACTGATGTTGCTCACGCGGCAAAGGCAGTAGACGATTTGCTTCTGCAACTGAAAGACAATCTGCGGACGGAAAAGATAGACGGCTTGCGGTCTGAGGACTTCTTGCCCCTCTGCACGTTGCCGGCCTTCCACGCAATGAAGGAATTGAGTCAAAGGGCAGTTGCGATCAATGCAAATTTGCGGTCCGTCAATTCGGAGCTATTGGCCGCGTTCTGGCTGACGCATCAAGGCTATCGCCAGGTCAAAGTTTCATTCAAACACGCTTCACTGGGCAAGTATGAATACGATGCTATTGGCGTGAAGGATGGACGGTGCTTGGTGATGGAAGTAAAAGGAGCCAACGTCCTTGATGACGAATTCATGGGAGAAATTGGCAAATTTGCGAACAGGCTTGGACATCTGCAGAAGCGAAAGCCGGAGCTAGCTAAGGCTCTGGGAGAAAAGTCTGATATAGAAGATGTCTTGGGCCACTTCATATTCTTGGGCGACCTGTGCGGGATCGACACCACTGGCACAGCGGTCATCGTGTGGGACCGCGATAAATTTGTAAGCGCTTTGAAGGAGACAGGGTTCCCTAGTCGAATCGTAGATCTATTGGACAGATGCCACATAATTCACTCCACGCTGACCGTTGACTGGCCGGATGACCCATTCTGCGTCGGTTTGGAGGATGCGTGAACTCAAGGGACATTGTGGTGCAGGCGCGGGTTGTGGTCACCGCCGAACGTGCCGGATCGGCAGGATGTGGGCGAGGCCCAGTCTCTCGGCGGCGTCGAGAAGGGCCAGCAGCCGCTTCCAACTCGGCCTCGCCCCGGCCCGCCAACGCCTGAGGGCGTGGTCGTTCGTGCCGACCAGCTCGGCGAGCTGGGCCCAGGACAGACCAGACTCGGTCTTCAAGCGCTCAAGGCACGGGCCGAGCTCCTCCGCGCCGGGACCGGACGAGCGGCGGTGGTTCCTGCGCTGGCGGGGCAAGGCGTCAGCGCTCCGGGCCGGCGACGAGCGAGGAGAACCCCTCGCCCATGATGGCGTCGATGCCGCCGGGTACCTGTGCCGACACCCATACGATCGAGCGCATGGCGCCCCCGCACGGCTCGATGCCCCGGCGCCACCTCCGGAGCTGGCGCGAGTCGACGCCGAGCAGGTCGGCGAGGGCGTTCCAGCTCAGGCCGCTCAGGTCCCTCAGGCGCCGGAGCCGCGCCGGGAAGTCTTCCGGCAGCCGCGCGTCGCCGTAGGCGATCCGGCGTCCCCGCACCATGGGGCCGAGGGCGGGGCGGGCGCCGCTAGCCGCGCTCACCGGGCGCCGCCAGCTCGAACAGGTCGTGGAAGTCGGCGACGCCGAGCGCGCGCTGGATGCGGGCCCGCACGCGGCCGGAGGGGGCGCGGCCCTCCCTGATCAGCCGCGACATGTAGCTGGGGGTGATCCCGGCCTGGCGGGCCAGCCAGCCCTGCGAGCGGTTGAGCACCTCGAGACGGTCCCAAAGGGCCCGCCTCTTGAGCAGTACTATGGTCCTTGCGGTGCGCACCATGGCGGTTCGCGGGCCCCTCCTCGTAAGGCCGCGCGTTCGTCGGGAACGCGATAAGAACAGACGTTCTATAACCTATCAGTTCTGGCCTGTGTCCGCAACGCCCCGGGCCGCCTCCGACGCACCCCCGGCCGCTCCCTTCCGACCCCTCGTGCGCCGCTTCGGCGGTGCGGGTTCGGCGGCCCGCGCGAGCTGCTCGCGCATCTCCCGCACCCGGGCGTCCAGGTCCCCTCCCGGCCCTCCCACCGGCGTCGAGTAGCCCGCGGCGGCGGCCCTGATGCGCGCCGCGGCCGCCGGGTCGGGCGGGTCCGGCGCCCGCACGGCCATCGAGAAGGCCGGGACGCGGTCGGTCCCGACGGTCGCGCGCACGTAGCAGTGGTGGACGGGCAGTGAGGTGATGTCGTCGGCCGACACGCGCTCTGAGCCCAGCTCCCAGACCAGCCGCCGCGCGTCGGCGCCGGAGACCTGGAAGACGGCGAGGCACCCGACGTTGGCGAGCACGGTGTCCTGCATCGTCGGCGACAGGTCGGCGAGCTTTGCAAGGCTCTGGGTGGCGAGCACGATCGATGCGCCGAACTTGCCGAGCTCGCTGAGCATCGCCTCGTAGTCGACGCCGGGCATCGTCTGCATCTCGTCGACGACCACCAGCGCCCCGCGCCGCTGCTCCGGGGGGAGCGCCCCCTGCCCGCGCATCACCGAGTCGACCAGGTTGAGCAGCGAGGCCCCGACCAGCGCCGCGACGTCGCGCCCCGCGCTGCCCTGGGCCGCAGAGACCAGCAGGACGCCGCCCTCGAGGATCGTCTTTCGGAGGTCGATGGTCGAGCGGCGCTGTCCGAGGATGGCGCGGGCGCGGCGCGACGAGGCGTAGTACGAGATCCGGGTCTGGACCGGGGCCAGGGCGTCGGCGCGGTACTGGGCGTGCCAGGAGCCGAAGTCCCGGCTCCACCACTCCAGAAGGTAAGGGTCTGAGACGCGCCCGAGCACCTCGGTCCTAAAGCCGGGGTCGCTGAGCAGCGGCAGGGCGTCGAGGATGGTGTACTGGCGGTCGGGCTCGAGGTGGGAGTTGGCCTCGTGCAGGCTCTTTACGGAGTGCTCGAGGATCGACTGCATCCTGGGCCCCCACTGGTCCCACAGCCCCCTGGCGACCCGGACCACCGAGTCCGCC
Organism: Dehalococcoidia bacterium; assembly: GCA_963664125.2. Taxonomy (GTDB): domain Bacteria; phylum Chloroflexota; class Dehalococcoidia; order Lucifugimonadales; family UBA2962; genus CAUZIR01. The sequence continues at coordinate 2,303,806 of OY760908.2, read as the reverse complement.
GTCCTGTCGCGGTCGGAGAAGATGCGCGCGTCCAGGAGGTTGATGCCCGGGGCGCGGCGCTCGTCGGCAAGATCCACCAGCCGCACCGAATCCGCGAGGCGCTCGGGCACGCGCGAGAGCAGGTCCTCGACCAGGTCCGCGTGCGGGTCGACGACGACGATGGCGTCGGAGTCGCGGCCGGCGGCCTTCTCGCGCATCTTGTGGGCGGCGATGTGGGCCATGAGCGTCGACTTGCCCATGCGGGTGCGGGCGACGTAGAGGTGGTGGCGGCGCAGCAGGTCCGCCGGGAAGCGTATCTGGCGCGGGACCCCGGTGGCGGTCGATCCGACCAGGGCGCCGCCGCTGACGGCGCGCGCGGCGGGCATCAGCACCTTCGCCCCCGAGCGCTCGACCAGGGGCGTGTCGTCCGCGGCGCCGGGCGGGTGCCACAGCGCCGCCGCCTCCCGGGCGCCCAGGACGCTGCGGGAGCCAAGGATCCCCGGGCCCGCGGGGCGCAGCCGGTCCCCCGGGTGGCCGGGGCGCACCGCGGAGGCGATGAAGCGCGCGCCGGCGGGGTTGTCATAGTGGCGGTAGGCGGCGGCGACCTTTCCGAGCAGGTCGCGCGCGCGGACGCGGCGGCCCTCGTCGGGCATGATCGCGGTGACGACGACCTCGGCCTCGAACGCCATGCGCGATAGCTTCTCGGCCGCCTCCTCCGGGTCGCACGGGCGCCCGCGCCCGGCGTTCCAGCGCGCCCACCCCCAGCCGGCGAGGCAGATGAGGGCGAGCGCCCCGGCCCCGAGCGCGGCGGCGCGCCACACCTCCCCGTCCTGCGCCCAGCGGTAGCCCTGCAGCGCGGCCATGCCGACCGCCGCCAGGGCCCCCAGCGCGACCGGCCCCCCGGCCCCGGGCCGCTCCTGTCCCTCGGTCCCCGGGCGCTCCGGCCCGCCGCCGCCGGCGGCCGCGGCCGCCCTGCCGCGCGCCCAGTCGGGCCCCAGCGAGCACAGCAGCAGCCGGGAGACCACCCTCTCTCCGGGGTGGAGCTCCGCCACCGCGCCGATAAGCGCCATCATCGGGTCCGAGCCCGGGTCCAGCAGGTCGTCGTCGCGGAAGCGCCGCAGCGGCGCGCGCTCGGGGCCCGAGGACCTCAGCGTCATGTGCCAGGCGCTCTCGCCGCCGCGGAGCCTGAGCGGGTCGTCGTCGGGCGGTACCTGCTCTATTCGCGCCTGGGGGTATCGGACCGCGAGCTGTCCGCGGACGACGTCCCCGTCGACGCACCTGGCCATGAGCGCGGCGCCGTCGGAGTCGGCGGCGATCTCGAGGGAGAACGGCTCGGGCACGGCGATCGAGGCGAGCAGGTTCTCTACGCCCAGGAGCGTTCGCTCCCCGGAGCGCGGCGGGGTGACCGACAGCAGCGCGGGCTCCGGCCCCGCCGGCCCGCCCGCGCCGAGCAGCTCCCGGACGCGCTGTGTCATCCGCCTGCCCGGCCCGGGCGCCACTCGACGACATCTATCTCCTCTGCCGTGGCCTCGATGCGGATGGGGATGCGTGCCCCGCGGGCGAGCGGCAGCCCGGCGAGGTCCGCGCCCTCGCCCTCCACCACGACCGGCCCCGCGGCGGTGACCAGCACCACTTTCCCAGTGGGCTGCTGCTCGCGCGCTACGCCAGTCGCGGCCAGCGTCAGCGCTCTAGCGAGTGCTGGGGCAGCGGCAGCGCGGGCCATCGATCCCGTGCCCGGACAGCCTCTCCCTGAACAGAACATAGGTGCTGATTCTAGGGACGTGACCTGCTTGCGGTAAGGTCGGATAGGACCGGTCGGATTTGAGTGGTCGCCGCAGGATCTCGACCAGCGCACGACAGGGCTGATCTTGGCCGCCGGGCACCATGCACGGACGCTAGGATCGGGGCGGCGCCCCCATCGTGAGTCGACCGTCACATGTCCGCCACCACCATACAGATGGGCTCCCCGTCGCGGCTGGCGCGTGCCTCCCCGGGGCGGCTGGCTGGACCGGCGGCGGAGTCCGAGCTACCTGGGCGGCGCGCGGTTGGCGGCGGAGAAAGGAGGGTAGCAAGCCCTCAAGGGTCGGAGGCGCGCGTGCTTGATGGGAGGGTCAGGGAAGGACTGGTCACCGTCGCCGGTAAGGTGTGACGCGGTCGGGACGGGCCGGGATCAGTTGGCTAGACGCGCGAGCGTGCGGGGCGGGTCGCGCCGCTCATGCCCGGGGCGGTGGGCTCTCTCCGTGGCGACGGAGCGGATTTGGCCAGGGGTGGCCGCCCTGGTGGGGGCCCTGAAGCTGCCGACTGCGATCGCTCAGTCGACCCTGACGCCTGCGCTCGTCTCTAGAGCGGCATCGTCGTCTTCCATTCCCAACGGTCGTAAGGCCGCACTCCGCTCAATCGGCCTCTCAGCGCGTTTCCTTGCTTCTTGGGGGCGAGGACCAGAGTGGGGCTGAATGGAATCTGACGGATGAGCCAGCCTCTCGAATATGCCGAGGCTACTGATCTGGTTGGCGGCGAAATCCAATAGACCCTTGCGTGATCTTGCCCGGTTCTCGATGTCAATGCTGCGAAGTAGATCAATGACCTCTTCCGCGTCCGGGTCTACGTCGCTGAAGTACTGTAGTATCTCTGGCGCCGACAGCTGTTTCAACTCATCTAGGGACTTGTCAATCCGGCGGTCTACGTGTCTGACGATGGCTACAGCCACTTCCGCCTTCGGAGTCCGTCTCGGCAGATCAATTCCCAGACTCTCGGCGGTCTCCGAAAGTTCCTCTGCACGGATCTTGCCGCTGCGTGACAGGGCGAGCTGTGCCTCCTTCCGTCCGACGGTTTCGATCAACATCTTGATGTGATGTGGCGTAATGGTCATGTTCAGGTGCCTAATTCACACGAGCCGTACGATCTCATTGACCAACCGTTCGTACTGCTCAGCCTGCTTCCTGGCATTGGCCCCTTCAGTATCGTAGACCGTCGATCCATTGGCTGCGGCTTGTCTGATCCCGTCACCTTCGGTCACATAGGTGTCTAGAATTCCAGTTGTCCGTTGGAGCCGATTGAAGATGACCTGTTCGGAATACTTCAGACCGCCGCCGTATTCTCGACACATCATCCCAGCAGCGCCCAGGAACTCCGTTCCCTCGTAGTCGCGCAGGACGTTGACCGTTGCGGCCGTTGCCCGGATATTCTCGTCGACGTTGCGAATCGCCTCCACGGTTGACGGGACGCCCGTGGCTGACTGGTTGTCCAGCTTCACTGGCGAGATGCACGTATCGGATGCGTATATTACGGCCTCTTCCAGATCACCAAGATCAGGATGGCTGTCAATCAGAATGAAGTCGTAGGGCTCCTCGGGATCGTCGATTGATCCAAGGGCCTCCCCTACGAGGCCAATGTGACGAGCGAGCATGGCATTGTTGGCCCTCAAACTGTTCACAGGAGGCATCTTGTCGACGGAAATGGAATTCAGCCGTGGATCGGCCGGCACCAAGTCGATCTCGTCTCCAGAGGGCAGCACGGTGAGCGGCGGAAGATCCTGGTTGCCGCCATATAACGCTTGGTACACGCAGAACAGGGTAGTGTGGTCTGTTTGGCCCAGGCGGAAATCCTCCAACATCTCGGGTCGCAGGCGACAGGTCAGACCGCCACGCTGATAGTCGGTGTCCAATACTAGGACTCTCTTCTTATGGAACCTGACGAGGCCGACAGCCACGTGATAGACGGTGGTCGTCTTCCCGACACCGCCCTTTTCGCTCACAAAGCCGATCGTGGTTGTCACTGGCTACTCCGTGGTATGTCCCTTCGATGTGTAACGGGTCACACGCGACTCTGATCTTACGTGGAGTCGCCTCGCGGATGCAATATAGAACCCGGCGCCGTGGCTGCGCAACTCGGTGGGCGGCGGGGAGGTGGCGGCAGTTGGTCAGGGGGGATTGACGCCCTGGACGTTCAAGATGCCGCATAGCAAGGCCAGAGGACCAACCGGCTCGCGGTCTCCCGGTCGGAGCGGTTGCCTCTCTGATCTTGAGGGCGACCACGACCGGCTGCGGGCTTCGCTCATCGCAGTTGCTGCCAATGGCGCGTCGGGCTCAGCCACGAGCATGAACCGCTCCATCCGCTTGGCCAGCCTTTCGGCGTCGTCGACCAGCGCGAGCACCCGCCGTCAACTCGGCCGCGCCCCGGCCGGCCAGCGCCGCAGAGCGTGGTCGTTCGTGCCGGTCGCCTCTGCCAGCTGGACCCAGTAAGGGTCCGAGTAGGCCCTGAGGCACTCGAGTCGCGGGCTGAGGTCTTTGGGCGCCGAGCCGGTGGTTCCCTAGCTGGCGGGGCAAGCCGTCAGTTGTCCGGGTCGGCAGCGAGGGAGGAGAAGCCCTCGCCCGTGACCGCGTCGATGCCGCCTATGGCACCTCCGCGCGGCTCGATGCTCTGCCGCCACCTCAGGAGCTGGCCCGAGTCGCCGCCGAGTTCCTTGAGGCGGCAAAGCCGGACGGGAAAATCCTCCGTCAGCCGTGCGTCGCCGGATGCGATCCGGCGTCTCCGCACCGTGGAGCCGGAGTAGGTAGTAGGACGCGGAGCCAGCTGAGTTAACCCGGGGGCGGAGCCAACTCGAACGGATCGTGGAAGTCGCTGACGCTCAGCGCGCACTGGATGCCGGCCCGCCCGCGCCGAGCAGCTCGCGGACGCGCGGGGTCATCCGCCCGCCCGGCCCGGGCGCCAATCGACGACCTCTATCTCCTCCGCCGTGGCCTCGATGCGGATGGGGATGCGTGCCCCGCGGGCGAGCAGCAGCCCGTCGCCTCGGGGGCACGACAGCAGCCAGCGCCCCAGCTCGTCCGGCAGGTCGAACGCAGAGCACACCGTTGAGATGGCTGCGGCGTCCTGCTGGAGCAGCAGCTTGAAGGCCGCGTTCTGCAGCAGGGCGCGCCCGGAGTGTCCGGTGATGGCCCTCGAGGAGTCCTCGCTGAGCAGGTCCTGTACGTCCTGGGTGATGAACTGCAGGCCGAGGCGGTGCTTTCGTGCGCGCTTGGCCATCGAGACCATGAAGGCGGCGCCCTCGGGGTGCTGCATGATCGACCAGACCTCGTCGACGACGAGCAGGCGCGGCCGCGGGTTGCGGGCGGCGGCCGCCCACACAGTCTCGGTGCAGACCATCGCGGCGGCGGGCCGAAGCTCGGGCTCGAGCAGCCTTAGGTCGAACACGGTAACCGGCGCCTCGGCCCCCAGCAGGTCGCTCCCCTCGTCGCTTAGCAGGTGGCGCAGGCTGCCGGTGGCGAACGGGCGCAGCAGCCCGGCGAGGTCCGCGCCCCCGCCCGAGAGCAGAAAGTCGAAGAAGTCGCGGAAGCCCTTTCGGTCCCCGGGCCTCGCGTAGTAGGCGGCGAGGGCGTGGTCGAGCGCGGCGCGGCGCTCCGCCGAGAGGCGCTCTCCGATCATGACCTCGATCAGCCGCCGCAGGCTCCCTATGCGGAGCAGCAGCTCCTCCGCGTCCGAGGAGTCGACGACGAACGGGTTCATCCCCTGCCCGGCGACGCCCGGCGAGAGCACGCGCCCGCCGGCGGTGCGGGCGAGGTCGGCGTACTCGCCCTCCGGGTCGATCACGTAGGCGGCGACGCCGCGCGCGATCCCCCGCAGCACCCCGAGCTTGGTCGAGAACGACTTTCCGGAGCCGGAGCGCGCGAGCACGGCGGTGTTGGCGTTGAGGTGCGTTCCGTCGAACGGGTCGTAGATCACCGGCGAGCACGCCCGAAGGTCGATGCCGTAGAGCGTTCCCGACCGGGTGTCGAGGTCGGGTGGCGAGAAGGGGAAGAGCCGGGCGAGCGACGAGGTGTCGAGCGTGCGCCAGGCGGCGACGGCGTTGAGGCCCAGGGGCATGGCCGAGGCCATCCCCTCGCGCTGGCGGAAGGAGAGGTGGTCGAGCCGCCCGAGCGTCGCCCCGAAGTGGGCGCGCGTGCGGCGGGTCGCCTCGTCGAGCGCGGGGCGGTCCGGGGCGCGCAGCGTGACGGACAGCGATGCGTGGAAGAGCCGCTCGCGCCCGCGCTGGACCTCGTCGCGCAGCCGGGTGACGTCCTCGAGGGCGATCTCGGCCTCGGGGGACATGGTCCGCCCGCGCCGGATCGACAGGCTCTGGGCCGACTCGAAGCGCACCTTCTGCCACTCGAGGGTGCGGGCGGCCTGCTCGGCGGGGATGGCGCCGAGGTGGACCGAGACGTCCATGGGAAGGCCGGAGGCCATCAGCCCCTGCAGGTACCCGGGCGCGAGCGAGCGCGGCCAGCGCCCCAGGTGCAGCGTCCTCGCGAGCGAGCCGCCGGTCCGAAGGTCGCTGCGCCCGGTCTCCACCTCGACGTCCCCGGCGCCGCCGGCCCCGCCCGAGCCGGGAGTCCCGCCGAGGGCCGAGGCGAGGACGAGCATGCGCAGGGCGCGGCCGGTGAGGGGGTGGACCGAGAGGCCCGCGCGGGCGAGCAGCGAGGCGAGGTCGCCTGCGCGGCCCGCCTCGCAGGCGGCGTAGAAGCGCCGGTCGAGGATCCCCTCTCTGCCCTCGAGGTCGGTCAGCAGCCGCCCGAGCGAGTCGGCGGCGCGCGCGGCGCTCTGGGGGAGGTCCGCCGGGCGCTCCTCGGCGAGCCGCGCCCTGAGGGCGCCGAGGTCCGGGGGGTGCTGGCGGACGATCAGCTGTACGGGGAAGTCCAGGGCGTTCAGGGCGCCTGCGAAGGCGCCGAGCTTGGGCTCGTCTATCTCGGTGCCGAGCGCCTCGCACACGGCGACGCGCGTCCCGTCGATGCGCACGGCGGCGTCGTCCTCGACGTGGGAGACCATGAAGAAAGGCGCCAGCGGCGGGGGAGGCGCGGGCTCGGGGGCCGGCCTCGGCCCCGCGCCGCGGCCGGGCAGGGGGAATGGGAGCTTCACGGGCGCCTCCTACGTTCCGGCCGCGCGCGAGAGCGCGAACGCGACGGCCCTGGCCGACAGCACCAGCACGAGCCCGACGATGGCCGAGGCGACGGCGGCCCTGGCGCGCCCGGCGCTGCGCTCGTCGGAGCCCTCGGCCATGAGCAGGAACCCGGCCCAGACGATGGCGAAGAGGGCGAGGCCCGCGGCGGCGTGCGCCATCGCGGTGAGCACGCGCTCGAAGGCGGCGATCATCGCGGCGTCCCCCGGGGGCTCGGCCGCGACCGCGGCCAGCGCGGCGGCGCACGCGAGGGCGGCGGCCCACCGCCTCCTCACGGCCATCCGACCAGCTCCCCGGGCTGCGCCCTCCGCTGCGTTGCGGGCGGGTCCGCCAGCGCGGGCGCGGGGTAGGACATCGCCGCGTGGTCGGCGTCGGCCCCGATCGCGAGCCCGAGCGCCACGGTCCCGGACCTGGTGCGGGCCAGGTCGCTCCGTGCCTCGGTCTTGGCGCGGACGTGCGCCGGGTGGTAGACGGAGACGGAGACCTGGCGGGTTATCACCTTGCTGGGTATGGACAGGTACGCGGAGACGTCGTGCTTGGTCTTGGTGCCGTCGGGGTGGGTCACCGTCACCGTGCGCGTCACGGTCCTGCCCGTCCCCGGGCGCAGGAGGCTGACCGTCCTGGTCCTCACCTCCGAGCGCGCCGGGCGGTGGGTGAGGCGTACCAGCCTCGGCAGCGGCACGCTCAGGTCCGCGCTGAGCGCGGCATCGAGGCGCACCGTCCTGAGCGACTCGCCGCGCGCGACCGGGAGGCTGAACGACGCCTCTGAGTCCGGGGCGAGCGCGGACGAGGCGGTGAAGCCGCCGTCGGTGACGGTCAGCGTCCCTGAGACGGAGTCGACGGCCGAGTCGATCCCGGCGTCCATGCCGATGCGCTCGTGCCCCACCGCGGTCCACACGCGCACGCGCTCGTCGAGCCGCTTGGCGCAGGTGGCCGCCACCGTCCCTTCGATCCTGCCGGGCCTCCAGGAGACGGAGGTCACGGCGATGTCGCAGATCTCGCCCTGGGCGGCCGGCAGCGGGTGGGGGATGCGCTCCGCGGTGATCGAGAGCGCGCCTGCCTGGTCGATCCCGTCGACCCAGGAGAACGTCAGCGACGGCGAGTCGCCCGCCAGGGGCAGCGAGAACGAGACCGTCTGGCCCGCCCCGAGCGCCGCGGCGCCCCAGAACCGCAGCTCGCGCCCGCCCGGCCCGCCGAAGGCGCGGGCCCGGATCTCGAGGTCCGCGCCCGCCCGCAGCCTGACGTGCGCGCGGCCCGGGGTTACGCGCAGCTCCTCGTAGTACAGCCTCCTTCCCGGGACCGGGTCCGCGGGCTCGAAGCCCAGCTCGGTGGAGAGGTCCCACAGCGGGACCTCCTCGGGATCGCCCCCGGGGTCCTGCGCGGCCGCGGGGGCCGGGGCGGCGAGCGCGGCCGCCGCCAGGGCGGCCGCGGCGAGGCCCGCCAGGGGCAGCCGGGGCCAGCGCCGCCGCAGCAGCGAGCACCGCCGCGCGGCGGCCCGCAGCGCGCGGGACGGGCGCAGCGCCGAGCATGCCATTCGCGGCGCGTCGGGAGCCGGCCACCGGCGGGCGCCGGGCCGGTCCAGCGCCTGCCGAACCCGCCGCAGCAGGCGTGCGCCGCGCCACCGCCGCCGGCGGCGCTTGCCGAACCAGGCGTGCGGGCGGAAGGCGCGCCGGGCCCGGCGGATCAGCCTCCTGCCGCGGCGCCGCCCGCCGCGGGCGGCCGCCCCGGCCGGGGGGGCCGGGGGCAGCGGGGGCTCGGACCGGACGAGCTCGCTCGCGGGGCCCGCGTGGACCCTGGGCCCCAGCGCGAAGCGCAGCAGGTCGGCCGCCACCAGGGGCAGCCGCCTGCCGCCGACGCGTCCCACGATCATGGCGACCCCGAACGCGGCCATCATCGCGGCCAGCGCCATCCGGACCCCGGAGGGCCCGAACGGCGCCACGCGGTACGCCCCGTACGAGAGGGCGCAGACCGCGGTGACCGCGACGATCTGGGGGAAGGTGAGCCACAGGATCACCCTGTCCTCGGCCTGGACGTGGGTCGGGACCTCGTGCTCTCGCATCGCGCGCCCCCTACGGCTTCGGGGTGGGGGTCGGGGTCGGGGTGGTGGGAACGGGCACGTCGGCCACGGTGACCGCGGGGTTGACGACGGCGTTCATGACCAGCTCGACCACGCCGTAGCCGATCAGCGCCAGCACGACGCCGGCCAGGGCCGTCATCATCGCGCTCTTGCCCCGCTCCATCTGGTGCGGTGCGCCGGACGCCGTCAGGTACAGGTACGCCCCGTAGATGAAGAACCCGACGCCCACCGCCCCTACCAGCCCGAGCAGTATCCCGACTATGTTCGATATCGTCTGGGTGATGTCTCCCATCACTCTCCTCCTTCCGTGACCGGGCGCCGTGCGCCCGGGCTCATCGCTCGCCTCTCCCGCTTCCGCGGCCGGTCTGCTATCCGCACATCGCGCCCGCTCCCTTCCGCCTCACTCGGCGGCGCTCCTCGGCGAGGGGCCCGTCCCGGACCCGTAGGCGGGCGACGAGGTCTCTGCGACGGACCTGACCGCGCCCGCGGCCCCCACGGCGCCCACCGCCCCGGCGGCGACCGCGGCGGCCGGACCGCCGCCCGTCGCGGCGGCCACGGCGGTCCCGACGGACCTGGCCGAGCGGGCGATCGCCCCGGGGAGCGACATGCCGAAGTACAGGGTGTTTAGCCACGCGTCGAAGGTCCCGCCGCCGCCCATCAGCGCCGGGACCCGGGTGGTCAGGTAGACGAAGGCCAGCGACATCAGCAATTTCCAGAGCAGGTCGCGGACCGGCTCGAACTCGGATATGGCGGCGAAGTCGGAAAGGAACCCGAACGCCAGCGCGAGCGCGATGAGCTGCACCGCCTGCTGGAACACGGTCGTCAGGAACGTCCGCAGCCAGGTCCTGCCCCACCCTGCGGTCTGGGGCAGGATCCACAGCCCCAGCGCCACCGGCGCAAGGGCGAGCAGCAGGTCGATCAGCGCCAGGCGCACGATCATCTGCACCAGCACGTAGAGGACGAAGAACCCGTAGAACAGGTAGAGGACGGCCAGCAGCAGCGCCATCCCCACAGAGCCCGCCGTGACCGCGGTCAGCAGCGTCCCTGCGGACGAGCGAAGCAGGTCCCCGGGCGATACGCCGAGGCTGGCGGCCACGAAGCCGGAGACGGCGTGCGCGACGTCGATCACCAGCGCGCACCACCACAGCGAGGTGGCCGCTGCGACCAGCCCGAGCGCCAGGCGCGGGAACATCTGCCTCCAGCCGGCCGACGGGCGCCCGAGGTGCTCTGCGACGATCATGTTGATGCCCATCCAGGCGACGATCACGACCAGGGCGCCCGAGGTGACGGCCCAGACGACGGCCCAGGCCTGTCGCACGAGCTCGTGGTCGTACGTAAGGTGCGCCGGGGTGGCGGTCAGGACGTCGGTCACGAGCCGTCAGCCCCCGCAGCGCCCCACGGCCGCGCCGGAGGCGCGCTCGACCACCGCGCACAGCGTGCCGTGGACGCCCTCTACGACCCAGCGCGCGAACGCCCTGGCCCACCGAGACGGGTCCATGGAGCGGATCACCCGCTCCCACAGGTTCCCCGGCTCGTAGACGGGCACCAGCACCCTGACCGTCCGGGGCTGGCCGGGCACGGTCTCCGAGACGAGCATCTCCAGCAGGTAGGCGCGCTCGGCGTCGAGGGCGGCGTGCTCGGGCAGGGTCGGGTACTCCCAGGAGTACTCCCAGCCGTTGGTCAGGGCCTTCTCGCCGCCGATCACCCGGTAGACGGCGGTGATCCAGGCGCCGGTCTCGGCGTCGCGCAGGCCGTAGAAGAGCCCGGCGACGCGCTTGTCGAAGATCGGACGCGCGATGAAGCTCCCGTCCTTCTTGCGCTCTGCGACCGGCCCGGCGGCGTTGACCAGGGTCACGTCGCCGGGCTGCTGGGCGCGCGCGGCGCCGGCCGCGGAGAGCGCGAGCGCCGCGGCAAGTGCGACGGCCGCGGCGGCGCGGGCCGCCGGTCCCGTGCACGGTCCGATCTGCCCTGAACAGAACATAGGTGCTGATTCTGGGGGCGCGGTCCGCTCCGGGTAAGGCCGGGTGGGACCGCTCGAACGTGCACGGTCCCACGGGGCGGCGCCCCCGTACCCGTGCCCGGCGTCCGCGCCCAGGCCACGCGGTTCGCGGGGCGGAGGCGGGGACTCGGGCGGCGCCCTCGCGCATGCGCCGGGGCCCCGGTCCGGGTTCACGGCCGCGCCGGGTGCGGCGGAGCGTGGGGCAATATCACTGTGCGCGACCGCGCCGGCGGACCGGCGCCGCGCTGGAGGCCGTTGGTTGGAAGAGGCCGGGGAGGCGCTCGACGAGCGCTCGGTGGAGCTGATGTCGCTGGCAGGCGGGCTCGTGCGCGAGCACGGGGCCGATGGGGCCGCGCGCATGCTGGGGGTCGAGCGCCGCACGCTCGCGGCCGCCATCACGCGGGGCGCGCCCTCGAGGCGGGTGCGGGCGGCCCTGGAGCGGCTGGCCGCGCCGGACGGGGCCCCCGAGCTGCCCGGCGAGCTCGGGCGGCTGGAGGCCATGGAGGACGGCCTGCGGGCGCTGAAGGGAAGGGTGGACGCCCTGGACGCCAGCGTGCGGGAGGGGCTCGACCGGGCCGTCGAGGCCGCCGGCAGCGCGCCGGGGCCGTCGGGGCAGATGCGCGACCTCGTGGCGCGGGTCGCGCGGCTCGAGCGCGGGACCGAGGGCTCTCCCGAGCGCATCGACGCGCTGGAGGAGGGGATGGCCCTGCTGGTGGACCGGGTCGAGGCGCTGGACGTGCTCGACACCGAGGTCCGCGCCGGGCTGGACAGGGTCATCGCCCTCGTGGGGAGCGCCGGTCCCGCGCCCGGCGAGGCGGGGCGGGTGGACGCGCTCAGCCGCAGGCTCGATAGGCTCGAGGGCGGCGGCGGGCGCGGGTCCCCGGCCGTCCCGCCCGCGCGCATCTCGTCCCTGGAGGGCGGGGTTAGGAACCTCGAGGCCCGCTTCGACTCGCTCGACGCGGAGGTGCGCGAGGGCCTCGGCAGGGTCCTTGAGCTCGCCGGACGGGGCGACGGCGGGGCGGCCGCGGGCGGGCCGATCAAGCCGTGCCGCGGCGCCCCGGCCGGCCCAAACCTAGCCCCCGCCCCCGCCCCCGTCGGCGGCGCCGGGCGCCGGACGGTGGTGGTCGCCGCCGAGCGCCCCCCCGGCGGGGAGGAGGCCTACGGCGCGGCCTCGGCGCTGGTCACCGAGTGGCGCCGGATCAAGGGCCGCCGCGGCGCCGGCACGGGCGTCGAGCGGGCCCGGGTCAGGGAGAGGGTCGTGGAGCTGGAGGTCGAGATGCTCGGGGAGGGGGGCCTCACGCTGCCTCCGGAGACCGAGCCGCTCCACCCGACGAGGAGGGCGGTGCAGATCGGCTGGCGCAGGCGCGAGCTTCACGCGCTGCGCATCGAGCGGGCCAGGCGCGAGGCGCTGGAGTGGCTCAGGCGCGCGCTGACCCTCGGCCTCTGGCGGCGCTAGCCGGGCGCGTGCGGCCCGCCCACCCGGCGCCGGTTAAGGAGGCGAGCTTGTCGATGAGGAAGGGCGAAGGACCGGGCGCAGGGGACGGACGCAGGATCGTCTTTCCCCGGAGCGTGAAGAGCGGGCTGCTCAGGGTCCAGGGGGGCAGGTGCGCCTACTGCGGCCGCGCCGAAGGGCGCGGCCGCCTCGAGATCGACCACAGGACCCCGCTGAGCCGCGGCGGCGGCAACGGGCTCGACAACCTGCAGCTCCTGTGCAGGCCGTGCAACATGCGAAAGGGGATCCAGTCGGACGGGGAGTTCCGGCGCCGCTACCGGCAGGTGCTGCCCGCCGGCTGCGGGATCCCCAGCCCGCCGATCTCCCAGGCCCGGTTCGCCGCGGAGACCCGGCGCACCAGGGCGCCCGCCGCGGTGCGCTCGATCTATCGCGAACGCTTCACCGCGGCGCGCGAGCGCCGGGCCGCGCACCGCGCAGGCAACGGCGGCGGCTGCGGGCTGATCGCGGCAGCGGCGGCGCTGTCCCTCGCAGCCCTGGCGCTGTTCGCCCGCGGGTGCTGACGGTCCCCGCACGGAGGCCGAGGCGGTCTCCTGCGGCGGCATCCGGTGACCGCTCCGGGAGCCGGCCCCGGGGAGGGCGGCTTGCCCCCGTCCCCATCCGGCCTGGAGGCGGGCGGGCCGGCGCGGCGCGGGGACATGACCCGGCATGTACGGGGCGCACGTCGGGGCGGGGAGCGCCCCGGCCCCCGTTGGTCATGACGACGAACCGGGGGCCGTGACACGGTCAGACTCAATTCACATATGACGTGCCAGGCGTCGCCACCTGCGCAGCCGTCCGTCGCCCCGCTACGCTCGGCGCCCCTGCTGGCGTGATGTGCGCCGCGCGCCTGTCAGCGCGCCTTGCAGGATCCTACAGATCCGCCTGAACGTCCTGTGGCGGCGGCCTCCAGCGGCGCCCATATGGGCATTCGAATACAGCTTTATATCATCATATCTAACGTGTGATAGATCGCGGGCACGCAATCATCAATACATCCCTGTCATGCCAGGGTAATTCGGCGATCATTTCCGCCGGCGCGGCACGGCTCTATTGAAGGCGACGCGCGACAGTCCATAACTGAAGGTATGAGCCGCGCGTCCCGGTCGCCGATCGCCGTCCCTCGATCCGGTGCGCAGCGCCCCGCTGGGCGTTGTGGAAAGTGCGTGACCGGCGTGTCCACGGCGTCCAACTGGCGGAGCGGGACACGCACGCGGATGAGCGGACCGCCCGGATGACCGCCCTGCGTCAGCCGCGCAAGTCTTGCCTTAAGTCGTCATAATTAAGCTGTATAAGCCGCGCCACACTTCGCACAACAATATGCGTTGATATTGATTGTCAAATGATGTACATTTTGGGGCGACATGAATGTCATGGAAGGCGGCGCCGGTGACAGAATCCCGTAATGCCCGCCGGGTGCGCGCCACCCGCGGCGGCGCGGTGCCACTCGGCCTCCTCGCCCTGGTGCTCCTGCTGGCGGCCGCGGCCGTCTCACCCCTCGCGGCGCGCGCGGCCGAGCCCTCCGTCACCGCCGCCCGCGGCAGCGACGCCACCGTCGCCAGCGTGCAGTGGACCGGGTACCCGGGCGGCGACTTCGACTACTACCGCTTCACCGTCTGCCCCGAGGCCAGCTTCACCGCAGGCAGCTGCCAGACCAGCGTCTTCACCAGCCCCGCCTACTTCGACGCGGACAGCACCGGCCCGGTGTCCGTCACGGGGCTTGAGGCCGATTCCGCCTACGGCGTCGTGCTCGAGGTCTGGCTGAGGGGACGGGACTCGGCCATCGAGTCCACCACCATCATCCCGGCCCAGCCGGCCATCTCCTTCGGCGGCTCGACCGTCGCCGACCAGTCCTACGAAGAGGGCGCGGCCATCGCGGCGCTGACGCTGCCGCAGGCCGCCGGCGGGGCCGGGACGCTCACCTACTCGCTGTCGCCGGCGCTGCCCGCAGGGCTGTCCTTCGACGCATCGTCGCGCACGATCGCCGGGACGCCGACCGTCGCCGGGGCCGCCTCTGCGTACACGTACTCGGCGACGGACGGGACTGACACCGCCACGCTCGGCTTCAGCATCCGCGTCGCCGCCGCGGGCGCGGCCGAGGCCGCGAGCGCCGGGGCGGGGTCCACGCCCGACGCAAGGCCGCCGGCCGCGCCGTCCTCGGTTACGGTGACGCGCTCCGACGGGGCCCTCAGCGCGAGTTGGCCCGCGGTCGACGGGGCGAGCAGCTACCACGTCACGTACAGCGCCGACGGGGGCGCGAGCTGGAGCCTGGCCGCCCTCAATCACCCCGGCTCGTCCATCACGATCAGCGGCGTCGACAACGCCGAGACCTACATAGTGGGCGTGCGCGCGCGAGGCGACGGCGGGGACAGCGGCTGGCTCAACTCACCGCCCGCCGGGCCGTACATCCCTCCCAAGGCGCCGGCCGCGCCGTCCTCGGTCACGGTGACGCGGACCGACGGCGCCCTCGGGGCGATCTGGCCGGCGGTCGAGGGCGCGACGGGCTACCACGTAACGTACACCTCGGACGGGGGCGCCAGCTGGAGCCTGGCCGCCCTGAGCCACCCCGGCGCCTCCATCACGATCAGCGGCGCCGACAACGCCAAGACGTACACGGTGGCGGTGCGGGCCCGCGGCGCGGGCGGCGACAGCGGCTGGACCAACTCCCCGGCCGCCGGGCCCTACACGCCGCCCGCGGCCGGGCTCTCGTTCGGGGACGCCGGCATAGCCGACCAGTCCTACGTCGCCGACACGGCCATCGACGTGCTGACGCTGCCGGCGGCCACCCGTTCCGACGACGGGGCGTCCACGACGGTCGGCGCGACGACCTACTCGCTGTCGCCCGCGCTCCCGGCGGGCCTGTCATTCGACGCCGTAGCCCGCACGATCAGCGGAACGCCGACCGGGGCCGCGGCGAGCGCGGTCTACACGTACACGGCCGCCTACGGCGAGGACACCGCGGCGCTGTCGTTCAGCATCGAGGTGCTGACCGCAGAGGGCGTGAGGGTTGCGTCGACCTGCCAGCTCAACTTCACCGGGACGACTCCCAACCGCACCTTTACCAGGAACACCGCGGCCAGCATCACGCTGCCCACGGCGAACTTCACCGGCGCGACGTACTCGGTGTCGAACCTCCCGGCGGGGCTGTCCTTCAACAAGAACAGCCGCGTCGTCTCGGGCACGCCCACGGCGGTGGAGTCGAAGACCGTCACCTACCAGGCGTCGAACCCGCACGGGGACTGCGCGCGCCGGACGTTCAAGATCACGGTGAACACCGCCCTGAAGTTCAACAGCACCCCGGCGGTTGCCAACCGGGTGTACGGCAAGACGCTCTCGTACATCACGTCCCTGCCGCTCGCCACGGGCATCACAGGCAACCCCCCGATCGACTACACCCTGACGCCGGCCCTGCCGGCGGGGTTGTCCTTCACCACGAGCGGGAACAGCCCCGCCATCAGCGGCACGGCCACCACGAAGACGGCGGAGGCCACCTACACCTACACCGCCACGTCGCGCACCGACAGCACGGACACGGTGAGCGTGACCTTCACCATCGAGGTCAGGGACCTGCCGCCCAAGCCGTCGAAGCCCACGGCGAGCCGGCACCGCACCGAGCTCCACAGCATGAACACGTCCTGGACGGCGGTCACCGCCGACGGCGGCGTCACGTCCTACGAGGTCAGGTACCGGACCAGGGACTACAGCGACAAGCAGACCGCCGTGCTGGGCTCGTGGTCATCGGTCACCGGAATCGGCGCCTCGGCCACCAGCAAGAAGATCACCAGCCTGGACGGCGGTGTCAACCACGTAAAGCCGAAGACCATCAACAACGGGACGATCGAGGTCAACCCGCAGCACGGGCGCGACTACGACTTCAGCGTCAGGGCCGTCAGCGAAGCGGGCGCGGGCCCCTGGTCGGACCACGTGACGACTAGGACCTCAGGGAGCATCGACGCCTGGTTCTCCCAGAAGAGCCCCGTCACCCTCTCCATCGCCGAGAACGCCAGCGGCAATACCAACGTGGGCGCGGCCGTAAAGGCCAACAAGGGCGAAGCCGAAAGGCCTAAGGGCGAGGCCAGGCACTGCATCGCCGGGACGGACGCCGGCAAGTTCAGCGTCGGCCACAAGACCGGACAGGTCACGGTGAAGTCGGGGACCAGCCTGGACTTCGAGTCCAAGGACGAGTACAGCATCGAGATCTGGGCCTCGGATCTGCTCAGCTCGAGCACGGGGGTCCTCGACAGTCCGGCCAACCAGCGGTGCACCAGCGCAATAGTCGAGGACGACAGGATCAGCGTCACCATCAAGGTGACCGACGTGGACGAGCCGCCGCCGGCGCCCGGCGCGCCCACGCTTGCGACGGTGTCCAACGACTTCAGCAAGCTGAACGTGAGCTGGACCGCCCCGGACATGACGGGCAAGCCGGCCATCACCGACTACGACGTCCAGTACCGGGTGAGCGGCGATGCGCAGTGGACCAGCCACGCCCACACGGGGACGGGCCTCTCGGCCACGCTCACCGGGCTGAAGGGCCAGACCACCTACGAGGTCCAGGTGCGGGCCACCAACGCCGAGGGCACCGGCGAGTGGTCGGACTCCGGCACCAAGAAGACCGGGGGCAACAACGAGCCGTCCTTCAGCGCCGACACCGCGACCCTCTCCGTGGCGGAGAACTCCGCCGGGGGCACCGGCGTCGGCACCGTGTCCGCCACCGACGCCGACAGCGACACGCTGACCTACTCGCTGACCGGCGGGACGGACAAGGACTCGTTCACCATCGGGGCGAGCACCGGGCAGATCAGCACGGCCTCGACCCTGTCCCTGGACTACGAGGACACGTCCTCCTACAGCGTCACCGTCGGCGTCCGGGACAGCAAGGACGCCAACCGCAACGCGGACACGGCCGTCGACGACACCATCGCCGTCACCATCAACGTCACGGACGTGACCGAGAAGCCGTCGGCGCCCTCCGCGCCGGCGGTGTCCCAGGACTCGGCCGATCCCAAGACGAAGCTGAACGTGTCGTGGTCGGCCCCCACCAACACCGGGCCGGCCATCACCAAGTACGACGTGCAGTACCGGAAGAAGGGCGCCTCCGACTGGACCGCCCTGTTCAACACCGGCACGAACACCTCCAACTCCCTGGCAGAGCTCAAGGCCGGCTCGACCTGGCAGTTCCAGGTAAGGGCCACCAGCGACGAGGGGACCAGCGACTGGTCGGCCACGGGCGAGGGCAAGACCGAGACGACGAACACCCATCCGCAGCTGCCGGACACCGAGACCTTCAGCGTGAACGAGAACGTGGCGGCGGGCACGGCCATCGGGACGATAGCGGCCACCGGGGACAAGGAGGACGACACCCTCCACTACGCCATCTCCGGCACGGACGCATCCAGCCTCGGCTTCAACACCTCGACGGGCGCCATAACGGTCAAGGCCGGCAGCATACCGGACTACGAGACCAAGAGCAGCTACAGCGTATCGGTCACGGTCTCCGACAGGAAGGACGACGACGGCAACGCGGACACGGCCGTCGACGACACCGTCGCCGTGACCATCAACGTGACCGACCTGTCGTACAGGCCAAAGAAGGTGACCGGCGTCGGCGTCTCGCCCAAGTCCTCCAGCCCCAACAACACCCTCGTCGTCAGCTGGACCGCGCCCGACGACTCCGACCCGGACTACGACACGCTGGCGAAGTACTTCATCACGTGGATGAAGGAGACCGACACCGACTGGACGAACGACGCGTCGTACAGGTTCATCGACGCCTACAGCGGCGGCAGCCTCGTGACCAGCCTCGAGGTCTCCGGCCTGGACGTCGACACCACGTACCAGTTCCGCATGAAGGCCCGCGACGACGAGGACCTGTACAGCGAGGACTTCTCGGACATCGCCAAGGGCTCGACCGTCAGCAACCTGGACCCGTCCTTCCCCTCGAGTGCGGCCACCCGCAGCGTGGCGGAGAACTCCGGGGCGGGGACGAACGTCGGCGCGGCGGTAGCCGCGACGGACCCCTACCCGGCGGGCGACGCGCTCACCTACACCCTCACCGGGACGGACGCGGGCAAGTTCGAGGTCGCCTCCACCACGGGCCAGATAACCGTCAAGTCCGGCACGACGCTGGACTACGAGTCGGGAACCACCTCCTACAGCGTCACGGTCAACGTCACCGACAAGAAGGACTCCGACGGGACGGCGGACACGGCGATCGACGACACGATCGCGGTGACCATCAGCGTGACGGACGTGAGCGAGCCGCCGGCGAAGCCCGCGGCGCCCACGGTGACCGCCAACTCGACGACGCCGACATCGAAGCTCGACGTGAGCTGGACGGCGCCGACCATGACGGGCAAGCCGGCCATCACGGACTACGACGTCCAGTACCGCCTCGCCGGCGGCTCGACCTGGACGTCCCACCCCTTCACCGGCACGGGGACCGGCACGACCATCACGGGCCTTGCGGCGGGCAAGACCTACGAGGTGCAGGTGCGCGCCGCCAACGCCGAGGGCACGGGCGGGTGGTCGAACTCGGGCACGGCGATCACGACGGCGGGCGGGGTGACGCGCTCGGTGGCGGAGAACTCGGCCGCCGGCACCAGCGTCGGCGCGGCGGTGACGGCGAGGGCCAACGCGTCGTACACCTACACCCACTCCCTGGGCGGAACGGACGCGTCGAGCTTCACCATCGAGTCCTCCAGCGGGCAGATCAAGGTCAAGTCGGGCACGGGCCTGGACTACGAGACGAAGAGCTCGTACAGCGTGATCGTGACCGTCACGGCGGCGAGCGCGGGCGCGCAGAGCGAGAGCCTGGACCCCAACGCGCCGGGCAACTACAAGGTCCCTGTGACCATCACGGTGACCGACGTGAACGAGGTCCCGGAGTTCCCCGGCGCCGCGGCGACCCGGAGCGTGGCCGAGAACTCGGCCGAGGGGACCGGCGTGGGGGCCGCGGTGACGGCGACGGACCCGGAGGATGACGCCCTGACCTACTCGCTCACCGGCACGGACGCGGGCAAGTTCGAGATCGGCTCGGCCACCGGGCAGATAACGGTTAAGTCGGGCACGAGCCTCGACCACGAGGCGAAGGCCTCCTACAGCGTCACGGTCAACGTCACCGACAAAAGGAAGGCGGACGGGACGGCGGACGCGGCGATCGACGACACCATCGCCGTCACCATCAGCGTCACGGACGCGGACGAGCCGCCGGCCGCCCCCGCCGCGCCGACGGTCGGCGCCAACTCGGCCACGCCGGCCAGCAAGATCGACGCTTCGTGGACGGCGCCTGCGATGACGGGCAGGCCCGCCATCAGCGACTACGACGTGAGGTACCGCAAGACCGGCGACTCGACCTAGAGCTCGCACTCGTTCACCGGCACCGGCACGAGCACGACCATCACGGGCCTGACGGCCGGCAAGAGCTACGAGGTGCAGGTCCGGGCCGTCAACGACGAGGGCGACGGCGCGTGGTCCGCCTCCGGCTCCGCCATCACCGAGGGGGGCGCCGCGACGCGCTCGGTCGCCGAGAACTCGGCGGCGGGGACGAACGTCGGCGCGGCCGTCACGGCGACCTCCAACCCGAACGGCTACACGCTGACCCACACCATGAGCGGCACCGACGCCGGCAAGTTCACCATCGACAGCTCCAGCGGGCAGATCAAGGTCGGGACCGGGACGAGCCTGGACTACGAGTCGGGCACGACCTCCTACAGCGTGACGGTCACCGTGGAGGCCGCCGCCGCCGGCGCGCAGAGCACGAGCCTCGACCCCAACGCGCCGGGCAGCTACGTCATCCCCGTCACCATAAGCGTCACGGACGTGGACGAGCCGCCCGACATGCCCGCCACGCCGTCGGTCTGGCAGAACCCGGCCACGCCGAAGACCGAGCTCAAGGTCTCGTGGACGGCCCCCACCATGACGGGCAGGCCCGCGATCACCGGCTACGACGTGCAGTACAGGAAGAGCTCGGACTCGGCGTGGACCTCGCACTCGTTCACCGGCACGGGGACGCAGACCACGCTCACCGGCCTGACCGAGGGGACGAGCTACGACGTGTCGGTGAGGGCCACCAACGACGAGGGCGACAGCGGCTGGTCGGACTCGGGCACGGCGAGCACGCAGGACAAGAACGTCCACGCCGAGTTCCCGTCCGCGACGGCGACGCGCTCGATCGCCGAGAACTCGGCGGCGGGCACGGCGATAGGCGCAGCGGTCACGGCCACCGACACCGAGGGCCACACGCTGACCTACAGCCTGACCGGGACCGACGCGGCCAGCTTCGACCTGGACGCGGCCACCGGGCAGCTCAAGGTCAAGTCGGGCAAAGTGCCCGACTACGAGGCCAAGAGCTCCTACAGCGTCGTGGTGGGCGTGAGCGACGGCAAGGACGCCGACGACAACCCCGACACGGTGGTCGACGACACCATCGAGGTCACGATCAGCGTGACGGACGCGGCGGAGCCGCCGGCCGCGCCGGCGCTCACCGCGGCCCCCTCCTCCACCGAGCCCGGGACCAGGATAAGCGTGTCGTGGACGGCGCCGGACATGACCGGCAAGCCCGCCCTGTCGGGTTACGATGTGCAGTACAAGCTGGCCGACGACAGCAGCTGGACCTCCCACACCTTCAGCGGCACGGGCACCAGCACGACGCTGACGGGCCTTACGGCGGGCAAGAGCTACGACGTGCGGGTGCGGGCGACCAACGACGAGGGAGACGGCTCCTGGGCCACCGACCGGACGGTGACCGACGGCAACTCCGTGACGCGCTCGGTCGCCGAGAACTCGGCCGCCGGGACCGCCGTCGGCTCCGCGGTAACGGCGACGTCGAACCCCGACGGCTACACGCTGACGCACTCGCTCGGCGGGACGGACGCGGCGAGCTTTTCGATCGAGAGCTCCAGCGGGCAGATCAAGGTCAAGGCGGCGCTGGACTACGAGGCGAAGAGCTCGTACAGCGTGATCGTGACCGTCGACGCCACGGGCGCGGGCGTGCAGGCCGCGAGCCTGGAGCCGAACGCTCCTGGCAGCTACACGGTGCCGGTGACCATCCGGGTGACCGACGTGAACGAGCCGCCGCAGTTCCAGTCAGCCACGGCCAAGCGGACCGTCGTTGAGAACTCGGCGGCGGGGACCAAGATCGGCGCGGCGTTCACGGCGACCGACCCCGACGGCGACACGCTCCACTACTCGCTGACGGGCACGGACGCGGCCAGCTTCGACATCGGCTCGGGCACGGGGCAGATCACGGTCAAGTCGGGCAGCGTCCCCGACCACGAGGCCAAGAGCTCCTACAGCGTCACGGTCAACGTGACGGACAGGAAGAAGGCGGACGGGACGGCGGACACGGCGATCGACGAAACCATCGCCGTTACCATCAACGTCAGCGACGCGGACGAGCCGCCGGCAAAGCCCGCGGCGCCCTCGGTGTCCGCCAACCCGGCGACGCCCGCCAGCAAGATCGACGTGAGCTGGACGGCGCCGGACATGACCGGGAAGCCTGCGATCACCGACTACGACGCGCGGTACCGCAAGATCGGGGATTCGGCATGGACCGACCTCTCGGTGGCCGGGACGGGGACCACGGCGGCGGTCAGCGGCCTCGACTCCGGCAAGAGCTACGAGGTGCAGGTGCGGGCGACGAACGACGAGGGCACGGGCGAGTGGTCGGACTCGGGCACGGCGATCACGACCGCGGCGGGCGCCTCGCGCTCGGTGGCGGAGAACTCGGCCGCGGGGACGGCGGTGGGCGCGGCGGTGACGGCGTCGTCCAACCCCAACGGCTACACGCTTACGCACACGCTTGGGGGTACGGACGCGGCGAGCTTCAGCATCGAGAGCTCCAGCGGCCAGATCAAGGTCAAGGCGGCGCTGGACTACGAGACGAGGAAGACCTACAGCGTGATAGTGACCGTGCGGGCGGCGAGCGCGGGGGTGCAGGCGGCGGGCCTCGATCCCAACGCGCCGGGCAGCTACACGGTGCCGGTGACCATCCGGGTGACTGACGTAAACGAGACGGCGAGGTTCAGCGACCCGGGCGGTCACAAGGTCCCGGAGAACTCTCCCGCCGGCATCAAGATCGGCGCGCCGGTGACGGCCGTCGACCCCGACGGCGACGCGCTGACCTACTCGCTTGCCGGTACGGACGCGTCGAAGTTCGACATAGACGGCGCGACGGGGCAGATAACGCTGGGCAGGGGGACGAACCTTGACTACGAGTCGGGGACGGTCTCGTTCGGCGTGACGGTGAACGCGACCGACGGCAAGGACGAGGACGACAACCCGGACACGGCGATCGACCACTCGATCGACGTGTCGATAGGCGTGACGGACGTGCTGGAGCCTCCCGAGGCGCCGTCGGCGCCCGGCGCGAGCCCGGCGGCCGCAGCGCCGTCGACGGCGCTGGACGTGACGTGGACAGCGCCTCGGATGGCGGGCAAGCCGGCGATCACGGGCTACGAAGTGCACTACCGCAGGTTGGGGGACTCGAACTGGATCTCGCACTCCTTCACGGGCACGGGGACCGCAACGACCATAAAGGGGCTCACCTCCGGCACGACGTACGAGGTGCGGGTGAACGCGGCCAACGACGAGGGCACGAGCCCCTGGTCCGACTCGGCGACCGCGGCGCCGTCGGCAGCGGGCGCCTCTCGCGCGGTGGCGGAGAACTCGGCCGCGGGAACCGCCGTCGGCGCGCCCGTGACTGCGGGCACCGGCTCCGGGCTGACGCACACGCTGGACGGGACCGACGCGGCGAAGTTCGCCATAGACGCCGGCACCGGGCAGATCACGGTGGGCGCCGGCACGGCGCTGGACCACGAGTCCCGGGCGTCGTACAGCGTCTCGGTGTCCGTCTCGCCGGGCTCGCACACCGTGCCGGTGACGATCACGGTGACCGACGCGGACGAGCCGCCCGCCGCGCCGGCGGCGCCGTCGGTCTCGGCCGGGGCGTCCGCGCCGACCACGGAGCTTGACGTTACCTGGAGCGCGCCGGACACGACCGGAAGGCCCGCGGTCACCGCCTACGGCGTGCGCTACCGCAAGTCGGGCGGCCTGGTCTGGACGTCCCACCCGGTCACGGGCACCGGCACGTCCGCCACCATCGCGGGCCTGACCCCCGGGACCAGCTACGAGGTGCAGGTCCGGGCCGAAAACGACGAGGGCCTCAGCGCATGGTCCGCCGCCGGCACCGGCTCGACCTACCTGGCCAGCCGCAGCGTCAACGTTGCCGCTCCCCCCACCAAGGTCGCAGGACCGCCGGGCAAGCCCGGCGCGCCCACCGTCACGCAGGACTCCGCGGTGCCGACAAGCGCGCTGATCGTCGACTGGTCGGCGCCCTCGAGCAACGGCTCCGCGATCACGGGCTACAGGCTGCGCTACCGCGCACAGGGCGACGCGGCATGGACCACGCAGACGGTCCGCGCCGCCACGACCGCCAGGCTCTCCGGGCTCGCGAGCGCCACCGTCTACGAGGCGCAGGTCCGGGCGGTCAACGCCCTCGGTGCAGGGCCCTGGTCCGACCCGGGCACAGGCGCGACCGCGACCCCCAACGGGGTGCCCTCATTCCCGCTCCCCGGGAGCTCCCTGAGGCGCAGCGTCGCAGAGAACTCCCCCGCCGGGACCGCCGTCGGCGGGCCCGTCGAGGCCACGGACCCCGAAGGCGACGCGCTGACCTACGCCATCTCAGGGGCGGCCGAGTTCACCATAGACTCGGCCACAGGGCAGATCAGGGTGGCCAGGGGCGCCGACATCGACTACGAGTCGGTGAGCTCCTACACCGTCACCGTCTCCGTCACCGACGGCCTGGACGCCCTGGGCAACGCCGACTCCTCGGCAGACGACTCAAAGCAGGTGAACATAAGCGTCATCGACGTCGACGAGACCGAGCCGGTCACGCCCGAGGTCCCCGAGCCCGAGGTCGAGCAGCAGGCCGAGACCGTCGAGGAGCCTAAGCCCAACGCCGCGCCGCAACTGTCGGCCCCGGCCGGCCTCGAGGTCGCCGAGAACTCCCCAGCCGGGACCGCAGTCGGGGACCCCGTACCGGCCTCCGACCCCGAGGGCGACACCCTAACCTTCGCGCTGAGCGGAGCGGCCGAGTTCGCCATAGACCCCGCCACCGGGCAGATCTCCGTCGCCGGGGGCGCCGCGCTCGACCACGAGTCCGTCAGCTCCTACACGGTCACGGTGACCGTGAGCGACGGCGTCGACGCCGCCGGCAACGCGGATCCTTCGGCCGACGACTCTGCGCAGATCGCCATCGCCGTAACCGACGTGGACGAGCCGCCGGCAAGGCCCGGCGCGCCCTCGCTGACGCGAGACAAGAACTCCCCCACGACCACGCTGATCGCCGGGTGGGACGCGCCGGCCACCACCGGCCCGGCCATAACCGGCTACGACCTGCGCTACCGCGCCAGGGGCGCCTCTGCCTGGACGGACCACCCGGTGAGCGCCGCCGCCACCGCCGCCTCCATCGGCGGCCTGGAGCCGGGCACCGAGTACGAGGCGCAGGTGCGGGCCACGAGCGACGAGGGCGCAGGACCGTGGTCAGAGCCGGGCTCCGGCTCGACGGCAAGGCCCTTCGGCGAGACCGTCTACCCGTTCCACGAGGGCGGCATCGCCAACGTGACGGCGGCCACGCCCGCGCCGCAGCCGGCAGGGGAGAAGGCGCCCGCGGTCGAGCCCACGCCCACACCCGCCCCCGCTCAGTCCGACCTGCGCGTGATCAACCCCAGCAACAAGGACTACCGCCAGGGCGAGACCATCCGGTCCTTCAACATCATCGTCTTCGGCGGACCGACCTCAGTCACCCTGTCCGGCCTGCCCGAGGGGCTCTCCTACGCCTCCGGCGCGGTCAGCGGCACCGTCGCCTCCGACGCCGAGGCGGGCACATACTCGGTCACCATCACCGCCTCGGACGCCGTCGGCGTCGGAGCGAACGGCGAGTTCACCATCACCGTCACCGAGCCGGGCGCCGGCATCCTCCAGCTGAGGCTGTTCTCCGTACCGGTCTGGCAGCTCTCGCTCGTCCCCGCGTCGCTCCTCCTCCTGCTGCTCGCCTACAGGAGATGGAGGTCCGGGCGCGGCGAGACCACCCTCGGCTAGTCCGCCTGGGGCACTGCCCCCGCCCGGGTCTGCCCGGCGGCCCGGCGCCGCGGCGGCCTGCGCCCTCCCCTCGAGGACGGGCATGCGGCGGGGCGGGCGCCGGGGCCCGCGGGAACGCCACCGGCTACTCGGCGCCGCACCGCCGCGGGCGAGGCGGTTCCCCGTGCCGTTCGCCGGCTCGTCGGACATCCTCGGCTGACCGTATCCGGTCGGTTCGCCGCCGCGGGCCGGGGGCGGAAGCGCGATCGGGCGGCGGCGCCTGGAAGATGCCCCGGGGCGGATGCAACTGGTCCGCCGGCGCGGGGGAGCGTCGGAGCCGGCAGACGGGCAGGAAGGGAAGGCCACCTCCAACAGGTGCTGAGCCGCGTCGCACTCGGCATAGGATCCTTCACGCGGTTCCCCGGTAGAACGCGCGCCGAACTCCACTGCGACCTCGGGCTTGACGAAGCCGCAGTCCGTTAACAGAGGCGAGTATGCAACGCAGGGCCGGTCGTCGTCTGCGCCGGAGCCGGACAGCTACCGAATTCCGGGCAAGTTGCGCCTCAGTGGCGGGCAGAAGCTGGTCCCGGACCCAGGAGTCCGCGCCGTGTATCCATGACCGCGGCGGCGGCGCCCGGTGGTTCAAGGAGGCAAGCCCGGCCCCGGCCCCTGCAGGGAAGTGGTGGCGGGCGACACCTGGGTGACCGTCGCCGTGTTCCCTGAGACTGCCTACGCCCTCACGGCGCACGGCAAGTCCGGCCGCAGCGACGCGGACGGTGTCGGGACGACGACGTTCGCCACGGAGTCTCTACACGCACATCGAGACCCATAGGCACGGAGCGTGCAGCGACGGCGGCTGGACCGATTCTGCGCCAGCACCCCAAAAGTTCCACCGAGCGGGGGCATCGAGTCCAACGCTGAGGGCGGCCTACCTTGAGCCCGGAAGCGTCCCTGAGTTCGCTGTGTCATTTCACCGGCTTCGGCAAGGCCTTTCGCGGGAGAACATCGCCATTCCCCGCATATGTCACCCTGGGGTAATGCCAATGTGTCCACATATCACCCCTGTTTCATCGTCGGACGTGTACAAATGCAATGGAAGCGATCGCATTGCGGAGGAATGCCACCGTGAGCATCGGACATACGGTTCCGCCGTCCCGCCTCGCGCGACGGCTCGCCGATCTCCTGGCGCTGTTGGCGGTCGTCGCGCTGGTCGCGGGGGCACTGGCGCTGTCGGTGTCCCCGGCGTCGGCGTCGTCGCCGCCGGGCGCGCCGACGTCCGTCACCGTGACCCGCGCCGACGGGACGCTGACGGCCAGCTGGCCGGCCGTGGAAGGCGCGACGGGCTACCACGTCACGTACAGCGACGACTCCAAGCAGAGCTGGAGCCTGGGCGCGTTCGACCACGCGGGCACCAGCATCACGATCAGCGGGGTCCAGAACATCAGGACGTACTACGTTGGCGTCCGGGCGCGCGGCGCCGGCGGCTGGGGCGCCTGGACGAACTCCCCGGCGTCGGGGCCGTACACGCCGCCGACCACCCCGACGCCGTCGCCGAGCCCGGTTCCGTCGCCCTCGCCGGTACCGACGCCGGACCCGCTGATTCCCACGGCTCCGACGTCGGTGACGGTGACGCGGTCGGACGGAGCGCTGGAGGTGACGTGGCCGGCGGTGAACGTGGCGAGCAGCTACCACGTGACGTACGCGCGGTACGAGCAGGCGGGCCGGAAGTGGTCTCTGGCGGCGCTGAACCACGAGAGCAGCAGCATCACGATCAGCCCGGTGTGGAACGACGAGATCTACGTCGTGGGCGTGCGTGCCCGCAACTCGGCTGGTGACAGCGGCTGGACGAACTCGCCGTACGCGCTGCCCTTCAGCGGCGGCAAGCCGGCGCCGGAGGCTCCGTCGCCGGTGACGGCGACGCGTGGGAGCCACACGATCTCGGCGACGTGGCCGGCGGTGGAGAACGCGACGCACTACCACGTGTGCTACGGCGGGGATGCGGAGGGTCCCTACGACCACTGCGAGTTCTTCCACAAGGGGACGGGCGTGACGTGGAACCGCGCCGTGATCAGGAACCACGGGGTGTACTACGTGGGTGTCAAGGCTCTGAACGGCAACGGGGAGAGCGTGTGGGCGGTCTCGCCGGCGCTCTCGCCGTGGATACCGCGGGTGGCCTCGGTGACGGTTACGCGTAGCGACGGTGCGCTGCACGCCAGCTGGGCCGCGGCGGGCGGCGCGATCTCCTACCACGTGACCTACAGCGTCGACGGCACCCACTCGTGGTCCCTGGGGGCCTACGGTCACACCGGTACGAGCGTGGACATCGGCGGGGTGGACAACGACAAGCGGTACGTCGTGGCCGTTCGGGTGCTGCACGCCAACGGCTGGGGGTACTGGCGCAACTCGGACCCCGTGCCGGAGTGGACGGCGACGGCGCCTGCGGCGCCCGAGAACCTGGCGGTGGCTCCCGGGGCCGGCTTTCTGGACATAACGTGGGACGCGTCGGATGGGGCGACGGGTTACGACGTGCGTGTAAAGGCCCAGGGGTCGACGTCCTGGACCACGGTGGCGAGCGACGTCACGGGCACGTCACACCGTTACAGCACGGCCTCGACCATCGACTGGGTGGGCGTGCGTGCCGGCAACGATGGCGGTGAGAGCGACTGGACGGATGTGTCGCGCCTGCCGCCGAGCGACCTGCTTAGCACGGCGACGGGCATCGCCGGGGCGTCCTCCGGGCCGGCCACGGCGGAGGCGGAGGGCGGCGCGTCCGGCCAGTCGGACGTCACCGCCCAGGCGCAGCTCGCAGCGCCCGTGTGGGGCACGATCACGCGCTCGATCAACCGCCTGAAGGGGGAGCTGAACCTCAACTGGACGCACTCGGGGTGGGCGACGGGCTACAACATCGTGTGCTCGGACACGGACGGGTGGAGTTGGAACGTGTGCGGCTGGGTCGACGGCAGCGCGGTCAATTACACGACCGTGCCGAGCACGCAGACCAAGCCCATCAGGGTGACGCACTACCGGCGCGGGAGCGGCAGCTACGGCACGCCTGGCGACTACGTGCTGGGGCGCTTCCGGCACTACATGGTGGCGATCCGCGCGGTGAACTCCAACCCCGCCGACGCCAGCCCGTGGGTGAACTCGGAGATCATCCGGCCCATATCCGGGCAGCTCAGAAGCCTCACGTACACGCGCACGAACGGCCAGATAGTCCTCTCCTGGGCCCCCAACCCCTGGACGACGGGCTACACGATCTACTGCGGTGCGTACGACGCGACCCAGAGCCCGTACGTTGCGCCGACCACGGTGTGCGCCACGCTGACGAGCCAGGACGACACGGCAGCGCGCCACAGCGCCACGCTGACGAGCTGGACGGGCGGCGGCATCGACAACACCAGCACGTGGGACATCCAGATCGTCAGCACGAACAAGTGGGGCTCGGACGCGATGTACGCGCCGCTGATCGCGCCCGACGCCAACCTCGCCGCCGTAAGCAACCTGGGCGGGGCTCACTACGGCACAGCGGATGTCGGCAATGTTTCCGGCACCCAAAAGCAGGGCGCGCAGGCGTTCACGACGGGGGCCGGCGCCGGCGGCTACACGCTGTGGAGCATTGACATCCAGTTCGGCGCGGCGACCGGGTCCCCGGCCAACCTGGTGGTGACGCTCCACGCCGCGTCCGGGGATAACCCGGACACGGACTCGACGCTGGCCACGCTGAGCGGCAGCAATCCGTCGACCGCGGGCAGCTACACGTACACCTGCTCCGGCAGCGGCTGCAGCCTGTCGCCGAACACGACCTACTTCGTCGTGGTGAAGGCCCCCAGCTCGGTCAGCGGCGCCTACTACAACGCGTCCCTCACGACCGCGGCCGAGACCAAGCAGCCCTCCGGCAACGGCTGGTCGATCGCGGACGAGGGCAGGACGACAATCGGTGCAACCTGGTTCGGCATCGCGAACTCGGCGGCGTTCCGGATCGAGGTCGCGGCCGTGGAGAACACCGGCCTCGCCGCCTCCAGCGTCACGTCGTCCGGCGCGAGGCTGACGATCAGCGTGCACTCAGGCCAGTGGTGGTACAAGGCGGACACGGGGCCGGACGCCACCTGCAAGGGCCCGGTCGCGTCCGGCACCTCGCACAAGGACCTGACGGGCCTGAGCGCGGGAACGGCCTACACCTACAGCGCCTACAGCGCGACGGGCTGCGCGAGCGCGAACCTGCTGGCGACGGCGGCGCAGTTCACCACCCAGTCGCTGACGGCCTCCAACGTCAAGGCGACGGCGGCCCGCATCACCGTCGCCGGGCACACCGGGCAGTGGTGGTACAAGGCGGACACCGGGCCGCACACCTCCTGCCAGGGGCCCGTAGCCTCCGGCACCTCGTACAAGGACCTGACGGGTCTGAGCGCGGGAACGGCCTACACCTACAGCGCCTACAGCGCGACGGGCTGCACGAGCGCGAGCCTGCTGGCGACGGCGGCGCAGTTCACCACCCCGTCCGCGCTGACCGCCTCCAACGTGACCACGACGGCGGCGAGGATCACCATCGCCGGGCACACCGGACAGTGGTGGTACAAGGCGGACACCGGGCCGGACTCCACCTGCAAGGGCCCGGTCGCGTCCGGCACCTCGTACAAGGACCTGACGGGGCTGACCACCGGCGCGCTCTACATCTACAGCGCCTACAGCGCCAGCGGCTGCGCCAACGCGAACTCACTGGCGTCGGCGGTGGTCGCCACGTCCGTCACGGTCAGCAACCTTTCGGCGGTCAACACGACCACCTCGTTCACCATCGGCTCATACTCCCAGGGGTTCACCACGGGGAACGCGGACGCGACGCTTCTCAGCGTGACCGCGGACTTTGCCGCCTCGCACAACAGCACCGTCACGGTCACCATCCGCGACGCCCAGTCCAACGGCAAGCCCGACAAGGCGACGACCCGCGCCACCCTCACCGGGACCGCCGGATCCGGCCACAGGAAGTTCACCTGCACCGCAGGCGCCAACAGCGACTGCTCCCTGGAGGCGAACACCACCTACTTCGTCTACTTCAGCGGGACCTCGAACTCCTTCACCTCCACCGAGGGCAACGATGAGACGCTCCAGCCCGTCAACAACGGCTGGAGCATCGAGGACGCGGCGCGGCATTGGTCGAACGGGGACCTCCGAACCGACGGAAAGGCGATGAAGATAAAGGTCGAGGCCGCCCCGAAGGCGTCGCTCGAATCCTCCGGCCTCACCGCCACCGGCTCGACCCTCACCGTCGGCCATCTCGGCGACTGGTGGTACAAGGCGACCACCGCGCCGCACAACACCTGCCAGGGCCCGGTCTCGGCCAGGAGCGTGACGCTCAGCGGCCTGACCGCCAACACGTCCTACACCTACATGGCGTACGACAAGGCCGGCTGCGCCGACGCGGACGAGATCGCATCGGTGACGTTCACCACGCCCCTCGCCTCGCCCACCGGCGTCGCGGCGAGCGCGTCGAAGGGCGGCGTGTCGGTCACCTGGACGGCGACGGGCGTGGACAAGGCGCAGGTGCGTACGCGGACGTCGGCGGCCGGCGGCAACCAGGCGGGCGCATGGTCGGCGGCGGTGGACCCGGTGGTCGACGCGGACGCCAGTCCGGCCCGCATCATCGGCCTCACCGCCGGCACGGCCGTCGACGTGGAGCTGCGGACGGTGAAGGGGACCAACCACAGCGCGTGGGTGAGCGCGGGCTCCTCGATCACGCCGTCGGCCACCACCAAGCCGTCCGGCCAGGCGCAGAACGTCACCGTCTCCTACGCCGACAACAAGTTCTGGGTCCGCTTCGACTTCCCCACCGACGACGGCGGGCTGGCGCTCCAGTACCAATTCTCCGCCGACATCGGGGGGCTCAACAGCAACCTCAGCAACGTCGGGATCGACACGGAAGTCGGCACGGAGGCGGACAAGACCCACAACGGCACGACCTACGACGTGGTCTACTCGTTCGACCGCTGGCGGCACTCAGCACATCACAGCCACCAGTGGCAGAGCATCTGCGTATCGGGCCGCAATCTCCACGTCAAGAAGATGTCCGTCCTTGTGAAGAACTCGCTCGGCGACAGCGGCTGGCTCAAGCTCACCCTGCCCTCAGAGGTCCACTCCGGCTGCGACTAGGCGGGGGTGCGATTCGGACAACGGCAGGGGCGCACCTTGCGGGGCCCGCTCGCGTCGGGACCTGCGGCAGTTCGGCAGGACCTTCGCGGCAAGGCCCCGTCCTCGTTCTCCCCGGACCGGGAGTAACGGCTCCGCATGGGCGCTCAGGCCCTTGGCCGACCGCAGGGCGCCCCGGGCGAATCGCCGACCGACGCCGGACGGAGGGTCCGGCCCCCACTGACGGCTCTGACTCAGCGCTGGGGCGATGCAGGTGTCGCGGTCGACGATCATCCCCGTCGGCAGGAGCCGCCACGCCGGCAAGCTTCCGGCCCAAGACACG
The DNA here is from genome assembly GCA_963664125.2 of Dehalococcoidia bacterium. Lineage (GTDB taxonomy): Bacteria > Chloroflexota > Dehalococcoidia > Lucifugimonadales > UBA2962 > CAUZIR01. The sequence goes on along the minus strand of OY760908.2, from coordinate 2,271,791 downwards.
TACGCAGACGGCTCCAGCAGCGGCGATACGGGACCCGTCGACGGGAGCGGCGTCTGACCTCCACCGGTGTGGCGTCGGGCCGGCTTGCCCTGCCTACCCCGCTCCGCCTCGATTCTGTGCGAAGTCCAAGCGCGGCAGTTGGGACAATCCAACGTGCCGTGGCTGCTGTCCACGACGACCGCCGGCGGTCGTCGTGGCGGCCCAGGAGGCTGATAGGGTGTGCCGAACGCCATGGACGACAGAGGGCCGGACCGGCAGCCAACAGGAGGCTCGGCTTGACGATTCAAGGAGACACGGACGCCAGGCTGGCAGCTGGGCGCGAAAGCGTCGCGTCGTCGGATCCGGAGTTCGATCCGGTCACCTCTGAGGACGAGGACTATCTGAGCGCTCCCGCCGACTATAGGGTCGCGGCTTATCCGGCGGATTTCACCCTGGAGGTTCTCCACAACAAGTGGGGCATCGACGACCTGGAGATTCCGCAGTTTCAGCGCGCGTTTGCCTGGAGGCAAGTGCAGGCTAGCAAGTTGATCGAATCCTTCCTCGTGGGATTGCCTGTCCCTCCGGTGTTCGTCTACAGGGATTCCGATTCAGAGCGCCATATGGTCATTGATGGACAGCAACGACTCAAGAGCATCTTCTACTTTTTCGATGGCTATTTTGGCGAGGAGGAGCATGGATCGAAGAAGGTCTTCCGACTCACTGGCCTAAGCCCAGACAGCCCGTTCTCGGGAAAGCGGTTCGAGGAACTGCGCGAGGGGGATCAGAAGAGATTGAGGAACGCCGTCCTCCGGTTATTCGTCGTGCACCAGCTCGATCCCGACGATGACACCAGCATGTATCACATGTTCGAGCGCCTCAACACCGGAGGTACGCTTCTCACCAACCAGGAGATACGCAACTGCATTTACGAAGGAAGCTTTTCGAAATCGCTGAACGATCTCAACAGGTTCCCTAAGTGGCGACAGATACTGGGGAAAGAACAGCCAGACAGCCGTAGAAGGGACATTGAACTCATGGTGAGATTCTTCGCGATGAGAGATCCTTCCGGATATCGCAAGCCGATGAAGGATTTTCTGTCTAGATTCATGGAGAAGAACAGGAATGCTTCCGATGCTGCCATCAACGAAGGGGGAGATCTGTTCCGTGCTACCTGCATTGATGTGATTGATGGACTGGGACAGAAGCCCTTTCACTTCAAGAGCGGTATAAATGCTGTGGCCACGGACTCCGTGATGACTGCTTTCCCTCATCGCGTCGGACGGATTCCGGCTGATATATCCGAGCGATACTAAAGGCTGAAGGGTGACGAACGCTTTACCCAGGCAATCAGGCAGGGCACCACAGACGTGGATGCGGTGCACACGCGCTTCGGCAGGGCCGAGGAGATGCTGTTCGGCTAGGAGCCGCTGCAATGAGGTCGCGTGACATCGACAGGGTCCTGGCATTGTGCGGCAAGCACCTGCAAGTTGCCAAGTCTCCAAACTCCGAAGTCGAATCCCTGCTGGCGATCGCCATACCGGTCAGGATGCACGCGGAATTAGAACTGTTCGTGAAGAACGAGTTTGAGGAAGCGGCTCTGTCGATGGGATGGAGCAGAGAGAGGGCCAGGGATTTGTTCCGGGGCATGCTATCCGGCCAGCTGCCCGACGGCCTGAGTCTATTGGGCGGCGATCGCAAGACCAGCTTTGATGCTAGGGCTAGCGGGCAGCAAAGGACTGTGAGCTTTTGCAGCAACGTGATCGGTAACCGCCACCACGTGGCCCGCGGACCGGGAGCCAGGGTTACGGTTCAGGAGGTGGGGAGCTTCTGCAAGGAGGGCCACACCGCCCTCGACTGGTTTCGGGAGGCGCTGTCGCCTAGCTGCGCATGACGGCGCCGCATTGACGTTCAGGTTCCTGGCCGGCCGGCCGAAGCCGGTTCGCGCACCCAGCCGATCCCCCGGAGGACCGGTCCGGTGCCGGATCCCGGGTCCGGCCTACCGGCACTGACGCTCCGAGCGCCCCGCCCGTACGGTTGTCTCCATGGAAGCGTTCAGCGCCCGGGCCGGCGTTAGCGGCGGCGACGGCGGCAAGACTCACTGGGTCGATGCCCTGGTGGATGCGGGCGCCACATATGGCGTCATTCCGGCTTCGATGCTGCGCGAACATGTGGGGATAGAGCCCACGACGCGCCTGACGTTCACGTTCGCGAGCGGCGAGCGAAGGGAACTGCCCGTGGGGGAGGCGTGATGCGACCATAGCGCAGCCACTGGGCACCCCTCCGGGCACGGGCATCGTCCATGCGTACGCAACCGAAGAGCACACCAACGAGTTGCCTGCGTCGAGCGATGGGGAGATCAAGCGGAATTTCATCGACGAGATACGCAGGTACGCTCAGGATATGCCCACAGAGCAGGAAGGCCGAGGAACTAGCCGCCCGGCGGGATACCGAAGACGCGGAGCTGGACCGTGAAATCGCGGGCTCGCGGGTCTCGATCTCCAACCAGTTCACCAGCCCGTGTGACGAGGTTCTCCTGCGCATATCTGGCACTGTCCCGGAACGGGCCAGGGGTTGGGATGTCGACTATCTTCCCCCCCGAACCCGGTCCGACGCTTGGCTCCATGCGATAGAGGCCCGCTCCGTCGTCAAGTCGCCCAGGGCAACCAGCCCTGGGCGACTCCGTTGCCCTAAAGTGTCGTTCGCAATAGAATGTCAGCCGTAGGATGGCGCCCTGTGCTAGACGGAGAGTTGACGACGCCAACACACAGGCCCCGGGAAGAGACGGCTCACTAGAGGATAAGGAGACGGAAGAGATGATTGTGTCGATGCCGAGGAGACAGTGGCTTTGGGCAGCTTCGCTGGCAACCTTGCTGGTCCTGCTGGCCGCCGCCTGTGGGTCCGACGCAACGCCAGCGCCCGAACCCACGGCAACGCCAGCGCCCGAACCCACGGCAACGCCGACGCCCGAACCCACGGCAACGCCCCTTCCGACCACCGCCGACCCGGTGCTCGAGGACCTTAGGCTCACCCCGGCGACGACAGGGAGGGAGGTGCTGGCGCTCTTCTCCGAGGCCGAGTCCTCCTGCCTTCGTACGGTCATCGGGGAGGCTGCCTACGAGAAAATGTCCAACGAGCCGATTCTGTCGATTCTGGCGGCCTCCGGCGAGCAATTTGTACTGCCGATATTCCAGTGCGCCAAGCCCGAAAACCTCGTGGTCTTCGGAATCGCCTTCCTCGATCTGCAGGTGGGATGGACATCCGACACCCGCGCATGCATGATCAGGGTCAGTAGGGAAAGTCCTCTCGCGGTCCTGACGGGCCTCGGCATGACGCCACCGGGCCAGGTTGACGAAACCTCGGCAACGCGGCCGTATGCCCTGGAGTTCTACAACTGCATGACCCCGGTGGAGAAGGTCGGGTACCTGGCCCGCATACAAGCCGCCCTGGACGTCAATACATCGGCGGATGCGGACATTATCGGCATGATTCCGGAGTCCGAGGCAGCCTGCATCCAGGAGGCGCTGACGGACGAAGATTACGCCACGCTGCTGGGCTCCACGGCAACCGGGGCCTTTGGAATATCGGACTCCGTGGCTGCTTGCATTTCCCAAGAGAGCTACGTACCCATCTTCGTGTCGGTCATCGAGTCCCAGACCGGGGGGCTGAGCGACAATAGCCGAGCCTGCATCACCGAGTTCGCCGGCGGGCACCCGCGTTACATAGCGCTGGTCAACCCAACATCGCTCGACTTTTCGTCGACGAGCGTTGAGGACCTGGTGGAGATAGCGGACAACGGGGTAAGGATGTGGGAGTGCTTCACCGATGAAGAGGTTCTGCGGATGCAGAAGGTCTACACCGGTGCTCTGGCGCAGTAGTACGCGTACCGGTCGGGCAGAGGACCCCCAACGGCGGTCCGGTGACCGGCACGAGCTTCACGCTTCAGGGAGCGGATGGCGGCAGGACCTGCGTGGTAGTCCTGCGCGCCGTTAACGTCAACGGCACGAGCGGCTGGACCAGCTCCGAGCCGGCCGGCCCCCCGTAGCGGGAGACCGCCGCCTATCGGAGTCCGCCATGCCCAGGCAGCGGGCGGGGCCGGGGCCGCGGTCTGCCCCGCCGGGAGGGCTGCGCGCGCCTCAGCCGCGAACGGACGCGGCTCGCCGGCCGCGCCGCGTGCGGTAGGCCCCGGGCCGGGCCGAAGGCGCCGGGGTGACGGCCCGGCGCGGCCTCACCCGGCGTCGGGCTCCTGCCCATGGGCCCTCTCCATGCGGTATCCGACGCGCGGCTCGGCGAACAGGTAGGTGGGCTCGCTCGCGTCGTCGCCCAGCTTGTGGCGGAGCCTGCGCATGAGCGTGCGCAGCCCCCGAAGGTCCCCGGGCTTTTCGGGGCCCCAGAGCCTGCGCAGGAGCTGGCCGTGGGTCACCACCCGTCCCGCGTTGACCGACAGGGCGTGGAGGAGGTCGTACTCCTTGGGCGTCAGCTTCACCACGCGTCCCGCGACGTACACGCGGCGCTCGGCGTAGTTGATCGTCAGGTCGCCCAGCTCGTAGGGCCTCAGCTGCGCGTCCCCGTAGCGGCTGTCCCGCCTGAGCAGGGCCGCCTTGACCCTGGCCGCGAGCTCGGTCGCCGTGAACGGCTTGACGATGTAGTCGGCGGCGCCCGCCTCGAAGGCCCGGGAGATCATCTGATCGGAGCCGTAGGCGGACAGGAAGATCACCGGCGCGTCGGCGACGCCGAAGATGTCCTTCATCAGGCCTATGCCGTCGGCGCCCGGCAGCATCATGTCCAGCAGCACCAGGCTGGGCCGGCTCTCGCGCGCCAGGTGCAGCGCCTCCTCCGGGTCCGCGGTCACCAGCGGGTTGTAGCCCGCCCCCAGCAGGTTGTTGCGGATCTGCCTGAGCATCTGCGGGTCGTCGTCGACCACCACGATCGTCCCGCCCCCCGACCTGCGCCGCGGGCCCGCCGGGGATGAGAGGCGCGGTGCGGCGGCGGTCTCCTCGGCCACCGGGATGGTGAAGGTGAACCGCGCGCCGAGGCCCGTCCCCTCGCTCTGCGCCCAGATCCGGCCCCCGTGCGCCTCCACGATCCCCTTGCAGACGGCCAGGCCCAGGCCGGCGACGGTCCCCCTCTCCTCCCCGGCCTCCGCGGGGAGGTCCCGGAACAGGCGCGGGAGGCGCTCTGCGGGTATCCCCCGGCCCTCGTCGCTGACCGAGACCGCGACGTGGACGCCGCCCCGCGCCACGCTCACCCTGATCGGGGACGACTCCGGGGAGTGCCTGGCGGCGTTGGACAGCAGGTTGCCGATCACCTGGGCTATGCGCCGCCTGTCCGCCATGACCAGGGGCAGGTCGTGCGCGAGGTCGATGACGAGGTTGTCCCTGCCCCCCGCCGTCAGGAAGGTGTTCCTCGCCCGGTCGATCAGCCGCTCGACCTCGGCCGGCTCGGGGCTGACGGGCAGGGTGCCCGCCTCGATGCGCGCGACGTCCAGCAGGTCGTCGATGAGCTCGCGCATGCTGTCGGCCTGGTCCACGATGATCCGCAGGAACTGGCGCAGCTCGGCCGAGTCCAGGTCGTCCGACGCCTGGTGCATGGTGGTCGCAGAGCCCCTGATGGAGGTCAGCGGGGTGCGCAGCTCGTGGCTCACCATTCCGAGGAACTCTGCGCGCAGCCGCTCCAGCTCCTTGAACGGCGTCAGGTCCTGGAGCGTGACCACGAAGGACTCGAGCTCGCCCTCCTCCGTGCGGATGGGCGTTGCGTTCAGCAGGGTGGTGACGGTCCGGCCGTCGGGGACGCTCAGGGCTATCTCCTCGGCCCGCACCGTCTCCCCGCCCTTCAGGAACTCGGCCAGCGGCCACTCCGCCAGGGAGATCTCCCGCCCGTCCGCGCGGCGGCAGGTCATCTCCTCGAGCAGCCGCTCGGGCGGCTGGTCCGCGTCCATCAGGGACTCGACGATCCTCGTCGCCTCCCGGTTGAAGGACAGCGGCGCCCCGGTGCCTGCGTCGAAGACCACGACGCCCACCGGCGAGGTCTCCACCAGGGTCTCCATGGAGGTCCTGGCGCGCCGCTCCTCCCGGTACCTGCGGGCGTTGGCGATGACCAGCGCGGCCTGGGAGGCGAACATCACCAGCGTCTCCTCGTCCTCGCGGCTGAACTCCTGGCCCGCGTCCCCCTTCGCCACGTGGATGCTGCCGACGTCGTCCTGCCGGTGCCGGATGGGGGCGGACAGGAAGGAGGTCATCGGCGTGGGCGGGAGGAACTCGGGCAGCCCCATGGACCTGGCGTGGCCGGCGAAGTCCGCGACCCGCAGGGGTCCCGGAATGGCCCTGAGGTACTCGAAGAAGTCCATTCCCCCCGGCATCGCCCACAGGCTCTGCGCCTCCTCGGGGCTCAAGCCGGAGGCCAGGGAGTCCTTCAGGTCCCCGGACTCGTCCAGGGTGGTCATGACGCCGTAGCGGGCGCCGGTGATGTGCCGGGCGCTGTCGAGCACCCTCTGCAGGACCGCGTCGGGGTCCAGACTGTCGTTGATGCTGAGACTGGCCTGGCTCAGCCGGGTCAGACGCTCCTGCAGCGCCGCCATCCGGCGGTCGCGGTCATCCGGTTGCGACAACCTCTCACCTTGCGTCGGGATGCCTCCCGCAGCCTGCTTCCGCCTGCGCGCGCCGCGGCCGGGCCGGGGCCCGCGTCCCGGTCCAATATTGCCATATCGTAATCGGAAGCCGCCCTAGAGTCATGCCCATATCATGAGTGCGGAGATCATCAAGGACGCGGAAATCGCCGCAGAAATGCCCGGATCGAGCCCCCGGAGGGGGCCGGGGCTCGCCCGCCGGGAGGGCGCTTCAGCAGGGGGGCTGGAGCCGGTCGCTCCGCGGCTGCATGGCGGAGGAGCCGGGCGGCGGCGGATGCCGGCACCGGCGCTGCGAGCGGCCGTTGCCCGGCGCTAACGCTGCCGGCGAGTGCGGCGCGAACCTGCGGTATCCCTGCCGGTGGACGCAGGGGCGAAGGAGCCGGCCGCCAGTCCGCCCGCCCGCCGGACCCAACCCGTCCAACCCCGGCCGCGGGGGATGCCCCCGGTCGCTGCGAACGACGGGGGCAGAGGGCGCGGGTTGCCCCGCCCGACGAAGGCTCCCCGCCATGCCGTAACCGCGCCGCAAGACGCCTGGCGCCGGGCGGCCCGGCGACGCCCCGATCCGACGGCACGCGCAGGGGGAAACTTCCCCGCGCGTCCCAAGCCGCAAGACCCGCAATTCAGCCCTGCGCGGCCCGCCCGCGGCCGCTCCCACAGCTCCTCAGTGGAGGGCGATCTCCGGTGGGTCCGCCCCACATGATGCGGCCGTCGTACCGGGTGGGCATCGCGCGGTCGATGACGGCCCCGCCAGACCCGGCCTAGGCCCCCTTGAAGAGGGGCCTGGTTAAGGCCCCCGACCCGGTCGGCCAACAGGCCTCCATCCGCCTGCTCACGTCCCGGGCGAAGGCCGCGACGGTCTCCGCCCCGTGATGCCTCGCCCGGCGGACGGGAGGGACGACCGCCCCCAGCCGGATGCGGCCTCCGGACCCTCCCCGCGTTCCGCGTTCGGGCCGCGGCCCGCGCGGCAAGCCCTTCCGGCGCCGATCGCCGCTGTCATAAGTCATTGTCATTTCATTGACTATCTCAAATTTGTCACCCCTGTTTCATCGTAAGTCGTGCACCATGTTCGCCATGCGAGCGGCGAGGCGAAAGGCACGGACATGATTGCAAGAGCAGTTAGCGGTTTGCTGCATCCCGGCAGGGGAAAGGGCAGATGGCCCCTCGCCGATCTCCTGGCGCTGTTGGCGGTCATCGCGCTGGTCGCGGGGGCACTGGCGCTGTCGGCGTCCCCGGCGTCGGCGTCGTCGCCGCCGGGCGCGCCGTCGTCCGTCACCGTGACCCGCGCCGACGGGACGCTGACGGCCAGCTGGCCGGCCGTGGAAGGCGCGACGGGCTACCACGTCACGTACAGCGACGACTCCAAGCAGAGCTGGAGCCTGGGCGCGTTCGACCACGCGGGCACCAGCATCACGATCAGCGGTATCCAGAACGTCAGGACGTACTACGTCGGCGTCCGGGCGCGCAGCGCCGGCGGCTGGGGCGCCTGGACGAACTCCCCGGCGTCGGGGCCGCACACGCCGCCGACCACCCCGACGCCGACGCCGAGCCCGGTTCCGTCGCCCTCGCCGGTGCCGACGCCCGACCCGCTGGTCCCCACGGCTCCGACGTCGGTGACGGTGACGCGCTCGGACGGAGCGCTGGAGGTGACGTGGCCGGCGGTCAGCGTGGCGAGCAGCTACCACGTGACGTACGCGCTGTACCAGCAGACGGGCCGTGAGTGGTCTCTGGCGGCGCTGAACCACGAGTCGAACAGCATCACGATCAGCCCGGTGTGGAACGACGAGATCTACGTCGTGGGCGTGCGTGCCCGCAACTCGGCCGGGGACAGCGGCTGGACGAACTCGCCGTACGCGCTGCCCTTCAGCGGCGGCAAGCCGGCGCCGGAGGCTCCGGCGCCGGTGACGGCGACGCGTGGGAGCCACACGATCTCGGCGACGTGGCCGGCGGTGGAGAACGCGACGCACTACCACGTGTGCTACGGCGGGGATGCCGAGGGTCCCTACGACCACTGCGAGTCCTTCCACAAGGGGACCAGCATCACGTGGAACCGCGACGTGATCAGGAACCACGGGGTGTACTACGTGGGTGTCTCGGCGCTGAACGGCAACGGGGAGAGCGATTGGGCGGTCTCGCTGGCGCTCGCGCCGTGGATACCGCGGGTGGCCTCGGTGACGGTTACGCGTAGCGACGGTGCGCTGCACGCCAGCTGGGCCGCGGCGGGCGGCGCGATCTCCTACCACGTGACCTACAGCGTTGACGGCACCCAGTCGTGGTCCCTGGGGGCCTACGGTCACACCGGTACGAGCGTGGAGATCGGCGGAGTGGACAACGACAAGCGGTACATCGTGGCCGTTCGGGTGCTGCACGCCAACGGCTGGGGGTACTGGCGCAACTCGGACCCCGTGCCGGAGTGGACGGCGACGGCGCCTGCGGCGCCCGAGAACCTGGCGGTGGCTCCCGGGGCCGGCTTTCTGGACATAACGTGGGACGCGTCGGATGGGGCGACGGGTTACGACGTGCGTGTAAAGGCTCAGGGGTCGACGTCGTGGACCACGGTGGCGAGCGACGTCACGGGCACGTCACACCGTTACAGCACGGCCTCGACCATCGACTGGGTGGGCGTGCGTGCCGGCAACGATGTCGGTGAGAGCGACTGGACGGATGTGTCGCGCCTGCCGCCGAGCGATCTGCTTAGCACGGCGACGGGCATCGCCGGGGCGTCCTCCGGGCCGGCCACGGCCGAGGCGAAGGCGGAGGGCGGCGCGTCCGGCCAGTCGGACGTCACCGCCCAGGCGCAGCTCGCAGCGCCCGTGTGGGGCACGATCACGCGCTCGATCAACCGCCTGAAGGGGGAGCTGAACCTCAACTGGACGCACTCGGGGTGGGCGACGGGCTACAACATCGTGTGCTCGGACACGGACGGGTGGAGTTGGAACGTGTGCGGCTGGGTCGACGGCAGCGCGGTCAATTACACGACCGTGCCGAGCACGCAGACCAAGCCCATCAGGGTGACGCACTACCGGCGCGGGAGCGGCAGCTACGGCACGCCTGGCGACTACGTGCTGGGGCGCTTCCGGCACTACATGGTGGCGATCCGCGCGGTGAACTCCAACCCCGCCGACGCCAGCCCGTGGGTGAACTCGGAGATCATCCGGCCCATATCCGGGCAGCTCAGAAGCCTCACGTACACGCGCACGAACGGCCAGATAGTCCTCTCCTGGGCCCCCAACCCCTGGACGACGGGCTACACGATCTACTGCGGCACTTACGACGCGACCCAGAGCCCGTACGTTGCGCCGACCACGGTCTGCGCAACGCTGACGAGCCAGGACGACACGGCAGCGCGCCACAGCGTGACGCTGACGAGCTGGACGGGCGGCGGCATCGACAACACCAGCACGTGGGACATCCAGATCGTCAGCACGAACAAGTGGGGCTCGGACGGGATGTACGCGCCGCTGATCGCGCCCAACCCCAGCCTGACCGTCGGCAGCGTCACCTCCTCCGGCGCGACGCTGACCGTCAGCAACCACACCGGCGGCTGGTGGTACCAGGGCGGCACGCTCAGCGGCTCTCCCGGTCAGTGCACGTCGGTGCCCTCGGGCAGCACCGTCACGCTGACCGGGCTGGAAGCCAGCACCCAGTACGAGTACAAGATCTACTCGGTCTCGAGCTGCAACGCGGCCGCCCTCATCGCCAGCACCAGTTTCAAGACCCGGTCCTCGGGCTCGGGCCCCGCCTTCAGCGTCGCCAACGTGACCAACAGCGCGGCGCGCCTCACCCTGTCCGGGCACACCGGCGGCTGGTGGTACAAGGGCGGGAACCGGGCCATCGGCGAGGGCGAATGCACCGCCGGCCCGGCCAGCTTCATCCTGGACCTGTCCAGCCTGCAGTCGAACACCGAGTACACCTACAAGGCCTTCAGCGACTCGGCCTGCGCCACGCAGGTAACCACCGCCACCTTCAGGACGCAGCCCACGTACTCGCTGAGCGTGTCCAACATCGGCGCGACCACGGCCACGCTGAACATCTCCGGCCACGGCGGGCAGTGGTGGTACAAGGCGACCACGGGGCCGGACAACACCTGCAAGGGCCCGGTGGCGGCCAACACCTCCTACAGGAACCTGAGCGGGCTGACCTCCGGGAGCGCCTACACCTACAGCGCCTACAGCACGAGCGGCTGCGCCAGCACCAACCTGCTGGCGACCGCGTCACAGTTCACCACCAGCATCGGCCTCACCGTCTCCGGCATCACCACGACCGCGGCCACGCTGACCATCGACGGTCACACCGCCCAGTGGTGGTACAAGGCGACGACGGGGCCGGACTCCACCTGCAAGGGTCCCGTGGCGGCCAACACCGCCACCAAGGCCCTGAGCGGGCTGACGGCCGGGAACACCTACACCTACAGCGCGTACAGCGCGACGGGATGCGCCGACACCGACCTGCTGGCGACGGCGGCGCAGTTCACCACGAACCTGACCCTGAGCGTCTCAGGCGTCACCTCAGGCGGCGCCACGCTGACCCTCTCCGGCCACACCGGCGGCTGGTGGTACCAGGGCGGGGAGGTGGGCGAAGCCCTCGGCACGTGCACCTCGGTTCCGTCCGGCACCACCGCCACGCTGTCGGGGCTCGACTACTCCGAGGATCACGAGTACAAGGCCTACTCGGCCACGGGCTGCGCCTCGGCGAACCTCCTCGGAACCGTGCGGTTCACCACGAAGTCGACCAACGCGGGCCCCGCCCTGACCCCGACCAACGTGTCGCAGACCACGGCGCGGCTAACCCTCTCCGGTCGCACCGGCGGCTGGTGGTACAGGGGCGGAAGCCGGGCCGCCGGCGAGGGCAACTGCACCGAGGGCCCGTCGGACCACGTCCTGCACCTGTCCGACCTGAGCAAGGACACCGAGTACACCTACCGGGCCTACGGCGACAGCCTGTGCGGCACGCGGATAGCGTCCGCCACGTTCCGGACCGTCGCCGGCGAGTCGCTAGCGGCCTCCAACGTCGGCGCGACGTCCGCCACGCTGACCATCTCCAACCACACCGCGCAGTGGTGGTACAAGGCGGACACGGGGCCGGACTCCACCTGCAAGGGCCCGGTGGCGGCCAACACCGACACGAAGGGCCTGACCGGGCTGAGCGCGGGCACGACTTACACCTACAGCGCCTACAGCGCGACGGGCTGCGCCGACGCCGACCTGCTGGCCACGGCCGCGGCGTTCACCACCACCCCCTAGGGGCGGGAACGCACCCGCGCCCCATCGGTTGAGGGGTGGAAATTCCAGGGCACAAAGTCCCGATCGAAGCCGAGGAGGTCGATGGGATGAACCTTAAGCTGCACTCGAACGGGGGCGGCGCCTTCCGGGCGGCCGGCCTCGGCCTTGCCGTCCTTCTAGTGATCGCGGCGGCGCTGGCCGCCGGCATCGTCCGCGCCCAGGGCCCCTCCCCGGGCCCCGTCATCGAGGGCGCGATCGTGAGCGGCTCGGACCTGCTCGTGCGCGAGGGAAGCTGGCGCACCTACACCGTCAGGCTGGCCACCCGGCCGTCGGCCGACGTGACGATAGCGCTGCACCCGCACAACGACGGCTCCAGGTCCGTTCACGTCCAGTGGGACGGAGGCCAGTCCGAGGCGACCTTCACGCCGTCCAACTGGAACACCCCGCAGACCGTGCACGTGTGGGGCAACCACGACCACGACTACCGGTACGTCCACGGGCAGGGCTGGCAGAAGCGGGTGGTCAACGACGTCCAGCACGTCTACCACGTCATGACCAGCGACGACCCGGACTACTGGGACCAGGAGGTCCTCACCGCCAGGGTGACGGACGACGACGGCCTCTCCCTCTCGGCCCCGTCCCTCACCGTGAGCGAGGGCGGAACGGCCACCTTCACGGTCCGGCTGATCACGCAGCCCACCGCCAGCGTCAACGTCTCCTTCGCGGCGGCGGGCGACGAGAGCGTCACCGTCAGCCCGGGCTCCCTCACCTTCACCTCCGCGAACCACTCGACGGCCCAGACCGTCACGGTCAGCGCCGCGCCGGACGCCGACACCGCCGACGGGACGGCGACCGTCACCATGACGGCCAACGGGGGCAACTACGTCTACCACAGGGACGCCCTGACCGTCACCGAGAGCGACACCGGCGCGGCGGCGGTCACGCCGACGCCGACGCCCGAGCCGACCCCCACGCCGGGGCCCAGCGCCCGCCTGGTCGTGGAGACGCCCCCGGAGTGCGACAGGGACACCCTGGACATCCACGGCAACCCCATCGACGGCATGAAGGTCGAGCAGGGCGGCTCCTGCACCTTCACGGTCAGGCTGGGCTCCAGGCCCACGGCAAACGTGCCGGTCAACGTCCGCGAGTACGGCGACCGCACGGGGGTCATCAGCCACGCCCCGGGCACCCTTACCTTCACGCCGGACAACTGGGAGACGGCGCAGGCGGTGACCGTCAGGTCCAGCGGCAACGAGTACTCCCCCGTCCACAGCGCGGACCTGATGATCCGCACCGGCGGCACGGACGACCTGTCCGGCTACTACAACCTTCCGTGGACCTGGCTGCGCGTGAACCAGGTGAAGGCGGCCGCCCTGCACATCTCCGGGCGCGACCTCGTCCGCACCGGCGGCGCCGAGCTGACCGTAGACGAGGGCTCGTCCAACGACTACCAGGTCAGGCTCAACACCAGGCCGGCCGCAAACGTCACCGTCTCCGTCGCTGCGGGCTCGACCCCCCAAGACGACCCCAGCCTGACGGCGTCGCCCGCCTCCCTGACCTTCACCCCGGACAACTGGGACAGGGGGCAGAGAGTGACCGTCTCCGCCGCCCACGACGTCGACCTGGTCGACGGCAGGACCGGGATCACCCACACCTCCGCCAGCGCGGACGCGGCCTACGACGGCCTCACCTCGGCCGTAACGGCGGTGGAGAACGAGGACGACGCCGCGTCCCTGGTCCTGTCGACCGCGGCTCTCACCGTGCCGGAGGGCGGCGCGGCGAGCTACACCGTGAAGCTGAGCAACCAGCCGCAGGCAAGCGTGACCGTGCTGGTGGCCGTCGAGCTGGCCGGCGACACCGACCTGACCATCGGCGGCGGCGGCTCCCTGACCTTCACGAAGCACAATTGGAACGTGGGGCAGGCGGTCACCGTGAGCGCCGCCCAGGACGGCGACGACCTGGCGGGGACCAGGAACATCACCCACCTCGCCTCGGGCGACGAGTTCGCCGGGCTCAGCGCGACCGTAACGGCGACCGAGGGCGACGACGACAGGCGCGGCTTCGTGGTGAGCCCCGCGCCGGGCCCCGTCTCCATGGCCGAGGGCGGCACGCACACGTACACCGTCGCGCTGGGCACCGAGCCCACCGCCGACGTGACGGTCGCCATCGCCAGGTCGCCGGGCGGCGACGCCGACGTCACCGTCGCGCCCTCGTCGCTCACCTTCAACGCGGGCAACTACTCGACCGCCCAGACGGTCACCATATCCGCCGCGGAGGACGACGCCGACTACGGAGACGACGCCGCGACCTTCTTCCACACCGTCACCACCACGGACCCGATCTACGCCGAGCAGTCGATAGGCGACGTGCCGGTGACCGTCGACGACAACGACGCCGCCCTCGTGCTGTCCGCCGAGGCCGTGACGGTCCGCGAGGGCGGCACCGCCTCCTACACGGTCAGGCTGACCAACCGGCCCACGGCGGACGTGGTGGTGACCGTCGCCGGGGGGGCCGGCGACGCGAGCATCACAGTCGCCGTCCCGTCTAGCGGGCGGCTGACCTTCACGGCGCAGGACTGGGACGCGCCCCAGACCGTGACGCTGCGGGCGTCGGCGGACTCCGACGCCATAAACGGAACGCGGACGATCACGCACACCGGCTCCGGCGCGGCCGAGTTCGCGGGCGCAGCGGCGAGCATGACCGCCGTGGAGCGCGACGCCAGGGCGAACCTGGCTCTGCGCAACTCCACCGACACCGGGAGCGTCACCGCCGTGGCCGTGCCGGAGGAGGGCTCGGCCAGCTACAAGCTGAAGCTGGCCGCCCAGCCCTCGTCGGACGTCACCGTCGCGCTCGTCGTCACCGGGGACACGCACATCACCGTCTCGCCGTCGTCGCTCACCTTCACCGCGCAGAGCTGGGGCACGGCGCAGACCGTCACCGTGAGCGCGGCGATCGACCCCGACCTGGCCGACGGCACGGCGACCATAGCCCACACGGCCACCGGGGGCGGCTTCGACGGATCGCAGACCAGGAGCGTGACCGCGCGCGAGGTGGACAACACCGGCCAGGTCGTGCTGAGGAACGCCGTCGACACCGAGACCGTCACCGGCGTGGCGGTGCCGGAGAACGGCAGCGCCGCCTACAAGGTGAAGCTGAGCCACCAGCCGCTGGGCGGCGTCACCGTCAGGCTGACCCTGCAGTCGCCGTCCGCCGGCGGTGACGCCGACATCACCGCCAGCCCGACCACGCTCTCCTTCAACGCGGGCAACTGGGAGACGGCAAAGACGGTGACGCTGCGCGCAGCGAACGACGCGGACGCGCTGGCCGGGACGCGCGTCATCACGCACACGGCCACCGGCGGCGGCTACAACAGCCCCGCGAGCGCCCTGACCGCCACCGAGGCGGACGACGACAAGAGCATCGTCCTGAGCCCCGGGGCCGTATCGGTGGCGGAGGAGGGCACGGCCACCTACGGCATCTCGCTCAGCGTAGCCCCGACCGCGGACGTCACGGTCACCATCGCGGAGGGCACGGGCGCCAACGACGACGCGAACATCACCGTCACGTCCAGCAAGACGCTGACCTTCACGCCTCAGAACTGGGGCACGCAGCAGACGGTCACGCTGTCCGCCGCGGCGGACGACGACCTGCTCAACGGCAGCCGCGCCATCGATCACAGCGCCAGCAGCACGGACGCCGGCTACGACATCGCGACCGCGTCCCTGACGGCGACCGAGGCGGACAACGACACCGGCGCGGTGGTGATCAGGAGCCACGCCGACGACGCGGACATCACCGCGCTGGGCGTGCCGGAGGGCGGCACCGCGCGGTACAAGGTGAAGCTGAGCAAGCGCCCGCGCGCCAACGTGACCGTCACGCTGGCCGAGGCGGCGACGGGCGACATGGACATCACCATCTCCAGCCCGTCCGGCAAGCGCCTGACGTTCACCCCCAGCAACTGGAACGTGGGCAGGACCGTCACCCTGCGCGCCGCCCAGGACTCCGGGGCGCTCTTCGGCTCCCGCGCCATCGATCACACCGCCTCCGGCGCGGACAGCGGCTACGCGGGCGCGACCGCCGTCTCGCTGACGGCGAGCGAGATGGAGGACGACGTCGAGATCTCGGTCCACGACGGCCAGCACAACGACATCAGCGCCATAACGGTCACGGAGGGCGGCACGGCGACCTACGAGGTGGAGCTGAGCGCGGAGCCGATGGGCGACGTCACGCTCACGCTCACGACCAGCGGCGACGCGGACATCACCGTGGACACGGACGACGTCACGCAGGGCGACCAGGACACGCTGACCTTCACCGCGAGCAACTGGAGCGACGGGCAGGAGGTCACGGTCTCCGCCGCGGCGGACCTCGACAAGATCGACGGCGCGGCGACCATCACGCACCGGGCCACGGGCGGCGGGTACGACAACACGGGCCCGGCGACGCTGCGCGCCACGGAGAGCGACACCACGGCCGGGGGCAACGCCATCGGCTTCCAGCAGCAGGCGCCGGGCGCGGTGACCGGTCTGACGATCGGCCGCTCCGGCGGCACCGTCACGGCGAGCTGGGACGCGGCGGACGGCGCGACGGGCTACGACGTGAACTACAGCACGGACGGCATGTACAGCTGGACGCGCGCCGCCACCAACCAGCCCGGCACGAGCCACACGCTGTCGGGGGCTGACGGCACCAAGCCCTACGTGATAGCCGTGCGCGCGGTGAACGACGCGGGCGCGGGCGGCTGGACCAACTCCGCCGAGGCGCCGGCCCCGACGCCTCCGCCCGGCGACGTGGGCGCGGTGACGGCCGTCCACGGCGGCAGCACCGTCACCGTGACCTGGGACGCGGCGGACGGCGCGACGGGCTACGACGTGAACTACAGCACGGACGGCATGTACAGCTGGACGCGGGCGGCCACCAACCAGCCCGGCACGAGCCACGCGCTGTCGGGGGCTGACGGCGCCAAGACCTACGTCATCGCGGTGCGCGCGGTGAACGACGCGGGCGCGGGCGGCTGGACCAACTCCCCGCCCGCAGGCCCTCCGTAGAGAGAACCGATGTCGCCTCGGCGCTAGCGAACGATCCGCCCGGGCCGTCCCCCGGCCCGCCTCCTGCCCGGTCCGGGCGGGCGCCGAACCCCGTTCCCCAATGCAACGGCTACTCACAGTCCCCCGCAGGATGGCGGCAGCTCCCTTCAGGAGGGGCGCTGCCCGGTGGTGGGGCCTCGCCCTGCTCGCCGCGGCGGCGCTGGCGCTGGCGGACTCGCCCGCCTTCGCGCAGTCGCCGCCCGACGCGCCCGGCTCGGTCACCGTCACGCGGGGCGACGGCCGTCTCGAGGCCTCCTGGCCCGCCGTCGCTGAGGCGACGGGCTACCACGTCACGTACAGCTCGGACGGGGCCATCAGCTGGTCCCTGGCCGCGCTGAGCCACCCGGCGAACGGCATCACCATCGGCGGGGTCGGGAACGGGCACACGTACATCGTCGCGGTCCGGGCGCGCAACGAGCACGGCGACAGCGGCTGGACCAACTCCGAGCCCGCCGGCCCGTACGTGCCGCCGCCGCCGGCCCCGCCCGAGACGGTCACGGTCACGCGGGGCGACGGCACGCTGCAGGTCTCGTGGACGGCCGCGGACGGCGCGGACTCCTACAACGTCAACACGAGCGACGACGGCGGGCAGAGCTGGGTCCGGGCGGCGAGCGGGGTCGCGGGGACGGGCACGACCGTATCCGGCGCCTCCAACTCGGCGACCTACGTCGCAGCGGTCCAGTCGGCGAGCGCCCAAGGGGTGGGCGGCTGGACGAACTCTGAGCCCGCGGGCCCGTACACGGCGGAGGCGGAGGACGGCGCGCGCATCGCCAGCGACAACGACACCGACGACGACAACCTGATCGAGGTCACCACCACCGCCCAGTTCATCGCCATGCAGTGGGACCTGAACGGCGACGGGACGCCCGAGAGCAACGCCACCGCCTACAACGCCGCCTTCGACAGCGGGGTGACCGGCTGCTCGTCCACCTGCACCGGGTACGAGATCACCGCCGACCTCGCCATCCCCGCCAACCCGGCCAACGCGGGGACGAACCACCTGGTTCCCGGAACCTTCACCGCCACCTTCCAGGGCAACGGCAACGACATCACCAACAGCGACCGCCGCCCCCTGTTCGAGACCATAGGCTCGACCGGCGAGGTGAAGGGCCTGTACGTGGACAACGCCAGCGCCCGGTCCGCGATACTGGCCAACGAGGTGGTCGGCAAGGTGATCAACGTCGGCGTCACCGGCAAGGTGTCGGTCAGCGGACAGACCACCGACGACGGCGGCGTCGGCGGCCTGGTGAACGTGCTGGACGGCGGGACCATCTCCGGCTCCCACTCCCTGGCCGACGTGGAGGTCAGCAGCCCCGGCGTCGTGGCGGGGAGCAACGCAGAGTTCAGCGTGGGCGGCCTGGTGGGCTACGTCAAGGCCGGTTCCAAGGTCCTGTCCTCCTACGCCGCCGGCTCGGTGTCCTTCACGGTGTCGAGCGGCACGAACTGGGACGACCAGGGGCGCCGGTACGCCGGCGGCCTGGTCGGCCGGAACGCGGGGACCATCTACGCGGCCTACGCCTGGGGCAGCGTGACGGCATCGGCCAACTACAGCAGCGTCCAAAACCTCTCGGAGACCCGCGCCGGGGGTCTGGTCGGGCAGGTGGACTCCGGCGGCGTGGTGAGGGCGGCCTACGCCACCGGCGCGGTGGGCGTGGCGGCATTGATCGAGCGTCCCCACAACCTGTTCGGCAGCTCCATAGCGAGCAGCGACGGCACGCTCACCGCCGTCTACGGCAGCGGCACGGTCACGACGACGACCGGAGGCACGGAGCAGAATCCCACCGGCACGTCGAGGCAGACCGAGGCCGCCCTCAAGGCCCCGACGGGCTACACCGGCATCTACGCCAACTGGAACTTTGACATCGACGACGCCGACGGCGACGGCGACCTGACGACGGGAACGGACGACCCGTGGAGCTTCCACGGCACCGCGGGCACGCGGTTCCCCCTCCTCGACTACACCCCGCAGGGCGGCACGACGCTGCCGCCCGCCGACCAGGAGCCCGCGTCCCTGACCCTGACCGCCTCCGCCACGACCATCGCGGAGGGGGACACGACCACCATCACCGCAACCCTGGCGTCGGCCAAGAACTACGCCGTGCGCGTCACCCAGCCCGCGGGGGAGGCGCGCTACAGCTACGGCATCACCGTCGCCAAGGGCAGCACGAGCGGCACGGGGACCTTTACGTCGGTGGAAAACACGACGGAGAACGACGACATATCGGCCGCGCTCACGGGCTCCGCCACCTACCCCAGCGCGTCGGTGGACATCTCCTCCTCCTCGTCCACCATCACCATCCAGGAGGACGAGATTCACGCGGTCACGGGCCTGGCGGCGACCCAGGCCAAGCAGAACGACGCCACCTACGACGTGACCGTCACTTGGGACGCGCCGAACGCGGTGAACACCCGCAACGCCACCTCCGGCTACGACCTCGAGTACAAGATCAGCACGGACAGCACCTGGACGACGGTCGCGGTCTCGGCCATCTCGACGGTCACGCACACGCTGGAGAACGTCACCGTCTCAAAGACGTACCAGATCCGCATCCGGGCCAAGTCCACGAGCGTAAACGGGCCCTACTCGAGCACCGTCTCCGTCGGCATCGGCGACGACCACGACACCGACGACGACGGGCTGATCGAGGTGACCGACCTGGCCGAGCTGGACGCCATGCGCTACGACCTCGACGGCAACGGCTCGGTGTCGTCCGCGGATGAGACCAGCTACCTGGCCGCGTTCGCCAACGCCGTGCCCGGCATGGGCTGCCCGTCGGCCGGCTGCACGGGCTACGAGCTGCGGGCGAACCTGGACTTCAACACCAACAGCAGCGCGACGAGCAGCACGAACCCGACGGGGGCGGACTCGGGGGACACGTACTGGAACTCCGGCGCCGGGTGGAACCCCATCGGCGGGACGGGCGGGACCCAGTACACCGGCGCATTCGACGGCAACGCGGACACCGACTCCTCGGGCGACGGGGGGCCGTACACGATAAGCAACCTGTTCATCGACCGCACGAGCGGCAACTACGCCGGGCTGTTCGCCTATCTGGCCGCCACCGCCAAGACGGTCGAGGACGTGGCGCTGGACAACGTGGACGTCACGCTGAACGTCACCGCCGCCGCCGACGTGTACGTGGGCGCGCTGGCGGGCCGCCTCGGCGGAAGCGTCCTGATTGAGGACAGCTACTCGACGGGGCGGGTCAGGGCCGGAGAGTCGGCGACCGACCCCGTGACCTTCTCCGCTGCCAGCAAGGTTGCACACGTGGGCGGCCTGGTGGGCCACTCCAACCAGAACCCGCTCCTGGCGAGCTACTCCCTGGCCGACGTGACCAGCCACGTCAAGAGCGACTCGGCATCCCCGGGAGCCAAGGCGGGAGGACTGATAGGCTCGACCACCGGCACCTCGATCTCCAACGGCGACTACTTCATAGCGGCCAGCTACGCCGGCGGGTCGGTGACGGCAAGCTCCGTGGGAGCCAGCACCCCCTCCGCCTACGCGGGGGGACTGGTTGGGGATCATGCAGGCTCGGGCGGCGTCAAGGCCAGCTACGCCCGCGGCGACGCGTCCGCCACCATCTCCAGCAACGGCTTCGCCTACGCCGGGGGGCTGATTGGACTGATTACGGGAGACACCATCACGGCGTCCTACTCCACGGGCGCCGCGACGGCGACCGCGACGACCGGGACCATCTCGTTCGGGGGAGCGGGCGGGCTGGTGGCCTACAACGGCGGGACGGTCACCGATTCCTACTGGGACACGGAGACCTCCGGCATCACGGCCACGGGCGCGGGCACCGGCAAGACCACCAGCGAGCTCCAGACGCCGACGGCCTACGGCACGGGCAGCAGCGTCTACGCCAACTGGAACCTGAACTTCGACGGCGTTGCGGGCAACGAGGACCCCTGGGACTTCGGCACGGCCGGCCAGTACCCGACGCTCAAGTACGGCAGCCAGGTTGCGGGGGACCAGCGGGCCACGGTGACCCTGAGCGTCAGCCCGCCGACGATCTGGGAGTCCAGCACGGGCGGCTCGACCCGCGCCACGTCCAGCACCGTCACGGCGACGCTGGACACGGAGTGGAACGAGGACGTGGCGGTGACGCTGCCGACGAACGCGGCGTACTCCTGGAGCGCGGCGGCCATAACCATCGCCAAGGGCGCGACCACCGGCACGGCGACGCTGACGGCGGTCAACAACTTCACGGACGCGGCCAACGCCGTCATCACGCTGACGCAGGCCACCCACCCCGCCGCCACCAAGTGGGTGGTCAAGGGCACGGACACGTCCATCACCATCAACGACGACGACGAGCTGACCAAGCCCACGGGGGTGAGGCTGTCGGTGGACGGCACGAAGATACGGGTCGACTGGACGGCGGTGACGAACGCGACGGGCTACAAGGTGCAGTGGAGCACGGTAAGCACGTTCGCCAGCAGGTCGGAGGCCACCGTCTCGAGCGGCAGCACGGTGACCTACACCATCAACCCCACCCCCGCGCTGACCGCAGGCACCCGCCACTACGTGCGGGTGCTGCCGACCAAGAGCGGGGCGGACGAGCCGCCGTCGGACGCGGTGGACACCAAGACCCACGCCGCGTCGCCCGCGACGGTGGACTACGACGCGGACAACGACGGGCTGATCGAGATCGCGACGCTGGCGCAGCTCAACGCGGTGCGCTGGGACCTGGACGGCAACGGCCAGGTCGCGAGCGGCGACCAGACCGGCTACGACGCGGCGTTCCCCAACGCCGAGGAGAACATGGGCTGCAACGAGTCGGCGGCGACCATTGCGTCCAACAACACGGGCAACCCGGCGTGCACGGGCTACGAGCTGTCGGCCAACCTGGACTTGAACACCAACGGCAGCGCGGCGTCGAGCACGAACCCGGCGGGGGCGGACTCCGGCGACACGTACTGGAACGGCGGCAAAGGCTGGGACCCCATCGGCGGCGTGAGCGGCGGCGACTACACGGGCGACTTCGACGGCGTCACCTACACCATCTCGAACCTGTTCATCGACCGCACGGCGGGCAGCCACGTCGGCCTCTTCGCCGACCTGGGGGGCACCAACCAGACGATCGAGAACGTGTCGCTGGTGAACGTGGACGTCACGCTCACCCTTTCGACGGCCAGCGACCTCTACGTGGGCGGGCTGGCCGGAAGCATCAGCAGCAGCACCGCGACCGTCGAGGACAGCTACACCACCGGCCGCGTCCGCGCCGGCGAGTCGGCCAGCCAGCGGGTGACGCACACGGCGGCCGAGGGGGCCTCCTACGTCGGCGGGCTGGTCGGCATATCGTCCGGCGTCATCACGTCCAGCCACTCGCTGGCCGACGTGACCGGCTACTCCACTGGCACGGTGACCAAGGTCGCGACCCGGGTCGGCGGGCTGGTGGGCCGCTCGAGCGGAACGGTGACCGCGTCCTACGCGGGCGGGGACGTCACCGCGGACACCGTGGCGCAGAACAACGGCAGGGCCGAAGCGGGCGGGCTGGTCGGAAGGCTCCAGGGGACGCTTCGCGCGTCCTACGCGCGGGGCGACGTCTCGGCCTCCCACGACGCCACCGCGACGACGAGCGTAACCGGGCTCGTGCGCGCGGGCGGCCTGGTGGGCCACCAGTCCGGGAACATCACGGCGTCGTTCTCGACGGGCGCGGCGAGCGCGACGGGAGACGGGACGGCAACCGCCGGCGGGCTCGCGGGCTTCCACGGGGGCGGCACGACCACCGGCTCGTACTGGGACGCGGTCGCGTCCGGCATCGCCGACGACGATGACAGCAACTCGCCGGAGGGCAAGACGACGAGCGAGCTCCAGACGCCGACGGCCTACGGCACGGGCAACAGCATCTACGCCGACTGGAACCTGGACCTCAACTCCGACTCCACCGACGACGACCCCTGGGACCTCGGCACGGCGTCGCAGTACCCCGTGCTCAAGCACGGCGGGCTGACGGCGGACGACCAGCGGCTGGAGATCACCTTGAGCGCCAGCCCCGACACCATCTGGGAGCGCGCGCTCACGTCGAGCCAGACCCCCTCCGGCGAGGGGGCCCGCGTCAACGCCGCGACCCTCACGGTCACGCTGGACCAGGCGTGGAACGAGCAGGTGGTCGTCACCCTGCCCACCAACGCGGCGTACACGCTCGGCGCGTCCACGGTCACCATCGCGGCGGGCGCCACGACGGGCACGACAACGCTGACGGCGGTCAACAACCTGACGGACGCGAGCGACGCCTCCGTCACGCTGGCGCAGGCGTCGCATCCCGCCGACACGACGTGGGCGCACAAGGACGCGACGGACGAGACCGTCACCATCAAGGACGACGACGAGCTCGACAGGCCGACCGGCGTGCGGCTCAGCGTGGACGGCGTGAAGATCCGGGTGGACTGGACGGCGGTGAGCGGCGCGACGGGCTACAAGGTCCAGTGGAACGGCACGTCCTCGACCGCGTGGAGCAGCCCCGGCGAGGGCACGGTCTCCAGCGGCGGCACGACGACCTACACCATCAACCCCTCGACGCCGCTGACGGCGGACACGCGGTACCACGTCCGCGTGCTGCCCACCAAGCTCGGCGTGGACGAGCCGCCCTCGGACGTGGTGGACGTCAAGACCCACGCCGCGTCGCCCGCCACGGTGGACTACGACG
The DNA here is from genome assembly GCA_963664125.2 of Dehalococcoidia bacterium. Classification (GTDB taxonomy): domain Bacteria; phylum Chloroflexota; class Dehalococcoidia; order Lucifugimonadales; family UBA2962; genus CAUZIR01. Next base: position 2,248,231 of record OY760908.2, on the reverse strand, counting down.
CGGACAACGACGGCCTCATAGAGGTGAGCAACCTGGCGCAGCTGAACGCGGTGCGCTGGGACCTGGACGGAAACGGCCAGGTCGCGAGCGGCAACCAGGCCAGCTACGACGCGGCGTTCCCCAACGCCGAGGACAACATGGGCTGCAACGAGACCGCCGTGACCATAGCGTCCAACAACACGGGCAACCCGGCCTGCACCGGCTACGAGCTTCGGGCGAACCTGGACTTCGACACGGACGGCGACGGCACGTCGGACTCCGGGGACACGTACTGGAACGGCGGCGCGGGCTGGACGCCGATCGGGGACGGGACGACGGCCTACACCGGCGACTTCGACGGCAACAGCGACACGGACAGCTCGGGGGACGGCGGGCCGTACGAGATAGAGAACCTGCACGTGGACCTGTCGTCCACGTCGGGCACGTCCCACGCCGGGCTGTTCGGGGTCATCGGCCCCGGGGCCGAGGTGGAGCGCGTGGCGCTGACCGGCGCGTCGGTCACCGGCTCGACCACCGGCGACGCGGTGTACGCGGGCGCGCTGGCGGGCCGCAACCGGGGCACGATCACCGAGTCGTGGTCGCTGGGCGCGGTCACGGCCAACCGGACGGGCACGGGGACGAACAAGAAGGCCCACGCCGGCGGGCTGGTGGGGCATAACGGCGGCACGATACGCGCCTCCTACTCCCGGGCGGCGGTGACGGCAACGGCCCACAGCTCCAACTCCGGCTACGCGGGCGGGCTGGCCGCCCTCAACTCGTCCGGCGCGACGATAGCGGCGAGCTACGCGGCGGGGGACGTGACCGCCAGCAAGGGCACGGACACCGCTGCGGCGGACAACACGCTCTTCGCCGGCGGCCTGGTCGGGGAGAACGGCGGGACGATAACGGCCTCCTACGCAGTGGGCGACGCCGCGGCCGACGGGAAGAATGCCGACGCGGGCGGACTGGTGGGCGCCAACAACGCCACGATCACGGCCAGCTACTCCGTCGGCGTTCCCAGCGCGACGGGGACGGGCGCCACCAACACGGGCGGGCTGACCGCCAGCGGCGGGCTGACCGCCACGGTGACCGACAGCTACTGGGACACCGTCACCTCCGGCGTCTCCACGTCAACGCACGGCACGGGCAAGACGACTAGCGAGCTCCAGACGCCGACGACGGAGACGGGCATCTACGCGAGCTGGGACGTGAACGTGGACGGGGCGGCGGGCAACGACGACCCGTGGGACTTCGGGACGGCGAGCCAGTACCCGGTGCTGGACTTCACCGGCCACGCCGTCTCCAAGCAGCGCGCGACGGTGACGATCACCGCGTCGCCGACGACGATATGGGAGCGGGCGGACACCACCCTGAGCCGGGTCAACGCCTCCACCATCACCGCGACGCTGAGCGGGGCGTGGGAGGACGTCGTCGTCGTCACCCCGCCGGCCGCCGTGGCCGGGCTGTACACCCTGAGCGCAGCGACGATCAGCATCGCGGCGGGCTCGACGAGCGGGACGGCGACGCTGACCGCGGTGGACGACGCCGTGGACCAGACCAGCCCCGACTCGCGGAGCGTCTCCCTGGGCAGCACCACGGTCGACTCCCGCGCCATCGCCGTCAGCGTCACCGACGCCACCATCACCGTCAGCGACGACGACAACGTGCCCAAGACCACGGGCGTCAAGCTGACGGCGGACGGGACGAAGATACGGGTGGACTGGACGGCGGCGACGGGGGCGACGGGGTACAGGGTGGAGTGGAGCACGTCGAGCGCGTTCGCGACCAAGTCGCAGGCCACCGTCTCGGGCGGCGCCACGGTCACCTACACCATCGACCCGACCCCCGCGCTGACGGCGAACACGCGGTACCACGTGCGGGTCATCACCCTGAAGACGAACGAGCTCGACGCGCCGCCCTCGGACGTGGTCGACACGACGACCAGGGCCGGCGCGGGCACGGGCGACTACGACGCCGACAACGACGGCCTAATCGAGATAAGCACCCTGGCGCAGCTGAACGCGGTGCGCTGGGACCTGGACGGCAACGGCGTCGCGGCAACCGGCGGGTACGACTCCAACAACGACGGCGACTACACGGACGCGGGCGAGTACACGTACGCCACCAAGTACGCGGAGGCCTTCCCCAACGCCGAGGACAACATGGGCTGCAACGAGAACGTGGTGAGCATCGCCTCGGGCCCGGGGAACCCCCCGTGCACGGGCTACGAGCTTGCCGCGAACCTCGACTTCGACACCGGGACGAAGGGCACGCGCACCGACGACACCTACCACAACTCCGGCGCGGGCTGGGACCCGATCGGCGGCGGCGCGACCGACGCCACCACCGGCGCCTTCACCGCGACGTTCGTCGGCACCGGCTACACGATCTCCAACCTGCTCATAGACCGGGACGCGACGACCACCGGGACCAGGTACTACGCCGGGCTGTTCGGCAGGATCGACGCGGGCGCGGCGATCACGGGCGTCAACCTGACGGGCGTGTCCGTCACCCTGGAGAACGCCACGACGGAGGACCCGCAGCCCGAGGTGTACGCGGGCGGGCTGGCGGGCTACCAGGACGCCGGGACCATCACCGCCAGCAGCGTCGCTGGAACGGTCAAGGCCGTCGTAAGGCCGGTTACGCCCAGCACCACCACCACGAACCCGGCCAACGCCGGCGGGCTGGTGGGCTACAAGGACGCGGGCGGCATCACATCCTCCTTCGCGCGGGCCACCGTCACCGCGGAGCAGAACGCCTCGGCCGGCAGCCTCCACGCCCACGCCGGCGGGCTCGTCGGCGTCAACGAGGCGGGCGGCATCATCGCCTCCTACTCCGCCGGCAGCGTCAGCGCCAAGGTGTCGGCCACCAACGGCAACGCCTACGCCGGGGGGCTGGTCGGCGAGCACGAGGGCGGGGACATCAAGGCGGCCTACTCCCACGCCGCGACCACCGCGTCCAACTCGGGAAGCTCCAACACGTCGGTCGGCCTCTACGCCGCGGGCCTGGTCGCGCACCAGGACGGCGGCAACATCACCGCCAGCTACTCGACGGGCGCGCCGACCGTCGCCAAGGACGGCGCGACGGTCACCGAGTACAGGGGCGGCCTCGTCGGCAGGAACTCCAGCGGGACCACCACGGACGGCTACTGGGACACGGAGAAGTCCGGGATCACGGCCACCGGCCAGGGCGCGGGCAGGACCGGCGAGCAGCTCAGGACGCCCACGGCCTACGGCGCGGCGTCCGGCGAGACCTACCACAACTGGAACCTGGACCTGGACGCCGTCGCCGGCAACGACGACCCGTGGGACTTCGGCACGAACAAGGAGTACCCGGTCCTCAAGTACGGCCTGACCGCCGCCGACCAGCGCGTCACGCTGACCGTCTCGGCGTCGCCGGCGGTCATCTGGGAGCGGGCGCTCAGCGCCAGCCAGGTCCCCGGCAGCACGGCCCGTGTAAGCGCCGCCACCATCACCGCCACGCTGGGCGAGACGCTGCTCAACGACGTGACGGTGACCCTGCCCGCCGACGCGGACGTCTACACCCTGAGCAGCGCGACGATCACGATCGCGGCCGGCAGCACGTCGGGCACGGCGACGCTGACGGCGGTGAACAACCGGGTGGACGCTGCCAGCAGGGCCCTATACCTGGACAACGAGACCACCGCCGACGACCCGCGCGTGGGGCCCACCGGCGCCGACCCCGTCCTCACCATCAACGACGACGACTCGCTGACCGCGCCCGCCGGCGGCGCCGCCTTCACCCCCGGCAACGTCGCCACCACCATAAGGGTCCAGTGGGACCCCGTAACCGACGCCGCAGGCTACAAGATCGAGCGCAAGCTCACGACCGACGACGCCTACGGGAGCGAGGTGACCGTCGCGACCACGGAGTGCACCGGCACGCCCGTCCTCTGCAAGAAGGACCTCACCGGCCTGACCGCGGGCAGCCTCTACGACTTCCGCGTCTGGGCCACCTCCGCCGCCAACTCCGGCATCGACGAGGGCCCGTACGCCGACATCGTCGGCGGCCCCGGCACCGACTACGACACCGACGACGACGGCCTCATCGAGATCTCCAGCCTGGCCCAGCTCAACGCCGTGCGGTGGGACCTGGACGGCGACGGCGACGCCGACAACCAGGCCGACGACACCAAGTACGAGACGGCCTTCCCGTCCGCAAAGGACAAGATGGGCTGCCAGGAGACCGTCACCCCCGCGGCCTCGCGCACCTGCGTGGGCTACGAGCTGCGGGCCAACCTGGACTTCAACACCAACGGCAGCGCGACCTCGGCGACGAACCCGACGGGCGCGGACTCCGGGGACACGTACTGGGACAGCGGCAACGGCTGGGACCCCATAGGCGGGACCGGCGGCAGCGAGTACACCGGCGACCTAGACGGCAACAGCGACGCCGACACGTCGGGCGACGGCGGGCCGTACACCATCTCCAACCTGTTCATCGACCGCAGCACGGGCACCTACGCCGGGCTGTTCGCGTACCTGAACAGCGCCGCCAACCGCAAGGTCGAGGACGTGGCGCTGGTGAACGTCGACGTGACCCTGGATGTCACCGCCGCCGCCGACGTCCACGTCGGCGCCCTCGCCGGCAGGAGCGAGGCGGACATCGAGGACAGCTACGCCACCGGACGGGTCGCAGCGGACGTCGGCATCACCGCCACGCTGCGCGCCGTCTCCGTCGGCGGGCTGGTCGGATGGCATCGGGATGGAGACGTCGCCGCCAGCTACTCGTGGGCCGACGTAGACGGCGACATCAGCGACTCGACGGCAGCGACATCCCTGTACGCCGGCGGACTGGTTGGACGCCTGGGAGAGACGCTGGTGACCGGCTCCCCCGTCGCCCGCATCATCGGGAGCTACGCCGCCGGCGACGTGACCGGCGAGGGCGACACGGCCGGGGAAAAGCTGCAGGTCGGCGGACTGGCCGGGCAGGTGGAGAAGTCCTCGAAGATCGAGGCGAGCTACGCGCGCGGCGACGTGACCGGCGACACCACGTCCGCGGCCGACAACGCCCGCGGCGGCCTCGCCGGATACCTCGGAAGCGGCGGCACCATCGAGTACAGCCTGTCGACCGGCAGGCTCCTGGGAACGGCCGGCAGCGGCGAGTGCGGGCTGGCCGGCGACCAGCCGGCGTCGGGCGCGACGGTCACCGCCTCCTACTACGACAGCGACACCCTCGGGCAGTCCGGCTGCGACGCCAAGAACGGAACCGGCAGGACCACGGCCCAGCTCCAGGCCCCCACGGCCTACGGCACGGGGGCCAACGACATATACAAGGACTGGAACACGGACTTCGAAAGCGACGGCGCCGACGACGACCCCTGGGACTTCGGCACGGCCAACCAGTACCCGGCGCTCAAGTACGCTGGCCTCACCGCCGCCGCCCAGCGCCCCACGGTGGACCTGACCGCCAGCCCGACGACCCTCTACGAGTCGGTCGGCGGCGCGACGTCGGCCACGCTCACGGCAACGCTGTCCACGAAGTGGAACGAGGACGCGGCGGTCACCATCCCCGCCGCGGCCGACGGGCTCACCGTCACCGCCAGCCCCCTCACCTTCACCAGCGGGAACTCGGGCAACTGGGGCACGGCGCAGACGGCCACCGTCAAACTCGCCGCGGACCCCGGCGGCGGCAAGACGGTGGCGGTGGACTTCACGCGGCTCAGCGCCGGCGACCCGGAGGTGACGCCCAGGTACCTGGCGTTCACGGGCGGGACCTCGGGCAACTGGGACACGGCGCAGACCGTCAGCGTCATGTTCCCGGCCGAGCCGGCGGCGGCGACCACGCGGGTCGGCATCGAGGGCACGGGCACCGGCAAGACGTACAAGGTCGACCTGGGCGCCTACCGCCGCGCCTACGACCTGAGCGGCCCGGCGATCACCGTGGCCGCGGGCTCGACCACCGGCACGGCCACGCTCACGGCGCAGAACGACTACAACGACCTGGCCGACGCCACCGCGACGCTGACCCTCGACACGCACCCGGCGGGCACGAAGTGGATCAGCAAGGGCACGGGGACCGCCCCGGCCATGACCGTCACCGACGACGACGAGCTCGGGCAGGTGACGGGCGTGGCCGCCGCCCAGAAGACCGACACGGCCGGCAACCCGGCGGGGGGCGCGACGGTGAGCTGGACCAAGGTCACGGGCGCGACGGGCTACGTGGTGGAGTGGAAGAGCGGCACGGAGATCTACGACTCCAGCCGCCGCCTCGTCGCCGGGGACGTGGGCACCTACGAAATCCCCCACGCCTCCCTGACGGCCGGCAGGACCTACGACATACGGGTCTACGCGACCAAGAGCGGCTCGGACCACGGCCTGCCGTCGGACGAGGTCACCAGCACCTACAGGAGCTGGCTGGTGTTCGACAAGACCGCCGTCACCATCGCGGAGCCGGCGTCCGGCACGGCGACGGGCACCTACACCGTCAGGCTGTCCGCAGCGCCCACCGCGAGCGTTACGGTGGCCCTGGGCTACCGCGTCCCGGGGCTGGTCATCACGCCATCGAGCGTCACCTTCACCTCGACCAACTGGAACCGGTGGCAGACCTTCACCGTCGGGGCGGACCAGTTCCCGCCGCGCGGGACGGGCAGGAACGACTTCACCCAGGTCAGGTTCAGCGACGGCGAGAGGCTGGACTTCAGGAACCCCAGGGAGGACGGCACCCGTTCGACCCAGGTCTTCACCCACCACGGCAAGCTCACCTTCATGGTCAGGCGCAAGGCCGCCCCCGACGCGGACGAGGTGAACGACCTGACGGCGGCGCACTCGGTCACCGTCCCGTCCACGCACCAGATCACCGCCAGCCCGACCTCGCTGACGTTCACGACGCAGAACTGGAACACGCCGCAGACGGTGACGGTGAGCACGCCCCCGGACACCAGCGGCATGGACGAGGAGGAGGTGTTCCTCCACACCGCGACCAGCACGGACGCCGCCTACGGCAACGTCACCGGGCGCGTGACCGCCAAGCAGACGGACGGCAACAGCGCCCCCACCAGCGCGGACTTCACGTTCTACCTGCAGCCCAAGAGCGGGGCGACCCGCACCATGCTGAACCCGAGGGACCACTTCCCCTTCGAGGACGCCGACGCCGGGGACACGAAGTACGCGGTGATCATCGAGACCCTCCCCTCGGCGGCCGACGGCGAGCTGAAGCTGTTCCGGCCCCGCAGGACCGGCGGCATCTGCCGGATCCGCCCCAAGAGCAGCAGCTGCCGGGCCGTCGAGACCCCCGTGGTCGCCGGCCAGTGGGCCCTCCCCGGAAACCCCAACGACTCCAACGCGCACATCCTCCACTTCTACCCCACCGACGCCTTCGCCAGCGCGTCCTTCACCTACCGCATGGTGGACAACACCGGCAACATCTCAGACTCCGCCTACACCGTCAGCCTGCAGCCGCAGGGGACGGCCCCGTCCGCCCCCGCGGGGCTCAAGGCCGTGGCGGGGAACACCAGGGTGCACCTGTTCTGGGACGACCCGGGCGACTCGACCATTACCAAGTACCAGCACCGCGTCAGAAACGTGGCCGACGCGGGGCAGTGGGGCGAGTGGAAGGATGTCCCGGGCAGCGGCGCGTCCACCGTCGAACACACCGTCACCGGCCTGACCAACGGCAAGGCCTACGAGTTCGAGATCAAGGCGCTGAGCGCCAGCGGCGCCAGCCCGAGAGCCCCGTACGTATACGCCACGCCGGACATCCTTCCCGCGCCCCGGGGCCTCGCCGCGGCCGGTGCGGCGTCGCGGATAGACCTGGCTTGGACGGCCATCTCCCACGACGCGCTCATCGGCTACCAGGTGCGCCAGCGCCTGGGCGACCTTGCGGCCATCCCCGCCGACGGCAAGGTCGAGCTGCTCTGGGACGACCCCGGGGACTCCTCGGTCACGGGCTGGCAGTTCCGCTACAAGACGGGGACCGGGGACTACGGCCAGTGGACCGGCGTGCCCGGCGGCGGCGCCTCCACGGTCTCCCACACCGTGGGCACCCTGACCAACGGCACGGTGCACACCTTCCAGGCGCGCCCGGTCAGGGGCTCGACACCGGGGGCCGCGCTGGGCCCCGCCGCCGCCACGCCCTCCGCCGCCGCCGCCGACGGCTGGACGGATGTCACCGCGGCCCTGACCTCCGTCCCGTCGTCGCTCACCTTCACGACCGGGAACTGGAGCACGGCGCAGACGGCGACCGTAAAGCTCGCCGCCGCGCCGTCGTCCGACGTGAAGATAGCCCTCTTCCAGGACAACGTGGAGTTCACGCCCTCGACCCTGACCTTCACGACGAGCAACTGGAACACGGGCCAGAGCGTGAGCGTGAAGCTGGGGGCCGCGCCCGGCGCCAACGTCACCGTGTCCCTGGCGGCGGCGCTGCGGACCAGCGCCGCCTCCCTCTCCGTGACCGGCGGCGTGACCGCAAAGAAGATCTACGGCTTCCAGGTGAGGGCGCTGGACGACGTGGGCCCGGGCGGCGCCTCTGCGTGGGTCTCCTCTGCGCTGCTGCCGGCCAAGCCCGCGGGCCTTGCGGCGACGCCGGGCGACGCGAGCGCGACCCTTGCGTGGACGGACCCGGCCGACCCGACCATCGGCAACTGGCAGTACCGGGAGGGCTCGGGGGCGTGGAAGGACGCCGTCACCGGGGTGACGCTGGGCTCGTCCTCCCTGACGTTCACGCCCACCATCACGGCGGCGCTGGGCTCGGACACGCTCACCTTCACGACCCAGAACTGGAACACGTACCAGACCGTCACGGTCAGGCTGTCGTCCGCGCCCGCCGGCACGGCGAGCGTGGCGCTGAGCGCGTCCAACATGGAGTTCAGCCCCTCCACGCTGACGTTCACTGCCCAGAACTGGAGCACGACGCAGGACGTGCGCGTCAGGCTGAAGGCGCAGCCCCAGGCGGACACGACCGTGGCCCTGACGTCGTCTGCGTACACGGTCACGGCGCCAAAGGAGTGGAACGCGTACCAGAGCGCAGCGGTCAGGCTGGCGGCCGCGCCCACCAACGCGGTCACGGTCGCGTTCGACAGGCCCAACGTGGAGTTCAAGCCCGCCGCGCTGACGTTCACGCCGCAGAACTGGAACGTGAACCAGAGCGTGCAGCTAAGGCTGAGGTCGCAGATCCTGGCGAACGCGACCGTCGACATGACGAAGGCGTACTCGACTGGGTGGGACGGCTCGACGAGCCTGACCGTGACGGGGCTGACCAACGACACCTCGTACACGTTCAGGGTCCGCGCCATCAACGCCGGGGGCACAGGGCCGGAGTCGGAGAGCGCCACCGCCACCCCGAAGGGTACGCCGGCCGGGTCGGCGGGCCTTGCGGCCACGCCCGGCGACGCGAGCGTCACGCTCGGCTGGACCGACCCCGCCGACTCCGCCATCACCGCCTACGAGTACCGGCAGACGCAGCCCGCCGGCGGGCTGACGGCCTTCGGCAACAGCCGCTCGGTGGACCTGCACTGGAGCAGGCCGGCCGACTCCGCGAGCCTCGCCAGGTGGCAGTACAGGCACGCCCGCAGCGACGGCGCGTTCGGCGACTGGCGCGAAGTCCCGGCCAGCACGGGCTCTACCACCTCCCACTCAGTAGGCGGCCTTGCCAACGGCACGGCCCACAGGTTCCAGGTGCGGGCCGTGCCCGTCTCCGGCACCGGCGGGGGCCTGACCGCCACCGGCGGCCACAGGGAGGTCCGCCTGTCGTGGGCCGTCCCCGGCTCCTCCGGCATCGAAAAGTACGAGTACCGCCAGAAGCAGGGCTCGGGCCAGTGGGGGGGCTGGAGCCACCTGTGCGGGATCGGCGGGCTATACAGCATCAACACGTGCTGGGGCACCGGGGCGCAGCTTGCGGGGGCCTACGTGCGGGGGCTGACCAACGGGGCGTCGTACACCTTCCAGGTGCGGGCGCTGGACAGATCCGACAACCAGGTGGGCAGCGTGATGGGAGACGCCACGACGGCCCCGTCGTCAGCGGCGGCCGCCCTGGGCCCGGCGGCGGCGACGCCGTCGGCGGCGGGCGGCTGGACGGCGATCGCGGGCAGCGGGGCGACCACCGTCGCCCACACGGTGACGGACCTCACCAACGGGACGCCGTACACCTTCCAGGTGCGGGCGCGCCGCGGCAACGCCCTGGGCCCCGCGTCCGACAACGCGTCCGCCACGCCCCTCGCCCTGCCGGCCAAGCCCACGGGCCTTGCCGCCGTCTCCGGCGAGAACGAGGCCGTCACGCTGTCGTGGCCCACGACCAACGTCGCCAACTCCTGGTCGTACAGCAGCGACGGCGGCGCGACCTGGACGACGATCACCACCGCCACGCCCGTGGTGGGGACGAACCGCACCCACAGGGTCACCGGCCTGACCAACGGCACGGCCTACACCTTCAAGATCCGCGGGCTGAACCGCAACGCCCAGCCCGGGCCGGCCTCCGACGGCGCCGAGGCCACGCCCAGGCTGCTGCCCGCGCCCGCGGGCCTTTCGGCCGCGCCGGGCAACGCCAGCATCGCCCTGGCCTGGACCGACCCCGCCGACCCGACCATCGTCCGCTACGAGTACCAGGTGACCGCGAAGGACGCCGCGCCGGCCGCCGACGGCTGGGCCGCGGTGCCGGGCAGCGGCCCCGGCACCGTCTCGCACGCCGTCACGACGGGCCTTACCAACGGGACGGCGTACGACTACCACCTGCGGGCCGTCAGCGCCGTCCAGACGGGCGCCGCGGCCAAGGCCGGCGCAACGCCCAACACCGTGCCCGCCGCCCCGGCCAACCTGGCCGCCGCCGTCGGCGACCGGCGGGTCGAGCTGACCTGGGACGACCCCGGCGACGACACCGTCACCAGGTGGGAGTACAGCCTGGACGGCAATGCGTGGGCCGTCGTCCCGCCCCCGATGGTCACCGCGTCGGCGACCACGCTCTCGTTCAGCCAACAGGACTGGAACACGGCGCAGACCGCGACCGTCAGGCTCGCCGTCCAGCCGTCCGCCGACGTGGACCTGGAACTGGCCATGGACAACGTGGAGTTCACGCCCTCGGCCCTCACCTTCACCACGCAGGACTGGAGCACGGACCAGACGGTCAGCGTCGTGCTGGAGAGCGCACCCGCCGCCGCCGTCCAGGTCAAGCTGCTTAACCGGATGTTCTGGGTGAACGCCGCGTCCCACACCGTGACGAGCCTGGTCAACGGCACGGAGTACACCCTCTACGTGCGGGCGGTGAACGCCATCGGCAACGGGACCGCGTCCCAGGTCAGGGCCACGCCCTACGCCCTTCCCGCCGCGCCCCACACCCTGAGGGCCTACGGCCTCAACAGGCTGGCGGTCCTGGCGTGGAGCCTGTTCGACCCCTCCGTTACCCGCTTCGAGTCCCAGACGCGCACGAAGACGGGTCAGACCTGGGACGATTGGGGCACGAACTGGACCGACACCCAGAGCCCCACCGAGACGACGATGGCGTACGCCGAGAGGATCGTCAACCTGACCAACGGCACGGAGTACCAGTTCCGGGTGCGCGCCGTGAACCCGGCCGGCAACGGCCCGGCGTCCGCCCCCGTCGCCGCCACCCCGCGGGACGTCAACGCCGCGCCGCTGGCGCCCACCAACGTTCGCGCCGTCGGCCTGGACGGCGGGGCGCAGGTGAGCTGGACCGCGCCCGCGCTGTCCTGGGACTCCGGCGCGCGGGACGGCCGGATAGACGGCTACAGGTTCCGCCACAAGAGGACCTCGGAGTCCTGGCCCACCACCGGGACGCTCGGGTGGTCGGCGACCGTCACCGGGCCTGCGGTGCGCGCGAGGGTCTACGAGTTCACGGGCCTCACCAACGGCACGGCCTACGACTTCCAGGTGCGGGCGGTCAGGAGGCTCAGCACGGGGGACCGCGACGGCGCGGCCTCCGCCACGGCATCCGCCACGCCGGCCACGGCCTCGCCGCCCGCCGCGCCGGCCAACCTCGCCGCCGCCCGCGGCGACCTGCAGGTCGAGCTGACCTGGGACGACCCCGGCGACGACACCATCACCAGGTGGGAGTACAGCATGGACGGCAGCGCGTGGGCCGTCGTCCCGCCCCCGCTGGTCACCGCGTCTGCGACCAAGCTCTCGTTCAGCCAACAGAACTGGAGCACGGCGCAGACCGCGACCTTCAGGCTCGCCGCCCAGCCGTCCGCCGACGTGGACCTGGACCTGGCCATGGACAACGTGGAGTTCACGCCCTCGACCCTCACCTTCACCACGCAGGACTGGAACACGGAGCAGACGGTCAGCGTCGTGCTGGAGAGCGCACCCGCCGCCGCCGTCCAGGTCAAGCTGCTTAACCGGATGTTCTGGGTGAACGCCACGTCCCACCTCGAAACGGGCCTGACCAGGGGCACGGAGTACACCTTCTCCGTGCGGGCGGTCAACGGCAACGGCGACGGGGCGGCGTCCTCGGCGACGGCGAGGCCCCTCGAGGGGCCCGGCGTGCCCGTGAGCCTGGTCGCCGAGCCCGGCCACAGGCAGGTCACGCTTCGCTGGTACGACGCCAACGACTCGACGATAACCAGGTGGCAGTACAGGGTCGCGGGCGGCGCCGACTGGACGGACGTGACGAGCAGCGGCGCGTCCACCACGTCGCACACGGTGACGGGCCTGACCAACGGGGCGACCTACCTGTTCGGGGTGCGGGCGGTCAACTCCGCGGGCAACGGGCCGGAGGGGAACGTGATCGGCGTTCCCAGCGGCGTTCCCGGCGCGCCGACCCGCCTGAGGGCCGTGCCCGGCAACGCGCAGGTCGCGCTCAGCTGGACCGCCGTACCCCGCGCGACCGGCTACGAGTACAACTACCGCACGGGCCGGCGCGGGGACCCCACGGCGGAGACCTGGACCAGCGCCGGCTCGTCCACCACGGCCACCGTCACGGAGCTGACCAACGAGACGCAGTACGAGTTCCGCGTCCGCGCCAGCAACGCGGACGGAACGGGCCTTGCGTCCGCCGGCCTCAAGGCGACTCCCACGGCCCGCCCGCCCGCGCCCACGGGCCTTTCGCTGACCGCCGGCAACGCCGAGGCCACCATGACCTGGAACAGGGGCGACGCCTCCTTGACCGGGTACGAGTACCGCTACAAGACGACGGGGGACTATCCGCAGGCGTGGACGGCCATATCCCCCAGCAACAGGGACACCGTCCACCACAAGGTCACCGGGCTGACCAACGGCGCCGCCCACACCTTCCAGCTGCGGGCGGTGAACTCCTCCGGCGCCGGGCCGCCCTCGGCCGGGGTCGCGGTCACCCCCACGCTCGCCGCGAGCGTGCCCGCGGTGCCCACCGGCCTCGCCGCCACGCCCGGCGACGGGCGGGTCGCGCTGAGCTGGACCGACCCGGCCAACTCCTCCATCACCAAGTGGGAGTACAGCACGGACGGAATCAACTGGACGCAGATCTGCGCCACCTCGGGCGACTCGGGCTGCCCGGCCAGGACGTCCCACACGGTGACGACCCTGACCAACGGCACGAGCTACGTCTTCCGGCTGCGGGCGGTGAACCAGAGCGGCAACGGCCTCCAGGCGCTGGCGCTGGCCACGCCGCTGGCCGTGCCCGCAAAGCCCACCGGCCTTGCCGCCACCCCCGCCAGCGCCGAGGTCGCGCTGACGTGGACGGACCCGGGCGACTCCACCATCACCAGGTGGCAGTACAAGCAGGACTCCGGCGACTGGACGGACGTGCCCGGCAGCAGCGCGGGCACCACGTCCCACACCGTGGACGGCCTGACCAACGGCACGGCCTACGGCTTCAGGGTGCGCGCGGTCAACTCATCCGGGAACGGGACGCAGTCCGACGAGGCCTCGGCCACGCCGAACGCGCCCCCGGGCAAGCCGCCCAGCCTGTTCGCGGGCGTCTCAGCGAGCACGGCGGCGCTGACATGGACCGCGCCCTCCGGCTCGACCGTCACCAAGTGGCAGTACCGGCAGAGGCCGGCCGGCGGCTCCTGGGGCGGGTGGACGGACGTGCCCGGCAGCGGCTCGTCCACCCGCACGCACACGATTTCGAACCTGACCGGGGGCGTCGCCCACACCTTCCAGGTGAGGGCCGTCAACGGGTCCGTGCCCGGCCCCGCCTCCGACGAGGCCGGGGCCCTGTCGGTGCCCGCCAAGCCCGCCGGCCTCGAGGCCCACGCGGGCTCGTCCGAGGCGACGCTGCAGTGGGACTACCCCGCCAACCTGTCCATCACTAGCTGGGAGTACAAGCAGGGCAGCGGCGACTGGACGACCATGACCTGCGCGTCGCCGTGCCTCCCCGCCACGCTCGTCATGTACAAGGTGACGGGCCTGATCAACGGCACGGCGTACAGCTTCAGGATCCGCGCCGTCAACGCCGCGGGCAGCGGCGCACAGTCCGACCCGGTGTCCGTCACGCCGGTGGCCGTGCCGGGCGCGCCCACGGACCTGGCCGCGGCGCCGGGCAACGCGCGGGCGTCCCTGAGCTGGAAGGCGCCCTCCGGGTCCACGGTCACCAGGTGGGAGTACAGGCAGCGCGGCGGCCCCTCGTGGAGCCAGTGGAAGACCGTCACCCCCGGCAGCGGCGCCAACGGCACGCTGACCCACACCGTCACCTCGCTCGAGAACAACGTCTCCTACACCTTCCAGGTGCGGGCCGGCAACTCGGCGGGCGCCGGCACGCCGTCGGGGCTGGCCAGCGCCGTGCCCGTTTCCTCCGCCCCGGGCAAGCCGTACAACTTCTCGGCCCGCGGCGGCAACGCCGCGGTCACCCTCAGCTGGGCCTTCTCGGCGTCGAGCCTCCACCACGCGGCCAGCTGGGAGTACAGCAGCGACGGCGGGACCACCTGGACCGCCGTAGCGGGCTCCGGCCCGGGCACGCGGTCGGCCACGGTCACCAAGACCTCGGCGTCGACGCCCGCGACCCTGCTCAACGGCAGGACCTACGCGTTCAGGGTGCGCGGCGCCAACTCCGTGGGGAGCGGCACGGCCTCCGACTCCCGGACGGCCACGACGGCCGCCCTGGCCCCGACCAGCCTCGCTGCGAGCGCCGGCGACGAGCGGGTCACGCTCACGTGGGCCAAGGACGGCGCGGACGCCACTGTCACCGGCTGGCAGTACCGCCTGAAGACCGACGGCGGCTACGGCGGCTGGAACACCGTGCCCGGCGCCGCGGCGCAGACCACCTCCCACACCGTGACGGGGCTGGAGAACGGCACCCCCTACACATTCCAGGTGCGGGCGGTCAACGCCTCCGGCGGCGGCATAGGCTCCCCCGAGGCCAGCGCCACGCTGGCCATACAGAAGCCGGCCAAGCCCACGGGCCTGTCCGCCGCCGTCGGCGACACCGAGATCGCCCTGTCCTGGGACGATCCCGGCAACGACCGCATCACCGGCTGGCGCTACAGCAAGGACGGCGGCTCCAGCTGGACGGACGTGCCCGGTAGCGGCGCCGCGACGACCACCCACACGGTCACGGGCCTGACCAACGACACGGAGTACACCTTCAGGGTGCGGGCGGTGACCTCGGCGGGCGCGGGGCCGGGCTCGGACAGCGTGAATGCCACGCCCAAGCCGGTCGCGGCCGCGCCGGCGAGCCTCAAGGCCACGGCCAGGGGCGTCTCCAGCCGGCAGGTCAAGCTCACGTGGGACGCCATGTCCACGGCCACGGACTGGCAGGTCCGGTACAGGACCGCGGGCGGCTACGGCCACTGGACCGACATCTGCGGCTCCGGCTGCACCGCCGGGACCCTGGCGACCCACACCGTCACCGGCCTGACCGACGACGTCCTGCACACCTTCCAGCTGCGGGCGCGTAACGGCGTCGGCTGGGGGCTGCCCGCCACGGCCACCGCGCGGCCGCTGGCCAGCGTCCCGTCCGCGCCCGTCAACTTCGTGGCCAGCGGCGGCGACGCGAGGGTCGACCTGTCGTGGGGCTACGGCGGCGTCCGGGTGGACGGGTGGCAGTACAGCACGGACGGCGGAACCAGCTGGGCCGACATCGCAGGCTCGGACGGCAGCACGCGCTCGGCCGCCGTGACCAAGCTCTCGTCGAGCACGGGCACGAGCCTGTCCAACGGCGCGAGCTACACCCTCAAGGTGCGGGCCGTCAACGACAAGGGCGACGGCGCGGCGTCCGCCGGCGTCACCGAGCCGACCCTGCCCCTGGTACCGGCGACGCTGACCGCGTCCGGCGGGGACGGGCAGGTCGCGCTCACCTGGAGCAAGTCCCCCTCCGATGCGACGGTCACCGGCTGGGTCTACCAGTACAAGACCACCGGGAGCTACGGCAGCTGGACGGACGTGCCCAACAGCACGGGGTCGACCACCAGCCACACCGTCACCGGCCTGGACAACAGCGCGACCTACACCTTCCGGCTGTGGGCCGACAACGACGCGGGCGGCGGCCCCTCCAGGGAGGCAAGCGCCTCCACCGTACCGGCCAAGCCGACCGGCCTTTCGCTTACGGCCGGCTTCGAGAAGATGACCCTTAGCTGGACCAACCCCGCGGGCGGCGCGACCGTGACCGGCAACGCCTACCGCTACAAGCCCAAGGCCAGCGACGACGACGGCTACACCGACTGGACGGCCATATCCGGCGGCGCAAAGACCTCCCAGCAGGTCACGGGGCTGACCAACGGCGTGCAGTACACCTTCCAGGTGCGGGCGGCGAACGCGACCGGCGACGGGACGCCGTCGGACGAGGCGTCGGACCGCCCGTTCCCCGCCGCGCCCACGGGCCTGTCGGCCGCGCCGGGGGACAAGGTGGTCTCCCTTACGTGGGACGACCCCGGCAACCCCACCATCACGGGCTACGAGTACCAGCGCAAGACCGGCGGCTCCTGGGGCAGCACCTGGACGGCCATGACCGGCAGCGGCGCGTCCACCACCCAGCACGTGGTCAAGCCGCTGGTCAACGGCACGCAGTACACCTTCCGCATCAGGGCCGTGAAGGGCGCCGGCAACGGCGGGGCCGTCTCGACCGAGGTGACGGCCAGGCCGCAGCCGCTGCCCGCGCTGCCCGGCGACGCCAGCGCCTCGGCGGCGGCCGCGTCCTCGGCCACGCTGACGTGGGCCTGGCAGCAGTCGAAGGAGAACCTGATCTCCAAGTTCGAGGTCCGCCACCGGGCCGGGGGCGGCGACTGGGGCGCGTGGAAGGACGTGGCCAAGACGCTGCGGACCTACACGGTCTCCTCCGGCCTGACCCGCGGCACGGTCTACACATTCGAGGTGCGGGCCGTGAACGACCGCGACGGCGCCGGCCCCGCCGCGCAGGCCAAGACGGGTACCGCGCCCGCCAAGCCCGCGGGCCTGGCCGCGGCCCCCGGCTTCCAGCAGGTCACCCTCACCTGGACCGACCCGGGCCACCCGTACATAACCGGGTGGCAGTACCGGCGGATGGAGCCGAAGGGCGGCCTGCTGGCCATCCCCGAGAGCGGCGGCGTCGAGCTGTCGTGGAGCAGCCCCTCGGACACCAGCGGGATCGACGGGTGGCAGTACCGCGGCAAGTCCTCGGGCGACTGGAGCAGCGTGGCCTGGACGGACGTGCCCGGCAGCGGCGCGGCGACCACGTCGGCCACGGCCGGCAGCCTGACCAACGGCGTGCAGTACACCTTCCAGGTGCGGGCGGTCGACTCGTCGGACGCGCTGGTGGGGAGCGTGCTCGGCGACGCGGCGGCGACCCCGTCGGCCGGCGCGGGGTGGACGAGCATCTCCGGCAGCAAGGCGGCCACGACGTCCCACGCCGTCGGGAGCCTCGCCAGCAACAGGGCCTACGCCTTCCAGGTGCGGGCCACCAGCGCCGCGGGCCACGGCCCGGCGTCGGACACGGCGACGGCGACGCCGCCGTTCAAGCCCGTGGACCCGACCGCCATAACCCTGGCCGAGTCCTTCAGCGGCTCAGGGAAGTCGGGCCACTTCAGGATCACGGCCAGCTGGACCAAGCCCCCCGACGCGACCATCGACGGGTACCAGTACCGGCACGCCGCTACGGCGACCGCGGTGGAGAGCGCGTCCTGGGCGAACGTGGCGGGCAGCAGCTACTCGACCACGTCGTTCACGCTGCCGACGCAGTTCAAGGCCGGGGCCGGGCGGCACGTCCAGGTGCGCGCGCTCAACGAGGCCGGGTCCGGCTCGGCCTCCGCCACGGCGTCCGTGACCCTGGCCCCGGCCAAGCCAAGCCCGACCATCGCCAAGGCCTTCGCCTCGAGCGCGCAGGGCTTCGACATCACCCTGACGTGGTCGAAGCTAAAGCGCGGCGGCTCGGACGACGCCAGCATCGCCTCGTGGCAGTACCGGGCGGTGTACGGGAGCGCCGGCGCCACCGACTCCACGCTGACAACGGAGCTGGGCAAGGCCCCGTGGAAGACCATCGGCGGCAGCGGCGCCGGCACCGTGAGCATGACGATCCGGGGCGCGGCCAGCCCCAGGTACGCCTTCCAGGTCCGGGCGGTGAACGTGGCCGCGGACGGCCCGGCGTCGGACGTGAAGTTCGTGACCCTGGCCCCGGACAGGCCGAAGGGCTTCACGGTGACCCTGACCGCTCCCAAATCGGACCCGGCGAACGGCCCCCTCTCCGGCGGCACGGCCACGCTGGCGTGGACCGCGGCCAGCACGCAATCCGCCAATGACAGGTCCATCCAGCGCTACGAGTACCGCGTCAGCCCGACGGCCCAGTGGAAGAGGGTCCCGTGCAGCGGGACCTGCAGCGTTGCGAGCCTGGCGAGCCACCGGGTGGACCTGAAGGCGGGCACCACCTACGAGTTCGAGCTGCGGGCGGTGAACGTCGCCGGCCCGGGGCTGGCGGCCACCTCGCCCACCTACACGATCCCGGGCCAGCCGTCCGCCTCGAAGCTCACAACGGTGCCCGCCCAGCCCTCGAGCTTTGCCGTCGCCGCCGGCGGCTCGGTGGGGACCGCGTCCCTGCGGTGGGGCCGCCCGCCCGCCGGGGAGACCGTCACGGGGTGGGAGTACCGCCAGCGCCTGCTGCCCCCGGTCGCCGCCGGGACCTACGCCCTGGTCGCCGCCGCCCCGACCGCGGACGGCAAGATCTTCATCGACGCGCTGAGCGGCGGCAAGCGGGCGGTCACCATCACCGCGACCGCCCCCGCCTTCGGCGTGATGGAGACCCACCTCGAGGAGGACTGGCAGGTGGGGATCGGCTCGTGGGTCGCCCGGGTCGACGGCGACCCGACGTTCACGGCGGACACCACCGACAGCACCAAGGGCACGGTGCAGTTCGACGCGGCGACGTGGAGCGGGAGCCCGCCCACCTCCGGCAGCGACATCGCCGTCAGCCTGCTGGGCTACCCGGACTGGGGCGCCTGGACGGCCATGACGGACAGCAAGGTCGACAAGAGCGGCTCGACGTACCGCTACCAGGTCTCCGGCCTGAACTCGGAGGCGACCTACGACTTCCAGATGCGCGCCGTAAACGGCACGGGCAAGGGCCGGCACACGGCGGTCCTGACCTACAAGACCCGCGGCATCTTGATCTCCCAGCAGGTCCCGCTGGACCTGCCGGAGGGCAGCACCTACTACAGGGTCCAGCTGGCCACGAGGCCGACGGCCGCGGTGACGGTCAGCGTCGCCTCGTCGAGCCAGTACGTCACCGTCTCGCCGTCGTCCCTGACCTTCACGACCGGGAACTGGGGCACCGCGCGGTTGGTGACGGTGGAGTCCCTGCCGGGCGCCAACGACGGCGCGGTCATCACGCACCGCGCCACCAGCTCGGACGGGGCATACAACAACATACGGGTCGACGACGTACGCGTGTACGCGAGGCCCCGCGCCGACGCCGGGCCCGACAAGACCGTGACGGAGAACGCGACCGTTGCGCTGGACGGCTCCAACAGCACCGGGACGCCCGACCCGTGGGCGCCGTGCGCCGGTAACCCCGCCAACTGCACGGACGAGGAGAAGGGACTCCCGCTCACGTACGAGTGGAGCTACAGCACGGACCGCACCCGCGTCATCTCCGCCTCGGCGGTCCTTAACCTGACCGCTCCCGAGGTCAGCGGGCTCACCACGCTGAGCCTGGTCCTCAAGGTGACGGACGCCCGGGGCCGGTCCGACGAGGACGCGGTGGCGGTAAGCGTGTACAACTACGTGCCCGTCGATCCGGCGCCCGTCCCGGACCCGGACCCGGATCCGGGGACGACGCCGACGCCGGAGCCCACGCCCACGCCCACGCCGACGCCCGCCCCCACGCCGGAGCCGACGTCCACGCCCGATCCCAAACCCTCGTCTGGAAGGGCGCTGGTGTACCCGGATCGCGAGACGGTGATCGAGACGGAGGACGGGATGGCGAGGCTGGTGGTGCCGGCGGGCGCGGCGCCCGAGGTCCTGGAGATCCGGTTCGAGAGGCGCGACCTGGAGAACCTCAGCGGCGCTCCGCCCCTCGCGAACCTGCAGGCGGTCCTCGCGGTGGACGCGAACACGTACAGGGTGGGGAGCGACATCCCGACCCCGACGACCTACGCCAAGGGCGTCGAGCTGTGGCTGATGCTGCCCTGGGGAGAGGAGTCGGCGTGCGTGCAGGACCGCGCGCGGGTCTACCGCGTGGAGCCGATACAGTGGGAGCTGGTGGAGCACCGCTGCGAGACGGACGAATTGGGACGGGGCTGGACCGTCTCGATACTGACGCACTTCAGCACGTACGTCCTGGTGTTAGATCCGTCCCCCAGGGTGCCGCCGCCCTCGTCCGGGTCAGGGTCCGGGTCCGGCACGGCGCCGCAGCCCGAGGCCACACCTGCGCCCAGCCCGATGCCGGAGCCCGAGGCCACGCCGTCACCGAGCCCGACGCCGGAGCCCGAGGCCACACCTGCGCCCAGCCCGATGCCGGAGCCCGAGGCCACGCCGTCGCCCAGCCCGGCGCCCGAGCCCACGCCCGCGCCCGGGTCCAGCCCGACGCCGGAGCCCGAGGCCACGCCGTCGCCCAGCCCGACGCCGGAGCCTGCGGCCGCGCCCGGGTCCAGCCCGACGCCGGAGCCTGCGGCCACACCTGCGTCCAGCCCGACGCCGGAGCCTGCGGCCGCGCCCGCGCCCAGCCCGACGCCGAAGCCTGCGGCCGCGCCCGCGCCCACCCCGACGCCGGAGTCCGCGGCCGTGCCCGGGTCCAGCCCGACGCCGGAGCCCGCGGCCGCGCCCGGGTCCAGCCCGACGCCGGAGCCTGCGGCCGCGCCCGTGCCCAGCCCGACGCCGGGGCCCGCGCCGCCGGCCCGGGAGGGTGTCGCGGCGCTCGTCTGGGTGGTCACAGCCGTCATAGTCGCGTCCCTCGTCGTGGCCGGCTTGGTCTGGGTCGTCGGCCGGCGCCGGAGACGATCACGCGACCAGCAGGACGAGCAGGACCAGCATTAGGAGGGGGCGAATGCCGCAGGGCGGCGCTTGAATCGCTGCAGGACGGTGGCCGAGCCGCAAGGACTGTGGGGGTCCCGATCGGGGCGGTTGCCGCGGCCGGTGCCCGGCGGCGCGGTCCCTGCGGCTCCCGGCGCTCGCTAGTCGCCTCCTGCGCCATGCGGTAGCCGACCTCGCACCGGCTCTTCCTCGGCGACTCGTCCCGGCAGGAGTCGGATAGCCGTGCACCTCGGCCTGACGCGGTGTCCCTGCTGGACCCGAAGGAGCACCGGGACGCGTCCGGCTGGGCGCCACCGCCCTGGGGGAACTTGCGCTCGTCGCCGACACCGGCAGGCATCGGCTCGTCCACGCGCCGGAGTTGCTCATCTAGGCTGCCTGCCCGGGGGGAAGCACCGCCGCACGCCCCAGTGTCAACGATCACTTGGAATTGACCCACCTGCATGTTCACGCGCGCATGGGTCGGCGTTGACCCGTTGCTGGCACCCGCGGCCGTCCGGCGCGGACGTGATCGCCGGCCGGCGACAGGCTCGCGATGGCCTGGGACCGGCCCGCCCTGGACTTGCCTGCGTCGTTCGGCGGGCAGCGGCAGACCCGCTGGCAGCTCCGCGACCTGGTCGTCCCTGCGGACCCCCACATACTCCAGCCCGACGTGGCGCTCGCGGGCGGGATCACCGGGTCGGCGAGGATCTATGAGTTCGTTTGAACCTTCGGCAAGGTGGCGATGCCGCACCGCCCGACGGCCGGCATCGCCTCTGCGGGGAGCCTGCACGTGTGCGCCGCCCTGTCCGAGGTGCCCAGGCCCCACGAGTACTCGGAGGAGCTATCGGGCGAGCCGGCGGAGTTGCTCTCTAGGCCCGCGTCGCGCGGTGGCAGGGAGGCGCAGCTTACGGGCGGGCAGGGGCTAGGCGTCGAGCTTGACGCCTCTGCGGCCTCGCGCCTGGCCGTGGAGAGATGAGGGGCAGTGAGATGGGCCGTCGGCAACGCGCCGAACGAGGCCAGCGGCTTCAACACAAGCTTCGGTGGTGGCGATCATCGCAGCTCCCACGGGTTTACGACCTCGACGTCCAGCCCGTCGAAGTCGTCCACATTGCGCGTGGCCACGGCAAGGTCGTGGGCCTTGGCCGTGCCGGCCATCAGGGCGTCGCCCACATCGACGTTGTGTCCCGCGAGGTGGGCCCGTGCCCTTAGCTCGGCGGACCACTCGGCCGCCGCACTGTCCAGTGGCAGTAGGCGGTCCGCATATGTCCGAAGGATGGCCGATTGCATACCGGTCAAACGGCGGCGGCGCGCGCCGTGCGGGAGCAGACGCAGTCCATATTCCACGTCGTGCATCAGGATGGCCGACAGCCATAAATCGTCGTGTTCCGACAGAAACCTGACGACCTGAGGGGCCGGAGCGCGCTTTGTCAGCTCCGAGACCACGTTGGTGTCCAGGAGGTAACCGATCAATCGTCCTCGTCGTCGATGAACGGGATCTCGCGCCGGGAGACCCCGGCGCGGTCCGGGATGTCGAGGTTGGTTCCGCGCGGCACATTCTCAATCAGCCACCGGCCAAGGGGCTTGCGGGGCTCCGCCTTCTCCTCCCAAGCCGACGCTGGCACGACGACAAAGCGCTTCCGCGCGCCGATGCGCTGCGGGCCCTCCGTCTCGGCGAGACGCAAGACCTCCGACAGCTTCGCCTTCGCCTCGGCGATGGTCCACACGCGACGGGACCCGGAGACAACCAATGCAGGCCTCCCCTGAGAAGAGTGAATGTAGTCCATAATAGACTATGACTCTAAGTCAGACAATGTGGCAGGGCCAATCGTGAGGGCTCTGTCGCACCATGGGCGGGGCCTTCGGCAGGCCGAGGCCGAACGGCACCGGCGAACTTGTCCTCCGCGCATGGGTTGTACGCGAGTCGCCCCTGCAACTGGCCTCGGCCTCGGCTCTTGCGGTCATCGGGGTGCTACTCATCCTCCGCGACGTCAGCAGCGCGGCGACGCGCCTGCGAGTGTGCACAGTGCCGGTCGGGGTGCCCCGGCTCCACGAGCACGCGGGGGAATTCCCTAGCGATCCGGCACCGCTGCCGCCTGACCCCGGCTACCGCAGCGGCGGGCAGGCTGCGCCCACCTGGACGGGCGGGCCTTGCCGTCGAGATCGATGCTTCCAACGCAGCATCCTGGCCGCCCCAGGACGATGGAATGGAGGAGGGCCGACGAGGGAGACCAGTGCGGGCGAGGCCGGGGGCACATCGGCGGCTGGTGGGCACAGGACCGCTACCGTCCTGCTGGGGACCCTGTCTGAATCTGCCTGACGATCGCGTTCAATCCCGGAAAGAGAGGATATGGCTTCTAGGTCAAACGGATCGGCCTGTAATGAGTTCCAGATCGGGTATGCCCTCGAAATCTCCGTCGTGCGAGGCTAGCGGACATTGGAGCATTAGGGCGGTCGAGGCCACCCATGCGTCGGCGGTGCTCAACTCTCTTCCCGCCGATCTGCGCTCGGCCCTCAGACTGGCACAGATATCCAACAGTTCGGCATTCGGCCAGATCACCTTGTATTGCTTGAGATGGATCGAGAGGTCGTTCTTGCGGTTCGCGCCCCAATCCCTCACGTACGCACCGTACCGTAGCTCCTCCACGGTCTGGAACGAAACAATTGTCTGGCGACCCTCAATTCGGGATCTATAGTATCGCGCTCGGGGATCACGATTGAAGAGGAACGAAACAACATTGGTGTCCAGTACTACCACTGTATATCGCCCGCCCGTCCTACATCGCGGCCTTCCCGAATCAGCCTGTTGAAATCGTCAACGTCAAAGGGCTCGCTGGCGGTCGCAACTTCGTCGGGATCGATCGGCTTGGGCTCGGGTTCATCAATCAGTTCATCCAGATCGAACGGCTCGTGCGGGGACCGCGTACCCTCTATGCCTTCCACTCGGATGGTCTGCCACCTATCGCTGCTTCCGATGCGACCTCGTCCGCGCACCTCGACGTATCGCCTCGCCAGCCGGAGCATGCGGTCGCCCAATGACGCATCAAAGCGTAGCCTCACATGGTCGGCACTACGCACCTGCAACTGCGCCGTGCAGTTGCCCCAGTTGACCATGTTGAGCCAGCCATACAGCAGCACTTCCCTGTCAGCCCCGGCTTTTCTCCTTGTTCTGGTCTTGGTTGCGCGCTGAATCTCGACCCTGCGTGGGACTTCGCTGTCTCCCAGCCACAGTCGCGCCTGATCGTGCAGCTTCGCTCCCGTCTCGTTTAGGCTTTCAATCACGTTGCCGGGCAGGGTGGAACGCTCACTTCCGTCCCAGTTCAACAGTGCATCGAGCGCCTGCGGCCCGTAGCTTCCTATGCTATCGGAACTGCTGACCGGTGACTCCAGCTCAAGCACTGCGACAACCGAGCCGGGGCGAGTGTGCACCAGACGCAGCGAGCTCTGTTCACGCATCCATGCGGGGCGACGCCCCGGCCGGCGACCTTCGCCGGACAGGTGCTCAACCATCAGCCGCACCGCATTCTGGACGCCGTTGAGAGCGGCGATGAATCCATCGACCGGCACGCCGTCTCTGCCGCCCCGCAGGCTCTTGAGGGTTACGTGGACCTCTTTGGTCACGTGGTCTTGCCCCCTTTCCCGCTCCCGTCCGGAGGCCGTCCCGTTGCCCAGGTCGTCTAGAACCGCACGTCTCCGGGCGCGGGGTTGACCGAGGTGCGCTGGTGCACGACGAACTGCTGGCTGTTGTGCACGGCGTCCTCGTCGAGCTCGACCCAGTTGCCCCAAGGGTCCTGCAGGTACACGCTCCGCATCCCCTCCATCAGCTCTACGGGGGGGTTGTTGACCTTCGCCCCCATCGGGACGATGCGGTCGAGCACGTCGTCGATGCTCTCGACGTTGAAGGACAGGTGCGCCGCGCCCGTGACGTTCCTCCTGTGCTGCTCGGCCGCGTCGCGGACCTCGGACCTGGGGCTGACGTACTCGATGATCTCCAGCGAGTGGCCGTCGATCCCCCCTACGAAGGCCGCCTTGACCTGGACGTCGTCGTAGCCCAGCAGCTGCGAGAGCTGGGGTCCGCCGGCCTCGACCTGGAACCTTACGGACAGGCCTATGCCGTCGCAGTAGAACGCGAGGGCCCTCTCGATGTCCGTAACGACGAATCCGGTGTGGTTGAGCGTCACTCCCATGGGGGCGTCTCCTCAAGGGCTAGGGGTCCGGGCGCGGCGGCGCCCGCCGCGCAGGCAGACACTACAGGCGCGCGCGCGGCGGCGCAAGGTCGCTAGGTGCCGGCGAGCTCGGCCGCGAAGTTGAACAGCTCGGGCAGCCCGCCGGTGTGGACGAACACGGCGGTCTCGCCCGCGCCGATCCGCCCGGTGCGGGCGTGGTCGATGAGCGCTGCCATGACCTTGGCCGTGTAGACCGGGTCGAGCAGCACCCCCTCCAGCCGCGCAAGCGTCCTGATCGCCTCCGCGCCCGCGTCGCTCACTTGCGCGTACCCGGGCCCGACGTAGTCGCCGATCTGCTCGATGTCGCCCCAACCGACGCGCTCTGAGAGCCCCAGGTGCGCGAGGGCGTTGTTCGACCACGTGACCACGTCGACGAACGACTCCTCGGGCGTGCCCACCAGCACCCCCCGGACGCGCCACGGCAGCCGCAGGGCGTCGGAGGCCAGGTGCAGCCCCGACTGCGCGCC
The DNA here is from genome assembly GCA_963664125.2 of Dehalococcoidia bacterium. Classification (GTDB taxonomy): domain Bacteria; phylum Chloroflexota; class Dehalococcoidia; order Lucifugimonadales; family UBA2962; genus CAUZIR01. Next base: position 2,222,263 of record OY760908.2, on the reverse strand, counting down.
GCCGCTGGCGATGTACACGGTCACCGGCCCGTCGACGCCGAGCGCCTCGAGCTGGTCCGCCACCTCCATCGTCGCCTCCATGTATGAGATGACGGCCGAGGAGCGCGACATGTGCTCGCGCAGGTGGTTGTACGGCGTGCGCCCCTGCGCCCTGAGGCGCTCCTCGAGGTCGGCGACGAACCCGGCCACCTCCTCGGCGTCCGTCGTCTCCAGCAGGTGCAGCTCGGCCCCGAGCAGGCGCTGGATCAGCAGGTTGCCCTGGATGGGCCTTCCCGCGCTCCCTGGCGCGACGCACACGTAGTCCATGCCCACGCGCCGCGAGGCCGCGCCGATGATGCGCGAGTTGTTGGACATCCAGGCGTTCACGTTGACCGAGACGTCGGCGCCCTTCTCCAGGGCGTCGGCCATGCAAAAGTCCATGTGCCGGACCTTGTTGCCGCCGAGCACGAGGCCGGTCAGGTCCTCGCGCTTTATCAGCACCCGAACGCCCAGCTCGCGCGAGAGGTTCTCCGCCTCCTGCAGCGGGGTCGGCGCCGCGGCTATGCGCACCCTGGGCAGCGCGTCGATCAGCCCGCGCAGCCGCTCGCGCGTCATCTCCGCCATCAGCGGGGACCGCGCCGTCATCTGCCGGGCTGCACCACGGCGAGGGTGGCCACCGCCTCGCCGGCGCCCCCGGCCGGCACCGGCTCGAGGGAGATGAACGCCACCGAGTAGCGCCCGAAGCTGCGGACCGCGGGCTGGGCCTGGCCGCCCGCAAGCTCGATCTCCGACTCGCCGAGCGGCCCGCTGGGCACGCGGAGCTTGACGCGGATCACCGCGCGCCCCGGGTCCGGGCAAGCCTCGCCCGGCGGGCAGCGCGTGTCCTCGACGACCTCCATGAACTCGACTATAAGGCCCCCGGGCCCCTTGGGGCTGAAGATCTCCTGGCCGGGCCGCAGCCGGACCGGGGTCGCCAGGTCCACGGAGGTCGCGTCGGGCCCGGGCTCTGCGTCCACCGGGTCGGCGAACGTCAACGCCGCCGCGTCGACCTCGGGCCTGGGGGTCGGCGTCGGCTCGGGCGTCGGCTCGGAGGTGGGTGTCGGCTCCGGGCGGGGCGTCGCGCCCTCGCCCGCGCCGCCGGAGCCCGCCGGCAGCGAGGAGCCGACCGAGGTCAGCACCTCGGCGGAGGCCAGGATGCCGTCGCCCCCGGTCCCGCCCATCACCACGATCCGCCCGTCGGTGAGCCTGGCGGCGCCGTGGCGGTAGCGCCCGGTGCGCAGCGATCCGACGGTCGTCCAGGACAGCGACTCGGGCTCGAACACCTCGCTTGGGGCGAGGTGCCCGACGCCCCCGGTCACCAGGACGCGCCCGTCCGCCAGCAGCGTCGCGGCGTGCTCGGCCCGGGGCAGCTCGGTCTCCCCGGCCGCGGACCACGCGTCCGCCGCCGGGTCGTACACCTCGGCCAGCGTCCTCTTGCCCTTGCCGCCCACCACCAGCACGCGCCCGTCGGCAAGCAGCGTCGCGGTGTGGAAGGCCCTGCCGACCGACATCGACGAGGCGGCGGTCCAGGCGTCGGCCCCCGGGTCGTAGATCTCGGCCGTGTTCGAGTAGGGGCCGTCCACGCCCCCGCCCCCGACCGCCAGCACCCGCCCGTCGCGCAGCGCGGTGGCCGTGTGGTTGACGCGGGCCTCGGACATCGGGGCGGCGGCCGTCCACGCGCCCGTCCGGGGATCGAAGATCTCGACGTCCGCGAGGGACGTGATCAGGTATCCGCGCTCGTCGATGCCGACGCCGCCCACCACCAGCACCCGCCCGTCGCGCAGCGCAGCGGTCCCCATCGAGTCCCGTGCCGCCAGCATGTCGGCGCCCGCCGTCCACGCGCCGCCCGCCGGGTCCCAGATCTCGACGGAGGCTATGGGCACCTTCTGGGCGCCGGTGCCGCCGGCGGCGAGCACGCGCCGGTCTGCGAGTTGGACCAGGGCGGGGGACCTTCGCTTGTGCGCGAGCTCCCCGGTGAGGGTCCACTCGAGGGTGCTCGGGTCCATCAGCTCGGCGGTGCCGTTGAAGTTGCCGGCCTCGACGTTCCCGAGGCCGCGGGCCCGGCCGCCCACGGCCATCACCCGCCCGTCCGCCAGCCGGATGACCGAGAAGCGCTCGCGGGACGACCGAAGGTCCGGGGCGCGCTCGAAGTCCCTGGCCGGCTCGAACCGCCCGGCGCCGGCCTCCGGCGCCGGGGCGTCAGGCTCGTCCGCCTGCGAAGGGCCAGGCGCCGCGGGGGAGGCGCAGGCGACCGCGCCGACCGCGACAGCGACCGCCGCTCCCAGGATCACCGTCGCGCGTCTCATGCGGCCAACCTCCTCGCCCCCGGCTCTCCGCCGCCGGCGCGCCCATGTTACATGCCCCGGACCCTTTCGCCACGCGGGGGGTCCGCGCCCGGCGGGCGGGCGTGGACTGCCCGGCCGAATCGGATACCATGTAGCCCCGGAGCGGCGGCGCGCCCACGCGGGCGGCGGCGTGCCGGGCGGAGCGATCGCCGGGGGCGAGAGGAGCGGGGTGACGATGGCCAGCTACGATTACGACCTGCTCGTTGTGGGATCCGGTCCCGCGGGCCAGAGGGCGGCCATACAGGCGGCCAAGCTGGGCAAGCGCGTCGCGGTCGTCGAGCGAAAGACCGTCGTCGGCGGGGTTTGCGTCAACACCGGGGCGGTGCCCAGCAAGTCCATGCGCGAGGCGGTGCTGTACCTGTCCGGCGCGCGTCAGAAGGGCTTCTACGGCGCCTCGTACGCGGTCAAGGACCACATCGACGTCGACGACCTGACCATGCGCACCGACCAGGCGGTCCGGAACGAGATCGAGGTCATCCGCGACCAGCTCCACCGCAACGGCGTGCGGCTGCTCGCCGCGAGCGCCAGCTTCGTCGGGCCCCACGAGCTCAACCTCGACATGGTGGACGGCGGCGCGCAGCGCCGGGTGACCGCCGGCAAGATAGTGATAGCCACCGGCTCCGGCTCGCAGTTCGAGGGAGAGCAGCAGGCGAACGGGCAGGCCTTCATGCTCGCCGACGACATCATGGAGCTGGAGTCCCTGCCCAGGACGATGGCGGTGGTAGGCGCCGGAGTGATCGGGTGCGAGTACGCGTGCATCTTCGCCGCCCTGGACGTGCGCGTGACGTTGGTGGACAAGCGCCACCGCGTGCTCCCGTTCGTCGACGGCGAGATCGTCGAGACCCTCAGCTACCACCTGCGGCAGGAGCGCGCGACGCTGCGGCTCGGCGACGAGGTGACCGGCATCGAGCCGTCCGAGGACGGCCCGCGCCCGGGCGTAAGGATCCGCCTCGCCAGCGGGAAGCAGATCGCCGCCGAGAAGGTCCTGTACGCGGCGGGCCGGGTCGGCGCGACCGGCTCGCTGAACCTCGGTGCGGCCGGGATAGGGACCGACGCCAAGGGGAGGGTCCAAGTAAACGAGCACTACCAGACCGAGGCGCCGCACGTCTACGCCGTGGGCGACGTCATCGGCTTTCCGTCCCTGGCCTCGACGTCGATGGAGCAGGGCAGGTACGCCGCCCTGCACGCCTTCGGCAAGAGCGCCGACCACGTTCCCGCCCTCTTCCCGTTCGCGATATACACCATCCCCGAGATCTCCATGGTCGGGCGCACCGAGGAGGAGCTGACCGAGGAGGGCGTGCCCTACGAGGTCGGCAAGGCCTACTACCGGGAGATCGCCCGCAGCCACATAATCGGCGTCACGTCGGGGCTGCTAAAGCTCCTGTTCCACCTGGAGACCCGCGAGCTGCTCGGGGTGCACATCATCGGTGAGGGCGCCAGCGAGATCATCCACATAGGGCAGGCGGTGCTGGCGTTCCGGGGGACCGTGGACTACTTCCTGGAGACGGTGTTCAACTACCCGACGCTGGCCGAGTGCTACAAGACGGCCGCCCTGGACGGCCTGAACAGGCTCTAGTCGGCCGCGGCCACTCGGCCGGTCCGGGCGTCCGTCAGCCGCTCGTCCGCGCCCCCCGGCCCCTCTGGGCCATATGATGGCGGCATGAGCGCCGACGCCCCGCCCGCGCCCCGCCCGGCCCCGGGCCGCCTGGTGGTCGACCGGCTCTGCCCCGGGCTCTCGGCGGAGCTGTGGCGCATGGTCGGGGAGGCCAGGGGGGGTGACGCCCTGGCCCCGGTCACCGTTGTGGCGCCCACGCCCTACGCGGGCCTGCACCTTCGTGAGAGCCTGGGCGAGAGCGGCTTCGCCAACGTTCGCTTCATCTTCATGCCGGTCCTGGCCGAGATGCTCGGCGGGTCCGCCCCGGGCCTCAGGGGCAGGAGGCCCCTTACGCGGGTCGTCGAGGGCGCGTTGCTGAGGCGCGTGCTGGACGGGGCGCGGGGCGAGCTGCGCCGCGTGGCGGGCCACACGGCCACGCTGGCGAGCCTGCGCTCGTCGTTCGGAGAGCTGCGGGTCGCCGAGGACGGCGTTCGGGAGGCCCACGAGCGCGGCGGCGGGCTGGGCGCGGAGGTCTCGGAACTCTACCGCCTGTTCCGCGCGGAGGTGGAGGAGGGCTGGTACGACACCGATGACCTTGCGCGGGCGGCGGCGGGGGCCGTCGAGACGGACGGCGCGATCCGGTGGGGGAACCTGGGGCCGATCATCCTGTACCTTCCGCGCCGGCTCTCGCCCGGGCAGGTCGGCCTTGCCTCGGCCCTGGCCCGCTCCGGACGCTGCTCCGCGATTCTGGGGCTCACGGGCGACGCCGCTGCGGACGCCGAGACCGAGGCCCTCGCGGCCGAGCTTGCGCGGTACCTGGGACCGCCCCGCCCGGCGCGGGAGCGCTCCGGCGGCAAGGGCGTCCTGCCCGGTCGCGTGCGGCTCCACACGGCACCCAGCGCCCACGACGAGGTCAGGTGGGTGATCCGCCGGATGGCCGAGCGCGCCGAGCGGGAGCGGACCCCCCTTCGCCGGATGGCGATCCTGTACCGCGCCGCCGAGCCCTACGCCGCGCTGGTGCCGGACGAGCTTAGGCTGGCGGGAATCCCGATGTCCGGACCCGACCGCACGACGCTCGCCGAGACCCCCGCCGGGCGGCTGCTGATCGGGGCGCTCGAGCTCGCGTCCGGGGAGATGGGCAGGGCGCAGGTGATGGAGTGGCTGACCGGATGCCCGGTCGGCCCCCCGGGGGGCGACCCCCGGGACGACTTCAGGCCCAGCCGCTGGGACTCGCTGACCAGGGAGGCGGGCATCGTCGGCGGCCTCGGGCAGTGGCAGGAGCGCCTCCGAAGGCACGCCGACAGGCTCAGCTCGGAGGCCGACAGGGGTGAGCTCGACGGCTCGATAGGAGGGGCCAGGGCCGCGGGCATGAGGGCGCGGGCCGAGGCCGCGGAGGCGGCGGGCAGGTTCGTTACGCACCTTGCCAGGGACCTCACTCCTCCCCCGGCCCCCGCCACCTGGACCGAGCACAGCGACTGGGCGGCCCGGCTGCTCGACCTGTACCTGCTCGAGGATCTGCCCGAGGAGGAGGCCGCCTCCGTCGAGCGGATCGCGGGCGCCCTGGACGACATCGCCGCGGTCGACGACATCGCCGGCCCCACCGGCCTAGAGGAGTTCAGGAGGGCTGTAGAGGACGCCCTCCGGGTGCCCGCCGGCAGGCTGGGCAGGCTCGGGCAGGGCGTCTTCGTGTCGGCGCTGTCGGCCGCCGCCGGCATGGAGTTCGACGAGGTCTGGATGGTTGGGATGATCGAGGGCCGCACGCCGCCGCCGGTCCGCCCCGACCCGCTGCTTCCGGAGTCCGCGGCTCGACTGCGGACGGAGAAGGCCTCGGCCGCAGAGCGGTTCGACTACCTGTCCGCGGCAGCCTGTGCGCCAGCGAGGACGCTCTCGTACCCTGCGGCCGACGGTTCCTCCGACGTTAGGGCGTATCCGTCGCGCTGGTTCCTCGAGCAGGCCTCCTGCCTCGAGGGCCGACAGGTCCACACCTCGGACCTCGGTGGCCTCGCCGGCGCCGCGTGGATGACCGTGGACAGGTCGTCCGCCGAGGCGATCGGCCGCGCGGGCGAGGAGGAGGGGTTCGCCGATGCCCACGACCATGACCTGGGCCGGCTTCTGGAGTGGACGGCTGGAGGGCGGCGCCCCAGCGGACACCCGCTGGCCTGGCGCGGCGCGCTTGCGCGGGCGGTCGCGATGGCGCGAGCGAGGAGCGGTGCGGGCCTGACCGAGTTCGACGGCAATCTCGCCGCAGCGGCGCCGGACGCGCGGTTCGCACGGGCCCTGGGCGGCGCGCCGGTCTCGCCCACGAGCCTTGAGACCTGGGCCCGGTGCCCGTTCCGCTACTTCCTCGGCTACGTGCTCAGGCTCGGAGCGGTCGAGGCGCCGGAGGAGATCACCACGATCACCGCCCTCGAGCGCGGCTCGCTGGTCCACAGGATCCTCGAGCGCTTCATGGCTGAGGCGACCGGCGAGGGCTGGCTGCCCGGCCCGCAGCAGCCGTGGGGCGCCGGGGCCCGTGAGCGGATCATGGAGGTCGCCGGCGAGGAGTTCCGCGATGCCGAGGAGCGCGGCATCACCGGTCGGCCGCTGCTGTGGGAGCTCGAGCGCGAGCAGATCGCCTCGGACCTGCACACGTTCCTCGAGGAGGACTCGGCCCTGCGCCGCCGCCACGGGACCGCTGCGGTGCGGGTCGAGCAGAGGTTCGGCCTGCAGGACACGCCCCAGGCCGCCCTGGACCTCGGTGACGGGACGAGCGTCCCATTCAGGGGGAGCGCCGACCGGATGGACGTCAGCGAGGACGGCGCCCGCGCGCTGGTGATCGACTACAAGACCGGCAGCCCCGGCCCCTACGCCTCCCTCAACGACGATGTCATAGACCGGGGCAGGAGGCTCCAGCTCGGCGTCTACTCGCTGGCCGCGCGCGCCGTCGCGCCCGGGGCCGGGCGGATCGAGGCGGCGTACTGGTTCGTCACCAACCGCGGGGGCTTTCGCTTCGCGCCCGCCCGGCTCGCCGACATGGGCGACGAGGCGTCCATGGACCGATTGCGCGAGGGCATCGGCACGATCGTCCGGGGCATCCGCTCGGGGGCGTTCCCGGCGAACCCGGGGCCGAGGAGCTGGAGGGGGGCGGGCGAGAACTGCACGTTCTGCGACTTCGATTCGCTGTGCCCCTCGCGGCGCGTAGAGGCATGGGAGCGAAAGAAAAGCCACCCCGTGCTGGCCGGCTACCTCAGGCTCTCGGAAGCCTCCGGGGAAGAGGCGTGACGGTGCCCCGCGAAGGGTTCGTCCCGGTCGACGACGACGTCCGGCGCGTCGTCGAAGAAGGGCTAGACCGCACGCTCTTCGTCGAGGCCAGCGCGGGCACGGGCAAGACCCACAGCCTGGTCGGGCGGCTGGTGGGGCTGGTCGCCACCGGGACCGCCACGCTGGATCGGGTGGCGGCGATCACCTTCTCTGAGGCCGCTGCGGCCGAGCTGCGCGACCGCACGCGCCAGGGCCTTGAGCGCGCGGCCGAAGACGCGTGCCGCGGCGACCGCGAGCGAGACAGGTGCCGCCGGGGGGTGCGCGACCTGGACCAGGCGTCGATACGGACGCTTCACTCGTTCGCGGCGTCGCTGCTCCTTGAGCGCCCCCTCGAGGCCGGGCTTCCCCCGGGCTTCGAGGTGAGCGACGAGGTCGCAGCCGGCATCAGGTTCAACGAGGCTTGGGACGGCTGGCTGCGCGAGGCTCTCGAGTCCGGGTCGGACGTCGCGCGGCCACTTTCGCTGGCGCTCGCGCTTGGGGTCACGCTCCCGGCCCTGCGTACGACCGCCCTTGAGCTTCACCAAAGCTACGGGGACCTCGAGGGGACCTCCTTCGGCCATGTAGACCTCCCGGAGCCGCGGGCGGCGGTCGACATCGCCGGGTCGGCGGGGGAAATCGAGCGGCTCTGCCGGCTGGCGCAGCTGGGCGAGGAGGACCCCCTCTACGCGCACGCGACCGGTCGCCTGGGCGCGATGCGGCGCCTGGCAGAGGCCCGGCCCGGATCGGTCTCCTACTACAGCCTGCTGCGCAGGCTGATGCCGCTTCGGTGCGCCAGGGGAAGCCAGAAGAACTGGAACCACGACGAGCGCAGCGGCGAGAACGGCTGCCGGCTGCTCAAGGATCTGCTCGGCGAGCTGCACGTCCGGGCGTCCGAGGAGATGGACCAGGTCGCCCTGGCCGTCGCGGGACCGATCCTGGGGGCGCTGAGGGGCTTCGCGCTGGGCTATGCGGATCAGCGAAGGAGGCAGGGCAGGGCGGAGTTCCACGACCTGCTGTTCTGGGCCCACCGCATGCTGCGCGACCGCCGGGACGTTCGCGACCACTTCCGTCGCCGCTTCACGCACATCCTGATCGACGAGGCCCAGGACACCGACCCTGTCCAGGCCCAGATGTCCATGCTGCTCGCCGGGCGCGTCGGGGAAGGCGAGGCCGACCGGCCGCTGGCGTGGGACGAGATTGAGCCGGAGCCGGGCAAGCTCTTCGTCGTCGGAGACCCCAAGCAGTCGATCTACCGGTTCCGGCGCGCGGACGTCGCGCAGATGAGGCGGCTGCAGCGGCGGATGGAGGAGGCGGGCGGCAAGACCCTCACGCTCGCGCAGAACTTCAGGTCCCATCGCAGCGTGACGGACTGGGTGAACGCGCTGTTCGAGGACCTGATGCGGGGTGAGGAGGGGGAGGCGGGATACGTGCAGGCCGACTACGAGCCGATGGCCCCCATGTGGAGGGGGGCCCCGGAGGGCGGCGCCGGGCCCTCGGTCTGGGCGCTCGGCAACGCCGAGGAGGACGGCGGCGCCGAGCAGGTGCGAAGGCTTGAGCACGCCGACATAGCGGACCTGATAGCGGGCATCGTGGGCGGGAACTGGCTCGCCCTGGACCGCGACCGCACCGAGGCGCAGGGCCGGGAGACGTACCGGCCGGTCGGCTACTCGGACATCTGCGTGCTGGTCCCGACCAGGAGCGGCCTGCCGAATCTGGAGCGCGAGATCGGCGGCCGCGGGATTCCGTTCCGGCTGGAGAGCGCCTCGCTGGTGTTCGAGACCCAGGAGGTCCGCGACCTGCTCAACTTCCTGCGGGCCGCGGACGATCCCTCGGATGCGGTGTCCGTGGTCGCCGCGCTGCGCTCGGCCGCGTTCGGCTGCAGCGACGTGGAGCTGCTGCGCCACCACGAGCGCCACGGGCGCTTCGACTATCTGTCGGGCCGCGGACGCGGCGACGACGGCCCGGTCGCCGAGGGGCTCACCGCCCTGCGGGACTACCACCGGCGGCGGGTCTGGGAGTCGCCTGCGCTGCTTGTCGACCGGTTCGTGCGCGACCGGTGCCTGATGGCGGCGGCGGTCGGCCACCCGCGGATGCGGGAGCAGTGGCGGCGCTACCGGTTCATCATCGACAGGGCCCGCCGCTTCTCGGCGGCCGGCGGCGGGTCGCTGAGGGCCTTCGTGCGCATGCTGGAGGATCAGATAGAGGAGCGGGCGCTGGTGACCGAGGCGCCGCTGCCCGACTCGGACGAGGAGGCCGTGCGCGTCATGACGGTGCACGGTTCAAAGGGCCTCGAGTTCCCTGTCGTCATCCTCGCGGGCCTGGGCTCGGGGAGGCGCTCCGGCGGCCAGAACGTGCTGGTCGACCGCTCGTCCGGCCGCGTGGAGGCCCGTGTCAGGTCCCGCGACGCCGTCCTGGAGACCGCGGGATACGGCGAGCTCGCTGAGCACGAGCGCAGGATGGAGGTCGCCGAGCGGGTGAGGCTCCTGTACGTGGCCGCGACCCGGGCCCGCGACCACCTGGTGCTCAGCCTGCGGCGCTCGGCCAAGAGTGGGGGCGAGTCCGCCTCCGCGGCGCACCAGATAGCCGAGCGCGTGGCCGGCCACCCCGGCCTGTGGAGGGAGATCGAGGCGGTGCCCCCGGCCGCCGAGGGGCGCCCGGAAAGCGGGAACGAGCGGGGACCGGTGCCCGCCGCCCACACGGCCGAGGCCCGGGACCGGTGGGTCGAGGACAGGCGCCGCATGGTGGAGGAGCTGGCGGCCCCGTCGTCCGTGGCCGCGACTTCGCTCGGCTTCCTTGGCGACGAGGAGAAGCCCGAGCAGCACTCTGTGGAGCCTTGGCGGCGGGGACGCGCGGCCACCTCCATTGGACGGGCGGTCCACGCCGTGCTCCAGGACGCCGACCTTCGGACCGGTGCGGACATCCCCCAACAGGCGCGGGTGAAGGCAAGCGCCGAGGGGGTGCCGGGCAGGGAGGAGGAGATCGCCAGGCTCTGCCGCGCCGCGGTCGGCAGCGACGTGGTCCGCAGGGCCGTCGCCTCCGGCAGGATGTGGCGCGAGGTGCCGGTGGCCGCCCCGCTGGGGGGCCTGACCCTCCACGGCATCATCGACCTGCTCTTCGAGGAGCCGGACGGGCTGGTGGTGGTCGACTACAAGACAGACCTTGTGAGCGCCGAGGACGTCGAGGACGCGGCCGCGCGCTACCGGCTGCAGGGCGGGGCGTACGCGTGCGCGATCGGGGAGGTCACGGGCAGGGCGGTCAAGGAGGTGGTCTTCCTGTACCTGCAGCCCGCGCGCGAGGAGCGGCTCTGGGACCTGCCGCGGGCGGTGCGCGAGGCCCGCGAGGCGGCGCTCCTCAGGCTGGCGCCGGCGGGGTAGGGCGGTCCGCCGGGGCTACTCGGCGTGCCCGAGCGCGCGCAGCGCCCAGCGCACGTGTCTGGTCATCGAGAACTCGTCGTGGATGGCGTCGGTGATCACGCCGCTTGCGTCGATCACGTAGGTGACGCGGGAGGTGCCGAGGCGCAGGCGGCGCTCGACGTCGTAGAGCCGGCGGATCTCGCGGGTCGGGTCGCTCGCCAGCGCGAACGGCGCCGCGCACAGCTCGCCGAAGCGCCTGAGGGTGTCGACGTCGTCGGTGCTCACGCCGACGACCACGGCGCCCAGCTCGGCGAAGAGGTGGTGGGATTCGCCGAACCCCCTGGTCTGCGCCGTTCACCCGTACGTGAACGCCTTTGGGTAGAAGTAGAGCACGACGCTGCGCCCCCGGTGCTCGGAGAGCGAGAATCGTCCGCCCGAGCCTAGGTCGGCCGTGAAGTCGGGGGCCTCTGAGCCTACTGGGAGCATGGCGGTTCCAGCACCGGGATGTTACTCGGGCGACGGTCCCGGGAACGGATGGGGCCAATCATACGACGAGCCCATGGACGGACGACGCTCGACGTGCGCGTACACAAGCAGGTTGGTGTCGACGGCGATCACCGCGGCTCGTTCTCCCCGCAGATGATCCCCCGAAGGTTCTGCCACGAGTGCGCCTCCATGGGATCGGGTCCGCGCGGGTTCCCCACGCTCAGGTCCGGCAGGCGGTAGCGCCGCCGGGACGGAGCCGTCGATAGCACCCTGCGCAGCCCCTCCTCCACCACGGCGCGCAGGGGCTGCCCCGTCCTCCGCGCGTGACGCTTTGCCCGCAGGAGCAGCTCGTCGTCGATGTCGATCGTCGTCTTCATGATGCCCATACTAGCCATATTCGCCGGTCCTGACGGCTGCCGGTGGGATTGGCGGGGTCGTAGGACGGAACGCCAGCGGCAGCGAGTCCGGGCGGCGGGCACGGGTCTGCTGCGGACGGTGACCCGGCGGCGAATGTAGGCAGCGCCATTCCCGGGCCCGCGGGGCGGACCGGTCCGAAGCCCCTGGCGGGCCGGGTTGCCCGGCGGCGTATTGACTGGCCTCGGAACGCGCCATAGACTGCCCAATTGGCCCTCGGAACACGAAATCACGGGGCAGCGGAGCGCGCGAGAGCATGTGCGGCATAGCCGGTTTCTTCTTCAGGAACGGGGGCGGGGACGCCCCCCTCGGGCGGTGCCTGACCGACATGGCGACCGTGCTGGGGAGCCGCGGCCTCGACTCGACCGGGCTGGCACTCTACGGCGGACTCCCGGAGGGCCGCCTCGCCCTCAGGGTCCACCTCAGGCGAGACGGCGGAGACGCCGAGGCCAGGCTCGCCGAGATCCGCGACAGGGTGGCTGCGGTCGCCGCCGTCGCCGCCGTCGGCTACACGGGCAACATCGCCCGCATAGAGATCGGCGACGTCCCAAGCGCCTCGGACCTGGACCACATGATGCGGATCACCCGCGCGGTCGAGTCCACCGGCGCCGAGGTGCTGAGCCTCGGGGGCGCCATGGAGATCGTCAAGGACGTGGGTCCGGCGTCCGAGATGGGCGTGTACGACGTGTTGGGCTTCGAGGGCACCCACGGGCTCGCCCACACGCGCCTCGCGACCGAGAGCATCGTCAACATCTGCTACTCGCACCCGTTCTGGGCGCGCCCGTTCCCGGACATCGCCGTGGTCCACAACGGCCAACTCACGAACCACAACAACCTGCGCCGCTCGCTCCAGCGCCGCGGCTACGAGTTCCTCACCACCAACGACTCCGAGGTGATCGCGGTCTTCATCGCCGACCGCCTGCGCGCAGGCGCAGAGCTAGAGGAGGCGCTCACCGACTCGATCGAGGCGCTCGACGGCACGTTCACGTACTTGGTGGCGACGCGCGACGGGATCGGCTTCGCCAAGGACCGCTTCTCCACCAAGCCCCTGGTGGTCGCCGAGGACGACGGCTTCGTCGCCATGGCCTCCGAGGAGGTGGCGCTCGGGGGCGTGCTGACCGACGGGACCACCGTCTACGAACCCACCGCCAGGGCCGTCCGCACTTGGCATCGGTAGACGCCAGGGGCCTGAGCCTGCGCGAGGTCAACGGCGCCATCAGGGCCGGCCTCGCCGCCGACGGCGAGGTGCTGGTCACCAACTCCGAGTCGCGCCACAACCTGGCGGTGGGCCTGACCCAGCCCGGCCGCGTGGTCATCGACGGCAACGTCGGCTACTACTGCGGGGGCATGCTCAAGCACGCCGACATCGAGGTCACCGGCAACGCTGGGTGGTCGGTCGCCTCCGACATGCAGTCCGGCAGCGTCGTCGTGCGCGGCAACGCCAGCGCCGCCGCCGGGGCGGCGATCAGGGGCGGCACGCTGGTGGTCCACGGCAGCACCGGCCCGCGCACCGGCATATCCCAGAAGGGCGGGACGATCCTGATCGGCGGGTCGGTCGACTACATGTCCGGGTTCGTCAGCCAGAAGGGAGTGATGATCGTCTGCGGGGACGCCGGGGAGGCGTTCGCCGACTCGATCTACGAGGGGCGCATGTTCGTCCGCGGCCGCGTGGCCGACTTCGGCAACGGCGCCAAGGTCGAGGACCTCGCCGAGGGCGAGGCCGCGGAGCTCGCGGAGCTGCTCGACCGCTACCAGGTCGCCGGCGTCCCGCAGCCGTCCGAGTTCCGCAGGATCGTCTCGGACAGGAGGCTGTTCAACTTCGACAAGCGCGACTTTCGCATATGGAGGACCGCCCTGTGACCGCCGGCGAGGGCAACGGGGCCGCGCCCGGCGACGGGCGGCAGGACGCGCGGCCGCTGATCCGAGAGAGCTTCTTCTTCGGCCCGGAGGTCATCGAGGACATCCAGGCCAAGGCCGAGCTCGGCCGCTACCGCATCCGCGGCTACGGGACGCTGCGCCGCCTGCCCTCCTTCGACGACCTGACCTTCATCACCTCCGGCATGAGCCGGGTGCCCCTCGAGGGCTACCGCGAGCGTTGCAGCACCGAGACCGTGCTCGGCGCGCGCAACGCCTCGGAGCCGCTGCGGCTCGAGACCCCCATCTACATCTCGGGGATGAGCTTCGGCGCGCTCTCGGCCAGCGCCAAGGTGGCGCTGGGGCGTGCGGCCACGCGCATGGGGACGATGACCGTCACCGGCGACGGCGGCATGCTGCTCGCCGAGCGCGAGGCCTCCCGGCTGCTGATGTACCAGGTCCTGCCCAGCCGCTACGGGTTCGACCCCGACCACGTGCGCGCGGCCAACGCCCTCGAGATAGTGATCGGCCAGGGCGCAAAGCCCGGGACGGGTGGGCTGCTGCTGGGCCTCAAGGTCTCGGACGTGATCGCCGGCCAGCGCGACCTCCCCCCGGGCGTGGACCAGCGCAGCCCCGTCCGCCACCCCGACTGGATGGGCGCGGACGACCTGATGATCAAGATGGAGGAGCTTAGGGAGGTCACCGAGGGGCGGGTGCCGCTCTTCATCAAGCTCGGGGCGGGGCGCGTCACCGACGACGTCAAGCTCGCGGCCAAGGTCGGGGCGGACGCGATCGTGATCGACGGCATGGAGGCCGGCACCGGGGCCTCGCCGGAGCTGCAGCTCGACCACACCGGGATCCCCACCATGCCCGCGACCGCCGAGGCGGTCCGGGCGCTGCGGGACCTGGGGCTCGAGGAGGAGGTGGACCTGGTCGTCTCCGGCGGGCTGACCAGCGGGGCGGACATGGCCAAGGCCCTGGCCCTGGGCGCGAAGTGCGTGTCGATAGGCACGGCGGCGCTGATCGCCCTCAACTGCAACCGCAACATGTACGCCGAGGACTACGAGCGCCTCGGCACAAGGCCCGGGGCGTGCCACCACTGCCACACCGGCCTGTGCCCGGTGGGGATAACGACCCAGGACCCGGAGCTTGAGGCCAGGCTCGACCCCGACGAGGCGGCCGACCGGGTCTTCAACTACCTCAACGCGCTGACCCTGGAGATCCAGCTGCTCGCCCGCGCCTGCGGAAAGCGGGACGTGCACAACCTCGAGCCCGAGGACCTGCGCGCCCTGACGGTGGACGCCTCGGCGATGAGCGGCGTGCCGCTGGTCGGCTCCAACAAGGTCTACTAGCCGCCCCGCATCGCAAGGAGTGAGCGAGCAGATGGACAGGACATTCGAGATTCACATGGCGGGGCAGGTCGTGCGCGCCAGGCTCCTGACCGATGAGGCGCCGGGCACGTGCAGCGCGTTCGAGCGCGCGATGCCGGTCCGCACCTTCGGCGTCAACGCCAAGTTCGCCGGCGACGAGACGATAGCCATGCTCCCGTTCTACGCGCCGCCCGGCGAGAACGAGGTCCCGTCGGTCGACCCGGGCGACATCGGCTACTACCCCCGCAGCCAGACCCTGTGCCTGTTCTACGGCGAGATCATGCCCTTCGCCCGCATCACCCTGTTCGCAAAGGTGGTCGAGGAGGACCTGCCGCGGGCGGTCGCCGCGGGCAGGAGCATCCTAGAGGCGGGCACGCTGCCCGTAGCGATCCGCATGTCGGACGCGGGGCCCGGGGCGGGGCCCGCCGGGCCCGGCCCGGCGGGGGACTCGGCGGCGGACGCGCTGCGCGCCGCGACCGCGGCGATTTGGGACGAGGAGCCGCCCGAGGTCGCGGCGATGCGGACGCACTCGCGCCCCCCGATGGGCAATCTGCCGTGCGTCGTCTACTCGAACTTCGACCTGTTCTGGGGCACCGAGAACCTGCACGTGGCCAGGGCCCTGGCGGCGCAGCTCGGGCCGGCCGAGGCCGGCGCGGTGGCCCGCGCCTACCTGCTGCGCACCGAGGACAGGCTCGGCAAGTGGGGGTTCTCCGAGGCGACGGCGCTGATCCGCCGGGCGGCCGACGCGGCCGCGAGTGCGGAGTCCACCGGCGAGCTGACGGACATCCTGGACGCGGCCAACGTCTACCTCAACCGTCTGGGCAGCTGGGTGGACGCGATGATCCCCTGGAACGATATGGACCGGCGCCTCTCCCTGGTCGGGAGCTGAGGCGCGGGGGTCAGCCGCCGGGCCCGGCCTCCCCGGAGTTCCCCCCTTCGCGAGCCCGCTCGGCGTCGCGCCGGTCGGCCATCTTCCAGCCCAGGCCCACGACCACGGCGGCCAGCATGGCCTTCACCAGGTCTCCGGGTATGAACGGGTACATGCCGGAGGAGAAGAGCTCTCCCTCGGCGGGCCATGAGAACCCGCCGTACCGCAGCCACAGCAGGCCCGGCAGGTAGACGACCAGCATCCCCAGGACCATCGGCCACATCGACCGCCCGCGGTTCCATCCGCGCTGCGAGAGGTAGCCGACCAGCCACGCCGAGGCGATGAAGCCGACCAGGTAGCCCCCTGTCACCCCCTCGCCGACGTAGGCCCAGCCGTTGCCCCCTCCCTGGAAGACCGGTACACCGGCCATTCCCAGGAAGTAGTAGACCAGTATCGAGAACAGGCCCCAGCGCCAGCCGAGCACCCCGCCGATCATCAGCACCCCGAAGGTCTGGAAGGTGATGGGCACGGGGTTGTCGGGGAGGAAGAAGCGGGCCCTTGCCAGCCCGACCAGCACCCCCACCAGGGCCAGGGAGACGGCGAGCTTGTGGACCGTCGTGGCCTGCGGGTAGAGCGCCTCGAGGAGCGACGGGCCGGGCCTGTCCAGCAGCGCCCACGGCCTCGCCCTGGCGATGAGGGCCCCGGGCCTGGCGACCATCTGCATCATCGCTAGGCCTGCGAGGGCCCGCCGTCGCGGGGGCGGAAGATGGAGTCGGGTGCGAAGCTCACCCGGCGGCGGGCGCGCCCGAGCAGGCCGCCGCCCACAGTCGCGAGCGCCAGCGCGCCAAGCACGCCCAGAGGGGCCTTCTTGAGGAACTCCCTTCGGGAGGTGCCCCGGTCCTTCGTATCGTCAGAGTCCATCTGGACCTCCTGCCATGTGCGCCGGTCCCGGCGCACCGTACCGCCGGCCGGCGGAATTATATTCGTTACCCCGGGGCCGCTTCAATCGGCGGGCGGGCCGAGAGCCCCTCGAAGCCCCGAGCCTGACCCCGTGCGCGCGACCCCGCTGTCGCCATGGGTCGGGGGCGCCCGAATGTCCTGGCGGGTGGGGCCGGACGGAGCATCGGTGCCGGCGCATTCACGGACCCGTGCCGTCGCCGAAATGGGCGTGCAGGTGATCGACCGGGCCGTGCCCGGAGCCGACCGGGTAGGCGGCGCGGATCGCGGCGGCGACGTAGTCCTTGGCCATCGCGGCCGCCTCCGGGACCGCCATTCCCCGGGCCAGCCCCACGGCCGCGGCGGCCGAGAAGGTGCACCCGGTGCCGTGCGTGCTCTTGGTCTCGACGCGCGGGCCGGACAGCTCCTCGATCCCCCCGCCGGCGTACAGCACGTCCGTCGCCGGCCCGCCTGCGATCCCGCCGGTAACCACCACTGCGCCCGCGCCCATCTCCTCCGCTATGTGGCGCGCCGCCCAGCGCACCTGCTCGGCCGTCTCCAGCGCCCGCCCGCACAGCGCCGCGGCCTCCTCGACGTTGGGCGTGACCAGGCTCGCCCGGGGCAGCAGCTCGCGCGCCAGCGCCCGCTCGGCGTCGGCCCGCAGCAGCCTCGCGCCGCTGGTGGCGACCATCACTGGGTCGACGACCAGCCTCCCGATCCGGTGGCGGCGGACGGCGTCGGCCACGGTCTCGATGATCTCGGCGTCCCAGAGCATCCCGGTCTTGGCGGTGTCCGCCCCGATGTCGTCCATCACGGCGTCGATCTGCGCGCGGACCGCCCCGGCGCCCACGCGGTGGACGTCGGTGACGCCCAGCGTGTTCTGCGCGGTCACCGCGGTGATCGCGCAGGTCCCGTAACCGCCCAGCGCGGCGATCGTCTTGAGGTCCGCCTGCACACCGGCGCCGGCGCCCGAGTCGGAGCCGGCGACGGTCAGGACGAGGGGCCGGCTCACCCGGGCCAGGACGCCCCCGCGCCCGAGTGGGCCTGCTCCCAGAACATCAGCTCGTAGCCGAGCGCGGTGCGGGCCAGCCAGTCGGTCCTTGCCGAGACCCGCTCGGGCGGTATCGAGTCGAGGTGCGAGCCCATCCACGAAACGAAGTCGCCAAGAGCCGCCGGGCCGTGGAGGTCGATCCACTCGCGGTAGATCTCGTTGTCGGGCCTGCGGCCCGCGGCAATCAGCCGGCTCGCCCAGTCGAGGTAGGTACCCTCGGTCACGTAGAGCACGGTGATGATCTCGTCGAAGGTCCCCTCGTGCCCGACGCGGGCGATGAAGTCGCAAAAGCCCTGGGTCGCCGGCGTCGCCACCGACGAGGTGAGCTCCTCCTCGCTCGCGCCAAGCTGCGTAAGCGCCCTCTCGAACAGGTCGTTCTCGGGGTTGAGCACGCCGGCGAGGAAGCGGTTGATGGGCGCGCTGGCCCGGCCAAGGTCGGGCGACTTGGCCAGGGCCATGCCGGCCATCGAGACCAGGTCCTTTACGAAGATGTAGTCCTGCACGAAGTAGAGGCGGAAGCGCTCGAGAGGCAGCGTCCCGTCGCCCAGCTGCTCGACGAACGGGTGGACCACCACCCGCTCCCACGCAGCGGCGTGGCGGGCCCTGATATCGGCGGAGAGCGTGCGGTCCATCGGCCTAGCCGGATGTCCGCCCCGCCCGCGAGGCGAGCGGCGTCCCAGGCGCAAGGACGATGGCGAGAGTGCCGTGCGACAAGATGTCCGCCTCCCATGCCCGGGGTACCTGACGGGCCGGGCGGGCGCGGCGGCGCTGCTGGGTGTCCCGCTCCCTACGCTGGCGTTATCCAGGTCAGGTTCGAGGGGTCGACGGCGCTGCGGCCGGCCTCTCAGCCCTCTCGGGCTCCCCCGGGTGAACTCGGTGTGTGGTCGACTGCAGGGAGTCTATTGCCGCGCCCGCGGCGGTGTCAAACGGCGTGTGGCGGCGCGGGAGCGATGGCGCTAGGCTTGTCCGGGTGAGCACCGCCGCCGGCATGGGCGAAGCGCCCCAACTGCGCCTGCTCGCCCTCGCGGCGGGCGGCTACGGCCTTGCCGTGACCCCCTTCGTCATGGCGGCCTGGCTCGCCCAGTCCGACCTCTACCTGGTCGCCGGGCGCATGCTGTTCCCGGCCTACGTCGGCGCGGCGGCCGGCCTGCTGGTGCTTGACAGCCGGCTCGGCTCGGTCCCCGACCCCCTGGCGCGCGGGGCGCTGTGGCTGACCCTGGCCGCGCTGGGCGTCGGGCTGGTCGGCGATCTGGGCTCGTACTACGGGGGCGGCGGGAACGCGGCCGGCGTTCCCTACACGTCCGTGCAGCTGATCTTCTACGGCGCCGTGGAGTTCCCGGCGATCGTGGCCGCCCAGCTCGGCGTCGCGCTCTACGGCCTGGGGCTCCTCAGGTCCGGCGCCGTGGGCCGGCGGACCGCCTGGGCGGTCGCCGCGCTCGGCCCCGCGGCCCTGGTGCTGTGGCCGCTGCACGTCCCGAGCGGCCCGCTGTTCGTGATCAACCTGTACCTGGTGGCGACCGCGGCCGCCCGCGGCCCGGCCCCGGCCCGCGCCCCCTGAGCTCGCTCGCCGCCCGCGCCGCCCTCCTGGGCCTGGCGCTCGGGCCGGGGCAGGTCCGCTCGCTGGAGCGCTACATCGAGCTGATCGCGGCCGGGAACGAGGCCGCCGGCCTGACCGCGGTCGAGGACCCCGACGAGGTCCGCGAGCGCCACTTCCTCGACTCGCTCTCGGTGGCCGCCGCCGCGGGGCCGGAGCGCCTCGCGCGCTCCGAGGTCGTGGACGTCGGCTCCGGGGCCGGCTTTCCGGGCGTTCCGGTCGCGATCGCGATCGGGGCGTGCCGGGTGACCGCGCTCGAGGCGAGCGCGAGGAAGGTCGCGTTCCTGGAGCGGGTGCGCGCCGAGCTCGGGCTGGAGAACCTGTCGGTCGTTCGGGGCAGGGCGGAGTCGGTCGGTCGCGACCCCGCCCACAGGGAGCGCTACGACATCGCGCTCGCGCGGGCGGTGGCGCCGCTGGCCACCCTAGCGGAGCTGTGCATGCCGCTTTGCCGCGTGGGGGGCGCGCTCATCGCCCACAAGGGCAGGGGCGCCGCCGGGGAGCTTGTGGCCGCCCGGCGGGCCCTGTCGGAGACCGGCGGGGGCCGGCCCAGCGTGGTCGAGGTCGATCCCGCCGTCGTGGGCCCGGGGAGGGACGCGCGGCTGGTCGTCGTCCCCAAGATCGCGCCTACCCCGGGGCGCTTTCCCAGGCGCGAGGGCGTGCCGTCCCGCCGTCCGCTGTAGAATGCCCGGCGGCCAATGCGACTAATCAGACTGCTCGGCCTTTCGCACTCCTCCGAGGACTCGGGGCCCGGGCAAGACCCGTCGTCGATCCTCAGGCGGCGCATACTCTCCCTGCCGACCCTGCTCTCGCTCGGGGTCGCCGGCGCATTCATCTTCTTCCTGTCGACCGGGATAGACCTCGACTGGGGGGAGACGTGGCGCAACGTCGGGCAGATGGACCCGAGGTTCTACGTCCTCGCCCTGGTCCTGTACTACCTGAGCTTCATCTTCCGGGGCCAGCGCTGGAGGATGCTCGCCGACAGCGCCTCGCGGGGCGCCGAGGAGCCGGGGGAGGGCCCTGCGCTCCCGTCCTCGCTCAGGTTCGCCCAGCTGATCATCATGGGCTGGTTCATCAACGCCATAGCCTGGCTGCGGCTCGGCGACGCCTACCGGGCCTGGGAGTTCTCCCGCGAGTCCAAGCGGGGCTTTTACTGGTGCCTGGGGACGCTGGTGGCAGAGAGGATGCTGGACCTGACCACCGTCGCGCTGCTGATAGCCGCGGGCATCCTGGCCGCCACGGTGACCTCCGACAACCTGATCCTGCGCTTCCTGTTCATCGCCACCGCGGGGATGGCGGGCATCTTCCTCGCGCTGCTGGTGTCGATGAGGTTCTTCGGGCTTAGGCTCGCGCGGCTGCTGCCCCGCGCGCTCGAGCGCGTCTACGGCCAGTTCCACCAGGGCACGCTCGGGAGCATCGAGCCCCGCAAGCTGCCCGCCCTCGCCGCCCTGAGCGTGATCGGCTGGGCGCTCGAGGCCGCCCGGCTCTACTTCGTGGTCCAGGCCTTGGACCTGTCGCTGTCGATCCCCATGGTGCTGCTGGTCTCGCTCGGCCACGCGGTGCTCAGCACGGTGCCGACGCCCGGGGGCATCGGGGCGGTGGAGACGGGGATGACCGGGCTGCTGGTGCTCAGCATGCCGAAGGCGGACGCGGCATCGGTCGCCGTGCTGGACCGCACGATCACTCTGCTAAGCGTGATAGCGATCGGCGGGCTGGTGTTCGTCGCCAACCACCTGGTGGCGCGGCGCCGGGCGGCGGGGCGTGGCGCAGGGCCGGCTAAGTGAATGAAGGGGAGCGCGGATCGTCCGGCGAACACTTAGATGAGAGCCCTCCCAAGCCAAGCGAATCTCTCATCGAGCTTTGGCGTAGTTCCATTGGGGTGTGCATGTCGTAGGCGACATTTGGACGGCGACTCCAGACGCACCGCGTTGACTCGGCCACCATCAGGTTGGTCAGCCGCAGTTTGCAGGTCTGGACACTCTGCCGGCGGTTGGGGCCGGGTGACCTCCGATGGCTCGGACTAGAGAGTGGCACGCGGGCGCAGGCACGGGCGCGTGCCGAGTCCCGCCCCCGGCGCGGCGGACTGCACAGATCGTTCGCAGCTGTTTTTGGCCAAGTCAAGGCGAGCGTCACGCGGAGTGCGGTATGGCGCTCTCAACGACGATCGCCATCGCCGGACGTGGCGTCTGCCGTCAATCGCTCCCGGCCCTGAGGCATAGGCTGGAAGGGAGTGCCAAGTGTTCCCCGTGTATAATCGTGCACGTTTGTACGTGGTCCATAGGCAGTGCCATCACCGCGTGCGGTCGAGCCCGCTCGGCTGAACAGGCCAAGAGAGGCCCTCATGTCGCTGCCTGTCGGTCGGTGACAAGCGTCTTCGTTCCATACCCCGCTTGCTAGGAGGGACCACTAGTTCAGGAATTTGCTTGAGGAGAAAGCGGTAAAGGGTTAGGTAGCGACAGAAAGACTGATCTTGCGATTCGAGGCAGGAAGCAGGCAGGTAGTGAGTGGGTAGAGAGTGAGGAGTGGCATGGCTAAGGATGGCGAGGAACAGGGAGCCGATGAGGGAAGCTTGGACTTGGACGCGATGCTACGGAAGGCGGCCAGAGAGAAGCTGACCAAGGAGGAGTACCGGGCGCAGAAGATATCATTTGTCATGGGCATGATGCCCGAGGACTGCAAGATGACCCGAAAGGAAGTGGAGGAGTTGATCGATAGCAGATACGGGTAGGCTTCACATGGATCTGTATGAGTTAGAGCAATCGGAACATCACCCTGCATACCAGCGACTGATGGCGACCAATATCGCCAGGCACTATGATTTCCTACTTTCAATGATAGAGGTCTCGGTAGCCACAAACAGGACATGGCTGTCCGAATTCCTCATCAAGGCGATCAATTTCCATGCGATTGTAGGACTGCACCATCAGGCGGGCCGGTACCGCTCTCACGAAGTCTGCGTGGGAGAACACACTCCTCCCGCACACTATCGTGTCGAGCCCCTGATGAACGACTTCGTCAACTGGGTCAACCGGTCTTGGGACTCTGAAGAGACAATAAAGTTGGCAGCCACTGCGCTGTGGAGGATCAATAACATACATCCCTTTGTGAATGGCAATGGACGCACTGCTAGGGCCGTGTGTTACTTTATTCTGTCTGTAAAGTCTGGCGGTATCTTGCCTGGTAAGATAATACTTCCGGAAATGCTCAGATCAGACTCTGTACGCCAGATGCAGATCAATTGCTTGCAACAGGCTGACAAAGGAAATCTGGCGCCCCTGACCGATCTTATTCGCCATCTGATTACACAGCAAATAAAGAACGTGTAAATGGGACTATTGTCATGAGGGATCAGGGCTACGGCCGCCTAGGAGCTTGCCCGGGTAATGCTCAGGAGGCTGTGGAGGTGAGCGGTCATCAGGCGGCGAGTCCCACCGCAGTGGCCGGTTGAGCGATGTGTTCACGCATCCTGGCCTTCCGGATGTGGATCGATGGCCGCAGCCGGAGCCTCCGAGGCCTGTCTGGACGGCTCGGGCACACAGCGGTCCGCTTGCCGGCCGTTCTGACCGTGTGCCTGAAGAGCTTGAGCAGGTTGTGGGCGGTGCACACCACCAGCCACTCGGCGTCCACCTTGTCCAGGCCGCGCATCGACATCTCCCGGAAGTCCTGACCCTGCTTGATCTGTCCGTACGTCGGCTCTGCCACCTTCATCCGCAGCGAGTAGCGCTCCCGGCCCCTCTTCGTCCGCAGCTTTCGTATCATCCGGTCCCGAGGTGACAGGCCCGCCGGTATCCGTCCCCTCGGAGCCGGGGGCGCCTTCCTGCCGTGCCGGGTCCGTTCGGGGGCTATGAACGCCTCCACTCCCAGCGCCTCCACCTCCCTTACGGCCTGGGCCGAGTAGTACCCGGCATCCGCCGACATCTCCCTGGGGACCGCTCCGAGGTTGTCGATCGCCTTGCGGATCATCGACGCCGCCTGGTGCACATCCGTGGTCTCGTTCGTGGCCCGCGCCGCCACTATCACCTGGTGCTCGCTGTCCACCACCGCCTGACAGTTGTACGACTGCTCGAACGCCTTGCCGCCGGGTGCGGGCATGATCCTGGAGTCGGGGTCGGTGAAGTTGATCTGAGCGCTGTCGGCGGGCACACCGGTGTGCTTGCGCCCCTGTGCCTCCGCCCTGGCGGCCTCCTCCGCAGCGTGCGCCTCCAACGCCGCCCTGGCCGCGTCCAACCTCTCGAGACGCGCCCGCTTGAAGGCAAGCCCCTCCGGCATCTCGTCGCCCCTGCGGCCCGGACCATGGCGGCCATCCTCGTCCTCGTCGACCCTCTCGGCCTCCCCCAACATCTCCTCCACCATCCCCGACAGCTCGGCTATCCTCTCCTTGATCCGCCCGTAGCTCATCGCCTTGTGCTTCGACGCGTTCGCCTTGATCTTCGTGCTGTCCAGGGCGACGTGCCCGAGCCTGACCAGACCAGCCTCCGCACACATCGCCAACGCCTGGGTGAACAGGCCCGACAGCGCGTCGAGATGCCTGTTGCGAAAGTCCGATATCGTCCGATGGTCCGGCGTGTTGTGCGCCGCCAGCACCCGGAATCCCACGTCCTCGTGCAGCCGCCTGGCCAGCTTGCGCGACGACGTCACCCCGTTGCAGTACCCGTAGATCAGCACCTTGACCATCATCTCCGGATGGTACGGAGGTCCTCCACGACCCTCACGCTCATACCCATCCGTGATCTCCGACAGGTCCAGCCGGTCCACGACATCCGAAATGAAGTACGACAGGTGATCCTCAGGGAGCCACTCCTGCATCGACAAGGGCATCAGCAGCGGCTGGTCGGGCTCGTACGGGCGGAAAGTCTTGCTCATCGCTCCCTCCATACCTACGGGCTGACGCCATCATAACCACTCATATCCCCGCCCGGGATTATTTCTCGGACAGGCTCCTAGGTGATGAAAACGGCGAATGTCGGCCGTTGTGGCCGGACATCAAGGCGTACGTCAGTATTGGGACCTTGCATCAAGGGCCGTTCCAAGCGATAGTCGGCAGTCGCCGCCTCTGCTTCTGGCAATTCGGGACTTTGAGCGCCCTGCCACATGATTCCCCCTATAATTGACCCCCGTGCCGACATCGGCCGGAGGGCGCTTCCCATGACGACGACAAAGACCGACCCGCGCCGCCGCAGCGCCGTCCAGGTGGACGGCGCCGACAGGGCCCCCGCCAGGGCCATGCTTCGCGGCGCCGGGCTGACCGACGAGGACTTCGCAAGGCCCTTCGTCGCCGTTGCGAACCTGGCCAGCGACGTCACCCCCTGCAACGTGCACCTCGACCGCATCGCGCGCGCCGCAAAGGAGGGCGTGCGGGAGGGCGGCTCGGTGCCGTTCATGTTCGGGACCATCACGATAAGCGACGGCATATCGATGGGCACTGAGGGCATGAAGGCGTCGCTGGTCAGCCGCGAGGTGATCGCCGACTCCATAGAGACCGTCGTCTTCGGCGAGAGCATGGACGGGCTGGTCGTGGTCGCCGCCTGCGACAAGAACATGCCGGGGGCGATGATGGCCATGGCCAGGCTGAACGTGCCCTCGGTCTTCGTGTACGGCGGCGCGATCCAGGCCGGCAACTACCGCGGCCGTGACATCAACATCCAGGACATGTTTGAGGCGGTGGGCGCCCACTCCCAGGGGGACCTGAGCCTCGACGAGCTGATCGCGATGGAGCGCGTGGCGTGCCCCGGCGAGGGCGCCTGCGCGGGCATGTTCACGGCCAACACCATGTCCTCGGCCATAGAGGCGATGGGCATGGCCCTCCCCGGGACCGCCTCGATACCGGCGATCGACCCGCGCAACCTGGATGCGGCGCGGGAGGCCGGGTCCGCTGTGCGCGGCCTGCTGGAGAGCGGCATAACCTCGCGGGACATCATGACGCGCGCCGCCTTCGAGAACGCCATAACCGTGGTGCTCTCGATGGGCGGGTCGACCAACGCCGTGCTCCACCTGCTCGCGATCGCCGCCGAGGGCGAGGTCCCGCTCTCGATCGACGACTTCGACGCCCTGAGCCGCCGCACGCCCTACCTGACCGACCTTCGGCCCGGCGGGCGCTACGTGATGCCGGACATGGACAGGGCGGGCGGGATACCGACGCTCATGCGCGAGCTGCTTCGCGCGGGGCTCCTTGACGGCGAGTGCATCACCGTCACGGGAAGGACGCTCGCAGAGAACCTGGCCGCCGACCTTGAGCGCACGGGCGCCGTGCCCGACGGGCGGGTGATACACCCGGTCGAGAGCCCGCGCAGCCCCACCGGCGGGCTGGTCATCCTCAAGGGGAACCTCGCGCCCGAGGGCGCGGTGATGAAGGTCTCGGGCACCAGCCACCTTCGCCACGAGGGGCCGGCGCGGGTCTTCGACTCTGAGCGCGCCGCCTTCAACGCCGTGATCGAGGGCCGGATAGAGCACGGGGACGTGATCGTCGTGCGCTACGAGGGACCCAGGGGCGGGCCCGGCATGCAGGAGATGCTCGCGCTCACCGGCGCGATCATGGGGGCCGGGCTCGGCGAGAGCACGCTGCTGCTGACCGACGGGCGGTTCTCGGGGGCCACCCGCGGCCCGATGATCGGCCACATCGCCCCCGAGGCCATGGTGGGCGGCCCGATAGCGCTGGTGCGCGACGGGGACGTGATCCGCATGGACGCCGCCGCCCGCGAGCTGTCGATGCGGGTCACCGAGGAGGAGCTCTCGCGCCGCCGGGCCGGGTGGACGGCCCCCGCGCCGCGCTACACCCGGGGCGTGCTCGCCAAGTACGCCCGGCTGGTCACCTCGGCCTCGCGGGGCGCGGTCACCACCGCCTAGGCCCCGCCCGGGCGCTGCCCGGACAGCACCCTACGCAGCGCGGCCGCCAGGGCCTCCGTGCGGCGCCCGTCCAGGTTGAGAGGGTGGATGGTCAGCACCCCCTGCGGGAGCGCCTTCTCCTGGACGAACACCGCGGGGTCTCCGGCCCGCAGGCGGCGCGATACCTCGAAGGCGCTTAAGCCCAGGGCCGCCTCGTTGAGGGCGATGCGCATCACCGGCGAGCCCTCGGCCGGCCGGTCCACGGCGACCTCGGCGTCCAGGCCGGCGAGCGAGTCGGCCAGGCGCTCCAGGTGCCCGAGCTGCTCTGAGTAGGTGGCGTCCAGGCCGCCCTCGACGAAGTTGCGCAGGGCGGCGAGCAGGCCGATCACCTCCTCCTTTCCGACCTTGAAGCCGCGGCCCAGCCCGTGCCGGGGGATCCCCGGAAGCCCGCCCGCCGGGATCAGGTCGGGCGGCGGGTCCCAGACCGTGAAGAACTCGTCCATGTCCAGGTGCTGCAGGGCCGCCGAGGCGACCAGGTCCGCGCGCCCGCACAGGATGCCGCTGGACTGCGGGCCACGCATCGCCTTGCCCCCGGAGAAGCACACCAGGTCCGCGCCTGCGTCGATGAACGCCCGCAGGTTGGCGCGCGGCGGCAGCTCCCCGGCCGCGTCGACCAGCACCGGTAGCCCGCGCCTCGCGGCGACCGCCGCGACCTCGGCGAGCGGGGGCTCCGAGTCCGGGCCCTGCCCGTAGTAGATCGCGGCGGTCCGCTCCGTCACCGCCGCCTCGTACTCCCAGGCCTCGGTGCGTCGGACGCCGGCGTTGGCGACCACCTCGTTCATGCCGACCTCGACCAGCGTCCCGCCGGCGACGCGGACGGCGTGGTCGTAGCCGTTGCGGTGCTCGCGCGCGATGATGAACTCCGAGCGCAGCCCCGAGGCGTCCGGCAGCCGGTCCATCGCCCCCGGGTCCAGCCCGGCCATGATGGCGGCCGCGCCCAGGGTGAGCGCCGAGGACGCGCCCGCGGTCACGTACCCGGCCTGCGCCCCGGTCACCGAGGCGATGTAGCGGCTGGCGCCCGCCTGGAGCTCCGGCATCGAGACCGACTCGGTCGCGGCCGCGGCCATGGCCTCGACGACGACGGGGGGCATCAGCGCCCCGCCGACGCGGGTGGAGGCACCCGATACGTTGATTATCGTCCTGACCCCGAACTCTCCGTAGATGGACACCTGCAAGCTCCCTTCTGTCACCGCCCGAAGGCCGCCAGCACCCGCGCCGCCGCCGCGTAGTCCCGGCGCCCGCCCCGCATGATGGGGGGCACAAGGTACACGTTGGGGAAGCCGGCCCGGCTGAACCCGTCTATCAGTTCGACGGCGATGTCGACGCCGTCCCGTCCCCGCTCCATCTCCCCGGCGACGCGCTCGGGCAGCGGGCCGAAGGTCACGCCCCCGGGGGTCAGGACCTGCACCCCGCAGAATACGGGCTGGCGCAGCTCCTCGCCGTGCTCGTCGGCGTAGGCCCCTGCGAAGTGCGCCAGCCGCTCCGGCTCGAAGAGGGCCTGCAGCAGGAAGAACTCGGCGCCCGCCCGGACCTTCCTGCGGGTCAGGCGCAGCTGGTGCGCGAGCGGCATCCCGAGGTCGATGGTCGCCCCGACGCAGAACGACGAGCGCGACCGCAGCGCCAGCCCGCGGAAGTCCCGGCCCTCGTTCATGCCCCGTATCGATGAGATCAGCTCGCTGGGGCGAAAGTCGTCGACCGGGACCGCCCACCGAAGGTCCCCGCCCCGGTATGGATCGCCGCGCACGACGACGACGTTGCGCAGCCCGAGCAGGTCTGCCCCGAGCAGGAGGCCCTGGATGGCCATCCTGTTCATGTCCCGGGTCGAGATCGTGAACACCACGTCGCGGCCGGTCTCGCGGGCGATCCAGTGGGCGCCGATCACCGGGCTGAGGCGGGGGGACCTGCCGGGGTTGTAGGCGACGGAGATGAGGTCGGCGCCGAGCCCGGCGGCGCCCTCGAGCAGGGCGGGGTCGCCGCCCCTGGGCGGGGAGAAGTCGCAGATGAACACGCCAGCCCCCGCCGCGAGCTCGCATCGCTCGGCGACAGTCGCCATGGGCGAAGAGTCTAAGGGCGGTGCCGTGCCGGTGGGAAGACCCGGCCTGGTCCCGGTCGGCGCGCCCCGGGCGCCGGGGCTACTTCCAGCCGAGGGAGAAGTTGGCGCCCTGGGTCAGGGAGACGCGGTGGCCCTCCGAGCACTTGAAGCGCTCCTCGCGCACGTCGCGGCGCTTGCCGGAGAGCGACGACTGCTCCATGGTGGTCGAGCAGAACGGGCAGGTGACCTCGTAGACGGCCTTGTTGCGCAGCCGCACCGCCTGGACGTAGGCCAGGGTGTGCGCGAGGCGCTCCGAGTCGCCGATGTAGCGTACGACGTAGCGCGCGCCGGCGCTGACCAGGTTGGTCGACCGCCCAGTCCTCGCGGGCTCGGTGTGGGTGTAGTCGACGTACCCGCACCGCAGGCACTCGGGCTCCTCGAAGCCCTTGACCAGGGGGTCGTGGCAGCGCGGGCACAGAGAGCGCCCGCCCGTCGCCCTGAGCGGGCGTGGGGCGGTGGTGGTGCGGGGCTCCACCCTCGGCTGCGGCTGCGGCGGAATAGCCGGCAGGAACTTGCTCGGTGTGGCCTGTGTGACCATGTGGCCCCTCCCCGTGTCGCCCCGCGCCTTGCCCGGACGGGATTCCGGGCCGCGCGTGCGAGTTGGGACAATTGATAAACAGAGTTTGAAACTTTGTCAATCCCTTTTTCAAAAAAATCGACGGTGTTTTCAGGCCGGTTTGCCCGGCGGGCGGCGAGGGGCGCGCGGCGCGGCCGCATGCGAGCGGGCCGCGCGCCGCTGTATACAGGCGTGTACGGGGTAGGAATCGCACGCCCAGCGCCGCCCGCCGTGGGACTGTTGTTCTAGACCTCCGCGGGTCCTACGAGGCAGGCCCGGCGCCTGAAAATCGCGCCGAACCGGCCGGTTTGACGACCCACCCGGCCGGTGCTAAATTCCGAGCGCCCGCCGTGAAGATCGTCGTCTGCGCCAAACAGGTGGTCGACCCCGAGACCCCCCGGTCGGCCTTTCGGATCGACCCCGATCTGATGAGGGCGGTCCCGGCGCCCGGGATCCCCCCGGTGGTCAACGGATTCGACGAGAACGCCACCGAGGCGGCCCTGCGGATCAGGGACGAGACCGGGGCGGACGTCTCTGTCCTGTCGGTCGGGGACGCCTTCGCGCCCGACGTGATCAAAAAGCCCCTCTCGATGGGCGCCTCAGAGCTGGTCCTGGTGGAGGGCCCCGAGCTCGCCGACCTCGACGCCCCGGCGACCGCCCTGGTGCTGGCGCGCGCGATCGGGCAGATGGGGGCGGACCTGGTGATCTGCGGGCGACAGGCCTCCGACTGGGACAACGCCCAGGTGCCCATGCTCCTCGCGGAGATGCTGGGGGCGGCGTGCCTCGCCTTCTGCCAGGACGTGGGCGTGCGGGGCGGCGTCGTGGCGGCTCAGCGCGTGCTCGAGGACGGCTACGAGGAGATCGAGGCCGACCTGCCGGCGGTGGTCGCGGTCAGCAACGAGCTGGGCCCGCCGAGGTATCCGACGCTGCGCGGCATCATGGCCGCTTCCAGGATCCAGCCCCAGGTGCTGACCTGCGCCTCCCTGGGCGTGGACCCCGCCGAGCTGCGGCTCGCCTGCGAGCTCGAGGACCTCCGCGTGCCGGAGCCGGGGCGGCGCTGCGAGATGATCGGCGGAGACTCCGACGCCGAGTCCGGCAGGCTGCTGGCCCTGCGGCTCAGGGAGGAGGGGCTGATCTGATCGACCGCGCCCTGGCGATCGCCGATCCCGCCGATGGCGCCCGCCTGGCCCCCGGGGCGGCGGAGCTGATCGCGCTCGCGGCCTCGGTCGCGGACGAGCCGGCCTGCGCCATGGTCGGGGACGTGCGCTCGGCGGAGGCCGCCGCCTCCCTCGGCGCCGCCCGCGTCTACCTGATGGAGCCCGCGCCCGGGCTCGACTCGGGGGGCAGGGACGCGCGCCTGCAGGCCTACGAGCAGGTCGTCGCCATGTCCGGGGCCCGCGCGGTGCTGATGGCCAGGAGCGACGACGGCGCGGAGATAGGCCCCCGGCTGGCCGCCCGGATCGGCGGCCCCTGCGCCCAGGACTGCGTCTCGCTGCGGGCGGGGCCGGACGGGGCGCTCAGGGCGGTGCGGCCCGTGTACGGAGGGAGCGCCGTGGCCCGGATCGCCCTTCCCGCGGACCGCCCGGCGGTCGCCATCATGAGGGCCGGGTCTGCCCAGCCCCGGGAGCCGGACCCCGACCTAAGGGCGGAGGTGATCGGGGTGCGCCCCGTGATCGACCCGGACGGGGTGCGGGTCAGATCGGTCCGCAGGGTCGCCGAGGCCGGCGCGGGGGTGGGCCTCGAGGAGGCGCCGGTGGTGATCGGGGGCGGCAGGGGCCTGGGCGGCCCCGAGGCCTTCGCAGAGCTGGAGGAGCTAGCGGGGGCGCTGGGCGGTGCGGTGGGGGCGTCGCGGGCGGCGTGCGACGCCGGTTGGATCGACCACTCGCGCCAGATCGGCCTTACGGGCAGGACGATCGCGCCCGACCTGTACATCACATTCGGCATCTCCGGGGCCAGCCAGCACATGGCCGGCTGCACCGGCGCGAGGTGCCTGGTCGCCGTCAACACCGACGAGGGGGCGTCGATATTCCGGGACGCGCGCTACGGCGTCGTCGGCGACTGGAGGGCGGTGCTAAGGTCGTTCCTCGAGACCGCGAGGGAGCTCCGAGGGGGCTGAGGCGGGGAGCCCATGCGCGCCCCGGGGCCGCCGGGCCACATCCGCCCTCGGGCGCCGTCCCGGCGGGGCGGGCGCTAGAATGTGCTCCACCCGGCCGGCCCCGGTCGAGGGTGCCGGCCGCACGTTCCGTGGACCGGGTCCACGGTCCAGGAGAGCTCCGCGATGAACACCGCCTTCCACCCGCCCGTCCGCCCGCCGGCGCGGCGCGCCCGGCGCATCCCTGCGGCCGCGGCCGCGCTGGCGGCCCTGGCGCTGGCGGCCCTCGCCGCCGGGTGCGGGCAGGACCCCGAGCCCACGCCCGCCCCCGCCCCGACGGCGGCGCCCACCGTCGCCGCGGCGCCCACCGCGGTCCCGACGCCCGAGCCGGCCCCGACTCCCACCGCAGCCCCGACGCCGGAGCCGACCCCTGCGCCCACGGCGACCCCGGCGCCCGCTCCGACCGCGGCCCCCGACCGGTCCGGCGCCGATCCCACCGACGCCTACTTCGACCTCGACCGGGTGCTGGACATCGCGATCGAGATCGCGCCCGGGGACTGGGAGACCCTGCGCCACCAGACGCGCACCTTCGAGGACCTGATGGCCGAGATCGAGGAGTACGGGCTCTCGCGGCCCTTCGCCAGCATCTTCACGTGGTTCCCGGCGACGGTGACGGTGGACGGCGAGGCCCATGCGAGGGTCGGCGTGCGCAAGAAGGGCTTCCTCGGCTCGATGAGCGAGACCAAGCCGGCCCTCAAGCTGCGGTTCGACAAGTACGTCGACGGCCAGGCCCTGGGCGGGGTCGTCGAGCGCATGACCCTCAACAACAGCGTCCAGGACGTCTCGATGGTCAACACCTGCCTGGCCTACCGGGTGTTCGCCGCCGCCGGGCTGCCCTCGCCTCGGTGCAGCTTCGCCACCGTGACGGTCAACGGTAAGGACCTGGGCCTGTACGTCCACGTCGAGGAGATCAAGAGACCGTTCCTCGCCCGCCACTTCGACAGCGCAGAGGGCAACCTTTACGAGGGGACGGTCAGCGACTTCACGCCCGGCTATCGCGGCACGTTCGAGAAGAAGACCAACGAGGACGACGACGACTGGTCGGACATAGACGCCGTGATGGCCGCGCTCGGGGACCCCTCGGACGCCGGCGTCGAGGCGCTCGGCGAGATCGTCGACCTGGACCGCTTCCTGACCTTCTGGGCCGCCGAGGTGCTCGTGGGCCACTGGGACGGCTACGCCGGCAACCGCAACAACTACCACTTCTACCGCGAGCCGGGCGGCCGCTTCGTGTTCATCCCCTGGGGCGTGGACGACACGTTCCACCTCGAGCGCGATCCAAACCCCTTCGACAACATCAGCGAGCCGCCGGCATCGGTGCTGGCGCTGACGGCCATTCCCGGCCGGCTCTACGGCGACCCCGGATGGCGGCTCAAGTACGTGGGCCGGCTCAAGGAGCTGCTGGACGCCGCCTGGGACGAGGAGGAGCTGCTGGCGGGCGTGGACGCGATGGCCGCCGTCGTGCGGCGGCACACCCCCGCCGAGGACGGGGCGGCGATAGCCGTCGACACCGAGCGGGTGCGCCAGTTCATCCTCAAGCGCAGGGCCGAGATACTGGACGAGATCACGCCGGCGCCGCCCGACTGGCCCGAGCCCGACCAGGTCCCCGCCCCGGCGGGCTCCCTCGGGTCCGGCACGCTCGAGGTGAGCTTCGAGACCGAGTGGGGGTCCAAGGCGAGCCCGAGTCCGCTGGAGGAGGGGAGGCTCACCCGCCTGGCGGTGAACGGGGAGGATCAGCCGCTCGAAGGCACCGGCGCGGTCGCCGGCCGCGCCACCCCGCAGGAGGCGGGCCTGCTGCCCGGGGTCGGGGACCTGGCGTCCCTGACCACGATCAGGCTGAACCCGGACGGATCGGTGGGCGTGCTCACGCTCGTGATGCCCGCCGCCAGCCTCAGGGACGGGGCGAGCCTGGTCATCGGCAGGGACGAGATCGCCGGCGTGGTGGCGTCCATTCCGCCCGGGGCCACGGACCCCGACAGCTACTCGCTCGTCACCGAGGGGCGGCTGGACCTGTCGGAGGCGGGCTCTGAGCGCGGCGCCAGGATATCGGCCGCCTTCTCCGGCACATTCGGGGATCCGCCCGGCCAGGGCGCCGCGCCCGGAGGGTCCGAGGGATCCGGCGCCGTCGAGGTGCGCTTCGAGGCCACCTGGGGCTCCAGGGCGAGCTTCAACCCCATAGAGGAGGGGAAGGTCGCCTACCTGTCGCTGGACGGGGAGGAGCAGTCCCTGGACTACGCCGGCGCGACCGCGGGCCGCGCCGGCCCGGACGAGGTGGATCTCCTGCCGGGGGTCGCGGACCTTGCCTCGCTGTCCGTGATCACGTGGAGCCCGGACGGCACCGTGGGGGTGATCGTCCTGGTGATGCCCATGGAGGCGCTGGCCGACGGCGCCGCGCTGGTCTTCGGCGCCGACCTGATCGCCGGCGTGGTGCTGACCATCCCGCCCGGGGCCACCGATCCGGACGATCTGTGGTTCATCACCGAGGGCCGGCTCGAGCTCTCGGAGGCGGGCGCGGAGAGCGGAGCGGCCATCTCAGCCAGCTTCTCCGGCACCTTTGGCACGTCGCCCGTCTCCCCGGGCGCCGGGGACGGGGTGACCGACGGCGCGCCGTCGGGGGACGTCGGCCTGGTCGTCAACGAGGTGGCCGCCAAGGGCGACCCGCTCGACTGGTTCGAGCTGCACAATGCCTCGGGCGACCCGGTAGACCTGTCCGGCCTCGTGGTTGCCGACGACCTTGCCGACGCAGGCAAGCGGGTCGCCTTCCCGGACGGCCTGGTGATCGGGCCGGGCGAGTACCTGCAGATCGAGGTGGACAAGGACGGCTGGCCCGGCTTCGGCCTGGGCGGGGACGAGGAGCTGGGAATCTGGACGGCGGACGGGGCGCTGGTCGACAGCGTGGACTGGGCCGAGGGACAGTCCGGCGAGGGCCAGAGCTACGCCCGCGTGCCGGACGCAACCGGCGACTTTGAGACCGTGGAGGCTCCCACCCCGGGCGCCGCCAACTGATCCCGGGGACCGGCGCCGCCGGTCCTCCCTATCCCGCCCGGGGCCCGGGGGTCCGCGGTGCGGCAGGCGTTCGATCCCGTCGCGCCCGCCGCGCGGCTCCCTGTCCTACTCCCGCGCGTCCAGCCGGTTGAGGTCTCCCCTCCATCGAAGGATGCGGTCGTCCGCCGTCACGAGCCTGTGGCCGCCCTGGGCCGTGGCGACGATGATGCGGTCGGCGGGGTCGGAGCTGAAGCCGGGCAGGGCGTTGGCTCGGATTCCAATTTCGCCGTCGACGGGGATCTCCATGACTCCCTGGTCGAGCAGCTCCCGGCGCCACAGTCCGACATCCTCGGGAAAGTCCAGACGGCCCCTGCTCACCAGCATCGCGACCTCCCAGAATGTCACGGCGGACACGGCGAACTCGCCGCCCAAAAGGGCGTCATCGAGCGTCCGCCTTACACCCGCTCCGAGGTGGGCTTCGCCGGTCCACAGCCACAGGAGCGCGTGGGTATCCGCGAGGATCATGGACTCAGCACGCTGCCGGGATCGGCCTGCGCCTCCCAGTCGACGTCGATGGGACCGATGATGTCGCCAGCGATCTTCATCCGGCCGCGTCCCGCGCCGAATAGGGACCTGGGGCGTTCCCGGTAGGGCACGAGGCGGGAGACGGGCCTCCCGTACTTGGTGATGACGATCTCGCCCCGGCCGTCGGCCACCTCGTCCATGAGCTGAAGGCACCTGGCCTTGAACTCCGACGCCTTCATGGTCCGCGCACCGCCCGATATGTCAGCGCCTGCATCCATTGCCGCACCCCTCTTGTCTCCCGGGAGAACTTGCTCTGATCGTACCATGGTCACGACTATGGATATATCGTGTTGCCCTCGTCCGTCTGCTCACAGCTGAAGGGTGATTGGCCGAAGGGGGCCGGAACCGCTGGCGCGGCGGGCCGAGATCGTGCCATCCGAGATCGTGTCATCGGGGAAGGGTGACCGCTGAGTCTGACCTGACCGGGACCGGCCGCGACGAACCCCGCCGGGCCCGCGGCGCGCCACGCGGGGGGTGGTCGATTCGTCCGGCCCGCGACCGCGGCCGCCTGGGTCGTGCGGGGCCGGGCGCGCCCCGAGGCGTCTCGGCTGCAGGGCGGATCACCGCCCCCGCCACCGTTCTGCCGGCGCCTGCCCCGGCTCCTGAGAACTGCGGGGTGGCGCTGTAGCGAACGGCGCGCCGACCGCGTAACATGGAACCGTCGGAAGGCGGCCGCCGGACCTGCCGCACGGCCGCCACAGTTCCCCCGATTCCAGCCTGGAGGGCGCCCCTTGATGGAGGGAGACTTCGAGATAGACGTCAACGAGATCCTGATAGACATCAAGGAGGCGGAGGTCCTATCGATCTTCTTCCCGATGTTCAGGAAGTCGCTGGTCGTGGATCTGCGATCGAGCGAGGTCTCGGGGCCGATGATCCGCGTGATGCCCATGGTGGCCTCGCCCCAAGAGCGAATGCGCGCCATCCGAAGGCTGCGGCCGGGCTTCGCCCGCCGCCACAGCCTGTCGGTGATCGGCTGGCCCCGCTACGTGGACAGCCTCCAGACCCACGGCATATGGCAGCACATCATCGACCAGCTGGCCCGGGCCGGCCACCCCGACCCTGAGCAGCACATGTCACGCACCCTGGACGAGCTGCGCCGCCAGGAGAAGGCCGAGCTGGCCCGCGTGGTGATGGGCCAGAACTACCACACGATCTGGACGGGTCGCGCGTCCGACTGACCCCGGGCCCCTGCCCGGACCGCTGCCTCGGCCCGCCCCGTGGCGCCACTGCCTAGGCGTGGTCGCTGGCTCCGCCGAGAGAGAGTGCTCACCCGAGGCCGTGGGTCGGCTCGGGGCGCCACGACAGCCGACACCGGCCTGCCAGATCGCCCCGCGGGCGGTCCCGTACCTGCACACACTTGGTGAGTCGGAGGGGCCCTCGGGCTCGGGTGTCCGGCGACGCGCCCGCAGGCACGGTCCGGACCTCTCTTTCGTAGGTCAGGCGCGAAAAGGCCTGGCTTGGCCCCTACGTAACGCCCCCGCCTAGCTGCGAGATTCCTGCGGTCGCTCTGGCATCGATCTTGAAGGACCTGCAAATCGACCGAGGGGAGCCATAGGTCATGCGATACGCATATCCCCGCAGCATCGTCCGCGATGAAGAGGAGAGAAATAGAACCGAAGGGAAGCCCGCATAGCGAGCTTCCCGGATGTCTAAGGGGCCAACACGGGTGGGTTGTCCTGTGCGGAGACCCTGGAAGTGGCGAAGGACCGCCTGGAGGTGGCGTTGGGCATGCCCGTCAAGGCCCGCGAGAATATTCCGGCTCCCGGCCCCCTGAGGGAGGGTCAAGTGCTGGTCGCCGTCACGCCGATCATCGCAGCGAAATTGGCACTCTATTCGGCGATGCGTGGGCAGGATGTCAGCAAGGGCGCGCGCGCCCAAATTGGTCCTTCAGGAGAATTCAATCCGCCGGCTCGTGGATCCCCGTCGACGCTCCCACATCACTTCTGTCGAAAGGGCGCTCGAAGTCGTTGGGCGTTCCCTCGTGGTGGAAGATAGGGTGGATGGCCGGTCCCATGGGGCATCCGCCCTTGAGTCAAGCTGACGGCGGCCCAGCCACTGACAATTCTAAGCTAGGCCATCTTTAATACTTGACAATGTCAGGCAGCGGCGCTATGGTGCTTCCGGGCGGTTCGGGATGCCAGACATCGACCATTTGGAGAGAAGATCGCGATCCCCAGCCTGCCGGGATCTGTGCCGGGCCTGTGGCGCGGGATTGCCCGGTGGGCCCTTAGGGATTACGCGACCGCCTTGTCGACTCGCGTCGGGCCTGGATCTGGGAGTGGAGATGCTCCTTGGTCCCACCGGGTAGAGGGTCACGGGGCATGGTGGCAAGTCACGTGGAACAGCATGCGGCCGAGACCATAGATCCAGCGGCCATGGGCCGACGCCTTCAAGAGGCCAGGAAGGCCCGCGGCCTCACACAGCGGGAGGTTGCCGAGTCCTTGGCCGTTGCCCGCACGACGGTCACGGCACTCGAGAAGGGAGAGCGACAGCCGCGACCCGGCGAGCTCATTCGGATGGCACGGCTCTACGGTCGTGCCGTGAGTGACTTCGTTGGCCGCAGGGAGACCATGTCGGACTTCTCGGCTCAGCTGCGGGAGAAGGTCGGCGGCACCGAGCCCCTGGAGGCTCGGCAGGCAATCGGACGGGCGGTCCAGCAGTTTCAACAGCTCTGCGAGGACTATCTGTATCTGGAGAACCTGAACGGGGTTTCGCCCCGGCGGGCCTACCCCTCCCCGTATCCGGTTGAGGGAGCCACGCCTGAGGGGGTCGCCAAGGACGTCGCATCTTCGGAGCGCAATCGGTTGGCCCTTGGTGACGGCCCGCTCGTGCGTCTGGAGGAGACGCTGGAGGGCGACGTAGGCCTTCGCGTCTTTTCCGTCGACCTGCCCTCCAATGTGACGGGCATCTATTCCTACACGGAGCAGCTCGGCGGCTGCATCGCCGTAAACGCTCGCCATATCGAGGAGAGGCGACGGTGGACCATGGCCCGCGAGTACGGCCATTTCCTGACGAGGCGCTTTCGGCCGGAGATATCCGTTCTCGATAGGCATGTTCGGGTTCCCGCCCCGGCGAGGTTTGCCGACGCCTTTGCGTGCGAAATGCTGATGCCATCTGCCGGCCTTAGACGAAGGTTCAATGGGCTATCGCGAGCGGCTGGAGGAAGCGTCGCCGCGGCGGACATCTGCCTATTGGCTCACCGCTATGCCGTTTCCATAGAGGCCATGGCGGGTCGATTGGAGCAGCTTCGGCTTATTCCTGGGGGCAGCCGCAGGCACCTGCGTGATGGAGGCCTTGGGGCCAGGGATGCTCACGCGCAGACGGGCTCGGCAGGTCGTCCTTGCGGCGACACGCTCCTGCCGACCCGCTATCGGATCCTGGCGGTCCGGGCCTACGAGGAAGGCAGCCTGACCGAGGGGGAACTCGTCCGTCTCCTGCGGGTCGACCGGGCGTCGGCGAGAAGAGTCGTCCAGGATCTGACCAATCCCGAATGCCTCCTCGATGGAGGCGAAATCGGTACTCTCTCCGTGGACCTTGCTAGCGGCGTCGGCATCGCTAGTCAAGTCCAGCCGGCGTGACTGGTCAGCCGCAGTTCCTTGTCCTCGACGCCAGCTGCCTCCTGAACCTGTACGCAACTGGACGGCCTAGAGCGATCGCCGCAGCACTGCCGTACCGGCTGGCGGTGGCCGAGTATGTGCTCGAACGGGAGGTGCTCTACACCTGGCTCCCGGTTGCGACAGGATCCGGCGCACGCAGGGAGCCCGTGGACACCTCGTCGCTGCAGGAGGACGGCCGGATTCAGGTGATGCGGCTCGAACTCCCGGAGGAGGAGGCCACCTTTGTGAGCCTTGCCGGGTCGATCGATGACGGGGAGGCAGTGACGGGAGCGCTTGCCCTCCACCGCCGGTGTGCGTTGGCCACCGACGATCGCAAGGCGCGCCGCGTGTTCGGGGAGCGGCTTCCCGGGATTCCCTTGGTATCCACCCTCGAAATCCTCAAGCTGTGGGAACAAGAGGCCTCCGTTTCAGGAGCCGAGTTGCGGGCCGCGATACTGTCGATGAGGTCGGGGGCCAGCTACGTGCCTGGACATCGCGATCCCCTCTATGCGTGGTGGCGGGAGGTGATGTACGGGAGTGCGCCGTAGATCTCGGCCATCCATCTGGTGCCGACCAAGTGCCGGTCCTGAGTGGATTCCCTGAGGGAACTCACGTCGTACGCGAGAAGGCTGTCCACGGCGAGGGCTGGCTCCACCCCATCCTCCGTTGCGAGGAGTGACGCCCCAAATCTCGTTTGGTGGAGTCACTGACCCGCGCCGTAGCGTCGACAGCCCCATCCCGCAGGCCAACTCCACCGGCGCGGCGGCGACAGTCGGATGGCCGGCGATCTCGCCGCGAGACCGCGTCACCGTGTCTCGACGCCCGGGGGCGGCGGAGGGTGGTCGCCGGCCCCGGCCCAGGCGGCCGGGGCGCACGCCCCTAGACCGCAGCCTCCTCGGCCTGCCGGGTCTCCACGATGCGGGAGGCCAGATGGTCCGGGACCGGCTCGAGCCGCGCCAGCGCCAGTTCGAAGGTGCCCTGCCCCTGCGTCTGGGAGCGCAGGTCGGTCGCGTACTGGAGCACCTCGGCCTGCGGGACCTCGGCCTCGACCACGGTGTAGCCGTCGCCCCGGGGGGCCATGCTCTGGATGCGGCCGCGCCGCCCGTTTAGGTCCCCCATGATGTCGCCGGCAGCGTCGTCCGGCACCGTGACCGAGATCGTCATGATCGGCTCGAGCAGTATGGGGTCGGCCGCCCTGATGCCCTTCTGAAGCGCCTGGGAGCCGGCGATCTCGTAGCAGATCCCCGAGGAGTCGACGTCGTGGTAGCTGCCGTCGACCAGCGTCGTCCGCACGTCCACCACCGGGTAGCCGGCCACAACGCCCTCGCCCATGGCGCGGGATACGCCCTTCTCGACGGAGGGGATGTACTCGCGGGGGACGGAGCCGCCCACGACCTTGGACTGGAATTCGAACCCGCCCCCGCGCGGCAGCGGCTCCACCTCGATCCACACGTGGCCGTACTGGCCGCGGCCGCCGGTCTGCTTCTTGTGCTTGTGCTCG
Organism: Dehalococcoidia bacterium; assembly: GCA_963664125.2. Taxonomy (GTDB): domain Bacteria; phylum Chloroflexota; class Dehalococcoidia; order Lucifugimonadales; family UBA2962; genus CAUZIR01. Next base: position 2,182,755 of record OY760908.2, on the reverse strand, counting down.
ACCCTCGAGTTCGAGCGGATGGTCTCCTTGTACGCCACCTTGGGCACCGCGAGGTCCACCTCGACTGCGAACTTGCGGTTCATCTTCTCCATCGCCACCGCTATGTGCGCGTCCCCCAGCCCGCCGATCAGCAGCTCCCCGGTGTCCGGCTGGCGGTCGACCCTCAGGGTCGGGTCCTCCTCGGCGATCCTCGACAGCGCGCTGGTCAGCTTGTCCAGGTCGGTCTTGGCGGTGGGGCGTATCGCCATCTCGTAGACCGGGTCCGGGAACGACATCCCGCCGAGCGTGACGGGAGAGTCCTTCTCCGTCAGGGTGTGGCCCGTCCCCACAGATGCGAGCTTGGACACCGCCCCGATGTCGCCCGGGCCGATCTCGGGGACAGCCTCGGTCTCCTTTCCGGTGACGACGAAGACCTGCCCGACGCGCTCGGCCTGCGAGGCGGCGGCGTTCCAGATCTGCGAGTCGCTGCGCAGCGTGCCGGACATGACCTTGAAGTAGGAGAGCTTGCCGACGAACGGGTCCGCGGTCGTCTTGAACACGAAGGCCGCCAGGGTGTCGTCGGGCCCCCCGCGCTCGGCGGCCCGTCCTCCGCCCGCCTCGTCCGGCGAGGGCGCCATGGCGACCAGGGCCCGGCAAAGCTCGGCGATGCCGACCCCGGCCGTGGCCGCGCCGAACAGCACGGGCACGACGGTTCCCGCGCCGACGGCGCTGCGCAGGCCCGCCGAGAGCTCCTCGGCCGACAGGTCCTCGCCCTCAAGGTACTTGGTGGCCAGGTCGTCGTCGCTCTCCGCGACGGCCTCCACCAGCCTCTCGTGGGCCTGCGCCGCGCGCTCGGCGGCCTCGGGCGGGGCGTCCGCGCCCGAGAGCACGTCGTGGACGCCGGAGAAGGCGGGCCCGTCCCAGACCGGGACGTTGAGGGCGACGCACTCGCGCCCGAAGGCGGTGGTGATCGAGTCCATGACCCGGTCGTAGTCGGTGTTCTCGCGGTCCATCTTGTTGACGAAGATCAGCCGCGCAAGGCCCGCGTCCCCGGCCATGGCCCAGGTCTGCAGGGTGCCCACCTCGACGCCGGCGGGGGCGGAGACCACCTCGACGGCCGCCTCGGCGACCCCCAGGGCGGAGACCACCCCGCCCCTGAAGTCGGCGAACCCGGGGGTGTCCAGGACGTTGAGCTTGCACCCGCCGGTCCTGACGGGCACCACCGAGAGCTGGACGCTGGAGGCCCGCCGGGCCTCCTCGGGCTCGTAGTCGGAGACCGTCGTGCCGTCGTCGGTGCTGCCGACGCGGGAGGTCTGCCCGGAGGCGAAGAGCATCGCCTCTGCGACCATCGTCTTTCCCGCCCCGCCGTGTGACAGCAGGGCGACGTTTCGCAGCCTGTCGGCGTCGAACTCGGCCATCCTCGCTCCTCCCGCGGATCTGTGGGCCCCGCCCGGCGCACCGCCCCTGCGCCCCCGGCGAGGGCCGGCACATTGTAGTTGCGGCCCCCGGGGGGCGCAAACCGGCCTTGCCGCGGGCCCGGACCGCGGAGGACAATTGGAGCATGGCGCCCTACGACATCGGCCTGATCGGCGGCACGGGGCCGGAGGGCCGCGGGCTCGCCCTTCGGTTCGCCCTCGCCGGCCGCTCGGTCGCGATCGGCTCCCGCGAGCGCGGACGCGCCGCCGAGGCGGCGGCCAGGGTGGACGCCAGGGCGGCGGGCGCCGCGGTCCGCGTCGCGGGGGCGCCGAACGACGAGGTCGCGAGGCTCTCTGCGACCGTGTTCATCGCCGTGCCCTACGCCGGGCAGCGCCCGACCCTCGAGTCGATCGGCGCGAGCCTTGCCGGAAAGCTGGTCGTGACCGTGGTCGCCCCCATAGCGCTCCAGGACGGCTCCTTCACCAGCGTCCGCGTGCCGGAGGGCTCGGCCGCACAGCAGGCGGCCGAGCTGCTGCCCGGCTCGCGCGTGGCGGCCGCGTTCCACAACCTGTCGGCCAGGGACCTGCTGCGCCCCGACGGGTCCGTCGACTCGGACGTGCTCGTGTTCTCGGACGACGCGCGCGCCATGTCCGAGACCTCCGCGCTCGTCGCCCTGATACCCGGGGCGAGGGCGGTGGAGGCGGGGGGGCTCGCCAACGCGCGGTACGCGGAGGACCTGACGGCACTGCTGCTCAACGTCAACCGGATCCACGGCGCCCACGCGTCGATCAGGATCACGGGGCTGTAGGAGGGGGTGCCGGTGAGAGCCGCCATCATCGCCCTCGCCCTGTCGGCGGCGGCGGCCGCGTCGGTCGCGGCGGCGCCCGCACCGGGCGCCATCCGGGTGGTCTCGGCCGGGCACGAGGTGGTCTTCCCACACCGGATAGAGCTGACCCTCACGGCCGAGTCCGACAGCCCGATAGCCGCGGTCTCCGTCCACTACAGGCTCGGGGACGGGCCCGCCTTCGTGTACGGCTACCCGGACTTCGAGCCGGGCCGCTCGGTCGATGCGACCTTCGCGATCGAGACGGGCGGGGCGGCCTTTCTGCCCAGCGGGGTGGACGTCGAGTACCACTACCTGCTCAGGGACGAGTCCGGTGCGACGCTGCGCACCGCAAGCTACGGCCTGACCTACCTGGACCCGCGCTACGAGTGGCGCTCGCTGGCGGTGGGCGCGATCGATGTGCTGTGGCACGACCGGCCGCGCGCCGAGGTCGAGGCGGCCGCCTGGGACGCGGACGCGCGCGCCGCGGCGGTCGCGCGGGCGCTGGGCCTTCCCGAGGTCCCCCGGATGCGCGCGGTTATCCTCAACGACCGGGCCGAGGCGGCCCGCTCGTTCGCCCCGATCAGCCGGGCCGCCACCGACGGCCACCTGTACGCGGGCTTCGCCTACGCCGAGTTCGACCTGTTCCTGCTCCTCGGGCTGGGCGCCGACGGCATGGCGCACGAGGCGGCCCACCTGCTGGTCGACGAGGCGGTGCCCTCGCCCCTTGCGAGGGTACCCGCCTGGTACGAGGAGGGCCTGGCGATGCACTTCGAGCCCGGGGCCTCGCGGACCGACCTGTTCGTCGCCTCGGCCGCGCGGTCCGGGGACCTGCTGGCCATCACGCGGATGGATGGCCGGCCGGGCAGGCCCCTCGACGTGCGGCTCTTCTACGCGCAGGCCCGCAGCCTGTTCGGCTTCATGGTCGATGCCCACGGCGAGGCGGCCGTGACCGGGCTGTTCGCCGCGCTCGGGCGCGGAGAGCGGTTCGACGACGCCTTCGCGTCCGCCTACGGCATCGGGCCCGCGGCGATGGAGGACCGGTGGCGCGAGCACCTCGGCGCCCCGCCGAGGGTGACCGGGCGCCCCGCCGAGCGGGGCGGCGAGGGCCCGGCGCAGGACCCGGCACCGGCCGGCCCCGAGCCCGGCGCCGACGGGTACGAGCCGTACATGCGGGCCGACCCGGGCACCTTCGGGACCTCGCTGCTGCTGGCGCTGTCCACGGCCTTCGCGGCCGCGGTGGCCGGCGGCGGCTGGCTGCTGCGCCGCCGGCGCGCCGCGCGCCGGGGCGACGACGAGCCCGAGGGCTTCGACCCGCGCTACGACACGCCCCCGTAGGGACGCCGGCCGGGCGCCCGGCGCGATTGTGGCCGCCCCCGCCCGTGCCTACAATGGCCGCGATGAGGCTGCGCGTCCTGGGCGTGAACAACATGGAGAGCGAGAGCGCGCGGCTGGCGGGCTACCTCGTCGACGACGCCCTGGCCCTGGACGCCGGGTCCCTCGCCCGCTCGCTGACCTTCGCCGAGCAGCGCCGCATCGGCGCGGTGCTGGTCACCCACCAGCACAACGACCACGTCCGCGACCTTCCCGCGCTCCGGCACAGCCTGGGCGCGGCGGGGGCGTCCCTGACCGTGCACGCGCTCGGCCGCACGCTGGAGGCCATATCGGGCGCCTACATCCCCCGGCCCCCGGCGGCGGACGGCGCCATGGCCGCGGTGGAGGCCGTCGAGGGGGAAACGTTCCGGGTCGGGGACCACTCGGTGACGGCGCTGGCTGTCCCCCACAGCGTGCCTGCCGCCGGGTACCTGGTCTCGGGCCGCGGGGCTTCCCTCTTCTACACCGGCGACACGGGCCCCGGGCTCGGGGACGTCTGGGCGCGGATCGAGCCGGACGCCCTGCTCATCGAGGCCACCTACGGCGACGACAACGAGGAGGCCGCCGTCCGGGTGGGCCACCTGACCCCCGCGCTGCTGGGCGCGGAGCTTACCGCCTTCCGCGCGGTGCGCGGGTACCTGCCGCGGGTCATCGTGACCCACATGAGCCCACCCTGGGAGGATGCGGTGCGGCGAGAGGCGGCCGCGATGGCCGCCGCCGTGGGGGCGGACCTGACCGTCGCGCGGGCGGGCGACACGTTCGAGATCCGCCCGGTGGCCCGGTAGGCCGATGGAGGGGAGGCGGGCGGTCTTCGTCTACTCGGATGCGCTGTCGCGGCACGTGCTGTCGGATACGCACCCGATGAGGCCCGAGCGGCTGCGCTACACGTACGAGCTGCTCTGCGCGTACCGCGCCTTCGACCCGGACGACGCGAAGCTCGCAGGGCCCAGGCCCGCGACCGACGAGGAGATAGGCACCTACCACACCCCGGACTACATCGAGGCGGTGAGGGCCTACGGGCGCGGCGAGGTGCCTGCCCGCGCCCACCTCTACAACTTCGGGCCCGGGGACAACCCGCCCTACGAGGGGATCTACGATGCCGCCGCGCTGTCGACGGGCGCCTCCATGGTCGCCGCGGAGATGCTGATGGACGGGCGCGCCGACGCCGCGATCAGCATCTCGGGCGGCCTGCATCACGCGATGCCGGGCTACGCCTACGGGTTCTGCGTCTTCAACGACCCGGTGATCGCCATCCGCGCGATGGTCGCGCGGGGGCTTCGGGTCGCCTACGTCGACGTCGACTGCCACCACGGCGACGGGGTCCAGAACGCCTTCTACGACACCGACCGGGTGCTGACGGTCTCGCTGCACGAGTCGGGGGCGTACCTGTTCCCGGGAACCGGCTGGACCCAGGAGACGGGGGCGGGCGTGGGGCGCGGATTCTCGGTGAACCTGCCGCTGTTCCCGTACACGGACCCGGAGACGTACCTGTGGGCCTTCCGGCAGGTGGTGCCGCCGCTCATCGAGCGCTTCTCCCCCGACGTCCTGGTCACGCAGCTCGGCGTGGACACGCACTTCAGGGACCCGATAACCCACCTGGCCCAGACGGTCCAGGGCTTTGCCGAGGTGGTCAGGGCGTTCTCGGCGATGCCGTACCGGTGGCTGGCCCTAGGCGGGGGCGGCTACGACCTGCAGGCGGTGGCGCGCTGCTGGGCGCAGGCGTTCGCGATCATGTCCGGCCAGGAGCTGGCCCCGGCCATCCCCGAGCCGTACGCCTCCCGGCACGCCGTGGCCGCGCTCGCCGACCCAGACGACCTGCCGATATCCGAAGACGTTCGCCGAAGGGCGCGCGAGTACGCCGAGTCCGGGGTCGGGGCCGTGCACTCCCTGATCTTCCCGGCGCACGGCATGCGCACCGCCTAGGATGGGGCGCCATGACCGGAGGTGAAGCATGGGAAAGGTGACGGGAGCGCAGCTCATATCAAGGTCGCTGTCGGACTGGGGCGTGGACACGGTCTTCGCGATCGCCGGGGACCACACGCTGGCGCTGATGGACAGGATGGCCGCCGACGGCTTTCGGTTCATCGACACGAGGCACGAGCAGGGCGCGGTCGACATGGCCAACGCCTGGGGCCGGATCCGCGGGGTGGGGGTCTCAATGTTCACGACGCCCGGCCACGCCAACGCCATACCCGGCCTGGCCTTCGCGCACCAGCTCGAGTCGCCCCTGGTCAACATCTCCGGCTGCGCGGCCCGCCCCCGGCTGGGCCAGTGGGCGGCCCAGGAGATCGACCAGGTCGGCATGGCGGCCCCGGTGACCAAGTGCTCGCTGATGGTCGCTGAGCCCGAGCGCATACCGGAGATGGTCTCGCGGGCCTTCCGGGCGGCGACCTCGGGCCGGCGCGGGCCGGCTCACCTGACGATCCCGGTCGACGTCCAGACCGCCTCGGTCGACGAGGCCGCCGTGCGCCCGCACCCCGCGGCGCTGGCCGGCCCCCCGGCGCCCGCCCAGGCGTCCCCCGCGTCCGTCGAGGCCGCGCTGGACATCCTTGCCTCGGCGCAGCGCCCGGCGATCGTCGCCGGGAACGGGGCCTGGACGCTTCGGCAGGGGGACCTGGACCGCCTGGCCGAGGTGACGCGCATTCCCGTGCTCACCGAGGAGGCGGCGCGCGGGGTGATCTCGGACGACCACCCGTACTGCTTCGGCCTCGCCGACGCGCGCGCGGTCGATCCGGCGAGGCTGATAGGCACGGCGGACGCGCTGCTGCTGCTGGGAAAGAAGCTCGACTTCACCCTGGACTTCGGCGGGCCCCCGGCCGTCGCCGGGGGCGCCCGCATAGTGCAGGTGGACCCCGAGCCCGCGGTGATCGGCAGGACCCGCGGTCCCGACGTGGGGATCGCCGCCGACCCCCGAGCCGTGGCGGCGCAGCTGGCCGCGGCGGCCGAGGGCCGGAGCTGGACCGAGAAGGCGCTGGTCGCCGAGCTCGCCGAGAGCGCGGCCCGCCAGAGGGCCGAGCTGTCCGCGCTTGCAGGGTCCGGCCCCGGCATCCACACCATGGCGGTGCATGCCGCGCTCGAGGGGCTGCTCGGCCCGGACTCGGCGGTGGTCCTCGAGGGGGCGGACGTGGGGTTCTATGGGGCCGCCTACCTTCCGTCGCGCCGAAGGGACCGGTGGTTCACGAACGGCGTGATGGGGATGCTGGGGTGGGCGATACCGTTCGGCATCGGGGCCCAGGCCGCGCTGCCGGAGACGCGGGTGGTGGTGATCGCCGGCGACGGGTCGTTCGGCTTCAACGGCTTCGAGCTCGACACCGCCGTGCGGCACGGCATACCGGCCGTCATCGTGGTGGGCAACGACTCGGTCTGGGGCATCGACTACCACCAGCAGGTCGAGTTCTTCGGCCGCCCCGTGGCGACCGAGCTGCGTCCGGGCACCCGGTACGACCTGGTCGCAGAGGCCCTGGGCGCGCGGGGCGAGCTCGTCGAGGATCCGGCAGATCTGGGCCCGGCCCTGGCCCGTGCGCTGGAGTCCGATCGCCCCTCGGTGGTGAACGTGCTGACCTCGCCCTCGCCCAGCCCGCTCACGCGCTGGGTGCTGGACACCAAGAGCTACTGAGATTCCGGGCCGCCGGCGGTTCCCCAGACTGCGCCCGGGCGGGTCGGGTCGGGGGCTGCCGCACCGGGGCCTTTCGGCGGGGCCTAGAACGCCGGCCCGACGCTCTTCACACCGGCGCTCTCTCGCCCGCGAACGCGCGGCTCGTGGGGCGGACATTTGTCCCGAGAGACTCGAGGGGTGCACCCTTAGTTGACCGCAGTTTCGGGATGCCGATGCACCGGTTTCTCCAGGGGTATGACTTGCCAAGGACCGCGGGCTCGGGGATAATGGCGCCGGCTAGGCAAAAGGAGGCAGCCAGGTGATGAATATGGAAGATGGCAGGCAGTTGATACTGCAGGCGTTTGAACAGGCTAGGGATGCCGGCAAGCCCGACTGGTACAGGATGACGACCGCGGTTCTCAAGAACCGGTTGCTCGCACTGACCGGCAACACCTTCGACGAGGCGGCGTACGGCGCCGCGACCTTCACGGGCTTCATGTCGGAGTATGACGACCTCGTCGATCTCGACAGGTCCAGCTTCCCGCCGGTCGTCGAACTGCGGCAGATGGAGCCGGACATGCCGGTGCCCGTGCGCAACGCGCACAGCCCCCAGCACAGCCCCCACAGGGGCGCGCCGTCGGGTCGCCCGAGGGTGCGCAGCGACCTGTGGCGCGCCGCGCTCGACTACTCCAGCCGGACCCAGTACGTCTGGGACGAGGTCGAGGGAAAGGCCCGGCCCAGCAGGCCGGGGGACGACAGCCCGGTCATCCCAACCGTCAGCCAGGGGAGTCACCAGGAGTGGCGAGAGGAGTTCATCGCCGACATCGAGTCCAGGCCGATTACGCCGGAAGAGGAGTATCAGCTCGACACCTGGATCCAGAACCAGCTCCCGACATCGCACCTGCCGCGCCCCCTGATAGGCCAGTGGAACGGCTTCCTGCGGGACAAGGTGCACCGCTACCTGCTGGACTGGTTTGAGGACTCCGGACTGGAGCCCCCGCAGGACCTGTTCGCAGCGTCGGCAGTCGAGCGGCCGCCAAGGCAGTGGTCTTCGTCATCGGATACCGAGGATCTGCGCCAGCTGGTCCTGCGCACGGTGAGGGAGATGACCGACGATGAGCTGGCGCAGCTGAGCCTGCCTTCGAGGGCTGTACTTAGGGCGACCAAGTCATCCTGGTAGTGGCACGCAATAGCTGAACGTGCCCTGATCATCTCGTGCCCCAAGGCGGCGTGCAAGAGCGCCGCCTTGGGGCGTGCAAAGCCGCGCCGATAGGCCGGCGCTCTCTACCGCCAAACATCCTTCTACGGACCGGACCGTGATCGGCTCGGACTGGGGGTCGAGTTGATCCGGGGCGGGGCCCGACTCGGAGGCGTTCGTCAGCCTTGGGTGGCCTTGCCGCGACCCGGGTCGCACGCCGGGACGGGCCGCGGCTAGACCTCCTTGAACTCCCCCTCTATCGTGCCGTCGTCGCCGGCGTCGTCGGCCGGCCCACCCGCCCCGGGGGGCGGGGGCGCGCCGGGTCCGGCCTGCTGGCCGTAGACGGCCTGCCCAGCCCTCTGAACGGCGGTCTGCAGCTCGGCGGCCGCGACGTTTATGCGGCCCATGTCGTCGGCCGCGATGGCGGCGCGCACCGCGGCCACCTTCTCCTCGATGTCCCGCCTGACGTCCTCGGGCACCGTGTCCTTGTGCTCTGCGATCATCCTCTCGGCGGCGTGGGCGGCGGACTCGGCCTCGTTTCGCGCCTGGACCGCCTTTCGGCGCTCCTCGTCCTCGGCGGCGTGGGCCTCGGCGTCGCCCACCATCCGCTCGATCTCGTCGTCCGACAGGCCCGAGGAGGCGGTGATCGTGATCTTCTGCTCCTTGCCGGTGCCCTTGTCCTTGGCCGAGACGTTGAGGATGCCGTTGGCGTCGAGGTCGAAGGTGACCTCGATCTGCGGCGTGCCGCGCGGGGAGGGGAGTATCCCGTCGAGCATGAAGCGCCCTATGGTCTTGTTGTCGGCCGCGTTGGTCCTCTCCCCCTGCAGGACGTGCACGTCGACGCTGGTCTGCCCGTCCGCCGCCGTGGTGAAGGTCTCGCTCTTGGCCGTGGGTATGGTGGTGTTGCGCGGGATCAGCGGCGTGGTCACCCCGCCGAGGGTCTCGATGCCGAGCGTGAGCGGGGTCACGTCCAGCAAAAGCAGGTCCTGCACGTCGCCCTGGAGCACGCCTCCCTGGATTGCCGCCCCGACCGCGACGACCTCGTCGGGGTTCACCCCCTGGTTGGGCTCCTTCCCGAACAGGTCCACGACCGCCTTCTGGACGGCGGGCATCCGCGTCATGCCGCCCACCAGGATCACCTCATCGATCCCCGGAGCGCCCACGCCGGCGTCCTCGAGGGCCTTTCGGCACGGGCCGATGGAGCGGTCCACCAGGTCGGCGACCAGGTTCTCGAGGTTCGCGCGGGTGAGCGTCATCGCAAGGTGCTTGGGCCCGGCGGCGTCGGCGGTGATGAACGGCAGGTTGATCTCGGTCTGCATCAGGGTCGAGAGCTCGATCTTGGCGCGCTCGGCGGCCTCCCTGAGGCGCTGCAGGGCCATGGGGTCCGTCCGCAGGTCGATGCCGTCGCTGCGCCTGAACTCGTCGGCGATCCAGTCGATGATGCGCAGGTCGAAGTCGTCGCCGCCCAGGTGCGTGTCGCCGTTGGTGGCCTTGACCTCGAACACGCCGTCCCCTATCTGCAGGATGGTGATGTCGAAGGTGCCGCCGCCGAGGTCGTAGACGGCGATCGTCTCCTCGCCCTCGCTGTTGAGGCCGTACGCCAGGGAGGCTGCGGTCGGCTCGTTGATGATGCGCAGCACCTCCAGGCCCGCTATGCGGCCGGCGTCCTTGGTCGCGTTGCGCTGGCTGTCGTCGAAGTAGGCGGGGACCGTGATCACCGCCTGGGTGATGCTCTCGCCGAGCTTGGCCTCGGCGTCGGTCCGCATCTTCTGCAGGATCATCGCCGAGATCTCCGGCGGCGCGTACGTCTTGTCGGCCATGCCGACGGCGATGTCGCCGTTGGCCGCGCCGGACACCCGGTACGGGACCAGGTCCGCGTCGCGCCTGATCGCGTCCTCGCCGTGCCGCCTGCCCATGAAGCGCTTGACGGAGTGGATTGTGTTCTCGGGGTTGGTCACCGCCTGTCGCTTGGCGGTAAGGCCCACGTACCGCTCGCCGCTCTTCGGGTTGACCGCTACCACCGAGGGGGTCGTCCTCGCCCCCTCCGAGTTCTCCAGCACCGACGGGTCACCCCCCTCGATCACGGCCATGCACGAGTTGGTCGTCCCCAGGTCTATTCCCAGTACCTTCGGCATCTCGCCTCTCCTCCCGGTCAGTCTGCCTCGGACGGCGGGGCCTTGGCGACCGCGACCTGCGCGGCCCGAAGCACCCGTCCTCCGTACGTGTATCCCTGTCTTATCACGGCGGTGACGCACCCGGCCGGGGCCCCGGCCGTCTCCTCGAAGGAGACCGCCTCGTGCCTGGCCGGATCGAACGGCGCCCCCAGCGCCTCGATCTGTGCCACGCCCTCGGTCTCTAGCAGGTGGTCGATCCCGCGCCGCACCATCTCCAGACCGTCGCGCCACCCCGGGGCCACCGCGTCCCCGGGGATGTGCTCCAGGGCTCGCGCCATGTCGTCGGAGACGCCCAGCACCTTGAGGATGAGCCGGGACTGTCCGTGGCGGCGCAGCTCCTCGCGCTCGTCTGCGGCCCGGCGCCGGTAGTTCTCGAGGTCGGCCTGCGCCCGCATGGCGAGGGCCCTGAACTGGTCCTTCTCGCGAAGGGCCTCCTCGAGCTCGGCGCTCTGGCCGCAGGCCTCGGCCGCGGTCTCTTCGGCCGGCCCGCCCTGGTCCCTTGGATCGTCCCTGTCCGTCTCGCTCATCTCGCCGCCGCCGCTATCCGGGCCCGACGCCCAGCATCTCGAACATCTCGGCCAGGCTCTCGTCGACGACGCGCCCGAGGTCGGACCGCCCGCGCGTGCGCTCGGCCCTCGCGCGCATCCTCAGCAGGCCGTTGAAGACGTTGAGCACCAGCTCCACGCCCGCCAGGTTCAGGCCCAGGTCGCCCACCAGGTGCTTTATGAGCCGCAGCCGGGCCAGGTCCTCCTCGGAGTAGAGCCGGAGCATCCCGCCGGTCCGGAACGGCGAGACCAGCCCGGCCCGCTCGTACTTGCGCAGCGTCTGCGGGTGCATCTGGAGGATGCGCGCCGCCACGCTGATCACGTACACGCCGTCGCTGCCGGCGTGGTAGGCGGTAGGGCCCCTCGACGGGCGGGCGTCCCTCAACTTGCCATCGCTCCCCGGCCTAACCCGCGCACCGGGGCCGCGTTATATCAATCACCGGCCGACGGCCGAGAGAATCCATGTCGAGAGTATATGGACTTGATATGGAGCGTGTCAATTTATATAGTTGCAGCAGTGCACATGATGCCACCCGAGGGGGCGCATGGCCCGGGGCCGCTGGCCCGGCCTTCATCGCAGGAACGGATATTCAATATCAACCAAAATCGGTTAACGGGATACTCGCGAGGGTGAATAATGGCTGCCCGGCCAGTCGGGCCGGTTGGCGGAATGTGAGGAGAGGAAGAGATGCTCAGGCTAAAGAACTGTCCCAGGTGCAGGGGCGACATGCACTCCAACCGAGACGTGTACGGCTCGTACCTCGAGTGCCTGCAGTGCGGTCACATGCAGTACGGCGACGACGCGCCCGCGGCCCGGTCCCGCGAGCGCAGGACGGCCAAGAGGACCGCGGCCGCATAGGCCTAACCCCTACCGACCACGACGAGAGGCCCGCTCCCCGGAGCGGGCCTCTTTCTTTTCACCAAAGGTCCTCGCGGAAGCGCTGCTCCCTCCACGGGTCGCCCTCCATGTGGTATCCGCGGACCTCCCAGAAGCCGGGCGCGTCCTCGGCCATGAACTCCAGCCCGCTGACCCACTTGGCGCTCTTCCACCCGTAGCGCTTGGGCACCACCAGCCTCATCGGCCCGCCGTGCTCGCGCGACAGGTCCTCGCCGTCGTGGCGGTGGGCGAAGAGCACGTCGTCGTCGTCGAGCACGCTCAGGGCCACGTTGGTCGAGTAGCCGCCGTAGCTGTGGACCATCACGTACCTGGCATCGGGCAGCGGCCGCACCGCCCCTAGCACCGCCCGGAACGGTACACCCTCCCAGGTGTTGCGCAGCCGGCTCCACTGCGTCACGCAGTGGAACTCGGCGTCGATCGACACGCGCCCAAGGGCCAGGAACGCGTCCCAGTCGAGGGCCGTCTCCTGCTCGACCATCCCGAAGGCCCGGAACCTCCACTCGTTCGGGTCGACATGGGGAGCGCGCCCGAACGTCAGCACGGGGAACTTCTCCGTCGTGAACTGCCCCGGCGGCACGCCCTCCTCGGGCTTCCTCGTACGGTTGACCCTGCCCAGCTTTCTCAGCACCTGATACTGCCCCCGGCTATCATGCGGACGGTCGACTGCGGGCCCGGCCCGGTCGCTCTCCAACCGGTCAATTGTATTGCCGTCGGCCGCGGCCCTTCAAACGCGGAGGAGGGCCCTTGCGCCGGCGAGCCCTGCGGCGCGGCCCCTAGGCGATCGCATGCCGGACGGCTCCGCGTGATCGTCTATGAGCGGCGAATCGCAGCCGATGTCCCGAAGCGTATCGGCAACCGGTTCCCACGGTACCCGCCGCGCGGCGGGAGGGCGATGCCCACGGGAAGACGGTCGAATCGGTCCGGGAGCCGGGAACGGCTCCCGCAGGTCAGACTTGCGATGATTTCCAAGTTGCCGCGGTTCATCCACGCGGGCGGACGACATGACAGGGCAACGACCGGGACTCGCTGCGGGGACGCGAGGCGGTGAGCGACTGCCTCGATCGGAGCGGCCTGAAGTGACGTCTGGAACTGCAGAGGAAACATGAATTCACGGCCATCAGTGCCGCGCGACGCCCTTGCGGCGTTGTGCCGGGAGCACGGGATCAAGCGGCTCTCCACATTTGGCTCCGCGCCGCGCAGCGACTTCGGGCCGGAGAGCGATGTTGACGTGCTGGTCGAGTTCGAGCCTGGGCGGACGCCGGGGCTGCTGGGAGTCGCTCAAATGGAGATAGAGCTGTCCAAGTTGTTCTCGGTGCGTAAGGCCGATCCGCGGACGCCTGCGGACATCAGCCCGTACTTCCGGCAGGACGTGCTGGACTCGGCGCAGGTTCAGTATCCACGGGGAATATGAGGTGTTCCCGCGCCACGTGCTCGATGCGGCGCATGAGGCCGTGCAATCTGCTCGTGGCCGGACCCGCCACGATCTGGACCAAGGTCGCCAACTGCGCGCTCAAGGGGGAGCGATTGTCCTGTGCGGGTCCTGAAGGCGAAGAGCCCTACCCCCTCGATTCGGTGAAATGCCATTCGCCGGCGGACGCCTCGTCCAGAAACATATCGTGGCTTCGCCCCACCGCGAAGTATTTTTCCGAAGCGGGAGTGGGCATCCGCAGGAAGCACAGGGACAGCCGGCTTGAGGGGGCAGAGTACTTGAGTCTGAGGCCGCCGATGAGTCGGCTGATGAAGGAAGGAGACACCCCCTTTACAGTGGTGAAGTCGATGACGATCTGAGAGCCGGGAGCGAACTGAGAGGGCTTGGGCCCAGCCAGTACCTCATCCGCCGTTGCGCGCGTCAGCAGAGCGGACTTGCCGCTCAGATCGCTGATCGATATGCCATTCCTGCAGGTCATCGCGTGGGGATGCTCGTGTACGCCAGCCTACATGGGTAAGGATTCGTACTCCGCGAGTGCTGGCGAACGTCCCAAGACATTCTAGAACGCCGTACCCGGGACGCGGGATCGGTCGGCGCCCTCCGCTCCGGGCATGCTCCGCGATCCCGTGGAGGCTTATGCCTCGAGTGGCATCTCCCGTGCCAGGCAGGCCTTCCGTGGCCGTCGGCTGGGAATATCCAGTCCTGGCGGATCCTGCCGCGCAGGGCAGGGTCGCCGTGCGAGGCCCCGCAGATTCCCACAGTTCCTTCCGCGATGGCCACGGCGGGCCGAAAGCCGGATGTAGTCCACGGCGAGCGCTGGGTGTAAGCCTGCGGCGGAGACCTGGGAACCTCCCCATGCTGCAGGGAGTGGCGCCGAACCCGGGCTGGGTGAGACCGCCCCGCTGGCCGGCTTGCCAGGCCCGTGCGCAAGCCGGTGCTAGAATCCGCCGATGCCGACGAGCGCAGCTAGCAGGGCCGCCCCCTCGGGACCTTTCCACCGGCTCACTACGCTCGACTGTGGGCTGCGCGTCGTCACGGGCCGCATGCCCCATGCCCGGTCGGTGGGGATCAGCGTGTTCGTGGGCGTCGGCTCGAGGCATGAGCCCGACGACCTTGCCGGGGCCTCCCACTTCCTCGAGCACCTGCTCTTCAAGGGCACTGAGTCGCGCCCCGACCCAGAGATGATCAGCGGCGCGGTCGAGGGCGTCGGCGGCGTGCTGAACGCCGAGACCGAGCAGGAGTTCACCGTCTACTGGTGCAAGGTGCCCCACCCCTACGTGGGCGACAGCCTCGACCTGCTGATCGACCTGCTCAGGAACCCCCTGATGGCCGCAGAGGAGGTCGAGCGCGAGCGGGCCGTCGTCCTGGACGAGCTGGCCATGATGCACGACAGCCCGGACTACAAGGTCGAGTCGCTCATGGACGGCATGCTCTGGCCCGGCCACTCGCTCGGTCGGGACATCGCCGGCACGGCCGGCACGGTTGCGGGCCTGAGCCGCGAGGTCCTGCGCGGCCACCTCGAGCGCCACTACACGCCGTCGAACATGGTCGTCAGCGTGGCGGGCGCCGTCGACCACGACTGGGTCGCGTCCCGGCTCGACCGCCTCACCGCCGGGTGGGAGCCCGGGCCCGCCCCCGAGTGCGCCGAGTTCGCGGGGCTATCGCGCAGCCCGATGGTCAGCATGGAGTACCGGCGCACCGAGCAGGCGCACCTGTCGATCGGCCTGCCGGGCGTGTCGCTCTCGCACCCCGACCGCTACGCCCACGACATGCTCAGCGTCGCGCTGGGCGAGGGGATGAGCAGCCGGCTGTTCCTTGAGGTCCGCGAGCGGCGGGGCCTCGCCTACGACGTCCACTCCTCGGTCACCCACTACCGCGACTGCGGGTCCTTCCAGGTGAACGCCGGCGCCGAGCCGCGCCGCGTCTACGAGGCGGCGGACACGATCATCGCCGAGCTCGCGTCGATCCGGGAGGGCGTGCCGGAGGCGGAGCTCGAGCGGGCGCGCCGCCTGGCCGCCGGCCGGCTGATGATGGGCATGGAGGACACGCGCGCCGTCTCGTCGTGGTTCGGCGCCCAGGAGACCCTGTCCGGCGAGGTGCTGGGGCCCGACGAGGCGGTCGCGAGGCTTAACGCCCTCACCTGCGACGACCTGGACCGCGCGGCGCGCTCCCTGTTCGTGTCCGAGGGGCTAAGCATGGCCGTGGTCGGCCCCTGCCGGGGCCGGCGCCGCCTTGAGGGGTCTCTGCGCCTCTAGCGCGCCGCGCGCCGCCGTGGGCTTATACTCTCTAGCATGAGGGAGGTCTTCAGGGAGGCAGTGCGGGAGTTCGGCGGGGGCCGCAGGGCCGTCGTCGCGACGGTCGTGCGCACCAAGGGCTCGACCCCCCAGAAGCCCGGCGCAAAGCTGCTGGTGCGCGAGGACGGCTCCGGCGTCGGCACGCTCGGCGGCGGCTGCGTCGAGGGCGACATCTGGTTCGCTGCGCGCGAGCTGCTGGGCAGGGGCGGCGCGGCCCAGCACCGCGAGTACCAGCTCAACGAGGACCTCGCCGCGGAGGACGGGCTGATCTGCGGCGGGACGATGTACTTCCTGATAGATCCCGTCTACCGGCCCGAGGAGATGCTCTCCCACGCAGAGGAGATCGGCCGCGCCTACGAGGGCGGCGGCGCGGTCGCCCTAGCCTCCATGGTAAGGCCCGCAGGCGCGGGCGCGGCCCCCGGCGCGAAGCTGCTCCTGCGCGACGACGGCTCGTCGGAGGGCACGCTGGGCTCGGCGGACCTGGACCGCGACGCGGCGGCGCGCGCCGGCGAGCTGATGGTCCACGGGCGAAGCGAGTACGTCGCGGCCGAGTGCGGGTCGGAGTACTTCATCGAGGCCTATACGACTCCCCCGCGGCTGGTCCTGGCCGGAGGCGGGCACGTCTCAAAGGCGATAGCGCCTCTGGCTGCTGGACTCGGCTTCCACGTCTACGTCACCGATGACCGCGAGGAGTTCGCCAACCCGGAGCGCTTCCCGGAGGCGGTCGCGACGGTCGCGGCAAGGCCCGAGGAGGCCATCCCGGAGTTGCCCGTCAACCCCAACACGTTCATCGTCATCGCGACCCGCGGCCACCGCTACGACAACGTGGCGCTGGCGGCAGCCGCGGCGACTCCGGCCAGGTACGTGGGCCTGCTCGGCTCAAAGCGCAAGACGATCATGATCTACGAGGACCTGCTCGGGATGGGGGTGTCGCCCGAGCGGCTGCGCGAGCTGCGCGCGCCGATCGGGCTGGACATCAGCGCCCGCACCCCGGACGAGATCGCCGTCAGCGTCGTCTCAGAGATGCTCATGTTCCGCCTGGGCGGGACCGGGGCGCCGATGAAGCTAGACGACGCGATGATCGACAGGATCTGCGCAAAGCACCTGGCGGCGTCGGCTCCCGGGCGGGCCCCGGAGACCGCCGCGGCCCCGGGCTGAGCCCCGGACCCGGCGGCTCCAGCGCCCGGCCCTGCGGGCCCGGGGGCGCGGTGACCGTCTCTGCGATTCTCACCGCCGCCGGCGAATCGACCCGCATGGGCCGACCCAAGCCCCTGCTTGCCTGGCCGTCCGGCCGCGGCGGCGATGTAACCCTCGTCGAGTACCAGGTCGCCCAGCTGGCTGCCGCCGGCGCGGACCAGGTCGTGGTGGTCGTGGGCTTCCGGGGGGATGAGGTGGCGCCGCTCGCCCGCGCGGCGGGCGCTGTCGCCGTTGGCAACCCCGACTACGCGGCCGGCAAGACGACCTCGATAAGGGCCGGCCTCGGTGCGGTTGACCCGGCGGCCGCCGCGATAGTGCTCCTGGCCGTGGACCAGCCACGCCCGGCGGCGATCATACGGGCGGTGATCGGGGCCCACCTCGCCGGGGAAGCGGCGGTCACGTCCCCACGCCATCGCGGGCGCGGCGGCCACCCCATCGCGTTCGACGCGCGGCTCGGGCCCGAACTGGCCGCGATCACCGAGGAGGGTCAGGGCATAAGGGAGGTGATCTCCCGCCACGCGGGCCGCGCGCTCCGCGTGGAGATCGACGACCCGGCCGTGCGGCTCGACCTCAACACGCCCGCCGACTACCGGCGCGCCTACGCCACCGAGGCGGCGCGCGCAGCGCCCTAGCGCCTGAGATAGACGCCGCCGGGTCCGGCTCGTCGCGCAAGAGGTCGACGACCTCGCGGCTGGGGGGCTCGACGCCGGGCAGCCTCCCTGCGGGCCGCCCGATGTCGAAGCCCGTCTCCCCCTGCAAGCGGTCGAGGCCGACGCCGGATCGAGAAGGCCGCCGACGGCCCCCGGGCACCCGGAGCCGTCGTCAGGCGGCGGCTCTGGCGCTCAGGACGATCCCTCGTCGCAGGTCTACTGCGTCTCCCCCTTCGCCATCCGGTAGCCGACCCTGGGCTCCGCGAAGAAGTAGGTGGGGTCGGTCGCGTCCTCGCCTAGCTTGCTGCGGAGCCTTCTCAGGTGGGTGCGGAGCGCACCCAGATTGCCGGGCTTCTTGGCCCCCCAGACCTTTAGCAGCAGTTGGTCATGGGTCAGCACGCTCCCGGCGTTGACCGACAGCGCGAAGAGCAGCCGGTATTCGGTGGCCGTCAATTGCACCGGCCGCCCGGCGACGGTAACCAGCCGTTGGGCGTAGTCGATGGCCAGATCGCCCAGCACGTAGGCCTCCGACGGCTCGGACCGGTTGGCCTCCGCAAGTCTCCGGAGAGCCGCTCGGACCCTGGCGACGAGCTCGGTTGACGAGAAGGGCTTGACGATGTAGTCGGCCGCTCCGCCCTCGAAGGCCCGAGCAACGACCTGGTCACGCCCGTAGGCCGAGAGGAAGATCACCGGCACGTTGGCTACTGCGATGATGTTCCTCATCAACTCGACCCCATCGGAGCCGGGCAGCATCATGTCGAGCAGGACCAGGTGGGGACGCTGCTCCTCCACAATGGGGATCACCTCCTCGGGTTCGGCGGTGACAATCGGGCGGTAGCCGGCGTCTGAGAGCGCCTTCCGGACATGCCGGAGCGTTTGGGGATCGTCGTCCACCACGAGGATGGGCTCCGCATCTGCCGTCTGCTGCCGCCAGCCTTCTGGGGGCCTGCGGCGTTCGGCCGCGGCCTCTTCGATCACGGGGATGGTGAAGGTGAACCGCGCGCCCAGGCCCGGTCCTTCGTTCTCGGCCCAGACTCGGCCTCCGTGAGCCTCGACGATTCCCTTGCAAATGGCCAGTCCCAGGCCGGTGTCGCCCCCCGGATCGGAGTCGTCCCGGCGGGAGAACCTCCGGAACAGGTTGGGCAGACGCTCGGTGGATATACCCCTGCCTTCGTCCACCACCGAGACCTGGACGTGGAGGTCGTCCCGCTCGGCGCAGACCCTGATGGCGGACGCCTCCGGCGAGTGCCTGGCGGCGTTCGTCAGGAGATTGCCGATGACCTGGACGATCCGGCGGCGGTCCGCCATCACCAGGGGCAGGTCCGGCGCCAGATCGATGTCAAGGTTGTTCCTGCCCCCGGCGCTCAGGAAGGCGCGCCGGGCCCGGTCCACCAGCGC
The DNA here is from genome assembly GCA_963664125.2 of Dehalococcoidia bacterium. Taxonomy (GTDB): domain Bacteria; phylum Chloroflexota; class Dehalococcoidia; order Lucifugimonadales; family UBA2962; genus CAUZIR01. The sequence continues at coordinate 2,163,785 of OY760908.2, read as the reverse complement.
GGTCACCTCCGCCGGCTCCGGGTCTACCGGCAACTCTCCCGTCTCGATGCGCGCCACGTCCAGCAAGTCGCCGATCAGGTCCCGCATGCTGCCGACCTGCTCGAGGATGATGCGCAGGAACTGGCGCATCTCGGCGGGGTCCATGCCCTCCGTCCCGTCGAGCATGGCCATCACCGAGCCCCAGATGGAGGTCAGAGGCATGCGCAGCTCGTGGCTCACCATGCCGAGGAACTCGGCCCGCAGCCGCTCCACCTCCTCCAAGGACGTCATGTCCTGCATGGTGACGACGACCGACTCCACCTCGCCCTCCTCGGAGCGGATGGGGGTGGCATTGAGCAGCACCGTCACGCTCCGACCGTTGGGCGCCTCCATCACTATCTCCTCGGCCCGCACCGTCTCGCTCGTGCTCAGGACTTCGGCCAGGGGGAACTCCGCCAGTGAAACCTCCCCCCCGTCGGCGCGCAGGATGGTCAGCAGCTCGAAAAGCTCCTCCGGCGGCTGCTCCGGGTTCCGCAGGTCGTCGACTATCCTCCTCGCCTCCTGGTTGAACGTCACCGGAGCGTCGGTCCCCACGTCGAACACGGCTACGCCCACGGGGGAAATGTCGATCAGGGTCTCCAGGCCGACCCTGGCGCGCTTCTCATCCCTGTGCCTGCGGGCGTTGGCGATGACCTGCGCCGCCTGTGCGGCGAACATCACCAGCGTCTCCTCGTCTTCCCCGGTGAACTCCCTGCCCGGATCATCCGTCGCCACGCAGATGTTGCCCACACGCACACCCTGGTGGAGTATCGGGGCCGCCATGAAGGCGGTGATAGTCACGGGTGGGCGGAAATCCAGAACGCCTATCGCCCTTGTCAGGTCCTCGAGTTCTCCGACCCTCAGCGGTCCTGAGAGCGCGTTGATGTGCTCGAACAGTCTCGGTCCATCAGGGTCCTGCCACAGTCGCCCCGCGTCGTCGGCGCCTATACCCGCGACAAGGTGGTCCTCTATCTCGCCCGAGTCGTCCAGGGTGGTGATCAGCGCGTAGGCGGCTCCCGTCACGGAACGGGCGCCGTCTAGGACGCCCTGCAGAGCCGCCTCGACGTCGAGGCTCTCGTTGATGCGCAGGCTGGCGCGGCTGAGCCGGGAGAGCCTGTCCCGCAGCGCCGCAATCTGTCGGTCTCGTTCGCCCGGTTGCGTCAACTTCTCTCCCCTCCGGCGGTGCTGCCCTCAGGGGCGCGCCGCAGTCGCGACACGCCCGTCCGCCGGGGTGATCATACCACGATCTCAGCAGATAGTAATCGAAACGTAAGCAGTATGGCCATAACGTCATCTAAAGTCATCGAAAAGCCTGCTAAGGTTTCGGGTGCATGTGAAACTTGGTAAGGCGAGATGATCCTCATCCAACCGTCTTCACTGCCCATGGGCATCTGGAGGCGGCAACTTTCCCTTCCCTTGGCGTTGCTTGCCGCGCTTGCGCTTCTGCTCGTGCCGGGGGTAAGTGACAGGCAAGCCCTCGCCCAGCCGCCGCCCCGCGCGGTCGACAGCGTCAACGTAACCCGAAGCGACGGCACGGTATCAGCGAACTGGACTGCGCCCGCCGGTGCCACCAAGTACCACGTCACCTACTCCTCCGACAACGGCGCAAGCTGGTCCCTCGCCGCCCTGGACCATGCCGCGGTCAGCATCACCATAAGCGGGACGGACAACTCCAAGACGTACATGGTCGGCGTGCGGGCCGGTAACGACAGGGGTTGGAGCAACTGGACGAATTCCGCCCCAGCCGGCCCCTATACCCCCACCCCCACCCCCATCCCCATCCCCATCCCCACCCCCACCGCCCAGCCGCCGGCGGCTCCCACGGGAGTGATGGCCGTGGCGGGGGAGGACGGCCGAAGCGTCATTCTCTCCTGGGACGATCCGGGGGACGACTCAATCACGGGGTACGAGTATCGGCACCGCACAGTCTATTCGGGCTCGGAGTGGTGGAGTTGGACGGCAATGGGGGGCGGTGGGGCGGTTTCCCACAGAGTCACGGGACTGGACGGGGGCTTCGAGCACCGCTTCCGGCTGCGGGCGGTGAACGACGCCGGCCCGAGCGGACCGGCGCCGACAGGGGAGCCGGGGTACGTCTCCGAGACCCTGCCGGGAGAGGTAACGGCCCAGAGCGACAACGACAGCGACAACGACAACCTCATCGAGGTCACCACCCTCGCCCAGTTGATCGCCATGCAGTGGGACCTGGACGGCGACGGAACGCCGGAGTCACAGACGACCAAGTACAACACCGCCTTCGGCGGCGGGGTATCGGGGTGTTCGACCACGTGCGCGGGCTACGAGATCACCGCCGACCTGACCATCACCGCCAGTCCGGCGGACGCGGGGACGAGCTACCTGGTTCCCGGCGTCTGGAACACGACCTTCGAGGGGAACGGCAACGAGATCATCAACCAGGACCGCCGCCCCCTGTTCCAGACCATCGGCGCGGCCAGCGGCTCCACCACCGCCGAGGTCAGGAACCTGACCATAGAAAGCAAGCACGCGCAGGGCGCGCAGAGCGCCGTACTTGCCGACAAGGTGGACGACAAGGGCAAGGTCACCAAGGTCTCCGTCATCGGAATCGTCAAACCCGCCGATGTCTCCACCTCCGGCACTGTACGTTTCGGCGGCATGGTCAACCTGCTGGACGGCGGCGTCATCGAAGGCTCCTACGCCCGCGTCGTCATCGAGGTCATCGTCGCCAACAATATCGTTGGTACCAACACTGTGGACCTCTCCGTCGGCGGCCTTGTGGGGGACGTGTCCAGCGGCTCGAAGATAATCGCATCCTATGCCACCGGCGACGTGACCATGAAGGCGAAGAACTCTCTGACCATCTGCCGTTCGAACACCCCCTGCTCAGGCCACCTATTCGACGACAGCGGCGAGCGGTATGTTGGCGGCCTGGTGGGCAAGAGCGCCGGCGACATTCACGCCGTCTATGCGATGGGCGACGTGACAGCCTCAGACAACCTGAACACCTCCAGCGACGGAACCGACGCCGGCGGGCTGGCGGGCAAAATCCTGAGCGGCGGGAACCTGCGCGCGGGCTACGCCACCGGCGACGTGTCCATATACCCGGGCGCGACGGGCGGCGTCCGCAGCCCCGATCCAGACGAGTACGGCAAGGCCGTCGGCTCCAGCGCAGGGACCGTCGACGACGTCTACGGCAGCGGCGCGAACCCCACCCACGCCTCCACTCCCAGCGGCGTAACCAACAAGACCGAGACGGAGCTCAAGACCCCCACCGCCTACGGCACGGGCACTTCGATCTACAAGGACTGGAACATAGACCTGGACAACGCGGACAGCGACGACGACGTGACCACTGGAACGGACGACCCGTGGAACTTCGGGACGAACAGCGAGTTTCCGACGATCAAGTACAGCTCTCCAGCGGAGAACCACAGCCAGCAACAGCCGGCTACTTTCACCCTGACGGCTTCGCCCACGACGATATACGAATCCACCCTGGGCGGCGCGACGCGAGCCACTTCCAGCACCATCACCGCGACCCTGTCCACCGCCAAAACATACGACATAGTCATCACCCTGCCGACGCCGAGAGACTCGGCCTACGAGTATGCGACGGGCGACAGCCGGATCTTCACCATACCCAGAAACACGACCACAGAGTCGGTCACGATAAACGCCATCAACAACCAGAAGTGCGGCACGGGCGTCTGCGGCGTGACCTCCAACGCCAACATGGTCCAGACCCTCACGCCCACGGCAGACCACAACGCGGAGCTGAGCGGCGCCGCGCCCACGCTGACGATAACCGACGACGACATCATGGCGAAGCCGACCGGGTTCTACATCAGCGGCAAGGCGAACGACGCCAAGCTCTACGCCTACTGGACCGCCGTAACCGCCGGCCCCCCCGACGGCTACTACCTGGACTACAAGTCCGGCGCGCAGGACTACGATACCACCAACCGCCGGGTCACCATAACGGGCGGCTCCACCGCAACCACCAGCATATCCGGCCTGACGGCCGGCACCACCTACACCGCGCGCCTCATCGCCTACAAGTCCGGCTACGAGAACAGCGTGGCGGCGGACGAGGATACCGGGTCGCCGGGCGGGATCGACTACGACCAGGACAACGACAGCCTGGTTGAGGTCAGCAATCTGGAGCAGCTGAACGCCATCCGGCACGACTTCAACGGCAACGGCAACTCCAGTCATGCCGATTGGGTGGCCGCCTACCCCAGCCCGGCTGCGAACTCGGGTTGCCCCATCGCCTGCGACGGCTACGAGCTCGACGGCGACCTGGACTTCGACACGGACGGCGACGGCGACATAGACACCAACGACTACGTCGACCTCGACGGCGACGGCATGAAGGACACCGACGAAGACGCCATCATCTGGAACGGCGGCGACGGCTGGAATCCGATAGAAACCTATTCAGGGATACTGGAAGGCAACCAATACGAGATAAAGAACCTGTTCATCAACAGGTCCTTCTCCAGCGCGGCAGGCAGCGTTGGCCTGTTTGGCACCATAAGCACACTGGGCACGGTGCGAGACCTGTACCTGACCGGCGTCAACGTCACCGGCGAAAACTCTGGCACAGACAACGTATTCGTCTCGGCGCTGGCGGCCTGGAACCAGGGAACCATCAGCGACTCCTACGTCACCGGCTCCGTCACCGCCAAGCAGACCAATGCCAGCGGCGGCACCGCCTACGCGGGCGGTTTCACGGGCAATAACGCCGCGGGCACCATCCGCAAGAGCTACTCCAGCGCGAATGTGACGGCAACGGCGGCCGGCTCCGGCGACGCCATCGTCGGCGGGCTGCTGGCCTGGAACCTCTCAGGCACCGTGGAGGCCAGCTACGCCACGGGGAACGTGTCCGTCACCGGCAGCACGGACACGGGCAGCGAGATAGACGCGGGCGGGCTGGTGGGCCGCAACAGCGCCGGGACCATCAGGGCCGTCTACGCCACGGGGAACGTGTCCGCCACCGCCGGATACACCGTGGACATCGGCGGGCTGGTGGGCCACAACACCGCCGGCTCCACCATAACCGTCGCCTGGTCCAAGGGCGCGGTGACCTCCACCGGAACGCCGTCGGGCGCGACGGTCAACCGCGGCGGCCTGATCGGCGACCAGGACGGCACGGTCGCCCACGCCTACTGGGACACGGACGTGTCCGGCATCGCCGACGACACGGGCACGACCGCGCCGGAGGGCAAGACGACCAGCGAATTGCAGACGCCGACGGCCTACGGGACGGGGAGCTCGCTCTACGCCAGCTGGAACGTGAACGTGGACGGCGTGACGGGGAACGACAACCCCTGGGACTTCGGCACGTCCAGCCAGTACCCGGTGCTGCATGTGCGGACGCTGCCCCACGCGCTGCTGCAAGGCGTGCCGACGGTGACGTGGACGGTCTCGAACGCGACGATCTGCGAGAGCTCCGCGGGGACGAACACCAACGCCTGCGGCGCGAGCCCGGTCACTTCCACCACCATCACGCCGACCCTCTCCGCCGCGTGGGCGACGGACATCTCCTACACCATCCCGACCAACGCCGCCTACACCTCCGACAAGACGGAGCTGACCATCCCGGCCGGCGACACCACGGTCACGGGCGCAACGCTGACGGCGGTGAACAACAACGTCGACGCGGCGGACAACGTGCTCAACCTGTCGCCGCTATCCAGCCACCTGCGGCAGGCGTCGACGGTCCCTGCCATCACGATCAAGGACGACGACATACCGAAGCCGACGGGCGTCAAGCTCTCCGTGGACGGGACGAAGATCCAGGTGGACTGGACGCAGGTGAGCCTCGCGGGCGGTTACACAGTGCAGCAGAGCACGTCCAGCACGTTTGCCACCAAGACGGATACAACGATATCGAGCGGCTCGACCACCACGCACAAGGTGACATCGGGTTTGACGAGCGGGACGACGTACTACTTCCGCATCATCGCCACGGCGACTGGCTACGAGGATTCCGTCCCGTCGGACGTGGTCAGCGTCACGCCCACCACGGGGGACGTGGACTACGACGCGGACAACGACGGCTTGATTGAGGTCAAGACGCTGGCGCAGCTGAACGCGATCCGGTGGGACCTAGACGGGGACGGGGTCTCGACCAACGCGGGCTACGCGACGGCCTTCCCCGACCCGGAAGACAACATGGGCTGCAACGAGACGGCCGCCTCCATCTCCTCCACCGGCAACCCCGCCTGCACGGGCTACGAGCTGGCGGCGAACCTGGACTTCGACACGGACGGCGACGGCGACGTGGACTCCGGCGACACCTACTGGAACAGCGGCGCGGGCTGGACGCCCATCGGCGACGCCACGGCGGGCTACACCGGGGAGTTCGAGGGCAACAGAGCGAGCTACAAGATCTCCAACCTGTTCATAGACTCCACTACGAGCAGCGGCAGCGCCTACGCGGGCCTGTTCGGGGTGATTGGCAGCGGCGGCGAGATCAGGAACGTCAAGCTGGAAGACGTGGACGTCGCCGCCGCCTTGACCTCCACCACGTCCACCCACGAGGTCTACGCGGGGGCGCTGGCGGGCAAGAACAGCGGGACCGTCAGCGGGTCCAGCTCGCTTGGCGAGGTCGCCATGACCCGAAGCGGCGGCACGTCCGCCGGCAAGGGCTACGCCGGCGGCCTCGTCGCTTGGAACGACGGAGCGATCGTGTCCAGCTACTCCCGCGCGGAGGTCACCGCCACCTCCGACGACGCCAACGAGGCCCACGCCGGCGGCCTCGTCGCGCTCAACGACACGAGCGACACCATCTCCGCCAGCTTCGCCACCGGAAGCGTAACGGCCACCACGACGGACACGGGGACGCTGACGAACACCGCCCACGCCGGCGGCCTGGTCTCCCACAACAAGGGCACTATCACCGCGTCCTACGCCCACGGCGACGGAACGGTCAAGGGCAACAAGGTCGCGCGGGGCGGCTTCGCCGCGACGAACGCCGGCGGCGCGACCATTGCGGCCTCGTTCTCCACGGGAAGCCACAGCGGGTCCGGAACGGGAACCGGCGCGACCACCGCGTCCGGCGGCTTCACGGCCACCCAGTCCGGCACGGTCAACTACAGCTACTGGGACGTCACCACCTCCGGCGTCGCCGACGACACGGACTCGAACGCGCCGGAGGGCAAGACCACCAGCGCATTGAAGACGCCCACGGCCTACGGCACCGGTGCCAACGACATCTACAAGGACTGGGACATCGACCTGGACACCACGCAAACGGGAACGCAGGACGGGTGGGATTTCGGGACGAACAAGCAGTACCCCGCCATCGATCATGGGTTTACGGCGGCGGACCAGCGGGCGGCGGTTACCGTGGCGTTCTCGCCCACCAGCATCTGCGAAAGCTCCGCCGGCACGAACGCGAACGCCTGCGGCGCGTCCCCCGTGACCTCCTCCACGATGACGGCCACCATCAGCCCGGCGCAGGAGGTCCCGGTAACCCTCACGTTCAGCACCAGCGCCGCCGTCTACACCCTCAAATCGGGCAACACGGCGAAGTCGACGATAACCATACCCGCCGGCTCCACGAGCGGAACGCTGACGGTGGGAGCGGTGAACAACAGGACGGACGCCGCGGACAATACGGTGACGCTGACGCCGGCGACGGGCCGGAACTGGGTGAACGCCACCGGGGCGTCCCTGACCATCACGGACGAGGACATCGTCGCCAAGCCGACGGGGGTGAGGGTGTCGGTGAACGGCACCAATGTCCAGGTGGACTGGGACACGGTGACGGACGCCACGGGGTACACCGTGCAGTGGCACACGTCGGACTCGTGGTCAAGTCCCACGGGCACGGCTACCAAGACGGGCAATAGCGCCACAACGCACAAGATAACGTCGGGGCTGACGAGCGGCACCACCTACTACTTCCGCGTAATCGCCACGGCCACGGGCTACGACGACTCCACGCCGTCGGACTCGGTGAGCGCCACGCCCACCACGGGGAACGTGGACTACGACAACGACAACAACGGGCTGATAGGCGTCGACACCCTGGCCAAGCTGAACGCCATCCGCTGGGACCTGGACGGGGACGGACAGGCGGACAACGCGGCCGACCAGTCCAAATACGACCTGGCCTTCCCCAACGCCGAGGACAACATGGGCTGCTCAGAGAGCGCCGCCACCATTTCATCCAACGACACCGGCAACCCGCCCTGCAAGGGCTACGAGCTGACCAAGGACCTGGACTTCGACACCGGCACGAAGGGCACCCGCAGCGACGACAGATACTGGAACTCCGGCGCGGGCTGGGAGCCCATCGGCGGCGTGAGCGGCAGCGCCTACACCGGCGACTTCGACGGCCAGACCTTCACAATCTCCAACCTGTACATCGACCGCACCTCCGGCACCTACGCCGGCCTGTTCGCCTACCTGAACGGCACAGACCAGACGATCGAGAACGTGTCGCTGGAGAACGTGGACGTCACCTTCAGTCCGACGGTCCCGGGCGGCAACGCGAAGGTCTACACGGGCGGGCTGGCGGGACGGGTCGGCAGCGGCGTTACCATCGAGGGCAGCTACACGACGGGGCGGGTGCGGGCCGGGAAGTCGGCCACGGAGACGGTGACCTTCTCCCTCACCCTCGGGTCCTCCTACGTGGGCGGACTTGTGGGCGATCTGGACGGCGACATCGTATCCAGCTTCTCCCACGCGGACGTGACGGCCTACACCAAGTCCACCGCGACAATCCCCCTCACTATGCCCGGCGGCCTGGTGGGGCGCGTGAACACAGGCGGCAGCATCACCGCCTCCTACGCGCGCGGCGCGGTGGCGGCGGACATGGAGGCGAAGAATTCGGGCACCGTCTACGCGGGCGGCCTGGTAGGATACCTTGCCGGGAACGTGAGGGCCTCCTACGCTCGCGGCGCCGTTTCCGCCCACTACGACGCGACGGACACGTTGAGCGTCACCGGAAGAGCCTCCGCGGGCGGTATGGTTGGGCTCCAGGCCGCCAACATCACCGCCTCCTACTCTACGGGCGCGCCCACCGCGACGGGCGACGGCACCAAGGAGGCGGGCGGCCTGGTGAGCACCCGCATCTCCGGCACGACCACCGACTCCTACTGGGACACGGACACCTCCGGCATCACCGCCACGGGACAGGGGACGGGCAAGACGACGAGCCAGCTGCAGACGCCGACCGCCTACGGCACGGGCAACAACGACATCTACAAGGACTGGGACATTGACCTGGACACCACGCAGGCGGGGACGCAGGACCCGTGGCACTTCGGGACAAGCAAGCACTACCCCGTGCTGAAGTACGGCCTGACGCCCGACGACCAGCGGGCGACGGTGACGCTGGCGATCTCGCCGAGCACGATATGCGAGACGACGGCGGGGTCGGACTCGACCGCCTGCGGGTCGGACAACGTGACCACCGCGACCATCACGCCGACGGTCACGGGGACCTTCTTCGCCGCGACGACGGTGACGTTGACGCCCACCTGCGCCATCAACAACGTGTCGCAGACGGCGAGCACGTGCGCCACGCTGGGGGCGTCGTCCTTCTCCATCAGCGCGTCGGGCGCGGTCACGCCGGCCACCATCACCGTCACCGCGGTCAACGACAAGACCAACGCGGCCCACGACAAGATGGTCACCGTAGCGGGCAGCTCCAACAAGCTGGACGCCCCGGTCACCTCGTCGAATCTGTCCCTGACCGTCAAGGACGACGACGTGATGGCGAAGCCCACGGGGCTGAAGCTCTCGGTGGACGGGACAAAGGTGCAGGCGGAATGGGACACGGTGTCCAACGCCGGCGGGTACACCTTGCAGTGGCACACGGCGGACTCGTGGGCCAGCCCGACGGGAACGGCGACGAAGACGGGGGCGGCTGCCACGACGCACAAGATAACGTCGGGGCTGACCACCGGCACCAAATACTACTTCCGGGTAATTGCCACCAAGTCGGGCTTCGACGACTCGGCGCCCTCAGACGTGGTGGACGCGACACCGACGTCGGGCACCGTGGACTACGACGCGGACAACGACGGGCTGATTGAGATTACCACCCTCGCGCAGCTCAACGCCGTCCGCTGGGACCTGGACGGCAACGGCGTCTCCACCAACGCGGGCTACGCGACGGCCTTCCCCAACGCGGAAGACAACATGGGCTGCAATGAGTCCGCCGTCACCATAGCGGCGGGCCCCGGCAACCCCGCCTGCACCGGCTACGAACTGTCATCCAACCTGGACTTCAACACCAACAACAGCGCCAAGAGCAGTGCCAACCCCACGGGCGCGGACTCCGGCGACACCTACTGGAACTCCGGCGCGGGCTGGGAGCCCATCGGCGGCGTGAGCGGCACCGCCTACACCGGCGAGTTCGACGGCCAGACCTACACCATCTCCAACCTGTTCATCGACCGCACCAGCGGCAACTACGCCGGGCTGTTCGCGTATCTGAACGGCGGGAGCGGCACGACGGTGAAGAACGTCTCACTGGTGAACGTGGACGTGACTCTGAACGTCACGTCGGGCAGCAGCGTTCACGTGGGAGGCCTGGCGGGGCGCGTCGGCAACGGCGGCGTGACGCTGGAGGACAGCTACACCACGGGGCGGGTGCGGGCCGGGGAATCGGCAACGGAGCCGGTGACCCTCACCGCCTCCCCCGGGTATTCCTACGTGGGCGGGCTTGTCGGCAGAGCGAGGGCCGCCATCACAGGCAGCTACTCGCTGGCGGACGTGACATCGAACACCGAGAGCGCTTCCGCCAGCCCGAACGCGTTGGTTGGCGGCCTGGTGGGGGAGGTGCGGACATCCGGCAGCGTCACCGCCTCCTACGCGGCCGGCGACGTCACCGCCAACATCGTGGGGCTGAACAGCAACTTCGTCTATGCGGGCGGGCTGGTGGGACAGCTGGAAGGCGACATCACCGGCTCCTACGCGCGGGGCGCGGTTACCGCGACCAGCGACGCCACCGTAGCCAGCGGCATCACCGGGAACGCCGCCGCCGGCGGCCTGGCTGGAACGACGCCGAGCGGCTCCAACATCACCGCGTCCTTCTCCACCGGCGCGCCGACGGCGACGGGCGACGGCCAGGTTGTACGGGCCAGGGGCCTCGTCGGCCTCGTGTTCGCTACGGCGAGCGTCACGAACTCCTACTGGGACACGGACACCTCCGGAATCACCACGACGGGCGCGGGTACGGGCAAGACGACGAGCGAGCTCCAGACGCCGACGGCGTACGGCACGGGCAGCAGCATCTACGCCAGCTGGAACCTGAACCTGGACGGCGTGACGGGCAACGACGATCCGTGGGCCTTCGGCACGGCGTCCCAGTACCCCGTCCTGAAGTACGGCGGGCAGACGGCGTCGCAGCAGCGCGTCACAGTCACGCTCACGGCGTCGCCCACAACCATCTGGGAGCGCGCGCTGACCACCCCCAGCCGCGTGAATCAAAGCACGTTGACTGTGACGCCGGGCAGTTCATGGGACAAGCAAATCGTCATCACCGTGCCGACCAACGCCTCCGCGTATACGCTGGGCGCGTCCGGCTTCACCTTCAACGCCGGAGCTACCACCGCCCAGACCACCACCATGACGGCGGTGAACAACTACGTCGACGCCGCCAACAACGCGATCACCCTCGCCATCACCCCCGACAGCCCGTGGGTGACCATCGGGACCGCGCCCACCGTCACCATCAACGACGACGACGAGCTGACCAAGCCCACGGGCGTCAAGCTGTCGGTGGACGGCACGAAGATACGGGTGGACTGGACGGCGGTGACGGGCGCGACGGGGTACAAGGTGCAGTGGAACAGCACGTCCAGCACGTCCTGGACCAGCCCGTCCGAGGGCACGGTGTCGAGCGGCAGCACGACGAACTACACCATCAGCCCGACGCCGGCGCTCTCGGCGGACACCCGGTACTACGTGCGGGTGCTGCCGACGAAGAGCGGGGCGGACGAGCCGCCCTCCGACGTGGCCGACGTCAAGACCCACGCAACGAGCCCCGCCACCGTGGACTACGACGCGGACAACGACGGGCTGATCGAGATAACCACGCTGGCGCAGTTCAACGCGGTGCGCTGGGACCTGGACGGCGACGGCGTGGTCGATGACTCGGCGAACGCCACCAGCTACGCGGCCGCCTTCCCGAACGCCGAGGACAACATGGGCTGCAACGAGTCCGCCGCCACCATCGCCTCGGGCCCCGGCAACCCGGCCTGCACCGGCTACGAACTCTCCAACAACCTGGACTTCGACACCGGTACGGCGGGAGACCGCACGGACGACACCTACTACAACAGCGGCGCGGGCTGGCTGCCCATCGGCATGGCAAGCGCAAGTCCACATACTGTCACGGCCTACACCGGCAGCTTCGACGGGAACGCCGACACGGACACAGGCGGCGACGGCGGCCCCTACACCATCTCCAACCTTTTCATCAACCGCACCGCGGGCAAGTACGCCGGCCTCTTCGCCTACCTCAACGGCGGCAGCGGCGCGCTGGTGGAGAACGTCGCCCTCGTCAACGTGGACGTGACCTTGACCCCGTCGGGCGTCAGCGAAGTCGACGTGGGAGGGCTGGCGGGACTCATGGGCAGTGGGGGCGTGAACATCGAGGACAGCTACACCACCGGCCGGGTCAGGGCCGGAGAGTCGACTGTGAGCCCCGTCACTTTCACGGATGACTACAGGTACTCCCGGGTAGGCGGGCTGGTGGGCAGGATCGAAGGCGATGTCACCGCGAGCTACTCCCTGGCCGACGTCACGGGCCATTCCAAGGGCGGCAGCGACAAAACCAACATCGGGACCTTTGCGGGCGGCCTGGTTGGATACGTCGGCAGTAGTGGGAGCGTGAGCGCGTCCTACGCGGGCGGGGCCGTCTCCGCCAACACCGAGGCCCATAACAGCAGCGAGTCCTACGCGGGCGGCCTGGTGGGATACCTTCTTGGAAGCGTCAGCGCCTCCTACGCGAGGGGGGACGTCTCCGCCGACCATGACGACACTGTCACAACCGGCATGACCGGCAAAGCCTACGCGGGCGGCCTGGCGGGATACCAAACCGGGACCAGCAGCGTTACCGCGTCCTTCTCCACCGGCGCGCCCACGGCAACGGGAGACGGAACGCTCGCGGCGGGCGGACTGGTGGGCAATATAGGCGGCTCTGCCACCAACTCCTATTGGGACACGGACACCTCCGGCATCACCGCCACCGGCCAGGGCACGGGGAAGACCACGGCGCAGCTTCAAGGTCCCACCTCCTACAGCAGCACGACCAACAACAGCGGAACCGCCATATACACCGCCTGGAACCTGAACCTGGACGGCGTGACGGGCAACGACGACCCATGGGACTTCGGCACGGCCTCGGACTACCCGGTGCTGGACTTCGGCGGCCTTGTCGTCTCCGATCAGCGGGCCACCATCACCATGTCCGCCAACCGGACCACGATCTGCGAGTCCACCAAGGGCACCGACACGAACGCCTGCGGCGCGAGCCCGCAGACATCGGCCACCATCACCGCCACCCTGGCCAACGCCTGGCCCGCGGACGTGACCGTCACGCTGCCCACCAACGCTGCGTATACCCTCTCGTCCGCCGCCATCAGCCTGCCGGCCGGGACCACCAGCGCCACGGCGACGGTGACGGCGGTGAACAACAAGACGCAGGTAGCCACCGACCCGTCGTTCACCCTCACCGCCGGCACCGGCGACCCGTGGGTCAGCATCCCGGGCGCGGCCCTGACCATCACCATCACCGACGAGGACACCTTGGCCAAGCCCACCGGCGTGAAGCTCTCCGCCGACGGCGCGAAGGTGCAGGTGGACTGGACGGCGGTTACGGGGGCGACGGGCTACATCGTCCAGCGCAGCACGTCCAGCACGTTCGCCACCACCACGGATACGACGGTAGCGGGCGGCACCACCACCACGCTGAAGGTCACCACGGGGCTGACCAGTGGGACGACGTACCACTTCCGGGTCATCGCCACCAAGACTGGCTACGACGACTCGGTGCCGTCCGACCCGGTGAGCATCACGCCCACCACCGGCAACGTGGACTACGACGCCGACAACGACGGCCTGATAGACGTGGACTCCCTGGCCAAGCTGAACGCCATCCGCTGGGACCTGGACGGCGACGGCGTGGTGGACAACGCCTCCGACTCGACCAGCTACGCCGCCGCCTTCGGCAGCCCGGAGGACAACATGGGCTGCGGCGAGAGCGCCGCCAGCATCTCCTCGCAGAACACCGGCAACCCGACGTGCAAGGGCTACGAGCTCACGGCCAGCCTGGACTTCGACACCAACAGCAGCGGCGGGCCCAACGCGGGCGACACCTACTGGAACGGCGGCCAGGGCTGGCTGCCCATCGGCTCGACGGCCGGGAGCCTGACGGCCAGCGCATACACCGGAGAGTTCGACGGCGGGACCTACACCATCTCGAACCTGTACGTGGACCGCAGCGGCAGCACCACCGTCGCCCACGGCGGCCTGTTCGCCGAGCTTGGCAGCGCGGCGGTGGTCAGGAACCTCAGCCTGGAGGACGTGTCGGTCACGGTCGCCACGAACGCGACGGCGACGAGCGCGGCGGACGTGTACGCCGGCGGCATCGCGGGCAAGAGCGCCGGGTCGATAACGGGCAGCTACGTCGAGGGCGCGGTCAAGGCGACCCAGAGCGACAACACCAACGCGAGTCCGAGCGTGACGGAGGAGGACGCCTTCGCCGGCGGGCTGGTGGGCGAGAGCACGGGCCCCATCGTCAGCAGCTACTCCCGGGCCACTGTGACGGCGGAGCAGCTCAGCCCCACGGCCAGCAAGGAGGCCCACGCCGGCGGCCTCGCGGGACGCCAGGGCACGGGCGGGTCCATCGCGGCCAGCTACTCCTTTGGTACGGTGGTTGCCGACAGCAGGTCGTCCACCGGCGCGAAGTCCTACGCGGGCGGGCTGGTGGGCTACCAGGACTCCGGCAGCGTCAAGGCCAGCTACTCCCACGCCCACCCCGAGGCCAAGGCCGCGGCCTCGGCGACGACGGCCACGCTGACGGTGGGCGGGCTGGCGGGCCAGCTCCAGTCGGGGGCCAGCATCGCGGCGTCCTACTCCACTGGCACGCCCACGACATCGGGCGGGAGCAGCCCCACCACCTACGTCGGCGGGCTGGTGGGCCGGAGCAACGGCACGGTCACCAGCAGCTACTGGGACACGACGGCGTCGGGCATCACGGGGACGGGGGCCGGCGCGGGCAAGACGACGAGCGAGCTGCAGACGCCGACGTCCTACGGCATAACCGCCGGGATCTACGGCCTCTGGAACATCGACGTGGGCGGGACGGCCGCCGCGGACGACCCGTGGGACTTCGGCACGGCCACCCAGTACCCGGCCATCGACTACGGGATGACGGCATCGGACCAGCGGGCCGCGCTGACGCTGAGCACGGCCCACGCCAACATCTGCGAGTCCTCCAAGGGCTACGGGACCGTCCAGGGCGTTACCTACGCCTGCGGCAGCGACAACCGCACCTCCACGACCATAACGGCGACACTGGGCGCGGCGCAGTCCCTGCCCGTCACCGTCACGCTGGATACGGACAGCACCTACACGCTCAGCGCGGCCTCCATCACCATCGCCGCCGGCAGCACCTCCGGCAGCGTCACGATCACGGCGGTGAACGACACGACGGACGCCTCGGACAACGCCGTCACCGTCGGCGGCGCGACGGCGCAGAACTGGGTGAGCATCACCGGGGCGTCCCTGACCATCAAGGACGAGGACACCCTGGCCAAGCCCACGGGCGTCAAGCTCTCCGTCGACGGCGCCAAGGCGCAGGTGGACTGGACGGCGGTTACGGGGGCGACGGGCTACGTCGTCCAGCGGAGCACGTCCAGCACGTTCGCCACCACCACGGATTCGACGGTGACGGGCGGCAGCACGACCACGCTGAAGATCACGACGGGGCTGACGTCGGGGACGAAGTACTACTTCCGGGTCATCGCCACCAAGGCGGGATACGACGACTCCGCGCCGTCGGACCCGGTGAGCGCGACGCCGACCACGGGGATCACCGACTACGACGCGGACAACGACGGGCTGATAGACGTGGACACGCTGGCGAAGCTGAACGCCATACGCTGGGACCTGGACGGCGACGGCGTGGGCGACAAGTACGACTCCAACAACGACGGCGACTACACGGACGCGGGCGAGTACGACTACACGACGGACTACACGGGGGTGTTCAGCAGCGCCGAGGACAACATGGGCTGCGGGGAGAGCGCGGCCACCATCTCCTCCCAGAACACCGGCAACCCGACGTGCAGGGGCTACGAGATCACCGCCAACCTGGACTTCGACACCAACAGCAGCGGCGGGCCGAACTCCGGCGACACCTATTGGAACGGCGGCCAGGGCTGGCTGCCCATCGGTGCGACTGCGGGAGCGACGACGGCCCGCGCGTTCACCGCCGAGTTCGACGGCAACGGCGGGACCTACACCGTCTCCAACCTGCACGTCAACCGGAGCGGCAGCACCACCGTCGCCCACGGCGGGCTGTTCGCCGAGATAGGCAGCGGGGCGGTGGTGAAGAACGTCAAGCTCAGGGGAGTCTCGGTCACGGTAGCCACCAACTCCGGCGCGACGACCGGGACGGACGTGTACGCCGGCGGCCTCGCGGGCAAGAACGCCGGCGGCTCCATCACCGGAAGCTCCGTGGTCGGCACGGTGAAGGCGACCCAGAGCGACATATCGAGCAACACGACGGAGAAGGACGCCTACGCCGGCGGCATCGTCGCCCACAACACGGGGAGCATCACCAGCAGCTACGCACGGGCCGCGGTGACGGCGGAGCAGAAGAGCGGCACGGCCAGCCTGGACGCCCACGCCGGCGGGCTGGTCGGATACCAGGATACCGGCGGTGCGGTGACGGCGAGCTTCACCACGGGAACGGTGGTGGCCGACGGACGCTCCGCCACCGGCGCGGAGGCGAACGCGGGCGGGCTGATCGGATACCAGAACGCGGGCAGCGTGCGGGCCAGCTACTCCCATGCCCACCCGGAGGCGAAGACCACAACCACGGCGAACACGGCCACGCTGAACGCCGGCGGCCTGCTGGGCGAGCTGAAGGCGGGCACTGTGACGGCGGCCTTCGCAACGGGCGAGCCCGCGACATCGGGCGGGAGCAGCCCCACGGAGCGCAAGGGCGGCCTGGCGGCGCACGAGCACGCCGGGGCGACGGTCACCAACTCGTACTGGGACACGACGACGTCGGGCATCACGGCGACGGGGGCGGGCACGGGCAAGACCACCAGCGACCTCCAGACGCCCACGGACTACGGCTCGTCCTCCAGCATCTACGGCGAATGGAACCTGGACCTCGACAACGCCGACAACGACAACGACGCGACCACGGGAACGGACGACCCGTGGGACTTCGGCACGGCGAGCCAGTACCCGGCCCTGGACTACGGGCTGACGGCGGCGGACCAGCGGGCGTCCGTCACCGTCGCCGTCTCCCCGACCAGCATCTGCGAGACGACCAAGGGCACCGACGCCAACGCCTGCGGCGCGAGCCCGGTCACGTCCTCCACGCTGACGGCGACCATCAGCCCCGCCCAGGAAGTGCCGGTGACGCTGGAAGTGAACGAGACAACCGCCACCTACAGGCTCAAGTCCGGCAGCACCTACACGACGGACCTGGTCATAGCCGCGGGCTCGACGACGGGAACGCTGACCGTCGAGGCGGTGAACAACCTGACGGACGCCACGGACGCCTCCGTCACGCTGACGCCGGCGACGGACCAGAACTGGGTCGCCATGCCCTCCGGCGCGTCGCTCACCATCGAGGACGACGACTTCGGGCTGATCGCGCCGACGTTCACGGTCGCCGCAGGCGCCAACTACACCTCGGTCACCCTCACGTGGACCCGCCAGCCCGGCGCCACGGGCAACAAGCTGGAGTACAAGGAGTCCAGAGACGCCAACTGGACGGCGGTCGCCAGCGTCACCTCGCCCCACACCATCAGCCCCCTCACCTCCAGTGGCGTCTACACCTTCAAGCTCGCCGCCACCAAGACCGGCTACGACGACGGGCCGTGGGCGTCGACGACCACCAGCCCCGGCAAGGACTACGACGCCGACGACGACGGGCTGATAGAGATAACCACGCTGGCCCAGCTCAACGCCATCCGCTGGGACCTGGACGGCGACGGCTCGGTGGCTTCCGGCGACGGGACCAACTACGAGTCCGCCTTCCCCACCGCCGAGGCCGGCATGGGGTGCAACGAGGACGAGACGCTGCCCGCCGACCAGGTCTGCGAGGGCTACGAGCTCTCCAACAACCTGGACTTCGACACGAACGGCGACGGGCGCACCGACATCACGGGCGACACCTACTGGAACGGCGGGGCGGGCTGGGACCCGATCGGCGGGACTAGCACGGTCTTCTACGCCGCCCGGTTCGACGGCAACGGCTACGAAATCGAAAACCTGTTCATCAACAGCACGTCGGGCAGCTACGCCGGCCTCTTCGGCCACATCCAGGACGGGCCTATCTCCAACGTGGGCGTCACGAACGTGGACGTCACGCTCACCACGTCCAGCGGCGGGCACGTCTACGCGGGCGGGCTGGCGGGCAGGATTTCCGGCACCGGCGCCATCGTCGTAGAGGGCGTCCACACGACGGGCTCGGTCTCGTCCACGGCCACCATGACCGCCGCCGACAAGCACCTCTTCGTGGGCGGGCTGGCGGGGACGCTGGAAGACGGCGAAACGACCTTCAGCTACTCGTGGGCGGACGTTACGGCGGTCGCCCAGGGCACCCAGAGCGGCACCCACACCTTCGCGGGAGGGCTCTTCGGGGCCGTGGGCGAGCACGCGCAGAATGCGGCGGCGGCCCGGGTGGACGCCAGCTACGCCGCCGGCTCCGTCTCGGCCACCGCTCCCGGCGGCAGCGGAAGGCATGCCCAGGCCGGCGGGCTGGCGGGCCAGGCCAGCCCCAACTCCACCATCCGCGTCAGCTACGCCCGGGGCGACGTCACGGCCTCCGCCGGCTCCAACGCCTACGAGGGCGGCCTCGTCGGCTTCCAGCGCGGGAACATCGAGTACAGCTTCGCCACCGGGGCGGTCGCCCACTCCAACAACGACACCGGCGGGCTGGTCGGGAGCAAGCAGACGGGCTCCACCACCGCGTCCTACTACAACTCCGAGACCGACGGGCGGACGGACAGGGGCGAGGGCACGGCCAAGACGACCAGCCAGCTCCAGGCGCCCACGGCCTACGGTACCCAGAGCACTGACATCTACAAGGACTGGAACCTGGACCTGGACAACGCGGACAACGACAACAGCCACTCCACCGGCCAGGACGACCCGTGGGACTTCGGCACGGCGAACCAGTACCCGGCGCTGAAGTACGGCGGACTGACGGCGGCGGACCAGCGGCCCGTCATATCCCTGGTGCTGAACCCGACGACCATCTACGAGCGCGTCGGCGGCGCGACCACGTCCACCGTCACCATCAACTCCACCACCGAGTGGAACCATGGCCTGACGGTTGCCGTGCCGCAGGACACCGGCGCATACACCGTCGGCGACGTCACCGTCGTCGCCGGCAGCACGAGCGGGACGCAGACTCTGACGGCGGTGAACAACTACACCGACGCCTCCAACTACTCCAAGGCGATGACCTTGGGAACCCACCCGGCCAAGGTAAGCGGCACGACCACGACGGACACCTGGGTCAGCAACACCACCGCCACCGCCCCCGTCCTGAACATCGTCGACGACGACGAGCTGGCGCAGGTCACCGGCGTCACCGCGGCCCAGGAGGGCGGCGGCATCCGGGTGAACTGGACCAAGGCGACCGGCGCAACGGGCTACCGCATCTACTGGAAGTCCGGCGCACAGTCCTACGACGACGCCCGCCACGTGACGGCCGGGGACGTGGCGACGCACCTGGTACCGGAGAGCGGCAACCGCTTCGTGCCAGGCACCACCTACACGCTGATGGTCCAGGCCACCAAGTCGGGCGCGGACTACAGCCAGCCCTCGGCGGACGCGACCGCCGCCTTCAAGGGCTGGGTAGTCGTAAGCTCAACTGCCGTGGACGTGGCGGAGCCGCTGACGGGCAGCACGACGGGAACGTACACCGTCAAGCTCGGAACGCTGCCGACGAACGACGTCACCGTGACCATCACCCGCAAGACCGGCACCCACCAGAGCCGCCCGACGTTCGATACCGACGCCAACACAACCGGCGACCAGGCCACGCTGACCTTCACCTCCAGCAACGGGACGACGGCGCAGACGGTGACCCTCACGGTTACGCCGGACCTGAACGACGTCGACACGGAGTCCACAACGCTGGTTCACACGGCAACCAGCACGGACGCCAACTACAGCAGCATCACCGCGCCGGAGGTGGTGGCCAGGGCCGTGGACGGCAACGCGCCGCCGACGAGCGAGAACGTGTCCTACGAAGTGTCCGCGCCGACTTACGTGTACATAGACTACCGGAACTTCACGTACAGCGACCCCGACGGCAACACGTACAAGTCCATCATTATAGAGACGCTGCCCGCCGTAGGGACGCTGCACGTGCATGAGCGAAACACGAAGAGCTTGAACTGCAAGAAACGGCCCACGTTCACCCCCTGCAACACATATACGGCGATAACCGTTGACATGGAAGTCAGCGTAGCCATCACCACGCCCAATCGGCATCTGAAGCGCTTGCGGTACCGGCCCGGGGGCAGCTTCTCCGCGACCAGCTTCACCTTCAAGGTCAAGGACAGCACCGGGCAGGAGTCCACCACAACCTACGCTGTGACCCTGAACAAGGCAGGCACGCCCGGCGAGCCCACTAACTTCTCCGTGAGCGTGGACGACCGGCGGGCAACGCTCTCGTGGACCAAGCCCGCGGACCCGCAGGGCGACCCGGTGACCAAGCACCAGGTACGCTGGGTAACGAAGGAAGACTCCAGGGCCGGCCCCTGGACTGACGTGGCAATTGTTCAGAACCAGGCGAACTACAGCCACACTTTCACGGGGCTCACGAACTACGTCCGGTACAATTTCATGGTGCGGGCAGTGAACAACGCCGGCTCCGGCCCCGTCACCGGCATTGACCCCACGGTCCAGCCCGCCCTGGCCGCGCCAACGGGCTTCGCCGCCTCCCCCGAAACCGGCAAGGTCGTCCTGGACTGGACGGATCCAAGCAACACCAACATCACAAGCTACCAGTACCAGGCGCGGACGCCCAACACCCAGGAGCTTGATAGGGTGCGCTGGCAGGCCCCCGCCAGTACATCGAATATCACCGCCTGGCAGTACCGCATCAAGACCAAGACCGGCTCCTGGGGAAGCTGGGCCAACATCTGCCAGCAGAGTACCGACACCACCTGCAAGGACAGGACGAGCCACCGCATCCAGGACTCCACCCTGGTCAGCGGCACGACCTACTACGTGCAGGTGCAGTACCTTGCGCCAACGGCCACGGCGGCGAAGATCCTGGACGGCACGGCCCACGTAACAACGGACTCCGGCGGCGGCGTCACCGTCAACTGGGTGGCCGTCAGCGGCGCTACGGGCTACCGCTACCGCACCAAGACTGGCGCGGGAGACTGGAGCGGCTGGACCGACGCGGGAACCGGCACCAGCAAGAGCGTCACCGGCTTGACCGCCAGCGCTGACTACCAGATTCAGGTGCGGGCCCTCAAGGCCAACGAGGAGTACCTGCTGGCGGATATGATTACGGACACCTTGCCCAGGGGCTCCACCGGGATGCGCTGGCCCCTGGCCTGGACGGACATCTCCGGCAGCGGCGCAACCACCATCACCCACGACGTGACCACGGGCCTTACCGAGGGCGCCGCCAACGAGTTCCGCATCCGCGCCAGGAAGGGCACGGGCGTCAACATCCCGAACGGCAAGCCTTCCTCCGGCGCAAGCGTCACCCTGCCCAGCGCGGTCCCGGCCAAGCCCACGGGCCTGACGGCCGCGGCCCGGAACCGGTCGGCCTACCTGCTATGGGACAACCCGAGCGACTCGTCCATCTACAAGTGGCAGTACAGCAAGGACAACGGGACGACCTGGACGGACGTGCCAGGCAGCAGCGCCTCCACCAGGAGGTACACGGCGACGGGGCTGACCAACGGCACGGCCTACACCTTCAAGGTGCGGGCGGTGAACTACAAGGGCATCTCCCCCGCCTCCGACGGCGCGACGGCCACCCCCACCGGCATTCCCGCCAAGCCCACCGGCCTCGAGGCCGCGGGCCTGGGAAGCGGCTTTGCCGAACCGGCGTCATGCAATCAAGTCCTGAGCGAATGTATCGAGACGGGCCGCATCAGGCTGACCTGGGACAACCCCAACGACTCGACCATCACCGGCTGGGAGTACCGGCACGCCTCCGTCGGCGCGTGGTCCAGCATCGCCTCCGTGAGCGGCCTGGCGGCGACCCCGGACGAGGTTAGATTCCACAACTACGCCAACCCCAAGCCCTGGAACGTGGCGCAGCAGGTGCAGATCAAGCTGACCCACCGCCCCACGGCCACGGTGACGGTGTCCCTCTCCCGGAGCGGCATGACGTTCTCCCCGTCCAGCCTCACCTTCACCACCGGCAACTGGAGCACGGCGCAGACGGTCAACGTCAAGCTGACCGCCGAGCCGCCGAAGACCAACGGCAAGTACAACGTGCCCAAGAGACTCAACCTCCGGCCGGAGGTGAACGTCAGCGCGTCCAGCCTGGCCTTCACCACCGCCAACTGGAGCACGGCGCAGACCATCAGCGTCAGGCCATCCAATAAGCCCCTGGTTCCCACGCAGATAGCCTTTGCCCAGGATGGCGTTACCTTCAGCCCGTCCGCCGTGTTTTTCACCACCGACAACTGGAGGGCGGCGCAGACCATCAGCGTCAGGCTGAACGCCCAGCCCCAGGCCGGCGTGACCGTTCCCACGCCCTGGATCGCCATCCCCAGCAGCGGCGCGAACACCGTCACCCATGACGTGCATCACCTGACTCGCAACGCCAGCTACACCTTCCGCATCCGCGCCGTGAACAGCGCGGGCAAGAGCGCGCCTTCGGACTCCGCCCGCAGCAACACCTCGTGGCGGCCCGGCAAGCCCACGGGCCTGACGGTCTCCGCCGGGACCAACACGGCAAGGCTGCGCTGGACTCCCCCTTCGGGGCCGTCCGACAAGGCACACGGCGGCCTGAAGGCGTACCAGTACCAGTACAAGACCGACGGCGGCTGGGGGGCGTGGACGTCCACGCTGCTGGGCGGAGACTCCTCCGCGTACACGGTCACGGGCCTCACGGGGAACATCGCGCACACCTTCCGCCTGCGCGCCGTGAACACCTACGACGAGCCCGGTCCGGTCTCCGACGAGGTGACGGTCACGCCCACCGGCGTCCCGGACGCGCCAACGGACATGTCGGTCGTGGCGGGCAACCAGACGCTGCGGGTGAGCTGGACGGCGCCGACGGGCCACGTGAACGCGATCACGGGCTACGAGTACCGGTACAGGGCGCTGGGAGGGACGACTCAGTGGCAACCCTGGGTGGCGATAAGCGGGAGTTCGACGACGAGCGTGGACATGGGAGGGTTGATCAACGATCAGGAGCACGAGGTGCAGGTGCGGGCGGTGAACTCGGACGGGAAGGGGGCGTCGGCGTCGATCAAGGGGACGCCGGTGGCGGTCCCGTCCAAGCCAGCGGGGCTGGCGGCCAAGTCCGCCGGGACCCAGGCGTTCCTTTCGTGGACGGACCCGTCCGATTCGACGATTACGTCCTACCAGCTACGGACGCGGAAGGGAAGCTCGGCGGACATCGTCGTGGGCACATACGCGAGCAAGAAGCTGACGCTGGAGTGGACCGCCCTCAACGACTCCAGCATCCTCAAGTACCAGTACAGCCTGAATGGGAGCACCTGGCTCGACATCTCGTGCGGTGGCGGGTCGGGCTGCCCGCAGGGGACCCCGATGTCCCACACGCTCAACCAGTCTCTGACCTTCGGGCGGGAGTACACCTACCAGGTGAGGGGATTCATCTCGAACAACAATACGGTGGCGGTGACTGGGCTGAAGGTGTGGGAGGAGATCAGCACGAGCGTGACGGCCACTTCGCACACGGCTGCGGGGCTGACGAGCGGGACGACCTACAAGTTCAGCCTGAGGGCGGTGAACTCGACCGGGAATGGGCTCGACGCGACGGTGACGCCGACGGCGCTGGCGGTCCCGTCGAAGCCGGCGGGATTCACGGCGACGGCGAAGGACGCGTCCGTAGACCTGGCGTGGACCTATTCGAATCCGGATGGCGACTACGTCTCCGGGTGGCAGCTCCGGCAGTGGACGGGGAGCAACGCGGACTTCGTGGTCAGCACCGGCGGAGGACAGACTTTTACCCTGTCGTGGACCGCGTCCGGCACGTCCAACATCACCAAGTGGGAGTACAGCGCGGACGGGAGCACGTGGACGGGCATCTGCTGGACCGCGGCGAATCCGGGCTGTCCGTCGGTTACTTCGCATACCTTCTCCACCGGCGGTTTGTCGGCGCTGCCGAGCGGAACGCATACGCTCCGGGTGCGGGCGGCGGTGTCGACCGGCAATGCGCCGACGGTGACGAACCTGCAGGCGTGGGAGACTGTCAGCACGAGCGCGACAGCCACTTCGCACACGGCGACGGGGCTGACCAACGGCACGGAGTACACCTTCCAGGCGCGGGCGGTCAACGCGGCGGGGAGCGGAGCGGGGTCGGACGAGGCAAAGGCGACGCCGAACCCGCCGCCGTCGGGGCCGGCTGCGCCGGCGGTTACCGCGACGGTGGGGCACGGAACGGCGACCCTTTCGTGGACGCTGTCGCCGGCGGACTCGTCGATCACTTCGTGGGAAGCCCGGCACAAGCTGGCCACCGCAAGCTGGCCGACCACGGGCGCGAAGGGCTGGACCGAGGTGACCGGAACGAAGCTGGCGCTGAAGGGCAGCTACCGGGCCGGCACCGGAAGCCCCTATCTGCTGCTCACCTGGACCAACCTCAACGACCCCCTCATCACCAGGTACGAATGGCGGAGCAGGCGCACCGGGACACAGACGTGGGGCGCATGGACCGAGATCTGCAATACCGCTTCCAACAGCGGCTGCCCCGCCACGACCAGCCTCTACGTCAACAGCGGCGTGATCCCCAACGTGAACAACGACATCGAGGTGCGGGCGACGACGAAGGACACGAGGACGCACACGGTGGGGAGCTTGACGAACGGCTCCGCCTACGATTTCCAGGTGCGGGCGGTGAGTGCTGCGGGCAACGGCGACCCGGGCGCGGCGCAGGCCACGCCACTGGCCAGGCCGTCCGCGCCCACGGTGACCGCGACTGTGAGGAACGGCAGCGTCATCCTGGCGTGGACGGACCCGGGCAACGCCACCATCACCAGGTGGCAGTACCGGTACAAGAGCGCGGGCGGCTACGGGGCCTGGACGAACATTCCCGGCAGCGACGATTCAACCACGTCCTTCACCAGGACCGGGCTGACCAACAACACGGCCTACACCTTCCAGGTGCGCGCCGTGAACTCCTCGGGGGACGGCACGGCGTCATCGGGGGTGTCGGCCACGCCCGTCGCGGTGCCCACGGCGGCCACGCTGGCATCGGCCACGCCGTCGGGCAGCGCCTCGATCGTCCTCACGTGGACCTACTCCGGCAGCGCCGCCGCCACAAGCTGGGAGTACAGCAAGGACGACGGCGCCAACTGGACGACCGTGCCTTCCAGCGGCGCGTCCACCCGCGCCTACACCGTGCCGAGCCTGACCGGCGGCACGACGTACACCTTCCGGGTGCGCGGGGTGAACAGCCTGGGCGACGGGGCAGAATCCAACGCCCTGGCCGCCACGGCCGGCGTCCCCGCCGCGCCCACGGGCCTGGCCGCCGGCGCGGTCAACGGCCAGGCGACCCTCACCTGGGACGACCCGTCCAACTCCACCATCGCGTCATACGAGCTGCGGAGCCGGGCCGGGACCGGGGCGGACTTCGTGGCGGGCACGGGCGCGAGCCAGCAGACCCGGCTGGAGTGGACCAACCCCAACAACGGCAGCATCACCAAGTACCAGTACAGCGCCGACGGCGCGAACTGGACGGACATCCCCTGTACGTCGCCCTGCGCGGTGGGGACGCAGACTTCGTACACCGTCACTGCGACGCTGACCAGCGGGGCGCACGTGACCTACCGGGTGCGGGGCTACATCGCGGCGAACAACACCGTCACGGTGGCGGGCCTGAAGGCTTGGGCGCAGGTCAGCACCAGCGCGACCTACGCGTCCCACACCGTCACCGGGCTGGCGGACCGCACGGCGTACACCTTCGGCCTGCGGGCGGCGAACTCGACGGGGTACGGCCAGAGCGCGTCGGTCACGGCGACGCCCAGGTACAAGCCCCTCGGCCTGACCGCCGCCGTCAACACGTCCACCGACACGTCCGTCGACCTGTCCTGGACCGCCGCCGGCGACTCGACCATCACGGGCTGGCAGTACAGCAAGGACGACGGCTCCACATGGGCCGACGTGCCGAGCAGCAACGCCAGCACGTCGTCCTACACGGCAACGGGCCTGTCCTACGGCAGGACCTATCGATTCAAGGTGCGGGGCGCCTACTCGGTAGGGAACAGCCTGGCGTCGGACGCCGCGACCGCATCGACCAAGCCGGCCAAGCCGGCGGGGTTCACCGCCACGCCCAAGGACCGGGGCGCGGTCCTGGTCTGGACGAATCCCAACAACAGCACGATAACCCGCTGGAAGTACCGCTACAAGGGCGCGGGCAGCTACGGCTCCTGGACTGCCATTCCAAGCAGCGGCGCCAACACCATTTCCTATACCAAGACCGGGCTGACCAACAACACGGCCTACACCTTCCAGGTGCGCGCCGTCAACGCCTCCGGCGACGGCGTGGCCTCGGACGAGGCGTCGGCGACGCCCAAGCCGGTCCCGGCGGCGCCCACGGGCCTCGCGGCGACGGCGCGGGACAGGGCGGTGGACCTGACCTGGACGAAGACGACGGACACGACGGTCACCGGCTACGAGTACCAGCAGAAGACGGGCGGCGCCTGGGGCACGACGTGGACGGCCATCACGGACAGCGACGAGGACACCGTGTCCCACAGGGTGATGGGGCTGACCAACAACACGGCGCACCAGCTCAGGATTCGGGCGCTGAACTCCTACGGCAACGGAACGGCGTCGGCGGAGGTCTCGGCCACGCCGGTGCCGCCGCCCGCCGCGCCCACCGGTCTGACGGCGACTGCGAAGAGCGCCGGCGTGCTCCTGGACTGGGATAACGCCAACGACAGCACCATCACCAAGTGGCAGTACCGCTACAAGAGCACGGGCGGCTACACCGGTTGGACCAGCATTCCGAGCAGCGGCGCCAACACCATTTCCTACACCAAGACCGGCCTGACGAACGGCACGGAGCACACCTTCCAGGTGCGCGCCGTGAACCCGTCCGGCAACGGCGCGTCGTCCTCCGAAGCTTCGGCCACGCCTCGCCCCACGCCCACGGCACCGGACCTGAAGTCCGCCACGCCGGGCCACGAACAGGTCACCCTCAGGTGGACCTACAGCAGCAGCAGCGTCGCGGCCACCTCATACCAGTACAGCAAGGACGGCGGGTCCACCTGGACGGCGGCCACCGTTTCCGGGTTGGTGGGCACTATCACCTCTACCGTGACCGGCCTGACCAACGGCACGGAGTACACCTTCCAGGTCCGCGGCGTGAACAGCTACGGGAGCGGGGCGGAGTCCGCGAGCGTGAAGGCCACGCCCATCCCCAAGCCGTCGAAGCCGTCGGGGTTCACGGCGACGGCGAAGCACCAGTCGGTAGACCTAGCGTGGACGGACCCGAGCAACTCCACCATCACCGGCTGGGAGTACCGGTACAAGACCGGCGGCGCTTACGGCTCGTGGACGGACGTGCCCAACAGCACAGCGTCCACCACGTCCCACACGGTGACGGGGCTGACGAACGACACGTCCCACACCTTCAAGGTCCGGGCGGTGAACGCCTCCGGGGACGGCGCGGAGTCCGATGAAAAGTCGGCGACGCCGAAGAGCTCGCCGGCGAAGCCGACGGGGTTGACGGCGACGGCCAAGGCTGCATCCGTCGACTTGGCCTGGACGGATCCGAATGACAGCACCATCAACAAGTGGGAGTACCGGAAGAAGAGCACGGCGGGTTACGGCTCGTGGACGCAGATGTCCACCTCGGATACGGCCACGTCTCACACGGTGACGGGGCTGACGAACGATACGGCGTACACCTTCCAGATACGGGCGTCGAACGCGTACGGGGCGGGTGCCGAGTC
This sequence comes from Dehalococcoidia bacterium, assembly GCA_963664125.2. Taxonomy (GTDB): domain Bacteria; phylum Chloroflexota; class Dehalococcoidia; order Lucifugimonadales; family UBA2962; genus CAUZIR01. Next base: position 2,135,448 of record OY760908.2, on the reverse strand, counting down.
GGACGAGGCGACGGCGACGCCGACAGTGGTGAAGCCCGCCAAGCCGACGGGGTTCACGGCGACGCCCAAGAACAACAGCGTCATACTGGCGTGGGACGACCCCGGCGACAGCACGATCACCCGCTGGGAGTACCGCTACAAGACCACCGCCGGCTACACCGGCTGGTTCAGCATTCCGGGCAGCGGCGCGACGACCACGTCCTACACCAAGACCGGGCTGACGAACCACGCGGAGCACACCTTCCAGGTGCGCGCCGTGAGCTCCACCGGCGACGGCACGCCGTCCGACGAAAAGCAGGCCACCCCGCGGCCCGTGCCCACGGCGCCGGACCTGAAGTCCGCCACGCCGGGCCACGCCCAGGTCACCCTCAGGTGGCTCTACAGCAGCGGCGTTTCGGCCACCTCATACCAGTACAGCAAGGACGGCGGGTCCACCTGGGCGACGGCCACCGTTTCCGGGACGGTGGGCACCATCACCTCTACGGTGACCGGCCTGACCAATGGCACGGAGTACACCTTCAAGGTCCGCGGCGTGAACAGCTACGGGAACGGGGCGGAGTCCATAGGCGTGAAAGCCACGCCAGTCGCCAGGCCGGTCAAGCCGGCGGGGTTCACGGCAACGCCGAAGCACCAGTCGGTAGACCTGGCGTGGACCGACCCCAACAACTCCACCATCACCGGCTGGGAGTACCGGTACAAGACCGGCGGCGCCTACGGCTCGTGGACGGACGTGCCCAACAGCACGGCGTCCACCACGTCCCACACGGTGACGGGGCTGACCAACGACACGGCCCACACCTTCAAGGTCCGGGCGGTGAACGCCTCCGGGGACGGCGCGGCGTCGGACGAGGCGACGGCCACGCCGAAGAGCTCGCCGGCGAAGCCGACGGGGTTGACGGCGACGGCCAAGCACGAGTCGGTCGAGCTGAAGTGGACCGACCCCGGCGATTCCACCATCAACAAGTGGGAGTACCAGAAGAAGTCCGGCGCGGGCAATTACGGCTCGTGGACGCAGATGTCCACCTCGGCCACTGCCACCGGCCACACCGCCGGCAGCCTGACCAACGGCACGGAGTACACCTTCCGGATCCGGGCGTGGAACGCCTACGGCAACGGCGCGCCGTCCGACGAGCGGACGGCCACGCCCGTGCCCGTGCCCGCCAGGCCCACGGGCCTCACCGCCGCGGCCAAGCACCAGTCGGTCGATCTCACGTGGCACAACCTCAGTAACCCCACCATCACCGGCTGGGAGTACCAGTACAAGACCGGCGGCGCTTACGGTTCGTGGACGGGCGTGCCCAACAGCACGGCGACGACCACGTCCTACACCGTAACGGGGCTGACCAACAACACGTCCCACACCTTCAGGGTTCGCGCGGTGAACTCCGCCGGCGACGGCGCGGCCTCTGCCGGGGCGTCGGCCACTCCCGTGCCCGTTCCCTCCGCGCCCACGGGCCTTTCGGCGTCGCCCAACAACGGCCAGGTCGCCCTGTCCTGGACCAACCCCAGCAACGCCAGCATCCAGAAGTGGCAGTACCAGTACAAGACGACCGGCGGGTACGGCAAGTGGACCGACGTGCCCAACAGCGGCGCGTCCACCACGTCCTACGCCGTGAGCAGCCTGAGCAACAACGTCACCCACACCTTCAGGATACGCGCCATCAACGGCAGCGGCGTAGGAGCGGCGTCCGGCGAGGCGTCGGCTACGCCCGTGGCCGGCACTCCGGAAGCGCCCTCCCTGAGCGCGGCCGGAGGCGACGCCCAGGTCGCGTTGAGCTGGAGCAAGGGCGGCTCCACCCATGTCGATGGCTGGGAGTACCGGCGCAAGAAGGGATCGGGCAGCTACGGCAGCTGGACGGCCGTGCCGAGCTCCGACGACTCCACGACGAGCTACACGGTGAGCAGTTTGGACAACGGCGCAACGTACACCTTCCAGGTGCGGGGCGTGAACACCGTGGGCAACGGCTCGGTGTCCGGCGAGGTGTCGGCTCCCACGCTGCCGACGAAGCCGTCGACCCCGGCCGCCGCCGCCAAGACCGACAAGACGGCCATCCTGTACACGGAGGGCCAGGTCGACCTTGCGTGGACGGACCCCGATAACGACAGCATCACCGCTTGGCAGTACCAGTACAGGTCCAAGCCCGATGGCGGCAGCTACGGCAGCTACGGCGCCTGGACGGACATGACGCCCACTGCGTCCGGCAGCAACCTGACGTTCACGATAACGGGCCTGACCCACGGCACGACGTACCGGTTCAAGGTGCGCGCAGTCAACGCCGCCGGCGACGGCCCGGCCTCCAACGAGTCCGGCGAGGCCAAGCCCGCCCTGCCCAAGCCGGCCAAGCCCACGGGCCTGACGGCCGCGCCAAAGGTCCAGAAGGTGACGCTGAGCTGGACGGACCCGAACAACTCCACGATCACCGGCTGGAAGTACCGGCAGAAGGAGGGCGACAACGCCTGGGGCAGCTGGACGGCCATATCCAACAGCAGCGCGACCACCACGTCCGTCGAGTTGACCGGGCTGACGAACGACACGACCTACAGGTTCAAGGTTCTCGCGGTGAACGCCTCGGGCGACGGCGACGAGTCGGACGAGGCGACGGCCATCCCCCGCGCCCTGCCCGGCAAGCCGACGGGATTCGCCGCCAGCGGCCGGGTCGGGTTCGCCGCGCTGAACTGGACCGCGCCCAGCGGCTCCACCATCACCCACTGGCAGTACCGCTACACGAGCGGCGGCGCCAGCGCCATCGATTCGGCGGCGTGGGCCGACGTGCCCGGCAGCGACGACAGCACGACGAGCTTTGACACGCCGCCGCTGTCGTACAACCGCAAGTACCACTTCCAGGTGCGGGCGGTGAACGGCAGCGGCCCGGGCCCGGCCTCCGACACAGACTGGGCCGTCCCCGTCCCCGTCAAGCCCCTCCAGCCCAGCGGCTTCACCGTCTCCAGCGGCGACGGCCGGGCCGTGCTGCGCTGGTACAACACCACGAACCGGTACGTCAGCCCCTACTTCCACTCCTGGCAGCACCGGGTGAAGGAGGGCGACAACGCCTGGGGCGACTGGGTGACCGTGGACGAGGAGAGCACGTCCAGCAGCGACCGCTGGCACGCCAAGACCATGACGGGCCTGGACAACAGCAAGACCTACACCTACCAGGTGCGCTCCGCCAACGGGCTGGGCCGCAGCCCCGCCTCCGCCGAGGCCTCGGTCATACCGCTGGCGCGCCCGACCAAGCCCGCCGGCCTGAGCGGGGTCGGCGGCGACGGCAGGGCCAGGCTGTCCTGGACGGCGACCGCCGACGTGAGCACCACGGGCTGGGGCTATCAGTACCTGGTGTGGCGGGTGGCCAACGACGGCACCGAGGCCATCCCCGGCAACGCCCAGGTGACGCTGAGTTGGACGCATGCGGGCAACACCGGCATCTCCGAGTGGCAATACACCAAGGACGGCGGCTCCACCTGGACGGACGTCTCCGGCGGCGCATCGGCCCGGCAGGCCACCGTGAGCAGCCTGACCAACGGCACGGCCTACACGTTCCGGGTGAGGGCGGTGGACTCCGGCGGCAGTCTCGTCTCCGGGACCGCCAGGGGCCCGGTGAGCGCGACGCCCACCGCGGCCGGCGGCTGGCGGCACGTCTCCGGCAGCGACCACACGACCACCGAGGCAACGCTGCACCTGGCCAACGGCGCGAGCTACAAGGCCCGGATACGGGCCATCAACGACGCCAACCCCAACGGCATCAGCGAGCCCTCCGACGCCGCGAGCTTCGCTCTCGTTCCGGCCAAGCCCGCGGGCTTGGCCGTGGCGGGCGGAAACCGGCGGACGGTCCTGTCGTGGACCGGCGCGGACAACTCCACCATCACCAAGTGGCAGGCCAGGATGCGCACGGGGACGCTCCCCGACTTCGTCGTGGGCCGGGGCGCAGGCACCGAGGTCGCGCTGGAGTGGACGGGGCCCGAGAACAACAGCGTCACCAAGTGGCAGTACAGCATCGACGGCAGCGACTGGACGGACATCTCGTCCAGCAGCGCGGCCACGAGGACCCACACCGTCACGGCGAATCTGACCAGCGGGACGCCCTACGTCTACCGGGTGCGGGGCTACGTCGCGGCCAACAACTCCGTGACGGCCACGGGCCTCGAGGCGTGGACGACGGTCAGCACCAGCGCGACAGCCACCTCGCACATCGTCACTGGCCTCGCGAACGGCATCGCGTACAAGTTCCGACTTCGGGCCGTGAACGCCGTCGGCATCGGCGCGCCGTCGGACGAGAAGGTCTCCACCATGTTCCCGGCGGCCCCCGCCAACCTGACCGCGGAGCCGGGCGACTCGCGGGTCGTGCTGGTCTGGGACGATCCCAGCGACTCGTCCATCACAGGGTACGAGTACCAGCAGAAGGAGGGACCGAGCGGCAACTATGGGTCTTGGACGGGCATGACCGGTTCCGGCGCGGGCACGCTGTCATACACCGTGACCGGCCTGACCAACGCCACGGCCTACTCGTTCAAGATACGGGCGGTGAACGCCACCGGCACGGGAGGCGAGTCCGACGAGGCGACGGCCACCCCCCAGCCGGTGCCGTCGCAGCCCACGGGCCTGTCGGCCAGCGCCGCGGGCACCACCGTCTCCCTCTCCTGGGACGAGACCGCGGACACGGCCATCCAGAACTGGCAGTACCGCCAGAAGGCGGGCAGCGCCGCCTGGGGCGCCTGGGGCAATGTCCCGGGGAGCGATTCGACCACCAACAGTATGACCATCCCCGGCCTCGACGCCGGCACCGTCTACTACTTCCGCGTCCGCGCCGTGAACACCGGCGACGTTGCGGGGCTGGGCTCGGCCGTGGCCTTCACCGCGACGATGCCCGTCAAGCCGACGGGCCTGGCGGCCGTCATCGGGTTCCAGCAGGCCACCCTGTCCTGGGACGACCCCGGATACCCGTCCATAACCGTGTGGCAGTACCGCCACAGGTCCAAGCCCAAGGGCGGGCAGTTCGGCAGCTACGGCGACTGGACGGACATGTCTCCCAGCGACGCGAGCACCAGGACGTTCACGGTAACCGGCCTGACCAGCGAGACGACCTACGCCTTCCAGATTCGCGCGGGGAACCCCGCGGGCTACAGCGCCGCGTCCGACGCCTCCAACCAGGTTGAGCTCCCGTCCATGCCCGGCGAACCCCGGAGCCTCGTCGCCGCCAAGTCGTACAGGCAGGCCACCGACGACTTCCAGGTAACGCTGAGCTGGACGCTGCCGCCGGACCCCACCATCGTCCGGTGGCAGTTCCGGAGCGCCCAGACGGGCGCGGACCTGAACGCCGCCGCCTGGGCGGACATCCCCGGAAGCGGCAAGGACACGAGAAGCTACCTCCTGCCCTACAGCCTCACCGGGGCCGGGTACCAGTTCCAGGTGCGGGCGGTCAGCCTCGGCGGCGGCGGCGTGGCCTCCAGCGTCGCCAGCGTAACGCTGACCCCGGCGGCGACCACCCTCTCCAAGATAACGAGCCCATCCTACGACGGTGCCACCAGGGACTTCGACGTGACCCTGAACTGGGCCGCGCTGGACCCGGCCGACCCGTCCGTAAGCGGATGGCAGTACCGCGCCGCCACCGGCGACCCGGACACCGATGAATCGGAGTGGACGACGCTGCTGGGCGCGGCGCCCTGGAAGACGGCATCTGGCACGATCCACTCATCCGCCTCCCACGTCGTGGAGGGCGTGATCGGCAAGGTGATGCGCTTCCAGGTGCGCGCCTTCAACCGCGCGGGCAAGGGCCCGGCGTCCAACGCGGAGGAGGTGACGCTGCTGCCGGACAAGCCGTCGAACTTCGCCGGCAATGTCACGCAGACGGGGGCCGGCGAGGCCGTCCTTACCTGGGACGACCCCAATGACAACTCCATCCGGAAGTACCAGTACCGGCTCATGGAGGGCAGCCTCGCGGCCGTGGCCTCCGACGGCAAGGCCACCCTGTACTGGGTGAACCCCGGCGACTCGGTCATCACCAAGTGGCAGTACCGCTCCAGGTCCAGGCCTGAGAACGGGCAGTTCGGCGGCTACGGCGACTGGACGGACATACCGTGCTCCTCGCCGTGCGCGGTGCGCACCCTCGCCTCTCACGAGGTCGACAACCTCACCAACGGAGCGACCTACACCTTCCAGGTACGCGCCGTGACCCAGCAAAACGCCCCGAAGGAGCTCCCGGCCCTGCTCAGCGAGAGCATCGCCAACGTCGGCAGCGCGGGTGAGGTCACACTGTCGTGGCCCGGCCCCGGCCACAGCGACATCGTCAAGTGGCGGTACCGGGTCAGAGTTCTCCCCGACACCGGCGAGCCGGACAACCTTGCCGTAGTCACCGCCAGCGGTCAGGCGACCCTTTACTGGGCGAACCCCAACGACCCGGCCGTCACCAGATGGCAGTACCGGCAGAAGGCGGGAACGGGCAGCTTCGGCGCCTGGACGAACATACCGTGCTCCTCGCCGTGCGCGGCCAGTACCCAGAGGTCCCACACCGTTACGGGGCTCACCGACGGCACGGCCTACACCTTCCAGGTGCGGGCGGTGAAGCCCAACGTGGAGAGGCCGCTCGCCAGGGTGGGCGCTTGGAGCATCGGCAACATCGGCACCAGCGGGCGGATCACCCTGTACTGGGCCAACCCCAACAGCAGCTTTATCGACAGGTACCAGTACCGTCAGAAGACGGGGGCGGGCACCTTCGGCGTCTGGACGGACATAGCCAACAGCAGCTCGTCCACCACCTCATACAGGGCGACCGGTCTGGTCGACGGCACGGAGTACACGTTCCAGATACGCGGCGTGACGCAGAACGGCGCGATCATGGCGATCGTGGGGCCGTGGAACTTCACCGCCTACACCGCCAGCAACGGCAGGGCGACGCTCACCTGGACCGACCCCAACAACAACCACATCGTCAGGTACCAGTACCGCAAGAAGACGGGAACGGGCGGTCTCGGCAGCTGGACGAACATACCCTCCAGCGACGAATCGACCACGTCCTCGGAGATCTCCTGCACCACAGGGCGGGTCTGCCTGGTGGAGGTGCGCCCGGTGGTGCACCCGGCCTCGGACGTGGCCACGGCAACGCCCCCCAACGGCGCGACGCCGAACTTCGTGGCGGGAACCGTCGAGGGCGGGTGGACGGACATCGTGACCAGCCCGGACTTCAGCCCGTCCGCGCTCACCTTCACCACAGGCAACTGGAACACCAGCCAGACCGTCGGCGTCAAGCTGGCCTCCCGGCCCGCCGCCACCGTAAGGGTCAGACTATCGGTGGACGGCGTGGTCTTCAGCCGCTCCACGCTCACCTTCACCACAGGCAACTGGAACACGGCGCAGAACGTGGGGGTGAGGCTCTCCGCCCAGCCCCAGGCCGAAACGACGGTGGAACTCGGCCGCTGCTGCGGCTATCTCGACGGCGCGATCAGGTACCACAGGGTCACCGGGCTGCCCGCGGGCAAAAGGTACCTCTTGCAGGTCGCCCCCGTGAAGCGAATCCAGAACGTCGAGTTCCCGCTGCAGGCCCATGCATCGTGGACCTTCACGGCCTTCAGCGCCGGCAATGGTCAGACGACGCTAACCTGGGACGACCCGCAGGACGCCACCATCCAGAAGTACCAGTACCGTCAGAAGACGGGAACGGGCGGCTTTGGCGGTTGGACGGACATACAGGGCAGCAGCGCGACCACCACCTCCTACACCGCGACGTGCGCGCCCGTTGGGCAGCCGCCAGCCAGCCAAGTCTGCACCTTGGAAGTGCGACCCATGGTGCAGCCCGTGACGTACCCGCCGACGGACGAGGCGACGGTGACGCTGCCCACCAACACGGGGTGGAAAGAAATCTCCGCAATGGCGTCGCAGACTTCGCGGCCTCCCGCGGCGCAGGCGGGCGCGGACGGCGCGGCCCCGGCTGACCTCACCCTCGCACCGAGGACGAGCTACACGGTTACGGGACTGGAGCGCGGCCAGACCTACAGCTTCCAGCTTCGGGCGGTGAACACGGCGGGGGCGGGCCCGTTCACCGTCAACCAGCTGACCACGGCCAACATCGCGGTCACGCCCCCCGCGCCGCCGCGAAACCTCGCCGCCGGCAACGGGACGAGTCTGGGAACCGCCAGGATCACGTGGGACGATCCCAGCCCCGCCGACTCCACGATCACCGGGTGGGAATACCGGCGGCAGTCCTATGGCACCACGGTAGCGTCCACGTCGTGGAAAACCGTGCCCGGCGGGGCCGATGCCCGCGAGACGACCGTCAACGGCCTGGACCCGCTGAACGCCTACGGGTTCCAGGTCCGGGCCGTCAACTCGGTGGTCAAGTCCTCCGCCGATGGCAACCCCTCCGGGTTCGCCATCTTCAGCACCCGGGGAGTGGAGCTCTCGCCGTGGCAGATAGACAGAGTGCTGGGAGGCTCGTCGGTCGCCTACGCCATCGTCCTCGCCAACGAGCGGCCCACCAGCGACGTGGTGGTCAAGGCCGCCGTCAAGGACGACCCCGACGTGAGAGTCAGCCCCTCGCGCATCCTCTTCACCACCGACGACTGGAACGAGGCCCAGACCGTCCGAGTTATCGCCAGCGGCAGTCACAGGGGATCCAGCTCCGGGGTCACCATCGAGCACACGGCCTACAGCCATGACCCCGGCTACCACGGCATATCCATCGGGACGGTCACGGTGAGCGAGATCGTCGCATCCGAGCGGAGGGTCGATCCGACGCCCGATCCGACGCCGGAGCCCACGCCGACGCCGGAGCCCACTCCAGAACCGACGCCGGAGCCCACGCCGACGCCGGAACCTACGCCCGAGCCCACGCCTGAGCCCGAGCCGTCGCCGGGCAGGGTGCTGGTGTACCCGGACCGCAGGACGGTGATCGAGACGGAGGATGGGACGGCGAGGCTGATCGTGCCGGTGGGCGCGGCGCCTGAGATCCTGGAGATCCGATTCGAGAAGCGCGACCTGGAGGCCGTGAGCGGCGCTCCGCCCATCGAGAGCCTGCAGGCGGTCCTGGCGGTGGACGCGAACACGTACAGGGTGGGGAGCGACGTCCCGACCCCGACGCACTATGCAAAGGGCGTGGAGCTGAGGCTCATGCTTCCCAGGGGAGAGGAATCTGCATGCGTGCAGGACCGCGCGCGGGTATACCGCGTGGAGCCGATACAGTGGGTGCTGATCGAGCACCGCTGCGAGACGGACGAGTCGGGACGGAGTTGGACCGTCTCGATACTCACGTACTTCAGCACGTACGTGCTGGTCATCCAGCCGTCCCCCAGGGTGCCGCCGCCTTCGTCTGGGTCCGGCCCGACGACGGGGCCTGCGACCGAGCCGTCGCCGAGCCCGACGGCGGAGCCTTCGGCAGAGCCGTCGCCGAGTCCGACGGCGGAGCCTGCGACCGGGCCGCCGCCGAGCCCGACGGCGGGGCCTGCGACCGAGCCGCCGCCGAGCCCGACGGCGGAGCCTGCGACCGAGCCGTCGCCGAGCCCGACGGCGGAGCCCACGGCGGGGCCGTCGCCGAGCCCGACGGCGGAGCCCACGGCGGGGCCGTCGCCGAGCCCGACGGCGGAGCCCACGGCGGGGCCGTCGCCGAGTCCGACGGCGGAGCCTGCGGCGGGGCCGTCGCCGAGCCCGACGGCGGAGCCCGCGGCAGGGCCGACGGCGGAGCCCACGGCGGGGCCGTCGCCGAGCCCGACGGCGGAGCCCACGGCGGGGCCGTCGCCGAGCCCGACGGCGGAGCCCACGGCGGGGCCGTCGCCGAGTCCGACGGCGGAGCCCGCGTCCACGCCTGGGCCTGGATCCGCGCCCACGGCGACGGCGGAGGGGAGCGTCACGGTCATCGCCTGGGTGGTCGCCGCCGTCGTCGGCACGGCCCTCCTCGTGGCCGGCTCGGTCTGGATCGTCGGTCTCCGCCGCAGGCGATCACGCAGATCGGTCGTGGAGGAATGAGAGTGCCATCAGGCGGCGCGTTAGCCGTTGAATGTCGATGGCTGACACGACCGTGGGGGTCCCCGGGCGAAGGTCCTCATGGGGTGCCAGAATCCGGGTCGCATGGAACCCTGTCAGCCGGAGACAGGCGGGACCTTCCATTTCGCCGGACAGCCCGAATGGCGTGGAGATGTGGCTCCCGGTTCACGGGCGGGAAGATCCCCGTGCATCGAACGCGAGCGGATCTGCCGTATGGAGCCGGATGAGTGAGCACCTGTGTGGCAGCGCCGCGGTGCGGGTCGATCGGGACGGCATTGAGCTGTCCCGACGCTGACTTGGTTGAGCACATGCACGCTGCAGACCGGGCCATCCGCCACGATGCCGACGCCTGCGCCCCCGCGTCACCGCCCGCGCCGACAGTCTCGCGGGATGTTTCAGTCGTCGGCGATGTGATCGCCCGCCACGCGAGCAAGGCCCTGCGGGTCGAGATCGACGACCCGGCCGTGGGCCCCGACCTCTACACGCCCGCCCAGTACCTGCGCGTGCTCGCCGCCGAGGCGGCGAGCTAGCGCCTGAGGTAGACGCCGCCGGGATCCAGTTCGTCGCGCAGCAACTCCACGACCTCGCGGGACGGGGGCTCGACGGCGGGCAGCCGCGCGGCGGGGCGCCCGAGGTCGAAGCCGGTCTCGGCCTGCACCCGGTCCAGGCCCACGCCGGGGGCGAGCGCGGCGGCCCTCAGCGTGCCTGACGAGCGCTCGATCTCCATCACGCACAGGTCGGTGATCACGGCTATCTCGGGGTACGGGACGGGGAGGCCGGCCCGCGCGCGCCCCTCGGGCCCGTCGATGTACCCGGGGCTGGTGACGTAGTCGCAGCGCTCTGGGAAGCGCCTTTGCTCGTGCCTTGTGACGATCAGGATCCGCGGCGAGTGGGACGCGAGGTCGTTCGCGCCGCCGCTTCCGGGCAGGCGGACCGCGGGGCGCCGCGGGTCGCCGATCACGGTGGAGTTGACGTTGGCGTGCCTGTCGATCTGCGCGCCTCCGAGGAACGAGACGTCGGCCATGCCGCGCTGAAGGATGCCGCCGAGCGCGTCCAGCAGCGAGCCGTGGCGCACCGCGCGGTGCATCACCCGGGGGTCTGAGACCGAGATGGGCGTCGGCAGGACGCGTGGGGCGACGGGCCCGGTCTCGACCACGTAGCACATGTTCGGGGCGTGCGTGCGCTGGGCGAGGAGCCCGGCGAGCATCGGAAGGCCGGTCCCGACCAGCACCACGTCCCCGTCGCGGATGCGCCTCGCAGCCTCGGATACCATCAGCTCGTCCGCCCGCCAGTAGCTCACGCCCCGCGCCTCACAGCATCCGGTCCATAAGGGCCCGCAGCTCGGCCCGCCGCCCGGCGCCCAGCGCCCCGGCGAGGAAGCCGTCGAAGTCGTCCGGGCCGCGCACGGCCCGGTGCAGGTATTCGGCGTACTCCCCGCCCCCCGCACGGGCCCGCCGCTGGTAGTCGGCGATGTGCCCTGCGTCGTGCTCGTAGTGCCCGTAGACCGAGGTCGGGTAGGCGCCGAAGGGCTGGACGACAACGGCGTCGACGAACAGGTACGGCACCGCGCATTCCCCCGGGCGCTCGCGGAAGTGGTCGGGCCCGACCAGCTCCTCGCAGCTGACGATCACCGCGCGCGAGGCCCTGACCATCTCGGGCTCGTGGGTGGCGAACCCTTCGATCGAGAAGTTGCCGGCGGCGTCGGCGCGCTGGGCGTGGACGATGGACACGTCGGGGCTCAGCGCCGGCAGCAGCGCCACGGGCTCGGGGCCCTCGGCGAACGGGTCGTCGATCACCGCGACCTCGGCGCCCGGGCCCCCGGCGCGCTTGGTCGCGACTATGTCGGAGCCGAGCAGGCTCTTTGTGGGCATGAACGGCACCCCCAGGGAGGCCGCCAGGAACCGCGAGGCCATGGCCAGGTGGCTGTAGTCGGAGACGGCGATATCGCCTGCCTCCGCCGCCGCTCGCCAGCGGAACGCCGCACCGTAGCGCTCGAGGTTGCCGGTGCCGCACTCGGTCCGCGCCACCAGGCCCGCGCCGACCAGCACGTCCATGGAGATCGACAGGTTGCACCCGACCACGGTCAGGCCGCCGATGCCCTGGCGCGCGATCTCGAAGGCGAGCGCGGTGGGGCAGCGCCCGATGCTCTGGCCGCCCATGCCCAGGACCGCCCCATCGGCGACGAGGCGCCCGACCGCCTCCGCGGCCGTCGTCACCTTGTCGCCCGCGGGCTTGCCCACTCGCCACCTCCGGCCCGCCGCTGCGGGCGGCCCGGAATTGTAGCAGCCCCCGGCTGCCGATATGATCCGGTCCGGCCGGCCCCTGCGGGACCGCCGGCCAGGCGCAGCGACAGGGGAGGGGCAATGACACGGCTATCCGAGATCGGGCCGCAGGCGCGCGCATTCATGGCAGAGCACGGCATCGGGGGATGGCTCATCTACGACTACCGCTACTCCAACCCGGTGATGGCCGACGCGCTGGGCCCGGTCGAGTTCCTGACCCGCCCGTTCTGGCTCTGGCTGCCGGCGGACTCAGGCCCCGTCCTGATGCCCAGCAAGGTGGACCTTAGCCGGTTCGCCGGGGTGGACGCAGAGAAGAGACCCTGGTCGCGGCGCGACGAGATGATCGAGCTGGTCCACGGCGCCGTCGCAGGCGCGGGCACGGTGGCGATGGAGTACTCGCCCAGGGCGGAGCTCCCCCGCGCCGCCCGGGTGGACGCCGGCACGGTGGAGCTGGTTCGCGAGGCGGGGGTGGAGGTGGTCTCGTCCGCGGACCTGTTCCAGCACGCAACGCAGCGCTGGGGGCCGGGGCAGCTGGCATCGCACAGGGCGGCGGCCGACCTGCTCTCGGCGATCGTGCTGGAGGCGTACGGCTTCATCGGCGGGCGGGTCGCGGGCGGCGTGAGCGAGTTCGAGGTGGCCGAGTTCATCCGCGGGCGCTTCCGGGAAGAGGGCCTGGCGGTCCTGGACGGCCCTGTGGTGGCGGCCAACGCCAACTCGTCCGATCCCCACTACGAGCCTGCGCGCGGGAGCTCTGCGACGATACGGCGGGGGGACTGGGTGCTGATCGACCTGTGGTCGCACCTGGAGGGGCCGGACACGATGGCCGCCGACATCACATGGACCGGGTACGTCGGGGTGGAGCCCCCCGCCCGGCACCGCGAGGTGTTCGACGCAGTGATCGCTGCGCGCGACGCGGCCGTCGCCCGGCTCGCCGCCGAGCACGCGCGGGGAGGGGCGATGATGGGCTGGGAGGTGGACCGGGTGGCCCGCGACGTGATCGGCGCCGCCGGCTACGGGCCCTACTTCACGCACCGGCTGGGGCACAGCATAGGCAGGGAGATCCACTCGAACGCCGTCAACCTCGATGGGTACGAGACGCGCGACATCCGGCGCGTGGTGCCGGGCATCTGCTTCTCGGTCGAGCCGGGGATCTACCTGCCCGAGTTCGGGGTGCGCTCGGAGATCGACGTGTACATGTCCGGGGACGGCCCCGTCGTCACCACCGCGATGCAGCGCGAGCCGGTGCTGGTGCGCGCATAGCGTCGCCGCGGGACCGCCGGGCTCCCCGGGCCCCGGGGCAATCGAGCGCTCCCCGCGCGTGGCGAGCGCTGCCGAGATTGGGGTTGACGATTTCAACCCGAGGACGGGCCGCCACCTCGGCGCGACCGGGCCGGCGCAGCGAAGGCTAGGCGTTGGTGAGAGTGGACTACTCGCCAGCGTATTGGCGACATGCCAGTGGTCAGTGATTCCATCCGACTCATGCGGAGCTGCGGCTGGCGACCGGTTCGCACGCGCCGCAGCCATCGAGTGTCCCAGCGCCCCTCCAAGCGGGGGATGGTCGTCCCGGGGAGACCGGCTGTCGATGTGCCGAAGGGAAGGTGGCACAATGTCCTCAAGCAGGCGGGGCTAGGGAAAGGGGACTAATCTTGAAGTACGCCGTGGTCGTCGGGAAGGGGCCGACCAGCTATGGTGCCCACGTGCCGGACCTGCCCGGGTGTGTGGCCGCGGCGGAAACCAGGGACGAGGTGTGTGCCCTGATAAGGGATGCGATCGAGCTCTCTGTCGACGCACTCAAGGAGGACGGCCTACCGGTTCCCGAACCGCGATCGTATGAGCTGGTAGAGGTGTAACGCACGCAGCAGGTCGATCCGAGGCTGACCGACCACCCGGATGACTTGTGGCCGGCTTCTTGCTCCGACTGAAACGGGAGGGGAGCGGCTGCCTCCGGCCGAGATCATCCGGTGATGGGCGAGACTGGGCGACGCCGCCTGCGAGGCGACGCCCATGCAGGACGGCACGCTGGCCAGTGAGACATGGAAATGCATGGGTCGCTGCATGTCAGGGCAGCGGCGCGGCCCGGAGGCAGGATAGAGATCGTCGATCGGCGGCTGACCGACGGCGAGATCGTGGACGTGGTCATGTCGCCCGCACCGGCGCCGTCGAATCGCCCGATCCTGGACATTCTCGACAGCGGTCCTGAGCGCCGACTGTTCCGGACCGCAGATGAGGTGAGGGAATACCCGGCAGGGGAGCGAGCCTTGTGGGAGCGACGAGAGCGGCAGGCCGAGGCGCGGCGGCCGGATGCGGAGACTGAGACGACTCCTTCACGGTCGGGATTCGACGACCGGGAGGAGACGAGATGATTCCCGCTGTCGCGGAGCGAGCGGACGAGCTGAGACGCCTCTGTCTCATCTACGGCGTGCGGCGGCTCGACCTGTTCGGGTCGGCCGCAGCGGGTACGTACGATCCCGACGAGAGCGACCTCGACTTCCTCGTCGAGTTCCAGCCTGAGGCCCTGGATGCCTATGCGGACGCCTACTTCGGCCTCTTGGAGGCCCTCGGAAGGCTCTTCGGGCGGCCCGTGGACCTGGTGGTGGAGTCGGCCATCAAGAACCCCTACTTCCTGGAGGCGGTGGAGCAGACGAGGACCCCCGTCTATGAGGCTCGAGACCCAGAAGCACCTGCATGACATCCGGCGCGGCGCCGGTCTCCCGAGAGAGTTCCTCGACGGCAGGACGTTTGCGGAACACGATGGCTACGCGGCGCTGAGATCGGCCGCGGAGCGCTGCCGGGCCATAGAATGACGCTGCGCGCGCGGCCGTGCCCAGGCGGCTGGGCCGTCGCGCGGGCCACGACGCGGTCTGGAGGAACACCATTGCGCGCACTGTTGACGATGCTCCTGCTGGTCGCCGCCCTGGCGTCGGCCGCTGCCTGCCAGGGGGGCCCCGGCCCCGTCGGCGAACGCGGACCGCAGGGGCCCCAGGGAGAGGCGGGCACCCCAGGCCCGCCCGGAAAGCAGGGCCCCCAGGGCCGCGAGGGCATCGCGGGCGCCCCGGGGCCCGAGGGCGAGCAGGGGCCGCAGGGGCCAAGGGGCGAGGCCGGCGCCCGCGGACCGGCGGGCGAGCAAGGCCCCCCGGGCCCCCAGGGACCCGCGGGCGATCCGGGTGCCTCCGCCTCCCTGGACGAGGAGACGCTCGCCGCCATCGCGGCCGCCGCCGCGACGCCGGTCCCGACCACCGATCGACCCGCCGAGTTCACCAAGGCCTATGTCCAGCGGGCCATAGACATGTATGTCGCCGAGGGCAGGGAGAGGACCTTCGAGCACTACTTCTCCGAGGAGAGCGCCGTCGGGCGCTGGTACCTGTTCGTCATTGACGCCGGCATCGACGAGCTGGTCCTGCATCCCCAGCCCGCGCTGCTGGGCGCCAAGTCCGCCCAGCGCAGGGACCCCAGGGGCTACGCCTACGGCGCAGAGATGCTCAAGACCACCGAGGAGGGGCAGTGGGTGAGCTACTTCTACCGCACCTACGACGGCGACACGCCCGTCGAGGAGGGTGACAAGCACGCCTGGCTCAGGCTCCACGACGGCCTGATCTTCGCCTCCGGCTGGTACGAGAACGTCGTCCCCCTGCCCACCAGGGAGGACGACCCGGCCCGCTATACGCAGTGGTTCGTACAGGACGCCGTGGACGTGTACGACGCCCAGGGGCTCGACGCGCTGCTGGCCAGGTACGGCGATCCCGCCAGCGTCGACGGCGAGTGGTACGTGTACGTCGTGGGCTCAGACGGGACCGTGCTCGCCGATCCCACGGCCGGGGAGTCGGTCGGCCTGAACGTGCGGGGGCGGGCGGGCTTCGACCTCGCTGGCAACCACATCGGTCCGGAACTGCTGGAGGTGACGGAGGCGGGCGGGTGGCTGAGCCGCTCCTACCGGCTCAGCCCGGCGAGCGGAAGGTGCGCGACCAAGCACTCCTGGGCCGTGCGCAGGGGCGACGTGATCATCGGCTCGGGCTGGTATGAGGTCGGCGAGCACCACTCCCTGCTGCCCTCGAGGTGCGAGGGGGCGCACTTCACCAAGGCCATGGTGGACCGTGCCGTCGAGCGCTACCGCGCCGAGGGCTACGACGCCGCGATCGCCCACCACAGCTCTGCCGCCAGCGTGGACGGGCGCTGGTACGTCTTCATCGTCGACGCCGGGACCGGCACCATGCTGGCCCACCCGGCCGGCGTGTTCATCGGGCAGAGCGTGACCGAGGCGGCCGAGGCGTACGACGACGCGGGGTACTTCTACGCTGCCGACCTTATCGAGGCATCCGCCGATGGCCTCTTCGTACGCAACGTCATCATCGTGCCCCCCAAAGACGAGCGGAACCCCTTCCACGTCGTCGAGGAGGTCAAGCACTACTACGCCGTGCTGGAGGATGGGCTCATCTTCACGAGCGGCTGGTACGCGCCGCCGCCGACGAAGGACGATCCGGCGCAGTACGCGCGGCTGCTCGTCGCCCGCGCCCTCACCATGTACGACAACGAGGGCATCGAGGCAACGCTGTCCCGCCACAATGCGCCCGAGAGCCTAGACGGCCAGTGGTACGTCTTCATCCTGCAGGACCGCGATGGCGACCTGTACACCGTCGCCGACGCCCTCCGGCCCCAGCGGGTGGGAGCGACGCGCGAGCGCGTCGACTCCAGCGGCTTCGACTACGGCGAGGCCTTCGCGGCCGTCACCGAGGAGGGCGGAGGGCGGTGGGTGACGTACCTGTCCACCCACCCGGAGACGGGCGAGGAGGCGCTCAAGCACGCCTGGGTGGCTCGCCGGGACGGTTTCATATTCGGCGCGGCGTGGTACGGGGGCATCGACGAGTAACCGCCGGGCGGGGACCGGACAGTCGGCCCTCCACGGAGCGGCGGACCGCCTCTCGAGGATCGCGCGGAGGCGTACGGATTCGCATGCGCGGCCGGCTGCGGGTGCCACCTCACGCACCGGCCCGGGGCACGGCACGGGGGGGGCGCCGCTCCAGCGCCGTCAGCCTTGTCGGTTGCGTGACGCCCGGCGCCGCGCGTCGGGTCTTCGGTTGGGCCGGCGATCTACCTACCCGGGGTTGGGGTGTGCCCGGAGATCGAAGCGTCCATGTCCGAGGGACACCCGGTCGTCGCGGCAGCGACGCGGGCCGGCGTTGGTACCGGCCGGCGGTCCCGGAGCACCCGCCGCTAGTCGGAGGACGGCAGGCGCCTGGGCTGCTGGACCACCATCTCCTGGCCGTCGCACCTGACCACGCCCGCGCCGGCCTTGGTGCACAGAAGCGTCACCCCGGTCTCGAGGGATCTGTAGCGCTTCCCGAGCTGGGTGGCCACGGCTAGGCCCTCGCCTTGAGGGGGCGCTCGCAGCAGGTCAGCTCGCCGTCGCCCCCGCGGGTGACCACGAACTCGGCGCCGCACTCGCCGCAGCGGAGGCGGGTCCCGGTCCTGTTGGCTGGCTCGTCGGACATCTCGGGCCGATTATAGCCGGTGGGGCCGCAGGGCCGGCGCCGGCCTCGCGGGCGGGCTGCGGCGCCCCGCGGAAGTGGCAGCCGCCGATATAATTGGACTCCCGAGCCGGGCGGGGAAGTGTCGGAACTGGCAGACGAGCAGGATTTAGGATCCTGTGCCGCAAGGCGTGCGGGTTCGAGTCCCGCCTTCCCCACTCACTCTCGCGCGTCGCAAGGGCGGCCCCGGGTACGTCAGCTTGGAGCAACCGCGGCGACCAGATCCTCCTCAGACCCGCACCCTGGATTCAGCGGCTTGTCGCACTAGTCCCCAAGCCGGAAGGGGGGATACCTGTCCGTGGTCAGCAGGCCCATGTAGGCCGTGACCCTGTACCCCCATCGGGCCACTCCGACCACGAAATCGAACATCCACCTGGGATGCCTGCCGGTCACCAGTATCGTCAGCCAGGCGATGACCGTGACTATCACCGCGATCACGCCGAGAACGATCAGCGCCACGTAGTGGGGGATGGCAAGCAGCCACTTTACGATGGGCAGGAACCTGTTCAGGTCCTCTTGCGCATTGGGGTATGGGATGTCGAGATGGACGGACTGCTCTTCGTCCGTGGACGGATACTCGTCCCGCAGCAGGAATAGGTACGTGCCCACCCGGGCGCCGAATCTCTGCAGCTCCAGATTCCAGTCGAACCACCATCGTGGGTACTTTCGCCTGAACAGGAGCATCAGCAGCGTGGCAGCCCACACGACGCCACCCGCATACAGGGGCGAGATGGCCTCATCGACCGCTATGTCGCCGGTCGATGTGTAGCCGCTCACAAGGCCGATGATCACGAGTATCGGGATGGCAAGGATTATCCTGGCGAGTACGCTGAGTCTGTTCCTGGCACTCTCGGGATAGTCCACGCTGTATTTGACCGGGTACGCATTGTCCTGACCGTTCGCCATCTGATTCCTCCAGTACATTCAGCACTTTCCCGTATCGCCCGGAGACCGGCGTCAGTATGACACCACGTTGCGGCTGGGTCAAATGAGATGAAGGGGTAGACGGTTGGGGGGGGAGGCTCCCCCTGGGTACCCTCTGGTGGCCACCGCGCGTTGCCAGCATGGACGGCCAGCGAGGGTCGGGAGTTAGACGGGACGGTCGACGCCTGCGCCGCCCGAAGTACGTTGCCTGACAGCCTGTTGTGCGAGCCGGGGATCGAGCCGATGGACGGGGGCGTCCTCCTGCTCGCCTGCGGTCGCGGCGGGTGGAGATGGACGCTGGGAGAGCTTGCGGCACGGTCGGCGGCTCCGGCGAGGACACGCCGGTCCTTTTGGGGAGGCCCATTGATGGCGAAGAGACCGTCACCTTAGGCCCGAAAGGCGTATGATGCTCTCATCGGGTGCAACGGCCGCTCGGGGATATGTCGCCCGCGTTATGGGCGGGCGACGAGGCGCATGTGACCCACGAAATCGCTCTCGACATCATGGGAGAGAAGTATCCCATCCCGGTGCCACTAAACCAGCAGGGCGTCACTTCGATAGAACTGTCCTGGCAAACAAGTGTAGACACAGGGAATAGCTCCGAGATTGTGCAGGGGCGAACACCGGGATAAACCTTGGCGTTGACTCTTATCTCCAGTGCGTTTAACACCACTATGGATGTCCTTGCGAGCTGAGTTGCGAACCACGATGCGGGACCGCCTGTAGAGGTAGGAAGGAGCCATGAAATCCTCTTTGGCGAGCTCATCGACGGCGGGACCTCCGCAGACTACGAGTACCACGCCATGCTGAGACCGGCTGTGGGGCGGCAATTCGAGGCCATAGGCGAGGCGATGCCCCAGCTTGCCAGGATCGAGGCGGACGGGCCTTATGCCTTCAGCTGTTGCACCGGCTGCGAGCTCACGGCCAACGGGGCCTGCCTTGCGGTGATGTCCACGGCGTATGCCGGCGGCAACAGCCTCCACTCCCCGAAGGGCGCCATGTCTGGCGCCGAGACCGTCACGCCGAGCACCGCAGCCGGCTGGCGCGGGCCGACGACGGCCCCTGGGACACGGGCGGCGGCCGGGGCGCGCTGGCGCGGGCCGACGCCGGCATGATGAGCGTGGCCGCCGGCCAGAAGTAGGGGACGTGCAGCCCCCCGGCTTCACTCCGCTCTGGGTTCCTGTCCCTCGCCCCACTCCATGCGATAGCCCAGGTGAGGTTCGGAGAAGATGTACGTGGGGCTGCCGGCTTCATCGCCCAGCTTGCGGCGGAGCCTCCTAACCAGGGTGCGCAGGGAGCGTATGTCGCCGGGCTCTTCGGGGTCCCACACCCTGCGCATCAGGTGGTCGTGGCTGACGGTGCGTCCGGCGTTGACGGACAGGATGCGCAGCAGGTCGTACTCCTTGGGCGTCAGGCGGACGGTGCGTCCCGCAACGGCAACCAGGCGTTCGGCGTAGTCCACGGTCAGATCGCCCTGCGCGTATGGCTTGGCCGTCGCGGCCCTGTAGCGGTCCTCCCGCCTCAGCAGGGCCGCCTTGACCCTGGCCGCGAGCTCCGTTGGCGTGAACGGCTTGACGATGTAGTCGGCGGCGCCCGCCTCGAAGGCCCGCGCGATCATCTCGTCGTGGCCGTAGGCGGAGAGGATTATCACCGGCGCCTGCGCAACGCTGAATATGTCCGTCATCAACTGAATTCCGTCGGAGCCCGGCAGCATCATGTCAAGCAGGGCCAGGCTGGGCCGTCCGTCCCGCATGAGGCCCAGGGCCTCCTGCGGATCCGCGGTGACAACCGGGTCGTAGCCCGCTTCCAGCAGGGCGTTGCGGATGATCCTCAGCATCTGCGGGTCGTCGTCGACCACCAGGATGGACTCTTCCCTAGAGCCCCGCCGCGAGCGCACCGACGGAGGGAGGCGGTCCGGCGCCGCGGCCTCCTCGGCCACCGGGATGGTGAAGGTGAACCGCGCCCCCAGGCTCGTGCCTTCGCTCTCCGCCCAGATGCGTCCTCCGTGGGCCTCCACTATGCCCTTGCAGATGGAGAGGCCCAGGCCGGCATCGCCGCCTGAGCCGTCCCGGCCGGCGCTCGCGGAGAACTTGCGGAACAGTCGGGGCAGCTGCTCGGCGGGAATGCCCCGGCCCTCGTCGGCCACGGTGACCGCAACATGCACTCCGTCTTTGGTCGCTTCCACCCTGATTGCGGACGACTCAGGGGAGTGCCTTGCCGCGTTGGAGAGCAGGTTGCCGATGACCTGGGCAATGCGCCGCCTGTCCGCCATGACCAGGGGCAGGTCCGGCTCCAGGCCTATGTCCAGGTTGTCCCTGCCTCCTGCGGCCAGGAAGGTGTTCCTGGCCCGGTCCACCAGCTGGGCCACGTAGACGGGTTCCGGGCTGATGGGCAGGGTGCCCGTCTCTATGCGCGCGACGTCCAGCAGGTCGTCGATGAGCTCGCGCATGTTGTCGGCCTGGTCCACAATGATTCGCAGGAACTGTCGCAGCTCGGCGGCGTCCAGGTCGTGGGCGGCCGCCTGCATGGTGGTTGCGGAGCCCCTGATGGAGGCCAGCGGGGTCCGCAGTTCGTGGCTGATCATGCCCAGGAACTCGGCCCGCAGCCGCTCCGTCTCCTGCAGGGGGGCCATGTCCTGGAGGGTGACCACGAAGGACTCCACCTCGCCGTCCTCCGAGCGAATGGGCGTGGCGTTGAGCAGCGCGGTGACGCTCCGGCCGTCCGGGACGCTGAGGACTATCTCCTCGGCGCGCACCTTCTCCCCCGAGCTCAGCAGCTCCGCCAGGGGCCACTCCAGCAGGGAGACCTCCCGCCCGTCGGCGCGCCGGCAGGTGAGCGTCCCGAGGAGCCGTACGGGCGGCTGTTCGGCGTCCCTAAGGCCGTCCACGA
Organism: Dehalococcoidia bacterium; assembly: GCA_963664125.2. Taxonomy (GTDB): domain Bacteria; phylum Chloroflexota; class Dehalococcoidia; order Lucifugimonadales; family UBA2962; genus CAUZIR01. The sequence continues at coordinate 2,113,864 of OY760908.2, read as the reverse complement.
TCCGCGCCATCTCCCTGTTGAAGGACACCGGCGCCCCGGTGCGGGCGTCGAAGACGGCCACGCCCACCGGTGCAGTGTCCACCAGGGCCTCCATGGAGGTCCTGGCGCGCCGCTCCTCGCGGTACCGACGGGCGTTGGCGACCACCATCGCGGCCTGGGAGGCGAACATCACCAGCGTCTCCTCGTCCTCTTGGCTGAACTCCTGGCCGGGATCCCTCCTTGCGATGTGAATGCTGCCCATGCTGTCTCCCCGGTGCCTTATGCGGACCGTGAGGAACGAGCTCATCGGCGCGGGCGGCCTGAAGTCCGGCAGCCCCATGGCCTTGGCGTGGCCGGCAAAGTCCGCGACCCGCATCGGGCCCGGTATGGTCTTGAGGTACTCGAAGAGATCCATCCCCCCGGGCATCGCCCAGAGCTGCTGCGCCTCTTCCGGGGTGAGGCCGGAGGCCAGGAAGTCCTTGAGGTCGCCGGACTCGTCCAGGGTGGTCATGATGCCGTACTGGGCGCCGGTCAGGGACCGGGCGCTGTCCAAGACGTTCTGCAGGACGACGTCCGGCTCCAGGCTGTCGTTTATCCTCACGCCGGCCTCGCTCAGCCGTGCGAGGCGTTCCCTCAGCGCCGCCATCTGGCGGTCTCGATCGTCAAGTTGGGTCAGCTCAGGGCCTCCTCGAGGGCGATTTCAGCCCGATATCACCCTAATGTAACATATATTGGGGTGAATATCACCCCTATATCATTATAATCGGCGTAGAATCCCCGCGGGGCGGTTTGTGCCCACGGCATAGCGATGAGGGGGCGTTTGCAAACCATGAGGCTGCCGCTTGCGGCCGCCTGCGCCGCTCTCGCGCTCACCGGTACGGTCCTGTTCGCTTCTGACGCTGGCGTTACGGCCAATGAGCCGTCCGCGCCGGAGGACGCGCCCCCCTCGAACGCGGCAGCTTCACCGCCGGACACGCCCGCACACGTGAGCGTGACGCGCGGCGACGGCTCGCTCACCGCCACGTGGTCCGCCGTCGAGGGCGCCACCAGCTACCACGTCACCTACACCTGGGACTTTCCCCGCCGCTGGCTCCTCGCCGCCCTCAACCATACCGATAGCACAATCACTATCACCGAGGGCGTCGCCAACGACTGGCCCTACGTCGTCGCCGTGCGCGCCCGCAACGCCCACGGCGACAGCGGCTGGCGCAACTCCGAGCCCGCGCCCCCCTTCACGCCGCTGCCGCCGCCCGACTCGGTCACGGTGACGCGCGGCGACGGCACGCTCAAGGCGACGTGGCCCGCAGTTGAGGGCGCGACGAGCTACCACGTGACCTACAGCTCCGACGGCGGCGCGAGTTGGAGCCTGGCCGCGCTCAACCACCCCGAGGCGTCCATCACCATCGAGGGCGTCTCCAACGATGAGACCTACATCGTGGGCGTGCGGGCGCGAAGCAGCGCCGACGACAGCGGCTGGCGCAACTCCGCCCCCGCGGGCCCGTTCACGCCGCTGTCGGCGCCCGAATCGGTCACGGTGACGCGCGGCGACGGCACGCTAATGGCGACGTGGCCAGCGGTCAAGGGCGCGACGAGCTACCACGTCACCTACAGCTCTGACAGCGGCGTGAGCTGGAGCCTGGCCGCGCTCAACCACCCCGAGGCGTCCATCACCATCGAGGGCGTCGCCAACGATGAGACCTACACCGTGCGCGTGCGGGCACGCAGCAGCGCCGACGACAGCGGCTGGCGCAACTCCGCCCCGGCAGGCCCGTTCAAGCTCAAGGCCGTGCCCCCTCCGGCAGCGCCGACCGGGCTGAGGATCATTGCGGGCGACGGCAACGTCATCCTCGTGTGGAACGACCCCTCGGACCCGACCATCACCGGCTACGAGTACGCCATGCGGGAGGCGCCGCCCGCCCAGGGCTGGGGCGAGTGGACGGCCGTGCCGAACAGCGGCGCGGACACGACCAGGCACGCCATCGACGGCCTGACGAACGGCAGGGAGTACCGCTTCAAGGTCCGCGCCGTCAGCGCGGCCGGCGCGAGCGAGCCCGCGCCGGAGAGCGCGCCCTGGTACGTGGCGGCCACGCCGGGGGAGGGCGCCCGCGCCGCCAACCACACCGACTACGACACCGACAACGACAACCTGATCGAGATAGCCACCGAGGCGCAGTTCATCGCCATCCAGTGGGACCTCGACGGCAATGGCACGGCCTCCTCCGGCAACGAGGCCAGCTACGCCGCCGCCTTCGCCCACGCCGTGTCCGGCATGGGCTGCGCCTCGACGTGCGCGGGGTACGAGTTCAACGCGGACCTCACCATCGGCGCCAACCCCTCCAACGCCGGGACCAACTACCTGGTCCCCGGGACCCTCGAGACGACCATCCAGGGCAACGACAACACCATCACCAACGGGGACCGCCGCCCCCTCTTCGAGAACATAGGGGCCGCGACGGGCAGCACGACGGGCGAGGTCAAGGGCCTGAACGTGCACAACGGCAACGGCCAGTCCGCGATCCTCGCCAACCTGGTGCAGGCCAACGGCAAGGTGACCAACACGGGCGTCACCGGCAGCACGTCGATCAGCGGGAACGGCACCTACGGCGGGCTGGTGAACACGCTGAACGGCGGAATCATCTCCGGCTCCCACTCCTACGCCGACGTGGAAGTCAGTGCCGGGGAAACCGCGATCGGTACCACGGCACAGTGGGGCGTGGGTGGGCTGGTGGGCCGCGTTCAGAGCGGAGAGGTGCTGTCGTCGCACGCCACAGGCAACGTGACCTACAGGACTACGGGCGGCAACACCTGGGACAGCCAGGGACGCAGATACGTGGGCGGACTGGTGGGCTGGAACCAGGGAACGATCTACGCCTCCTACGCCTGGGGCAGCGTCCGGGCCACCGAAAACTACAGATCCAATAGCTGGACCCGGACCGTCGCCGGAGGGCTGATTGGGCGCGTGGACTCCGGCGCAACGGTGCGCGCCGGCTACGCCACCGGCTCGGTCAGCAGGACGGGAACCTCGATTATCCGCATCCACAACGAATTCGGCAGCGCGGTCGGTGAAAGCGCCGGGACGGTCAACTACGTCTACGGCAGCGGTTCGGTGACCACCAGCGGCACGGAGCAGAACCCCACCGGCACGTCGAAGAAGACGGAGACCGAGCTGAAGACGCCCACGGGCTACACCGGCATCTACGCCAACTGGAACTTCGACATCGACAACGCGGACAACGACGACAGCCTGACCACGGGCACGGACGACCCCTGGCACTTCGGAACGAGCACAGAGCTTCCCGTATTCGACTACACGCCCCAGGGCGGCACGCCGCTGCCCCCGGCGGACCTGCGGCCCGCAAGCCTGACGCTGACGGCAAGTTCCACCACCATCGCCGAGGGCAGCACCACCACCATCACCGCCAGCCTGGGTTCGACAAGGGGTTACGACGTGCGCGTCACACAGCCGGACAACGAGACGCGCTACAGCTATGACATCACCGTCGCCAAGGGCGACACCAGCAGCACGGGGACGTTCACGTCCGTGGCGAACACCTCTCCCACCAGCGACATCTCCGTGGCCCTCACCGGCTCGCGCACCTACCCCAGCAACCAGGTCACCATCGTCTCCACCTCGTCCACCATCGCCATCCAGGACGATGAGATTCACGGCATGAGCAACGTGGCCGCGACGCAGGCCAAGCAGCAGGACGGCACTTACGACATCACCGTGACCTGGGACGCGCCCGGCACGGAGAACACCCGCAACGCAACCGGCTATGACCTGGACTACAGGCTCAGCACGGACACGACGTGGACGACGGTCAATATCAGCGGCATCGCCACCGTCACCCACACCCTGGAGAACCTCACCGTCTACAGGACGTATGACATCAGGGTGCGGGCCAAGAGCGCGAGCCTGAACGGCGCGTATTCGAGCACCGTCTCCGTCGCCGTCGGCGACGACTACGACGCCGATGACGACGGGCTGATCGACATGGGCAATCTGGCGCAGCTCGACGCCATCCGCTACGACCTCAACGCCGACGGCGCGGTCTCCTCCACGGACGAGACCAACTACCTCGCCGCCTTCACCAACGCCGCCCCCGACATGGGCTGCCCCTCAACGGGCTGCACGGGCTACGAGCTTTCGGCCAACCTGGACTTCGACACCGACGGCGACGGCAGCCCCGACTCCGGCGACACTTACTGGAACAGCGGCAACGGCTGGGACCCCATCGGCGGCGTGAGCGGGAGCTCGTACACGGGCGACTTCAACGGCAACACCTACACCATCTCCAACCTGTTCATCGACCGGACCAGCGGCAACTACGCGGGGCTGTTCGCCAAGCTCGACGGCGCAAGCGCCAGGACGGTTGAGAACGTGTCCCTGGTCAACGTGGACGTCACGCTGAACCCGACGACGAGCGAGCACGTGTACGCGGGCGGGCTGGCGGGTTACTCGGGCACGAGGATCGAGGACAGCTACGTCACCGGGCGGGTGCGGGCCGGGGAGTCGGCAACGGAGCCCGTCACCTTCGGCTCCGTCAACGACTACGTGTACATAGGCGGGCTGGTGGGACAGCTGCAGGCGGCCGCGATCACCGGCAGCCACTCCCTCGCCGACGTGACGACGAACATCGCGGGGGGCAGCAACGCCGTGGCGGGCCGGGCCGGCGGCCTGGCGGGCTACACCGCCGGCGCCGGCGCCTCCGTGGACGCCTCCTACGCCGGTGGAGACGTGACCGTAGGCATCGTGACCACGGGCATACCGACGGCCATCGCGGGGGGGTTGGTCGGCGACTACTCCGGGACCGGCGGCGGGATTCGGGCCAGCTACGCCCGCGGCGACGTCTCGGCGACCATCTCCAGCAGCGGCAATGCCCTCGCCGGAGGCCTGGCGGGGAGCCTGGCGACCGACACGATCACGGCGTCCTTCTCCACGGGAGCGGTGACGAGGACGGTAACGAGCGGGACGTTCCTGCTCGGATCTGCGGGCGGGCTGGTGGGCTTCAGGAACACGGGGACGGCCACCAACTCCTACTGGGACACGGCGACCTCCGGCGTCACCACCAGCCTCCTCGGAACGGGCAAGACGACCTCGCAGCTCCAGACGCCGACCGGGTACACCGGGGACTACGCCAACTGGAACCTGAACCTGGACGGCGTGACGGGCAACGACGACCCCTGGGCCTTCGGCACGGCGTCCCAGTACCCCGTCCTCAAGTACGGCGGGCAAACCGCCGCCAACCAGCGCGTCACCGTGACGCTCACCGTCAACCCCGCAACCATCTGGGAGCGCGCCCTCACCACCCCCAGCCGTGTCAACGCCACCACTCTCACCGTGACGCCGAGCAGGGCCTGGGACGAGAACATCGTCGTCACCCTGCCCGCCAGCGACGCCGTCTACACGCTGGGCGCGGCCACCGTCACCTTCAGCGACGGTTCGACGACCGCCGTGACCACCACCCTGACGGCGGTGAACAACTTCACGGACGCCGCCAACAACGCGGTCGACCTCGCCATCACCGCCGACAGCCCCTGGGTGACCATCGGCACGGCGCCCACCGTCACCATCAACGACGACGACGAGCTGACCAAGCCCACCGGCGTCAAGCTCTCCGTGGACGGCGCGAAGATCCGCGTCGATTGGACCGCGGTGACCGGCGCGACGGGGTACAAGGTGCAGTGGAGCACGACGAATACCTTCACAACCAAGTCCGAGGGGACGGTGTCCAGCGGGTCCACGACGAACTACACCATCAACCCGACGCCGGCGCTGACGGCGAATACGCGCTACTACGTCCGGGTGCTGCCCACCAAGAGCGGGGCCGACGAGCCGCCGTCGGACGTCGCCGACGTCAAGACCCACGCGACCGGCGCAAACGCCACGGTGGACTACGACGCCGACAACGACGGCCTTATAGACGTAAGCACCCTCGCCCAGCTGAACGCTATCCGCTGGGACCTGGACGGCAACGGCGTGGCCTCCTCCGGCAACGAGACCAGCTACGCCACGGCCTTCCCCAACGCCGAGGACAACATGGGCTGCAACGAGTCCACGGCGACGATTACGGCGGGCACGGGCAACCCTGCCTGCTCGGGCTACGAGCTTTCCGCCAACCTTGACTTCAACACCAACAGCAGCGCCGCGTCGTCCACCAACCCCTCCGGCGCGGACTCCGGCGATACCTACTGGAACGGCGGCAGCGGCTGGGACCCCATCGGCGGGGTGAGCGGCGGCGACTACACCGGCGACTTCAACGGCGACACGTATACGATCTCCAACCTGTTCATAGACCGCACCAGCGGGAACTACGCGGGACTCTTCGCCGACCTGAACGGGGCCAACCAGACGATTGAGAACGTGTCGCTGGTGAACGTGGACGTGACGCTGAACGTCTCCACGAGCGACAGCGTATACGTGGGCGGCCTGGCGGGGCACGTCGGCAGCACGACCGCCACCATCGAGGACAGCTACACCACCGGCCGCGTGCGCGCGGGCGAGTCGTCCAGCGAGCCGGTGACGCTCACCGCGGTCGACGGGATCTCCCACGTCGGCGGGCTGGTCGGCCGGACGAGCGGCGGCCACATCGTGTCCAGCTACTCGCTGGCCGACGTGACGGGCTACTCGACGAGCACGGTGACCAAGGTCGCGACCTACGCCGGCGGCCTGGTCGGCTACGCCGGGGGAAGCGGCATCACCGCGTCCTTCGCAGCCGGCGACGTCACCGCCAACACCGTGGCCCAGAACAACAGCAAGGCCTACGCGGGCGGCCTGGCCGGAGTCGCCGCCGCCGAGGTCAGGGCGTCCTACGCGCGGGGCGCGGTCTCGGCCGACTACGACGCCACCGCAACCTCCAGCGTCACCGGAACCGTCTGGGCGGGCGGCCTCGTGGGCAGGCAGATCGAGAACGTCACGGCGTCCTTCTCCACGGGCGCGGCGACGGCGACGGGGGACGGGACGCTGTCGGCGGGCGGCCTCGTGGGCGCCAAGACGGGCGGCACGACGACGTACTCCTACTGGGACACGGAGGCGTCCGGCATCGCCGCCACCGGGGAGGGCACGGGCAAGACCACCAGCCAGCTCAAGACGCCGACGGCCTACGGCACGGGCGCAAACGACATCTACAAGGACTGGAACCTGAACCTCGACGGCGTGGCCGGCAACGACGACCCCTGGAACTTCGGCACGGCGACGGAGTACCCCGTCCTCAAGCACGGCGCGCTGAGCGGCGTCACGCAGCGGGTCACCGTGACGCTGACCGCTTCGCCCCTGGAGATCTGGGAGCGGGCCCTCACCTCACCCAGCCGCGTCAACCAGACCACCATCACCGCCACTCCCGGCGTCGCCTGGCACGACGCCATAGCGATTACCCTGCCCCAGAACGCGGCCTACTCGCTCGGCTCGTCGACGCTCACCATCAACGCGGGCTCGACGACCGCCGTCACCACCACGCTCACCGCGGTCAACAACCTCACCGACGCCTCGGACTTCACCCTGGCCCTCAACACCATCACCCTGGGCAGGTGGGTCGTGGCGGCGTCCACCCAGACCATCAACATCAAGGACGACGACGAACTGACCAAGCCGACGGGCGTCAGGCTGTCGGTGGACGGCACGAAGATCCGCGTGGACTGGACCGCCGTCACCGGAGCGACCGGCTACAAGGTGCAGTGGAACAGCACGTCGAACGCGTCCTGGACGAACCCGTCGGAGGGCACGGTGTCGAGCGGCAGCACCACCAGCTACACCGTCAACCCGACGCCCGCGCTGTCGGCCGGCACCCGCTACTACGTCCGCGTGCTGCCGACGAAGAGCGGCGCGGACGAGCCGCCGTCGGACGTGGCCGACACGACGACCCACGGCACGTCGCCCGCCACGGTTGACTACGACGCTGACAACGACGGGCTGATCGAAATCACCACGCTGGGGCATCTCAACGCGGTCCGCTGGGACCTGGACGGCGACGGCGTCGGCGACAGGTACGACTCCAACAACGACGGCGACTACACCGATACGGGCGAGTACGACTACACCGCCAACTACACCGGCGCGTTCCCCAACGCCGAGGACAACATGGGCTGCAACGAGTCCGCCGTCTCCATAGCGTCGAACAACACGGGCAACCCCGCCTGCTCCGGCTACGAGCTCTCCAACAACCTGGACTTCGACACCAACAGTGACGGACGCACCGACATCACGGGCGACACCTACTGGAACGGCGGCAAGGGCTGGCGGCCCATCGCCGACGATTCCACCACCCACAACACCAGCACGATGCCCTTCAACGCGGTCTTCGAGGGGAACAACTACGTCATCTCCAACCTGTTCATCAACCGCAACGCCGGGTGCAGGGGGGTGGGGGGAGCCTGCACCTGGTACCAGAGCTACGCCGGGCTGTTCGGCGACCTAGGCTCCAGCGCCAAGGTCAGGAACCTGGGGCTGGAGGACGTGTCGGTCACCCTCTCCAGCACGGCGAACCTGAACCCCGCCCCCGAGGTGTACGCCGGCGGGCTGGCGGGCCACGGCGCCGCGGAGATCTTCAAGACCTACGTCACGGGGACCGTTTCGGCTAGCGGCGACGGCTCTTCCGGCAACGACAAGGCCCCCCACGCCGGCGGCATCATCGGCAGGCAGGTCGGCGGCTCCATCACCTCGAGCTACGCCCGCGTGACGACCACCGCCGACCAGAAAGGCGCGGACATCTTCCCCGCCGTCCAGTCCTACGCCGGCGGGCTGGTGGCCTACCAGGACGGCGGGAACATCGTCGCCACCTACGCCCGGGGAAGCGCCACCGCCAAGGTCAGGGGCAACTGGCAGGGCCAGGCCCACGCCGGCGGCCTCATCGGCTATCACAAGAACGGCGAGATCAAGTCCAGCTACTCCGAGGCCGACGCCACCGCCGAGGGCACCGGCGCGAACTTTACCTCGCCAACGCTCAACGCCGGCGGCTTCGTCGGAACCCAGGACGGCGGCGCCATCACCGCCAGCTACTCCGTCGGAACGCCGGCGACGAGGATAGGCACAATCACCAACGCCACGGAGAACAAGGGCGGGCTCACGGGGCGCTACGTCTCCGGCACGACCACCAACTCCTACTGGGACACCACCTCGTCCGGCATCACCGCCACCGGCCAGGGTACGGGCAAGACGACAAGCGAGCTCAAGACCCCAACCGCCTACGGCACCGGCAACAACGACATCTACAAGGACTGGGAGCTCGACCTCGACAACGCGGACAACGACGGCAGCGACGCAACGGGCAAGGACGACCAGTGGAACTTCGGCACGGCGTCCGACTACCCGGTGCTCCAATACCACCTGACCATCCCGCCGCAGCGCGCCAGCGTGACGCTGACGGTCAGCCCGGGGACGATATGGGAGCGGGCGCTGACCAGCCCGAGCCGGGTGAACCAAGCGACGGTCACCGTCACCCTGAGCGGCGCGTGGCACCACGACGTCACCGTCACCCCCGCCGCGGACACGGCCACCTACACCCTGGGCGCGGCGTCCGTCACCATCGCCGCCGGATCCACCACCGGCACGGTGACGCTCACGGCGGTCAACAACCTCAAGTGCGGCGCGTCCGACTGCCCCTCCTCCAAGGTCAACAGGTCCGTCAGCCTCGCCGCGACCTCCAGCGACCCGTGGGTGAGCGTGGGCACCGCGCCCACCGTCACCATCAACGACGACGATGAGCTCGCCAAGCCGACGGGGGTGAAGCTCTCGGTGGACGGCGCGAAGATCCGCGTGGACTGGACGGCGGTGACGGGCGCGACGGGCTATAGGGTGCAGTGGAACAGCACGTCGAGCACGGCATGGACAAGCCCGTCGGAGGGGACCGTCTCCAGCGGCAGCACGACAAACTACACCATCGACCCGACGCCCGCGCTGTCGGCCAACACGCGGTACTACGTGCGGGTGCTGCCCACCAAGAGCGGCGCCGACGAGCCGCCGTCCGACGTGGCGGACGTGAGGACCCACGCCACCGGCGCCAACGCCACCGTGGACTACGACGCCGACAACGACGGCCTCATCGAGATCACCACCCTCGCCCAGCTCAACGCCGTGCGCTGGGACCTAGACGGCGACGGCGTGGCCGCCAAGCTCGACTCCAACAACGACGGGGACTACACCGACACGGGCGAGTACGACCACACGGCCAGCTACGCGGCGGCGTTCCCCAACGCCGAGGACAACATGGGCTGCAACGAGTCCGCCGTCACCATCGCCTCGGGCACCGGCAACCCCGCGTGCACGGGCTACGAGCTTCGGGCCAGCCTGGACTTCGACACGGACGGCGACGGCACGGCGGACTCCGGGGACACCTACTGGAACGGGGGCGCGGGCTGGACCCCCATCGGCGACTTCACCACCGCCTTCGCCGCCACCTTCGACGGCAACAGCGACACCGACGCCTCCGGCGACGGCGGCCCCTACGCCCTCTCCAACCTCTTCATCAATGCCAGCACCACCGCCGACGACTCCACGCCGGACATCGGCGGCCTGTTCGGGCGCGTCGGCAGCGGCGGCGTGGTCGAGAACGTCGGCCTGGCGGGAGTGTCGGTAACCGTCTCCAGCACCCTGGAGGACGTGATCCACGTTGGCGCGCTCACGGCGGACAACCGGGGAACCGTGACCGGCTCCTGGTCCACGGGAAGCGTGACGGGAAGCACGGACCAGAACAACAAGACCGCATGGATCAGCGTGGGTGGGCTGGTGGGCAGGAACGACAAGGGCGGCTCCGGCGACGCCGCCTACGAAGGCGTCGTCCGCGACAGCCACTCCCACGCCACCGTTACCGGCAAGGGCAGGAGGCAGGCCAATGGCGGGGAGGCGCGCGTGGGCGGCCTGGTGGGCGTCAACAAGGGAACCGTCGCCGCGAGCTACGCCGCCGGAGACGTGACGGCGACCAACAGCGTCTCCGGGACGGAGCTCAACAAGGGCCTTTCCGGCGGGTTGGTGGGAGTCAACAGCGGAACCATCGTCTCCTCATACTCCAGGGGAGGCGTTAGCTCCTCCGCGACGAACGTCACCGCCGGGGGCCTCGTTGGCGATAACGAGAGCGGCGGGACCATCACCGCCAGCTTCTCCACCGGGCGGGTGACCAAGACCGTGGACAACACCCCGAGCCTGGGCGGGCTGGTCGGCGCCAACACCGGCTCTTCGACAGACAGCTACTGGGACACGCAGACCTCCGGCCAGTCCTCCAGCCCGACGGGAGCCGGCAAGACCACGTCCGACCTCCAGACGCCGACGGCCTACGGCACGGGCACCTCCATCTACAAGGACTGGAACGTGAACGTGGACGGCGCTGCGGGCAACGACGACCCGTGGGACTTCGGGACGGCGAACCAGTACCCGGTCCTCAAGCATGGCGCGCACGCCGCCGCCGACCAGCGGGCCACCGTCACCCTCTCCGTCAGCCCCGCGACCATCTGGGAGTCCAACGCGGGCAGCTCGACCCGCGCCACCGCCAGCACCCTCACGGCGACCCTGGACAGGGCCTGGAACGAGGAAGTTGCGGTCCCCGTGCCCGCCAACGCCGCCTACACGTCGAGCGCGACCACCATCACCATCTCCGCCGGGTCCACCACCGGAACTGCGACGCTGACTGCGGTCAACAACTTCAAGTGCGGGACCTCCGCCTGTCCCTCCGCCAAGAGCAACAACACCGTCGCCCTCACCCAGGCCACCCACCCGGCGGGCACCAAGTGGATCGTCAAGGGCACGGACGCATCCATCACCATCAACGACGACGACGAGCTCGCCAAGCCCACCGGCGTCAAGCTCACCGTGGACGGGACGAAGATACGGGTGGACTGGACGCAGGTGACGGGCGCGACGGGCTACAAGGTGCAGTGGAACACGTCGGACGCCTGGTCGAGCCCGTCCGAGGGCACGGTCTCGAGCGGCAACACGACCAACTACACGATCAACCCGTCGACGCCGCTGACGGCGAACACGCGGTACTACGTGCGGGTGCTGCCTACCAAGAGCGGGGCGGACGAGCCACCCTCGGGCGTGAAGGACACGACGACCAGGGCCAGCGCGGGTACGGGCGACTACGACGCCGACAACGACGGGCTGATCGAGATAAGCAGCCTGGCGCAGCTCAACGCGGTGCGCTGGGACCTGGACGGCAACGGCGCGGTCGACAGCGCGACGAACGCTGCCAGCTACGCCGCGGCCTTCCCCAACGCCGAGGACAACATGGGCTGCAACGAGTCCGTGGTCACCATAGCCTCTGGTCCCGGCAACCCGCCGTGCACGGGCTACGAGCTCGCGGCCGACCTGGACTTCGACACGGACGGCGACGGCACGGCGGACTCCGGGGACACCTACTGGAACGGCGGCGCGGGCTGGGACCCCATCGGCGGCGGTGCAACGGCCTACACCGGCGAATTCGACGGCAACCGCGCAAGCTACGCTATCTCCAACCTGTTCATCGACCGGGACGCGACCGCGACCGGCGCCAAGTACTACGCCGGGCTGTTCGGCAGGATCGACACGGGCGCGGACATCAGGAACGTCAAGCTGACCGGCGTGTCCGTCACCCTGGAGAACACCACGACGGAGAACCCGCAGCCGGAGGTCTACGCCGGCGGGCTGGTGGGTTACCAGAAGGCCGGAACCGTCACCGGCAGCAGCGTCGTCGGAACGGTCAAGGCCGTCGTCAAGCCGGTCACGCCCAGCACCACCACCACGAACCCGGCCAACGCCGGCGGGCTGGTGGGCTACAAGAAGGCGGGCGACGTCATCTCCTCCTTCGCGCGCGCCACCGTGACCGCCGAGCAGAACGCCTCGGCCGGCAGCCTTCACGCCCACGCCGGCGGGCTGGTGGGCGTGAACGAGGCGGGCGGCGTCATCGCCTCATACTCCGCCGGCAGCGCCTCGGCCAAGGTGTCGGCCACCAACGGCAACGCCTACGCCGGCGGCCTCGTCGGCGAGCACGAGGGAGGGGACATCAAGGCGGCCTACTCCTACGCCGCGGCCAGTGCGTCCAACTCGGGCAGTTCCAACACGTCGGTGAGCCTCTACGCCGCCGGCCTGGTCGGTCACCAGAACGGCGGCAACATCACGGCCAGCTACTCGACCGGCGCGCCGACGACCGTCGGGGACGGCGCGACGGTCACCGAGTACAAGGGCGGCCTCGTCGGGCGCAGCTCCAGCGGGACCACCACCGACGGGTACTGGGACACGGAGAAGTCCGGGATCACGGCGACGGGGCAGGGGACTGGCAAGACCGGCTCCGAGCTGAGGACGCCGACGGCCTACGGCACGGGCGCGAACGACATCTACAAGGACTGGGACATCGACCTGGACACGACGACGGCGGGGACCCAGGACGGGTGGGACTTCGGCACGGCGAGCCAGTACCCGGTCATCAAGCACGGCCTGACGCCCGCCGACCAGCGCGTAACCGTGACTCTGTCGGCCTTGCCGACGACGATATGGGAGCGGGCGCTGACCACGCCGAGCCGCGTCAACTTCACCACCATCACCGCGACGCTGAGCGAGGCGCTGCTCAACGCCGTGGTCGTCACGCTGCCCACCGACGCCAACGTCTACACCCTCGGCTCGTCCACCCTCACCATCGCCGCCGGATCGACGAGCACGACCACCACGCTGACGGCGGTGAACAACCGGGTCGACGCCGCCAACAAGCCCGTCCACATGGACCGGGGAGCCAGCGCCGACGACCCCCGGGTGGGCGTCACCTCAGCCCAGCCGACCCTCACCATCAACGACGACGACGAGCTTGCCTCCCCCACCGGCGGCACCGTCTATACCCCCGGCAACGTACCCACCACCGTAAGAGTCCAGTGGAACCCCGTAACCCACGCCAGTCTCTCGGGCTACAAGATCCAGTACAAGCTCACCACCTCCTCAATCTGGGGAAGCGAAATCACCGTTGCGACCACCGCTTGCACCGGCGTCTCCATCACCTTGTGTTGGAGCGACATCACCGGCCTCACCGTCGGCAGCCTCTACGATTTCCGCGTCTGGGCCACCGCCGCCGCCACCGGCATTGACGAAGGCGCATACGCCGAATTTGCCGGCGGCCCCGGCACCGACTACGACACCGACGATGACGGCCTCATCGAAATCACCAGCCTCGCACAGCTTGACGCCGTCCGCTATGACCTGGACGGCGACGGCACGGTGACTGGCCCGGCGGACTCGACCGCCTACAACGCCGCCTTCCCCTCGCCCAAGGACAAGATGGGCTGCGAGGAAGCCAAAGCCACGCCCAGCGACCGCAAGTGCATCGGCTACGAGCTCAAGACCAACCTGGATTTCGACACCGGCACTAAGGGCGACCGCACCGATGACACCTACTGGAACTCCGGCCAGGGCTGGGAACCCATCGGCGGGACCAACGGCACCCAGTACACCGCCCTCTTCGACGGCAACAGCAACTCCGACACCGACGGCGGCCCCTACGTTATCTCCAACCTGTTCATCAACCGCACCTCGGGCAACTACGCCGGCCTCTTCGCCTACCTCAACGGCGCAGACGGCGCCGAAGTGACGCAGGTGGCCCTGGAAAACGTGGACGTCACCCTCAACGTGGACGCCACCGACTTCGTCTACGTCGGAGCCCTCGCCGGCAAGGCCGAAACCGACATTATTCGCAGCTACTCCACCGGAGAGGTCAACTCCACCACCAAGATGACCTCCGCACACAAGTACCTCTTCATCGGCGGCCTCGTCGGCCAGCTACGGGACGCCAACATCCTCTCTGGCTACTCCTGGGCCGACGTGACAGGCAGCACAGGCTCCTCCACCGCCGCCAACCGCACCCACTCCGGCGGCCTCGTCGGCATGGTGGGGCAGCTGGAGTCATCTTCCCCGCCCACCTCCCAAGTCATCGCCAGCTACGCCGCCGGCGACGTTTCCGCCACAACCAGCGGCAACAATCACGCCAAGGCCGGCGGCCTGACGGGACAGGTCGGCTACGGCGGCAGCGTCATTTCCAGCTACGCCCGCGGCGACGTCCACGGCGGCGGCGGCTCCGGCAACAACTACCGGGGCGCACTGGCCGGATACCAGTACGGCAACATCACCGCCAGCTTCGCCACCGGCAGGCTCACCGGCTCCCACTCCTCCAACCGCTGCGGACTCGTCGGCTACAGGAATAGCGGCTCAACGACCAACTCCTACTACGACAGCAGCAACCTGGGACAGTCCGGCTGCAACTCCTCCAACGGCACGGGCAAGACCACCAGCGAGCTCCAGACCCCCACCGGCTACACCGGCATCTATGCCAACTGGAACCTGGACCTTGACAACGCGGACAACGACGACAACCGGACCACCGGCACGGACAGCGCCTGGGACCTCGGCGAAGCGAACCAGTACCCCGCCCTCCTCTACGGCGGCCTCGTCTCCGCCGACCAGCGGCCCACGGTCGACCTGACCGCAAGCCCGACCACCCTCTACGAAGCCGTCGGCGGCGCGACGTCGTCGACGCTGACGGCCACGATGAGCACGAAGTGGAACAAGGACGTGGCGGTCACCATCCCCGCCGCGGCCGACGGGCTGACCGTCACCAACAGCCCCCTCAGCTTCACCTCCGGCGCCTCCGGCAACTGGGGCACGGCGCAGACGGGCACGGTGAAGCTGGCAGCCGCGCCGTCCAAGACCATCGTGGTGGACTTCACCCGCCTGGACGTGAACGACCCGGAGGTCACGCCCAAGTACCTGACCTTCACGACGACCGACTGGAACACGGCCCAGAACGTCAGCGTCAAGTTCCTGGCGGAGCCGACGGCGGGCACGACGCGGGTCGGTATCGAGGGCACGGGCAACAGCAAGACCTACAAGGTCGACCTGGGCGCATACCGCCGGCCCTACGACCTCGGCAATCCTGCGGTCATCGTGGCGGAAGGCGCGACCACCGGCACGGTGACGCTGACGGCGCAGAACGACTACAACGACCTGGCGAACGCCAGCGCGACGCTGACCATCGGCACCCACCCCACCGACAGCGACTGGATCAGCAAGGGATCGGGGACCGCCCCGGGCATGACCTTCACCGACGACGATGAGCTCGGGCAGGTGACCGGCGTCGCCATCGCCCAGAAGACCGCCGTCGGGAACCTCGGGGGCGGCGCGACCGTGGGCTGGACCAAGGTGACGGGCGCGACCGGGTACATCGTCGAGTGGAAGTCGGGCACGGAGATCTACGACTCCAGCCGCCGCCTGGTGGCCGGCGACGTGGCGACCTACGACATCCCCGCGTCGAACCTCGCCCCGGGCACGGCCTACGACATCCGGGTCTACGCGACCAAGTCCGGCTCTGACCACGGCCTGCCATCCGACGAGGTCGACTTCGCCTACACGGGCTGGCTGGTGTTCAGCGAGACCAGCGTCACCATCGCCGAGCCGTCCACCGGCACGGCGACGGGGACCTACACCGTAAGACTCAGCTCCCAGCCCGCCGCGCAGGTGACGGTGGCCCT
Organism: Dehalococcoidia bacterium; assembly: GCA_963664125.2. Lineage (GTDB taxonomy): Bacteria > Chloroflexota > Dehalococcoidia > Lucifugimonadales > UBA2962 > CAUZIR01. The sequence continues at coordinate 2,097,415 of OY760908.2, read as the reverse complement.
CGGCTACCGCGTCCCGCAGATCACCCGCATTCCCTCCAGCATCACCTTCAACTCGACCAACTGGAGCCAGTGGCAGCCCTTCGCCGTCGAGGCCGACCAGTACCCGCCCCGGGGGCCGAGGAGCGTCGACTATACCTGCGTTACCTTCAGCGACACGTCCACGCTCGACTTCGAGGTCAATACCTGGTGCTTCTTCGACAGGGAGAAGATCACCTTCCGGGTCAAGCGCAAGTCGAATCCCAACGGCGACGACACCGTGGACCTGACGAAGCTGGGCACGATCTCCGTCCCGTCCGCCCACCAGATCACCGCCAGCCCAACTTCGCTCACCTTCACGACGACCGACTGGAACACGGCCCAGACGGTGACGCTGAGCACCCCGGCCGACGACACCGGCCACGACGAGGAGGAGGTGTTCGTCCACACCGCGACCAGCACGGGTGCCGACTACGGCGGCGTCACGGGCCGGGTCACCGGGAAGCAGACGGACGGCAACACCGCGCCCACCAGCGAGGATTTCACCCACCGCGTGAAGGCCAAGAGCTCGGCTGAGCGGACCAACCTGAGGGCGGGGACGTACTTCGCATTCTCTGACGCCGATGGCGACACGCTGTCCAGGGTGCTCATCGTGACCCTTCCGGATGCGGCGCAGGGCGAGCTGAAGCTGTACAGCAAGGACAACTCCAGCAACTTCTGCAGGAGGTTCCCCACCCGCCCCCGCTGCAAGTCGGAGTCCCCCATATTCGCCGGCAAGCTGGTCGTCGCCTACGTGGACCCGGGCGTCTCGCAGCCGCTGATGCACTTCTACCCCACCGGCGCCTTCGCCAGCGCGTCCTTCACGTACAAGGTCGTGGACAGCAAGGGCAACGCCTCGGACTCCGCCTACACGGTGACCCTGCTGCCGGAGGGCGGGACTCCGGTCAAGCCCGCCAACCTCGCCGCCACCCCCGGCGACGGGAAGGTCGAGCTCGCATGGGACGACCCGGGCGACACCTCCATAACCGAGTACGAATACCGCTACCGGGACCTGGGCGGGCCGCCCTGGAGCGATTGGACGGACATCCCCAACAGCGGCGCGACCACCACCTCCCACACGGTGACGAGCCTGACCAACAGTACGAACTACAGGTTCCAGCTCCGGGCCGTCAACTCCAGCGGCGCAGGCCCCATTGCGTCCGTCGACGCCAGGCCGGTTCCGACGCCGACGCCCGCCAGGCCCGGCGGCTTCACGGATACGGCCGCAGCGGACAAGGTCGCCCTGTCGTGGTCCGACCCCGGCGACTCGTCCATCGTCAAGTACCAGGTGCGGCAGCGCGAGCAGGAAGGCGACCTCTCCGCCGTCGCCGGCAACGGGCAGGTGACGCTGCTGTGGGACAACCCCAACGACCCGACCATCCACAGCTACCGGTACCGCTACAAGGCTGGTTCAAACGAGTTCGGCGCCTGGACGAGCGTACCCGCCAGCGGCGCGAACACCACGTCCGTCACGGTGGGCAGCCTGGCCAACAACAGCCTCCACACCTTCCAGGTGCAGGCGGTAATCCGGGAGAGCAAGGATGGCAACGTCGTGTACCGGTACGTGCAGCGGGACGACGCCACGGCCACGCCCTCGACCACCGGGGGGTGGACGGACATCACCGCCGCGCTCACCTCCACACCGTCGACGCTGACCTTCACGACGCTGAACTGGAGCACGGCCCAGACGGCTACGGTGAAGCTGCCCGCCGCGCCCGCCGCCGACGTGAAGATCGCCCTCGCCCAGGACAACGTGGAGTTCACGCCCTCCACGCTGACCTTCACGACGACGGACTGGAACACGGCGCAGAACGTCAGCGTCAAGCTGAAGGCCGCGCCGGCCGCCAGCGTCACCGTGTCCCTGGCGACGGGATTCCCGGCCAACGCCACCTCGCGCGACGTCACCGGCCTGACCCAGGGCAAGCTGTACGCCTTCCAGCTTCGGGCGGTCAACGCCGTGGGCAGCGGCCCCGCCACGGCCTGGGTCCATTCGGCGCGGCTCCCAGCCAAGCCCGCGGGCCTGACGGCGACGCCGGGCGACAGGAACGTCACCCTCGCCTGGACCGTGCCCAGCCCGGCGGAGCCGAACATCACCAGGTGGCAGTACCGGGAGGGCTCGAACTCGTGGACGGACATTCCCAACAGCACGGGGACCACCACGTCCCACGTCGTCACGGGTCTCACCAACGGCACGAACTACACGTTCAAGGTCCGCGCCGTGAACGCGGGCGGCGATGGCCCGGACTCGGACAGCGCCACGGCCATCCCCGGGGCCGCGCCGGCCAAGCCCGCGGGCTTCACCGCGACGCCGGGCGACGCGAGCGTCGCGCTGGCCTGGACCGACCCCAACAACTCCGCCATCACCGCCTGGGAGTACCGTCAGACCGAGCCCAAGGGCGGCCTGACCGCCTTCGCCAACAGCCGCGAGGTCGAGCTGTCCTGGGACAGCCCAAGCGACACCTCCGGCATCGCCAGGTGGCAGTATCGCGCCAGCCTCGATGACGCGTGGACGGACATCCCCAACAGCGGCCCGACCACCGACTCCCACACCGTCGGGGGCCTGGCCAACGGCACGGCCTACACCTTCCAGGTGCGGGCAGCAACTGCCTCCACCACGTCGGGCGGCCTGACAGCCCGGGGCGCCTATAAGTCGGTGGACCTGTTCTGGAGCAAGCCGGGCGATGTCTCCAACATCCAAAAGTGGCAGTATCGCTACAAGACCACGGGGGCCTACGGCCCTTGGACGAACGTATGCGAGCTATCAGCAGATGATGATTATTGTAATAACCGGATCTCCTTCGGACAGTCTGGCCTGACCAACGGCACGGCCTACACCTTCCAGGTGCGGGCGCTCGACTCCTCTGACGCGCTGGTGGGCAGCGTGCTGGGAGAGGTTACGGCGACCCCGTTGGCCGCCGCGAAACCGTTGGGCCCGGTCAGCGCCACCCCGTCGGCCTCCGGCGGCTGGACGGCCATCCCCGGCAGCGGCGCATCCACCGTCACCCACACGGTGAGAAGCCCGACCAACGATACGCTGTACACCTTCCAGGTGCGGGCGCGCCGCAGCAACGCCATCGGCCCGGCGTCGGACTTCGCCTCCGCCACGCCCGCCGCGCTTCCGGCCAAGCCCACGGGCCTGACCGCCGCGTCCGGCGAGAACGAGGCCGCCACCCTGTCGTGGCCCACCTCCAACATCGCCAGCGCCTGGGAGTACAGCAAGGACGACGGCTCGACCTGGACGCTGATCACAACGGCCACGACCGTGGTGGGAACGTACCGCACCTACAGAGTCACCGGCCTGACCAACGGCACGGCCTACACCTTCAAGATACGGGGGGTGAACCGCCACGCACAGGCCGGGCCGGCCTCGGACTCGGCCACGGCCACGCCCAGTCTGCTCCCCGCGCCCACGGGCCTTGTCGCCGCGCCGGGCGACGCCTCGCTGAGCGTCACTTGGACCGACCCGGGAGACTCGACCATCACCGGCTACGAGTACCAGGTGACGCTGAAGGACGCCGCGCCGGTCGACTCCGGCTGGGCCGCGGTGCCGAACAGCGGCGCGGCCACCACCGCCCACACCGCGACGACGAACCTCGTCAACGGCACGGAGTACGACTACCACCTGCGCGCCGTCACCGCCGTCCAGACCAGCGCGGCGGCCAAGGTCACCGCCACGCCGGTTGCCGTGCCCGCCGCCCCGGCCAACCTGGCCGCCGCCATCGACGACGGGCAGGTCACCCTGACCTGGGACGACCCCGGCGACGCTGCGATCACCAGGTGGGAGTACCGGAAGGACTCCGGGAGCTGGACGGACGTCACCATCGCCCTGACCCCCAGCCCGGCGTCCCTCACCTTCACGGCCCTGAACTGGAGCACGGCGCAGACGGCGACGGTGAAGCTGGCCGCGGCGCCCACCGCCGGCGTGAAGATCAACCTGGCGCAGGACAAGGTGGAGTTCACGCCGTCGACCCTTACCTTCACCACGACCAACACGGCGCAGAGCGTCAGCGTCAAGCTGAAGGCCGCCCCCGCCGCCGGCACGATCGTGAGCCTGGACGCGGCGCTCTGGGTCACCGCCACGTCCCACACGGAGACGGGGCTGACCAACGGCACGGAGTACACCTTCGACGTACGCGCGGTGAGCGCCATCGGCGACGGGACATCGTCCCGGATCAAGGCCACCCCCTACGCGCTTCCCGCTGCGCCCACGGGACTGGCGGCGCGCCCCGGCGACAGGAAAGTGTACTTGAGCTGGGATCGGGTCCAGGGCCGGGGCTTGCCCTGGTACGAGTACCAGAAGCGCACGAGGACCGGGCAGACCTGGGACTCATGGGGCGACACCTGGACGTTCGTCGTCCCGGGGCACGCGAGCGGGAAGCTACGGGCCGAGGTCTCCGGCCTGACCAACTACACCGAGTACCAGTTCCGGGTGCGGGCCTACAACGCCAGGGGCCAGGGGACGCCGTCGGCCCCGGTGAGCGCGACGCCCGGGAACATCCCGCCGCCCAAGCCCACCGGCTTCGCGGTCACGCCCGGCCAAGGGAAGATGACGCTGTCCTGGACCAACCCAACCGGCGTCACGCTGACGGGCAACTCCTACCGCTACAGGCCCAGGAGCAGCACAGACAACGGCTGGACGGACTGGACGAGCATCCCCACCGCCACGTCCCACGAAGTGACCGGGTTCACCGCGGGCGTCCTCTACACCTTCCGGGTGCGGGCCCACAGTGTGGGCGGAGCAAGCCGGCCCTCCTACGCGGCGTTTGCCTGGACGTACCCGACCGCGCCGGGCAGCCTGACCGCCACCCCCGGAGACCGGTCTGTGTCGCTGACCTGGGACTACCCCTACAACAGCAGCATCACGCGCTACGAGTACCAGCAGAAGACGGGCGGAGCCTGGGGCAACACCTGGACGCAGATCTCCGCCAGCGACTCCGACACCACGCAGCACGTGGTAGGCAGCCTGATCAACGGCACTGCCTACACCTTCCGGGTGAGGGCGGTGGGCTCCGGAAACGGGGCGGTCTCCTCGGAGGTGACGGCCACGCCGAAGCCCGCGCCCGCCATGCCGACGAGCGTCAGCGCGAGCGCGACGTACGCGTCGACCGCGACGGTCACGTGGAGCCACCCCAACACGGCCCTCATCGAGAAGCTCCAGCTTCGCTATCGCAAGGGAAGCAACGCCTGGACTTCGTGGACGGACAAGGCGAAGACGAAGACCTCCTACACCATCCCCGAAGTCGCCAGCGTGAGCAACCTCGACCAGTCCACGTCGTCTCTTCCAATGACATTCGGGTCCAGCCGCTCCTGGGCGCAGGAGCTCACCACCGGGGACGCGACGGGCGGTTACACTCTTTCCAGCGTCACGCTGGACTTCGAGGCCGTGAGCAACGGCTCCGGGGTCGAAGTTGCCATATACAGCAAGTCCAACGGCGACGTGGGCACGTCCATTGCAACGCTGAGCGGGACCGCGGCGGCCGGGCAGGTCACCTTCACCTGCGCCAGCGGCTGCACCCTGGCCGCCGACACCTCCTACTACGTCCGCGTCAGCGCGACCGGCCAGAGCAGCGGCAAGCTGAACAACACCAGCAGCGGCTCGGAGACGCCGGTCCCCGGCGACAACGGCTGGAGCATCGCGGACCGCGCAACCCTGCAGGACGAGGGAGGGTTTGGACCCTTCGGCAACGCCAACAGCGGCGGCAACGCGATGAAGCTGAAGCTGGACGCCGTTACGAGCCACACCGCCAACATCATGGACTACGGTACGGTCTACACCTTCGAGGTGCGGGCGGTGAACAGCTCCAACCAGAACAGCCCCGCCGCTCGGGCCTCGACCGCCACCGCGCCCGCCAAGCCCACCGGCTTCACGGCAACTGCCGGCTACGAGGAGGTCACCCTCGATTGGGACAACCCGGACTATCCGTCCATCGGACGCTGGTACTACCGGTACGTGCAGCGAGCGGACGGACTGGCGGCCTTCGGCAACAGGTACAGCGTGGACCTGGCGTGGGACACCCCGTCCAGCACGACCGGCATCGCCAGGTGGCAGTACCGCTACAAGCCGAAGAGCAGCAGCGAGAGCGGCTACACCGGCTGGACGGACGTACCCGGCAGCAGCGCGTCCACCACCTACGTCAGGGTGGGCGACTTCGTCCACTCCGCGACCTACACCTTCGAGGTGCGCGCGGTCAGCTCGTCCGACGTCCTGGTGGGAACCGTGCTGGGCCCCGCATCGACGGGGCTGGTGCTCCACCCGTGGGTGCGCATCGACGGCAGCACGGCGTCGACCACGGCCCATACAGTGACCGGCCTGACCGCAGGCCAGTCCTACGCCTTCCGGGTGGCGGCGGCGAACCCGGCGGGCAACCCTGTGGCCCTCGGCCTGCCCTCGGACGTGGTGTCGGCGACGCCGCTGGCCCCGCCCGTTCCGTCCGCGCCCGCGGGCCTGACGCTGGCGGCCGGCAACACCTCCGCCATCATGTCGTGGACCAGGGGCACAGCCGACCTGTCCATAACCCGGTACGAGTACCGCTACAAGACGACGGGGGACTATCCGCAGACGTGGACGGCCATACCCGGCAGCAACTGGGACACCATCTACCACAGGGTTACGGGGCTGACCAACGACACGGTCCACACCTTCCAGCTTCGGGCGGTCAACCCCCACGGCGCAGGTGCCGCGTCCACCGGCACGGTCACCCCCGCGGCTCCGCAGAACGTGCCCCTAGCCCCCACCGGCTTGATCGCCATGCCCGGCGACGGGCAGGTAACGCTGAGCTGGACCGACCCCGGCGACGCATCGATCACCGGGTACCAGTACAGCACGGACGGCGCGAGCTGGACGGACATCCCAGGCGGCGGCGCGACGACCACGTCCCACACGGTGACGAACCTGACCAACGGCACGATCTACACCTTCTGGCTGCGGGCGGTGAACTCGAGCGGCGACGGGTTCGTGGCGGCGGCGGGCGCCACGCCCTCGGCAGTCCCGGCCAAGCCCACGGGCCTGGCCGCCACGCCCGGCGACGGGCAGGTCACCCTCACGTGGACCGATCCCGGCGATTCATCCATCACCGGGTACCAGTACAGGCAAGACGGCGGGCAGTGGAAGAACATCCCCAACGGCGGCCCGACGACCACGTCCCACACGGTGACGAACCTGACCAACGGCACGTCCTACGGCTTCAGGATCCGCGCGGTCAGCACCTACGGCAACGGAACGCAGTCCGACGAAGCCTCGGCCACCCCGAACACGGCCCCGGGCAAGCCCACAGGCTTCACCGCCACCCTGTCCGGAACCAGCGCGACGCTGTCCTGGACGGCCCCCTCCGGCTCCATCATCACCAAGTGGCAGTACCGGCAGAAGCAGACCGGCGGCGAGTGGGGCGCCTGGACGGACGTGCCCGGCAGCACCGGTACGACCACCACGCACACCGTGACCGGCGTCGGCGTCAGCTACACCTTCCAGGTGAGGGCTCTCAACGGGACCGTGCCCGGCCCCGCCTCCGACGAGGGCGGCGCACTGTCCACGCCCGACAAGCCAACCGGGCTCCAGGCCCACCCGGGCCCGTCGGAGGTGACCCTGCAGTGGGACAACCCCTCCAACAGCAGCATCACGCGCTACGAGTACAAGCAGGACGGCGGCGACTGGACGACCATGACCTGCGCGTCGCCCTGCGTTCCCGCCAACCTCACCATGTACAAGGTGACCGAGCTCACCAACGGCACGTCCTACAGCTTCAAGATACGGGCCGTGAGCACCGCGGGCGACGGCGCGGAGTCCGACCCGGTATCCGCCACCCCGCTGGCCGCGCCTGCCGCGCCGACGAACTTCACGGCCACCGGCGACGCCGGCGGGGCCGCCCTCAGCTGGAAGGCGCCCGCCGGTGCCACCGTCACGGGCTGGGAGTACCGGCAGCGGAAGTTCTCCCCGACACTGGGAGGCGGCTCCTGGAGCGGCTGGAAGTCCGTCACCCCCGGCAGCGGCGCGAACAGCACCCTGACCCACACCGCGACCGGCCTGGACAACAACGCCATGTACCAGTTCCAGGTGCGGGCCAGGAACTCGGTGGGGGCGGGCACGCCGTCGGCGGCGGTCCGTGTCGTGCCCGTATCCGTCGCACCCGGCCAGCCCACCGGCCTGTCCGCGGGGGGCGGCAACGCGACGGTCACCCTCGGATGGAGCTATCCCACCTCGCCCTGGGTCTACGTGACCAAGTGGCAGTTCAGCAGCGACGGCGGGACCACCTGGGCTGACATTCCCGCCAACAGCGGGAGCCACAGGAACTGCGGGCGGGGAGAGGACGAAATATATAGGTGCGTCGTCACGGAGACCCCCGCCCAGGGCGGCAACGTCGACACGCGGCACGCGGTCATCGGCAAGCTGTCGTCGAACACGGGCACGGACCTGTCCAACGGCAAGACCTACTCGTTCAAGATTCGCGGCTACAACGATCAGGGCGGCGGCACGGCCTCGGCGTCCGCGTCCGGGACGACGATCCCGCTGGCCCCGGCCACCTTCACGGCGACGGCCGGAGACGCCGGGGTCACGCTGGCCTGGACGAAGAGCGCCAGCGACACCACGGTGTCGAGCTGGCAGTACCGCTACAAGCCCAAGAGCGTCAGCGAGAGCGGCTACACGGACTGGACGACCGTGCCCGGCAGCACGGGATCGACCGCCTCCCACGCCGTGACCGGCCTTACCAACGCCACGGCCTACACGTTCCAGCTGCGCGGGGCGAACACCACCGGCGCGGGCGTGCATTCCCCGGAACGGAGCGCCACCCCGGCCCTGGCCGCGCCGGCCAAGCCAACCGGGCTCCAAGCCCACGCCGGGGACAGGTCGGCGACCCTGCAGTGGGACGACCCGTCCAACGACAGCATCTCCAGCTGGCAGTACAAGCAGGACAGCGGCAACTGGACCACCATCTCGAACAGCGGCGCGTCCACCACCATGCACACGGTCACCGGGCTGACCAACGGCACGTCCTACGCCTTCAAGGTTCGCGCGGTCAGCAGCGCCGGAAACGGCGCGGAGTCGGCATCGGCCACCGCCACGCCCAAGGCGGTGCCGGGCCAGCCGACGGAGCTGACGGCCACCGGCGGCAACAGGCGGGTGAGCCTGTCGTGGAAGGCGCCCTCCGGCTCGATCACGGGCTGGGAGTACCGGCGGCGGTTCACCTACTGGGACAGCTGGACGGCCATCACGCCGGGCAGCGGCGCAAACAGCACCCTGACCCACACCGTGACCTCATTGGACAACAACATCCCGTACTCGTTCCAGGTGCGGGCCAGGAACGCCTCCGGCGCGGGAACGCCTTCGGAGGTTGCCTCCGCGGTCCCGGTGTCGGGCCCGCCCCACGCCACGAACGCCCTCTACGCCTGGGGCGGCGACGGGACGGTTGGGCTGCGCTGGAACCGGATGGCTGGCCCGTGGGTCACGCACTGGGAGTACCGGTACAAGACCACCGGGCAGTACGGGTCCTGGGCGACCGTGCCCGGCTCGCGGTACGACACCGTGAGCCACACGCTAACCCTGCCGAACGGCAAGCGCTACACCCTGCAGGTGCGGGCGGTGAACGATCAGGGCGGCGGCACGGCCTCGGCGTCCGCGTCCGGGACGACGATCCCGCTGGCCCCGGCCACCTTCACGGCGACGGCCGGAGACGCCGGGGTCACGCTGGCCTGGACGAAGAGCGCCAGCGACACCACGGTGTCGAGCTGGCAGTACCGCTACAAGCCCAAGAGCGTCAGCGAGAGCGGCTACACGGACTGGACGACCGTGCCCGGCAGCACGGGATCGACCGCCTCCCACGCCGTGACCGGCCTTACCAACGCCACGGCCTACACGTTCCAGCTGCGCGGGGCGAACACCACCGGCGCGGGCGTGCATTCCCCGGAACGGAGCGCCACCCCGGCCCTGGCCGCGCCGGCCAAGCCAACCGGGCTCCAAGCCCACGCCGGGGACAGGTCGGCGACCCTGCAGTGGGACGACCCGTCCAACGACAGCATCTCCAGCTGGCAGTACAAGCAGGACAGCGGCAACTGGACCACCATCTCGAACAGCGGCGCGTCCACCACCATGCACACGGTCACCGGGCTGACCAACGGCACGTCCTACGCCTTCAAGGTTCGCGCGGTCAGCAGCGCCGGAAACGGCGCGGAGTCGGCATCGGCCACCGCCACGCCCAAGGCGGTGCCGGGCCAGCCGACGGAGCTGACGGCCACCGGCGGCAACAGGCGGGTGAGCCTGTCGTGGAAGGCGCCCTCCGGCTCGATCACGGGCTGGGAGTACCGGCGGCGGTTCACCTACTGGGACAGCTGGACGGCCATCACGCCGGGCAGCGGCGCAAACAGCACCCTGACCCACACCGTGACCTCATTGGACAACAACATCCCGTACTCGTTCCAGGTGCGGGCCAGGAACGCCTCCGGCGCGGGAACACCCCGGCCCTGGCCGCGCCGGCCAAGCCAACCGGGCTCCAAGCCCACGCCGGGGACAGGTCGGCGACCCTGCAGTGGGACGACCCGTCCAACGACAGCATCTCCAGCTGGCAGTACAAGCAGGACAGCGGCAACTGGACCACCAGGTTGCCGGCGCGGGCGTCTCGAACAGCGGCGCGTCCACCACCATGCACACGGTCACCGGGCTGACCAACGGCACGTCCTACGCCTTCAAGGTTCGCGCGGTCAGCAGCGCCGGAAACGGCGCGGAGTCGGCATCGGCCACCGCCACGCCCAAGGCGGTGCCGGGCCAGCCGACGGAGCTGACGGCCACCGGCGGCAACAGGCGGGTGAGCCTGTCGTGGAAGGCGCCCTCCGGCTCGATCACGGGCTGGGAGTACCGGCGGCGGTTCACCTACTGGGACAGCTGGACGGCCATCACGCCGGGCAGCGGCGCAAACAGCACCCTGACCCACACCGTGACCTCATTGGACAACAACATCCCGTACTCGTTCCAGGTGCGGGCCAGGAACGCCTCCGGCGCGGGAACGCCTTCGGAGGTTGCCTCCGCGGTCCCGGTGTCGGGCCCGCCCCACGCCACGAACGCCCTCTACGCCTGGGGCGGCGACGGGACGGTTGGGCTGCGCTGGAACCGGATGGCTGGCCCGTGGGTCACGCACTGGGAGTACCGGTACAAGACCACCGGGCAGTACGGGTCCTGGGCGACCGTGCCCGGCTCGCGGTACGACACCGTGAGCCACACGCTAACCCTGCCGAACGGCAAGCGCTACACCCTGCAGGTGCGGGCGGTGAACGACCAGGGCGCCAGCGGCCCGTCTCCCGCGGCCTCCCCGGCCTCCGCGGACACGCTGCCGCTTGCCCCGGCCACCTTCTCGGCCGCCGCCGGAGACGAGCAGGTCACGCTGAACTGGACCAGAGGCAGCGGGGATACGGCCGTCTCGGGCTGGCAGTACCGTCAAAAGCCCAAGAGCGTCAGCGAGAGCGGCTACACGGACTGGAGGTCCGTGCCCGGCGGCACGGCGTCCACGACCTCCCACACCGTGACGGGGCTGGCCAACTCCACGGCCTACACCTTCCAGGTGCGCGGGGCGAGCTCCGCCGGAACCGGCCCGGCCTCGTCCGAGGCCAGCGCCACGCCGGCGATACAGCTTCCCGCCAAGCCCACGGGGCTTTCCGCCATCGTCGGCGACACCGAGATCGCCCTGTCCTGGGACAACCCCAACAACAGGCGCATCACCAAGTGGCGCTACAGCAAGGACGGCGGCGCAACGTGGACGGACGTGCCCTGCACGTCGCCGTGCGACCCGGTCAACGTCACCGCCTACACGGTGACGGGTCTGACCAACAACACGCAGTACACCTTCCGGGTGCGCGCCTTCACCACCGCCGAGGGGCCGCAGTCGGACGGCGTTACGGCCACGCCCAGGCCGGTCGCGGCCATACCGACGAACTTCGCCGCCGCCGTCGACTCCAGCGTCGCGACTCAGTCGGTCAAGCTCACGTGGGACGCCATGTCCACCGCCACCGACTGGGAGATTCGCTACAAGTCCACCGGCGGCTACGGCTCGTGGACCGACATCTGCGACTCCAGTTGCACCGCCGGAGCCCTGGCTGCGCACACCGTCGGCAGCCTGACCAACAACGTCCTGCACACCTTCCAGCTGCGGGCGCGCAACGACATCGGCTGGGGCCTGCCCGCCACCGCATCCGCCCGGCCGATCGCGAGCGTGCCGGGCGCCGCCACGGGGCTCGGGGCCGCGGGCGGCGACGCGCAGGTCGCCCTGACCTGGGAGCACAGCGGCGGCGCATGGGTGGACAAGTGGCAGTACAGCACGAACGACGGGACCGACTGGGCCGACGTCGTAGGCTCGGACGGCAGCACGCGCTCGGTCACCATAACCAAACTCTCGTCGGACACGAGCACGAGCCTGTCCAACGGCACGAGCTACACCTTCAAGGTGCGAGCGGTCAACGCCAAGGGCGAAGGAACGGCATCCGCCGGCGTTGCGGAGCCGACCCTGCCGCTGGCCCCGGCCACCCTTACAGCGTCCGGTGGGGACGGGCAGGCGACCCTCACCTGGTCGAAGTCCTCTGGCGACGCGACGGTCACCGGCTGGGAGTACCGCCACAAGACTGTCGGCGGCTACGGCGGCTGGACGTCCGTATCCGGCGGCGCCACCGTCACCCGCACCGTCACCGGCCTGGACAACAGCGAGACCTACACCTTCCAGCTCCGGGCGGTGAACGACGCCGGCGCCGGCCCGCCCAGGACCGCTTCCGCCTCCACGGTCCCGGCCAAGCCCACCGGCCTTACCGCGGCGCCCGGCTTCGAGAAGATGACCCTGCGCTGGACCAACCCCGCGGGCGGAGCGCCCGTGACCGGCAACGCCTACCGCTACAAGCCCAAGGCCAGCGACGACGATGGATACACCGACTGGACGGCTATGTCCGGCGGCGCGAAGACCTCCCGGGAGGTCACGGGGCTGACCAACGGCGTGCGGTACACCTTCCAGGTGCGGGCGGCGAACGCGACCGGCGACGGCAACCCGTCGGACGAGGCGACCGCCCGGACATTCCCCGCCCAGCCCGCCAACCTGGCGGCCTCCCCCGGGGACAAGCTGGTCTCCCTGACCTGGGACGACCCGGGCAACCCGAGCATCACGGGCTACGAGTACCAGCGCAAGACCGGCGGCGGCTGGGGCGGCACCTGGACGGCCATGACCGACAGCGGCGCGACCACCACCCAGCACGTGGTCAAGTCCCTCGTCAACGGCACGGAGTACACCTTCCGCATCCGGGCCCTCAAGGGCTCCGGCAACGGCGGGACGATCTCGGCGGAGGTCAAGGCCACGCCGCAGCCCCTCCCAGCCCTGCCCGGCGACGCCTCGGCCACCGCCGTCAACGACGACTCCGCCACGCTGACCTGGTCCTGGCCGCAATCGAACGAGTCCCTCATAGCCAAGTTCCAGGTCCGCTACCGCGCCGGGAACGGCGCCTGGGAATCCTGGACGGACGTCGCGACGACCCTCCGCGCCTACACCGTGTCCTCCGGCCTCACCAGGGCCACCGCGTACACCTTCGAGGTTCGCGCCGTCAACAACCAGAACGATAACGGCCCCGCCGCCCAGGCCAAGGCATACACCGCCCCGCCCAAGCCCGCCAACTTCGCCGCCGCCGGCGGCGACCGGCAGGTCATCCTCTCCTGGGACAACCCCAGCTACTCCGCCATAACCGGCTGGCAGTACCGGCAGATGGAGCCGAGGGGCGGGCTGCTGGCCATCCCCGAAGACGGCAAGGTCGAGCTGTCGTGGAGCAGCCCCAGCGACACATCCAACATCGCCAAGTGGCAGTACCGGTACAAGACCGGCGCGAACTATCCGGGCACGTGGACGGACGTCCCGTCCAGCGGCGCGTCCACCATGTCCGCCACGGTTGGCAGCCTGACCAACGCCACGGCCCACACTTTCCAGGTGCGGGCGGTGAACTCGTCGGACGCGCCGGTGGGCAGCGTGCTGGGCGACGCGACGGCGACCCCCTCCACGACGGCGGGCTGGACGAATATCGCCAGCAGCGACGCCAACACCGCCTCCCACACCGTAACCGGCCTCACCAGCCTCAGGACCTACGCCTTCCAGGTCCGCGCCGTCAGCTCCGCCGGCAACGGCCTCCCCTCCGACGTTGCTACCGCCACGCCGCCGGCCAAGCCCACCGAGCCCACCGCCATTAGCCTGGTCGAAGCCTTCAGCGGCTCCGGCCTCACCGGCCACTTCAAGCTCACCGTGAGCTGGACGCAGCCCACGGACACGACCATCGACGGCTACCAGTACCGGTATGCCCCGACGGCGAAAGGGCTGCAGTCGGCGGCCTGGGCGAACGTGGCGGGCAGCGGCCGCTCCACCACCTCCTTCACTCTGCCGGGGCGGTTCGGGGCCGGGGCCGCGTGGTTCGTCCAGGTGCGCGCCGTCAACGAGGCCGGCCCCGGCACGGCCTCCAACACCGCGTCCGTCACCCTGGCCCCGGCCAAGCCGGCCCTGAGCGACCTCACCAAGAACTTCACTGGCCAGGACTTCACCGTCGGCATGACCTGGGCCAGGCTCAAGCGCGGCGGCGCCAACGACCCCAGCATCGCCCTGTGGCAGTACCGGGCCGCCTACGGGAACCTCGGCGTCACGGACTCCGCCCTCACCTCTGAGCTGAACAAGAAGGCGTGGAAGACCATCGGCAGCAGCGGCGTCGGCACCGTCAGCCTGGCCTTCAAGAATCTGGCCAAGGCCAGGTACGCCTTCCAGGTCCGGGCGGTGAACGTCGCCGGAAAAGGCCCCGCCTCGGACGTCAAGTTCACAACCCTCGCGCCGGCCGCGCCCAAGGGATTCGATGTGAACGTGGTCCTGCCACAGGAAGGCTCCAGCTCCGGCGGCACCGCCACACTGAAGTGGACCGCCGCCAATGACCCCTCGGTCAATGACCCGTCCGTCCAGCGCCACGAGTACCGCGTGAACTCGACGTCCGAGTGGAAGAGAAGTTCCTGCAGTGGGGTGGCCTGCAAGGAGCACTCCCCGGTGTACCTCAGCCAGGGCAAGACCTACGAGTTCGAGCTGCGGGCCGTGAACGTCACCGGCCCGGGCGTCGCCAACACCAATCCGACGGTCACCATCACCAGGCCGGACGGGACGACGAGCCAGCCGATCAGCGCCCCCCTCGTCGCGGCGCCCGACCAGCCCGCCAACTTCGCCGTCGCCACCGGCAGCGCCAGGGGTACCGCGTCCCTGCGGTGGAGCAGGCCGCCCGCCAGCGAGACCGTGACCGGGTGGGAGTACCGGCGGCGCCCGCCGGCGCCCCTCGCCATGGGGACCTACGCGCTGTCCGCCACCGACCCGACCGACGACGGCAAGATCTTCATCGGCGCAGATAGCGGCGGCAGGCGCCGGATCGCCATCACCGCGGTCGCCTCCAACTTCGCGGTGATGCAGGCCCACCTGGATGATGACTGGGAGGTGCGGATAGGCTCCTGGGTCGTCCGGGTCGACGGCGCTCCAACCTTCACGCCGGACTCCAACGACAGCACCAAGGGCAAGGTGCTGTTCGACGCGACGACCGAGAGCGGCAGTCCGCCCACCACCGGCAGCGCCATCGCCGTCAACCTGCTGGGCGACCCGCACTGGGGACCCTGGACGGCCTTGACGGACGGCAGCATCGACAAGACCAGCTCAACGTACAAGTATCCGGTCTCCGGCCTGGCCAAGGAGTCGGAGTACTACTTCCAGATGCGCGCCTTCAACGACACGGGCCCCGGCCAGCACACCGCGGTCGCCGCCTACAAGACCCGCGGAGTCTTCGTCTCCCGGCAGACCCCGTTCGCACTGAACGATGGCGACAGCGCCAGCTACACCCTTACGCTGGCGGTGAGGCCGACGGCCGCGGTGACGGTCGGCGTCGCCTCGTCGAACCAGTACGTCACCGTCTCCCCGTCGTCCCTCACCTTCACGACGGCGAGCTGGGACACCTCACGGACGGTGACGGTGGAGTCCCTGCCCGGCGGCAATGACGGCGCGGTCATCACGCACAGCGCGACCAGCTCGGACGCGGCCTACAGCGGCGTATCGGTCGACGACGTGCGCGTGTACGGCAGGCCCCGCGCCGACGCCGGCCCCGACAAGGACGTAGTGGAGAACACGACTGTGAGGCTCGCCGGCACCGGCACCGGCACGGCCAACCCGTGGGCTTCGTGCGCCCAGAACTCGCCCCCCGACTGCACCGACGCCGAGCGGGGACTCCCGCTCACGTACGCCTGGAAGCCCGTCGCGTCCAGCCTGCCGACGCTTGAGTTCGTGGCTCCCGAGGTCGACGCCGTCACCACGCTCAACATGGTCCTGAGGGTCACGGACACCAGGGGCCAATACGACGAGGACACGGTGGCGGTCAGGGTGTACAACTACACGCCCGCCGAGTCGGTGATCGCACCGCCCGAGCCCGAGCCCACGCCCGATCCGACGCCGGAACCTACGCCCGATCCGACGCCGGAGCCGACACCAACATCGACGCCGGACCCCGATCCTTCGCCGGGAAGGGTGCTGGTGCACCCGGACCGCAGGACGGTGATCGAGACGGATGACGGGACGGCGAGGCTGGTGGTTCCGGTCGGCGCGGCGCCCGAGATGCTGGAGATCCGGTTCGAGAAGCGTGACCTGGAAGCCGTCAGCGGCGCGCCGCCCCTCGAGGCCCTGCGGGCGGTCTTGGCGGTGGACGCGAACACGTACAGGGTGGGGAGCGACGTCCCAACGCCGACGCACTACGCGAAGGGCGTGGAGCTGTGGCTCATGCTTCCCCGGGGAGAGGAGTCCGCGTGCTTGGAGGACCGCGCGCGGGTCTACCGCGTGGAGCCGGTGTACTGGGTGCTGGTGGAGCACCGCTGCGAGAAGGACGAATCGGGACGGGGTTGGACGGTCTCGATACTGACGTACTTCAGCACGTACGCGCTGGTGATAGATCCGTCCCCCAGGGTGCCGCCGCCTTCGCCCGGGTCCGGCCCGACGCCGGAGCCCGGGGTCACGCCGTCTCCCAGCCCGACGCCGGAGCCCATGGCGACACCATCGCCGAGCCCGACGCCGGAGCCCGCGGCCACGCCATCGCCGAGCCCGACGCCGGGGCCCGCGGATACGCCATCGCCGAGCCCGACGCCGGGGCCCGCAGATACGCCGTCGCCGAGCCCGACGCCAGAGCCGGCGGATACGCCGTCGCCGAGCCCGACGCCGGGGCCCGCAGATACGCCGTCGCCGAGCCCGACGCCAGAGCCCGCGGATACGCCATCGTCGAGCCCGACGCCAGAGGCTGCGGATGCGCCATCGTCGAGCCCGACGCCGGGGCCCGCGGATACGCCGCCGCCTGGCGCCACACCGGGGCCTGCGGATACGCCGTCGCCGAGCCCGACGCCGGGGACCACGGCGGCGCCATCGCCGGGCCCGACGCCGGAGCCCGCGGCCACGCCGTCGCCCGAACCGGAGGCCGCCGCGCCGGAGGAGGGGGGCGTCATGGCGATCGTCTGGGTGGTCGTCGCCGTCGTCGGCACGGCCCTAATCGTGGCCGGCTCGGCCTGGATCGTCGGCCTGCGCCGCAGGCGATCGCGCGGCCAGTCGTAGAGGGAGGAGAACGCCATCGGGCAGCCCGCGAGCCCATGAATGGCGGTGGCAGGACCACAATTGCCGTGGGGATCCCCGGGGAGGGTCATTGACCGTGAGTTCGGAGACTCGGGGCCGCATGGGCCTCTCCAGGTGGCGATGGGCGGAGCCTTCATCTCGCCGGATGGATGGCGACTGTCCGCGTCATCGGGACCCGTGTCCCGAATCCCCGGCACTGCCCCCTTCCGGCGCGGGAGACTTCGGCGCTCCACCGAGTGCCTGTGCGGGCCACGGCCGATCCCCGGTCTGAGATTCAGCAACGGGGAGGGGGCCTACGCCCCACGCGGTTCCGTCGCCCGTGCCCGACGAGTGGACGGCCTGAGGCCTCCTATGTCTACGCTATTCCGGCTTCACGAAATTACGTTGGCGAGGTATCGGAATGGAAGCCAAGAGGAAGCGACTGACCTTGGACCTAGACCCTGCGGTGCAGCGTCGCCTGAAGTCGGTCAGCATGCGGCGGTACTGGCTGACGGCCATAGACAGTGAATCGACTAGGGCGTGTTCACACTATCGTAGCGCATCGAATATGAGTGCCACGAGTATGAATCCCAGGAAGAGCGCATCGAGCTCGTCGAAGCGGGAGAAGATGCCATGTCCAGCCCGACCTCGAGGCGCAAGCGGCGCGAGCCCATCGCATCGACCGGCCCGTCGGCATTGAGCCTCGTGAAGAGGTAAGCGGGAACCAAGTCGAACAGTTGATGGCAGTGCCGCCGCAGGTTAGAGTAGGGGTCAGCAGGTGGAGGGAGACGTTGACGGCTCGGAAGGCACCGGGGAGGGCGTACCGTACCACGACGCGGTCGAGCACTCGGTCGGCTGGTACGTCCGGGACATGGCCAGCCACGGCTGCGTCGACACCCACCCCGGCGTGAGTCCCGGACACTTGCGGCCATACGCCAACGACCTCGCAGGGCGTCGCGATTTCCGCGACCGCGACGACCGCGATCAGAAGCGGGCCGTCGTCACCGGCCCTGCCGGGCGGCGGCTTCCCAACCGGGGGCTCACCGAGTGACTGCGCCGTCGGATCTCCTGCGCGACTTTCTGGGCGGCAAGCGGTTCGGCACGATCCTTGCGGATCCTCCCTGGCGCTTCGCCAATCGCACCGGGAAGATGGCGCCGGAGCACCGGCGCCTGGCGCGATATGAGACTCTGACCTGGGAAGAGATCGCGGCGCTTCCCATCGCAGAGCACTCCGCCGACCCCGCCCACTGCTATCTGTGGGTGCCGAATGCCCTGCTTCCCCAGGGATTGGACGTCCTCACGGCCTGGGGATTTGAGTACAAGACCAACCTGATATGGCACAAGGTGCGCAAGGACGGTGGCCCCGACGGCCGCGGGGTGGGCTTCTATTTTCGCAACGTCACCGAGATGATCCTGTTTGGTGTCCGCGGCAAGGACGCCCGCACGCTGGACCCGGGACGTCGGCAGGTCAATTTTCTCGCCACCCGCAAGCGTGAACATTCCCGCAAGCCCGATGAGCAGTACAAGCTGATCGAGGCGTGCAGCTGGGGGCCGTACCTCGAGCTCTTCGGGCGTGGCACGCGCCCAAACTGGACCGTATGGGGCCACCAGGCGGTTCCGGGATATCAGCCGGATTGGCCAACGTATGGCTACAATTCGGCCACGGCCTCTGGATGAAACTGGACGGCCTGCGCGAGGCGGGCTTTGACGTCAAGACCACCAGCCACGCCGGCGCGATCCTGTCGCAGGACTTTGAGAACGGACTCGATGACTTCTGCGCGATCATGTCGACTTTCGAAATCCGGTGCGCCGAGATGCTACAGAGCGGTGGTAGCCAGGCTCCCCACACCAAGAGACTGGGGGACACGTTGGAGCGTCACGGATGGCGCAAGCGCAACATCGAAGTGACCAAGACCGTGGACGGCGCCCTGAAATCAAGCATGACACATGAAATTGACCATGTGCGCGACTTCGATGGTGGCACACTTGCCCTCGAAATCGAGTGGAACAACAAGGACCCTTTCTTCGACCGTGATCTGGAGAACTTTCAGCGCCTTCACGGCGAGGGGGCGATCAGCCTGGGCATCATCGTAACGCGCGGACGGTCCCTTCAAGCCGATGTGCGCCAAATCCTGGTCGACTGCGCCAGAGCCAATCGGCTGCGTGGCATATATGACTTTGACCGCTTGGGCATCAAGGAGCCCACAAGCAATCAGCGGGCGATGATACGGCGCAGGCTGGAGACCGACGACTACCCGACCGCCGTGGGTTCAATGCTGGCGGCCAAGTACGGTGAGAGCACCACGCATTGGAACAAGCTCATGGAGCGCCTGGACCGCGGCGTGGGAAGTCCGTGTCCGCTGTTGCTGGTCGGTATACCGGCTTCGTGCGTGAAGGTGGTCGCCGATTGAGAGGAAACAGAGTCCCGAAGCCAAGGGACAGGGATCAGCACTGGGGGAAGCCCGGGGCCGGGGCGTAGCGCCGCGATGCGGTTCACGAAGTCGAGAAACCCCCGGGGCCGCCCGCGGCGGTAGCGGCTCGCCGCGACCTCGCCGCTGCGCACCCCAAGGGCCTCGATGACAAGGGCGACGGCAGGCAGGTCCCAAGAGTCAGGCCGTGGGAGTGCGGCTCGATCCATCTCTCGGGGCGACACCAGCTCGACAGGAGCCGGCATCCCGGGGCCGCGCCGGGTCCCTATTCCGTCGGTGCCGGGCCCAGCACCCTGTAGGCCTTGTCCGCGGTCCGCTCGGCGGTCGGCAGCACCTCCACCACCACCCGCGACAGGCCGACCACCTCGCCGTCTGAGTCGAAGCTGTAGCCGTCTCCGATGGCGCCGCTCCAGGTGATCCCGTACAGGCAGTCCCTGAAGCCGTCCGCGTCCTGATCGTCCCCGGTCTTGCGCAGGCACTCGGCCGCTATGTACACGTCGTCGTACGCCGATCCCAGGTGCCACGGCAGCGTCACGTAGTCGTAGCGCTCCCTGAAGCTGGCCAGGACCTCCTGGGCCTTTTCGTTGCCGGGATCGAGGTCGGCCGTGATCGCCTTCATCCCCGTGGCCGCGTCGCCTGCGATCTCGAGGGCGGTCGTGCCCACGGCGATCGTCTCAGCGTATATCGGCCCGTCGAACCCCAGCTCGCGGACCTGCCTCATTATCGTGCCCGCGGCGCGCTCGGACTGCGGGGCGATGTGGAGAGCGTCCGGGGAGGCGCTGAGCAGCCCCTCCAGCAGCGGCGCGAAGTCCGTGACGTCCGAGGCGAATTTCTCCGCCGCGACCACCCGGCCGCCGCGCCCCTCGAAGTGCGCGACCGAGGTGCGCCTGACGCCCTCTGCGTAGTCCGTGTCCTCGGTGATGGTCGCCAGAGTGCGGACGCCGTCCTCCCACAGCATGTTCCCTGTGTCGACGCCGACTTGGGCGTCGCTCATCTGGGTGCGGAATATGTAGTCGCCCGCCTTGGCTATGTCCGGGTTGCTCGCAAGGCCCGAGAACAGGATCACGCCGTCCGCCTCGGCCAGCGGGGCGACGCCCAGCATGGCGCCGCTGCACGACGTTCCGAGGATGATCCTGATGCCGTCCGCGGTCAGCTTCCTGTACGCGGCGATCGCGTCGTCAGCGTTGCACTTCGAGTCCTCGACGACCAGCTCGAGGCGGCGCCCGTCTATGCCGCCCGCATCGTTGATCTCGTCGGCGGCCATCTGCTTTGCGTTGTTGGCCACCGTTCCGTACGTCTCCCCGGCGCCCGTCAGCGACTCCATGACGCCGACCCGCAGCGGACCGGTCCGGTCCTCCCCGCCGCCGCAGGCCATGACCGCCAGGGCCATGACCGCAGCCGAACCGAGCAAGAAGATCTGTTCCACGGGCTTAAGTCTCATAGGTCGCTCCTCCGGACGGTCCACACGGCACCGTCGCCGCTGTTCAAGTATTTTGCAGGGGCCTGCTCGTGTCAACGACGAGGCGACCCCGCGGGCCGACGGCTCGACGGGGGAGCGCCCGTCGGCCGCGCGGGGCGAGGAGGCTGGGACCGCCGACAGGGCCGGTCGGCCGCCGGCTGATACCATGCGGGCCGGCGAGGAAGCGGGTGTTCGCCGAGGGTCGGAGCGCGCCCCTTCCCGGTTGCACGTATGGAGGTGGCTCAGGGCCAGATGCCCCAGGACTTCTCGGGATCGGGCAGCCCCCGCGTGAGACTCGGGTGACTGCGGGGCAGGCCTCCTCGACACCGCGCTACGAGCCGCACGAGAGCCCCCCGCAGCTGGAGGCGCTGGGGCTCGGTCTACAGTCGGCGCTGCTCGTCGTCGCACCGATAGCGCTGTTCCCCATCGTCCTGGTGCAGGCGGCGGGGGGCTCGGACGCCGACCTTCAGTGGGCCGTGTTCGCCATGCTGGCGGTCAACGGGGCCGCCACGATCCTGCAGGCCTTCCGCGCCGGCCCCGTTGGGTCGGGGCTGCTGGTGATCAACTACCCCTCCCCCACGGCCATACCCTTCTGCATCATCGCTCTCCAGCAGGGGGGCGCGTCGACGCTGGCGGCGCTGATCATAGTCTCCGGCATCTTCCAGGTCGCGGTCTCCATGCGGCTGTCGCTGCTGCGGCGCATCTTCACGCCCGCCTTCAGCGGGGCGATCCTGATACTGCTGGTCATCACGATAGTGCCGGTGATCTTCGCCAGCCTCGGCGACGTGCCGGAGGGCGCCCCCGCAGCGGCCGGTCCGGTGTGCATCCTGATCACCTTCGCGCTGATCGCCGGCATCCTGCTGAGGGGCTCGGGGCCCTGGCGGACCTGGGCGTCCCTGATCGGGATCGTCGCGGGCTCTGCGGCCGCGGCGGGATTCGGGATCTTCGACTTCGGGCCGGTGAGGGATGCCCCGGTTGCCGGGCTGCCGTTCGAGGGGTGGTCCGGGCCGGGGCTTAGCTTCGGTGCGGCCTTCTGGTCGCTGCTGCCCGCGTTCCTGTTCCTGTCCGTGATAGCTGTGCTGCAGGGCAACTCGATCGCGCTCTCGACGCAGCGCGTGTCGTGGCGCAGGTCGCGGGCCATGGACTACCGAAGGGTGCAGGGCCTGTCGGTCTGCACGGGCCTGGGCAACCTGCTCGCCGGCCTTGCGGCCGTGATGCCGGTCACCACGAGCCCGCGGGGGACCGTCTTCGTGCAGCAGACCGGCTGCGCCTCGCGGTACATCGGGGTCATCACCGGCGCGGCGCTGATGGCGGCCGCGTTCTTCCC
Organism: Dehalococcoidia bacterium; assembly: GCA_963664125.2. Taxonomy (GTDB): domain Bacteria; phylum Chloroflexota; class Dehalococcoidia; order Lucifugimonadales; family UBA2962; genus CAUZIR01. The sequence goes on along the minus strand of OY760908.2, from coordinate 2,074,588 downwards.
GAAGTCGTGGGGCCTGCTGATCGGCATCCCCGCGCCCGTCACCGCCATCTTCCTGGTCGTGATGCTGAGCCCGCTGATGGTCGAGGGAATGAAGATAATCGTCCAGGACGCCCCCGACTACCGCACGGGCCTTGCGATCGGGTCGGCCCTGCTGATCGGCATCGGCCTGCAGACGGGCCTGGTGTCGCTGCCGGTCGGCGACCCGTGGGAGCAGGTCTTTGAGAAGGCCTTCACGGCGGGCGGCGCCGTGCTGATCGTGCTCACGGTCTTCGCAGAGTTCAACCGCCGGCGCATCCGGCACCTTAGGACGGAGGTGGACGTGAGTTCCGTGCCCGCAGTCAGGGGCTTCCTGGGGGAGTTCTCCTCGGCCCGGGGCTGGGGACCCGAGATGACCGAGCGGCTGCAGGCCGTGGGGGAGGAGGCGGTGCTGGCCCTGTGCGAGGCGCGCAGGGGGGAGGGGGGCGCCGCGGGTCGGCTGGTCGTGAGCGCGAGCGGCGGGGCGGCCGGGGCGGAGCTGGAGTTCGTGAGCGGGTCGGGCGGCGACGAGAACCTGGAGGACCGGATCGCGCTGCTGACCGGCCCCGTCCCGGAGGCTGCGGGGCCCGGGCGGGAAGATCTCGAGCGCGCCCTCGAGCGCGACGCGTCGCTGCGGCTGCTCAGGCACTACGCGGTCTCCGTGACGCACCGCCAGTACCACGACATCGAGGTGATATCCGTCCGCGTCGCGCCCCCGGCCGGCGGCTAGCCGAGCCGCCGCCTCAGCCGATCCCCACCTCGCGGACGAACTCCCTCACGGCCGCGGCGCACTCGGCGGGCCACTCCAGCTGCAGAAAGTGGGTGGACTCGGGCAGGAAGTCGTAGTCCACGCTGAGGATGTCCGTCATGTCCAGCGTGGGCAGGTACGAGTAGGGCAGGGTGGGGTCCGCCCCGACGACCTTGACCGGGCAGGTGATGGCGTCGAAGTCCACCGACACACCGTAGACGCTGGCGTAGTCGATCATCCGCGCCTCGTACTCGGGGGGGCAGCGCAGCTCGTAGCCCGTCCCGTCCGCGCGCTCGCGGAGCGTCGTCCTGGCCATCAGGTCGAGGGCCCCGGGCACGAAGCGCCCGAAGGGCGGCAGGAGCCCGAGGAGCTCGGCGAAGTCCTCCCGCCTGCGGAAGCTGTCCGTCCGGCTCCGGGCGAAGCCGGCGGCGCGCACGGCCGCCTCCTCGAACTCGCGGTGGCCGCGGCCCGGCTTGCAGATGGGGGGATCGAACAGGACGAGGGCGGCGTAGCGCGCCCCGTGCGCGGGGGACAGGAGCGAGATCAGCGCCGAGACGGAGTGGAAGACGCCTGCCTGGGGCTTTGCGCCGAACTCGCGGTCGATGGCCTCTAGGATCGAGTCGTGGTCGGCGACCATTGAAGGGACGTCGTGGTTCCTCAGGCCGCCGGCCTCGTTCCAGCCGTGGTTCCTCAGGTCGTGCACCACAAGGTCGAAATCGTCCATCAGCAGCGACCAGAAGGGGTAGTACAGGTCTATGGCCAGGCCGTTGCCGTGGCTCAGCACCAGCCTGGGGCCGTCCGGGTTGCCGTGCCTGCGCAGCAGCAAGCGGGCGCCGTCGCGCGCCCGCACCTCGTGGACGGAGACCGGGTCCGGCAGCTGCCAGCGCGTGACGGGACTATCCGCCACTGCTCGGGACCTCCGCGGTGCTCTCGGCGAGCTCGCAGGCCAGGGCGGCGGCGAAGGCGTCGCCGCCTATGTCCACGAGGCCCCAGGCGAGGCCGGGAAGGTGCGGAAAGGTGAAGGTGCCGGCCCTCTGGCCGCGCCGCATCGGCGCCGGGACCTCGAACCCGGACACGTCGGAGGTCAGGCCGGTCCCCAGCGCCTTCGTCAGCGCCTCCTTGAAGGTCCAGATCCGGTAGAACAGCCGCAGTCGGTCGGCCCCCTCAAGGGCGGCCAGCTCGCCGCGCTCGGCCGGTCCCATCACCGCCCCGATCAGCTGGTCGAGGTCGCGCCTGGGCCTCCGCTCCTCGAGGTCCACGCCGACCCGCACGTCCGGGCCCAGGGCGATCAGGCCGTGGTCGCCGCCGTGGCTGACGTTGAAGCCGGCGCGGGAGCGCTCGCCCCGCACCACGGCGAAGGGCTTGCCGTGCCGGGAGACGCCGAAGGACAGCTCCTCGTTGCGGCAGCCGAGCCGTCCGCAGAGGACGGCGCGCAGCGCTGCGCGGCACAGGGCGAACCGCCTGCGGGGCGCGGGCATGTACCTGCGCCAGGCGGACCGCTCCGACGCGTCGAGCAGGGCGAGCGCGTCGGCCTCGCGGGCCCGGTCGGGGGTCAGGTCGACATGCGAGACGTCGACGCCCGATGAGGTCACCAGGGGGCGCCACCAAGCGTCGGCGACCGGCTGAGTCATCCGGGTGCAGCCTGGGGGACCCTTGGCTCCGCAGGGCCACCGGGAGCCCGTCGGGCCGGCGGCCGCTACGGGATCGGGCGGGCTAGCCGGACCTCGAGTCCAGGGACTCGATCAACTCTCCCACGGTGTTGTACTTGGCGCAGTCCTCGAGGCTGAACTCGACGCCGAACTCCTGCGCGACCAGCTTGGTAAAGGCCACGAAGTCGACCGAGGATATGCCCGCATTCCGCAGGCTGGAGTTCGGGTCCAGGGGCCGGCCCTGCGGCCGCCCCTCGATATCCAGGTTATCGTCGACCAGTCTTCTGAGACGTTCCTCTGTGGTTGCCAAGGAAAACTCCTTAAGAGAAATGGGTGGGCTGGGCTACGGGCCGCTGCCCGGCGCGCGGCAGGGGAATCGTAGCTATGGGCGCGGTGGTAGTCAACCTACCGCGGCCCGTCGCCGCGCGGCTGCACCCAGAACCTGCGGCGCTGGAACGGGTAGCCCGGTATGGCGATCCTTCGCCGCCTCTCGCCCGCGAACAGGCCGTCGAAGGAGATCTGCGAGCCGGCCTCGTAGGCGGCGGCAACCGCCCTTGCGAACCCCTCCCCCCAGTCCTCGGCGCCCGGGCCGGGGCGCACGAGGCCGTCGATGAACACTGGGGCGTGCCCCGCCCCGCCGTCCCGGGGCCACAGGTGCGCCGCCACCGGGCCGGGCTCCGTCCGGGGACCGATCTCGATCACCAGGTCGGCTCCCGCCCCGGCGAGCGCCTCGACGCGGCGCCGCAGGGGGGCGGACTCTCCGTCCAGGCACCTCCAGTGGTCGCCGCCAAGGTCGTCGGACGGCCCGACCACCCGCCCCGTCACGGCGCTGACCATGGTCGGCGCTGGCCGCGCCGTCGCCACCGCTGGCGGGGCCGCGTCGGGGTCGGTCAGGTCCGCGGCGAGCCGGAGCCCGTCCTCCAGGCTCAGCAACCCGGCCGCCCGGGCCGCCGCGATCTCCCCCGGGCCGAGCCCCAGCACCCTGCCGGGCCTTATGCCCACGCTCTCCCACAGGGCGGTGAGCGCCGCCTGGAGCGCGTACACGGCCGGCCGGGCCCACGCCGGATCGTCCAGGACGCCAGCGGCCCCGGCCCGGCCGAACATCACGTCTAGCAGCGAGGCGCCGCGCCCTTCGCGGACCAGCCGGTCGCAGCGCTCGAGCACGGCCCTCGCCGCAGGCTCTGAGCTGTAGAGGGCCTCGCCCATGCCCGCCCACGGCTCCTCACCGCCGGCGTAGACGAAGGCGGCCGTCGCCCCGGCGCCCGGCTCGCTGCGGCCGGAGTCGTCCCCGCGCCCGGCCAGCGCCCCGAGCGCGGTCCTCAGCTCCGCCCCGGTTCGGAACACCAGTCCTGCGCGGTGGGCAAAGTGGCTGCGGCCCACGCCGGCAGTCCAGGCCATGTCCGCCAGAGTCTCGGGACAGGCGCCCGCGGCGTGCCCGTCCAGCCAGCGCAGGTAGCCCCGGGCCAGGTCCCGGAGGGCGTCGGGGGACTTTCCGGACAGGGGCAGGAGCCTCGCCGTCCGGGCGGGGGCCGCCCCTGGCAGCGCGTCCCCCACGGGCGTCGGCGGACCGGCCGGCCATGGCGTCACGCCGCCGGGCGCCGGACGCCCCGCCTGGGACGGGCAGCCCTCCAGCACGACGTGCGCATTGCTGCCGGACAGGCCGAAGGCGTGCGCCGCCGCCAGCGGTGGCCGGCCAGGGGCGGGGGGCCACGGCGTCGTCTTGGAGGTGATCCTCAGCGGCATCGCGTCCCAGTCGAAGTCGGGATTCGGCTCGCGGAAGTGCAGGTGCGCCGGGATGACGCCGCTGTTCATCGCCAGCGCCGCCTTGATGAGGCTGGCCATTCCCGCCGCCCACTCCAAGTGACCTATGTTGGTCTTGACGGAGCCGACCAGCAGAGGGCGGGCGGGGTCGCGCCCGTGGCCGTACGCAGCCGCCACGGCGCGCAGCTCCACGGAGTCGCCCAGCTCGGTGCCGGTGCCGTGCGCCTCCAGGTAGTCCACCTCGGAGGGCGGGACCCCCGCGTCCGCCAGGGCCTCCTCGATGAGGCGCTCCTTGGCGGGCCCGTGGGGCGCGGGGAGCGCCGTGCCGGCCCCGCTCTGGTTGACCGCTGATCCCCTGACCAGGCCCCATATCCTGTCCCCGTCCGCCTCCGCGTCGCCGAGCCTCCTGAGCACCAGGACGCCGCACCCCTCTCCGCGGACAAAGCCGTCGGCCGAGGCGTCGAACGCGTTGCACCTGCCGGCCCGCGAGAGCATCCCCCAGTCGCGGTGGAACCGCATCACAGAGGGGGAGAGCGTGGCGTTCACCCCCGCGGCAAGGGCCATGTCCACCTCCCCGCGCCGCAGGGCAGCGGCGGCCTGATGGACTGCGGCCAGGGAGGACGCGCAGGCCATGTCCACCGGCATCGCGGGTCCCTCCAGCCCCAGGACGAAGGCGATCCTGCCGATGCCTATGCTTGCGGAGGTCCCGAAGTAGAGGTCCTCCTGGCCGCTGGCCGCTATGACGTCCCGGTACTCGCAGCTCCCGATTCCGGCGTACACCCCGGTGCGGCTTCCCCTGAGACCGTCCGGGTCGATGCCGGCGTCCTCCAGGGCATGCCAGGTGGTCTCCAGCAGCATCCGCTGCCGCGGGTCCATCATCCGCGCCTCGATCGGGGACATGCGGAAGAACCTGTTGTCGAACAGATCTATGCCGTCGACGAAGCCGCCCCTCCTGCATATGGCCTCGCCCTCCGCCGGGTCCCCGGCCACGCCCTCCCAGGGGCCCCCTTCCGGCCGCCCGTCGGTCACGGCGTCCCCGCCGTCCTCCAGCAGGCCCCGGAAAGACGCCAGGTCCTTCGCGCCGGGGAACCTGCAGGCCATGCCAACAACGGCTATGGGCTCATTCATGACGATCACCCCGTTCGTCGATAGAGTCCTGAGGCGCCTTGGCCTCCTGCGGCCCTATCTTGACGCCGTCCGGCGATGGGGGGCAAATGGGGCGCGCCGGTGCAGCTGCCTTCGGCGACCGCCCGCAGGCGGGCACCGTGACTCAGCATGAGCATCGCCGTCCGGGGCGTGCGCCGCGCGCCGAGACCGTGACGCCTGCGGATTCGTGGCCGCTCCCATCCTTGGACCCGTGCCGTAGGCCAGTCTCCTTGCACGGCGTCCGGCTCCGCCTTGCACTCTCCGCCGTTCGCGCCCCCAGTTCCTCGGCCGCTCCAATCCGCTCGCCAACCCCTGGCGGCTGCGGGCGCGGGCGTCGCATTGACACCCGCGAAAGGCGGTCAATATACTCGATGGCCCGGCCGCGCAGCGCAGCGCCGCACGGTCCCAAGGGCCAGTAGCTCAGCCGGTTAGAGCGCAGTCCTGATAAGACTGAGGTCCCTGGTTCGAGTCCAGGCTGGCCCACCAGACTTGATCAAGATCAAGAACTTTCGCGCTGCGATTCAGGCTGGACCTGTCAGTTCCACAGGTCCCTCCTTCACCTCCCCTACTCCAATCGGGGTACGACCTGGGACAGCACTCGGTGACCATACAAGCGCCGGTGCTCGCCTACGCCATTGAGTAAATTTACTCAGTGATGTAATATAGGCAGCATGGATCTCTACCAACGCACGCAAGTAGAGACGCTCGCCCGCAGGCTGAACGAGCCCCCAAGGCAGTTGGTCGCCCTATTCGGCCCTCGACAGACCGGCAAGACGACAATCGTTCGCCAGGTGCTATCCAGGACCGATGTTCCAAGCCGCTATCTGCCGGTAGATGACCCCGCGCCCACCGACATCCGAATCCCATCATCTGATATTCGGGCCACGCCTCCTAGATTCCTGCCCGGCCGGGGAACGGAGTCGTTGATTCATTATTGGGAAGAAGCTCGCAGGGAGGCGGAGCGGTCACCACGTGGCTTCGTCTTGGCCATCGACGAGATTCAGAAGATTCCCGGATGGTCGGACACCGTGAAGGGACTCTGGGACGCCGACCGCTCTCGCGGCCTCCCGTTGCGTGTGGTCATCTTGGGTTCGGCCCCACTGCTTGTGCAGTCAGGGCTGGCCGAGAGCCTCGCGGGCAGATTCGAACGGATCCCTGTGGCGCACTGGTCGTTTCCTGAAATGGCCTCCGCATTTGACTTTGACCTTCCGACGTACCTGTATTTCGGTGGATATCCTGGCGCCGCTACCTTGGCCCGCGACGACGAGGAGCGTTGGCGAGATTACATCATCAGCTCCATCGTTGGGCCGAACATCGAGCGCGACATCCTCTCAATGACCCGAGTGGACAAGCCCGCGCTGCTCAAGAGGCTCTTCGATTTGGGGTCGTCCTACTCTGGACAGATTCTCTCGTTCACCAAGATCGTTGGGCAACTACATGATGCGGGTAACACTACCACCCTGGCTCGCTATCTCGAATTGCTTTCGAGTGCAGGGCTACTTACAGGGTTGCAGAACTGGTCCAACCGAGCCCATCGGCGAAAGGCCTCCATCCCCAAACTGATGGTTCTCAACACGGCCCTGATGACCGCAGGCTCAGGCTACTCATTTGAGGAGGCTAGAGCAGACCGCACCTTCTGGGGACGGATTGTTGAGAGTGCGGTTGGCGCTCATCTAGTCAACACCGCGACGACCGATATCCATGTCCACTATTGGCGACGTAGTTCGATGGAGGTGGACTTCGTTCTTCAACGAGGCTCCAGGATCGTTGCCATAGAGGTGACCCACGGTAGACATCCCCATACCTTTGCGGGCACTCGGGAATTCAACAGGCGCTTTAGCCCGGAGCGCACCCTGCTTGTCGGTACTGACGGCATACCCATTAGTGAGTTCCTCTCAAGGGCCGCTGCTGACTGGTTTGCGCACGAATGAAGCACAGAGCAACACGAACCTGTACAGACATTGCAACTGAAGGGGACTCGAAGCCACTCGCGGCGTACCGCGATATACCGGCCTACGTCCTCCTCGGCGACCCCGGCTCCGGGAAGACGACCGAGTTCGAGCTAGAGGTAGAGGCACTGGGCGAAGCCGCCCTTCTGATCTCTGCCCGCGATTTCCTCGCCTTCAATCCGGAAGACCGTCCTGAGTGGCGGAGCCGGACGCTTTTCATCGACGGGCTAGACGAGGTACGGGTGGGTCAGTCGGACGTCCGCACGCGGTTCGATGCCATCAGAGGGCGTCTCGACGCCCTGGCGAGGCCTCCCTTCCGACTCTCATGTAGAGCCGCCGACTGGCTGGGGACAACCGACCGATCAAGGCTGGAGACCGTATCCCCGGATGGAGCAGTCACGGTCCTGAATCTCGACCCACTCAGCGAATCAGGCATTGCGCGGGTGGTGAGCTCGCACGCCGAGATCAGCAGTCCTGAGGCCTTCATCGAGGAGGCGCGGGAACGGGGAGTCGGCGGACTGCTCGCAAACCCCCAGAGCCTTGAACTTCTCGTCAGATCAGTTGTAGGCGGAGGCAACTGGCCCGACGGACGGAGGGAGACATTCGAGGGAGCCTGCGTTCAAATGGCTGCCGAACACAACGCTGAACACCTGAGTGTTCATCAGCCAGGCTCAGTTGACCAGTTGCTTGATGCGGCAGGAAGGCTGTGTCTAGTCCAGCTGGTCGCTGGGTTCTCAGGCTATGCGTCAAGACAGCGACAGCCCGATGAGGAACACATAGCACCGGATCGGTGTGGCCATGAGGACATGGATCTACTGCGGCGTGCGCTCTCGACAAGACTTTTCTCGGTGGATGGTGCAGGTGCGATCAGGCCGGTCCACCGCCACGTGGCAGAGTACGTTGGCGCACGTCATCTAGGTCAGCTCATTGAACGCGGGCTGCCGGCAGAACGTGCAATCGCCCTAATGACGGGAGAGGACGGTCACGTCGTCACGGAGCTGAGGGGGCTGTCCGCGTGGCTCGCCGCCGTTTGCAAGCCCGCGCGGCAGGTACTCGTAAGCTTAGACCCAGTCGGGGTAGGCCTGTACGGCGATATTCGGGACTTTTCTTTGACGGAGAAGCGCTCCCTGCTAGGCTCTCTGAAGGAAAGGGTATCGAGTCTTGACCCCCATTCCGCAGCTCAAGCATTTGCCGGCCTTGCGGTGCCTGGGACCGTCCCGGCAATACGTGCTGTGCTGTCTGAGTCGGATCGCAGTGCCGAGCACCAATCGTTCACGGTGTTTCTTTTGCTCATGGTGAAGTGTGGTCAACCGATACAGGAACTCTCGAATCTCTTTCTCGATATGGTTCGCGATCAGACATGGCGTTCGGACGTTCGCCGAGCTGCACTTGAGGCATTTGTCCATTGCTGTCAGGACAGCGTTGTCAAGACTCGGGAACTCGACGAGTTCCTGAGGTCAGTCCACGAGGGGAAGCTTGAAGATCGCGAAAATGAACTCCTCGGCTCGATATTGTCACACGCGTACCCGCAGGGCATCTCTCCCTCCGAGGTGTGGGACTATCTGTATGAGAGAGGGAGTCCCACATTCATCGGCCGCTATCGGGTGTTCTGGAGAAGACTCCTGCTGGAGAACTCCTCGGACGCTCAGGTGGTCAAGCTGCTAGACAGCTTGAGCGGGCGGATAAGCGAACTACGTCCAGCCCTGGAGCACCACTATCTGGGTGAACTCCCCCTAGAACTGCTAGAGCGGGGATTGGCAGCGCAAGTAGAACCCATGGGAGCAGGCCGCTTGTACGACTGGCTTAGTGTGGGGACTAAGCTGCGACGGATAAGTTGTAGTAGCGAGCCTTGTGAGAACGTCCGCGCCTGGTTGCAGCAGCGTCCCGATATCCAGAAGGAGATTGTCCTGGCAGGGTTGTCACGTTGCCCTGAAACGGATCGCTTCATGATTCATGCACTCGATGTTTACGAGTGCCTGTACGGGTCTGAATTGCCATCCGACTTCGGACTCTGGTGCCTGCGCCAGGCCGTTGCTATCGCGGACACAAAGCCGATGGCGGCGGAGCATTTGCTGCAACAGGCTGTGGCTGCATATCGGACGAAGAAACGTCATCGGGGTCTGTCGATCCAAGTTCTGCACGATCTGACAGCACGCGACGAGAATCTCAGATCGAAGTTGCAAGCACTGCTTGCTCCTCCGACTCCGTCTCCCCTTGATGAGCATCACCACAAGCGTGGGGAATTCCTTGAGGAGCGGCGACGTGAGGAATACGAATGGCTGAGTCACGTGCGATCCCAAAGGCAGGAGCTCTTAGAAAACAGGGCATCGGCCCACTTGCTCTTTGAATTGGCCGAGAGCTATGCGGGAGGCACCGGCAACGTCGGAGAAGGATCTGGAGTCGCGGCGATCGAACGACTACTTGACGGTGACAGGGACATCGCTGCCGCTGCCTTGCAGGGACTCCGCGGTGTGATTGAGCGACCGGACGTCCCTGATATCGACGAAGTACTTCAGCTGAGGGAAGAGAGCCGCATGTTCTATCTCTCGCTCCCATACCTGGTGGGGATGGCTGAGCTCGACAGGAACGAGCCCGAGCGCCTTGCTCGACTTGACGATGGTCAAGTGGCAAGGGCGGTCACCTTCCACTTCAATACTCCAAGCGGCGGGCATAGCCCTGAATGGTACCGACGGATACTGGAGGAGCGCCCCGAAATCGTGGCCGACGTGCAGATGAGATTCACCATCGCCGACTTCAAGGGAGGTAGGGACCATGTCGAAGGGCTCTGGCGGCTAGCCCAGGACCCGGACCATGCCAAAGTCGCTCGCATGGCAAGTCTGCCGCTCCTGCAAGCCTTTCCGACACGGGCTCGCCTCAAGCAGATGGAGTCGCTGGAGCACCTGCTACTTGCGGCAGTTCAGCACGCAGATCAGGAGTTCCTGGCACAGTTGATTGGTGAAAAATGTCACCTCAAGAGTATGGATGTTGCTCAGCGCGCTCGGTGGCTCGCGGCGGGCTTGATCATATCCCCAGGGGCATACCTGGAATCAGCAGAGGACTTCGCTGCAAATTCGGCGCGGCGCATACGCCATCTGATCGGACTGTTCCTAGCACGGACATCTATCGACCTGGACCTTCGTGTGACGAGCCTCCTTATCCGCCTCGCTGGGACCAGCTATGCGCCCGATAGACGCTTTGCGAGAGGTGCCGAGGCACAGTGGGTGACAGCCGACATGGAGGGTTCGGATCTTGTGCGGCGTCTGATAGATCGCCTTTCTGCTTCGCCGGACAGGGCCGCAGGTGACGCACTCGAGGCCTTGGCTGCTGACGACGCGCTGCGACTGTGGAGGGAGGCAATGTCTCAGGCCCGGGAAAGTCAGCGCGTAGTTCGCAGGGACGCATCGTATCGCCACCCTACGGTGGAGCAGGTCTGCGCCACCCTTGCCGGGTCAACACCCGCGAACGCCGGTGACCTGGCGGCCCTGCTCATGTACCGTCTTGATGGGCTGGCTGCCCGGATACGAACGAGCAATACGGACGACTGGCTCCAATACTGGAGCGAAGACGCACGGGGGCGCCCGACGAGTCCCAAGCACGAGGACCATTGCCGGGACGCGCTGCTCTCCGATCTGCGCGGACTGCTCCCTGACGGTGTCGATGCCCAGCCAGAGGGTCAGTATGCACGAGACCGACGCTCCGACATTCGAGTTGCCGATCCTTCGGGCTTCCATGTGCCAGTGGAAGTCAAGAAGAATATGCACCGTGATCTATGGAGGGCGATGAAGGACCAGTTGATTGGTGATTACGCGAGCGACCCAGCTACGGGTGGTTTCGGTATCTATCTGGTGTTCTGGTTCGGACCGGGATCGACTAGACCAGATCCAAGTGGCGAACGCCCCGATGGGCCTGATGAACTGAAGAACATGCTGAGAGCCACTTTGTCATCAGACCATAGACGCAAGATAAAGGTCAGCGTCATTGACGTGAGCGCAGACCGCCAGAAGGCCTCAGCGCAAATCGAGTAGCAGTGCCTCGAAAGACTGGCTGTCGCCCCTGGCCGATCCCCCTTCCGTAAGGGTCATGTACTACGCTCTCCAGTGGTCTTGAATCTGCGGCAGTGCACCAACGCACGCTGCCCGAGCCAATGACCGGGTGGCACTCCCGAGTCCGCCGCATGTGCAGCCCAAGCACAGCGGCCACGCGTGCCGCGCCGCATCGTGTCGCTATGGCCAGTGACGCCTTCGCTGGAAGGGATAGATCGGGAGGGAAATCCTGCGCCGGACCTCGCCCGCAAAGAGACCGGCAAACGAAATATCCAGCCCCGCCTCGTATGCCGCAGCCACGGCTCTCACGAATCCGTCGTCGGATCCTGGCGACTCTCCATCGAGGGACGACCCTGCCAGCGTCGAGAGAGCGGCCGGCATTCCCTGTGAATCATGCCTACTGTCCGCCACCTTCCGTGCAAGCATTGAACCAGGGCCGAGGTCGATCACCAGGTCCACTCCGAGCCCGGCCGGCGGCGTCGACCAGCGGGAGAGTTCGTCGGTCTCCGGGTCGTCCAGGAGCCAGTAGTCGATGTCGCGCGCGTCGGCGGACTCCACCACATGGCCGGCGGCGTCGACCAGCGGGACCGATGGCGCGGCGACCGTGATACCGGCGAGTATCGCTTCCAGGCTCTCTCGCGCTGCCTGACTTTCCCGCTCGCTACGTGCCTCACGCAATTCGCCTAGGGCCGCGGCGAGGCTGAGACCTTCCTCCAGGTCGAAGACCCCGGCGGCCTGCGCCGCCGCAAGCCTCCCGGGACCCGCTGCCACAACGGCGCCGGGGCGCACGCCCACACCCGCCCACAGCGCGGTGAGCGCACACCCAAGGGCGTAGGCGACCGGGTAAGCCCAGGCCGGGTCGCCCGGGTCGCGATCGGACGAGGACCGACCGAACATAACTTCCAGGAGCGAGGCTGCCCGGCGCTGTCGGATCAGCTCGTCGCACCTGCCCAGCACCGCGCGCGCCGCCGGCTCGCTCCGATAGAGCCCCTCTCCAATGCCGGCCGCAGGGCCGCAGCGCCCCGCGTACGCGAACGCCGCCCTCGCCGCCTGCTGTGGGCCGTCGCCGTCCGGCGCCTCGGCGGCGTCGGCCAGCGACCGCAGCCCCAGCCGGAGCTGGCCTGCGTCGCTGAACACGATCCCGGCCCTGTGCGGGAAGTGACTGCGGCCCACGCCGGCGGTCCAGGCCATGTCGGAAAGGTGGGCGTCGTCTGCCCGGCCATCTTCGCCGTCGAGCCACGCAAGGTAGCTCCTCGCCAGCTCGCGAAGCGCGCCGCCGGACTTGCCCGAGAGGGGCAGCATCCGGGCGCCGCACCCCGCCGACTCCTGCGATGACGCCGTCCGTCCGTCGGCTCCTTCCGGCACGGGCGCGGGCACTCGCTGGGGCGCGCCGATCGGAAGGCGCGTGCCGTTGGCCTGCGGCGGGAAGTCGTAGGCCTCGACCAGGACGTGCGCATTCGTGCCGGAGAGGCCGAACGCGTTCACCCCCGCAAGGGGCCTGCGTCCGGAGGCGGCGGGCCAGCCTGTCCTTTCGGACGTCACCCTCACGGGCATCCGGTCCCATTCGACGTTGGGATTCGGCCTGTCGAAGTGAAGGTGCTTGGGGATCACTCCTCGATTCATCGAGAGCACGGTCTTGATGAAGGCCGCGACCCCGGCGGCCGACTCGGCATGCCCGATGTTGGACTTGATCGACCCAACGAGGAGCGGGCGGTCCACCCCGCGCCCCTTCCCGTAGACGGCCGCCGCCGCATTCAGTTCGATCGGGTCGCCGAGCTGCGAGCCGGTGGCGTGCGCCTCCAGGTAGTCGACCTCGGACGGCGCGACCCCGGCCTGGACGAGGGCCTCCTGCATCACGCGCTCCTGCGCCGGGCCGTTCGGCACCGTCAGCCCCGCGCTCGCACCGTTCTGGTTGACCGCAGATCCCCGTATCACGGCGTATATGCGGTCGCCGTCGGCCTCCGCCTCGCCGAGGCGCCTCAGCACCACCATGCCGCATCCCTCGCTTCGGACGTAGCCGTCCGCGGAGGCATCGAAGGGACTGCAGCGGCCCGTGGGCGACAGCATCCCGACCTCCATCATGTACCTGGAGACGCCGGGAGACAGGATGGCGTTCACCCCGCCCGCGAGGGCCATGTCAACCTCGCCGCGCTGCAGCGCCGCCGCCGCCTGGTGCAGGGAGGCCAGCGACGATGCGCAGGCCATGTCGACCGGCATAGCGGGGCCCTCCAGGCCGAGCGCGAACGCCACCCGGCCTACGGTCACGCTCCCGGCGGTGCCGAGGTAGTTGTGCTCGTAGCGGGAGGACTGGAACAGGTCCCTGTACTCGCCGCCTCCTATCCCCGCGTACACCCCGGTGCGGCTGCCCCTGAGGCTGTCGGGGTCGATCCCGGCGTCCTCAAGCGCCTGCCAGGTCGTCTCGAGGAGCATCCGCTGCTGAGGATCCATCGTCCGCGCCTCGATCGGCGAGATCCTAAAGAACCTCGAGTCGAACCAGTCGATGCCGTCGACGAACGCGCCGCGCCGGCATGCGATCTCTTCGGCGGCCGGGTCGCCGACGGCGCCGCCCCACGAGCCGCCGTCCCGGCGGCCGTCGGTCACCGCGTCGGCGCCCGATTCCAGCAGATCCCAGAACGCAGCAAGATCGCCGGCTCCGGGGAAGCGGCAGGCCATGCCAACGACCGCGATGCCATCGTCACCGCTCCGCGGCGGCGGGGCCGGCTCGGGCAGGGCAGGGCCGGGCGATGCGGGCACGTCTTCAGCCTCGCCGAGCTGGCCGAGCTCCTCGGACAGGTGGCGAGCGAGCGTCGCGATGTCGGGATAGTCGAAGACGGCCGTGTTGGACACCACGTACTCGCCCGCAAGGGCCCGGTTGAGCCGGTTCCGCAGCTCCACCGCCATCAGCGAGTCCATCCCCAGGTCGAAGAAGCCCACCGTCGGCGCGGGGGCCGTCGGCAGCCGCAGCACCGCCTGCACCTCCCCCTGCAGGAAGGAGGCGAGCACGTCCTCCGGGCCGGACGCCGGCGCACTCCGCAGCCGGGACAGGACGTCCTCGGAAGAGGCTGCGTCCCTGGCGCCGTCGTCGGAGGCAGAGGACAGCATGTCCTCGAGAAGGGGCGGGCGGTCCGCGACGGCCTCCTCGAACACGGACCAGTCCATCGACATCACCACGGACGTCGTGACGTCCTCGCGCACCAGCCTCTCGAGCGCCCTCACGCCCTGCTGCGGGGTGAACCAGCGCCCCCCGAGCGCCGCCCGGCGCCGCTCGATCCGCTCGCGCTGCTCCGCGGCCTCGCCGATCTCCGACCACGCCCCCCAGGCCATGGCCTGCCCCGGCAGGCCCAGCGCGCGGCGGTGGCCGGCCAGCTGGTCCAGGAACGCGTTGGCCGCGGCGTGGTTCGCCTGGCCGGGGTTGCCCATTACGCCGACGCGGCTCGAGAAGAGTATGAACAGGTCGAGGTCGCGGTCCATCGTCGCGCGGTGCAGGTGCCAGGCTCCCACGATCTTGGGCCGCAGCACCGTCTCGAAGCTCTCCCAGGTCTGGTTGGTCAGCGCGGCGTCCGACAGCACGCCCACGCTGTGGATGACGCCGCCGAGCGGCGGCAGCTCAGCGTCGATGCGCTCCAGCATGGCGTCGACCGCGGCGGTGTCGGTCACGTCCGCGAGCTCCACCTCCACCCTGGCGCCGCGCCGCCGCAGCGCGTCGATCGCCTGTGCCGCCTCCGGGCCGGGGTCCCGGCGTCCGTTCAGCACGATGGCGCCGGCGCCCTGGTCGGCCAGCCACTCGGCCACGGCGCATCCGATTCCGCCCAGCCCGCCGGTCACGAGGTACGTCCGGTCCCCCCGCAGCTGCCCCCTGATGAGCGGCGGCGGCGTCAGCACGATCTTCCCGACGTGGCGGGCAGAACGCATGAACCCCAGCGCGGCCCCCGCCTCGGCCAGCGGCCACCTGCTGTGGACCAGGGGCCTGAGCTCGCCCGCCGAGAGCCGGTCCATCACATCCCGCAGCACCTCTCCCACCCGGGCGGGCTCGGTCTTCTTCATGACGTCCAGCTCGAGGATCGCGTAGGAGACGTCGGGACGCAGCGCCGCCATCTCCTCCTCGCTCAGGATGTCCCTCCTGGCAAGCTCGACGAACCTGCCGCCGCGGGCGAGGCAGCTCAGGCTGGCGTCGATGAATCCCTCGCTCGTCAGGCTGTTGAGCACCACGTGGACGCCCTCGCCGCCCGTGGCCTCGAGGATCTCCTCGCCGAAGTCGGTCCGGCGGCTGTCGAATATGTGCTCGACCCCGAGCGACCGCAGGTACGCCCGCTTCGGCGCGCTGGCCGTGGCGAACACCTCCGCGCCCGCGGCCTGCGCCAGCTGTATGGCGGCCAGCCCGACGCCGCCCGCGCCGGCGTGGATCAGCACCCGCTCGCCGGCCTCCAGCCCGGAGAACTGGTACGAGAGCGCGGCCGACACGAACGCGCTCGGAACGGTCGCCAGCGCCGAGACGGACATCCCCTCGGGCGCCGGGGCCACCAGCTCCTCCCTCGTGACCATCTGCGGCCCGAACGCGCCGAACCCCAGCCCGACGACGCGGTCGCCGACGGAGACGGTCGAGACCTCGGGGCCCGCGTCGATGACGTATCCGCACAGCTCCCTGCCGAGGTTCCCCTCCTCGATGAAGCCGAGCGAGCGGAACACGTCCCAGAAGTTGAGCCCCGTGGCCTCCACGGTGACGAGGACCTCCCTGGGCTCGAGGGAAGGGGCGGGGAGCGGCTTTATCTCGGGGCTGTCGAACACGCCGTCGCGGTCCGGGGCCAGCACCCAGTCCGGCCCCTCCGGCAGGGCGAGCCGCCTGCGCTCCGCGTTGGGCCGCACCAGCCGCGCCGCCGCCCGGCGTCCCAGGCGGTACGCGACGTGGTTCTCCCGGTCCGGATAGAGCAGCTCATTGGCGAGATCGGAGACCGGGGCCGCCGCGCCGGGGTCCAGGTCGATCATCCGCGGCTGCAGGAGGGACGCCTCCAGGGCCACCACCTTGCCCATGCCCCAGAGAACCGCGCCGGCAAGCTCCCCGCCCTGCTCGCGCTCCAGCACCTGGGCCCCCTGCGTCAGGAACCAGATGCCCCTCTCCGGCACCGCGCCCGACTCGCTCACTCCCTGCACCATCGCCAGCGCGCTGGCCCCGGCGCTCCTCACGTCCTGCGCCATCTCCGACGCGGTCGCCCGCGCGCCGCGGCCGTCCAGCGCCTTGAGGTGCACCACGCCGCCGAGCGGCACGTCGCGGGGCAGGCCCTCGATGAGCGATCTCCACTGCTCGCGGCTCTCCATATCCAGCGCGGTCCTGGCAACGGGGCCGTCCGCCTGCGCCGCGCCATCCTCCGGCGCCTCACCGCTCGCCAGCACGACCGTCTGGCTCCGCGCCGCCAGCTGCGCCGCCAGCTCCTCTGCGACGCCGCCCCCGTCCGCCGTCAGCACCCACACGCCCGGCGACTCGGCCACCCGTGCCGGACCCTGGGCCACGATCACGCCCTTGTCCAGCATTTCATGCGAGAAGGAGTCGTCGACCCCCAGCACCTCGGCCCCCGCAAAGCCCGCGTCTCCAAGGGCCCTGCGCCACACCGACGGACCCGCGAGGGCGTGATGCGGGCGGTAGGCGTCGGCGAACCGCCACCAGCCGTCCAGCTGGCCGAACGTCAGGTCCATCCAGCCCAGGCCGCGCTGGTTCTCGAGCGCGACGAGGTGGCCCGACGGCGCGAGCAGCGACAGGCAGTGTCCCAGCGTCTCCTCCAGGTGGCGCGTGGCGTGCAGCACGTTGGAGGCGATGATCAGGTCGTAGCCGTGGGAATCGAAGCCCTGTGCGACGGGCTCCCTCTCTATGTCCAGCGGACGGTACTCGATGCAGTCGCCGTCGCCGAAGCGCGCCTCCGCCTCGGCGAAGAACCCCGCGGATATGTCCGTGTACACGTAGTCGAAACGCCCCCCGGGAAGCTCCGGGAGGACGGACGCGGTCGCGGACCCCGTGCCCGCACCGACCTCTATCACCCTGAGCCTGCGCCCCTCGGGCAGCGTGGCCACCAGCGCCTGGACCGCGTCCGCCAGCATCCGGTTCGCCGCACGCGCCACCGGCGCCTTGAGGTACAGGTCGGCGGCGGTCGGCTCCCCGCTGCTGAACAGCAGCGTCAGCGGGTCCTGCCGGCCGCGAAGCACGTCGGCCAGGGCCTCGCCCGACCGCCGGAACAGGCCGATCTCGATCAGGCCCTGGGGGTACAGCCCCGTCATCCGGTCGGCGAACTCCTCCAGGTCGGCCGGCATCTCCCCGGGCAGCGGGTCCCCCGGCCCCACGACCACGGCGAAGCCGTCGCCCGACTCCCTGAGCACCCCCGATCTTGCGAGCATCTCTAGCAGCCGGCGGAAGAGGCGGCCGTGCTCGGCGAGGACGCCGAGGCGCTCCCGAAGCTCCTCCGGGTCCACCGCCTCGCCCCTAGCGCGCCGCCAGCCCAGCTCCTCCAGCGTCGCGAGCGCGCGGGACATGGACCAGCGCTCCAGGTCCGCCAGCAGATCATTCCTGCCATCGGGGGCGACTCCCGCGTCCCGCAGGTAGCCGGGGAAGAGCTGCGTACCCGCCGCGACCTCGGCCGGACTCGGGAAGAAGTCGGCGGCCTCGATTCCGGGCGGAAGGGGCCGTTCGCGCCAGCTGACCTCGTAGAGCAGGTCGTCCACCCCCTCGACCGCCGCGAGCAGCGCTCCAGGCGTGGCGCGCTTCACGGTGTACCCGCTCAGGCCGCCTATAAGCGCACCCCCCGGATCGTAGATGCGCAGCTCCCCGGTCAGGGTCTCGGGCGACTCGCCCGGCTGCGAGTCCGCCCCCCGCGGTGCCTCGCTCATGAGAACGTGGCAGACGACGCGATCCGGCAGCCGCCCGCTCAGCCAGAGCCGCTCCCAGCCGAACGGCAGATAGGTCGCCTCGTCCGCGGCGCCGCTCATGTTGCGCGCAACGCCCACGACCTGGAAGCAGCCGTCGAGCACGAGGGGATGCACGTCCAGGTTGTTGCGTCCCAGCGCCTCCGGCAGCCGCACCTCGCCAAGCGCCTCGCCGGGACCCGACCAGACCCTGCCCAGCGTGCGGAACAGCGGACCGAGATCGATGCCGGTGCCGGCCTTGGCGCGGTAGTACGCCGGCACGTCGGCCGGGGAGAGCCGGGCCCTGAGCGCCTCCAGGTCGACGCGCTCGCCGGCCCCGGCGCCCGGTGCGTCCGTCATCACGCGGCACTCCACGTGCATCGTCCACACGTCGTCGGCGCCCCTGCTGAATATCTGCACGGGTCTCGACCGCCCCTGCCCCGGGGCGTCGAGCACGACCTGCACCGCCCGGCCCGCGCCGTCCTCGGAGCCCTGCTCCGGGAAGAGGAGCGCGTTGTGCAGCTGCATCTCCTCCACCACCATCGAGCCGCCTGCCTCGGCGAGCGAGGCCGAGGCCGCCATGGCCCCGTAGAGGGCGCCGGGCGCGATCACCCGGCCGAACACCTTGTGGTCCCCGAGCCAGGCGGGGTCCGACGTGAACACCTCCGTATCGAACGTGGTCTCACCTCGAGCGGACTCGTGCCGGGCGCCCAGCAGGGGGTGGCCGGCGCCTGGCCTACGCTGCTTAGACTGCTGTAGCCAGTAGCGCTCGCGCTGGAACGGATAGCTAGGCAGGGAGACCCGGCGCCGGCGCTCCCCGTCGAACAGCCCCTCGAAGGAGATCTCCAGACCCGCCTCGTAGACCTGTGCCACCGCGTCGACGAAGCTGGTCTCGGGCTCCGGCGACGACCCGTCCCTGGGCGGTCGCCTCAGGCTGGCCAGCACGGCCGGGCCGCCGGGACCATCGCTGCCGGGCGCAGGTTCGGGCCAGGCCAGCGTCGCCATCGGGCCCAGCACGGCGTGCGGGCCTATCTCCACGACGAGGTCCACCCCCAGTTCGGCCATGGCCCTGACGCCGCTCGCGAACGCCACGGGCTCCCGGGCGTGACGCCTCCAGTAGGGCGCGTCCAGCGCCGTGCCGCGCTCCACCGCGCGGCCGGTGACGTTGCTGACCACAGTCAGGGACGGCGAGCCGATCGCCACGCCGTCAAGGAACGACTCCAGGCCGTCCAGGGCCGGCTCCACCAGGGCGCTGTGGAATGCGCGGGTCGTGTTGAGCCGCCGCGCCCGGACGCCCTCCGACTCGAAGCTCTCGAGGGTCCTCTCGACGTGCTCGACGGGGCCGCTGACCACGACGTGGGCCCCGTTGTCCGCCGCAATGCTCAGCCCGACCCCGTCGGAGGCCGCGTTCAGTGCCTCGACCTCCGAGACCACCCGCTGCGCCGGCGCGAAGATCGCGGCCATGGCGCCCGGCTCGGTCCCGGACAGCAGCGTGCCCCGCCTTGCGGCAAACCGCATTCCGTCCTCCAGGCTGAAGACCCCGGCCGCATGCGCCGCCGCGATCTCGCCGACGCTGTGCCCCAGCACCACGGCGGGCCGAATTCCCACGCCCTGCCAGAGGGCGGTCAGGGCGCACCCCAGCGCATATAGGGCCGGCTGCTCCCACGCCGTGTCGCCAAGGTCTCCCACGGCTCCGGGACGACCGAACATCAGGTCCAGCAGGGAGGTGCCCCTCTCCTCCCGGAACACCTCCTCGCAGCGGTCCAGGACCGCCCGGGCCACCGGCTCGCTCTCGTGGAGAGCCTCTCCCATGCCGGTCCACTGGCTGCCCTGCCCGGTGTATACGAACGCCACCTTGGTCGCCGAACCCGGCTCCGCGCTGGCGTCGGACCCAGCCAGCGCGCTGAGCCGATCCCGCAGCGAGTCGGCGTCGCGGAACACCACGCCCGCCCGGCGGTCGAAATGGCTTCGCCCGACTGACGCCGTCCATGACATGTCCGACAGCGCCGGATCGCAGGCGGCGGCCTGGGCCCCGAGCTCCTCGGCACGCTCGTCAAGCCACGACAGGTACCGCCCCGCAAGCTCCCTGAGCGCGCCTTCCGACTTGCCCGACAGCGGCAGCAGACGCGTCCTGCGCCGACCCGCATCTCCCATCGGCACCGCCGTGACCGCCGAGGCCGTCACGGCCTGCGCGGAGCCCGCGGCGCCGTTCCGGCCGGGGTCGCCGTCCGCGCCCCGATACTCCTCCATCACGAGGTGGGCATTGGTGCCGGTTATCCCGAAGGAATTCACCCCCGCCAGCCGTGGCTGCTGACCGCGGCGCGGCCAGTCCATCATGGTCGACGTCACGCGCAGCGGATGGCTCTCCCAGTCGAAGCCGGGGTTGGGCACGTCGAAGTGCAGGTGCTTGGGGATCACGCCCCGCCTCAGCACCATCGCGGCCTTGATCAGTCCGGCGACCCCCGCGGCCGACTCCAGGTGGCCGATGTTGGTCTTGACGGAGCCGGTCAGGACCGGGCGGTCGGCGTCGCGTCCACGGCCGTAGACGCTGGCCACGGCATTGAGCTCGATCGGATCGCCGACGGCCGTTCCCGTCCCGTGCGCCTCCAGGTAGTCGACCTCAGAAGGGAGCACGCCCGCGTCCAGCAGCGCCGCCTCCATCACCTGCTCCAGCGCCGGGGTGTGCGGGACCGTCAGACCGACGCTGGTGCCGCCGTTGTTCACCGCCGTGCCCCGTATGACCGCCCATATCGGGTCGCCGTCAGCCTCCGCCTCGCTCAGCCGCTTGAGCACGACCACCCCGCATCCCTCGCCCCGCACGTATCCGTTGGCGGACGCGTCGAACGTCTTGCACTGGCCGTCGGGGGACAGCATCATCGCCTCGGCGCGCAGCTCGTATATGCGGCCGTTCAGGATGGCCTGCACACCCCCCGCGATGGCCAGGTCCGCCTTGCCCTGCCGGAGATCTGAGACGGCGTCATTGACCGCCACCATGGCCGACGCGCAGGCGGCGTCGACCGCCTTGGCCGGGCCCATGAGCCCCAGGACGAAGGAGACGCGCCCGCTGGTGCCGTTGAGGTTGGTGCCGCTGAGGGCGTAGAGGCTCCCCGCGGCCTCGGTGGGCCTGCTCGAATCCACGACCAGCATCCGGTACTCGTCGTTGCTGATCCCGGTGTAGACGCCGGTGCGGCTCCCTTCCAGCGAGGCCGGATCGATGCCGGCGTCCTCGAGGGCCAGCCAGCTCGTCTCCAGCATCATGCGCTGCTGCGGGTCCAGCAGCTCCGCCTCCACCGGCGATATGCGGAAAAACGAGGCGTCGAACTGGTCGATGTCGTCCACGAAGGCCCCGTAGCGGCATGCCTCGTTGCTGACATCTGGGTCGCGGATGATCTCGCCCAGGCGCCCCACGCCCGAACCCGGGACGCCCTCGGTCACCGCGTTCCCGCCCGACTCCAGGAGCCGCCAGAAGGATGCCAGGTCCGGAGCGCCGGGAAACTTGCACGCCATGCCGACAACGGCTATGGGCTCATTCATGACGATCACCCCGTTTGCCGACTGAAGCCTGAGGGGGCTTGGCCTCTTCCACGTCTATCTTACCGCCGTCCGGCGATCGGGGGGCAGCGGGACGCGCCGTCGAGGCCGCCATCGCCGACCGGCCGCGCAGGCACCGTGACTCAGCCCGAGCACCGCTGTTCAAGGAACGGTGACGGGACGATCGGTGCCCGGCCGCCTTCGACGGACGTGTCGATCCTCTGGAGTTCGACGGCGACATCGGCCGACTCCCGGCCACGACCGGACCGAGAGTCGCGGCGCCGGGACCTCGGCCGTCGCCCGGGCCCCGGCGCCGCGTCCTTGTTCGCCGCTACTCTTCCTCGAAGTACGCGCCTGCGAAGGCGTGGCCGTCGTGGCGGACTATCCAGATGTGGACGGTGAGGACCCCGGCCGTGGTCCTGCTCGGGTACAGGTACTGGTGCCAGCTGCCCTCCTCGGTGGCGCCGAGGAACCACGCGCCGATCGGCTCTCCGGCGACGAGTCCACTGAGCATCGACGCGTCCATGCCGACCAGCCCCGGCACGACGGGGGAGACGACGAGGATGCCCTGGTCGTCGACCATCAGCAGTGACGAGGCGCCCTCGATGCTCTCCTCGCTGTTGTAGCGGGCGATGGTGGCGTCGAGGCCCTCGGCCTCGTAGTACTCGATCGCCTCGCGCACGTATGCCTGCGCGTCGGCCGCGGGGTCCTCCGGCTTCGGGTAGTAGCCGGAGGCGAAGATCAGCCCGTCGTGGCGCACGGCGTACCCGGCCTTGGGCACGTCCTGGAGGGTGACCGGGTGCGGCCACAGGTAGTCGACCCAGAGGCCGTCCCCGGTCGCCCCGGCTATGGCCCTGCCCAGCTCGTAGTCGTTGCCGTCGAGGTCCTTGCCGACCACGTCCTTGATGTCGGTGCCTATGAGCCTTGGCAGCAGGGGATGGACGATGTAGATGTCGGCTTCGTCCATGACGAACAGGTAGTACTCGCCCTCGAAGCTGGCGACGCTGTTGTAGTAGGCCTTCATGGCGTCGAGGCCGTCGCGCTCGTAGCGCTCAATGGCGCGCTCGACGTACGCGACGGTGTAGTCGCGGGGGTCGGCTTCCGTCCAGGCGGGCGGCTCGGCCGTGTCGGAGGCGGCGTAGTAGCCGGAGGCGAAGATCAGCCCGTCGTGGCGGACGGCCCAGGTGGTCTTGGGGCCCTCGACGCGGGTGACGGGGTCGGGCCACAGGTACTCGACCCAGATGCCCTGCTCGGTGGCCCGGGCGATCTCCCTGCCCAGCTCCTGTCCGTCGGAGCCGACCACGTCCTTTATGTCGGTGCCGATCAGGTGGGGGAAGATGGGGTGCGCCAGGTAGAGGTCGTCGGCGCCTATGAGGAACAGGTAGAAGCGGCCCTCGAGGCTGTCCGGGCTGTTGTAGAAGTCGATGGTCGCCTCGAGGCCGTCGCTCTCGTAGAGTGCGATCGCGCGGCCGACGTAGTCCCTGGTGGCCTCTGCCACGTTCTCCAGGAGGACGGAGTGGCTGGACACGAAGATCAGGCCGTCGTGCAGCGCGGCGTAGCTCCGCAGCGGTCCCTGCCCGACCACGGCGCCGGAGTCGGTCACGGTCACGGAGAAGCCCCTGTGGTCCAGCCAAGCGCCCTCCGAGGTGGCGCTTGCCAGGAAGAGGTCGGCGTAGACGTGGGTCCTGCCTATGAAGTCCTGCTGGAAGGGCATCGCCAGGAAGGTGCCGTCATCGGCGTCGATGAGGACGAGGAAGCGCTCGTTCTCGACGCTCCCCTCGCCGCTGTAGAACTCGACCGTAGCGTCGAGGCCGTTCCCCTCGTAGAAGTCGATGGCCTCCATGACGTAGGCGCTGGTCAGGGCGTCGTCGGTCATGCCCTCTGCGGGCACGTCGGGCCGGTCGTCGTAGTAGCGCGAGGTAAAGAGCAGTCCGTCGTAGCGGATGGCCCATACGTGAGCGTACAGGGTCTCCGAAGATCTGACATTGGGGAAGATGGTGCTGACCCATATGCCGTCCTCCGTGGCCGCCGCCATCTCCCTGCCGATCTTCCCGCCAAGATCCTTCAAGTCGGTGCCGATGAGATGCGGAGCTAGGATGGCTACCCGCACTACGTCATTCTTATCGGCCAGGGTCAGGCTCCACTGGCCGTCGATGCTCTCCGGCTTGTTGTAGTACGCGATGGTGGCGTCCAGCCCGTTGGTACGGTAGTGCTCAATGGCTTGCTGCACGTACCGCTTGGTTCGTGCCGCCGGGTCTTCAATCTGCGGGTAGTACCCTGAGGCGAACAGCATTCCGTCGCGACGCACGGCGTAGCCAATCTTTGGAACCTCTTGCAGCGTCACCGGATGGGGCCACAGGTATTCCACCCAGACCCCTTCGCCGCCGTCCACGGCCTTGGCCAGTTCCCTGCCCAGTTCATAGCCGTCCGAACCCACCACGTCATTGATATCCGTGCCTATCAGCTCGGGAATCAGCGGGTGGACGTGATAGATGTCGTTGGCGTCGGTGGCGAAGAGGTACCACTGGCCCTCGAAGCTGGCCACGCTGTTGTAGTAGTTGAGCATGGACTCAAGCCCGTACCGCTCGTACCGCTCTATGGCCCGCTCCACGTACTCCAACGTGTACTCACGTGGCTCGGCGTTCTGCCAAGCGGGGGTTCCGGCCTCGGGAGCGCCGGAGTAGTAGCCCGATGCGAAGATCAGCCCGTCGTGGCGGACGGCCCAGGTGACCTTCTGCTGCTCCCTCCGGGTCACGGGGTGAGGCCACAGGTACTCCACCCAAATGCCTTCAACAGTGGCTTGCGCAATCTCCTCGCCCAGTTCCTGCCCGTCGGACCCCACCACGTCCTTGATGTCCGTCCCTATCAGGTGCGGGAAGACGGGATGAGCCAAGTAGACGTCATCCGCGCCTACAAGGAACAGGTAGAACTGGCCGTCAAGACTGTCGGGACTGTTGTAGTAAGCGATGACGGCGTCCAGGCCGTCATCGTCGTACATGGCGATGGCCTTGCTTACGTACGCCTTGGTGGAATCTGCCACGTCTTCTGCTAGGGCGGAATGGCTGGAAACGAACACCAGACCGTCGTGAAGGATCACGAAGATCCGCCGCGGCTCTTCCAGCTTGCTGGCCGGGTTGAGGCCGCGACCGGTGAACCAGCGGTCCTGTTCACTGGCGATGTCTATCAACGACCCCAGTCCGGAGAACCTCGAGCCCGGGCCGACGTACTGGCCCCGCAGGGAGGGGATGGCTCCGTACACCAGCAGCACGCCTTGTTCGGCGTCTATGATGGTCAGCGGTCTCCCGTCTTCGACACCGGCTTTGCCCTTGTAGTATTCGACCGTTGCGTCGAGACCGTTCTCCTCGTAGTAGTCGATAGCCTTCTGGACGTAGGCACGGGTCAGCGTCTCATCTTCAGCGACTGGCTCGGGCTCCGGTGTTGC
Organism: Dehalococcoidia bacterium; assembly: GCA_963664125.2. Classification (GTDB taxonomy): domain Bacteria; phylum Chloroflexota; class Dehalococcoidia; order Lucifugimonadales; family UBA2962; genus CAUZIR01. The sequence goes on along the minus strand of OY760908.2, from coordinate 2,049,419 downwards.
GGTCGGCGCGGGCTCGGGTTCCGGTGTTGCGGTCGGCGCGGGCTCGGGTTCCGGTGTTGCGGTCGGCGCGGGCTCGGGCTCCGGTGTTGCGGTCGGTGCGGGCTCGGGCTCCGGCGTTGCGGTCGGCGCGGGCTCGGGCTCCGGCGTTGCGGTCGGTGCGGGCTCGGGCTCCGGCGTTGCGGTCGGTGCGGGCTCGGGCTCCGGCGTTGCGGTCGGCGCGGGTTCGGGCGTCGGGGCCGGGTCCTCGCCTCGGCCGCAGGCCATGCCAAAGACGACCGCCGAAGCCAGGGCAAGCAGGAATATCGTCAGGGCAACGCCAGCAAGGGACCGACGGTTGACCCCGAAAGCCTGCAATGTGCCGCTCCTACTTGCTCGATCAGCTTGATCTGCCATTTTCCCGTGAGACCTCCAATAGCTGCACGCCGCATTAGTGCGTCGCACAGGGCTCACAAGATGTTCGCACAGAGCCTTACTGATGGTCAATCTCATTTGCCAGTTAGGCATGACGACGCTCTAAGCCATGGGGCGGGCGCTTTCAGCCGTGCGCAAAAGGTTTCGCCATGCATGCGGCAGGCGGGCAAGTGGCGCGAGTGCCTGAAATCGGTTAGCATCCAAGCCCGCAGGTCCGGCGGATTGGGCGACGCCTGCACTGCTGAGAGCGGCAATTTCCCGGGGCTGTTGTGGCCTGCGGACGCTTCTCAATCCGCAACGGCGCAAAGGTGAGTCAAGATCCGCTACGAACCGGATGAAAAGTGTCCGCCGCTAGTATCAGTTACTTCGGCGCTACAGATATTCATACCCAACACCATCGGCATCATCATGCTGGCGGCGCTGGTCGTGCGGGCGTCGGGCGAGTCCGACGAGTATCTGGGGTGGGCGATATTCATCGCGCTGGTGGTCTGTGGAGGCAGCATGGTGCTGCACTCCCTGCGGCTCCGGTACCTGGGTTCGGGACGTCTCATCGTCACGAACTTCAACGTTCCCTTCCTGGCGGTCTGCGCCCTGGCGCTCGAGGCCGGCGGGCCGAGTCTGCTGGCGAGCCTGTTGGTGGCCTCGACGCTGGCGCAGATCGTCCTGACCCTGCGCCTGGCCTCCCTGCGCCGGATATTCACCTCCACGGTGAGCGGGGTGGTCGTGATGCTGGTGGCGGTCTCGGCCGTGCCTTACATCATAAGCAGCACGGTCATCGTTCCCGAGGGCGTATCGGAGATGCTCTTCCTGGTACCGGGAATGGCCGCCCTGGCCGTCGGGGTCGTGATATCCCTGCAGGGAACGCCTGTCTGGCGCATGTGGATCCTGCCGGTCACCGCGGCCGTCGGCCTGGCCGTGGCCGCGCCCATGGGGTTCTACGACACCGGCATCATAGCCGGGGCTCCGTGGGTGAGCCTGCCCGACTTCGGCTGGCCCGGCCTGTACCTGGCGTTCGACGCGAACTTCTGGGCGCTGCTTCCGGTCTTCGTGTTCGTGAACCTCACGGCGTTCATGAAGACGGTTGGGGACCTGTCCGTGATATACCGGGCCTCCTACCGCAGTCCGTCGGCCCCAGACTACCGAACGGTGCAGGGGGGCCTGAGCGTGTACGGCCTCGGGACCCTGCTCTCCGGCCTGCTGGGCACCCTGCCCGTCGCGGCGCCGTGGGCGGTCACGGTGGTCTATGTCGGCTTCATCGGCGTGGCGGCCAAGAGCGTCGGGATATACCTGGGAGTGATGACCATCCTGGTGGCCCCGTTCTCGAAGGTCCTGGCCGTGCTGGTGGCCATTCCGAGCCCGGTGGTCAGCGCGATATACGTGATCATATTCGGCATGCTCTTCGTCGAGGGCGCCAAGACGGTATTCACCGGCAAGGTCGACCAGAAGAAGGCCACGATCGCCGGCGTCTCGATGGCCCTGGGCCTGTCCGCCGGCATCTTCAGCGGCCTCGTCGAGGGGATCACCAGCCAGCTGGTGGGCAACACCATCGTCGTCGGCGGCATCGCGGCCATAGGCATGACGCTCTTCACCGAGGCGTCGAGCCTTCGCGCAGGGAGGCTGCGCACCGAGCTGTCCGCGACCTCCCTGCCGGCCGTCGATGAGTTCCTGAGCCGGTTCGCCGAGAGGCACTCGTGGACCGAGGAGGGGAGGGCCCGGCTGCGGCTGGTGGGCGAGGAGGTGATGCTGAGCCTGCTCGACGAGGAGGAGAACGGGGAGGCTGCGCACAGGCGCAGGCTGATCGCCACCATCCGTCCCGAGAGCGGCTCGGCTGAGCTGGAGATCGTGGTGGCCTCGCACGACGCCATACACGGGAACATCGAGGACCGGATGGCCTACCTGGGCGAGGAACAGGCGCTGGAGGACGAGCGAGAGCTGTCCGTCCGCATCCTGCGCCACTACGCCTCGTCGGTGCACCACCGCAAGTACTACGGCATAGACATAATCAGCTGCCGCGTGGACGCCTAGCGCGGCCGGGCTGCGGGGGCCCAGGCGGACGGGGGCCTGCCGGCATCCCCGGACCGGGCCGCTCCGCCGCCGGCGGGGGCACGCCCTGATGACGCTGCGCGCCCCGGCCGCCGCGTTCGGCATGCCCGGGCACCCCGGGCGCCGGCCGGCAGCGGGGGCCCTCTACCCGGGCTACTGTCCGGTCGCGGGGCTTGCCGCCCGCTGCTCCGGCGCGGGCTGCCGCGCCACCTCGATCTCCGCGCTGCGGAGCCAGATCCCGACCGGCATGTCCGCGGGCAGGTAGCGTATGTCGGGGGCGATCGTCTCGCCCGTCGCGCCCGCAAAGCCCAGTTCCACGCGCCCGTCGTCCAGTCGGCGGGACCGGATCCTCCCGATCGCGTCCCCGTCCACCTCGACGTCGCTGCTGATCCGCCAGGTCCCTGGGGCCGCGCCGGACGACAGGTAGCGCTTGGAGGGCAGGATCTGCCCTCCATCGGCGAGTTCGACGCCGTGCTCGATCCTACCGTCCTCATGCAGCCTCGCGACGATCCTCAGTCGTTGCGGCGGCGGTGGGGCGGCCGGCTCGGCCTCCGGCTCCTCCTGGCCGAACAGCCGGAGGATCTCGTCGCTGTCGTCGATCTTCAGGCCCTCCAGGAACAGCGAGTTGTCGCCATCCGCGCCCGCCACCGTGCACAGCGCCGCGTCCCTGGCCAGGCCGTAGGCCGGCAGCGCCACGCGCATCTCGGCGTCGAGCCTGACCAGCTCGTCGAGGTCCGTCACTCCCCGCTCCTCCAGGACCGCTAGCAGCGCCTCGCCGGGATCGTCGCACGATGCCCGCCGCTCGAGGGCGGCCAGCATCTCCTGGACGCCGTCGTCCTGCCATCGCGAGTCGGCGGCCCGCGCCGCCGCCGCGATCTCGCCGGCCTCCGCCGCCGGGGCGATCACCCGTTCGGCGTAGGCGAACTCGGAATGGAGGGCGAAAGCCTCGGCGAAGGATAGCGACTCGCCGTCTTCGACCCGCTCCTCGAGCGCGCTCCAGGACGCGGCGAGGGACACGTACTGCGCCGATGCCGATCGGGCAAGGCCGAGCAGCAGGTCCTCGATGGCCGTCGGGCTCAGGGCCTCCTGTGCCGACAGCGCGCCGGGCAAGCCCGAGGCGCCGATCGCGTCCGTGTACCGGTCCGCAAGCTGCTCTAGCAGGGCGCTCGACGACGGACTCTCCACGCCGACCGGCGCGGACGGTCCCGTGACCGCAAGCTCTGCGACCTCCGGGCGCTCGAAGATCCCGTCCAGGACCTGCGTGCGCACGCCTGCCGCATAGATCGCCCTCGCCCGGACCGACGCGTCCACGCGGGCCGCGGCGTCGGCGACGGCGCTGACCGTGGTGGTGACCAGGCCGTCCGCATCGGCCGCCGCCTCGACCAGGTACTCAGTTCCGTCCACGCTCACGGCGACCTCGTCGAACGCCGTGGCGCTCAGCACCATCAGGTTCTGCCACTGGCCGTGGAATCCCCGCTCCCGGCCGGCACGGTCGTAGGTGACGACCCCTACGAACACCCACGTTGGGCCGGGGCGGCCGAGCGTTATCTCGAACGGCGTCACCTCGCCTAACGCGACGCTCGTCGCGCTGGCGGTCTGCCCGCCCGTGTGGTAGGAGACCCCGGCCTCCCATCGCTCCTCCGACGCGGCTATTGGCCTGAGGTACTCGTAAACGCGCGGGCCCACGACGTAGATGAACGCGTCTCCTCCGACGTCCGCCAGTCCGCCGCCGCCCAGGTTGCCGACGCGGTAGTGAATGGGGGACGGCTGGCCCGCGACCAGGCGCTCGGCCGCGTGAACGTCCTCGATCTTGAGGAGGAAGCTCTCCTGGGCCGCCTTCTCGTCCACGAGATGGATCACGAGGTCGAAGTCGGCCCTCAGGGGCTGATAGTCGCGCTCGAGATAGGTGGTCGCCTCCACCAGGTAGGTGCCCGGCTGCAGGTAGCGCTCGATGCGGGAGTTGCGCCGCTCGCCGCCGTCGTCGTTCGCGGAGATGAGGCCATCGGAGATGGAGATCAGGGACATCACGGGGTCGCCGTCCTCCGACATCAGGTCCACCCGCACGTGGCCGCCCTGGGGCAGCTCGAACAGGTACCTGTGGGCGGGGTGTTCCACGACGAATTGCGAACCGCAAGTGTCGAGGGTCCAGGACCCGGACGCGGTCAGGTCGACGCCCGGCCTCAGGTAGCCCAGGTGGACCGGATCGCAGCCGGTGGCGCGGCCGATGCGCAGGGAGAAGTCGGCCGGACCGCGCTCGCGCCCTCCGGTCGTGGTCGCCTCGACGATGTAGAGGCCCGGTCCCAGGCCGCGCTCTATCCGCGCGTCCAGGCCGGCGCCGCCGTCGTCGTTGTCCGCGAGGCGCCGCCCGCCCGGGGCCAGCAGGTAGAGGAAGGAGTCCGCCTCGGCGGAGACCAGGTCGATCCTGATCCGCCCGCCGCCGGCCACCTCGAAGCTGTACGTGTGGGCGCCGCTGCCGGTCCGGAAGCGCGAGTCGCAGTCCCCGTCGGACCAGCGCCCGGCGGCGGTCAGCTCTGCGTCCGCCCCGGCACCGAGCGTGCCGAGGTCATTGACCTCGCAGTCCGGCCCCTGCTGCGCCGACGCCGATCCGGCCCAGCCCAGGGCCAGCAGGCCGCCGGCCAGCGCGGCCGCGACGGCCACCGCCGCCAGCGCCCGCACTCCGGGGCCGACCGGGGCCAAGGCGGGTGGATCGACGCATCTGCGCTGCTTTGCGGGCACGGCATTCTCCCTTACCCGCGCGGCCCGCGCGGGCACCATCAAGTCAATACCAAGTGTCAATAGGGAGGGCGCTCGTGTCAAACGTGACGACGCCCGGCCGGGGTTCTGACGGCGGCGCTGCGCCACCGCCCGTCTATCACCGAAGGGGGCTGCGTTCAGTCGCCGTTCCGTCTCGCCGCCTTGGACGGGGCGCCGTCGGACATGGGCGGACGACGACGGCACCGGCCGCGCAGGCCGAGTCAGGCGATGTAGGATGTCGTGGGCTTCGGCAGCCCGCGCGTCTCGTCCGCCTGCGGACCTGGCTGCGGCTCCGGAAGGGAAGGCAGGGAGCCCCGCCGCCATTGGGGGCGGCATGGCCGAGGGGGTGACTTGGGATCATCGCTAGACCGCAGCAGGCCTGTCGCGGCGCCCGAGGCCGTCGCTGGCCCGTTCCCTCTGATCGGCCGGTCAGGGAAGGCACGCCCCGCGGGCCCGGCCGCGCAGCAGTTGCGGCCAGGCGGTTCCGCGCAGGCCGCCGCACCCAGAGGGGAGGCCGCTCGACTCCCGTTCTTGCCCGGCGTCGATGGCCGGTAGGAGGTCCGGGGAGCAGGCGAGGGTCACCAAGGCCCTCGACACCGGGGGTGGAGCGAAGCCGGTCCTGCTGTCGGGCGGCAACCCCCAGGTCGCCAAGGCTGACGGCGACGCCCCGGTGCAGGCCTACATCGCGGCGATGCCGGGCTGGAAGAGCGATGTCGGACGCCGCCTCGACGAGCTAATCGTGCGCACCGTGCCCGAGGTGCGAAAGGCGGTGAGGTGGAACTCGCCCTGGTACGGCGTCCAGGGCCGGGGCTGGTTCGCGAGCTACCACGTCTTCACCCGTTACGTGAAGGTGACCTTCCCGAATGGAGCCTCGCTGCGGCCCGTCCCACCCGGCTCGGGTAAGGACAGGGACTCGCGCTGGGTTGACATCCACCAAGGGGAGCTCGACGAGGCCCAGATGGCGGAGTGGGTCAGGCAGGCGGCCGACCTGCCCGGCTGGCGAGGGTTCTGACGGCGACGCCCGGGCGCGGCAGCGCTCCCGCCGGGCCGCTTCAGCCCCAGCTCCGCGACGCGCTAGCCCTCGCTCGCCGCCCGGCGTTCGACGGCGACCAGTGCCGCGGCCCTGTCCGCCTCCAGCGGGATTATCCTGTCGAATCCGATCGTCCTGAAGACCTGCCGTATGTGCGGCTTGACCGCGCAGACGTGCAGGCCGCGGCTCCGATCCCTGGCATCTTGCCACAGGCGCAGGAACGCCCGCAGGCCAGCGGAGCTGACATACGTGACCCCCGATGCGTCCAGGATGACGTCCCGGTCCGTGCCCTCGAAGGCGCGCTTGACATCGGCCTCAAACTCGTCGGCGGTGAGTCTGTTGATGCGCCCCTGAACTTCCAGTACGAGCGCGGGACCCTCGGGCTCGACAACGTCGACCTTCATTATGTGCTTCCTTCCACGCCGCGCGTGGGCCTCTGCCCTGCTGGGGACGGCGCCAGAGCCGTTCGGGTCAGCATGGCCCGGACGCGGGCTCGGGACTTCTGCCGGGCCCCCTGCAGGCGCCTTTCGCCTGCATCCGATCGGCTCGGCACACCCGGCAGTGGGCATCCAACCCTGCGGCGAAACGGTACCCTGAAGGCCGGATTCCATAAGAAATCTGCCCACAGTTGGCGCAAGCAAGCTATGCGATTGGGTTGGGTATGTCAACAACCGATCGGGACCCCGGGCCTATCGCCTCCAAGTGAAGTCTTAGACGTGGTTTAGGCATCGGGTCAGTCTCGTGAGGAGCGGGATCCACACCTGACGGCGGCGCAGCGTCGCTGGCCCAGGACCTCGGCAGCCTCCTGGACCCGCGCATCGACCGCACCAAGCGCCACAGGCTCGCCACCGCGCTGCGGGCGGCCATGGCGGGAGCGAACAGCTGGGTGGACGTGGAGACGTTCGGTACCCGCAAGGAGGAATGGATGCGCGGGATGCTGGAACTGCCCGACGGTGTTCCATCCCACGAAGCCCCCTGCAGGATCTTCGCCAAGCCGGACGCCCGGAGTTCGAGCGCCGCCTGCGGTGAGCAAGGCCATGCAGGGCGACGGCCTCGCCATGGACGGCAAGGCGGCGCAAGGCCCGCACGACCTGTACGCGGGCAGGGACGCGATTCGCATGGTCAGCCCCCGGGCCGCTGCGGACGGCGTCGTGGTCGGCTAGGTCGGCGTGGGCGACCGCTCAAACGAGACGACGGTGATACTCCTTCTCAGGGATGCCCGAGATCTCCGCATGCGTCGTGACCATGGACGCCATGGGCAGCCGCAAGGAGACTGCATCGAGGATCGTCGGGAGGAGGGGCGCGGACTGCGTGCCGGCGGCTGACAGGAACCAAGGATGCCCGTACGAATTGGTCCGCGATGTCCTACGGCTGGTCTGCTACCCCGGCTTCGATGGACCCGGCACACCTGCGACGAGACGGTGAGTTCAGGCCACCGCCGGGTCGGGACGCGCCGGTGCCGTGCCGTCTCCGATATTGACGCCGTCAGCCGTGGCGATGGGAACGGGCTGTGGCCGTTGCCCAAGACGCCGGTCATGGTGGAGGGGGGACGGCGCACTCTTGTCCATCGAAGCTGATGACGCTGCTGCAGTAGCTGACAAGGCCGCTCCGTCCGTCGCGCTCGTACCGCGCTATGGCCCGCTCGACCTAGGTGACCGTGTATTCCCGCGGGTCTGCGTCCAGCCAATCCGGCGGCTCGACGCCGGGGTCGGGCGTGTAGTAGCCCGACGCGAAGATGACCCCATCGTGGCGAATCACCCACGCGTTCTTGTTTCCCTCACGACCACTGGCCGGGTTTAGCCACAGGTAGTCCACCCAGTGCCCTGCCTCAGTCGCCTTGGCGATCTCCTCGCCCAGATCGTACCCTGCGGCGTCGGTCAAGTTCTTGATGTCCGTGCCTTTCAGGGACGGGAAGATAGGATGTGCGATGTACAGGTCGTTCTCGTCATCTAGGAACATGTGGAGCTGCCCGTCTACGCCCGCCAGACTGTCGTAGTGCGCCACCGTCGAGTCCAGCTCTTCCCGGTCGTACATATCTGTCGCCTTACGGACGTAGTACAGCGCTGCAGCGTCCTCACGGACGATGCAATGCTCGGAAACGAAGACCAAGCCGTGGTGCAGGGCGGCGAAGTACGAGGCCGGCAGCTGCTGCGTAGCGGGGTTCAAGTGGAAACCTTAAGAAAAGCATCCCTCGGCAGTCACCTGTAGGAGAAAAGCCCCCACAGCGGTGCCGGGCCCGGTGAACGAGGTGGTTTCCACGTGCTTGGTGAGCAAGGCAGAGGCCAAGATCGCAAGATCGCGTTCTTGCGAGAGCAACAAGGAACGTTTGCCGCCGATGCTCTACAGGCTGCTCTAATGCGCCGCCGCGGCTTCCTGGCCGTTTGCCCGGCAATGGGCGATGGCCTTCTCCACGTGGACGCGGGTGCGCTAATCGTCGCTGTTGGGCGTAGCGGGAAGGTCCGTTGGAGCGCCGAAGTAGCCCGAGGCAAAGACCAAGCCGTCGTGCCGGATGGCCCACGTGATCCGGTAGTTGTCCCCGGCACCTCGAACATTGGGGAAAGTGGCCTGGAACCAGTGACCCTCCTCGGTCGACGCCAGCATTCTCCTACCCACGTCCGTCCCGTCCGGTGACCAGTAGTCTTCGGCGTCAGTCCCGATCAGTCCTTCATTCACGTAATGGGCAAGGAACTTACCATCCTTATCCAACAGTTCTAGGAACCACACGCCTTCTGCCACGCTTTCCTCGCTCCGGTAATACTCCACAGTCGCCGCCAACCCGTGATTCTCGTAATGGGCGATGGCCTCTGCAACGTAGTTCTGCGTGTACGTCCGGGAGTCTTCGGGCAGCGGGTAATAGCCGGAGGCGAAGAGTATCCCGTCGCGCCGGACCGCGTAGGCAATCTTCGGCGCTTCGACCAGCGTAATCGGATGCGGCCACTGGTATTCGACTCGTATACCTTCCCCTCCATCGGCCGCCTTGGCCAGCGACACGCCCAGGGGATTCCCCTCGGAGTCCTTACCGGTGAGGGCCTTGATGTCCGTTCCAACCAGGTTGGGGAAGACGGGATGCACGATGTAGCTGTCGTTCTCGTCAGTGGCGAATAGGTACCACTGGCCTTCGAAGCTGACGACGCTGTTGTAGTAATTCAGCATTGACTCCAAGCCGTCGTCGCTGTAACGCTCTATGGCCCGGCCCACGTAATCCTGCGTGAATTCCCAGGGATCCTTGCCCACCCAGGCCGGGCTGGCCGTGTAATAGCCCGACGCGAATATCTTGCCGTCGTGGCGGATTGCCCAGGTAGTCTTCAGTTCTTTCTCTCCGGTGACGGGGTGCGGCCAGAAGTATTCCACCCAGACGCCTTCCTCCGTGGCTTGCGAGATGCGCTGCCCCAACGGGTCGCCGGCGTCATCCGTCACGTCCTTGATGTCCGTCCCAATCCGTTCAGGTTCAATGGGATGGACAATGTAGACGTCGTTCTCGTCCGTCATGAACAGGTAGAACTGGCCTTCCATGCTTTCTCGGCTGTTGTAATAGTATTCCGTCGCCAGCGGCCCGTAATGCTGGTAGAAGCCTATGGCCTTGCTGACATATTCCTTGGTGGCCTCTTCAGCGTTCTCCTGTACTATCTCATGGGCTGACATGAACAGCAGTCCATCGTGAAGAACGATGAAGTAGCGCGCCGGTTCCTGCTGGCCAGTGCGAACGCTGGGCCGCAGGCTTCTCACCCAAACGCCCTTCTCGTCCGCCTGGGCCACCTCGGCGTGAAACGGGCCGCCCGGCGCGATGAGGCCCATCACGCGATTGTTCAGATAGGTGATTGGCGACGCCAGCAAAACGTAAGTTTCCCGGTCAACCAAAAACAGGTAGCGCAAATCGGGGCCCAAGCTTGGGACTGCTCTGTCTTCGGTAATTAGGCTGTAGTATTCAATCGTCGCTTCCCGCCCATTCGCCTCATAGAAGTCGATGGCCTCTTGCACATAGGCGCGGGTCACATCCTCGTCGCCGGGTTGGAGCTCGGGCGTGGGCGCGGCGTCGGGCGTCGGCGTGGCGGTCGGTACGGCAGTGGGTGTCGGTGCGGCGTCGGGCGTCGGCGTGGCGGTCGGTACGGCAGTGGGTGTCGGTACGGCGGTGGGCGTTGGTGTGGCGGTCGGTGCGGCGGTGGGCGCCGGTGTGGCGGTCGGTACGGCGGTGGGCGTCGGTGTGGGTGTCGGTACGGCGGTGGGCGTTGGTGTGGCGGTCGGTGCGGCGGTGGCGGTCGATGCCGGAATGGGAGCAGGATCCTCGTCGCCGCAGGCAACGGCAAGAGTGGCGAAGGCCAAACTCAGGAGCAAGAGCAAAACGCCCGAAGACATTCGCTTCCGTCAGCAGGCCGGCTAGGTCAGTCCTGTCTTGCCGCTCGGTTCGCATCGTCACCCGCACCCTCCTTCGTTGCTGCGCACACTTTGAGAGACGCGAGCCGACTTGAAGATGCCGGAGCCTCGCGACTCCATGGCGTCGAGGTGTCACATGTGTATTACAGTTGCGCGAAGCACATTAGCACAAGATGCAGGCCAAGGCGATGCGCATTCATGGGCGACACCTCTCGACCGCCGGTCGCCAGCGTATCCGGGAGTCCCTGACACCTATCAATTCAGCTGGCACTGCGGGCATGGCCCGGTGCATCTCATCCCCAGCGGGCGGGGGGCCCGCTACCATCCGCCCGGGGGGCCGGTTGAGGGCGGCTCGGCGGCGCTGGTAAGATTCGGTGGTCTGCCGCGGTCCAGGCCGAGTCAGGTCGGAGGGGCGCACCGGGCGGGTGTAACTCAGGGGTAGAGTATCTGCTTCCCAAGCAGAAGGTCGTGGGTTCGAATCCCATCACCCGCTCCAGCCCGCCCGTGGCCGAGCGGCCGCAGCTTCGGGCGTTGACAGCCTGGCGGGAATCGTGCGACCCGCCCCCGGCCGCGCGACCGCGGCCATCCCAAAGGAGGTCTCCGCCTGCGCATCCCGAGACCGGCGCTCGCCGGCGTGGTCCTCGCCCTCGCGCTCGTTCCTGCCGCTTGCTCGGGGGGCGCGCCGACGGCCGAGCCTGCCGAGCCCGTCCCCACGCGCGCCTCCGAGCGGGCCCCGGATCCCGTCTCCGTCCCGGCCCCGATCCGGGAGGTCACGGTGCGGAAGTTGGGCGACCCTCCCCGCCATGTCGCCGTCGTCGTGTCGGTCCAGCCCGACAGCTGCGAGGAGTTCGAGGGCTTCGCAACGTCCATCAGCGGAACCGTCGTGAGCGTGGAGGTCACCAACCTGCGCACGGCCGGTGGGCAGGCGGCCTGCACGGGGCCCGAGCGCGAGACGCGCACGGAGGTACCGCTCGGCCCTGACCTTTCCCCGGGGGAGACCTACACGGTCGACGTCAACGGCACCGCCGCGGTCTTCGTGGCCGGGCCGCCGGAGCCGACCGAGGTGGCCGACGCGGCGTCCGATCCGGAGCCCACGCCCGTCGGCCACGTGCGCGCGATGCGGGTGACCGTCCTTCTCGACGACGCCGGGGCCGGGCTTGAGGCCGTCTTCCAGGCGCTGGTGCTTGACCGGTCCGACGGGCCGGCGGCGGGGGTGACGGTCCAGGCCTCGCTGCAGGGCCCCGTGGGCACCCAAATGCTCCGCTCGATGGTCGGCGAGGCGCGAACCGACGAGGGCGGCATCGCCGAGTTCAGGTTCGGCGTCGAGCACGCCGGCACCTACCTGTTCCTGGTCGAGCTCGCCTTCGGGCTGGGGGCCATCCTCGACCGCGACGGGAGCGGCGCGCTCCACGCCTTCCTGGAGGTGCCGCCGCAGCAGGGAGAGCAGCCCTAGTCGCGGCCCCGCCGGAGCGCCCTGCCGGGCAGGGCTCCGGTGCCCTCGCCCCGGTCGATCACCACCTCGCCGTTCACGATCACGTACTCGATCCCGACGGGATCCCTCCTCGGGTCGAGTCTGGTGGCCGGCGCGGACACGCGCTCGGGGTCGAACACCACGATGTCGGCCCTGTAGCCGCCGCGCAGCAGGCCGCGGTCGCGCAGGCCGAGCCGCTGGGCCGGGAAGGACGTCATCTTGCGGATGGCCTCGGGCAGCCGCAGGCACCGCTCGGCCCGCACGAACTCGGCGAGCACGACCGGGAAGCACCCGTAGCTGCGCGGGTTGGGGTACTCGCCGATCAGTATCGCGTCGCTGGCTATCATGCCCATGGGGTGGGAGACGAAGGCGGGCAGTGTCTGGGGGTTGGTGCCCGTCCCGACCTGCGAGATCCCGAGGCTTTCCGACAGCAGCAGGTCCATCATCGCCTCGGGGGGCTCCTGCCCGCGCATCTGCGCGATCTCGGCGAGCGAGCGCCCGTCGTAGAGGGCGTTCTCGGGCCGCCTGAACGCCGTCAGCCACAGCTCGTGCCAGGCCTCGACCCGGCCGGCGGGGTCCGGGCGCGATCCGAGCTCGCGGGCGATCCGCGCGCGGGTCTCGGGGTCGGTCAGCGCGGCGATGATCCCCTCGGGCCCGCCCTGGCGCGCCCACATCGGCAGCTGGATCGTCAGCGACGTGCCCGAGTACGGGTAGGTGTAGCAGTCGAAGGTCACGTCCATGCCGCGCGCGCGGCTGCCTTCGACCAGGCCCAGGTAGTCGAGGTGGCTGCCGTCGCCCTGGCGCTGCTGGCGGTAGTGCGTGAGGTGCACGGGGGCGCCGGAGCGCTCCCCGATCTCGATCGCCTCCTCCCAGGGCGCCAGCCGCCCGCGGGCCCTCAGGCTGGCGCGCGTGTGCGTGTGGTAGAAGCCCCCGAGCTCCGCGACCACCTCGCTCAGGGCGACGAGCTCGTCGGTCGAGGCGAACGAGCCGGGCGGGTAGTCGAGCCCGGTCGACAGCCCCCAGGCCCCCTCCTCCATCGCCTCGCGCACGACGGACCTCATCTCGGCGATCTGGGCCGGGCCCGCCGGCACGTCGTCCCACCCGACCGACCAGATCCGCGCAGGGGAGTTGCCCAGGATGATCGCCATGTTGATCGCGACCCTGCGGTCGTAGCGGGTGAGCTGCTCTGCCACCGTCAGCCAGTCCGCCGGAACAGGCGGGTAGCCGTTGAGGCCGGAGTCCATCCAGATGTAGCGGTTGAGCTCGTCGACCGTGCGGAAAGGGGCGTGGGAGATGCCGTCGATCCCGATCAGCTCGGTCGTGACGCCCTGGCGGACCTTGGGGCCGTGGTCCGGGGCGCCTAGGATCGTCAGCCCGGCGTGCGAGTGCAGGTCGACGAAGCCCGGGCACACGACCATGCCGTCGGCGTCGATCGTGCGCGCGGCCTCGGCGGCGTCGGTCCGCCCGCGCAGCACCTGGAGCGTGTCCCCGGCCACGGCCACCGAGCCGCGGTAGCCCTCGCTCCCCGTGCCGTCGATGATTGTGCCGTCCCTTATCAGCAGGTCGAACATCCGCTGCCTCCTGTCCGCGCCCGAATTGCGGGGCCCCCGCCGCGGCGCGGGTTATGCTGGGGGCGACATGAGGGTAGCAGTCACGGGAGGAGCCGGGTTCGTGGGTTCCCATGCGGCGGAGGCTCTCGCCGAGAGCGGCGCCGACGTGCTGGCGATCGACGACCTTTCCTCGGGCAGCCGCTCGAACCTCCCGCCGGGGGTCGAGCTCGCCGAGATGTCCGTCGGTGATGCGGCTCTGGCCGGCGCGCTCTCGGCGTTCCGGGCGGACGCTGTCGTGCACTGCGCCGCCCAGGCCTCGGTGGCCGTCTCCGTCGATCGGCCCGCCTTCGACGCCGAGGTCAACATCGTCGGCGGGCTCGGAGTGATGGCGGCGAGCGTCGCCGCCGGGGTCCGCAGGTTCGTCTACGTCAACACCGGCGGGGCGCTCTACGGCGAGCCGGAGTCGCTGCCCTGCGCAGAGGACCACCCGATACGCCCGGTCAGCCCCTACGGGCTGAGCAAGTGGACCCTCGAGGCCTACCTCAGCATGCTGCTGCCGCCCGAGGTCTCGCTGGTCTCCCTGCGCCTGGGGAACGTCTACGGTCCGCGCCAGGACCCCGGGGGCGAGGCCGGGGTGGTCGCCATCTTCGCCGGGCTGATGCTCTCCGGGCGGGAGGTGACGGTGCACGGGGATGGCGAGCAGACCAAGGACTTCGTGTACGCGGCGGACGTCGCCCGCGCCGTCGCGGCCGCCCTCGAGCGCGGAGGCCGCGTCTCCGTGAACATTGGGTCGGGCAGACCGACCTCGGTCAACCGCATCTTCCGCGCCCTGGCCGAGCTGACGGGATACGACCGCGAGCCGCTGCGGGCCCCCGCGCGCCCGGGGGACGTGCGGCACTTCTGCCTCGATGTGACTAGGGCTAGGGAAGAGCTCGGCTGGACCGCCGCGACCTCGCTCGAGGACGGGCTGAGGCTGACCGTAGAGTCGATGCGGGCGGGGTAGGGCGCGGGGGGTCCGCCCTCAGACCTCCGGGGCCGGCTCGGCCGCGGCATCGCCCGCCGGGTCCGGGCGCCCTGCGCCGGCCGTCAGCAGGGTGCCGCCGTCCTCTGTTCGCGAGAGGCGGAGCAGCTCCTCGCGCTCCGCGCCGGCCTCGAGGACGGCCGAGTGCGTGGCCGCCGCCACCTGAGAGTCCCCCGTCGCGCGCAGCCATTCCAGGACGGCCGCGAGCGCCCCTTCGTGCAGGTCGGTCTCGGGCCCCTCGACGAGGTGTAGGCGCGGCGGTCCGGGAAGGTGCGCGGCGAGCGCCAGCGCCGACAGCCTCAGCTCGCCCGAGGAGGCGAGCCGGGCCGGCACGCTGCGGCCGCCCTCGTAGGAGTAGACCAGCGTGGCCGATCCTTCCGGCGGGCAGGGCGCCGCGCGGACGTCCGAGAGGCCGGCCACCACCGTCGCCAGGCGGCGCACCCACTCGCGGTGGCGGCCGGGGTGGTCCCGGCGCAGGGCGTCGACGAGCCCGGGCAGGTTCGATCCGTCGGCGGCGATCGCCGCGCCGCCGCGGTGCGGGCGGTCCGGCCCGCGCATCGCGCCGGGGTCGGGAGAGAGGCGGCCGATCCCGCCCGAGAGAAGGTCGCGCATCCAGGTGGCCGCCGGGTACGACTCGGCGTCGTCGATCAGGTGGCCCAGGGCCGACCTGCGCGGTCCCAGCGGGAACGACGGGTCCCACTGGCCGTCGCGGTCGCCGCCGGCCTCCGGGTGGAAGTAGTCGGTCCCGCCGGGGCCCCTGTTGACGACCGCCCGGTTGTCATGCCTCTGGACGCTGGACAGGATCGAGCGAGGGACAGCAGGATGCACCGGGAACATCGTCGCGGCGGGCTCAGGCGCGCTGGCGGCGCCCCGGGTGAGCATCAGCGTCTCCGAGCTCAGCTCGGCGCCGCCGTCCGCGCCCACGCGGACCTCCACCTGGTACCTGACCGAGTCCATCGGCGGATCTCCGTGGCGCGGCACGCCGCCGGGGAGCGTCGCCTCGACGGCCAGCTCGAAGCTGTCCCCCTCGCCGTTCCACACAAGCTCCCGCGGGTCGGAGGCGCGGGCCGCAGCGGCCGCCTCGGGCCCGAGACGGACCAGATCCGAGAGAAGTGCGGGCACGTCCATCAGGGTCGACTTGCCGGACCCGCTCGGTCCTACCAGCAGGCTGAACCGACCGAGGGGCGCCCGGACGTACCTGAGGCACCGGTAGTTGAGAACCTCGATGAGTGTGATCATCCGCCGCTCCCCCCGTGGCAGGAGGCCCTCAGTCCAGCAGCCACAGCAGCAGCCAGGCCGCGAAGATCAGCACGACCAGCGGCCCGTGAAATAACCACACCGAGAACGAAGTGACCGTCTGCGCCAGCCGGCGCACCCCGATGGGGAGCGGCGGGTCCACCACGTACAGCTCGGACGGGCCCAGCGCCCCGCCGTGTAGCCTCTGGACGAACCCGTCGTAGGCGTCCCTGAACTTGCGCTCCAGTGCCAAGTAGCGGGCGTCTAGGATCGCTAGGGCGAGCGCGGGTATCAGGGCGATCAAGGCATGGTGGTCCCCGTCGGTCCTGGCGACCAGGACCAGGACGGCGGAGACGAGCGCGGCGCACCAGACCTTGCACGAGCGGCTGGAGTCGGCCATGCGCCCGATGACGCCCTGGACGATCCTAAGGTGCAACTGGACGGCGGACGACTCCGCGCCCAGATCTGGCCTATCAACCATGCGGCCTGCGCTCCCCGCTCGCCGGGCCCCTCATCCGCGGGCCCCGGCATCCTCGCTCCGCCCGGACATTCTAGCCCGCCGCCCGATCTCGCGCGGCCGCCCCGTGACGGTGGAGTCTGCTACGATCGCCGCCCGCGGGCTGCGCGCGTGCGCGCCGGGCGGGATGGCATGCCATGAATCCCGACTACACCCCGCGGCGGCCGGCGACCTGCCTGCCCCTGGCCACCTGGTTCCTCGTATCGGAGTCGGGAGAGCCCCTCGGCCAGACCCGGGGCCCCGAGCCGCTCGTCGGGGACCGCCTGGCCGGGCCCGGCGAACTGACCGGCTGGGTGGTGGTGTCGGTGACCGAGCTGCGGGCGACCTGCGCGATGAGGCGGTTTCGCGTCGCCGTGCGCCCGCACGCCTGACGGCCCGCCGCGCCGCGCTAGACGAGGGTCCTGTACTGGGGGTTGTCGCCCTTGCTCCCCCGCTTCATGCAGTTCATCGTCGGCACGCTGCCGGCCCGCTCGACCGTCACGGTAATCGCCTGCGTCGTCCCGCCGCCCGGCCGGGCGGTCTCGAACCTGACGGTCCTCGCGCCCCCGTCCGGCGCCGCGTCCAAAGTCTCCATCCGCCCGCCGGCCCGCGTCCAGCGCCAGCCGAACCGCGCGAGCGCGGCCCACTCGGCGCTCTGCTCGGCCGCGGTGCCAAGGGCCGCCCAGCCCCGGTACAGCCCCTCCAGCGCCCGGACGTCGCCCGCCCGCCGCAGTATCGCCCCGGCCGACTCGGCGTCGACGCGGCCCCAGTAGCGCCCCTGCGGCAGGTCTATCAGCGTCGGGGCGAAGCGGTGCCCGCCGGTGTGGCTGGTACGCCACACCCTCACGCGCTCGCCGCCGCCCGACGGGTCTACGTCGGCCATGCGGCGAAGCGCCCCGTACACCGGCGCGCCAAAGGACCCGCAGCACGCGTCGCGGTTGCCGTGGGTGCACACCAGCACGTCGCGGTCCGCGGCGTCATCCGCCGCGTGGCCCGGGGTCTCGCCGGCGCCGGGCCCCTCCTCGACGAGCAGGGCGGCGAGGTCCCCGGCGCGCTCTGCCGGGAACAGGTACTCGGCCCGCTCGCACGCGGCCAGCGATCCGGCGGCCCTCGAGAAGAGCATCACCCGCCTCATGCGCGGCGCGGAGTACGCGGGATCGGGCAGCACGCACTGGAGCCGCACGCCGCCGTTCGATCGCTCCAGCGCAGGGCGGAGCGCCTCCGGGAAGGCGCGGGAACGGGCCACGTCGGCCTCCCAGGGGGCCGGCAGCTCGAGGACCAGGCACCGCGTCCACGGCGGGGCGGTGCCGACCGGGCTCTCCCCGAGCGCGGCGGCAAGCTCCGAGCACCTGGGCAGGTCCGGGTCTCTGTAATGGGCCTTGCCTTTCAAGCCGCACCTCGCCGCCGTGCCGACGGGTCCCAAATGTACCATCCGCCGCCG
This sequence comes from Dehalococcoidia bacterium, assembly GCA_963664125.2. Taxonomy (GTDB): domain Bacteria; phylum Chloroflexota; class Dehalococcoidia; order Lucifugimonadales; family UBA2962; genus CAUZIR01. Next base: position 2,031,595 of record OY760908.2, on the reverse strand, counting down.
CCGCTGCATCGGGCGGGGCCTGCGTATAAACTCTGGGCTTGCCCGGACGGCGCGTCAGCGGTGCCCGCCGAATCCCCCGGGCGGAGGATCGGACGATGAAGGCCGCCGTGCTCTACGAGGCCAACGCGCCCCTTGTAATCGAGGACCTGGACCTCGAGGCGCCGCGCGCGGGCGAGGTCGCCGTGAGTATGGCCGCGAGCGGCCTGTGCGCGAGCGACCACCACGTCATGACCGGCACGGCGGTGCTCCCGATGCCCGTCGTTCTGGGCCACGAGGGCTCCGCGGTGGTGGAGGAGGTGGGGCCGGGGGTCACCTCGGTGCGCCCGGGCGACCGGTGCATCCTGTCGTTCGTGTCCGACTGCGGGCGCTGCCGGGAGTGCCGGTCCGGGCACCCGCAGCTGTGCGCGACGAACCTCGCGACCGGCCCGACGCTCTACGACGGGACCACGCGCCTGAGCCTCGGCGGGCGGCCCGTCTACCAGATGTCGAAGATCGGCGTGTTCGCCGAGAGGGCCGTGGTGCCCGAGCAGGCGTGCTTCGCGGTGGACGAGCGCGTCCCGATGGAGGTCGCGGCGCTGATCGGGTGCTGCGTGACCACGGGCGTCGGCGCGGTGATCAACATCCCCGCCGCCCGGCCCGGCGCGACGGTCGCCGTCTTCGGGTGCGGGGGCGTCGGCCTGAGCGCGGTCCAGGGCGCGCGGCTGATGGGCGCCTCGCGGATCGTCGCCGTCGACATATACGACCACAAGCTCGAGTTCGCCTACAGGTTCGGGGCCACGGACGTCGTCAACTCCCGCGGGGCCGACCCGGTCGAGGAGATACGCCGCCTGACCGGCGGGGGCGCCGAGCTCGCCTTCGACACGTTCGGGTCCGCCCAGACGACGTCCGCGGCGGTGGGGTGCCTGCGCGCCAACGGCACGGCGGTGCTGGTCGGCCTCGCCCCGGTCGGGGACTCCGCGCCCATCGACATGGTGGACCTGGTGCGGGCGCAAAAGACCCTGGTCGGGAGCTACTACGGCTCGGCCAGCCCGCACCGCACATTCGCGAGGCTCGTCGACTGGTACCTGGCCGGCCGCCTCAGCGTCGACGAGCTGATAACCCGCCGCTACCGCCTCGACGAGGTCAACGAGGGCTTTGAGGCCCTGGCCCGCGGAGAGGACGGCCGCGGGGTGATAGTCCACTAGCCCTGGCCGCCGCCCGCACGGGCCCCGTGCGCCGCCCCGGCAGGGGCTGGCTGGTCGTCTCGGTCGCCTTCGGGTGCACCGCGCTCGCGGTCGGGTCCTCGAGCTACGCCTTCGGCCTGTTCGTGGGCCCGCTCGAGGACCAGTTCGGCTGGGCCCGCACCCACATCAGCGCGTCGCTCTCGTTCATGGCGCTCGGCTCGCTCGCGGGACCCCTGCTCGGGCGCGCGATGGACCGGATGGGCGCGCGGCCGGTGATGGCCGCGTCGGTGGCTGCCATGGGCCTGAGCTTCGCGCTGCGGCCGCTGATGACCGAGCTTTGGCACTGGTACGCGCTCTCCGCGCTGCAGTTCGCCGCCTTCACGGGCGTCGCCGTCCTGCCCGCCGGGCGGCTGGTCGGGCTCTGGTTCCCCAGGGCGCGCGGGCGGGTCATGGGGATGGTCATGATGGGCAACAACTTCGGCGGGCTGCTGGTCCCGGCGCTGGTGGGCGTGGCGATCGCCGCCGGGACCTGGAAGGCGGCCTACCTGGGCCTCGGCGCCGCCGCCCTGGTCCTCGCCGCCGCCGCGGCGCTGGTCGTATCTGAGCCCGCCGCCGACAGGGGCGACGGGCCGGTGCGGGACGGCGCGGACGAGGGCTGGAGCGCCGGGAGGGCGGTCAGGAGCAGGGCCTTCTTCGCGGTCGCCGGGGCGATCATGCTGGGGAACTTCACCTACACGATCGTGCTTCCCCACGTGTTCGTCCACCTCGAGGCCACCGGCGTGGGCGCCGCGGCCGCCACGGTCGCCGTCAGCGTGATGGCCGCCTGCGGCATGGGAGGCAAGGTCGCCTTGGGCTACATGACCGAGAGGGTGCCCGCCAGGTTCGTTATGATGACCGCCCTGGGCGGGCAGATCGCGGGCATAGCCCTGATGCTCCTGACCGCGCCCGGGGCCGGGATCTGGCCGGCCGTGGGGGTGTTCGGCTTCTTCATGGGCTCGTTCGGCGCGCTGATGCCGCTGCTGGTGCAGGACACGTTCGGGATGAGGAGTTTCGGTACGATCATGGGGCTGGTCTCGGCGACCACCGTGGTGTCGTTCGGCCTGGGTCCGCTTTTCGCGGGCCTGTCCTACGACCTGTGGGGCGGGTACGGGCCCGCCTTCGCCGCCGCCGCCGCGATGTTCGGCGTCGCGGCGGCGCTGCTCGCGTGGGCGGGCGAGCCGGGCGCCGGCGGCGTGCGGGCGGAGGAGCGGCGTGGCTAGCGGCCCGGCGGACATGCACGCCTCCATCGATCGGCTCAGGGCCGAGGAGCGCGAGCTCACCGCGCGGATAGAGGCCGACCCGGGCGACGCCGAGGCGCTGTCGCGGCGCGGGCTGGTCTACGGCCAGCTCGTCGAGCCGCGGCGCGCGGTCGAGGACTTCACGCGCGTCCTCGAGATCGATCCGAGCAGTTCGCTGGCCCACTACAATAGGGCGATGGCGTACGTTCACCTTCGCCACCTCGCGATGGCCATAGAGGACTTCACCGCCGCCGCAGAGCTCGACCCCGGCAACGCCGACGCCCTCAGCAACCGGGGCATGGCCCACCAGGAGGCCGGCCGCCCGGACCTGGCCGTCCTCGACGCGGAGGCCGCGATGGCGGTGAGGCCCGGCCACGTGCAGGCCTACGCGGTGCGCGCGATAGCGCGCTCGGCGCTCGGGCTCGAGGAGCCCGCCCTGGAGGACCTGGCGCGGGCCGTCGACCTCGGCTTCGATCCGCACACGCTGGGCATGCTGGTGAAGCGCGCGCGCCCTCGGGCGCAGGGGGGCGGGGCGTGAGCGGACGGCTCGCCGGCAAGGCCGTGCTCATCACCGGCGGCGCCAACGGCGTGAGCGGGCGTCTGATGGGCTTCGGGGGAGCGTTCGCGTGGATGGCCGCCCGCGAGGGCGCCGCGGTCGTGGTGACCGACGTCGACGAGGAGGCCGGCGCCCTGACCGCGTCACAGATCGCCGGGACCGGCGCCGCGGCGAGCTTCGCCAGGCTCGACGTCACCTCCTCGGCGCAGTGGGAACGGGTCGTGGAGGGCGTGGTCGACGCGCACGGGCGGCTAGACGTGCTGGTGAGCGCGGCGGGCATCCAGGCGCTCAGCGACATTCAGGACACCTCGGACGAGATCTGGGAGCGGGCGATGGCGGTGCACTCGACGGGGACGTTCCTGGGGATCAGGGCAGCGGCGCCCGCGATGCGCCGGTCGGGCGGCGGGTCGATCGTCAACGTTTCGTCGATCGCCGCGATGGTCGGGAGCCCCAGCAACACCGCATACCACGCCGCCAAGGGCGCCGTGCGCTCCCTGAGCAAGGCCGCCGCGGTCCAGCTGGCACCCGACCGCATACGCGTCAACTCCATACACCCGGGCTACGCCGACACACCGTTCACGACCGGGCCGTTCGCGGAGCCCGGGGCGCTTGAGCGCAGGCTCGCCAACGTGCCGATGGGCAGGCTCGGGACGGCGGACGAGGTGGCCTGCGCCATCCTGTACCTGGCCTCGGACGAGTCGGCCTACGTCACCGGTACCGAGCTCGTCGTGGATGGGGGACTCCTGGCCCACTAGGGGCCGGCCCCGCAGATTCCCCGTTGGCCCCATGAACGGCGGCTAGATGGAGGACCCTCGCCGAAAGGATCGGCCAGTCCTCCGCCATCCTGCGCGTCCCCGCATCACCCGGTGGCCGTCCGCCCCGTTCTGCGCGACGCGACTGCCGCAGGGGCGAGCGGGCGCCGGGCGCTCGTCGGCCTCGGCGCCCTACCGGGCCCGGCCGAGGGTGGCCTCGGCGCGCCTGGACCTCCATCTCCTGTAGGCGAGCAGCAAGAGGAGGAGCGATGCGGGGACGAGCGACAGCTGCCAGACCGGTACGGAGAACAGCCTCAGCTGGAGTATGCCGGCGCCCGGCTCGGTGACGGTGATGGTGAACTCGCCGGTCGCTCCGACGCCGTCGGCGTCGGAGGCGGTGATGGTGACCGAGTAGTCGCCGACCTCGGCGTCGGAGGCGACGGTGCCGCTGACGGCGCCGGAGGCGTACGAGAGCCCGTCGGGCAGGCCGGACAGGGTGACCGAGGTCGGTCCGCCGAAGACGATGACGTTGAAGGACCGGATGGTCTCGCCCTGGCGGTAGTTCTTGTCGCTGGGATTGATGACGCGCAGGCCGGACTGCGCCGGGGCGGCCGTGGGTGCGGGTGCGGGTGTGGGCGTGGGCGCCGCCGCCTTGGCGATGCCGCCCTCGTGGAACGGGTAGACGGTCTTGCCGAAGGGCCTTGCCGTCGAGCCGGATCCCGGCTCGGACCAGGGTCCTGCGCCCTCGTCGCTCGTGGCGCGCACCTGCGCCTCGTACGCGGTGCCCGGCTCCAGGCCGCCGATGGCGGTGGTGGTGGCGGTGCCGCTCACCGGTTGGTCCGTCCAGTCCGCGGCGCCCTTGGCGCGGTAGCGCAGGTCGTAGCCGGTAATGGCCGGGCCTCCGGCGTTGGACGGCGCGTCCCACGCGGCAATAAGCGTGGTGGTTGGGGAGGCGGAGTCCTGCGTGAGCGAGGGCGCGCCGGGCCTTGCCGGCGGCTCGTCCACGTCGGTCACGGCGATGGCTATCTGCGCAGAGTCGTCGGCGGAGGGATCGGCGTTGCCGGCGGCGTCGAGGCCGTCGCTCACTGTGACCGTGACGGTGTAGGAGCTGGCGGACTCGTGGTCGAGCGCGGCGCCCTCGGCGACTGTGATCTGCCCGGTGGCGGGGTCTATGGAGAACTCGGCCGCTCCGCTCAGCGCGAAGGTCAGGGTGTCGCCCTCGGGGTCGGTGGCCGGTACGGGGTCCCCGACGGCGGTGCTGGCTGGGGAGTTCTCGGCGACCTCGAGGCCGGCCGGCGCCGACAGCGACGGCGCGGCGTTGGGCCTGGGCTCTTCGAGCTCGACGGCGCTCTCGGCCTGCTGTTCGGGCTCGGCCTGCTGCTCGGGCTCGGCCTGCTGCTCGGGCTCGGCCTGCTGCTCGACCTCCGGCTCAGATACGTCGGGCGTGACCGGCTCGGTCTCGTCCACGTCGATGACGCTTATGTTCACCTGCTTCGAGTCGTCTGCCGAGGAATCGGCGTTGCCGAGGGCGTCGAGGCCGTCGGTGACGGTCACGGTGACGGTGTAGGAGCTGACCGACTCGTAGTCGATGTCGGCGCCCTGTGCCACCCTGATCTGCCCGGTGGCCGAGTCGATGGTGAACTCGGCCGCCCCGGAGATGGCGTAGGTGAGCGCGTCGCCGTCGGGGTCGGTGGCCTCGGCGGGCCCTCCGACGGCGGTGCCTGCGGGGGAGTTCTCTGCGACGCTGCGCGAGAGCGGGCTCCCGGGGAGTGGGAATACCGGCGCCCCGTTGGGGGTCGCGGTAGCGCCCGTGCCCGTGTCGGACCAGGGCCCTGCACCGAGAGCGTTGACCGCGCGGACCTGCGCTTCGTAGACGGTGGCGCTCGCGAGCCCGGAGAGCCTGGCGGTCGTGGCGGCGCCGAGCGTCTGCGTGGTCCACGCGGAGTCGCCCTCTGCGCGGTAGCGCAGCCTGTAGCCCGTGATCGCCGAGCCGTTGCTGGAAGGCGCCGACCAGTCGACGACCAGCGCACTGGTGGGCGCCGCGGAGTCCTGCGTGACCGTGGGCGCGTCGGGCTTGCCCGGGGGTCCTGCGGACTTGGTGGGCGGAGTGGCGACGTCGACGCTGCGGCGGGCCAGGTTGGTCGAGCCGGATCCGGTGGCGGACCATGCGCTGAGGCCCTCGTCGTTGGCGGCCCGTACCTGCACCTCGTAAGTCGTGCCCGCATCCAGCCCCGCCAGCGTCGCGGCGGTCCCGGTACCGGTGAAGGCGTGTGCGTTCCAGGCTGCCTCGCCGGCCCTGCGGTAGCGCACGCCGTAGGCTGGCGACCGCGGGCCTTGCCGGTCGTGTCCGGCGCGCTCCAGGTAACGTCAAGCTCTGTGGTCGGCGCGGAAGCGCCGGCGGAGACCGACGGCGCGGCCGGCGCGTCGGGGGGCTCGTCAGCGTCGGTCACGGTGATCGTCACCGGCACGGTGTGCGAGCCCGGCGAGACCGAGACCGACACGCTGTACGACGCCCGGGACTCGTGGTCCAGCGCCGTGCCCGACCCGACGCTGATCTGCCCTGTGCCCGCGTCGATCGCGAACATCGACGCGTCGGTCCCGCTAAGCGTGTGCGTGAGCCCGGAGCCGGAGCCCGCGCTCACGGGCGCGCCGACGGCGGTCCCGGCTGGGGAGTTCTCGGCCACCGAGCGCGAGGCGCCCGCGGCGGACGGCGCCGCTGTGGCCGAGTCCGACCACGGGCTCGTGCCCTCGTCGTTCGTGGCGTTCACCCGCACCTCGTACGTCGTGCCGGACGTCAGGCCCTTGATGGTCGTGCTGGTACCGGTTCCGGTGAAGGAGTGCGAGATCCAGTTCGAGTCCCCCACCCTGCGGTAGTGCACGTCGTAGCCCGTGATCGGCGGCTTGCCCGTCATGCGCGGCGCGGTCCACGTCACGTCCAGGGCCGTCGACGGAGCCGTGGCGGACGGGGACGCGCCGGGCGCCGACGGCGCCTCGGGCGGCTCCAGCACGTCCGTAACGCCTATGGTGACGTCGATGGTGTGGTCGATCGCAGTGTCCGGGTCGTCGTTCTCGTCCTTGCCGTCGGTGGCGTTCACCGTCACGTCGAACGAGATCGTCCCCGACTCGTAGTCCAGGTTCGTCCCCCTGCCCAGCGTTATCTGCCCCGTCGCGCTGCCTATGTCGAACTTGGCCGCGTCCGTCCCGCTCAGCGAGTAGGTCAGCGCGTCGCCCTCGGGGTCGACGGCGGTCACCGGCGCCCCGATCTTGATGCCGGCCGGAGAGTTCTCGGGGACGCTGTGGCTGCTGGGGGCGGGGTCGCTGAACCTGGCCGTCTCGTTTACGTCCGTGACCTTGATGCTCACCGGGACCGTGTAGCTGCCCGGCGCGTTGGGCTCGAGGCTCGCCGCCTGCACTCCCGCGCTTGCGGCTTTTACGGTGACCACGACGCTGTAGGTCTTCTTCGTCTCGTAGTCCAGAGCGGCCTTCACCTTGATCTGCCCGATGGAGCCGTCGATGCTGAAGCTCGCCGCGTCCGTCCCCCTCAGCGTGTGCGTCAGCGTGTAGCCGTTGGGGTTGGACGTCGCCGTCACCGGCGTGCCCACCGCGGTTCCGGCGGCCGAGTTCTCTGCCACCGATCGCAACGCGCCCGCCGCGGTCGTGATTGCCGTGCCCGAGTCGGACCAGGGGCTGGTCCCCTCGTCGTTCGTGGCGCGCACCTGCACCTCGTAGCTCATGCCGGAGCCCAGACCCGTCAGCGTCGTGCTGGTGCCCGTTCCGGTGAAGGAGTGGGAGGTCCAGGTCGAGCCGCCGGAGAGGCGGTATTGGACGTCGTAGTCGGTGATCGCCGGCTTTCCGTCCATGTCCGGCGCCGTCCACGACACGTCCAGCTTAGACGTGGGAGTGGTCGAGTTTGCCGTCACCGTGGGCGCCGCGGGCTTTGCCGGCGGCTCGTCCGCGTCGGTGATGTTGATGGTCACCGCGATGGTGTCGTCTATCGACGTGTCCGCCGTCCCGTCCGCCTTCTTCTTGTCGGTGACGTTGACCGTGACGCTGTAGGAGCTCTTGGCCTCGTGGTCGGGGACGTTGCCCGACTTGACCGTGATCTGCCCCGTGCCGGAGCCGATGTCGAAGCTCGCGGCGTCCGTGCCGGTAAGCGAGTAGGTGAGCGTGTCGCCGTCCTGGTCGGTCGCCGTGACCACCGCGCCGATGTTGGTCCCGGCGGCCGAGTTCTCCTCGACGGTCCGCGTGGCCGTGGCGGACGGGAACTGCGGCGGCTCGTTCACGTCGGTCACCCGGATGGTCACCGGAACCGTGTAGTCCCCCGGCGCGTTGGGGTCAAGGCTCGCGCTCTGCACCCCCGCGCTTGCGGCCCTGACGGTCACGATCACGCTGTACGAGCTCTTCGTCTCGTAGTCCAGCGCCGCCTTTACCTTGATCTGCCCGCTGGAGCTATCGATCGTGAAGCTCGCCGCGTCCGTTCCGCTGAGCGAGTGGGTCAGGTCGTAGCCGTTGGGGTTGGACGTCGCCGTGACCGCCGAGCCGACGGCGGTGCCGGCGGTCGAGTTCTCGGCGACCGAGCGCGTCACGCCGCCCGCCTCCGTGATCGCCGTGCCCGACTTCGACCACCCGCCCGTGCCCTCGGCGTTGGTGGCCCGCACCTGCACTTCGTAGCTCTTGCCCCTGGTCAGGCCGGAGATGGTCGTACTGGTGCCCGTGCCGGTGAAGGAGTGGGAGGTCCAGTTGCTGGCGCCCGAGAGCCGGTACTGGACATCGTAGTCGCTGATGGCGGGTTTTCCGGTCATGTCCGGGGCCGTCCAGCTCACGTCCACCTTGGTCGTCGGCGTCGTCGAGTTGGCGGTCACCGTCGGCGCGGCCGGTGCGGCCGGAGGCTCGTCCACGTCCGTGACGTTGATTGTGACGTCGATGGTGTCGTCGACCACCGTGTCGGGGTTGTCGTCGGTGTCCTTGCCGTCGCTCACGCCCATGGTGACGCTGTAGGAGGTCTTGGCCTCGTAGTCGGGGACTTTGCCCGACTTGACCTTGAGCTGCCCCGTGGTCGTGTCCAGATCGAAGCTGGCGGCGTCGGTGCCGGTCAGGCTGTAGGTCAGGGTGTGGCCCTCGGTGTCGGTGGCCGTGACCGCGGCTCCTATGGCCGTGCCCGCCGCCGAGTTCTCGGCGATCGAGCGGGTGGCCGTCGCGGACGGGAACTTGGCGTGGACGTTCTTGTCCTGCGTGCTCGCCGTGCCGGAGTCCGACCAGGCGCCGTTGCCCTCGTCGTTGACGGCCCTCACCTGGACGTCGTAGCTCGTTCCCTCGGTGAGCCCCGTCAGCTCGGTCGTCGTCCCCGTACCCGTGAACGAGTGCGAAGTCCAGTCGTCGTCGCTGGCCTTCTTGTACTGGACGTCGTAGTCGGTGATGGCGGGCTTGCCCGTCATCGTCGGCGCCGTCCACGAGACCTTGAGTTTGGTCTTCGGCGTCTGCGGCTTCTGCCAGACCGACGGGGCTTCGGGCGCGTCCGGGGGCTCGTCCACGTCCGTCACCGTGATGGGCACCGCTATGATCTTTACCGAGGACATGGTGGAGTTGCCACCCGTCTGGACGGCGTCCACGTGCACATCAACCCTGTAGCTGCTCTTGGCCTCGTAGTCGGGGACGTAGCCTGTCTTCACCTTGATCTGGCCGGTGGACGACTCGATGTCGAACTTGTCCTTGTCCGTCCCCTCAAGGCGCATGGAAGCGTGGTAACCCTGTAGGTCATCAATGCTTGAGTTCACCGGCTGCCCCACGCTGGTCCCCGCCGCCGAGTTCTCGGCGACGGAGCGCGGGGCGGGGGCGGGGTCCGAGGTCCAGCTGACAGCATCGGACCAGTCGCCGTCGCCCTCGTCGTTCTTGGCTCGCACCCGTGCCTCGTAGTCTGTCCCTGCTCCGGCCAGGCCCGTCACCGTCGTGCTGGTTGCCGTTCCGGTGTGGGCGACGTCCCTCCACGTGGATTCGCCGACCTTCCGATACTGCACGTCGTAGCCCGTGATGTCCGGCTTGCCCGTCATCGTGGGCGCCGTCCACGACAGGTCGAAACTGCTGTGGTAGTTCGACGAGGGCCGGCTCGCCGTCGGCACGCCCAGCTTGGGCGGAGGCTCGTTCACGTCCGTCACGTTGATCGTCACCGCGATCGTGTCGTCGATCGCGGTATCGGCAGTGCCGTCGGCCTTCTTCTTGTCCGTCACGTTGACCGTGACGCTGTAGGAGGTCTTGGCCTCGTAGTCCAGGCTGGTGCCCGTCTTGACGGTCATCTGGCCCGTGGCGGAGCCGATGTCGAACTTGGAGGCGTCCGTGCCCGTCAGGGAGTAGGTCAGGGTGTCGCTCTCCGGGTCCGTGGCCGTCACCACGGCGCCGACGTTGGTTCCCGCCGCCGAGTTCTCATCGACGCTGCGGGTGGCCGTCGCGTCGCTGAACTCCGGCGCCTCGTTCACGTCCGTCACGTTGATCGTCACCGGGATGGTGTAGCTGCCCGGCGCGTTGGGATCGAGGGACTGCGCGTTGGCGTTGCCCTGCGCCTTCGCGGCCACCGTTATGGTCACCGTCACGCTGTAGGAGGTCTTGGTCTCGTAGTCCAGGCTCGTGCCCGACTTGACCGTGATCTGGCCCGTGCCGGAGCCGATCTCGAACTTGCCCGCGTCCGTTCCGCTAAGGGCGTGGGTGTAGGTGTAATTGGCATTTGCCGTGGCCGTGACCGCCGCGCCTACGTTGGTCCCGGCGGCCGCGTTCTCGGCGACTGAGCGGGTCACTGAGTTGGCGTCGGTGATGCTCGTGCCGCTGTCCGACCAGGCCCCGTTCCCCTCCGCGTTCACCGCCCGCACCTGCACCTCGTAGCTCTTGCCCGTGGTCAGGTTCGTGAGGGTCGTGGAAGTGGTGGTCCCCGTGAACGATGCGTCCGTCCACGTCGAGCCACCGCTCAGCCGGTACTGCACGTCATAGTCAGTTATCGCCGGCTTCCCCGTCATCGTCGGCGCCGTCCAGCTCACGTCCAGCTTCGTGGCCGGCGTGGTGGAGTTGGCGGCCACCGTCGGCGTGGCGGGCTTACCAGGCGGCTCGTTCACGTCGGTCACGTTGATTGTGACTGCGATGGTGTCGTCGGTGGTCGGCGTCGTCTCGGCGTCTCCGTCCTCATCCTTGCCGTCCGTGACATTCACCGTCACGCTGTACGAGGTCCTGGCCTCGTAGTCGGGGACGTTGCCCGACTTGACCGTTATCTGCCCGGTGGCAGAGCCGATGCTGAACTTGCCGGCGTCCGTGCCCGTCAGGCTGTACGTCAGGGTGTCGCTCTCGGGGTCGGTGGCCGTGACCGCCGCGCCGACGTTGGTGTTGGCGGCCGAGTTCTCCGCGATGCTCCGCGTCGCCGTGTCCGCCGAGAACGAGGGGGCCTCGTTGCCCTGGGTCGTCTTGGTGCCGCTGTGCGAGTACGGGCTGCTGCCGCGGCTGTTGGTGGCCTGCACCTGCACCTCGTACTCGGTCTTGGGGTCCAGCCCGGTCAGCGTCGCCGACGTTCCGGTGCCCGAGTGGCTGAAGGACGACCACGAGCCTTCGGAGGTCTTTTTGTATATCAGGCTGTAGCCGGTGACGTCCGGCACGGCGAAGGGCTTGCTCCAGGACACGTCCAGCCGGGTGCCGGGGTTGCCTGAGTTGTTGCTCACCGTGGGCGCGCCGGGTTTGTAGGGTTTGCCGGACTGACCCGTCTTGATGTGCAGCGTGTTGGCCCACATCTTGGGACAGCCGATGTTTCCTGCCTCGAAACCGACCGCCACGTCGTAGTTCGTGTTCTCGCTAAGGCCCCAGACGTTCCCGCTTCTGTTGCCGTTTCCCTTCGGCAGCCCCGACACTTCCGTCCAGCTCGTCGATCCCGTTGTCCTGTACCGGGCATAAGCGCCTGATAAGGTCAGGGACCCTACGCGATAGCTGACTTTGAACCCGTAGTTCGGGTTCCCGCTGTCGAACTTGACCGCCTCCTTGGCGGAAACGTTAGCGGGTAAGCCCAGGTCGCCGCAGGTGCTGTTGACATTGTCCTGAGCGACGGTGAACTGGAACGTGAGAGAGGCCGAATCCCAGTCCGCCGCCGAGGCGGTGTAGGTCAGCTCCGCGTCATGGGTGACCTGCTTCGGCACGGTTCCGCTGAGGACGCGGGTGCTGGCGTTGAAACTGAGCCAGGAGGGGAGGCTGCCGGACACTGCGTAGGAGGGCGTGACGCCCGTGCTGCTGACCGCCGGCAGCGTGTAGCTTACGTACTTGGTCCCGAAGTAGTCGCTCAACTCCATCTTGTCGGATATCTCGCTGACGCCAAATGCCAGGGAGGGATTCACGATCTCGATATCGAAGCTTCCGGAACCGGAGTCGCCGTAAATGTTGGAGGCAAAGTATGTATAGGACGCTTTGGCCGTCTTCGCCGTGGGCGTGCCGGTGATCTTGCGGTTGGAGCTGTTGAAGCTCAGACCGGCAGGCAGGGTGCTCAAGCTGTATTGGTTGCTCCGGATACGTACGGAAGCTGGAGATCGACGGCAACGCCCCTGGTCCAGGTCTGGTCCGAGATGTTCGGCACGGAGAGGAGGTCGGCGGCCCTGGCCTGCTCCTCGGCCGAAAGCACCTCGATACTGAAACTCAACGCGGCCCTGTCGTCCCCGTAGCTTGCGGTGTAGCTGTAGCTTGTGCTGGCGGCCGTCGTTGGCGTCCCCGTGATGGTCCGCGCCGTGGCGTCGAAGGTGAGGCCCTCCGGCAGGTCGGGCGAGAGCGAATAGGCTATCGTCCCGACGGTCGTGGACGCGCCGTCCGAATTGCGGGCGGCGGCGGGCAGGGTCAGCGTGTCGATCTCCGTGCCCTGGAGATAGGTCTGGTCGTCGACGGTCGCGTCGCCGAAGGAGAGCGCGGGCTGTGGAGAAGCCGGGCCGTTGACGGCGATGGTGAACGTGAGGCTGGCCGAGTCGTATCCGTCCGCCGCGGCGGTGTAGGTGTAAGTCGCGCTCGCGGCCTCCGCCGTGGGCGTGCCGGTGATGGTCCGCGCCGCGGCGTCGAAGCTCGCCCCGGCGGGGAGGCCCGGGGAGAGCGTGTAGGTGATTTCCGGGACGACCGTGGTGCAGACGGCGCCGTTGCAGCTGACGGTGGCCAGGGGCAGGCGCAGCGTGCTTATGGCGGTGTCCTTGGTCCAGGACTGGTCGGGGACCGTGTGGCTCCCGAAGGTGAGGGAGCGGTCCGGCGACGGAGTCTTGGTCGGCGTGAACGGCCCTGCGGGCGGGGAGTTGATCCAGCCGCTGTCGCCGCCGTCTCCTCGCGCGCGCACGCCCACTATGTAGGTCCTGGCGTTGTCGACGCCGCCTATGGTGATGGAGGAGCCGGGGTGGTTGAGGGCGGCGAGGCTCCAGCTGGCGCCGCCGTCGGAGCTGTAGGTGACGTGGTAGCTGGTCGCGCCCTCGACGGCGAGCCAGATCGCATGGAGGGCGCCGTCGGTGCGCGTCACCGTAACCGACTTCGGCCTGTCGGGCGGCCTGGAGTCGGGCGTGGCCCCCTGCCCTGCGTTCGCGGACTCGGCCGCGCCCTGCGCGGCGACCCGGATGCTGAAGCTGAGCGCTGCGGTGTCCGTCCCGTCGGTCGCCGAGTACGTGTACGCAGAGGCGTCCTGGGCGGCGGCGGGCGTTCCGGTTATGGTGCGCGCCGCCGCGTCGAAGGACAGCCCTTCGGGCAGCGCGGGCGACACCGAGTAGGTGAGCGTGCCGGCCCCGCCGGCCGCCTGCGGCAGCGTCAGCGCGGCGATGGCGGCGCCCTCGGCGTAGGTCTGGTCGGCGACGGTGGAGCCGCCGAAGGAGATGGCGGGCTGTGCCGGGATGGTTGCGGTGGACCTTATGGCCGAGTCGCGGCCCTTGAGCCAGACCTCGAGCACGACGCCGTAGGCGGTGTCGGGGTCGAGGCCGGTGACGGACACCGGGCCGGTGCTGTCGGCGTCGAAGTAGGCGGGGCTGGTGAAGACGCCGCTCTGGCAGGCGCCGGCGGTGAGGCTGGCCTGGGGGCAGACGGTGAAGCGGTAGTAGTCGAAGTCGCCGCCGGAGTACCTGGTCCACTGCACGCTGGCGACGGCGGCGTCGGTGCCCCGGGCGGCGGTTACTGAGGGTCCGGCCGCGCGCGCCGCCAGGGGGGAGACGGCCGCGGCCGCAAGGACGAGCACCGCAGCCAGGAGGGCGAGCCGCGCAAAGCCGCCGCCGACGCTGCGCACCGGGCGGGCACTTGATGGGGGTAGAGATCGACTCGCTATTGACCTTCTCCTCGACGGCAATTATCCAACGCAGAAATATATATGATTTGACAATCATTAGCAACGCATATGGCTGCCCGATATGTAGTGTCGTTTACACAGGTTATTAATGATGAGTTAAACCGGCTGTCTCATGGCAGGCGCGAGGCGGGCCAGGCATGCGTCCCGGCACATTGCGGGCATGGTCGGACGGCTCTATGGACGCGGTGGACATGCGAGCAACGGGTTTTGTTCCGTGGATCAGGGGGCTCTGCATGGTGGACCTGGCAAAGGCGCACGGCGGCGGCAGGGATGTGTCTTGTACCATCAGATACAGACTGTTCCATATGGCCTGCAATCGCGCTATCGCCGATCCGGCGGATGTGATCGCTGAATGAGCCCGGCACGATCGGGTGTATTGAGAGTCTTGTGGCTGCGAGATATCACATGTTAGATATGACGATATAGAGCGGCATTCCGATCCCGGCTTGGGCACTTCTGTAGGCCGCCGCTGGGGGTCGTTCGGAGAGGGTTGTCCGATCTTGTGTGGCCCACCGACAGGCGCGCGGCGCACGTCTCGATAGGGTGTGGATGGAGCGCGGCCGGACGCGGCGCCAGCGACGTACGGCGGACAGTGCGGCGACGTCTACCACGTCAGTGGTGAATTGAGAATTGCCCGTCGGCACCGTCCGGGGCATGGCCAGCCGCCGCTCCGCTCCGCCCAGCCTGAACGCCTCGCGGTTTGCCCGCCTCCCGACGGAGATGGTCTCGGATCGGCCCCTTCGCCTGGGCCTTGACGCGGGCCCTCCGGCGGTGCTTTCCTTGCCTGTGGGCGGTGTCGATCCTCGCCGGGCCTCCTCAGGGCCCGGCCTTGATTCGGGAGAGGGAGCCGCGCCATCGTCTACGCGCCGCTTGAGGCGGCCTCGGCCCCGGGATCGCTGGACTATGGGCAACGCACGCGCGCTGGTCGGTGCCTTCGCGGCGCACTGGCGCTACAGCACCAGGAACTGGCACGGGCTGGGAGTGATCACGTTCCAGATCCCCACGGCCGTGGTCCTCGGCTGGGTCGCCGCGAGCAGCGGCGACCCCACCATACTCGCCTACGTGATCGTCGGCGCGCCGATGATGCTGGTCTGGGAGAACTCGGCCTTCTTCGTGCCGCTCGCCCTCTACCACGACGTGCTGGAGGGAACCGCGGAGATGACGATGGCGACCCGCACCCCCCTCAGCGTCGCGGTCCTGGGCAAGTCCCTGGCCGTGGCCTGCGTGGGCGCTGCGGCCAGCGCGCTGACGTTCGCCATCGTGGTGGGCTTCGCCGGCACGATCCCCGAGGTGGACGCGGCGGCGGCGCTAGTGGTCTCGGTGGCGGTCGTCTTACTATCGATAGTGGCTACGGGCTTCCTGTTCGCCCCGGCCATGATCCTGACCGGGCGCGAGCCGGGGATGCTGTTCGCCCTCGCCCCGCTGGGGACCGTGGTCGGCGGCTTTCTGTACCCGCTGTCGGTCCTGCCGGGCTGGCTGGAGACCGCGGTGAGGGTGGCGCCGACGTCGTGGGCGATGGAGTCGGTGGTCCTGTCGGTGCAGGGCGGTGCCTCCCCGGGCCGCATAGCCGCCGGCTGGGGCGCGGCGCTCGCGGTGTCGGCGGCCTACGTGCTCATCGGCCACGCGCTTTTCCTGCGCATGGAGCGGCTCGTGCGGGCCGGCGGCACCCTGGCACCGAGGTGACGCGGTGACCTCGATGGTGTCGTTTTTCACCCAGGCGCGGCTCTCGTACAGGGCCCTGTTCTGGTGGCAGAGCCCCGCGCCGTTCGCTGCCAACGTGCTGGTGCGCCCGCTGCTGATGATCGCGCTCTACGCGCTGTTCGGGCGCTTCGCCCTGGGGCAGGAGGCGTCGGAGGCCTTCGCGCTGGGCATGACGGCCTTCGGCGCCACGTTCTTGGTGGGGGGCGCGGTGCTGGGCGTCTCCTCGCAGGAGCCATGGCAGGGCACGCTCTCGGTGCTGATGTCCTCGGCCGCCGGCCGCCTGAGGATGTTCATGGCCTGGGGCGTGCCTTACTACCCGCTGGGGGTGCTGACCGGCTGCATCGGGCTGGCCGCCACCGTCGCCTTCACGGGCGTGGAGGCGGGCGGCGTGAACTGGTGGGTCGTCGCCGCCTCGGTCGCGCTGATCGCCCTGTCGGGCATGGCCTTCTTCCAGTTCTTCATACCCCTGGCCCTCATCACGGCCGACTTCGGGGTGGTCGGCGCGATCGGGCCGGGCCTGATGATGACCCTGTCCGGCGCGCTGATACCGCTAGAGGAGCTGCCCGGGTTCTTCCAGGTGGTCGGGCACGGCATCCCCGTCACCTCGGGCCTGTCGGCGATGAAGGCCGCCTTCGCCGGGGCGCCGGTCTCGGACGTGCGGTGGGAGCTGCTCGCAGAGCTCGCGGTCGCCGCCGCGTACATGGCCGTCGGATACGCGCTCTTCAGGGCGACCGAGGCGTACGCGCGCCGCACGGGCGCGTTCGACAGGTCCCCGGCGTGAGGGGCCCGGGAGGGGCGCCGTGACCGCCGGCGGGGCGCCCGCTGTGGCGTGCGAGGGGCTCGGGCGCGTGTACCGCTCCGGGATCCTCGGGCGCGGGGCGGCCACCGTCGCGCTCGCCGACCTGTCGATCGAGGTGCCGGCCGGGGTGGTGTTCGGGCTGCTCGGGCCGAACGGGGCCGGCAAGACGACCACGGTGCGCATACTCTCGACGTTGCTCACGCCGACCTCCGGCAGGGCCGAGGTGCTCGGCCGCGACGTCGTGACCGAAGCCGCGCGCGTCCGGCGCGAGATCGGCCTGGTCCTCGGCGGGGAGCGGGGCCTGTACGGGCGGCTGACGGGCCTTGAGAACCTGCTGTACTTCGCGTCGCTCGGGCACATGGGTTGGTCCGAGGGCCGCCGCGAGGCCGGCAACGTGCTGGAGCGGGTGGGCCTGTCCGACGCGGCCGGCGTCAGGGTCGAGCGCTATTCGCGGGGTATGAAGCAGCGGCTGCACGTGGCCCGGGGGCTGCTGACGCGCCCAAGGGTGCTGCTCCTCGACGAGCCCACGATCGGAATCGACCCGATCGGTGCCCAGGAGATAAGGCGGGTGGTGCCGGAGCTGGCGGCCGAGGGCGTCACCGTGCTGCTCACCACCCACTACATGTTCGAGGCCGACGCGCTGTGCGATCGGATCGCGCTCATCGATCGCGGCAGGCTGGTGGCCCTCGGCACGCCGAGGGAGATAAGGCGAGAGTTCAGCAACGTCCGCGTGCTCGAGGTGACGCTCAGGGAGGCGAGGGGCGGGCTCGCCGCGCAGGTGGAGGCCGTCGAGGGTGTGGAGCGCGTCGAGGTCTCCATGGACGGGCTGAGGCAGATGCTCACCGTCACGGTGGTCGCTGGTGCGGAGGGGGCAGCCTCGTCAGCGATCGGCGGCCTCGCTGGCGAGGATGCGGTCGAGGCCGTGGTCACCCGAGACCCCACCCTGGAGGAGGCCTATCTGAGCATCCTCAGCTAGGCGGGTTGCGCCCGACGAAGGCGTGGCTGGCGAGCACCATGCTGGCTCACACGAGTGTTCGCCGCCGCCCGGGCGATGCTCACTCGCCGCCCGAACCCGCGAGCCTCCTCACGCCGTCTCGAAATACCTGGAAACTCTTTGACGCGTTGGCGTCGATGTCCAGATGGGGCGCGATCTTCTCGGCCCATTCGCACTTCGCTCTTCCCAACTCGGGATAGCCCGATCTCCTCAGCGCGGCCGCGCCTCCAGCATCGACCGCATCAGCGAGGGTTTCCCAGGTCCCGCATATGCTGTCTTGGACGTAGCCCATAAGGACAGGCAGCTTGGCCCCGGGATAGGCCTTCCTCACGGCGTTGAGATCCCCGAGGAGCCATGCCTCGATCTCCTCGATGGCTATCCTGAACAACGTCCTTGGGCGCGGACTGCACGAGTCGAGCACGCCGAGCAGATCCCGCTTGAAGTTGTGGCAGCTCCTGTCGTCCAAGTCCACCACGACAACCACCGCACCGGAGTCCGGCAGGCTCCTTCCGTAGCCCCGCAGCAGACGCGGCAGCCGGTCCAGCAAGATTCGATCCTGCGGACGAGTCACGCCGCGCAGGCCCTTGGGCAGGCGTCCAATGCCCCTGTAGGCGCGTATTCTCCAGGAGTGATCCGCTCCGTTTGCGCCGAGAATCTTCTCCAGTATGACCTCCAGCGCAATGCTTCCGGATTGGTCCTCGACCAGCACCTCAAGATGCAACCGGCTACCCCTTTTCCAGGTAGTCGCTGTACCACAGGCTGCCCAGTGGCAGCCCCTCAGCGCACATGGCCATGACGACCGGGTCGTCGCTGGCACGGCGGATGGTCGAAAAGCCGTCCTCCCCCTTTTCCATCACCCAGGTCTCATCGGGGCTGAGCGCATCCACGAAATAGGGTTGGTGGGTCGTGACGAAGAACTGGGGCGCATCCGGTCCGCCCGTGGCTCGGGCCCGGAACTCCGAAGCCAGGACTTCCAACAGCTTGTGGTAGAGGCCGTTCTCGGGCTCCTCGATGCAGATGAACGGCGCCGGCCGCGGGTCCTCCAGCATCAGCAGGTAGGCGAAGACCTTGAGTGTGCCGTCGGACATCTGCTGTGCGTAGAAGGGGTCCTCAAAGCCCTGATCGTTGAACCTGAGGAGCAGCCGGCCGTCAGGGCTCCGTTCAGTCTCTATGCGGTCGATTCCGGGGATCCGGCCGGCGATCTTGCCCAGAATTCGGTCAAACCTGTCCCGGTGTTCCCTCTCCATGTACTGGACGACGTTCCCAAGATTGTCACCGTGGACATTGAGGCGCCTCTGGGGTCCGGCCAGTGGCAGGCTGCGGGCGGCGTCTGGCGTAAAGTAGCTCAGGTACCAACCCTCGACGAACTCGCGGAATGCCGATATCCGGGGATGCTGCTTCAGAGCGCCGAGGGTCGCTATGCCCAGCCTGCGACTGTCCTGGAGCTGCACGACTTCCAAATCGTCGTTCGGACCCAGTTGCCCGGGTGCCGTTTTGAACCGTTCAATCACACTCTGAACGTCAAACCCTTCACCGCCGCTTTCGATCTGTTGCCCATGCGCGTGTCCCTTCCACGCCACCCCAGCACCTTCGACAAGCAGCAGGAAGGCCCGCAGCGGTGCGTCTGGATCTAAGGTGGACCGCTCGAATAGCACCTCATGGCCGACGAAGGGCCTGCCGGAATCGTCGCGCTCAATGCCTAGGAAGGTAGAGGATGAGCTTGTCCGCAGGGTCTGTGCGGCAAAGCACATAGAACTCAATCGGACCATCAACGCCCTTGGAGTGGATGCGGTCGAATCCGCCTCGCCCGCGCGCGTCGCAGGCCTCTTCAATGCCCATTCCCAGGCAGTCTGCGAGGAAGCCAAAGGCGTCGAACAGAGAGCTTTTCCCAACACCGTTCTTGCCTATGACGGCGGTCATCGGGGTCAATGCCGCACTATTCGGCGTCCCCGCCATCGCCCCAAGGGCAACATTTCGCAAGACCCGGTAGTTTTGGATCCAGATCCCCTCTATGCGCACCATTTCAGAGCCTCTCTTGCCAATCCCTACGGGGTGTCCGCACCATGGTACGCGAACGGCCCGGTCTCCAGCACCGGATCAATGCTTGTCTGGCAGGCGCAGCGGGAGCGCGTAGGTGTGGGCGATAGGTCGCCTCGGCCCCTGGCTGAAAGGCATGCCCTGCGGGCTCCGGCATGTTTGATGCTGTCAGGTCCGTGACCCGACTTGAACGGGTCGCGGACCCACGTTCGACTCACCGGCGCCGCGACCGCCCATGCGGCGTGTCCCGGGGACGCTCTGCCGCAGCCGGGCCCACGCCCGTGCGGCTAGCGCGGGACGATCGGCAGCACGAGCCGGGAGGGTCGCGTGGAGTCGTGGTAGACCGTCTGGGTCGCTCGCAGGGTCCCACCGCCCTCGCCGATCGGCTCCCCGGTGTTGGGGTTGCGGTCGAAGCGCGGGAAGTTTGAGCTGGACACATCCAGCCTTATGCGGTGCCCCTTCCTGAACACGTTTGAGGTCGCCCACATGTCGATCTGGAACTCGTAGACCTCCCCGGGCGTCATCAGCTCGGCCCGCTCGGTGCCGCCCCGGTAGCGCGCGCGCAGGATCCCGTCGGTCAGGTTGACGGCCCTCTCCCCGTCGGGGAACACATCGACCAGCTTCGCGGTGAAGTCGGTATCGACCGCGCTCGACGATGCGAACAACGTGAGGCTGACGGGACCGGTCACCTCGGTGTCGCGCTCGAGGGGCTCGGTCGTGTAGCACAGCACGTCGGCGCGGCGCTCGATCTCGGTCTGGTCGAAGGCGCCGGCGCGCGACGGGTTGTCGTAGCAGCACAGCCCACCGCCCCGCGTGGGAACCGGGAACATCGGGTCGTATATGAACGAGTCGGACTCTGCGCCCGCAGCCGGAGCCGTCCCGAGCGTGCCGTCGCCGGCCAGCGCGTTAGCAGAGCCCCCGCTGCCCAGGTGGTAGTCGGTGGGGACCGCGCGGGCCAGCGGCCACTCGTCCTCGTCTCGCCAGGCGTTCTCTCCCATCACGAAGATCCGCACCGGTCGCTCGGCGGCGACGCCGTTGTCGACGCCCTTGAGGTGGTGGTCGAAGAAGCGCAGCAGGACGCCGTGCAGGTCGATGTTCGCCGAGTAAGAGTTCCACCCGAAGTAGGCGTCACCGATGGACGTGCCGGGGAAGGTGGGGAGCGAGCCCGGGTGCACCCAAGGGCCGATCATCAGCCTCTGGCCCGAGCGAGCCCGCTCGCCGTCGCCCATCTCGCGCATCCTGACGTAGTTGCGCAGCGTTCCGCCCATGAAGATGTCGTACCAGCCCCCGAAGCTCAGGGCGGGGACGTCTATGCGCGAGTGGTGCTCCTCGATGCTGACCGCCCGCCAGTACTCGTCGTACTCGGGGTGCTCGAGCCAGCGGTAGTAGAAGTCGCCGATGCCGCGCAGCACCGGCCAGTCCTTGAGGGGCAGGTGGCTGTAGTCGGCCATCAGGTCGTCCGCGCGGGCCAGCAGCTCGGCCTGCCTGCCGTCGGGGGCGCCGTGGGCGCGCACCAGATTGTCGTAGTTGGCGCCGGTGAGGTAGAGCAGCGCCCAGTTCAGGTTGAAGTCGAGCTCGAACGCCCCGCCCTGGTAGGTCCAGCCCTCGTGGTAGTTCGAGGCGGTGACCCCGGGGGTGATCGCCTTGAGGTGCGGTGGCCGCGTCGTCGCCGCCAGCCACTGCGTCGCGCCGACGTAGGAGCCGCCGAACATCCCGACGTTGCCGTCGCACCAGTCCTGGGCGGCTATCCACTCGATGGTGTCGTGGCCGTCGGCCGCCTCGTTTACGAAGGGGTGGAACTCCCCCTCGGACTCGAAGCGCCCGCGGCAGTCCTGGATGATCACGGCGTAGCCGGCCCGGGCCGCGCGGATCGCGTCCAGCGACATCGAGTAGGCGAAGGGAGTGGTGCGGTTGTAGGGGGTGCGGGTGAGCAGCGCGGGCCAGGGGCCATCGCCCTCGGGGCGGAACGTGTCGGCGTAGAGCCGAACGCCGTCGCGCATCGGCACGGCGACCGACGAGTCGAACCTAACTGAGCCTGCCTGCGCCATCGCCGTTCCTCCTCCGGGTTATTGCGGCCGAGCGCCGGCCGGGCGGCGGGCCCGCTGTCAGGACAGGGCCGAGCAGATCGTCTCCATCATCAGGTGGGTGACGACGTAGGGGTCGGCGTTGGCGTTGGGCCTCCGGTCCTCGAGGTAGCCCTTGCGGTCGCGCTCGACCTGCCAGGGGATGCGCACCGAGGCGCCGCGGTCCGAGACGCCGTACTTGAACTCGCGGAACGAGCAAGTCTCGTGCAGCCCGGTCAGCCGCTCCTCGATCGCGTGGCCGTAGTTGGCGATGTGCAGGTCGTGCCTCTCGCGAAGGGCCTCTATGCCGAGGATGATCGGCTCGTAGGACTCGCGCATGGCCTTGGTGGAGAAGTTGCTGTGCGCTCCCGCGCCGTTCCAGTCGCCCTTGACGGGCTTGGGGTAGAGCGTGGCCGATACGTCGTACTCCTCGGCGACGCGGTACAGCAGCCACCTGGCGACCCAGATGTGGTCGGCGGCCTCGGTCGGGCCGGTCGGACCGATCTGGAACTCCCACTGCGCGGGCATGACCTCGGCGTTGATGCCGGATATCTTGAGTCCCGCCTCTATGCAGGCGTCCATGTGCGCCTCGACCACCTCGCGGCCGAACACCTCGTCGGAGCCGACGCCGCAGTAGTACCCGCCCTGCGGGGCCGGGAAGCCCCTCTCCGGCCATCCCAGGGGGTGGTTGCCCCTGAAGAAGGTGTACTCCTGCTCGATCCCGAACCACGGCTCCTGGGAGGCGTAGCGCTCCGCGCTATCGGCGCAGGCCCTGCGCCTGTTGGTCGGGTGGGGGCTGAGGTCCGGCCAGAGCACCTCGCACAGCACCAGCACGTTGTCGCCGCCCCTGACCGGGTCTGGGCAGGAGAAGACGGGGTTGAGGACGCAGTCCGAGTCGCTCCCCTGCGCCTGGTTGGTGCTGGAGCCGTCGAAGCCCCACCTCGGCGGCTCCTTGCCGCTCTCGAGGACCATTGTCTTCGAGCGCAGGTACTGCGTGGGCGTGGCCCCGTCGATCCAAAGGTACTCGGCCTTGTATACGGACATGCTCTCCTCCGGTCCTGCGGGCGCCGCGCGCGGGGTCCGCGGTCATGGTCTCTCGGGCGATTAAGATATCACCGGCCCGGAGGGCGCGCAACGACGCCCACGGGCCTTTGGCGCGGCCCACAGGCGCCCGCGCATTGCGCCGGGCCGGCGCATGGGAGGCGAAAATTATGGAGCTTGAGAGGATCGCGGAGCCCGTTGGCCGCAGGGGCGGGCCTCCGGACGCGACCGCACCGGACGGCTCCGAGGTGAGGGTACTCGTAGAGGCCGCCCACGGCGCCGCGCGCTCGTCGGTGTGCGAGGTCACCCTGGGGCCCGGGCTCGTGTCTCGCCCGGTCGCCCACCGCAGCGTCGAGGAGGCCTGGTACGTGCTCTCCGGCTCGGGCCGGGTCTGGCGCCGCGCCCCTGGCGCGGCGGAGGGGTTCACCTGCGACGTCGGTCCGGGCGACGCACTGGCGATCCCGGTCGGGTGGAGCTTCCAGTTCTCGGCGGGCCCGGACGGCCTCTCGTTCCTGTGCCACACGACGCCGCCGTGGCCGGGCGAGGACGAGGCGCGGGCGGCCGGAGCCGGGGGGCTGGGGAAGCCGACAGCCTAGGACCCGCCGGCGCTGGCCTTGTGCGGGTCCGGTGCGCCGCGGATGGCGCATTCGGCCCTGCCGGCGTGAACACGACCTGGGGCAGGGACCCGCCCGGAGCGGGTGGCGGACGTGCGGGCGCCCGCCCTTCGCTGCTGCGGCAGGACCTCGGCGTCCGCCGGCTCCGCGTCCCCGTCCCGCCGCAGCCGGGCCCGCAACCGCGCCGCCGGGCCGCCCGGCTATGCGGCCTTTGCGCTCAGTCCTGCCCGTCGCGGTTCCCATCGACGGGGTCACGGAAGTGGGCGTAGTATGCGCTCGCGAACACGTACCCTTCGTGGCGGGCGATCCACAGGTGGATGGTCAGGACCCCCGCCGTCCGCTGGTTGGGCCACAGGTACGTGAACCAGTGGCCGTCCTCCGTCGCCCCGAGGAGTTCCTCGCCGATCGGCTCCCCGGCCACAATCCCCGTGAACTCGGTGGCCTCCAGGCCCACCAGCTCGGGCGCTGCGGCGGCGGCGACTATGACGCCCTCCGGATCGACCATCAGCAGCGAGTGGGAGCCTTCCACGCTCCGGCGGCTGTTGTAGTAGGCGACAGCGGCCTCCGCCCCCTCGCGGTCGTAGTGGTCCATCGCCCTGCGCACGTAGTCCTTCGTGCGGTCGCCGGGATCGGCGACCACCGGGTAGTAGCCGGAGGCGAAGATGATCCCGTCGTGACGCACGGCGTAGCCGACCTTCGGCACGTCCGCCAGCGTCACGGGGTGCGGCCACAGGTACTCGACCCACAGCCCGTCCTCCGTGGCGCCGGCTATCTCCCTGCCCAGGTCGTGGCCGTCCGAGGCCACCACGTCCTTCACGTCGGTCCCTACCAGGCGCGGAAGCAGAGGGTGGACGATGTAGATGTCGTCCTCGTCCATGGCGAACAGGTACCACTCGCCCTCGAAGCTGGCGACGCTGTTGTAGTAGGCCACCATGGAGTCCAGGCCGTCGCGCTCGTAGCGCGCGATGGCCCGCTCGACGTACCCGACCGTGTGCTCGCGGGGGTCGGCGTCGTACCAGGAGGGGGCATCCGCGGTCTCGCCGGAGAGGTAGTAGCCGGAGGCGAAGATCAGCCCGTCGTGGCGCACGGCCCAGGTGCTCTTGGGCTCCTCGATGCCGGTCACGGGGTTGGGCCAAAGGTACTCCACCCAGATCCCCTCCTCGGTGGCCTGGGCTATCTCCCGGCCCAGCTGATGGCCGACCGAGGCCACGACATCCTTTATGTCCGTGCCCACCAGGTGCGGGAAGATGGGATGGGCGAGGTAGATGTCGTCCGCCCCCACGAGGAAGAGGTACAGCTGTCCCTCCAGGCTGTCCCGGCTGCCGTAGTGGGCGACCGTCGCGTCCAGTCCCTCGCTCTCGTAGAGGGCAATGGCGCGGTTCAGGTAGTCCACGGTGGCATCGGCCAGGTTCTCCAGCAGCACGGAGTGGCTGGACACGAAGAGCAGGCCGTCGCGCAGGATCAGGTAGCTGCGCAGCGGTCTCTGTCTGACCATCAGGCCACCGTCCGTGAAGACCGGATGGAGTCCCATCCGGTCCAGCCAGCGCCCCTCCTGGGTGGCCAACGCCAACAGCTCGTCGGCATCGACGTGCCTTCCCCCCAGGAGCTGCCGATAGAAGGGCATCGCACGCAGGACACCGTCATCCCCGTCGATGATCAGCAGGTATCGTTCCCCCTCGATGCTCGCCTCGCTGCTGTAGTAGGCGACCGTCGCGTCCAGCCCGTACCGCTCGTACCGCTCCAGGGCCCTCTGAACGTAGGCCATGGTCAGCGCCTCGCCTTCAGTTGCGGGCCCGGACTCCGGGGCCGCCGCCGGCGCTGCGGTGGGCGCAGGGGTCGCCGCGGGGGCAGTGGTGGGTGTAGGTGCCGCCGCAGGTGCGGCGGTGGGCGTAGGGACCGCCGCCGGCTCGTCGCTTCGGCCGCAGGCCATGCCGAAGACGGCTACGCAGGCCAGGGCGGTCAGCAGTATCGGCAGGCTCCCGCCGGCCGGCCGCCGCCGGACAGTCAGGCCCGCCCGCGACATCCCAATCTCGCTTCCCCGGCCGACTCGACCTGTCATTTGTCTTGCGCCCCGCCCGGATGCGGGCGCTGCGCAAGTGAATTGCGGCACATTCGGACGATGCTTGCACACGTATTTCCCGATAGTCAATCTCGCTTTCCGGCCACTTGAGGGTTCGCAATTTCGTCAGTGACGGGCGCTCTCCCCACGCCGCCCTCCCGGGTAGATCACAACCACGCAGCGCGCATGGCAATGCGCCAAAAGGCTGTTTGCGGTGACGGAGAGCGGGGGTCGGCCAGTTGTCAACCTCGCGGCCTGTGAGTCCACTGTGCCCATCAGGCCCGATCAATGGCCCGGCAGCGCACATCGGACGTACCGCGGACGAGGCCAAGGCCCCGGATCGGGCACGCCTTTCGGGCCGCCGGTCTCGCGAATCGAGCCGCCGCGAGTCGCGGCTACCCCTTCGGCAGAACGGAACTCGCGCCTCACTGCGCAAGCAGTTCATAGAGCCGCCTGCTCAGTTCAAGGCTGGTCGAGAGTGCGTCATCGCCCCGGGGCGGAACTTCCCCCGCGCCCTGCTGTCAAGTTGTTCGCGTGGCGTGTTCCGGCATCGCTTGGAAGTGACGCCCCCCGTCCCGGGCGACTCTCCTCAGCGCGGCCGGCAGGTCCGCCGAAACCTGGCTGGAGAACTTCTCCCGTGTCTTAGCCGAGAGGTGCTCTCTTCATCGGAATCCGCTCTGCTGTCGAGCGCAGGAACCGGCAGGTCGAGGGACCTCGCGATGAAGGCGGGTGCCCATGCTGCCTGCGGGCGTCACCTTCCTTGATAGCTGCGGCCTCTGAGTGGAGGTCACGGACGGCGGGCCTGTGGCCACTTGACCGAGGGGGCAGATGCGGCGCCGGCGAGGTGCCCGGGCCATTCGGCGGGCTCGATGTGACCGGCAGTGGCCTAGCTTGCGCGTATAATCTGGCGCCGGCCAAGGGCCCGTCAACGTTGGCGGCGCCCCGGCGCCGCGGGGGGTGCGCTCAGACTAACAGGCTCTCCATCACTTTCGAAGGCCCGGGGGTCACCGACGGCAGTGTTCCGGTGGCGGCGTTTGTCGCGGCCCTGCAAGGCGCGCAGGACGCGGTGCGCCTCATGGTCGCGCATCTCGGCGATCACGAGCGCAGGGCGGGTCGCCTGCCCCAATGGGTGATCGACCACAGTGGTCTGCGCCTGATGCCCAACCGCGCCGGCACCATGGTCGCCGATCTCGTGTTGGACCCGTCGCCGGACGCCTCCGCCCGGTCCGAGAGCTACGGCGCGCGCGCCTTCGCGGCCATCAGTGACTGGGATGGAACGGAGGACTCCACGCTGCCCACGGCCGTGGCGGACTGCTTCTACAAGGCTGCCGACGAGTTCCCCAACGGCGTGATGCTCTGGATCGGCGACCCGGGTGGCGGCCGAAGGGTCCATGTAAAGCGCCGCGACCGCGGAGTTCGCAGCAGGCATCGGGGCGAGAAGGCACTGCTCCGCGGCTGGCTGCGAGGGGTGAACTGGGCCAAGCGGACGGCTCTGCTCCACGACGTCACGGGCACCGAAGTGCGGCTGCGCTTCGATGGTGCCCTCGACGATGAGATGCTGCGGCTCGCGACGCGATACGTGGAGGTCAGGGGCACGGGACGGTTCAACACTCGCGGCGAGTGGACCACCGTCCGTGTCGAGCGGTTGAACGAGCCCCGGTCGTCGTCCGAACCGTTCGACCTCGAGGCATTCCTAAGCGAGCCCAACCCGAAGGTCTTCGATCCTGACGAAGTCGTGACCCTCGACCTGACCGACGAGGAATGGGAGTCCTTCAGCCAGGCCATACGCGAGGGCCGCGAGGCCTGATCCCGCCCGGTGGGCGCCCCGTAGTTCTGACACCTCGGTCGTATCGCTGTTCATGCGGCGCGACGAAGCGGCGGCGCACCACCGGCACAGAGTAGAGGGGCTGCGTGCGTTGATCTCCTTCCCTACGCGGGAGGAGGTCCTGTTCTGGGCCATCCTCGACGGATGGGGCCCGAGACGCATGAATGATCTCGAGCAACACCTCGACGACTACGAATTGGTAGAGCCGTCCGCCGGCCTGGTGGATATCTCCGCCAGACTGCGTTTTGAGCGGGAGCGGGTCGGCCGCAAGCCGGGGACCGCCGATACATGGATCGCAGCGACCGCGTCCCGGCTCGGATGCCCCAGCACTTCCTCAAGCCTGCCAATGGCTTGGTCTTGCGCCAGGTAGTCATTTGGCACCTTCATACTTGTCACATCAGATGACCTTGCACCGACGTGCAAGGATGGCGTTAAGGACAAGGGTCTTACGCTCAGCGTCGAGCGCGGTGCGGTACCGACCCGGGGCGCGCCCGGCTAGGTCTGCGCCTCGGACCCCGACACAAAGGCGCCCGTCCGCGCCGCAAGCTCAAGCGCCCTCTCGACGCTGACCACGCGCGGGCCGCCCCTGATCAGCGTTACCGTGACCGCCTGACCGGGCCGGAATTCCACGCTGCGCTCACCGTCGACGGCTATGGTGCCGGCGCCAAGGCCGACCGTCCGGGGTTCGTCGAACGGAAGGTCCGACCAGCGCGCCACCGCGACCCGGGAGAAGGTCCCCGGCGTTATCGGAGCGGTGACCTCGGCGCCGCCCTCGCCGAGTTCCACGTGCACGCCGGGCCCGCCGCGGGACGGCAGCCGCGAGGCGACGGCGGCCAGACCGATGGCCGCCGGGTACCTGCCCGAGACGAAGAGTTCCGCCACGTGCGCCGCGTCCCAGATGGCGCGTGCGCCGACATGGAGCTGGCGGGCCGCGGCGGCGTCGATCAGCGCCACGTCCCGGACCTCGCCGTCGACTGACACGGTGAGCATGGGCCTGACTAGTGTGGCCTCCGCCTCGTCCACGGCACAGGTTGCGACCAGCCCCGCCGCCAGCCCGGCCGTCGTGCCCTCGATCAGGGCGGGGAAGACGTTGTTGGTCCCGGTCGATACGGCGACCAGCGCCGCCCCGGTTCCCGCCGACGCGACGGCGCGGTTGGTCCCGTCGCCGCCCAGCGTCACGATGCAGCGCGCGCCGCGCGCTGCCATGGCGCGCGCGGCGAGCACGGTGTCGCTCTCGCGCCCGGCGACGGGCGTGTCGAGCATCTCGATGCGCATGGGGCCTTCGTGCCTCGAGGCCGCGGCGGCGGCAAGGCCGCCCCAGTCCGCCATCGCCAGGACGCGCTCGACCCCCGCCGCCGCAAGGCCCGCGAGGATGCGCTCGGTGACGTTGATCTTCTCCTCGTCGGTGACGAAGCGCCCGCGGGCGACCACCCGGCGGATGTCCCTTCCGGCGGCGGGGTTCACGATCAGGCCGACCTCGCCCGCGCCGCGGGCCATCAGAGCGGAAGGCCCTCCGATCGCGCGACCTCCCCGAGCAGCGACGACCGAAGGTGCGAGCCGGTGACGATGGCGGCTGCCCGCGATCCGGCGAGCTCGGTGCGGCGCTGGGCGCAGGCCGCCAGCGTGATGGCCGCCGACGGCTCTGCGAGCGTCTGCTCGAGGTCGATCATGGACCTGACCGCGGGGATGAGCAGGTCCTCGTCGATCACCCACACGTCCGCGACAAGGTCCGCTATCTCGTGGCAGATCGGCATTATCGGCACCCTGACGTCCAGCCCGTCGGCCTCGGTCGAGGTCGGCTCCGCGGGGTCGAACGGCCGGCCGGCTATCGCGCTGGCCATCGCCGGTGCGCCCGAGGAGACCAGCCCGACGACCCGGGTGCGGGGGCTCCGCTCGGCGAACGCCGCGGCGATCCCCTTGATCAGCGAGCCGTTGCCCACCGGGACAAGGACGAAGTCCCAGTCGAGGCCCGTCTCGATCAGCTCGGTCCCGATGGTCGCCGCGCCCGTGGCCATGTGCGGGATGACGCCGTCCTCCCAGAAGTCGGCCCCCGCGTCGGCGGCCGCGGCGCGGGCGTGGTCCTTGGCCGCGTCGAAGTCGGCGCCGTGGTGGATGACGCGCGCCCCGGTCCGGCGGATGCGCCCGACCTTAGAGGGGTTGGCGTCCTGGGGAACGACCACCGTTACGCTCGCTCCGCGCCGGCGACCGGCCTCGGCGAGCGCCAGCCCGTAGTTGCCGGCCGAGGCCCCGTATACCCCGCGCTCGAGGGCGGCCGGACCGGCCATCGCCATCGAGACCAGGCCGCCGCGGACCTTGAACGAGCCGACGGGCGTGCAGTCCTCGCGCTTTAGCCACAGGTCGATGCCGAGCGCCGGCCCCGCCCCGGCCGAGGCCAGCAGCGGCGTCGGCAGCCAGTCCTCGCTTGCCAGGGCGGCCAGCGCCCTATCGAAGTCCTTCGTGCCGGTGATCTTGGTCATGCCTCGAGCCTCAGTCCCAGCGGATCGTCCTCGAACTCGGCGTCGGCGAGCGCCGCCCGCGCCGCCTCGCGGAGCGGCCCCTCCGCCACCTGGGCGCAGCGCGCCAGGGCGTCGCGGGCCCGCTGCCCGCCCACCATGCCCAGCGCCTCGGCCGCCGCCTCGCGCACCTGGGCGTCGGGGTCGGCGAGCATCGGCACCAGCCGCTCGGCGGCCCCGGGGTCGCCGATGCGGCCCAGGGCGGCCGCGGCCTCGTAGCGCGTCGCGGGCTCGGGGTCGCCGAGGGCCTCCGCGAGCCGGGGGAGCCACTCGGACCGCCCGGAGGCGCCCATCGCGAAAATGGCGCTCTGGCGCAGTCCCGGGTCTGCGGAGCCGGCCGCCCGATCGACGGCGGCGTCGACGTCCGGCCCCGGCAGGCTCCCGGCCGCCTCGATGGCACGCCTGGCGACCTCGGCGTCCTCGCCGCTTCCCTTGACCGCGTCCATGAGCGCGGCGCGCACGCGCGCGGCGTCCCTGTCGATGAGTCCCCCGGCCCCGGCCCTCTCGGCGAAGGGGCGGAGTGCCATGGCGGCCGCGGCCCGGACGGCCGTGTCGGTGTCCGAGGCGAGCATCCGGGCGAGCGGTCGGACCAGCGTCCTGTCCTCTGACTCCCACAGGCCGCGCACCGCGGCCCCGCGCACCTTGGCGCTCGGATCGTCCATCGCCATGCGCAGCACGTCCGAGAAGTCGAGTTCGACGCTGTCTTCGGCGAGCCCGGACAGCACGCCAAGCAGCTCGGCGCGCCGGTCCTCGGGGATGTCCGGCCAGCGGCGCTCGATCGCCTCCATGTCCTCGGGCGGCGGCGAGGACAGGTGCGCGTGCCCGGAGCGGGCGAGGGGCCCATCTCCATCGGTGAGTTCGTCGAGGTATCCGCCCAGGTCCATGAGTGCTCGGGCCGGCCCCCGGCCCTGCGTTGGCCTTTCGCGTTGGTCTGGCGGTGGGGCGCCCGCAGCGAAGCCTACCCCTTGGGTACTCCCCGCGCAAAGACCGCCCGGCGCAGCGTCAGCGCGCCCGGTGTGACGGCACAGCCGGAGCCCCTGTACGGGCCGCTCGAGTGGGGGCCGCGCTACGACCCGGCCGCGGAGCTGATCTTCACGATCCTCTCCCGGCACGCGTCCGATATCAACTCCGAGCGCGCGTTCCGCTCGCGCTGTACTCCATTGGGGAGGCTATGGTCCACCGGGACGCAGCGGATGCTGCCATCGGAGTCCTGGGAAGCGGCAGAAATCCGAGTCGGTTGACACCATGGTGCAGCCGTGCTCGACCGCAACCGCCGCGTGTGCAGCGTCGGCAACCAGCTTTCCCGTGGCCCTGGACTCGCGACAGAGTCTCTCGAATATCTTCAGATGATCGGGACCCGGACCGACGATGCGCGCGGTTGGGCGCTCGGCGAGCGAGGACACGAACGCCAGCGACCGGTCGAGGGTGGACGGCGGATCGAAGATCCGTGGGTTGGTAACGACGCGCACGAAGCCGGACACGACGAGAACCGAGAGCGCGAACGGTTCCGGTTCCGTCGCCATGCGGGTGACCCAGGCCGCATACTCTCCGTGGTCGGCGGCCGAGTCCTCAATGTGCGCGTATACGAGAACGTTCACATCGGGAAGCAGCATCTCGAATCACGGGCTCCGGCGCCCGAATCGGGCCTCGTCATCCTGCGCGTCCATCTCTCTCGGTCGATCGAGGTCGACTCCGCTGCGGGCGCGAACGCCGCGTACGGTAACCAGCCGGAACGGCGGCGTCTCAGGCGTCTCCCGCCGCTTCAGGGCGTCGTCCAGCGTCTTGGCGATGAAGGCGCTCACGCTAACGCCGCGGGCCCTGGCCGCCCGGCGCACCTGCCTAGCCAGCCGGTCGTCAAGGGAGATCGTGGTTCTCATGATGCATAAGCATAACAGGCATGCATACTATGCATCAGCGGCGCCGAGGACGGGCGAATGACGCCGGCCGCGGCCAGCTCGTCAGGGCGCGGGGCCGGGGCCGCCCGCCCCCGGGTCCCGTGTTAGCCTATCCGAGCCGCCCGCAGCGAAGCCCACCCCTTGGACACTCCCCGCGCAAAGACCGCCCGCCGCCGCGTCCGGGCGTCCGACGTGATGGCCCTGCTGGCGCCGCTCTACGGGCCGCTCGAGTGGGAGCCGCGCTACGACCCGGCCGCGGAGCTGATCTTCACGATCCTCTCGCAGCACACGTCCGACATCAATTCCGAGCGCGCGTTCCGCGCGCTGATGGATGTCCACGGATCGGTCGAGGCGGTGGCGGACGCCGACGTGGACGAGATAGAGCGGGCCATAAGGTCCGCCGGCCTCTCCCGCATCAAGGCCCCGCGCATCAAGGAGGTCCTCGGCATGGTGCGCGAGCGGGCCGGATCGTTCGACCTGCGCTTCCTTGCGGACATGCCCCTCGCCGACGCCAAGCGCTGGCTCACGGACCTGCCCGGGGTCGGCCCCAAGACCGCGGCGATCATCCTGTGCTTCTCTCTCGGGATGCCGGCGATGCCGGTGGATACCCACATCCACCGGGTGGCGCGGAGGCTGGGCCTGATCGGCCCCAAGGTGAACGCCGAGCGCGCCCACGACCTGCTGGAGCCGATGGTCGAGCCGGGGGACGTGTTCGCCTTCCACCTCTATCTCATAAACCACGGCCGCAGGGTCTGCCGGGCCATCCGCCCGCGCTGCTCGGGGTGCGTCCTGGCCTGGGGCTGCGCGGCCCGTCCGGCCATGGAGCGGGAGGAGCGGGCCCGGGCCCGGAGCGCCGCCGGCCGGTCCAGGGGGCGCTAGACCCTCGCGCCCGGCGGGCGCGGCCCTGCGGCGGACCTTACAATTGGCCCCATAGGCTTGGATGCTCCCGGGTGACGCGGTGCAGTCCACGGGCGGCCCCCGGAACGGCGCTCCGGGCCAATTCAGATAAGGGGACTTCGATCGTGCCAGGGATGATCAAGATCGCGCCGCTGTTCGCCTTGCTGATGCTTGTCCTCGCCGCGGCCTGCGGGGACCGCGACGGGGGCCTGTCCCGGGCGGAGGTCGAGGAGATAGTCCGCGCCGAGGTCGCCGAGGCGCCGGAGCCGCCCGTGGCCGAGCCGGGCCTTACCTCGGCCGAGGTGGAGGAGGCGATACGCGCCGCCGTGGCTGCCGTGGCCCTGCCCGCCCCCGGGCTGTCCGAGGCCCGGGTGGAGGAGATGGTCCGGGCCGCCGTCGCGGACGCCCGCGGATCCGGCACCGGTCTAACCTCGGCCGAGGTGGAGGAGGCGATACGCAGCGCCCTTGCGGCCATACCGGCGCCGGAGGCGGGACCGTCCGCCGAGGAGGTGGAGCGCATCGTCCAGGCCGCCCTCGACGAGAGGGAGGCGGCGGGCCCCGCGCCGCCGGCCGACCCGGCGCCGGGCGACCGGGGGGCCGTCGTCGAGCAGCTCAGGAGGAACGCCGAGGCGTTCGAGTACTCCATCGGGAGGCGGGGCGGCTCCCTGACGGTCGCAACCATCTCCGAGCCGCTCACCCTCAACCTCGCCATCGCCACGGACGCGTCGTCGTCGGGAGTGCTGGGCTACCTCTTCGAGGGCCTCACCGAGGCCTCGTGGCTCACGGACGAGATAGAGCCGCTCCTGGCCGAGTCCTGGGAGCGCTCGGAGGACGGGCTGACGTGGACCTTCCACCTGCGCGAGGACGTCGCCTGGCACGACGGCGAGCCCTTCACGGCCCGCGACGTGGAGTTCACCTTCAACCGGATCATCTACAGCGAGGACATCCCGGCCAGCGCCGGCCCCCAGTTCCACTTCCGGTTCCTCGACGAGGAGACCGGGGAGTGGAGGCAGGAGCCGATGACGGTCACCGCGGTGGACGACTACACGGTCGTCTGCGTCCTGCCCGCGCCGTTCGCCCCGTTCCTGCGCTCGATGGGCACCGCGATATACCCGAGGCACATCCTGGAGGCGAGCGTGGACGACGGCACCTTCGCGTCCACGTGGTCCATCGACACCGATCCCGCCGAGATCGTCGGCACCGGGCCGTTTACCATCGGCCTGTACGAGCCAGGCCAGCGGGTGGTGATGCGGCGCAATCCCGGCTACTGGCTGAGGGACGACGCCGGCAACCCGCTCCCGTACCTGGACGAGATCGTCCACGTCATCGTCCCGGACCTCGACGCCGAGCTCGACAGGTTCCTCGCCGGCCAGTCCGACGTCCACGGGGTGCTCGGCGAGGAGTACGTGCTGCTCGAGCCGCTGCAGGGAGAGGCGAACTTCACGATACACCGGCGGGGCCCCACCTTCGGCACGACGTTCCTGGCCTTCAACATGAATCCCGGCACCGACCCCGACACCGGCGAGCCCTACGTGGCGCCCGAGAAGCTGAGGTGGTTCCAGAACGCGCAGTTCCGCCGGGCCGTGGCATACAGCGTCGACAAGGACACGATCATCGACGAGGTGCAGCACGGCCTCGGGTACCCGCAGTGGTCCTCGATAAGCCCGGCCGCGGGCGACTTCCACAACCCGGACGTGAGGCGATACGAGTACGACCCGGACATGGCCAACGGCATCCTGGACGGGCTCGGCTGGACGGATACCGACGGCGACGGCATACGCGAGGACGCCGAGGGCAACGCGATATCGTTCTCGCTGGTGACCAACACGGGCAACACCGTGCGCGCGAGGGTCGGCGCCATCATCCGGCGCGGCATGCAGGAGATCGGGCTCGACGTCGACTACGAGCTCGTCGAGTTCGGCGACCTCGTCTCCCAGCTCACGTCCTCATACGACTGGGAGTCCCTGATCATCGGCTTCACGGGCGGTACGGAGCCGCACGGCGGCATCAGCCTTTGGCACAGCGGGGAGGGCCTCCACCTCTGGCACCCCAACCAGCCGGAGCCGGCGACGGAGTGGGAGGCCGCGATAGACGAGCTGTACGTCATGGCCAGCCGCGAGCTCGACCGCGGCGGGCGGGTGGAGCACTATCACCGGGCGCAGGAGATCGTCGCCGAGAACGTGCCCCTCATCTACACGACGCTGTCAGAGCGCCTCAGCGCCGTCCGCAACGTGTTCGGCAACGTGGCTCCCACACTGTACGCGCTCTGGGACATCCGCTACCTGTACAGAACCGACTGATCCCCGCCCGATCCAGGGCCCCGGGGCGGTGCGGCGGTCGGCGAAGGGCCGGCTCGGGCGGTGCGCCCGTGCGGCCTGCGCGCATGAGGTGCACGGGGGTGAAGATGCCGGGCCGGCCCGCCTCGGCGAGCGCCGCGGCGCACGGGCTCAGGGTGCTCGCCGGACCCGGGGGGGCGCCGCGTGCCGGGGGCGGGCTCCGGCCGGCCCGCAGTCGAGGCGGTGGATGGCGTGCGGGCCGCGGGGGCGGGTCACCCGCGGCGGGCGGCGCGGTCCTTGTGGCGGACCGAGCTGTTCCTCTTGTTGAGCACCTGCCGAACGGTCTCTGTGCTGATGCTCTCGACTATCTGCCGCTCGACCAGCTGGTCGGCGAGCAGCCTCAGCGTCCATCGCTGATGACCGTCGGGCGGCTGGCCGCGGGCCATCTCGATGAGCCGGGCCTCGCCGTCGCCGTCCAGCCTCCTTTGCCGGCGGCGCAGCTGCTCCCTGCGGCTCAGCGCGGCCTCCACGCTCTCCTCCACGCACCGCCGGCGCACCCGCTCGACCGTGGACTGGCCCACGCCGAGCGCGCGGGATATCTCCGCGTCCGTCATGCCCCCGTCCGCCCTCGACTCGTCGCTCATCAGCAGGATGCGCGCGTGGGTCTGCCGGTACGCGGCGGTCCGCCCGGTCGAGACCAGGGCCCGGAGCGCCTCGCGCTCGTCCGCCGCTAGGCTGACGCGGTACTTCTTGAAGGACATCGTGCCCTCCCCGGATGGATCTGGCGGCCGGGACTCGCGGGTGCCATCACCACGGCCGCCTAAGCCCCCGCATGCCGCCCCGGTCCCGAGCGATGGACGACGCGCGCCCGCGCCCCGGCGCCTCGCGCGGGCGTCGAGGCCCCGGCCCCCAGCTCACCCAGGTTCGCGATGATCTTGTTGGCCGTGGCCGTGAAGGCATGCCTCTCTTCGTCGCTGATGCCGTCCATTAGCGCGACCTGGCTCGCACGCATGCACTCGGCGAGCCTGTCGACCACGGAGTTCCCCTCCGCCGTCAGCTTCAGCAGGACCGTCCGCCTGTCCTTCGAGAGGCGCCGCCTGCGGATCAGCCCCCTGTCCACCAGCTTGTTCACCATGCGGCTCATGGTCGAGGCGTCCACCGGGAAGATGCGCGCCAGCTCGGTCACCGTGTTGGCCTCGCCCCTGTGGCACCTCTCGAGCACCCGGTACTCCAACGGCGAGAGCATGAACGGCGCGAGGCTGACCTCCGTAGCCCTGGCGGCGGCGGCGCTCAGGCCTGTCATGACGTTCCCGAAATCCTCGTGACGGTCGGTCATCGGACCGCTCCTGCGCTCGATCGAACCTGCGTAACCGGCGGCGCCGGCCTGGGGGGATGACGTCCGCGATGCATCGGATGGCACAATAGATGCGTATGGCATAGGATGTGTGGCGTTGTAGTGGCACTCACGTCGATTTGCGTGGCAATCCCGTGTCACTGCGGCCACTTCGCCACGGTGCGAGCCTGGCGCGCATGGAGGCAGGAATGGGTGCGGCCCCCGATCTGGAGCGCCGTATGGAGGCGCTGCAGGACCGGCTCACGCGGCTCAGCGAGGCCAGCCTGCGCATCAACGAGACCACGGAGTTCGAGCCGGTCCTCCAGGGGGTCCTCGACAGCGCGCGGTCCCTGGTCGAGGCGCGCTGCGGCGTGCTGACCGTCCTCGACGAGTCCGGGAGGGTCGAGAGCTTCCTGTCCTCCGGCCTATCCCCGGACGAGGCCAGGCGGCTGTGGGAGATGCCCGGGGGGGCGGACATCCACGGATACCTCAGCGGTCTTCCGGGACCGCTGAGGGTGAGCGACTTCGCCTCCTACGCCAGCTCGATGGGCCTGCCCGAGTTCCTCGAGCCCGCCCCGCTAAGCGCCCTCCTGATGGTGCCCATCCGGCGCCACGGGCACGGGGTGGGCACGATCTTCGTCGCCAGGAGCCGGCCCGGCGAGGAGTTCACCCGGCAGGACGAGGAGATCCTGGTCCTGTTCGCATCGCAGGCCGCCCTGGTCATCGCCAACGCTCGGCGCCACCGCGACGAGCGGCAGGCCAGGGCCGAGCTCGAGACCGTGATCGACACCTCTCCCGTCGGAATAGCGGTCTTCGACGCCAGGACGGGAGCGCCGGTCTCCTTCAACCGGGAGGTCAGGCGGCTGATGGACCAGATCAAGGCACCCGGCCAGTCGCCGGAGGAGCTCCTGGAGGTGATGACCGTCCGTAGCGCCGACGGCCGCGCGATCGACCTTGCGGATTTCTCCGTGGTCGGGGCGATGAGCGCCGGGGAGACCGTGCGGCTGGAGGAGTTCGTGCTGGAGGTTCCCGACGGACGGAGCGTGACGGTGCTGCTGAGCGCCAGGCCCATCCGCGCCGGGGCGGACGACATCGCGACCTTCGTGGTCACGCTGCAGGACATGAAGCCCCTGCAGGACCTGGACCGCATGCGGGCCGAGTTCCTGGGCATGGTGAGCCACGAGCTGCGCACCCCCCTCGCCTCAATCAGGGGCTCTGCGACCACCGTGCTGGACGCCTGGTCGGAGATGGACTCCGCCGAGATGAGGCAGTTCGTCCGGATCATCGTCGAACAGGCCGACCGCATGCGCGACCTTGTCGGCGGGCTGCTGGACGTGGCGCGAATGGAGACCGGGACGCTCCCGGTCAGTCCCGAGCCCTGCAGGGTCGAGGCGCTGGTGGACGCCGCCAGGAGCACGTTCGCGATCGGGGGAGGCAGGGACAGCCTCGAGATCGACCTAGCGCCGGACCTGCCCCTGGTCATGGCGGACAGGCGGCGGATAGTCCAGGTGATCGGCAACCTGCTGTCCAACGCCGCCAGGCACTCGCCGGAGTCGTCCCCGATCAAGGTGGCCGCGGCCAGGGACGGGGTCCACGTCGCGGTCTCGGTGGCCGACGAGGGGAGGGGCATACCGTCTGAGAGCCTGCCCCGACTGTTCCAGAAGTTCTCCATGGGCACCGGCGACCAGGGCGGGGGAGGCACCGGCCTGGGCCTGGCCATCTGCAGAGGTGTGGTGGAGGCCCACGGTGGGCGCATCTGGGCCGAGAGCGGCGGGCCCGGCCTGGGCGCGAGGTTCACCTTCACGATTCCCGCGGCCGCGACTCCCGCGGCCGAGGAGGCCGGGCCGGGGCGCCCCCCGCGGCCCGAGGCGGGCGGTCAGCCCGTGCTCGTGGTCGACGACGACCCTCAGACGCTCGCGTACGTCAGGAAGGCGCTCTCGGACGCGGGCTACGACCCGGTCGTGACCGCCGATCCGGGGGAGGCGCTGCGGCTGATGCGGGACGGGCGGCCCCACCTGGTCCTGCTCGACATGATCCTGCCCGGCTCGGACGGCATCGAGCTGATGGCCGACATCCTGCGGATCGCCGACGTGCCTGTGGTCTTCCTGTCCGCCTACGGCCGGGACCAGACGATCGCGCAGGCCCTGGACGCCGGCGCCGCCGACTACATCGTAAAGCCCTTCTCGCCTACGGAGCTGGTGGCCAGGGTGGGGGCGGCGCTGCGCCGCAGGGAGGAGCCCAGCCGCGCCGGGGCCCGGGAGCCATACGTGCTGGGCGACCTGACCGTCGACCACGCAGAGCGCGTCGTCACGGCCGCGGGCCGCAGGGTGCGGCTCACCGCCACCGAGTACGACCTGCTCCACATGCTGGCCGCCAACGCGGGGCGGGTGGTGACGCACGAGCAGCTCATGCGGCACGTGTGGGGCCACGAGCGCTACGTCGACGTCGGGACCGTGCGCACCGTGGTAAAGAGGCTGCGGCGCAAGCTCGGCGACGACGCCAGGAGCCCGCGCTACATCTTCGCCGAGTACCGCGTCGGGTACCGGATGGCCGGGGGCGACGCGCGGGAAGGGGAGGGGGAGTGAGCGGCGTCGGGTTCCCATTGGTCGGACGCGTCATTCAGGTCCGCCACTGTGCCGACCGCTCCGGGGTGCGCAGTTTGTCCGGGCGCCGCCGGGAATTCGATATGCCTCGACCTCGAATCGCCCGCGGACCGAGCGCGGCTCTCCGGCCTCGAGCTGCACCCGCCGATCACGGGGACCGGCCGGCCATCCTCGACGGGCGCCCCGCCTGATTCGGATTCCTTGCGGCCCCTTCGGCTGTATGGGGGCGCGGGGGTGTGCGGGGACGAGCGGCCTGATGCACGGGGACCTCGTTCACGCGGGCGGCGGGCGCGACCGGATTGCCGGGGAAGGGGGGCGGTAACGGTCGCCGGCCTGGCGAAGAAGGCGGCGGGAGCGGGCTGACGCTAGGGCGCCTGCCCAGGCTTGTCGAGGAGCGTTCCGTCCTCCCTCTGCCACACGACCTTGCCGTCGACGACGATCGGCACAGAGCCGATGGTGTCAAAGCCCCGCCGCCGGGCCTTTGCCGCTGCCCTGCGCAGGGCAGCCCATGCGCCCGTGAAATCCGGGTCCGTGGACTGCACGGCACGGGGTCCGCCCCGCCGCTTCACCCCCGTCGGGATGTCCTCGCCGTCTCCAGCGAGCTTGGGTTCGCCGCGTGAAGTGTCATACACGGCCCACTCGTCCACCAGGCCCTTGTAGACGTGCTGAAGGTTGCGGAGTCCGGCTTGGAACCGTCTGCGAACGACAGGCTCCGGCACGGCGTGGCCGCCCCCGGCCACTCG
This sequence comes from Dehalococcoidia bacterium, assembly GCA_963664125.2. GTDB lineage: Bacteria > Chloroflexota > Dehalococcoidia > Lucifugimonadales > UBA2962 > CAUZIR01. The sequence continues at coordinate 1,992,142 of OY760908.2, read as the reverse complement.
GTGCCTCACGCGAGCGACGGCGATCTCGGGCCCCTGCAGCCGCAGGAAGAACAGCTTTGCCCTGTACCCCCGTTCCCGCCATAGCGGCAGCAGCCTGGCGTAGCATTGCCCGCTCAGCGTTGTCTCAAGGGCGAAGCCTTCACCCTTCCTAACGTGCTCCTCGATCATGCCGAGCATGAGCCTGCCTGCGCGGAGCCCGGCGAGCTGCGGCCGGAACGGGTTCAGACCGGCGGCGATCAGGTCGGCGTTGATGAAGGTGGGACAGTCCGCCTCGTTTGGCAGGAACTCCGTGGCGAAGGTCGTCTTGCCCGCGCCGTTGGCTCCGGCGATTATCAGCACTCTTCGGGAGGCCGTCATGGAGTCATCCTACTGCCAGAGCCTGCGGATTCGGGTCTTGGCTAAGCCCGATGCGCAGTGGGGCCAGTCCCGCGCCGCGCGGCCAGCTTCACGAGGATGTTCCTTGCCGGGCGAGTCTTCGCCAGTGGGCGGGCGCATCGAGCGCCGCACCGAGAAGATGTCCGTGACCGGGCCGCGCGTCCTCTCGGACGGGAGAGCCGCCGAGAGAGCCTCACGCCGCTTGCGGTCTTCCGCGAGGGTCGGAGGCGCCCGCCCAAGCAGGGACCGGAGAGGGGGACGGCCCTGGCGTCTGCATCGGGGGTTTTCCTGTTGCCCGGCCGTCCGCCCGCGCCGTAACATCGCACCATGAGGGCGGCGATACTCAACGTCACCGGCTACGGCGGCGCAGAACTGGCGCGCATAATCGCGCGCCACCCCGAGATGGACGTGGTGGCGGCGACCGGACGGAGCGCGGCGGGATCGCGGCTCGCCGAGGTGTTCCCGCACCTCTCGGGCACCGACCTGCCGATCACAGCGGACCTCGAGGCCGACGCCGACATCGTCTTCTCCGCGCTCCCCCACGCCGCGAGCGCGGAGCGCGTACTCCCGCTGCTCGAGTCCGGGGCCCGGGTAGTGGACTTCAGCGCAGACTTTCGGCTGCGCTCCGCCTCCGAGTACTCGGAGTGGTACGGGATCGAGCACCCGTCGCCGGCGCATCTCGAAGGGGCCGCCTACGGCATCCCCGAGCTCGCCCGGTCCGCCGTCCGCACAGCGCAGCTCGTCGCCAACCCCGGCTGCTACCCGACCGCGGCCATCCTCGCCCTCGCCCCCGCCGTCGAGGCCTCGCTGATCTCGGGCCACGTCGTCATCGACGCCAAGTCCGGCGTCTCCGGGGCGGGCAGGGGGGCGTCGCTGACCACGCACTACTCCGAGGTCAACGAGAGCGTGCGCGCCTACTCGGTCGCCGGCCACCGCCACATGCCCGAGATAGTCCAGCAGCTCGGCGAGATCGACCCGGACGCCGGGCTGCGGGTGACGTTCCTGGCGCACCTGGTGCCCATGACCAGGGGCATCCTGGTCAGCTGCTACGCCCCGCTCAGCCCGGAGCTGGCGGCGATGGGAGAGGCCGCCGGGCCCGAGGTCGCCCGCATCTACGCCGAGCGCTACCGCGCGGAGCCGTTCGTCGAGGTCACCGCCGCGCCGCCTGCGACCAAGCACACGCTCGGGTCGAACACGTGCCTGGTGCACCCGACGGTCGATGCGAGGACGGGCACGCTGATCGTGATCGGGTGCATCGACAACCTGGTCAAGGGCGCCGCGGGCCAGGCGGTCCAGAACGCCAACGCCATGCTCGGCCTGCCCGAGGACGCGGGCCTGCGTCAGCTGGCCCTCTACCCTTAGCCCCCGCCCCGCCGCAGACCGTAGAATGGAGGGGCAGCGCGCCCCCATCGTCTAGTGGACTAGGACAGCGGCCTTTCAAGCCGCAAACACGGATTCGAATTCCGTTGGGGGCACGCCCGCCCTACATCACCGCGATCGGGTTCACCGGCGAGCCCGTCCCGCCGACCAGTATCAGCGGGTTGACGGTCAGCATGAACTCGTAGCGCCCCTGCCCGGCGCACTCCTCGGCAAGGTCCGAGAGCGCGGCGCAGTCGATGATGGCCAGCCCGAACGAGTGGATCGCCCCGTGCACCGTCCAGGCGATGCCGTACTCGTTCGGGGAGGCGTCCTCCATGTCCCACACCAGCATCGCGCAGTCGCGCTCGCGCAGGAACGGCAGGCACGAGGCGTGCAGGCCCGGGTAGCGGCTGCCCGGCGGGTCGCCGCCGTAGTTGCCGTTGGCCTCCTCGTACGCCTCCCGTCCGCAGTACACCACGGCGGCGTCCCCCGGGGTCAGCTCCACCCCCTGGGCGGCGGCGATCTCCTCGAGCTCCCAGCCGTGTACCGGGGAGTCGAGGCCCACGTAGGGCTCGCCCCTGTGGCGCGGCACGTCCAGCAGCACGCCCCGGGTCATGATCCCCTCGCTCCACTCCTCGACCCCGCCGAAGGTCGCCCCGTCGAAGGTGAGCACCTCGTCGGGGTCGCGCCCCTCCCAGATGCCGTGGCGGTCCCACATGTGGCACAGGGCGTCGAGGTGGGTGACGGTCAGCCCGTGCTGGAAGATCGAGATGTAGTCGAGCGCCGCGCCCCCGCCGTCTATCCACGGCAGGCGCTTCATGTAGAAGTCGACCGGCCTCATGTTGTCGTGGAAGGCGTCGACGGCGAGCGGCCGGGCGAGCGAGATGGACCGGCCGGTCCGCACCAGCGAGGCCGCCTCCCTGCGCTTTTCGTCGGTGACCAGGTTCACGGCCCCGGCCCCGGGCCGCTCCGGCCAGCGGCCCCAGTTGCGTCCATCCCTTAGGTAGGACTCGACCTGCTCCCTGGTGGGAATATCGCGTTCCATGGCGGTCTCGGCTCCTTGGCGGGCGCTGCGCCGGCCGCTCGGGCCCGGCGGCGGCTATCATTCTAAGCGCGCGCCGGTGATAGAATCTGCGCGGGAGCTGTTACCACAGATGCGATCACTTCTTGCTGTCATGCTGGTTGCCGCAGCGCTCGCGGCGGTGGCCTGCGGTGGCGGCGGCGACTCCGGGGCCGACGAGAGCTTCGTGGAGAGCGTCGCCGACACCAACCTCAACCCGACGCCGACCCCCGAGGGAGAGCTCGGGGCGACCACCGCGCTGGGCGACTTCAAGGGCGAGGCCGAGCGCGGCTTCGGGGTGCCCCTGGAGATAAAGCTCGGCGAGCGCCTCGCCGTCGAGGAGGTCATCAAGGTCACGCTGACCTTCATCGAGGTCGTCGAGGACACGCGCTGCCCGCCCGGGCAGGCGTGCGACGATCCCGGAAGGGCGGTCATCCTGGTCTCGGTGCTGACCGGCGGCCTGAGCCTGGGCGAGACCGAGTTCGTGCTCGAGGGCGGCGTGGCCGGGGACCCGCGCAAGATGGCGGGCAACCTCTCGATCCAGTTCCTGGACCTGCAGCCGCTGCCGAACGCGGACGGCTCCGAGGTCACCGACTACGTCGCCACCGTCCAGCTGACCCGCTAGCCGGGCCCGCGCATCCCCGGCGCCGGGACGCCACCTGACGGCGCCCCCGCGGCGTTGTAGTGGAGGACATGGCACGCATCCCACGACTCGCGGCAGCGCTCGCCCTGGCCGCCGCGGCCTTCGCCGCCTGCTCCGACCCGCCGCCGTCCCCCACCCCGACCCCGGGCGCGCCCGGCGAGGAGGCGCTCTTCGAGCAGGCCGACAGCTTCGCCCGCCAGTTCGCCGTCGAGCCGACCGCGCCCGCGCCCACGCCCACGCGCCCCCCGCTCGCCATACCCACCTCCGGGCCCGCGCTCGACGAGCGGCGCGGCCCCGCCGCCCCCGCGGTCCCGGACCCGGTCTACGGCCAGGTCGCCCTGGGCCCCGGCCAGGGCGAGCTGCCGAACCTGGCGCCCCACGCCCCGCACGGGTGGGACGGGCCAGTCACCGCGTCCGGCGCGGAGGGGGCGCTGCGGACCGACGCGGCGAGCCTGATCGGCCTGGCGGTGGCGAACGTGGGCGGCGCCGCAGCGACCGGGCAGTTCTTCGTCGACCTGTACTTCGACGACCTGCTCGTCCAGCGCTTTCCAGTCCGGCGCGCGCTCGGGGCGGGCCGCAGCGCCGCCTGGTCGGACTACGGGCACCTGGAGCGGCTGGTGCGGCTCTGGCCAGGGCGCCACTCGCTGCGCGTGGTGGTGGACCCGACGGACCTGATCGCGGAGTCCGACGAGACCGACAACGTCGCCGAGGTCTCGCTGCGCTGGGAGGGCCCCGCGCCGCAGCCCCGCGCGGCGCCCCCGCGGGGCAGGGGGGTGAACCTCACCGTACACAGCCCGCCCGAGTGGGGCGAGGCGCTGGTCGCGAGCTCGTCGCGCCCGCATGTCGCGATATCGCGGGGCCCCTACGAGCCGGTCCACGCCCCGCCCCCGGAGCATGACTGGCCGCTGTCCGCGCTCGCCGACACGTTCGTGGCATACGGGCTGGCGAACGCCGGAAACCTGAGCCACCCGGGCGACGTGCTGGTGGACGTGTACTTCGACGGCACGCTGGTGCTGCGCGACCGCTGGACGAACATGATCGCCCGCCAGCGCGTCCACAGGGGCCCGTGGGCGGGACTCCCGGACGTGGTCCGCGTGACCCCGGGCCGCCACGTCCTTCGGGTGGTGGTGGACCCCAACGACCTGGTCGCCGAGACCGACGAGTCCGACAACGTCTACGAGAGGGAGCTGGAGTGGACCGCCGGCCCCCCGGACGCCGGCGCCGGGCAGGCGGAGCGGCGGGCCCCGGGGCCGCCGCCGGTGCTCAGGCTCCCGAACCTGGTGCCGGGCTGGCTGTGGGAGTGGGACGGGCCGATCGTCGTCGACACGGTCCCGGGCACGAACACCGACGGCGCGCTCTCGGTGCTGGCGGAGGCGTTCGTGGACGTGGTCGTCTTCAACCGAAGCCCCGTCCCGGCCGGCCCGGGCTTCGCCGTCGACCTGTTCCTCGACGGCGTGCGCGTGGGCGGGCTGGAGCTGTCCGGCGCTACGCCGGCGCGCTCGTTCCGCGTGATCCAGGACTGGGCGGGGCTGTCGTCAGCGTCGCTCGCGCCGGGCCCGCACGTCCTGCGCATGGTGATCGACCCCGACGACCGCGTCCGCGAGGCCGACGAGACCGACAACGCGTTCGAAAAGCGGCTCATCTTCGCCCCCGGCCCGCCCGAGCCCCCGGAGCGAACGTCCTACACCGAGGCCGAGCTGCGCGCCGCGCTCGCGGGCCTGGGGGAGCTCCTGCTGAGCCCGGACCCGGTGCTGACCGACGACGGGCGGGGGGACGCCGCGCGCGTGATCAAGGCCGCCGACGCCGGGCTCTACCTGCTCACCGGGGCGAGCTTCAGGGACGAGCGCATCTCGGTGCGCGTGCTGCCTCGCCCGGAGTACGTGGCATGGATAGACGAGACGTACGCCGAGATGTTCGCCGTCGACGACGGGACCAACCACGAGGCGCTGGCGCGCGGGCGCGAGTGGGACAAGGCCGTCTCGCTGGCCAAGAAGCAGCGCCGGCAGGGGCTCATAGAGGTCGCGGTCGACGGCGACCACCCGTTCGGCGACGTGCTCGGCTCGCTGGTGCACGAGCTGGGCCACGCCCTGCAGGACCGCCTGAATCCCGCCCAGACCGAGGCGGGCGACCACCTCGAGCTCGCGGCCATCCGCGAGGCCCAGGCCCAGCAGCTCGAGCGCGCGTTCTGGCTCGCCGTCGAGGACTTCACCGGCGAGCGCCACACCCGCTACCCGGACTACGCCGGCTACCGCGCCTACGTCGACGTGTCGATCTCCGCCGACCTCTCGTCCCTGGCTACCTCGGAGCACGCGCTCGGGCGCATGATCCAGTGGCTGGCCGTCCTTGAGGATCCCAACCTGTCGACGCTGCGCGAGGAGCTGGCAGCGGACGGGGGGCTGGGGGCCGGCTCGTCGCTCGCGCTGTACCTGTACCTTGCGCGGCTGGATCCCGCGGTCGCAGGGGAGTACGTCAGGTCACTGGTACCGTCGCTGGGGCGGTCGGTCCCGCAGATCGCGGCCATCGCGCGCGGCAGGCTCGAGGCGCTGGGCTCGTCGGGAGACGAGGGCTCGCCGTACCTTCGGCAGGCAGCGCTGCTGGCTCCCTAGAACACCTGGGTTTGCGGCGACATCGTCGAGTGGTTGGGGAGGGTCAGGATGGCCCGCAGATTCTCCACCAGGGGCGACGGTCCATTTCCCCTCGCGTCCGAGCCTGCGCCCGGACACGGTTGCCAGAGCGCGGCGTGGCCCCGCAGGAGATCGCGCCAGGGCGCGTGATATCTTGAATACACCTATCGCCGCACGGACGATCGACCATGGCAACGTCCATCAGATTGTCGCCCGAGATTGAGCGGCGCCTCACCCTGCTGGCTTCGCAGACTGGGCGCACCAAGGCCTTCTACCTGCGCGAACTGATCGAACGCGGGCTCGACGACATCGAGGACTACTACCTGGCGGCGGAGGTTCTTGAGCGCATCCGCAAGGGCCAGGAGGCAGTGCATCCCGCCGCGGATGTGAGGGCGGATCTTGGCCTGGCGGATTGAGTACGCCGCCGCGGCTAGGGCCCGGCTCGGCAGGCTCGACCGGGACACGGGGCGACGCATCGTTCGCTGCATGGATGAACGGGTCGCCACATTGAAGGATCCTCGGAGCATCGGTCAACCGCTCACGGGACCAATGGGCGGGCTGTCGCGCTACCGCGTCGGGGACTGTCGCGTCATCTGCGAGATTAGCGATGATGCCCTGCGCGTCCTGGTGGTGAGGGTTGGCAGGCGCGACCGGGTCTACCGCTAGCCTCGCGTTTCGGTATCCAGCCGGTACCCGGCCCGCCGCAGGGGGTCGCCGCCCGGTCGGCCTCTAGCCACCTCCCACGGCCCGCACGATCTCGACGACGTCGCCTTCCCGCAGCGCCGTGTCCCCCAGGTCTGCTCTGCGCACCACTACGCCGCCCACCGCGACCGCGACGGAGCTCTGCTCCACGCCCAGCAGGCCCAGCAGCCCGGCGGCGGTGCATCCTGCGGGGATCTTGCGCGCCTCCCCGTTGACCGTGAGGCGGACCGCCTCGTCTTGGCTCATGGCCCGCCCGCCGCGCAGATGGCGCCGGCGAGCCGGCGCGCGGCGCCCTCCGGGTCCGGGCTGTCCCAGATCGCCGAGATGACGGCGACCCCGCCTGCACCCGCCTCCATCACAGAGGCGGCGTTGCCGGACCCGATGCCCCCGATGCCCAGCACCGGCGCGCGGCAACGCTCGGCGGCCCGGCGGACCACGTCCAGTCCGGCCACCGGCTCGCCCGGGTGCGAGCCGGTGGCGAACACCGCCCCTGCGATGAGCAGGTCGGCCCCGGCCTCCTCCGCCTCTTCGGCCGCCTCGGCGGAGTGGACGGATCGCCCGACGAGAAGCCGGGAGGGCAGATCCGAGCGCCGCGTCGAGACCATCGACTCGGGCAGGTGCACCCCGTCGGCCCGCGCGCGGCGGGCAAGGTCTGGATCGGCGCTCACGAACAGCAGCGCCGCCCCCTCGGTGAGGTCCCGCAGCGCCTGTGCCGCGGCGAGCAACCCGCCCCCGTCGAGCCCCGCGCCGCGCGGGCGCATCTGCACCAGGTTCACGCCGCCCCGGACCGCCGCGGCGACCACCGCGGCGGCGCGGGCCTCGTCCCATGGCCCGGGCGGGGTCACCAGCGCAAGCGTCGACGTCGGCAGCGCCACCGGACCGCTCAGGCCCGGGCGACGCCCCCGGCCGGGCTGGACGCCGCCCCGGCGGCGCGGCGCTCGATCCGCCCGGCCAGGTACGCCCGGCGCCCCGCCTCGACCCCGAGCCTGAAGGCGTCGCCCATCGCGACCGGGTCCCGGGCCTGGGCTATCGCGGTGTTGACGAGCACGGCGTCCGCCCCGGCCTCGAGGGCCTGGGCGGCCTCGGACGGCACGGCGAGGCCCGCGTCGACCACAACCGGGACGCCGGCGCCCTGGATGATCAGCCGGATCTCGTCCATCGTCTGGATGCCCTGGCCCGAGCCTATCGCAGAGCCCAGCGGCATCACCGTCGCGCACCCGGCGTCCTCGAGCATCCTCGCCAGAACGGGGTCGGCGTGCATGTACGGCAGCACGGTGAAGCCGTCGGCCACGAGCTCGCGCGCCGCCTCGTAGGTGCCGACCGGGTCGGGCAGCAGGCCCGAGCCCTCGGGGATGACCTCTAGCTTTATCCAGTCCGAGCCGGTGAGCTCGCGGGCGAGGCGCGCGGTGAAGACGGCCTCGGCGGCGGTGCGGCACCCCGCGGTGTTGGGAAGGATCGCGTAGCGGTCCCAGTCGAAGTGATCGAGGATGCCGCGCTCGCCCGGGTTGGACAGGTCCAGCCGCCTGATGGCGACGGTGATCACCTCGGCCCCGGAGGCCTCGACGGAGGCGACCATCTCCTCGGGGCTCCTGTGCCGGCCGGTGCCGACCATCAGCCGCGAGGAGAAGCTCCTGCCGGCGATCGTCAGTGGATCGTCCATCTGCCCAGTCCCATGCCTTCCCGAACGCCGAGAGCCGCCGGAATGTTCCGGCGGCTCTCGGGCTGAGCGCTGCGGCTGTCTCCCTGCGCTGGCATTACCCAGATCAGGTACGGCGGTCGGCGGCGTGTGGGGCCGCCCTCTCAGCCCGGCCACCCGAGCTCCCGGTTCATATGGCGTCCTGTTGGAAGGATATTTGACCGCCTCGGGCCCGTCAAACCCGCTCGTGGCGCGGACTGGGCGGCGCCGGGGGGAACGATTCGGGCGCATCGCGCATACTATCTTGCAAGGCCCGCGCCCCGGGCGCGTCCCCGGGGCCGGCGGCCTACAATCGACGGGTCCATCCGGCCGGGCGCGGCCGCGGGCAAGGAGGTGGCAATTGGCGCGAGCGATACTGGTCCTGACCGCCCTGATCGCGCTGGCCGCCGCCGCCTGCGCCCAGGAGCGCTCCGAGGCCGCGGCCTGGGCCGGGCCGTCGACCGAGGACCTGTTCTACGACGAGTCGGGGGGCGGGGTCGAGGTCGCCGGGGAGATGGCCTTCTTCGAGGCCGAGGAGGTCGAGGCCGAGTTCCTCGCCAAGGCGGTCGAGGTGGGGCGCGAGGCCGAGTTCGCCTCCGAGGCCGTGACCGTCTCGGAGGCCCCGGCCGGGGAGATCGTCGAGACCGAATCCGCCGCAAGGATGGTGCCCGGGGGCGACGACGGCGGCCCCGGCACCGCGGCGTCCGTCGACAGGGTGATAGTCCGCACCGTCGACGCCTCGCTCGTCGTCTCGGACGTCCCGGCCGCCGTGGCCTCGATCGAGGACTTGGCCGTCTCGATGGACGGCTGGGTGGTGAGCGCCAGCCGCGGCTCGGAGAACTTCGGGTTCGTCTCCTTCCGCGTCCCGGCGCAGCTGCTCGACGAGGCGATGGCGCGCGTGCGGGACCTGGCCGTGACCGTCGAGTCCGAGAACGCGCAGAGCAGGGACGTGACCGACGAGTACGTGGACCTGACCGCGCGGCTCAGGAACCAGGTTGCCACCGAGGGGGCCCTGCTCGAGCTGCTGGACCGCGCGGAGAGCGTCGAGGACGCCCTCGAGGTCAGGCGCGAGCTCACGGCCGTGCGCGAGGAGATAGAGCGCCTCCAGGGCCGAGTCAAGCTGATCGAGCAGACCGCCGCCTACTCGCTGGTCAGCGTCTCGCTGCGCCGCGCCCCGGGGGACATGGCCGTCGACGCCGGGGAGGACGTGGCCGGCGCGGTCGACCGGCCGGTGCGCTTCCGCGCCTCGTTCAGACCCCCCGAGGACGTCACCGACTTCCTTGTCACCTGGGACTTCGGCGACGGGTCGGAGCCGGTCACGACAACGCGGACCGCCCCCACGCAGGAGCCGGGCGTGCGCGTCACGGCGACGGTCACGCACTTCTACGCCGACGACGCGGACTCGCCGTACATCGCCGAGGTCACGATCGAGGGCAGCGGGGACGGCGGCCTGGTGGAGGGGAGCGACGTGGCCATCGTCTCCGTGTTCCGCCTGCCGAGGATCGAGGTCTTCGCGGGCGAGCCCCAGCGGGTCGAGGCGGGGGACGAGGTGTCTCTGTCCGGCTCCTTCACCCGGCCGTCCGAGCTCTCGGGCGTCGAGTTCACCTGGGACTTCGGCGATGGGTCGGACCCTGTGGCCGGCGAGCTTCAGACCGGGGTCACGACCGCGGTGGCGCAGCACCGCTACCGCGACCACCGACCGTTCCCGTACACGGCGACGCTGACGGTCCGCGCCCAGAGCAAGGCCGGCCCGGTCGAGGCCTCCGGCTCTGTCCTGGTCAAGGTGGACGAGGCGCCGGGCTGGACGGTCGGGGGGTGGAGCGCCGCCGACACCTGGCGAACGATCATCCGCGTGCTCTCCGGCGTCGGCCAGGTGCTGGTGACCATCCTGTTCTGGCTGGGCATACTCTCGCCCGTCTGGCTCGCCGCCGCGGGGGTCGTGGTCTGGCGCCGGCGCCGCGCGCGGCGGTAGGGGCCGCCGCGCCCGGGACTTGATCCGCCACTTCACGGCAACCGGGTTCGTCGTCTCAGGCGGCGCGACGCTGCTCCACTGGCACAGCAGGGTGGGGGGCTGGCTGCCGCCCGGGGGCCACGTCGAGCCCAACGAGGACCCGGTTCAGGCAGTCCTGCGGGAGATCCTCGAGGAGACGGGCATCGAGGCCGAGGTGGCCCAGGCGGTGCCGGACCTCGGGGCGGGCGCGCCTGCGCAGGTCCCACCGCCGGTCGCCATCCTGATAGAGGACATCCCGGACCCCGAGCGCGGGGACCACCAGCACATCGACATGATCTACTTCTGCCGCCCGGCCGGGCCCGTCGGGCCGCTGCGGGACGGGTGGCGGTGGGTCACGCGGGAGGACCTCGCCGCGGGCGTGGCGCTCGGCGGCCACGGAGGGCCGTCGGTGCCTCCGCCCGACGACGTGCGCGCGCTGGCGGAGCGGGCCTTCCGCGCCGTCGGGGACGGGGCCTGATTCCCCCGGGTCCCCGCGGCCCTCGCGGCGCGGGCCGCGGCGGGACGGCCTTGGCGGTGACGGCAGCGTTCGAGTGGGTTCGGGGGCCGGCGGTGTGGATCTGCGCCGCGCTGTCGCTGGCCGCGGCCTGCGGTCCCGGCGCGCCGCCCGAGCCCGCCGCCGACCGGGCGGGCTGGCCCGACAGGATCCGGCTGGGGCTGCTCCCCGTAGAGTCCGACGTCGTGCGACAGTGGCGGCCGGTGGCAGAGCTCCTCGAGGCCGAGCTGGGATTGGAGGTGGAGCTCTTCGTCGGCACCGATTACGCCGCGACCATCGACGCCGCCGTGAGCGGCGACCTGGAGGTCGTATGGCTGAGCCCCAAGCCCTACGTCACGGCCCGAGAGCGGGGCGCCGGCATCGAGCCGGTCGCCAAGTGGATCAACCGGGACACGGGCGTCGCCGGGTACAGGAGCCTGCTGATCGCCCGCAGCGACTCGGGCATCGGGACCATCGAGGACGCGCGGGGGCGCAGCTTCGCCTTCAACGACCGCCATTCCACCTCCGGATTCCTCGTCCCCTCCGTCTTCCTGCACGAGCGCGGCATCGATCCGGAGACCTACTTCAGCGAGGTGTCGTTCGCGGGGTCGCACGAGGCCACCGCCCTCGCCGTGGCGGGCGGCAGGGTCGATCTCGCCTCCAACAACAACGAGACGCTGCCCCGCCTGATCGACAGCGGCAGGATCGCAAGGGACGACATACGCATCGTCTGGGAGTCGGAGCTCATCCCGGCCGATCCCATCTCGGTGCGGGGCGACCTGCCGCAGAGCCTGCGGGCCGCCGTGCGCGACGCCCTGCTCGGGTTCGACGACCCCCGTGCGCTCGCCGAGCTCCGGGTCCTTGGCTGGATAAGCGCCCGGGACGCGGACTACGACGTCATCCGGACGCTGGAGGCCAGCAGGGAGAGGCTCGCCGGCGCAGACTGACGCCGACGGATGCGCTAAGCGCGCCCTATCGCCGCTTGCGCGGCGGACAGCCGGGCGACCGGCACGCGGTACGGGGAGCAGCTGACGTAGTCCACGCCCGCCTCCTCGAAGAAGGCGACGGAGGCGGGGTCGCCCCCGTGCTCGCCGCACACCCCGGACTCGACCTTCAGCCCGGCCCCGCGCGCCTGGCGGAGCGCGCGCTCGACGAGGGATCCCACCCCCGCGCGGTCGATCGTGAGGAACGGGTCGGATGACAGCACGCCGCCCTCGATGTACCTGGCCAGGAAGCCGCCCTCGGCGTCGTCCCTGCTGAACCCGAACGTCAGCTGCGTCAGGTCGTTCGTCCCGAAGCTGAGGAACTCGGCCTCCCCGGCGATCTCGCGCGCCGTGAGCGCGGCCCTGGGCGTCTCTATCATCGCCCCCACCCTCAGGCCCGGCGGCCGTTCGCCGCCCGGACCCGCAGCGCCCGTCAGGGCCCCCTCGATGATGGAGCGAACGGCCCTCAGCTCGGCGGCGTCGGCGACCAGCGGCACCATCACCTCGGGGCGCGGGGAGAGGCCCTCGGCCCCGAGGGCGCGCACCGCGTCCGATAGCGCGCGGACCTGCATGGCGAATATCTCCGGGTGCACGATGCCGAGCCGGCACCCGCGAAGCCCGAGCATCGGGTTGGCCTCGCGCATCTCCTCCGCGGCGGCCAGCATCTCCTCGCGCTCGGCGATCCGGTCCGCCGGGGCGCGGTCCGCCCGCAGGCGGTGCAGGTCCTCGAGCAGCTCGTCGCGGGTGGGCAGGAACTCGTGCAGCGGCGGATCCAGCAGGCGGATCACCACCGGCATGCCGTCCATCTCCCGCAGGATCGCCTCGAAGTCGCGTGACTGCATCTCCTGGAGCCGCGAGAGCGAGTCGCGCAGCCGCCAGGCGGTCAGCTCGTCCTCGGGCCACCGCGCGTGCGCGGAGGCCGCCAGGATCATGCGGCGGACCAGCTCAAGGCGCTCGGGCTCGAAGAACATGTGCTCGGTGCGGCACAGCCCGACCCCGTCGGCCCCGAACCCGCGGGCGAGCGCGGCGTCCGCGGCGGTGTCGGCGTTTGCGCGGACCCCGAGCCTTCGGCGCTCGTCCGCCCACCCGAGCAGCCTGCCGAGGTGGCGCTCCTCGGCGAAGTGCGGCTCGACCGTCGCGATCGCCCCGAGGAAGACCTCGCCGGTCTCCCCGTCGATGCTCAGCTCCTCGCCCTCGGCGACCGATCGGCCTCCGCAGGCGAGCCGCCCGAGGTCGGGCCTTACGCTGATCGACTCGGTGCCCACCACGCACGGCTTGCCCATCCCGCGCGCGACGACCGCCGCGTGGCTGGTGGCCCCGCCCCTGGCGGTGAGCACTCCAGCGGCGGCGATCATGCCGTGCACGTCGTCTGCGCTGGTCTCGGGGCGCACCAGCACAACGCGCAGGCCCCGCGCCGCCATCTCGACGGCCCGGTCCGCGCTGAGCGCGACCGCACCAGTGACGCCGCCAGGGGAGGCGCCTAGCCCCTCGGTCAGCAGCCGGCCGCCGTCGCGCGCCAGCGCGGCCTCGCCCTCGTCGAGCCGGGGCAGCAGCAGCTCGTATACCCGCTCAGCCGGGACGCTGAGGAGAGCGCGGTCGGGGGTCCGCACCCCCTCGTCGCACATCTCGACGGCGATGCGGACCGCCGCGCGAGCGCTGCGCTTGGCGGCACGGGTCTGGAGGATGAAGGGCTCGCCGGATTCGACAGTGAACTCTATGTCCTGGGCGTCGCCGTAGTGGGCCTCGATGCGTGCGGCGGCCTCGATGAGCCGGCCGTGCGCCTCCGGGAGTTCGCCCACCATGTCGTCGAGGGGCATCGGGGTGGCGACTCCGGCCACGACGTCCTCTCCCTGCGAGCGCGGCAGGTACTCGCCGAACACGCGGCGCTCGCCGGTGGCCGGGTCGCGCGTGAACAGCACGCCCGAGCAGCTCTCGGCGTCGGCGTTGCCGTATACCATCGCCATGATGGTGACGGCGGTGCCCAGGCCGGGGTCGATGCCGTGGTGGGCGCGGTAGTCGGCGGCTCTGCGCGAGTTCCAGCTGCGGAAGACTGCCTCGACAGCGCCGCGAAGCTGCTCCTCCGGGTCGAAAGGCACCGCATGCCCGGTCTCCTCCTCGACTGCGGAGAGCATGTGGGAGAGCATCTCGCGCCCGTCCGCGGGATCAAGGTCCTCTATGCGGCTGGCCCCTGCCGATGCGCGGGCGTCGGCCTTGACGGCCTCGAGCGCCTCCGCAGGGGCGCCCATCGCGGCCTGGGCGTACATCTCCACGAAGCGCCGGTGCACGTCCAGGGCGAAGCGCTCCCCGCGCCATGCGGCCAGGCGGGCGGCGACCTCGTCGTTCACGCCGACGTTGAGGACGGTCTCCATCATCCCCGGCATCGACGCCGCAGCCCCGGACCGCACCGAGACCAGCAGCGGGCGGGGCCCCGAGCCGAAGGCGCGTCCGGACTCGCGCTCAAGGCCCCGCATCGCCGAGTCGACCTGGTACCAGAGGTCGGCTGGGACAGTGCCGTCGGCGAGGTAGCGGCGGCACGTCTCTGTGGTGATGGTGAAGCCCGGCGGGACGGGCATGCCGAGGCGGGCGAGGTTGGCGAGCTCAGCACCCTTGGCGCCGAGCATGTCGCGGCCCGCGCACCTAGGGCCCGAAAGGAGGTGCACCCAGGTCTCAGGGCTGTGGGGTGTGACGCAATCCGTCAGCACTTTGGCACGGGTTAGCTGCTGGAGTCCCGGGGAATGTGCATTCAGGGAAAGCGGATGGAGGCCGACCTCGAAGCCATGCCAACACGGGGGCGGATCATTCACTGGGAGCTGGGTGATGGCTGCCAAGGAGATTGTGAACCTGAAGACGCAGAAGCGCAACCGGGCTCAAGGGTCGCATGTCTCCAAGAATGTGCCCCTATAGGAACGCATTGCCTCACGGCGGCGGAGTCGGCGCGATCGCAGGCCCAGCGGCAACGGTCTGTCCCCGCGGGTGCGGGGGAACCCCAACCGCCGGTTCCTGGTACGCCCGCCCTTCCGGTCTGTCCCCGCGGGTGCGGGGGAACCCGTGTGGGTGCTGGAGAACGGCATCCTCCCGGCGGTCTATCCCCGCGGGTGCGGGGGAACCATCGCCTCGAACCACCGCAACCGGCGAATGAGGGGTCTATCCCCGCGGGTGCGGGGGAACCGGCCCCGCCGGCCGGCCTGCCTGTGCGAGTGGAGGTCTATCCCCGCGGGTGCGGGGGAACCGTGTACACGCGCCACGTCTCGTCGCAGAGCTCCGGTCTATCCCCGCGGGTGCGGGGGAACCAGACGCCGCACCGTTCTCTCCCCGATATCGTACGGTCTATCCCCGCGGGTGCGGGGGAACCATCCCGCCCGCGCGCGCCTCTTCCCTCGAAGGGGGTCTATCCCCGCGGGTGCGGGGGAACCCATGCCCCGGACTGGAAACGACATCTATTTTCGGGTCTATCCCCGCGGGTGCGGGGGAACCCGGCTGGTCGTAGCCGGGGTTGTCGCTGAGGCGGGTCTATCCCCGCGGGTGCGGGGGAACCCTCATGCTGGCAGTGGGTTCTCCATGTCGAAGGGGTCTATCCCCGCGGGTGCGGGGGAACCCTCGGCCCTTCGCGGCCTGAACGAAGTGCTCTCGGTCTATCCCCGCGGGTGCGGGGGAACCGTATTCGCGACGCGCAACGGCGGCGGCGGCGGGGGTCTATCCCCGCGGGTGCGGGGGAACCTCAATGCGGATGTCTGCGGGTGGTCGCGTCATGGGTCTATCCCCGCGGGTGCGGGGGAACCGTTCATAGGGTCATAGACGATGTGCCGGTCAACGGTCTATCCCCGCGGGTGCGGGGGAACCCGGGTCAGGCGGGTGTCCGAGTAGAACGCCCACGGTCTATCCCCGCGGGTGCGGGGGAACCCGGGGTGAGCAGTCGGTTCTGGCTACGCTCACGGGTCTATCCCCGCGGGTGCGGGGGAACCGTTCCAAGTCGTCGAGGTCGTCGATGCGTTCGGGGTCTATCCCCGCGGGTGCGGGGGAACCTCAGCCGGCGCGGGTGGGAGGTCAAGCGGTGGGGGTCTATCCCCGCGGGTGCGGGGGAACCTGGCACGACGCCTCAAGGGGTGCCCTGATCATGGGTCTATCCCCGCGGGTGCGGGGGAACCTGACCTCGGCGCGGAGATGGTGGCGGCGATAGCGGTCTATCCCCGCGGGTGCGGGGGAACCCAGATCTTGACCGGGGAGCCCTCGGCCGAGGTCGGTCTATCCCCGCGGGTGCGGGGGAACCAGCGGTGTCGGCGTCCAGGGCCAGCCCGATGGAGGTCTATCCCCGCGGGTGCGGGGGAACCAGCGGTGTCGGCGTCCAGGGCCAGCCCGATGGAGGTCTATCCCCGCGGGTGCGGGGGAACCAGCGGTGTCGGCGTCCAGGGCCAGCCCGATGGAGGTCTATCCCCGCGGGTGCGGGGGAACCTCGCGCTGTATGTCGGCTATGTCGGCTTCGGTGGGTCTATCCCCGCGGGTGCGGGGGAACCGCCTTGCGCTTGGGCGCTACAACGTCGATAAGGGGTCTATCCCCGCGGGTGCGGGGGAACCCGTCTGCTCCGTGATCATCGCCACCTCCTAGGCGGTCTATCCCCGCGGGTGCGGGGGAACCAGAATCCTCTTATTCCTGAGATGGCTTGGATGAGGTCTATCCCCGCGGGTGCGGGGGAACCAGGCTCTGAGTACGAGTAGTGAGGATGCCAGTAGGTCTATCCCCGCGGGTGCGGGGGAACCATCGTTGTGACTCCTGCGGTTCCCAGATGCGAGGGTCTATCCCCGCGGGTGCGGGGGAACCACCTGTGCGACTTATCCGGTTTGTTACGTCCGAGGTCTATCCCCGCGGGTGCGGGGGAACCTTCTAGCCACGGGGCCGGACTCCTGCCAGAGCGGGTCTATCCCCGCGGGTGCGGGGGAACCCCCGGGGGGATCCACCCTCCGGGCCGTCGTTCAGGTCTATCCCCGCGGGTGCGGGGGAACCGAGCACATCGGCTCGGTGCGGGTGCCGGAGGGCGGTCTATCCCCGCGGGTGCGGGGGAACCATCGCGTCGCTGTCGTCGGTCGTATATGTGACCGGTCTATCCCCGCGGGTGCGGGGGAACCGACCTTGTGGTCGATTCGGGGTGCGCCGTGATGGGTCTATCCCCGCGGGTGCGGGGGAACCACCTCTAGGTCGAGGTTGGCGCCCCACAGGTACGGTCTATCCCCGCGGGTGCGGGGGAACCTGATGAAGGTCTAGGATGATGTCCGCTATGGCCGGTCTATCCCCGCGGGTGCGGGGGAACCGACGTCCGCTCTACGTCACGCCCCTAAGGGCCGGGTCTATCCCCGCGGGTGCGGGGGAACCGCTGCCAACCGTTCGCGGTCTTGATCCACAACCGGTCTATCCCCGCGGGTGCGGGGGAACCCGCACAGCCCGAACAGCGGGTGCGCGATTATGCGGTCTATCCCCGCGGGTGCGGGGGAACCGATACCCCCCGACGCACCAAACCCCCCGTTGCAGGTCTATCCCCGCGGGTGTGGGGGAACCGTGAGCAGCTCGGCGGGCCCGGCCGCGTCGTAGGGTCTATCCCCGCGGGTGCGGGGGAACCGTAGTGGTCGAGGTCCCATGCGAGGTCCTGCCAGGTCTATCCCCGCGGGTGCGGGGGAACCTTGACGCGGCGGCCGAGGATGGCCGCAGGATCAGGTCTATCCCCGCGGGTGCGGGGGAACCGGCGTCCGCGACGGCGGCGGCTGCGGGGAGTGGGGTCTATCCCCGCGGGTGCGGGGGAACCCTCGCGCGCGCGGCCGCAGGTACGGAATCTGAGGGTCTATCCCCGCGGGTGCGGGGGAACCCGGGGCTAACGGCGCGTGCGCGGGCATGCTCATGGTCTATCCCCGCGGGTGCGGGGGAACCATGCGGCGCAGCACTGAGGGCGCTCGGGACTGCGGTCTATCCCCGCGGGTGCGGGGGAACCGCCGCTGCCAGCGCCGTCGTCGGGTCCTGTCCCGGTCTATCCCCGCGGGTGCGGGGGAACCTCCAGCGTGAGTCGTCAAGATCGGTCAGTACCGGGTCTATCCCCGCGGGTGCGGGGGAACCCAAGGAGGGCCTGATGAGGCCATTCGGCGATTTGGTCTATCCCCGCGGGTGCGGGGGAACCACCACGTGGTCGAGTAGCTCAATGCGCAGAAGCGGTCTATCCCCGCGGGTGCGGGGGAACCTACGTCCTCGAGCTCGCCAACGGCGACGTCAGGGGTCTATCCCCGCGGGTGCGGGGGAACCTCCATGTTGCGCCGCAGCGCGTCGACGATGTGGGGTCTATCCCCGCGGGTGCGGGGGAACCAACCCAAGGAGGTTTCCCATGTCCGCATCCAAGGGTCTATCCCCGCGGGTGCGGGGGAACCTCCTTCGGCTCGTGGCAGCGCGCGCAGATGATGGGTCTATCCCCGCGGGTGCGGGGGAACCTGCGGCTGTGGGCATAGGCTTCCTCCTCGCCGGGGTCTATCCCCGCGGGTGCGGGGGAACCACGTCCACCAAAACTGCTGGACAGGCTGCTGCGGGTCTATCCCCGCGGGTGCGGGGGAACCGCACGCCGGACCGCACCCGCGGGGGCGCGGACCGGTCTATCTCCGCGGGTGCGGGGGAACCCCGATCAGCGTTCGGATACTCCGTCAAGCGATCGGTCTATCCCCGCGGGTGCGGGGGAACCGCCCAGCTCCGGAGGGCCGCTGGTCCCCTCGTCGGTCTATCCCCGCGGGTGCGGGGGAACCTCCTCGGCCCTGACTAGGCGAAGCATTTGCTGCGGTCTATCCCCGCGGGTGCGGGGGAACCTGACCGCATCGGTGCTCAGAGGTGGCGCCGGTCGGTCTATCCCCGCGGGTGCGGGGGAACCACCCCCCCTAGCGGCCCGGCGGACGGTGTCGAGGTCTATCCCCGCGGGTGCGGGGGAACCTCCCGCGCAGGTGGCCGAGTCGTGGGGCTACGGGGTCTATCCCCGCGGGTGCGGGGGAACCCCAGCCCCTCGGCAGGCGTCAGCCCGTCGAGGAGGTCTATCCCCGCGGGTGCGGGGGAACCGCTTGTGTCGAGTCTGAGTCGGGGCGTGTCAAGGGTCTATCCCCGCGGGTGCGGGGGAACCTCACCTCTTCGCGGTCTGTGATGTGCGGTGGGCGGTCTATCCCCGCGGGTGCGGGGGAACCTGGGCGAAATGTACGTCCCCATCGACCTGTCGGGGTCTATCCCCGCGGGTGCGGGGGAACCGTTATGTCATCGCGCTAGCGGGCCCGACTCATGGGTCTATCCCCGCGGGTGCGGGGGAACCATCCACGACGGCGACGCCGACAGCAAGCCGGAGGGTCTATCCCCGCGGGTGCGGGGGAACCTCGAAGCCGAAGGGCCCGCCCATAACGCAGCTGGGTCTATCCCCGCGGGTGCGGGGGAACCCCATTCCTGATGGCTAGGCCCATCCACGTCCCGGGTCTATCCCCGCGGGTGCGGGGGAACCTGGGCGTGGTCCAGCGGCGGACCCGCGGGCGCCGGTCTATCCCCGCGGGTGCGGGGGAACCGAGGGGCGGCGGCGCGCGCATTCCATGTTTCCGGGTCTATCCCCGCGGGTGCGGGGGAACCGCGCTGTTCCGCCTTCCCGCGACGCGGGTGGTGGGTCTATCCCCGCGGGTGCGGGGGAACCCAGACCGTCATGGTGGTGTCGATGCGGGTCGGGGGTCTATCCCCGCGGGTGCGGGGGAACCAATTCGCGCCGCCATTCAGCGACCCAAGCTTTCGGTCTATCCCCGCGGGTGCGGGGGAACCGCGACCGACCCGATGTTCGACCGCTTCATCGGCGGTCTATCCCCGCGGGTGCGGGGGAACCGGGCCCCGCCGCCGTTCGGACGGGGCATCCATGGGTCTATCCCCGCGGGTGCGGGGGAACCGCTGCCAGATAAGGCCGACCTCGCCGGGCACGAGGTCTATCCCCGCGGGTGCGGGGGAACCAGCTCCCGGACGCTGTTCCGCGTGGCCCCGTACGGTCTATCCCCGCGGGTGCGGGGGAACCCGCCAGGTTGCGAATTGCACGAAGCCAGATGGGGGTCTATCCCCGCGGGTGCGGGGGAACCGGGGGCAGCTGGACGGTCGAGGAGGAGCCGGTCGGTCTATCCCCGCGGGTGCGGGGGAACCAAGGTTGTGTCGTCGCCAACGCACGTGGACATAGGTCTATCCCCGCGGGTGCGGGGGAACCGGCCAGGAGGGCGGCGGCGCTGTGCGGGCCGATGGTCTATCCCCGCGGGTGCGGGGGAACCATCGTCAGCACCCACATTACGTAGCCGGGGTAGGGTCTATCCCCGCGGGTGCGGGGGAACCCACGTCGGGCTGCGGGGGGGCGCCGACGTGGAAGGTCTATCCCCGCGGGTGCGGGGGAACCCTGGCCAGCTCGAGCACCGCGGCCGACGGTCCCGGTCTATCCCCGCGGGTGCGGGGGAACCCTGGCCAGCTCGAGCACCGCGGCCGACGGTCCCGGTCTATCCCCGCGGGTGCGGGGGAACCTGGCGCCCCCAGGCGCCCTCGGCAGCGGTCGGGGGTCTATCCCCGCGGGTGCGGGGGAACCGCCGCCGCCTTCGCCTCGGCTTCGGCTTCGGCCGGTCTATCCCCGCGGGTGCGGGGGAACCGGGGTAGCGGGCTTTTCGGTGGTGGTGGGCGTGGGTCTATCCCCGCGGGTGCGGGGGAACCTTAAGGCACTTCGCGCGGTCAGAGTCATGGCGCGGTCTATCCCCGCGGGTGCGGGGGAACCTTGGTCTCCCTCCGCTCCTCATCCGCAAACTGCGGTCTATCCCCGCGGGTGCGGGGGAACCGCCTTGCGCTTGGGCGCTACAATGTCGATAAGGGGTCTATCCCCGCGGGTGCGGGGGAACCAGCATGGGCAGCGTAACGCCGTACAACGGTGCCGGTCTATCCCCGCGGGTGCGGGGGAACCACTCCACCCGAGCCGCCGTCCTGAACTCCTGGCGGTCTATCCCCGCGGGTGCGGGGGAACCAATTTGTGGTCGGCCTCGACCAGGTCCGCGACGGGTCTATCCCCGCGGGTGCGGGGGAACCGCCTCCGGGGTCCGGCTGCGCTCCCGGCCCCGGGGTCTATCCCCGCGGGTGCGGGGGAACCAGCTGGTGAGGGAGAGCCGGGAGAGGGCCGAGGGGTCTATCCCCGCGGGTGCGGGGGAACCTTTCCGTGACAGGGGATACGTACTACCTGCGCGGGTCTATCCCCGCGGGTGCGGGGGAACCTGGGGTTAGGTAACCGATACCGAGTACAAGCAAGGTCTATCCCCGCGGGTGCGGGGGAACCATGGGGCGCGTCGCCTCGAGCACGGCGGCGGCGGGTCTATCCCCGCGGGTGCGGGGGAACCGAATGGACCGCGGAGGCTATAACGTCATCAAACGGTCTATCCCCGCGGGTGCGGGGGAACCCCCGCCGACGCCGTCAACCGGAATGAGGATGTCGGTCTATCCCCGCGGGTGCGGGGGAACCGCAATGCCCCGCTTCTCAATCTCCTTCCGGAACGGTCTATCCCCGCGGGTGCGGGGGAACCGGTCGGACGCCCCGAGAAGTTCGAATACCTCTGGGTCTATCCCCGCGGGTGCGGGGGAACCAGGTCCGCTACGTCCTTGGGGAGGGCCCCCTGCGGTCTATCCCCGCGGGTGCGGGGGAACCTACTCGATAGGCGACCTGGACACGCAGCTTTACGGTCTATCCCCGCGGGTGCGGGGGAACCCTGCCCCAGGGGCAGGAATGGTCGGACATCGAGGGTCTATCCCCGCGGGTGCGGGGGAACCGGGCCCGCGGGATTCGGCCTCGGCGCCGACGACGGTCTATCCCCGCGGGTGCGGGGGAACCACCGCCCCAGGACCGTGTCGGACACCTCATGCCGGTCTATCCCCGCGGGTGCGGGGGAACCCACCGCGTCCTGCTGGCGCCGTGGTCGGAACCCGGTCTATCCCCGCGGGTGCGGGGGAACCCTCTATGAGAGCGGGCATGGTCGTACCTACGCGGGTCTATCCCCGCGGGTGCGGGGGAACCCATCGATGATGGTGAAGTCCCTCGGGATGGCCAGGTCTATCCCCGCGGGTGCGGGGGAACCGCGCGGGCGCAGGACTGGAAGGCGCGGCGGCTGGGTCTATCCCCGCGGGTGCGGGGGAACCAGTGGAGCAGCGACCGCCGCCGCCAACTCATACGGTCTATCCCCGCGGGTGCGGGGGAACCCGCCTCTACCTGTGCCAGTGCGTCTTCGTACTCGGTCTATCCCCGCGGGTGCGGGGGAACCGATGGCGTTCGCGATGCTGTGCATCTCGTCGGCGGTCTATCCCCGCGGGTGCGGGGGAACCTACGTCCCCGCTGATCGCACGTCCATAGAGGAAGGTCTATCCCCGCGGGTGCGGGGGAACCCCTTGTCTAGCTGTTCATTGATGATGGTAGCGAGGTCTATCCCCGCGGGTGCGGGGGAACCGCTCGTGGTCTGCGCGGGCGGGGGCCCCTGTGCGGTCTATCCCCGCGGGTGCGGGGGAACCCTGTGTGTCACGCAGTGTTGCCAGCATGGGACAGGTCTATCCCCGCGGGTGCGGGGGAACCATGGTCCACTTCAACGCGCGCAAGGACCTGACGGGTCTATCCCCGCGGGTGCGGGGGAACCCACGTTTGGCCACCGTTCGACCTGTGCGACTTAGGTCTATCCCCGCGGGTGCGGGGGAACCGTCGTGTATCGCGACCGCGTCCTCTTGCGGGAAGGTCTATCCCCGCGGGTGCGGGGGAACCCGGTGGTATGATGGGAATGCGGTCAGTGTCTGGGGTCTATCCCCGCGGGTGCGGGGGAACCCCTTGCGAGGGACTCCATGGTGGTCCCGACGCGGGTCTATCCCCGCGGGTGCGGGGGAACCATCTTCGTCGGCGCTATCCATGAGGCCGAAGAAGGTCTATCCCCGCGGGTGCGGGGGAACCGTGTGATCCGGTGGGTGGACCGAGTCGGGGCGCGGTCTATCCCCGCGGGTGCGGGGGAACCACGCCATCCGCACCAAATACCGGCACAGGCTCCGGTCTATCCCCGCGGGTGCGGGGGAACCAGCTCCAAGCCTCGACGTAGACCATAGTCTACGGGTCTATCCCCGCGGGTGCGGGGGAACCTGTGTTAGTGTTGCGGGCGGTGCCTCTTGAGCAGGTCTATCCCCGCGGGTGCGGGGGAACCCCTGGGCCCGACGGGCGGCCGCGGCGCCTCGTCGGTCTATCCCCGCGGGTGCGGGGGAACCCTAGGCGTAAACCTAACCTGTGCCATGATGCTGGGTCTATCCCCGCGGGTGCGGGGGAACCGATCAGGGCGTCATGCCGGATTTTCGGGTAGGGGGTCTATCCCCGCGGGTGCGGGGGAACCTTCTACAAGCATTGCAAAGGGTGACCTGTTTTCGGTCTATCCCCGCGGGTGCGGGGGAACCGCGTCGTCCCGTACTTGTCCGCCAGGTATCGGGGGTCTATCCCCGCGGGTGCGGGGGAACCATCGCTGCGGGCATCGCGGGCGGCCGTGATGCCGGTCTATCCCCGCGGGTGCGGGGGAACCCGCCACCCCGCGCGGATGAAACAGTACGCCGGGGGTCTATCCCCGCGGGTGCGGGGGAACCACTCCCCATGCCCGACCTTGTCACACTGCCGCAGGTCTATCCCCGCGGGTGCGGGGGAACCATACAGGCGGATACGTGGAACTACCCCTATCTGGGTCTATCCCCGCGGGTGCGGGGGAACCGCTACAACACCGACGGCCGGCAGGTTAAGACGAGGTCTATCCCCGCGGGTGCGGGGGAACCAAGGAGGGCCGATCAATGAGGCCATTCGGTGACGGTCTATCCCCGCGGGTGCGGGGGAACCCGCTAGCGGGCCCCACGCACGTTGACTGGCAGAGGTCTATCCCCGCGGGTGCGGGGGAACCTCCGGACCAGCTCGCAGCTGGCCAGGTCTAAAGGGTCTATCCCCGCGGGTGCGGGGGAACCCGCCTTCACCTGGCCCGCACGCTCAATCGCACCGGTCTATCCCCGCGGGTGCGGGGGAACCGCAGCCAGCACCCTGCGCGGCCGCGTCGTCACAGGTCTATCCCCGCGGGTGCGGGGGAACCTCCACCGGAACGTCGGCCATCGCCAACAGGTACGGTCTATCCCCGCGGGTGCGGGGGAACCGACCTTGTGGTCGATTCGGGGTGCGCCGTGATGGGTCTATCCCCGCGGGTGCGGGGGAACCATGAACGGCCTCGCGGGCTACGATATGGGCGTGGGTCTATCCCCGCGGGTGCGGGGGAACCTAACTCGTCGGTACTGCTCGTAGATCAATCTCAGGTCTATCCCCGCGGGTGCGGGGGAACCTCTTCAGACAGAGGGTCCGCTGATCGTCAACCAGGTCTATCCCCGCGGGTGCGGGGGAACCTCCATCTTGACGCCGCGGCGGTCCCATATGGCCGGTCTATCCCCGCGGGTGCGGGGGAACCTTGCGTTGTCCTCTACCGGCCCGCGCACATCCGGGTCTATCCCCGCGGGTGCGGGGGAACCGTCGTGGGACCATGCGGCGGAAGTCGTCCATCGGGTCTATCCCCGCGGGTGCGGGGGAACCCCTAGCGGCTGTTCCGTCGCTGTACACGCGTTGGGTCTATCCCCGCGGGTGCGGGGGAACCAGAGTATGCGCCCGTGATTGAGCTTGACTGTGGGGTCTATCCCCGCGGGTGCGGGGGAACCAAGGGCCGATTCCCTAGCCTAGTATGCCGACGAGGTCTATCCCCGCGGGTGCGGGGGAACCGGGAACGCCATAGTCCCCCAGCTCGGCGCCGTGGGTCTATCCCCGCGGGTGCGGGGGAACCTCGCGGCTGCCGCCGCCGCACAACATCGACGAGGGTCTATCCCCGCGGGTGCGGGGGAACCCGCCGGGCATCCCGCGGTAGGGCCCCGCGCCCCGGTCTATCCCCGCGGGTGCGGGGGAACCGGGTGTGGAGAGACTAAGGTATCAGGCATGCGGGGTCTATCCCCGCGGGTGCGGGGGAACCACGATGGTCTGGGAGCCGCTTCGGTCCTTCTCCGGTCTATCCCCGCGGGTGCGGGGGAACCGCGTACGCGTGACGTTGTCTAGGGGGAGTGCCAGGTCTATCCCCGCGGGTGCGGGGGAACCTCAGGCCTCCCGCGGTCTGGATTCGGGCCCGGGGGTCTATCCCCGCGGGTGCGGGGGAACCGACAACGGGGTGATCTCCGAGACCGGCCAGTACGGTCTATCCCCGCGGGTGCGGGGGAACCCGGATTGCCCGGGCTTGGGACCGGGCCGCCGCAGGTCTATCCCCGCGGGTGCGGGGGAACCGATTCGCCGTCCCGGCCGCCCATCACTGTAATGGGTCTATCCCCGCGGGTGCGGGGGAACCATGGGCCGTCGAGCGGCGCCTGTGGAAGGCGGGGGTCTATCCCCGCGGGTGCGGGGGAACCATCGGACAACGTCAACGTATGCGCACACGGCGAGGTCTATCCCCGCGGGTGCGGGGGAACCAGGTACGGCGGGTCCATCAGGATGCCTATGCGCGGTCTATCCCCGCGGGTGCGGGGGAACCTCGCCGTCCCCGGCCGCCCATCACTGCGTAATGGGTCTATCCCCGCGGGTGCGGGGGAACCATGCTGCATGCCGAGCCTTGCCGGTTCAGCAGGGGTCTATCCCCGCGGGTGCGGGGGAACCCTCCCATCCACGCCCGAGGGCGCAATCGCCTTGGGTCTATCCCCGCGGGTGCGGGGGAACCATGCTCCCGTACCGGCGCGGGGGGGGGGGTGCTGGGTCTATCCCCGCGGGTGCGGGGGAACCAATGCCTGTGCCTCCGCCTTGGCGATGCGCCCGGGTCTATCCCCGCGGGTGCGGGGGAACCTCATCGAGCCGGCCGCGACGGCAGTCACGGCGGGGTCTATCCCCGCGGGTGCGGGGGAACCAATCGTAAAAGCCGGCAGCTGATGCGCGCGCAGGGTCTATCCCCGCGGGTGCGGGGGAACCTCTAGGCAGATGGACAGTAAGCAGCGGGAACGGGGTCTATCCCCGCGGGTGCGGGGGAACCGTCCGCCGGCAAGGCTGACCGCGCGGTGATCGCGGTCTATCCCCGCGGGTGCGGGGGAACCTCGTGGCCGCGCTCGATATCGGCCAGTACGTCCGGTCTATCCCCGCGGGTGCGGGGGAACCACCCGTCACAATCGCAGGCGACTGGCACCGCAAGGTCTATCCCCGCGGGTGCGGGGGAACCGTGTCCAAAGCTCCCCCGTTAGGGCCTCCCTCGGGTCTATCCCCGCGGGTGCGGGGGAACCATCAGCAAGGCCGAAGCCGGGCAGATACTGGACGGTCTATCCCCGCGGGTGCGGGGGAACCGAACTGACGGATGAACCGGCGCCGGGGATCACGGGTCTATCCCCGCGGGTGCGGGGGAACCCTCGGCCTGCAGGTCAAGGATGGTGACGAGCACGGTCTATCCCCGCGGGTGCGGGGGAACCGCCGTGGCCGTCAGCGTGTCCGATGCCGGCGCCGGTCTATCCCCGCGGGTGCGGGGGAACCTTGGCCCCGGCGCCCATGTAGACGGCGAGGAGGGGTCTATCCCCGCGGGTGCGGGGGAACCGACCGGAGCAGCTCGACCTTCCCGTCCTCGTCCGGTCTATCCCCGCGGGTGCGGGGGAACCGCTTCCTCAAAGGCGGCGTCGAAGGGAAGGTGGGGTCTATCCCCGCGGGTGCGGGGGAACCGAGACCCTCGGGCTCGAGCGCCGCGGCTCCGAAGGTCTATCCCCGCGGGTGCGGGGGAACCGAGGCCGCGTTCGGGTTGGCGGGGCCCCGTGAGGGTCTATCCCCGCGGGTGCGGGGGAACCCGGGGCGCCGTATCCGACGGCACCACCCTGTGGGGTCTATCCCCGCGGGTGCGGGGGAACCTCTTGAAGACGTAATCTAATGCGGAGGGCTTTATTCAGATTTCGAATACTCTAGCTGTACCTAACCAAGTACACCCCGTCGGCATCCACAATGGTCTTGGGAGCCTCGCCCAATAGTCGCATGCGCTGCCCTCCGACGGCCGCTGGGTCGCTCCACGTCATGACTATGGCACCCCTGCCGGAATCGTAGTACCAGCGACTCAAGACATCCCAAATCCGATCCCGAATGCCACTGGTCATTCGCGGACTGGTGTAAACGCCGGCCGCCATTTCTAACATAACGGATGCCAGAAATCCGCGGTACCGTGCCTCAACGTTGACCGTGACGACTACGGTCATCTGGCACCTCGCAAGCTGTTGTCCGCAGAGTGTGCGGACGCACCCTCGCAAGAACCAAAGTCCTGGAAGAGTGTCTTGATACGGTCGATCATCTTGGGAATGACTCGCTCGGTTCGCAGCATCTCCCCGGTCGTCCGACGAGTTTGCCGCTCTATGTCCAGACCTGGATTCTCCATGACTGTCTTCGCCGACTTGAAGGCCGCGGGAAGCAAGATCGCATCGCGGAACAGGTCGGCGATGTCCAGAGCGAACGCGTCACCACTGTGTTCGTGGATGAATCCCAGTTGGGGAATCGCCCCCACCGACGTCACGGCTATCACTGCCGCTGACGTGACGGCGACGGAAGCGTGGTTGATCGCCTGATTGGCAATGTCCGCAGCAAGGGGATTTGACCTGTCGTAGCGGCGGCCCCTCCACGGTATCCCGTATCGCTGGGCGAGATTCTGATAGGTGCGCTTCATGCGAGCGCCCTCAATTCCCCTCAGGGCTTCGATGCCCTGGTGGGGAAGCACCTCCCCCAAACGCATCGCGTACATCTTGCGGGCAACGGTGATGCGGCTGCCGTCTGCGTCCCCCCAGGCGCGCATCTGCCTGCGTGCGACGTCGGACGCGTCAGGCATCAATGGCGGCGCCGTGTAGCACCTTACGCCGTCCTCACCCACGGCTACGAGGGCGGTGCCGTGCCGTGCCATCAAGCGCAGGGCGTCATGGCTGACGGTGGACCCCGGACCCAACAGGATCATCGAAAGCGATTGGAAAGGGATGCCGTATTCACCGGAGTCGAGGGGGCTTCCCGAATCGGGGTCGGCGTTACGCTCAAAGCGCAGCGTACCGTCCCTTACGGTCAGCGCCCCTCGACTCAACCATAGGAGCCCTTGGCGATCCGCGTGCGGAATTCTCGCCGTTTCGAGCCCCAGCCTGCCCCTCAGCACGTCCAGTTGCCTCCCAATTGCGATATTAGGTTGTTAAGGTGCGTGGAAATGGGGGCCGGACGCACCCGTTACCGCGCCGAACTGGAAGCGGGGCGCAGCAGCAGCATCCCGTAACCGTAGGCGCGATGGCGTCCGATACCACTGGCAATAAGCTGTGCGAAGTCCGTCGGGTCAGTCACCTCAAGGGTTCCCTGCATCACGGCGTCCGGCCCTTCGGAAGCGTGCTTGCCGAGCTTACGCACCACACGCACCCTGCGGAACGACCTGAGCCGCGCCTCCTTTAGCGATGCGCCGCTTCGTGCAAGCCTTGCGGAAAGCCAGTCGCGGTAGACGTCTTCCCTTTTGATTGCGGATTCACCTCTCGGGTGGCGCTCAGCCTCGGCTTGGAAGGCGTCCCGCTCACTGCCCGGCCTGCCGGAACCCCTCCCGCATCTCACGATGGGCCGGACGAGAACCTCGAAGCCGAGTCTCCGCCCCCTGCGCCACGACTCGGGCATCGCCTTGTCGCAGATGCTCTGAGCCGGCAGTATCGTGGACTGGAGCGGGCACGCAAAGACCTCCGCAGTCTCTCGGAGGTCATCGGCCGTGCAGGGCGAGTACGCGTAGAACGTACCTCCTACGCTGTCGCGGTCCCGCGGAATGATCATGCGAAATGGCTTGGGCGCCATTTCTCGCCCGAAGCTCTCGGTTAGGAGGCAGTGCATGGCGAAGCCGGGATCGAATGCGCCACGGCTGATCATGCCCCTCGCACCCGCCCACCGATAGAAGGCGCGCAGGTCCATGTCCGCGCGTATCATGTTGGTGGTCACGGCCGCTCCTCCCGTGCTGGGAATCGGTCATGCGGGACAGCCCCTTCGAAGACTCGCCGCCCCCCGCCGTGAAGCCCCGAGACCCAGTTTCTCTGGTCGGTGAGCATGTAGTCCCAGCTTGCTGGGATGGACTGTACTTGTTCACCGTCGGGCCAGAGCAGGCTGACCCGAACGGGGGCGCCGCGCTCCGCTTCTGTTCTCCGCCCCGGGGCCTTGGACAGCGCATCGTTCCAGGATTCCAACGGCCAGGACAGCAGCGCCGCCAGTGTCGTCTCCGCATCGGTGAAGTCCACGAACACCGGCCCGGAAGGCAGGCAGGGACCTCGCCCAATGAAGAGAGGCCGCGCCGGTTCATCCAGTGCCAGGGCCAGATCTTCGAGGGTAGGGGATTCGTCATCCGGATTCAGCCGCAGCGCAACGGTTACGCGCATGTCGGCGAAATAGTCTCGGTAGCGCAGGTGAGGGGCCTGGTATGTGTTCGCGCCCCCGGCGCGGCCCTCGGGTTTCCCCCGCGTCGTCCAGCCCTCGTCGTCCTTGCCGAGCTGTGCCGTCTGAAAGTCAGTCAGCCGAGCGCCGCCGGCCGGCTCGCGGTCGATGCGAGCTGCAAAGACGAGACGGTCCTGCAACCGCTGGTGGCGTTCGCGTTCAATACGCCGCCAGCCCAACGCGTTGGCGAGCAGCCCGGTCAGCATGGACACCGCCGGAAATCGGCGGGTCACACCGTAGTTGTCGATCGTCTCGCCGCCGAACGCCATGAGAGGCGCTTCTAGGTTCATGAGCAGGTGGCGCACAGCCTACCCCGCCTTGGCTTCGCGGATGGCATCCGCCGCCCACTCAGCGAGATCGTCCAGGCGGACGCGCTGGGCCCCGGGCATGTCGTGCTGATCCAGGGACATTACGCGGCGCACCTCCCGCGCCCCGTAGGCCCCGTCCAGCTTGGCTAGGTGGCAGGCTAGCGCCGTTGTGGCCGCGTCGACCTGTGGCTCCACCGGCTTCCGGAAGGCGTTGGCTAGGCTGCGCGGCTGCCTAGCCCCCGCCTCCACTAGCATCAGGTTGGCGTAGTCGTACGGCGCTGTAGAGCCGAGCTTCGCGCCGGGCGATACGGTCGCGATCAAGTGTATGAGGTGCTCGACTACCTTGGCCGCGAGCTCGCGATCCGCCTCCTGCCAGTCCGCCGCCTCGCAACCTGTTAGGTTCGAGACGAGGCAGCGCACGTCGACGACGGCGTAGCCGTAGAAGAGACCGGCGGTGAGCTCCGTGTCGCCGATGTGGTCGGCGCCGGGGTCCTCGTCGGGCGGCTGCAGGTCGTCCACCACTGAGAAGTAGTCGCTCTCGGACTCCTCAGCGTGGACCGTGAATGCGTGTGCCACGTGGACGGCCGCGTCAATGTTGGCACCTGGGTCCGAGGTGACCATCCTCCCGAAGAGCGCGCCGATGAGTCCGCCCGGCAGCGCAGCGCTGCGCCGGAACGCACGGAAGTTCTCGCGCTGCTCGTTTGCCCGGCTGTCGCTGAACAGCAGCCTTGCCGCTTCGATGGCGGCGCTCGCGTCGCCGCGGTTGGCCTCACATATCGCTCGGGCCTGTGCCTGCAGGTACTCTACCTCCGGCAATCCCAGCAGGAGCGGCTGCCGTCCGGATCTGGTGGAGCCGCTGTCCCCGTACACCCCCTTCTGGAACTCGACCTCGACGCCGTCGAGGATGTCTGCGGCGTAGCCGCCGGAGTCGCGGAGCGGCTGCAGGACTCTTCGCGTCACGGTCTCCCTTGAGCGGATGGCGTCCTGAGAGCCGTCTATGTTGCCGACCGCAAACTCGTCGTCCGCCGTGCGCCAGTGCCGCTTGAGGCACTGGGAGGACACGCGAGTGCGGGTCACACCCCCGAACGGCATGCGCTTGGCGAGGCCGCTGTCGTCCCTGTTAAGCAGCGCCGCTGAGTGAGAGTGCAGTGTGTGTATCTGTAGGAATCTTGGTGCAGTCATCTCGTTTCTCCCCAACCAATTGTGGTCTATTGCTACTTGCCTTCGGTGGAAGCCGCCCGCGACCGACTCTGGGCCCGGAAGTACTCGCGGGCGATTCGATAGCGGCTACGCTCGGCCGCCTCCTCGTCGAAACCGTCGCAGCGAATGAAGTTCGCCATCTCCCGCCAGTTGAAGGTGACGCGTGAGGCGGCCAGCATCCGAAATGCCCTTGATAGCAGCGCGCGAGTCATGCCTCCGCGAGAGCTCAGCAGCCGCTTGAGACGGGTCTCGCTGTAGAAGCCCTGGCCTTGCTCCCGGGTCGTCTCGGCTCCGAGGTATAGCGCTCGGCCGACGGGCATCTGTCCATCGTGCGCCGTCTTGGCCTCTCCACCGGGGCCGCCTCTGGGGGTCATGATGGCGATTCCATGAACGATCAGCGCCCACTTGGCTTCGACTTCGCGTGCACCGAACAAATCCTCCTGCGCCAGAAGCCCCATCAGCACCGGGGAGTCGACGGAATCTGGGTTCATCCTTCGGAGTTCTGCCAAGTCACCCCTGCCGAAGCTCTCTAAGGCCATCAGCCTTGCGAACTTGACGGCCGTATCCCCCCAGGCATCGCGCCGCTCGTCCTGGCCGTCGACCCTGGGCGAGGCGGCGTCGGTTGTAATTGAGGTCATCGTCATCTCCCTTCCGGCGCAAACAGGGCCGGCAGCCCCTTGTTTCCCCTAATGCGTCCCTCAAACAGCCCCTCGGCCGCGACGCGCGCCTTGTAGCGTTCGATGTCGGGGCAAGGTAGGGAGGTGACGGCGCTGGTCAGGGTGTGGCGAGCGTGATCCACGACGCCATCCCCATGGTCGTTCATCAGCCATGCGTAGCGGATGCGTCGCCTTTCGTCCCGGCCATCAGCCTCGAATTCTTCCTGTAGGGCGTCGAAAAATCGCGCGTCCACGATCTCGTCCAGCCGGTTGAGCCAGGGGCGAGCGCGCCCCCGGTGCTCGGCGCTGACCCTGTCTGCATCGCCCCTGGCGAGGAAGAACTGAATCGCATGGCTGAGAATCCGTTGAACCACCCCGACCTGCTCAATACGTTCACTGGCGATCCGGCCGAGGTCGTCGGCCTCTTGCCCCCGCCGCATCATGGCCGAGCGCAACTTGGTGCGTACCGGGACGGTGCGCTCGTGGTAGCCCTCGGTCTTTCCCTGCCCGCGCACCATCCCCCGGGCCACGAGCGCCATGGTGCCAGTGGATCGGGCCTCCTCGGGCGTGGGTCTGCACAGGACCGGCTGATCCCACTTGATGAGATAGTCCACCATGCGCTTGTATGTGAATCCACCGGCGGCGAGCGTTAGCGACTTGCCGCTGGCCCGGTCGACGGGGGTCCAGGGGTCACCGGTCACCCCGTTGAGCGCCTTGGCGTCGACGCGCGTCGCCTTCGACGTCGCCCGAATGGCGCGCAACCTTCCGTCGGCCCCTGCGTGGAGCCGTATCCGGCGACAAGTTTCAATGTACAGGGGGTCTAGGGCGTCCAATAGCAGCGACTCAGCCTTGGACCCGTCCCAGGGCTCCGTCCAGAGGAGGGCAATGCCGTCTTCCCGCATGGGCGAGTTGTCCAGCAGTTCGGAGCGGCGCTGCAGGAGGACGGTGATGTCGCGGCGGACGTGACCGCCCGTCCGGGTCGAGGGCGTGATGCTGAACGCGGGGCGGCTGCCAAGTCCACCGTTCATGCGCGAAATGCCGTAGTTACCGGCCCCCGCGAATCCCTCAGAGGTCTGGAGACTGACGAGCGCCATTACCAAGTCGTCGAGCCCGCCTGCTACGGCGACTGCCGACTTGACATCGTGATTCTTGGATGTGACGAGCAGGTCTAGCTCGTCGGGTGTCTCAACGGTGCTTCTGTAATCCGCCAGCTTGTCAGCGGCCGACGCAGGGGGTTGCAGGAAGGCAGGCTTGGTGATGTCATCAACGACTAGGTGCCAGGGTTCGTCGCCGGGGAACTCCGGCGTCAGGCTTCGTATCATTTCGGCCCATGCCGTTGCTTTGGTGGGGGGTTCGTCGCCGCCTGCGTTGTGGAGCGCCAAGGCTCCCAGCTGCACAAGGAAGGCATGCCACGCATGGCGCTGGTGGGGGCGCAGGGCGGGGAAGGACTCCACCCTGTCCGCGATGAGCTCAGCGTAGGTCTCCGGCAGAGACGCCTCTACGAGGGAATCATTGGACGTGTTCAGCCGAATCAAAGGCTCGGTAAGGATGTTGTACAGGCTGGCTTCCCCCATTATCTGCTGATTCACATTTGCGAACGGCCGTGCTACTCTATAGACCGGCTTGGATGATGTCAAGAACGTCCGTTCCGCGGGGGTTTTCCAGATCGTGGAGGATCGCGATCGCCGATCTGAGGGTGCGACACTGGAAATCGATGGAGGCGAACTCGGCCTGCGCCCAGTCGCGGCGCGCCTCGCTGCGCCTTAGTGCGTCGTCCAACTGGTTTAGCCGGTCCTCTCGCCACCGTGCCATGTCCTTAAGTCCCCTCTCCAGTTTTGCCCCGCGCTAGAATGGGCCGCTGAATTGGTCCACGCATTCACTGTATGATATCAGGGAGTTGGAGTCAACTCGGCGGTCCGCCTGCCCGTCCCGCCTCCGCGGGAATAGGCCTGCGTGCACCAACTCAGCGCGGTTTCCTAGCACGCACTCGGCGTGAGTTTCCCCGCACGCGCGGGGTCGCTGACCGGCTGGGACTGCTCCCAGAGCCGCAGTCCCAGCCGGTCATATTGGAAGCACTTCTGACCGACTTGGAAGGTGAAGCCGCCATCCATCGCGGTGGCGGCAATCGCTCCGTGCACCGCACAATCCGGTAGCCAGCGCACGGAGACGGCAAGCTCGTCGATGCCCTGCGAGCCGTCGAACGGACTGGGCTGGCGCGGGGCAAAGTCCAGTCGGACCCGGTCGTCACCCAACCGCGTCCGTACCCTCTCCTCTGCGTCGGCGAACTGCACCTGCTGGTTGTCATCCAGGAACGACAGGTCTCTTCTGACGAGGTGACCCTTGGCGAACTGCCTGTCCGATAGCCGGATGCCCTGAGCCCTAGTCTCGTCCTCCACCCAATCCTCGCCCATCTTTCCGGCGATGCGCTCAAGTACATCGGGATGGGTGGCACGCTCGACCAGGAGGCGGTTCATCTCGGGGATGCGCCACTCGTCATGTTCCGCCACTAGGCGCCGCGTCGCTTCAAGGATGGCTAGGCGGGGGTAGACGTGACCTTTGGGACCAAGGCCGTTGGCGTTCCGACCATCGGCTAGTAGCCGGGCCAGATCGTTGCCCGGTGGCGTCAGCACTATGCAGGCGGGCGAGGCGTGGGCGTTCGGCCTGTCGATGCCGCTGTGACGATGCAGGCGGCCGATGCGCTGGAGGAGGACGTCGACTGGGCACAGGTCGGTAAGAAGCAAGTCAGCGTCGATGTCGAGCGACTGCTCCAGCGTCTGGGTGCCGACCACGACACGGCCCCCGGGCTGCCTGCCCCTACCGAGCACCTCCTCCACGCGGCGGTCGAGCATCGCACGGTCACAGGCGGCGAAACGTCCGTGGTGGAGGGTCGTCCTCCCCTTCAGTTTGAACAGCAGGCCCGCATCGTCAGCTCCGGCCAGTTCTTCAAGTGCCATCTGGGTGCTCATCGCGTGGCCGACAGTGTTGCGTACGACCAGCACTCTGGCGCCCCTGCGGGCCGCCTCAAGCGCGCGCCGTGCGGTGCCGTCAAAGTCGTGCATAGTGGGGCTCGCCTCAATATTGACGCGCTTGTCCTGGTCGCTCTCTCCGACCTCAATGAGGCTCCCGCCCGTGTCCGTTGATGTGCTCACGGCCGGGTACGGAGTGCGCACCGCTTCGTCGAGCGTAGGAACTTCGTCGACGTTCCCGCTCTCACGTCCCAGCAACCGACTGCGGGCCACCGAGCCGAGCGTTGCCGACATCAGGAGCGCGTGGCCGCCCGCTCCCAGATGGGAGTTGAGCAGTGCCTCAAGGACCGCGCCCATGTAGGTGTCGGATGCGTGCACCTCGTCGACTATCAGTAGGTTGCGTGCGAGGCACGCGGCTCGCATGTGGGCGTTCTTGACCTGGAGGGCTCCCAGCATCGCTTGGTCCACAGTGCCGACGGCGAACTGGGCGGCGAGGTAGCGCTTCGGGTTCTCCGACGCCCACGGCCTGTCGCCGCGCTGCCCCACCTCCTCCCGAGGCTCGCGGTACCGCATCGCAACGCCCTCCGCGTGGTTGCCGGGATCGTAGCCGGGCACCGCGAGGACGACCGGGGGAGTGCAGTCGGGGAAGAGACCGGAGACGAACCGTTCGACGCGGCCATGGATCTGGACTGCGGCGGAACGGGTCGGAAGAGCGAAGTAGAGGCCATCCACCAGTCCTTTCCGGTACATGCCCGCGAATCTCCACAACGCTGCCTCTGTCTTGCCGGAGCCGGTCTCGGACTCGACAATGACGAGCCCTCGTTTGAGGGGCACCTCGCGAGTGGCGGCCCGCTGTATCGCGTTGGGCGGACCGTCTATACCGAACAGCCCCGCGAATTCGGGCACGCCCTTGAGCCTGAAGCGGTCCCTCTGTAAGGACACGTCCAGTCCTAAGGCGGATACGGCCCTGTCGGCCCGCCTGCGCGCCGTCTCGATGTAGTCGTCGTCCGGCTGGTCACAGAACCTGAAGTACCGCTCGTCCGACCCCATCCAGTCCGCCCAGGTGCACAGGCCTAGGAACATGTGCTGGAAGGCGGGAGCGCATGGCAACGGCTGCCCGCCCGCAGCAAAGGCCGCGGGGAACCAGAGGCGAAGCAGTCGGCCGACGCGCTCAACGCATTCCTCGGGATCCAGATCGCCGTACCGGCACCAGATGGCCGGATTCTCCATCAGCTCGCTATCGAGGCTCAGCGGCCTGCCGTGGTGCGAGAGAGTGGCTATCAGCATCGCGCAAGCCGTCGTGCCCCCGCTCTCGTCCCAGCCGAGGAGGTCGTCCCACCCCAGCCTCTCAAAGAACCAGTCGGCGGTCTCGTAGTCGCGGTCGGTGATCACCGGGACCATTTCGTTGACGTGCGAGGCCCTCGTTGGCCTGGGCCCCCAGCGAAGCTCGTCGCTGTTCCAAATCTGGGTTTGGAACCCCATGTTGACCTTGCCGATGTCGTGGAGGGCCGCGAACGCCGAGAGTCGCGCGACGAGCGATTCGCCTAGGTCTTCGAGGCCGGCGGTCGCCGCAAGCCGCTTCTTGATCGTCGGCTGCCTCATCAACGCCTCGAAGCACGCTCCCACATCCGCGAGGTGGTGCTCAAGGAGGTGGATGCGCCGCCTGTTCTGTCGGTCCGACTTTGCCCAGTGGTTTCTGGTGTGGGGCGGGGGGCCCCCGTCGTGTGTCAATCCTGCGCTCCCATGTCCTGCCCGGGGAAAGTGCCTTGGAGAGGCTGCAAAGATAGCATCCCGGGGGGCGTGCGCATCGGAGAGTGAGGGGGAGCGGCAACCGCCGTGCGGTGGCGCTTGCGGATCACGCATTCGACGTGCGGGCTGTAGCCGGTCTGCCAAGGGTCGATGCGCTGGTGTCCTCAAGTTGGGGGGTGTCGGTGCCGTGGGAGTCAGCGAGGCACCTCCGACTCTCCGGCCCGTTACGACCTCAGAGGGAGAGTACACTGCCTGATCTTTTGCACGCCTTCTGAAGCTACCTTGAGGTGACGGTGTCACTGGCGCAGACGCTGCGGTTCAATCAAGGACAGGTGGATGGTCCCCTGTTGCGCACACTCCGAAAGGTCTAGGCGTGCCACATGCAATTGCCCTCCGATATCTGGGACGGTATGCCTACCGATCTGGCCGAGGATAGGAGTCGTTGCCTCTATGGCCATCCCCGCGAGGAGGACTGATGTTGACGCTCTTTGCGGATGCCGGCAATTGGATCGCCCTTCTGCTTGCCAAGCAGATACTCTAAGGAACGGCCCTTGTGCGTGCGCGTGGAGGGGCGCTTGGCGGAACATATGGGGTCTGTTACACGGGATTGCGACCACTACGCGCCAGTGAACTGGCATATGAGCCTGATTCTGATGTCTAGCTAGGGCCGCGAGGCGATGATGGCACTCGTCGCCCTAGCTCTGCTCGCCCTTGAGAGTTGACGGAGGCCAAGCAAATCCGCGAGTGAGCGCGACCGGGCTCCTGATCCCTCGGCAGGTGGCCATGGCGCCGACGCCGGCCCTGCGCTGACGCACACCGTGCCTGCCGGGAGCGGATTCAGGCCGGGCAGGGCGCTGGCGGCCTGGGGGCTATGCCTAGGCGGTAGTGGCGGGAACGAGTCTGCCGCGGGCCGGGTCCGCCGCAAGGCGGATCCCGTCCAGCGTATAGGTGCCCCGCAAGGCCCGGGCGTCGTCGCTTCCGAAGACCGTCAGGGCGTGGATGCTCCGCCCCTTGATGGTCGCCACGGCCTCATCCGGTGTCATGCTCTGCGGGGCGTCCGTTGGCCAGCACGAGCCGTGTCCTGTCGATGGGGGTCACCCCAAGATCCCTCAACTGCTTGGCGGGTCACAATGGTGTAGCCGGCGACTGCGTCAGCCATCGCGTCCACCCCCAGCGACCGCTGATCTTCCATGCCGTCCAGCCGAATGGGCCAGTTGAAGACGCCCACGCCGTGCACCTACCCGCAGCGGTTCCGCCCAACCGCGGCAGACGGTGGGGCAATCGCCCGCATGTCTGCAGCGGAGACTGTCCCGCGGTCGCTGTGGGGAGTTCAATGATTCAGCCACCCGGACGCGCAGGACGGGGCCGGAAGCCGCGGCCCCGGGTCGCCAATTGACGTAACGCAGTCATATTCCCAGTCTGAGCAGCTCCGCAGCTCATCAACCGTGAACACTTTCAGTCCAGCTGAGAGAGGACCCTTCGTGGCCGGACCGGGTGACGGGCATCGCGCGGCTGCGCGGCTCGGCGCACGGCGGGACGCCGAGAGCGACCGTCGCCCGTCGGTGTCCCGCTCGCCGGGAAGGATGTTGACCCACGGGCCTCGTGCTGATATGCAGTACACACTCCTAGAGTGCCTGCGGCATCTGGCGATGGTCGGACCGCGGGTCTCCGCGACTGACACCGACACGTCCGTGAGAGGATGGGCCATGATGGCAATCGTGAAGGCCAGATACGAGAGGGGCGTCCTCAGGCCACTTGAGCCCCTGGATCTCAAGGAGGGTCAGGAGGTGACGGTGTCGGTGGCGCAGGCGCCGCAGTCTGACCAAGCGCAGGAGGATGGTCCCATGTTGCGCATACTCCGAAAGGTGCAGGCGCGCCAGACGCAGCTGCCATCCGACACCTGGGACGGTATGCCTGCCGATCTGGCCGAGAACAAGAAGCACTACCTCTACGGCCGTCCCTGGGGGGAGGGCTGATGCGAACGCCCTTTGCGGATGCCGACTGCTGGATCGCCCTGCTGTCTCCCAAAGATCAGCACCACGTTGGGGCTACTGCCCTGGCTGCCGGCCTGGGCGAAGTGTCGGACGTGACGACGCAGATGACGCTGACGGAGGCGTTCAATGCAGTGGCGGGGAGCGGCGAGGGCGGCCGACAGCATGTCGCCGAACTGCTGAAGGACCCCGACGGCGACCCTGGCGTTGAGATCATCCCGCAGACGGACCCGCAGTTCAGGGCCGCCGCGCAGCGCTACGCCTCTAGGTGACCAGGAATGGAGCCTGACAGACTGCGCGAGCTTCCTGGTCATGGAGGAGCGCGGCATCACGGAGGCGCTGGCCTACGACCGCGACTTTGAGCAGGCGGGCTTCTCCGCCCTGCTCAGGGCGCGCCCGGCATGACTGTGGCTGGGCGAGTGCCCCCAGGAATCCTTGCGCCCCCGTAGGGGATTCGGGAAGGCAAATCGCCTGGCCATTTGCCTTCCCTCTGAGGCCGCATTCGGGCTGCAGTGCGGGTAGGGCTTGATGCCGCACCGGTGTTGCGGCTGCCGGCACCCGAAGAATTGCGGGCCTCCCGGGGCTCTGCCTCATTCGCCGCCGGTGCCGGATCTTGCGCAGGCCCCATGCCGTGCCGCTGCGCAGGCGCGAGGCCCCTGACGGACCGTATAATCGCAGCCGCCTGCGGCCCTCCGTCATGACCCCGTCCCTGCTGCGTGCCCTCGACCGCGACCTCTCCGGGGACGTGGTGCGCCCGGGCGACGCCGCCTACGACGACGCCCGCGCCGTCTGGAACACGATGATCGACCGCCGCCCGGACGCCGTCGTCCGGTGCCTGACCGAGGCCGACGTCGCCGCCGCGGTGCGCTTCGCCGCCGAGACCGGCCCATCCGCACTCGCGGTCAGGGGAGGAGGCCACTCGGTCGCCGGGGCCGGCGTCTGCGACGGGGGGCTGGTCATAGACCTCTCCCACATGCGGTCCGTGTCCATCGACGCCGCGTCCCGCACGGCGCTGGTTGAGGGCGGCGCCCGCTGGTCGGACGTCGACGGGCCCGGGGAGGCGCACGGGCTGCACACGACGGGCGGCGTCGTCTCGACCACGGGCGTCGCCGGCCTGACGCTCGGCGGCGGCATGGGCTGGCTCTCGCGACTGGTCGGCCACGCCTGCGACAACATGACCGCCGCACGCGTCGTAACCGCGTCCGGCGAGATCGTCGAGGCGTCGGAGGCAGGCGACCGTGAGCTGCTCTGGGGGCTGCGGGGCGGCGGGGGCAACTTCGGGGTCGTGACGCGCTTTGAGTTCGCCCTCCACCCGGTGACCGAGGTCGTCGCCGGCTGGCTCAAGTTCCCCCACGGCGCGGCGCGCTCGGTGCTCTCCGCCTACCGCGACGTCATGGCCGAGGCCCCCGACAGCCTGTCCGCGGCCGCGCTGCTTACCACCGACCGCGACCTCGGGCCCATCGCCGCGCTCGTGCCCTGCTACTTCGGGTCCGCCGCCGGGGCCGGGCGGTGGATCGACGCCCTGCGATCTGCGGCGCCGGCGCTCTACGACGACGTCGGGCCGCGCCCGTACGCCGCCCACCAGCGCATCTACGAGACGCCTCCCCCGCCGCCGATGGGCCACTACTGGCGCTCAGCGTATCTCCAGAGGCTCGACGCTGGCGCAATCGACGCCCTCATCGCCGCGGCGCAGCTCGACATGCGCTACGGGCACACGGTGTCGCTGGAGGCGCTCGGCGGCGCCGCCGGACGGGTGGCGGAGGACCACGCGGCGTTCGGCCACCGCGCCGCGCCCCTCAGCTTCCTCGCCGACGGGGGCTGGCCCGACCCCGCGGACGCAGAGCGCTCGATCGCCTGGTCGAGGCGCGCATCGGACCTGATGGCGCCGCACCTCGCCGCCGCCGGCTACTCCAACTACCAGAGCGACGACGGGCCCCCGGAGCCGGCGGAGCGCATCCGCCGCTCGTTCGGGCCCGGCCGCGCCGCGCGGCTGACCGCCCTCAAGGACAGGTACGACCCGGGGAACATGTTCCGCATCAACCACAACATCCCGCCCTCGAACTGGACCCCTCCCGGGCCTTGAGCGCGCCCGGCGCCCGGGTTTAACCTATCCGCACGGGCCCGCACGCAGCGCGCCCCCTTCCCGATGACCTCCGCCCGAACGCAAGCCCCCCCGTACGACCACGCCGAGATAGAGGCCCGCTGGCAGGCGCGCTGGGACGAGACGGGGCTGCACCGCGTCAGCGACGACGACCCGCGCCCCAAGTGGTACGAGCTGACGATGTACCCGTACCCGTCGGGCGACCTGCACATAGGCCACTGGTACGCGATGGCCCCGTCCGACGCCCACGCGCGCTTTAGGCGCATGCAGGGCTACAACGTCCTGCACCCGATGGGCTTCGACGCCTTCGGCCTGCCGGCCGAGAACGCCGCGATCAAGCGCGGCATACACCCGGCCGAGTGGACGATGTCCAACATCGCCAACATGCGCCGCCAGCTGCGGTCGATGGGCACGATCTACGACTGGGAGCGCGAGGTGGTCACCTGCGACCCCGAGTACTACCGCTGGAACCAGTGGTTCTTCCTGCGGTTCCTAGAGAAGGGCCTCGCCTACCAGGCCTACGCCCCGGCCAACTGGTGCCCGGCCGACAACACCGTCCTGGCCAACGAGCAGGTGGTCGACGGGCGCTGCGAGCGCTGCGGGGCCGAGGTCATCCAGCGCGACCTCAACCAGTGGTTCTTCCGCATCACCGCCTACGCCGAGGAGCTCCTCGACCGCTCCGGCATCGACTGGCCCAACCGCATCAACGCCATGCAGGCGAACTGGATAGGGCGCAGCGAGGGCGTGACGATCGGCTTCGATATCTCGCACCTGGGCCTAGAGGAGCCCCGCCTCGAGACCTTCACCACGCGCATCGACACCGTCTACGGGGTCACCTTCGTCGTCCTGGCCCCCGAGCACCCGCTGGTCGGGCGCATCACTGCCCCCGAGCGCCGCGCCGAGGTCGAGGCCTACGCGGAGCGCGCGCGCCGAAGCACCG
This sequence comes from Dehalococcoidia bacterium, assembly GCA_963664125.2. Classification (GTDB taxonomy): domain Bacteria; phylum Chloroflexota; class Dehalococcoidia; order Lucifugimonadales; family UBA2962; genus CAUZIR01. Next base: position 1,950,820 of record OY760908.2, on the reverse strand, counting down.
AGATAGAGCGCCTCGCCGCAGACAGGCCCAAGACGGGCGTGTTCACAGGGGCCCACTGCATCAACCCCCTTAGCGGAGAGCGCGTGCCGGTCCTGGTCGGCGACTACGTGCTCCTTAGCTACGGCACGGGGATAGTGATGGGGGTTCCGGCCCACGACGAGCGCGACTTCGCCTTCGCCCGCGCCTACGGGCTGGAGGTGCGCGTCGTGGTGGCGCCCACGGGATGGGACGGCGGCGAGCTGGCCGAGGCGTACGTCGGGCCGGGACGGCAGGTCAACTCCGGGCCCTTCGACGGGCTTTCCAGCGACGAGGGCAGGGAGCGGATCGCCGACCACGCCGAGGAGACCGGGTGGGGGAGGCGCTCGGTGGTGTACCGGATGCGCGACTGGCTGATATCGCGCCAGCGCTACTGGGGCACGCCCATCCCGGTCATCTACTGCGACGAGTGCGGCACGGTCCCGGTCCCCGAGAGAGACCTGCCGGTGCTGCTTCCCTCCGACGCCGAGTTCCGGCCGACCGGGGAGTCGCCGCTCACGCTCCACGAGGGCTTCGTCAACGTCGACTGCCCGCGCTGCGCCGGGCCCGGGCGGCGCGAGACCGACACGATGGACACCTTCGTCGACTCGTCCTGGTACTTCCTTCGCTTCGCCAGCCCGCGCTTCGCCGACGGCCCGTTCGACCCCGGGGCGATCGGGCGGTGGGGCCTGGTGGACCAGTACACCGGCGGGGCCGAGCACGCCGTGATGCACCTTCTGTACTCGCGCTTTTTCGTCCGGGCGCTGCGGGACCTGGGCATGCTCGAGTTCGACGAGCCGTTCGAGCGGCTCTTCAACCAGGGGCACATAACCCACTCGGGGGCGAGGATGAGCAAGTCGCGCGGCAACGTCGTCGCCCCCGACGAGTACGTCGCCCGCGTGGGGGCGGACGTGATCCGCTGCTACCTGATGTTCCTTGGGCCCTGGGACCAGGGCGGGGACTGGAGCGACGCCGGCATCGGGGGCATGTCGCGGTGGCTGGGCCGCGTCTGGGCTCTCTGCGCGCTGGACCCCGAGGGCGTCGGGGGCGCTGGGGCCGATCCGGGTGCATCGAGGGAGCTCGACCGCGTCGTGCACAAGACGGTGCGGGCGGTGACTCAGGACCTCTCGGCGTTCAAGTTCAACACCTCCATAGCCGCGCTCATGAAGATGACCAACGCCATGGCCGCCGCGGCCGAGACCGGGGGGGTGGACCCCGAGACCTGGCGCTCGTCGGTCGGGCGGCTGGTGCTGATGCTCGCGCCGATCGCGCCGCACATGGCCGAGGAGCTGTGGGAGCGGTCGGGTGGGGCTTACTCGGTTCACTCTCAGCGCTGGCCCGAGTGGGACCCGGAGCTAGCCGCCGACGAGGTGATCACGCTGGTCGTGCAGGTAAACGGCCGGGTCCGCGACAAGATCCAGGCCCCGGCGGATATAACCGAGGACGCCGCCAGGGAGCTGGCGCTCGCCTCGGAGCGCGTGGCCGCGCACACCGAGGGCAGGAGCGTCGCCAGGGTGGTCTACGTGCCCGGGCGGCTGGTTAACGTCGTCGCGCGCTAGGAGTCGGCGCGGTGCGTCGCCGGGGGGTCCGCCCGGGCGGTTGCAGGCGCAGCCGGCCCCGGGGCGGGAGCGAACGCCGCAGGCTCCACGCGGTTGGAGGACGCCCGGACAACGCTAGGGGGAATTCTCCGCCGTCGGCGTCCGGCGGCTGCGTGTAGACATTACAGACGCCCTGCACTGCGCCGTGCCTGAAGGCAGTTCTGCATGACCGGCAGGAATCCGTTGTGCGCATGTACCATTGTGCCGACGCCGGCCTAGGGGAGATTCGTGGAACTCGTCAAGCGGGCAGCCCCATGGGGCTGAGCCCCCGGGGCGCATGCCCCGCATGGCTTCCCGGTATCGCGCGGGATGCGGCAAGGGCACGGTCACAGCGTTGCTCAGGGTGAGCATGGGAGGGAGGACACCATGTCCACGCTCAGCGGACAGATTTCGGCGTACGAGGAGAAGCGCAGCGTTCTGGAGGCCGACTACTTCGGCAAGTGGGTCGTCTTCTACGGCGGTCAGCTTGTGGACGCGTACGAGTCCTTTGAAGAGGCCGCCGAGGATGCGGTTCGCCGGTTCGGCCGGGGCCCGTACCTCATCAGGCAGGTCGGCGCGCCGCCAGCGTCGCTCCCGGCCTCGATCCTGTTCAGACCCGTCGATACCGATAGCTAGAATCGGATTCAATGACGGCGATGGCGTTCCGGGCCCGGACATGCTGTTCCACGGAGCGCGTGGCCGCGCACATCGAGGATAGGAACGTTGCCCGGGCGGTCTACGTGCCGGGGCGGCAGGTCAGCGTCGTGGCGCGCTAGCGGATCGCGCCGCCGCGTCGCCGGCTCCCTTCCCGCAGTCCCAGTCCACCGTCGGCTTAAGGGGTCCCGAATACAGCTCGTCGTCGGCCCCGTTCACCAGTCACACGACAAGCACACCGGAGAAGCAGCCTCCACGGCTCAGCGGGGCCGTACGGTCGCCCTCGCCAGATCTTCGCCTGGCCAATCCTGCCCACGCGGCGGAGGTGCCTGATCCTGCGGTCTTTCGCAAGTGAGAGTCGCGGGCGATGTGATCTTCCGCATCCGTCATGCATGCGGAGGGGACATGAGGATATCCAAGCGCGGCCAGATAGCCATACCGAAGCATCTGAGGGAGCGGCTTGGGATGAGTCCCGGAGTCGATGTGGAGATCAGACCCACCCAGCGGGGACTGCTGTTCAGGAAGCGGGCGACGGGCGAACATCCCGTTGACCGGGTATACGGGATCCTCGGCAAGGACGCCCTCGGCCACGGCGTTAGCGCGGACGACTATGTCGAGGAAATCCGGGGGAGATAGCGACCTCCGTTGATGCCAGCGCCCTGCTGGACGCACTTGATCCACGGTGAAGGACATGGTCTCCATTCGGAGCAATGCCTAGTCGCCGCCTGTGTCGCCGGGGCCGCGATGGCCGGCATGCACCGGTCGTCCGTTCCCGGCGCGTCGTACGGAAGACGGGCACCTCCAGTGGCCGGGCTACCTGGAGGCGCATGGCGGCGTGTCCGGGCAGTGCCGGGTGCCGGGGGCACTCACAGCCGCCGGTGTGCGCTAGGCGGGCCGCCGGAACCGGACCGCAGCGCCCCCGCATCCCGTGGCCGCGTCGCGCAGCCACAGCGCCAGGTACTCGGCGAAGCTGCTGCGCACGATCAGCTCCCACTCTGCAGGCTCTCCCACGGGGCGGATCGTCGCGCCGGCCTTGGCGACCAGGGTCTGGGCGCAGGCCCCGGCCTCGAACGCCGATGGGTGAAGGTCCAGCGTGCAGCCCCTGGCCAGCACCGCCCGCGCCTCCGGGCCCGACACAACGATGGTGGTCAGCCCTCCGCTGACGTCGTTGACCGCGGCGTGCTCGCCGGCCAGCGCCTCCGCGAGCGAGGCCGCCAGCGGGCCCTGCGCACCCGGGGGCGTGATGACCAGCCACTCGTCCGGGCCCAGCCACAGCGCCGATATCGCCCCGCCGCACGCCGTCGTGTTGGGCTGCGCGGGAAGCTCGAGCCCCAGCGCCGCCGACGCGCGGGCCGCGCCGTCGGGGCCGCACCGAAGGTTCAGGTATCCCAGGGCGGGGCGCTCGGATATGGTGGCCGCGGCCCCGTCCGCTCCGGGCCCTCCGGAAATCTCCGCGAAGAAGCGATCGAGCGGCGAAGCGCGCCGCGGGCCGTCACTCGACATGCTGCCTCGCTCCCTCGGGGTCGTAGAAGCACGGGTCGGCGATGCGCGCTGCGACCGGGCGCCCCCGTGCGAGAGGGACGTACACGGTCTGCCCCATTCGGTCCCTGCCCCCCTCGACGAGCGCCAGGGCGATCGATCGCCCCAGCGCCGCGCTGCGGTAGGTGGAGGTCACGTGCCCGATCATCCGGGCCGGGACGGGGGCGTCCGGGTCCTCCACGATCTGCCCGCCGTCGGGCAGCATCGCCGCCGGGTCCTCGGTCAGCAGCCCGACAAGCTGCTTTCGGTCGGTGCGCGCAAGGTCGGACATGGCCAGCGAGCGGCGACCGAGGTAGTCCTTGGCCCGCGAGAGCATTCGGCCGGCGCCAACGTCCACCGGGGTCACAGACCCGTCGGTGTCCTGCCCGACGATGATGTAGCCCTTCTCGGCGCGCAGCACGTGCATCGTCTCGGTGCCGTACGGCGTGATCCCGAACTCGGCCCCGGCCTCCATCACCGCCTCCCACACCCCGGGGCCCAGCCCCGCCTCGACGTTGACCTCGTAGGAGAGCTCGCCGGCGAAGCTGATGCGGAAGATCCGGGCCTCTGCCCCGGCGACCGTCCCCGACCGCACCGACATGAACGGGAACGCCCCGGCGGACAGGTCCACGTCCCGGCAGACCCTCCCCAGCACGCGGCGCGCCATCGGGCCGTTGATCGAGACGGTCGCCCAGTGGTCGGTGACCGACGTCAGGTACACGCGCATTCCCGGCCACTCGGTCTGGAGCCAGCGCTCCAGCCAGTCCATCACGGTGGCCGCGCCGGAGGTCGTCGTGTGCATCAGGTAGTGGTCGTCCGCCAGCCGCGCGGTCACCCCGTCGTCGAGGATCATGCCCTTCTCGTCTAGCATGAACCCGTATCGGCAGCGCCCGACGCCGAGGCGGGTCCAGCCGTTCACGTAGACGCGGTTGAGGAACGCCCCCGCGTCGGGGCCGCGCACGTCGATCTTGCCCAGGGTTGAGGCGTCGGCCACCCCCACCGAGCGCCGCACGGCCAGGCACTCGCGGTCGACGGCCTGCTGCATCGACTCGCCCGGGCGCGGGTAGTACCAGGGGCGCTTCCACTGCCCGACGTCCTCGAACACCGCGCCTGCGCGCTCGTGCCAGCCGTGCATGGCGGTCCTTCGGACCGGGTCGAACATCTCGCCGAGGTCGCGCGCGGCGATGGCCCCGAAGGTGACCGGCGTGTAGGGCTGGCGGAACGTGGTGGTCCCTATCCGCGCCACCGGCCTTCCCACCATCTCCGAGAGAGCGCCGATTCCGGCGACGGCGCCGGTGCGGCCCTGGTCGGTGCCCATGCCCAGGGTCGTGTAGCGCTTTACGTGCTCTATCAGCTCGTACCCCTCGCGCGCCGCCACCGCGAGGTCCGCGGACGTCGTGTCGGTCTGAAGGTCGACGAAGCGCTTTCGGTCGCGCCCGGGCGCCGTCCCCCCGGGCACGATCCACACCGCCGCGCCCACGGCCTCCCGAGCATCGTCCGCCTCGGGCGCCGGCGTCGAGGGGCGCCCGTCCCCGAAGCCCGCCTCGCCCGCCGCCGCGGCGCCGGCGGTCATGCCGTCTGCCAGGCAGCCGGCCAGGGAGAGCGTCCCGTTGCACGCCCCGGCCGAGCGCTCGGCCTGCACCGAGCGACCGGGAAGGAAGCAGGCCGCCTCCTCGTCGTACGCGGGGCGCCCCCCGGACTGGGAGTGAAGGTTGATCACCGGGTTCCAGCCGCCGGAGACTGCGAGCACGTCGCACCCGATCCGCCGCCGGGCCCCGCCGCCGACCGGCGCGATGTCCACGGCCCGGACGCCCCGCGCCCCGAGCGCGTCCACCACCCCGTGGCCGGCGAGGACCTCGATGCCGGCGTCCCGCGCGCGGGCGGCGATCTCCCCGCCGCCGCCGGGCCGAAGGTCGACGATCGCGCGCACCTCGACCCCTGCGCCGTGCAGATCCAGCGCCGAGCGGTAGGCCCCGTCGCCCGACGTGAGCACCACGGCGCTGCGCCCCGGGGCCGCGGCGTAGCGGGTCGCGTAGGTCGCCGCCGCCGAGGCGAGCATCACCCCGGGCCGGTCGTTGTTCCGGAACAGCAGCGGGCGCTCTATGGCCCCCGCGGCGAGCACCACCTGCCTAGCCCTGATGCGCCAGACCCGCTGGCGCGGGCCGCCGCCCGCGGCCGGGCCCAGGTGGTCGGTCACGCGCTCCAGCGCCGCCACGAAGTTGTGGTCGTAGTACCCGAACGCCGTCGTGCGGGCGAGCACCCGCACGCCCTCCATCGCCCCGAGCTCGCCGAGCGCGGCGTCCAGCCACGCAGCGGCCGGTCCGCCTCCGATCGTCCGGGCGCCGGAGAGCAGGCTGCCGCCGGGCTCCGCCTGCTCGTCCGCCACGATGACGCGCGCCCCGGCCCGGCCGGCCTCCAGGGCGGCGGCGAGCCCGGCGGGCCCGGCGCCCACCACCAGCACGTCGCAGTGGGCGTTGACGCGCTCGTAGCGGTCCGGGTCGGGCCCCGAGGGCGCGACCCCCAGGCCGCCGGCGCCCCGCAGCACCCGCTCGTACCACGGCCACAGCGCCCTGGGCCACATGAAGGTCTTGTAGTAGAAGCCCGGCGGCAGGAACCGCGAGACCATCCCGTTTACGGCGAGCAGGTCCAGGTCCACCGACGGCCAGCAGTTCACGCTCGCCGCCTCCAGGTCCTCGCACAGCTCGACCTGCGTCGCCAGGTAGTTGGGGAGGGCGCGCTCGCCCGAGCCGAGCTGGACCAGCGCGCTGGGCTCGTCGACCCCGGCGGCGAAGATCCCGCGCGGGCGGTGGTACTTGAAGCTGCGGGCGACGACGCGCACGCCCGAGGCGATCAGCGCAGAGGCCAGCGTGTCGCCGGCAAGGCCCCGCAGCCGCCGCCCGTTGAAGGTGAAGTCCAGGGGGCGCGATCGGTCGACGCGCCCGCCTGCGGGTAGCCTCATCGGCCCGCTCACGGCGCGGCCGCCCCCGGGTGCTCGCCGAAGCGGTAGACCCCGGATATCCGGTACGTCACCGTGTCGCGGCGCGCGACGAACCAGCGCCGGCACCCGGCGGCGTGGCACCACTGCTCAAGGTGCTCGCCCCTGGTGTTGGTGCGGTAGAACAGGTACTCGGCCCACTCGCGGTCCGTGACCGCGTCGGGGTCGGGCGGGCGCACGATGTTGGCCTCGCCCCCGTAGGAGAACTCGGACTCGTCCCTGGGCCCGCAGTAGGGGCACTCGATCAGCAGCATCGCCGCGCCCCGCTAGTGGGCCACCCCCGCCGCGCCGTGCTCGTCGATCAGCCGGCCGGTGGTGAAGCGCTCGAGGGAGAACGGGGCGGCCAGGGGGTGGGCGGCGCCGGTCGCCAGGGCGTGGGCGAAGACCCAGCCCGAGCCCGGGGTGGCCTTGTATCCGCCGGTGCCCCACCCGCAGTTGAAGAACAGGCCCCCGACCGGCGTCTCGTCGATGATCGGGCACGCGTCCGGGCAGGTGTCGACGATGCCGCCCCACTGGCGCATCAGCCTAAGGCGGCTCATGACCGGGAAGAGCTCGACGAGCGCCGAGACCGCGTGCTCGGGGATCGAGAAGCTGCCGCGCTGGCCGTAGCCGTTGTAGGAGTCGATGCCGGCCCCGGCGAGCAGCTCGCCGCGGTCGGTCTGGCTGATGTAGGCGTGGACGGCGTTGGACATCACGACGGCGTGCAGCAGCGGCTTTATCGGCTCGCTCACCCAGGCCTGGAGCGGGTGGCTCTCTATCGGCAGCCGAAGGCCCGCCATCGCAGCGAGGACCCCTGAGCTGCCCGCGACGGCGACCCCGACCCGCCCGGCGGCGATCGGCCCGCGGCTGGTGTCCACGCCCGCGATGCGCCCGCCCTCGATCCGCATGCCGGTGACCTCGCAGCCCTGGATGACGTCTATCCCCATGCGGTCCGCGGCCCGCGCGAACCCCCAGGCGACCGCGTCGTGCCTGGCGGTGCCGCCCCTCGGCTGCAGGGAAGCGCCCAGCACCGGGTAGCGCGTGCGCGGGGAGATGTCGATGATCGGGACGATCTCCTTGACCTCTTCGGCCGACAGCATCTCGGAGTCGATGCCGTTGAGGCGGTTCGCCGCGACGCGCCTCGCTATCTCCCGCATCTCCTGGTGGCTGTGGCCAAGGCTCAGGAGGCCGCGCTTGGAGTACATCAGGTTGAAGTTGAGCTCGCGGCTCAGGTCCTGCCAGAGCCTCAGCGAGAACTCGTAGAGGCGGGCCGCTTCGTCCCACAGGTAGTTCGAGCGCACGACCTCGGTGTTGCGGCCGGTGTTGCCGCCCCCGACGTAGCCCTTCTCGAGGACGGCGACGTCGGTGATGCCGTGCTCCCGCGCAAGGTAGTACGCGGTGGCCAGGCCGTGCCCGCCGCCGCCGACGATCACGACCTGGTAGCGCGGGCGCGGCTGTGCGTCGCGCCAGGCGCGAGGCCACCGCTCGTGGTGGCCGAGGCCGCTTCGGATGAGGCTCAGGAGCGAGTACTTCAAGTCTTGGTCCGGGGCGCGCTTCGCCGGACGTGATGATAATGCAGCGGCCCGGCCGGCGGCGCGGGCCCGGCAATATAATGGCCGGCCAGGCGGGCCGCGCGGGCCCGGGGGGTGAGAGCTTGAGATTCACTGTTGCGGTGCTGCCCGGCGACGGGGTCGGGCCGGAGGTCACCGCGCAGGCGGTGCGGGCGATGGAGGCGGTCGGGGCGCGCTTCGGGCACCGCTTCGACGTGGTGACGGGCCCCATCGGAGGGGCCGCCATCGACGCGTGCGGCGACCCGCTGCCGGAGGAGACGGTCGCCGCCTGCCGGTCGGCGGACGCCATCCTGTTCGGCGCGGTCGGCGGTCCCAAGTGGGACGACGCGCGCGCGGCGGTCCGGCCCGAGGACGGCATCCTGGCCATCCGCAGGCGCATGGGCCTGTTCGCCAACATCCGCCCGGTCAGGGCGTACGCGGCGCTGGCCGGCGCGAGCCCGCTGCGGCCCGAGCTGCTGCGCGGGGTGGACATGGTGATCGTGCGCGAGCTGACCGGCGGGCTGTACTTCGCGCGGCCCAAGCGGCGCTGGACCACGACCACGGGCAGGCGCGGCGTCGACACGCTGCGCTACGCCGAGCGCGAGATCGCGCGGATAGTGCGCGTCGCCTGCGAGCTGGCGCGCGGGCGGCGCGGCCACGTGACCTCGATCGACAAGTTCAACGTCCTGGAGACCGGCCGCCTCTGGCGCGAGGTGGCCACGGAGGTGGCGGCCGAATACCCGGACGTCGAGCTCGCCCACATGCTCGTGGACAACGCGGCGATGCAGCTGGTCGCCCGGCCCTCGCAGTTCGACGTCATCGTCGCCGAGAACACCTTCGGGGACATCCTCTCCGACGAGGCGTCGGTGCTGACGGGGTCGATGGGCATGCTCCCCTCGGCCTCGCTGGCCGGGCCCCCGGGCTCCCGCGCAGGTGGCGGGCGGGTGAGCCTGTACGAGCCGATCCACGGCAGCGCCCCGGACATAGCGGGGAGGGGGATCGCCAACCCCTTGGCCGCGATCCTGAGCATGGCGATGATGCTGCGGCTCTCGCTGGGGCTGCCCTCAGAGGCGGACGCGGTCGAGGCCGCGGTGGACGGGGCTCTCGCCGAGGGCTGCCGCACCGCAGACATCGCCGGGGACCGGGAGCGGTCGGTGACGACCGCCGAGATGGGCGGGGTGGTGGCGGGCGCGATCTAGCGCCGGTCCTTGCGTCCGCGCCGCCCGCCGGCCCGCGGGGCGCCGCGGGGAACTTGAAACGCGGCAGGCAAGGACGAACGTGCCGTAGATCCAGCTGGCCGCGGCGAGTCCCCCCGGGGCCGGGCGCGCCTGGCCGTCGCGCCGGCCCGCTGGGCCGGCAGGAGGGCGGCCGCAGGATCGAGGCGGGCCCGGGCGGTCGCTCTCAGCCTGCCGATGCCCGCGGCCCCTCGCCGTAAGCCCGTGCGCCCGGCCCCCTCGCTGCTCTACTTGCCCCACCAGCTCTATGCGGTCGCCGTAGCGCCAAAAGTCGGCGGCGTTGAACGTGAGCAGCCTGCGCTCTCCACGCGCGAGCATGGTCGCCACGATGTTGGCGTCGTGAATCCGCCGGCCCCCTGCGGGAACCTCCCGGCACAGCGCCACCAGCACTTCCGTTACCCGGGGGCCGCCCTCAAGTATCTCGAAGCTGCCGGTCAGCCTGCCCACGTCGTCCAGCGCCTGCTCGCGCGTGATGGCCACCGGCCATGTCTGCGGTCGCGTGACCACCGACAGGTACTCGCGTATCACCTGACGGCTGATCCTCAGCGGTTCAGGGTCTCGAAACGCACGTTCAAGGCCGGCCCTGGCCGCCTCGTGGTCCGGCGCGCCGGGGATGCGGGACCTGACCAGCACGTCGGTATCTATGAACATCGCGGGGCTACACCCTCTCCTCGTACAGGTCCTCTCGCCTGAGACTCAGACCTTCCGGCCACACGGCGGTGGGGTGGACGGGCCACGCCTCGTCGAGGCTAGGCCTGGGCGGGGGCTCGGGGCGCGTTCGCCGGAACAGCAGCGTCTCGGCCTCCATGTCGACCCGTGCCGTCTCCCACCCGGCTACGCTCCAGGCAAGGGATTGGCTGTGGCCGCTGCCGCCTCTCTGGTTCCCCCACCAGGGCCGATGCAGCCGTGCGGAAGGGGGCAGGACGAATCCGATCACCGCCTCGACCTCGGCGAAGGAGGTCCTCCACTCCTGGACCCGGAGGCCGCTCAGGTAAGCGTGCAGTCGCTGGTACTTGCCCCGGATCGCCATCGCTCGATACCTGTCCTGTCGGTCTGCGGTCATGTCGCGTCTCCTTAGTCCTAGCTCGCTTGGCCAAGGGGATGGGTATTGTCAATGATTTAGTGAGGGAGTGACTCAAATGCAAGCCCGCGACGGTGGAAGTGGATCATCAGGCGTTCGCTCAAGGATCCAGCCCCCCGACGGTCCGCGCACGCGCATCCTCACCGACGATGGCCCGGCGCAGCAACTCCTCGTCGGTGATGCACTCCGGCCCTGGCGGATCGCAGGGTGTGCGGCGACCCGGAGGACGCGTCCGCCCGGACGCGGTGCGTGCCCCCCACGCGAGCGGGATCAGGGCACCCCGAAGTTCGCCGTTCGCCGGGGCTGCGGGGCCGCGGCTGCCGACCGTGACGCGCGCGCGGAGGACGGTTGCGGCGTCGGTGCGGGGCCGCCCTCAATCCGGCGGGAAGGGGTCCTGCTGGCTGACCTCTGCCTGCGACTCACGGATGGACAGCCCCCGCTTGGTCTTGTCCCCCCACAGGCCCTTGATGTACGTGAGCACCGCGACTATCTCAGTGCGGCTGAGCCGGTCGCCGAACGCCGGCATGGCGCTCCTAAAGCTCGGGTAGCTCGGGTCCTCGAAGACCTGCCCGCCCTGGCTGACGATGCGGTAGAGCAGGCCGTCGGCGTGGTGCCAGGTGTGCCCGTCGCCGTTCAGCGGCGGCGCCGGCAGCGTCCCGTCGTCCTTCCTGACGTGCCAGTCGGGCTGCCCCTCGCCACCCGGTCCGTGGCACACAGAGCAGTGCCGGGCAAACAGTTCCTGCCCCGATGGGGCGCCGGACGGCGAGCAGGCGACCGACACGAGCGCCGCGATCACCAGCGCAGCTGCTGCGGCGCGGCCGAGGCCCGCCGCGGCGACCGCGGGCTCAGCACACCGTGTCGAAGGCACTTCCCTCGAAGATCCCCTCGGCGCGCTGGATCTCGCGGACGTAGCAGATGATCTTCTCCACGTCGTCCCCCGAGACGCCCGGCAGGGGGGCCATGTTGCCGAAGCGCCAGTGGTGCTGCCTCACTCCCTGGCGCACCGCGTTGCGGAAGGTGAAGTCCGGGTGGTGGCCGGGATGGTAGATCCTGTTGAGGAGGGGAGGGCCCTGGCCGGTCCCGGTGGCGCCGATCCCGTGGCAGGCGGAGCAGTTGGCGTTGAACAGCTTCTCGCCCGCCAGGGCGACCTCCGAGAGGGTGGGCCCCGCCGCCGGCGCCCGGCCGACCGCGGTGGACTCCCTGGCGGGCTGCGGCGCGGCGCCGTCCGTGCCGCAGGCAACGGCCGCGAGCAGCGCCACGGCCGCGGCCATCGCCTTCAGCGCGGCCCACGCCGCAGCGCGCGGGCCCACGCGCATCGCGTCTCCTCCCCGTGCGGCATGCCCGGTCCCTCGGCCCTGCCCGGTCAGCGCCGCCCGATCGGCCTCGGGCGTCCCATCGCCAGGATCGCCTCCCACTCGGCCTCTGTCACGGGCGAGACCGAGAGGCGCGAGAGCTTGACCAGCGCCATCTCCGAGAGCTCGGGGGTCTGCTTGATGCGCCTCAGGCTGACCGGCCCTTCCATGTCCGCCTCCGCCCTTATGTCGACCATGTACCAGACCGGCCGCTCGGGCGTGCTCTTCGGGTCCGGGTGCTCGGAGTCGGGGTCCCAGGCGGTGTCGTCCGGGTAGGCCTCCCTCACGACGACCGCCGTTCCCACGACCGCGGGAGGGTTGGTCTGGGAGTGGTAGAAGAGGATGCCGTCGCCGACCCGCATGGACTGCATGTTGTTGCGGGCTGCGTAGTTGCGCACCCCGTCCCACTCGGCGGTCATGTCGTCCTCGGACTTGAGGTCGTCGAATGAATACGCGGACGGCTCGGACTTCATCAGCCAGTAGCGCGGCATGCGATCTTCACCTCCTGGCGGCGCGGCCGAGGGTAGGCCGGGCCCGCCGCGCTGTCAAACCGCCCCGCCCGGCGCTCACGTAAGTCCCAGCTCGGGCGCGATCGAGTACTCGGCGGCCAGGCGTCTCAGCTCGTCCCAGGTGGCGTCCTCGACCTCAATGCCCTCGCGCCCCAGCCGCCGGGCCCGCTCGTGCTCGAGCTCACCCGGGTAGTAGATGCGCTCGAATCCCGCCGCCAGGGGCGTCTCCTTGAGGTACCGGGCGAGCTGCGCGACCTCCTGCCTGAACTCGCCGAGCGGGCGGAACGCGCCGACGTCGAAGGCGGCCATGAAGCAGCCGTCGTTGTGCCTTCCCGAGGGGTCGTGGCCGAACCCGAGGCCCGTGAGGACGCCGCACAGGATCTCGATCATCACCGACAGCCCGTAGCCCTTGTGCCCCTCGGTGCCGCCGAGCGGCAGCTGCGCCCCGCCCGCAGCGAGGTCGCCCGGGTCGGTCGTCGGGTTGCCGTCGCGGTCGACTATCCACCCCTCGGGTATCGACTCGCCCCGCGCGACCGCGACGGATATCTTCCCGCCGGCGACGGCGCTGGTCGCAAAGTCGATGAACATGGGCCCGTCGAGGTCCGAGGGCACGGCCATGCAGATCGGGTTGGTTCCCAGGCGCCGGCTCCGGCCCCCGTAGGGGACGACGTTCTTGGCCGAGCGCCCGGAGTCGGCGGTCATCAGCCCGATCATCCCGGCCTCTGCGGCCATCAGCGGGTAGTCCGTCAGCCGCCCGACGTGGCTCTGGCGCCGCACGGTCGCCGCGGCGACCCCCCGGGCCCGCGCCTTCTCGATCGTCATCTCCATCGCGCGCTCCGAGACCACGTAGCCGAAGCCCCAGTGCCCGTCTATGACCGTCGCCGCGTCGGTCTCCGACACCACCTCGACCGGCGCTCCGGGGACTATGTGCCCGCGCCGGATGCGGTCGATGTAGACCGGGATCTGGATGACCCCGTGCGAGTCGTGGCCGGCCAGGTTCGCCGCCACCGAGTGGCGCGCGACGATCTCGGCCTCCTCGGCGCTCGCACCGGCGGCCCGCAGCAGCCCGCGCTCGATCTCCCCCAGCCTCTCGGCCGTCACTCTGGGCATGCGTCCCCCTCCTTGGCTTCCCTCGGACCGGGCTGCGCCCGGGCCGGTTGCGCTATTATCGTCGCCGGCCCGCGCGGACGGTAGCCGGGCCGGAACCGGGGGGACATGGAAGAGCAGAGGCGAATCCGGATCACGGCCGGGGACGTGTCGGTCACCGCGGCCCTGTGCGCGGGCGGGACCGCGGACGCGGTGTGGGACGCGCTGCCGCTCCGCTCCAGCGCGAGCACCTGGGGCGACGAGGTCTACTTCTCCGTACCGGTCGATGCCGCAGAGTCCGAGGACGCGCGGGCCGAGCAGGAGGTCGGGGCGGTGGCGTTCTGGCCGGCGGGCAGGGCGCTGTGCCTGTTCTTCGGCCCGACGCCGGCCAGCGCCGGCGACGAGCCCGCGGCGATCAGCCCGGTCAACCCCGTCGGGATGATCGAGGGCGACGCGCTGGCGCTGCGGGCGGTGCGGTCCGGCGCCGCGGTCTCGGTGGAGCGGGCTTGAGCGAGGGCTTCTCGCTAGGTCTGCGCGAGGCGTCGGCCGGGCGCTGGGAGCGCGAGCTGGCGCACCCGTTTGTCGCGGGCCTGGGCGACGGCACGCTTCCGATGGACACGTTCCGCCACTACATGCGCCAGGACTACGTCTTCCTCATCGGCTTTTGCCGGGCCATCGCAGTGGCGTCGGCGAAGGCCGAGCGGCTCGAGGACATGGGCTGGTTCGCCCGGCTGCTCGACGAGACGCTAAACACGGAGATGGCGCTGCACGTCTCGTTCTGCGGCGAGTTCGGCATCACCGAGCGCGAGCTGGCCGAGACGGAGCCGTCGCCGACGACCGCCGCGTACGTCGGCCACCTGGTGGGCACCGCCCACGCCGGCACGGCCCCGGAGGCCGCTGCGGCGATCCTGCCATGCTCGTGGGGGTACGCCGAGATAGGCGCCGCGCTCGCCGCCCGCGGGCTCCCCGAGGCCCAGCCGCTCTACGGGCGGTGGATCGAGACGTACGCCGCCCCCGAGTTCGCGGCGCTGGCCGAGTGGCTGCGCTCCTACGTCGACCGCGCCGCCGCGGCGGCGGGGGAGGGGGGACGCCGGCGCCTGGCCGCGGCGTTCGAGATGAGCACCCGCTACGAGCTGATGTTCTGGGACGCCTCCTACCGCCGCGAGGGCTGGACCGTCTGACCCTGCGCCCGGGAGCCCGGGGCGAAAACCGTCCGATAGAGGACGCAAAACGCCTTTTGCAACGGCGGCCCGCGCGTTCCAATTGGCCCCAACCTCACCGGGAGGCGCGGTGAACATGCCCAACAGGAGACGCAGGCGTAGCAGCGTAGTGGCCGACGAGTCGGGCTGCGAGCACTTCTGGATCATCGAGTCCCCGAACGGTCCGACCAGCAAGGGCGCGTGCCGGGTGTGCGGGGAGACCCGCGAGTTCGCCAACTACCTCGAGAGCTCGGCGTGGTCCAGCTCCGGGACGGCCCTCCACCAGCTCTCCGAGACCTAGCCCCTCGAGGGGCTCGGCCGGCGGGGACGCTAGGGCGCCCCTCAAGGGGCTGCGATCGGCCGCGCACGCGGACGAGGGGGTGCGGCGAGTGACGACCCGGGGGGCGGCTGGCGCGCGCGCAGGGGTCGTCAGCGTCTCGTCCCTGCCGGGCCAGGTCAGCTCGGCGTCGCTCCCCCCGCCAGCGGGCCCCACGCCATCTCTAGGCCGATCCGATCGCCGGCCTTGGGCGGCCACGGGGGCGTCCCGGTGATCTGGTCTTCATGCACTGTGCATGATAAATTCATTCATATGGCGAACATACAGGTGAGGAATGTGCCTGCTGCCCTCCATGAGCGGCTCCGTCGCCATGCGCGGGAGCATCGCGTCAGCATGAGCGCGGTCATCCTCGCGGCGCTCGAGCGGGAGCTGATGAGATGGGAGTGGCGGGAGCGTCTGGCCCGGCGCCCAAGGACGGACCTGGGAGTGACGGCGGCGACGCTGCTGGCGGAGGAGCGCTCCGTACGCGACTTCGGGTCGGGGTGACCGGCTACGTTGTCGACGCGTCCGTGGCCGTCGAATACCTCCTGAGGACGCCGCTCGGTCTGGCGGTGGCCGATCTGGTAGAGGGCGCTAGGCGCTCCGCTGTCCGCTCCCGAGTTGCTCGATGCCGAGGTGCTGTCGGTGCTGCGGCGGGCGGTGCTGGGTGGACGCCTCGGGGAGGCCCGGGCCCAGATGGCGATCGATGACCTCGTCGCCTGGCCCGTGGACCGCATATCCCATCGCACCTTGGCTCCGCTGGCCTGGCGGTACCGCGCCAGCGTCAGCGCCCATGAAGCCTTCTACGTCGCCGCCGCCCGGTCCCGCGACCTGTCTCTCGTGACCGCCGACGGGCGGCTCTCGCGGGCACCGGGCCTCGGTGTTGCCGTCCAGCACGTTGTCATCCCGTGATGCGTCCCGGGCGCCGCACCGTGGAGCGAGGCGCTTGGCGATCCCCGGTGGCCGTCTGGATGCTAGCGAAACAGGTCGCTCTCCCGGTCCCTGATCATGCTGCCCGCGCCCGCCGGATCGTCCGGGGGGCCGACCAGGCCCGGGGGCAGCCCGCGCACGATTGCGACCGGCACGCCGTCCGTCTTTCCCATGACCAGTTCGGCGGCCCCGGCGATCTCGTCGGCGCACGCGATCTCGGTCACGCGCAGCTCGCGCCCGAACGAGTCGCCGGTTCCCCGGTAGTCGACTAGCGCCCGCACCCCCGCCGCGCCGATCGCCACGTTGACCTGCCCCGTGCGCCAGGGCCGCCCGAAGGTGTCGCATATGACGACCCCGAGACTGCGGACGCCGCCAAGACGGCGCGCGTCCGCTGCGATGCGCGCGGCGGACGCGTCCGGGTCGCGCGGGAGCAGCAGCACCGTCTCCTCGCCCGGCACGTTCGACGAGTCGATGCCCGAGTTGGCGCACACGAGGCCGGTCGGAGTCTCGGTGATGAGGATGCCACGCGCGCGGTCGCGGGCCACCACGGCCCGGCTCTCCCGCAGGGCCAGCTCGACGATCCTGGGATCGCGGCCGGCGGCGGAGGCGAAGGCCACCGCCTCAGGGGAAGGGGCCACGTCCCCGAGGTCGACGGTCCGCCCCTCGGCCTTGGAGACCACCTTCTGGGCGATCGCCAGCACGTCTCCCTCGCGGAGGGGTTCGCCCTGCGCCTCGGCCGCCCCGACGGCGAGCGCGGCCAGGTCGTCGCCCTCCCGCACCTCGGGCAGGCCCCCGACCCCGATGATCTCGATTCGCCTGGCGGACATGCTCTGCGCCCCGGCGCGCCGGGGCGGCCGCGTTATAGCACGCCGCCGCCGGGAGGGTCAAAGCCAGGATCGCCGGTGCTATACTCGCCGCCCGCCGCCGGAGCCCGATATGACCCAAGCCCCGCCCACGCCGCCGCTCCTGAGGAGCCTGCTGTTCGTTCCCGGAAACCGCGGGCGGATGCTCGACAGGGCCCTCGGCCTGCGCCCCGACGCGCTCGTCCCGGACATGGAGGACTCCGTCCCGGCGGCGGAGAAGGCGGCGGCCCGGGCCTGCGTCGCGGGCTACCTGGAGAGGCTCGCCGCGGCCGGCCGGCCCGTGATACCCAGGGTGAACTCCCTTGGGTCGGGGCTGATCGACGACGACCTGGCCGCCGTCGTCGGCCCGCACGTGTGGGGCGTGTCGGTGGGCAAGGTGGGCTCCGCGGACGACCTTGCGGGGCTGGACGAGCGGCTGCGCCGCCTGGAGGAGGCCGCGGGGGTCGCGCCCGGGTCGGTGCGGGTCGTGGCATGGCTGGAGACCGCTGCGGGCGTGGCCTTCGCCCCGCAGATATGCCGCGGCTCGGCCCGGCTGGCCGCGGCGGCCTTCGGCGCCGAGGACCTGACCCGGGACATGGAGATGCCCAGGGGCGTCCCCGGCGCCGAGGCCCCGGCGCTGGAGCACGCCCGCAGCGCTGTGGCGCTGGCAGCGCGGGCGGGTGGAATTCTCGCGCTGGACACGCCCTTCTTCGCCTTCCGCGACCCGGAGGGGCTGGCGCGCGACTGCGCGCGCGGGCGCGCCGGGGGGTTCTCGGGCAAGTTCGCGATACACCCGGCGCAGATAGACGTAATCAACGCGGCGTTCTCGCCGGATGAGCGCGACGTCGAGCAGGCCCGGCGCGAGGTCGCCGCCTTCGAGGCGGCCGAGCGCGAGGGCAGGGGGTCGACGTCGCTGGACGGACAGGTGATAGACGTGCCGGTCGCAGAGAGGGCTCGAAGGCTGCTGCGCCGGCACGAGGCCGCGCTTGCCGCAGAGGGAGGCTGAATTGGCGGAGGACAGGATCTGCCTGAAGGGCATGGTCTTCTACGGACACCACGGGGTGAGCGAGCAGGAGCGCTCGCTCGGGCAGAGGATAGAGGTCGACCTCGAGGTGGAGGCGGACCTCGAGGAGGCGGGGGCCTCGGACGACCCGGAACTGACGATCGACTACGGCGAGCTCTACCGCATCGCCCGCGAGGTGGTTGAGGGTGAGTCCGTGCGGCTGCTGGAGACGCTTGCCCAGCGGATGGCGGACCGCGTGCAGGACGAGTACGAGGTGGGGGCGGTCTGGGTGAAGGTGATGAAGCCTGGGGCCCCCATCGACGGGAGCGTGCTGGGCCACGCCGCGGTGGAGATTCTCAGGGAGGTGGAGGACCCGGACGAAGACGAGGACGGGGAGGAGGCGGCGGAGGAGTAGCCGGCCGGCCTCGTCGTAACGATCACCCCCGGGCCGGCGGTTCTGCCCCTAGGACGCGCCCTCGGCCGGGTCGCGGCTTGAGACGGATCTGTGGTCTCTCGCTGGACCGTACACCGTGGCGGCAACTGGCCTCAGGCAGCGCCGATTCACAGACGGCGTTGTCCGCCTTCGCTCCGGGGACGGCTCACAGCGATGGCAGCCGACCAGCGGGCGACGCCTTCAACCGTGGCGCGTCTATGGTGGGGGCGGCCCGCGGCGTCTGCTTCGCCCGATGGCGTAGATCGCGATAAGGGGGATGAGGGCGATCCCAAGGTCCATTGCCCTGTGGCCCCCTGCGCCTGAGGAGCCGCACGCACCAGCCGCTGGCCGCAGCTCTGGCGCAGGGGTCGGGGGTCCTTCCCGCGGCCCTTGGTCGGCCGTGACGCCCTGCTCGGTGGACACCACGGTTGGTGTCGCATAGGGCTTGGACTTGGGCGTTGGTGTCGGGGTCTCAGCGGGTATAGGCGTGAGCGTCGGTTCCGGGGTTGGTGAGGGCTCGGGCGCTGGTTCCGGGGTTGGTGAGGACTCGGGCGTTGGCTCCGGGGTTGGTGAGGGCTCGGGCGCTGGTTCCGGAGTTGGTGAGGGCTCGGGCGCTGGTTCCGGAGTTGGCGAGGGCTCGGGCGTTGGCTCCGGGGTTGGTGAGGGCTCGGGCGTCGGCGAGGGCTCGGGTGTCGGTAGAGCGATGCCGCAGCTTGCGACGTCATCCGCAAGTATGAAGGTAGGCGACCAGGCGGCAATCGGCACAGGTCCGTCGGGGCTGCCGCCCACGATCCTGGCGGTCAGTTCCGCTCTGCTGATCTGTGGCCACAGGCGCTTCCACACATCCCGCCTCGTGACGGCGATCCGGGGCACTACTCCCGGCGACGGGACCAGTTCAAGATTGTGGAATATGCTCTCGCCCCCTCCCGCTATCCGGAACTCCAGTGCCAAGAATGGATTGTAGATGAGTCCATCTACCGCTAGATCCAGAGTCGTCTCGTAAGCACGGGACGAGTCGCGTAACACGCAGAACGGAGGGCTCGGACTGATGGATTCGATCGTGACCGGATAGTCGCGGGCGGGATCCGGCGTTGGCGTCGGCGAGGGTGTCGGCAGGGCAGCACCGCAGCTCTCGGCGTCGTCCGCGAGCATAAAGGCAGGAGACCAGCTGGTAATCGGCACATATCCGTTGGGGCTGCCCTCCACCACCCTGGCGGTCAGCACCGCCCTGCTGATCCGCGGCCACAGGTTCTTCCATGCCAGCTGCCGTGTGACGGTGATTCGGGGCGGCTCGTCCGGTGGCTGGGTCAGTTCAATATTGCGCAATTTGCTCTCGCCTCCGGCCACTCTCCGCAGCTCCAGCATGAGATGCCGGTCGGGGAGGAGGCGATCTACCGCCAGTTCCAGAGTCGTCTCGTTAGCGCGGGACGAGTCGCGCATCACGCAGAACGGGGGGCTCGGGCTGACCGACTCGATCTCGACCGGGTAATCGCGGACGGGCGCCGGATCCGGATCTGGCGGCCCGGTCGGCGTTTCGCGGACCCGCTCTGGCGCATCTCCGAAGGGCCTGTGGTAGACGAGCACGCGGCCGCGGTTGATGTCACCGAGGTACAGATTGTCGTCATCGTCGAAGGTGGCCGTGTAGTACATGGAGCCGAAGTCGTACGTGTAGGTGTCGGGGAGGGTCTGCGGCCCGAGCGGGTCGGTGTAGACGCCCGCGAACCGCGGCCCGAAGTAGGCGTTGTATCCGACGACCATCCTGTTGGCGCTGTCGAATGCCGGTTCCCATGTGGCGGCCGGGATGGCGCTCCCCGACACGAACCGTCGCTCTGGTATGGTCGCGTCCGCCGCGTAGTCCCCCAAGACAAGGCTCGTGCTCCACGCTGACGAGCTGGTGAAGACCTTGGTGGCCCCGATGGCGAACGCCGCCCGCGTGTTCGCTTGCGGGATCGAGTCGGCCAAAAAGACCATCAGGCGCAGATTGCCGTGGCCCTCGAGCGCGTGATCGGAGACGTATAGATTGCCCAGCCGGTCGATTGAGAGCGCGCCAGGGAAGCAGAGCGCGTCGCCTTGTTCATCCTCTCCCAGCACGTAGTGGTCCGAGGTCGGCAGCCTTCCCTGGTTGCACCGATTCCCGCTCGCGTCCTGCTGTCCGAGGATTACGTCGACCACCGGATCGGAGATGGGATCCCTGATGCGCACCACTCGGTGATTGTCCGTGTCGCTCAGCCACAGGAACTCTCCGCGCCCCACCGGCGCGATCCCGAAGATGCGGCGCCCGAGGCGGACGCTGTCGGATGTGCCCAGGACCGGAAACGCGGTCTCCGTGGTCCAGACCGTGTGTATCGGTACCGAGAATTCGGTGAGGGGCAGGTCATATACGTCCATGAAACGTATCCCCTCGAATCCCAGCACCCATAGCCTGCCGGCTGCGTCCGCCTTGATGCGCCCGCAGCAGCCGTTCGGTTCGTCGTCGACGAAGTGCTCGTCCCCGACGACGCCGTCGGCGGGCATCCCGTTGCCAAGCGATTCAAGGCCGTTCCAGAACATGAGGCGGTCGATGTCGGAGACGATCAGCTGGTCGTTCCACGCCACCACGCCCCTGGGGGAATGCATCGCGCTCCTGTCCTTGAAATTCGGGTGGTGGAGCGACTTGAAGATGCGGTTGTCCGCCCGGACAGGCCGATGGCCTCCGGCCCCTTCGGGGAGTGTCGGAACCCGGAGCACGTCCGCTGCATCCAGATAGACGGGGACTAGCGCATTGCCCAGGGCATCGATTCCAAGGCTGCCTGCGACTCTTCTCCATAGGCCGTACTGGTGGGCCTGCAGGATGGATGTCCCGGATTCGTCCCAGAGCTCGATGGCCTTCTTGCCAGCGTCAACCACCCAAATGCCCCTGCCAAAGGGATCAATCTCAAGCGAAGTGGGGAACTCGAAGCCCGATCCGAACAGCGAGTCGGCCGGCATGCCGGATTGCAGGGGAGGCTCGAACACCGCGAGCCTGTGGTTGATCGTGTCCGCTACGTACACCGTTCCGCCGGCATCGACCCGGACAGCCGAGGGTCCGTGGAATCGGCCCGGCCCGCCGCCGGGCTCCGAGCTTGCAAAGTCCGCCTGGCCCAACACGAGATCCGCCCGTCCTGAGACGCGCCCGGTTCCGGGGTCCCGGGGGAAGCGAAGGACCCTGTTGTTGCCGCCGTCAGCGACCCACATGTTGCCCTCGGCGTCGATCTCCACGCCGTTGCCGTAGTAGTTGGTCACCGGCTTGTTGGTGTGCGAGTGGAAGCAAAGCGTGTCCGGCCCTGGGTCCATGGGGCTACCCCTGTTGCACAGCATTCCCGAGAAGTCGGCTTGGCCCCAGACCGCGTCCGCGGTCGAGTCGGTCTCGAAGGGATCCTCGTACTTGAGGATCCTGTGATTGATCGAGTCGACCGCGTAGAGGCTGCTCTCACCGTCGACGTCCATGGTGACAAAGGTGTGGTGTTCCGTGGGGCTGAGCGCGACGGCTGGTATGCCGCACAGGGTATCGGCCGCAGCGGGGGCCCTGGCCGGGTAGCCCTGGACGCCGCTGTCGCCGTTGCAAGCCGAGTGGCCGTAGCCCGACGGCTGTCCGATTACGACATCCGCCACGCAGGGCCCGTCGTTCTCGTAGCAGCTGGCGAGATCCAGGCCCAGTATCCGGCTGTTGCCTGAGTCCCAGACGTAGGCCCTGCCCGGCTCCACGGAGCGGTCAACCACCACGCCTCCTGGGTTGAACACCTTGAACGGCACCACCCCGCTCTCGCCCATTTGGGAGAAGTCGATCTCCCCTATGACCACGTCAGCCCAGAGGTCCCCGGCCAGGCCTCGCTCCGGCGGGCCTGGCGGAAACGGTTCCGACCCGCCGGCTGGCGGGCCGTCCAGTTCGCTGCAGGTCTTGGCGTCGGCCGCGATGATGAACGGATCGGACCAGTTGGAAACCAGGCCGCTGGCGGAGTCCGTCAAAGTGGCGATCGCGAAGATCCTCTCGCCATGCAGATGCCTGATTATGCGGGCGACATCCAGCCTGACCTCCGTCGGACTGACCCACTCGACCGCGGGGCCGGAGTTGATCAACTCAGCGCCCCGGCCCATCAGCCGCAGATTGAGCCTGACCTCGCCCGGCGAACCGAGATTTGACCCGGTGATGGTCAGGACTCGGTCCGACAAGTACCCCGAGTTTCGCAGGAGGCATTCGGGAGGCTCGGGCGAGACGCGCTCGATCACCGGCGGATCTCCCTGCGCGTGGGCTGGTCCCGGGCCGGCGAGCAACCAGAGCGAGAGGGCAATCGGGACCGCTAGGGCCAGGACCATTCCCACCTTGAACTGATGGGGAGCCCGCGTCTCCATGGGGCCGATCGTACCATTCGGCCTTTGGGCCGTCCCCGGTGTCGCAAGCCTCCGGCGAGCTGTACCAGGACAGCCACCCCGCTCGGGTTTGAAGGGCCCCGGCGGTCAGCGTCCTTGGAGCAGTTCGCCCCGCGTAGCTGGGGCACCGTCTCGAGCTCGGGCCGCCTTCCCGGCGGTTGCGCGCCCGGTGTTAGGATTCATCCCGCGCCCCGGGCGGCGCGACGAGAGGAGGTTCACGGCATGCCCATCGTCAAGGTAGAGATGTGGCCGGGCAGGACACGGGACCAGAAGGCCATGCTCGCGCGCGAGATCACCGATGCCTTCGAGCGCATCGGCACGCCCCGCGAGGCGACCATCGTCGTCTTTGAGGACGTGGAAAAGCACAACTGGGCTCAGGCAGGCTCGCTCGCGGACGAATCGTAGGAGCGGTCTGACGTCAGCGGAAGAGTCCATGGACGCCTTGCGCGGCCCCTAGTGCAGCCCATCACGCCCATCTTGGCACTAGGCGTATCGTTGGTGCATGTCGCGCACCAGTGTTGACATCGACGACCGGGCTTGCGCTGAGGTCATGCGTCGCTACCGGCTCGCCACCAAGCGCGAGGCGATCAACCTCGCGCTGCGCACGCTGGCGGCCGAGCCCGCCTCCGTCGACGAGGCCCGCGCGCTGCGAGGGATCGGATGGGAGGGGAACCTCGACGCGATGCGCTCCGACCGCAGCTTGCGATGCTGTTCGACACCTCGGCCTGGGTAGAGTTCCCGCGCAACACCGTGACCGACGCATGCGACCTTATGCACGAACTGCTGGCCGGGGCGCGGGACGAATCGCGCCTGCTAGTGTCCTGATTGAGAAGAAGCTTCGCATAGTCTCTTGACCCGTTGTGAGGTCGGCGCTGGCGGTCGACGAAGGGCTATCAAGGTAGGCCATGATCGCCTCCTTCAGTGCCTGCACGCTGTCGAAGACGCCGCGGCGGATGCGCCTTTCGGTCAGCTCGGAGAAGAACCGTTCCACGAGATTGAGCCACGAGGCACTGGTGGGGGTGAAGTGCAGGTGATAGCGGGGGTGCTGTGCGAACCAGCGCTTGACCGCAGGGGTCTTGTGGGTCGCGTAGTTGTCCAGGATCAGGTGAACCTCCTGGTCCCTGGGCAGCCGCTCGTCCAGCAGCCGCATGAAGCGCAGGAACTCCTGGTGCCGATGTCGGCGGTGGCATGTGCCGATCACCTTGCCCGTGGCCACATCCAGTGCGGCGAACAGCGAGGTGGTCCCGTGGCGCACGTAGTCGTGGGTGCGGCGCTCGGCCATGCCCGGGCGCATGGGGAGCAGGGGCTGGGTGCGGTCCAGCGCCTGGACCTGGGACTTCTCGTCCAGGCAGAGCACGATCGCGCGGTCGGGCGGGTTCATGTATAGGCCGACGGCACCCCGATAGATGGGGCTTGAGCCCGCGCCTGCCAGATGCGCCACACGAACTGCGCCTCCGACCGCAGGTCGACGGGAACGGAGCTGCCAAACGCACAGCTGTGGCGATTGACCGTAGGCCGGCACCGAGCCTACAATCAAGTCTATAGACTAAATCAAAGGCTGCGAACAGGAGTAGTAGGTCCCCAGCGCGGCTCAGAGAGCCGGGAGAGGTGAGAGCCGGCGCCGGGCGCAGGGACTGAATGGACCTGGGAGCCGCCTCCCGAGCCGCACGGGCGGGGTAGGGAAGGACGGGATGGGCTCCGTTACCAGGGCCCGGGGCGTCAGGCGCGCCCCTCAGGAGAGTCCCGGCCGCGCGCCGGGAAAGCAGGGTGGCACCACGGCAAGGCCCGTCCCTACATCGGGGGCGGGCCTTTCCTTTTGGGGCCGTGCGGGAGAGCGATGAGCGAACAGCGAAGGCGAGTGTTCTCGGGGATACAGCCGTCGGGCGACATGCAGCTCGGCAACTACCTCGGCGCGGTCAGGGGATGGGTCGCCGGGCAGGGGCGCGGGACGAACTACTTTTGCATCGTCGACCTGCACGCCATCACCGTGAGGCAGGACCCCGAGGAGCTGCGCGAGCAGACCCGATCGCTGGCGGCGATGCTGTTTGCCTGCGGGATCGACCCCGACCTCAGCACGCTCTACGTCCAGAGCCACGTCCCGGCCCACGCCGAGCTCGCCTGGGTCCTCAACTGCGTCACCCCCGTGGGCTGGCTCGAGCGCATGACCCAGTACAAGGAGAAGTCCCGCGGCGGGGAGAGGGTCTCGGCGGGCCTGCTCGACTACCCGGTCCTCCAGGCCGCCGACATCATCCTCTACGACACCGACGAGGTCCCGGTGGGCGAGGACCAGCGCCAGCACGTCGAGCTCTCCCGGGACATCGCGGAGCGCTTCAACCGGCTCCACGGCGAGACGTTCGTGGTGCCCAGGCCGGTCATACCGCCGGTGGCGGCGAAGGTGATGGCCCTCAACGACCCGCTGGCCAAGATGTCGAAGTCCATGGCCCACGTCCGCGGGCACGCCGTGCGCATGCTCGACGAGCCCGCCGAGATCGAGCGCTCGTTCCGCCGCGCCGTGACCGACTCGGGCAACGACATAGGCTTCTCCGACGACCCGGAGCGCGCCGGCGTCAACAACCTGCTGGGAATCTACCGGGTCATCACCGGCAGGGACGCAGCGCAGGTGGAGGCCGACTTCGCCGATGCCCGGGGCTACGGGGACCTGAAGGCCCGCGTCGCAGAGGTCGTGATCGAAGAGCTCGCCCCCATCAGGGAGACCCACGCGAGGCTCATGCGCGACCCCGCGGAGCTCGACCGCCTGCTTGCGGCCGGCGCGCGCGCTGCGCGCGAGTTCGCGGAGCCGAAGATGGACCTGGTCCGCGACCGGGTCGGGCTCACGAGGGCCGCGCCGTGACGGCCCCCGCGTTGGCGGGATGCACCCCGTCCCTTGAGCGCTTCCTCGAGATCGCGGCTTCGGGCGCAGGGGACGGGCTGGTGCCGGTCTCGCGGGAGGTGCGGGCGGACCTGGAGACGCCGGTCTCGGCGTTCATGAAAGTGGCGCGCGGCCCCTACTCGTTCCTGCTCGAGAGCGTCGAGGGCGGGGAGCGAGTCGCGCGCTACAGCTTCATCGGCACCGAGCCCTACGACGTGATCCGCACCGGCCCGGACGAGCCGCTCGGGGCGGTGGACCCACTGGTCGAGGTCGAGCGCGCGCTGTCGGGGATGAGGGTCGCACCGGGCTTCTCGTCGTCGCGCTTCGATGGCGGCGCCGTCGGCTACGTCTCCTACGACGCGGCGCGCCGCTTCGAGCGCCTCCCCTCCCCGGACCGTGACGCCCTGGGGCTGCCAGAGTCGGTCTTCATGCTCTGCGACACCCACCTGGTCTTCGACCACGTAAGGGGCCGGGTGAACATAGTCAGCTACGCGCGCGCCGACGGCGACCCGGCCGGGTCGTACCGGAGAGCCGAGGCGCGGATCGATGAGATCGCCCGGCGTCTGGCGGCGCCGTTGGACCCCTCGGCCGCCGGTGGGACCGGCGCGGCCCGCGGCGATGCCTCCGGGCCGCAGCCGCTGCGCATAGCCGGCGCCGACGTGACCGCCAACATGACCCGCGAGAGCTACGACGCCGCGCTGCGCACGATCGACGAGTACATACGCGCCGGCGACTGCATACAGGTCGTCTTCGCCCAGCGCTTCAGCATGGAGAGCGGCGGGGCCCCGCTCGACGTGTACCGCGCGCTGCGCTCCATCAACCCGTCGCCCTACATGTTCTACCTGGACCTGGACGGCTTCCAGATCATCGGCTCCTCCCCGGAGATGCTCGTTCGGTGCGTGGACGGCAGGATCGACTACCACCCCATCGCCGGCACGCGACCGCGCGGCGCCGATCCCGAGGAGGACGAGCGCCTGGCCTCAGAGATGCTGGCCGACGAGAAGGAGCGCGCAGAGCACATCATGCTGGTGGACCTTGGCCGCAACGACGTCGGGCGGGTGAGCGTGCCCGGCACCGTCCAGGTGACGGAGCTCATGGAGGTCGAGCGCTACTCGCACGTCATGCACATCGTCTCGCACGTCACAGGCCGGCTGCGTGAGGACATGAGTTGCTACGACGCGCTGCGCGCGTGCTTTCCGGCCGGCACCGTGTCCGGGGCGCCGAAGATACGCGCGATGGAGATCATCGCGGAACTCGAGCCGGACCGGCGCGGGCCCTACGCCGGCGCGGTGGGATACTTCTCGCTCTCGGGCGACATGGACACGGCCATCGCCCTTCGCACCATGGTGATCAGGGACGGGGTCGCGCACGTCCAGGCGGGCGGGGGCATCGTCGCCGACAGCAACCCCGACGCCGAGTACGCCGAGACGGTCAGCAAGGCGAGCGCCGCGGTCCGCGCGGTGTCGGAGGCCGGGCGTTGATACTCCTGATAGACAACTACGACTCGTTCACCTACAACCTCTACCAGATGATGAGCGAGCTCGGGGCCGAGGTCGAGGTGGTCCGCAACGACCGCGTCAGCGTCGATGAGGTCGTCCGCATGGACCCGGAGCGGATCGTCGTCTCGCCCGGGCCCAGGACCCCCGCCCGGGCCGGCGTCTCGGTCGAGGTCGTGCGCCGCCTCGGGCCGCATGTCCCCGTGCTGGGGGTGTGCCTGGGCCACCAGTGCGTCGGGGAGGCCTACGGGGCCGCGGTGGGTCCGGCCGGCGAGATCATGCACGGAAAGACCTCGGCCGTGCACCACGACGGGCGCGGGGTGTTCGCCGGGCTGCCGAGCCCCTTCGAGGCGATCCGCTACCACTCGCTGGCGATCGATCCCGGCACCCTGCCCCCGGGCCTCGCGGTCTCGGCCCGGACCGACCGCGGCGTGATCATGGGCGTGCGCCACGAGAGCCACCCCGTCGAGGGCGTCCAGTTCCACCCCGAGTCGATCGCCACCTCCCACGGGCGGGACATCCTTGGCAACTTCCTGGGGATGGCCCCGCCTGCATCCGGGGGCGGGCCGTGATCCGCGAGGCGCTCAGCGCGGTGGCCGAGGGGCGGGACCTTTCGGGTGCCGACGCCGCGGCCGCGATGGCCGAGATCATGGACGGGGCCGCGACCGACGCCCAGATCGGGGCGCTGCTGGCGTCGCTGCGCCTTAAGGGCGAGACCCCCGAGGAGATCGCCGGCATGGCGAGGGCGATGCGCGAGCGCTCGCTGCGCGTCGACGCCCCCGGCGATCTGGTCGACACCTGCGGGACCGGCGGCGACGACCAGGGATCCTTCAACGTCTCCACCGCGGCAGCTTTCGTCGCCGCGGGGGCCGGCGCACGCGTGGCCAAGCACGGCAACCGGGCGGTCAGCTCCGCCTCGGGAAGCGCGGACGCGCTCGAGGCGCTCGGGGCGGCGATCGACCTGGGCCCCGCCGACGTCGCGCGCTGCGTGGCCGAGACCGGCTTCGGGTTCATGTTCGCCCAGCGCTATCACCCGTCGATGAGGCGCGTGGCGGGACCGCGGCGCGAGATGGGCATCCGCACGGTCTTCAACATCCTCGGTCCGCTGACCAACCCCGCCGGGGCTCGCCGCCAGGTGATCGGCGTCGCCGACCCCGCCGCCGCGCCGAAGATGGCGCGCGTCCTCGCCCTGCTCGGCGCGGAGCGCGCGCTGGTGGTGCACGGCGCGGGCGGTGCCGACGAGATCACGCTCGCCGGGACCACCCGCGTGTGGGAGCTTTCCGATGGGAGCGTCTCCGAGTACGGCGTTACGGCGGCAGATCTGGGCCTGCCCGGGGTCTCCGCGGACCGGGTCCGCGTGGACGGCCCGGAGGCCAGCGCCCGCACGATCCGGGAGGCGCTCTCGGGCGCCGACTGCCCGGCCAGGGCGGTCGCTCTGGCCAACGCCGCGGCGGCCCTGGTTGCGGCCGGGCTCGCCGGCTCGCTCGCAGAGGGCGTCGCGGCGGCGGCGCGGTCGGTCGACTCGGGCGCGGCGGCGCGGTCGATGGAGGCGTTCGTCGAGCTGTCCCGCCGCCTGGGAGGCGCGTGATGGCGCCCGCGGCCGGCGCGCCGGACATCCTGAGGCGCATCGTCGCCGACAAGGCGGCCGAGCTAGAGGGGCTGAAGGAGCGCGTCCCGGAGGCGGAGCTCATCGAGATGGCCGGGAGCCGGCCCATGCCGCTCAACCTCGCCGGCGCCCTCACCGGCGGCGGCATGCGCGTGATAGCCGAGATAAAGCGCCGCTCGCCGACCAGGGGGCTCATCAGGGGGGACATCGACGCCGCCGAGCTGGCGGGGCGGTACGTCGACGGGGGCGCGGCCGCCGTCTCTGTGCTGACCAACGCGCAGCACTTCGGGGGCAGCATCGAGGACCTCGCCGCCGTCGCCGGGGCCTGCCGGCCCAAGCGGGTGCCGGTGCTGCGCAAGGAGTTCATCTTCGATCCCTACCAGGTCCGCGAGGCGCGGGCGCACGGCGCCGACGCCGTCCTGCTGATCGTCTCGATGCTCGAGCCCGCCGAGCTGTCCGCCCTGCGCGACCTCGCCCAGAGTATGTGGATGCAGGCGCTCATCGAGGTCCACGACGAGGCCGAGCTCGCCGTGGCGCTGGAGGCGGGGGCGGAGATCATCGGGATAAACAACCGCGACCTGCGCACCTTCGAGACCGACCTCGCCACGACCGAGCGCCTCGCCCCCATGGTCCCCGCGGGCAGGATCGTCGTCGCAGAGAGCGGCATCCACACGCGCGGCGACCTCGACCGCGTCCGCGCCGCGGGGGCGCACGCCGCGCTCGTGGGCGAGTCGCTGGCGGCCTCGGACGACCCGGTGCGGGCGCTGCGGGAGCTGCTGGCGTGACCCGGGTCAAGATCTGCGGGCTGCGCGACGCCGACAGCGCCGCCGCCGCGGCGGACGCCGGGGCCGACTACCTTGGCTTCGTCTTCGTCGAGGGGGTGCGCCGCCAGCTCACGCCGGCGCAGGGCGCGCGCGTGATCGAGGGCTACCGCGCCTCCCGGGGCGCGGGGTCCGGGCCGGGGCTGGTAGGGCTGTTCGCGAACCAGCCGGCCGGGTTCGTCAACGAGGTCGCGCGCGAGTGCGGGCTCGACTGCGTCCAGCTGTGCGGGGACGAAGGGCCGGATTACTGGCGGCTCATCGAGCCCGCGGTGATCAGGCAGGTGCGCGTGCGCTCAGGCGCCCCCGACGCCGGGGACCGGACGATCGAGCGGGTGGAGGCGGTCCTCGGCGCCGGGCACCGCGCGCTGCTGGACTCCGACGAGCCGGGCCAGCTGGGAGGCACCGGCCGGGCCTTCGACTGGTCGATAGCGCGGAGGGTCGCCGCGGGCCGCGACATCGTTCTGGCCGGCGGGCTGACGCCCCAGACGGTCGGCGACGCCATCCGCGCGGTCCGGCCCTGGGGCGTCGACGTCTCGAGCGGGGTCGAGACCGGCGGGGACAAGGACCACGCAAAGGTGCGGGCCTTCGTGGCCGCCGCGCGCCGGGCCGATCTCGCCTTGACACCCTGAGCGGGCGTCGCCTAGCCTGAGCGCCGCGCCGCCCGCCTTGCGCCGCCTCCCGGGGGCGCCCGGGACTGGGCACAGACACGGCGCCTGGGGGAGAGCTTGGCCTACGAATTCAACCACGTCCACCTCAAGGCGGAGGACCCGGCCGCGGCCGCCGACTGGTACGGGCGGGCCTTCGGCTTCACGGTGGCCAACGACTGGACCCGGGAGTTCGGCGACCGCTTCATCGCCTGCGACACCATCGACGGCGTGCGCGTCAACATCTCCAACGCCCGCACCGGCGAGACGCTCGGGGCCGGCAGCGCGGGCGCGCGCTGGGGCATCGAGCACTTCGGGGTAAACGTGGACGACGTGGACGCCGAGATAGAGCGCCTGACCGGGCTCGGGGCCGAGCTGCTCGAGGGCCCGATCGACGTCGCGGGCGGGCTGCGTATCGCCTTCGTGCGCTGCCCGCAGGACACGCGCGTCGAGCTGCTGCAGCTGCCGGGGTAGGGCGCGTGGGCAGGCGGACGTTCCCGAAGGGCGGCTCGCCGGGCTACTCGCCCGCCGCCTCCAGCGGTCGGCTGGTGTTCGTCTCCGGGCAGGTGGCGCTCGACGGGGCGGGCAGTCTCGTCGGCGAGGGCGACTGCGGGGAGCAGGCCCGCCAGACGTTCCGCAACGTCGCCGCGGCGCTCGCCTCGGCCGGCGCGACCTGGGACGACGTGGTCAAGCTGACGGCATTCCTGGTGGACCCCGCCGACTATGACGCCTACGCCGCGGCGCGTCTGGAGGTCTTCCCCCAGGGCGGGCCGGCGTCCAGCACCGTCATCGTGGCCGCGCTGGTGCGCCCGGAGTTCCTCATCGAGATCGAGGCGGTGGCGGCCCTCGGCGACGCGGGGTAGGCGGTGGCTGAGGGCGGGTGCGTGTTCTGCGCCATCCTCGCCGGGGACATCCCGGGGGACTTCGTCCACCGCGACGGGACGTGCTTCGTGATCCGGGACATCGCGCCCGCCGCGCCGGTGCACCTGCTGGTCATACCCAACGAGCACTTCGAGCACCTTGAGAACCTCACGCCCGATTCCGAGGCGATGCTCGGCCACATGGCGTCGGTGGCGCGGGGGGCCGCGGCGGCCGAGGGGATAGACCGGTCGGGCTACCGGCTGGTGATCAACCAGAGGGGGGACGCAGGACAGATGGTCGACCACCTGCACATGCACGTACTCGGCGGGGCCCGGCTGGGGGCGATGGCCTGATGCCCTCGCTGACGGTGCTCATAGCCAAGCAGTTCAACGGCCTGCCGCGCTCGGTGCAGGTGCACATGAACCGCACCCGCATCCTGGCGACCGAGCTCGCCGAGCGCCACGGCGTGCCAGCCGAGCCGGCGGACCTGGCCGCCTCGACGCACGACCTGTTCAAGGGCGAGGCCGACCACGTGCTGGTGCAGATGGCCGGGCGGTACGGGGTCGAGATCGACCCGGTCATGAGCGCGCGCCCGTCGCTGCTGCACGGCCCGGTCGCGGCCGCGTGGATGGAGGCCGAGGGCGGCCTCGACGATGCGCGGGTCGCGGACGCTGTGCGCTGGCACACCTTTGGCTGGGAGGAGATGGACGGGGTGGGCAAGGTGGTTTACGTGGCCGACAAGGTCGAGCCCTGGAAGGTCGACGCCGACCCCGGCCTCGCCCCGATACGCGAGCTTGCCGACGAGGACCTGGACGCGGCGGTCCTGGCGATACTGGAAAAGCGCGAGGCCGAGTTCGCCGCCTCCGGCAAGGCTCAGCACCCGCAGAGCGTCGCGCTGCTGGCCAGGCTGAGGGGGTAGCGACGATGAGGGCGGCCGTGCTGCGCGAACCCGGCGTGCCGGTTCAGATCGAGAGCGTGGACCTCGACGGCCCGGGGCCCGGCGAGGTCCGGGTGCGCATGGTCGCCGCGGGCGTCTGCAGAAGCGACCTGCACCGCCTCAACGGCCACACCGTGGTCAGGACCCTCCCGTTCATCCTGGGCCACGAGGCCGCGGGGGTGGTGGAGGAGGCGGGCGAGGGCGTGACTTCGGTCGCGCCGGGGGACCACGTGGTGCTCTCGCTGACCGCCCAGTGCGGGCGGTGCCGCAGCTGCACCGTGGGCCGTGCGAACCTGTGCGAGTGGCACGCCCTGGGCACCGGGCGCATGCCCGACGGCACCCGGCGCTTCAGCCAGGGCGGCGAGCCCATCTACGCGGACCTGGCCGCCTTCAGCGAGCAGACGGTGGTGGCAGAGAGCTACGCGGTGCCTATACGCCACGACGTGCCGCTCGAGCGAGCGTGCCTCGTGGGATGTGGGGTGATGACGGGCGTGGGAGCGGTGGTCAACCGCGCGCGCGTCGAGCCGGGGGCGACCACGGTTATCGTCGGCTGCGGCGGCGTGGGCCTGAACGTCGTGCAGGGCTGCGCGCTTGCCTCTGCGTCGAGGATCGTCGCCGTCGACACCTCGGGGGACAAGCTCGAGCTGGCCCGGTCGGTGGGGGCCACCGACGTGGTCGACGCCTCGGGGGGTGACGCTCTCGCAGAGATCGAGCGGATCACCGGGGGCGGGGCGGACTACGCCTTCGAGGTTGTCGGGGTGCCCGATACGCTGAGCCTGGCATTCGCCGCGACCAGGCCCGGCGGGACGACTGTCATGGTCGGGCTGCCCGCCCAGGAGGCCGAGGTGACGGTGCCGGGGCGGGCGCTGTTCTTCGACCGCACGCTTATGGGCACCTTCTACGGCGCGGCGCGCCCGCGGCAGGACTTCGCCTGGATGCTCGACATGTACATGGACGGGCGGCTGCGGCTGGACGAGCTGGCCACGCGCGAGCGTCCCCTGGAGGAGCTCAACCTGGCCTTCGAGGACATGGAGGCGGGCAGGGCGGCCCGCACGGTGCTCACCTTCTAGCAGGCCGCGTCGCCGCGCGGGCGACGGATTCAGGGCAGGGCGGGTCGGGGCCATCGGCCTGATCCTGCACTGCCTGCAGGTACCTTCATGAGCCTGCCCGATGCGGTGACGCAGAGCGCTCGGACGAGCCGATGTACGACAGCACCCCCAGCCTGAGTTCCCTGACCGGCGTCATCGAGGTCCTGCAGGAGACGATCAGGCGCGACCACGCCACGATCGGGTCCAACGAGACCAGGACGCGCAACGCGCTGATAGATCCGATCCTCCGGGAACTGGGCTGGGCCGATCCCTCCGTGGTGACCCAGGAATACCTGATCAGGTACGGGCCCGGACCCTCCGACTACGGGGTCGCCGACTACGTCCTGCACCCACCAGGCGACCGCGCGCGTCCGGTCGCGGTCATAGAGGCCAAGCGCATGGGCGAAGAGCTGACCGACGAGCATCGCGGCCAGGCGCTCACATACGCCTTCGACAAGGCGGACAGCGTGACTTGCCTGGCCGTCACCAACGGAGACGAGTGGGAGCTCTACGAGATCCTTGAGGACCGGTACCGCAGGGCCTTCAGCCTGTCCATCAGGGGCGAGACCGCGGCCCACTGCGCCCAGACCCTCATCAGCGGCTTTCGCATGCTGATCCCCGATGGGGTGACGGTGGGCCCGGCGAGGTCTCCGGCTCCGGACCTGGCGCTTCACGATGCGGGCGCGCTGGCGGCCGGGCCCGAGGTCCTGCCCCCGGCAGAGGCCGGATCGGCCCTCTCGGTGGACACCCTCAAGATCCTGACGTGGCTTGCCGTGTTCCTCGTTGTGGGCACCGTGGCCGGCTATATCGCCGGGTTCAGGGAGGCGGACCCCCAGGGCGGAACGTTCGCAACGATCGGTATGTTCGTGGCCGCGATCGCCGCCATCGTGGTCGCGGTGCTGGCCCGGTCGGCGATCGGGGTCGCCCTGCGGGGAATCGTCGGCGCCCTGCGGCCAAAGAGGTCCGGCGGGGACGCGAACGGGGGCGGTCGCGGATCACTGTGGTGGCTGGGGGCGGCCATCGTTGCCGGCGTATTCGGCGGGGGCTTGCTGGGCTTTGTCCTGGGCCTGGAAACGGCGCAGTCGGCGATGGACATCCTTGCCGACCTGGGCAGGATCTTCATCCTCGCGCTGATTGCGGCGGCCGTCGCCCTGGTGATCCTGGTGCTGGCGCTTGCGGCTTTCCGCGACCCCCGAGGCGGTTCCCGGGGCCGTCGCCGCGGATATTCTGCTGGATCAGAAGGCAGGTCGTGGCGGCTGCCCCTCGGGAACCGGGGACGGCGCAGGATAGCTCCGTCCGGATGGGCCAGGCGGCCGCAGCGGCGGAATCGAGACGATTGAGCCTGGGGACCGGCGTCGGCATGATCGGATGCAAGGAGACGGACGACGCAGATGGAGGCGACGGCACGACAGGGAGGGAGCGAGCCTGGCGTCCAAGGCGTGCGGTGCCGTCGCGGAAGCCGCAGATGCGTCGATCGCGGACCGGGGCGATGGGGCCGGCCCCGTTCAGGTGCTAGAAGCTGCTTTGCTATACCCCACTACTTGATCGCCAGGGGGCCGATATCGGCGGACGCGTGGCCCGACGAGTGTCGACCCATATGTATGGCTGGCTGCTCTGAGACGGCCACGTGGGGAGTGGGCTGCAGGCCGGACGTGCGGTTCTTCTGCGGTTCCCACGAGGGCCCACCTTGCGGCGGCGTGTTCCTTGGCGACTTTGCGATCAGGCCGGATACGACCAGAGAAGACCTGATGGGCATCTGCGGTCTTCATCGCATCCACTCCCTGTCCGGCCGCGATGTCCATGAGCTTTGGTGCTGTGCCTGCGGGGAGTGGATATTTGACATCCAGGACCCTGAGATTGGGCACGTCTCGATTCCCCTCGACTCCGCGTGCCACCCCGAGAGAACGCCCGACACTAGCGAGACGCGGTGCCGCGGCTGCGAGGAGATGCTGGCGGTAACGCCGCTTGAACCCTCATAGCGCGACGGGTGTCCGTGAGCAACTGCCTCGCCCTGTCTGGTAGTGGCCACGGTCTCTCCATGCTCCACCGCCCGCAGGAGTTCGGCCAGCCGGGCCTTGCCTTCCGTAGCGCTGATCTGCCGCACGTTCGCCTCCGGCCGGTTCTTTCGACCATACTGTTTTTCCCAGCCCTGTTCTGGCCAGGTCAATGGCAGAGCACGCGGCCTAGCTGCTCAGACTCCGTGGGCGGCGACGATATGTCGGCAAGCAAGGAGGGGGTTGGTGCTTTCGCTGTTTCAGGTGCTGAACGGCGGGGCGAGGGCGATCGAGCTCTCGGCGCCACGGTCTGAGCGGATATCGCCGCTGATATTGCGGCCAAAGGCTCCGCTCCGCGGCGCCGTTGTCCGATGGCGCGTACGGCTCGGCCACCAACGCGAGTGGCTCCTTGATGAACCGCCCGGTCCACTGGCAAAGCCTGCGCTGCGGTACGTCCTCGTCGCCTGCGCAAGGGCTGCTGCTGCTGGCGCACCATGAGCGCGAGCAGGTCTTCCCGGTCGCCCGTCGTCGGATCAAGTTCGTAGGTCACCTTTCCTGCATCGCGCCTCCCTGCCTCCCATGCTGGCTGCTCTGAACCCCTCATTGCTCCAGTTTCCTCATCAACTGTCAGCAGCTACCGACCGGGGCGAGAAGTTGACAGGTGAATGCGAGCGATGTACCCTTCTCGCGTCCATACTCCCCAGTGTCCGCCCCCAAGGGATGCACTCTGGGTTACAATCGTAGGTGCAGCGGGATGTCCGATTCGGGCATCCCGCTTTCCTTGTGTAGGAGGTGCGGGTGAATTGGCCAACCGCGTGGCGATATTCGTAGATGGCGCCTATCTTGACTACATCTTGAAGGAAGAGTTCGGCGGGGTCCGCGTCGACTTTGGTGCACTGTCGAGTCGCATGGCAGGGAGCTCCGAAATAGTCCGAACCCACTACTACCACTGCTTGCCATACCAAGGCAATCCTCCGACTCCAGAGGAAAGCGAGCGGTACTCATCCAAGAGGAAATTCTTCCAAGCCTTGGATAGGCTGCCAAGGTATACGGTCCGTCAAGGGCGACTGGCATTCCGCGGAGTCGATGATCAGGGGAGACCGCGGTATGAGCAAAAGCGCGTCGACATTCTGTTGGGTGTGGACATGGTACAACTTGCTGCCAAGGGGACGATCCAAGAGGCTATATTGCTGGCAGGCGATAGCGACCTTATTCCAGCCGTGACAGCCGCTAAGTCGGAGGGCGTGGTGGTAAAGCTGTTCCATGGGCAGTCTCCTCACGCGGACCTTTGGCAAGAGGCCGACGAGAGAACCCGGATCACCCAAGGCCCTATTGACGAGGTCTTGATGCGGCACTAGAGGTGCGCGGAGTAGGTGCGCCTACGCAGGCCCCGGCCCCACGTCATAGCTCCGGCTCTCCATGTCGGCCGCGGCGACATGCACGTCAGGCCTAGGAAGCGGGCGGCGGCACTGGTCGCCTTGGTCACGATCGGAGCAGCCCCGCCGTTGACATGGCGAACCCCATAGCCTCTTAGGCGAGCAAGCGGCCACGGCGCTCGCACCGCCGACTCCGGTCCCGCCTGCTCCTTGCCCTTCGAGGCCAGATAGATGTGGAGGCGGTCGGGCCGATTATCCGCTCCCCGAGTTAGTCGAAGAGCTCAAGCGTCGCCTCAACTTAGGCGGGCGATGAGGCGATCGTGCATACGGGCTATCGTTGGGCATCCATGGGCGACCGCCGCGGGCCGAGATCGCGGCCGCGACAGCCGCCGACCGGCTCTCGGGGCCGTTGCCCGTCCTGAAGATGGGCTAGCATGGATCGGCGTAGACGAACCGGTCACTCTGCAATTGACCACGATCGGACGGAGTCGGATCTTGGCGTACGCGGCGCAGCATTGCTTCGGAGGACTCATTGGCGACGAGGGTGGTGAGTTGGAACATCGCCAAGAGGTGCGAGCCTTGGCGGGAGCTCATGAAGATGCGCGCCGACGTTGCCCTGCTTCAGGAGGCGGGCCCAGCGCCAGACGGGGTCAGCACCGGCCCCCGGGACCACTGGGACTCGCACTGCTGGAATAGCGGCACGGACCTTTACGACAGGTGGGCGATGGTGGTCAAGCTGTCGGACCGCGTCGAGGTCGAGTGGTTCAGGCAGGTTGGTCCGATAAGCGAGCCCTGCGGGGACGAAATCGCGGTCAGCGGGATAGGCACGATCGCCGTAGCCCGCGTCATCCCGCTTGCGCGGGGCGCGGAGCCGTTCATAGCGGTGTCCATGTATGCGCGCTGGATAAGGCCGCACCCGTCCGTAAAGACCAGTTGGCGGGGCTACCAGGATGGTTCCGCCCACCGCATAATCTCCGACCTTTCGGCGTTCATCGGCAACACCAATCCCAGCAAGCATCGCATACTGGCGGCGGGCGACCTGAACATGATCTACGGCGCCACCGACGACAACACCGATGCGCTTCCAGAGCGCGACCGCACCGTCACCGACAGGATGAAGGCGCTCGGGCTGGAATTCATGGGGCCGCAGCATCCGGTCGGCCGGCTCGCCTACCCGAGGCCGCAGGGCCTACCGCCCGATACTCGGAACGTGCCCACCTACTACGGCCCCGGAGGGTCACCCGCCTCCGCACAGAACCAGCTCGATTACGTCTTCGCCTCTCGGGGCTTCCACGAGAGGGTGAGCGTGCGCGCAATGAACCTGGTGGACGAGTGGGGATCCAGCGATCATTGCCGACTCTGGATAGGGGTGGAGGATGGGTAGCCCTGCTGACGCACTAGGGCATGACCGACGGCCGGCCTCTTGCCGGTTGGGATCACAGACTTGGACGGCCCGCCGGAGCGTCCAATGCCAGCGGTAAGCTCTCATGGAATTGTCGAACGGCGCCTCGAATGCGTCGGAAGGCTGGGCGGGGTCAGGTGCCGGCTGGCCGGTTCGTGGGCGGCGCGATGGCTTGAAGGTTCGCCCGGCCCCGT
The DNA here is from genome assembly GCA_963664125.2 of Dehalococcoidia bacterium. Classification (GTDB taxonomy): domain Bacteria; phylum Chloroflexota; class Dehalococcoidia; order Lucifugimonadales; family UBA2962; genus CAUZIR01. The sequence continues at coordinate 1,912,872 of OY760908.2, read as the reverse complement.
GTGCGGTCCGGTGGGGCCGTCCCCGATCCCCTTCAATTCATGGATGTAAGGACGGACGGCGGAGCTGGGGTGACTCCACATAATGGGCGGAACAGGCGAGCGCTGCGCGACGCCCTCGACGCGTACATCCATGCCATGCGACCGTTCGTTGTTGACTGCCTGGAGAAGGCAAAGGGAAAGCCGTTCAGGGAAGTGATTGCCGAGATGTCGACTCGGGGGCAGTACGAGCAGATACGCCGCAGGATGTCCGTGTCTCGAAATGTCCTGGACGCGATCGATGTGAACGACTTACCGATCCTCATATGCAGGAACTGGAAGGGGTGCTTTGCGCCGCAGTTCGATCATGACAGGAGTTTCCAGGAACTTCTGTGGACCGTGAAGAGGGCGCGCAACAGGGTGGCGCATCCCTCGCAGATGGATCTTGAGAGGGACCTTGACGTGGAGTGGGTCGGGGGCATGCTCGGCAACATGGCCTGGGTGCTGGGTCGCATCGGTCGATCCGACGCGAGGAGCCTGGTGGATGACATCGCCCGTCGCCTCTTCGCGCCCGGGCGCCAGGCCGATGTCGCGTCCGCCCTCGCTCTGGCCGCGAGTGTAGAAGATCCAGGGCTGCGGAAGGAGCCAGACGACCGCGACACCCCGGAGGCGCGCCACTGGGTCTACGAGGACATGCCGACAAGCCGGGCTAGGATCCACGAATCCATATGCGTGTACTGCAACGATGGCAGCGGACTGAAAGGGTCTCGGCTCCCGGACAACAGGTGGCACGGTCCCTTCGAATCGCTGGAGAGCGCAATCGGTATTGCCCTAGACACGGGCCACTCCGACATTCGCGGATGCGGCTTCTGCCTTCCCAGCCTACGCCTAGCCGACTAGCGCGGACACGATCGCCGGCCGGCCATAAAAGGCGGCTCGGAGCGGTGGCGAGAGCGGGCGCAACGGTCCGCAACTTGCATATGTTCTAAGAGCCTAAGCACGGGCTGGGGCGAGTCAGGCTTACTGAGCGCCGCAACGCCATGGACCTAGCTGACCAGATGAAACGGCTGGCAGGCGAGGTCTAACCGGACGCTACCTTGGTGCGGGTGGTACCGGGCAATCTGACTGAGCACTCACATCCCCGGCCCCCTTGGCAAGGCCTTGGAGCCGGATCACTCGCCCTTTCCCGCCATTGCCCCAAGCTCCCGTGCGAGGTTGAAGATCAGGGGCAGCCCTCCGGTGTGGACGAAGACCGCGACGTCTCCGGAGCCGGTGCGCCCAGTCCGGGCATCGTCCATGAGGGCGGCGAACGCCTTGGAGGTGTAGACCGGGTCCAGCAGCAGTCCGTCGGTTCGGGCGGCCAAATCGATGGCCTCGAGGCCCGCCTCGGACGGGGTGCCGTACCCCGGCCCGACGTATTCGCCCCGGCTCTCGATCTGTGCCGCCTCTACCCGGATCCCGAGGTCGAGGAACCGGGCTGCACTGTTGGTCGCCTCGGCCACGATCGGAGCCGCCCCTCCCTTGACGTGGCGCACGGCGCAGCCCACCACGCGGGCCGGCGACCCCAGCGCCCGCACCGCCAGCTCCGGTCCCGCCTGACCCTTTCCCGTGGAGGCCAGGTAGATCCACAGCCGGCCGGCGCCGATCCCTCGCTCCTCGAGCTGGTCGAAGAGTTCGAGCGTCGCCTCGACGTAGGCCAGCGCGGATGCGATGGCGAACATCGGGCTGTCATTGAGCACCCAGGGGCGCCCGCCCCGTGACCTGACCTCGGCCGCTGCGGCATCGATCGCCGCCCGGCACCCCGGCCCGTCGCCCCCGAAGATGACGCGGGCTCCCAGCACGTAGTCGACGAGCAGATTGCCGGTGACGTCCTCGGGCCGCCGCCCTCCGAGCACCAGCACGGCGCCGAGCCCGAGGCGGTTGGCCGCCGCGGCCGTCTGGCGCGCCGAGTTCGACAGCACGTCCAGGCCGACGATCACCGTGTCTGCGCCGGCCCCGACCGCCTCCGCCATGCGGAACTCCAGGTTGCGGACCTTGTTGCCCCCGAACGCGAGGCCGGTCAGGTCGTCGCGCTTTACCATCACGCGGGGACCGCCGAGGTGCCCGGTCAGGCGCGGCATGTCCTCCAGCGCCGTGGGCGTGATTGCCAGCGGGACCCTGGGGACCGAGGCGATGCGGGCGCGCAGTTCGCCCGCGCTGACGGGTACGGGTGTCGGGCTCCCCACCGGCCCCGGGGGTCAGCCCGAGCCGGGCAGGCCGAGCTGGGCCGCGAGGCGGCGGCGCTGGCGCTCGCAGTCGCGCAGGGCCGAGCGGAGCCTCTGCTCCTCGGTCACGTCCATGTAGTAGCCGATCGCCGCGCGCCGGTTCCCGTAGTAGAAGAAGGTGATCCCTCCCACGATCCAGCGGATGTCCCCGCTGCGCGTGCGGATGCGGAACCGGTAGGGCACCCTGCGCTTGCCCCGGAGCATGTCCCTGGCCGCGCGGCTCACCCTCTCGCGGTCGCCGTGGACGACCAGGAACAGCGGGCTCTTGCCGATCAGCTCGCCGTGGGGGTAGCCGGTGCTCTCCTGGAAGTAGAGATTGGTCAGGCTGAAGGCGCCGTCGTCGACTACGTACACCCCGACCGGGGAGTTGGAGAACATCGACAGGAACATCTGCGATGCGAGCGAGTCGAAGTCCGTGAACTCGCGCCGAAGCCGGTCGAGGTCCGTCCCCGTCGCCCCGTTTCCCGCTCTCTGAGCGCCGCGCTCGGCCATGGTGCTCCGGCCCGCCCCCCTTGTCGGTATCGGCTCGCCGCCCGCCCGGCCCGCCGGCCTCGGGCGGGCGTTGTCCTGCGTGTGCGAATATTACCACCCCGCCATGGCCACCCTTCACGTCGTCGCCACCCCCATAGGGAACCTGGGGGACGTCTCGCCCCGCGCGGTCGACGTGCTCTCGTCGGTCCGGGTGATAGCCGCCGAGGACACCCGGGTGACCCGCCGGCTCCTGGCCCGCCACGGCATCTCGGCGAGGGTCGTCAGCTATCACGAGCACAGCCCGCCCTCGCGCCTGGACTCGCTGGTCGAGGCTCTCGGGGACGGCGACGTCGCGCTGGTGTGCGACGCCGGGACCCCGGGGGTCAGCGACGCGGGCCGAGAGCTGGTGCGCGCGGCGGCCGGCGCCGGCGCGCGGGTCGCCGCCGTGCCCGGCCCGTCCTCGGTCACCGCCGCCGTCTCGGTCTCGGGCCTTGCCGGGGGCGGCTTCGTGTTCCTGGGCTTTCTGCCCAGGACCGGGGCCGGGCGCCGACGCCTGCTCTCCGACAGGGCGGAGGAGCGCCTCGCGCTGGTCGCGCTGGAGAGCCCGAGGAGGCTGCGGGCCGCCCTGGGCGACGTGCTCGCCGTGCTCGGCGACCGGGAGGTGGCCGTGTGCAGGGAGATGACGAAGATGCACGAGGAGGTCTTCCTGGGGACCGTCTCGGGCGCCATGGACCACTTCGAGGAGCCCCGCGGGGAGGTGACGCTGGTGGTCGCCGGGGCCGGCGTCGCCCCGCCCGACGACGGGGCGCGCGAGGAGGAGGCGGTGCGGATGCTCGGGCGGCTGCGGGCCGGGGGCGCGAGCGGGCGCGACGCCGCATCGGAGGTTGCCGCCGCGACCGGAATATCAAGGCGCCGGGCGTACGAGCTGATGCGGGACGGGTGATACCATCTGGGGAGGGATGGGCTCCGGGCCGCAGCGCTGGCCGCGGGGCCGCTCCGCGCCTGTTCACATGCCCAGCGGCGAGCCGGAAAAGATACTCGTAGCGGTCGCGTGGCCGTACGCCAACGGCTCCATCCACCTGGGGCACGTGGCGGGAACCTACCTGCCCGCCGACATCTTCGCCCGCTACCACCGGATGATCGGCAGCGACGTGCTGATGGTCTCCGGGAGCGACGCCCACGGCACTCCCGTCACGCTCGAGGCCGAGAGGCGCGGGGTGGACCCCGCCGAGATAGTCGATGGCTACCAGGCGGAGTTTCTCGACAACTGGGAGCGGCTGGGGATCAGCTTCGACCTGTTCACCACCACCCGCACCGACAACCACGCCGCCGTCGCCCAGGACGTGTTCTCGACCCTGGCCCGCAGCGGGCACCTCTACGAGGCGACCATGTCGCTGCCGTACAGCGAGGTGGACCGGCGCTTCCTCGCCGACCGCTACGTCGAGGGCGAGTGCCCCCACTGCGGCTACGCGAGCGCCCGCGGCGACCAGTGCGAGGACTGCGGGCGCACGCTCGATCCCAGGGAGCTCATCGGCATCCGCAGCCGGGTCAGCGGCGACGTCCCCGTGTTCCGCGACACCGCCCACTACTTCCTGCGGCTCTCGGACTTCCAGGAGCGCCTCGAGCGCTGGGTCGCCGACGGCAAGGAGCACTGGCGCCCCAACGTGCTGAACTTCACGCGCGGGTTCCTGCGGGGCGGGCTGCGCGACAGGCCCATCACCCGCGACATCGAGTGGGGGGTGCCGCTCCCGGCGGACATAGCGGGCGAGGCCGGGACCGGGGGCAGGCGGCTGTACGTGTGGTTCGAGGCGGTGATCGGGTACCTGTCGGCGTCCAAGGAGTGGGCGCAGCTGCGGGGCGAGCCGGATGCGTGGCGCCCGTACTGGACGGGGGACGCGCGCGCCTACCACTTCATGGGGAAGGACAACATCGCCTTCCACACGATCCTGTGGCCCGCGATGCTGATGGGCTACGGCGGCCTGAACCTCCCGCACGACGTCCCGGCCAACGAGTACCTGAACATGGAGGGCTTCAAGCTCTCGACCAGCGGCAACTGGGCCGTGTGGCTCCCGGACTACCTGGACCGCTACGAGCCCGACCCGCTGCGGTACGTGCTGGCGGCCAGCATGCCGGAGGCGTCCGACTCGGACTTCTCGTGGCGCGAGTACGTCCGCGCAAACAACGACGAGCTCGTCGCCACCTGGGGCAACCTGGTGCACCGCGTCCTGAGCATGAGCCACCGCTACTTCGGCGCGGTCCCGGCCCCGCCCGAGGGCCTGGACGACCCCGAGGGCCGCGAGCTGCTGGCCGCGGCGGCCGCGCTCCCCGGCCAGGTCGGCGCCGACATAGGCGCCGCGCGCTTCCGGCGCGGGCTGGAGCGCTCGATGGCCCTTGCGCGGGCCGCCAACCGCTACGTCGAGTCCCGCAGGCCGTGGTCCGCGGCGAAGGCCGACCCGGACCACGCCGCCCTCACGCTGTGGACCGCGCTGGGCGCGGTGAGCTGCCTGAGGGTAACGCTGTACCCGTACCTGCCGTTCACCTCCCAGCGCCTGCACGAGATGCTCGGGCTGAAGGGCCGGGTCGAGGAGTGCGCCTGGGGCTGGGACGGCGCGGCGCTCACCCCGGGCGCTACGCTGGGCGCGCCGGCCCCGCTGTTCGCAAAGCTCGACGAGGCGGTCGCCGAGCGGGAGGCGGCAAGGCTTGGCGACTGAGGTGACGGGGGCGGCGGCCCCGGACCTGGAGGAGATATACGCGCCGGTCGCCGGCGCGCTGGTACGGGTCGAGCGGCGGCTCGCCGCGGTGGGCGAGGGGCGGTACATGTACCTGGCCGAGCCCCTCGACCACGTCCTTCAGTCCTTCGGCAAGATGCTGCGGCCGGCGGTCACGCTCCTGTCCTCGCGGTTCCACCCGAGCGACGGCGCCGGCGCCGAGCTGATGGCGGGGGCGGTCGAGCTGCTGCACGTCGCCACGCTCATCCACGACGACACGGTGGACGAGTCGGACCTTCGGCGCGGCAGGGCGACGGTCGCGAGCCTTTGGGGCCGCAACGCGGCGGTGGTCGTGGGCGACTACATATTCGCCGCCTCTGCGAGCCTGGTCTGCGACACCGGCAACGTGCGGGTGATCCGCCGCTTCGCCGAGACGATCATGGAGTTGTCCCGCGGCCAGCTCCACGAGATGGCCAACGCCTTCAGCACCGGACAGGACATGGACGGCTACGAGGAGCGGATATACGGCAAGACGGCCTCGCTGTTCGCCACGGCCGCCGAGTCCGGCGCGGCGCTGAGCGGGGCGGACGAGCGCTCGATTGCGGCGCTGAGGGAGTACGGGCGCAACCTGGGCATGGCCTTCCAGGTGGTCGACGACATCCTGGACGTGCGCGGCAGCGCCGAGGAGGTGGGCAAGCCGGTCGGCAACGACCTGCTCAACGGGGTGCTCACCCTGCCGGTGCTGATATACATGCGGCGCAACCCCGAGGACCGATCGGTCCTGGAGTTCTTCGAGGACCCGTCCGATCCCGAGCCCGCCCACCGGGCGCTTCGCGCGGCGCGAGAGCCCGAGGTGATCGAGGAGGCATACGGCTATGCCGCCCGGCGCTGCGGGATGGCGCGCGACGCCCTCGCCGCCCTGTCAGACGTGCCCGAGAAGCGCTCCCTGTGCGACCTCGTGGACTATGTGATGGCCCGCGACCGCTAGTCGGCCGCCGGTCAGGAGATCACTGACTTCGGGGTGGCGTGCAGGCGAGATATCACCGAGCGCTCCCGGTCGATCATCTCGGTCACCCTGGGGAGCATGCCGTTCTCCCACTCGGCCCCGCCGTAGATCTCGCCGTAGAGCCGCTCGCGCTCGGCCTCCGAGTCGAAGCGCCGGATCCACACGTAGTGATCGGGGTCCTCCTCGTCCACGAACGAGGCGACGACCACCACCCCCTTGGAGACCTGGTAGGGGATCACCGTCTCGTCCATGTAGCGCGCCCACTCGTCGCGCCTGCCGGGCCTGCACCAGTACTGCCTGAGCTCGAATAGCATCGTTCCCTCCCTCGCCTGTGCTTCGCCCCGTGCCCCCGCCGGTCAGCCGGCGTAGAAGAGCCCCACGCTCGCCCCGACGTACATCGCTATCAGCATCGCCGCCTCCGGCCTTGCCCACCGCCTGGCCGACCGCCGCGGCCCGCGCGAGCGGATCACCAGCGAGGCCGCGACGACGGCCGTCATGGCGATCGCGATCAGGCCGGTGACCGCATGCAGGGGCGATATGGCGGCCCATATCGTACCGTCCGTCACCGCCAGTTCGTCGGCCGAGAGGATGAAGCCCATGTTGAACAGGTTCGAGCCCAGCAGGTTCCCGACCGCCAGGGCCGGGGCGCCGATGCGGATCGCGGTCAGCGACGTGGCTATCTCCGGCAGCGAGGTGCTGATCGCCAGGAACTGGGTCCCGACGAACGACTCCTCCCAGCCCAGCGCGTCCGCGATCCGGTCGCCGGCGTAGGAGAGCCAGACCGACGAGGCGATCACCACCAGCGCCGAAGCCAGGTACACGGCCACCGCCCGCCCCATGGGCGCGGGCTCGTCCCCCCGGTGTCCTGGGCCTCCCCCGCGGCGCCCTCGCCCTCGGAGCGGTACACGGCGTAGGTGGAGATGGCGAAGAGCACGAAGAGCGCCGCGGTCAGCGGGCTGACGTACCAGGTGGCCATCGCCGAGGTCTGGTGATGGATGAACGTCGCGGCGCTCGCGAGCGCGATCACCGCCGCCCCGACGCCGGCGACTATCAGGGACGCCCTGGGAACGTGGCCGAGTATCGGCCCTGCGCGGTGGGCGAAGTCGATGACGCCGATGATCAGGATGTTGACGAGGTTGCTGCCGAACGCCGCCCCGGCCGCCAGGTCCGCGGAGTCCTGAAGGCCTATCGCGCTCACCCCGGTCCCCAGCTCCGGCAGGGACGTGGCGGTGGCCAGCAGCACCATCCCGGCGAACGTGTGCCCGAGGCCGGTGCGCCGCGCGATCGTGTCGGAGGAGCGGGTCAGGAAGCGGGCGCCTCCGAGGATCAGCGCGGCCGAGGCGGCCAGCTGGATCCAGAGCAGCGCCGGGTGCAATGCCTAGTCCACCGACAGGACGCGCAGCAGGTTGGTGCCGCCGGGAACTCCTATGGGCAGGCCCGCTACCAGCACGACCAGCGCGCCCTCGCCGATGCCCGGGACGCGGACCGCCTCCCTGCGGACGCTGTCGAAGAAGCCGTCGACGTTGGCCACGGGCTCGGTGGTGACCGGGAGCACGCCCCACCTGAGCGTGAGCGCGCGCTGGGTCGCCTCCGACGGCGTCAGCGCCAGTATCTGCGCCTCGGGCCGGTACTTGGAGACGCGCCCCGCGGTGCTGCCCGACTCGGTGAAGGCGCAGATCAGCCCGGCGCCGATCTGCCGGGCCGTCTGGCAGGCGTTGTAGGCGATGGCGTCGTCGGTCTGGCTCTCGAGGTCGCTGCGCTTTTCCACCAGCATCGACTCGTAGGGCAGCGCGGCCTCGGCCTCGATCGCCACCTCGGCCATGACGCGCACGGCGTCCTCGGGGTAGGCGCCGATCGCCGTCTCGCCCGAGAGCATGATCGCGTCGGAGCCGTCGAAGACCGCGCTGGCCACGTCCGTGACCTCGGCGCGCGTGGGCGATGGGGAGGTGACCATCGACTCGAGCATCTGGGTCGCGGTGATCACCGGCTTTCCGGCCGCGTTGCACGAGCGGATAAGCCTCTTTTGGATCACCGGCACCTCGGCGAGCCTCATCTCCACCCCGAGGTCGCCCCGGGCGACCATGATCGCATCGCTCTCTGCGAGTATCGAATCGAAGTTCGCGACGGCCTCGGCGGTCTCTATCTTCGATATGATGCCCGCCCCGCAGCCGTGCCCCCGCAGCGTCTCCCGCGCCGCCGCGATCTCCCGCGCGGTGCGGACGTTCGAGAGCGCAACGAAGTCGGCCCCGTGCTCGGCGGCGAAGGCGAGCGGCCTGCTGGACGCGTCCAGCGCCGCCGGGCGGGCTGGCGGGGCCCCGGGGATGCTCACCCCGCGCCCCTGCGTGAGGTGCCCGGGGGTGAGCGCCTCGCACGCTACGTCCCGCCCGCTCACCGCAGTCACGCGCAGCTGGATCAGCCCATCGGATATGGCGATCAGGCTCCCGGGCGCGGCGTTCAGGTACAACCCGGGCGGGGTCACCGGGATGGCGGACTCCCCGCGACCGACGTCGCGGCCGGTGAGGGTGATCTGCTCGCCGGGCCGCAGGTCGATCGGGCCCGCCGGAAGCTCCCCTATGCGGTACTTGGGCCCGGGGATGTCGACCATGAGCGCGACGGGAAGGCCCAGCTCCAGGGCGGCGGCGCGGATCACGCGCACCGTGCGTGCGTGCTCGTTGGGCGTTCCGTGGGCGAGGTTGAGGCGCGCCACGCTGGCGCCCGCCCGCACCAGGGCGGCCACCGCCTCCCGCGAGTCCGTCGCCGGCCCGAGCGTGCAGACGATCTTGGTCCTCGGGATCGGCGGGATTAGGTCGCGTGTCACGGCGGGGGTCCGCGCCCTAGGATACCGCAGGGAAGGATGCGGTGGGTGCTGCTGCCCGGGCGGGCGAAGGCGCTCTGCGCATCGCCCGGGCAGCCCGCGCACCGCCGGCCCCGGCGCCGGGGTTCCCGCCGGGCGGCGGCCGGAACGGCTCGCGGCGCGCCGTCAAGGCTGATCTGACGGATCGGACAGCGGTGGGAGAGCGGCCCCGGCCACGTCGACTGCCCCGCAGGCGTGCTCGCCTCGCGCCATCCGGCGCGCCGATGCCCAAGCGGGCCCGCGCTGCCTGCCGACCCCGCGACTTCGGATGGTGCAAGCCCGTTACGCTCCGAGCATCGCCGGCATCGCATATCATCATCGCTAATGCGACTCCTCGGCCGATCGGGACGCTGGGTGGTCTGGCACTCGACGGGGCTGATCATCCTGATGCTGCTGGCCTCGGCCTGCGGACCGAACGCGCCTGACCAGACCGGCGACGCGCCGGCCCCGGGGCCAGCCTCGCCGGGCCCGGCCGAGCCTTCACTTGACCGGGCAGCCGGGGCAGACCCGACCGCCTTCATCCCGACACTCACGCCGACCCCCGTACGCCCAACGGCGACCGCAGAGGCCCCAAGGCCCACGCCGGCCCCCGCACGCCCGACGGCGACTGCAGAGCCCCCGACGCCCACACCGACCCCCATACGTCCGACCGCGACGGCGACCGCAGAGCCCCCGACGCCCACGCCGACCCCCGTACGTCCGACGGCGACGGCGACCGCAGAGCCCCGACGCCCACGCCGACCCCCGTACGTCCGACGGCGACGGCGACCGCAGAGTCCCCGACGCCCACACCGACCCCCTCCGTGAGGATTGGGGTCGCGGCCGAGTCGCCCACCGAGATGTTGATAACCTGGTCGCACAGCCTTGCGGGCCAGGTGCGCCAGGAGCTCTACAGGAACGGCGAGCTGATCGCCGAGCCGGCGCCCGGCCTGCGCTGGTATGAGGACGGGGACCTCGGTGCGAACAGGCGCTACGAGTACCGGATAGCGCTGAGGCGGGATGGGGAGATAGTAGCCGCGGTCGAGGCGGCGGCGGCCACCCTTGCTCACCCGCCCGGGGCGGCCGGGCCCCTGGAGGCCCACGAGACAGGCTTCTCGGTGGTAATTCTCGACGACCTCAATCCGCCCGAGACTGCATACAAGGTCACGGTGTGGAACGCCGAGTGGTACCGGAATGCGAAGCACTACTCGGAGTGGAGCACGTCGCGCTGCAGGACTTTCGAGGACCTCCCGACCGGCCTGCCGTTCGAGTTCGAGGTCGTCGCCAGGAACATGGACGGCGTCACGACCATGCCGGTCCGCAAGACATTTGACGGCAGGGAGCGGCTCGACCTCCCCCCGAGCGGCGTCGATGCGGGTTCCCAACAGGCAGAGGTGGCCAACGGGAGAGGGGTCGGACAGCCGTGCCGGATTCTCGAGACCGTGGAGCACTACGGAATCGAAAGCACGCAGGCCCTTCTGCTGCTGTCGGGATTCCCGCCCGGATCCCTCGATGCCTTCATGGACAGGCCGTGGATCGCGGATGGCCTTGATGGGTCCGAGCGCAGCGCGATCGGCCACCTCGCGGAGATCGCCTCGGCATACGGACCCACGGCGCTGGGCATAGTCGAGATGCCCTTCCTCGATGCCGTGGAGCCTGCGGATGTCGCTGCACTCGGCTTGCTTGCCGGCCTGAAGTGGAAGCCGTTCTCCTTCGCCGCGCTCACGCGGGAGCCGTGGGTGCGCGATGGCCTCGCGGATCACGAGCGGTCCATCCTCCGGTTCCTCGGCGAGGGAAGGCTCCCCGACGGAGCCAGCATCCTGCGCGGCGCGAACGCTCTCCTGCGAGAGCCGTGGGTGGTCGACGGCCTGTCCGAAGCGGAGCTGAGCCTCATGGGAACCGCATCATGGAGGGCCGGCATCATCCCCGTCATCTCCGCCCTCGCCGCCGAGCCGTGGGTGGTCGACGGCCTGTCCGAAGCGGAGCTGAGCCTCCTGCGGTCCGCGCCATGGAGGGTCGATACCATCCGTCCCATCTCCGCCCTCGCCGTCGAGCCGTGGGTGGTCGACGGCCTGTCCGAAGCGGAGCTGAGCCTCCTGCGGTCCGCGCCATGGAGGTCCGACGCCGCCCCGATCATCTCCGCCCTCGCCGCCTCGGCCTGGGTGGTCGACGGCCTGTCAGACTCGGAACGGCGCTTACTATCGGCCGTGCAAGGGAGGGCTGACGCCGTCGATCTTCTCTCCGCCCTCGTCGCGGAGCCGTGGGTGGACGACGGCCTGTCCGAAGCGGAGCTGAGCCTCCTGCTGGCCGCGCCATGGAGTTCCGACGCCGTCCCTCTGATCTCCGCTCTCGCCTCGGAGCCATGGGTGGACGACGGCCTGTCCGACGCCGAGCGGGACCTGCTCCGGTCGGCCCCGTGGAGCGCCGACGCCGCCCCCCTGGTATCCGCACTCGCCGCCTCGGCCTGGGTGGTCGACGGCCTCTCCTCGGCCGAGCGAGCGCTGCTTGCAGGCACGGCGTGGCTGGGCTCCCACGAGGATCCTGCGACGGCCGCGGGCAAGATGACCGCCCTGTTCAGCACCCCGTGGATCAGGGACGGGCTGACGGACGATGAGCGGTTCATCCTGATGCTCGTTGCCGCACGCCTGTCCGGCGACGACGTCGAACTGGCTCACGAGGTGGTCCGGTTGATGACCGAGGCCGAGTGGATACAGGATGGCCTCAACCAGTCCGAGCACTGGATGCTCGAGCGCATCCTGGCAGGCACCGGCGTTACACGCGCCCTGCGCACGATCGTGGACTCGCGGTACAGGGTCATAACCGAGGAGCGAGTCATCGACCTGCCGCACTCAGGTCCGATGCCGCTCGTCATCATCCGAGGGCTTCGGGGGTCGCCGCGCAGCATGGATGACCTGGAGTACGCGGTTCGCGGGACCGAGGCCCTAGTGGGTGAGCCCCTGCCCACGGACATCGTCCGGGTGCTGCTGGACCCCTTCGAGGGTCAGGCCTTCCACGGTCCCAACTACATCTCCATGCCCGCCCGCACGGAGGGAATCGACTGGCTTGCCGGGGCCCTCATCCATGAGGTCGGCCACTACTACTTCCGGGGCCGGCTCGGGTGGATAAACGAGGGCGGCGCGGGCATCATCGAGGACATCGTCGACCTTCCCAGGACCGGCAGGGCTGTCGATGCCAACAACTACCCCTGCGTGGAGTTCGCCACCATCGCGGAGTTCGAGATGGGCGACTCCTACGACTGCAGCTACTCCTTCGGCAAGCGCATCTTCGCGGACCTGTACAGGACCCTGGGCCCGGAACTCTTCCAGCGGGGATTCCGCAACCTCTACCTGAAGGTCTCCCGCCGCACGGGCGACAGCATACAGGGCCTGCGCGCGGCGTTCCGAGAGGCCGCCCCGGACCACGCGCAGGCCGTCGACGCCATCGTCGAGCGCTGGTACAACGGCCCCACGCCGCTCGGCGTGCCGCCGAGCGACAGGCAGGGCATCAACCGCCGCCTGGTGGACTCCGACATCGCCATTGTGGCGGCGGAGATCGTCCTGCCCGACAGGACCGCCGTGCGCGTCCTCTCCACCGAAAACAGGGAGGGAGGCCCGTTCCTCAGGCTCCGGTTCCGCTACCCGAGATCCAGCGAGTATCGCGACGCCGCGCTCTCCATCGTGGGTCACTTCGAGGACGGCTTTGCGTTCTACCGCGGCACGCTGCGGTTCACCATCAGCCCGGGCAGGACCCAGCATTCTGAGGTGATCGCCATGAATCCTCCCGCTCCCGGCTACGGGCTCGCCCCCGGCCAGTACTGGGTGTTCGTCTACGACGGCGACCGCAAGGTCGCCGAGACCAGCTTCTCGGTGGAGGAGTGATCGACCATCGCCGGATGGCTCCGCGGTGCCGGACGCGCTGTGGGCCCGGATCCGCGCGCCTCCCGGCCGTCCGCGCGGAGGCCGCGTCGCCTCCCGGCGCGGCCGCCCCCGATTCAGGGGGGGCGCCCCGCCCGGCCTGCTAGAATGCCCGTCCAGATGAGCGACCTCAGTCGCCTGAGCGACCTGCAGGATGTGGATCTCGAGATCCTGTCCCTGTCCGGCGAGCTGGCCGAGGCCCGGCGCCGGCTCGCCGACGAGGGCGAGTTGCCCACGATCCGGGGCCAGCTCCAGCGCATCGAGACCGCCCTGGCCGACCGCTCCGCCAGGGCGCGCTCGGCCGAGCGCGAGGCCGAGCGCCTCGCCACCGAGGCGGGCAACCTTGAGCGCAGGCTCTACGACGGCTCGGTGACCAACCAGCGCGAGTTCGAGGCGCTCGGCGAGCAGCGCGACTTCGCCGCCGCCGAGAGGGGCAGGGTGGAGGACAGCCTGCTCGAGGTGATGGTCGAGATCGAGGACCTGGAGCGCTCGGCGGGCCGCCACCGCCAGGCCATCGAGCGCCTGGCGCGCTCGCGCGAGAGGGAGGTCGCCGAGCTCTCGGCCCGCCAGGCGGATCTGACCGCGCGCATCGCCGAGCTCGAGTCCGAGCGCGAGCGGCGCAGGGTCGGCATCCCGGCCGTGCTGATGGCCCGCTACGACTCGCTCAGGAAGCTGCGCGGCGGCCGCGCCCTCGCGCCCCTGGAGGGCAGGATGTGCGGGGCGTGCAGGGTCGAGCAGCCGACCGGCAATCTCTCGCGCGCCAGGGCCGGGAACGGGCTGGTCGAGTGCAACAGCTGCCGGCGCATCCTGCTCGCCGGGTGAGCGCCGCCGGCGCGCGGCGATGAGGGCGGTCGGCTACTTCCGGCCCCCGCCGCCTCCGGACGGGTCCGACGGGGACCCGGGGCCCGCGGGAGACGGGAGCGAGCCGGGCTTCGGGCCCGAGTTCGCCGAGTACTGCGACCTGTACCTGCACCAGCCGCTCCGCACCTTCGAGGAGCGGCCGGGCGGGACCGAGCTCTTCGAGGAGATGCTCGGGTTCATGCGCGGGTCGGGCAGCGAGTTCCTGGCCGTCGTGCCCGACGCGACCCACCTCGGCGGCGACCTCGAGGCCGTCGCCCGCTCGCTGATCGCCATCGAGAAGACGGGCTCGGCCGTCACCTGCATGGACGGCGAGTTCCCGGACCCGGTCCAGAACGCCTTCCAGACCCTGGGCGTGCGCGGCGTGTCCAAGACCCGGAGCCTCAGGGCGCGCGAGTCGATGAGGAGCCGCGCCGCCGAGGGAAAGGCGCTGGGGAGGCCGCCCTTCGGCTACAGGATCGGGGGGGACGGGACGCTCGAGGTCGCCGCGGACCAGGCCGCCGTCGTCGAGCTCATCTACCGGCTGTACGTATCCGAGGAGCTGGGCTTCCGCCTGATCGCCCAGCACCTCAACGAGCGGGGAATAACCACGCGCAGGGGCTCAGCCTGGAACGTGGTCACCGTCCGGGACGTGCTGCGCAACCCGGTGTACACCGGGACCTACTCGAGGTTCGGGATGCGGCTGCCCAGGTCGCACGAGCCGATCATCGCCCCCGACCTCCACCGCCGCGCCCAGGACCTGATGAGCAGGCGCCGCCCGATCGGGCGGGTCTCGCGGCCGGAGCCGTTCCTGCTGTCTGGGATGGTGACCTGCGCGCGTTGCGGCAACGGGATGATGGGGGTGACAAGGCGCCAGAAGTGGCGGCGAAAGGACGGGCGGCGCGGGTCGGCGGTGTACCGCTACTACCAGTGCCAGTCGCGCCAGAACCAGGGCCGCTGCGAGTACGGCACCTGGCGGGCCCACCTCCTTGAGCGCGCGGTCGTCGCGCACCTCAGGGAGCGGCTGGCCCTGGCGGTCGCGGAGGACCGGCTCGACCCCGCGGAGCGCGAGGCGAGGGCGCTTCGGGCCGCGGGGCGCAGGGCCGGGAGGGTGGCGGCGGCCGAGCGCAGGCTGGTTCGGGCCCTGCGGCGCGTGGCGAGGGCCGAGATCCCGCTCTACCTGATCGCCGACTACCTGGCCGAGCTCGACACCGCCAGGGGCATGGCGGAGGCGGGCGAGGCCGGGCCGGAGGCGGCGCTGGCGAGGCTCCGCGCCGAACCGGCCCCGGAGTTCGCCGAGATGCGGTCCCTGATCGAGGACAACGCGGTTCGCATCACGGCCGGCGACGGGGAAGTCGAGGTCAGCGTCTAGGCGCCACGCGCCGGGCCGCCGCGTGCCCAGACGGGGACTTGGGCGCGGCTGGCCCGCGTCCGTCCTGCCGGACTCGAAGGCCCCCGCGCGAGCGCGGGCCGGCCGCGGGTCCGGGGCACGCGCCCTCCTCGTGGATAACCTCGCAGCCGCCCCGCCACGACCGCCCGCGAGGGCGGCCGTGGCGGGGCGCATGTCCGGCGCCGCCTCAGCCGGACGGCGCCTCACCCCTGTCCGGCGCTAGCGCTCCAGCCAGGCGTTCGTGTACCAGGCGAGGCCCCGTATCGAGAAGCCCTGCACGTCGGCGCGGTGCGGGAAGATGCTGAAGAAGTTGCCGCCGTAGATGGTGATCACGGACTTGTAGGCCTCTTCCTGGATACGCTCGACGATGTTGAACTTCTCGGCGAATTCGGTGGCCTGCGCGAACTCCTTGCGCAGGCGGGTGATCTTGGGGATCTTCGGCCAGTAGCCGGCCCCGCCCGTGCTGACGACGTCCACGATCGGGTCTCCGCAGCACCAGTGGATGGCCCAGTTGCTGAACCCGTCGTACTCCTCGGTGTTGCCGAGCTTGGCGACGACGGTGGACCAGTCGTTGGCCGGCATCTCGATGTTGAAGCCCAGCTCCTCCATCTGCGCCTTGAATACCAGTCCCACCGGGGTGATGGTGCCGTAGTCGGTCGGGTTGAGCCAGGTGATGCTCTCCCCGGCGTAGCCCGCCTCCTGCATCAGCTCGCGGGCGCGGTCCTTGTCGTTGACGTTGTAGTAGCCGTCCGAGCCGAAGTCCGTCTCGTACTGCGTGTTGCAGAAGTAGATGGCCGGGCACAGCTGCCACAGCTCGCTCGGGCCGAGCGAGGCCATCAGGTCCTCGATGTTGACCCCGATCTGGACGGCCCGCCTGAGCACCGTGTCGTCGAACGGGGGATGGCTCGGGATAAGGTCCATCTGCGTCCTGTGCCCCGGCTTGTAGAGCGGGACCACGATGTCCGGGTTGTCGACCAGCCGGGAGTAGAAGTCCAGGCCGGCGCCGTCGACCACGTCCCACTCGCCCGTCTCGAGCCCGGCTATCTTGGTCTCCTCGTCGGGGATCTCAAGCCAGATCAGCCTGTCTAGGTACGCGTACTGCGTGCCCGTGTACAGGCTGGTGGGGCGCTCGTCCACCGCGTAGCCCTCAAAGCGGTCCAGGACGATCTTGTTGCCCTGGTCCCACTCCGTGAACTTGTAGGGGCCGGCCCCGATGTACTCGTCCTGCTCCAGTCCCTCCGCAGAGGACTTCTGAGAGATCCTCTCGGGCATGACGAACACGGCGGCCCATGGCTTTGCCAGCCCGACGGTGACGCCGCCGTAGGGCTCGCTGAGGTGGATCCTGAAGGTCCTGTCGTCCACGGCGCTTACGGCCGTCTCCTCCACGAACTCGCGCATGAAGGTCGCGGCGGCGTCCCAGCTCTCCAGCCACCTGTTGAACGACGGGACGACGTCCGAGGCGCTGACCTTGGTGCCGTCGTGGAAGTTCAGCCCGTCCCTGAGCGTGAACGTCCAGGTGAGCATGTCGTCGCTCACCTCGAACGACTCCACCATCTCCGGCTGGTCCACGAGGTTCTCGTCCCAGCCGAACGGCGAGTCGAAGATGTGGGCCGCGACGGCGATCGTGACGTAGGCCCCCGTGAAGTTGGGGTCCAGCGTCGCGATGCTCGCCTGGGAGACTATCCGCAGCTCGCCGCCGTAGCTGCCCTCCGCCATCATCGTGTCGGGTACCGCCGTCGCCTCCACCACGGGCTCGGGCGTCGGCGTGTCAACCGCTACGGGCCTGGGGGTCGGCGTGTCCACCCTGACCGCCGTCGCCTCGGCGGGAGCGGCGTCCGTATCGGTCGCGTCCTCGCCCCCCGCACAGGCGAGCGCAAGTGCGGCGATCGCCGCGACTGCGAACATCATCATTAACCGGAGCTTCATGTCGCACCCCCTGGGCCTCATTACCGGACCATCGTGGCCGGATCGGTTCCAAGCTCGGACGCCGAGCGGGATTTGGTTTCAGTTCAGCCGGGCCATGCTCCTTCCGTCACGGGCAGTCCCTGTCGCTGGGGCGGCCGTCCGTCATCTTCGTGCGGCAGTAGATGACGCCCTCCAGGACCGCGTCCTCAAAGTCCGCGTTCTCCAGAACGGCGTCGGTGAAGTCGGAGCCCGACAGGTCGGCCCTGTAGAACGACGCGCCCCTCAGGTTGGCGCCCCGGAAGATCACGTCGCGCACGCTGGCCCCCTCGAAGAACACCCCCTCGAGGTTCGCCTCGACGAAGCTGGCCCCGTCGAGGTTCGCCCCGGTGAAGTCGGCCCCGTCGCGGCCCTCGGAGGCCCCGACGTGCCCCACCGATATCTCGCTGAGGTCCTTGCCGTCGAAGTTGGCCCCCGGGCACTGCGCCTCGGGTTCGACCTCGCAGCCGCCGACGTCCCTGGGGACGGTGGGGATGGGCGTGTGCGTGGGGGCGGCGTCCGTGTCCGAGGGGCTGGCCGGCTGGGACGTGCACGACAGGGCGAGGGCGACGGCCCCCGCCAGAAGCGGGACGGCCAGCCGCCCAAGGCCGGTCACGGGCTGCAGCCCGGCTCCATCAGCCACTCTCGAGACCTCCGCCGCGCACGGGCGGGTCAGGGACAGCCGCTGCTGTCCTTTGTCCCGTCGTACATCTTCGTGTTGCAGAAGATCGCCCCGTCGAAGAGCGTATCTTCCAGGTCCGCCTGTTCGAGTGTCGCGTCGGTGAGGTCGGCGCCGCGCAGGTCCGCCTTGTACAGGAACGAGCCCCTGAGGGAGGCCCCCCTGAGGTTCGCATCCCGCAGGTCGGCCCCGGTGAAGTCGACGCCCTTGAGGCTGGCGTTGGAGAAGTCCGCGCCCCTGAGATTGGCCTCCGAGAAGTCGGCCGCGTCCCGCCCCTCGCTGCCGTGCATGGTCTTGTCGACCGCGGCGAGGTCCTGGCCGCTGAAGTCGGCCCCGGGGCACTCCGCCCCCGGGCCTATCTCGCAGTCGCCGACCTGCTCGGCGATCGCGGGCACGGGGGTGTTGGTCGGGATGGGCGTGGGGGAGGGGGAGCCCTCCGATTCGGAGGCCGGCGAGCTGGACCCGCAACCCCCCAGGATCAGCGCCAGCGAGACAAGCAAGAGAACCGGGGGGAACAGTCGCCCCACCCTCGAGGGTCCCTTCGCCTCATCGGCCATGGAAATCCCGCCTCTCGCGAACTTGAGCGTGCGTACGAGCGGAAACCGGAGAATTGCGGCGACTATACACGCGTTCCCGTACCGCGTCAAACCGGGTGCCACGGCGTGGATCGTCCACGCGGCCCCCCGTCCGCAGCGCTCCCGCGCCGCCCCCCGCACGCCGGTTAAACTCGCTTGCGTCAGGGTGGCGGCCGGCCCCGGACCCGACGACCGGGCGCCGCCGGCCCGCCGACCGCGGCGGGTCGTATCGAGGCCCGCGAAGGGGGTAAGGATGGCAACCGAGCGACGCGCCCGATGATCCCTCGCCCCCGCCTGGCCGTCCTCGCCGTCGCCGGCCTGTGCCTCGCCGCGGGCGCCGCGGCGGCCATCGCCGTCGCCCTGCGGCCGCCCCCCGGGGAGAACGCCCCTCCCGCGCTGGAGGAGGCCGGGCCCCGCGCCGGGCCCGACTACTGCGCCCTCTTCACCGAGGGCTCAAACCCCTATCTCGGCCGGCGGCCGCTCGCGACGCTCCGCGAGCAGGTGGCGGGCTCCGACCGGGCCGGCCCCGCGCTGCGGACCGAGCTGCACATCCGGCTCGCGCGCGAGGAGCTCAAGTTCGGCAACGCCGACGGGGCCATCGAGATCCTGCGCGCCGTGATGGCCGGGCGCGGGGCCCCGGCCGCCGGCACCCAGGCCGCGGAGGCGGAGTACGCCCTCGCCCTCGCGAACCTGAGGAAGGGCGAGCTCGAGAACTGCCTGCGCGCCGAGGGGCGCTTCGCCTGCATACTGCCGTTGGGCGGGCAGGGCCAGCGCCAGGGGGGCGGCTCGCTGGCGGCGGTCGATTCGCTTGCGCGGCTCCTGGAGGCGGACCCGGGGGACCTGCGCGCGCGGTGGCTCCTGAACGTCGCCCACATGACGCTCGGGACCTACCCCGGCGGGGTGCCGCCGGGGATGCTGATCCCGCCGCAGGCCTTCGGAGCCGGCGGCGGGATCGCGCCGTTCTCCGAGGTGGCCCCCGAGGCCGGCATCTTCCACCTGGGGACCGCCGGGGGCGCGATAGTCGACGACTTCGACAACGACGGCCTGTTCGACGTGATCGTCTCGACGTGGGACCCGTGCGGCTCGCTCGCCTACTACCGCAACGACGGGAACGGCCTGTTCTCGGACCGCTCCCTGGCGTCGGGGCTCGGGGGGCAGGCCGGGGGGCTCAACATCGTCCAGGCCGACTACGACAACGACGGGTGGCTTGACGTGCTCGTCGTGCGCGGGGGCTGGATGCAGGGCTACGGGCGCATGCCAATGTCGCTGCTGCGCAACGACGGCGACGGCACCTTCACCGACGTCACCGCCCGCGCCGGGCTCGGGAGCCCGGCGCAGCCCAGGAACAGCGCGGCGTGGGCCGACTACGACGGCGACGGCGACCTCGACCTGTTCGCGTGCGGCGAGTCCGAGCCGGTCACGTGGATGGGCGATCCCAGCGCGGGCGGCGACGCGGTCCTGTATCCCAGCCAGCTGTACCGCAACGAGGGGGACGGGACCTTCACGGACGTGGCCCGCGACGCCGGGGTCACCAACGACCGCTACTGCAAGGGGAGCGCGTGGGGCGACTACGACGACGACGGCGACCCGGACCTTTACGTGTCGAACTTCCGTGGCGGCAACCGCCTCTACCGCAACGGGGGCGACGGCACGTTCGAGGACGTGGCGCCAGACCTGGGCGTCGCAGGCCCGCTCGACAGCTTCGCCACCTGGTTCTGGGACTACGACAACGACGGGTGCCTGGACATATTCGTCGCCGGCTACGGGTTCGACATCAGGGAAGTTGCGGCCGACCGCCTGGGGCTGCCTAACGACGGGAGCAGGCCGGCCCTCTACAGGGGCGAGTGCGGGGGAGGCTTCAGCGAGGTCGCCGAGGAGGCGGGCGTGGCGGACGTGAACCTTGCGATGGGCGCCAACTTCGGCGACTTCGACAACGACGGCTTCCTGGACTTCCTTCTCGGGACCGGCTTCGTCAGCTACGACTCGGTGGGACCGAACGCGGCCTACCGCAACAGGGGGGACGGCGGCTTCGAGGAGGTCACCGGCTCGGCCGGTCTCGGACACCTGCAGAAGGGGCACGGCATAGGGTTCGCCGACATCGACCGGGACGGCGACCAGGACATCTTCGTCCAGCTCGGGGGCTTCTACCCGGGCGACTCGGCGCTCAGCGCCCTGTACGAGAATCCGGGCCACGGAAACCGCTGGATCGCGCTCAAGCTGGTGGGGCTGGAGTCCAACAGGGCGGCCATGGGCGCTCGGATCGAGGTGCGCCTCCGGCATCCCGGGGGAGAGCGCAGCGTCCACCTGCAGGTCGATAGCGGGGGGAGCTTCGGGTCCTCCAGCCTGGAGCAGGAGATCGGGCTCGGCGACGCGACGGCGATCGAGTCCGTGACGGTGCGCTGGCCCTCGGGTATGACGGACATACTGGAGGACCTGGCGCTGGACGCGCGGTACGTGGTGACCGAGGGCGGGGGCCTGAGCGAGGCGCCGGTGCCGGCTCTCGCGTTGGGATCGCCGTGACCGGCCCGCGGGACGAACGGGAATCGACGCCACGCGGGGTCAGCTCCGCACGGGGACCAATGCCGACGGCTTCTATGGCGTGGACCAGGCGGCTCCGCGTACCCTTCGGGGCCGATTCCAGCTTCCTGTTCGCACAGTGTTCGATCCGAATCGAGAAGGGTGCGCCTGACCCGATCCCAGTCCTCCACGGGGTCCAGGGGGTCCCTCAGCCTGCTCACGGCAACAGACGGATCGTCTAAGTCTTCCAGGTACTGTTCGACTATCTGACGCACCAACTCGGCCCGGCTGAGCCTCTGCTGAGAAGCCGCCTCGTCCAGCGCCCTGGCAACGGAGTCGGGAACACGTGTGGTTGTCTGTACCATGACACGTCCATTCGGTTTCGTTTGATGCCGGCTCATGCGCAATGTATCGCACTGCATCAATTCGATGCAGTCGCGTTCCTCGCACCGGGGCTCCTCGCTTGGCGATACGCTCGCAAGGCCGCCCCGGGCTTGAACGGTAGACCGGGACCCGTGGGCTACGGCAGCGTCGCAACGCGTGGGGAGGGGACAGCACGACCGTGACCGCACCAAGGGGAATCATACTGGGGTTTGACCCCGGAGGGATCGGCAACTTCGGCTGGAGCGTATGCGAGGCCGATTCGGGGAGGCTCGCGCGGCTCGAGACCGGTCTGGCAGATGATGCCGAGGGCGCCCTCCGCAAGAGTCTGGCTGCCCTGGGATCGCGCGGCGCACCGTCGGATCTGCCGGTCCTGGCGGCGGGAATCGACGCCCCGATGTTCTGGAGCATGGGAGGGGGCAGGGCGGCCGATGGCTGGCTGCGAAAGGCCCTCAGAGACACCGGGTTCGAGACGCCGGGCGGCACGGTTCAGGAGGTCAACAGCCTCAGGGGCGCGTGCTTGGTGCAAGGGGTCCTGCTGGGCTGGTACCTGCGGAAGGCGAATAAAACCTGCTGCGCGGAGATCACCGAGGCCCACCCCAAGGCCCTTGAGCACCTTCTGACGAAGCGTCCGGAGCACTCCGACACCCTGGGGATGGCCAGGGATCTGAAGAAGGGCCTGGGCAGCCATGAGCGGGACGCAACGCTCTGCGCGGTCGCGGCCTGGGCGATGATCGGCGAACTTCCTGGATGGAGGAACCTCTATCTGGATGAGCCCAGGCCCGTGCAGCCGTTCCGCACGCCCGTGGCCTACTGGATGCCCGAGCCGCCGCCATCTGCCCGCGGGGGCTGATCCGAACCGTCCGTCCCGGGCGCCGTGCTTCCGCTCAGCATCCAATCCGCAGGTCGCCGGCAAGGCGGATGCCTGGGCGGCGGCGGCCGTTTAATTCTCGCGTCCGGCGGTAGGCCGCATCGCAGACGGCCCGATGGCACCCTGCTAGAATCGGACGGGGCGCAAGACGGCCGGGCGGTCGCCCTCCGCACGTCGGGGGGAGGAAAGTCCGAGCTCCATTCGGGCGGGATGCCCGCTAACGGCGGGGCGGGGTGACCCGACGGAAAGTGCCACAGAAACACACCGCCCGGGCCCTGCGGGGAGCCGGGTAAGGGTGAAATGGCGAGGTAAGAGCTCACCGCCCCGGTGGAGACACCGGGGGCAGGGCAAACCCCATCCGGAGCAAGGCCTAGCAGGGGACACCGTCCGCCCAGGCGGGCGGGGTAAGAGGGCGCCCGGACCCTCCCCGGGTTGGCCGCTAGACCCCGGCGGCAACGCCGGGGCCAGATAGATGGCCGCCGCGCTGGCGGTCGGCGGGAGGAAGCCCGAGGGCGTAAACCGCAGGCAGCCGGCGTACAGAACTCGGCTTACAGGCCGTCTTGCGCCCTTTCCGGCCCCCGGCCGGGCGTTGACCGTCCCAACGGCCGGGCTTAGAATTTCCCCCAGGCGGGCGCTAAGCGCAGGAGCGTAGCTCAGTTTGGCAGAGCATCGGTCTCCAAAACCGAGGGTCGCGGGTTCGAATCCTGCCGCTCCTGCCAGCCCCCCGTCGTCCGCCCGGCCCCCGGCGCTCGACCTGTGCGGTCGCGCCGCCCTCGTGACCGGCGCCGCGCGTGGCATCGGTCTCGCCGTCTCCAGGGCCCTCACCGCCCGCGGTGCCTCCGTCCTGCTCGCCGACGTCGACCTCGATGCGGCCCGGCGCGCGGCGGACTCGTTGGGCCCGGCCCGGGCGCTGGCGGCCCGGGCCGACGTCTCTGACATCGACGACATCGACGCGGTGGTCGGGCTGTGCGTCGCCGAGCTCGGCGCGATCGACATCCTGGTGAACAACGCCGCCGTGACGCGCTTCGTCGACGTGATGGGCATAACGCCCGAGGACTGGGACGCGATGCACTCGGTCAACGCCCGTGGGACGTTCTTCACGATGCAGCGGGCGGCGCGGGAGATGATCGAGGCCGGACGCGGCGGGCGCATCGTCAATATCGCCTCGATCGCCGGCAAGGGCTACGCGGGCACCTCGAACGCAGCCTACGCGGCCACCAAGGGAGCCGTCATCGCGATGACGGCCATCGCGGCCCGACAGCTCGCCCCCCACGGCATAAACGTGAACGCGGTGTGCCCGGGCCTTACGCACCCCCCTAGGCGACGACCTGGCCGGGCAGGCGGCCCGGCTGCGGGGCGTTTCCGCAGAGCGCTTCCGCGCCGAGCGCGAGGCCACCATTCCAATCGGCCGCGAGTGCGAGCCGGCCGAGATAGCCGAGATGGTCGCCTTCCTCGCCGGTCCCGGAGCAGAGGCGATCACCGGCCAGTCCGTCAACGTCGACGGCGGGCTGATGAGCCACTGACGCCGCTCGGCGTCGGCTCGGCCGCCGGGGGATCGCCCTAGAGTTGCGGGCCCGGGAAGGGCCCAAGCGCGCGCTGCAGGTGCGCTCCCACGGCAAGGACCAGGTCCTCGCGCCAGGGCGTCGATATCACCTGTACGCCGAGCGGAAGGCCCTCAGGCGAAGTGCCGCCCCTGATCACCAGCGCCGGCCAGCCGGCCAGGTTGTATGCGTGTGAGTAGCTGCCGCTCTCGGGGAAGCCGTCGTAGCCGTGGTGGTGCAGGGCCGCCGGCACCGGCGCTGCGGGTCCGATCATCACGTCGTACCCCCGCATGAACCCGAGCATCCGGCCGCGGTACTCCTCCAGCGACGCCAGGTCGTCCATGAAGTCCTTTACCGGGATGGGCTCCGGCGACATCATCGCTATCCTGGCCTCGAGGTCCGGGTCCATCCGGGGTGAGCCCGCCTCTTGGAGGATGGAACGGGCCACCTGGCCAGCGTCCGCGCCCATGATCGACGCGTGCAGCGCCGGGGTCTCCGAGAGCGCCTCCGGCCTGTCCTCCTCGACCGCCGCTCCCGCCTCGGCGAGCAGCCCGGCAGCCCTGCGCGCCGCGGCCCGCAGCTCCGGGGTCGGTGTCGCGACGCCGTTGTCGTCGTGGAACGCGGCGCGCAGGCCGGCCAGGCGGACCTCCCCGGGGTCGCGCAGCTCCACCGGCACCGTCGTCGGATCGCGCCCGTCGGGCCCGGCGATTATCCGCAGGGCCAGGGAGAGGTCATCCACCGACCGGGCCATCGGGCCGGGCTGGGTGACCAGGCCGAACACCCCGGCGAACGGCGGCCAGTGCCCCGTCCGGGGCACGCGCCCTGTGGTGGGCTTTAGGCCGGCGATCCCGCAGCAGTGCGACGGCCAGCGGATGCTGCCGCCCGCGTCGCTGCCCATGCCCAGCGGCGAGCCGCATGCCGCGATGATCGCCGCCTCCCCGCCGGTGCTGCCGCCCGGGGTGCGGGACAGGTCGTAGGGGTTCTTCGCCCGGCCGTACACCAGGTTGGAGCTCTCGAAGCCCATGCTGATCTCTGGCAGGTTCGTCTTGCCCAGCACGATCGCACCCGCGCCCCGCAGCCGCGCCACGACAGTCGCGTCCTCCGTGGGCACGAAGTCGCGGCGCCCCAGCGTGCCCCCTGTCGAGACGATGCCCGCGACCTCGTAGGCGTCCTTGATCGTCATGGGCACGCCGTGCAGCGGCCCGAGCTCCTCCCCGGCGGCGACCGCGGCGTCGGCGGCCCTCGCCTCCGCGACCGCCTCCTCCGCGCGCAGGGCGACCACGGCGTTGATGCTCGGGTTCACCTCTTCTATGCGCTCGAGGCACGCGACGGCGGCTTCCTCGGAGCGGATCCGGCCCTCGCGTATGGCCTCGGCGATCTGCAACGCCGTCCAGCTGGTGATCTCGTTCATCGCATCCTCCGCTTCCTTGCCGGCGGGACCGCCGCCCGCGCCGGGCGCACATTGTGGCCCAGCGCCGGCGCCTTTGCCAGGTTGGCTCAGCCCGGCCCGGGTCCGGCCGCCGCCGCCAGCGCCGGCAGCGGCACCGGCCGCAGGGGCGCCCGCGTCCTGGGCCTTCCGATCCGGGCCCGGGGGACGCCCGACCTCGCCGACGCGAGCTCCGCGACCAGGTCGTCGCACATGCGGCCCTGGCAGACCCCCATGCCCGCGCGGCTCAGCCGCCTGATCTCGTCGGCGGCGCCCCCGGCGGGCCCGACCGCCTCGTCGATGTCGCCCACCGTCACCCCGCTGCAGCGGCAGGCGACCACGTCCGGGCCGAGTCCGGCCAGGCGCGGGGCGCGGTGCTCGGTGGTCTGCTGGCCGCCGGGCGCGCGGGCGGCGGCGGCCCGGGCCGCGATTCCCTCGGCGGCCGCGGCGGCCAGCGCGTCGCCGTCGGGGTGCCGCAGGCCCAGGTCCGACGAGGCCGACAGGCCGGCCACCGTTCCCTGGTGCGCGGCCCGCGCCGCGCCCGCGATCCCCGCCGCGTCCCCGGCGACCAGCACGCGCGGGTCCGAGCTGCGCATCCCAGCGTCGAGGTCGGGCGCCCAGCCCCCGCACTCCGGGCGGTACGAGGCCCGCGCCCTGAGCAGCGACGCCGCCCGAAAGTCCGGGACGCGGTGCGTGGCCAGGACGACCAGGCTCGCCCCGACCCTGACGCGCCCGCAGGGGCCCTCGAGCTCGACGGCGTCGACGACGGCGGTGCCGGACGCACAGGCGGGCGAGTACCCGGCGAGCAGCGATACCCCCGACTCCATCGCCTCCCGGGTGGGGAGCTCCGAGGCCGGTACGCTCCCGTCGTGCCACGTGGCGACCGCGCTCCGCGCCGGCAGGTATCCGGCCACCAGCACGGCCGCGTCCCCGCCGCCGATGACGAGCGCGTGGCGCCCGACCGCGCCCAGCTCGTCGCCCATGGCCTCGCGCATGCCCACGACGCCCGGCAGGGTCCAGCCCGGGAAGGGGTCCACCCCGTCGGTCGAGCCGGTCGCGGCGATGAGCCTGCGCGCCTGGACGTGCCCCACCGCGCCGTCGCGCAGGTAGGAGACGCGCAGGTCGGCGTCGATGTCCCAGACGGCCGCCCCGTACAGCGCCGCCGCCCCGGCGTCGAGGGCGGCGCGCTCCAGCCTGCCCGCCACCTGCGGTCCGGTCGCCCCTCCGAAGTGGTCCAGCCGGTCCCCGAGGGCGCGGGTCTGCCAGCGCAGCAGCCCGCCCGGCCCGGGTCCCTCGTCCAGGACCAGCACCGAGGCCCCGGCGCCGGCCGCCGCGGCGGCCGCGGACAGGCCGGCCGGGCCCGCGCCGACGACGGCGACATCGACGCGCTCCGGGGCCTCAGACACGGGCGAGGTCCCCCCGGTTCGCCGCCCAGAAGCCCTCGAATTCGGCGCCCGGCCCCGCGGACGGGTCGAAGCGGGCGGGGGAGTACGGCGCGAGGTCGACCGTCCGGGCGGCGTCGCCGGCGACCAGCTCCGCGAGCGCGATGCCGATCACCGGGGCGAGCGTTATGCCGCTGTGGGTGGCCGCGGCGTAGAGGCCGTCCGCGCCCGGGACCGCGCCTACGATCGACAGCCCGTCCGCCGGCCAGGGACGAAGGCCCGCCCAGAACCGCACGGCGTGCGCCTGCCTCAGGGCCGGGACGATCCTCAGCGCCCTGGCCGTGAGCCCGGCGAGCGTGGGGACCTCGGTCGACCGGGTGTAGCCGACGTCCTCGTAGGTGGAACCTATGATCACCGACCCCCAGGCCACCTGCCGCAGCCCTCCCACGGGGATGGGGAGCGTCGGCTCCAGCGGCTCGGTGGTGACGATCTGCCCGCGCTTGGCCGTGACCGGCACGCGCGCCCCGGCCGTCTCGGCGAGTGCGGGGGTGTGGATGCCCGCCGCGAGCACCACGACCGGGGCCGAGACGTCCCCGCGGTCCGTGGCGACCCCGCGGACCGCGCCGCCGGACGCGAGGACGGAGACGGCCCTGGTTCCCAGGGCGATGCGCGCGCCCGCCCTCTTCGCAGCGGCCGCCTGGGCGAGCGCCAGGGCGAATGGGTTCACGCACCCGTCGGCCGCGCTGTAGAGCGCCCCGGCGATCGCCGGGGACAGGGCGGGCACGATCTCGCGGGCCCGGCGCGCGTCCAGGGCCTCGACCTCGAGGCCCGGCACGCGGCTCTGGACCTCGGCGGTCCGGCGAGCCTCGGCCATCTCGCCCTCGGTCTCGGCGACGACGGTCATGTTGCCGCCGCCGCGGAAGCCGATGTCGGCCCCCAGGTCATCGGCCAGGTCCCGGTACAGCCGGGCGCTCAGCAGGTTGAGCTCGGTGTAGTGGGGCGGGCCCTTGGCGGAGGCGTTGACCAGCGCGACGGTGGTGCCGGTGCAGCCGGAGGCGAGCCCCCTGCGCTCGATGAGCACGGCGCGCAGGCCGGCCCGGGCCAGCCGCAGGCAGATTGACGTGCCCAGCGCCCCGCCCCCGACGACGACCGCGTCGGCCGTGCGCGGCAGGTCGTCGCCGGTCGCCACCCGCGGGCCCGCCACGGCGCTAGGCGCCGTAGAGCATCCTTCCGTCGACGTAGGTCTGCTGGACCGAGATGCCGCCGATCTGGTCGGGGTCCACGGCCGTCGGGTCGTGGCTCAGCACCACCATGTCGGCCCGCTTGCCTACCTCGAGGGAGCCGACCTCTGCGTCGCGGTTGACCGCGTAGGCCGAGCCGTTGGTGTACTGGCGTATGACCTCCTCGGCCGGTATCGCCTGCTCGGGGGCCACCTGCGAGCCGTCGCGCTGGACGCGGCGGTTCGCCAGCGCCGCTATGCCGATGAGCGGGTCGAGCGGCGCGCAGGGGAAGTCCGACCCGGCGGCGATCGTCGCTCCCGAGTCGACCAGGTCCCGGTACGGGTAGGCGGGCAGGTCGAGCCCGAACCCGTCGATGACCTCCTGGAAGAGCTCCCCGATCGAGTACAGGAAAGGCGGCTGCAGGGACAGCACGATCGGCATCGCGGCCGCCCGCCGTATCTGGTCGGAACGCGGGAACGTCATGTGCTCGACGCGCATGCGCAGCGCGTCCGCGCCCGGCACCTCGCGGATCGCCCGCTCGAAGGAGCTGAGGCCCTGGTCGATCGCGCGGTCCCCGATGCAGTGTATGGCGACCTGCAGGCCGTTGGAGGCGGCCGCCAGCACCAGGGCGTCGACCTCCTCCTGCGTGTAGTAGATCTCGCCCTCCGGGGTCATCGACCCGTCGGCGTGGCACCGGTTCATGCCGTAGGCCGGGTAGACCGGGTCCATGAACAGCTTCATGATGCCGCCGCGGAGGCGGTCGGAGACGTTGTCGTCGTCGAACTCGCCCCGCGAGGCGCGCTCCGGGGCCTGGAAGAACTGGTCGCCGCCGCGCAGCTGCTGGACGCAGATCGGCAGCCGCCCGCGCGAGTCGGCGATGCGGTACATCTCGGCGCTCTCGGGCATCGTGAGCGCGTCCCCGATGCTGGTGACGCCGCAGGCCAGGTGGCGCATCGCGTTCTGGTGGACGAGCTCGGCCACAGAGTCCTCGCCGTAGCGCTCGATGTGCGCGCGCATGGACGTGCGGTGCACCGGGTCCATGGCCCTCTCCCACAGCACGCCGTTGGGCCCGCCATCCTCCTCCCGGTGGATCCACCCCTTGTGCGGGTCCGGGCTGTCCTCGTCGATGCCCGCGAGCGCGAGGGCGGCGGAGTTGGCGTAGCAGGCGTGGTAGGAGAAGTCCATCACGCAGACCGGGTTGTTGGGCGCGGCCTCGTCGAGGTCGCCGCGGGTCAGCTCCGTCGCCCCCGGGGTCGTGGTGCAGTTGTAGCCCAGGCCCCAGACCCACTGGCCGCGGGGGGTGCCCTCGGCGGCGGAGGCTATGGCGTCGAGCGCCGCGGCCTTGGAGGGGAGCGGGGGCATGCGGCAGTCGACCATCACCGGCTCGAAGCTGGTCATCGAGAAGTGGTTGTGCGGGTCGATGAAGCCCGGCGTGACGGCCCGGCCCTGGAGGTGCACGACGCGGGTGTTCTCGCCTATGAGGCGGCGAACGTCCTCGCTGGTTCCGATGGCCGCGAGGCGCCCGTCGCGCACGGCGAGGGCCTGGGCGCGCGAGCCCCTGGCGTCCATGGTGAGAATCCTTCCGCCCAGCATCACAAGGTCCATCAGCATCCTCCTCGTAGGGCAGGGGCCGGGCTGTGCGTCCGCGGCCCGCGGGCGCCGGTGCTGCGCCGCGTCCTGATAGTAGAATTCCCTCGCTTCTGGGTCAAGAAAACTCTTGGTCCGCCAGGTGCTCAGGCGTCGGATAGCCCCGGCAGCCGAGAGTCCACGGTGCCGGCGTGAATCCAGCTTTCCGTTGTCTCCCGACCGGATTTCGCTCCCGTCTGAAGTCAGGGAATCACATGCTCCAAATTCAAACTGGGCTCGCGACAGGAGCGGCAAGCCAAACTGGGACTAGGCGCAACGAAGTGCAACCTCGGTACATGCACCGGCAATGCCAACGTGAAGGAGAGTCGAAATTGGGTCTTGCCTCGCGCCTTGACGACCAGTACAATTGTGTTGGATGAGAAGATGGGTTGCCTTGAAGCCTAGGAGAGGTACACTGAGTCGTGGAGCGTTGTAAGCCGGCACTATCACTAGAGTCTAAGACTTTTAGGGACTTCACTTCACACCACCCTTACAATGGCACTGTTGCTAATATTGAAGGGACTTTCCTTCGTAACGGTTCGTCACATGACCTAACTTTCCTAGAAAGAGCACTTCCATTTAGAGAATTGTCATTGATCGCTGAAGCCAGCAGGCGATCAAAGGATCCCGCCTACTTTGCCCATCGCTGGTGGGCAAGACGCCCGCCATTGGTCATGCGCGGACTATTACTGGCGGCATCGCTCCCCGAGGATACTGATGCTGAACTGTATTGGACTTTGTTTGAGAGTTCAGCGCCTGTTTTGAGCGGCCTTCGTGTGCATGATCCATTCGCAGGGGGAGGTTCTACACTGGTTGAAGCAGCTAGACTTGGGGCGAGCGTATCCGGCACAGATGTGGACCCCCTTGCGGTGGAATTAATTAGACATGAAATTGAGTTATTTGACGAGCAGGAATTTGATCGAGCTGCGGGCCAGCTATTCGAGTTTCTTCAGCAACGAGTCGGACATTTGTTCGAAGGATCTACTGATGACTGGATGCCTGTTCATTACTTTTATCTTCACGAAGTCACTTGTCCCGAGTGTGGAGCATGCGGGCCGCTTTACAAGGATCTCGTCATTGCCCGACGCTCTGACAAGATCGGTTCAGTGGTCAGAGATGCGGCTATAATAGCGTTTTGCCCTAGCTGCTTCGAGATTCACCGACTTCAACGAGCTGACCGAATGGAGCTTCGTTGTTGCGGAAGGAGATTTCCCCTCTACGTTGGCACCTATATCGACGGTCGATATAACTGCCCACAATGTGAACATAAGTCACGCCATGCGGATTTGCAATCGGGACGCGCACCACGCCGTCTTATGGCAGTTGAGGAAACTCAAGATGGTGCGCCACGTAGATTGCGAAAGCCTTCAATGTCCGACTTGTCACTTCTAGAAGTTGCTGGTCAATACGTGAAAGAGCATATTAGGGAAATTGATGTACCGGATTATGAATTTAAGCGAGACCGTATGGACGCTAGGCCCATAAGTTATGGAGTCCACGAACTAAGGCAAATGTTTACGGACCGACAGATCGCCTTATTTGGCCACGCATTCAGATGGGTTAAAGAAAATGTGGAATCAGACCCGCGAGTCAATCGGGCACTTCGGTTGGCACTGTCGAATGCACTGTCGACAAATAATCGACTTTGCGGCTATGCTCGCGACTACGGGCGGCTAGCCCCGTTGTTTAGTCTTAGGTGCTACGCACTCCCTGCTATGCCGGTTGAATTGAACCCTTTTCATGCTTCGGCAGGCAGAGGAACATTAAAGCGCAATTTCGATCGCGTTCGGCAGTCGTCGACGAAGCTCGTTAGACGCCATACTTGGGATGCGGTTGCGGCCAAGGTCCGTAGATTTGAAGCTGACTACGGTGCAGGTGTTAGCGAGGTGGACATTGAGTGTCGCTCGGCTCGCTCGACTGCAAGGCCGGTCAATTGGCGTCAGGACATCTGTGTATTTGACCCGCCCTATTTCGACTTTATCGCCTATAGCGAGCTCTCTGAATTTTACCGAGGCTGGTGGGTGAGGCGTGAACTTGGCGGTACGCCATTAGTTCCAGACGCGGATGATCCGGTTGGATCGTTCGGCACCAGACTGGCTGAGGAACTGAGGCCGACTTTGGATACCTTGCATGCTGGCAGCCCGCTGGCCTTCAGTTATCATTCGGCGGCTCGTGAGGCCTGGCAGGCAATTGCGGTAGCCCTTGATTGTCTTGATTTGCTAGTAACAGCAATGTGGCCGATAAAGACTGATTCACATATGGGCCTGCATGCCGACGAAGGCAACTGCGAGTGGGACATTATTGTCGTCTGCCGGAGACGGTCGGAGTGTGAAGCTTTGAGATTTCCCATAAAAGCTGCAGACGTATGGATCGATGATTTACATCCACTTTCAGTGGGCAAGTCGGACCACACTAGCATGGACTGGGCCATTGAAATGGCGACGACTCGATTCGGAATGCCAAGGGACAAGGAGCATCGATGAACGCGGATCAGAGACGACGGATGATTGAAGAGCGAAGGGAAGTCCTTGATAGGAAAGAGCACCTATGGTGTAAGGACAGGTGGCGAAACTTCCAGGTGATTCGCGTGCCAGTGGACGCATTGCTACTGAACGTGGACAATCGGCGGTTCGCGGCCGAAAGAACCTTGATGGAATCGAAATTGGGCCGCTCTTTAGACCCAGAGAATTCGGAAGACGATGAAGTGTCTGTCATGTCCATTCTACTGGACGTTGGTTGCGATGTCGATGGCAACATCGTCTCCGGGACGCCTTCCAAGGACTACGAAGGCTTGAGGGAAGACTGGAGACGCCGAGGTCAAGCGTCACCGTTTTGGATTCGCCCAGACGGCACCGTACGCAACGGCAACAGGCGACTTGCGATGCTCAAGAGGCTGAGGAAGTATGGCACTACGGGCACAGAGTGGGTTGAAGCCATAATTCTAAGCGATGAACCTCCGGCAAGCATTGATGAGCACGATCTATTCGAGATGGAGCAACGCGAGCAGCTTACGGAGGATTTTAAGGTTAGGTACACGGATATGAATCTGCTGCTGACGCTACGGCAAGCGGCGATTACTGCGGACATCGACTGGCATGATTCGGAGTCGATGCAGCGAGTTGCCGGACAACTCCAAGAGGTTGCAGGTGGCAACCAGGGATATGCCACGATTCAGCTACGGGCGATTAAGTATATGGATGCCTATCTTGTGAACGCGAATGCCGCAGGCCAGTATCACAAACTTCTGAGGCAAGTGGAACGGTTTCGCGACATTGGAAAGCTAATGTCATTTGTGGAAGAGGAATATGAAGCTGATGCGACGGATATGCTCCAATTGGTATTCGCCGCAGTGAGAGCAGGAAATTCCCATGGAGATATTCGTGCCATAAAGCGCATGTTTACTAAGGACAGGCCTCGGTATGAGCAACTGCAGAAACAGATTGCGGCGGACGAAAGGGATTGGGAGCAGACGGAAGGTGTCAAGATTGGCGATCCTGATCTTTCCTACGAGACGGACGAAGACGACGACGATGAAGGAGCTAGTTCGGATCCGCCAGTTCGGACGCCAGGGTATCCACAGCAGCAAGTGAGTAGGCGGATTAAGAATGCGATTGACGGCTATCAGGCCAGTCAGCTTGAGGTCGTCGACACATTGGAGCAAGTTCTGAGCAGGCTTGATATTCTGAGCACTGCCTCGGAGCGCGTTGAGGAGACCTTAGCTGGCCCACGTGGCTGCGAGGCGAAGGACATGCTGACACAGATCTTTGCTTGGGCGGACGAGGCCAGAAGGAGGTACTAAGAGACCGTGGATCGACATGTTACGGTTCAGGTTGACGGCGATGACCTTGTCGTAACCCAGGCAAATTTGTTCGCCGATCGGCGAGCACGCATGATGTTTGACTCAGTCCTGGGTGCGATTCCTAAAGGCGATGGATGGCGTTGTCCACGGCGTCGAAGTTCAATGGAAGGCTTGGTGGTGAGGGTTAACTCGTTCCTTGAAAGGGAAGGGTGGACTGTTGACCTTGAAGGACTGGCTGGTGTGGCGGTTAGGCGCGCGATTGAGCAACAGAGGAGCTTTCAGCGAACACGTCATTTTGCGGAGGAGCTTCGGTTGGGAAGAGGCCAAGTGGATTTGTCACAGGTGCGTGCGTCGCTTAATGAATTTGGCTGGGATGATGGTCAACGCCGACTTCTTCCTCATCAGGAATTAGGCTTGCTTCAGGGCCTTACTGCCATTAATGCGGCAAATTTTTCCGTGCCAGGCTCCGGCAAGACGGCGACAACACTGGCCCTTGCAGCCGTCCACCTTCAGACAAATGCGATTGACGTAATCGTTGTTGTTGGACCACTATCGTGCTTTAGGCCCTGGGAAGCGGAAGCCAGCGCAGCGCTACCCGGTAAAGTGAAACCCGTTAGAGTTCGTGGCAGCCGTGAGCAGCGCTGGGAGTTCTATAGGTCTGCTCAGGCAAAGCAGATACTGCTTGTCAGTTACGCCGCGGCAGCCGCGGATCGCTCGCACTTGGTAAGTATGTGTGATTCTTTGAAGACCATGCTAGTCGTCGACGAGTCGCATCGTATCAAGAGATTCCGAGGAGGCGTTTGGGCTCCGGCGCTCCAGGAGATCGCAAAGCACGCAAGGGTCCGCATTGTTTTGTCCGGGACACCCATGCCAAGCAGTGGCCGTGACCTGTACAGCCAGCTCAAGGTGCTTTGGCCTGCAGCTGAGCTGACGGGGTCGCAGAGTGCCTTCTCTACCGAAGTGGATCAGGACTTTGGACGAGTTCTCCGACGCATCCAGCCTTTCCTGACTAGAACACCTAAGGAAGCCTTGGGCCTGCGGCCCTATGAAGTGATACGACATGACGTGGCGCTTCGCGATACACAGAGGGATGTGTACAACCTGATCTTGGAGGGCCTTCGTCGTCGGATTGAACGAGCAGATCTTTGGAATAGCAAGATTGAGTCCTTAAAGCGCGGACGGCCTATCAGGCTATTGCAGGCGGCCACTAACCCGGACACACTCAACAGTGCGGATAGGTATTACAGATTGTCAAGGCTAACTGACTCCAATCCTACGCTAATGGAGCGTCTCGCAGCTTACGCTGAGCGGGAAACGCCAGCTAAATTTAAGCCTGCATTGGGGATCATCACGCGAATCGCTAGCGATGGCGGTAAGGTTGTATGCTGGAGTAATTTCATATCAAACCTTGATCAGTTTGCCGAATATGTTAGAGAGCGCTTAGTAGTTCCTGTATTTCAAGTCGATGGGCGAATACCGATTGGCGATGAGTCTGAGTATGATGCATCGGATTGCAGCGACAGAGACTTTCGAGAACTAGAGACACGGGAAAGCATAATTGCTAATTTCTTGAATGAATCTGACTCTGCAGTGCTTGTGGCTAATCCAGCGTCCTGCTCGGAGTCGATTTCACTTCACCATAGTTGCCATAATGCAATCTATCTGGACCGGACCTATGACGGAGCTTTGTACTGGCAGTCAATTGATCGTATTCATCGGTTAGGCCTTCATCCAGAGACTGAAGTGTCAGTTCACATCATATCTTCAACGATCGACGGTCGACCAACTATTGATGGCTTAGTGGAATTGAGCTTGCAAAGAAAAGAAGGCAGAATGCGACGTCTTTTGGAGGGAGCCGAGCTCGCTCCGTTGGCACAGCCGTTAGACGCAGGCAGTTCGGCTGACGGAGACGAAGAGGATTTAGAGCATCTGCTGCGCTTCTTGATGGGCGAGGAAATGTCGACGCAATGATACCTCCGACAGGTGGTTGGCTAACTGGACCTCGGTTGGGAAGGCTCGCGACGGCGCTGCGGACAGTAGGGGCAAATGCTCCTGGCATAGCGGCACGGAGTGCAGTTGATGCGATTTGGAGAAGAGGAGGAGGAGGGAGCCACGAAGAAGCCGGACAGATCTTGCAAATGTTAATTTGGCTGAATCTACTTCAGATTGACAACGATATGGTGATGCGCACCAGTGCTGGGAACCCGATTGCGAGATCCCTTCGCGCCGGTGATTTTGCACCCCTAGGACTGAAGCTAATTCGAGCGGGTGTGTTTTCGGAGCAGGCTAGGGCATTGATTGAAAGCGGGAAGGTTGATGTTGACGGTAAGCTAGTTTGCCTTCCCCGAACGGCGGAAGCCGTTGCCCCCCAGTTGATCGGACTGTTGTCCCGCTTGCCAGAGTATCAATCGAGGCCAAGGGTTGTCATCCCGTCGGCGCTTGTCGACGAGCTGTCCGCTGTGTGGGCGCTTGGCGCGCCGGAAGATCACGAGCCACCTCGTTGGTTGAGCGACCGGCAACGTGTTGGCGAAAGGGCGGAATGGTATTCCCTTCAACATGAACGCAGCGGAGCCGAGGATCCGGCGGCAATTGCCTGGGTTTCGAGAGACTCGGACCGTTTCGGCTGGGATATAGAGGACCGCGCAGCCACTCCTTATCGCCGAATTGAGGTTAAAGGCAGTCGTCGTGAAGACCCAGTGTTCTTTATGTCGGAGAATGAGTGGAATCAGGCGAGAATTTACGGAGCGAGCTATGAAGTACAATACTGGGGCAACATCGATCTTCGACGTGAGAAGGCTAGCGAATACCCGGTCCTTCGATCCGCTGGCTTTCCTGTGATAATATCTAATCTGTTTGACCGGATTGCATCGGGGGAGTGGGACGCTACCCCCGTTCAATGGCGAATCTCGA
The DNA here is from genome assembly GCA_963664125.2 of Dehalococcoidia bacterium. Taxonomy (GTDB): domain Bacteria; phylum Chloroflexota; class Dehalococcoidia; order Lucifugimonadales; family UBA2962; genus CAUZIR01. Next base: position 1,876,605 of record OY760908.2, on the reverse strand, counting down.
AGGATGCGGTGCCTGAGGACGCATAGAGGACAATTGATTGCATTTTGATGGCTCGTAGCCGCTAGGCAGCGGTGCGGGCCTGTATGGGGCTTTGACAAGCCGGCTTGGAGATGTGTCGCATGATGGCGGATTCGCAAAGAAGAGCTAGATGTGCTGACCCTATGGATATGCGCCTTGCAGATGTTTACAATACAAATGAATATTGGTCGAGCCTGTAGTGCAGGCGCTGGGTGCACAAGCTGCACGATATCCGCGAACCGAATGTTAGGAGCCACGAAGGCACCGCCTTGTCGAGATAGCCAACTGCGGGCAGAGGCCTTTACACCGAGGCGAAAGATGTCAGGGACACCGACTGTCGCCGCCGTCCAGTCGAATTCGGGCGGCTGGGCCTGCGCGAGCCGCTCCTATCGGACGCCTTGGTACCACGCAACAGTCGGACAAGGCGGATGGAGCATTACAGCAAGTATCAGCTTCTGCTCGCGTCCGATGCCGGAGGGACATCGGGCGACAGTGCCGCAGGGTGGAGTCTGCGGCCGCTAACGGTCAGCCGCAAGGGCAGCGGGGGCACCCGTCTTGCAGGCGGGCCCGAGCGCAAGGTGGTCTTGGCCTCACCGTTTGGCATCTGGGGCGTCGAAGGTGCAGGCCTCTTGGCCGGTTGCCGCCAATTCGTCGCTACTCGGCCAAGCCAATCGACGATTGTCAGGCCCAGGGCACGCCAGCTATCCCGCGCGCTGCAGCCGGGAACCGGCGGCCGGCCGATGGGCTCGTGCCAGCGGCTCGTTGCTCAATCCCTCCTGACCAGATTCCGCGAATTCCGGGCCGCGCCCGTGCGCTCCGCCGCCGGGACCACAAGACACATGAAGTTTGAACACTTACGTCGAGGCATCCGAGTTTGTGGGCGCCCCCAGCGCCGGATATAATTCGGATGGAGCCGCGACGTTGCTGGCGCGCGCGGCTCGGTGGCCCGCCATGCAGGGCGCCGAGGTGGCGGAATTGGTAGACGCGCAGCGTTGAGGGCGCTGTGGCCGCAAGGCTGTGGGAGTTCGAGTCTCCCCCTCGGCACCGCGGCAGCGCGCGGGCTGGCACGTTCCCGGGTGGGGCGCCGTAGCCAAGTGGACTAAGGCGGAGGTCTGCAAAACCTCTATTCGGCGGTTCGAATCCGCCCGGCGCCTCCACGCCCGCCCCCGGCATCCGCTCGGTTCCCGTTTGAAGGCGATTTGCCGGTTGTGTAACATTTCACGCGTTCAAGTTCCGCCCACTTCGCCGCTGATCACCGCTCATCGAGGGAGTTCCAATGAGTAAAATCGCCGCCCTATTGGTCCTGTTGTCCGCAGTGCTGTTCGCCGCCGCGTGTGGCGGCGCCGATCCCGCCTCCGCCCCGGCCGAGCCCTCGGGCCCGGCGGACAGCGGCGCGGAGACCGAGACCGACGCCGGGTCGCAGACCCAGGCATCCCGCAGCGACAGGAAGGTTGGCACCGAGGGCATCGCCTCCATGCTGGAGGGCCGGCAGTACCATGCGATGACCACGCTCTTGGACGGACGCCTGATGGTTGTGGCTGGCAAGGGCATCGCGTCCCAGTCCCACGGCTACGGATCGAGCCACCTCGACACCGCCGAGTACTACGACCCCGCCTCCAACGAGTGGGTGAGCGCCGGGAAGATGGGCGTCTTCCGCGAGCTCCCGGCGGCCGTCACGCTCCAGGACGGGCGCGTGCTCGTCACGGGAGGCGCCACGGTCAACCGCAACAGCACGGCGTACACCGAGGTGTGGGACCCAGACACGGGCAGCTGGACAGAGATCGCCTCCATGGTGCAGGCGAGGGAGAAGATGCCCGTCGTCGTGCTCAAGGACGGACGCGTGATGGCGATCGGCGGCACGGACGACGAGGCGCAGCGCACCGCGACCGCCGAGATCTACGATCCGGCCTCGGACGAGTGGACCGAGGTCGAGTCGATGTCCGAAAAGCGCATCTGGCACACGGCGACCGTGCTGCCCGACGGCCGCGTGCTCGTAACGGGCGGGGGCAACCCGGACGGCCCGTTCCTGGGCTCGGCGGAGATCTTCGACCCCGCGTCGGGGACCTGGTCGTCGGCTGGCACCATGAACCAGTCGCGCTCGCAGCACACCGCGACGCTCATGGCTGACGGGCGGGTGCTGGTGGTCGGCGGCCGCGGCAAGCGCCAGAGCTCTGAGGTCTACGACCCCGAGGCCAACGTCTGGCTGACGCTTACCGACACGAACGCCCCGCGCGCGGAGCACGTCGCGGTGGCGCTGCCCGACGGCGGCGTCCTGATCGCCGGCGGCTCGGGCAACCTCGCCTCCGTCGAGGTCTACGATCCGGTCGACGAGACCTGGACCGAGGTCGGCAAGATGCGCTTCACGCGCTACCGGTTCGTGGCGGCGACCCTTCCCGACGGGCGCGTGGCGCTGGTTGGCGGACAGGGCACGGACAAGGTCCTCGCCGAGAGCGAGGCCTTCACCGCCCCGGACACCGGCCGCACCCGCGAGCAGCTCCTGGCGGCGTCGGCCGCCGCGCGCGCCAAGGCGGCCGAGCTGGCCGCGAGCGCGACGCCGACGCCGGTGCCGACGCCGACGCCCGAGCGAGAGCGCCAGGCGACGACCGGGGAGGGCCTCGACATAGACTTCCCCGAGGCCGCCGAGTCGGACGCCTCAGGCAGGACGCAGGTGCCGCTGGGCCAGCCCGTCAGGCTGGCCGTCGAGCAGGCCGTCATCAGCCCCGACCCCAGCACGGGGGCGACCGCCACCTTCACCGAGGTGGTCGAGGACAACCGGGCGGACGGCGGCACGGCGACCGTGAGGGTGGACATACGCATGGCGTTCTTCGAGCAGGGGGCCACCGACCTGATCCTCGACGAAGCGCAGCCCGAGCTGCGGCTCAAGAAGCTCGGCCGCATCTGGGTCGGCGTGCTCGAGCTGGAGGAGGACGCGGCGGGCAACCCGCTCGCGACCGTCGTCATCTTCGTACCGTAGCCGCGGGCCGGCCCGGCGCCGGCCCGTCGCGCTGTGAGGGACGACCGGGCGGGTGCCCGGCCGGTGAGGAGCGGCGGCCCGCGGCCCCGTGCCGGGGCCGGGTCACTCCGCTCCGTAGACCTCGGTGGTGGCCAGCATGCCGTCCTTGCTGGTGCCGCCCATGATCAGCGTGCGGCCGTCGTCCAGCACGATGGCGCCGTGCTTGTAGCGCCCCGTGCCGAGGTCCTCGCCGCCCGACCACGTGCCTGTCTGCGGGTCGTAGATCTCGCTGGTCGCAAGGTACCCCGTCCCACCGGCCACGAGCACGGTACCGTCGGGGAGGAGCGTCGCGGAGTGCTCGCTGCGCGGGTCGGCGGTCTCGCCCGCCGCGCTCCAGGCGTCCGCCTCCGGGTCGTAGATCTCCGCCTGCCTGATCTTGCCCTTGCCGCCGACCACCAGGACCCTGCCGTCCGGCAGCAGCGTCGCGGTGTGGAAGGCGCGGCCGCGCGACATCGGCGCGCCCTCGCTCCAGGCGTCCGCCTCCGGGTCGTAGATCTCGACCGTCTTGAGGTACGGGCCGTCCGCCCGGCCTCCGCCGGCGACCAGCACGCGCCCGTCGCCGAGCACGGTCGCCGAGTGGCTGGCCCGCCTCTCCAGCATCGGGGCGACGTCCGACCAGGTCCCCGTCGCCGGGTCGAACGCCTCGGTCTCGGCGTTGAGACCGATCAGCAGCCCGTCTGCGTCCTTGCTCGCGCCGCCTATCATAAGGAAGCGCCCGTCGCCGAGCACCACGGCCCCCATGAGGTCATGGGGCCGGTTCATGGCGGGGCCGAAGGTCCACTCGCCGGTCGCCGGGTCCCAGATCTCCGTGGAGGCGAGCGGCTCGCGCTGCCCGCTCAGCCCGCCGGCCACCATGACGCGCCCGTCCGGGAGCTCGAACAGGACCGGCGAGCGGCGCTGCTCGCTCATGTCGCTCGTGAACTCCCACCGGGTGGCCCCGGGGTCGAACACCTCGGCCGTCTCGTTGTAGTTGCCGCTCTGGGCCTGCAGGCCAACCGCGCGGCCGCCCGCAGCCAGCAGCCGCCCGTCGTCCATCTTCACGATCGCGAAGCGCTCGCGCCGCGACTTCATGTCCGGCCCCGCGACGAACTTCCCGGTCCCGGCGGAGGCGACGCTGGAACGTCCCTCCCCCTGCGCCGACCGGTCCGGTCCGGCCCCCGCGGGCTCGTCGCCCGACGAGCAGCCCGCGGCCAGGGCCAGCGACGCGATGGCGACCGCCCCGAGCGCGAAGGCGGCCAGCCCCGCATCCGCCGGGCGGCGCACGCGGTACGTGATCCCGGTCAACTGCAACTGTCGCCGCGGTTCGCGCACATGATTCCAGCGCCGAACTCTACCAGATCGGGGACGGCGCCCCGTGCGTGCGCCGGACGCTCGGCGGCAGGGGTCGGCAGGCCGCGCCCGCGCCGTTCGCCCGGGGTCGCCGGGACTCCGGGACTCAGGTGAACAGGAGAACCGAGCCGCTAGTGAGGCAGACCATCACCAGGAGCATCCACCTGATGAGCCCCTGGCTCACGTTCAGGGCGAACCTGACGCTCGCCAGCGCTCCAGCCGTCATCCCGGCCGCGAGGATGAGTCCCGTGACCCACTCCACGTGGCCCGAGAGGGCGAACACGACGAGGGATACCGCGCTGAAGAGCGCCGTGCACACGACCTTGAGAGCGTTGGCGCGAAGTAGGTCGTACCGAAGCCCCGCCCCGAGCGCCGCGATCAGGACGAAGCCCACGCCGGCCTGGACGAACCCCCCGTAAATGCCCGCGCCGAACAGCATCGCAAACCCGAGCGGACGCTCGCGGAGGCCGTGTGCCCTGGTGCCCTCAGGCGGCGCCACGACGTCGGGAAACGCCAGCATCGCGACGGCGATCGCGATCATCGTGCCCAGGAGGACCGGCTTGAGGACGTCGGGAGGCATCCATGTCGTGCACAGCGCCCCGACGGCCGCTCCCGAAATCGTTGGGACCAGCATCGGTACGATGGCTCCCTTCTTGAGCCGGTTCGCCCTGTCGTATCCCCTGACTCCCGTGACCGACTGCTGGAGGATGCCCACCCTGTTGGTGCCGTTCGCGTGGTCGGCCGGCATGCCCAGCAGCATCAGCGTCGGCACGGTGACCATGGACCCGCCGCCGGCCACGGTGTTGATGAAGCCTCCCGCGAGCCCGGCCGCCATCAGCAGCGACACGCTCCACCACGTCAGGCTTACGTGGGCAGCGTGTGGCGGCGACAGCAGCTCGACCAGATGGTCCAAGTGCGCTCCCTCCAGACGAGCGATGGCCCGGGGCGACGGCCCCGGGGACGGGTATCGGAGCAGGGGCCCCTCGAGTCCCGTCCCGGTGTCCCGCACAGGCGCCGGTCGGGTCCGGGGACGGCGCCTGGAAACGGCTGGAGGCATGGCGGGCAGCGTCGGACCCTCCGCCCCTCGCCGCGGTGCGCTGCCGCCCCGTCCCGGTCCGCAACCCATCATATCCGGCTGTGAGAGTAGCCTCCAACGACGCCGTATGACGTCGCCGCCCGCCGTCGGTGACCGTCCTCAGCCGTGCCGTGAAGGGAGTCGGACGCGGTCGGTGGCCTATAATCTCCCTGGCCGGCGGACAGCGCCGGCAGGGAGAACCAGATGACTCAGCTCAGAACTCGAATCGGCGCGCTGTGCGCCGCGGCGGCGGTCACCATCCTGGCGGCGGCCGCCTGCGGCGGGCAGGACCCGGCCCCGACGCCCGTGCCCACCGACACCCCGGTGCCCGCACCGACCAGCACCCCGGTGCCCGCGCCCACCGACACCCCGGTGCCCGTGCCGACGGACACCCCGGTTCCCACGCCGACCAACACCCCGGTTCCCACGCCGACTCCCGCACCGACCCCCACGCCCGTGCCCGAGCCGACGCCCACGCCGGTCCCGACCCCGACCCCCGAGCCCGTCATGATGGAGGAGCCCGACGACGCCCCTACGGACATGGACCAGGGCGAGGACGAGCCGGCGGGCGGCGAGGAGCCGGCCGAGGGCCCGGCGCTGGTTGCGGGGACCTGGAAGGGAGAGATAGTCGCCTTCGGCCTGATCATCGGCTTTGAGCTGGAGCTGATCCTCGAGAGCGGCGCGCTCTACGGCATCATAGACGTGCCGGCCCAGGGCATCGCGGATGCCCGGATAGACGACATCACCTACGTGGACGGCGCGATCAGCATCAGCGACGAGGCGACGGGATTCATGCTCGAAGCCGCGTACGACGGGGAGCAGATCGAGGGCACGGTCGTCTACAACGGGCTCGAGCTCGGCGTCACCATGGTCCGGGCCGAGTAGGCGCCCGGCCCGTCCTCCCGCTCGACCTCAGCCACCTCCACCCCGGCGTGGTGGAGGGCCGGGGCCCCGCCGCGCAGCGCGGGCACAAGCGCGCCGGAGGGCCCGGTGCGCGGGCGGCGCCGCCTCAAAGCGCCGACCCCGCCCTGTGACCCCGATTCAGCGCCGAACCTCCATCGAACGCCGCCGGTCAGCGCTCTCGCCTATGGCCTCATGGAGGACCCGCCGCGGTTGAAGCGGATGCCGCATTCGCATACAAGGTATGACGATTAGCACGCCAGATTGCTAAGCGAGACAATCTGGTCAGTTTGGTCCCAGGGGGTTGCACGCGCAGCCCCCTGTTTTCGACGGCGCGATCAGCACCGGCGACGAGGCGACGGGACTTATGCTCGAAGCCGCGTTCGACGGAGAGTGGATCGAGGGCACGGTCTTGTGCAACGGGCTCGAGCTCGGCGTCACCGTGGTCAGGGCCGGGTGGGCACCCGGCACGCCCTCAGCAGTGGCGCTCGCGCAGCATGCGGGCGGCCTCGGCCTCGCGGGTGAGCTTTAGGTAGCACTCGTCGAGCGGTATGTCGTGGCGGATGTCCGGCGCGAACCCGCAGTCCGGGTTGAGGCTCAGGCGGCCGGCGTCGACGTAGCGCATGGCCTCCTCGACGCGCGCCGCGATCTCGGCGGCGGTGGGGATCGACTCCGAGCGCGGGTCGAGGCAGCCCAGACCTATCAGCCTGTCGTCGGGCAGGCGCCGAAGTATGGAGACGCTCCCGGCGACCGGGATCGAGAACTCCATCACCAGCTGGTCGACGCGGATCTTCGCCAGCGTGTCGATGATCGGCTCGTATCCGCCCTCCCAGTGCCAGCCGCGGCTCAGCGAGTTCCAGCGGCACATGTGCATGCTCACGCGCACGCCGTCCAGGCCGTCGACCATCTCGTTGATCTTGGCGGCCCCCATGTCCAGGTCGTACTGGCGGTCGCCGTAGACCGGCTCGCGGCGCGGGTCGAGCAGCACGGCCAGGTCCGGCTCGTCGATCTGGATCACGTCCACCCCCGCGTCGCGCAGGGCCAGCGCCTCGGCGCGCAGCACGGGCACCAGCGCGTCGACGAAGTCCTGCCTGCGCGGGTACGCCGCCGTCGAGCGCTCCGGGTCCCACAGGCGGGCGCCGAGTATGTACGGCGACGGCATGCACACCTTGGTCGAGCGCCGCCCGCCGACGCGCTCGACCAGGAAGCGCGCCTCCTCTGCCAGCAGCCCGGGCCTTGCGACCTCGATGGGCTCGGTCACGTAGATCCCGAACCTGATCCCGGGCCGGTCGTCGGCCTCGAACCCGGTGCACAGGTCGGCCACCACGTGCGTGTAGGCGTGGCGGCGCCACTCCCCGTCGGTGACCAGGTCCAGCCCCGCCGCCTCCTGCACCGCGATCGCGTACCCGACCGCGGCGTCCATCTGCGGCGTCCGCGCCGCCTCGGCCGACTCGGGGCCCGGGGCCCGTGGGAGCATGTCCCGCACCGGCGCGGTGCGCGGCAGGCTCCCCACCACGCCCGCGGCGAACGGGACGCTGAGCATGGGACTGGTCTCGCCTGGCATCAGATTCCTCCTTACCGCCGGACCCGCGCCCTCACGCGAACGTGAGCGCCCTTGCCGGGTTGTCGATCATCACGGCGCGGATGTCCTCCTCGCGCCAGCCGCGGCTCCTCATGCGAGGAACGATGTTCTCGGGGATGTGGGCGTAGCCCTTGCCGCCGAAGCGGACCTGCTGGATCTTGATGAAGTTGTCCTGGGATATGACCACCTGGCCGCCGTATCCGCTCTTGAACAGCCACTCGATCATCTCCAGGCGGTGGTTGTCGTTCGTCAGCGTGAAGTCGGTCGTCTCGGTGGTCTGGGCCGCCGTCAGCTCGGACCACTCGAGGCCGAACGTGTCGAACTCCAGGAAGCAGCCGCGGTCGGCGAGCTCGCCGATCCAGTCGGTCTCAAAGCACAGGCTCAGGTGGCCGAAGATGACCCTGGCCGGGTCGGCGCCGGCGGCGACCAGCGTCTCGAGGATGGGCAGGGGAGAGTCGCGGTGAAAGCCCGGGTGGATCAGGATCGGCGCCCCGGTCGCCGCCTGGGCCCTCGCCGACGCCCGCAGCACCTTGCGCTCGTTGGCGGTCATCGGGAAGTGGTTTCCGACCTCCCCGATAACCCCGGTGCGCACGCCCGTCTCCCCGACCCCGACCGTTACGTCCCGGACGATCTCCTCGAGGATCGCCTCCTCGGTGCGCTCGTCCATGTCCGGCGGGTGCGAGAGCGGGACGTAGTAGCTGCCGCCCATCACTATCGTCACGCCCGTCGCTCGCGAGACGCGCGCCAGCGCCAGGGGGTCGCGCGCTATCCCGACGCTCGTGGCGTCGACGATCGAGCGCCCCCCGGCCAGCCGGTAGCGGACGAGCTCGGCGATCGCCGCCCGCTCGTCGTAGAGGTGCGTGTTGTCCTTCATCGTGGTCCAGTGGCGCACCGCGTCCGCGACGTTGTCCGCGGTCACGCGCGCATCGACCATGCCCCGCGCCGTCGCCTCGGCGGGCATGACGAAGTTGCACTCGACGTCTACCAGCACGTGCTCGTGCGTGAGCGTCACGCCCAGGTCGCCGGGCTCGATAGGGCCCAGGACCGTCTGCACCTTGCCGGAGAGCCCGCTCACGGCGCGGGCCGCCGCTGCCTGGGCATGCGGGCGGGGCTCAGGGCAGGTCGCCGGCGAACTCGCGGACGAGCGAGAGGAACTTGCGCTGCTCCTCGGCGAAGACCATGTGGGCGCTGTGCTCAAAGATCACCAGCTTGGAGCCCCGGATGCCCCAGTGGAGGCGCGCCGAGCCCTGCTCGTAGGGCGTCACGAAGTCGTCGGTGCCGCACAGCACGAGGGTCGGGACCTCGATCTCGCCGAGCCTGGCCACCACGTCGTGCTGTGCGTGTATGTCGATGACGGCGTGGTTGTATGCGAGAGCCGAGTAGCGCGCCTCGGTGTTGGCGTAGTTGGCGGCCTCGGACTCGCGGTCGCGGAAGTACAGCCCGCCGATCGCTGCGACCAGCTCCTCCATCTCCTCGTCGTTGGCCACGTGGGTGAAGAACTTGGCGTCGAAGGCCTCCACCTCGCTGGGTGTCCCGACCCTGTGGGCCCCCTCGACGACGACGTCGGGGTAGTCCCAGGCGGGGTATGTGGTGGCGAGGATCAGGCCCCTTAGGCGGTGCTGGTGGCGCAGCGCGTAGTGCAGGGCGATGGTGCCGCCGTAGGAGTGGCCCAGCAGCACCATGCGGTCTATGCCCAGGTGATCCCTGAGCGCCTCTGCGTCCTCGGCCCAGGTGGCGTGGTCCACCCCCTCAAGCGAGGGGGGGCGCTCCGAGCGCCCGTTTCCCCTGTGGTCGTAGAGGATCAGCGTGAAGTCCTCGGCGAGCGGGTCGACCCACGGCCGGAAGTACGTGTGGTCGAACCCCAGGCCGCCGTGCATGAGCATCAGGGCGGGTCCGTCGCCGAGCACCTCGTAGTGGAGGGTGGTGCCGTTCACCTCTGCTTTCACGTAGAGCGCCTCCGCATCGGCGACCTCGGGAAGGGCCCGGGCCACCGGATTTTGCGCCAATCCTAACAGCCGATGCGCCAGGCCGCCGCCGCCCGGTCCGGCCCGGAACGGGCGCCGCCCATGGGCCGGTCAGTGGACGGCTCCGCGCACAAGAACGCCTGTGCCACGGGCCCCGCGGATGGGGACGCGGTGCCAAGCGTCGGGGTTGACAACGCTTCGGGCAAGAACATACTATCGGCGCTGCGAATTGGCCGGGTCCAACAGGCGCGCATGCCGTCGGGCCGCGCGGCTGCCCGGATGCCCATCTGCGGGGAGCCATGGGCGTCCATGACGGTGCAGCCACGCGGTGGGCTGGCGGCGCGGGCTATACCAAAACATCAAGGAGAGAGTCGTACATGGCAACGTTGAGGAAGAGTGATCTGACCGCACGAGTCGCCTCCAAACTGGGCGGTTCGAGAGCGCAGGGAGAGGCTGCCCTCAACGCAGTGCTCGACAGCATCCAGGAGGCCCTCTCGGCCGGCGACCGGGTGGTGCTCACCGGCTTCGGCTCCTTTGAGGTCAGGCAGGTCAAGGCCCGGAGGGTCAGGCCCATCCGGGGCGGCCAGGCGGGGTCCCTCATTACGGTGCCGGCCCACAAGAGGGTCGGCTTCACCGCGGGGGCGAACCTCAGCGCGGCCGCCCAGTAGCGGCGATCGCCGAAGCGTTCCGCGGGGCGGCGTTCCCGCGGGCGGACTAGAGTGAAAGCAGGGGCGGGCCGGATCCACACCGGCCCGCCCCTATCTTTGTGATGGACCCCGGCGGCACCCAGCCGTCCCTGTTTGGGAGGCCCAGCGAGATGCAGCCTGAACTGATCGTCGACTTCGCGAACCGGGTGGGCGAGGGTCCCCTGTGGCACCCCGACGAGCGCAGGCTCTACTGGGTGGACATACCGGCGGGCATCATCTACCGCCACGACCCGGCAAGCGGCGACAGCGAGCTGTACTTCGAGAGCGCCACCGGCATCGGCGGCTTCACGATCCAGGCCGACGGCTCGCTGCTGTGCTTCACGTACGGGGCGGGGATCGCGGTGATCGAGGACGGCCAGCTCGCCTGGCTGGAGAAGGGCCTGCCCGGCGAGCGGGGCCGTAAGTTCAACGACGTGATCGCCGACCCCGCCGGCAGGGTGTTCGCCGGAACGATCGCCGACGGGACGGGCCGCGGGTCTCTCTACCGGGTTGACCTCGACGGCTCGTGCACCGTCGTCGAGACCGACATAGGCATCTCCAACGGCATGGGCTTTTCGCCGGACCGCACCCTGATGTACTACACCGACTCGGAGACGCTGCGCATAGACGTGTTCGACTACGACGCCGACACCGGCCGCATCGCCAACCGCCGCCCGTTCGTCCACTGCCCCGAGGGCGGCCTTCCGGACGGGATGACCGTCGACGCCGACGGCTACGTTTGGTCGGCCCGGTTCGAGGGCAGCGGGGTTTACCGGTACGCACCCGACGGCACGCTCGACGCCAAGATCGACGTGCCCATGCTAAAGACCACAAGCGTCATCCTGGCGGGAGACGGCCTGACCGACGCCTACGTCACCTCCGCGGGCGGGGAGGACAAGCGCGCCGACGGGGAGCACGCGGGCGCGCTCTACCGCTTCGACGTCTCGGCAATGGGGGCCAGGGGAGTGCCCGAGTTCCCCTCCCGCATCGCGGTGTAGGGCCCGCCCGCGCGAACGGAGGAACCATGTCCCAGACAGCCCCCGCCCCCGTCCACTCGAGCCCTGACCTGCCCGCCGTTGCGGCCGAGATGGCCGAAGCGGCGGCCCGGCTGATCGGCACGCTCTCGGCGTCCCAGAGGCGGCGCGCGCTCTTTTCCGAGGACCACTACGAGCGGCTGTACTGGAACTACGCGCCCATGAAGTACCGGGGCCTGCCGCTCGGGGAGATGGACGCGGACCAGATGGAGCTGACCTTCGCGCTGGTGGAGACGGGGATGTCCGCCGACGGCACGGACCGGGCCCGGCGCGTCACCGACCTCGAGGCGGTGCTCGGCAGCATCGAGGCCGACGCCGGCACCGCGATGTTCGATCGCAGCCCGGGCCTGTACTTCCTTCGAATCTTCGGCGAGCCGGGCTCGGAGGCGTGGAGCTGGAGCCTCAACGGCCACCATGTGTTCTGCGCGTTCACCGTGGTCGACGGGCGCGCGATCGCCTCGACGCCGAACTTCCTCGGATCCAACCCCGCGCTGGTGCCCCACGGCTACCCGGGGGCGGGCACCGGCATCCTGTGGGACACCGACGAGAGGGCCCGCGAGCTTCTCGCGTCCTTGGACGTCGGGCAGAGGTCGAAAGCTGTGGTCAGCGAGCTTGCGCCGCTGGACATAATCACGCTCAACTCGCCCATCCTCATCGACGGGCCGGGATCCGCCCTGCCGCCGAGCGGCCTGTCTGCCGCCGATATGAACCGGGACCAGCAGAGCCGGCTCTGGGATCTCGTCTCGGGCTACGTCAACCGCCTGCGTCCCGAGCTCGCCGGTCCGATCCTAAGCGGCCTGCGGGACGACGGGTTCGAGAGGCTCGACTTCAGCTGGGCGGGAGGCGACAGTCCCGGCCAGGGGCGCTACTTCAGGGTGCATCGCCTCTCCCCGGGCAGCTTCCTGGTCGAGCAGGACAACGTCCAGAACGACGCCAACCACATCCACTCGGTGATGAGGGACGTCGATGAGGACTTCGGGGTGGATCTGCTGCGCCTGCACTACGAGGGCGCGCATGTGCCCGGCGCGATCCACCCGCATTAGGCGGCGATGATCGGGCCGCGATGGGTGTTGTCCGGCTAGGCGTGCTGCGGGCGCTTGAACCGCTGGTCTATGTATTCCAAGGCCGAACTGGTTGGCAGTTCCGTGGTTGAAGGGCCCGTCCTAACGTAGAAGCGCTCCGCCTTGCCGTCCCTCACGTAGGCGGGTACCCGAGACCTCTCGCAGCGCACCGCAAGGACGCGGCCATCCTCGAAGTCTTCAGAGTTCATGTGTACGAGTGGCCACACGCTGGGCCCCATGCTGCGGTTGACGATGTTGACCAGATGCAGGCCCATGCGGTCCTCGTTTTCGAAGCCGTCTACTTCTAGGCCGATTGGCGAACCGTCGTCGGCGCCGATAATCAGCGTGCCACCGTCCCTGTTGAGGAGTCCGGCTAGGGTTCTGAGCACCGCCAGTTCCATGCGAGCGTCACGTTCCCCTGCGTGCAGGTTGATCCGGAGCGTGGACTTTACGACGAGATCCGACTCTCGCCGGCTATCAGGCCCTCCACGTCGATTGTCTCCGCGTCGTCTTAGGCGTCCTCCTCCATGGCGAGTCGGCGGTATCCCTCCCGTACAATATTCGCGATCAGCTCACGCCGACGGCTCAGGAAGGTGCTGTATTGCATGTTCTCCCAGCCCTCGGGCAGCGCATGGTACCTGTACATTTGCGCAAGTTCCGGCTCCCGGAACCGTTCGCTAAGGGGTGGCAGATAGGCCGATGGTGCCTGATCGGATATCTGGACGTTGTCCGTCCATTCGACGTAGGCATAATTTGCAATCTGGTTGATTTTGCGCGTCCCCGAGACACCGATCCTTTCGAGATGACCTCGTGGAAACAGGTGATGCCTCTCTATGTTCCTGTGCCCCGCCTGCCAGGTGGGATCCAGCATCTCGGAGACCGAGAAGCTGGAGAACAGGACGGGGGCGTCAAGCAGGACTAGCGCGGCCTCGTAGGCGAACAGCGACGGACTGCTCGCGGACGATGTGGCGAGTTCGTGCGGCAGTGTCACTTCCCAGAAGTCATTGGTTAGCGTGATCTTGCAGGTCTGTCGGAGCCTCTCGGTGAACTCGTCCGGCGTAGTGACACCCCTGAGCATGGCGAGGTCGGACTCCATGCGGGACTCCGGTGAATCGGTGTACCTGCGGGTGACCGCCGACATGAAGAACCACTGGGCGATCACTTCCCTCAGTGCCTGTTCATCCATGGCGAGCTCGATCTTGCCGATGAGGTAGAGTGTGTAGGTATAAATGAGGGCATTCGCCGAGCTAATCATTCGTCGGCTTCGGTAGCCGGCCTTTCTCAGGCATAGCATGAAGTCATGCCAGTGCTGCAGATTCAGGACCTTAGCCTGCGCATCCCGCAGGCGACGGAACTGCTCGTCGCGCCGGTCCTCGCTGAACTGCCCGGTCTCTAGATCCTTGCCGCGTAGTATTGAGTAGACGTGCTCGAGCCTGGCCCGCTTGAAAGCCAAACCGATCCCGACCCGCAGCATCTGATCGGGCGACGGATTGATGAAATTGTTGTAAGGTGACCGCCCATCGCCGGACGGCGAGCGCGCTTGCCCACAGAAGGCTTCCAGCGCTGTCCTGCCCTCATCCCAGTTGACCGACATCAGGGTGAGGATAAAGTCCGCTTGCTTAAGCGGCTTGCCCTGACTGTTGATTCTGACGAATATCTCGGCAATCGACTCCTCTGGGACATCGGCCGAGAGTCGCAGGGCGGTGAACTGAAAGTTGCGCAGTCCCCGGAGCTTCTCTATCGCGTTCTGTATCCGCTTGACTTCCTCCTCGCTGACTTCCCGAACGGAACGCAGCCCACCAATGAAATTACCCGCGAGCTCAAACAAGTTAGTCTGATCATTCCAGATCTCCGATATGTCGGGGATAAATGATCTGCTGCGTTCTATGGCGGCGGTGGGGACTTCAAACTTCTCCGCTATTGGATTGAAAGCGATGCGGATCCGCTCGCTGTTGCCCTTGCGAACTACAGGTGATCCTCTTATGACGGCATAGAGTGAGGTCAACCTCTGCTGGCCGTCGACGATGAGGGAACTTGGAGGAAGCTGCTTCGCGTCAGCGCCGATGGCCTTGTGGCTGGATGCCGGCCCATTCTGCCACAGCAACAGATACCCCACTGGGTATCCTCGATAGATCGAGTCAAGGAGGTTTCGGACTTTAGCGTTCGGCCAGACGAACTCTCTCTGGATGTCCGGCAAACTAATCTCCCCAGTGGCAATTCTGTCGACCAGGGTTCCTAGGGACAACGGGGTCTGTTCGAAAGTCGTATTGCTCAATTTGGTCTCTCTGTCAGGTTAAGGGTCAATACGGCCTAAAGCGCGATTCAGGGTGCCTTTCCACCAAGGATGTGGTTTCGGCAAGGGAGGGTCGGCATCCACGGCCCTGAAGTTCCTGATATCGACCGCCAACGTCGTCGCGTGCAACGCAGGAAAGGGCCTTTGCGGCGAGCGACGCGCTGTCGAGTACGCATGTCAGCAAGACAGGAACTCGGTTAGGAGTCCCCAGTGTTGCGATGCTCGGGCCACCGTGTGATCCCAAATGGCGGGTGGCAGCCCGAGGGGCTCTAATACACCTGATTATGATGAACTGGAGATGCTCCGTCAACCCTGCAAGGTGTTATCAGCCCCATGCAAGGTCTAAGAACCTCTTGGTGGTCGGCGAGCCACCTAACAGCGAGTCTTACACTCGCCCTATTGTCATGTTCCCGGTCGTCCGCCGAGCTGGCACGATGGGTTATGGCTTGTCCACGGCCGATGGTGACGGGAGGCAGCTTGCCCGCCCGCTTGGTCAATTCACGGGTAGACCTGCCATTAGGCTGCCAGCAATGCTCGGGTGGTCGTGCTGGCCGATGTCAATCGCCAAGATCTATGGACCAATGTAGTAACACTTCGACAGGAGCTACAGGCCAAGTTGCCAGATGGCAGATTCACCGGCCGGGATCAGCGCACGGGGAGGAAGCTCTAGGCGTCCGCTCTCGGCGTCGCCCTGGGTCGCAAGGCCTGCACCAACGCCGACCGCCGCTACGACCGCGAGAGCCACGGCGAGGCCGCCGACCCGTTCGGAGCCGGTCAGAGCGGGCGTGCCGACTCCGGTGGCCACCATCACGATGCCGGCGAGCGGGCCGACGAACGACAGGGTGCGGTCGAGATGCGGATCGGCCGCTGCGGAGGCCCCCAGAACCGCTACAAGGAGCAAGCCCCAGCCGGCAAAAAACATCACCCGGCCCCGCCGAGAGCGGCGGGCAGGGCCCCACAGCGCGCCCGCAAGGGTCCCCGCCGCAAGGGAGCCCACCGTAACGGTCAGGCTGTTGAAAACGACATCGGTGGGGGAGTGCAGGGGCAGCTGGACCAGGGATGCGACGACCGCCGCCCCGGACCCGCACACCAGCCCAGCGAGCACCGGGCGCAGGCCGGCAGATCCCCGGCCCGCGGGCGCCTCGCCTCGCTGGACGGTCAGCCCCCCTGCCGCGGGACCAGCTCGAGCAGCACCTGCACCTTTACCTCGTCCGCAACCCACACCACGGACGGCGCCGTCGGAATCGGGATGCCGAACTGCTCCCATGTGAACTCGGCGGAGCCGAGCACGAAGACCGTGTGGCCGTCGTCGCGCGCCTCTATCTGGAACGAGAGCGGGAACTCGGATCCGAGCAGCGAGAGCGTTCCGTCGACCGATGTGTTGACAGTGTCGCCCGCGGCGAACCCGGCCGGAAGCTCGCCCACGTCGTCGACCGCGAAGGTCGCCACCGGGTGCGAGCCGAACATCCTGGTGCGCACGTACCTGTCGCGAAAGCCCTGGTCGCTCAAGAGCTGGGTCAGCTCTATCTGGACCGAGGACGGGCCGCCGTCGAGCCTGACCTCGCCCGAGACGGCGCCTGTGCGCATCACCGCGTCGTTGGGCACCGGCAGCCTTGCGAGCTGCTCCTCGACAGTGAACGTGGACTCGGACCCCTCGCCCACGTCGAACACGATCCCCTCGACATCCCCCGTCTGCCGCGCGGCCGGCTCCGCCTCCCCGCTGTCGGGCGCGGCTTCGGCCTGGTCGGGGGCGGCCTCCGTCGGGGTGTCTGAGGCGGGCGTGGATGCGGCCTGGTCGCCCATGGCGTCCGAAGAGTCGTCGCCGCCTCCGCCGCAGGCGGCGGCCGCGAGCACGGCGGCCAGGGCGAGCGCGGCGAGCCAGGCGATTCGAGAGGTTGGTTGCGCTGGGGTCGAGGTTGGCATAATGGAACCACCTGTCGCGCCGCCGCGTGCGCGGCGCGTGGGAACAAGGTAACCCGCATGCCCCGACTGTCAAGGCCAGCAAGCACTATGCAAGACGCATGAGAGACCGCGATCGTCCGACCGAGTACGAGCCCGAGTACCGGGTGAGCCCGACGCCGCCCAGGCCGCCGCGCCGCGGGGACCCAGGACGCGAGGACGACGACGGCGACGACCGCCCCGAGTACCTGAGCACGGAGGACTACTCAGAGCCCTCCAGGAGCTGGAAGTCGCTGCAGATAGGGTGCGGGGCGGTGATCGTCGTCGCGATAGTGCTGGCGATCGTCATACCCGTGTTCGGCACCTGCGGTGGCTCGGGCGACGGCGCGCGCGCCGGCCGGCCCGCCTGCGAGCTGTTCCTGGCGGTCGTGGTCGACGCCGCCGAGGGCCGGATCACCAGCGACGCCGAGTTCATCGAGCGCCTCGAGCACGTGGCCGACGCCGGGTCGGACGCGGGCGGCCCGATCATGGAGAAGAGCGCGGCCCTTGCGGCCTCCGCCTCGGCCCTGGACGCGGGCGGCGTGTCGCTGCACTCGGAGGACCTCGCCCAGGCCTGCGCGGTCGCCGGGCACTGGCCGCGCTGATTTGCCGTGGCTGCGGCAACGCGGGTAAGTTTATGAAAGCCGCGCCGGCGGCCCCGCGCCTATGAGGATTGACCGACTCGACGTCCACTACGTGGCCATGCCGCTCATCTCGCCCTGGCGCACGGCGTACGGCACGGACAGCGACATACACTCGGTGCTGGTCCGGGCGCAGAGCGGCGACAGCTTCGGATGGTCCGAGTCGACCCCGTTCTTCGCGCCGACCTACCTCAACGAGAGCGCGGGCTCCGCGTTCCACCACGTGACCGAGGTGTTCGGGCCGATGGTGGTCGGCCGCGAGTTCGAGACGGCGGCCGAGCTCAACGAGGCCCTCGAGGTCTTCAAGGGCAACAGCTTCGCCAAGGCCGCCATCGAGATCGCCTGGTGGACGCTCGAGAGCGCGATGACCGCGACGCCGCTCCACCGCCTGCTCGGCGGGGAGACCAGGGAGGTCGAGGCCGGCGCGGACTTCGGGATACAGGACTCGATCGACGAGCTCATAGAGGCGATAGGGGGGGCGGTCGACGCCGGCTTCCCGCGCGTAAAGCTCAAGGCCGCCCCCGGCTGGGACATCGAGATGCTCAGGGCGGTGCGCTCGACGTTCCCGGACACCGTGATCCACATCGACTGCAACGCCGGCTACACCCTGGCCGACCTGCCGCTGTTCCGCGAGATCGACGCGATCGGCCTCGCCTTCATCGAGCAGCCCCTCCACTGGAACGACGTGCTCGACCACGCGGAGCTCGCCCGGAGCATAGAGACCCCGGTCTGCCTCGACGAGACGATCCACAGCGTCCGGGCCGCGGAGCAGGCGATCGCGGTGGGGGCGTGCAGCTTCATCAACATAAAGCCCGGGCGCGTGGGCGGCCTGCACAACGTTAGGCTCATCCACGACATGGCGATGGACGCCGGCATTCCGGTGTGGGTGGGCGGCATGCTCGAGAGCGCGCTCGGGGGCGCGATATGCATAGAGGCGGCGACGCTGCCCAACTTCACGTACCCGGGGGACCTGTTCCCGTCGTCGCGGTTCTACGAGCGCGACCTGTGCGCCCCGGCCAACGAGCTGACCGCGAGGAACACGTTCGCCCCCTTCGAGGGGGGGCTCCCCGGGCCGGACCCGGACCTGCTGGAGCGCATGACGGTCCGCAGCGCCGCGGTCGCGCCGGCCGGCTGATCCGACGAGGAGGGAGGACCCGCATGAGTGAGGGGAACCGATGACCGACAGGGGCGATCCCGAGGCCGCCGTAAGCAGGGCGCTCGCCGGCTGGGGCATCGAGCACGAGGTGCTGCAGATCGACCCGGAGTTCGCCGACACGGCGCAGTTCTGCGAGCGCTACGGCTACCCGCCCGAGCGAAGCGCCAACACGATCCTGGTGGCCTCGCGCAAGGGCCCGCCGTCCTACTGCGCGTGCGTGGTGCTGGCCTCGACCCAGCTGGACGTGAACCGCCGGGTGCGCAAGCTGATGGGCGTTCGGCGCGCCTCGTTCGCCTCGGCCGAGCAGACGGTCGAGCTGACCGGCATGATGATCGGGGGCGTTACGCCCTTCGGGCTCCCGGAGGGTGTGCCGATCTACGTCGACGAGGCGATCCAGGCCCTCGACTACGTGATCCTCGGCGGGGGGAGCCGCTCGACCAAGGTGAGGATGGCGGGGGCAGAGTTCGCGAAGGTCCCCGGCGCCGAGTTCGTCGCGGACCTTTCGATGCCGCCCAGGGAGGGCTGAGGGGCCGTGACGCTGATCGCGCTTGAGCGCAGCGAGCTGGCCGGGCGGCGGCCGACCTGGGTCGAGGTGGACCTGGGACGGCTGGTCGACAACTACCGGGCCGTCCGCGACCACCTGCCGCCCGGGGTGCGGGTGATGGCGGTGCTCAAGGCGGACGCCTACGGCCACGGCGCCCCCCGCGCGGCGCGCGCGCTCCAAGCGGAGGGGGCCTCGGCCTTCGGGGTGGCGATCACCGAGGAGGGCGTGACCCTGCGCCGCGCCGGGGTCGAGGGGACCATCCTGGTGTTCGGCGGGTGCTTTCCCGGCCAGGAGGAGACCTTCATCGAGTTCGGCCTCACCCCGACCGTGTACGACGTCGACTCGGTGCGCCGCCTCTCGGCCGCGGCCGGGGCCCGGGGGACCGCGGTCGGCTACCACCTCAAGCTCGACACCGGCATGGGCCGCCTGGGCATAGGCCCCGACGACGTCCCGGCCTTCGTCGCCCAGGCGGCGGATCACCCGGAGGCGCGGCTCGAGGGAGTCTTCTCGCACCTGTCCTCGGCCGACGAGGACGACATCACCTACACCCGGCTTCAGATATCCAAGTTCGTTGCGGCCGTGGGCGCCATGGAGGCCGCCGGGCACTCCGGGCTGGTCAGGCACGTGGCCAACAGCGCGGGCACGCTGCTGCACCGCGGATCGTGGTTCGACATGGTCCGCGCCGGGCTCTCGCTCTACGGTATCCACCCCTCGCACCGCGGCGGGCCCGTCAGGCTCTCGCCGGTGCTGTCGCTAAAGACCCGCCTGGCGTTCGTAAAGAGCGTGCCCGCGGGGACGTCGCTGGGGTACAACCGGACCTTCAAGACGGACCGGCCCTCCCGCATAGCCACGCTCCCGATAGGCTACGCCGACGGGCTGCCCCGCCTCAGCTCCAACCGGGGGCACGTGCTGGTGCGCTGTGCGAGGGCCCCGATCGTCGGGGCGGTGAGCATGGACACGACGCTGGTGGACGTGACCGACGTGCCGGGCGCCGCGCCCGGCGACGAGGCGGTCCTCATCGGCTCGCAGGGGGAACTGTCCACCGGGGCCAGGGAGGTGGGGCGCTGGGCCTCCACCATCCCCTACGAGGTGGTGTGCCGGATCAGCCGCCGGGTCCCCAGGGTGTACGTCGGGCCCGGCTAGCCCCCGTCCGGCCCGGCCCCCGGGCGAAGCTCGCCCGCAGAGCGCGTAACGAAGTACAGGGCCAGCGCCGTCGCCCCCATCAGGCTCGCCACCGCGGCGGTCTGCCCGAACCCGAGCCCTATACCGAGGCCGAACCACAGCTCGCGGCTGGCGATGAAGCCCCAGGCCGCGGGGCCGACTATCGTCCCCAGCCGCCCGGTCAGGCTGTGGATGCCGAAGAACTGCCCGGCGCGGTCCTCGGGGATGATCGCCAGCAGCAGCGGCCTGTCCACCGACCAGGTTCCGGCGATCAGGATCCCGCTCGAGGGCCCGATGAGCCAGTACAGCTCGGCCGGCAGGCCGAGCCACGGGATGGCGACGGTGCCCAGCAGGACGATGAGCCACCCTACGAGGACGAACCTCATGGTCGCAAACGGCCCGGCCCGGTCGGAGATCCTGCCCCACAGCGGGGCGGCGGCGATGGCGGTGACTATGCCGATCGCCAGGACCACGTAGACCTTGGTCTCGCTGAAGCCTATCGTCTCCGTCCCGTAGAGGAAGGCGAAGATGGAGGCGGTGTTGACCGCCAGGTAGTACCAGAAGCGGCCGATCAGCAGGCTCATCAGGCCCGGGTAGCGCCTCGCGTCCCGCATCGCCCTGCCAGCGGCGGAGATCGCGCCGTGGTCGGCGGCGGCGGCGCGCGCCTCCCTGGGGCGCTCGCGCAGCAGGATGAGCACCGGGAGCGTGAGCGCCAGCATCACCGCGCCGATGGCGCGGAACGCCATGACGTAGCCCTGGTCGTCGGCGAGCGTCAGTCCGATTGCCACCGCGAGCAGCGCCCCCAGGTATCCGACCCCGACCCCGATGCCCCCGATCAGCCCGCGGTTGGCCTCGGTGCTCACCTCGATCAGCAGGGCGTTGTAGATGACCACCCCGGTGTGCATCGCCACCAGCGCCGCGCCGAACAGGACCAGCGAGGCGCCGAGGCTGAGCGTGCCCAGCAGGAAGGTGGACGCGATGCCGGCCATCGACAGCACCGCAAGGAACGGGAGGCGGCGGCGCGCCGCGTCGGACATGGCCCCGATGACCGGTGCGACCAGGAGGTTGGCGAGCATCGCTCCCGCGACCGTGAAGCCTATCGTCGCGTCGCTCCCGCCCATGTCGTTTACGACCCAGAGCGGGAAGAATATGCCCGTGACGCCGCTGAAGAAGACGGTGTTGCAGACGTCGTAGAGGATCCACGAGCCGACCGACAGCCGGGAGGCGGTTGCGGCGCTGCCCTCGACCGGCTCCTTATGTGAGGAGGCTCTCCTGACCGTCGGCATCACCAACTCCGGGCCGGGCGCCGGGCCATCCCGGGCGCCGCCGGGCCGCACAAAGATATCGCCGGGCCGTTCGGCGGTCAAGGCGTCTGTTGACGCGCCCGCGGCGTCTCAGCCGCCCGCGCCGCGCTAGGTTCCAGGCCCCTCCGCAGGGGCGGGCGAGCCCAGGTTGATCAGCGCCCCCACGGGAACCAGCACGAGCCCCGCCGCGCTGGCGACCATCAGGGGCGCCCGCAGCTCGCCCATCGCCTCCTGCAGGTATCCGACCAGCATGGGCCCGCAGACCGTGCCCAGCGACACCGCGGTCATGATGGCCGCGACCGCGACGGGAATGCGGTACGACGGCACCCCCCGCAGCTGGAACGCCGCGCTGTAAAGGAGCGGGAAGTAGGCGCCCGACAGGCCGCTCACCGCGGCGAAGACGACGAGCAGCCGCAGGTCGCCGGTCAGCGTCATCGCCGCGTACCCCGCCGTCATAGCTATCCCGAGCGCGACCAGCACGGGGCTCAGGACGCGGGTGCGCGTGGCGAAGTGGGCCATCACCAGCCCCGAGACGCCTCCGACCGCAAGGTTGAGGGCCAGCAGGCCGCCCGACCAGGCGAGCGACACCCCGTGGCGCTCCAGCATCAGCGTCGGGAAGAAGCTCAGGAAGGCCGACCAGGCCAGCACGGCCCCGGCCATGCCAGTGGACGCGAGCAGCAGGTCGCGGTGAGTCAGCGTCCTCCAGAGCGAGGCGCGGTCGTGCGCGGGTGCGGCGGAGGGCTCGGCGGACCCGGGGGCCCTGCGCGCGCGGCCGGCGCCGCGCTCGCGCCCCAGGGCGAGCCAGGCGACCGTGAGCAGGGCGTACACCGCCCCCGAGACGTAGAGCACCGTGCGCCAGTCCCCGCCCAGCGCTGCCAGGATCAGCGGGGTCGCCATCAGCCCGAGGCCCATCGTGATCCCGAACATCGCGTTGGCGATGGAGTTGACGAACACTATGCGGTGCGGCGGGAACCACTGGTGTATCAGCGCGGCCCCAGGCGGCTCCATGGCCAGCAGCGCGACGCCGAAGCCGAGCCGGCCCATGAGCAGGACCACAAAGGCGGGCGACCACCCCTGCAGGAAGACCAGCGCGGTGCCGAGCGCGAGGGTGGAGGCGATGACGGCCTTCGGGCTGAAGCGCGAGGTCCACCACCCGAGCGGGATCGTCAGCGCGACGTTGCCCCAGAAGGCCGCGGACCCCAGCAGGCCCTGCTGGCCCGGCGAGAGGCCGAGGTCCTCCGCTATGGAGGGCATCAGAATGCCGATGTTGTAGACGACTACGAAGCCGGTGAGGGTGGAGGCGAGCCACAGCCCGATGACCACCCAGCCGTAGGAGGGCCGGGCCATCTTGTGATGATAAGCCGGCCGGGCCGGCGGTGGGGTGGGGCGCTAGGCGGCCCTGCGGGTCCAGATCGCGCAGTGGCGTAGGCCGTTGTTGTTGGTGAAGTACATCAGTCCGCCGAGGGACGACGGGTCCGGCGCGTCGACCAACTCCATCCCGCGCGCCTGCAGGGTCGAGAGCACCCTGCGCTCGTCGAAGAGGCGGAACGAGCGCACCTCGCCGTAGTCCGGGTCGTGCACCGAGATCTCGCCGCGCCCGCACTTGAAGACCAGCTGGAGCACGCCGCCCGGGGAGAGCACGCGGCACAGCTCGGGGATGGTCACGCGGTGGACGGTGCGCTCGCCGAGGTGCTGTATCACGGCGTTGCACATCGCGAAGTCGAAGGATTCGGACGGCATGTCGAGCCGGCGCGACAGGTCGCCGACGCGGACCCGGCCCTCGAGTAGGGGGTGGAGGCGAAGGGCGGCCTCGACGTTGCCGGGAACGGCGTCTATGCCGACCACGTCCAGGCCGCGGCCCACGAGGTCCGCCACGTCCACGGCGCCCGCGCCGCAGCCGGCGTCCAGGCCCCTCCGGCCCGGGGCGAGCTCGACCAGAGAGTCGATCAGCGAGTGGTTCCCCTCGAGCAGAGGGTGCGAGGAGCTGGCCCACAGGCGCTGGACCCTGCGGACCTGGTGGGACGCGTAGCGCTCTGCGTTGCGCGCATAGAAGTCCCTGAAGTCGTCCGCCCTCTTGGCGAGCTTCGGGCCGGCGCCCGTCCTTGAGGTCATAGGCATCCTCCAACATGGATTGCGACCGGGGCCGGACCCAATGGCCGGACGGGCCGCCGCGCAGCACCCCGCCGGGGGGGTACGCGCAGGTCGCTGGTACGCCGACCGGGGCCTGGGAGCGAGGCGCCGCGATCAGGGAGGGGGTGCCCAGGAAGGGACTCGAACCCCCACTCCCTTGCGGGAAGCGGATTTTAAGTCCGCCGCGTCTACCTGCTTCCGCCACCTGGGCCTGCCCGCCGCCTTCCGGGCTGCCCGATACCGCGGTCCGTACCGGAAACCGGGACCATCTTACCAGCCGTGGCAAGCCGGCCCCGCGCCGGGGCCGGGCCGGCGTCAGATGCGCGAGAGCCTCGTCAGGCGCCGGCCCGAGCCCGCAGGGGCCCCCGCCGCGGTCACGTGCCCCACGTAGATGTTGCCCGCCGAGTCGATCGCAAGGCCGTGGGGCCAGGAGAAGATGCCCGAGTTGTCGGCGTCGCCCCAGCGGCCGAGCACGCCGCCCTCCATGTCCAGCAGCGTGACGCGGCCCGAGTGCTCCGTGACGGCGACCTCCCCGTCCGGGCCCTCGTGGATCTTGCTGGTCATGGCGAAGTCCGTCCACATCCCGAGGAAGCCGCCGTCGAGGTCGTAGATCTGGATGCGGTCGTTGAGGCGGTCGCACACCAGCACCCGGTCCCGCGAGTCGATGAACAGCCCGTGGACCAGGTGGAACTCGCCCGGCCCGCCCTTGCCGGGCTCGCCCCAGCTCTGGATGAGCGCCCCGTCCGGGGCGAAGCGGTGGACGCGGCAGTTCGCGTAGCCGTTCGAGACGTACACGTCCCCGGTGCGGGCGACCCGCACCCCGCTGGGCACGTTGAAGGGGTGACCTGCCAGCTCGACCGGGTCGCGCCAGCCGGTGGCGCGGCCGATCTCTAGGCTGTAACCGGTGTCGGAGGGCTGGCCACGCACGCCCATCGACATCAGCCGCTCGCCGGCGGGCGAGTACTTGATCACCTCGTGCTCGTTGCGGTCCACCAGGAACACGTTGCCCGCGGGGTCGAAGTCGATGCCGTGCACGTTCTCGTAACGGTGCGGCCAGACGCTCTCGAGGCCCCCGCCGGGACCGAAGACCATCAGCTCGCCCGTCGGGATGTTGAAGGCCCAGACGCGGTCGGCCGCGTCCACGGCGACCGCCGCGCACTCCGCGAACGAGCCCTCGTCGGGAGGTTCGCCCCACTCGGGGTCCACCTCGTAGCGGAAGGGTCCCGCCGAGAGGATCACCGGGCCGCCCCCGAGACGGGGGCCGTCAGGGGTTCACCAGGTCGTCGTGCCTCGCCCAGTGCCCTCCGGTGGGGCTGCGCCGCTCGGGCGCGCTGCCGCCGTCTCGGAAGTCCTCGGCCGAGTCCTCGGGCTCGTAGCCGAGCGTCTCCCGGAAGTGGGACAGGTCCCTGTAGCCCCACCTGTTGGCGGACGTGACGAGGAACGTGTCGAAGCGAACGTCGTCCGGGGCCTCGAGCGCGAGCATCAGTGACTGCACGACGTCGCGGTGGCTCAGGTAGATCGCGTAGTCGGACGGGTGCTCGGGCACGCCGGAGGGGCGCACGGTGCCTATCCGCAGGTTGATCACCGACAGGCCGTGAACGTCCGAGAAGTGGCGCGCGAGGCCCTCGGCGGCCATCTTGGAGACCCCGTAGAGGCCGTAGGGGTGGAACAGGTTGTGGTCGACCATCTCCCAGCGCTCGGGCACCTCGTCGTAGCTGGCCTCCTCGAGCGCCCTGTACACGCCCGGGGCACGGACGACCCCCTTTATGACCGAGCCGCTGCTGGCGTTGACCACGCGGCGCACGCCGGCGAGGCGCGAGGCCTCCAGCACGTTGTGAGTGCCGACAATGTTCACCGCCACCAGCCGCTCCCAGCCGGCGTCCGTGAGCACGGCGGACAGGTGGACGACGGCGTCCTGCCCGTCGAACGCGTCCCTTATGGCTCCGAGGTCGGAGATGTCGGCCCGGACCGTGCGGACGCCCGGCACGTCGGTGCGGTTGAGCGCGGTGATCTCGTAGCCTCCGTCGGCCTCGAGCCGATCGCGCAGTAGCCCTCCGATAAGGCCGCTCAGGCCGGTCACCAGCACCCTCTTGGTCATCGCCGCCTCCGTAGCCGGCCCGGCCGCCCGCCGGGCCAATTGCGGCCAATATATGGACGGCCCGGCGGCGCAGTCAAATCAGCGGGGATGCCGGATTCCGCCGTCGTAACGTCGCCGCGGACGTCGATCCGGGGCCGGGTACGGTCTTCGGGTTCGGGTCGGCGTCGCTGGGGGTCAGCCGACGCCCGGGCGGGGATCCGGGGAGTCGTCCCGATGACCCTGACGCCCGCGCCAGGCCGATCAGGACTGGAGCTGTGGGATCCGGCCCGGCACCGCCTGCCAAGCGTTGCCCGGGGCGCCGTCGGGCAGGCAGGCCGTGATCCGTGTCGCAAGCGGTGTCGCAAGCCTGTCGCGAGTTTTGTCGCAAGTCTGTCGCAAGTTCACGCGATCCCATCCGCGAGGACGTACTCAATGCGGTTAGTGCTGCCCCGGCGGACGAGCAATCCCCGGTCCACCAGGCGCCTGAGGTCACGCTGCAGCGTACGGCGATGGATTCCCGGGCAGAGGCGCTCGAACTCGCCGATTGCAACTCCGCCGCGCTCCAGCACGCGACGAAGCGCGATCGTCTGCCGGTCCGTCAGGTCGTACCTGAGGGCGAGCACATCCTGCCGAATCGCCATCTCCCCCCTTCGCCTCACTTCCCCGAGCTGCGCCGCAAGGCCGCTGGCGAAGAACTCGATCCAGCCGGTGAGGTCCATATTCGACCGTCGCACGCCCTGGATGGCGCGGTAAAAGGCCATGCGGTCCCTGTCGTAGTACTCGCTGATGGTGAACAGCCGCCTGAAGTCATAGCCCGCCCGGTAGAGACAGAGGGTCGAGAGCAGCCTTGACGTGCGGCCGTTGCCGTCGAGGAACGGATGGATGTGAACCAGCTGGAACTGCGCGATCCCACTGACAATCACGGGATGCACGTCGCCCGGCCGATTGATCCAACCTACGAGGTCGCCCATCAGGGCGGGCACGTCGCGGGCCGGAGGCGGCGTGTAGATGGTCTCGCCGGTCGCCGAGTTGACGACGAAGTTCTGGACGCGACGGTACTGTCCGGGCGCCGCCGATCCGCCACGGACCCCGGACACCAGGCACCTGTGGATCTCGAGGATGAGTCTCTCCGAGATCGGGCCGCCCTCGTTCAGATGCGAGCTGACAAGCTCGAAGGCATCGCGGTAGTTGAGCAGATCCCGCGCGTCGTCCGGGTCCGCCCCGGGCACGTCCTCGCCCGCCAGAAGGTCCGCGGATTCTTCGATGGTGAGGCGGGTTCCCTCGATGTGCGTCGTGTGGTGGGCCTCGAGGAGGAATGCCCGCGAGCGCATGGAGTCGACCCACTCATCCGACAGGCTCGCGGCCTCGAGGAAACCGCGGGCACGCTCAATCCTGGTCAGGGCCGTGGCGATTTCGTTCGTGATCGAAAAGCGCGGAGAGAACATCTTGCTGCCCCAATTCCGCCGGGGCGTGCCCGCGCCGCCGCCTGCGGTCGGCCCGCTACATGGTCCGACCGACGGCAGCGGTCACCGCAGCCACCTCGTCCGCGAGCTGGCCGATCTCGGCCGCCGGTATCGACTGGGGGCCGTCGCTGAGGGCCTCGGCGGGGTTGGGGTGGCTCTCTATTATCAGCCCGTCGGCGCCGGCTGCTATCGCGGCCCTGCCCATGGGTATGACGTAGTCCCGCACGCCGGTCCCGTGGCTGGGGTCGGCGATCACCGGGAGATGGGACTCGCGCTTGACCACCTGGATGGCCGTCAGGTCCAGGACGTTGCGGGAGAACTCGTCGTCGAAGGACCTTATCCCCCGCTCGCACAGGATCACGTTCGGGTTGCCGATCTTGAGGATGTACTCGGCGGCGAGCAGCCACTCCTTGATGGTCGCGTGGAACCCGCGCTTGAGCAGCACGGGCTTGCCGGTCTCTGCGACGCGCTCGAGGAGCCTGAAGGTGTGCATGGTGCGGGCCCCGATCTGCAGGATGTCGGCGTAGTCCGCGACGACCTGGACGTCCGCCTCGGACATCACCTCGGTCACTATCTTGAGCCCCGTGCGCTCCCTGGCCTCGGCCAGCAGCCGCAGGCCCTCTATGAACAGGCCCTGGAAGCTGTAGGGCGAGGTCCGCGGCTTGAACGCCCCGCCGCGCAGGATCGGGAACCCGGCCGCGCTGACCGCGTCGGCCGTCTCGAGCAGCTGCTCACGGCTCTCGACGGCGCACGGGCCGACCATCATCACGACGCGCGGCCCGCCGACCTCGACGCCGCCGACGTCCACCACGGTGTCTGCGGGGTGGAACTCGCGGCTGGCCTCCTTGTAGGCCTTCTGGACGCGCAGCACGCGCTCGACGCCCTGCAGGTCCCCGAGGCCGTCGAGCCTCACGTCCCCGGCCGTGTCGCCCCGCACGGCGACTATCTTCTGGAGTTCGCCCGCGGTCAGCGCGGTCCGGTAGCCGAGTTCGCGGACCCGCGCCTCGACCGCCTCCACCTGCTCCGGGCCCGCGTCGGGCCGCATCACGACGATCATCTACGTCCTCCGGTGCCTGGGGTTCGGCCGGTCAAGCGCGCGTCGCCGGTGCCGGGCGACGTCGGGGCCCGGGGCCTCGCGCGCTGCGGGGCCCGGTCAGAAGACCAGCAGGGCGCGGCCCGAGATGCGGCCCGCCCGCAGGTCGTCCATCGCCTCGTTGGCGCTGTCCAGCGGATAGGTTCGCGTTACCAGCTTGTCGAGCGGGAAGGCGCCCTCGGCCGACAGCCGAAGGTACATGGGAAAGTCGCGGTCGGGGATCGCCGAGCCGTGGCTGCCGCGGTACTGGCGCTGGTGGTAGACGAAGTGCTCTGCGTTGAGCTTGAACTCCGGCTGCGGCCAGCCGATCAGCACCGCCATGCCGCCGACGTTGTCGCCGCCGGGACCGCCGCCGCGCACCATTGGCAGGATCGCCTCGTGCGTGGCCACCGCGCCCACCGCGTCGAACGCGAAGTCGGCCCCATGCCCGGTGATCTCCCAGACCGCCTCGACCGGGTCGACCTTCGCGGAGTTGACAGTGTGGGTGGCGCCCCAGCCGCGGGCGAACTCGAGCTTGTCATCGGCGATGTCCACGGCGATAACGGGGTATGCCTGCATCAGCGATGCCATCTTGATCGCCGAGAGCCCGACGCCGCCGGCGCCTATCACCACGACCGAGTCCTCGGCCCTGACCTTGGCCGTGTGGAAGACGGCCCCGGCGCCGGTGAGCACCGCGCAGCCCACTATGCTGCTCTCCAGCGTTGCGTGCTCTGCCGGTATCTTCACGGCCAGCTGGTCGCTGAGCAGGCAGTCCTCGGCGAACGTGCCGACCGATCCGAGGGCCGGCTTGCCGCGGAAGCGCACTCCGATCGGGCTCAGGCCGTCGATGAAGCCGCGGCCCGGGTACCCTGCGCGCGGCACCCAGGTCGTTATCGCGTGGTCGCCCTCCTTGAGGTGGGTGACCTCGCTGCCCACGTGCGTCACGACCCCCACGCCCTCGTGGCCGAGGAGCTGCGGGCACTGATCCTGCGGGGTGAGCTGGAGCTGGTGCACCTGGGAGAGACACACGCCCGTGGCCGTCTGCTTGACTATCACCTGGTGGGGTCCAGGATCCGGCACCTCCATCTCGTCGATGGCCATCGGCTCGTTCGGGCCGGTCATGACGGCCGCGCGGGTCCTGAGCATCCGTTCCTCCTGTCGTGCGGGGCCGGGGATGCGGCGCGCCTGTGCGGCGGCGGCGGGGCCCCGTGGGTGCGCGAAATCCTAACATAGGGCCCGCCGGATGCCCGCGCGCTGTGCGGCGCGGTGGGCTAGAATTTCGTGGCGTACGTTCGGCTGGCGCTCTGAGGCCGCCCGGACCTGACGCTGCGGCCCGGCGGGCCGTTGTATCAACACCGCCCTTCGGCCGGCCGACGGCCGGCGATCCGGGGCGCCCAGGACAGCAGTAGACATGATCGCAAACGCATTTGCGCGGCTCGGCCCGGGCGGGCTGGTCGCAATCGCCGCGGCGCTCGCGCTCGCCGCGGCGGCCACCGGGGCCCGGTGCGAGGGGCGCTTCGCGGGCGGCACCGAGGACTTCACCGAGGAGAGGCTCGCGACGTCGCTGGTGATCGGCCAGTCGGACGCCCCCTACGGCGTCACGCTGGCGGCCCTGGGAGCCTACATGGCCGAGGTCGGATTCGGCTTCCAGGTCGAGACCGTCGAGCTCTCGGCCGCGGAGGTGCCGGATGCTCTCCGAACGGGAAGGGTGGACGTGGTGCTAAACGCCCGCCAGCCCGACAGCGCCGAGTGGTTCGATGACGCGGCCGCCGCGGGGACGATCCTCAGCACGGGCCCGAGCTACGTCGAGGACGGCTTTTCGTTCAGCGGGGCGACCACGCCGAGGCTCGCGGAGGTCGGGCAGGACTTCCTGGATGCGCTCAGGAAGATGCAGATACCCCTCTCGCGGCTCAGCGAGACCGACGAGTGGTTCCACTCGCGGGGCATCGAGGGGACCCACCGCGCGGCGGTCTACTTCCTCTGGAACTTCAACTACGAGGACAGCTGGAAGGCATGGATGACCTGGGACCCGGCGGAGCGCCTCCGCGACGCGACGGAGCGCTTCACCGGCCTCCGGTACCCGGAGCTCTACGACGGGATCGAGTACGACCTGGATCGATTCTCGCGGTCGGGCAGGGAGGAGAGCTAGCGGGGAGGCAGTCGGGGCAGGTACGCCCGCGATCCTCGCGGAACGAATGGGCGGGGCGCTAGGACTTAAGCGCGTCGATGGAGCGAAGGCCCCGGCCCCGCCCGCGGAAGTCCAGGCCGTAGCCCACGATGTAAGGGGCGCCCGGCATGGTCCACCCGACGTAGTGACCGTCCAATAAGAGGGTCGAGGACGCCCCGAGACCCCCCTTGTCGATCAGGGCGGCGAGGTGGATGTGGGACGGGCTGCCGGCCGCCCGGATGGCCTTGACCGCCGCGCGCAGGGTCGCGCTCGTCTCTACCACGGTGTCCACCAGGACCACGGACCGCCCCTCGATCGCCGCGGGGTCGGGCGACCACAGGACCTCGACCGGCCCCGGCTGGTCGCCGTCGTAGCTGCGCACCCGCATCGTGGTCACCGCGGTGACGGGAGACAGCTCGCGCGCAAGGTCGGCGAGGAAGATGAGCGCCCCGTCCATGATGCCGACGAGGGTGACTTGCTCGGGGTCGTGGTCGCGGCGGATGCCGGCCGCGATGCGCCGGACCGCCTCCTGCACCTCGGTCTCGCGCGCCAATGTCGTCCGGGAGTCGATCGCCCGTCCCTCGTCGCCGCTGACGTTCACCCTCGCCTTCTCCGCGTGTGCACGCCGCGCGGGTTCTCCTACCAGTTCGACCCGCCGCCCGTCCAAGGATGGGCGCGGGCCACCTCCTCGACGATGTCCGTGCCCCAGCCGGGCCCGGCCGGAGTCCTCATCCGGCCCCCCTCTATCGCGGGCAGGCGCGTCACCAGCTCGTCCTTCCAGGGCACGTCGTCAACGTCCGTCTCCATGATCCTTACGTTGGGCAGCACCGCGCACAGGCTGGCGCTGATGAAGGTGGAGAGGTGACTGTAGAAGTTGTGCGGCGCGATGTTCGCCTCGTGCGACTCTGCGAGATCCCCGACCTTCTTGGACTGGGCGAACCCGTTCCACGGCACGTCGAGCATGTACACGTCGGCGCACTGGGCCCGCAGGTAGGGAAGGTAGCCGCGCATGTGGAACAGGTTCTCGCCGGTGCATATCGGCGTAGCCGTCGAGTCGCGAAGCTGCCTGAGGGCGGCCGGGTCGTAGAGGTCGACCTCCAGCCACAGCAGCTCGAACGGCTCGAGCGCCCGCGCGATGCGCCTCGCGGCCTCGGGCTTGAAGTTGAAGTTCAGGTCCAGGCAGATGTCGACGCCCGTGCCCACGGCGTCCCTCAGCGTGCCGATCTGGGCGACGATGTGGTCGAGCAGGGCGCGGTCAATGTCCTGATCGGTCGTGCCCGGCCCGCCCCCGAAGCCTGGGAAGTGCAGCGAGGCGGGGTCGCCGGGCAGGATGATGTTCGTCTTGAGGGCCGTGTAGCCACGCGCAACCACCTCCCTCCCGACGTCGGCGAGGTCGTCGAGCGTCCGGATGGGCGGGGTGCCGAGCAGCTCATGGTTCGTCGCGCGCGTGCTCCCGCAGTGCGACCAGTAGAGCCGCACGTCGTTGCGGGTGGGCCCGCCGAACAGTTCGACGACCGATATCCCTAGGGCCTTCGCCTTGAGGTCGAGCAACGCGTTCTCGACGCCTGCGATCGCCTTTGCTGCGATGCCCCCGAAGCTCTGGCGCGTGCGGCGCATCATGTCCCAAAAGCGCATCTCGTGGGCTGCGGGGTCCGCGCCGATGAGCAGGTCCTCCATGTCGCGCACCGCGGCTGCCACCGCGTGGGGCGAGCGCCCGTCGGAGCACTCGCCGTAGCCGACGATCCCGTCGTCCGATTCGATCCTGACGAGTACCCAGGGCCGCCATCCGGCGTCGACCACTAGCGTCTCGACTGATGCGATCTTCATGCGCCCCCCGGGTGGTAAGGTCGGCGGATTGTACCGCAGGCGCGGCGCCGGCCCGGCCGGGCGCCGCGCTCCAGAGGAGGCCGAATTGAGCGAGTGCACGGAAGCTGGAGACCTTTCGGAGAGGCTGTCGCGCTGCTACAGCGGCGCGGTCTACGACGCGCTGAGGGAGCTGGGGATTCCCGCATCGCCGCTGCCCAACTCGATCCGTCCGCTCGATCCCAGGAGCCCGATGGTGCTAGCCGGGCCGGTGTGGACCTGCGAGGGACGGCCCGACCCGGGCGTGGAGGCGGACGAGAGCCTGCTGGGATGGACCCGGCTGCTGAGCGCTGCGCCCGGGGGCTCGGTGGTGGTGTGTCAGCCGAACGACTCGTCTATCGCGCACATGGGGGAGCTGTCCGCAGAGGCCCTCAGGCTCCGGGGGGTAATGGGCTACCTGGTCGACGGCGGCTGCAGGGACACCGACTACATCGTGCGGATGGGCTTCCCTGTGTATTGCCGGTACACCACTCCCGCCGACGTGGTCGGGCGCTGGAGGGTCGAATCGCTCGGCGAGCCGATCGAGATCGGCGGCGTGACGGTCCGGACCGGAGACTACCTGCTCGCCGACATCGACGGTGCGGTGGTGATCCCCGCCGGCTCGGCCCCGGAGGTGGTCACCAAGGCCGAGAGGCTGATGACCACCGAGACCGAGATGCGCCGGGCCATCATGGCCGGCATGGACCCGAGCGAGGCCTACCTGAAGTTCGGGGTCTTTTAGGCCGGACCCTGTGCGTCCGGCATGGGTCGCTGACTTTCCGCAAGACGTCAAGGTGGACGCTCAGGGTGCCGGCCCGGGAAGCATGGCGGCGCCGGATGGCCTCAACCATGCCGAATACGACAGGCCCCTTGCCGCCGAGCGCGCGGCGATGACGGGCATGGCCGTGCCTGCGTGGAGGTGGTGACGCGGAGGACTGCGGGCCGGCGTGCTGGCCCTGGGTAAGGATGCAAAAGAGAGCGGTTACAATTGAACCCGGCAAGGGGGGTACGGCCTGAGTTCCCTGCAGCACGGAGCCGGGGCTGTCTGACCTGCCTCCGCACCTCTCGTAGGCTTTGCGAAAGGTCCGGCACGAGGACGCCCGCCTTTGCGGCTACCTCCATGATCAGAAGGGGGCCGCCACTCGGAGCGAGATGCGGGCCCGCGATCACACCCCGTGACCACCCTTGCCAAGCTTGGCATATCAGGACCGAGGAGCCCCGCAGGTGAACAGAGACGAAGCCCTTGATCTACTCCGGGAGCACAAGCCGGTGCTCGCGGAGCGCTTCGGCGTAGCCGGGCTCTCCCTGTTCGGCTCTTTCGCCAGGGATCAGGCGGCGGATGATAGCGACGTGGACGTCCTCGTCAGGTTTGACGGCCCGGCCACATCGAAGGCTTACTTCGGCGTGCAGTTCTACATCGAGGATCTGCTGGGCCGCCGCGTTGACCTCGTGACCGACAAGGCCCTGCGCCCAAGGATGCGTCCCTACGTGGAGCGAGAGGCCGTGCACGTCTGATCGTGCCGAGGTGAGCCGAAGCTGATGCCCGTAGGTCGAGGGCATATCCACGATGCCGTGCGATAGGCTCCCCCGGAGATTCATTGCAGGAGCGTGGCGGGCGCGCGAGGCCGCGTTGCCCATGGCCTACCTCGGCATAGACGGCAAAGTTGTCAGGGACATCGTTCGGACCGACATGCCGGACCTGCTTCCTAAGCTGCGGCGCCTGCTGGCCTGGGCCCGGTGAGGTTTCCCTTTCCTCCCCTGCGGGGGCCGTCCCTTGTGCTGCTGACGCATTGGCAGGGCCGGTTGCGATCTCGCCGCTGGAGGCCGCAGGGTGGCGAAGTGGGAGGTGCTCCTCAATGAGCGTCCCGAATCTATCGGTCTGGAGCAGGCCCTGATTAAGAGGGCGTAGGCCGGCCTAGCCGACCTCGGAGGCCGCCGGAAGGCCTCCCAACCCGGTCGCAGCGAGTACCCCCGAGGCCGCTGCGCGCGCGACGCAGTGGACGGCGGCCGCCCCAAGCCGCGTCATGTCGGCCGGCGCAGTGCCGGTCCCAATGGCAAAGAGCGTGTCGCCGTCGTACTGCATGTGGGCCGGCCGTACCGCCATCGCGATGCCGTCGTGGGCGACGGTGGCCAGTCGGCACGCCTGCTGCGTGGTCAGCCCGGCGGTGGTGGCCACGACGCCGATCGTCGTGTTCGTCCCCACCGACCACCGCGGTGGCGAGTAGTCATCCGAGACGATCAACTCCAAGGGATCGATGATCGCCCCCCGGGCGTCGCGCGGGCCCGCAAGGAGCCGTCCGTCCGCCGGGTCGTAGATCCCGCCGATCGAATTGGTGACCACGACGGCGCCCACGATCACCCCGTCGCCGAGATCGACCGACGCCGTCCCCAGCCCGCCCTTCATCGCGCGCCGCAGCTCGCCCAACTTGCCCACCGTCGCCCCGGTCCCGGCGCCCACCGTGCCCTGGGGCGACGGCGAGCCCGAGGCCGTGCGGCATGCCTCGTACCCGTCCTCGGGCCCGGGCCTTGTCGAGTGGGAGACGAAGCCCAGGTCGAATATGACCGCGGCCGGCACCCTGGGAACGCAGATGCGCCCGATCCGGTAGCCCTTCCTGCGAGACTCGAGCCAGCGCACGATGCCGGAGGCGGCGTCCAGCCCGAAGATAGTCCCGCCCGTGAGCAGGACCGCGTGCACCACCGAGTCGACCGAGGCGGGCGAGAGCATCGCTATCTCGCGGGAGCCGGGGAACGCCCCCATGACCGACACGCCTCCGACCGCCCCCTCCTCGCACAGCACGACGGTGCACCCGGTGCCGGCGCCGGGGTCGGTGTGGTGCCCGACCGAGACGCCCTCTACGTCGGTTATGCAGTCGCTGGGGCCGGTGATGATCATGGGCGGCCCTATGCTACACTCGCGCCCGCCGCGGAGGCACGGCCCCGGCGGGCCGGCGCGGGTTCCGCGGGCGCAGGTCCGATCGCAGGAGGACGCCGATGGCGCGAGAGATGACCGGAAGGGTCCAGACCGTTCTCGGGCCGATCGACCCCTCCGACATGGGCGTGACGCTCACCCACGAGCACATCCTGATCGACCTGACGTGCTACTACGTCCAGCCGGAGGAGGCGACCCTCCGGTACTACCGCGACAGGCCGCTGACGATCGACATGCTCGGGCGGGCCAGCACGATCTGGTACCTGAACACCGACAACGGCCAGCTCCTCGACGAGGCGGACGCGACCGCGGCGATCTCGGAGTACATGCTGGCCGGCGGCCGCACGGTCGTGGACGTGACCAACTACGACCTCGGGCGCGACCCGCTCGCGCTCGCCCGCATATCTCGCGCCACCGGGCTGAACATCGTGATGGGGGCCGGCCACTACGTGCCCGTCGCGCACCCCGCGGACATGGACCGCCGGACAGAGGACGAGATCGCAGAGCGCATCATCCGCGACGTCACCGTGGGGGTGGGCGACACCGGCATCCGTACCGGGGTGATCGGCGAGCTCGGCAACGTGTGGCCAATGACCGAGAAC
Source organism: Dehalococcoidia bacterium (assembly GCA_963664125.2). Taxonomy (GTDB): domain Bacteria; phylum Chloroflexota; class Dehalococcoidia; order Lucifugimonadales; family UBA2962; genus CAUZIR01. The sequence goes on along the minus strand of OY760908.2, from coordinate 1,840,624 downwards.
CTCAGGAAGGTGCTGCGCGCCGCGGGGCGCGCCCACGCGGAGACCGGCGCCCCCGTGCTGATCCACCCGGGCCACCACCCGGACAGCCACGTCCGAATCCTCGAGGAGCTAGACGGTGCGGGCTGCCCGCCGCAGCGGGTCATCATGGGGCACCTGTGCTGGTCGGCGACCGACATCGAGATAGCGATGCGGGTCGCTGAGACGGGCTGCTACCTCGAGTACGACGTGTTCGGCTTCGAGTCCGCCGGGCTTGAGTACCTGGGAGGCTTCCTCGATCCGCTGAGCGATGCGCAGCGCATCGAGCACCTTGAGGCACTGGTCTCGGCAGGGTACGGCGACCGCCTGGTGATCGCCCAGGACGTTTGCATGAAGTGGTTCCGGGCCAGCCACGGCGGCAAGGGATACGCCCACATCCTCAACAACATCGTTCCGCGGCTGCTGCGCCGAGGCTGGAGCCGGGATCAGGTGGACAACATCCTGGTGCGCAACCCCGCGAGGGCGCTGGCATTTGCGTAGCAAAGCCGACTTTCGGAAGCTTACGGGCCCGTTCCGATTGAATGGCACGACATCTGGATGGCTCTAGAAGCGATCCTGGAAGATCGAATTCCTGCCAAAGGAGGATTTGAATCGTGGATATATGCTTTTCGAAGAGGCTTTGAGAATATGAATAAATGTGCGAAAAATATGTCTAAGTAATGCGAAGTACTATATTGCAACTTGACTGAGATCCTTGAGCACGTGTAATGGGAGTGCAGAAGAGCGTATGATCTACTCCGTATTTGTCATAATGCCTTTTGAAGAAGATTTCGATGCGGTTTACCACAAATTCATCAAACCAGAATTTGAAGGCATACAGATAGAAGATGTACGATTCCAAGTTTCCCGCGCGGATGACATTGCAAATCTGCGCAGCATCCTTAATGACATAGTTATCCAGATCGCCAGAAGTGATCTAGTGGTTGCCGACCTAACGGGAAGCAATCCGAATGTGTTTTATGAGCTCGGCCTAGCGCATGCTTTGAGGCGATCGGTAATTCTGTTGACTCAAAATATTGATGATGTGCCATTTGACCTGCGCCCATACAGAACGTTGGAATATAGTACTCACTTCGCTAAGATAGACGACGCTAAGGCCGCTTTGAGAGCATACGCGCAGAAATTCGCTGAGGGCGAAGTGCGATTTGGCAATCCAGTAATGGACTATCTGCACGTTGATCGTGATGTTGAATCCATGCAGGAAGGCGGCGAAGCCAATTCGTATAAGGACGATAGAGGTTTCTTCGATCACATTATGGCGATCGTTCAAGGATACAGTAAGTTGGGAGCTATCTCGGACAATATAGCTGAATCCATCGAGCAAGATGTGTCGGAACCAATGGTCACTGCAAATTTGGCTTTCGAAAGACTCAGTTCACGGGGAAGCGCGGTGGACCCGAGTGCAGCACAGACTATAGCCCGTCGTTTGGCGATGCATATATCGAAATTTAACGACAAACTCTCAGAGGCGAATATGGAATTGTCAGAAATCACTGATACTACCGGCTATAGTTTGGAGATCATAGCTTCATTTGTCGTAGAGCAATACGAATCAGATGATAAGTCCTTGGGAGAGCAATTTGATCAGTTGCGTATCTTGAAAAATAGCATAAAGGGTGCTCGTGATTCATGTAATATCTTGATAGAAGTAACTGAAAGCTTGCCTAGAATGGAGCGACGCTTGAATTTAGCACTGGACAAACTTACGAAAGAATTGCGCATCTATGGTAATATCCTTGACATGACGATTGCTTCGATAACACGAGCACTTAACATCTGGGCCAGTAGACGCGCATAGCATATTGACATCGAGCAAATTGGCAGAGTGGTAGCTACAAATGGAATTGTAGGAGGAAGTTCAATGAGCGAATCGGCTAAAATCGCATATATTTGGGAAAATGAGGCTAGTCTAATAGGCAGTATTATGCACAGCAGTATGGACGGCGAGAAGATAAAAGCCAGGACGCGTGAGGCCTTGAAAGATCCGTCTCTTACGGAATACCCTGACGCAGCGGTGGTGGAATACTTAGTAGATGCCAAAGGCAATCGTATTAGCTTCCCTGTTAAGCTGATGGTGGACACCACATTCTATATGCGTTGAGACGAGATGCATGCGATGGGAGAGTTGGAGCATAGACACTGTGCGGCACAGTAAGGGAGAGGAGCGATGGATTCGCGGCTGAGCGGCAGGATCCAGACCGTGCTGGGGGTCATCGATCCCTCGGAGATGGGCGTCACCATCACGCACGAGCACCTGGTGATCGACATGACCGGCTACTCCTTCACCCCCGAGGAGGCCACGCTCCGGGGCCTGTGGGACCGCCCTTATGCCATGGACATGGTCGGCAGCTACCAGAACATCGTCTGGTTCAACCGCGACCTGATGACGCTCTACAGCGAGGGCGAGGCGATGGAGGAGGTCCGGCGCTTTAGGCTCGCCGGCGGCGGCACGGTCGTCGACACGACCAACTGGGACCTGGGACGCAGCCCCGACGCGCTGGCGCGGATCTCAAGGGCGACCGGGCTCAACATAGTGATGGGCACCAGCCACTACGTCCCGCTGCTTCGCCCGCCGGACATGGACGAGCGCACCGAGGACTCGATATTCGAGCGGATCGTCTCGGACCTGACGGTCGGGGTTGGCGACCAGCGGGTCCGGTCCGGCGTCATCGGAGAGGTCGGCAACGTCCACCCGCTCGACGACAACCAGACGAAGGTCCTAAGGGCCTCCGCCCGCGCGCACCTTGCGACCGGGGCCCCGATCTCGATACACCCGGGCGGCGTCGACGAGTCGCCGATGGCGATCCTGGAGGTGCTCTCGGACGCCGGCGTGGACCCCGGGCGGGTGATCATGGGCCATCTCGACTTCGCCGTCCGTGACGAGGGCGTGCTGCGGGAGGTCGCTCAGACCGGCTGCTTCCTCGAGTACGACACCGTCGGGGCCGAGGACAGCGGCATGCGGTACATGGGGGCCGACCTTCGGATGCCCACGGACGCCGAGCGCCTGGCCGCGCTGGACTTTCTGGTCGGCGAGGGCCACGGCGACCGCATCCTGCTGGCCCAGGACGTGTGCTTCCGCAAGATGCACGCGGCCTTCGGGGGCCACGGCTTTGCGCACATAGTCGAGTCGATCGTTCCCCGCCTGCTGGCCCGCGGCTACTCGCGCGGGCAGATCGACGGGTTCCTGATCGACAATCCGGCGAGGGCGCTGGCCTTCGCGTAGGCGCGACGGGCGGCCTGTATAATTTCCGCTCGCGGGCGGCGTCCCGCTCACCCGCCTGGGACTGGAGGATTGATGGTTGGAGGCGCTAGGAACGCACCTTCTCTTGGAGCTCGAGGGCTGTAGCCCCGAGCTGCTCGACGACCTTGAGCACATAAGGGAGTCGATGGTCGGCGCCGCCGCCGAGACCGGCGCGACCATCGTGGGCCAGACCTTCCACAAGTTCTCGCCCGCCGGCGTGACCGGGGTCGTCGCCATCGCCGAGTCCCACCTGTGCATCCACACCTGGCCCGAGCGCGGCTACGCCGCGGCCGACATCTTCACCTGCGGGTCCGACTTCGACCCCCGCGGGGCCGCGGAGCTCATCATCGCCAGGCTCGGCTGCACCCGCCCGACCGTGCGCGAGATCGCCCGCGGGCCGGTCGTGGCCCGGACCCCGGCCTAGGCGCGCCGTGGACGCGCCGCCGATCCGCCCCGGCGAGCGCTGGCACTTCGAGTACATCACGCCCGACCTAATCCAGGGCGAGCGCGTCGAGCGCGTCATCGCCGAGGGCGACTCGGCCTTCCAGCACTACCTGATCCAGGACACCGCGCTCTTCGGGCGCAGCCTGGTCCTCGACGACAAGACCCAGTCGACGGCCCTGGACGAGTTCGTCTACCACGAGGCGCTCGTGCACCCGGCGATGGTCGCCCACCCGGCGCCGCGGACCGTCCTGGTCGCCGGCGGCGGCGAGGGCGCGACGGCGCGGGAGGTTCTCGCCCACGGAACGGTCGAGCGCGTGGTGATGGTCGACATCGACGCCGAGGTGGTCGAGCTTTGCAGGAGGCACCTTCCGGACCACCATCGCGGGGCCTTCGACGACCCGCGGCTCGAGCTGGTGCACGCGGACGCCCTGGCGTACCTCGAGGGCAGCCCGGACAGGTTCGACGTCGCGGTCATCGACGTGCCCGACCCCCTGGAGGCCGGGCCCGCGTACCTGATCTTCACCCGCGAGTTCTACGAGCTTCTTTCCGCGCGCCTCGGGCCCGGGGGGATCGCGGTCGCCCAGTCCGGGCCCACCGGCCCCGCGTTCGCCGCCCAGTGCTTCACCGCGGTCGCCAACACCATGGCCCGGGTCTTCCCCGTGGTCCGGGCATCGGAGGCGTTCATCCCCGCCTTCGGCACCACCTGGGGCTTCGTGGTGGGCTCCCTCGGGCCGGACCCGGCGGCCCTGGACCCGGACGAGGTCGATGGGCGGCTCGCGGCGCGAGTCGCCGCCGCGCTCGGGTTCTACGACGGCGTGACCCACGCGGGCATGTTCGCCCTGCCCAGGTACCTGCGCTCGGCCATGGAGCGCGAGCGCCGCGTGATCACCCGCGACGCCCCGCTGTACGTTCCGTAGGTACCGTGCCCGGCCCGATTTGACGCGCGCGCCGCGGGGGCGGACGATTGATCCGATGCGAGCGGCCGATGAAGACTGACGTTCTGGCCGGGCTGAACGAGGTCCAGCGCGAGGCGGCCGAGCACGTCGCCGGCCCGCTGCTCATAGTCGCGGGGCCGGGCAGCGGCAAGACCCGCGTGATCACCCACCGCATCGCCTACCTGGTCGACGTGTGCGGGGTCAGCCCGCACCGCGTCGCCGCCGTCACCTTCACCAACAAGGCCGCCCGGGAGATGCGCGAGAGGCTCGGCGGCCTGCTGGGCCAGCGCGCAGAGAGGCTCACCGCCTCGACCTTCCACTCCTTCTGCGCGCGGGCGCTTCGCCGCGACGGCGGCCGCATAGGGCTGGACCGCGACTACTCGATCTACGACGACGCGGACCAGGTGGCGCTGCTCAAGCGCGCCATGGGCGACGCCCGCGTGGACCCCAACCAGTGGGGCGTGCGGGCCATCCAGTCGGCCATCTCACGCGCCAAGAGCCAGCTTATCGACGTCCATGGCTACGCCGAGGCCGCCGACTCCTACTTCGAGGAGATAGTCCACCGCGTCTACGAGCGCTACGACGAGATGCTAGCCCGGGCGGGCGCGGTCGACTTCGACGACCTGCTCCTGCGCACGCACCTGCTCCTCGACCGCTTCCCGGACGTTGCCGAGATGTACCGGCGAAGGTACGTCCATCTCATGGTGGACGAGTTCCAGGACACGGACGTCGCCCAGTACGCCGTGGCGCGCAGTATCGCCTCCGGCTACGACAACCTGTGCGTCGTGGGCGATCCCGACCAGGCGATCTACTCGTGGCGCAACGCCGACATACGCAACATCATGAGCTTTCGGCGCGACTTCCCGGGCGCCCGCGTGATCGCCCTGGAGCAGAACTACAGGTCCACCAAGGCGATCCTCGGCGCCGCCCAGGGGGTGATAGGGCGCAACTCCCAGCGAGTCGAGATGGAGCTCTGGACCGACAACCAGGACGGCCTGCCCGTCGTGGTCGCGGAGGGCTACGACGCGGAGGACGAGGCCCGCAAGGTGCTGCGGGAGATCCAGTCTTTGACGGACGCCGAGGGCTTCAGGCCGGGCGAGATCGCCGTCATGTACCGCGTGAACGCCCAGTCCCGGGAGCTCGAGGAGGCGTGCATGCGGTACGGCGTGCCGTACCAGCTCATCGGCGGCCTGCGCTTCTACCAGCGCCAGGAGGTCAAGGACGCGGTCGCCTACCTGCGGCTGCTGGCCAACCCCGCCGACGACGTGTCGCTGGCGCGCGTGGTCAACGTCCCGCCGCGGGGGATCGGCCGGCGCACGCTCGACGAGCTGACCAGGATGGCGCGCGACGCGGGCACGTCGATGTGGGAGCAGATCGGGCTGCTCGCCGCCGGCGACGCGCCGGGCGCCTCGATCGCGGCGCGCTCGGCGAAGGCCCTGGCCGCGTTCAGGGAGATGATGCTCTCGCTCTCGGCGGCTGCCGGCGGCGTCGACCTCGTGGCCCAGATCGACCTGGTCATGGAGAGGACCGGGTACCGGGAGTACGCCGCGGGCCTTGAGCGCGGCGACGAGAGGGTCCAGAACCTCGACGAGCTGCGCTCGTCCGCCAGCGACTTCCTGCACGTCGATACGGAGGGGGACCTCAGCCCCCTGACGGTCTTCCTCGAGAGCGTGGCGCTCGTCGCGGACGCCGACAGCCTCGAGGAGCGGGGCGAGGCGATCACGCTCATAACGCTCCACCAGGCCAAGGGCCTGGAGTTCCCCGTCGTCTTCATGGTCGGCATGGAGGAGGGGCTGCTGCCGCACTCGCGCTCGCTCGACGACGAGGACCAGCTCGAGGAGGAGCGCCGGCTCTGCTACGTCGGCATGACCAGGGCCCGGCGCCGCCTGTACCTGATGCGCGCCTTTCGGCGCGGCTTCAGGGGCGAGTTCGGCCCCAGCATGCCCTCGAGATTCCTCTCGGACGTGCCTGCGCGGCTGCGGGTGGGCGAGGGGATGGTGGGACGCGTCGCTGGCGCCCGCCCCGGGCCGGCGGGGGAGGGCCGCGGGACGGACCGGCGGCCCCGCCGGGCCGCGGCCGAGTCCACGCGCGACCGGGGACGACCGGCCCGGACCGCCCCGGTGCGGGACGATGCGGCGCCTCGCACCGAGCGCATCGAGCGCGTCCGCCCCCGGCCGGCGCCGGCCGCGCGGGCCGCGCGCCGGGGCGCCGGGGACGGGGACGGCGGGGACGGTTCGGACCTTAGCACCGGGGACAGGGTCGTCCACGACGCCTTCGGCGAGGGGGTCGTGGTGGCGGTCAGGGCCACGCCTACGGACCTCGAGGTCACCGTCGCCTTCAGGGACGGGCACGGGGTCAAGAGGCTGCTGATGAGCTTCGCGCCCCTGCGGCGCGCCTGAGCGGGGATGCGGGCATGAGCGAACGTCCATCGGCCGGCGGGGGGCTCCCGCTCTGCGGCGGGGCGGAAAGCTGACCGTGGCGGCCCCGGGCGCGACTTCCGCGGGCGCCGCCGCACCGGAGACCGTCCACCTCTCGGTCGGCGGCATGACCTGCGCCGCCTGCGTCGGCCACGTCGAGGACGCCCTGCGGGGCGTCGAGGGGGTGGTCTCGGCCTCGGTCAACCTGGCCACCGAGCGCGCCACCGTGGAGCACAGGCCCGGAGCGGGCACGCTCTCGGACATGCGAAGGGCCGTCGAGGACGCCGGCTACCGGCTGGTGGACTTCTCCACCGAGGCCCTCTCCGACACCGCGGGGGAGCGCGAGCTCGCCTCACTGGCGGCGAAGGCCGCCTTCAGCCTCGCCGTCGCCGCGGCGGTGATGTCCATGATGTTCGCGCCGGGACTCATGGAGCGCGCGGGCTTTCGGCTGGAACTGGTCTTCCTGGCCCTCGCCACCCCGGTCCAGTTCTGGGCGGGCCGGCAGATCTACGCCTCGGCCATCGGCGCGCTCGGGCGGCGGACGGCCAACATGAACACCCTGATCGCGGTCGGCACGTCCGTCGCCTACCTGTACAGCCTGGCTGTGTCGGTGGCGCCGGCGGGGTCCGCGTTCCGGGCGGCGTCGAGCGACACCTACTTCGACGCATCGACGGCCATCATCGGGCTGGTCCTGGTCGGCAGGCTGCTGGAGGGCCGGGCCCGCCGCAGCGCGGCAGGGGCCCTGCGGGCACTGATCGGGCTGCAGCCCAGGAGCGCCAGGGTCGAGCGCGGCGGCGAGGTCGAGACCGTGCCCATCGAGAGCCTGGCGGTCGGCGACATGGTGCTCGTCCGTCCGGGCGAGCGCCTGCCGGCGGACGGGGTGGTCGCTGCGGGCACCTCCGCCGTGGACGAGTCGATGCTCACCGGCGAGCCCGTGCCCGTGGCGAAGTCGGGAGGCGATGCGGTGATCGGGGGCACGGTGAACGGCGTCGGGGCGCTGACCGTTAGGGTCTCCGCGGTGGGGGACGGGACGGCGCTGGCCCAGATCGTGCGCATGGTCGAGCGGGCCCAGGCCAGCCGCGCCCCCGTGCAGCGGCTCGTCGACCGCGTGGCGGCGCGCTTCGTTCCGGCGATCATCGCCGTGGCGGCGCTCACCTTCGCGATCTGGATGGCGGCGGGTCCCGATCCCGCGCACGTTCCCGCGACGCTCGCCGCCGTCGCGGTGCTGGTGGTGGCCTGCCCCTGCGCGCTGGGGCTCGCCACCCCGACGGCCATCACCGTCGCCTCCGGGGTGGGCGCCTCGATGGGCGTTCTGGTCCGCGACGCCGAGGCCATGGAGCGGCTCCGCGAGGTCGACGCCGTGGTGCTCGACAAGACGGGCACCCTCACCGAGGGCCGTCCGAGGGTCACCAGAATCGAGCCCATGGGCGGCTCCGAGGATGACCTGCTAGCCCGCGCCGCGGCCGTGTCGGCCCTGTCCGAGCACCCGCTGAGCGCCGCGATCGCGGCCGCCGCGGCGGAGCGCGGCCTGCGCCTGGAGACGGCCGGGGACTTCACCGCGGTTCCGGGCATGGGCGCCGCCGCGACCGTGTCGGGAGAGAGGGTCCTGGTGGGCAGCCGGGCGCTCATGGATAGCGAGGGCGTTGATCTGCCGGCCGGCTGGGACGGGCCGCGCCCGGGGGAGACGGTCGTTTGCGTTGCACGTGGCGGGCTTGCGCTGGGCGTGATCTGCGCCTCGGACGAGGTGAGGGAGGGTTCGGCGCGTGCGGTGCGGGCCCTGCGCGGACGGGGCATCGAAGTCGTCATGCTCACCGGGGACTCCGAGGAGGCGGCCGGGGCCGTTGCGAGCGCGGTCGGGATCGAGCGCGTGGTGGCTGGCGCGTTGCCGGCCGACAAGGCGCGGTTCGTGGATGGCCTGCGGTCGGAGGGCAGGCGGGTTGCGATGGTGGGCGACGGGATCAACGACGCACCGGCCCTCGCGCGTGCCGACGTGGGCGTGGCCATCGGCTCTGGCACGGACGTGGCCATGGAGACCGCGGCGGTCACGCTGGCGCGGGGCGACCTGTCGGCCTTGGTGTCGGCCATCGACCTGAGCCGTGCGACGGTGCGGACCATTCGACAGAACCTTGCGTGGGCCTTCGTCTACAACCTCGCGCTCGTCCCTGTTGCGGCCGGCGCGCTGTATGCTGCGTTCCCGGACGGAGCGCCTGCCAGCCTTCGCTGGGCGCTCGGCGACTCGGGGCTGCTCAACCCGATCGTGGCGGCCGGGGCCATGGCCGCCAGTTCGCTCGCGGTGGTGGCGAACTCGCTGCGGCTCAGGTCGCTAGCGCGGGCGCGGCGGCCGGCGGGTCCGGGGCTGGGCCGGGAGGTACGCCCGCGGGCGGGGGAGGACGAATGAGGATTCCGTGGCTCAGGAGAAGGGGCCCGACGCGGACCGACCCGGTCTGCGGCATGGAGGTGGAGATCGACAGGCCCGGCGGCGGGTCGCTGGAGCACGGGGGCACGGCGTACTACTTCTGTGCGCCGGGGTGCAACCGTGCCTTCGGGCGCGAGCCCGAGGCGTACCTGTCCGGCGAAAAGCGCCTGGAGATGTGATAATCGGTGGCGGCGCCGGGGTGGCGGAACGGTAGACGCGGCGGTCTCAAAAACCGTTGGGCAGAGATGCCCGTGTGGGTTCGAGTCCCACCTCCGGCACCGGCCCGAAAGATGATCCGGTGAGCCTGGGGATGCTGGCCGCGGCGGCGCTGGCGGCGGCAGCTGCGCTCGCTGTGGTGGGCGCCGCCTACGCCTCGAACACCCCCGACTCCCAGGGCGCGCTCTGCAGAAGGGGCCTAGAGGAGATGACAGCCGGCGACGACGACCTGCAGGGGGTCTACCGGGTGGGGCGGCTGCATCCCATCCTCCTCGGGGGAGTGAGCCAGCGCCCCGACGAGTTCGTGCTGGAGCGCCACCGCCGGCTGGCGATGCTCGAGTCGGCCGTGGGAAGCGCGGCCAGCGAGTGCCCGGATTTTTCGCCGTTCCTGGGCAGGCTCCACGGCCACCTGCTTGTGGGTGCCCAGGCCGCGGACTGGAGGAACCGATGACCAGGAGAGGAAACGAGGTCGTGCTGCTTCCCGGCCAGGGGCGCTCGACCTGGCTCGGCGAGGGCGTCTTCACCGTCAAGGCAGAGCCCGATGCGACGCTGGGCGCGTACTCGCTGGCCGAGCTCACCGAGCCGCCGGGCGAGGGTCCGCCCCTGCACAGCCACGGCGACGAGGAAGAGGGCTTCTACGTCCTGGAAGGCGAGGTGGCCATCCGGGTCGGGGACCGGATGGTCCTGGCGAGCCCGGGAGCGTTCGTGTTCGTGCCCCGCGACGTCCCCCACACCTACAGGGTGGTGGGGGAGAGCCCGGCGAGGCTGCTGATCATCATCTCTCCGCCCGGCTTTGAGGAGGCCTTCTTCGAGGCCGGCGTGCCCCCGGAGGCACCGGGCCTGCCACCCGGACGAGTGCGCTCCCTGACCGAGGCCGAGTGGCGCGCCCTCGACGCCAAGTACAACCGCACGGTCCTGGGGCCGTCCATCAGCGAGGACGAACTCGGCGGCTAGTCCCGTGCGTTTATCCCCGCTGGCGGTGAGGACAAGAGTTCGGCCGGCGCGTGCCGCAGGTCAGACCGGGACGACCCGGTCGGGCGACGGCGAGATGTCATTACTGCGGCGGGAAGCTTCCGGAGGGGGTCACCGCCAGCATCGACTCCGGGATCGCGTGTGGGCGCAGGGCAGTGGCCGCCAAGGCGCCTCCCCTCATTGCAGGCACCGCCGACACCACATGTCGCACTCAGTATGTCCTTTGCCTACATATCGATCTGGAAAGGCTGGTCGACAATCCGGCGTCGATTTCTCCTAGTATTGATGCAACTCATGCACAAGGGTGAAGGCAATGCCATGCCGCTGGCTATGGCACTCGCCTTCTCGTCGTTACAGTCTTGGTATTTCCGTTTGTTGGAGCCGAGTGTCACCAACCCATCGGCTTTCTGATAATCCCGACTTCGTCCCTAAGTGTGTCGGGAAATTGACTCCGTCGCAGATGGCTCTTCCAGAGGCGCTTGACGTATGTTGCGGCATCGGCAAGCTGCCTCGGGCTGTTGTTCCTGGGGTCGGGGTTGACCAGCGTGACCCGCAGGCCCAGCCCCTTACATACCGCATCGCCCCAGCGAAGTCGGCGTCGTTGGACACCACCACGGCCTGCCCGTACTCCCCGTTGAATCGCCACCAAGCGGGTGGCGAGGTTCACGTCCGACCCCTTCGGTCCCTGACTAGGACGTGAGTAGGCAGTCCGGGCACCGGCTCCGCTAGCGGACGGCGCTGCCCGGACCGGCTACTCCCCGTTGAATCCATCCACCAAGAGACGGGTGGCGAGGTTCACGTCCGACCCCTTCTCCTCCGAGTCCCTGACTAGGACGTGAGTAGGCAGTCCGGGCACCGGCTCCGCTAGCGGACGGCGCTTGACGCCGGACCGGAAGACGCCGTAGTAGGCTTCGAAGCCCGGCAGCGTCTCTAGGGCCCTCAGGTAGACGAGCTGGCGACGGGGCTGATTGGGATTGCCGGGGCGTACATCAAGGCGGGCCGTGAAGTAGCAGATCCTGCGAATGTCGTCCTGGGGAGAGAGGGTCTCGGCCAGCTTCCGCAGGTCGAGCCACCGGAACGGCGTGTCCTTCAGGGCGCGGTAGTACAGATTGAAGCCGTCTATGTAGACGCTGGTGATCAATCTCTAGTCCCGTACAAAGACAGAGACCGCCCGGCAGGGCGGTCTCGACCCTACCGGCGAAGCGATAGGGGTGGTGTCAGAAAACTACCACCGGCGGCGGTGGCTGTCAACGCTCCATGCCGGTGATAGCTTGTGCAGCCGTGAGCTGCGTATGTCCAAGCCGTTCGCTCCGGTGTCCGGCTTAAGCCCCGCAGTGCCCCCACTTGTTCCCGAACCCATCCGCCTGTCACCCCCCCTCTCATCTCCGCCTCGTCCGGCCATGGCGCTTCGGCTCGACGTAAGCGCCCCAGACAAAGGATGCCCCCCCGAAGGGTTCTAGGGGGCTTGTGGGGCCTTTGGAGGCTATGGGAGCGCCTCACCACACGGGATGTCCGTCACAGGCTCGGCCACCTCCACCCATCGAATTCGACGTGCCCCGGTGCTAGCAGTCGTCGTCACGGGTGCCGCCGTCTGGCATGAGCGTGTTGCAGAAGATGGCACCCTCAAGGTCCGCCCCGCGCAGGAGCGCCCATGACAGGTTGGCGTTCGTTAGGTTCGCGTCCCTGAGGATGGCGTTCTTGAAGTTGACGTTGTTGAGGTAGGCGTCGGTCAGGTCCGCCCCGGTCAGGTCCGCGTCCTCGAGGTCGGCCATCCACAGGTTGACCCCGCTCATGTCCGCCCCGCGCAGGTTGGCGCCCTCCAGCTCGGCTCCGTCGTACAGGCCCGCCGTTCCGCGGTCCGGCGTGAGCGGCGACAGGTCCGCGCCCTCGAAGTCGGCCCCCTCGCAGTCCGTTCCCGGGGCGATGGAGCAGTTGCCGGCCGTCAGCTTCTCCTCGGCCACGACCGTGGCGTTGACCGAAGGGCGGTCGATCACGCGGGTGGGGGTGGGCGCCGCGGTCGGCTCCGGCTCCGGGTCCGGCTGCGCGGCGGCGGCCCGGGCCGTCTCCTCCGCGGCCGGACCAGGGTCGTCCTGACCGCCACCGCATCCCGCCGCGAGCGCGAGCGCCAGAATTAGGGTCGCCGCCGGGGCGACCACGGCCTTTGCGGGACTGGTGATGGTCTCTGTCGGCACGGTAGTCACTCCAGCGCTCGCCAGTATCTGCGACCCTCGCCGCGCACCACGTGCCCGAACCCGGGGTCGGGGAAGTGCCCGATGGCCGTCATCAGCCCCTCCTCTTCTAGCCAGCGCACCGTCTCCGCCCGCGTCCGCGCGCCGAGTTGCGGGTGCACGTCCGCTCCCATCACGCGCTCCGGCACGTCCATCTGCACCGGCAGGTGGATGGCGTCGCCCATGATAAAGGCGCGCTCGCCGCCCGAACTGATCAGCAGGCTCTGGTGGCCCGGGGTGTGACCGGGCGTGTCGACGGTCGTGACCTCGTCGGTGATCTGCGCGCCCCCGGGAACGGTCTCGACCTCGGCCACCCTCTGGATGTCCTCTGCGATCGGCCTCGAGAGCTGGAACAGTTCCGCCGCGCCCTGCGAGTAGTCGCCGCCGTGGGGGCCCGAGGCGGGCAGGGAGGGATCGAATATGGCATCCCAGTCGCCCCTGGGCAGGACGTACCGGGCCTTGGGGAACGTCGCCCGCGGTCCGTCGCCATCGCGGGTGACGTGCCAGCCGATGTGGTCGAAGTGCATGTGGGTCGCGAACACTATGTCGACGTCCTCGGGGCCGAGCCCGCACTGGCCGCGCATCGTCGGGACCAGGTCCCCGGACAGGTCGGGATATGGCGCCAGCGGCACCGGTCCGATGCCGGTGTCGACCAGAAGCGTCTGCTCGTCCGAGACGATCAGGTACGAGCCCAGGTTCACGGGCTCGCGGTGGTTGCCGTCCTCGTCGACGTACTCCGGGTAGCCTCGCCAGTCCTCGGGCCCGTGGTCCGGGAACAGCTCGGAAAGGTCCGCGGGGTTAGCCGCGTCCGAGAGCGCGATCACCCTGAGCCTGCCGACCGTTATGCTCTCGCCCGCCATGTCTGAGCCTCCTTGACGGTGCGCCGCTCTAGTGCGGCTTTGCGAACTGGGGGATCACCTCTTCGGAGAAGGCCTGTATGGCGTCCCAGTCGAACGGGGCCCTGAGCGCTATGTTCAGACCCTGCGCCCCTGCGTCCATGTAGGTCCCGATCCGCTCGACCACCTCGTCGGCGGTGCCGAACAGCATCCCCGGCCCCTGCGTCTCGGCCCTGGCGCCGTACACGCGGTCGAAGCCCGCCCTCTTCCTCGCCGCGTCGGCCGCAGAGGTGCCCATGTAGAAGCCCACGTTCACTGTCCTCGCGATCAGCGCGGGGTCGCGGTCCTCCGTCTCGCACCAGCGCTCTAGCACGTCCACCTTCCTGCGGTAGTCGTCGGGTGAGATGTACGGCACGTTCCAGCCGTCGCCGTGCCTTGCGGCCATGTGCAGCGTGCGCCTCTCGCCGCCCCCGCAGACCCAGATCGGCAGGTGGCCCCTCACCGGCTTGGGCTCGCAGGCGGCGTTAGCCACCTGGAAGTGCCAGCCCTCGTAGGTCGTGCGCCCCCTGCCGAGCATGCCGCGCACGATGCAAAGCGCCTCCTCGAGCATGTCCATGCGTATCCCGATCGGCGGGAAGGGGATGCCGTAGTCGCGGTACTCGTCCTCCAGCCAGCCGGCCCCCAGGCCCAGCTCGAAGCGCCCGCCGGAGATGTGGTCGATCGTCGCGGCGGCGTTGGCCAGCACGGCGGGGTGTCGGTAGCCGACGCACATCGCAAGGGCCCCTATGCGCACGTTGCTGGTCTCGGCGGCCAGGGCCCCCAGCGTTGCGACCGCCTCGAAGACCGAGCCGGAGCGGTCGGGGGACGGGTCGTCGTAGAAGTGGTCCCAGATCGACACCCACCCGAAGCCGCCGCGATCAGCCGCCCGCCACAGCTGGCTCAGCTCGTCGTAGGAGACGTGCTGGGGGCCGGCGTGCATGCCGATGACGAAGGCCATGTCAGCCGGTCGGTATCGCCGCGCGCCGGTGGCGCGCCACCCCTATCTTCTTGTCGCCCTCGAACGCCTCGATCTCGTAGCCGAGCTTGCGCCCGTCGATCTCGGTGAGCCTTACGCTGACCGTCACCGTCTCGCCCAGGGCGGTAGGGGCCAGGTGACGAAGGCCGTCCACGGCGAATCCGACGGTGGCAAGGTCCGGGCCAAGCTTGGCGTCGGTCGCCTCTATGCAGGCCAGCTCCATCAGGTTGAGCAGGGAGGGGGTGGACAGCACGTCGGCGCCCTCGGCGCCGGTGCGGTTCACCGTCATGTCCGCCGTAACCTCGTAGTCGACGCTCGCGGCGTCTCCGACCCGTGCGTCACCCAGAGCCATCCGTTCCTCCCCTCATGGCGGCCAGGGCCGCCTCCTTTAGCTCGACCTTTCGGACCTTGCCCGTCGA
The DNA here is from genome assembly GCA_963664125.2 of Dehalococcoidia bacterium. GTDB lineage: Bacteria > Chloroflexota > Dehalococcoidia > Lucifugimonadales > UBA2962 > CAUZIR01. Next base: position 1,825,449 of record OY760908.2, on the reverse strand, counting down.
GGTCCTCGGGAACTCGGCCCTGAACTCGATGGCGCCCGGCACCTTGAACTTCGAGAGCCTCGCCCCGCAGTGCTCCCTTATCTCGTCCTCGGTCGCGCTGGCCCCCTCGGCCAGGGCGACGAAGGCCACCACCCGCTCGTCGTAGATCTCGTCGGGCAGCCCGATAACCGCCGCGTCCGCGACGGCAGGGTGCGACTTTATCACCGCCTCGACCTCGCCCGCCGAGATGTTCTCCCCCGACCTTCGGATCAGCTCGCGCGCCCTGTCCAGGAAGTGGAAGTACCCGTCCTCGCCCACGCGGACCACGTCGCCCGTCCACAGCCACCCGCCTCGCAGCGCCCGCGCGGTGTTCTCCGGGTCGCGCAGGTAGCCGCGCATGATCGTCACCCCCGGTATGCCGCCTACGATTAGCTGGCCCGCCTCGCCCGGCGGCACGTCGCGTCCGTCGTCGTCGACCACGCGGCAGCGGTAGCCCAGCGCCGGCAGGCCTATGCTCGAGTGGTCGCGCCTGTAGCCGAGGGGGTTTACCAGCGGCTGTCCCATCGTCTCGGTCATGCCGAAGATCTGCAGGAGCGGGACGCCGTAGCGCCGGTCCCACTCTGCGTACTGCTCGGGGGTCAGGCTCTGGGCGAAGATCACCAGCCTCAGGCCGCTCTCTCCATCGGAGGGGTGGGGCGCCTGGGCGAGCACCATGCGCAGCGGCGTGGACAGCGAGCTGTGGACCGTGCAGCCGTGGCGCGCGGCCTGGCGCATCAGCCGCGATGCCGAAAAGCGCGACATCACGGCGACGCTCGCCCCGGCCGTCAGCGCGGTCATCACCGAGTAGTACTGGGCGTTTCCGTGGAAGAGCGGCAGCGTTATCAGCCAGCGGTCGCCCGGGCCAAGCCCGACGTTCTTGGATATCTGCTCGCCCAAAAACACGTAGTTGGCGTTGGTGACCAGCACCCCCTTGGGCCGGCTGGTCGTGCCGGACGTGTAGAGCACCGCCAGGTCGTCCATCGACCCGGTCTCGACCTCCGGGTCCTCCGCCGACTGCCCGCCGCACATATCGTCGAACCCCACCGTGCCCGGCGGGTGCGGGCCGGGGCCGCACACGACCACCGACCTGACGGAGGGGCAGCGCGCGCGGGCCTCGAGCGCCGCGTCCAGGAGGCCGGGGAGGGTGGCGATCAGCACGGCCTCGGAGTGGCCGAGCGGGTAGGCGAGCTCGTCCGGGGGCGCCAGCGGGTTGGTGGGGACCATGACGGCGCCGATCTTCGCCGCCGCCATCCACAGGATCAGGAACTCGGGGCGGTTGGTCATGTGCAGGTTAATCCGCTCGCCGCGGCGCACCCCGAGCGCCAGCAGGCCGTGGGCCGCGCGGCTCGCCGCGCGGTCGAACTCGGCGTAGGTCCACGAGCTGACCTCGCCCCCATCGTCCTCGAATATGAGGAAGGTCCTGTCGGCGTCTGCGAGGGCGCGGTGGCGCAGGGTGGAGGCGACCGTGCGGCGGCCGACTATGGTCGATGCGGCCCGGGCGGCGTCCAAGAGCGGGCTAGCCCTGCCCGGTCAGCTCCCGGCGCACGATGCGCGTGCCGGCGACCATGGCGGCGAGCTTCTGGGCGGCGAGCCACCTGGGGACCGTGAAGAACCCGCAGTCCGGGTTGATCCACAGCCTCTCTGCGGGGACGGCCTTTAGCATCAGCCGCACCCGCGCGGCAACGTCCTCGGGCGTCTCGACGTAGAAGGACTTGACGTCGATGACCCCGGCGCCCAGCTCGCGCTCCTCTGCGACCTCCGCCCACAGCCCGGCGTCCACCATCTCGCGGTTGGCGAACTCCAGCACCAGCTGGCCGGTCCTTACGTCGGCGAGCGCGGGCCACATCCAGCGGTACTCGCGCTTTCCCCTGGGGCGCGAGGCCAGGTTGCCGAAGCAGATGTGAAGGGCGGTCTTGGCGGCCACGCCGTCGAAGCAGGCGTTGCAGAGGTCGACCCAGTCGGTGAGCGCCCCGGGCACGATCGCGAAGGAGGGCTCGTCGATCTGGATGAACTCCGCCCCCGCGTCGACCAGCCGCCGAAGCTCTGAGTTGATGATCGCGGCGAACTCGGAGGCGAGAGCGACGCGGTCGGGGTAGACGTCGCCCGGCCTTATGTGCATCGACAGCGTCAGCGGGCCGGGGCAGGTGGCCTTCAGGGGCGCGTCGCTGCGGGCCCTTGCGTAGGCGAATTCCTCGACTATGCCCAGCCCCCGGGGGACGCTGACCTTCTCGACGGCGCGGTAACGCCTGGGGCTGTCGTACCCGTACGGCCCGACGGTGCGCAGCAGCGGCTCCTCGGAGATGCCGGAGATCCGGGAGTAGAAGTTCTGGACGAACAGCCAGCGGCGCATCTCGCCGTCGGAGATGATGTCTACGCCGGCGCGCAGTTGGTCGGCCATCGCCAGGTCCACCGCGTCGTCGTAGGCCTCCCGTGCGTCGGTGCGCCCGTACTCCCCGGCCTCGATCTTCTCTATGGCCGTGTACAGCCAGCTCGGGAGGGCGTGCGAGCCCACGACCGAGGTCGGCAGTATGGGCAGGGAGGCCTCGTTCATCGGGATGGACGCGACCGCCTAGCGGCGGCGGACGGAGTTTAGTTTGCGACGCCGAGGAGTGTCAAAGAGGCGAGATCGGCCCGCCGCCGGCCATCGCACGCCCGGCCAGCGCACGTCGCTAGGAGGGCGTCAGTCCACGCCGTCGGCCATGGCGGCGTCGAAGTCGCTCCAGTCCTCCGATTCGACGGCCATGGTCCGGTAGGTGTCCTCCCATGACAGGCGGTGGGTCCCCTTGCCCCGCAAGACGACGCCATCTTCGCACTCTTCCAGCAAAAGAACGTCGCTCCATCCGTACTTGTCCAGCAACTCCTTGGGGATGCGGATGCCCTTGGAGTCGCCGATGGGAATCAGCTTGACCTCCCTCGTGCAGGGCGATGGGTTCACTTTATTCACCTCCACTGCGTGCCGCAGCACTGCAACCATGACACCCGTCCGACCTTGCCGGTGTCGGCGCTCGCCGAACTCGATCGCCCCCGGCCCCGGCCGGACCGGTGAGCCGTCAGGCGCCGGCCGCGGTGCTCGTTGCATGGCCGGCCCATAGGCGTTCCAGCCCCGCGAGCCCGTAGGCGATACGCGAGCGCGTCTCCTCGGCCCACTCGGGACCGGACTCGTAGAAGCCGCGCCCGGTCCTGGCACCGTGGCGGCCGGTCTCGATGCGCCGTCGCAGCGGCTCGGGGACCTCGGGCGAGTCCGCCAGGGACGGGCCTACCTCCTCGTAGATCCGGCCCACCACGCTCCAGTCGGCCAGCTCGAAGACCTCGAACACCCCGGCAAAGGCCCACCTTCGGCCCGTTCCGAACTTGAGCGCGGCGTCGATGTCCTCGGGCTCCGCGACGCCGTTTTCGACCAGCCACAGCGCCTCGCGCAGCAGCGCGATCTGGAGCCTGTTGAGGATGAACCCGGGCACCTCCCTGCGAGCGACGATGACCTTCTTTCCCAGCCCCTCCAGGAAGGCGCGCGTCGTCTCGGCGGTTCCGTCCGAGGTGTCCGGCCCGCGCACTATCTCCACCAGCGGAACGAAGTGGGGCGGATTGGCGTAGTGGGTGACGATCACCCTGTCGGGACGGCCCGAGTCGGGGGCGTAGAGGCTGGGCCGCAGGCTCGAGGTGTTGCTCGCGAGGATCGCCCCGGACGGAGAGAGCCTGCCGAGGTCCGCAAAGACCCGGCGCTTGACGGCGAGGTCCTCCGAGGCGGCCTCTATCACTAGGTCTGCGTCCGACACCAGCTCCCCGAGGTCGGTCCCGATCCTTATGCGCGCCGGGGCGGCCTCCGCGGCGGCGGGATCGAGGAGACCGTTGGCCGCCAGCCGCGACAGCCCGGTCCTAACGTCGACCATCGCCCTGTCGAGTATCGAAGCCTCGAGGTCGCAGAGGCGCACGTCGTACCCCGCCGCCGCCAGCTCGAGCGCTATGCCGTGGCCCATCAGCCCGGCCCCTACCACGGCCACCTTGCGGATGTCGCTTGCCTTCATGGGTCCTCCGATCGGGCGCCATGCTACACTCCCGCCCGCCGCATGGTCATGCGGCGGGGGGCGACGGATCCATGGGCGAGGGGATGGCCGGACGGATACAGACCGTGACCGGCCCGATCGATCCGGACGGCGCGGGAATCACGCTGATGCACGAGCACCTGCTGCTCGACGTCGGCGCCTATTTCGTCGAGCCGCCCGAGGCCGGCGTCCGGGCCTGGATCGACGCGCCCCTGACGTTCGACCGGCTCGGATACATCCCGCTATACTGGCACGTGAGCCGCGACAACGTCGTCATCCTCGACGAGCGCTTCGCGGCCGGGCAGGCCGAGCGCTTCATGCTCGCCGGCGGCAGGACCGTGGTCGATACCACCAACGTCGGGCTGGGCCGCGACCCGCTGGCGCTGGCGCGGATATCCCGCAGGACGGGCCTGAACATCGTCATGGGGTCCGGCTACTACGTCAGGACCTTCCACCCGGCGGACATGGCGGGGCGAGACGAGGACTCCATCACCGCAGAGATAGTGCGTGACGTAACGGTGGGGGTGGGGGAGACGGGCGTGCGGGCCGGGATCATAGGCGAGCTGGGCAACATGTGGCCGCCCCAGGGCGACGAGGTGCGCGCCCTGCGGGCCGCTGCCAGGGCCCAGACGGAGACGGGCGCCGCGATCACGGTCCACCCCGGGTTCGACCCGCAGTCGCCCCCGGCGATCCTAGACGAGTTGAGCCGCGCCGGCGCCGACCTTACGCGGGTGGTGATGGGCCACCTGGACACGTTCCATGACCGGGGGCTGCTGGCGGAGCTCGCCGCCTCGGGCTGCTACCTTCAGTGGGACACCTACGGCAACGAGGAGACTCTCTTCGGGGAGGTCGGCAGCGGCAGCGGTTCGGCCCTGGACATGCCGAGCGACGACCAGCGCATCGCGGCCCTAGAGTTCGTCGCGGGCCTCGGGTACCCGGACCGGGTCCTGATCTCCCAGGACGTGTTCCTCAAGTGCATGACCGTCGCGTACGGCGGCAAGGGGTACGACCACATCGTCTCGAGCATCCTGCCGAGGCTGCGCGGCCGGGGCTGGACGCAGGGGCAGATCGAGCAGCTGATGGTCGCCAGTCCCCGCCGGCTGCTTACGTTCGTCTAGCGGTCCGGCCGGGCCGGGCTGGCTGCGCGGGCGGCGCGTGCCATCGGCGTTCGCTGGTCCGCAACTCCTTGACACGGCGGGCGGCTCGACGCTACGATTGGGCCTGAGCCGAGGTAGCTCAGTTGGTAGAGCACAGCACTGAAAATGCTGGTGTCGCCAGTTCGATTCTGGCCCTCGGCACGTCGCAGGCCGGCGGCGGATGGGCGGAAGTGGCTCAGTGGTAGAGCATCACCTTGCCAAGGTGAGGGTCGCGGGTTCGAATCCCGTCTTCCGCTCCATGCCCCCGTCAGCCGGACAGGTCGGCCATCACCTCTCTCCAGGTCTGTGCGTCGCCGCTCCCGTAGCCTGCGCGGTACGTGATCACCCCGTCGGCGTCCAGCGCGATCTTGTAGGCCTGGGTGTTTATCCTCAGGTCGGCCAGCATCCTCGGTCCGGCGAGCGCGACCGGCCAGACGTGGCCGGCATTGTCCCTGTAGGCGACGAGCACATCGATCGGCTCGGTCGGGTCCTGTCCGACGACCAGGAAGTCCACGGAGTCGGCGAAGTCAGGGTAAATGGCCGCGAACTCCGCCATGTCCTTTCGGCAGGTCGGGCACCACGTCGCGAGGAAGTAGATGAAGACCGGCCGGCCCCCCTCCGCAATCGCGGACGATGTGAGGACCGCGCCGTCCTCTAGTGTGACGGAGAAGTCCAGGATCCTGTCGCCCACGTCCCTGCCGACCCGGAGCTGGGCGGCCGGCGTCGCCGTCGGAGCCGGGTCCGTCTCGGCCGCGGCCTCGGCGGGTTCGTCGTCGGGCGCCGCGTCGGTGTCGGCGGCGGTCTCGGGGGACTTGGGGTCCTTAGCGGCGTCCATGTCGGCCGCGGCCTCGGGGGCGGGCTGCGCCGCATCGTCGTCTGCGACAATGGCCGCGCCCGAGTCGCCTGAAGAGCAGGCCGCGGCCGCCGCGATCATGAGCGCCGCGATGATGGGCGCTGAGAGCCTGGCGAGATCGAACCTGGACATGCTGAAATCCCCCACTCTTCGGCTATTCGATGGTTGCTGCTGATCGGGAAGGCGGCCCCGGCCGGCGCTGGCGCCGCTGGGCCGTCGCGGCGCTGTTGGTCGCCGTGCTGGCGGCCTTGTTCGCGACGCTCGCCTGGGGACTTGCCAACCGCTCTCCGGCCACCGGGCGCAGCGGGATAACGCGCGTGGACAAGCCGGCCCCGGAGTTTGCGATGACCACCTTCGACGGCGGGCGCTTCGAGCTCGCCGAGCACATCGGCCGGCCGATCGTGATCAACTTCTGGGCGTCGTGGTGCGTGCCGTGCCGCAGGGAGGCTGGCACGCTGGAGGAGGCGTGGCGGGCGTCGCGGGAGGCGGGGGTGCTGTTCGTGGGGGTGGACACCGACGATCTTGAGGCCGACGCGAGGGAGTTCGTCCGGGAGTTCGGGGTCACCTATCCGAACGGCCTGGACCCGGACGGAGAGATCACGGTCGACTACGGCGTAATTGGACTCCCGGTCACGTTCTTTGTCAACCGCGAGGGCATCATCGAGAGACGGTGGGTAGGGGAGATATCGGGGCCCCAGCTGGCGCGGTGGCTCGACGACCTGGTCTCGGGGCGTGCCCCCGACGAGCGGTTCGGCGAGAACCGCGAGGCCTTCTTCGAGATCGGGGAGCCGGCCCGGTGAGCGCGCCGGGGCCCGCCCTGCTGTAGGATTGTGCCCCGAAGGGAGGGGTGCGAATGTTCACGGCCATAGCCGCGGTGAGGATCAGGCCCGGTATGCGCGACGAGTTCGTCCGCCTAATCGAGCCGAACGCGCGCGGGGCGGCGGCGGAGCCCGGGTGCCTGCGCTTCGACCTGATACAGGACCGCTCGGACGAGCACGTCGTCTGGTTCGTGGAGTACTACCGGAGCGAGGAGGACTTTCGCATCCACCAGCGCACGCCTCACTTCCTCGAGTGGCACCCGCACCTAGAGCGCATGGTCGAGAGCGTGGTACCCAATACCGAGTCGTACGGCGAACCGATCTATCCGCCGCCGGGAGGCTGGGATGGGTGAGGACAGCCCGGCCCACGGCAGCGCCGTTGAGGCAACTCCCGAAGATATACACGCTGGGGTTCGTCGCTCTGGTTGCTTTCCTCGTCATGGTGTCGGCCTACGCCGTATCGGAGAGCGCGCTGCGGCGCGCCGAGGGGTCGCCCGCGCAGGCCACCTCGGCCGGCGCGGGGGATTGGGATGCGGGCGCCGAGCACTTCGACTGGTACGAGGACGCCGCGCTGCTGATATGTCCGCTGCACTGACGTGACGGGCGGCGAGCGCGCCTGGGAGGGGCGCTACCGGGACCGGGTCGCCCTCATCACCGGCGGCGCCACCGGGATCGGCTACGGCATCGCGCGCCGGCTCGGGGCGGAGGGGGCGCGGATCATGGTGGTCGACCGCGATGCGGAGCTCGGGTCGCAGTCGGTCGCGGAGATGGTCGCACGCGGCATCGACGCGGGTCTCGTGGATGGGGACGCGGCCGAGGAGGAGGTGGCGGAGCGTGCGGTGGACGCGGCGCTCGAGCGCTGGGGCCGGCTCGACGTGCTTGTCAACAACGCCGGGATCACCGGCGACCCCGGCGTGATCTGGGAGCTCCCCGTCGGGGAGATGGACAGGGTGTACCGGACCAACCTGCGGGCCACCTACCTGTTCACCCAGAGGGCGGTCCCGGCCATGCTCTCCGGCGGATACGGGCGGATCGTCAATATCGCCTCGATCGCCGGCAAGGAGGGCAACCCCAACATGGTGCCGTACTCCGCCACCAAGGCCGCCGTCATCGCGCTCACCAAGTCGGTAGGCAAGGAGCTCGCCGGCACCGGCATCCGGGTCAACTGCATCGCCCCGGCGGTGGTCCAGACGGCCATCCTCGATCAGACCTCGGCCGAGATGGCCGGGTACATGCTCTCGAAGATCCCGATGGGCAGGTTCGGGGAGATCGGGGAGATCGCCGCGCTGGTGGCCTGGCTGGCGTCCGAGGAGTGCTCGTTCTCCACGGGGGCCGTCTTCGACATCTCCGGGGGGCGCGCGACCTACTAGCCGGCCCGCCGGCGCGGATTTGACGCCCTAGGGGGCGGGCCGTACAGTACGGGCCATCTTCGGATAGGCCCCTTCACACCGACAGCGAGGAGTAGCCATGGGCGTCATAGACGACAAGTACGCAGCCAAGTTCTCGAGGTCCCGCGACTGGTACGAGAGGGGCAAGAACGCGTTCGCCGGAGGGGTGACCCACCAGTCGCGCTTCACGGCCCCGTACCCGACCTACTACGAGTCGGCCTCCGGTCCCTTCAAGTACGACGTGGACGGCAACGAGATCATCGACTACGTGATGGGCAACGGCAGCCTGCTGCTCGGCCACAGCCCCGAGGGCGTCGTCAGCGCCGTCCGCGACCAGATCGACAGGGGCACCCACCTCGGCGGGGCCACCACCCACGAGACCCTCTACGCCGAGGCGGTCAAGCGCAACATGCCCAAGCTCGAGACGGTGCGCTTCACCTCGGCAGGCACCGAGTCCACCCTGCTGGCCATGCGCATCGCGCGCGCCTACGCCGGCAAGGAGAAGATCATCAAGTTCTACGAGCACTTCCACGGCTGGCAGGACTACGCGACCATCGACTCCGGCCAGTCGACGGGAGGCATCCCCCAGGCGGTCCTCGACTCGGTGATCGTCGTCCAGGCCGACGTCAAGGAGGTCGAGAGGGTGCTCTCGGCCCGCGACGACGTCGCCGGCGTCATCGTCGAGTGCAATGGGGCCCACTTCGGCACCTTCCCGCTCCAGAACCCGCAGTTCCTGCACGACCTGCAGGACGTGTGCCGGCGCCACAACGTGCTGTTCATCATGGACGAGGTGATCACCGGCTTCCGCCTCTCCAAGGGCGGCGCGCAGGAGCGCTGGGACCTCGACCCCGACATAACGACGATGGCCAAGATCATGGCGGGCGGGCAGCCCGGCGCCGCCGTCGGCGGCAAGAAGCACGTCATGGACGTGATGGCCATGACCGGAGACCCGGTCCACGACTCGACCAAGCGAGTCGCCCAGGGCGGCACGTACAACGCCCAGCCGATCACGTCGGCCGCGGGCATCGCCCAGCTCGACGAGATCTGGAACACCGACGCGGTCGAGAGGGCGGACGCGGCGGCCAGGCGCCTCAAGGACGGCATCAACGAGGCGTTCACCCGCAACGAGGTGATGGGCCACTCCCACGGCATCTCCTCGCTGGTGCAGGTCAACATGGGCTACGACTGCAACTGCGACCGCGAGCTGTGCACGATGCCCTACGAGGAGATCTACAGGTCCATGCCCCCCGAGAGGACCCGGGCGCTGCGCCGCGCGGTGCTGGTGAACGGCGCCGACGGCATGGACTGGAACGGCATGTGCTTCGTGGTCTCGTCGGCCCACACCGACGAGGTCGTCGACCGCACGATCGAGGGCTTCGATCAGGCTCTAAAGGACCTCCGGGCGGACGGTATCGTCTAGCCCGCGCGGCCTTCATTCGCGAATCGAGCGAGCGGCGGCGTCCCCGGGGACGCCGCCGCTCTGGGCGTCTTCCGGAACTGGGCCGCCTCCAGAAGCCGCCCGAGTGCATCCGTATGCGGCCGGTCATCTCGCCGGACTCCTCGGTCCGCACAAGGGTGCGGCAATTGACGCCCGGCAGGTGGGCCGCTTCCATGCGGCCCTCGACGCGCACCACCTCCCCCAGGAACCCGACCATCCTGATCTTCCGCGGCGCCTCTGGGTCCGGTCGGTCGCTCGCCTCTTCGGTCGCTGGCGCCCGGTCTTCCGCCACCTCCTCGGCCGGACCTCGTCGAGGAATGTCCTCCGCGTCATGCGTCCTTCCTCCTTGCACTTCCCTTGGGCACAGCGGCCTCCCGCTAAGGGCCGGTTCCCAGAAACGCTCGCTGCTATGCGGCGGAATCCCGCCTTCCTGCCGCGTGCGCCAGCTTGCATTTGCGCAACTCCCGTCCCCGATCGCGAGAACCGGTCCTTAACTCCGGGTGCTCGCCCCGCGGGAAGCCGCGAAGTCCTTGCGCCCCAGCACAGCGCGGGCTCCCGTACCGGCTTCCACTTGTGCAACCGGGCGCTTTGCCGTACACGGGTATGACATCACGTTCGGCCTCTCAATGTGTAGGCGCCGTGAAGGGTCCCCCCCGCGTGCCCCCCTCACGGCCCATGGCTTTTCTCCCCCGGCACTCCCCACCCTCAGAGGGAGACGGGCAACCCCGAACGAGGGAGGAAGACATGAGCCTTGGCCCAAGGGGATGGATGCGGGGCGACGAGGACGCGAGACCCCCGGTGCTGCTTACGGTGATCCCGCCCAGGACGGGCGAGCGCACACTTCTCGGGGTCGAGAACCTGTTAGGCGTAATTGCGGTCCCCGAACCCTTCTCGCTCGAGCTGGCGGGGGATGCTGACGGGGTGACCCTCTTGGCCCACTGGTTGGACGACTAGGTGGTGCGCGGCCAGATAGCCACCAGGTACCCGCAGGCCCGGATTAAGGGAGGTCGACCCCGCAGACGACCCGCTGCGCCTGAGCGACGGCGAGCAGGCTATGGAGCACGACCCTCCGGGTCGATGGCCCCGAGTTCGCGCCGCTGCGCACGTTCAGGGACGACGACCTGCTGGACCCGGGCTCCGACCCCCTGATGGCCCTGATGGGCGCCCTGTCGGACCTGGCCGAGGGGGAGCGGGTCGTCTCGCGGCTGCTGCTGAGGTCGCTCGGACCTGACTGGTCGCAGGGCCACCTAGAGCAGGTCCGTGGGCGGTCCGCGCAGGAGCGGTCGGGGCCCGGTCGCGCTGACCAGGGCGGGCCCTTCCAGATGGACGGCCTTGCGATCGCCGTCCTGGGAGCGGGGGCCCTCGCGCTCGTCCAGGGCTACATGTGGGTCCGGTCGGGAGACGTCCGGAAGGCCGCGCTGCTGGGCGTGGGTACCGTCGCCGCTCTGGTCGCAGGCAGCTGGGTCCGCCGCCGCCTCGCCGGGTCCGGGGAACGCGCCTGCGATCCCCTGCAGGTCGGCGAGAAGGTCTCGCGCATCGCCTTCGACGCCGAGGTGCAGGTGACGGCGGTCCTGCCCCCGGGGGCCCGGCCGCAGAGGGCCGAGGAGCTGCTTGGCTCGGTGGCCGCGGCGTATCGCCACTACGACAGTCCCGCGGGGGCGCGCCTAACGACGGGACCAATGCGAGCGGCCGCGCCCGACCCGTTGGCGCTGCATCCCGCGGGATCCGGGCCGTTCGGTGGGCGCAGCGTCGTCGGGGTCCGGGAGGCGGTCTGCCTGTGGCACCCCCCGGCGGTCGCGACGAGACGCCGCTCGTGTCCCGCGCCGGGGCGAAGGTCCTGCTGCCCGACGCCCGTAGCGTCAGGGGCGGGGCGCACGTGGGGGACACCACCACCGGCACGCCGAGGAAGATCCACTTTCCCGCTGACCTGCTGCGGCGCCATCACCTCTACGTGGCCCGCACCCGCATGGGCAAGTCGACGCTGATGCAGCACTTGGTCGTCCACAAGCTCAGGGAGAAGGCCGCCGGCAGGGACGGCGACGCCGTGGTCGTAGTGGACCCCCACGCGGACCTGGTGGGCGGACTGCTCGAGCACGTGCCCGAGGCGCTGGCGGACGGCGTGCGGCTGATCGACCTGGCCGACGAGCGGGGAGCGCCCGGGATAAACCTGCTGGACGCGCGCGTATTCGCCGACCGCGACCGCACCGCCGACTCGGTGGTGCGCGTGTGCAGGCGCCTGTTGGGAGCAGTGGGGGCCGAGGATGCAGTCGATCCTGGAGCAGACGGTCAAGAGCCTCCATGAGGCGAACGAGAGCGTGGAGGCAGACGAGCAATATACGATCCTCGACGGCCTGCGGCTCCTGACCGACGACGAGTTCCGCGCGGAGGTGCTCTCCCGGGTCTCGGACCCGTACCCGCTCCAGTGGTGGGCGCGGGACTTCGGCGGCTGGAGGCGGGAGACCCGCGCGGACGCCCTGGCCCCGGTTCAGACCCGCCTCACCTACTACGCCTCCTCGAAGCGCGAGGGCCGTGCTCGGCCAGCCCCGCTCCACCATCGACATGCGCGGCGTGATCCGAGACGGCGGCGTCCTGTTCGTCTCCACGGCCCAGGGAACGGCGGGCAGGGACGTCGCCGCCCTGGTGGGCGCCTCGCTGCTCAACCTGGTGGACGCCGTCATCAGGGAGCAGGGGGTCCTGCCCGCGGAGCAGCGGCGCGGCGCGCTGGTGGTCGTGGACGAGATGCAGTCGATGCCGGGCGTGGACTACGAGTCGATGCTCAGCGAGTTGGGCAAGTTCGGCGCCTCCTTTGTCCTGGCCACCCAGAGTCTGGCAAAGCTCGACGACCTCTCGCTGACCATGCGGGACACGGTTCTCGCGAACGTCGGGTGCCTGGCCGTGTTCCAGGTCGCGGGCGGCGACGCGCGCCAGCTGGTCTGGGAGCTGGGCAAGGAGCGGGTGACTGAGGACGACATAACGTCGCTGCCGGTCCACCAGTGCTACGTCCGTGCGACCGTCGGCGAGGAGCGGATGGACGCGTTCTCGATGAAGGTGGCCAAGCCCCTGCCGGGCGACGCGGCCCGGGCCGCCCGCATCCGCGCCGGGGCCGCTAGGTACCTCGTGCCGACGGAGGAGATGGCCGAGAGGGACGCGGGGCTCGAGGACCTGGTCGGCGGCTACCGCAGGGAGATGGAAGGGCTCAGGGAGAGCCGCAGCCGGGACCCGTACTCAGGAGACGGCGGCGGACAGGCCCAGAGTCCGGCGAGGCGAAGGCAGCGCGCCAGGCGAGGGCGCGGGCCCGCTGCCGCGCCGACGCGGGAGGCTGGCGGGGACCGCGCAGGGTGAGGCCGGCGGCCTTCGATCTGCTTCGGCTGTTGGCCGAGATGCCGTTACTCGACCGGCTGGAGATGGCCTCCGTGTCCGGCCGGTCGAGGGGCACGGTCTACAGGTCCGTTCGCAGGCTCGGCGACGCGGGGCTGGTCGCCTCCGTTCCGCACGGAACCGAGTTGACCGCCCCGACCCGCAGGTTCCACCTCACGGCCTCGGGCCTGCGCCTGCTGGCGCGCGCCGAGGGCGCGGACCTTGAGGAACTGCTCGCTGACCGGCCGGTCTCGGCCCGGTGGCGGCGCATCCTCCTCGAGCGCCTCGACGCTGCGGCCGTCGTCTACCGTCTCGTCTCCGCCATGTCCGAGATCGCCCGTCCCATCCACCTGCGCTGGTACCGCGCCATGGCGCTGGACGCCGGAGCGACCGTCGCGGGAGGGGGAACGGTCGGCATCGTCCGGCAGGGGCCGACGACCGACAGGACCGGGTTTTCCAAGCGGCTGTGGCGGCTCGCCCAAGGGCCGCAGCCCGGCTGCGTCCTTCTGCTGCTCCCGGACGAGGTGCGACTGCGCCACGCGCGGCGACTCGCCCCGACCTCGGCTCAGGCGCTGTTCGCCCTGGAGCGGGATGCGGCAGCAGCGGGCCCCGACGACCCGGTGTGGCGGCCGCGCTCGGTCCGAGGTGAGGTCTCGCTGCGGATCGCGCTTGAGCGAATGGACCGCGGTGGCTCCCTGGCGGTCGAGCGCCCCTTGATGCGGGGCGTCTCCTTGCCCCCAGACATCGACGAGCACCATCGAGAAGGCGATGTGCCGGGCCATCTGCTGCCGACCGTGCTCGGGCCCGCGCAGAAGCGGGCGCTGGACCTTCTGCGCGACTGGCCCTGGATCGGCCTGGTGGACCTTGCCGGACTGCTTGGCGTCTCGCGCCAGCGTGCTTCCCAGCTCGCCGCCGCCCTGATAGGACTAGGGCTGGTCGTACGCGCCCCCGCCACGAGCCGTAGCCTGACCCTGACCGACCTGGGGCTGGTGGTGCTCGCCCGCAGGGACCGCGCGGCCGTGGGCACAGCCAGAAGGCGGTGGAGCATTCTTCCTGCTGCCGCCAGAGACTGGCGCGGCGTGTCAGGAAGGCGCTCCCGCCAGCTGCTGCGCGACATCGACCACACGCAGGCCGTCCACGGATTCGTCTCGGCGATGGCCCGCCAGGCAAGGGGTCTGGGCTGGAGCATCGACCAGCTCGACCCGCCCCACAGGGCGTCCCGCTACTTTCCGCACTTCGGCGCGAGGCGCTCCATCCACCCTGACGCCTTCGGCGTCCTGTCTCGAGGCCGCGCCGTCTGGCCCTTCTTCCTGGAGTGGGAGCGTAGGGCCGTACGGCCCGCGGCCATGGCCCAGCGCCTGGCACCCTACCTGCGTTACTACTCATCGCACCGGCCCATCGACGACCACGGAGAGCGGCCCACTGTGCTGGTCGTCTTCGACGACGATGTCGCCCCGGCCCATTTCCTGCGCTTGGCGGGCGAGAAGGCGGCTGGGGCGGGCATCGCGCTTCCCCTCTTGGTTTCGCACCGGAGACTGGTCGAGCGGGAGGGGCCGCTGGGACGGGCATGGCTCACTCCGGGCGGTTGGGAGCCGGACTTCCCTATGACCCAGACCCTCGCTGGCGGGTAGCACATTGAGGCCGCGAGACCTATCCTCGGGCTGGGAGTCACAGCGACCGGGGCATGACGGCGAAGTGACGCGAGAGCGGTAAGACGGTCTACGATGCACCAGCGTAGGTTCGAGTATCGTGAAGCATACGTCACAAAATTCCTGCGCATGTCCTCGCTCCGTGATAAAGTGCAGACCGCAAGCGATGCATAGCCCAATGACCTTGGCGGGCCGAGTGCGGGCCTCCGATCGGAGCGTTGTCTGCTGGGAGAGGAACCATGAACCGTCCGAAGCGGCGCCGGAGTTTTCCGGACGCGCTGTTCCTCGCAGCCGTTGCAGTCATCGCAGGTCTGGCCGCGCTGGTCGTGGCACTGCCCCTGACGGCGCAATCCTCGGATCCCTAGGACGAGTCCGTAGGGCCCCTGGTCGAGTCGGAGGCGCACTCGACCGCCCGTGCGCTCTACGACGCCGACGGGGACGGGGCGATCGGTGTCGACGAGTTCCTCACCGCGGTGCGCGACCACCTGGACGGGCGCATAGACAAGGCCACGGCGCGAAGGGTGATGGAACTGCACATCGGCGGCTCGCTGGCCTACGCGGCGGTCGGCACAGACAAAGACTGGGCCCGCATCGCCTGCGACCATATCGGATGCCCTATCTATCCCACGCCGACGCCGAAGCCTTCGCCAGTGCCCGGGCCGCCGGCTGTGCCCACGCCTCCGCCGCCGACACCCACGCATACACCCACGCATACGCCCACGCCCGAAGTCACGCCGACGAACACACCGACGCGAACGCCGGTACCAACGCCGATACCGCGCCTAGCCGATCCCTGCGGCCACTACGACTTCAACGGCAACGGCACGGTCGACCAGAGCGAGGTCAACCAGGCCATGGCCGACCATTCCAGCGGCACCTTGCACAGAAGCGACCTCCTAGCCGTCATAGGCTGCTATCTTGCCGGACCGCCGGCGACGCCCACTCCCACTCCGACCCCCGCGGACACGCCGACAGCGGTCCCGGGGGATACGCCGACGCCGGTGTCCACAACTATGCCGGCACCGGGCATCACACCGACGCCGCCCGCTAGCGCGCCTCCCTATCACACACCGACGCCGACCCCCGCCAACCCGCCGGTCGCTACGCCTACGCCTACGAATACGCCGCCGCCTGCTCAAACACTCCCAGGAAAACCGACCGGACTTATTCTGACTCGAATGATCGGTGATAGGGGAATCAGACTGACTTGGAAGGCTGTCGCTGGAGCATCGGATCATGAAGTGATTGTTTCTGAGCCCAACACAGCAACATTTGTCGATGTTGACAACCTGAATCACAGAGCAGATATCACTAGGCTGACGCCCGGCAAGTTGTACACCTTCAAGGTCATTGCCAAGAATGTTCATGGCGAAACTGCTTCAGATGACGCAAGGAGGATTGCGCCTGTTCCTAAGCACTGGTGGGGTCACCAGGCCGATCACACCGTCAGATACGTGATCCACGCGGCAAGCAGCGAAATCGTCAAGAGTGCGGTAGTACCCTCAGTTAGGTCTTGGAACTCGGAATTGGGGAATTTGAGCAGCGGCCTGCTGTTCTGCTCAATTTGCGACCAGGAGAATCAGGACAATAGCGATGGATTCGACGTTAGGATAAAGACGGTCAACAACAAAAACAGATCCACCCAGGCACCCAACCATGAATCGGGAGAAGGTTGTGGCGATGGCGTCGCATGCGTGAAGGTTCCGAAGTTTGCTGCATCGGGAGGGGCGGTCACCTCGATTGGACCAGGCGAACACATGGAGGACATGGTCATCGTACTTGAGGATCCGCCCTGGTCGTATCAGGAGATTGGCGGTAAAGGTAAGGAACATGTAGAATGGGAATGGACCAATGACGAGACATTGCATGGCATACTAGTGCCGAAAAGTTATCCAGCCAAGTACTTCCGATACGTAAAGCGCGCCATGATGCATGAACTCGGGCATACCTTGGGCTTGCATGACTTCTACAAAGATGAAACGATGAATCATCTTGTCGCCGTTATGAACGAAAGCATGAACATAGAGGACGAGGACATCAGTCAGTTGCAGGCTATCTATCTACTACATAGCCGGAAGCCGCACTAGGACGGGCACACGAGGTCCTAAACATGATACGCATTCTGGTGGCCGTCCCGATACTGATGATGCTGCTGGCCTGTGGCCGGTTCGCGCCAGACGGCGCGCAAGTAGATGGCTCGGCCGAGCAGGTCGTCAGCCCGGCGTCGAGGCACGATGACTCCCACACTGTCCTGCCTACGCCAGCGTCGGATGTGCCAGTGTTACCGAGACACGGAGACACATCGGTTGAGGAAAAGATCCTTAACGCAGACATTGTAGTCAGAGCGACGATGTCATCTATGTCGTCGGACATTGTGGTCTATCCTGAAGACTACGCAGATCCTGTGGCAAGGAATAAGCATGGAGTAGTCTTGAAGTTCAATCTCAATGTGAGCGAATATCTGAAGGGTAGCGGCCTGTCCAGTATCGTCGCGGTGTGGCTTCATGGCGGTCTTGCCGACACACACGCCGAGGCTGAGGGGTGGGTGATGCATATCCTTGGAGATCGAGACGATCAGTGGGATGATAGGGAGGCGGTCATGTTCCTATTCGACGTGACCGGGACCGCTTTTGGATCTCTGTTTGGCAGGGAACCAGAGTTCGCAAAGTACTACTACTTTGGCGTGGGGTTTTATGGAGATGACCTATACAGCCTAGATAGCAAGTACTTTAGGAAGTGGCTGCCTGGCGCGACGACCGCGAGTGCAGCCTCAGACTCTGCTTCCGACGGCCGGGAATTCCTGCTGGACGTTCCGTCGCCTACCGGGAAGGCCGATGGGGCGGGCACCAGTTCAGCCACGCCGAAGATCTCACTCGGCGAACTGAAGAAGCGCATCAAGGACATTGCCGCAGAAGTCGATGCCGGCGACGGCTCGGAAGCGTACCGGAAATGCGTATTGGGGAAATATGAAATGGAACGGCTGATCCGTCATTTTCGGGAGTTAGATGGAAGCGACTACTACGACAAGAGCCCCGTCACCAGTACTTTGGCGTCCGGCCAGCCCAGCGGTACAGTGCTCCACGAGGGACAGAACTACGGCATATATCCCAACACAATGGCGAAGACGTGGTTCGAGGGCGCGGACTCCGCGCTACTGGCTGTCATGCATGGGGAGGCGACGCCCTACGAGATCGACCACGACGGGATACTGACCGCTGGGGCAGACGGAATTGAGTATACCGAAAGCCTCACAACGGCCCGACCGCTCCCGGCCGGCAAGTACAGCATCGTGCGCAGGGAGGTTTGGGCGAGATTTCTAGCCTGTAACCATGTCCTCGACCATGACTGGACGATCACGGTTACGGCGCCGAGCGGCACACTTCACGAGATGTTCTTTGACCCGGTGGTAGTGGGCACGGCCGTGGCCGCCGACGCGACCAACGGTGCCCTCAAGCCGAGGGCGTTCACGGGCGCTTCCGGCGCTGCTGCGACGATCAGCCGGATAGCCTACGAGCCCCCGTCGTCTGGCTCCGGGCAGTCCGGTGTAGTTAAGGTCAACGTCACGCCGGATGGCGCGCTTTCGGGCCAGGCGGTGGACTTCATCGGTCTGGACGGCACGGTGTCGCTCAGCCTCGGGGTTGCCGCGGCTACGGCGGACAGCGTGGCCGGGACGCTCTCCTGGCCCGTCGCCACGCAGCCGTGGAAGGCGGGCGACCAGCTGATGGTGCGCATCGGCCCGGCGCCGCCCGCGCCAACGGTGCCCACGGGGCTGACGGCCGCGGCCGGGAACGCGAGCGTCACGCTGGCGTGGGACGACCCGTCGAACTCGACCATCACCGGCTACGAGTACCAGACGCGGTGGACCGGCGTGGGCTGGCAGGACTGGGTCGCCATCCCGAACAGCGGCGCGTCGACGACGTCACACGCGGTCACGGGGCTGACCAACGGTACGGAGTACCGCTTCAAGGTGCGGGCCGTGAACGCTGGAGGGTCCGGCCAAGCCGCGCCCAGTGCCGACCCCTGGTACGTCGCCGCCACGCCGCAGGCGCCGCCGCCCGCAGCGCCCACGGGGCTGACGGCCACGGCGGGCAAGGGGAGCGTGACCCTGACGTGGAGCGACCCGTCGGACTCGAGCATCACGCGCTACGAGTACCGGATGCGGTGGACGGGCGTGGGCTGGCAGGCCTGGGTCGCCATCCCTAACAGCGGCGCGGCGACGACGTCCCACAAGGTCACGGGGCTGACCAACGGGACGGAGCACCGCTTCCAAGTGCGGGCCGTGAACGCCGCGGGGGCTGGGAAGGCCGCGCCCAACGCCCATCCCTGGTACGTCTCCGCCACGCCGTAGGCGCCGGCGGATAGCGGAGGAGGTCTCCAGACGCTCCGCAGCCCCTGCGGGCCAAGGGACCGCGACCGGCTGCCCCGGACCGCCATGAGTGCGAAACGGCTTGGCTGCGGGTGCGCGGTGGATCAGTCGTCCGCTGTCCGGCGACGCGGCTGAGGCCGAGGGCACGGCGGTTTCGCCTCGCGTGTCCACCAGTAGGACGGCCGACGCCTCCGCTGCCCCCGTGAGCCGGGCGCCAGTTACGGCGACCGCGCCGGTGCCCCTCGGGCGACTCAGTTCCGCGGCGCCTCAAGCTCCGCCACTTCGGGCAGGTCGCGCTCGCGGCACATCAGTACCCCGTCCCGCAGACCCATGCGCTCTGCGAGAGTCAGCAGCGCGAAGAGGTGTGCGGAACTGGGCGACACGCCATGCATCCGCCACTGCCGGAGGCGGTAGGGCCTGACGCCGAGAGCGCGGGCGAGCGCCTTCCAGCTCAGCCCGCTCGCCTCCTTGAACAGCGCGAGCCGCTCGGCGAAATCGCCGGGAAGGTCGCTCCCGACGGGCCGGTGTGCCCGCCGCTGCACCCCCACCGGCTAGCCGTCGCCCCCGCCCACGGCCGGTGGTACGACATGCACGCCCAGGAGGATGAAGACCCCGCCGGGTATGCGCGCCGCGAGCTTGATCAGCGCACAGAGCCCGTCGCCGCTGGGCCTCGTGCCCTTGCGCCAGCGCTGGAGCTGGCGCGGGTCCACGCCAAGGCACGCGGCCAGGACGTCCCACGAGACGCCAGCGGCCGCCTTGAAGGCGGCGAGCCGCTCGGGGAAGTCTTCGGGCAGGAACCCGTCTTCGACGATGAGATGGGAAGGGAGGAGGCGGCCCCTCACTCGACTTCCTCCAGGATGAACAGGTCCTCGAAGCGGGTGACCCCCAGGGCCTTCATGAGCCGCCTGCGGAGCGGCGCCGACGGGTGGCGCGTGCCTGACATGAGCTGGGACAGGTAGCCGGACGAAGTGCCGGCCAGCGCGGCCAGTTCGTTCTGGCTCATGTGGAGACGGTTTAGCAATGTCCACACCCTGCGCCGGTCGAGCCTGACTCGTGAGGGGGGCCCGCGGCGCTTCATGCCGCGTCCCTTCCCTGCGGGATGCATACGACGGCGGCCGAGCGGTCGATGCTGTCGGCGGCGGACCCGTCGCCGTAGAGCTCGGGGTGAGCGAGGCGGTGGCGCGCGATGATGCGCGTGAGGATCCGCAGACCCTCGATGCGCCGCCGCTCCTGCACGCCGGTAAGCCGTCTCCCTCTACTCATGCTGTCGCCCTCGCCTCGCCAGGTGGCATCCGTGGGACCGGGAATACGCTCGGCCCCTTTTACGGAACGAACGCTCTTTAATGGCAAGCATGTTGACCGTGAGCGCAAGGGGCAAGGCGACCGCTTGTTGCAACTTGAGGGAAATCGCTCGCTGGTTGCGCGATCTTCTTGACCCCTGGTTGACCTCCGCGCGGCAGGCGAGCCTTGAGGATCGCTCGGAGGGCCGCTGGAGCCAGGGGGAGAAGGCGCGATGCAGGCCTGGCGACGATCGGGACGCCGACGGCGACCGGATGCCGAGGAACGGCAATGCAGCCGAGCGAAGCCGATAGAGTGGTCGCAGCCGCCCGTCCCCTCATGGAGAGCGTCCGGCAACTCCCGGCGGACCTGCGCGGGGCGGGTCGAGACCTGTATCGCCGCGGCCGAGGTTGGAGGCCCGACTCCCGGCGGCGTACAGTAAGACATTGCAATACACCGGAGGCCAGGACGGGACGATTGCCCACGCAGAGGAAGTCGAAGACGATCACCATTTCCCTGCCGCCCGGGTTCGCCGCGCGGGTGCAGGCGGTGGCGCGCGAAGAGGGTCGCAACATGAGCGAGCTGGTGCGCGAGGCTCTCAGGAACTACGTCGAGGAGCGGGAGTGGCTCCGTACCATCCGGTACGAGAGGCTGAAGGAACGCGAAATGCGGGGAGAGTGCGAGCGATGAGGCAGGGAATCGAGAACGGGACGCCAGGAGGTGACCGCACGCCAGTGGCGCTGTACGCCAGGGTTCCAGCGACAGGCAGGACGTGGACCTGTCCGTGGCCTCCCAGCTAAGGGCGCTGAGGAACCACGCCGAGAGGAACGGCTACCTGATCGTTCGCGAGTACGTCGACGAGGCCGAGAGCGGTCGCGTCGCCGACAGGCCCCAGTTCCGAAGGATGCTGGACGAGGCGGGCAAGGCGGAGGCCCCGTTCAGGGGGATCCTGGTCTGGAAGTTCTCGCGCTTCTCCCGCAAGCGAGAGCACGCCGTCGCCTTCAAGTCTATGCTGAGGCGCAGGGGCATACGCGTGGTCTCGATCACCGAGCACGCCGACGACACGCCTACCGGCAAGCTGATGGAGGCGATCATCGAGAGCGTGGACGAGTTCTACTCGGAGAACCTGGCCCAGGAGGTCACGCGGGGCATGCGGGAGGCGGCCTCGCGGGGCCTTTTTGGATCGGCAAGTTCGTGCCGTACGGATACCGCAAGGTCTACCGTTGTGTGCTGCACTGCGAACTTTTTGGTGAGGGCTTCGCATATGGCGAGACGGCCGGAGCAGGGTAGGCCCTCCGATAGATCGGAGAGGACTAAGACTGTGCTAGGAACCCCGCAAGGAAATCATCAACAATCCCGACCTGCACGTGCGACGCTCATCAACAAGGGGTAGGCGTGGACCGGCAGATGGCCGATAGTGCACAGGGCGAGGGGCGCGAGCCTTGACGCGCCGGTCGGCAACGATGCCTACATGGCTGTAGTCGCGTGAAGGGGCCCGTCATGCCGACCTACAGACGCCTGATCATAGCGTGGCTTTTCGTCCCGATGCACCGGCTCCTGTTCCGCATTTCCCGTGGCCGTCTTATGAACCGTCTGGAAGGTCACGGAGTCCTTGTTCTCGTGACCAAGGGGCGCAGAAGCGGCAAGCCCCGGTCCTCGCCCTTGATCTACTTCCAATTCGAAGGGTCAGAGGATCTCATAGTCGTCGCTTCGAATTACGGCCAGGATCACCATCCGGCGTGGTACCTGAACGCCGCGGCTGATCCAAGCGTTATCGTCGAAACCGAGAGCGGGCGCTTCGCGGCCGAAGCGCGTATGACCCAGGGGGAGGAACGGGCCGCGCTGTTCGACAAAGTGGCTGCGGCAAATCCACGCTTCGCCGGCTACCGTGCCGCTACAGACCGCCGGATTCCCATCGTGGCGCTCACCCGCGCCTTGACCCAAGCCCGAGAGGCGGCCGCGGCCCCATAGCCGCTTGTGCCTGCAGCCAGTCTGCTTCACCGGCTCCCGGGTCACGGACTCGGCCCCAAGAGAGCGACGACGGCACCGGTCAGGAGTTATGCATGCAACCTCGCTTGGTCGGAGGATGTGGGCTGTGGAGGATTTGAAGCTCCGACCTCTTGCGTGTGAAGCAAGCGCTCCAAACCACTGAGCTAACCGCCCTGGGGGCCTTGGTCGTCCGGGATGGCGCGCTTGGTGGGACTCGAACCCACGGCCTCAGCCTCCGCAGGGCCGCGCTCTATCCGCTGAGCTGCAAGCGCCCGGAACCTGACTCCCATGGCGCAGCGCCGCAGGGTCCGGGTCGGGTGGCTAGGCGGTGGTGCCGAAGGAGGGAGATCTCAGCGCTAGAACGCGAGTGCAATTGGACCGGAGCCTCCGCGGACCGGCGCTTTGCCGCTCAGGATGTCCGTTACAGGCTCGGCCACCTCGATCCGTCAAGTTCAACGTGGCGAAGCACTAGTCGTCGTCCGGCTCCGCCGCAGGGACGGACAGCAGGGTGTCAAAGTACGCAGTTCCGAACAGAAGCCCGTTGTGACGCTGCACCCAGAGGTGGGCGATGAAGTTCTGCGCGCCGGTTACCGGCCAGGGGAAGTTGACCCAGCGGCCTTCCCCCTCCTTCGTCTTCAAGGCTTCGATCCCGACCGGGTTTCCGTCAAGGTCTCTGAAGAACAGGCCCTTGAAGTCGGATCCGACTAGGCCCGGGGCAAATCCCATGACACGGAAGAGGTCGTTCTCATCCACCAGATACAGGAACCACAGGCCGTCGGAGTTTTGCCCTTCGCCGTAGGCGTCGATCAACGCGTCCAGCCCCTCGCTGTCGTACATGTCGATGGCTTCCTGCACGAAGTTCTGGGCGAACGCCGGCTGATCTGCGGGAGCCGGGTAGTAGCCCGAGGCGAAGAGCAAGCCGTTGTGCCGGACGGCGTAGGAGACCTTCTTGGCAGGATAGCCGGTCGCCGGGTGCGGCCAGTAGTATTCCACCGTGACGCCTTCCTGGTCAGTGGCCGCGGCCAGCGCCTTGCCCAGCTCGTACCCGGTATCCGGATCCTTTACGTCCTTGATGTCCGTCCCTATCAAGTGCGGCAGCAGAGGGTGAATGATGTAGATGTCGTCCTCGCCGGTGACGAACAGATACCACTCGCCCTCGTAGGATGCCACGCTGTTGTAGTAATCCAGCATGGCCTCCGGGTCTCGCTTGTAGTACTCGATGGCACGGTTGACGTAGCCAACGGTGAACTCGTGTGGGTCGGCGCCCATCCAGGGGCGCTCCTGGTCTGATGGTGAGTCATAGTATCCTGAGGCGAAAATCAAGCCCTTGTGGCGTATGGCCCAGGTGGTCTTAGGCTCCTCGAGACCGCTGACCGGGTTGAACCACATGTATTCCACCCAGTGGCCTTCCTCCGTCGCCCTGGCTATGTCCTTGCCCAGCTCGTAGTAGTTCCCCTCGAAGTCCGTCCCAACCACATCCTTTATGTCCGTTCCCCTCAAATCCGCGCGAATGGGGTGTGCCAGGTAGATGTCGTTCTCGTCGATCAGGAACAGATAGAAGAAGTTTTCCAGGCTGTCCCGGCTGTTGTAGTAGTCGATGGTGGCTTCCAGGCCGTTGGTATCGTGGTACCGTATCGCTCGTTCGATGTAGTTCTTGGTGGCGTCGGCGATGTTTTCTCGCAGCGTGAAGTGCCCGGAGGAGAAGACCAGGCCGTCGTGCGTGACGCCCCAACTCCGCTTGGGCTCGCTTCGCTGGGTATCCCAGTTGAGGACCTGGTGTTCTATCCAGCCGTCCCCCTCGGCTATTGACTGGTTCAACCGGGCCAGCATGCCGCCAAAGTCGCTGGTGGGTGAGAAAGAGCTGCCCACTAGGTCAAGGAACACCGGATTCACCCACACCGTGAGCGTATCCGGCTCGTAGACGAGCATCGCTCGCTCGCCTTCCACGTTGGCAGGATCGTTGTAGTACTCGAACATCGCCTCACGCCCATGCTCGTCGTAGTAGGCGATGGCCTTCTCCACGTAGGCGCGGGTCAGCGCGTCGTCATTGACGGGCTCCGGCTCTGGCGCAGCCGTCGGTGTGGCCGCTGGCGCGACGGTTGGTGTGGCCGTTGGCGCAGCCGTCGGCGTGGCCGTTGGCGCGACGGTTGGTGTGGCCGTTGGTGTCGCTAGCGGCCCGGGTACTGGCGTGGGAGCAGGGGCGTCGTCGCCGCAGGCAGCGGCAAAAATGGCGAAAGCCAAAACTACTAGTGAGGACAAGATGCCCGAGAATATCCACCTGGGCACCAGGCCGTTGCGGTCGGTCTCGCCTTCTTGCTCGGTTCGCATTGTCGCCTGCTCCGGTTTCTGTATTGGCTCTGCGGGCATTACGGTACATCATACTGGCGCCCCATGCCCATTCAACGGCGCTGGTGAGTCAGGGTCGCTACGAACCGTGCGAAAGATGTCCGCCGCTGGAGGCAGCGACCTTGGCGTTACAGACAGCTATTCCCAAGACCATCGGCCTCGTCATGCTGGCGGCGCTGGTGGTGCGAGCCTTCGGAGGGACCGACGACTATCTGGTTTGGGTGTTGTTCACGTCGCTGGCGGTCTCCGGGGCAGGCATGGTTCTGCACGCCCTGCGGTTCAGGCATCTGGGATCGGGCCGCCTCGTCGTCGCCAACTTCAGTTCTCCGTTCCTTGCGGTCTGCGCTTTGGCGCTTCAGTCTGGCGGGCGAGCTCGCTGGCGACTTTGATGGTGGCTTCCACCCTCGAGCAGTTCGTCCTGACCTTGTGCCTAGCCTCCCTCCCGGAGCACCGTGACGCCATGCACGTCACCGAAGGCCTCGCTGCCGCAGGGCAGGACCTCCTCACCGTCATCTGCGACAGGTAGTCCCAGCCAGCTACCGGCATCGGCGGCAGGATCGGAAGGCCCTTGAGGCCAGCGTCGATCAGGGCGTCGACTTCTTCGCGGCTGCCCCGCAGGGCCTGGCAAGGAAATGGTCATCATGGCTTTGAGACAACGAGAAAGCCCGCACATATGGACGGCGGGGAAGCCGCAGACGCAAGGGGGGCGGCATACACGGACGACAGGCCGAGGGGGGCGGACTCCGCAGTTCGGTACGCCATGGTGGGCGGTGGAGGATTTGAACCTCCGACCTCTTGCGTGTGAAGCAAGCGCTCTAAACCACTGAGCTAACCGCCCTAGGGCCTCGGGCGTCCGGGATGGCGCGCTTGGTGGGACTCGAACCCACGGCCTCAGCCTCCGCAGGGCTGCGCTCTATCCGCTGAGCTACAAGCGCCCGGAACCCGGCTCCCACGGCGCAGCGCCGCAGGGTCTGGATCGGGTGGCTAGGTGGTGGTGCCGAAGGAGGGATTTGAACCCACACGCCCTTTCGGGCACTGCGTCCTGAACGCAGCGCGTCTGCCGTTCCGCCACTTCGGCACTCGATGACCCGGACCCGCCCGCCGGCTCGCCGGTGCGAGCCGCCGACGCTGCGGTCTTAGGGTTGAATCCCATTGTAGTGGGCGGGCCGGGCCGCCGACAAGCGCGCAGCGCCCTCCGTGCTCTCGCGACGCAGAGGGGGCCGAGGCTAGGTGCCGGCCCCGGCCCAGCGGGCCAGGGCCTTGTCGGGAGAGGCGATCTCTGCGATCGAGGTGAAGTAGTAGTCCCGCCAGCCGTCCCTGGGCATACCCGTGAACAGCATCAGGTTGAGCGGGTAGTCCTCCGAGTCGGTGGCGCGCCGAAGGTCGTCGCGGAACAGGAACGTGGGCTTGCCCAGGGCTATCGCGGCGCCGAGCTCGACCATCACGCCCTCGTCGGGCGGCACGCCGTTGACCACGGCGAATATCGCGTCGGCCTCGACCACGTCCCGCAGGTCGCTCTGTCCTATGCGGTGGGCCCAGCCCGGCTCGGCGAAGTCCACCTGGTTGTTGCGGGCGAACGGCTCCCAGACCTCCAGGCCCAGCGCGGCGAGGGCCTCCTGAAGCTGGGGCAGCAGCATCTCCCTTTGCTGGGTCGAGAAGCCGTAGGGGTTGGCGAGGTATATCGTCTTTGCCATCCGGGTCCGCCCCGCTCCGGGGCGGCCGGGCGGGGCCTATAATCTTACCCGGGCGGCGTCGCCGCAGCAGGCAAGCACCAAGGAGTTCCACAGATGAAGTCCAACATAGAGTTCAACCCCAGCTTCAGCATGGTCACGGTCGAGCTCGGCCCGGGCGAGTCCATCAAGGCGGAGCCCGGCGCGATGGCCGCACAGCAGGACGTGGACATGAGGACCGGCATGAGCGGCGGCCTCTTCGGCGGCTTCAAGAGGATGCTCACCAGCGAGTCGTTCTTCGTCAACACCTTCACGGCCGGCCCGTCGGGCGGCTGGGTGAGCCTGGCGCCCTCGACCCCGGGCGACATCCTGCACCAGGACCTGATGCCCGGGCAGAACCTGTTCATCCAGGGCAGCTCGTTCCTCGCGTGCACGGAGAACGTTCAGACCGACTCCAAGTTCCAGGGCCTGCGGGGCATCTTCAGCGGAGAGAGCCTGTTCTTCCTCAGGGCCTCCGTCGACAGCGGGCAGGGGACCGTCTATTTCAACTCGTTCGGCGGCGTCAAGCAGCTGCCCGTCCAGCCCGGCAAGGAGCTGGTCGTGGACACCGGTCACGTGGTCGCCTTCACCGATGACGTCGAGTACTCCATAGGCAAGGTCGGCGGCATCGGCTCCCTGATACTGGGCGGCGAGGGGCTGGTCCTCAAGTTCCGCGGCAACGGCCACGTCTGGGTGCAGTCGCGCACGCTTTCCGCGCTCGCCGACAAGATATTCCCGTTCCTGCCTTCCAGGGGAAGCTAGGGCCCGGACACCCGCCCCGGCGCGGGCGACCGCGCCGGGGGCGCCGTCACCTCTCGCAGACCACCCCGTCGCCGTCGCCGTCGAGCGCGCCGGGCACTGTCTCCTTCGGGAACCCGCGCCCCGACCCCCTCTCGCCCCGGACGCGCGCGACTCCCGCGTCCGCAGCGTCGTCGCACGAGCCGTAGGTCTCGGTTCCCGGCGCCGGAGTGGAGGCGGGGGAGAGCGATCGGGAGTCGGGATCGATATCGACCAGCTCCACGGACGGCGCGGGCTCGCAGCGCCCCAGCATCTCGACCAGCGAATCCGCTTCGGCTGGCGTCGCGGTAAGGCCCCACCCGCTCTTCACCCTCGTCCAGGCCAGGGCGTACTCGCACCAAAAGTCCCGGTTGGGCGGGCGCCAGTCCTCGGGTCCCCGGTCGCCCTTGGCACTGTTGGCGGATCGCGTCACGGCGATCAGGTGGCCCGGGTCGTCGAGGGCGTTGGCGTAGCTGCGCTTTCTGTCCGCGCTCCATCCCCAGCCGCCGGACCTGTGGGCGTTCGCCAGGGGCACGAGGTGGTCCACGTCCAGCTCCGATGCGTCGGTGACCGTCGCCCCCGTGAACTCTCCGTACCAGCGCCCGGCAAGGACCTGGCAGCGCCGATCGTCCTTGAACGTCACCGACTCCAGGCTCTCCTCTATCAGGACCTCGTGCCTGGCATTGACGCAGTCGCCGTCGTCGTCGGTCCAGTGGCGCCACTCGTCGCGGTCGTATCGGGGGATGCCGGCGGGCACCTCGGCGACCGTGATCGTCACGGCGGCCGGGCCCTCGCTCCCGGCGGTTGTGGGCCCCGCCCCCGAGGGGGCGGGCTCGCGCCCGGGGTCGCACCCGGCGAGCGCGGCCAGCGCGCAGGCCGCCGCCACCGCGGCGAGGGCGGCGGCCCCCGGGGAGATTCGTCCTGCAGGCTGCATCGGCGGCCTCCTGTGCGCAGCGGCGCCCGGCCCGGCCGCGCTCTGGGAGAGAAGATACGCCATCGGGCAGGATCCGGCGTGCCAGCGGAAGGGCGCTCCGGCTAACATGACGCCGCCGGGCCGAGCGCCCCGCGGCCGCCGCGCCCGGGAAGGAGGTCGCCCGTGAACGGATCAGAGATGAGCGGCGTGTACCCGATCCTCTACATGCCCTTCGACGAGCGGGGGGATATGGACCTCGAGGATCTGGCCGCACAGGCGGAGTGGCTCGTGGAGGTGGGCGCCGACGGGGTCGGCCTCGCGGTCGGGAGCGAGATCTTCAAGCTCACGGACGGCGAGAGGGACCGGGCGCTCGCCGCGGTCGTCGGCCAGGTGCGTGGCCGCGCCCGGGTGGTGATGCACGCAGGGGCCGCCGGGACCGACCTCGCCGAGGGGTACGCGAGGCGCGCCGCCGAGCTCGGCGCGGACGCGCTGATGGTGACGCCCCCGTCGTTCCTGCCGGTGCCGGCTGACGTCACGGTCGAGCACTACCGCCGCGTCGCCGCCGCCGGCTCGATGCCGGTCTTCATACAGGACCTGTGGACGATGCCGCTGCCCCCCGCGCTGGCCGTCCGGATCGCGAGGCAGGTGCCGCTGGCTCGCTACATCAAGGCGGAGACGCCCCCGACGCCGGACCGGACCGCCGAGCTCGTTGCGCTCGGGGGGGACGACGTTACGGTCTTCGGAGGGCTGGGGGGCGTCAGCTACGTCGCCGAGCTTGCCCGCGGCGCGGTGGGCACCATGCCCGGACCCGTCGTCCCGGAGGCGTTCGTCGAGGCCTGGAGGCTGTGGCGGGCCGGAGACGCGGCGGGCGCAGAGGCGCGGATGGAGCGCGTTGGGGCGCTGCTCGCCCTGCTGATGCGCTCGATCGACGGCTCCTACCACCTGACCAAGGAGATCCTGAGGAGGCGCGGAGTGATCCGGTCGACCGGCGTCAGGATGCCGACGGCGCGGCCCGACGCCCTGGCGTTCGCCGAGGCCGAGCGACTGATCGAGCGCCTTGATCTGGCCTCCGTCTAGCTAGCCGGATGTGATCGCCTACGGGCATGCCTGGAAGCCTGGGGAGTGGTGGGCGGGTCGGACTAGAGACTAGGAGGGCGCCAAGGCATCGGATAGGACCGGGGCAGCCGCCACTATGTGGCGGGATAGGTGACGCCGCCTGTCCGTGCGTTAGGTCGCCGGGAAATTGGCTCTTCTACAGAGGGCTCCTCATCATACGCTCAACGCACGTTGCGGCATCCACAAACTCGTTCTTGAAGCAAGGCGCAAAGACGGCGCGGGGCCAGTGATTGTCCGCGTAGGGTCCTCGCCGAGTATGATGCGATTGACCCGACAGTAGCGCTCGGCGGCTTGCCATTGCAGCACTGGTGCACTAAGGTTCTAGCAATCCCGACAGGGAAAAAGGTGATCGGAATGGCCGACAGGGACACGTACAGGTACCATCTGCTCCAGGGTAATAGAATTGTCCATAGGGGCATCACAAATGACTTGGACCGTAGGGAACGGGAACACCAAGGTGAGTATCCCGGTACCCATATCAAGAAGATTGGGCCTGTCGTCACACGGGAGTCCGCGCTCAGGTGGGAGCGCGAAGGCGGGAAGAGAATCTAGCTCTTTGGCTGGAGCCACCTTTGGCCCCGGATCTACCTGATTCGGGGTTTTCTTTTGCACGCTAAACTACGCGGTATATGATCAAAGGGTGAATCGGAGGCAAGGCCGTGGCTCGCATATGTGCGTTTGCCGATGAATTTGGCAATTTCGACTTCAGCCTGAACCAGGGCGCAAGCCAATACTTTGGTCTCACCACGGTCACGTTCTTTGATGATCAGCAGGCTCGCGCAGATCTGGAAGAACTGCGTTTCGAACTGGCATGGGATGAAATCAGCCACCCCGGTCCCTTCAGAGCCAGTACGGACCGACAGAGCATCCGCAACAGGGTGTTTGAGACCTTGCAGCCACATGATTTTCGCGTGGACGCCACAATTCTGGAGAAGCGGAAGGCACAGCCCCAGCTGCGCACCACCGAGGAACGCTTTTACGGGTATGCGTGGTATTGC
Organism: Dehalococcoidia bacterium; assembly: GCA_963664125.2. GTDB lineage: Bacteria > Chloroflexota > Dehalococcoidia > Lucifugimonadales > UBA2962 > CAUZIR01. The sequence goes on along the minus strand of OY760908.2, from coordinate 1,795,260 downwards.
CATATGGAACGCATTGCCCGTCAGATTGCCGGCGCTAGTGACGATCTGTTAGTGGTAGCGGCGTCCATCGGAGCCAAGAGCAAGGGCAAGGGTTTCCATTATGGTGTGCGTAATGTGATGGAACGATTCGCTCCCTCACATGTGACGGTGACCGTTCAATGGCCTGCCAGTGTAGATGTCGGGCTTCAGATTGCAGATCACTGTAGTTGGGCCATCCAACGAAAGTGGGAACGTGGAGACGAAAGGTCGTATATTTTAATCAAGGACAGGATAGAAACCGAAGTGGACATTTTCCGAGGAGAAAAGAAGCTCTACTATTAGGGAATGGTGGGCTACGAAATTTCGCAAGGTCGTGGATCTTCGTTCACCAGCCACATCAGAACCGGCAAACTCAGGTGTTGCCACGCGAGCGATTGGATCCATTCAGGCTAAGCGGGATTGATAGGCAATGGCGTGCACGGCCGGTAGATTGCACATGGGAGCGGGCTGTTCGGCCCTGTACTGGAAGTGTGGCTGGCAGTCTGTGAGAGAGTTGCGCCCACGATTGTTGAGGACATTTGGAGACCTTTCAAACGAAGGTGGAATGAGCGGTAGTTCCCAGTCAGCCTGCCCGCCATGCCGTTCGGTAGGTCGTCTCTCAGGCCTCATAAACTGATACGGGGGTCTTACGGTTGAGAGATCTGGAGGCTTGCTCGCTTCCAAGTGGAGCCGAGCTTGGCGGGCAGTGACTATCTGACCGGCATGAGGGTGCCCGCGGTGCCTACCGGTGATCCGGCCTTCTCGGGATCCGCTCGGGTGACATGGAGATCGAAGGCTGCGGAGACCTAGCCGGCGCTGGCGAGCGAGCCGGCCGGGCTCGGCGCCGCTTCACCTCCGTCCGGGGTTCGGGGCCTGTGGAGCAGCGCCGAGAGGACTATCGCCGCCAGCGCCATCCCAAGGGCGACCAAGAAGGCGCGGTCGTAGCTGCCCGTGTGGTCGAACAGGCTCGCCCCCACGTACGCGCCGACCCCACCGCAGATCTGGTGGACCATCGACAGGATCCCGGTCACCGTGCCCAGGTGGCGCTGGCCGAAGATCTGCCCGGCGAAGATCACCACCAGCGGCGCCGTGATCAGGAACGTCGAGCCGTACAGCAACGCGAACGCGACGATGCTGGGGGTCGTCTGGCTCGCCAGGATGAAGGCGAAGATGGCCGTGCGCACCAGGAAGCAGATCACGGACGGCACTGCGGGCCCGTAGCGGTCGGACAGGTAGCCCGAGGCCATCACGCCGCCCAGGGCGGTCAGGCCCATCAGCGCCAGCATGTTTCCGGCCAGCAGGTCCCCCACGTCGTGGTCCAGCGCGAAGGCCACCACGTGGGTGGAGACGAAGAAGTCCTGGAAGCCGCATATGGCGAACATTCCCACCAGCAGCCACATGTAGCGCGAGCGCGCGAGGTCCGAGAGGCCCTCCGCCCTTACGACCGGCCGCTCCGGGGCGGTGCGCGGCCCGGCCTCCCCGGCCGCGCGCCGCTCGGGAGGAGTTGGCGGCCTGGAGCGGGCGAACGCCAGGACCAGCGGCACGACGATGAACAGGTTGGCCGCGCCGAGCACGGCGTAAGAGACCCGCCACCCGATCGAGGTGAGCAGCGAGGCCAGGACGGTGATTATGGCCAGCTGGCCAAGGGACATGCCCGCGATGGCCGCCGAGTTGGCCAGGCCCCGCCCCGCGCTCCACCACCGCGAGACCATCACGCTCACCGTGGGTATGGAGGACCCTGCGTTGCCCAGGGCGAAGACGATCCCGTACAGGACGAACACCTGCCAGTGGGCGGTGATCCCCCACATCAGCCCCGTGCCTATCGCCACCAGCGTCACCGAGGCGGCGAGCACCACCCGGATGTCGCCTCGGTCCACGATCCTTCCGACAAGCGGCATCGCGAGGGCCGAGACGACCATGAACGTGGTGAGGGCGAGGGACAGCGACGACCTGCTCCAGCCCAGGTCCTCTGTCATCGGAACGAGCAGCAGGCCGAACGAGAAGAGCGCCCCGCCGCCGAAGAACAGGACGGTGAAGCCGGTGGCCAGGACCGTCCAGCTGGGTGGGATGGATTTCAGGGGACTGGGAGGGGCGACTCGGTGCCTTTGTTGGGCGCTCCGGCCCCCGCCGGGCGGAGGGGCTCGCGGGGACGGCGGAGCGCAGGCTAGCAGCCGCCGAGGGCGGCGGTCAAACCGCGGCGCCGGGGCGCCGGGCGCGCTTTCTTGACAGTCGCCGGGCGCAATATACAATCGAGCCCGCCGTCGCGCGCGCCCGAGTGATAAGGCGCGCGCGGCCATTGCGGATCTCAGGCTTGAACGGACAGCAGCTCATAGAAAAGGTCGGGTCGGGAGCCGTCGTCTACGGCTCGATGATCACCCTCGGCAGGAGCCCGCTGTGGGCGGCGCGCGTCGCCGACACGGGTCTCGACTACGTCATCATCGACACCGAGCACACCCCGCGCGGGCGCACCGACGTGGCCGACTACCTCTCGGCCCTGCCCGAGGACGGGCCCGCCCCGATCGTGCGGATCCCCATCCCGGCCGCCCACTACGTGACGATGGCGATCGACGCCGGCTCCCACGGGGTGCTCGCCCCCTACTGCGAGACCGTCGAGGAGGTGCGAGAGGTGGTGGGCGCCTGCAAGTGGCGGCCGCTGAAGGGGGCGCTGCTGCGAAGGGCCGTCGAGCGCGGGGTGTTCCCCAGCGACGACACGCGGGCGTACCTCGAGAACCTCAACCGCAACTCGGTCTGCATCATCGGCATCGAGAGCGTGCCCGCCGTCGAGGCCCTGCCGGATCTGCTCGGCGTTGCGGGCGTGGACGCGGTCTTCGTCGGCCCCAACGACCTGACCGTGTCGCTGGGCATCCCCGACCGGTACGATCACCCGGACTACGAGGCGGCGCTGCGGACCATCATAGGCACCTGCACCGAGAGGGGCGTGCCCGTGCTGATCCACCACCAGACCGTCGACCTTACGGTCAAGTGGCTCGGCGAGGGGGCGCGGTTCGTGCTCCACTCCAGCGACGCGCGGCAGGCGCACGCGGGCTACCGCGCGGACCTGGCCGCCATCCGGGCCGCGGGGTCCGCGATCACCGGCGAGCGGGTGGTGGACATCGGCGAGTCGCTGGAAGTGGTCTGAGCCAGATGGGAGGGCGCGACACCTGATGGAACTCACGATAGTGGCCGGGCCGTTCGGCGGCGTGACAGAGGGCCCGGCCTGGGACGGCGAGCGGCTGCTGTTCACGCACATCCCGACCAGCCGCATACTCTCCTATGACCCCGCCACCCGGCTGACCTCGGTCCACAGCACCGGCACGAACTGGTGCAACGGCACGATGTTCGACTCGGCGGGCCGGTACTACGGCTGCGAGGGCGGGGCGCGCCGGGTCGTGCGATACGACGGGGAGGGCGCCGTCACCGTCATCTCCGACTCGTTCGAGGGGCGGCGCTACAACATCCCCAACGACCTTGCGATCGACGACGCCGGGCGCATCTGGTTCACCGATCCCTTCTACGAGGGCGCGGGCGGTGCCTGGTCCGAGGACCGCTCGCAGATGGACCTGGACCACGAGTCGGTCTACCGCCTCGACCCCGCGCCGGGCGGCGGCTACTCCGCGGCCCGGGCGACCTTCGACACCACGCGCCCCAACGGGCTGCTGTTCAACCTGGACCACACGGTGCTCTACGTCGCCCAGAGCGGGCGCAGGCCGGACGAGCTGCGCCAGCTGAGGGCCTACCCGGTTCGACCCGACGGGTCGCTCGGCGACGCCGAGGTGCTCCACGACTTCGGGGAGTGGCGCGGCATCGACGGCATGGTGCTCGACACGGACGGCAACATCTGGGCGACCGCGGGGTTCGCCGAGGGAGGGCCGGGCCCGAGCCTGTACGTCTTCGCCCCCTCCGGCGAGGTGGTCGAGAGGCACCGCGTGCCCGTCGACCGGCCCACCAACTGCACGTTCGCCGGTCCGGACCTTTCAGAGATGTACGTGACGACGATCGACGGCTACCTGCTGTGGGGCCGGACCGGAGCGAGAGGCCGGCTGTGGCACCCGGCCGCGGGCAGCTAGGGGGGAGGCGAGCATGGCCGAGACGATCAGGGTCGGAATCGTGGGCGCGGGCGCGAACACGCGCCTCGAGCACATCCCTGGCTTTCGGGCGATCGAGGGCGTCGAGGTGGTCGCCGTGGCCAACCGCACCGAGGCCTCCGGGCGCGCCGCGGCCGCCGAGCTCGGCATTCCCCGCGTCTACGCCCGCTGGACGGACCTCGTGGACGACCCGGACATAGACGCCGTGTGCATCGGCACCTGGCCGTACATGCACATGCCCATGACGCTCGCGTGCCTCGAGGCCGGAAAGCACGTGCTCACCGAGGCGCGCATGGCGATGGACGCACAGGAGGCGCGCACGATGCTCGCCGCCTCGCTCGAGCACCCGGAACTGGTCACGCAGATAGTGCCTTCCCCCACCACCTTCGCCGTGGACCGAACGCTCGCTCGCCTGGTATCCGACGGATACCTTGGCGAAGTGCTGTCGGTGGACATGGCCATCCACATCGGCGGGTTCGTCGACCGCGACGGGCCCATGCACTGGCGCCACGACCGCGACCTGTCGGGCATGAACGTGATGGTCATGGGAATCTGGTACGAGGCGCTGATGCGCTGGATCGGCCCCGCCAGCTCGGTGACCGCCGTGGGCCGCACGCACGTGCGGTCCAGGCGCGACTCGGACGGCACGGTCCGCACGATATCGATTCCCGACCACCTCGAGGTGCTCGCCGAGTTCGCCTCGGGACCGCTCGGGCGGCTGCGCTTCTCCTCGGTGACCGGCCACGCCCCGGGCGACCGGGTCTGGCTGTTCGGATCCGAGGGGACGATACGCGTCGAGGCGGCGGACCTGATCGACGCCGAGGGGCTCCACATCGAGCGCTGCACGCTGGCCGGTGGGCGCAGGGGCGACTCGGGCCTCGAGCCGATCGAGGTGCCGGACGACGAGCGCGGGCACTGGCGGGTCGAGGAGGAGTTCATCGGCGCCATCCGCGGCCAGGAGAACGTGCGGCTCACCTCGTTCCAGGACGGCGTACGCTACATGGAGTTCACGGAGGCCGTGCAGCGCTCGTCCCAGGAGCGGGCCACCGTGTTCCTGCCGCTCTAGCGCCGCTCGGATCTCCCGGACCGCGCCGACGCCGGTCACGGCCAAAGGAGGCCCCACTTGACCCTGGACATCGAGGCCATACGCGCCGGGATACCCGCCCTCGCCGAGAGGATCTACCTCAACACCGGGTGGTCCGGCCCGTCCCCGACCTACGTGGTCGAGGCAATCGAGAGGCGGCTGCGCCAGGAGAGCTACGGCGGGCCCACCACGCCGGAGGTGCTCGAGTCCGGCGCCCGCATCAGGGAGGACGCCAGGGCCGCCGCCGCGCGGCTGTTCGGCGCCTCCGCCGAGGAGGTCCTGCTGACGGAGAACACCACCGAGGGCCTCAACGTCGTGATCAACGGCATCGACTGGCGCGAGGGGGACGAGGTGGTCATCTGCGACCTCGAGCACCCCTCCGTACTGCTGCCCGCCTACGGCCTGCGGGCCCGCCGCGGCGTCGACCTGCGCGTGGTCAGCCCCGCCCCGGACGCAGCCCACGGGGAGATCGTCTCGCTGTACGCCGGAGCGATGGGCCCCAGGACCCGGCTCGTGATGCTCAGCCACGTCCAGTACTCGTCGGGCCTGAGGATGCCGGTGGCCGAGATAGCCGCCGCGGCCCGCGACGCGGGCGCCATGGTCCTGGTGGACGGCGCGCAGGGCCCGGGGCACCTGGAGCTGGACATGGACGCGCTCGGGGCCGACTTCTACTCGTCGCCGGGCCAGAAGTGGCTGCTGGGCCCCGACCAGACGGGGGCGCTCTTCATCCGGCGCGAGATGATCCCCGAGCTCACGCCCGCCCGGGTGGGCTTCGGGTTCGCCTGGTCCCACGACCTGATAGGCGGCTTCGAGCCGAGGACAGACGAGATCGACAAGTTCATGGTCTCGACCACCAGCGTCCCCCTCAGGGCCGGCTACCTGGCGGCCGCCCAGGCCGTCCTAGACCTCGGCCCCGGCGAGATCGAGGCAAGGCAGGTCGCCCTGGGCGACCGGCTCAGGGAGCGGCTGTCCGATGCCGCGGGGGTGAGGGTCCTCTCGCCGATGGAGGGCCCCGGGCGCTCGGGGCTGACCAGCTTCCGCGTCGAGGGCATGGAGGCCGCCGACGTCGCGGCGCGGCTGTGGGCCGGGGACCCGCACATCCTGGTGCGCCAGATAAGCTATCCGCCGGCCGTCAGGGCGTCGACCGCCTTCTTCAACACCGAGGAGGAGGTGGACATCCTCGCCGACGCGGTCGCCTCCGTCGCCCGCTCCGCCTAGGCCCGGCCCCGGCGGGCGGGTAGCCCGCGGCGAGACGTTCGTAGCGGACCTGCACGTCCACTCGCGCTACGCGTACGCCTCCAGCCGCCGCCTCGACCTGCCCGAGCTCAGCCGCTGGGCGCGCCTCAAGGGCATCGACCTGCTGTCGGCCGGCGACTTCACCCACCCGGCCTGGCTGGATGAGATCGCCGCCGGGCTCGCCGAAGCGGGCGACGGGCTGTTCGAGCACGGGGGCGTGCGCTTCGTGCTGGGCACGGAGGTGTGCTCGGTGTCGCGGCTGGCCGGGCGCTCGAGGCGCGTGCACGTGCTGCTGTTCGTCCCGTCGATCGGGTCGGCCCGAGACCTCGGCCGGCAGCTCGCGCGCTTCGGCAGGATGGACGCCGACGGCCGCCCGACGGTGCGTCTCTCCCCGCGCGACCTGGTGCACCTGGCCCGGGGCGTCGACCCGGACTGCCTGGTGGTGGCCGCCCACGTCTGGACGCCGTGGTACGGGGCCCTGGGGGCCCGGTCCGGGTTCGACTCGCTTGCCGAGTGCTTCGGGGACGCGGTCGAGGGGGTCGCCGCTGTCGAGACCGGGCTGTCGTCCGATCCCGCCATGAACTGGACGGTCCCCGGCCTCGACGACTTCACACTGGTCTCGTTCTCGGACGCGCACTCGGCGCCCCGGCTGGGCAGGGAGGCGACGCTGCTTCGCGGCGAGCCCGGCTACGGGTCGCTCGCCGACGGCCTGCGTACCGGCGCAGTCGCGTCGACGCTCGAGATGCACCCCGCCCAGGGCAAGTACCACCTCGGCGGCCACCGCGCCTGCGGGTACAGGGCCGATCCGGCCGAACCGCCGGAGCGGCCCTGCCCGGTGTGCGGCCGCGGCGCGACGCGGGGCGTGGCCGACAGGGTGGCGGAGCTGTCCGGCCGGAGCGTGAGGACCTGGACGGACGCCGGAGGGCTGGTCCACGGGGACGCGGGCCGCCCGCCGTTCCGGCGTATTGTCGGCCTCGCCGACATCGTCGCGGAGGCGGTCGGAAGGAGGCCCCAGTCCGCGGCCGTGCGCGGCCACTACATGCGGCTGGTCGCCGAGCTAGGCGGGGAGATCGGCGTGCTCACGGCCGCGCCGCTCGCCGACGTCGAGGCGGCGAGCACCGACCGGATAGCGGAGGGGATCGGCCTCGCCCGCGCGGGGACGGTCTCGGTCGAGCCGGGCTACGACGGGCGCTACGGGCGGGTGCGGGTGTGGCCGCCCGGCGGGGCGTAGCGTCGGGCCCGGCTGCTATAATCCGCCCGTCCGCCAGGGGGCGTAGGGCGCTCGAGGGAGGTGGGACCATGGCCAAGCAGACCGTCCGGTTGGGCCCGGTCGCCCGCGAAGACGTGGCCAGGATCAGGCAGTGGCTCGCCGACGACGAGGTGGCCGAGAGCTGGTTCGGCCGCTACTCGTACGGGGACCCCGCCCACCTGGGCTACCACCCGGAGGTGGTCGAATCGGCCGACGAGGCGGAGTGGGAGCGCACCTTCGGCAACCCCGAGCACCGCATCCTGTCCGTCGGGACCGAGTCCGGCGAGCACATCGGCGAGGTGCACGTGGCGATAGAGGAGGCGCTCGGCGACGGGCAGCTGTCCATCCTCATCGGCCGAAAGGACCTGTGGCACCAGGGCTACGGCACCGCCGCCGCCGCCGCGGCCCTGGACTCGTGCTTCAACGAGTGGGGGCTCTACCGCGTCTGGGTCGACGTGCCCGAGTACAACGAGGCGGCGCGAAAGATGTTCGAGCACCTCGGCTTCGTCCACGAGGGCACGCTCAGGAAGAGCAGGCCCCACGAGGGCGCTCGCTTTGACTCCGTGGTGATGGGCATCCTGGCCGCCGAGTACGCCTCGCACGAGCACCCGGCGGGCGTCCACGTAGTCTAGCCGCCCGGGTCCGTCTCCCCGGCCCTGAGCCTTGCGAGCCGGGCGGTGAGCACCGAGCGCCGCCGCCGGTGCTCCTCGTCGCCTATACCCCCCGCGCGCCGCAGCTCGTCGAGCTCGGCGATCATTGCCAGGGCCGCTTCCCGCTCGTCGAAGTGCCCGCTGGCCGGCGCGGGCGCGGGCCCGCGGCGACGGTTCCTCCACAGCGCGTAGGCCGCCGCCGCGGCGACCACCACCCCCAGCGCCACCGGGGCCGCCAGCTCCCAGCGAAGGGTGGAAAGCGTCCTCGAGACGCGGTCTCCCAGGCCGGGCACGGGAAGGTCCGTGAGCGTCACGGTCAGGACGTGGCCCCTGGGCACGTCCCCGGCCTCGATCACCTCGAACGGCGCCTCCCCGATGTCCATGGCCTGGGCCCGGCCGATCGACGACCGGCCGATCCCGGCGACGCCGCTCGGGACCACGAAACGCAGCGACCCCGCGCCGTACCGAAGGGTCCTGGTGAAGAGCTGCTCCGCTCCCGAGTAGGGGAAGCGGTACGAGTAGAGGACCTCGTGCGTTCCGGGCGGCAGGCTCGCCGACACCCCGAACCCGCGGTCGACCTGGAAGATGTCCGCGACCAGCAGGCTGGTGTCGACGCGCAGCTCGCTCGCCCCCTCGGGGAGCGCGAACCGGAGGATCTGCATCGGCTCGGGCCCGGGCACGTAGGCCAGGTCGGAGCCGTTGACCAGCCGCGCGATCTCCAGGACCGATAGCGTCTGCGACGCCGGGTCTGCGCCGTTGATCAGCACCGACACCAGCTCGGCGGTGATCACCTCGTCGCTTCGTATGGGCTCGTAGATGGTGAGGTCCACTGGCCCGGGCTGGCCGGCCGAAAGGTCCAGGTTGGCCCCGTAGAGCGCCCCCTTGTAGAAGACCGAGACGCCGTAGGCGAGGTCGGGGTCGTATGTCACCGCGTCGAACGCGAAGGAGCCGTCCGCGCCCGCCTCCGTGCGCGTCTCGCCAAGCTCCTCTGCGGTGTTGCGGTGCAGCACGACCGACAGCCCCTCGACGGGGTCGCCCCCATCGGTGCCGTTGGCGACCGTGCCGGTGATGGTCACGGGTCCGGACGGCGACTGGGCGAGCGCCGGTGCGTGCGGCGCCCAGATCGCCGCGGCCGCCATCAGCGCGAGCGCCGGGGCGAGCCGGATCACGGCGGATCGCCGCCCGGGTCCGGCCCGAGAGCCCTTCTGCGCGCCTCGGCCACCTCGGCCCTCATGCGCGAGAGCAGCTGCTCCTCCTCCTGCTGCTCCAGGTCCATGGCCTTCATCACCAGCGCGGCCTCGGCCGTGTACTGATCCCTGAGCCAGCGGTGGTCCTCCTCGGACAGGTTGCCGATCGACGCCTCGAGCTCCGCCGTCCTGAGCCCTGCGACCGCGCTCTCCCACCGCCTCGCAAGCTCGGCGGAGACGCTGGACTCGTCCTCGTCGAACTCGCCGGCCCCGATGCGCCTCACTATCGGGTACAGGGCGATGGCGGCCGGCACCAGGGCGATCAGGACCGCTATCAGGACGAGCAAGGCCCGCGGACTCCGGCGGTCGTTCGGGGCCGCGCCCGGCCGCGGCTCAGGCGCCCGCCGCCTGGCTCCCCCGCGGGAGCCGGACGTGCGCCGGCGAGGGCCGCCTCTGAGGCGTGAGGGCGAACAGGGCCCCCGCCGCCATGACCGGTCCCGACAGCCACATCCACCACACCAGCGGGCTGATGTGCACGCGGAACACCGCGCCCCCGTCGTCCGAGAACTCGGACGGTATGACGTAGAAGTCCTCGACGGGCGTCGAGCGTATGGAGGCGCGGGTCGCCCCGATGCGGAAGGAGGGGTAGAAGGTGCGGGTCGGCTCCATCACGCCGGCCGGCTCGCCGTCGATGCTCAGCTCGAAGCGCGCGATGCGCTCCTCCCTGTCGGGAAACAGGCGGCGCTCCGAGTCGATGTACGTCACCGAGTACTCGTCGAGCGCGAAGCTCTCGCCGGGCGCCAGGGCCACGTCGCGCTGGATTCCGTAGAACGACGACGCGGTCGCGCCGATGGCGAGCATCAGTATGCCCAGGTGGACGATGTAGCCTCCGTACCTGGGCCGGTTGCTGGCGAGCAGCCGCCCGAACGCCGTCCAGGGCGCCTCGCCCCTCCTCATCCTAGACCGGGTCCCCCTCAGCCACTCGCTTAGCACGGCCGCCCCCGCGGCGGCGCAGACCGCGATGGCGAGCGCCGCCACCGGCTGTCTCATCCCGAGCGCGGCGGCGAGCACCCCCGCCAACAGGCCGGCCGCGGCCGGCGCGGCGAGCGCGCGGGCCAGGTTGCGCGCCGTCGCGCGCCTCCAGGGAAACAGCGGGCCCAGCCCCATCAGCCCGACGATCACCAGCATCACGGGCCCGGCGGTGCGGTTGAAGTACGGCTCGCCGACGGTGACCGTGTCGCCGCTGGCGTCGGCTATGACCGGGAAGATCGATCCCCACAGCGTGATCGCCGCGACGACCAGGAACAGCACGTTCTGCAGCAGGAACATGGCCTCGCGCGAGAGCAGCGACTGGAGCCGGCCGCGGCTCCTGAGCGTGTCCATGCGCCAGGCGAAGGCCGCCAGCGACCCGACGAGCGTCACCCCCATGAACATCAGGAACAGCCAGCCCATCGTCGACTGCGCGAAGGAGTGGACGGACGGCACCGGGCCGCCCCGGTTGATGAACATGCCCATCTGCGCCAGCGTGAAGGCGACGATGATGATGACCATGTTCCACATCCGGAACATCCCCTGGCGGCGCTGCACCATGATCGAGTGGATGAACGCCGTCATCGCAAGCCACGGCATCAGCGCCGAGTTCTCCACCGGGTCCCAGGCCCAGTACCCGCCCCAGCCCAGGATCGTGTAGGCCCACCACGAGCCCAGCAGCAGCCCGAGCGTGAGCACTAGCCAGGAGATCATCCCCCAGATGCGGCCCAGGTCGACCCACTCGTCGCGTCCGCCCCGCCCGGCGAGCATCGCGCCCACCGCGATGCTGAAGGGGATGGCGACCGCCACCAGCCCCGTCATCTGGACCGGCGGGTGGATGAACATGCCGAAGTGCACCAGCAGCGGGTTGATCCCGGCGCCGTCGGGCGGCGTGACGGGCAGGCGCTCGAGCGGGTTTGCCAGGAAGACGATCACGCCCAGGAAGAAGGTGAGCACCAGCGCCATTACGCCGATGGCCATCGGCGTCGTCTGCGGCAGGCTGCGGCGGATGGTGAGGGCGGCGACGGCTGCTAGGATGGAGAAGACCAGCGCGATGAACAGCAGCGAGCCTGCGTTGCCGGCGTACAGCGCGACCCAGGTGTACGACTGCGGCATCGCCAGGTTGGAGTTCTCGGCAACGTATCGCACCGAGAAGTCGTTGGTCACGAAGGCGTGCACAAGGGCCGCGGTCGCAAGGCCCAGGACCAGGGGGATCGAGTACAGGCCCCGCCGTGCGCTTACGGCGAGCTCGGGCACGCGGCGCAGCCCCGCGGCCAGCGAGGCCACGGCGACGTACGCCGAGGCGACGAAGGCGACCGCGAGGGCGATGGCCCCTGCGTCTACGAGCAAGCCGGCTCCCCGGAGCGCCCCCGCGGGCCCGGGCGGGTCACGGCCCCGGCTCCCGGTCGCCCAGCGCGCGCTCGACCCTCTCTGCGTACTCCGCGTACTCGTCCCCGGTCAGCTCGGCCCCCTCGAGCACCTCGGCGGGCTCGCGGCCGCGCCGCATGGCCCGCATCGCGAGCACCACCCCCACCACGGCCGCGGCCGCGGCGACCGGCGGGAGGATCCAGGCGAGCAGCGAGATGCCCCGCGCCGGCGGGGACAGGAGCACGCTGTCGCCGTAGGACTCGACGAAGTGGTCCTTTATCTGCCGCTCGGTCCAGCCCGCCCGCAGCCGGTCCATGACGATCCCGCGCATCCTCTCGGCCAGGGGGTTCTGGGACTGGTCGATCGACTCCCCGGGGCAGACCGGGCACATCACGGTGCTGTTGATCTCCTGGGCCCTGCGCTCGAGGTCGCCGGCCCCGTCGTCCCGGACGCAGGAGGCCGCCGCCGCCAGGGCGATCACCGCGCTCAGGCACAGTCCGAGCGTCGCCGCGGCGCCGGGGTGTGTGGTCGTTCGCATCCCCGACAATTCTAGACCAACTCGCGGCGCGGCCCGCCCGGCCCGGTTTGACCGCGGGGCCGCGCTCCCTATAGCGTTCCCGGTCGAGCGGCCGCCCGCAGGGCGGACCCGGATCACCCGCAGCCAGTTCAGTCAAGGAGGAGCAGACATGGAGATGTCCGAGGCCATGGCCAACGCCGGCAGGAACGTCGTAGCCCCCGTCGCGGTTGGCAGGTACAACGCACTGGGGATAGTCGCAGCCGCGGCGTACAACGCCGTGGGCGCCGCCGCCGTCGCCCTGTTCAACGCGATGGGCGGCGTGACGATCGGCGGCGTGAACTCCATGGGCATCGTCGCGGCCGGCGGCGTGAACGCGATCGGGCTGATCGCGATCGGCGGCGTCAACTGCATCGGCATCGTTGCTATCGGGGGCTACAACGCCTACGGCGTGATAGCGATAGGCGGGGTCTCCACGCACAGCCTGCTGCCGACCGGGTAGACCGCGATCGGACGGGATCCGGACCCCGGCCAGGCCGGACCCGGGGCCCGGCCGCCGGGCCGGGGCGATGGCGCCCGGCCCAGGCTGCGCTCGCTCGACCTGCGGTGGATCGAGCACGACGGTGGCTCGTTCCTGCACCTGCGGGACCCGCTGTCGCTGACCGACGACAACCTGCTGGTGCCGGCCCCGCTGGTCCCGCTCCTGGCGCTCTGCGACGGGACGCGGGACGCCCGGTCGCTGGGCGCGGCGTTCACCCTGCGCACCGGGATCGACATGGGCGAGCAGCGCATCCGCGAGCTGCTCGACGGCCTCGACGCCGCGCTGCTGCTGGAGGGTCCGGCGTACGAGTCGGCCGTGGCCCGGGCGCTAGGCGAGTACCGCTCGGCCCCGAGCCGGCCCCCGTTCCACGCAGGCTCTGTCTATCCTTCCGACGCCGCCGCGCTCAGGGAGACGGTCGCCGGGCTGTGCGGGGACGCCCCCGCGGCGGCGGTGGGGAGCGACCGGCGCCTGGCGGGGATGCTCTGCCCGCACATCGACTACGCGAGGGGAGGGCGCACCTACGCGGGCACCTGGAGGGCGGCGGGGGCCGACCTTGCGGGCCTTGAGCGGGTGATCGTGCTGGGCACCGACCACATGGGCGCCCCCGCCGCCATCACGCCGACGCGCCAGCGCTACGCCACCCCGCTCGGCGTGCTGCCGACGGCGCTGGACGCGGTGGACCGCGTTGCGGCCGCGGTCGGGGAGGGGGCCGCCTTCGCCCAGGAGCTGCACCACCGCAGCGAGCACTCGATCGAGCTGGCGAGCGTGTGGATGCACTGCTTCACGGAGCCCGAGCCGCCCGAACTGGTGCCGGTGCTGTGCGGCTCGTTCGTCGACTTCGTCTCCGGCGGAGGCCGGCCGGCCGACGACCCGGCGCTGGACGCGGCGATGGACGCGCTGGCCGAGGCGGCCGCGGAGCGCCCCACTCTCGTGATAGCGGCCGGGGACCTGGCGCACGTGGGGCCGACGTTCGGGGACCCGGCCCCGGTCTCGGGCCCTGCCCGCGGCGCCCTGAGGGCCCACGACGAGGAGTCGCTCGCGGCCATCTGCGACGGCGACGCCGAGCGCTTCCTGTCCCTGTCGGCCGCCGAGGGCGACAGGCGGCGCATCTGCGGCCTTGCGCCGGTCTACATCATGCTCGAGGTGCTCAGGCGCGCCGGCGGTGGGCCGGTGGACGGGGTGAGCATGGGGTACGACCAGTGCCCGGCCGACGAGGACGGGGGCTCGCTGGTCTCGATAGCGGGGGCGCTGCTCTACGCCTGACCGAGCGCGGCGAGCGCGGCGGTGTCGGCGTGCCGGTCCATCAGCTCCGACATGCGGGAGAGCTTGGCCGGGTGGTCGAAGCGGGCCGACTCGACGATGGTTCCCAGCGCCTCCATCGCCTCGACGGTGCCCTGCTCGACGACGATCAGCGCGGCGCCCTCCTCGCCCGCCTCGTGGAGCACGTACTCTATCGGCTCCGTGCCCGTGGTGAGCACCAGTGCCCTGGTCGGCGTTGAGAGGGCCGACATCTGCAGGTCCGGGCGGTCGCCGCGGATCAGCACCGCCTTGTCGTCGCGCGTCGAGAAGTACAGGGCGCCCTCGTCCATCATCCAGCCGCCCACCAGGAAGTGCTCGATGAGCCCGTCCGCCTCTTCCTGCCCGAGCAGGAAGCGGCCGCCCAGGTGGTCGGCGACGGTCCGCACGGTCACCCCGAGCAGCCGCCGGTCCTCGGGAATCGTCGCCAGCACGCGCGTTCCGCCGGCCTCGACCTGCCCGGCAAGCGCCGCCGCCTCGGTGCCCATGTAGGTCCCGCGGGCGTTGAGGATCACGCCGGCCAGGCGCGCGGCGAAGGGCTCGGCCAGCCCGGCGATGTCCGCGGCGCTCATACCGTGGCGGTGACGCGCGACGATCAGAACGGCGGCGTCCAGCGCGTCGGCGAGCCTGGACGCGTCGGCCGGCCCCAGGTCGGAGGAGCACTCGGCGAACACCGAATCGGCCCCCAGGTCGGCGCACGCCCGGGCCGCCGCGTCGAGCGCGCCCGCGTCAAGGCCGCCCCCGGGGATCGGCGCCGTCGGACCCGACGCCGAGTCGCCCAGCAACCGCTCGAAGCCCTCGGCGTCGGAGCGCTCGCCGATCTCACCCTCGGTGCCTAGCGGCTTTGCGGCCGCCGCGCTGCGGCCCGATTCGGCCGCGCGGTGGGCGAGCGTGGCCGCGATGGCGGTCTTGCCCTCGCCCCGCTCGCCGGAGACCACCAGAACGTTCCCCATAAGCCGCAAAGTATACCGGCTCGGCGGGGATTAGGCGGAGGTCTGATATAAGATCGCGGCATCCACGCTGCCGGGGAGGATCGTCATGGAAGCGGATATGAAGGGCAGAACCGCGCTGGTGACGGGCGGGGGGTCGGGGATCGGCCGCGCCGCGGCCGACGAGTTCGCCGCGCACGGGGCGAGCGTCGTCGTGTCGGACCGCGACGGGGATGCGGCCGAGGCCGCCGCGGCCGGGATCCGCGCCGCGGGCGGGGAGGCCGTCTCGGTGAGGGCGGACGTCTCGGTCGACGCCGAGGTCGAGGCGATGGTCGAGTTCGCGGACGGGGCCTTCGGCGGGCTGGACTACGCCTTCAACAACGCCGGCATAGCGGGACCGCTTGCGACCACCGTGGACTTTCCCGAGGACGAGTGGGACCGGGTGATCGCCGTGAACCTCAAGGGCGTGTGGCTTTGCATGAGGCGCGAGATACCCCGGATGCTCGAGCGCGGCGGGGGCGCCATCGTCAACACCGCCTCCATCGCGGGCCTCGTGGGCGGGGCGTCTTCCGCCTACAACGCCTCCAAGCACGGGGTGATCGGAATGACCAAGCAGGCCGCGATCGAGTACTCGGCGCGCGGCATAAGGATCAACGCCGTGTGCCCGAGCATCATCCTCACGCCGATGATCGACGGCGTCTTCGAGACCAGTCCCGAGCTCGAGCGAAAGTGGCTCGAGCGCGAGCCCATAGGGCGCTTCGCGCCACCGCAGGAGGTGGCGACCGCGGTGGTCTGGCTGTGCTCCCCCGGCGCCTCGTACGTGACCGGCCACTCGCTGCCGGTCGACGGGGGCTGGATGGCCTGCTAGCCGGAGGGTGTGGAGCGGGAGACCGGGATCGAACCGGCGACAGCCTGCTTGGAAGGCAGGGACTCTACCACTGAGCTACTCCCGCGCTGCCCTCATCATATCCCACCGCCGGTCCGCCTAGGCGGCCGCGGCGGCGATGGCGGACCCCACCTCGGAGGTGGATGCGCGCCCGCCCAGGTCCGGGGTCAGGGCCGACCCGTCCGCGAGCACCCCTAGCACGGCCGACTCGACCGCCGCCGCGGCGGGCGCCTCGCCGAGGTGGCGCAGCATCATCGCCCCGGAGAGGATGGCTGCCATGGGGTTCGCGATGCCTCGGCCGGCTATGTCCGGGGCGCTGCCGTGGACGGGCTCGAACATTGACGGGAAGCGCCGCTCGGGGTCGATGTTGCCGCTGGCCGACAGGCCGATGCTGCCGGTGATCGCCCCGGCGATGTCGGTGAGGATGTCCCCGAACAGGTTCGAGCCGACCACCACGTCGAAGCTCTCGGGGCGGCGGATGAACTCCATGCAGGCGGCGTCGACCAGCAGCGACTCGGTCTCGATGTCGGGGTGCAGGGCGGCCTCGGCGCGGAACGCGTCGTCCCATACGACCATCCCGTAGCCCTGGGCGTTGGACTTGGTGATCGAGGCCACGCGCCCCTTGCCCCCGCGCTCTCGGGCCAGCTCGAAGGCGTAGCGGATGACGCGCTCGCATCCGCGCCGCGTGAACACGGCCGTCTGCACCCCGATCTCCCCCGGATGCCCGCGGTACTGGAAGCCGCCGACGTCGGCGTACTCCCCCTCGGTGTTCTCGCGCACGACGACCATGTCGATGTCCCCCGGCCCGTAGCCGGCCAGGGGCGACGACGCCCCGGGGTGGAGCGCCGATGGGCGCAGGCACACGTACTGGTCGAAGGCGCGCCTTATGGGCAGCAGCAGCCCGTTGAGGGTGACGTGGTCCGGCAGGTCGGGGTGCCCGACGGCCCCGAGGTAGATGGCGTCGAAGGCGGCGAGGGTATCGAGCGCGTCGTCCGGCATCATCGCACCGGTGCGCATGAACCGCTCGCTGCCCCAGCCGAGCCGCTCGTACGCGAGCTCCGCGCCGCGCCCGGAGCACGCTGAGTCGAGGACCCTTATCCCCTCGTCGATGACCTCGGCCCCGATCCCGTCCCCCGGTATCAGCGCTATCGTGTGCGATCCCACGTTCTGTCCTCCTTGGCGCCCGGGACCATCGCCCGGCGGCCCACCATGTTACGATCCGTGCGGCTCCCGCGGCCCCGGGGCCAGCATGTATATCCCCCCGTCGAACGAGAGCAGGTAGAGCTCGCCCGCCTCGTCGACCCCGAACGACGAGATGCGAAGGTCCGTATCGGCCAGCAGCGCGTGTTCGGCGACCGCCTGTCCGTCGTGGCGAAGGGCCCACACCTTTCCGCTGCAAAAGTCGCCATAGACGTAGGCGCCGCGCAGGGCAGGGACGCGGTGCCCGCGGTAGACGTGACCACCAGTAACCGAGCAGCCGCCGTCGCGCCCGTACTCCGCGACGGGCGGCTCGAGGCCCGAGGCGTCGCACCCCTGTGGCGGCGAGTGGCACGCCCCGCCCTCCATGATGTTCCAGCCGTAGTTGAGGCCGCGCCGGATCAGGTCTATCTCCTCGCGCGCGTTCTGGCCGACGTCGGCGGCCCACAGCTCGCCGGTGACCGGGTCGAATGAGAAGCGCCAGGGGTTGCGCAAACCGTACGCCCATATCTCGCCGCGGACCCCTCCCCCCTCGGTGGCGAAGGGGTTGTCGGGCGGGACCCGGTAGGGGGTCGCCGCGCTCGCCGCCGAGACGTCGATGCGCAGTATGGCCCCCAGCAGCGTCGACCTGTCCTGGCCGGAGCCCAGCGGGTCCCCCGCCCGGCCGCCGTCGCCGACGGCGATGTACAGGTATCCGTCCGGCCCGAAGGCGATCTGACCGCCGTTGTGGTTTGCGAAGGGCTGCGGGATCTGGAGGATGACCAGCTCGCTCCCGGGGTCTGCCGCCTGGCCCCCTGGAGCGGCGGCAAAGCGCGACACGACCGACCTGCGGGGCCCTGCGGCGGAGTAGTACACGTAGAGCAGGCCGCTCTCGGCGTACCCGGGGTCGAAGGCGAGCCCCAGCAGTCCCTCTTCGCTCCCCCGGTCGCTGACGCGATCGGCGATGTCGAGGTACACGGACGTGCCCGCGCCGTCCGGCTCGATCGCCGTCACGACCCCCTCCTTCGTCGAGACGTAGAGCCGCCCGCTGCCGTCGCCGGCGTGGACCAGGTTGGTCATGCCCTTGAGCGAGACTTGCGGGAGCGCGCGCACGACGTTCAGCTCCGGGAGGCCGGCCGCGGCGGGTGGCGGCGCCTCGGCGGTCGGGGCGAGTGGGGTGGGGGCCCCGCAGGCCATGGCGAGGCAGGCCGAGAGCAGCAGGGCCGCTGGCCCCGCAGGCCTCATTCGGCGGCCGCCTTGGTAAGTTCGCATGACATGTCCTCGGGTCGCCGGGCCCTGCGGTGGCCTCGGCCCCTTCGAAGGTCGTGATGGGCTCGTTGCCCGCCCTGATGAACCGGGATGGACCGGTCCAAGGTATCGCACGCCGGCCCCGGCCGTATGGGGCCCGGGCGAAGGGATGCTGAACCGCCCCCGGTCCGGTTCGGGCCGCAATTGTGCACGTTATCGCGGTGGAAGCTAACCCTCCTGCGGCCGGCGATCAGCCGGCCGTACCCGGGGCTGCGGGTGCTGAAACCGTCCGGTGTCGGCGTGCGGGGCCGCGATTCGGTTCGCGAAGTCGAAAAGTCCGCGCCGCCGGGGCGCCCTTCAGGGCCTGTGTCGAGGACACTCCGTAGACCCCGACCGCGGCCGCCGTGCTGCGGGTGCGGGTCGGGCAGCGCGACGTCCGCTGCCCCCGGACGAATTGCGGGCCCGCGCTCACCAATGGGCTGCGGCGGCGCGGTAGGCGCTTGCCGCCCCAGCTCGGGTCGCCCCGCATCCGGTTCGCCGATGGTCCTGGCCGGGAGCCTGCCGGTCCGTGCCCCACACCTGTCCGGCGTCGGATCAGACGGTCGATGGCCCGCCTGTTTTGAGGCCCCGGCCTTGGCCGGGCGGGTCGCATCGGCGACCCGACGGTCGAGACGTGTGCCCAGGACAGCCCCGGTCTCCTAGCCTTGTTTTGGCCGGTGGGTTATACTGCCCATGTCTGCCACAGACTTAAGGGTGGCTAAAGGAGTGTCAAATCGATGTACGGGGACCGCTACCGATGAGTCCCTCTGAGAATGCGACGGTCCAGCAGTTAAGCCTGCCGGCCGAACTCATTTTGACGCTCCTCAACGAGGAGAGCGGCTACTTCCACCAGGTTCCCGGCTGGAACCTGAACTGCGCCGTGACCGGCGCCGTGCTCGCGGAACTTTCGCTCATGTCCCGCATCGACACGGACATGGACTCCCTCTTCCTTCTCGACGACACGGAGACGGGCAACCCCATCCTCGATCCCGTGCTCAAGGAGATCGCGGCCGAGCCGGCCCAGAGGAACGCCCAGTATTGGATCGAGCGGCTCGCCCATCTGGCCGAATCGATCATCGATGTGACGCTGGACCGCCTGGCCGAACTGAAGATCCTGGAACACCATGAAGGCGGATTCTGGACGCTGACGCCCAACACGGCCCACATGGAGCTGTTCAGCGGGTCCCCTAAAGGCACCCGCGCGCAGTTCGTCAAGACGCGTATCAGCAAGGCGATCTTCGAAAATGAGATCCCCTATCCAAGGGATGTCATCATCATCTGTCTCATCAACGCTTGCGACGTCTTTCGCTTCATGTTTCCGCTTGATGAAGAGGCCGAGGAGCGCATAGAGGCCATCTGCAAGATGGACCTGATCGGCAGGTCCATCGCCGCCGCGGTGTCGCACAACCTCGCCGGCCCGGTGCTTCGACGCACCTCCCTGACCAAGACGATTCCGACAGTCTCGCTGACCAAGCTGCTGCTCAACCCGCATGTCCGCGACGGCAACGTTCCCGCGCTCTTTACGGATCTTGCACAGGAGTATGGGCCCGTGTTCCAGCTCCGCCCTCCGTTTGCCGAGCCAATGATTTTCCTGGCCGGTCCCGATACGAATCACTGGGTGCACCGGCGCGGTCGAATGTACCTGAGAGCCAGGGACTACTTTGCGAGCTTCGAGGCTGTTTACGGCGCGGCCGGTGTGCTGCCCGCCCTCGACGGCGCGGACCATTTCCGGCTGCGCAAGGCCTTGTCGGCAGCCTATTCCCGCAAGAGCCTGGAGCAGCAGCTGGAGGATCTATACGGTCAGGCTCGGGGCCACATGACGGAGTGGAAGGTCGGGGAATCCTACCAGGCGACCAACATGAGCCGGCGAATGATCAACGCTCAGATCTCGCCTTTCATGGTCGGGGTAGAGACGCAGGATCTCATCGACGACCTGCTCAAGTTCAAGGAGCGGGCGCTGAGCGTGCATATAATGAAGATAATGCCCGAGTTCATGCTCAAGACGCCCGGAATGAAGCGCCGGGCAAAGCTCGTGGAGACGCTGCTCGAGCGGGTGCAGGCCGTTCACACGCCCGCCCAGCGGGCCGGACAGCACCGAAACCTGGTGGACGACTATCTAAGCCTGCACGCGAGCGACCCGCAGTTCATGCCCGAGTCGAACCTGCGATTCGCCTTCACGGCCGCGCTGGTGGCCAGCGCCTACCTCGGCGACGCCTTCAGCTTCACGCTGTACGCCATGGCGTCACAGCCGGACATCTATTCGAAGATCCAGGCCGAGGCCGACGGCCTGTTTGGGGACGGCGACCCAGATGCGCAGGACTTCAGGCCATCCTCCATAGACGTCACGCACCGCTTCCTGATGGAGTGCCTGCGCATGTACCCGATCGTCCCCATGTCCATGCGACACGTGATGAACTCGTGCGTCGTGGAGGACTACGAGCTGCCGGTGGGGTCCAAGATCGTCATAGCCCAGACGGCCACGCACTACATGGAGGACATCTTTCCCGATCCATACAAGTTCGACATCGACCGGTACCTGCCGCCGCGCAACGAGCACCTCAGTCCCGGGTACGCACCTTACGGGCTGGGTACCCATACCTGCCTTGGCTCAAGGTGGATGGAGCTGCAGCTGGCCGTCAACGTGCTGATGGTGGCTCACCACTTCACTCTCAAGGTGTCCCCCGAGAACTTCAAGATGCGGTACAACCCCATTCCGTCGCTGAAGCCGAGCGGGAAGCTGAAGTTCCACGTCGCCGAGCAGAGGCGCGAGCTGAACGTCTAGGGCGCCATCCGGCCCCGCACGGGGAGCCGGCTGGGGTCAGGGACGGAGGGGCTTTCTGGCCAGGAAGCAGTAGAGCGGCGTGAAGATGCCGGCCCTCCCGCCGGCCACGTAGGCGTTGGCGGTGCGGTCCATCAGCCTGACGACCTCCGCCGAGCCCCTCGGGAACGCCCCCACGACCTCGGCAGCCCTGGCCGCCCCGATGAACAGCTTGCGGCCCATAGGAACCCTGTATATCGCGTTGCCAAGCCTCCCGTGCCGGACCTCCATGGGCCGGTACCACGGGGTCGCCGCCCCCTCCCCCCGATCCATCCCCTCGATTATCTCGAAGCCCGCCGACTGTAGGTCCCGGTTCACCTCGGCCATGGTCGCAATGTCGTTCAGCGCTATGCCGTGCATCAGGTCCTTCTTGAGGGTACGGTGCCGACGGTCGTCTGGGTCGAACCTGTCCGTCAGGCACATCTCCTGGCCCCAGAGGAGGGCCCCGGGCTTGAGCACGCGGTATATCTCTGCGAACGCGCCCGCCTTGTCCGGCGCATGGCATGTCGACTCAATGGCGTAGCCGCGGTCGAACGTGTCGTCCTCTATTGCACCCATGTCCATGAAGCTGCAGGCGAGGTAGTCGACCATGTGGTCGATCCCCGCCTCCGCGCTGAGCGACTTCGCCCTGTCCAGCTGGACCTCGCTCTGGTTGATCCCTACGACCCTGACGCCGGCTTCCTGGACGACGCGTCGCATCGGGCCACCGATACCGCAGCCCACGTCGATCACGGTCATGCCCTCGCTCAGCTCCAGCTTGGCGATCATCAGCCGCTGGTGCCTTGTCTTGGACTCCTCAAGGGTCTCCCCGGGCGACAGCGGCGCGAAGTGGAGGGACTCTCCCCAGCCGAATGTCATCATCTCGCTGCACAGGTCGTAGTATTCCCTGGCAGTCTCGGCGTGGTCGTAGACGGCGGCGCCGTCACGCCCTGCGAGCGCCCTGTCCGTCCAGCCGTCGAACTCCCTGACGCGACGGCGGACGTCGGACCCGCGGTACGCGGCCCTTAGCCCCTTGGACAGCCTGTTGAGAGATGCAGACAACTTCTCAGAGAGCCCATTTAGGCATAGGCGGAGCGCCATCGCAAGGGCCGGGAGGGCGGGCGCCAGACCAGATCCTGCTGCCGGCCAATAGGACCACGGCGGTGGGGCAGGGTGCCGTCGGCAGGGCGATCCCATCCATCTTCGATCCTGACTGGCGCCTCGCGGCGCGGGGCCGGGAGGCGCCGAACCTGCTAACGTCTACGGGCGGCACGGGCGCCGGGGACCATCTGGGAGCAGGTGACAGACAGGTGCCCGGGCGCAGACGGCCAGGAAACTGCAATCCGAGCGGAGGAGACGAATGAAGGCAGCAGCACTGCACGACTACGGACAGCCCATGACCGTCGAGGAGGTGGAACTCGCCGATCCCAAGGACACCGAGGTGATGGTCAGGATCGCGGCGTCCGGGGTGTGCCACTCCGACTACGTCTTCGTGGCGGGAAAGCCGTTCTTCGAGTCCCCCCGGCCCATCGTCCTGGGCCACGAGGGCGCGGGCGTCGTCGAGAAGGTCGGAGCCGCGGTCACTACCGTCGAGCCGGGCGACCACGTGGTGCTGTCCTGGATATACGCGTGCGCCGCATGCAGGTACTGCGCGATCGGAAGGCCCAACATCTGCGACTTCGGCCGCGGGCCGGTCATCGGCCAGGGGTACCTGTCCGACGGCACGACCCGCCTCAGCAGGGGCGGCGTGCCCTACTACCACTTCCTTGGGATCTCGACGATGGCCGAGTACACCGTCTGCGACGAGAAGAGCGTGGTCAAGGTCCAGCCCGACGTGCCGCTCGACAAGGCCGCCCTGGTCGGGTGCGCGGTGATGACCGGGGTGGGCGCCGTCATCAACACCGCAAGGCCGTCCCCGGGAGAGAGCGTCGCGGTCTTCGGGGCCGGCGGCGTCGGCATAAGCGTGATACAGGGGGCGGTGCTGGCGGGCGCGTACCCGATCATCGCCGTCGACAACAGGGCGGCCAAGCTCGAGGGGGCGCTGCGCTTCGGGGCGACGCACACGGTGGACGCCTCCGAGGTGGATGCGGTCGAGGCGGTCAGGGAGATCACCGAGGTCGGCGCCGACTACACCTTCGAGGCGATCGGCAACGTCGACGTGATGCGCCAGGCGTGGGACGCGACGGCCAAGGGCGGCACCGAGGTCGTCATAGGCGGCGCCGCCATGGGCGACGAGGTGTCGCTGCCCGCCCTGGACTTCCCATTCACCGAGAAGTGCATCCGGGGCACCGGGTACGGCGGCGCGCGCATGTCGGTCGACATCCCGCGGCTGCTGTCCCTCTACCAGGCCGGCCGCCTCAACCTCGACGACATGGTCACCTCCACCTACACGCTGGACGGGGTCAACGACGCCTTCGCGGACCTTCGCGCGGGGAAGAACCTGCGCGGGGTCCTGATCATGTAGCCGGCCCGGGTCCCCTAAGACCGAAGATCTCCCTGGCCCGCCCCGCGACGTGGCGGCCGATCGCCAGGGACGCGGTCGCGCCCGGCGAAGGGGCGCTGAGGACGTGTATGGCCCCGGGCCGCTCTGCGATCGCGAAGTCCTGCAGCAGCCGGCCGGCCCGGTCGACCGCCTGGGCCCTTACGCCGGCCCCGGGATCGGCGAGGTCGTCCATTCGGACCTCGGGGACCAGCCGCCGCAGCGAGCGCAGGAAGGCCGACTTGACCAGCGATCGGTACTGCTCAGACAGCCCGGTCCGCCAGTGCGTGCGGGACATGCGCCAAAAGCCCCCAAAGCCCAGCGTGCCGGCGGCGTCGCGCAGGTTGAACGAGAGCTTCGAGTAGCCCTCGCGCGACAGGGCGAGGACGGCGTTGGGTCCGGCCTCGACGCCCCCGCCGATCCGGCGGGTGAAGTGGACCCCCAGGAACGGCATAGACGGGTCGGGCACCGGGTATATCAGACCCCTGACCAGGTGCGCGCGCTCCTCCCTTAGGGAGAAGTACTCCCCCCTGAACGGCACAATGCGGATGCCGGTCTCGGCGCCCATCATCTCCGCGACGCGGTCGGCGTGCAGGCCGGCGCAGTTAATCACGTGAGAGGCCCGGAAGTCCCCCCTGCTGGTGAGCAGCCTGGTCGCATCGCCGTCCGGCGCCGCGCCCATCAGGGCCGTGTCCAGCGCCAGCTCGCCTCCCAGCGACTGGTACTCGCCCGCGTAGGCCTCCGACACGCGAGCGTAGTCGATGATGCCGGTGTTCGGAGACAGGATCGCCCTTACCCCGACCGCGTGGGGCTCGATCTCGCCCATCCGGTCCGGCCCGATCACCTCCAGGCCCTCCGCGCCGTTCGCCGTCCCGCGGCGGTGCAGCTCCATCAGGCCGTCCGTCTCCGCCTCGTCGACGGCCACGACCAGCTTCCCGCACATCTCGTACGGGACCGACCGCTCGTCGCAGAAGCGGCGCAGTTCGCGCGCTCCCGCCGCGCAGAAGTTGGCCTTGCGCGAGCCGGGCGCGTAGTAGATGCCGGCGTGGATCACGCCGCTGTTGTTGCCGGTCTGGTGGCGCGCGATCGAGGGCTCCTTGTCGAGCACCACCGTGCGCAGTCCGGGCAGCTCTGTGGCCAGCCTCATCGCCGTGGCGAGGCCGATGATTCCGGCCCCGATCACGGCGACGTCGTAGTTGTCGCGCTCCATCCCGGGTCCCCCTATTGGTCGCCGCCGACTATGCTAACCTCCGGGCGCGATGGGGGACAGGTACGACGCGGTCATCGTGGGCGCCGGCCACAACGGCCTTGTGACCGCGGGTTATCTGGCGGCAGCCGGCCTTTCGGTCCTGGTCCTGGAGCAGAGGGACGTCGTCGGCGGGGCGTGCGTCACCGAGGAGCTGTTCCCCGGCCACCGCGTCTCGTCGTGCTCGTACATATGCCACCTGCTCCAGAGGCGGGTCGTAGACGACCTAGGGCTCTTCGAGCACGGCCTGCGCATCCACACCGTCGACCCGTACCGCTTCCAGCCCTTCCCCGACGGGCGCTACATGCTCACCTGGCAGGACCCGGAGCGCACGCGCGAGGAGGTCGCGCGCGTCGACGCCGCCGACGGGCGCTCCTACCCGGCCTTCTACGACTTCTTCCTGCGGGCGGCGGGCATAGTCCACCGCCACTTCCTCGCAGAGCCGCCGACGCTAGCTCAGCTCGCCGCAGAGTGCGAGGGCACCGAGGACGAGCCGGTGCTGCGGCGCATGCTTGGCGGGAGCCTGGTCGACCTGGTCGAGGAGCACTTCGGGTCCGGGCCCGTGCGGGCCACGTTCCTCGACGCCGAGGACGCGGGCGATCCAAGGGCGCCCGGGAGCATCCTCGCCGAGGCCTACAACATGGTGGACCTGCTCACCGAGCCCGGGCTGCTCGGGATCCCCCACGGCGGCATGGGCGGCATCACCCGCGCGATGGCGAGCTCGGCCCGGGCGCGGGGGGCGCGCATCCGCACCGGCGCGCGCGTCGGGCGCATCGTGGTCGAGGGGGGCCACGCAGTCGGCGTTGAGCTGGCGGACGGGACGTCGGTCTCGGCCGGGGTCGTGGTCTCTAACGCCGACCCCAAGCGCACCGTCCGCGACCTGGCCGAGACATCGCCCGGCTACGCCGCGTCGATCGAGGCGATGTCGACGCGCTCGGCGTACCTGAAGTTCCACTGCGCGCTCAGCGGCCTGCCAGACTTCTCGGCCCATCTCGGGGGGCGCGGCGACCTGGACGAGACGGCGCTCGCGCAGGTGCGCATCAGCCCCTCGGTCGAGGCCTTCGAGCGCTCCTGGCGGCAGGCCAGCTGCGGGGAGCCCGCCGACGAGCCGGTGATGCACATCCAGATCCCGTCGGTCTACGACCGCTCGCTGGTCGACGGGGGCGGCCACGTGATGTCGGTGTGGGCCCTCTACGCACCCGTGAGTCCGGCGAACGGGACGTGGGACGACCTGCGCGCGCCGGTCGGGGAGGGGATGATCGACCTGATCGGCCGCTACGCCCCCGGCTTTCGGGACCTGGTGATCGACTGGAGCCTGTTCACGCCGGCGGACCTGGAGGCGCGCATGGGCCTTACGGACGGCAACATACGACACCTGGACATGGTCGCAGGGCAGATGTTCGCCGATCGCCCGGGCCACCGCACGCCGGTGCCGGGGCTGTACCTGTGCGGGGCCGGCACCCACCCGGGCGGCGAGGTCACCGGCGCCCCGGGCCACAACGCCGCGATGGCCGTGCTCGCCGACCTCGAGGCGGGCCGCTAGTCGTTCGAGGCGAACCCCAGCAGGCTCAGGACGATCATGAACATGTTGATCACGTTGAGGTACAGCCCGATGCTGCCCATGACCGCCACCTGAGAGGCGGCCCCGGAGTCGCCGCTCATCGCCGCCTGCTGGGCGAGCTGCTTCATCTGCTTGGTCTCCCAGACGGTCAGGGCCATGAAGATGGGCAGCAGCACGATGTTGATGACCAGGAACAGGCCGCTTGAGCCGATCAGGAGCGAGTTCACCAGCCCAACGACGATCATGCCGATGAGCCCGAAGAGCAGCATGGGACCGAGCTTGGTCAGGTCGCGCTTGGTCGTCCAGCCGACGATGCTCATCGCCACGAACAGCCCGCCCGTGAACACGAACGCGAGCCCGATCATCGACGTCGTGTAGGCGATGAGGATCGGCGAGAGGAACAGGCCCCATATGGCGGTGAAGGCCAGGTAGAGCCCCGTGGCGAGGGCGATGTTCCCTCTGCGGATGGCGCCGTTGGCGGCGAACAGGGTCCCGAAGATCAGGGCGATGGAGGCAAGCATGCCGATCCAGCCCATGCCCAGGACGAACCGGCCGACGCCCACCATGTCGCCGATCCAGATCGTGGCGGCGGTCGTGACCACCCCGAGCGCGACGAGCCCGTACATGCGGGTCATCGCGTCGGTGAAGATCGCGTTCGCCCGGTCCCTTCCGTAGGTGATGGTGTATTGCTGAGTCGCCATCTGGGAGCCGCTCCTGGGCAGGATGTGTCTACCCCAAAGTCTAAGCCATCGGCCGGGCCGCCGGCAAAGCCGAAGGCCCTTGGCCCGCGGCGCGGGGGCAGCGGTTACAATGCGGCCCGCGCCGCCAGGCAGGCGGGGCGGGAAGGTCCTGGCGAGAAATGAGGGCGGTCTTCCCGGCGGCACCGCCGGCGGCCGGGTGACGGAGGTCGGATGACGGAGATAGTGGCGCACGCGGACGCCTACCTGCGCGAACTCGACGGCGTCGTGACGGCGTCACGGGCCGAGGGAGTCGCCCTCGACCGGACCGTGTTCTACCCGGGCGGGGGCGGACAGCCGCCGGACACCGGCTCGATCTCCTGGGACGGCGGCAGCTGCCGCGTCGGGGGCCTTCGGCGCATCGACGGGGAGCTCGTGCACCTACTCGAGAGGGACGGGCCGCCGGAGGGTGCGGCCGTGCGCGGCGCGGTCGACTGGGACCGGCGGTACCGGCTGATGCGCACCCACACCGCGCTCCACATCCTTTGCGGGGTGATCTGGCGCGACTTCGGCGCCCAGGTCACCGGCGGCAACATGAAGCCCCTCGAGGCGCGCATGGACTTCGAGCTCGATCAGATGTCGGCGGACTTCGCGGGCGCGGTGGACGAGGCGATCAACGCCGAGGTTGCGGCCGAGCGCGACATCGTGATCGGCGATCTGTCCCGAGAGGAGGCGTTCGCGATCCCCGACCTGATCAGGACCAAGATCAACCTGCTGCCCCCGCAGATCGCCCGTGTCCGCACCGTGGAGATAGTCGGGTTGGACCTTCAGGCCGACGGGGGAACGCACGTGGCCAACACCCGCGAGGTGGGCCGCATACGGGTCGTCGGGCACGAGAGCAAGGGCAGGGGCAACAAGCGCCTGCGCATAGCCCTGGACCCGGATGGCGCCGGGGAAGGGGCGGGGGAGCATCCGGAATGAGCGAGATCGACATCGAGGGGCTGCTGGCCTCGGACGCCCCGGCGCCGCGGCCTAGGGCGGAGCTTCCCCGCGGACGCTACGACTTCGCGATCGCCTATCCGGACCCGGGCTCGCTGCCGCTCTCCGGCCTCGTCGACTCGCTCGTCGATGGGCTGCGCGAGGAGGGGGCGGACCTGGCGCTCTACCCGGACGTGCAGGGATACGAGCCGCTCAGACGGTACGTCTCGGAGAAGCTGGTGCGCGACCGCGGCATGTCGGTCGATCCGGAGAGCGTGGTCCTCGGCGACGGGTCCAGCCAGCACATCAGCCAGGTCATCGGGCTGCTCGTGGACCCGGGCGACGTGGTCGTCACGGAGGACTTCTTCTACACGGGCACGCTCGCGACGATGCGCATGAACGGGGCGGACGTGCGCGGCGTGCGGTGCGACGACGAGGGTATGGTGCCCGAGGCCCTGGAGCGGGCGCTGGCAGGCGCTGCGTCCGAGGGCCGGCCGGCCAAGCTCGTCTACACCATCCCGACCTTCCAGAACCCGCAGGGCTGGACGATGACCGCCCCGCGCCGCCACGCGCTGCTCGACATATCGCGCGCCCACGGCGCCGCGGTCCTGGAGGACGACTGCTACGTCGACCTGCGCTACGACGGCGACAGCGTGCCGGCGATCCACTCGATGGACCCGTCCGGCCAGGTCATGTACGTGGCGTCGTTCTCCAAGACGATCGCCCCCGGTGTGCGGATGGGGTACTTCGTGGGCCCCGAGGAGATCGTCGGTCGCCTGAGGGCTCTGAGGAAGGGCGGCGGCAGCGGGGTGAACCAGCTGGCCGCCCTGGCAGTCGAGCGCTACGCGCGCTCGGGGCTCGACGAGCATGTGGAGACGATCAACGGCATCCAGCGCCGCCGCCGCGACGCGATGATCGCAGCCCTGGGGGAGAACCTAGGCGACCGCGCCGAGTGGAGCAGGCCCGACGGCGGGCTATACCTGTGGCTCAGGATGCCCGAGGGGACGGACATAGCCTCCCTGCACGGCGAGGCCCTCGCCGCCGGCGTGGGCTACCAGCCCGGGCCCATGTTCGCCCCCGACGGGGTCTCGGGGGCGAACTGCGCGAGGCTGTGCTTCGGGTACAACACGCCCGATGAGATACACGAGGGCATAGGCCGGATGGCGAGGGTGTTCGCCGGGGCGGGGGCGCTCCCCGGCTAGGCGCGCTAGTTGACGCTGAAGCGGCCCCCGAGCTCGGCCGCGACCCGCTTCCTGAGCGAGCCGACCTGCCTGTCGAGCATCTCGGCCTCGGCGCCCAGCCGCTCCGAGGTCGTAGCCGCCTCCAGCAGCCGCTGCCTCTCCGCAAGCCCGATCCGCAGCAGCTTGGGGACGTAGTAGGACAGCTCCGCCGGCGAGTCGGGCAGGGCGGGCTCCGACGTCCATCCGCCCCCCAGGCCGATGACCAGGCTCAGCAGATCCTGCGCGCCTGACCTGACGGCCCGGCCGAGCTCCTCCAGCTCCTCGCCGCCGCAGCCCGGCTCCTCGGCGATGGGCTCCACGCGCCCGCGGGGGTACGGGTCGTCCTCGCAGCGCTCGACGAGCCTGAAGCGCCCCTCCCCCTCGGCGGAGAGGAAGAACCTCCCCTCGGCCACCTCGCTCACGCTGACGATGCGCGCGACGGTGCCGACCGAGTGGGTCTCCGCCCGCCCGCCGACCTCTCTGCCCCCGCTGATCAGCACGATGCCGAAACGCCGGTCGGCGTCCATGCAGTCGGACAGCATGCTCCGGTAGCGCGGCTCGAAGATCTGCAGGGGTATCACGTTCCCCGGAAAAAGGACCGTGCCGAGCGGGAAGAGCGGAAAGCCTTTGGTTTCGTCCATGCTGTGCGGGCGGTGCCTGCGGGCAATGTTACAGCGTCGGGACCGATTGACACCCCGGATCGGGCGCTAGTAGGATCGGGTGGAGTCGCGGGCAGTCTAAGCCCGCGATTCATCGCGTTTGCGCCCCTTCGCATGAGCCGCGTCCGTTGCCCTTCATAAAGTCCCTGTTCTGCCGCGAGTGCGGACGCAGCTACCCGGTGGAGCCGGAGCATGTCTGCGAGTTCTGCTTCGGGCCGCTGGAGGTGGACTACGACTACGACGCCATAGCGGGAGTGATCTCCCGCGAGCGCGTCGAGGCCGGCCCCCACTCCATGTGGCGCTACCAGGACCTGCTCCCGACCGCGCGCGAGTCCGGGATCGACATGGGCACCGGCATGACCCCGCTCACGCGCGCCGAAAATCTGGGCGGCGTCCTGGGGCTCAGGAACCTGTACATAAAGAACGACAGCACCAACCCCACGTTCTCGTTCAAGGACCGCGTGGTGTCCGTCGCCACCAACAAGGCGCTGGAGTTCGGGTTCGACACGCTCGCCTGCGCCTCCACCGGGAACCTCGCCGGTGCCGTCTCGGCGCACGGGGCGAAGTCCGGGATGGAGACGATGGTCTTCTTCCCCTCCGACCTCGAGCGCGGCAAGATCCTGGGGGCCGCGATCTACGGCGCCAGCCTGGTCGCCGTGGACGGCACCTACGACCAGGTCAACCGCCTGTGCAGCGAGCTGGCCGACAACCACCGCTGGGCCTTCGTCAACGTCAACATGCGGCCCTTCTACTCCGAGGGCAGCAAGACGCTGGGCTACGAGGTGGCCGAGCAGCTGGGCTGGCGCGCCCCGGACCGCTGCGTGGTTCCCGCCGCCTCCGGGTCGCTGTTCACCAAGATATGGAAGGGACTGAAGGAGCTGTCGGACCTGGGCCTGATCGGGCCCGTGGACACCAGGATGCACCTGGCCCAGGCCGAGGGGTGCTCGCCCATCGTCGAGGCTTACGACCAGGACAGCCTGCACGTAAAGCCGGTCAGGCCCGACACCGTGGCCAAGTCGCTGGCGATAGGCAACCCGGCCGACGGGTTCTACTCCCTCAAGACCGTCGCCGAGACGGGCGGCTCGGCCGTGATGGCCCCCGAGGACGAGATCGTCGAGGCGATACAGCTGCTGGCCGAGACCGAAGGGATCTTCACCGAGACCGCTGGCGGCGTCGTGGTCTCGGGCCTGAGGAAGATCGCGCGCGAGGGTATAATCGACCCGGAAGAGGTGGTCGTTGCGTTCATCACCGGCAACGGCCTCAAGACGCAGGAGGCCCTGGAGGGGATCGTGGATCCGATACGGACCGAGCCCGACTACGAGGCCTTCCAGACGGCCCTGGCCGCGCGGGAATCGAGGTCGTGAGATGGGAATGACGCGGGTCAAGTTCACCTACGAGCAGGAGATGATCAAGCGGCCCGTCATCTACGATCTGGGCCGACGGTTCGACATCGTCACCAACATCCGCCGCGCCGACGTACGCGAGGACATGGGCTGGGTGGTGCTCGAGCTGGAGGGCGACGACGAGGAGATACAGAGGGGCCTTAGCTGGGTCGTCGAGAGCGGCGTCCGCGTCGATCCCATAGCGGGCGACGTCGTAGAGGGCTGAGGGAGAGGAAGCCATCACATGAGCGTGGACGTGAGGATACCGGCGCCCCTTAGGCGCGTCACCGGCGGGGTGGACAAGGTCTCCGTGGAGGGCGGCACGGTGGCGTCGGCGATCGACGCCCTTGAGGAGCGCTTCCCGGGGATCAAGGAGCGGCTCTGCGACGACAGCGGAGAGCTGCGCAACTTCGTCAACGTCTACGTGAACGGCGAGGACGTGCGCTTCGAGGACGGCCTGGCGACCGCCACCAAGTCCGGCGACGAGGTTTCCATAGTCCCCGCGGTGGCGGGCGGGGCCTAGCGGCGCGAGGCCAGCCAGCGCCGGCGCTGCTCGCGCCGGACCCCCTCGTCGGTGGGCGCGTAGCGCGCCAGGAACTCGTCGCGGAAGGCGGACAGCTCGCCCGCCGCGATCGCCCTTCGCATCGACTCCATCAGCCGCAGGACGAAGCGCAGGTTGTGGATCGAGGCCAGCCGCAGCCCCAGGACCTCCCCCGACCGGGCCAGATGGCTCAGGTATGCCGCGGTGAAGCTGGTGCAGGCCAGGCAGTCGCAGTCCTCCTGGAGCGGGCGGGCCATCGACCGGAAGCGCGACGCCTCGATGTTGATCCTTCCCTCGGGGGTGTACAGCGATCCGTTCCGGGCGACCCGCGTGGGCAGCACGCAGTCGAACATGTCCAGCCCCAGGCTCACGCACTCGACCAGGTCCTCGGGCGAGCCCACGCCCATCAGGTAGCGCGGCCGGTCATCCGGGAGCAGCGCCGCCGTGAGGCTCGCCGCCCCGTACATCTCGGCCTTGGTCTCCCCGACGCTGAGGCCGCCGATCGCGTAGCCGTCGAAGCCGACCGCGGTTATCTCGCGGGCGCTGGCGCGGCGCATCTCTGCGTCCGTGCCGCCCTGCACGATGCCGAACACGGCCTGGTCGGGGCGCGAGCGCGCCGCCTGGGCCCGGCGGGCCCACAGGGTCGTGCGCTCCACGGCCAGGGCGAGCGTCTGGGGGGTGGCCGGCAGGGCGGGGCACCAGTCCAGGACCATCGCGATGTCCGCCCCGAGCCGCTCCTGGTGGCGGACCGTGACCTCGGGCGTGAAGGAGTGCTCGGAGCCGTCGATGTGCGACGTGAAGACGATGCCGTCCTCGGTGATGGTGCGCATCCGCCGAAGGCTGAAGCCCTGGAATCCCCCCGAGTCGGTGAGGATAGGCCCGTCCCAGGCCATCAGTCCATGGAGCCCGCCGTGCGCCTCGACCACCTCCAGGCCGGGCCGCAGGTACAGGTGGTAGGTGTTGCCGAGGATCATCCCGGCCCCCACGGCGCGCAGGTCGGAAGGGTCCAGCGCCTTGACCGTCCCCTGGGTCCCGACGGCCATGAAGGCCGGGGTCGGGACCTCGCCGTGGGGCGTTATCAGCCGCCCGGCGCGAGCCGGACCGTCGGTGTGCTCTACGACGAGGCGAGCGGGGGCGGCGACCACGCCGCTAGGCGGCCACCACGGAGGCGATGGCGCCCTCCACAACCGGGTCCGGGACGTCCGTCCGCACCACGGCTCGCCCGATGCCGTCCAGCAGGACCCAGCGCACCCGCCCGGCCCTGACCTTCTTGTCCGAGAGCATGTTCGCCCGCAGGGCCGCTGCGTCCTCCCCGGGCGCGGCGGTGGGAAGGCCGTAGGACGCGAGGGCCCTGCGCTGGCGCTCCAGCTCCGCCGCGGCGAGCATGCCCAGGTCGGCCGCGATGCGCCCGGCCGCCATCATCCCCACGCTGACAGCCTCGCCGTGCAGGAAGCGCCCGTAGCCCGTGGCCGCCTCGAGCGCGTGTCCCAGGGTGTGGCCGTAGTTGAGCAGGATCCGGGCCCCGAGCGTCTCGCCCTCGTCGCGGGAGACCACGTCCGCCTTTATCGCCACGCTGCGCCTGATCACGTCTGTGGCCGGCTCCCGCTCGAGGGCCCGCAGCTCCCCGGCCCGCTCCTCCATGTCGGAGAGCAGCTCCTCGTCGAACGCCAGCGCGTGCTTGATCACCTCCGCCCACCCCTCCGTGCGGGTGCGCTCCGGTAGCGTCCGCAGCGTCGCTACGTCAGACAGGACGAACCTGGGCTGGTGGAAGGCGCCGACCAGGTTCTTGCCCTGGGGGAGGTCCACGCCGGTCTTGCCGCCGACCGAGGCGTCCACCATGGACAGCAGCGTCGTGGGCACCTGGGCGAACGGCATGCCCCGCAGGTAGGTCGCCGCGACGTACCCGGCAAGGTCCCCGACGACGCCGCCGCCGACGGCGCACACCAGGTGCCCGCGCTCGGCGCGCCTGCCGGCCAGCCACCGGTAGATGAGCCCGGACGTCTCAAGGGTCTTGTGCGCCTCGCCCATCGGGAAGGTGAACATGTGGGCCGCGATGCCGGCTGCCTCGAGGGACGCCTGGGCCCTGCGCGCGTGGCGCGCAGATCCTTCGTCCGCGATCACGTACGCGACATCCGGCCCGACCACGCGCGCTGCGATCTCCCCGACGGACCCGATCCGGTCCCAGCCCACCCACACCGGGTAGGACCCGGACGAGGTGCGCACGACGGCCGCAAGGTCCCGGTCGCCGTCGGGTACCGGCCCGGGGGCGCCGCCCAGCAGCCCGGCCGCCCTGACCACCTCCTGCGCGGCCTGCTCTGCGGTCAGGCGGTCGGTGTGAACGGTCCAGTCCGACAGGGCGTAGAGCGCCTGGCGCTCGGCCTTGAGCGCGAGCGGAACCTCGCCCACGTGCCCGGGGTCGATCATGGGCCTGACCGCGCCGCCCTCCTCGGCGCCGAGCCGAGCCTGGATCGTCTCGACGCGCGCCTCCAGGCAAACCACCAGGCCCGTCCGCTGCATCAGGTCGCGGTTTCGCTCCTGCGTGACGATGCCCCCGCCGGTGGAGACGACCCTTTGCCGCCCCCGCGCCGCCGCGGCGAGCGCGGAGTGCTCCAGGTCCCGGAAGCCGGCCTCGGCGCGCTCGGCGAAGATCGCGTCTATCCCGGCGCCCGCGGCGCGGACGATCTCGTCGTCGGTGTCGATGAACTCCCAGCCAAGCGAGCGGGCGACGATGCGCCCGACGGTCGTCTTGCCGGTGCCGGAGAAGCCGACCAGGTAGAGGTTTGAGCTCATGCCGCCTGCCCCAGCGCCCGCCGTCCGGCCTCCATCATCACCGCCACCGGCGCCGCGCGCCCGGTCCACAGCTCGAACGCCTCCGCGCCTTGGTATATGAGCATGGGCAGCCCGCCCAGCGTGCGCGCCCCGCGCCTGCGGGCCTCCAGCATCAGCGGCGTCTCGGGCGGGCTGTAGACGATGTCGTTGACCAGGGCCGTGGCGGGTATGAGCTCCGGGGGGATCGGGCTCTCGCCCGGCCGGTCGCCGCTGCTCATGCCGACCGAGGTCGAGTTGACTATGAGATCGGCCCGGGCGGCCGGGCCCTCCAGCGAGGCCCGGTCCAGCGCGGCGGCGCTCGCCGGTCCGCCCAGCTCCGCTGCGAGCGCGCGCGCCCTTGCTGCGGAGCGGTTGGCGATCGTGACGGACGCCGCACCCTCCGCGATCAGGGCGTGGCCGATCGCCCTCGCGGCCCCGCCGGCCCCCAGGAGCAGCACGCGCGCGCCGGCGGGGGAGAGGCCGCCCAGCTCTCGGAGCGCGGCCAGGAAGCCCGCCCCGTCGGTGTTGTGCCCCACGGTGCGCACGCCGTCGACGGCGACGCAGTTCACGGCCCCGGCACCCTCGGCGCCGGGGCTGAGCGAGTCCATCAGCGGGGCGATGGTCTCCTTGTAGGGGATCGTCACCGACGCGCCCAGATGGCCCCCGGAGCGCATCCGGTCGACTAGGGCGGGCAGGTCCGACGGCAGCGTGTCCCAGACCTCGTAGCGCGCGTCGATTCCGAGGTGGTCGAGCGCCGCCTGGTGGACGGCGGGCGATATCGAGTGCGATAGGGGGTGGCCGATCACCCCTAGCCTGAGGGTCACTGCCAGAGTCTACAGGCCCGGCGCGCCCGGCGAGCGGGCCGCGCGGGCGTCGAGCCCGTCCAGGTAGCGCTGGAGTATCACCGCCGCGGCGGCCGAGTCCACGGCCTCCCTGTCCATGGAGGGGCGCCGCCCGGCGGCCCTGAGCTTCGCCTCCGCCTCCACGGTGGACAACCGCTCGTCCTGGAGCCGCACCGGGACGTGGGACTGGGCCGCCAGGGACCTGGCGAACTCCGCGGTGCGCCTGGCCTGGGGACCCTCGTCGCCGGACATCGATATCGGCATGCCGACCACGATCTCAAGGGCCCCGGACTCCGAGGCGAAGTGCAGGATCGACTCGATGTCGGCGCTGTGGACGGTGCGCCGCAGGGTCCCGGCGGGGGAGGCGAGCAGACCCAGCGCGTCGCTTCGGGCGAGCCCTATCCTGCGCTCGCCCACGTCGACCCCGACGTACACGCGGCTGACGACGCCCATTCGAGCCGGCCGCGCCGGGCTACTCGGACAGCGCGGCGCGCACCAGGCCCTGCACCTCGGACAGCGCGTCGTCGAGCCTGTCGGCCGCCTTGCCTCCGGCCTGGGCGACCTCGGGCCCGCCGCCCCCGCCGCCGCCCATCAGCCGGGCCGTCCCCTTCGCTATGGCCGCCGCGTCCAGCCCGCGCTCGACGAGGTCGGCGGTGACCATGGCCACCAGCTGCGGACGGCCCTTCACCTCCGCGCCCAGGACGACGACGCCGCTGCCGAGCTTGCCCCTCAGCCAGTCCCCGACCTCGCGGAGCCCGTCCATGTCCGCCGCTGCGGCGCGCGCCGCGATCACGGGCACGCCCTCGACGTCCGCCCGCTCATCGAGCAGCGCCTCGGCGGCCGAGAGGGCGCTCTGGCGCTCGGCGGCCTCGGCCTGGCGGCGAAGCCGATCGTTCTCCTCCATCAGCCTGCGCACGCGCTCCTCGACCTCGGCGGCTCCGACCTGGAGGGCGTGGGCCACGCGGTCCTCCCTGCCGAACCGCTCCCAGACGGTCCGCTCGGCGGCCCTGCCGCTGACCGCCTCGAGCCTCCTGATCCCCGATCCGATGCTCTGCTCGGACAGGACGTACACCGTGCCTATCTCGCCGGTAGCGCGCACGTGCGTGCCGCCGCAGACCTCGAAGCTGAATGTGGCCCCGTTGGCTATCTCGACCAGGCGCACCCGCTGCTCGTACTTGTCGCCGAAGAACGCCAGGGCGCCCCTCTCTATGGCGTGCGTGTAGTCGTCCTCGCTGGACTGGACCTGCGCGTTGGAGCGGACCTTCTCGTTCACCAGCCGCTGGACCAGCTCCATCTCGTCGCGGTCGACGGCCTTGGGGTGCGTGAAGTCGAAGCGCAGCCGGTCCGGGGCGACCAGCGACCCCGCCTGGCGCACGTGCGTCCCGAGCACCTGCCGCAGCGCAGCGTGCACCAGGTGCGTCGCCGTGTGGTTCCTGGCCGTGTCCTCCCTGCGCACGGGGTGGACGTACGCGCTCACGGTCTGCCCGAGCGACACGGTGCCCTGCGCGACCTCGCCGAAGTGCACGATCAGCCCGGGCATCACGGTCTGCGTGTCGTGGATCTTGATCTCGCCCTCGGGGCCGGACATCTCGCCCGCGTCGCCGATCTGCCCCCCGCCCTCCGGGTAGAAGGGCGTCTCGCGGAGCACGATCTCTATGGCCTGGCCCTCGGACACCTCCCCCGCGACCTCGTCGTCCGCGATCAGCCCGACGACCACGGACTCCGCGGCGAGCTGGCTGTAGCCCAGGAACCCGGTAGATCCCACGGCGAGGCTCTCGTAGAGGCGGATCCTTGAGCGGTCGCCGCCGAACTTGCCGGCTGCCCGGCCGCGCTCGCGCTGGGCCTCCATCTCGGCCTCGAAGCCCGCAACGTCCACCTCGGCCCCGCGCTCGCGGGCGATCTCCGAGGTGATCTCCACCGGGAAGCCGTACGTGTCCCACAGCCTGAAGACCAGCTCCCCCGGCAGCCTGTCCGGGTGCTCCGACAGGCCGTCGCTGAGGATGGCCTGGCCCTGCTGGAAGACCTGCTGGAATCGCTCCTCCTCCAGGCCGAGGACGGTCTTTATGAAGTTCTCGTGCAGGCGAAGCTCGGGATACGCGCCCCCCATCGAGGCTATGACCACGTCGGCGATCTCCCCGAGGAAGCTGTCGGTCAGCCCCAGGGTCCGCCCGTAGCGGATGGCCCTTCGCACGATCCTGCGAAGGACGTAGCCTCGCCCGTCGTTGCCGGGCACGACCCCGTCCGCTATCAGGAACGTGGCGCTGCGCGCGTGCTCCGCGACTATGCGCATCGCGACGTCGGACTCGGTCGGCGCCTCGCCGTCGCGGGCGCCCCGGTAGGCGAGGCCGGAGAGCTCCTCGACGCGGGCGACCAGCGGGCGGAACAGGTCGGTGTCGTATATGTCGCGCGCGCCCTGCAGGACGACGGTCAACCGCTCCAGGCCCATTCCGGTGTCGACGCTCGGGGCGGGTAGGGGCGGACGGCTGCCGTCGAGGTGGTGGTAGAACTGCATGAACACCAGGTTCCACAGCTCGACGAACCGGGTGCACGTCTCGCCGGTGGCCTCGACGGTGTTCTCGCAGTTGGGGCCGCAGTCGTCCCGGCCGCAGCCGGTGCCCTCCCCAGAGTCGTAGTGCAGCTCGCTGCACGGCCCGCACGGGCCCTCGTCGCCCGCCGGCCCCCACCAGTTGTCGGCGTCGCCAAAGCGATGGATCCTCTCGGCCGGGATCCCGGCGGCGATCCACAGCGCCTCCGCCTCGTCGTCGGTGGTGTGGATGGTGACCGAGAACCTCTCCTTGGGCAGGCCCATCCTGGTGTCGAGGCACTCGAGCGCCAGGCGGATGGCGCCCTCCTTGAAGTAGTCGCCGATCGAGAAGTTGCCCAGCATCTCGAAGAGCGTCAGGTGGGTGGAGTCGCCCACCTCGTCGACGTCGACCGCCCTGAACGACTTCTGCGAGGAGGCGAGCCGCCTGTTGGGCGGCTCGGCCTCCCCGGCGAAGTAGGGCTTGAACTGCACCATCCCGGCGGTGGTGAGCAGCAGCGTCGGGTCGCCGACGGGTATCAGCGAGGAGCTGGCCACCCGCAGGTGGTCGTTGTCCTCGAAGTAGGAGAGGAAGGCCTCCCTGATCTGGTCGCTGGTAAGTTTCTCCAATTCAGTGTCCGCAGAGCTTGATACCAACATTCTAAGGGCCGCGGGCCACCGCGGGCCCGCGACTCCCGCGGCCGGCGGGTCTAAGCTAAAGTCGGCGGGCCCGGGCCGTCAACGCATCGGCGGACGCCGGCCGTGAGCCACACGGCTTGGTCGGGGCACCGGCACAGGAGGGAATGACCATGGCCGAAAGGGTGTCTATAACCGGCGCGGCGGGAACCATAGGGACGGTGCTCGCGGGGGCGCTGCGGGGCCGGTACAGCGTTGCGGGGGCGGACGTGCGGCCCGACCCCGCCGCCGGCATCGTCGAGGCCGACATGACCGACCTTGAGTCCGCGGTCGGTGTGCTCGAGGGGGCGGACGTCGTGATCGACCTCGCCGCCAACGCCGACCAGTACGCATCGTGGGACGAGGTGAACCGCAACAACTTCCCGGCGACCATCAACGCGATGGAGGCGGCCCGGCGCGTCGGGGCGCGCAGGCTGATATTCGCCAGCTCCAATCACGCCGTCGGCAATTTCGAGCTCGACTCGCCCTACAGGGAGATCGTCGCCGGGGACTACCGCGGTCTCGAGCCGGGCGACTGCCCCCTGGTGGGGGCCGATGTCCCCATCCGACCTGACGGGCCCTACGGGGTCGGAAAGGCGCTCGGGGAGGCGGTGGGACGCTACTACTCGGAGGTGCACGGCCTGTCGGTGATCTGCCTTCGGATCGGCACGGTCAACGGCGAGGACCGCCCGCTCACGGTCAGGAACCTTGCGACGTTCCTGTTCCACGCCGACCTCGTCCAGCTGGTGCAGCGCTGCATCGAGGCCCCGAGGGACCTGGACTTCGGCATCTACTACGGCGTTTCGAACAACACATGGCGCTTTTGGGACCTGACCAACGCCGAGGCCGAGATCGGGTACCGTCCCAGCGAGAACGCAGAGCGCTTCAGGGCTGACTTCGGCTGAGGAGCCCGACGGCCCTAGTCCCGCTCCAGGGCGTTGATCTTCTTCAGGCGCCTTGAGTAGCGCTCCTCGGGAATGAAGCGCGCTGACAGGAAAGCCGCGGATATCTCCCGCGCGAGTTCCGATCCGATTATGCGAGCGCCCATGCACAGCACGTTCATCTCGTCGTGCTCGACGCCCTGGTGGGCTGAATAGGTGTCGTGGCAGACCGACGCCCGCACGCCGCGAATC
Organism: Dehalococcoidia bacterium; assembly: GCA_963664125.2. GTDB lineage: Bacteria > Chloroflexota > Dehalococcoidia > Lucifugimonadales > UBA2962 > CAUZIR01. The sequence goes on along the minus strand of OY760908.2, from coordinate 1,755,206 downwards.
TTGTTGGCCGTGATCGACGCGCCCACGCCGCTGCCGCATATCATCACGCCGCGCTCGGCCCTGCCCTCAGCGACCGCCGAGGCGACGGCGACGGCAAAGTCGGGATAGTCATCGTGCGGGTCGAACTCGTGCGCGCCGACATCCATCGGCTCGTGTCCAAGGCTGCGCATGTGGGCCTTTATCTCGTCTTTGAGGGGATAGCCTCCGTGGTCGGCCCCGATCGCCACTCGCATGCCACGAGTGTAGCCGCAGCCCCCACACGCGGCAAACTGGGGACCGATCCGGATTGCCGGTCCGGCGCCCGGCGAATCACCGCTGGCGTGCCGGGGCGTGCCCACGTCCGGGGGACGATGTTCCGCGAGGGGAAGGCGGTCCACTAAGGCGCCGGAACCTTCCCGGCTGCCGGGGAGCCTCCGCGGCGCCGAACCCGGCGGCGATCTGCCCCCGCCGATCCCGCCACGCAGTCGCTTCAGCCGCTCTCCGCCCCGTCCCCGAGGAGACCCGGCCCCCCGCTTCCGGCGGTTGCCTGTCCTCGCACCGTCGCGGCAGGGTCCGGGCGATCTCCGGGCGCCGAACCACCTGGCGACGCGCATTGGCCAACCTCGTCCTCGGGCGCGAGCCCGCTCCGGGCCGACGTTCGTGCCGGTGGTTGCCTCCGATGCCGACAGGTCGGAAGTGTGCGACGATTCCGGCGCCGCCGAGTGCGGTCGAGTAGGCCGATCCACGCCCCTTGAAGCAGGAGGTGCATGCCCCCGCCCGATGACGAGATGACCCACGGAGAGCCGGTCTCGGAGGAGCGGGCTTGGCGGCTCGCGCGAGGGAGTGGCATGAGCAGGCGCCGGTTCCTCCAGTTGCTCGCCGTAGGGGGAACTGCCGCGGTGCTGGTCGCCTGCATTGGCGACAGGTACACGGGTCCGGCCGCCGTCACGCCGGACGGCGCTGCGGCAGGCCAGTCGGAGGCGCCGCGCTGGTTCAAGGACCCGGCGCCCTTCATCCAGCGGGACGGCAGCCTCGAGGCCCGTCTTGAGAACGTGACGGGGGTGACGACCCCGAACAGGCTCTTCTTCGTGCGCAACAACTCCGCAAGCATGGATCTGGACGCCTCCCGATGGCGACTGTCGGTCGGGGGTGATGCCGTCTCGAGGCCGCTGGAGCTCTCCTACGAGGACATCCAGGGCATGCCCGGCGTCACGCTCGTGTCCTACCTGGAGTGCGCGGGCAACCAACGCGCCATGTTCGCGATCCTTAATGGACGGAGGGCCGAGGGCACGCAGTGGGGGCGGGGGGCGGTCGGCAGCGCCGAGTGGACGGGCGTACGTCTGCGGGACGTGCTCGAGCGGGCGGGAATGACCGACGAGGCGCAGAGCGTGCTGCTGGTCGGGCTCGACGAGGACTCGCCCGAGGACGGCTTTCGGCGGGCGATGACCGTCGAGAAGGCGATGCACCCCGATACCCTCCTGGCCTACGCCATGAACGGCGAGGCTCTGCCCAGGGACCATGGCTACCCGCTGCGCGCGGTGACGCCAGGCTGGGTCGGCAGCTCCTGGATCAAGTGGCTGGGCCGCATCGTCGTGTCGCCGCGGCCGCTCTGGACGCGCAACAACACCGAGTCCTACGTGCTCATCGGCGACGACTATCCGCCGCAGGGCGAGGCGGACGGCGTGGTCGTCACCACTCAGACCGTAAAGAGCGCCCTTGCGCTGCCCTGGCCCGCCGAGCTGCCGGCCTCAAGGCGCCGGGTCCACGGCTTTGCTCACTCTCCGCATCCGATCTCGAAGGTGGAATGGAGCGTGGACTCCGGATCGAGCTGGAACGAGGCCGAGTTGCATGCACCCCGCGTCCAGTACTCATGGGTCCGCTTCGAGTTCACGCTGCCGACGGGCTCGGGAGACTACGCCCTCATGACGCGCGCCACCGACGAGGCGGGCAACACGCAGCCGCGGGAGGTCCCTTTCAACCGTAAGGGCTATCTCTTCAACCAGCCTCTGCCTCACCCCGTGAGAGTGAGTTGAGGCCGCCGCGGGCGACCCCGCGAGGCCGTGGCCGGGTCCGTCCACACAACGGTCGTCCGCATCACCGCTGCCGCCGGCAGGTGGTCCGCCTCCGGTCCGCTGGCGCGGTTGCGCCTAGGCCCGGCCGAGCCCACAATTCCCTTGGCCGTCGCCGTCCTCCGCTCAGCCGCCGCCCCGCCTTCGGGCACGGAAGACGCGGTGGTCCGTTCGCCTGTCCGGGTGCAGGCGTTCAAGCGCGTGAATCTGCACTGGGCGCGGCTCGAAGGCCCCGCCCGGAGCATTGAGGTAGAGGAGGAACTCAATGGCAATGGCCAAGAGGGCGCTGGCGGTGTACGTGGTCGGGTCAGGGCTTGCCGCCGCAGCGCTGCTGATGGTGACCGGGCTGATCCATGATGGCTCTACGGACTATCCGATCTGGCGAATCATGAACTGGTTCATGGTCTTCGGCGTGGTGATCATGCTCGCCCTGAGCTTCCGTCGCTGGCGCGGCCAGGACGCCGGGGGCGGCCAGGGTGACCTGGGCACGAGCCTCGTCTTCTACGCGGCCATCGCGCTGACCATGCTGTTCTTTTGGGAGTGGTTCTGGACGCTGAACCCCGATAGCGAGACCGGTGACGCGGTGACGTCCCACCTGATCTATTTCCCGCTGGTCGACGCGATCTACACGGTCGTCGGACTCGACACCGGCCGCTACCTGTGGCGCTGCGCGTCGGGATAGGCTGACGTCCGACCTCCACCGGGCCGCGCTCGTTCAATCCAATGCGCGGGAGGCGTCCCCCGCCTCCGTGGCCGTGACCTCAGCCGGGGCGCAGGTGGTCCCGTTGCCGACTTTTTCCGCCGACTGCGGGCTGGAGGTCGGCGGCCCGGGCGCCGGTCCGTCCCGCCCGCGAATGTAATTCCTCCATGTACTCGTTGGTCGACCGCAGCAAGAGGGATCGGCGCCGCGCCGGCCGACTGCTCCTGGAGCCGGGCATGGGAGAACTCTACGACCGATCCATCGTCCTCACGGCGCAGACGTGCGCGGATGCGCGTGCCGAGGGCCGGGATTCCGCTGCGCCCGGCGGCTGGAGCGGGCTCCGCGACATCCTGAACGCCTCCCGCCCGGGGGATTCCGGCCTGTGCGTGTTCGCCGGGCCGCAGTCAGCGCTCGCGGTCGTGCCGCCGTTCCCAGTGGAGCGCGACGAGGATCTTGAGGGCTTCGAGCCCGGCCCCGCGCTGGCCCTGATGGCCCGCGAGCGGACCGTCCTGGTCGTGCTGATCAGGCTCGGTCGCTACTCGGTCGGCATCCTCGAGGGCGAGAAGGTGGTCGTCTCCAAGTCCGGCACCAGGTACGTCAAGCGCCCCCACCGGGCGGGCGGCTCCTCGCAGAGGCGCTTTGAGCGCAGCAGGGAGAGGTATGAGCGCGAGTTCTACGACGCGGTCTGCCGGGCGACCCGCGACCTGCTCCAGCGCCCCGACGCGCCCGGGCGGTTGGAATTCCTCCTCTACGGTGGAGCCCCCGGGACGGTCCGCGGATTCCGGGGCAGGTGCGAGTTCCTGGCGCGGTCGGACATCGCGCCAATGTCGCGGCTGCTCGCCGTCGAGCGGCCGGGACACAGGGCGATGATGGCGATCGGAGCCGAGGTGTACTCGAGTTCCTTCCTGACCTTCCGCCGGGACCCGAGCGGGGGCGGATAGCCGGGCGCCCACGCGGCCCGGGCTACTGGGCGGTGTAGCCTCCGTCGACGATGAGGGGCGCGCCTGTCACGAAAGACGACTCGTCGGAGGCGAGGAACAGCGCGCAGGCGGCGATCTCCTCGGGCCTTGCCAGCCTGCCCATCGGGTGGAGTTCGACCAGGGCCGCCAGCTTGTCCGGGTCCGACGTTAGTCCCTCCGTGAAGGGAGTCTCGACGAATCCGGGGTTGATGCAGTTGACGCGGATTCCCCTGGGCGCCAGTTCCAAGGCGAGGTTGCGTGTCAGCTGCAGGACGCCGCCCTTGGAGGGGTTGTAGGGGGACAGGCCGCTGCCGATGCCGCGCGAATAGCCCACCAGGCCCATGATCGACGAGAGGTTGATGATCGATCCACCGCGGCCCATCGCCGCCGCGGCGTGGCGGCACGCAAGGTAGGTGCCGGTCAGGTTCACCGAGATCACGGCGTCCCACACCTCCTCCTCGGAGAGCCCGGCGAGCGGGGCGGAACGCGGATTCAGACCGGCGCTGTTCACCAGCACGTCGAGGGTGCCGAAGCGCCGCACGGCCTCGTTTACCGCGGCCTCCACGGCGTCCGAAGACGTAACGTCCAAGGCCAGGCCGACGGCCGCGGCCCCTTGCGCCTGCACCTCGGCGGCCACGCGCTCGGCCCCGCCCGGATCCACGTCTGCCACGACGACGTTCGCGCCGTGTTCTCCGAAGAGCAGGGCGGTGGCGCGCCCGATTCCGGACGCGCCACCGGTGATGATCGCCGTCCTGCTATTGAGCCTCTTTTCCATGTCCCCGGCCGACGGTTGGAATGGTCCCTCCGCCCCGCCCGCAGACGAACCCCGCGAGGGGCGTCTGCGCGGCCGCGGCGCGGTACGCGGGTCAATGATAGCCCAAAATATATTGAACTGATTCTCATAAAAGTCCGAAAATTTCATGATGCCCAGACCGCCACTCACGGAGGATCGAAGCCATAGGCGCCGCTGAGCATCTGACCCTCATTCGCGACTTCGCGATCATCATGGCCGTCGCGGGGGTCGCCGTAGTCCTCTTCAAGCGTCTGCGGCAGCCCTCCATACTCGGCTACCTGATCGCCGGGGTTCTGGTCGGTCCCTTCACCTTTCCCAACCCGCCCATAGCCAACATAGAGATCGTCAGGCTCCTCGCGGACCTCGGCCTGGTCCTGCTGCTGTTCGCGGTGGGCATGGAGTTCGGGTGGAGGCGGATAAGGCAGGTGGGCTTCGGGGTCCTGCTGATCGGCAGCCTCGAGATGCTGGTCATGGTCGCGGTCGGCTACCAGCTGGGCCGGCTGCTGGGATGGAGCGCGGTCGAGGCGGTCTACCTGGGCTCGGCGATGGCCATCTCCAGCTCGGCCATCCTCATCAAGGTCCTGAGGGACTCGGGCAAGCTGACCACCAGGGCCGGAAAGCTCATAGTCGGGCTGCTGGTCGTTGAGGACTTCGTCGCGGTCATACTGCTCACCCTGCTGTCCGGCCTGGCCACCTCCGGGGCGACCGACATCGGCGACGTTGGCCCGATAGTGCTCAAGCTGGTGATCTTCACCGTGGCGACGGTTGCGCTGGGTGCGCTGATCGTGCCGAGGGTGCTCTCGTACATCCACAAGTTCCAGTCCCCCGAGACGCTGGTGCTGACCGCCCTTGCGCTGTGCTTTGCGCTGGCCCTGCTGGGCGAGGAGCTGGGCCTTTCGGCCGCGGCCGGGGCGTTCCTGATCGGCGCCGTGATCGGCGACGTCCCGGAGTCGGAGCAGATGAACCGGACGATAGCGCCGATCCGCGACATGTTCGGGGCGCTGTTCTTCGTGTCGATCGGGATGCTCATCAACGTGCGCGTGATCGGCGACCACATCGTCCCGGCGATCATCATCGCCATGGTCTTCATGGCCGGCAAGGTCGCGGTCAACACCTTCGGGGCCTTCGTCGCCGGCCAGCCCGGCAGGGTGCCCCTGCAGTTCGGGCTCCGCACCCCGCAGGTAGGCGAGTTCTCCCTCGCCATGGTCAAGGTGGGCGTCGAGAGCCAGACCATCGGCGCGTTCATGTACCAGGTGCTCGCGGCCGTAACGGCGATAACGTCGCTGTTCTACCCGTACATAGTCAGGTCGACCGACCGCGTGGCCGACGTCCTCAGCGCCCGCTCCCCGGAGTCGCTGCGCAGGTCGCTTGCGGCCTTCACGGTAGCGGCGGGCGGGCTCCGCGGCGCGATGAGCCCGGACCTTCGGCGCCGGGTCAAGGGGCCCGCTCTCTCTGTGCTGGTGAACTTCCTTATCGTGGTCGTAGTGATCGCGCTGGGGCGGCTGCTGGTCGGCCTGTCGGCCGACATAGCGCGGCCGACGGGCATCTCCGAGGGGGTGGTCGCCGGCACGGTCGCGTTCGCCGCGATCGCGCTGAGCATCCCGTCGGCGTTCGCGATCTGGCGCGCGCTGGAGCGGCTGGCCGACCAGGCGGCGACCTACCTGGTCCTGGGCGATCGCGCCCCGCGGCTCTGGGTGCAGGGCGCGGCCAAGGATGCCCTGCGCGACGCGGTGATGATACTCGCCATCTTCGCCCTCGGCCTGTGGGTGATCCCGTTCGTCGCCCAGCTGCTCTCGCTCGGTCCGCTCTCGGTCCCGCTTCCGTTCATGGTCGTCGCGTCGCTGGTCTACTTCGCCTTCCGCTTCCTGCGCAGGGTGCACCGCCACCTGGTCGAGATCTTCAGCCGCACGTTCCTTGGAGGCCACCACGTCGGCGGTCCCGGCCAGCAGGTCGGCGGCGAGGAGGAGTCCGCGGCCGGGGGCAGGCACCGTCCGGCCGTGACGGTGCGCTCGGAGTTCGCGCCGCCCGTTCCCCCAGAGGTCCGGCCCGGCCCCGACGGCGCGACCGCCCCGGCTCCCGGCCGGGCGGTGAGCGCGGCCGACGCGGAGATAAGCGCCATCCGCGTCGCCGAGCACGACCCGTCTCCGTACGCGTCCCGCATGGGGAGCGCACCCATCATCTGGGAGTTCAAGGAGGCGGCGGAGGTCGACGGCCACTTCGTCGTCACGCTGCGCTTCCGCGACGCCAGCGCCCCGGCGTGGGACCACGGCGAGGAGGACTTCTACGTGGACGGGTGGGGCCACGTGACGGTCCGCCAGATCAGGTCCTGGCCAAAGAGCGCGGGGTCCGGCTTCTCGCCCCACATCGTCTACGCCGGGGCCCTGGCCGCCATGGCCGTCGCGCTTGCCGCGGGCGTCGTCTACCTGCTCAGGTAGGGACGGCGTGCACGGGGGCAGCGGCCATCCTCCGCCGGTCGTCGTGGTCGGCGGCGGGGTCATGGGCTGCTCGATCCTCTTCCACCTGGCGGAGCTCGGGGTGCGGGATGCGCTGCTCGTCGAGCGCGATGCGCTTGGCTCCGGGTCCACGTCGCGCACCCAGGGCGTGTTGAGGATGCACTACTCCAACGAGGTCACCTCCCGCATGGCCTGGGAGAGCCTGTCGGCCTACCGCGACTTCGAGGAGCGGGTGGGCCGTCCGTCCGGGTACGTGCGCACCGGCTACCTGCTGGCCGTCCCGTCGGGCTACGGCGATGCGATGCGCCGCAACCTGGCGATGCAGGCACGGCTCGGGATCGACGCCTCCGAGGTCGATGCGCGTGACCTGGCGGAACTGGCGCCGGCGATAAGGACCCGCGGGGACGAGGCCTACGCCTACGAGCCGCGGTCCGGCTATGCCGACGCCCACCTGGTGACCACCGGCTACGCGGCGCGCGCGGCCGAGCTGGGCGCCCGGGTCCGGACCGGGGTGCGGGTGGACGGGATCGCGGTGGAGGGGGGCAGGGTCGTGGGGGTCGAGGCGGACGGGGAGGTGATTCCCGCCGGCGCGGCCGTCGTCGCGGCCGGCCCGTGGTCCGGGCCGATCCTGAGGGCCCTCGGCGTCGATGCGGGCCTGTCCACGGTCCGCCACCAGGTGCTGGTGCTGAGCCGCGGTGCGCACCTGTCCCATCCGACGGTGGGCGACGTCGTCGGCGGGTTCTCGGGGAGGATGGACGCGCCGGGGCTGTCGCTGGTCGCCCTCGGCGAGGACCCGGACTCGGCCGGCCCGGACCGCTACGAGCGCGGGGTCGACCGCGACGCGACCGAACGGGGGCTGGCCGCGGCGGCGTCGCGCATCGCGGGGATGGAGCGCGCGGGCCTGGTGCGCGGATGGTCCGGGCTGTTCACCGTCACCGCCGACTGGCACCCGATCATCGACCGGGTGGAAGGCATGGACGGGCTATACCTGGCCGTCGGGTTCTCGGGGCACGGCTTCAAGCTGGCCCCCGCGGTGGGAAGGGCGGTTGCCGAGATGGTGGCCGGCTCCTCCCCGGCGATCGACGTCGGTCCCCTGGGGCTGGGGCGCTTCGGGCGGGGTGGGGAGCTGGCCTCGAGCTACCCGCTCAGGGTCCTGGCGTAGTCACCCCGCGCCGTCGCCGCTATGCTGGTGCCCCGGGGCGCGGCAAGGGCCCCTGAAGGGAGGCGGGCGCCGACATGACCGATCTCGTGATGCTGGGCGGGAGGATCCTGACCATGGACGCCGGCGGGCGCAGGGCCGAGGCCCTCGCCGTGGACCGGGGCAGGATAGCGGCCGTGGGAACGTCGGAGGAGATGGGCAGGCTGGTTGGCGAAGGCACCAGGGTGGTCAGGCTCAACGGCCGGGCGGTGACGCCGGGGTTCATAGACCCCCACAACCACTTCTCGATGACCTCGTTCGAGCCGGTCTCCTGCGACCTTCGCACCCCGCCCCTGGGCTCGAAGCGCGACGCGCTGGACACCATCGCCGCCGCCGCCGGGGCGGCGCCCGCCGGCCAGTGGGTCTGGGGCCAGGCGTACGACGCCCGCAGCCTTCCGGACGCCGGGCCGCTCTCGAGGTGGGAGCTCGACGAGGCGGGCGGGGACCACCCGGTGTGCGTCATGGACGACTCCTACCACGCCCTGTACGCGAACTCCGCCGCGCTCGCCCTGGCCGGCATCGACCGCCACACGCCGGACCCGCGCGGCGGCGTCATCGTGCGCGACGCCTCGGGCGAGCCCACGGGCTTCCTCCAGGAGCGGGCGATGGACGTCGTGCACCGCACGACCATCCGCTCGTTCATCGACGTGTACGGCGAGGACGTGGTCGGGGACCTGGTCCGCTGGAACGCCGAGCGCCACCTCTCCCACGGCGTCACCACCGTCGGCGACGCGCAGACCATGCCCGAGGGCGCGGCGATGTACCGGATCGCGGACCGCCAGGGCAAGCTGCCCATCTGCGTGCGCCAGCTGAGGGGAGGGGACGGCTTCTTCGCGGCCCCGGAGCGGGCCGCGGCGGGCGAGTTCTCGGACGACGACGTCTCCGACAGGCTGCGCGGCGGGTCGGTCAAGCTCTTCATGGACCCGGTGTACCCGAACTTCGGGTTCTTCCGCTGCCATTCGGACGGCTCGGTCACCCCCGAGGGCGAGGTCTACTACGACCAGGAGGAGGCCGACCGCCTAGTGCTGTCGGCGGTCAATCAGGGGCTGCAGGTGGCCATTCACTGCATAGCGAACCGGGCGATCGAGCAGGGGCTAAACGCCTTTGAGCGCGCGCTCCGGGAGGTGCCGGAGGCCGCCGACCTGCGGCTCCGGATCGACCACTTCATGTTCCCGACGATGGAGCAGATACGGCGGGCGGCCGCGCTCCCGATCGTGATCTCGCAGCAGCCGGCATTCCTCTACAACATCGGCCACATGTTCGAGGAAGGCGTCCGCGAGTACGGCATCGACGCGGGCGCGACGCCCATTGCTGCGATGGTGGACGCCGGCGCGACCATAGCCGCTGGGTCCGACTATCCCTGCGCCTCGGTGGCTCCCCTGGACGGCATGGCCGCGGCGGTCGGCCGGCGCCACGTGAGCGGCCGGAGGATAGAGCCCGACCAGGCCATCAGCGCCGAGGAGTGCCTGCGGCACTACACGAACGGCTCGGCGTTCGCCGTGTTCAGGGACCACGAGGTCGGCTCGCTCGAGGTGGGCATGCGCGCCGACATGGTGATCCTCAGCCACGACCCGACCGCATCCCACCCCGACCACATCTCCGGCATCAGGGTCGAGCAGACCTACGTCGACGGCGATCTCGTCTTCGAGGCCTAGCGGCCACGCGGCGGGGGAGGGGCGCATGGCGGAGCTTCTGGCCTACATCAACGGGGAGTACGTGCCCGAGTCGCGCGCCGTGGTCTCGATATACGACCGCGGGTACATGTTCTCCGACATGGTCACCGAGTCGACCCGCACCTTCGCCATGCGCCCGTTCAGGCTCCCCGAGCACCTGGTGCGCCTATACCGGTCGCTCAAGGCGACCGAGATCGACCCCGGCATGACCGCCGGCGAGATGGAGCGCGCGACCCTGCATATGCTGGAGCGCAACGCCGGGATGTTCGGGCCCGGGCAGGACGCGTGGATCGTGCACAACATATCCCGCGGGGTGTACAGCTACCGGGGCGGACGGCACGGGGGCGGCCCGGCGACGGTCGTCATCCACTGCTTTCCCATAGACTTCGCGTCGTTCGCGCGCTTCTACGACGAGGGGCTGCACGCCGTCACCCCCTCGGTGCGGCAGGTCCCGCCCGAGACCCTCGATCCCAAGATCAAGCACCGCAGCCGGATGGCGGGCCAGCTCGCGGACCTGGAGACCGCGCGGATCGACCCGGACGCCGTCGCCGTGCTGATGGACCGCGACGGCAATCTCACGGAGAACACGGGCGGCAACTTCTTCATCGTCACCGACGGGGTCGTCCGGACCCCGACAGACCGCGCCGTCCTGGAGGGGGTGAGCCGGGCGACGGTGATCGAGCTGTGCGGGAGTCTCGGCATCCCGTGCCGGGAGGAGGTGCTGCAGCCGTATCACGCCCTGTGCGCGGACGAGGCGTTCCTGACCAGCACGCCGTACAGCATGCTCCCGGTCACGCGCTTCAACGGGCGGCCCGTGGGCGACGGGCGCCCGGGTCCGGTTACCGGCCGGCTGCTCGCCGCCTGGGGAGAGATGGTCGGGGTGGACATCGCGGGACAGGCGCTGGCCGCGGCCGGCGCCTGACAGGCGACCCCTGGGGAGCCCCGCGGCGGCCCGTCGCGGGAAGCGCCCGCCACCGGCGGGTTCCGGCCGCTATCCCCCGGCGGCGCCCGGCCGCCTTCGCCCCCTCGCCCTCCTGAACCCCCAGCCGTACATGATGCTTCCGTAGTGGTTGAAGACCCGTCTCGCCTCGGGATCGTCGAACGGGTAGTCGGCGCCCATCTGCGTCGCGGTGGCTAGCCCGCTCACCAAGCAGGTCTCCTGGCTGTTGACGAGGGTATGCGCTCCGCAGTGCCAGGTCCGTCTCCTGCCCTGTATGTAGCGGAACAGGCTCACGAGCAGCACGACGTGGCGCACATCGTGGACGACGTGCTGGAACCACCATCTGCCGATGACCTTGCGCTGGTCGATCAGGCTCACCGGGTTGTAGGTCACAAGGCAGGGCTTGTCCGACCGGCCGGCCCAGGGCTGCTGGTTGTGCATGATGTAGGTGATCTCGTAGTTGTCCGGCCTCGCGCCGTACTGCCGTATGTGGTTGCTCCTGGTGTTCAGGGCGTCCACCTCGTCGTCCGGCAGCACAGACGGGTCCGAGTGCACCACCGCGTGGTTGTGGAGCTCGCTGTCGTAGCGCACGGACGACAGGATGAAGCGCTCCAGCAGGGTGGGCCTGTCGATGATCATCAGCGTCTGGTTCGCATTGCATGCGAAGATCACCTCGTCGAACGTCTCCCTCGCGCCGTCCTCGTCCTCGACGATGACGCGCGACTTCTCGCGGTACACCTTGCGGACGGGCCTTTCGAGGTAGATCTTGTCGCCGAATCCGGCGCTCAGGTTCTCGTATATGCGCCTCGTTCCTCCGTCCCAGGTCTGCATCGGAGTGGCCCTCTCTATGTCGAAGAACTCGAGATACCTGGCGAAGAGCGATGCCGGCATGTCGAAGACATTCGTTGCCATCAGGAAGTTGACGAACATGGGCTTGAGAATCCTGTACCTGAAGTCCCCGGAGAAGCCGGCCACGTTCAGGACCGTCCCCATGCTGACGTAGTTGAACGGGTTCAGGGCGTTCACCAGTCTCGACGGCGAGCGGCTCAGCGGTCCAAACCACTTCAGGCGCCGCAGGACCCGCTGGAACTTTGCGATCTCGGCGCGGAGCTCCTCCCTGACGTCGGAGTCGAAGTCGTGGGCGTAGACGCGGCCGCGGTACCCCACGCTGTAGCTGAACCGGGTGTCCACCAGTTCGATGCCGAACCTCTCCATCAGCAGCAGGATGTGATGGTAGACCGACGGTATGCAGGCGGTGACGGAGATGTCGAACGGAATCGAGCCGCCGTCGTCCTGCGGCATGTCCGCGGTGACGGCGTTGCCCCCGATGCGGTCGCGGGCCTCGAAGAGCCGGAAGTCGAATCGGTCCGGGTGGTGGTGCAGCGCCCAGGCGGCGGCCAGCCCCGAGATGCCGCCTCCAACGATGGCTATGCGCCGAGGTGTAGCCTTCGCCGAACCGGCTGCCATGGGCGCCCATGCTACCATCGCCGCCCGTCGTCGGCCAGCCGATGGCGCGTCCGACGCGGGTCGCCCGCGAAGGCCTCTCGCCAGCCGCCCTCCGGCCCCGCGGGCGCCCGGTACTCCCGGTGCGCCGTGGGCGGGGACGGCACGGCGGCTGTGCTATCCTTGGCTGCCAGAATCGGCGGCACCATGGGCCGCACGCCCGAGATTGCAAGGCAGGAGCACCGGCGATTTCAACTCAGCGTAGGCAGCCTGGCAAGCTACCTTCGGTCACCCCGTTTCCCGAGGGCTGGTACTTCGTCGCAAGCCGGGAGGATCTGCGCAACGGCCGGCTCGTCCACAAGACCTGGATGGGCGAGAACGTCGTCGCATGGAGCGACGAGAGCGGCCGGGTCTGCGTCGCCGAGGCCTACTGCCCCCACCTGGGCGCCGGCCTGTGGCCCGATGCGGGGGCCCGGGTCTGCGGCGGCCGGCTCCTGTGCCCCTTCCACGGCTACGAGTTCGATGCGACCGGCCAGTGTGTCGCCACGCCCTACGCGCCGGCCCCGAAGACCGCGAAGCTGCGGGTCTTCGAGACCAGTGAGATAGCCGGCCTCGTATTCGCCTGGTGGGGGATCGGGGGACGGGGCCCGCAGTGGGGCCTTCCCGAGGAACCGGTCGAGCAGACCGGGTGGACCGGCCTGCGCATAAGGACCACGCGCTTCGCCGGCCATCCGCAGGAGACCACTGAGAACTCGGTGGACCTGGGCCACCTTCGCTACGTGCACGGGTACGACAACGTGGGCCGTGTGGGAAAGCTCAAGGTGGACGGGCACCGACTGGAGAGCGACTTCGACTTCTCCAGGTCGAGGAGGATCGCAGGGTTCGCGACCGTCAAATTCCAGGTCTCGGCGAGGACCAGCATCTACGGGCTGGGCTACTCGTTCGTCGAGGTCCGGGAGCACTCCATCGGGATGGACCTTCGCCTGTGGGTGCTGGCGGCGCCCGTGGACGGTACGTTGATCGACGTGACGCTGGTCTCCCAGGTGCGGGAGATACGCGGGCCGAAGCGGTGGTTCGCGGGCCTGGGCTTCCTCCCGCCCGGGCTGCGCGCCCCCGTCATGAACTGGTTCACCGCGTCCCAGCAGGTCGACGACGTCATGCAGGACCTGGTCATATGGGAGAACAAGCGCTACGAGCCCCGCCCGCGCCTGTGCCGCTCCGACGGCGAGATCATGCCCTTCCGCTACTACTGCGCCCAGTTCTATCCCGACCAGGGCGACCCGGCGGAACCGCTGCCGGCCGAGGCCGACGGATCCGCGGCGTGAGCCATCGCCCGTACCGCGAGCCCACCCGCCGCCCGCCGGGCGCGGACCGCGGGGCGAGCTGCGCATGAGCCGCCGGGCCGAGGCGACAGTGCTCGCCGCCGCCGCCCTGCATTCCGCCGCAAGGAGGGTCGGGCCGTGAACGACGTCCTCGGTCGTCTCGGCCTGCTGGTCACGGCCCGCCCGTACGTCACGCTCGGGGTGCTCCTGGTCATCACGGTCCTGCTGGCCGCGGGAGCGGCGCGAAGGGCCCCGCCGCCCGAGACCGTGGCCACGCTGCCGGAGGGGAGCGCCGTCGCCGAGGCGGTGGCCGAGATCGACGAGGTCTTCGGCGACTCGGGAGGGGCCAGCGTGGTGACTCTCCTGTTCCGCGGAGATGCGATCACGCCGGGCGGCCTCTCCCAGATGGACGAACTGCTAGGGGAGATCCTCGGCGACCCGGGCGTCGCCGAGCTGCTGGTGCCGGAGTACCCGGTCATCGCGCCCACCTACCTGGTGAGGATCCTGCTGCAGGTCGAGAGCTTCGACTCGGTCACGCGGGCGAGCGTCGATGCGGCCCCCGGCCCCCCGGAGGTCAAGGCGGCCCTTGCCGCGATGACCGGGACCGACGCGGACGGCTCTCCCGTCGCCATCGCCACCATCCGCCTGCGCGACACGGGCGACGACCGGGTCAAGGACGCCGAACGTGCGATCAGCCAGCTCGCGGCCGAGGACGAGGGCCCCCTGAGCGTGAGCAGCATCTCGCAGGCGGTCATACAGGACGCATACGAGAAGGCCACTGAGGAGGGGATGGTGCCCCTCATAGGGTTGGCGCTGCTGCTGATAGCGGCCCTGCTGCTGCTGTTCACCCGCGCGCTCTCCGACCTCCTGCTGACGCTGGCGGGGCTCTTCGTATCGCTCATATGGATCATCGGCGCGGAGGGCTGGCTCGGTCCCAATGGGATCGGCCTCACCGGCCCGCCGAACTCGCTGACCACGATGGTGCCGATCATAGTGATCGGGCTGACCGTGGACTACGCGATCCAGATCATCTCGCACTACCGCGAGCAGCGCTCCCAGGGCTTGGCGGTGCTAGAGGCGGTCCGCGGCGGCCTTCGCCACGTCACGGTCCCCATCACCCTGGCCGCCGTCACGACGATCGTGAGCCTGCTGGTCAGCCTGTTCTCGCCGATCGGGATAGTTGGAGACTTCGGGATCATCGGCGGCCTCGGCGTGGGGATGAGCCTCATAGTGATGATGACGCTCGTGCCGGCCGCAAGGACGATCATCGACCGCCGGCGCGAGTCGCGCGGCACGCTGAAGCCGCCCCGCCCGATCGCGGGCGCCCTTCCCGGCGTCGAGCGGCTGGCGGCGGCGCTGGGGCGGAGCGTCACCCGCGCGCCGGCTCCCTACATACTCGTGGTGGTCGCCGCGACCATCGGGCTGGGGTTCGCGGCCACGGGGCTCAAGTCGGAATTCAGCATCCGGGACATCCTGCCCAGGGGCGGAAGCCTGCTCAAGGACATGAACACCCTGGACGAGGCCGTGGGCGGCTCGACCGAGATGGCCAGCCTGCTCGTCAAGGCGGAGGCGACCGAGACCCGCACCCTCCTGAACCTGGGCGATCTCTCGGCCGCGTTCGAGGACGAACGGCTCCGGCCCGGTGCGGCGGCCGGCCCGATCCAGGCTTCGTACGAGCTGCTGGTACGGGACTGGACGGAGGACAGCGGGGAGCCCGGCGACAAGTACGACCCGGAGCTCGCCGCGCTCTTCCGGGAGGCCTCGGCAGGGGTGGAGCTCGATCCGGTGCTGATGCAGCAGTTCGTCGACAGGCTCGCCGAGAAGGACCCGGCCGCATCCCGCCTCCTCGTCAACGATCCGGACGGCGTCGACGTGATGCTGCTCCAGTTCCCGAGCTACTCCGGCGACCCGGCCAAGACCAAGGCCCTCCAGGGGGAGATCGACGCCATCTGGTCGGGCGACGACGACTCCATCACCGCGACCTCCGAGAGCATCATCTCGGTCACGGTCACGGACGCGATCACGGAGCGGCAGACCGAGGCGATCACGACGACCATCGTGGCGGCCCTGATCGTGCTGGCCATCTTCTTCTGGGTGACCCTGCGCCAGCCGGTGCTCGCGCTCATCGCGGTGGTGCCGATCGTGTTCGTCCTCATCATGGTCCTCGGCACGATGGCGCTTCTCGGCATCCCCTACACGATCATCACGTCCATCATCACCGCGCTCTCTATCGGCATAGGGGTCGACTACACAATCCACGTGATCCATCGCTACCGCGAGGAGTACGCCCGCGAGCGCGACCCGGAGAGGGCCGCCGTGCGGACGCTCTCGACCATCGGCTCTGCGCTGCTGGGCTCCGCGCTGACGACGGCGGTCGGGCTCGGCGTGCTGGTGGCCTCCCCGCTGGCGGCCTCCCAGCAGTTCGGCATCACGGCGGCGATCACGATCGCCTACTCGCTGATCGTCTCCGTCCTTCTGGTCCCGCCGGCGATGACTGTGTGGGGCGCCTACCAGAACCTGCGGCTGCGCTCGCTGGTGCGGCGCTGGGGCGACGAGCTTGACGAGCTCGAGGAGCTGGACAGGGCGATCGAGGCCGTGTACAGGCGCCAGGAAGAGGAGGAGGGCGCCTCCTAGACTTCGCCAGTGGGCGGCGCTCCCGCGGGTGGGCGCGGCCGCCGGGCCCGGCCGCTGCGTGCACGTCCCGGAGACCCGCAGGGCGGGGGCGCTGCGCTGGCGGCAATCAGGCGCCGCGCGGCCATGGTCTGCGGAGCGGGGCCGTGCGCGGGCGCGGCGCGCCGATTCGGACCCGCGAAGGACCGCCTGCCGGCCGCGGGCGCGGCGCCAGGCGGGAGGGACGGCCCCGCTAGTCCTCCACCTCGATGATGACCTCTATCTCGACGGGGATGTTGCCCGGCAGGTTCGCCATGCCCACCGCCGAGCGGGCGTGGCGGCCCCTGTCCCCGAAGACCTCGACCATCAGGTCGGAGCAGCCGTTGGCCACCTGGGGGTGTTCGGTGAAGTCCGCCGTCGAGTTGACCATCGAAAGCAGCTTGACGACTCGGCTGACGCGGTCCAGGTCCCCGTCCACGGCCTGCCTCATGCGCGCGAGCATGTTGATGCCGACCAGCCGCGCGGCCGCGTAACCCTCCTCGGTCCCCATGTCCCGTCCCAGCTTTCCGAGGGGTGGGGTGCCGTCCGGTCCGGCGGCCGGGCCGAGGCCGGAGAGGTATATGAGGTTGCCCGTCCGAACGCTCGGCACGTAGTTCGCAACAGGCGCCTGCGGGTCGGGGAGCGTGATGCCCAGCTCCCTGATTCGGTCGTCTATCTTGCCCATGTATGGCCTCCGTCGTGGGGATTGATGCTAGTGGAGCCGTGCCCGGGGCGGGCTCACTCGAACGCCAGTATCGCGGCGGGATTGCCGGTCGTGATGTCCGACACCTCCTCGGCGGAAAAGCCGCGCTGGCGCATGCGGGGGACGATGTTCTGCAGGATGTGGTGGTAGCCGTGGCCGCCGTAGCGCACCAGCCGGTGCTTGGTGCATATGTCCTGGGCCACCAGCAGCCTCTTGCCGAAGCCGTTCTCCACCAGCAGCTGGAGCTTGTCCATGCGCTGCACGTCGTTGGGCATGTAGGCGCCGGGCAGGGGATAGTGCGACGACTCGCTGCCGAACAGGTCGTACTCCATGTAGCACCCGCTCTTGGCCAGCTCCAGGGTCTGGTCGTCGTCGAAGACGGTGCGGTCCAGGTGCCCCATGATGACACGCTCGATGTTGGCCCCCGCCTCGGCCAGCACGTCCAGGATCTCCCCTGGCGCTCCCGGGTCCCGTCCGGGGTGAATCAGCACCGGCGCCCCGGTTTCGCGCTGGGCCGTCGCGGCCGCGCGCAGCACCTTGCGCTCGTTGTCCGTCAGGGGCCACGAGCACCCGATCTCTCCGATGACGCCGGCCCGGACCCCGGTGTCGCCCACGCCCTCGGTCAGCTCGGCGATCATCTGGTCGGCCAGCTCGGTCTCGGTGCGCGCAGCCATGTCGCCGGGGTGGACCCTGTCGATGTACCAGCCGGCGCCCATTACCACGTTCAGGTCCGTCGCGCGGGATATGCGGGCGAGGGCCAGCGGGTCGCGGCCGATGCCGAGCGTGGTAGCGTCCACGATCGTCCCTCCGCCCTCGAGGCGGTAGTGCATCGCCTCCTCCATCGCGGCCCTCTCGTCGATCAGCAGGAGGTTGTCGTAGCTTGATGTCCAGTTGTAGCGCACCCAGCCGAGGTTCTCCAGGGAGATCTTCTGGTGGGCGAGGAACTTCTGGGAGGCCTCCTCGGGCTCGACGAACATCGTCGTGAACTCGATGAGCAGGTGCTCGTGGGTCATGGTCGGACCTAGCGTCGCCGGGTCGACCGCCCCGGTCACCGTCTGCACGAGGCCGGAGATCTCGGACTTGGCCAATTGGGGGTCCTCCTAGCTTGGGTCCGCGAGGCGGGCGAACACGCGCCGCCGCGGGGGGGCCAAGGCTAGCAATCGCCGAATCCGAGCGTCAAGCGACGGCGGCCGCGATGCGTCCGGCCGGTCTCGGTGCGACGCCACGGGGCCGAGTCTCGGCCGGCGGGCCTACGCGCTGGGGGCGTACCTCCAGAGCCGCACGGCGGTGCTGCCGACGATGAGCGGGAACAGGGTGTCGATGACGGTCCAGAAGTTCAGGTTCACCGTGCCCTCGTTGCCGCCGCCCACGGTCAGCTCGTTGAACCAGTTCCAGAAGAACAGGATGGTGACCGCCGCCGTGGCGTAGAAGAAGGCGTTGCCGCCGATGTAGGTCTTGGCATCGGTGTCCGCGGCGCAGGAGGCGCGCTTGACGGCGTGTGACGTCAGCAGCGCGACGATCATGCCGAAGGCCATGAACCAGTTGAGAACGTACCAGATGTCCTCGGCCTCCACGACGTTGCGGTAGAACGTGCCGAAGACGAAGTGGCCGAGAACGGCGGCGCCCGTGAGAAACAGGAGCACAGCGGTCGGCTTGCTCAGGATCTCTATCGCTTGCCTCATGGTAAGCATGTCGCCGTTCCTCCCGTGCCGGTGTCGGTCCTAGCCGGCCGCCGTGGCGGCGGTCCGGCGTCCCAGGCGCGCCGCCTGATCGGCGATGTCGAGTCCCACCTGCTCGGACCATGCGGCCAGCAGGCGGGCGGTCACCGGTCCCGGGACCACACCGTCGCCTATGGTGCGGTTGTCCACGCGGCTGACGGGGAGCAGGCAGAAGGGCGTCGAGCACAGCAGCGCCTCGTCCGCCGTGTACACGTCGTAGGGCTGAAGGTCGTCCTCGATCACCGGGATGTCCAGGCCCGCGGCCAGCTCGGCCACCGCGGTCCGCGAGACGCCCTGCAGGATCGAGGTGTCGCGGGGCGTGCGCACGGCGCCTCCGCTGACGACCATGAAGTTCGAGCCGATGCTCTCTGAGACGTTGCCCTCCAGGTCGAGCATGATCGGGAAGGCGGCCGGATCGATGTCGCGGGCCTCGAGGTCCGCCATCACGTAGCTCAGCCGCGAGAAGTGCTTGACCTTGGGGTCGAGCTGCATGGGCGAGAGGCTGCGCGTGCGGGCGATCGCCGCATGCGCCCCGGCCGAGTACATGGGTCCGTACGCCTCAAAGTCGATCGGATCGATGAAGATCGACACGTTCGGGGAGGCCGCGTCCTTGATCCTGTAGCCCGACCCGCGGGTGACGATCGGCGAGATCATGTAGTCGTCCCCGAACCTGCGCCTCTCGGGCTCGTTGCGCTCTATCACCTCCAGGATCAGGGCCCCGAGCGCCTCCATCGTCATGCCCGGGTCCATGCGCACGTAGCTGAGCGTCCTCTCGAAGCGCTCGAGGTGCTCCGCGAGCCTGTAGGCGCGCCCGTCGAAGGTGCGAAGCGTGTCGTAGACGACGTCGCCGAGCTTGAACCCGCGGTCGAGCATGGATATGCGCGCCGCCTCGCGGAGGTGGTACTCGCCGTTGAGCCAGATCTCGTAGGCTGGTCCCATGGCCGCCTACTTCTCGGCGACGATCGGGTCGCCCACCCGCACGGCCCCGTCCTCCACCACCCGGCCGAGCATTCCGCGCCTCCCGGCGATCCGCGCCTGCAGGCCGGGCCTAGCGGCGTCCATCTGGTGGCAGGGGGCGCAGTCCCCGGTGATCTCGACCACCGCCGACTCGCCGATTCGAACGCGCCGGCCGGGCGCGAGCCCGGAGAGGTCCAGGCCCCGCGTGGTCACGTTCTCGCGGGTCACGGTGGGGTCGATATCGAACTCCCCCTGCGTCTCCGTGTCCATTATCAGCACCTGTCGGGCGGCGAGGGAGCCCCCGCGGCCGGCGCGGCGGTCTCCCTCTATGCCGTGGCCCGCCAGGAAGCGCACCCGGTCGACGACGGTCATCGGCGCGCGCTTCTCCCGGCTTATCTGCAGCTGCTCGACGGTACCGTGAGATCCAACCATGTGCGCTCCCTCGCGGTGGGCCGGGTGCCCAGGCTGGCGGTAGGGTAAGGCAGGGTTGCCACCCCCACAACCCGCGGGCTGCCAAAGCGCCGGCCATGCCCTTATCATTGCGGGCAAAGTCGCAGGAGCCGTGCCATGAACATCGCCGCGAGGCTGGGCGCCGGGGCCCACACCTATCTGAGCGAAACGGACTGGGCGAGGCCGCCGGCTGGCATCGGCTGGCGGGAGATCGCGGGCGTCGCCATCGGCGCCGGGGACCGGGTCTACGTCTTCGCCCGCGGCGACAGCCCGGTGATCGTCTTCGAGCCCGACGGCACCTTCGTGACCAGCTGGGGCGAGGGCATGTTCGCCAACCCCCACGCGATCACGGCCGGGCCCGGGGACACCCTGTACGCGACCGACCACTTCGGCCACGTCGTCCGCCAGCTCAGCGCCGACGGCGAGGTGCTGATGACCATCGGCGAGCCGGGCGCCGCGTCCGAGCCCCACTCGGGGAGACCCTTCAACATGCCGACCGACGTGGCGGTCGACCCGACCACGGGCGACCTGCTGATAAGCGACGGGTACAGGAACTCGTCCGTCCACCGCTTCTCCGCCGAGGGCGAGCACATCCTCAGCTGGGGCGGTCCGGGCGTCGACCCGGGGGAGTTCTCTATACCCCACAACATCGCCGTGGACGCCGACGGGTTCGTCTACGTCGCGGACAGGGAGAACCACCGGATACAGGTCTTCGACGGGCGCGGCGAGTTCCAGGCGCAGTACAACAACGTGCACCGTCCCTGCGCGATCAGGTTCGGCCCCGACGGGCTGCTGTACGTCGGCGAGCTCGGCTTCGGGATGACGGTGAACCGGGACGTGCCGAACATAGGGCCCCGCATGAGCGTGCTGACCCGGTTCGGGCGCCGGGTCGCCAGGGTGGGCCACCTCGGCTTCGGCACCGGCCCGGGCCAGATGATCGCACCGCACGCGATTGCGGTCGACGGCCGGGGCGACGTGTACCTCGGGGAGGTGGCGGCGACCGCCAGCCGGGGCTGGATGGACGATACCGACGGACTCCCCAGCCTCAGGAAGCTGGTGCGGGTCGCCGAGTGACCCTGGCCGCGGGCACCGAATCGAGATCGGAGGTGCGTTCGACATGACGACGGCTGAGAGGGTTCGGATAAGGGCGCCCGAGACGGTGGCGGCGATGGCCGAGGCGGCCCGGGCGTTCCTGGCGACGCTCGACGGGCCGCGCGCAGAGCGCGCCGTCTACCCCTTCGACGCCGCCGAGCGCGGCAACTGGCACTACGTGCCGCGGGCGCGAAACGGCCTTGCGCGCCGCGACATGGACGGGGCGCAGCTCGAGGCCTCGGAGGCGCTAGTACGCGCCGGCACCAGCGGGCCCGGCGCCTCCAAGGCCCTCGCCATCATGGAGAACGAGGCGGTGCTGGGGGAGATCGAGGCGTCGGTCGGCCAGCTGTGGCACGACCGCGACCCGGGGCTGTACTTCTTCACGGTCTTCGGCGACCCGGGCGGAGGGGAGCCCTGGGGCTGGAGGGTGGAGGGCCACCACGTCTCGCTCAACTACTCGGTGTTCGGCGACGAGTTGGTCGCCGTGACGCCGTCGTTCCTGGGCTGCAACCGCGCCGAGGTCCTCCACGGACCGCACAGGGGCCAGCGCATCCTGCCCGACGAGGAGGAGCTGGGCAGGGCGCTGTTCACGTCGCTGGACGGGGAGCAGCGCCGCCGCGCGGTCATATACCCGGTGACCCCCCGGGAGTTCTTCACCCGGGCCAGCCGCCGCGTCGAGATAGCGACGCCGCTGGGGCTGTCCGCCTCGCTGATGGGCGCCGACCAGCGCGACCGTCTCATGCGGCTGATCCGCGTCTACACGGAGCGAAAGCCCGCCGACGTCGCCCGCCAGGCGCTGGCGAAGATCGAGTCGGAGGGCATAGAGAACATCGCGTTCGGCTGGGCGGGGAGCACCTTCAGGTTCCAGCCGCACTACTACCGGCTGCACGGTCCGGCGTTCTTCGCCGAGTACGACAACACCCAGGACAACGCCAACCACATTCACTCGGTGTGGCGCGACATAGACGGGGACTTCGGCGAGGACCTGCTGGCCCGCCACTACGCCGAGGCGCACTAGCGCCGTTTCAAGTCTGACCTGCCGGGTGGAGGTACCGGAGCCTTCGGCGGGCGTCCTGCGTGGCCAGGCGCTGGCTTGTGGTGCGGTGCGCCCGGCCGCCAAAGGGTGCTCAGTGGCCGGGTTGCGGCCCGTCTTCCGAACCCCACATCACCTGCGTTAAGTCAACGCTTGGAGAACCGCCTCCAGGACCTAGCTCAAGGCAGCGGACCTGACGGCCTCCCGGAAGTCTGCGGGACTTGCCAAGACCTCCTGAGGCCGACACATGGACATTCGCAGACTGCTATGATGCCCAGCAGAGTGACGGTCTTCGATGCTGCCAGCGGGCATGGGTTGGGAAGCGGTCCATTGACGGATACTCATCGGGTCGTTCGCGCCAAAGGAGGCGGTGACTCCGGTCCGGACGCTGCCACGGAGGTGTCCGGGTGAGCCAGGCAAGACTCATGGCCATCATCTTCGTCCCGGTCGTGCTTCTGCTGGCCGCCGGCATCACCTTCCTGATAATGCGTTCCGGCGGAGGAGAGCACACCCCCGAGATAGGGGTGACCGCCAGCGCCACGCTGAAGGCGCCGTCCGGCGATCCCATTGGAACCGTGAAGTTTCGGCAGGTTGCCGCGGGTGTGCTGGTAGCAGCCGAAGCGCGGGATCTCGTCCCCGGCGGACACGCCTTCGTCATCCACGAGACCGGCGCGTGCACCCCGGACTTCGGCGCCGCGGGAGATCACTTCAACCCTACGGACGCCGAGCACGGATTCGTCCACTCGAACTGGAGGCGCGGCGATTCGGGCGCAGGGGGTCACGGCGGCGACCTGCCCAATATCTACGCGGCCTCGGACGGCTCCGCCCGCGCGGATTTCTTCACCGACGGCATCACCCTGGACGTCGGCCCGCGCCACTCGGTCTTCGACGACGACGGCTCCGCCATCATCGTGCATGAGAAGCCGGACGCATACGGCGAGGAGGAGTCGGACACGGGCGCGCGGGTGGCCTGCGGGGTCATCAGGCGCGGATAGCGACCGCGCCTGGGCTGCGCCAACCGGGCTTGGCGGAGCATCCGCCGCGGCGGGCCCCAGGTTCGCACCGGACCCGGAGGGCGGACGCGATGAGGAACCGGTCGCAGGCCCGAGCGCCTCGGCCCGGCGGGTCCGGCTGACGCGGCGCCGGCGCCGCGGCCGGGGTCCTACGGGGAGACCGGCAGCGCGTCCTCGGGAATCAGGTAGCTGTCGAGGGGAAGCACGAAGCTCTCGACCACCGGCCCCGCCACGACGAACACGTCCGCACGGGCGGTGTTCTTGGCGTAGTAGTGGCCGTCCTCGCGCCGGACGAACAGTATGCGCTGGGTGGGTATCTGGGAGCCCTCCCTGGGCTTGACCAGCACCGATGCGTCGGGAACGTCGAAGTCGATACCGGCGGCCTCCTCGTCGGAGGCGAAGCCCTCCGCGACCAGGACGCTAAGGGCCC
Organism: Dehalococcoidia bacterium; assembly: GCA_963664125.2. GTDB lineage: Bacteria > Chloroflexota > Dehalococcoidia > Lucifugimonadales > UBA2962 > CAUZIR01. The sequence continues at coordinate 1,731,632 of OY760908.2, read as the reverse complement.
TGAGCAGCGCCTCGGCGGCGTACGGGTTGGCCGGCTGCGGACCCTCGGGCAGCATCAGCATGGGGAACTGCCCGGTGGCGTCTATCTCGAAGAAGTCGTCGCCCTGGCTGGGGAAGCGTATGGTCACCCGGTCCAGCGCCTCGGGGGGGACGCTGACGATCACGGGGTTCCTCCATCCGTCCGGGTCCGGGTCGAACAGGTCCTCGAACTGGCAGTTCACGGCGTAGACCAGGTCCTCGCTGCCCCTGCGAAGGAAGCACTGCCTTACGTCCGGCGACCAGCGGCCGATCGTGAACCTCTCCTGGATCGCCTGTCCCAGGAAGAAGATGACCTCGACGCCCTGGCGCGGGTCGACGCCCATCCGCTCGTGGTTGGCCGGGTTCGAGGAGACCAGCTGCGCGCCCTCGAACCGGTCGACCACGTCCCACATCTGCTCGAGCTTGGGCTCGAAGGCCGGGTGGGTTCCGACCGTCCACGCCTCTCCGCGGCGGACCAGGCGGGCCTCGGTCTCCGTGCTGCGGATCGTAACGCGGTCGATCACGTCGCGCTGGATCGGCAGCAGCCCGCCGAGGGTCTCGTCCCCGCCGCCCGCGGAAACCAGCCGCACGATTACGCCCGCTATCGCCAGGGCGATCAGCGCGATGAGGACGTAGCCGACCTGGCCGCTCTTCACTGAGCGCCCTCCCGGTCCTCGTAGCGGCGCTGGGTAAGGTGCCGGCGGCGCAGGAACCTGAAGGCCCCGAGCAGGACGAGCAGCACCGGAACCCCGGCGACGTTGACGTACTGCACGGCGTTCTTGTGGGCGGGCGAGGTGAACAGCAGCTCCCTCGAGGTGACCACCTTCGAGCGGATGCTGGCCAGCGACTCCTCCTGGGCGAGCCAGTCGATCCAGTTGAGGGCGAGCACGATGTTCTCCTGGGCCCTGCTGGCCACCGCGTCGGTGATCCACTCGGAGTCGCCCACCACCACCATGCGGAAGTTGGCGCCGGTGGCCGCCCCGCCGGTCACGCCGACGGCGAGGAGCTGCTTGCCGAACTCGTCGCTCTGGACCCCGTACCCCGACAGGTCCGGCTGCGGGCTTATGTCCTGGTACTCCCAGCGAAGCACCCCGAACTCCGTGGTCTCGACCAGGTGGATGAACCTGTCCACGGCCGATATCTCGGGCTGGTCCACCAGCTCGATGGACGCCGCCCAGGGCAGCAGGACCGACTCGGTGTTGCCGGAGATCTTGGACTCGACGGTGGGGGCCTTTATCCAGAACGGGTAGGGGAGCAGCACGTTGCCCACCTGCGTGGTGAACGAGAGCGTCTCGTTGGCCTCGAGGTCCATCACGACGTTCTCGTGCACGAACACCCCGTAGCGCAGCACGTGGTCGTTCATGTTCAGCGGGTTGGGCAGCCCGACGAACCGGTTGGTGTCCGCGATCGTGGTGTCCACCATGATCAGCGCCTTGCCGCCCCTGGCCAGGTATTCGTCCAGCCGGTCCCTCGTGGCCTGCGGCACCGCCTGGCTGCCGCCTGCGATCACCAGGACGTCCACGCCCGCCAGGTCCAGCGAGCCGTCCGGGCCCGCGCGCACGTCGACCACGTCGTACTGCTCGACCAGCTGGGCGTCCAGGAACCTCAGCTCGGCCTCGCGCGTCTTCTCGCCGTGGCCGGTGAGGAATCCCACGGTCTTCTTGTCGCGGCGGACCATCTTGTTGGCCAGGGTGGCGACGCGGTACTCGAGCCCGTCCACCGAGTCCACGAACCGGATGACCTCGCGCCTGTCGGTGTAGCTGAGGGTCATGCCCAGGTAGCCGACCTTCACCTGAAGCTCGTCCTGGCCCTGGATGTTGAACTGCACCGGGGGCACCCCCGCGGCCTGGGCCTGCGCCTCGGTCTCGTCGTCGCGGTCCGGCGTGTGGCGCACGACGCGCACGAGGTCGGACTGGCGGTCGAGGTCGCCCAGGAACCCCTCGATGTCGCGGCTCGCCCCCGCCAGCTGCACCGGCGGGTCGCTGGAGGCGTAGAAGTTGATGGTCAGCAGGTCGTCCAGCCCCTCGACCAGCTCCTTGGTCGCCGGGCTCAGGGTGAAGAGCTTGTCCTCCGTCAGGTCCCACCGCCCGCCGATCGAGGCCCCGAACCAGCCGGCGAGGATGCTGCCGAGTATCAGGCCCGCGACCCCGAGCCGCAGGTTCTTGTAGAGCTGGGTCTTGTGGCTGAGCGTGCGGCCCCTGAGCATCAGGTAGCAGCAGGACAGGAACAGCACGGTCAGGGCGACGAAGTAGATCACGTCCCGCAGGTCGATCACGCCGCGCGCCATGTTCCCGAAGTGGGTCATCGGGCTCAGGTCCTGCAGCAGCACGGCGGCCGAGGACGGGAGGGTGAGCGTGACGAACGACAGGCCGATCACGATCAGCACGACGTTGATGAACAGGGCGACGATGAAGGCGACTATCTGGTTGCGAGTCAGGCTCGAGGTGAACAGGCCCACGGCGACCAGGGCCGCCGAGAAGAAGATCGTCCCGATGTACTGGGCCGCCGCCGCGCCCCCGTCGAGGTCGCCCGCGGTCTCCACCAGGATGGGGATGCCGATCGTGAGCGCTATGCCGACCGTGACGAACGCCAGGCCCGCCGCGAACTTCGCGCCCAGGACCGTCCAGGCGCGCAGCGGCTGGGTGAGCAGCAGCTCGAGGGTTCCGTCCCTCTGCTCCTCGGCCAGCAGCCTCATCGTCGCCGCCGGCACGAAGACGGCGAGGACGAACGGCATCACGTCGAACAGCCCCCGCAGCGACGCCTCCCCCGTCGAGAGCGAGGCCCGGAAGTGGAACCAGGAGACGACCGCGACGAAGATGACCAGCAGCACGTAGCCCGTGGGCTGGTCGAAGTAGCCCTTGAGGTCCTTCCGCACCAGGGCGGCGAAGGTCCCGGTGCGCTCGCGGAGCAGGGCCGCGGCCTGCATCATGCCCCGGCGCCGCCCCCCTCGGTCCCGGCGTCGGGCGCCCGCCCCTCCCCGGCGTCGTCCCTGCCCACCGTAAGGGCCTGGAACACGTCCTGGAGCTTGGCCTCCGACTCGCGCAGCTCCCACAGCACCCAGTCGCGGCGCTTGGCGAGGTTGAACACGGCCGGCCTGGGGTCGTCCTCGCCGGTGAACGAGAGCGTGAAGCGCTTGCGCTCGCCGACGTCGTTCCCGCGCTCGAGGTCGGCGAGCTCGGGCAGCCGCTCCAGGTGCCTCTGGACGTCCCGGCCCTGGACCTCGACCACCACCGCCCAGGTCCCGCGAACGCGCTGCGCTATGGAGGCGACCGGGTCGTCGGCGATCAGGCGGCCGCGGTCGATGACCAGGAGCCTGTCGCAGGTGCCCTCGATCTCGCCGAGCACGTGGGTGCTGAGCAGCACGGTGCGCTCCCTTCCCAGGGACCGGATCAGCTCGCGCATCGATACGCGCTGGTTGGGGTCGAGCCCCTCGGTGGGCTCGTCCATGATCAGGATCTCGGGGCGGTGCAGGATGGCCGCGGCAAGTCCGGTGCGCTGGCGGTAGCCCTTGGACAGGAAGCTGACCGGCAGGTAGTAGACCTCCTTGAGGCCCACCTCGTCGACGGTCACCTCGATGTTGCGCCTGCGGTCGCCTGCCGACATGCCGCGAAGGTCGGCGACGAAGGCCAGGTACTCGCTCACCAGCAGGTCGCCGTACAGCGGGTTGTTCTCGGGCAGGTAGCCTATGCGCCGGCGCGTCTCTATGTCGGCGTCCTGCGTGTCTATCCCGGTGATGCGCACCGTCCCGGAATCGGGCGTGTAGTACGAGGCGAGCATGCGCATCGTGGTGGTCTTGCCCGCGCCGTTGGGGCCTAGGAATCCGACCACCTCGCCCCGCGCGATCGCGAAGGAGACGTCGTCGACCGCCGTCCGCGAGCCGAAGACCTTGGTGGCGTGATCCACCTCGATCGTCAGCTCGGCAGCGCGGCCGCGGGCTCGCCGGTCGGTCGCCATCGCGCGCTATCCGCGCCCCTGCGGGCGGGGGGCCGGTCCGATCAGAAGTCCATCCCGCCCATGTCCGCGCCCGGCGGCATCCCGCCGGGCATCCCACCTGGCATACCGCCCGGCATGCCGGCGGGCATCGGCGGCTTGGGCTGCGGGAGGTCCGCGATCAGCGACTCGGTGGTCAGTATCATCGCCGCGACGCTGGCGCCGTTCTCAAGCGAGGTCTTGGTGACCTTGACCGGGTCCACGATCCCCATCTCCAGCAGGTCGCCGAACGAGTTGGTCTCGGCGTCGAAGCCGTAGTTGCCCTCGCCCTCCTTGATGGCGGAGAGGATCACCTCGCCGGAGAGCCCGGCGTTGTCGGCGATCAGCGTCACCGGCCGCTCGACCGCGCTGGCCACCACCTTGACGCCGGTCAGCTCGTCGCCGGTCGCCCCGGTTGCCCCGAGGACCCTTTCCGCGATACGGATCAGCGTCGCGCCGCCGCCGGGCACTATGCCCTCCTCGGCGGCCGCGCGCGTGGCGGCGAGCGCGTCCTCCAGCCGCTGCTTGCGCTCCTTGAGCTCGACCTCCGTGGCCGCCCCGACGTTGATGACCGCGACCCCGCCGCCTAGCTTGGCCGCGCGCTCGCGGAGCTTCTCGCGGTCGTAGTCCGACGTCGTCTCCTCGGCCTGGCGGTTGATCTGCTCGATGCGGCCGCGGATGGCCGCCGGGTCCCCGGCGCCCTCGACGAACGTGGTGTCCTCCTTGACGGCGACGGCCCGGCGGGCCCGCCCAAGGTCCGCGACCGTCGCGGACTGCAGCTCGCGGCCGCTCTCCTTGCTGATCAGCGTGGCGCCGAAGAGTATCGACAGGTCCTCGAGGATCGCCTTTCGCCTGTCGCCGAAGGCCGGGGCCTTGACGGCCAGGCAGTTGAGCGTCCCCCGCAGGCGGTTGACCACCAGGGTCGCCAGCGCCTCCTTCTCGACGTCCTCGGCGATCACGACGAGGTTCTTGCTGACCGGGGCCAGCTTCTCGAGGACCGGGACTAGCTCCGCCGCGGTCGAGATCTTCTCCGTGGTGAGCAGTATGTACGGGCCGTCGATCTCGGCCCGCATGCGCTCTGAGTCGGTGATGAAGTACGGGGAGATGTAGCCGCGGTCGACGCGCATGCCCTCCACGTGCTCGACCTCGTAGCCGAGGCCCTTGCCCTCCTCGACGGTGATGATGCCGTCGCCGCCGACGCTGTCGACGACGTCGGCGATCAGCGAGCCCATCTCCTCCTCGTGGGCCGAGAGCGTGGCGATCTGGGCCATCTGCTCGCGCCCGCGCACCGGCCTCGCCACGTCGTCGAGCTCGCGCTTTATCTCGGCGACCGCGCGCTCTATGCCGCGCTTCAGGGCCATGGGGTCGGCGCCGGCGGCCACGTTCTTGAAGCCCTCGTGGACCATCGCCTGGGCCAGCACGGTCGCCGTCGTCGTCCCGTCGCCGGCCACGTCGTTGGTCTTGCGGGCCGCGTCCTGGAGAAGCCTAGCGCCCATGTTCTCGAAGGCGTCGGGAAGCTCTATCTCCCTGGCGATCGAAACCCCGTCGCTGTAGACGCGCGGCGCCCCGAACCCGCGGTCCAGGACCACGTTTCGCCCCGCCGGACCCAGCGTCACGCCCACCGTGCGGGCGAGCGTGTCGATGCCCCTTACCAGGTGCTCGCGCGCGTCCGCCCGGAACTGGAACTGCTTAGCTGACATCAATCACTCCTCCAGAGTCGTCGCTCGTGCCGAGCGTTCATTTATATCACCCGGTACATCACCCGGCCCCGGCGCGCGCCCCGCCAAGTGCTTTAACGATGTTGCCCGGCGACATGGGTAGCTCGGGCACGCGAACGCCCACCGCGTCGTAGATCGCGTTGGACAGGGCCGGCAGCGGGGGCACGATCGAAGCCTCGCCGACCCCCCTGGCCCCGTAGGGATGGCCCGGGTTGGGGACCTCGACGATCACCGTGTCGATCATCGGGACGTCCCAGCAGGTGGGCATGCGGTAGTCGAGCAGCGTGGGGTTGGCCATGCGCCCATCCGGGCCGTAGACGTACTCCTCGTAGAGCGCCCAGCCGACGCCCTGCGCCGTTCCCCCCTGCATCTGCCCCTCGACGTAGCTCGGGTGTATCGCCTTGCCGGCGTCCTGGACCACCGTGTAGCGCAGGATGTCGGTCTTCCCGGTCTCCGGGTCCACCTCGACGTCCACGACGTTGGCCGTGAACGAGCCCGCCCAGCCGCCGCGGTGGACGTTGCCGCGCCCGGTCACCGGGCCCCCGGTGGAGTGGAGCATGGCGGCGAGCTCGGGGAGCGTCATCGCCAGCTCGGGGTCGGTCCCGTGGAAGACGCGTCCGTCGGCGAAGTCCACCTCCTCGGCCTCCACCCCCCATATCCGCGCCGCGCGCTCGATCAGCTGGCGCCTTACGTCCAGCCCCGCCTCGTGCGCGGCCCACCCGCTCTTGTGCGAGGCGCTGGAGCCGGCGCTCGGGCCGGTGTACCCGGCGGTGTCGGTGTCGGCGACCAGCGGGTCTATGACGTCCAGGCCCACGCCCAGCACCTCACCGAACTGCTGTGCGATGGACGCGCGGGTGCCGCCGATGTCCACCGAGCCGGTGACCAGCTTGATCCGCCCGTCCGCGGCGATCGAGGCGACCACCGTCGCCTCCCCGGACATGTTGCCGCTGTAGCCCATCGCGAATCCGCGGCCCACCATCCTTCCCGGCGCGGACGGGTCGGGCAGCGGCGAGAGGTAGTGGTCGTGGCCCCTGGTGGCCTCGGCCACCTCGACCATCCCGATGGACGGGTAGGCCGTCCCGTCGGCGCGGCGCGAGCCCTCCCGGGCCGCGTTCCTGAGACGCAGCTCGACCGGGTCGATCCCCAGCTCCCTGGCCAGCTCGTCCATCACGGTCTCCGCCGCGAGCGCGGCGTTCGGAGTGCCGGGGGCGCGGTACGCGCCGGTCTTGGGCTTGTTGTCGACCACGTCGTAGCCGTCTATGAGGATGTTGTCTATGTCGTAGGACGCGAAGACCGTGTTGCAGGCGTTCTCGACGAACGAGCCCGGGTACGCGCCCGCCTCGAAAGCCAGGTACACCTGCCCGGCGGTGATCCGCCCGTCGCTGCGCGCCCCGATCCTGGCCCGCACGATCCCGCCGCACGTCGGCCCGGTCGCCTGCAGCACCTCGGCGCGGTCCATCGTCATCTTCACGGGCCTGTCGGTCTTGCGCGACAGGACGGCCGCTATCGGCTCGAGGTGCGCGGTGATCTTGCCGCCGAAGCCGCCGCCGATCTCCATCGGTATCACCGTGACGTCCGAGACCGACAGCCCCAGCAGCTCCGCCACGTCGTGCCTTACGCCGAAGTGGCCCTGGTTCGAGCACCAGATCGTAAGGTGCCCGTCCTCGGCCCACATGGCGGTCGCCGTCTGAGGCTCGATGTATCCCTGGTGAACGGTCCGGGTCCGGTACTCGCGCTCGATCACCACGTCGGCCTCGGCGAAGCCGCGCTCGACGTCGCCGTGGGCGAAGTGGGTGTGGGAGACGACGTTGGTGCCGGCGAACTCGGGGGCGCGCTCAAGGGGAGTCACCGGCCGCTCGTGCAGCAAGGGGGCGCCCGGCGCGAGCGCGGCGTCGACGTCAAGCACCGCCTCGAGCGGCTCGTACTCGACGCGTATGAGCGAGAGGGCCTCCTCGGCCGCGTGCGGGCTGGCCGCGGCGACGGCGGCGACCGCGTGGCCGACGTACAGCACCTTGTCGGCCGCCAGCACGTTGCTGCTCAGGTAGCCGAAGTTGCTCTGGATGCCGTCCACGTCGGAGCGTATGCGGTCCTCGGCGGGCGCGAGGTCGGATGCGACGGCGACCGCGCGCACGTCCGGGTGCGCCTCCGCCGCCGAGGTGTCCACGGACAGCACGCGGGCGTGAGGGTGGGGGCTGCGCAGGACCTTGGCGTGGAGCAGGCCCCCCATCGACACGTCGGCGCCGTAGCGGGCCCGCCCGGTCACCTTGTCGGTGCCGTCGGGGCGGATCGGCCGCTTGCCGACCACCTTGAACTCCGTTGTGGATAGGACGATGTTGCTTGCTGAGGTCATGCGGTGGTCCTGGCGGCGGTCCCTACGAGTATCGGAAGGCGGCCGCGACCAACACCGCGACCGTGGGTATCACGACCATCCACAGGAGCCGTCTGGGATTGAGCTTCATGGCGGGAGCCTCCATTATATGCAAGGCTACCGGTCAACGCCGCGCCCGGGCGCGGCCGGCAATCGATGACATTTCGGCTGATCGCGCTCGACATAGACGGCACCATCAAGCTGCCCGGCCGCCCCGTCTCGGACCGCACCGCCCGCGCTCTGGAGCGCGTCCGCGGTCTCGGCGCCGCCGTCACCATCGCCACCGGCCGCTCGTTCCGCTCGGCAGTCGAGGCCACCGCCGGGCTCGACCTCGACTCCCCGATAGCCTCCTTCCAGGGGGCGCAGCTCGCCGACCCGCGCACAGGCCGGGTCCTGTGGCACCGCCCGCTGGGCGAGGACCTTACGCTGAGGGCGCTGCGCAGCCTGAACGGCTGGGAGGGCGACGTGATGGCGTTCGTCGGGGACGACGTCTACGTCGCCCGCATGACCGAGTGGGCGGCCTACTACGGCGACCGCCAGAGCGTTAACGTCCACGAGGTGGGCCGGCTGGAGGCGGTGGCCAAGATGCGCCCGACGCGGCTGGTGGTCGTGGGAGACGAACGCCCCATCGAGCGGCTGGAGTCGGACCTGATCGGGCGCTTCGGCGACGGCCTGCACGTAACGCGGTCGCTGCCGCAGTTCTGCGAGATACTCCACCCCTCCGGCGGCAAGCACCGGGCCCTGGGCGAGCTGTGCGCGAGGCTAGGCGTGTCCCCGGAGGACACGCTTACGTTCGGCAACGGCTACAACGACGTGCACATGCTGAGGTGGGCGGGCCTGGGAGTCGCCGTCGGGGACGCGGTGGCCGAGGCTGCCGAGGCCGCCGACCTGGTCTGCGCCCCGGTCGAGGAGGAGGGCCCGGCGCGCGTGCTGGAGGGCCTCTGCGCGGACGGGCTGATCGGGTGAGCCCGCGCCCGGAGATAGTCGTGCTCGGGGGCATCAACATCGACCTGATCGCCGCCGCCGAGCGGATGCCCGTCCCGGGCGAGACGGTGACCGGGGACGAGTTCTACACGACGCCTGGCGGCAAGGGGGCGAACCAGGCGGTCGCCGCGGCGCGCATGGGCGCGCGGGTCCGCATGGTCGGCAGGGTCGGGGACGACGCGTTCGGCCCCGGGCTCGTCGATGACCTTCGCGCCGAGGGGATAGACGTCTCGGCGGTCGGCGCGGAGCCCGGGGAGCCATCGGGCGTCGCGGTGATCCTGCTGGACGGCGAGCGCCAGAACTACATCATCCAGGTCAGGGGCGCCAACCTCGCGGCGGGCCGGGCCGAGGAGGAGGCCGCGGTCGGGGCGCTGGGGTCCGCGGACGCGGTCATGCTCCAGCTCGAGCTCCCCCCGGCCGTGACGCTTGCCGCAGCGCTCGCCGCGCGCCGGGCGCGCGTGCCCGTGATATGGGACCCTTCGCCCCCGGGGCCGGGCATGGAGCGCGCGGTGGAGGCGGCCAGCGTGATCACTCCCAACCAGAGCGAGGCCCTTGCGATCACCGGCATCGACGTGACCGGGCCGGACTCGGCGCGGGCCGCGGCTGACGCGCTGCTGTCGATGGGGGCCGGGGCGGCGGTGATAAAGATGGCCGAAATGGGGGCCTTCTACGCGTCCGACGCCGGTTCCGGCCACGTGGAGGCCTTCGAGGCGGAGGTGGTCGACTCCGTGGCGGCGGGCGACGCCTTCGGCGGGGCGCTCGCCGTCTCGCTCGCCGAGGGGCGCACGCTCGGCGAGTCCGTGGAGCGCGGGTGCGCTGCGGGGGCCCTCGCCGTCACCCGCCCGGGGGCGCAGGCGGCCATGCCGCGCCGCGCCGAGGTCGAGCGGCTCGTCGCCTCCCGCTAGCTAGCCCCCGGCGCCCTGGGCGCCCTCCGCCTCCAGGCTCTCTATCTGGCGCTCGACGCTTCCCAGCTCTGTGAAGGCCTCGTGGAGCAGGTGGAACGAGCGCTTGAGGTACAGGTCGGCCAGCAGCGCGCCCCGCTCGTCCGCGGCCTTGACCGCGGCCACCATCTTGGGCACCTGCACGCCGTCGGGCAGGTGGCGCGAGAGGGAGCCGATCTCGTCCTCGGTCTCCCGGACCAGGCTGTCCTCGTTGCCGTCAACGGCGAACCTGAGCCGGCCGATCAGCTTGGTGAGCTCGGCGAGCCTGTCGCTCTCGCTCATCAGCCCGTAGAGCACCTCGTTCACGCCGAGCTCCCCGGCCGCCTCCGCCGCCTGCGGCCCCGCCGCTATCGAGGCCGAGCGCGAGTCGGCGCAGAGCCGCGCGTAGCCCTGGAGCAGGTCGTTGACCCGCATCATCGCAGAGGTGACGTCATCCCCGTCCAGGCTCCCTCCATTGATGACGTCGTCGTCGCGCATGGCGGCCAACTCGTCGAGCCTGTCCCTGCCGGGGATCTTCTCGGGCGATGGGGGGAACGCGAAGGAGGAGAGGTCGGTGGGCCCATCTCCGCCCATCTGGTTCATCAGGAAGGGCGGGACGTACTTGGAGACGTCCACCGTTATGGGCAGCACGATCAGGTATGTGGCCCAGACCTCGTCGCCCGACGGGGACTCGAAGTAGACCAGCGCGTGGCCCCTGGGGCTGGAGGCGTCACCTCTCTCGAAAGTCAGGTCCATGGCAGGCTTCGCCCACTAGTAGGCCACGGCCCGGGCGATCGCGCAAGCCGGGCGCTGGCCTATAATCGGGCCGATGCTCTACCGGTCGCTCGCCCGGCCGCTCCTCTTCGCGATGGGTGCGGAGACGGCGCACTCCGTCGCCGTGGCGGCCTTGGGGGTGGCGCCCCTGTGGCGCGCGGCGTCGCCGCTGCTCGGCCGCGACTCGCCGCGGCTCCGCACCAGGCTCTGCGGCATTGACCTGGCCGGCCCGCTGGGCGTCGCGGCCGGCTTCGACAAGGGGGCTCAAGTCCCCGCCGCGATGTCCGCCCTGGGCTTCGCCTTCGTCTCGGTGGGCACGGTGACGCTAGGCGCCCGCGCCGGCAACCCGAGGCCCAGGCTGGCGAGGGACCCGGAGCGGTGCGCGCTGGTCAACTCGATGGGATTCCCCAACCCAGGCGCGCGCGCCGCGGCCCGAAGGATGGCCCGCTACCGGGGTTCCGCCCCCCTGGTTGCGAGCGTATCGGGCACGGCGGTGCGGGAGGTGGCCGACTGCCTAAGGGCGGTCGGGCCTGCCCCGGCCGCGGTGGAGCTCAACATCAGCTCGCCGAACACCGAGGGCCTGCGCGCCTTCCACGACCCGGGCGCGCTCGCGGAGCTGCTGGCCGCCGCCGGCGAGGCGGCGACGCGCCCCCTGATCGTCAAGCTCCCTCCCCATGGCGACGACCCCGAGGAGAGGAGGGGGGCGATGGCGCTCGCGCGCGCCTGCGCCGACGGCGGCGCGGCCGCGGTGACCGTCGCCAACACGCGGCCGGTCCGCGATACCCGGCTCGCCGTCGGCCGCGGCGGCCTGAGCGGGGCCCCGCTGCTGCCCGACACGCTGAGGATGGTTGCTGAGACGCGTGCCGAGCTAGGCGGCGGGATCGGCGTGGTCGCGTGCGGGGGCGTGATGACCGGGGAGGACGCCATCGCCGCCGTCCGCGCCGGGGCCGACGCGGTCCAGGTGTACTCGGCCCTTGTCTATCGGGGACCGGGCGCCGCGCGGCGCATCAAGGCCGAGATGCTCAAGGCCATGGATGGCATCGGAGCAGCGGACATGGCGGCCTTGCGGCCCCGCGGGTAGGCCTCTCTCCGGGGACCCGCCGGGCCGACCGGTCGGCCACGCTGTCGTCCGCGACGCGCTGCCCGCCCCTTCGAGCTGACTACTACGCCTTCTCGGGTTCCGGTGGCAGGACGCTTCTCAGCCTTGCCGTCAGGTACTGGGCCGCCCTGGAGAAGGTTTCGGCGTCGCCCACCAGCTCGCTCAGCGCGTCGCTGCTCGTCCAGTAAGCCACGTCCTCAAGAACCTCGATGGCGGCCATCTGTGCCTGGATCCTATGGGCAAGTTTCCAGTCGAGGGTGATCCAGTACTTGGAGTTGAAATCTAAGTGTTCGGAACAGAAGGGGCGGGCGCCCTTCCAATCACCCCGAGCCATTACCACGGACGTTGATGGCGCACCGCAGAATTCGCCGGCATCGTCCTCTTCGGGCTTCGCCAACCAGTGTTCGCAGAACGCGAACTCGTTGTCATCTTCGAATCGCAGAAATCCCACACCGAACCCCCTTCATCCCTTAGAAAGCCTCAAAGCTATCCCGTTACAACCTATCACTCCGGCAACACTCCTCAGCGCCCTTTGAACCGGGTTGCTCGTGTCGTAGGCCGGCAGGACGACTCGATGCTCGGCGGGCTGTATCCCATCGCTGCAGGGCCCGGATGGGCGGAGCGGATGTCGCAGCCTTTTGGCCCGCGCAGTTACCGGCCTCCGGTAGTTCAGAACCGCCAGAAGGCGTCCGCCTCCAGTTCGTCTCGAGAGCTCTGGAGCCTCGCCCTCGTGTGCCCCCAGTGCCAGTAACCGCATCTGCTGCATCGGTATGTGTTCGGACGGCCTCCGGGGCCCATGCCCTGGATGTATACGACCCTCTCCATGCGGCCCTGCATAGCGGCCCGAGCCGACTCCTCCGTCCTGTGCTTGATCTTTCGATGGCAGCCTCGGTTCACGAATCGGGCATACCTGCGGCGGACGGCCATGGTGGCTAGTGCCCGTGCGCCAAGGCGGCGCGCAGGTGCGCGATCGACAGGTTGCCTCCGCTCTGCACCAAAACTACCTTCCGCCCGGCGAGGCGATCGGGCATTTTCATGGCTGCGGCCAGTGCTGCCGCGCCTGCGTGCTCGGCGAGGTTCCTCGTGTGCTCTATCCACAGCACGACCGCGCGCTCGAGCTCTTCGTCCGTCACCAGCACGAAGTCGTCGAGCAGGTCGCGCATGATCCCGACGGTGTACTCGAAGCCCACGCCGGTGGCCAGGCCCTCGGCGATGGTTCCCATCTCCGACGTCTCAAGGTCCCCCGTCCGCCAGGAATCGTAGGTCGCGCGGGCCTCTGCGGACTGGACCCCAATGACCTGGACGGACGGGCTGACGGACTTGGCGGCGATGGCCGTCCCGCACGCGCCGCTGCCGGCTCCCACGGGCACGATGATTACCTCGACCCCGGGCAGGTCGTCCATGATCTCAAGGCCGTAGGTGCCGACTCCTTCCACCAGGTCCGGCTCGTTGGCCGAGTGTATGTAGAGGAAGCCCTCCTCCTTGGAGAGGCGCTCGACCTCGCCGCGGGCCTCGTCGAAATCCCTGCCGCAGTGGCGGACGTCCCCCCCCAGGGCCCGCATGGACGCCACCTTGCCGGGGTTGGCGCCCTCGGGGACGATGATCACCGCGTGGACCCCGAGCATGCCCGCCGCGTAGGCGATCGACTGGCCGTGGTTGCCTGTCGATGCGGTCACCACGCCGCGAAGGCGCTGCTCTGCGGGCAGCTTGAGCATGTAGTTCACGCCCCCCCTCATCTTGAAGGCACCCAGGCGCTGGTGGTTCTCGTGCTTCACGTAGACCTCCGCGCCGCCCACCAGGTCGTCGAGGGCCAGGTGGCGGTGCAGGGGAGTGCGGGTGGTGTAGGGCGCTATGCGCTCGTGCGCATCGCGTATGTCTTCGAGGGTCGGTCTCCTGAGCAAGTGGACGCTCCAGTGGGAAGGATCGGCGCCCGCGCCCGCCGGCCGCATCGGGGCCGGGCGCGCGGCGCCCTGAGTATAATCGAGCCACCATGCCCATCTCCGTCCTGCGCCCGGACGTGGCCGCCAAGATCGCCGCCGGCGAGGTCATCGAGCGCCCGGCCTCGGCCGCAAAGGAGCTGATCGAGAACTCCCTGGACGCCGGGGCCTCGAGGATAGCCGTGGAGATCGCCGGCGGCGGGCTGGAGATGCTGCGCGTGCTCGACGACGGCTGCGGCATAGAGGCCGGCGAGGTCGAGCTCGCCTTCAGGCGCTTCGCGACCAGCAAGGTCGCCGACCTCGCAGACCTCGAGGCCATCACCTCGCTGGGCTTTCGGGGCGAGGCCCTGGCGAGCATAGCCGCCGTCTCGCGCGTGACCCTGGTCACCAAGACCCGCCCGGCGCCGGCGGCGACGGAGATAGTGGTGGCCGAGGGCGAGGTCGAGGGCGTGTCTCCCGCCGGGGCCGCGGACGGGACCTCCGTCACCGTGAGGGGGCTCTTTGCGAGCTTTCCCGCCCGCCGCAAGTTCCTCGCCTCCGCCCCCGCCGAGGCGGCCCGCGTGCGCACCCTGGTTCAGCGCTACGCCCTCGCGTACCCGGCGGTGGCGTTCGAGCTGACCACAGAGGGCAGACGTTCGGTGGCGACCTCAGGCTCCGGCGTGCTCCTTGAGGCCGTGGCCGAGGTCTACTCGGCGGACCTCGCATCGCAGATGCTCGCGGTCGGTGGCGAGCCCTCCGGGGTGGTGGCCGTTAGCGGGCTCGCCGGGTCGCCGGCGGTGGGCAGGGCGAGGCGCGGGGGCGTCAACATCTTCGTCAACGGGCGCTGGATCCACGCGGGCCGGCTGGGCCACGCGGTCGAGCAGGCCTACGCGGGCTTCCTCCCGGAGCGCCGCTTCCCGGTCGCGGTGCTGTTCGTGTCCGTCGACCCCGCCGAGATCGATGTGAACGTCCACCCGGCCAAGGTCGAGGTTCGGTTCCGGGCCGAGCGCGAGGTCTACGGGGAGGTGCAGCGCGCGGTTCGCGGCGCGCTGTCGCGGCACGCGCCGGTGCCGGCGATGGACAGGACGCGCGGGCAGGCGCGCAGCGACTCGGCCGTAAGCGACCGCACCGGAGCCATGTGGACCTCCGGCCTGGCGCGCAACCGCGCCCCGTCTCCGGAGGCCTGGCTCGAGGCGGCCGGCGGCGTCGGCGCACCTGCGCCCGCGGCGCCGATGGGCGCGGTGCTGCCAGCGATGCGCGTCCTGGGCCAGTCTCAGCTGACCTACGTCGTTGCGGAGGGGCCGGACGGCATATACGTGCTCGACCAGCACGCGGCCCACGAGCGGGTGCTCTACGAGCGCATCTCGGAGCGCTCGGGCCGGGGGGCCGAGTCGCAGGCGATGCTGGTGCCCTCGGAGGTTGACCTCGCCGAGCTGGAGCCCGAACTGGCGGACGCCCTGGCCGGCGCCGGGGAGCTGCTCTCGGAGGCCGGGTTCTCGGTCGAGCCGTTCGGACCCACGGCCTACAGGCTCTCGGCCGTGCCGGCGGCCATGGGTTCCGGCGATCCCGTCGGCGGGCTGGTAGAGGCGCTGAGGGCTGTCGCGGCCGCTCGCAGCCCCTCCGACAGGCGCGAGAGCCTCCTACAGTCGATCGCGTGCCACGGCGCGGTCAGGGCCGGCATGAAGATGACGCGAGAGGAGATGGAGGAGCTCACCCGCTTGCTTGAGCGGTGCTCCCAGCCGCACTCGTGCCCACACGGACGCCCGACGGTGATGCACCTGAGCGAGGGGCGGCTGGCGCGCGAATTCGGGCGCGCCTGAAACCCGGTCGCCGAGGCTGGCCTCCCCGGCGGCTAAGCCGGCCGGTCGGCGCGACCGTCGGCTGTAGGATCTGGTTCTGGGAACTGGGTCGCGCGGCCTAGCGGCCTTGCGCTACGCGGGGGCGGGCGCAGCGATGAGCACGTGCGACAGCGGACATGTCCCTTGCCTTGATGCTGACTGACCCGGTGGGGTTCGCCATCCGCGGCCCTCGCACGTTCGACTCGATATTCGACACGGTGATGCGCTAGTAGTGCAGGCCGGGGCGTTGCCGTTCGCGGCGTACCGGCACCAGCCCGGACAGGATGCGTGAACCCGGGTAGTGCGCGACGATGGCCAGCGCGAACTGGTTCTCGGGCTCGGGCTGGTAGCTTGCCGCGACCAGCTGGCGTGCTTTGAGCGCCAACAGGTCCTCCCACATTCGTGCCATGGCTTCCCTGTCCGGGTCGTCTGCCGGTTCGGGCGTTACGGTCCACGTGTTGGTGGCAGGATCGACATCGGCCGTCAGCCGTAGCCCGTCGCCCATATCGACCAGCAGCTTAGTGGCCACTACTCACCCCCTGGAAATGCTCCGCTGGTCACCTCAGGCTCGAGATGTTAAGACACCGGCCTACTAAGCTCGACGACCTCGCCCCTCATGCCCTAGACGCGCCCGAACTTAAGGCGGGAGCCAGTATCCCTACCGCGGGTAGGGATGGCGCGGCGGCTTAGGGCCGGCCTGTCAGGCCGACTGCCGTTCTGGCCGCGCTAGTAGTACCGGAGCCAGACGTACAGGCCCGAGATCGCCAGGGACGCGGCGCCGATCACGATCCCGTACCGCAGGAACCGCATGAAGCTGATCGGGTGGCCGAGCGAGCGGGCCATCGTGACCACCACCACGTTCGCCGAGGCGCCGACGATCGTCAGGTTGCCGCCCAGGTCCGCGCCCAGCGTCAGCGCCCACCAAAGCGGGTTGATCGTTCCCGAGCCGTCGTTCCCTGTGATGTTCGCGACCACCTGGGACATCGTCGCCGTGAACGGGATGTTGTCGATGATCGCCGACAGCGCCCCGCCGACGAACACCAGCAGCATCGCAAGGTTGAGCTCGCTGCCGCCCGACACCTCCAGGATCCAGTCCTGGAGCCGTTCGATCACCCCGGCCTCCGCCATCCCGCCGATCAGGATGAACAGCCCGGTGAAGAACGCCAGCGTAGTCCACTCGACGTCCCTCAGGACCTCCCCGGGGTCGAGCCGGGAGATCAGCATCAGCAGCCCCGCGCCCGCCAGGGCCACGATCGCCGGGCTCACGCCGATCAGGTCGTGCGTGAAGAAGGCGGCGATCGTGAGGGCGAAGACGAACAGGCTCTTGGCCAGGAGCGACACGTCCCTGATCGCCTCGACGGGCGCGGTGTGCATCATCCGCCGCCGGGTCTCGTCGGGGATGCGGATCTCCTTGTGGAACCACAGGTACAGCAGCCCGAGCAGCACGGCCATCGAGAAGGCGGACGCCGGGAGCATGTTGACCAGGAACTCCGAGAAGCCGATGTCGGCAGCGCTGGCCACGATGATGTTGGGCGGATCGCCGACGATCGTGGCCGTGCCCCCGATGTTGGAGGCGAACACCTCTCCCAGCAGGAACGGCACCGGGTCCAGGTCCAGGCTCCGGCACAGGCTCATGGTGATCGGGACCATGATCACCACCGTGGTCACGTTGTCGAGCAGGGCCGACGCGACGGCCGTGATCGCCACCAGGAGCACCATCAGGCCGAAGCCGCCGCCGCGCGCCAGGACCAGGTGCGCGCCCCGCACGGCCGCCCAGTCGAAGGCGCCGGTCCTGGCGATGATGCTGGCCAGCACCATCATGCCGGCCAGCAGCACGATGACCTCGAGGTCGACGTGGTGGAAGGCCTGCTCGGGCGAGAGGACCTGCGCAAAGACCATGATCGCGGCCCCGACCACAGCGATCACGGCGTGCGGGATTCGTCCGGCCGCGATGCACAGGTAGGCGACCCCGAAGATTACCGCGGCCGTTATCATCAGCCGGACATCATACAGCCGGCTGCCGCCATCGGCGAACCGCGCGCTACCGGGCGGGCTCGGGTCGCTGGTATAATTCCTTCGTCGCGGCGGGAGCCGCCGTCCGGGACGCACCGGACGCACGGCGGCCGCCGCCCCAAACGCCGACGCCAGCGAGGGCCCGCCTTGGCTGTCCTGCCCATCATCCAATTCCCCGACGAGATTCTGCGCCAGCGCGCGCGCCGCGTCAGGACGATAGACCGCTCGATCGTCCGGCTCGCCGGCGACATGATCGAAACGATGGACCACGCCGGCGGGCTGGGCCTCGCTGCCAACCAGGTCGGCGTGCTGCGGCGGGTGATCGTGGTCCGGCTGCCGGAGGACGAGGACGCGCGCGTCTACGTCAACCCGGAGATCATCCACAGGGAGGGCGAGCGCCTCGTGGAGGAGGGCTGCCTGAGCGTGCCCGGCTACGTCGGCACCGTCGTAAGGTCCATCGAGGTCCGCTTCCGCGCGCTCGACCTTCGGCGCAGGACCATCCGCCTGAAGGCCGACTCCCTGCTAGCGCAGGTGCTGGAGCACGAGGTCGACCACCTCAACGGCATCCTCTACATGGACCACCTCGCCGAGCACGAGACCCTCAGGCCCATGCCGGCGCCTCAGCCGGCCGACGAGGACGCCGCCGAAGGGGCCGCCGATTCGGGCGACCCGGTCGCCGGGGAGCCGGCGCACGCGGGCCATTCCCACGCGCAGGTCCACGGCGCGGTGGCCGCTCCCGCCGGGGAGGCGACCGCCGAGGTGGCGGGGGGCTGACGGGAGGCTTGGTGGCACCGATCGCAACCTCCGAGGGCGAGCCGGCCCTCGCCCGGCCCCGTGCCGCTGCCGGCGGCGGGCGCGGGGCCGAGGCCGCGCCCCTCCTTGCGGCGCAGGACTTCGACCCCCTGGTCGGGGACGTGGCCCGCCGGCTGTCGGGCCGCGGCGCCGATGCGTACCTGTTCGGCGGGGCGGTGCGGGACGCGCTGCTCGGCATTCCCAGCGACGACCTCGACCTGTGGGTGGACGCGCCCGCGGGGGCGGTCGGGAGGGGCCTCGCCGCCGCGCTGGGCGGGAGCTACTTCGACCTGGATGCCGGGCGCGGCATCGGCCGGGTCACCGCCGCCGGCCCGCGCGCCGTAACGATCGACCTGACCGGTGGGGCCCGGGGCGGGGACATCGATGCCCACCTCGGGAGCAGCGACTTCACCATCGACGCGATGGCCGTTGCGCTGCGCCCCATCGCCGAGGGCTCGGCGGCGCCGGTGGTGGACCCCGTCGGCGGGCTGGCCGACCTTAGGGCGCGGGCCGTCCGGGCCGTTTCGCCCGGCGCGCTCGACGACGACCCGGCGAGGCTGATGCGCGGACCGCGCATCGCGTCGGCGCTCGGGATGACCCTCGAACCGGCGACGGCCCGCTGGATCCGCGAGCGCTCCGCGCTGGTGCGCGGGGTCTCGCCGGAGCGCGTCCGGGACGAGCTCCTCCGCCTGCTGGCGGCCCCGGGCGTCACCAAGGCCCTGCGCGGGCTGGACGACCTGGGACTCCTGACCGCCGTCATCCCCGAGCTGGAGGACGCGAGGGGCGTGGTCCAGCCGCCGGAGCACCACTACGACGTGCTGGAGCACTGCGTCGAGACCCCGGGCGCGCTCGAGAGCGTGCTGGCGGGGGCCGGCGCGGGGCCCGCGTTCGCCGCGGTGCCCAGGTTCGAGGGCATGGCCGAGCACTTCGCGGCCCCGGTCTCCGACGGCGCGGACCGGGCGACGCTGCTCGCGCTCACCTGCCTCCTGCACGACATCGCCAAGCCGGCGACCAGGACGGTGGAGCCGAGCGGCCGCGTGCGCTTCCTTGGGCACGGCGCGCAGGGTGCTATGGTATGTCGGGAGTTGATGGAGCGCCTGCGGTTCAGCCGCAGGTCCATCCGGTACGTGTCCGCGGCGGTGGATAGCCACCTGCGGCCGGGGCAGGCCGCTCCGCCCGGGGAGTTGCCGTCGCCCAAGGCGATCTATCGCTACCGCCGGGACCTGGGAGATATTGCTATCGACGTCCTCTACCTGAACATGGCCGACTACGTCGCCGCCAAGGGCCCGCCGATGCTGCGGCCCGGCTACGACCTGTCGGACTGGGAGCGCCACTGCGCCGTGGTCTCCGCCCTGCTGGAGGGGGACGACGGCCAGGCGGCGAGGGCGCGGCGCGCGCCTGCGCTGGTCGACGGGCACGATCTGATGTCCGAGCTTTCGCTTCGGCCCGGCCCCGCGGTCGGCGAGCTGCTCGCCCTGGTCGACGAGGCGCTCTGCACCGGGCGGATCGACACGCGCGACGGGGCGCTTGCGCTTGCGCGCGGCGCGCTGGAGTCGGGGGCCGTCGTCGTCGGCCCGGCCCGGGCGCAGGCGGGGGCGGAGGGCTAGTTGCGCAGGTACTCCAGGTCCCTGCTGGTCATAGCGGCCCTGGTGCTGATCGCCGGGCTGACGCTCGGCTTTCACACTGTCAAGATCCGCGGCTTCGAGCGGACTGGGGACAACCCGCTGGGCCTCAAGCTCGGGCTGGACCTGCAGGGCGGAAGCCACCTGGTGTACGAGGCGGCCCTGACCGACGCGAGCGGCGAGCGGATCCAGCCGACGGGCGAGCAGATGCGCTCCCTGCGCCAGATCATCGAGCGGCGCGTGAACCAGACCGGCCTGGGCGAGCCAGTGATCCAGACGCTCGGCGACGACCGGCTGCTGGTCCAGCTGCCGGGCGTGGACGACCCTGAGCGCGCCAAGGCCATCATCGGGGAGACGGCGCGCCTGGAGTTCAAGCACCGCCAGCTGGACGTGCCAGTCCCGGTGAACCTGGCGGACTCCGACGTGCTATCGGTGACCATCGACGAGTTCCCGCAGCCCGCCGGCGCCGAGGAGGGGGACGCCGCCCCCGCGCCCGATGCCGGCTCGGCGGACGACCCGGAGGCGGGGCAGGCGCAGGAAGACGGCGGGGCGCAGGCCGCGGATGCCGGCGAGGCGGGGCAGGTCGAGGGTGACGACGCCGAGCAGGCCGCGGAGGGCGACGAGGCGGAGCAGGTCCAGGAGGACGCCGTGCCCCAGCAGTCGTACCTGCTGGTCGAGCTGTCCGACGAGGCCGCCGCCGTGTTCGACGAGATGCTCGACCGCCTTGAACAGACGGCGCTGAGCTTCTTCGTCGGGGGCGGGGCGCTTCCCAACAGGGTCCAGGTGGACATAGACGGAGACGAGTTCCGCACCCTCAGCCTGCAGGCGGGGGCGGTCTCGAGGGTCCCGGACACGAACGTGTTCGGCTTCGCCCTGCTCAACAGCACGGGTCAATCGATCGCCCCCACGGTCGAGGAGGCCAGGGCGATCTTCGGCGAGGACCCGTCCGTCAGCTTCATAGAGATCTACGGGGCGTTCGACGAGGAGATCGGGCTGACGGGTGACGACCTCGCCAGGGCCTACGCCGGCACCCACCAGACGACGGGTCAGCCGATCGTGAACATAGAGTTCAACGCCCAGGGCGCCAGGAGCTTCGGCGAGCTCACGCAGATGATCGTCAACACCCCGGACCGCATAGCCATCTTCCTGGACGACGAGGAGCTGATCGCCCCGGCCGTCGACCAGGCGATCACCGGCGGGGCCGCCTTCATACAGGGCGACTTCACCGCCGAGCGCGCCCAGGACATATCCCAGCTCCTCGAGGCGGGGCGGCTGCCCATCCCGATCGAGCTGGTCCAGGAGCGCGACGTGGACGCCATCCTGGGGGCCGACTCGCTCCGGAAGAGCGTGGTCGCGGGCCTGGTGGGCCTCGCGCTGGTGCTGGTGTTCATGACCGCCTACTACAGGATCCCGGGCCTGGTGGCGGCGGTGGCGCTGATCATCTACGGCGCCCTGGTGCTGGCCATCTTCAAGCTGATACCGGTGACGCTCACGCTCTCGGGCGTGGCCGCGGCGATCCTTTCGGTGGGCATGGCGGTCGACGCGAACATCCTGATATTCGAGCGCATGAAGGACGAGCTGCGCGCCGGCAGGACGCTCCTCACCTCCATAAACATCGGCTTCAACCGCGCGTGGCCGGCCATCCGGGACGGCAACGTCTCCACGCTGATCACCTGCGCGATCCTGTTCTGGTTCGCGGACACGCTGGGAGCGTCCGTGGTGCAGGGCTTCGCCGCGACGCTGGCGATAGGCGTCATGGTCAGCATGTTCTCGGCGATAGTCGTCAGCAGGACGCTCCTAAGGCTCCTGGCGACGACGGGCGTGTCCGGCCGCGCGAGCTGGTTCACCCCGGTCGGCAAGCGGTTCCTGCCCGAGGGCAGCGGCTAGGGGGAGGGCCTTGGACGTAGTCGGAAAGAGGGGATGGATGTTCCTGGTCTCGGCGATCCTGCTGATCCCGGGGATAGTCTTTTTGATCGCCGCGCCGGGCCTGCGCCCGGGCATCGACTTCACCGGCGGCTCCACCATCACGATCGAGTTCGCCGACCCGGTGGGCCAGCAGGAGCTGCGCGACGCACTCGCCGACATTCAGGTCGAGGGCTCCACCGTCCAGAACTTCGGCGACAACGTCTACTTCATCCGCACCAAGGAGCTGAGCGAGGCGGAGAAGGACGAGCTCACCACCGGGCTCGAGGCCGCCGTCTCGCCGGGAGGATCCAACGTCCTGGCCTTCGACCTGGTCTCGCCGGTAGTGGCACAGGAGACGGTGATCGCCGCCTTCTGGGCCGTGTTCGCCGCGGCGATAGGCATATTCCTGTACGTGTGGTGGGCGTTCCGCAACGTCCCGAGCCCGTTCCGCTACGGCGCGGCGGCCATAGTGGCGCTGGTGCACGACGCGGGCGTGATCCTGGGCATATTCGCGATCCTCGGCGTCGTCGCCGAGATCGAGGTCAACACGATGTTCCTGATAGCGCTGCTGACCGTGATCGGCTTCAGCGTCAACGACACGATCGTCGTGTTCGACCGCCTGCGGGAGAACATCATCGCCTCGCCGACCCGCAGCCTCGCGGCCAGCATCAACCTGTCGGTCTCGGAGACGCTGGGCCGCTCCATAAACACCAGCCTGACGCTGCTGCTGACGCTGCTGGCGCTGATGCTCTTCGGCGGACCGACGCTGCGCGGCTTCCTGCTCGTGCTTCTGATAGGCGTCCTGGTGGGGACCTACAGCTCCATCGCCGTCGCCACCCAGACGCTGGTCGTCTGGGAGCACGGGGACATCCCCAGGCTATACAGGCGGCTGCGCCGCCGCGCCTAGGTGGCCTCGCGGGCCACAGCCTCGATCGTCTCGCGCAGGCCGCGCGACCCGTCGATCGTCTCCGGGGTCTCCTCGGCCAGCGGGGTGTTCCCCACGCCCCGGTAGACGTCCGCCGCGGCCTCGAGGAAGCCCGGCGGCAGGCCCGCCGCCGAGAACGTCGATGCGATCTCCTCCATCTCCCCGACCCACCGCCGGGCCTTGACCGGCAGGGCGGGAATCTCTGACCGCATCCTCTCGAGCCCGGCCGCCTGGCTCTCGGCGAGCTCTCGCTCCAGCTCGGGGGCCACGCCCAGGCGCTGTGCCATCACCAGCAGGGCCACGGACAGGGCGCTGCCCCCCTTGGTGAACGCGGCGTAGCACATCTTGATCGCCGAGGCGGCCCCGGCCTCGGGGCCCATGTCCCGGACGAGGATGTCGGTCCCGGCGATCGCCTGCATCTCCCCCGCGCTGGGCCCGCAGACGTAGAACCTCGGCGGGGCGCCCCTGCCGGGAGGCGGGCCGATGATCGAGGCGTCGATGTACCGCCCGCCGGCGCGCTCGACGGCGGACCCGATCCTGGCGCTGGTCGCCGGAGAGACCGCGTTGCAGTCCGCGAACGCGACGTCCGCGGACGTCTGTGCGATGGCCGCCGCGACGGACCGCGCCAGCGCCTCGGCCTCGGACGGCACGACGATCGAGAGCACCAGGTCGGCCCGCTCGACCAGTTCCGCAAGGGTCCCCGCGTCGGCGATTCCTGCGGCCTCGCTCAGGCCCCGGGTCCGCTCGCTGCGGCCGTCAAGGCAGGTGATGACCCGGTGACCGGACGCGATCAGCGCCCGGCCCACCGCGTGCCCCATGTCCCCGGGGCTGAGCACCGCTATCGTCTGTGGCAACCTGACCCCCCCCGGCGTCGAGTGGGCCTTAGGGTACCGGCCGGGTCCGTATAATCAAGCCGTGGCAATGAGGATCGGCGCGCACGTCTCCACAGCGGGAGGGGCCCACAGGGCCATCGACAACGCGCAGGAGATAGGCGCGGAATGCGTACAGATCTTCGCCTCCTCGCCCCGCGCCTGGGCCTTCAGGCCGCAGAAGCCCGAGGCCGTGGAGGCGTTCCGCGATGCGTCCGAGGGCACCGGGATAGGCCCGGCGTTCCTGCACGGCAGCTACCTGGTCAACATCGGCGGGGACGATGCCCTCGTCGACCGCTCCGTCACGTCGCTGACCGCCCACATGGGCGCGGCCACCCGGCTGGGAGCCCTGGGGGTCATATTCCACGCGGGCAGCCACAAGGGCAGGGGCTTCCAGGCCGTGCTGTCCCGGGCCGCGGACGCGCTCACCCGGGTGCTGGAGGGCACGGATGAGGGCACCTGGCTGATCATCGAGAACAGCGCCGGGGCGGGCAACCACCTGGGAGCGACGTTCGGGGAGATCGGCAGGATGATCGGCGCCGTCGGCAGCGACCGCCTGAAGGTGTGCCTCGACACGCAGCACGCCTTCGCGGCCGGATACCGCATGGCGGACCCGGACGGCCTGCGGGAGGCGCTCGACGAGTTCGACGAGTCGATCGGCCTGGACCGCCTGGTCGCCGTGCACGCCAACGACTCGAAGTCCGCGCTCGGCTCCGGCGTCGACCGCCACGAGAACATCGGCCTCGGCGCGATAGGCGAGCCGGGGTTCGAGGTGATCATGTCCCACCCGGCCTTCTCCGACATCCCGTTCCTGCTGGAGGTGCCGGGGATCGAGGGCCGCGGGCCCGACAGGATCAACGTCGACATCCTCAAGGCCGTCAGGGCCAGGGTGTCGCCCTGACCGAGGCCGCCGGGACCGCCCCGCCCGGCGGCGGGGTGGTGCGCGCCGCGGTGCTCGGCGCAAACGACGGGCTGGTCTCCAACCTCAGCCTGGTCATGGGCGTGGCCGGAGGCGTGGACAGCGCCGACTTCGTTGTGATCGCGGGCGTGGCCGGCCTGCTGGCCGGCGCGTTCTCGATGGCGGCGGGCGAGTACATCTCCATGCGCTCTCAGCGCGAGATCTACGAGCACCAGATCGCGCTGACCGACCGCAGGCTCGCCGAGCGCGGCGACGGGGGCGCCGACGAGATCGCCGAGATCTACGAGGCCAAGGGCCTGCCCGCCGCCGAGGCCAGGAGGGTCGCCGAGCGGCTGGCGGCCGACGCCCCGCTGGCGCTCGACACCATCGTGCGCGAGCGCTTGGGGCTGAACCCCGACGACCTGGGCTCGCCCTGGGGGGCGGCCGCCAGCTCGTTCGCGTCGTTCTCGGTGGGAGCCGTGGTACCGCTGCTCCCGTACCTTGCTGGGGCGGGGGGCCTGGCGTTCATCCTCAGCGCGGTCGTCAGCGGGATGGGCCTGGTCCTTGTGGGCGCGGCGGTCGCCCTCGCCTCGGGGAAGGGCGTTGCCTGGGGCGGGCTCAGGATGCTGGCGATCGGCGGCGCGGCGGCCGCCGCGACCTACGGGATCGGCACGCTGATCGGCGTGGGGGTGCAGGGTTGACCGCCACGCCAGGGCCGCTCGGCCTGGTCGTCTACCACGGCATCGAGTCCGGAGCGCAGCTTGCGGGCTACGCCCGGGCGGCGGAGGATGCCGGCTTCGACTCCCTGTGGGTCACCGAGCGCTACTTCCACGAGGAGACCTTCTCGATGCTGGGGCACATGGCCGCGTCGACGTCGCGGCTGGACCTCGGGGTCGGCGTGGTCAATCCCTTCACGCGCGACCCCGCGCTGCTAGCGATGGCGGCCGCCACGGTCGACCGCCTCAGCGGGGGGCGCATGATCCTCGGCCTGGGCCGCAGCGAGCGGCGGATAATCGAGGACCGCCTGGGCATCCCGCACGGGGGGTCGATGGAGCGCCTCGAGCGCACCGTGCGAACGGTCAGGTCGCTGCTGGCCGGGCAGGAGGTGAGGGTGGAGGGCGGCTCCGAGCCGATCAGGCTAGCCGGGCCCCCGCTGGGGATGCCCCCGCGTATCTACCTGGCCGCCATCGGGCCAAAAGCGCTCGACCTGGCGGGCTCCGTCGGCGACGGCGTGATCCTCAACGCCTACAGCCCGGTCGGCTACGTTAAGTGGGCCGCGCGCCGCGTGCGCGATGCCGCAGAGCGCGCGGGCCGCGATGCCGACGAGGTCGAGATCGCATGCATGCTGGTGCTGAGGCTGACCGACGACCCGGCACCGCTGATGCCCTCCCTCAGGCGCCGGGTCGCCAGGCTGCTCGCCGAACCCGGCATGGGGCCGCTGCTGCTCGGGCGGGCCGGCCTGGACGACGGGGTGGCGGAGCGCGTAAGGGCGGTCGATCCCGCCGGCGAGTCGGACCGCGCGGCGGCCGAGGTCCCGGACGAGCTGGTCGAGCGGCTGTACGTGATCGGGGACGCTGAGCGATGCGCAGGCCGGATCGACGAGTACCGAAGGGCGGGGGTCACCAGCCCGCTCATACTTCCGCGCCTCGGCGACCTTGGGCGTGCGTGCCGAACCCTCGGCTCTGAGGCGAGCTAGCGACGCCGGATGTATGGAATGCGGCGCAGGCGTCCGCGGACCCGCTGCGCTTCCGCCCGTGTCTGATGCCCCGGCCCTCGAGGCCGATCGGCCACCAGATCGCCGGTCGAAGCATCTGGCAGGACCGGCCGGGTGCGGCGCCTCGTCAGGCCGGTTGGACCGGACGGGCGTGCGCTCTACGGGCCAGCATCCGCCTGTTTCTCCGGCGACACCTAGGCGGCATCGGTCGGCTGGCCGCTGTTCGGGCTGCTATCGAACGGCTTGCCGAAGGTGCTGTGCATTCCGCTCCTCGCCAATACCCTCTGCCGCGCTAGACTCTGGAGTCTTCAAGGAGGCGCGTCCGCCGGATGCTATGCTAGCGACAGTACCAAGGTGATGGGATGATCCACCGACTGACAGTCCGCCATTTCAAGCGTTTCGCTGATCAGGAATTCAACCTCGCGGACTCCATGGTGCTGGCCGGGCCCAACAACTCCGGCAAGTCCACGCTTTTGCAGGCAATTGCGACCTGGAAGTTGGGCCTTGACCTATGGGTTGCCCAGCGGCGGGGAGGCACGGCGGTTAGGCGGGCTGGCGTGTCCATACCACGGGTCAATTTCACCGCGGTGCCGCTTCGCGAGATGAATCTCCTGTGGCAGGACCGACGGGTTTCCGATCGGAAGCCCCGCCTTATTGAGATCGTCGCCGAGGGAAGGGACGATGGTGGCGACTGGACCTGCGGGCTCGAGTTCCAGTACGCCAACCCCGAGCTGGTATATGTTCGTCCGCAGGGCGTGAAGAATCTCCATCTAGATGACGTTCAATCATTTTCCGAGGTACTTCTCCCAAGGAATACAAGAGTTTCCGCCTTCGGCCGCGCAGGGCCTCGACATAGTGCACGTTCCTCCCCTCTCCGGTATCGACCGCGACGAGCCGCGCCATGATCGGGGAATGCAGGACCTGCTCGTTGGACAGGGCCGGCCGGGAGAGATAGTAAGGAATCTGCTGTGGGAACTATCGGAGAGGGACGAGGACGGCTGGAATGATCTGGCCGATCACATGGAGTACCTGTTCCAGATCCGGCTGCTCAAACCGTCATACAACCCGGCGCAGCCGTTCATCATCTGCGAGTACACGGGGCCGGGACAGACGCGGAAGCTGGACCTGTCGAACGCCGGGAGCGGCATGCTCCAGGTGCTTCTCCTGCTCGCCTTCCTATACGCCCGCCCGGCGGCGGTGATCCTGCTGGACGAGCCGGATGCCCATCAGCACGTCATTCTCCAGAGGCAGGTCTACGATCTGATTCGCAAGGTGGCCCGACAGAAGGGGGGCCAGGTGATAGTTGCAACGCACTCCGAGGTCGTTCTCGACGCCACGGAGCCGACGCGGGTCGTCGGATTCTTTGGCGAGACGCCTCGAGTTCTCGCTAGCGACGTTGAGCGCGACCAGCTCCGGGAGGCGCTAAAGCGCGTGACCACCACCGACCTCCTACTGGGCGGCGAGGTCGGAGCGGTGCTATATGTGGAAGGCGAGACGGACGAGAGGATCCTGAGCGAGTGGGCGCAGGCTCTCGATCACCCGTCGATGCGGTTCTTCAAGCGACCATTCATTCACTGGCTAGGCGGACGGAGTCTGCGCGAGGCAAGGAGCCACTTCTTCGCCATGCGGGCGGCGTTTCCGAGCCTGGTGGCTGTCTGCCTGCTGGACGGAGACAATCGAGACGAGCCCGATGAGGACATGAACCGTGCGGGTGTGACGGTGCTGCGCTGGCATAGGTACGAAATTGAGAACTATCTCCTGCATCCGGAGGCAATCAAGCGATTCGTCAAGTTTCCGCTACTGGAATCGGAAGTAGACGACGCGTTTTGGAGGCGGGTCCCTCCGGGAGCAGACCTGTTCGGCGATGACGTATCTTTCGTGCGTGTCAAGGCGAGCGACGAGTTCTTGCTGCCTCTCTTGAATGACTTGGGACTGGACACTCCCAAGCGGGACTTGCACATGCTGGCCGCCGTCATGAATGCAGACGAGGTCCACCCGGAAGTTCGGGAGAAACTCGATCGCATCGCCGAGGTGCTTCTCTAAGGGTGCAGGGGACCGGAGACACAGGTAGCCGCGCCCGTCTCCGAAGCGGCGTCCTAAGTTTGCGCCGCAGGCGGCGGAGGACTGTTAACAGCCGCACGGACTCGCCGTCACCTTGCGGGAGCGGGGACGCATGGCCTTCGGTCCGCGGCTCTCAGGCGGGAACCCGCGACTCAGGCGGCGCGAGCCGCTAGTGCACCGGCAGAATGTGTGGTGGACGCCTAGTAGTCCGGATGCGGCGCTCTACTCGCACTCAGTTCGGCGAAGTCCGGCAACGCGGTGGGGTGGCCGGCCCGGCGCCCGCGACGGGGAACTCCGCCGCATCAACTCGCGCGGCCGGCCGCAGCCAAGGTGCTGCGGAGGGGCGGATCCCCCGCCCCCGGGTGCCGGCCTACGGACCGGGTACGCCGCGCCGCAGCGCCCTTCCCGGATGCGCCCCGGTGTGGGCGCCGTGGTCCACGACCACCTCCCCGTTGACGATCACGTAGTCGACGCCGAGGGAGTACTGCTTGGGGTCGTAGCGCGTGGCCGGGGCCGAAATACCCTCGTAGTCGAAGACGACGACGTCCGCCCTGAACCCGTCGCGCAGCACGCCGCGGTCGGGGATGTTCAGCCTCTGGGCCGGGTACGAGGTCATCTTGCGGATCGCCTCGGGCAGCGACATGCGGCCCTCCTCGCGCACGTCCCTGGCTATGATCACCGGGAAAGTCCCGTAGGCCATGGCCGGGGGGAAGTCGCCGAGCAGCAGCGCGTCGGAGCCGACCATCTGCATCGGGTGATCCACGAACAGCGGCAGCGTCCCCGCGTCTATCGCCTCTGAGTGGAACGAGACCTGCAGGTCCTCGTCGAGGCACAGGTCGAACAGCGCCTCTATCGGGTCGGTGCCCATCATCTCGGCCGCCTGCGGGAGCGTCTTGCCCTCGAAGCGCTGGTTGTGGGGCTTCTTGAAGTAGGTGATCATCACCGAGTCCCAGCCGCCGCCGTGCCTCGCGAACTTCGGGTGCATCTCCCGCCTCATGAGCTTGCGCGTCTCGGGGTCGCCGAGCGCCTCCATGATCTTCTCCGGTCCGCCGTCCGCGGCCCACTCGGGCAGGAAGTAGATCAGCCGGGTGCCCCCGTGCGAGTAGGGGAAGCAGTCGAACGTGACGTCCATGCCCTCTACGTACCTGGCGTTCTCGACGAGCTCGAGGATCGGGCGCGCGCCCTTGAAGTCGCCCTGGCCCGCGGGCAGCAGGTGGGTGATGTGCACCGGGCATCCGCTGCGGCGCCCGATATCCAGCGCCTCGCGGTTCGGGTCCAGGTACCGGTCCCCCAGGGGGAAGCGCACGTGGGTGTGGTAGAAGCCCCCCATGTCGGCTACGACGCTCGAGAGCTCCACCAGCTCGTCGGTATCGGCGTAGCAGCCCGGCGGGTAGTCGAGGCCGGTCGACATCCCGAAGGCGCCGTCCTCCAGGCTCTCGCGCAGCAGCCCCCTCTGCCGGTCCATCTCGGCCGCGCTCGGCGCGCGCATGTCCCAGCCCATCGCCCCGACGCGAAGCGGCGAGTTGCCTACGATGTAGGCGATGTTGACCGAGACCTTGCGGTCGTACATGTCTAGGTACTCGGGGATCGTCGACCACAGGCCCGGCAGCTCCGGGCTGCCCTCGAGGCCCGAGTTGATCTGGATCATGCGCCGCAGGTCCTCGGGATCGGCGAACGGGGCGTAGGAGTTCCCGTCGATCCCCAGCAGCTCGGTCGTGACCCCCTGGTGGACCTTCGGCAGGTGGTCGGGGTCCGCGAGGATCATCAGCGCCGAGTGGGCGTGCACGTCGATGAACCCCGGGCAGACGACCCGGCCGGTGGCGTCTATCGTCCTTCGCGCGGCGACCTCGGAGACGTCGCCCCGCAGCACGGTGACGGTGTTGTCGCGGACGCCGATCGAGCCGAAGAATCCCGGGCTCGCGGTGCCGTCCACTATCAGTCCGTTGGCGATCAGCAGGTCCAGCATTGGCGTCCGTCCTTTCAGCGCCCCGATTCTACACCCATCCCCACATGGGCCCGGCCGGGCTCAGCGCACGTGGTCCTCGGCGAAGCGCTCCATCCCGCCCGTCACCTGCGCGACGGTGTCCCCGCGGAACAGCACCTGGATGTGCGACACGCCTTCCTCGGCGAAGGCGCCTATGTCGCCTGCGATGTTCTGGGGGCATCCCGTGAATATGCGCCGCGAGCCGTCCTCCTCCCGGACCTCGCGGTCCGGGTCGAAGAGCATCTCGGCGTCCAGCGCAACGATCATCGCCGCCGGGTCCCTCCCGGCCTCCTCCATCAGCTCGCCTAGACGCCGGAGCGAGCGGCGCATCGCCGCGAGCGATCCGATCGCCGGGGCCCTCGGGTGCGCGAAGGGGTACCACCCGTCGGCGAGCCGCGCGGCTCTGCGCAGGGCCGCCTCGCTCTCTCCGCCCATCCAGATCGGGGGGTGCGGCCGGCGCGCGGGCCTGGGTTCGAAGACGATGTCGGAGAAGCCGACCCACTCGCCCCGCATCAGCGGGCTGTCCGCCGTCCACAGCTCCCTGAAGGCGCGCAGGTACTCCTCGGTGACCGCCCCGCGCCGCTCGAACGGCGGCGCGCCCAGCGCCTCGAACTCCTCCCTCATCCACCCGGCGCCGACGCCGAGGATCACGCGTCCCCCGGACAGCACGTCGATCGTGCTGATCGCCTTGGCCGCGTGGAGCGGGGCGCGGTAGGGGACGACCATCACCGAGGTGAGCAGCTCGATCTTGCTCGTGCAGGCGGCGACGAAGGCCGCGACCGTCAGCTGCTCGAGATACTCCGCCTCGCTGGACCCGAACAACTCTCCGGGGTAGGTGCCGTCGCGGTCGTACGGGTAGTCGGAGTCTATGCGCCGGGGGATGACGATGTGGTCGCTGAGCGAGACGAACCCGTAGCCGAGCTCCTCGCCGCGGCGGGCGAGGCGGCGGATGTCGCGGGGGTTGGCCAGGGGGCCGCGGGTGGGGAGCGGGAACCCGAACTCCATCCGTCGAGGGGGGGCCCTATCTGCTCGTCGTCCCGAACCTCCTGGGGGAGGGATCCCACGGGTTCCAGGTGCCGACCTTCGGCGCGAGCTCCTCGCCGGCGACGTTGCGCGCATACGCCTCGTCCGAGATCGCCTCCACCTCGGCGAGCGCGTCGGCCGGCAGGTCCCTGTCGGCGGCCAGCGCGGCCGCCTCGACCTCGGCCGGCGTGCGAAAGCCCACCAGCGCGGTGGTCACCGCCGGGCGGCTCAGGACCCACGCGACCGCAAGGTCCGGCAGCGTCATCCCCGCGTCGTCCGCTATCCGCTGCAGCCTCCGGGCGGTCCGGACGTTCTCCTCGAAGTAGCCGGAGCGAAACAGCGGCATCCCGAAGGCGTTCTGCGTTGCGCGCCAGTCCCAGTCCTCGAACTCGGTCTCCTCGGTGAGCGCCCCGGTGAGCAGCCCGTGCGCTAGCGCGCCGTAGGCCATCACACCGATCCCGCGGCCCTCGCAGAACCCGAGCACGTCGCGCTCGATGCGGCGCTCGAAGATCGAGTAGCCGGCCTGGTCGGCGACTATGTCCAGGTACCGAAGGCACTCGTCCATCATCGCGGGCATGAAGTTCGAGACGCCCGCGTAGCGGATCTTGCCCTGCTCGCGCAGCTCCGAGAGCGCGCCCATCGTCTCCTCGAAGGGCGTCTCCGGGTCGGGCCAGTGCACGAGCATCAGGTCGATGTAGTCGGTGCCCAGCCGGCGCAGGCTCCCCTCGCAGCCCTCGACGACCGCCCCGCGGCTCCCGTCGCGGTACAGGCGCTTCTGTGCCGGGTCCCAGCTCAGGCCGCACTTGGTGACGATCACGACCTCCGAGCGGTGGGGGGCGAGCGCCCTGCCCATGAGCTCCTCCGAGCGCCCGAGACCGTACCCCGCGGCGTTGTCGAAGCAGGTGATGCCGGCGCCGGCGGCCCGCTCGACCGCCCTGACGACCTCGGCGTCGTCGGTGGTCCCGTACTGGGTGCCCCCCATCGGCCACCCCCCGAAGCCCAGCGCCGAGACGCTGAGGTCAGATGAGCCGAAACTGCGGTGCCTCATGGATCGATCCTCCTATGCATCCACCAGCGGGCGCACGTCCTCCGCGAAGCGCTGCATCTGCTCGAGCGTGGGGTTGGGGGACGAGCGGTCGACGGTGAATCCGAACATCACGCAGTCCACCCCGCACCGCGCGTAGGCGCGGATGTCGGAGGCTATCTGCTCCGGGCTGCCGGTGAATACCCGGCGCTCCCCGTAGTTGCCCTCGCGCTCGGCGGTGTCGTCGTAGATGTTGATCGCGAACGCCAGGCCGATCTCGTCCGGGTCGCGCCCCTCGGCCCGCGCCACGCTCCTCATGCGCTCCACGCCCCGCGCGAAGCGCTCCGGGGTGTCGAGGCGGTTGCGCGGGTTGTCGATTATCGGGAACCAGGCGTCGCCGACCCTGGCCGTGCGGCGCAGGGCGGGGGGGCTCTCGCCCCCGATCCAGATGGGCGGGTGCGGGCGCTGGACGGGCTTGGGCTCGAAGGCTATGTCCGA
Organism: Dehalococcoidia bacterium; assembly: GCA_963664125.2. Taxonomy (GTDB): domain Bacteria; phylum Chloroflexota; class Dehalococcoidia; order Lucifugimonadales; family UBA2962; genus CAUZIR01. The sequence continues at coordinate 1,698,701 of OY760908.2, read as the reverse complement.
GTAGGAGGCGTAGGCGCCGTCGTGGGAGGGACTCTCCTCGGTCCACAGGTCCTTGAAGATGCGAATGTACTCCTCGGTCACCGAGCCGCGCTCGTCGAAGGGGGGGCTTCCCAGCGCCTCGAACTCCTCGCGCATCCAGCCCGCCCCGCAGCCCACTATCACCCGGCCGCCGGACAGCACGTCGGCGGTGGCGAGGATCTTGGCGGTGAGGACCGGCTCGCGGTAGGGCACCACCATGACCGAGGTGAGCAGCCGCACGCGCTCGGTCCGGGAGGCCAGGTAGCTGAGCACGGTTAGCTGCTCGAGGTAGTCGCCGACCTCCCCGAACTCGTTGAACTGCCCCGTGTCCGTGTACGGGTAGCGCGAGCCGATCGACCGGGGCATAACCACGTGGTCGTTGACCCACATCACCTCGAACCCCAGCCGCTCGCCGGTCCTGGCCAGCAGCGACAGGTTCTCGGGGTTCGCGAACGCCCCCTGAGCGAGGGCGCCGAAAGCGTACTGCATGTTCCGTTCTCCTCGGAGGGCCCGCCCGCCGCCTACCTTACCCGGTCAGTACTCGGCGAACCACCGCAGCGTCTGCGCAACGGCCTCCTCGTGGGGCGTGGTGGCCGCGCCGAAGGCGGCCTCGTACCTGGAGTGGTCGGAGACGAACGGCGAGAGGAACTGGTAGAGCTTCTCGCGGCGCGCCCGCCTGACCTCGCGGCGCAGCAGCCCGATCGCCCCGAGCCTGAGTGGGCCCAGCGAGCGAAACCGCAGCGGGTGACCGGCCTGTTCGTAGATGATCTCCAGCAGCCGCCTCGTCGTGACCGTCTCGGCGCTGGGGACGTGCCACACCCCGCCGTCCGCCTCGTCCCTCTCGCCCAGCGTGGCGAGGGCGCGGGCGAAGTCGCGGCTGAAGGTGTAGGTGTGGGGCATGTCGGGGTCGCCCAGCACGCTAGCCGCGCGCCCGTCCAGCGCCGGCACGAATACCCCGGAGCCCATCGCCGAGACCGTGGCCCTGGGCCCGTACACGTCCGAGGCCCTGCCGATCGCGGCCCGCAGGTCGCCCCTGCGGCACGCGGCCATGAGCCGCTCCTCCATCTGGGCCCGGATGCGGCCCGACTCGCGGTCGGCGAACTCGTAGCGCGTCCGCTCGGACATCGGGCCCGACGCGCAGTGGTACATCGCCAGGCTGTCGGCCAGGACCAGCTTTGCGCCCCGCTCGGCGCACGCCGCTGAGACGGCGTGGCTGGTCGGGGGAAACACGCAGTTGTACACGACGGAGGCGCCGCGGCAGGCCTCCCGCGCGCCGTCGTCGGTCGAGACGTCCGCGGCGATCAGCTGCACGGACCCGGGCGGGTCGCGGAGGGGTCCGCGGGTCACGGTCCTCACCTGCCGGCCCCGGCCAACGAGCTCCTCCGCCAGCGCGTGCCCGACGCCGCCGGCGCCGAGGACCACGTGCAAACCCTCTGTCAACGGCACACCTCGCTCCCGCGCCCGGACCGCGGGCAGGGCGCGTATCCTACCAACTCATGCACGCCTCCGCGGCCTCGATGTCCCGCCTCAGGCGGCTCGCCGTCTCCGACCGGGTCGAGCTTCGGGCGGTCCGCCTGCCCGACGCGCCCGAGCTCTTCGCCGCGGTCGACGCCAGCCGCGGCTCGCTCGGGCGCTGGCTGCCCTGGGTCGACGGTACGCGGTCGCTATCGGACACGCGGGACTTCATCCGCGTCTCCGCCGCCGACCATGGCGCGGGGGCGTCGGTGCAGATGTGCATCCGGGAGGGCGGAACGCTGGTCGGCATGGTCGGCCTGGGGCCGGTGGACTGGGCCAACCGGCGCGCGTGGCTGGGCTACTGGCTCGCCGAGGGCGCCCGGGGCAGGGGGATCATGACCGAGAGCGCTCGCGCCCTGGCGCGCCACGCGATCGGGGAGCTGGGGCTCAACCGCGTGGACCTTGTCTGCGCCGCCGACAACCTGCCGAGCCGGGCCGTGGCCGAGCGCCTGGGGTTCGAGCTGGAGGGCACCTCGCGAGAGGCGATGTTCGTGCGCGGGCGATGCCTCGACGTTGTAACCTATGCCGCACTCGCCCGGCGGTGGAGGTGCGGCGGGGCCGGGGCGGAAGCTCGCTGAGGGCGGGACGGAGGTCAGCTTGAGGCACCCCTTGCTCGTCGCCGCCATCCTTGGACTGGCCGCTCTGGCGGCCGCCTGCTCGGGCGATCAGCCCGCCGCCCAGCCGGCATCGTCAGGCGAGGCCACGGTGTCCGGCGAGCAGGCGGATTCAGGGCAGGCCCAGGTGGAGTCCACGCCGGCCGAGGTCCCCGCAGCCCCCGCGGCGCCCGCAGGCTCGTTCGCGGAGGCCGGGCGCATGACCGACGCCCGCATGGACCACGCCGCCGTGCTGCTCGGCGACGGCAGGGTGCTGGCGGCCGGCGGCCGCGGCCGCGGGTCGGGTAGGGTGCCCAGGCTTGAGCGGGCCGAGGTCTACGACCCGGCCACGGGCGAGTGGACCCCCGTGGGGGAGATGTCCGCCAAGCGCGAGCTCCTGTGCGGCGTCGCGCTCTCTGACGGACGGGCAATGATCTTCGGGGGCGCCGACGAGAGCCGCGAGGCGCTCAAGACCACCGAGATACTCGACCTCGCGACTGGAGAGTGGTCCAAGGGGCCGAAGATGACGAAGGGCAGGTGGAAGCACTCTTGCCTGCTGCTGTCGGACGGACGGGTGATGATCGCCTCGGGCAGCGATATCGGCTTCCAGGAGGAGGTCGACATCTTCGACCCTGCCACGGGCGAGATCGAGGCCACCGGCGACATGGCCGAGGGCCGCGCGCGCTTCACGCTTACCGAGCTGCCCGACGGGCGCGTTCTGGCCGCCGGGGGCGGCAAGGACGAGGGCCCGTACATTTCCAGCGCCGAGATCTGGGACCCGGCCACCGGCGAGTGGTCGGCGGCGGCGCCGATGGGCGCAGAGCGCGCCTCGCACACCGCGACGCTGCTCGGGGACGGCACGGTTCTCGTAGTGGGCGGGCGCGGGCGGTTGGCGACCGCCGAGGTCTACGACCCGGACGCCGACGCCTGGAGCCCCGCGGGCACGCTCACCGAGGGCCGCATGGACCATACGGCCAGCCTGCTTGCCGACGGGCGGGTCCTGATCGCCGGCGGCGTGAGCTCGATAGCGCTGTCTGAGATCTACGACCCGGAGACCGGCGCCTGGTCGGACGGTCCGACGATGCTCCAGGGCCGCCACCAGCACACGGCCACGACCATGGCCGACGGGCGGATCATGCTGATCGGCGGCCAGGCGCAGGACGGCGACCGACGCCAGTTGACCAACCTGCCGGAGATCTACTCCCCCTAGCCTCCCGCCGGGATCGTTCGAGCTCGAGGGGACTCCGCGCGGGGCGATGTTCGTTGGCGGGTGCTGCGCCGATCTTGTAACCTAAGCGGCGCTCGCCCGGCGGTGGCGGTGCGGCGGGGCCGGGGTGGAAGCTCACTGAGGGCGAGGCGGAGGTCAGCATGGGGCTCCCTTGGATCGTCGCCGCCATCCTTGCCCTGGCCGCTCTTGCGGCCGCCTGCTCGGGGGATCAGCCCGCCGCCCAGCCCGCATCGTCCGACGAGGCCGCGGCATCCGGCGAGCCGGCGGACTCCGCACAGGCCGGCGAGGAGGCCCCTGCGGCCGAGGCCCCCGCGGCGTCGGTCGGTACGTTCGAGGAGGCCGGGCGCATGACCGACGCCCGGATGGACCACGTGGCCGTGCTGCTCGGCGACGGCAGGGTGTTGGCGGTCGGCGGCCGCGGTCGCGGGGCGACCATACGGCCGCCCAGGCTCGAGCGGGCCGAGGTCTACGACCCGGCCACGGGCGAGTGGACCCCCGTGGGGGAGATGTCCGCCAAGCGCGAGCTCCTGTGCGGCGTCGCTCTGTCCGACGGGCGGGCGATGATCTTCGGGGGCGCCGACGAGCGCCGCGAGGCGCTCAAGACGACCGAGATACTCGATCTGGCGACGGGGGAGTGGTCCAAGGGGCCGAAGATGAAGAAGGGCAGGTGGAAGCACTCTTGCCTGCTGCTGTCGGACGGACGGGTGATGATCGCCTCGGGCAGCGACATCGGCTTCCAGGAGGAGGTCGACATCTTCGACCCTGCGACGGGTGAGATCGAGGCCACGGGCGACATGGCCGAGGGCCGCGCGCGCTTCACGCTTACCGAGTTGCCCGACGGGCGCGTTCTGGCCGCCGGGGGCGGCAAGGACGAGGGCCCGTACATTTCCAGCGCCGAGATCTGGGACCCGGCCACCGGCGAGTGGTCGGCGGCGGCGCCGATGGGCGCAGAGCGCGCCTCGCACACCGCGACGCTGCTCGGGGACGGAACCGTGCTGGTCGTTGGCGGTCGTGGGCGCCTGGCCACCGCCGAGGTCTACGACCCGGACGCCGACGCCTGGAGCCCGGCGGGAACGCTCACCGAGGGCCGCATGGACCACACGGCCAGCCTGCTGCCCGACGGGCGTGTCCTGATCACCGGCGGGGTGAGCTCGATAGCGCTGTCCGAGATCTACGACCCGGAGACCGGCTCGTGGTCGGACGGACCGACGATGCTGCAGGGCCGCCACCAGCACACGGCCACGATGACCGACGGCCGGATCATGCTGATCGGCGGCCAGGCGGCCGGATCATGCTGATCGGCGGCCAGGCCCAGGACGGGGACCGCCGCGAGCTGAGCAACCAGCCGGAGATCTACGCCCCCTAGCCGCCCGCCGGTATCACCGGGAGGCGAGGGGCGGGCGGCGTCGTGGTGGACCGTCTGCCGGGCGGTCAGCATCTCGGCGTCCCGGCCGAACGGATTGCCGGTGTTCGGGTTGCGGTCGAAGCGCGGGAAGTTGCTGCTGGAGACGTCCAGCCTGATGCGGTGACCGGCGCGGAACACGTTGCTGGTGACCCACATGTCCACCGTAAGCTCGTAGACCTCGCCGGGGACCATGGGCTCCTGGCGCTCCGTTCCGTTGCGGTAGCGGCCCCTGAGGATGCCGTCGGTCAGGTTGATCGCGCGCCCGTCCGGGTGCACGTCCACCAGCTTTGCGGTGAAGTCGGTGTCGGTCCTGTCGGTCGATGCGAACAGCTTCAGCTCGACCGGGCCGGTCACCTCAAGGTCCTCGGTGAGCGGCTCGGTCGTGTACACAAGCACGTCCGCCCTTGCCTCGACCTCCCGCTGGTCGTAGGCGCCCCACGGCACCAGGTGCGGGTCGCAGCAGTTGCCCCCGCCCCGGGTCGGAACGGGGAACGTCGGGTCGTAGGCGTAGGAGTCCGATCGCGCCCTGGGCAGGGGCGTCGGCAGGATCTCGTCGCTGGCCGGGGGGGCGGTCGCCAGCACGCCGTTGCCGGCGGCCGAGTTGGCGGAGCCCGCGCTGTGCAGGTAGAACGGCGTGAAGCGTGTCCTGGCGAGCGGCCACTCGTGCTCGTCGCGCCAGCGGTTCGCCCCCATCACGAAGATCCGCAGGGGCGCCTGCCGGTCCGCCCCGTTGTCGATCCCCTTGAGCCACCGGTCGAACCAGGCGAGCTCGATCTCCCGCAGGTCCAGCATCGACTCAGTGCCGAAGTCGATGTCCCCGGCGACGGTCATCGTGCTGGCCGAGTGTATCCAGGGACCGATGATGGCCCGCTGGTTGGCGCGCGCCTCGGGCGAGCCTCCGTGCTCGCGCATCCCGTTGAACAGGTTGAGCGTCCCGGCCGGGTACAGGTCGTACCAGCCGCCGACCTGCAGGACGGGGACCCTCACGCGGTCCAGGCGGTGCAGCACGTTCCGGTCCAGCCAGTACTGGCCGAAGTCAGGGTTGTCCACCCAGTCCACGAAGTCCGGCACGTCCCTGCCGGCGGCGGCGGGCAGGTCCCTTAAGGGCAGCGTGCGCATCAGGACCTCCCAGTCGTAGTCGTCGATCCCCTGCATCGTCCGCCCGTCGGTCCTAAACGACCACGTCGCGTTCACGCCGAGCTGGAACGCCCCTCCCTGGTAGTGGGGCGACTCGTGCAGGTCGCCCCCCATCACCTGGGGGATGATGCACTTGAGGTGCTCGCCGCCCATCGAGGCCGCCTGCCACTGCACGTACCCCAGGTACGAGGGCCCGGTCATGCCGACGCTGCCGTCGCACCACGGCCGGGTGCCGACCCACTCGACGGTGGCCTGGCCGTCGCCGAACTCGTTGACCCAGCGCCGGAACTCCCCCTGGGAGTCGTAGCGGCCCCTCACGTCCTGGCAGACGACGGCGTAGCCGTTCTGCGCAAAGTAGGTGGCCCGCTCGACCACGTACTCCATCTGCCCGTTGTACGGCGTTCGGTACAGGATGGCAGGGAAGGGCCCGTCGGACGGGGTGGGGAGATAGACGTCCGCGGACAGCCTCACCCCGTCCGCCATCGGGATCCCCACGTCGTAGAGGACCTTCACCCCCTCCGGCCTGTGCGCCCCCGGGTTCGCCGTGCTCTGCCGCATCATCTCACTCCTTCCCCCCTGGCCCGCTCTCAAGCGCCTCGGCCAGCGATTCGATGGACGCCGCCGGATCGCCGCCCAGCCCGACGTGCACGGCGCGCCGTCCCAGCTCGCGCAGCGCCGCAAGGTCGCCCAGCGCGTCGGCGTCGCTCATCTGCCCCATCGTGAGCGCGCCGCCCGGCACCGGAACGTCGCCGCCGTGCGGGGCGGTCAGCACGGCGAATATACCGCTTTCGGGGCCTCCCTTGTGGAGCTGGCCCGTCGAGTGAATGTACCCCGGACCGTACCCAAGCGTCGTCGCGATCTTGCGCCGCCCCATCACGGCCGCCCTGAGGCGGGAGATGGCCGCTTCGATGGGGGCCGTGCGCGGCAGGAACGCCAGCACGGCCAGGTAGTCTCCCTCCCGGCTCGCATCGAGCAGCGCAGCCAACTCGCGCGCCCCCTCCCCGGGTCCGACCGCGCTCTCTGCCGCGGCGGGACCGCGGGTCTCGAGGATGCGCCTGGCCAGCTCCTTGGAGCGCTCCACGTCCGGCTGGTCGAACGGGTTGACGCCCATCAGCGCCGCGGCGACGGCGACGGCCATCTCCCACCTGAAGAACTCGCCGCCCAGCGCCTCCCGGCCCGCCAGGGACAGGGTGACCGCCGGGTGGCCCGCCCCGGCGAGGGCGCGGACGAAGCCGTCCGTCCCGCAATTGTCGTCGCCGTCGAGCCGCAGATGGACGAACAGCCGGTCGGTCCCGTAAAGCTCGGGCCCGGCCTTCGGCTCGCCGTCGACCGGGATGACTCCCAGGCCGCGCTTGCCCAGGCTCTCGGCGACGAGCTGGACGGCCCAGGGCCCGAAGCCCGAGACGCCCGGCGACGTCACCAGCGTGAGCTTGTCGCGCCCGCGGGCCGCATGGGCGGCGATGGTCGCGCCCAGCACCGCCGCGGGGTTGCCGCTCGCCCCGCCGCCCGGCCGGCACAGCGCCCGCATCGCGGCGCCCGAGTCGACCAGCGCCGCCGCGTCCGCGCCCATCAGCGCGGCGGGGACCAGCCCGTAGTGCGTCAGGGCGGAGAAGCGCCCTCCAACGGTGGGCTCGGAGTGGAACGTCTCACGGAACCGCCCGCCGCGCGCGGTCTCGGACAGCGGCGTGCCCGGGTCGGTGATCGCCACGAACCGCCGGCCGGCCCGCGCCGGCCCGAGCGCCGCCTCCGCAGCGCCCCACAGCACCCTGTAGATCGCAAGCGTCTCGGCGGTCAGGCCGGACTTGGAGGACACGACCACCGTCGAGCGGGCCGGATCGAAGTCCTCCAGCAGCCGGCGCATCTCCGCGGGCAGCGTCGAGTCCGCGGTGACCATGCGGGGTCGCCCGCGCGCCGCCCCGAGCGTCTGAGCGATCGCCGCGGCGCCGCCGCTCGATCCGCCCATGCCCGCCAGGACGAAGCTCGGCGCCCCTTCCTCCGCGACCTCGTCCGCAAGATGCCGGATGCCGGAGAGGCGGGGCCGGATCCGGTCATCGGCGTCCAGCCATCCCAGACGATCCTCGATGCCCCGGGGGTCCGGGCCCCAGAGCGTGTGATCGCGCGCCCAGACGCGCTCGATGACGGCCCCGGCGTCTATGGCCGAGAGCGCCGACGCGACCGGATCGCCCCCCGCCGCCAGGGGCGCGGAGGCGGGGCTAGCCAAGCCCCAGCTGACGGTTGAGCGAGCCGGTGTCGAAGTAGGTGTGGTCCCTGACGATCCTGCCGTCGTCGTCGAGGACGAGCATCGACAGGCCCCTGATCACCACGCTGCGGCCGGTCGGCGGGATCTCGCCCTCGCCCTCGCCGATCGGGCCGGTGTTGGTCCCCCTCATGATCCAGTGGTGGGCGTTGAGGTTTCCCTCGGAGAAGTCGTGCAGGAACTCGTCGAGCGTTACGTCCGGGTAGGACCTAAAGAGCGCCTCGTAGCTCGCCGGGATGTCGTCGCCGCGCGTCACCGGCTCGTCGGAGCCCGCGCTCGTCCACTCGATGTCGTCGGCGTAGTATCTCCTCAGGGCGGCGGAGTCGTGGCGGTTGAAGTCCTGGCGGTAAGATTCGTTCATCTGGCGTATCTCGTCGGGCGTCGGCATGTGTCCTCCTCCTCGGGTGCGTCCGTGCCCGGGCGGGCCGGCCGGGACAGTTTATGGGGACGGCCGCCGGGCCGAAAGGCCGGCCCCGCCCGCATAACGCAACGCGGGCGGGCCTCGTTATAGGTACAGGCAGCCCGGCGGGGGGAATCGAGCGATGGACCGAACGATCGAGTGGCGCCACGTGGCCGGCGACGCCGCCGGCGCCATGAGCCGCACCCAGATACAGGAGCTCAACTCGCGGATCGAGCGCGAGGGGCTCTTTCTGCGGGACCTGATGGCCGAGGTGGGAAAGCAGGTCGTCGGCCAGACCGAGATGGTCGAGCGCGTGCTCGTCGCCCTGCTGACCGGCGGCCACATACTGCTCGAGGGGGTGCCGGGCCTGGCCAAGACGCTGATGGTCAGCGCCCTCGCCGGGGCGATCAGCGCCCGCTTCTCGCGCATCCAGTTCACCCCGGACCTGCTCCCGGCCGACCTGCTCGGCACGCAGATCTACTCGCCTAAGACCGGCGAGTTCAGCGTGCACCGCGGCCCGATCTTCGCCAACATCGTGCTGGCCGACGAGGTCAACCGCGCCCCGGCCAAGGTGCAGAGCGCGCTGCTCGAGGCGATGCAGGAGCGCCAGGTGACCATCGCCGGCGGCACCTTCCCGCTCGGCGACCCGTTCATCGTGCTGGCCACCCAGAACCCGATCGAGCACGAGGGCACCTACCCGCTGCCCGAGGCGCAGGTCGACCGCTTCATGCTCAAGGTGATCGTCGACTACCCCTCGCGCGACGAGGAGAGGCGGATCGTCGACCTGATGGCGGTCGGCGAGCCCGAGCAGGTCCGCCCGGTCGTCGGGGCGGACGACGTGTCCGCCGCGCGGGCGGCGGTCAGGGCGATCTACGTCGACGCCCGCATTACCGAGTACGTGCTCGACCTGGTGCTGGCGACCCGCGACCCCGCCGGGGCCGGCATGGACGACCTGTCGGGCCTGATCGCATACGGGGCGTCGCCGCGGGCGAGCATCCACCTGGTGACCGCGGCGCGCGCCCACGCGTTCCTGCGGGGCAGGGGGTACGTGGTGCCCGAGGACGTAAAGCAGATGGCGCCCGACGTGCTGCGGCACCGGGTGATAACCACCTACGAGGCGGAGGCGGCGGGGGTCGACGGCTCGGAGATCGTCGCCCGCGTCCTCGACGCCGTCGAGGTCCCCTAGGCGGCCGGGTCGGCCGGCGCGGCCCATGCTGACCGCGGACCTCCTGCGGACGGCCCGCCGCATCGAGGTGCGGACGCGCAGGCTGGTCGAGGAGACCTTCGCGGGCCGCTACCTGTCCAGCTTCCGCGGCCAGGGCATAGAGTTCAGCGAGGTGCGCCCCTACCAGGCGGGAGACGACGTGCGCACCATCGACTGGAACGTGACCGCCCGCACGGGCGCCCCGCACGTAAAGCGCTACGTCGAGGAGCGCGAGCTGACCGTGGTGGTCGCAGTCGACGCCAGCGGCTCCGGGGACATAGGGACCGTCGGGCGGTTCAAGCGCGAGCTGTCGGCGGAGTTCGCCGCGGTGATCTCCTTCGCCGCCACGACCGGCAACGACCGGGTCGGCCTTGCCGTCTTCACCGACCGCGTGGAGCTGTTCGTCCCCCCCAGGAAGGGCAGGAAGCACGTGATGCGCCTGGTAGCGGAGCTGCTGTCGTTCGAGCCGGACAGCCCGGGCACGGACCTCGGGGAGGCCATAGGCACGGTCTCTTCGCTGCTGCGCCGCCGCGGGGTGATCTTCCTGATCTCCGACTTTCTGGCCCCGGCGCGCAGCTACGGGCGCGAGCTCTCCGCTGCGGCGCTGCGCCACGACCTGGTCGCGGTGCAGGTGCGGGACCCGCTCCAGGACGCCATTCCAGCCGTGGGACTGGTGACCCTCGCCGACGCCGAGACGGGCGAGACCAGGCTCGTCGACACGTCCGACCCGGGCTGGAGGCGCGAGATGGCCGCGCTCGCCGCCGCCCAGGACGCGGAGCGCACCGCCGCGCTCGCGTCGGCGGGGGTGGACCGCATGGTCATCGAGACGGGCCGGGACTACGTGCCGGAGCTGATGGCCTTTTTCGAGGGCCGGGTGCGGCGCGCGGGGCGCGCGCGAAGGGCCCCCGCCCGGGCCCGGGCCGGCTGATGGCGCGCACCGCCCTCGCGCTCGCGCTGGCGGCGGGGCTGCTCTCGGCCGGCGTCGCGTCGGCCCAGGGCCCGGTGACGGCGGAGCTGACACTCTCCGAGGACCGGCTCGTGATCGGCGACGTGGTGCGGGTCACCGCCTCGGTCCGCCACCCGGCGGGCCACGCCGTCGGTCCGCTCGAGTTGGGGGACACGTGGGGTCCGCTGGAGGTCAGGGGCGCGGCCTCGGCCTCGACCGTCGGCAACGGCGACGGCACCGAGACGACGTCCATCGCGTTCGACGCCCAGGTCTTCGAGCTCGGCGAGCTCGCCACGCCGGCCCTTCAGATCGCCGTGACCTCGCCGGCCGGGTCCGGGACCGCGGCGGTGGCCGCCCCGGCAGACTTCGAGGTGGTCTCGATCCTGCGTGACGCAGAGCTGCGCGACATAAGGCCGCAGGCGGAGTTAGCCGGTCCGAGGACGGGCCTGATCGCCGCCATCGCGCTGGGGGCCGCGGCGCTGGCCGTGCTCACCGCGCTGGCCGCGCGCTACGCCATGCGGCGGCTGCGCTCGGCCGCCGCCGCGCCCGAGCTCGATCCGTACGAGCGGGCGCTCTCGGAGCTGTCGGGGATCGAGGCCTTGGGCCTGGTGGCGCAGGGCAGGGTGGCCGAGCACTGCGCGCTCATCGCGGACGCGGTGCGGCGCTACCTTGACGCGGGCCTGGGGGTGGAGGCGATGGAGGCCACGACCCCGGAGATATCCAGGCGGGTCAGGGAGAGGGGCCTTCCGTGGCGGCTCAGGCACCGGGCGACGGCGATCCTGTCGACGGCGGACCTGACCAAGTTCGCGCGCCACCGCCCGGGCGGGGATGAGGCGCTGGCGCTGGGGGCCGATGCGGTGGGCCTGATCGACGACCTCAACGCGCTGGGGACGGCGCCGTGACCTTCGCCACCCCCGAGGCGCTGATCGCCCTGGTGGCCCTGCCGGCGCTGGCCGCGGCAGGATGGCTGTACTCGAGGAGGCTGCGCCCGCCGGCGCTTCGCCACCCGTCGCTGGCCCTGGCGCCGCCGCCGCGCCGGCGCTCGTGGCGCTCGTACTCCGGGCCCGTGCTGATGGCCCTGCGCCTGGGCGCGCTGGCGCTGCTGATCGTGGCGCTGGCCAGGCCGCAGACGGGCAGCGCCAGGGAGATCATCAGGGGGGAGGGCGTGGACATCGCCCTCGCCCTGGACATATCGGGCAGCATGGCGGCGCGGGACCTGGGGCCGGGCGGGCGCATCGCCGCCGCCAAGGATGCCATCGCCGACTTCGTGTCCGAGCGCGGGCACGACCGGATCGGGCTGGTGGTCTTCGCCGACGGGGCGTTCCTGCAGGCCCCGCCGACGCTGGACCACGACGTGCTGCTGTCGGTCACCGAGCGGGTGGGCCTCGCCCGGTCCGTGGGCGTCAGGGACGGAACGGCGATCGGGATGGGCCTGGCCACGGCGGCCAGCATGCTGCGCGACTCGCACGTCGAGAGCCGCGTGATAGTCCTGCTGACCGACGGCGTAAACAACGCCGGCTCGATCGATCCGATCACGGCTGCCAGGGCGGCGGGGGCCCTTGGGATGCGCGTGTACACGATCGGCGTCGGGCGGCCCGATTCCGCGTCGCTGCTGGGCCTCTCGCCCGGCGCAGAGCTGGACGAGGACACGCTGCGGGAGATCGCGGCGATCACCGGGGGCAGGTACTTTCGCGCCACCGACCCCGAGGGCCTTGCGCGCGTCTACGACGAGATAAGCCAGCTCGAGCGCTCCGAGATAGAGACGCTCACCTTCACCGCCAGGCGCGAGCAGGCCGCGTGGATGATGATCCCCGCGCTCGCGCTGCTGCTGGCCGAGCTCGGGCTGCGCAGGACCGTTCTCAGGACCTTGCCGTAGCCGTGTCGTTCGCCCAGCCGGCCGCCCTGTTGGCACTGCTCGTCCTCCCCGCCGCGGCGGCGCTCGTCGCCTGGGCCGCACGCCGGCGCGCAAGGTCGCTGGGGACCGTCGCGGAGCCCCACCTGATCGGCCGCCTCGTCACGGGCGTCAGCGGCGGGGGGCGTGCGTGGAGGCTCGGGCTGTGGGCGCTGGCCCTGGCGTGCCTTGCGCTGGCGCTGGCGCGGCCCCAGTGGGGCGTGCGCGAGGCCGAGGTCGGGCAGGAGGGCGTGCAGGTCGTGGTCGCCCTGGACGTGTCGGCCAGCATGCTGGCGCGCGACGTCAGGCCCGACAGGCTCACCCGGGCGAAGCTGGAGATCATCGACCTGATGGACCGCCTCGACGGCGACGAGGTGGGCCTGGTCCTGTTCTCCGGGGCGGCGTTCGTGCAGCTGCCGCTTACGTCCGACTACCTGACGGCCAGGCGCTTCCTCGACGCGGCGGGCCCCGAGTCCATCTCCACGCCGGGCACCGTCGTCGGCCGCGCGATCCGCACGGCCGCCGGCGCGTTCGATCACGGCCGCGAGGGCTCAAAGGCGATACTGCTGATGACCGACGGGGAGGACTCCGAGACCGACACGGCGGCCGCGGCGCGCGAGGCGGCGGACATGGGGGTGACGATATTCGCCGTGGGATTCGGGTCGCCTCAGGGGGAGCCGGTTCCCGAGCTCGACCCCGCCGGCAACGTTGTGGGGTACAAGGCAGACGCCGCGGGGAACCGGGTCCTGTCCCGCCTCGATGAGCAGACGCTGCGGGCCGTTGCGGACGCCGCGGGCGGCGCCTACTTCCCGCCGGCGGGCGCGGCGGCGGCCGTGGCCGCCGAGATCGACGGCCTCGAGACGGCCAGGCTCGAAGGCAGGGTCCACTCGCAGCCGATCGAGCGCTTCCAGATCTTCCTGGCGGCGGCCGTCGTCGCACTGGTCCTCGCCGAGCTCATTCCCGAGTCGGCGCTGGGCGGCGCGCTGCGCAGGAGACTGCTGCCGCGACCCGGAGGGCCGGCATGAAGCGCGCCGCGGCGCTCGCGGCGGCGCTGGGACTGGCGCTCGCGGCCGGGTGCGCGTCCGGCCAGGGCGCGCTGGTGTCGCGGGGAAACGATGAGTTCGAGCGCGGCGACTACCGCGAGGCTGCGCGCAGCTACCAGCGCGCGGCGGTCGAGCAGCCGGATGTCCCCGAGCCGTACTACAACGCCGGCAACGCGCTCCACCGCCAGCAGCGCAACGCTGAGGCGGCCCGCCACCTCGAGCAGGCCATGGAGACGGCGGGCACGGAGCTAGGAGCCGACGCGGCGTTCAGCCTGGGCAACGCGCACTTCAGGGCCGGTGACTACGAGGCGGCGGCCGACGCGTACCGGCGGAGCCTGCGGCTCGACCCGTGGGCCCAGGACGCAAAGCACAACCTGGAGCTGGCCCTGGGGCGCATCGAGTCCGAGAGCGAGGATGAGGAGGATTCGGCCGCCGAGCCGCGGCCGACCCCGCAGCCGCAGGCCGGGGACAGCCCGCAGGAACCCGGGGACGGGGAGCCGCAGGGCGGGGAGGGCGGCGGGGACGAGTCGCCCTCCGATCCCGCCGGCCAGGAGGAGCCGCTCACCGAGGAGCAGGCGCGGCGGCTGCTCGAGGCGCTCTCCGAGGACGCCGGCACGCTCGACCAGCGCCTGCGGACCGGCATCAGCGCCCCGGTCCGCCCGGAGCAGGACTGGTAGCGTGAGGGCGCTCGCGGCCCTTGCAGCGCTCGGTGCGGCCCTGGCCCTGGCCGCGCCGGCGGCCGCGCAGTCGCCGGCGGTCTGGGCGGAGGTCGACCGCTCGAGCGTGACCACCGACGACACGGTGACGCTCTCGGTCGTCGTCGAGGGCGGCAACCAGGTCTCGCCGCCGCGGCTGCCCGTCCTCGACGGCCTGGTCGTGGTTGGCACGACGTCCCTCTCGAAGATCTCGGTGGTCAACGGCAAGATGGCCTCCAGCTTCCTGTTCGAGTACCGCCTCGCCCCCACCCGGACCGGCCGCCTCACGATCGGCCCGGTCACGGTCGCCGTGGACGGGGCGGAGCTGCTGACCGATCCCATCGACATCGACGTGGCACAGGGGACGGGAGCGATGGCGGTGCCCACCCAGCCCCCGGACTTCGACTTCGGCCCCGCGGGCGGGCCCTCGACCCTGGCCGGCCAGGACCACCACCTGGAGGCCGGCGTGGACGACCCCAACCCGTACCTCGGGGAGCAGGTCACCTATCACCGGCGCTACTACGCCGCGCGGGACCGCCCGGGCGGGCTGCTGATGCGGCGCTCCTACGTGCCGCCGCCGTTCGACGGCTTCTGGAACGGCGGCCTCAGCGACGAGGGGCGGTACGAGGAGAGCGCCGCGGGCAGGCTCTACGACGTCTACGAGGAGAGGACCGTGCTCTTCCCGTCGCTCGTCGGACGGCTGACCATCGATCCTGCCGTCATGCGCGTGCAGACGGCGCTGGGAGCGGCGGTGCAGGAGCTGTCCACCGGGCACGTGAACGTGGACGTGAGGCCGCTGCCGCTGGGGGCACCGGACGGCTTCGACGGGGCGGTCGGAGACTACAGGATAAGCGCATCGGTGGACTCCGACAGGCTGAGCGGGGGGGACCCGGCGACGCTGACGGTCACGGTGGCCGGCACCGGGAACGTGGACGCGCTCCCGGTGCCGTCGGTGCCGGACTCGGCCGACTGGCGCTTCTTCCTGGACGGGTCCAGCTCGCACTCGCAGGTCCTGCGGGGGGTGCTGCGCGGGAGCAAGACGTTCACGTATCTGCTGCTCCCCAACGCCGACGGCGCGCTGAGCGTGCCGCCGTTCGAGTACGTGTACTTCGACCCGGAGCGCGAGACTTACGTCACCGTGTCCACAGATCCGATACGCGTCGAGGTCGAGCCGGGGTCGGTGGACCTGGCGGCGGTCGACCGGGCGCGGGCCGCAGCGCCCGAGGAGGGCGCCGTCGGCGACTCGGGCCCGCTGCCGCTTCGGGCGGTGGATGGATCGGTGTCGATGGGGGACGGGCGGTTCGAGCTGCGGTGGTGGCACCTGGCGCTCCTCGCCGCCCCGGCGCTGGCGATCGCCGGCGTCGAGGCCGCCCGCCGCCGCGGGGCGCTCGCCGCCGTGCTCGGCCGCGGCCGCAGGGGCGCGGCCGCGGCGCCGGATGCCGGCGGGCCTCCGGCCGCCCGGCTCGGCGCGTACCTGTCTGGGAGGCTGGGCCCGTCCGCGGCGTCGTGGCCGCGGGGCAGGCTTGCGCGCGAGCTCGGCGCGCGCGGTGCGGCCGAGGACCTGGTCGCCGACGTGCTCGGCGTGATGGAGCGCGTCGACGAGGCGGGCTTCGCGCCTCCGCAGGCACGCCCGGCCGAGGCGGACCTGGGTCGCGACGTTGACGAGGTGGTGTCGCGCCTAGAGGAGGCGCTCGGATGATCGGACGCGCGCTGCGTGCGGCGGCCCTGGGGGCGGGGGCGGCCGCGCTGTGGGCCGGGGCCGCGCTGGCCCAGGCCCCGGTCGCGGACGAGCTGGCCGCTGCGGCGGCGCAGCTCTACGGGATCGGCGACTACGCCGGTGCCGCCTCGGCGTACGGGGAGGCCGTGTCCATGGGCGCCAGGGACGCCGCCGTATACCACAACCTCGGCGCATCGCTCCTGGCCGCGGAAAGGCCCGTGCCCGCGGTCCTTGCGTTCCGCAGGTCCCTGGCGCTGGACCCGGCGCACCCGGGATCGAGGGCCGGGCTGGACGCCGCGCGGGCGGCCCTGGATGTCCCCGAGCCGCCCCCGGGGCCCGTCGCCGAGCGCGCCGCCGCGGCGATAGTATCGGTCGTTCCCGCCGGCCCGCTCGCCGCGGCGGCCATCGCCTCCGCCGCGCTGTGCGCGGTGGGATGGGCCGCGTTCCGCCTGGTGCGCCGCGGCGCCCGGCGCCGGGCCACGCTCGCCGCCGCCGCGGCGCTGGCGATATTCTCGGCGCTCGCCGCGGCCACCGTCGCGATCGAGTCGGGCAGGGACGCCGCCGACGCTGTCGCCTTGCGGGATGTCCCGCTGCGAAGTGGGCCCGGCGGCGGGTACGTGAGGGTTGAGACCGCGCCCGCGGGCACCGAGGTCGAGGTGGTGGACGAGAGGGGCGAGTGGGTCCGCCTGCGCCTCCCGCCGGACGGGCAGGGGGCCGGCGGGGAGGGCTGGGCCGAGGCAGGATCGATCGAGCGGGTGCTGCCGCGGGCGTCTACGGGGCGACCAGCACCTTGACGTCGGCGGAGGGCGCCATCAGCCGCTCGAAGGCGGCCTGAAGGCCGTCCAGTCCGATCACGGCGTCCGGCGCCATCAGCGGCTCGACCCTGACCGCGCCGGAGCGCACCAGGTCCAGCCCTATCCTCCAGTCCTCCGGTCCGTGTATGAAGCTGGTCGTCAGCTTCACCTCTCTCGCTATCCAGTCGACGGGGCTCAGGGCGGTGGGCTCCCAGGCCAGGGAGACCAGCGTGACGCCGCCCCCGCGCCGCACCGACCGCAGCGCGTCGTCAAGGGTCGTACGGGCGGCCGCGCACTCGAAGACGACGTCCGGCCCGGCCCCGCCGGTAAGGTCCGCCAGCGCCTCCTCGACGTCGGTCTCTGTCGGGTCCACGACGGCATCGACGCCAAGGGCTCGGGCCGCGGCGGCCCGCGCGGGGGCGGGCTCTGCGGCGATCACCTTGGAGGCCCCGCCGGCGCGCGCCACCTGCAGGGTGAACAGTCCGATGGGGCCCGTGCCGAGGACGGCGACCGAGTCGCCGACCCTGAGCGTCGAGCGGCGCACGGCCCGCACCGCGGTGGCCAGCGGCTCGGCCATCGCCGCCGCCTCGAACGACACGCCCTCGGGGACCGGGATGGCCCGCCACGCCTCCATCTCGACGTACTCGGCGTAGCCCCTCGCCCACATCGGCGCCCTAAGCGGGCCCATCGTCCGGTAGTTGAAGCGCGGGTCGTCGGCGATGGGGTCCGCGCTGCCGGGCGGGGGAGTGCCTCCGCCTCCCACCACCTCGTCGCCGACCCGCCAGCTCTCCACCCCGTCGCCGAGGGCGGCGACCGTGCCGCAGTACTCGTGGCCCATCTGGGAGCCGGGAGGGGTGACGTCGTACATGAAGGTGTGCACGTCCGTCCCGCATATCCCGCAGTACCTGACGCGCACCAGGATGTTGCCCGGACCCGGCTCGGGGACCGGGATGTCCCTTATCTCGAAGCGCCTTCCCCCGGTGTACACCGCGGCCCTCATCCGTTCACCTCCGTCACACGGCCCTGTAGATCGGCCCCCGCTCCCTGACCGCGCCGAGCGCCGAGAGGTCGCCGCGCTCGATCGGGTGCCCAGAGGGCTGCGGCGGCCGCCCGTCCTCGCCGAGCAGGGCCAGCACGGCGGGATCGGTGTAGTACCCGCCGTAGCACAGGCGGACGAGCTCGGCGAAGGCGGCGGGGCTCCTCTCCTCGGCGTGGCGCAGGACCCGGTCGAGCGCCCCGGGCGCGAGGTCGGCGGGGGCCCCGCCCGCGGCGGCGGTCTCCGATGCGATCTCGGACAGGGCCCGCCCGGCGAGCCCGGCCGCCCGCCCGTCCGCGGCCAGCCGTTCGGCGGCGAACCCTACGGCGCCGGTTGACCCGGCGCCGGGCATGGCGCCGCAGCCGGGTATGATGCGGTCCAGGACCGCCCTGAGCGTCGCGGTGTCGGCCGTATCCATGTCGCCTGCCCGGCCGGGTGGGCCGGGGCCGCCATGATAGCAGCCGGGCCCGGACCGTCCGGCCGCTAGCCGCCGCGCCCGGCCGGGGCGGCGTCGGCGTGGGACGGGCGTCTTATGGCGGCCAGCGCCGCGCCGAAGAGCAGGACGAAGACGACCATCAGCGTGGCGGTGCGGAATCCGCCCAGGTACGCGGTCCGCACCTCCGCCTCCGACAGCAGCCCGACCGCGGCGGGCAGCGCCAGCGCGAGGACGGCCGCCGCCGCAGTCGCACCTATCGCGTGGCCCAGCTCCCGGGTGGTCTCCAGCATCCCCGAGGCGACCCCCCTGTGCCTGGTCGGCAGCGCGTTCATGATGGTCGCGTTGTTTATGGGATTGAACATGTTCGTCCCCATGGCGATCGGCAGCATCAGCAACGGAAGCGCCCAGAACCCGACGTGGGGCGCCGCCATGCCCAGGGCCAGGAAGCCGACGGCGATCGACGCCATCGTGGCGGGCCGGAGCCAGGCCGGGCGGTGCCTGTCGTACAGCCAGCCGGCGACCATCGGCATGAAGAGCCCGAGCGTCTGGCTGGGGAGCAGCACCACCGTCACCCACAGCGGCTCGCGGCCGAAGCCCTCCTCGACGAGTATCGGCACCAGCGTGAAGGTGGCGAGCATCGATGCGTGGTACGTGACGTTGGTGGCCAGGCTCAGCGAGAACGCGCCGACCCTGAAGTGGCGCATGTCCACCACCGGGTTGGCGACGGCCCTCTCGACGAGCACGAACACGCCGAGGATGAGCAGGGCCGCGATGTGCATCGGCAGGTGGTAGGTGAGCCCGTCCGACGAGATGAACGACGCCTCGCCTCCGTGCAGGTGGCTTCCGGAGAGGATCAGCACGATGGCGCCGGCGGCGAGCAGGGCCCCGCCCAGCCAGTCTATGCCTCCCCGCGCCGTCTCCTCGCGCGGTCGGCTGCCGGCCTCGGCCCGCGAGCGGGCCAGCAGCGGGAAGCTCAGCGCCAGGGCGGCCAGCCCCAGGGGGACGAACGTCAGGAACACCGGGCGCCAGCCCACGTACTGGAGCATCACCGCGAATATGCCCAGGCCGGTGAGGGTGCCGAGCCTGGCGCCGATGATGGGCACGGCGAACGCGCGCCCGCGCTTCCCGGCGGGGAAGGCGCCGGCCAGGATGGCGTTGGCGTTCCCCATGACCATCGCCGAGCCCAGCCCAGCCATCGCCCTCAGCGCCACCACCTGCCACAGGTCGGTCGCGGCCGCGATCAGCCCGGATGCCGCGGTCAGGGAGACGAGGCCGAAGAAGAACACCGGCTCGTGGCCGATCCGGTCGCCGAGCCGCGCTGCGATCATGACGAAGCTGCCGAGCATCAGCAGGTAGACGACGACCATCAGCGCCACTTCGTCGATGCCCGTGCCGAACTGCTCGGCCAGCGTGGGAAGCGCGATGGCCACCGGCAGGCTGGAGATCTGCACCAGCAGGTACCCGGCCGTCACGGCCAGGAGCACCTCGCGGTTCCCGCGGGTCTCCAGGAGCGGCCTCAGCACCGAGTAGATCGTGCGGACCTCCCTGCGGCCGATTTGGGGTTAGAATGGTTCAAGGGAGAGGTGGCAGAGTGGACGAATGCGCTCCCCTGCTAAGGGAGTAGCCGGTGATGAGCTGGCTCGCGGGTTCGAATCCCGCCCTCTCCGCTCCTTCGCACCCTAGAAGAGCGTCGTCGGCTCGAGGCCCAGGTAGAAGGCCCCGGCCGTGTCGTAGTGCGTCATCCGCCCCTGCACCTGCTGCGTGATGACCTGCGCGTCGAGCAGCCGCCGCTGCACCGGGTTGCCGGCGAATATGCCGTCCGACCCCGCGATGTCGTAGGCGGCCCGGACCACCTGCGCGCCCGTCCTGATGCCGTGGGTGCCGGCGAGCCTCACGCCGATGCGCTCCTCCTGGGAGGGTCCGTCGGCCTCCGAGGCCCCCTCCCAGAGCGCGCGGGCCGCCTCCTCGAGGAACGCCCGGGCCGAGGCCCAGGCCGCGTGCGCCTCCCCTATCTGCCGCTGCGTGGTCGAGGCGTGCATCAGCTCCGAGGTGCGCATCACGGGCGTCTTGGTGCGGGCGATGGCGATGGCTGCGTCCAGCGCCGCGCGCGCGTTGCCCAGCGCGACCGTCGCGAACCCCGCGGCGAAGAGCAGCACCGTGGGGATGCGGTACAGGGCGCCGCCGCACGCGGCGGGGGCGTCGACGCGGTAGGACCGCTCCTGGGGCACGAACAGGTCGCGGGCCGAAAAGCTCAGGCTCCCGGTGCCGCGCAGGCCGCTGACGTGCCAGGCGTCGACGGCCTCGACCTGGTCCTTCGGGATCAGCAGGACGATGCCGCGCTCGTAGTCGACCGCGGGGCGATCCAGTTCCTGCGCGCCGCCCAGCGGCGACAGCGCGGCGACCCAGGTCGCGTGCGGCATCCCGGAGCTGAAGTTCCACGTGCCCGTGACCGTGTACCCGCCGGGAACCGGGACGGCGCGGGTGGAGGGGACGGGGGGGCCGTTGCTGATCACGGCTCGGGGGTCGGACCAGATCTCGCGCGCGGTCGCGGGCGGCATCCGGGCCGCGTTGGTGCCGAAGACGTTGTTCTGGTTGACGCACCACGCCGTGCTGGCGTCGACCGCCGCGAACGCATCGACCACCCCGAGGAAGTCCGCCAGGTCCATCTCGGCGCCGCCCAGGGCGCGGGGGACCAGCAGCCGGAAGAGCCCGGCGTCCGCCATCGCGCCGGCGAGCTCCGGCGGCAGCCGCCGCTCGGCGTCGATGCGGTCCGCCTCCGACGCCGCCGTCTCCGCCAGCGTCCTCGCGGCGTCGAGGTAGCGCTCGGTGTCCTTAAGCTCTTTGACCATGCCGTCGATCGATCCGGCGCCTACCATACCCCAACCGCCGGCGGGCCAGTTCACCGGCGCCGGGGCTAGGGGCCCAGCGGGACGGGCGGACGGTCCAGCTCCTCGGGCGCCCCCTCGCCCTCGGTGATCCGAAGGTGCGCGTCGAGCGGCGCGGCGCCGAACGTCTCGGTGCGCCCGGTCGCGGGCCAGGTCACGGCGATGCCCTCGATCCCGGCGGCGGCGCCGAGCCCGATCTCGAGCTGGAGGCTCGAGCCCCCGAAGCTCCCGGACGGGCCGACGAGGGCGTGTACGGTCCGCGATCCCCCTGCCCGCGTCTCGACCCGGACCGCGACCCGGGCCCCGATGGCCGACCGCGCGGACCGCGTTCCCACGAGCTCGAGGGTGACCCAGCGGTTGCCGGCGCCCGGGTTGCGATACAGCGCGTCGGCGAAGGCGTCGCCCGGGTAGAAGCCGCCCGTCTGGACGTAGAGGTCCTGGTCGCCGTCCCTGTCGAGGTCCCCGAAGGCCACGCCGTGGCCCTTCTGCAGGTGGGCGAGCCCGGCGCTGACGCTCACGTCCTCGAACGCCGCCCCGCCCCGGTTGAGGTAGGCGGCGTTGGTGGCGACCGCGTCGAAGTCGACCGAGCCGGTCCCCAGCACGATGTCGGGGTAGCCGTCGCCGTCCAGGTCGCCGTGGCCGGCCCCCATGGCCGGCTCGGGCGCTCCCAGCCCCGAGGCCGCGGTGACGTCCTCGAAGCCTCCCGCGCCGTCGTTCCTGTACAGCCTGGGCCAGGAGCGCTCGCCGTGTCCGCCTCCGAAGTAGCGCGCCGCGTACACCGCGATGTCCTCGTCGAACCCGGCGACGTACAGGTCCAGGTCGCCGTCGTTGTCATAGTCCCACCACCAGGTGGCGAAGCTGCCCTCGGGTCCGTCCACGCCGAGAAGCGGTCCCACGTCGCGGAACGTGCCGTCGCCCGCGGCGCGGTAGAGGCGGTTGGGGCCGCCGTAGTTGGACACGTACAGGTCGGCGTGGCCGTCGTCGTCGTAGTCGCCCCAGGCGGCGCCCTTGCAGTAGCGGTCGTTCGTCACCCCGGCCGCTGCCGCCACGTCCTCGAAGGTCCCGTCGCCGCGGCTGCGGTACAGCCGGGCTGGGGAGGGGCCCCAGGCGAGCTCCCCGCCGGGGCCCCTTGCGTACGACGAGGGCTCGGTGCACACGAACAGGTCCAGGTCGCCGTCGCGGTCGTAGTCGGCCCAGGCGGCGGCCTGGGTCGGCAGCGCGGGCTCGGCCAGGCCCGCCGCGCGCGTGACGTCCTCGAACCGCCCGCCATCGTTGCGAAGGAGCGAGAGGCGCATCCGCCCGTCGTCGATCAGCCAGCCGCCCCGCAGCACCAGCAGGTCCACCCATCCGTCGTCGTCGTAGTCGGCCTGGACCAGGTTGAGCCCGCCGAGCTGTCCGGAAAGGCCGGAGGCCTCGCTCGCGTCGGCGAACCGCCCGTCGCCGCCGTTGAGGTAGAGCCTCAGGCCCTCGCACGGATGCCAGGAGGACGCGGCCACGTCGAGCAGGCCGTCCCCGTCGAAGTCCTCGATGACCGCCCCGCCCGCGAGCGTGAGCCCGTAGATGCCCGCGGCCGGCGCGATCTCGTCGAACCTCCCGACCGATCCCCCGGAGCGGGCCCGCAGGTCCGCAACCATGCCCTCCGGCACGCCCTCCGGGTAGGAGCCCAGCGCCATGTGCGCGACGTTGAGCAGCCACATCGCGCCGGGGTCGCCGGGCTCGATCTCGAGGAGCTCTTCGAGCGCCCCGGCCGCGGCCCGCGCACCCCGGGCGTCGGCGTGCGGCGCGGCGCCGTCGACGGGCAGGACGCACGCGTAGCGCCCCTCGACGGTCGTGCAGTTGGCCAGCTCGCCCATCTTCAGGTGCGAGACCGCCAGGGCGCGCAGCAACGCCGCCGCCAGGGGCCCGCCGCGGTCGGGCTGTGCGGCGAGGGCGCTGTCCAGGGTGTCTGCCGCCGCCGCCGCGTCCCCCGCCTCCAGCTGCTCGCGCGCCAGGGTCAGGGCGAACTCGGCGACCAGGGCGGGATCGCTCGGCGGCGAGATCTCGGCGACCTCCTCGAGCCGCTCGCGGAGGGACGGGCCCAGGTAGGGGTTGTCGCCGGAGGTGAGGTCCTCACAGTGGACCCCTAGGTCCGCCGAAGGGCCTGGGTCCAGCGCCTCAGCGGCGCGCGAAGGAGGGGCATCTTCCTGGCTGCGCTCGCACGCACCGGACGCGACCGCGAGGATGAGCGCGAGGGCCCAGAGCGCCGCCGCGGCGGCTGCCCCGGGGAGCCGGCCCAAGGCTGGGGGTCGCGCCCTAGGCCGTGGCCCCCGCGCGCCGGGGCTCGGCGGCCACCTCGGCGGGTTCCGCGGCACCGGACGACACGAAGTCGGCCACCTGCGCCGCGATGCCCTCCGCGTCGAGCCGGAGCCGGCGGCGCTGGTCGGCCGCCGTGCCCTGCTCGATGAACGAGTCCGGCATGCCGATCCTGAGCACGGCCACCTGGTCCATCCCGGCCTCGGCGAGCGCCTCGAGGACGGCGGAGCCGAAGCCGCCGGCGAGCACGTTCTCCTCGACGGTGACGATCCGGCCCGCGGTGCGCGCCGCCTCCAGCAGCAGGTCAGAGTCCAGCGGCTTTACGAAGATGGGGTTGATCACGCCGCAGTCGACGCCGCGGCCCGCGAGCATCTCCGCCGCCTCGACCGCCGCGCCGACGGCGCGCCCCAGGCCGAGGATGACCGCGTCCGAGCCATGCCTGAGCACCTCGCCGCGTCCGAGCTCAAGCTCGGCCAGCTCGGGGTCTAGGGCGGCCCCCACAGCGGCGCCGCGCGGTATGCGGATGGCGAACGGGCCGGCGTGCCTGTAGGCGGTGTGGATCAGGTGCTGGAGCTGGTTCTCGTCCTTGGGGGCCGCCACCACGGCGTTGGGCAGGCACCGCAGGTACGAGATGTCGAAGGCGCCGTGGTGCGTCTTCCCGTCCTCGCCGACGATGCCGGCGCGGTCCGCTATGAGGGTCACGGGGAGGTTCTGGAGGCAGACGTCGTGGACCACCTGGTCGAACGCGCGCTGCAGGAACGTCGAGTAGATGGAGACGAAGGGGTTCAGGCCGGCCGATGCCATGCCCGCGGCCATGCTGACGGCGTGCTGCTCGGCAATGCCCACGTCGAAGACCCTGTCGGGGTGCTCTGCGCGAACGTCGGCGAGCCCGGTGCCCTCAAGCATCGCCGCGCTTATGCCGACGATGGACTCGTCCTGCGCCATCAGCCGCGAGAGCGTCTGGGCGAACACCTTGGAGTAGGTGGGCGCCCCGGACCCGGCGCCGAGCGGCGAGCTCGGCTGGTGGAACTTGACCGGGTCGTCCTCGGCCGGCTCGTAGCCGCGTCCCTTGTGGGTCACCACGTGCACCAGCGGGACCTTCCCCGAGGGCCTCATCGCCTGCTTTAGGGTCTCCTCGAGCTGCCTGAAGTCGTGGCCGTCGACCGGGCCCAGGTACTGGAAGCCCATCTCCGTCCACAGCATCGTCGGGACGATCATCGTCGAGACGCCGTCGTTGACGCGCTTGACCATCCGGTATATGGCCTCGCCGCTCGGGACCCGCTCGGACAGCTTCTTCATGCGCCGGACCATGGTCCGGTACTCGGGGTGGGTGATGACGGCCTTGCGCCAGTTGGTGAGGAAGCCGATGTTCTCGGAGATGGACATGCCGTTGTCGTTGAGGACGACCACGAGCCTTTCGGGGTTGAGGTGCACGATGTTGTTGAGGGCCTCGAAGCTCGAGCCCGAGGTCATCGCGCCGTCCCCGACCACGGCCACCGTCCAAGACTCCTGGTCCGTCCTCTCCGCGGCCTGCGCGACCCCCAGGGCTATCGACAGGCCGGTCCCGGCGTGGCCCGCGCACAGGGTGTCGTGTGGGCTCTCGCTGGGCTCTCCGAAGCCGGAGATGCCCCCCTCGAGGCGGATGTCCTTGAACTCGTCGCGCCTGCCGGTGACGAGCTTGTGGGTGTAGAGCTGGTTGGTCGTGTCCCAGACGATGCTGTCCTTCGGGCTGTCGAAGACCCGGTGGAGCGCGAGGGTGAGCTCGACCACTCCGAGGTTGGAGGCGAGGTGACCGCCGCGCTCGGTGATGACCGAGATGATGGTGTCCCTGACCTCCTGGGCGACCTTGGCGAGCTCCCTTCGACTCAGCTTCCTGAGGTCGCTCGGAGCGTCAATGCTATCTAGTAGGCGGCTGGGCATCTGGGGCTCCTGGTGGGGTGTCGGGCGGCGAGCGGACGACGGTCACCGTGGCAGTGACGCGCATAAGGGCTTAGTTATACTAGGTATTATACGCTGTCCGTGCGGGGGCGGGCCGCGCTTTCGGACCCCTCAATCGACGACCCCCGTCAAACTCGCCGGGCGTTGAAGTGGTCCTTTGGGGTGCATCGCGGGCCGAAGGCGGGCACGGGATCCCCCGTCCCTCTCGGGAGTGGAGTCCGGCACGCTTAGGTACTACAGAGCGGCCAAGGCGACCACCACCGCAATGATCGTGATGGTGGCGATGGTGGCGGCGACAGCGCCTGACCAACCGTGACCTGACGCAGGGGCAGAAGGCGGGATTGGGCGCGCCCGCCCGGTATCAGCGGTCCCTCATGCGCACCTTCCCGCCGCCACCGTCACTTGTCCGCGCCCGCCCGGGCGCTCGGCCCGGGCGGGCGCGGTCGCGGGTCTACTCGATCGGCCATCCGGCGGGCGTCTCGCCCGCATCCAGCGCCGCGTTGACCGCCGTTGCGGCCTCGGAGGTCACCCAGGCCGACCAGATGTCGGCGTTGGCGCTCAGCCACCAGCGCGCCGCATCGTTGGTCGTCGCGTCCGGGTTCTCCATCTGCCAGGCGGCCACCGCGCGGTACACCTCGACGGTGAAGCCCCACTTGCGGAGCATAGCCACCACGTCCGCGGCGCGGCCGGGCAGGTCGGGATGCACGGCGATGATGATCTGCGCCTCCTCGTAGGCGCACGCCTTGTCCGACTCCCAGCACTCGTCGCTGTAGGTCGGCTCCTCAAGGCGAACAAGGTCCAGCAGCAGCGCCGGGTCATTGGTGCCCCACTGGTAGCCGAGCCACGGCTCCTCGTTCTCGTAGGCGCCGTACAGGTCGGCGTTGGCGGCCGCCCCGTCGCCGGGGTTGACCACGTGGACGTGGTCGGACAGGCCGTACGACTCGATCTGCTGCGCGTTGACCTCCTCGCAGGCCCAGCCGATGACGCAGGACACCAGCCGCGCCTTGCCGCCGGTCTCGGCGGTGGCGAACAGCTCCTTGAAGCGGTCCTCCTTGAGGTCCTCGATGCTGTCGAGGTCGGGGTACTGCTCTGCGAGATACGAGGGGATCACGAAGGCCGACTGCCAGTCGCCGCCCAGGCTGGGCCCGAGCTCGACGACCTCGCCCGCGCCGAGCGCCTCCATCCACGCCTCGTCCTGGTTGGGCAGCCAGATCTCAAGCGTCACGTGCGTGTCGCCGCGGCGCAGCCCCTGGAACAGCGGCAGCGTGGCGCCGAACACCACGTCGGTCGGGTACCCGTAGCCGAACTCGACCAGGTACTGGGCCACGCGGTTCTGCACCTGCGCGCTGGTCCAGTTGAGGTCGCTGAAGACGATCGGCTGCTTCTCGGCCTCGGCGTCGGCCGCGGGCTCGGCGGCTGCGTCGGTGCCTGCGTCCGTGCTGGCAGTGGTCTCCTGCGCCGGCTCTGCGGCGCCTGAGTCGGCGGTGTCGCCGTCCCCGGAGCATGCCCCGAACGCCAGCACCGCGACGAGCAGGGCGACCGCCATGGCTAAGCTAGATATCAGTCTCCTCATACGCTCTCCACCTCCGGAAAAGTGTGTCTCGGGCCCCACCTTAACACGATCAACCCGCGCTCATCGTCTCGCGCCGCCCGCCGGCGATCGCCTGGCTGAGGCGGTCCATCACTATCGCGAGGAACACGATCGCAAGCCCGGCGAGCAGGCCGTTTCCGGGCTCGTTCTTCTGCAGGGCGCGGTTGACGTTGTCGCCCAAGCCCCCCGCCGCGACGAGGCTGGCGATCGTGACCATGGCCAGGGCCATCATGGTGGTCTGGTTGATCCCGGCCATGATGGTCGGCAGGGCCATGGGCACCTGCACCTTCGTCAGCACCTGCCAGGGGGAGGCCCCGAAGGACCGGGCGGCCTGCACGGTCTCGGCGGAGACCTGCCTGATACCCAGGTTGGTCAGCCGGATGACCGGCGGCACGGCGTAGATGATCGTCGCGAATATGCCGGCGGGCTTGCCCAGCCCGAAGAACAGGATGCCGGGCAGCAGGTACACGAAGCTGGGCATCGTCTGCATCCCGTCGAGTATCGGGCGCATCACCTTGTCGGCGAGCGAGCTGCGCGCCCCCAGCACCCCCAGCGGCAGGCCGATCGCGACGGCGATGGCGACGGCCACCGCCATCAGCGCGACGGTGTCCATGGTGTTGGCCCAAAGGTCCATGAAGCCGACGAACAGCAGCGCCGCTGCGCTGAACGCGAGCATGGCCCAGCGGCCCACGGCGAACGAGAGCAGGGCCAGTCCGACCACTATCACCGGCCACGGCGTCCACTTGAGGCCCGTCTCGATCTTGACCAGGGTGTAGGTGACCGCCGTGCTCAGCCCGTCGAACAGCCACGACCCCTCGGTGGTCATCCAGCCCACCGCGTCGTCTATCCCCTCGCTGGACACGTCGCGCACCGTCTCGTCGAGCGTGAGCACGCCGTCGCTCGAGGTCCGGGTGGAGACCTTCGTCGGGAAGGTCATCTCCGGGCCCCACACCAGCACCGTTGCGATCAGCACGGCGATGACGACCGTGCCGCCGAGGGCCCAGCTCTGCCCCCGCGTAAGCCGGGAGGGGCCGAAGCGCTCCCAGGCGCGGGCGGCCCCGGCCGCTGCCTCGCTCATCATGGTCATCTGGAATCCTCCTTCTTCCTTCGGGTCGTGGACATGCCCGCGAGCAGCGAACCCCTGTCGATCTGCCCGAGGAGGCTGCCGTTGGGCGAGAGCACGGCGATCGGGTGCTCGGTGCGCGCCGCCTTGGGGATGACGTCCTCTATGAAGGCGTCGGGGTCGGTGGTGACGGCCGGAACCACGGTCGCCTCGTCCAGGGACCTCTCCCCAGCCTTGGCCCTCGCCTCCGCCTCGTCGGCGGTAAGGATGCCCCTGAGGGTGAAGTCCCTTGCGATCAGGAACACGTGCTCGAGGCCGTGGTCCTGCATGGTCAGCAGCGCGGCCCTCGGCCCCTGGCGCTGGTATATGACCAGGTCCGGCTCGCGCATGATCGCCCTGGTCTGGATGACCTTGGCGCGGGACACGTCGCGGACGAAGTCGGTCACGTAGTCGTCGCTGGGCAGGCTGACGATCTCCTCGGGCGAGCCCTCCTGCACGATCTCGCCGTCGCGCATGATCGCTATGCGGTCGCCTATCTTGAGCGCCTCGTTGAGGTCGTGGGTGATGAACACGATCGTCTTGTGCAGCTCGGACTGAAGCGAGATCAGCTCGTCCTGCATCTCCCTGCGGATCAGCGGGTCGAGGCCGCTGAACGGCTCGTCCATCAGCAGCACCTGCGGGTCGACGGCCAGCGCGCGGGCGATGCCGACGCGCTGCTGCATCCCCCCGCTCATCTCGCGCGGGAAGTTGTCCTCCCACCCATCGAGGCCCACGGTGGCGATGGCCTCGGCGGCCGCGCGGTGCCTCTCGGCCCTGCCCACGCCCCTTATCTCCAGGCCGTAGGCCACGTTGTCGATGACGCGGCGGTGGGGCAGGAGGGCGTAGTGCTGGAAGACCATGGCGATCTTGCCCCTGCGGAACTGCATCAGCTCGCTGGGCGAGTAGCCGAGGATGTCCTCTCCCTCGAACCGCACGCTGCCGGCGGTGGGCTCGATCAGCCTTATCAGGCAGCGCACGAGGGTGGACTTCCCGCTGCCCGAAAGGCCCATCACGACGAAGATCTGGCCCCTCTCCACCGAGAACGAGACGTCCCTGAGGCCGACCACCACGCCGAGCTCGTCGCGCAGCTCTGAGATCGACATCTCGGCGTGCTCGGGCGCGAGCGCACGCTCGGGGTTGTTGCCGAAGACCTTCCAGACCCCGTCCACCTCGATCTGTACCTCTCCGTCGCCGGGGGGCCCCTGCATGGGCTCAAGTGTGTTCATGGCTGCTGTGTCCTCCCTGCGGTCCGTTTCGGGGGCCGCTCACTGCGCGTCCGGCGGCCCGACCCGGACTGTGATGATGTCCACGCCGCTGTACTGCTGGTGCCTCACCGACGAGGCGTAGCTGCGAAGGAGCTGGAGCGAGAGCTCCTGCTCTACCACCGACTCGGTGTCGTGCTCCTGGAGCTCGCGGATGCGGTCCTCGAGGTTGGCCTCGTCGCCTCCGCCTATGAATTCGAGATCGGCCATGGCCCCGTCGCTGGAGGCGACCACGACCAGCCGCCTGGCGTCGCCCTCGTCGTCGTCCCCGTCGTCGTCTAGGTCCAGTTCCAGGTCCAGCGGGGCGAGGGTCAGCAGCGTCTCCTCTGCGACGGCGCCGAGGCGGTCCCTCATGGCGCTGTCCCACCCCCTTCGGTCGGAGAAGCGGGCGATGAATTCGTTCAGGTCGGGTAGGGCGTCGATGTGGAGCCGGGACTGGAAGCGCATGCGGCGCGGCCTGGTCAGCTCCAGGTACAGGACCATCACCAGCATGGCGAGGCCCCCGCTGGTTATCGCGCTCTTTACGAGCGCCCCCCCGACCGCCCCAAGATGCGGCAGGTTGAAAAGGCCGAAGTGGAACGATGCGCCGATCCAGAAGGCGACTCCGGCCACGACCAGCTTTTGCTTGTCCCTCTCGGCGTGCATCAGCGTGCTGGCGCCCTCTACGAAGAGCATCCCGGTTATCAGTATCAGGTATCCGGTCATCACCGGCCCCGGTATGGTGCTCAGCAGCCCCGAGACCTTCGGCAGGAAGGCCACCAGTATGAACATCAGCCCGATCACGTATCCGACGCTGCGGGACGCCACGCCCGTGGTCTGCGTGAACGAGACGATGCCCGGGTTGATGGCCACCGGCACCGCGCCGGCGACGCCGGCGATCAGGTTGCCCGCGGCGGTCCCTGAGATCGCCCCCTGCACGCTCCGAAAGTCGATGGCTCGGCCGCCGCGCCAGGCCACGCGCTGCTGCGATATGGCCTCGCCGTTGCCCTGGATCGCGATCACGATGCCCAGGAACAGGAAGGCGGGCAGCAGCGTCAGGAACGACGTCCCGAAGTCCAGGCCCAGGCCCGGCGCCTCGCCGGGGACGCCCACCCAGGGCGCCTCGATGACGCGGTCGACGGAGTAGATGCCCAGCGCCGCAGCGACCCCGCAGCCGACCACTATGCCCACCACCGGCGCCCACAGCCGCACGAACGCCGAGGCCCGCAGGGCGAGGGCCGCGACGACGGTCAGGGTGACCAGGGCGGTCAGGGGCGCGGCGACGGGCTCTTGCTGCGAGGCCTCGTCCAGCAGCCCGAAGACCACGGACGCGAGCGTGATCGAGAGGATCATCATCACCGTGCCGCCCACCATGGGGGTGACGATCCGCCTGAGGATGAACAGCCAGCGCGAGATGATGATCTGGACGATGGCCGAGACTATGATCAGCGTGGTCAGCGTGGCCGGGCCCCCGTCGACCAGGGCCGTGATGCAGAACGGTATGGCGAAGGCGGCCGTGAACAGGGGGAGGACCGCGCGGGCCCCGACGGGGCCCAGGCGTCGGACCTGCAGCATGGTCGCGACGCCCACGGCGATCAGGGAGGCGAAGACGACCCAGGTCAGGTAGCTGTCGTCGCGCCCCGAGGCCTTGGCGACGATGATGGGGGTGACCAGCAGCGTGGCCGAGGCGATGAGGCCAAACTGCAGTCCGTAGCCCACCGTTGCCAGAAGGGGCGGGCTCTCGTCCGCCTGGTAGCGGGGGTTCTGCGAAGCTGTCGTCGCCGTTGGAACGTCCTCCCGGGCCCTGCTTGCGTGGTGCGCCTTACTCTACCGCACCGAGCGCGGGGCGTCGGGCCCGCCCATCCCGTCACCGGCCGTCAGGGCGGGGAACCCGAGCAACCTCCCGCCAGCACCGGCGGGAGAGCCCGCACGGGCGTCCTCGCGGCGGGAGCCGGGCTCGCCGCTCTCCCGCCCGGCCCACGGCCACACACGTGCACCGCGGCGCGGGCCGGCTAGGGCTACCGTACGCCCAGCCTTGCGCCGGATACTGCGGCGGACAGGGTGCCGGGGGACTTCGCGGCGGGCACCAGGGTCGCATTCGAAGGAAGCAGGTCCGCCCTCATTGCAGTGGGGTCGCGCATGTAGTCCGCTCGTTGGCCCGCAGGACGAACGGCTCCGCGACGTGGGGCCGCCTCAGGCCCGTGCATCGGTTCCTGCCTTCTCACGCGGGCCCGGCGTGCACCGTATTGCGAACCTTCCGCTGGCAGGTGGCGTCGGTCGGTGTGCCGGACGGCTTCAGGTGGTTCTGAATCTGGCCGTGGTCAGCGGCGTTGAGCACTGGACGTCGCTGCGGAGGGAGCAACCCGTGTTCCGGCCCGGACTGGCGAGGTCCGGGGGCTGCGGGCGGCGCCGCGGCTGCCGTACGAAGAACGGTATCAGACTGCCCTGTCCAAAAGCCGCGTCGCTGGCAGGGAGGCTATCTGCCGGTCCAAGGTAAGCGTCTCGA
This sequence comes from Dehalococcoidia bacterium, assembly GCA_963664125.2. GTDB lineage: Bacteria > Chloroflexota > Dehalococcoidia > Lucifugimonadales > UBA2962 > CAUZIR01. The sequence goes on along the minus strand of OY760908.2, from coordinate 1,666,831 downwards.
GTCCCGCATGGAGGCATTCGTCGGCCGCGAGGCGGTCGAAGAGGCCGGGGCCGCCGGGGGCGTACAGCCCATAGATCACGGCACGCCCGTTCAGGGGAGCTACAAGACCGCTGGTGAGGGCGCTCGCAAGCCCGGCGCGCGCGTCGCCGGCGGCCATACCGCAGTGGTGGATCAGGGCGGCTTAGGCCTCGCCGATGGCCTGGTTGGACGCGAATATCTCGCAGCCCCGCTCATCTACCAGGCCGCCAAGCCAGATCGCGCAGCGCTCGAAGTCCTCGCCGGGCTCCCGCGCCACCAATCTGACGAGTACCGAGGTGTCAACGCCGTAGCGCAGGGCGATGACCTTGCTCACGTTCATCCCGGAACTTGCGGATGTCAAAGGGCGGTGTTCCGGGCTCTATCTTGTCGCCAAGCGTGCCCAGCTTGGAATAGTCGATCCGCCTGGGGCGAAGCAGGTACGCCCCCGGTCCCTCCTGCAGTTCCAGCCGGTCGCCGGGCCCGACACCCAGCGCGTCGAGGACGTGTTCTGGGAAGGTGATCTGACGCTTGGAAATGATCTTGACAGTCATGAGTGCTCCTTACGGTCAGTGTGATGTGGTAAGGCGGACGAGCCAATTGGCGGTGGCGGGCACGACTGCTGCGCAGGGCGCGGTAGGCGCCGAATCGGGCTCACTTGGACAGGACGGCGGACGGAGGCCCGGACGCTGCCCGTGTTCCGGTTCAGATTGGCCGGGTTGACTCCTTTGGTGTCGGTGGTCACCGGGCACTGGCAGCCCGCGTGCAGCCCCGGGCCCCGCTGCCCAAGCGACCAGAAGGGTTGTACCCACCTTGAGGGCGTGGTGAAGGTGCGCGAAGTGATCTCGTCCGCGGTGTTTCAGCCCTTCTTGGAGGACGCCTTGCAGATGTAAGTCGCGCCCGCTGTGGGGTTGCTCAGGCTGACCGTGTCCATCGCGGGGCCGTCTCTGCGGAACTCGCTACGCCTTCGCCGTTATGAGAACTTGGCCACCGTCCTCCACATCTATGTTCAGGTTGTGGCCGCTCAAGAGGCGCATACCCACAAGTGGAAAGGCGTCTGAGATATGAACATCGACACTGAGGGGGAGGCCGTCCCATAGCACCGAGGCGCTGCGCACATCCAGGGTAACTTCACTGCCATCGGCCAGGATGACCGGGTTGATGGTTACGAAGGGCAATTCCAGCGCCAGAGCCAAAGCCGAGGGCAGCGTCAGGCGTCCGTCATAGCCGGTATCGACAACTGCTTCGATCTCCCGGCTTCGCCCAGCCGGGCCTTGTACGGTGAGGAGTATCACGGCCTCGTAGGCGGCGTTTACTGTGCCCTCGATCACCGGGGCCTCCGGGACAGGGAGCCGCCCCCAAAACGGTACACCGCCCGATTGCCTACCCGCAGAGACCAGACGTTGATTGCTTCCGGGTATTGCGCTCGCAGCAGGTTTGCAGCTTCCAGAAGTTCGTCGGCGATAGCCCACTTGCCGGAGTCCACGTCGATTGAGACGATTTCTCCCCGATGGGCGGCTTCCACTTCCTGACGGATGTCACGCTCGTATATCTCGTCGCCCAATCGGGCGATCTCTTCGCGGGGGCGGGTTGGCCCAACCCTGTTCAGTTGTGGCGTGGGAACCGTTGCGTCCGTGTCCGGCATTGCTCTCCCCGTCTCTCAGCATCCATTATGCCACGTCTGGCCCTCCGCCCGCGCTGCTCCGGTCGCCCCCGTGCCGCCGTGCGGCGCAGGCCCTGAGTCTGTCGCAGGGCGGGTCGGCCCGCTCGCCCCGCCCATCAGGGCCTCCAACCTCTCCCAGCACTTCGGCAGCAGGCGCTCCGTCCACCCTGACGCATTTGGCAACCTTTGCAGGGGTGACGCCGCAAGGCCCTGCTCACTGGAGCGGGATCCCCATGCCGTGCTATCTGCCACGACGGCGTACAGCCTGACCTTCTTCCTACGCTACTACTGCTCCCGTCGGTTCACCGACGACCACGGCGCGGTCCGCCTTCCTTGTGGAAGGCCACAAGGATCAGACGGCCATCCAGTTCCTGCGCGTTGTCCCTGAGGAGTCGGATGGCGATGGGACCCCGGACGACATGCCGGCGCCGCTCCCCCCGACGGCTCTTTGCCGTGGGCGCCGCGCGCAGCCCGTGCAGTTGAGTGGGCCGCCTCCGGTGGGCCGAATCACACGCCATCGGGAGGACCGAAGGGAGGCAGTACCGCCTCAGGATCGGGGATAGGTTCGCGCCTTCTCAGGTGGGCAGGAACGCACCGAATCGCGAACTCTTCGCCGGGACATATTGATATGGGGAACCAGCCCGGTGCTAGGACTGCGGGACGGTCCGCCAGCACCTCCGGCAGAGGGGTTTGGCCATAGTAGTGTCGTGCCCCTCCCCGCATAGGTGACAGTATTTCTCTTTGTAGTCACGATTTTGGAAGCGGCTCCAGTTCCTGTAGTCTTTGGCACAGTGCGGCTTCTCCGAGTTGATCGGAATCCTTGCGCCGCAGCGGATGCAGTAGCCGGTTGCGGTGGCCGCCGCGGCTTTGCGCGCTCCGGGAAAGAGGCATGGGCTTTGGGCGCACTGGCAGCTTCGGACCGCCGCGGGCAGGCTGCTGTGCGGGATGCACCTCGCTACGGCCGGCCAGCTTGCGTATGTACTCCACTAGTTCATCGCGCTCTTCACCGTAGAAACAGGCACAAATTTCCTTCGAATTGATGGCGGAACTCTCTACGAGGTTCATCGAGGTGACGAACGCTGTTGTCTCATTCGCATACAACTTCGAATGGAGTCGTTCGACAGCTCGGACGGTTGCGCCCTCCTTTGCGAGCCACCTAATGTCCCTATCGTTCTCGCCTGCGCGGTAAAGAAGGAAAACGTCCACGCCTCTCGCACGCGCGTCGCGGAGCTCGTCCTTGAGGTTAATCCAAAAATTGTTGTACGGGGAGACGAGGATGATTTCTTCCCGTGCCTCTCTAATGAGTTTGCGAATCTCCGGTTCGACATCCCCATCAAAGAAGAATCGCGGCTCGGTTGTCCCGAACAATGCATCTAGAACCATTGCCCGCACTCTCCCTTAGCCGAGAGTACCCGTCTCATACCGGCCTGAACCTCAGCCGGAAAGCTCGTGATCTCATCGAGGTTGGTGGGCCCGCTGGGATTCGAACCCAGGACTCCCGGATTAAAAGTCCGGAGCTCTGACCAACTGAGCTACAGGCCCGAAGCCATGCGATGGCGGCATTTTATACCACGGCGCCGGCGCGGGGACCCGCTGCGCTCCGGGGCAGCGGAGGCGCTAGCGCAGCGAGAAGAGCTCCCCGAGGTGCGACGGCGGCCAGTAGCTGAACCAGGCCCTCCCGATGACGTTCTCGGCCGGGACCACACCCCACGAGCGCGAGTCGTCGCTGGCGCCGCGGTTGTCGCCCAGCACGAAGTACGACCCTTCGGGCACCACGACGGGCTCCATGGAACTGCTGTCGGGACGGACCAAGTAGGGCTCGATCAGGATCTGGCCGTCGATGAGCACGACGCCCCTGGCGATCTCGACCGTATCGCCCGGAACGCCCACTATTCGCTTGACGAAGCTGCGGGTCGGGTCGTCCGGGAAGCGGAAGATGACGACCTCCCCGCGGGCGGGCGGGTGGACGAGGTAGTCGTCGCCCCCGCCGAGCACTGGGACCTGCCAGTAGACCATCTTGTTGACGAGCAGGTACTCGCCCTCGGACAGCGTCGGCAGCATGCTCGATCCCTCGACCCGGTAGGGCTGCACGCTGAACTGCAGCGCCAGGTACACGACCAGCGCCAGCAGGACGGTCTCTATGATCTCCCTAAGCACCGATCTCATGCGCCCAGTCCACGCGCCCGCCGACCCCGGCCCCTCGGGGCGGGCGTGCTCGGGCGGACCGACCGATTATACGCCGCGGCATGCCCGCCCGGGGCAGCGTGCGGTCACCGATGCCCCCGGACCCGGCGGGAGCCGCGGCTATCCTCGCTCGATCACCCCGCAGCCGACCCGGCCGCCGGCTCCGGCCTCGGCGCCGTAGGTGTCGGCCTTCTCGTGAACGATGATCGCCGAGCCGTCCCCGTCCAGTATCGAGTCGGACCGCCCGGTCTCCACGGCTATGGACCCGCTGAAGAAGTCGGCGCGGGCGGTGCCGTCGTCTGTGGCGTGGATGTTCGGAAGGTCTCCCGCGTGGTGCCCCTCCCGGCTCAGGTAGCCGTGGCCCAGCCCCTCAGGGGCGAAGTGGTCGCCGGCGGCGGAGAAGTCCGGCTCGCAGCTGCCCTTCTCGTGGATGTGGAATCCGTGGGCGCCGGGCTCCAGCCCGCGAAGGTCGGCCGAGACCAGCACGCCGAGCCTGCCCTGGGTGAGGGTCACCGTGCCCATGGCCTCGCCCTGGGGTCCCTTGATCTCCGCCTTGGCGGTGGCCCCCACGTCGGCGGGACCGTGCTCGGTGCGGGTGCTGATGTCGACGCTCCCGCAGGCGATCACCGCCGCAGCCGCAACCGCCACAGCGGCGGCGAAACAGACCCTAGCCCCTAACGTCAACGTTGGCCCCCTTTTCCCCGCGCGGCGGCAGCGGTCGCCGCGGCCTTCTGGACTGACCGGCCGGGCGCCGCTCCGAGGGCCGACGCGGTCCGGTCTGGCCAGATTGCCCGATTATAGGCCGTGGCGCGTCCTCCCGAGCCGGGAAGCCAACGCGTGTCCGGTCCACTGGCTCTGCCGGCAGATCCACGTGCCTGCCCCGACCTTGTCCCGGCCATGTCGGCGTCCGCGGCACCGGTACCCGCGAAATTGCCGCCGCGGACGGCCCGTTGCTAGAATGCCGCCCTGGAGGGCGGATGGTACTCAGCGACCGCGCGATACGGGAGGAGATCCGGGCGGGGCGGATAGTCATCGAACCCTTGGCGGACGGGAGCATCCAGCCGGCCAGCGTCGACGTGCGGCTCGACCGGCGGGTTCTGGTGCTGGGCGGCTCCGATCGGCCGTACGTCGACCTCAGGCAGGACCTGACCGGCCTCGCCCGGGAGGTGGTGCTGGAGGAGGACGAGCCGCTCCTGTTGGGGTCGGGCGAGTGCGCGCTCGCCGGGACGATCGAGCGCGTCGAGCTGCCCGACGACATAGTCGCGCGCATCGAGGCCAGGAGTTCGCTCAACCGTGTGGGGCTCTTCGTCCACTCCAGCGCCGGGTACGTGGACCCCGGGTGGAGGGGCCACCTGACGTTGGGCATCACCAACGCCGCTGCGCTGCCGATCACCCTGTATGCCGGCATGCCCATCGGTCAGATCTCTTTCATGCGCCTGGAGAGCCCCGCCGAGCGCCCGTACGGCTCGGGGACTCTCGCGAGCAAGTACCAGGACCAGGCGGCGGCGACTCCGAGCCTGGCGCACCTGAACTTCCCCGGCCGGGACGGCCCGGCCGCCAGCACCTAGCCCGTTGCCGCGATGAGTCCCATGCAGCGGGCGCTGGCGCTGGCGCGCCGCTCGCTCGGCGCCGTGAGCCCCAACCCCGCCGTGGGCGCGGTCGTGGTCAGAGACGGCGCGGTGGTCGGGGAGGGAAGCACACGGCCCCCGGGCGGCGACCACGCAGAGGTGGTGGCCCTGCGCGAGGCGGGCGAACTGGCGCGCGGCGCCGACATGTTCATCACCCTCGAGCCGTGCAGCCGCCACGGCCGCACCCCTCCCTGCACGGACGCGATCGCGGCCGCGGGCATAGCGCGGGTGTGGGTGGGCAGCATCGATCCCCACCCCGAGCAGGGCGGCAGGGGCCTCGACGGGCTGCGGGCCGCGGGGATCGATGTCGAAATGTCCCCGCCGGGACCCGAGTCGCTGGCGGCGCGGCGCCTGATCGAGGCCTACGCGGGGCACCTGGCCACCGGGAGGCCGTTCGTCACGGCCAAGTTCGCCGTCAGCCTGGACGGCAAGATAGCCACCCGGACGGGGAGCTCGGCCTGGATCACTGGCGAGGCGGCCAGGGCCCGCGCGCATGCGCTGCGCTCAGAGTCCGACGCGATCATAGTGGGCGTCGGCACCGTGCTGGCGGACGACCCGCGGCTCACCGCCAGGGGACCGGACGGTGAGCCCGGGCCGCGCCAGCCGCTAAGGGTGGTGGTAGACACCGAGGGCAGGACGCCGCCGGGCGCGACGGTGGCTGCCGACGGGGGCCGCACCCTCGTCGCCTGCGTGCGGATGCGGCGGGCAAGGAGGGCGGAGCTCGAGCGCGGCGGGGTGGAGGTGGCGCAGCTGCAGGCCGGGTCTGGAGGGGTGGACATTCCCGCCGTTCTGGACCTGCTGGGAGGGCGCGGGTGCACCTCCTTGCTGGCCGAGGGCGGGGGCCGCCTGGCCGGCACGCTCTTCGACGGGGGGCTCGTCGACAGGGTCGCCGCGTTCGTCGCCCCCATCATCGTGGGCGGCGCAGAGGCGCCGGGCCCGGTGGGCGGGCGCGGGACCCGCGACATCGCCGATGCCCTCAGGCTCAGGGACTGCAGCTGGGAGCGGATAGGCCGGGACATGCTCGTCGTCGGATACCCTGATAGGGCATGTTCACCGGGATAGTGGAGGCCGTGGGCATCGTCGAGGCGGTCCGAAGTGGCGGGCTGGAGATCTCGGCGCCGGCGCTCGATGACCTCTCCGTAGGCGGGAGCGTCAGCGTCAGCGGGGCGTGCCTGAGCGTTACGGGGCTCCTCGACGGCGGGTTCGCGGTCGACGTCGTGCCCGAGACGATTCGCCGCACCAACCTGGGCCGGCTCCGCGCGGGCTCTTCGGTCAATCTCGAGCGCCCCGTGCCTGCCGCGGGGCGTCTCGACGGGCACATCGTGCAGGGCCACGTGGACGGCACCGCCCGGATCACCCGGACCGCCCCCGACGGCGATTCCACGATCCTCGAGATGGAGATGTTCCCTGGGCTCGCGCGCTACGCCGTGGAGAAGGGCTTCGTCGCCGTGGACGGGGTGAGCCTGACGATTGTAGACTGTGGCCGGAACTGGCTCTCGGTGGCGATCATACCGATCACGGCCGCCGCCACGACCCTCGGCGGGTGCCGGGTGGGCGACGAGGTGAACGTCGAGGTGGACATCCTCGCAAAGTACGTCGAGCGCCTGGCGGCCCCCGCGCCCTGAGGGCCCGGCCAGAATCCCCCCATAACAGCGCGCCCCGCCCGGCGGCCCGCGAAGGGCCGCACCCGGGCGGTTGGAGGTCACCGATTGCCGCACGACAGAGTCCAAAGGGCCGTTGACGATATAAGGTCCGGCCGGATGGTCATCATCGTCGACGACGAGGACCGCGAGAACGAGGGCGATCTGGCGATGGCGGCGTCCGCGGTAACCCCCGAGGCCGTCAACTTCATGGCGACCCACGGGCGCGGCCTGATCTGCGTACCGCTGGTCGCAGAGCGGCTCGAGCACCTCAGGCTGCCGCTGATGGTCCAGGACAACACCGCAAGCCTCGGGACCGCGTTCACCGTATCGGTCGACGTGCTCAGGGGCGCCACCACCGGGATATCGGCACAGGACCGCGCGGCCACCGTGAGGGCCCTGGTGGATCCGGACACCCACCCGGAGGACCTGGGCAGGCCCGGCCACGTCTTCCCCCTCAGGTACATGGAGGGCGGGGTTCTGGTGCGGGCGGGCCAGACCGAGGCCATCGTGGACCTGGTGCGGCTGGCCGGCCTGGGCGACGGCGGGGTCATCTGCGAGATCATGGCCGAGGACGGGACCATGGCCCGCATGCCCCAGCTCGAGGCCTTCGCCCGCGCCCACGGCCTGGGCATCGTCTCGGTCGCGGACGTGATCGCCTACCGGCGCGCCACCGAGAGGATGATCGAGCGCATCGCGGAGGCCCGGCTGCCGACCAGCTACGGCGAGTTCACGGCGATCTCCTACAGGAGCACGGTCGACCCGGACGAGCACGTGGCCCTGGTGCGCGGGGCGATCGATCCCTACGAGCCGGTCTTGGTCCGGGTGCACTCCGAGTGCCTGACCGGCGACGTGTTCGGCTCGCTGCGCTGCGACTGCGGCGACCAGGCGCGGCTGGCGATGGAGGCGATCGACCGCCAGGGCGCCGGGGTCTTCCTGTACATGAGGCAGGAGGGCAGGGGGATAGGCATCCACAACAAGCTAAAGGCCTACTCCCTTCAGGACGGCGGGCTCGACACGGTGGACGCCAACATCTCCCTGGGCCTGCCGGTGGACCTTCGCCACTACGGCGTGGGCGCCCAGATCCTGGTGGACCTGGGCATCCGGAAGCTGAGGCTGCTGACCAACAACCCCCGCAAGGTAGTCGGTCTGGAGAGCCACGGCCTCGAGCTCATAGAGCGCGTTCCGATCGAGGCCGAGGCGACCGACGAGAACCGCCGGTACCTCGAGGCCAAGCGCGAGCGTCTCGGGCACCTCCTCGAGACCCTGGACGCGGTTCCCGTCAAGGAAGATTGAGCGCGGACGATCCCTTCGACGGGGCCCCGTCCCGTCCGGACGGCTCCGGCCTGCGCGTTGGCATCGTCGTGTCGCGGTTCAACCGCGAGGTCACCGAGCGGCTGCTCGACGGCGCCCTGGGCGCGCTACGTGAATGCGGGGTGTCGGGGGACGACATCGAGGTGGTCTCCGTGCCCGGCGCCCTTGAGATCCCGGTGGTGGCCCGCGGCATGATCGGGCGCTCCGGCGTCGACGCCATCGTCGCCCTAGGATGCGTGATCAGGGGCGAGACGACCCACTACGAGGTCGTGTCCGCCGGCGCGGCCAACGGGATAGCCCTGGTTGCCGCCGAGACGGGCGTACCCGTGACGAACGGCATCCTTACGACCGAGAACCTGGCCCAGGCCAATGCCCGCGCGGGCGGGGCGCGCGGCAACGCGGGCCGCGGCGCGGCCCTGGCCGCGGTCGAGGTGGCTGCGGTCCTCGGCGGGCTCGCCCGCGGCGGCTAGGGCCCAACCCGGGCCGCGGGGTGCGAAGCTGACCTCGACGCTGGCGGGGCTGGTCGACAGGATGCTCGCCGGGGACCGCCGCGCCCTCTCCCGGCTGCTGACGCTCGTAGAGCGCGACCCCTCGACCCTGCCGCCTGTCATGGCCGCGGTCCACCCCAGGACGGGGCGGGCCCACGTGGTGGGCGTCACCGGGCCTCCCGGCGCGGGCAAGAGCACGATCATCGACGGTCTCGTCTCGGAGTGCCGGTCGATGGGCATGACGGCCGGCGTGGTCGCCGTGGACCCGACCAGCGCGTTCACCGGGGGCGCCGTCCTGGGGGACCGGATCCGGATGTCGGGGCATCACGCCGACGATGGCGTGTACGTGCGAAGCCTTTCGACCAGGGGCGCCCAGGGCGGCCTCTCTCGCGCGGCCAGGGCGTCGGTCAGGCTCCTGGACGCGTTCGGGATCGACCGCGTGTTCGTCGAGTCGGTGGGGGTTGGCCAGACCGAGCTCGATGTGGCCACCGCATCCGACTCGGTGGCGGTGGTGCTGGTGCCGGAGGCGGGGGACTCGGTGCAGGTCATGAAGGCCGGGCTGATGGAGATCGGCGACGTGTACGCGGTCAACAAGGCGGACCGGGGGGGAGCCGACCGTCTGGCCGCCGCGGTCAAGGCCGAGGTCAGGTCCGAGGCGAGGACCCGCAGCTGGTCGCCGCCGGTGCTGATGACCCGGGCCCAAAGCGGCGAGGGGATTCCCGAGCTGCTCGACGCGGTCGAGAGGCACGCCGCCCACCTGCGCTCGGGCGCAGGCCTCGCGGAGCGCAGGGCGGCACGCAGGTGCGCGGAGCTTGCGGACGCCGTCTCGGCGATTCTCGACCATGCCCTTTCAGGCCTGGATCCACGGAGCCTGCTCGGCGACGTGGCGGACAGCGTGGCATCGGGCGAGGTCGATCCCTACAGCGCCGCCGCCGCGGCACTCTCGACGGAGGCCGCGGCCGCCCGCGTATCCGATGCGATGCGGCGGGCGGCGGTGGACCGCCGGGCCTGAGGGTACCCGCAGGCGGGAACCCTGCCGACACCCGCGCCGGGCAAGCGCCGGGAAGTGGTGCCGGCCGCCTTTGAAGGGGCGCAGGCGGTTTGATAGAATCGGGGCAGCGGTGGGGATTCGTCTAATGGTAGGACGACAGACTCTGGATCTGTAAGTCGAGGTTCGAATCCTCGATCCCCAGCCAAGCCTGCCGGCCAAGCGTGGCGCGTTCGTCTAGTGGCCAAGGACACCGCCCTCTCAAGGCGGAGATCACGGGTTCGAATCCCGTACGCGCTACCACCCCCGCAGGCCCGCGCCCCGTCCCTTGATCCTCTGCCCGCCGTCGCGCGCCTTCGTTCCTCGCGGCCCGGCGGGGCGCCCGGGACCGCCCTGTCCCTTATACTCGCCGCGGATGCGGCCGAGCGCGGCCGCGAACCGGAGGTGAGATGAGCGCCGATCGCAAGCTGGAGGGCAGGGTGGCCGTGGTCACCGGCGGTGGAGGGGGCATAGGCCGCGAGATGTGCCTGGCCCTTGCGGGGGCGGGGGCCCATGTCGTCGCGGGCGACCTTGACAGGGCTGCCGGAGCGGACGCCGCCTCGGCCGTCGGGGCCGCCGGGGGCAGCGCCGAGTTCCACCCGCTCGACGTGACGAGCGAGGAGTCCTGGACATCGCTCCTCGGCATGGTCCGAGAGCGACGCGGCGGCCTCGACATCCTCGTAAACAACGCCGGTATCTTCCTCCTCCGGCACATAGACGAGACCACGGTGGAGGAGTGGGACCGCGTCATGGCCGTCAACGCGAGGGGAGTGTTCCTCGGCACCAAGCACGCAGCCTTGCTGATGCGCGAGCGGGGCGGGGGATCGATCATCAACATCTCGTCCGCCTCGGGCATCACCGGAAGCCCCTTCGAGGGCGCCTACACCGCCTCCAAGGGCGCGGTCCGCCTCTTCACCAAGTCCGCGGCGCTCAGGTTCGCCCCGGACGGGATTCGCGTCAACTCCGTCCACCCCGCGACGGTCGACACATCAATGGTGGACGTGCTCTGGGAGTCGGACCCTGACCTGCGGGAGAACGTGATGAGGGCCGTTCCGCTGGGCCGGCTCGCCAGGCCCGAGGAGATCGCGCGCACCGTGCTGTTCCTCGCCTCGGACGACTCGTCCTTCATGACGGGCAGCGAGGTGGTGGTCGACGGCGGCATGACCGCCATCTAGGGCGGGCGCTCCCGGACGCGGCGCCCACCGCCTGTCTGGCGGCGCGCCCTACCCCCGCTCCCGGGTCCAGCCTCGGCCCCTGGGGTCAGGTCCTACCGAAGCGCCCGAGGGCCGATCGCCCGGGACGCGGGGCCTCAGCGGCCGGTCGCGTGGGACTCGCGGCGCGGGTCCGCACCCGCCCAGACGAAGCCGGTGCTCGGGTCGCTCGCCACCACGGTGGGGCAGCCCGCGGCGAACGCCACCTCCCCCCAGTCCTGCACCTCGTGCCCCCTTCGGGCGAGGTCCGCGAACACCTCTTCGCCCACGCCGGACTCCGCCCGCAGCATGCGCGGGAGGTACGCGTGCGGCTCCATGGTGTCGGGATGGCTGAAGCTCGAGAACCGCGGCGCCTCCACCGCCTGCTGGACGTCCATGCCGAAGTCGAAGCGGTTGGCGAGAACCTGCACCATTGCCTGGACCTGCGAGTCCGCCCCGGGTGTGCCTACCGTCATGCAGAACGCCCCGTCCCTGAACACCAGGGCCGGGTTCGGCGTCAGGCGCGGCCTCTTCCAGGGGGCGATGTGCGCCGGCACGTCCTCGTCGGTGAAGCTCTGGATGCCCCGCCCGCTCGGGGGGATCCCGAGGCCCGGCACCACCGGCGACCACATGTACGTGTCGCTGGTGGTCGAGGCGAACACGTTGCCCCAGCGGTCCACCGCGGCGACGTGCCCGGTGTCGCCCTCCGCCGGCGCCCCGTTGGAGCGGGGCGGGGGGGCCTGCGGCCGAGCGGTGCCCACGGCGCCGCCCGGGCTGCCGGGAGGGGGCATGCCGGGCCAGGCCTCCGCACGTATCATCTCCCTGCGCACGGCCGCGTACTCGTCGGACAGCAGCGCTTGTCGCGGGACCTCGACGAACTCGGGGTCCCCGTAGATGTGGTGGCGGTCCGAGAAGACGAGCTTGATGGCCTCGATGAGCGTGTGAACGTACTCGGGGGAGTTGTGCCCCATTGCCGCCAGGTCGTACCCCTCAAGGATCTTGAGGATCTGCGGCACCGCCGGCCCCTGGCACCAGAAGTCGCAGAACGCGATCTCGAGGTCCCTGTAGCCGGCCCTCAGGGGCCGCTCGACCGCTACGCTGAAGCCGCGCATGTCCTCCATCGACAGGATGCCGCCGCTCTCCTGGACAAAGCGGCACATCGCCTCGGCCGGGGCGCCCGAGTAGAAGTGGTCCCGCGCGGCCATGATCGCCCCGGCCCGGCCCGCGCCCGCCGCGGCGCGCTCGGCCTCGACCAGGTCCCTGTACAGCCGCCCGAGGTCCGGGTTCGACAGTCGCTCGCCCGCGCCGAGGACGCGCCCGCCGGGCATCAGGATCTCCGCGGTGTCGGGCCAGCGCTCCAGGAAGGCGCGGGACTCGGGCTTCGTGACCATGTACCGGTAGCTCTCCGTCGCCGGGAAGCCGCCCTCGGCGAACCGTATCGACGGGTCGAGGACGTCGGCCAGGGTCATGGTCCCGAACCGCGCCAGCGCGGTCATCCAAGCGTCCGGGGCCGCCGGCACGACCACCGGGCTGATGCCGTTGGGTATCGCGTCCCCCCAGCGGCGCCGGTGCTCTGCGAGCGAGTGCTGCCTGGGCCAGCGGCCGACCCCGCTGATCGTTGCGGTCTCGCCGCTCTCCGCCATGTGCACGATGATCGGGGCGACGCCGCCGAAGCTGGTCAGGTAGGGCATGACCGTGTTCATCGCGATGCCGGCCGCCACCCCGGCGTCCACGGCGTTGCCGCCGAGCTCGAGGATTCGGTTGCCGGCGGCGGTGGACAGGAAGTGGGCCGTCGACACGGCGTGCTCGGTGCCGACGAAGGCCGACCGCGCGCTGGTCGTCGCCCGGTAGCTCACGTCCCCGTCCCCTCGCAGATGCGCCTCACGCCAACACCATGCACCAATAGCGCGGGGCCGGCAAGGGCCCGGGCCCGGACCTGCCGCGGCGAGCGCGCTACGGCGCCGCGGTCCTGAACCTCCACAGCGCGACCGCGAGGAATATGGCGGCGAAGACGGCCAGCGCAGCCATCTCGGCGGCCACGTCCCCGCCGGTGGCCCCGAACAGCAGCAGCTTGTTGAACCCCTGGGTGGCCCACCCGTGAGGGGTCGCCTTGGACATCGTCTGCATCCACTGCGGCATGATGAACGCCGGCCACCAGCACCCCCCGATCGGCGCCAGCACCAGGGAGGCCAGCACGGCCGCCGAGTCGGCGGCGCGCCTGGTCCTTGCCACCGAGGCCAGCATCACCGCGAATGCGGACGAGGCGGCCACCATGAGCAGCGAGATCCCGACCACGGCCGCGGGCGAGGCCCCGAGATCGAGCCCGAAGCCGAACACCCCTACGATCCACAGGACCGCCAGCTGCATGAACCCCCTGTAGGCGCCCGACAGCAGCTTGCCCAGGATGACGGTCTCGCGCCGCACCCCGTTGGACAGCAGCCGCTCGAGGGTGTGGGTCTCGCGCTCTATGGCTATGGACTGGGCGCTGAGCGCCGCGGCGAAGAAGACAAACATCACCAGGTACCCGGGCACGGTAAGGGCGCTCGGGTCGAACGGCTCGACGTCGCCCACCCGCTCGGACTCGAACGCAACGCCGCCCACCACCCGCCGGATCTCCGAGGGATCGATCGCGCCGGCGCCGGCCTCCCCGGCCAGCGTCGCCACGGCCCTGGTCACCACGCCGTTGAGCTCGACGAGGCTGGCCAGCGACGATGCGACCCCCTCCAGGGCCGCCGCGGTGTCGGGCTCGTCGGCAAGGGCGTGGACCTCGATGGAGGCGCGGCGCCCGGACAGCACCGATGCCGAGAAGTCGGCGGGAAGGGCGACGAATCCGTCGATCTCGCCGTCCTTTAGCGCCGTCGCCGCCTCTGCGCGCGGCATCTCCATGAAGCGCCCCTCGGGGTCGTCCGCCAGGGCGTCGACGACCTGCCGCGCGATGGGCCCGCGGTCCTCGGTCGCCACGATCAGCACCAGCTGCTCGTCCCCGGGGCCCACGCCCCGCAGGGCCAGCGTGAAGCCGATGATGAACAGGAATGGGAAGATGAACGCGAAGGCGACCGCGAAGCGGCTGGCGAAGAAGATCCTCATGTCCTTGGCCGCGATCGCCAGGGCCTGGAAGACGATCGCCGTCAACGTCCCGCCGCCCGAAAGCCCCACCGCGCCACCGCCAGCGCGGCCAGCGCGAAACCGGCCACGACCGCCGCCTCCAGCCCCTGGCCGGCCAGGGTCTCGCCCCCGGAGATCATCCCGTCGATGGCGTCTATCGCGTACCGGTTGATGGTCACGCGGCTCAGCGCGTCCATCGCGCCGTCGAGCGCGAAGAAGAACGTCCCGCCGAAGACGGTCATGAACATCGTCACGACCACGCTCGCCCAGACCGCCTGGTCGCGGCTGGTGCAAAGCGCCCCTATGGCGAGCCCGATCGCGCTCACGGCCGCCGAGATGAGCAGGCAGAAGACGAGGACCTGCCCGTAGAGCGCCGGGCCGCCGAGCCCTAGCACGGCGAAGCCGAGCGAGAGCAGCACCAGCGTCTGGAAGAGCGCGCGCAGCACGCCCGCAAGGAACCTGCCGGCGAACATCTCCCACAGCGTCAGCCGCGTGGTCAGCAGCCTCTCTAGCGTGCCCAGCCGCCGGTCGTCGACGACCGCCTGGGAGCTGAGCGTGACGGCGAACATCAGGAACATCACCAGGATGCCGGGCATCATCCGGTCGGCGAACTCGCTGCCGCCGCCCGACTCGCGCGACTCGACGACCACGGCGGGCGCGGCCGCGCCCTCGGCGATCAGGCGGTCCACCGTCTCGGCGGCGCGGTCCGCCCCCACGCCGATGTCCGCGACGGCGGCCGATACCGCGGCCCTCGCCTCGTGCTCGGCCGCGACGCGCTGGGTGACCGACCGGGCGATGCTGGCCGCTATCTGGCCCTCCTGCCCGCCGCTGCCCCTCTGGCGGATCAGCACGGCCGCCCCCTCGCCGGCCGCGACCGCCTCGCTGAAGCCGGCGGGGAACACCACCGCGGTCAGGATCGCCGAGCGCTCCAGCCTCGCCGAGGCCTCCCCGGCGTCTAGGCGCTCTACGCTAAGGCCCTCGATAGCGTCGAGCCTTTCGAGGATCTCCGCGGTCACGGCGCCGCCGTCGGCGTCGACGACGTGCACCGTGCCGTTGAAGGACGCGCCGCCGGCCCAGGTCGCGTGCATCAGCGCGAACAGGGCGATGGGCAGCGCGATGCCGAAGGCCAGCTCCCCCCGGTCGGCGAGGTAGCGCCGCAGCTCGAGCAGGCCGACGAACAGCGCGCGGGTCAAGGGCGCCGTCAGTCGCGCAGCCTGCGGCCCGTCAGGCTGAGGAAGACCTCCTCCAGGGTGACCTCCTCGGGGTCGCCGACCCGGGCCTTCAGATCGGCCGGCGAGCCCAGGGCGATGATCCTCCCGCCGTCCATCACGGCGACGCGGTCGCAGAGCCGGTCCGCCTCCTCCATGTAGTGGGTGGTGTAGAGCACGGTCATCCCCTCGTCGCGCAGCCTGAGCACCGTCTCGAAGATGTGGTTGCGCGACTGCGGGTCGATGCCCACGGTCGGCTCGTCCAGGAACAGCAGCCTGGGCCGCGCCATGAGGGCTATCGCCATGTTGACGCGCCTCTTCATCCCCCCGGAGAAGCGCTCGACCCGGTCCCGCGCCCGGCCGGCCAGGCCCACCAGCTCAAGGTTCTCGTCCGCGGCGCGCCGGGCCTCGGGGCCGCCGAGGCCGGCCATCCGTCCGAAGAACACCAGGTTGTCGCGGGCCGACAGCTCCGGGTAGAGGGCGAGCTCCTGCGGGCACACGCCTATCAGCCGGTGGACCTCGTCGGGCCGCGCCGCTGCCGAGTGGCCCCCAACCGTCACGTCCCCATCGTCGGGCGCCAGCACCGTCGAGAGCATGCGTATGGTCGTGGTCTTGCCCGCGCCGTTGGGGCCCAGCAGACCGAATATCTCGCGCTCGGCGATCCCGAAGGAGACGCCGTCGACCGCCTGCAGGCCGCCGAACGACTTGCGAAGGTCCCTTGCCACCAGGTACGCGTCCCCTGGCGTCGCATCGCTCATGCGTCCTCCTCCCGGGCTCTGCGCCCGCGCCCTGCGCGCGTCACGCGAGCCACCCTATCAGCGCCGCGGCCATGCCCAGGGAGATGAGGGCCCCGATCACGTCGGTCGCCGTCGTCACCGCCGCGGCCGACGCCAGGGCCGGGTCCACCCCCGCGCGCCTCAGCGCGAGCGGCACCAGCGCGCCGAACACGCCCCCTATGACCATGGTGCCGAGCGTGGCCACGCCGATCACGACCGCCAGGGCGGCGTTGCCCTTCCACAGGCCCAGCACCACGCCGAGCGCGAGGCCGACCGCGGCGCCGTGCAGGATACCAAGCGCCGCCTCGCGGCCGACCAGCCTGAGCGCGTGCCGCGGCTCGACGTCGCCCAGCGTGAGCGCCCGGACCACCAGCGTCATGGTCTGGACGCCGCTCATGCCTCCCTGGCCCATCACCACCGGCACGAAGGCGGCCAGGATGGCGAACTGGGCGATAGTGGACTCGAAGGCGCCGATGACGGCGGCGGCCAAGAGCACGGTGACCAGGTTCACGTACAGCCAGGGCAGGCGGTGCCTGACCGACTGGCGGATGGGTCCGAACACGCGCTCGTCCCCGAGCCCTGCGAGGCGGTAGATGTCCTCGGTGGCCTCCTCGACGACCACGTCCACCAGGTCGTCGTCGCGTATCACGCCGACCAGCCTGCCCGCGCCGTCGACGACGGGGAGGCGGTCCAGGTCGTACCGGCTCATCAGCCCCGCGCACTCCTCCTGGTCGGTCTCGACGCCCACCGAGTAGACCCGCGCCTCCATGGCGTCGGCGACGCGGCGGCCCGGGCGCCCCAGGGCCAGCTCCCCGATGCCGATGCGCCCGGCCAGCGCGCCGCCGGAGTCCGTGACGAACACCGTGCCGGCGTCGGACAGGTCGGGCTCCGCGAGCCTCAGGGCGTCGAGGGCATTGGCCACGGTCGAGTCGCGGTCCACCGCAACGTAGCGGGTCGTCATGTGGCCGCCGGCCGTCTCGTCTCCGTACTCGAGCAGGGACTCGACGTCCCCGGCGGCCTCCATCGCCTCGAGCGTCGGCTCGGCCACCTCGTCGGGAAGGCCGCGCAGCACGTCCGCCGCGACGTCCGGGCTGGCCTCGTCCAGGACGTCGGCGAGCGTCTCGGTGGGGATGTCCTCGGTGAACTCGACGGCGACGTCGGGGTCGAGCTTCTCGATGACGTCGGCCGCGGCCTCGGGCCCCAGGGCCCACAGCAGCATCCGGCGCGCGTCCGGCTCCAGCTCGCCGAGGACGTCCCCCTGGTCCGAGGGGTGCAGGTCGGCGAACACGGCCAGGGCGGCGCGGACTTCGCCCCGGTCGAGCGCGCTCCTGACCCCGGCTACGACGCCGCCGGCCACGTCGCCGGACGCGCGCTCCGCGCCGCCTTCCGATCGCTGGTTGTCCATCCGTCTCGCCCCGTCTAAGCAGGCGCCCGTTGGGATACAATGCGCCCACGAGATGGTACACCGGCCCGGAGCGCGGCGGAGGAGATGCGACGTGAGCGAGAGCGAGCGCCTCTACGAAAGGGACAGGAGGGCGGTGGCCCGGTCCACCAAGGTGCGCTACAGCCCGATGGTGATAGAGCGCGGGGAGGGGGCGCGGCTGGTCGACGCCGACGGCCGCAGCTACCTCGACTTCGGCGCGAGCTGGGCGCTCACCCACCTGGGCTACGACAGCGAGGCGGTGCGAAGGGCCGTGTCGGACCAGCTGGAGAGGACCACCTTCGCGGGCATCGTCTCCGCGGTCAGCAGGCCCCCGGTCGAGCTGGCAGAGCGCCTCACGGGCCTGATGGGCGGCGACTTCGAGAAGAGGGCCTGGTTCGGGCTGTCGGGCTCGGATGCGGCCGAGGCGGCGCAGCGCATGGCGCTGGCGGCCACCGGGCGGCGGCGCATAGTCTCGTTCATCGGCGGCATGCACGGGACCAACGACTCCGGCATCGGCCTTTCGGGGCTCCCGGGCGGGGCCGGCTTCGCGTTCGGGCCCCACGTGCTCAAGGCGCCCTTCCCGGACCCGTACCGCCCGCCGTTCCCGGACGCGGGCGACGCCCTCTCGGACCGGTGCCTGGACTACCTCGAGAACTACCTGTTCCGCACGGTCTGCCCCCCGGGAGACACGGCCGCCGTGTTCGTCGAGACCGTGCAGAGCGACAGCGGCGACGTCGTGCCGCCGCCGGACTTCATGCCCAAGCTAAGGGCGCTGTGCGACCGCCACGGCCTGCTGCTGGTGGTCGACGACATAAAGGTCGGCCTCGGGCGGACCGGGCGGATGTTCTCCCACGAGAACTTCGGCGTGGACGCCGACATCCTGCTGCTGGGGAAGTCGCTGGGCGGGGGGCTCCCCCTCAGCGCGGTGGTCGGCAGGGCGGAGGTGCTCGACTCGGGCTTCGCCGGGTTCACCACCTCGGGCAACGCCGCGTGCTGCGCTGCCGGCCTTGCGACCGTCGACGAGGTCGAGCGGCTGGACCTGGCCGCGCGCTCGGCCGAGAACGGCGCCTACCTGCAGGCCCGGCTGAGGGAGGCGCTTAGCGGCTACGGGATCGTCGGCGACGTGCGGGGCATGGGCATGATCCAGGGGATCGACCTGGTAACCGACAGGGAGACGAAGGAGCCCAACCGCGACGCCGCGGCGAAGATCACCTACCGCGCCTGGGAGCTGGGCCTGGTCTTCTACTACGCCGGCAGCTTCGGCAACGTGCTGGAGCTGACCCCGCCGCTGATCGTCACCCGCGACGAGATGGACGAGGGGGTGGCCATCCTCGACCGGGCCTTCAGGGACTACCTGGAGGGCGCCGTCGCGGACGAGGCGGTGGCCGAGTTCTCCGGGTGGCTGACCTGAGCAGGATCGCCGTCGGCTACCTGGTGGTGGCCGCGGGCCTGGCGGTGATCATCGCGCTCGCGCTGGTGCTGGCGCTGGCCTGAGGGCCGGGCGCCCCGCAGGGGTTTGACCGGCCGAATCGGCGGCTGTTAGTGTGCGGCGACCCGGCCCCAGGGCCCCATCCAGGAGGAGTGCAGATGGCTGACGCAGATTCCCTGAGATCAGAGGTTGAGCGCATCGCGGAGGGCTTCTCCGGCAGGGTGGGGGTGTCGGCGAGCAACCTGACCACCGGCGAGCGGCTCGACATCCGCGAGGCCGAGGTCTTCCCGGCGCTGAGCGCGATCAAGCTCGGCATCATGGCCGAGCTGTTCTTCCAGGTCGAGGAGGGCGCGGTCGCTCTCTCGGACAAGGTCACCGTGGAGGCATCGGACCTGCGCGGCGGCACCGGCGTGTTCCGCGAGTTCGACACCCCGTTCGAGATCACGGTCAAGGACGTGTGCATGATGATGATCGTCGTCAGCGACAACACGTGCACCTGGCTGCTGAGCGACATGCTGGGCAAGGACCGCATCAACGGGCGGATGAGGTCGCTGGGCATGAACGAGTACTCGCTCAACTCCGACCTCGGCCCCGACACGTTCGAAGAGATGCAGGGCAGGGACATCGACGCCTACTCGGAGTGCTCGGCCCGTGACTTCACCTCGCTGGTGACGCGCATCGCGACCGGCGAGCTGGTCTCTGCGTCCGCCTCTGAGCAGATGCTGGACATCATGGGCCGCTGCCAGCACATCGAGTGGCTCGGGCGCTACCTGCCGCTCGACCAGTTCCCCGCCGAGGCGGGGGTCACCCCGAGGGTCAAGCTCTACAACAAGCTGGGCGCGTACCTGCACGGACGCTGCGATGCGGGCCTGATCACCACCCCGGACGTGCGGTACGTCATAACGGTCATGACCGCCGACAGCACCGACCCCAGCCTGCTGCTGGGTCCACACGAGGGGAGCCGCGCCATAGGGCGCATATCAAGGGCGGTCTTCGACGCCTGGGCGGGGTAGGGCGGCCCCGCCCGCAGGGGAGCCCCGGACCCAGGGGCCCGGCTGTCCGACCCCAGCGGCGCGGGCGGGCGCCTGAGGCTACAGCCGACGCTTTAGCTTGGGGTCGAGGATGTCCCTGAGCCCGTCGCCGGCGAGGCTGATCCCCAGCACCGTGAGCGTCAGGAATATCCCCGGGAACACGATTATCCAGACCGCCCTGGTCAGGAAGTTCTGGGCGCCCGCCATGATGTTGCCCCAGCTCGGGACCTCCTCCGGCGGCCCGGCGCCGAGGAAGCTCAGGTAGGCCTCGAGCAGCACGGCGGCGGACGCGACGAAGGTCGCGTGCACGATCAGCGGGGCGACGATGTTGGGCAGGATGTGTCGGAATATGACGCGCGGCGGGCGCGCGCCTATAGAGCGCGAGGCCTCGATGTAGGTCTGCTCCCGTATGCTCAGCACCGCAGAGCGCACTATGCGCGTTGCGATCGGCGTCTCGGTGATGCTCAGGGCGATGATCACGTTCTCGATGCTGCCGCCGAGCAGGGCCATCAGCGCTATCGCCAGGATGACCGACGGGATGGACATCAGCCCGTCCATGAAGCGCATCACGACCATGTCCACGCGGCGGTAGTAGCCGGCGAGCATCCCGATGATGGCCCCCGAGCCGATGGCTATCGCGGCCACGGAGACCGAGACGGTCAGCGATATCCGGGCGCCGTAGATCGTGCGGCTGAAGACGTCGCGGCCTATGTTGTCGGTGCCGAACCAGTACTCGTCGCCCGGGGGGGTGAATCGAACGAGCGGGTCGGGCAGGGAAGGGTCGGACGTGAACAGCACCGGGGCGAACACCGCGCACAGGGCCGCCAGGAACACCAGCAGCATGCCCAGCGCCATGTTCGGGTAGCGCCGCGCGGTGTACCCGACGCCGCGGATCCTGTCCCGCAGGGTCGGCGTGGCCTGCTCTGCCCAAGAGGAGGCTATCGCCGAGGTGGACTGCTGGGCCATGGGCTAGCGGAACCTTATCCGCGGGTCGAACACCGCGTACGACAGGTCTATCAGCAGGTTCACCGTCGCAATGATCGCCGCGAACACGAGCACCGTGCCCTGTATGACCGGGTAGTCGCGGTGGCTCAGGGCGTTGACCAAAAGCCGCCCGAGCCCGGGGATCGCGAAGACGTTCTCGGTGACGACCACCCCGCCGAGCAGCAGGGCCAGAGTGATGCCGACAACGGTGATTATCGGCAGTATCGCGTTCCTCAGGGCGTGGGCGATCAGCACCTTGGAGTCGGCCAGGCCCTTTGAGCGGGCGGTGCGTATGTAGTCCTCGTTGAGGACCTCCAGCATGGTCGCGCGCGTCATCCTGGCTATCAGCGCCATCACCACGAGGCCAGTCGCCAGCATCGGCAGCACGAGGCGATAGAAGAACTGGCCGAGGTTCTCCGAGGGCGCGACGTACCCCGCGGCCGGGAACCAGTCGGCCTTGACGGCGAACAGCCAGATCAGGATGAAGCCCAGCCAGAACAGCGGGATCGAGTAGCCGACCGTAGAGAAGATCATCACGCCGCGGTCTATCCACGTATTCGCCTTCCAGGCGGCCACCACCCCGAGGGGTATGGCCAGCACGACGGCGAACGCCTGCGTGAGAAGGGCGAGCGAGAAGGTGGGGACGATGCGCGTCGCGATCATCTCGGTGACCGCGGTGCGCCCGAAGAGCGACTCGCCCAGGTCGCCCTGGAACAGGTTCCTGAACCAGATCCCCAGCTGGACGGGCAGGGGGCGGTTGAGGCCCAGCTGCTCGCGGATGGCCTCGTACTTCTCCTCGGTGGCGTGCGTGCCGACGATCAGGGCCGCGGGGTCGCCGGGCGCGAACCGTATCAGGGCGAAGACGACCAGGGCCACGACCAGCAGCACCGGGATCATCGCGAGGATCCGATGTACGACGTAAGCGGTCATCTCCCCCTAGCCGGCCGCCGCGCGCGGCCCCCGAATGCAGGCCGGGGGCGGAGCGGCCCGCTGACCGCACCGCCCCCGGCGTTGGTTACCTAAGCTGTCGCGTCCGGGGCCCTAGCTACCTCTCCAGCCAGGTGTTGATGTAGACCGGGAACACCGACACGTCGAAGTTCTTCAGCACCGTCGAGTACGGGTAGATCGACGCCCACTGCGCGCCCACCACGTGGGGGGCGGAGTCGTAGAGCGCCAGCTGGATCTCCCCGATGATCTCGAGCTGCTTTGCCGGGTCGGGCTCGAAGGCGTACTCGAGGCGCAGGGCCTTGGTGCGCTCTACCTCGGGGTCGTCCCCGAAGTTGCCGAAGTACAGCGTGCCGGCGACCATCGGGTCGGCGATCGGATCGGGCGAGGCCCACTGCACCCACCAGTCGGTGATGGCGTCCCAATCGGGATCGGGCAGCCGCGAGAGCAGCGTGGCCCAGTCCATCGACGGCATCTCGACCGTGATGCCCAGCTCCTCGAAGGCCGGCTTGAGCACCTGCCCCATCGGGGTGATGGTGGCGTAGTCGTTGGGGTTCATCAGCAGG
The DNA here is from genome assembly GCA_963664125.2 of Dehalococcoidia bacterium. GTDB lineage: Bacteria > Chloroflexota > Dehalococcoidia > Lucifugimonadales > UBA2962 > CAUZIR01. The sequence continues at coordinate 1,644,215 of OY760908.2, read as the reverse complement.
AAGGTCTCGCCGTCGTAGCCGGACTCGGCGACCAGGCGCTTGCCCTTCTCGACGTCGTGCTCGTTGTAGTACTCCTCGCCCACGCGGCTGTCGAGCGGGGTGCCGCAGCGGTAGCGGGCGGGGCACAGCGACCACAGGTCGCGCGGGCCGACGGCGGCCGCGAGGGCCTCGATGTCGACCGCGGCCTGGATGCCCTGGCGCAGCTTCTTGAGGTTCGCCGGGGGCGAGGTCACGTTGAAGTCGAACGTCCAGAAGTGGCGCTCGTACTTGGCGACGCCCAGGTTCGGGTCCTGGCTGAGGTCGGCGAAGAAGTCGAGGCCCGCGCCGTCGACCACGTCCCACTCGCCGGTCTTCAGGCCGGCGATCTTGGTCTCCTCGGCGGGCACCTCGAGCCACTCGATCCTGTCGAGATAGGCGATCTTGCCGCCGGCGAGGTAGCTGCCCTCCTCGTCCCTGGGAACGTAGTCCTCGAAGCGCTCCACGGCCAGCTTGTCGCCGCGTACCCACTCGGCGAGCTTGTACGGGCCGGTGCCGATGGCGTTCTCCTCGCCGTGGTCCTCCTGGGCCGCGAACTCGGTGACCACGCGCTCGGGCCAGATGTTCTGCAGCGGCCAGGGGGCCGCGAGGCCCGTGATGACGACGCCGATCGGGCCCTGGAAGGTCATCGAGAAGGTCTTGTCGTCTATCTTGCGAAGGCCGTCCGGCCGGACCGGGGCCTCACCCTCGGGCGGGTCCACGTAGCCGGCCAGCTGCGAGCGCAGGAACTCGCCGGCGGCGGTCGTCTGCCACATGCGCCACAGCGACGGGATGACGTCGTCGGACGTCACGTCGCCTCCGTCGTGGAACTTGAGGCCGTCGCGCAGCGTGAACGTGTAGGTCGTGCCCGCGTCGTCCACCTCCCAGCCGCTGACCATCTGCGGCTTGGGGTTGAAGTCGGCATCGCGCTCGAACAGCCGCTCCCAGATGTGCCCGCTGACCACCGTGATCACGTACGCGCCCGAGAAGGAGGTGTCCAGCGACTCGGTGCTCGCCTGGGCCACCACCCTGAGGGTGCCGCCGAAGCGGTCGTCGCCGGCCATCTTGTCCTTGACCGCCATCATCGAGTCGTCGGTTATGGCCGTGGCCTCGACCATGACGTCGGTGTCGTCCGCCATGGTGTCGGTGGCCGTCTCCGTCTCCATGGTGTCCGCCGGCTCGGTCTCCACGGCGGGTTCGCTCGGCGCCGGCGCCTCGTCTGTGTCGCTGCTGCACGCGGCGACGAGCAGCGAGACGACCAGGACCGCCAAAAGCGATAGCAGCGTGCGCGCCCTCATATGCCTGCCTCCTTGGGGTGGCTGTTGCGATGCCGGCACGGCGCGGGCGGGCGGCCCGGTAGCACCGGCTCACTGGTGCGGCACTGTTTAGCACAGTGGGTTCACTGTGTCAACTGGAACCAATCGCCCGCAGCCAGTCTGTACAGGCGTTCCCGGCCAATGCCTAATGCCGGCGAAGGCCCCGCGCCCGCTCCGGTATGCTGGGGCGTGTATCCAGGCCTGCGCACGCCCGCACCGAACCCCGAGGACCGGCTGCGCGCGGCGGCCCGCCTGCTGGGGTCGGCGCTCTGCGCCGCCGCACTCCTGGCGGCGTGCTCGGGCCCGCCCGGACAGGACGCGGCGCAGGCCCCGGCGGCAACGCCCGCGCTGCTGGATGACCGGCCCACCGGCTTCCTCAGGGCTATCGCGCCCGCCTGGCGGACCGACCTTGCGCGCCACACGGTGCCGCTCGGCGAGATCAGGCCCGGGGGCCCGCCCCGGGACGGCATCCCCCCGATCGACCGGCCGGTCTTCGCCCCGGCCCGCGACGCGCCCGGCTACCTGTCCGAAGACGAGCCGGTGGTCGTCCTCGAGCTGGACGGGGAGCGGCGCGCGTATCCGCTGTCGATCCTGATCCTGCACGAGATAGTCAACGACGTGGTCGGGGGCGTGGCGGTGGCGGTGACCTACTGCCCGCTGTGCAACACGGGCATCGCCTTCAGGCGCACGGTGGACGGGCGCACGCTCCGGATGGGCACCACGGGGCTGCTGCGCCACTCGAACCTGATCATGTGGGACGACGCCACCGAGTCGTGGTGGCAGCAGGCGACCGGGGAGGCGATAGCGGGTGAGCTCGCCGGGCGCGTCCTGGACTTCATACCGGTGCGGATCGCCTCGTGGTCGTCCTTCAGGGACGCCTTCCCGGACGGGGAGGTGCTCACGCGCGACACCGGCTTCGAGCGCTCCTACGACCTGCCCCCCTACGGCGGCTACGACGCCTCGGCGGAGCTGATCCGGGAGCTGTCGGACGGCTCGCTCTCCCCGGTCGAGAGGGTCGTCTCCGTCTCCTGGGGCGGCAGCAGAGTCGCCTATCCGTTCGGGCTGCTGGAGGAGACGCCCATAGTCCACGATGTCGTCGGGGGCAGGCGGATCGTCGTCCTCTACGCCGGCGGCACGCTCTCTCCGTTCGCCAAGCGCCCGATCTTCGAATTCGACCTGATCGGCTCGGTCGTTGCCTCCGGCGAAACGGTGGAGGTGGACCCGGCGAGCATCGAGAGGAGGTCGGTGGGCTCCGCGGCCGCGTACGAGCCGTACGCTGCGGGCATGGAGCTGACGTTCGAGGACCGCGGCGGGGTGATCACCGACCGCGAGACCGGCTCGTCTTGGGACATCCTCGGCAGGGCGGTCGCCGGCAGGCTCGCCGGCTCCCGGCTGCCCGCGGTCGAGCACGGCAACCACTTCTGGTTCGCCCAGCGCCTGTTCTTCCCGGACACGATCGTCCGCAGCCGCGAGGACCTGGAGGGCCAGGCCGCGCGCTGATTGGACCGGGATGCGCGGGGGGCCATGCATGCGGAGTCGGCTCCGCGCAGGCCTTCGGGCCGGCCACCCGCCCCCTGAGAGCGGCTCGATCGGTCGCGCGGGCGCCCGGCCCGCCGCGGCAGGGGGTTTGCTAATATTCCGCCACCCCTCCGGCCGATCCCCCGCGGCGGGGAGCGGGGCGGGCACGTAACTCCGGGAGGCCTTGCACATGCAGACCATAAAGGGCGCGGTCCTATACGAGTACAACAAGCCGGTCGAGGTCGAGGAGATGGAGATCGGCGAACCCGGCCAGGGCGAGGTGCTCGTCGACATGAAGGCCAGCGGGGTCTGCCACTCGGACTGGCACGTGGTCAAGGGCGAGTGGTGGGACATCCCCATCCCGGTGATACTCGGCCACGAGGGCGCGGGGATCGTCAGCTCCGTGGGCCCCGGGGTGACCAACGTCGCGGAGGGAGACCACGTCATCCTGTCCTGGATGCCCAGCTGCGGGCTGTGCGAGGCGTGCCAGATCGGAAGGCCCAACGTCTGCCACGTCCAGCCCAGGAGCAGCACCACGGCGCACGTCGGGCGCAACGAGCGCGACGTGCCGTTCCTCAGCGGCCTCGGGACGATGAGCTCCCACGCGATCGTGAGCGAGATGTCGGCGGTCCCGGTCGACCCGCAGATGCCGTTCCCGCAGGCGTCGCTGGTCGGTTGCGGGGTCATGACCGGGGTGGGCGCCGCCATCAACACCGCCCAGGTGCAGCCGGGTTCGACGGTCGCGGTATTCGGTGCGGGGGGCGTCGGGCTCAGCGTCATGCAGGGCGCATCGATCGCCGGGGCGACGACGATAATCGCCGTCGACCTGCTCGACAACAAGCTGGAGATGGCGAGGCGGTTCGGGGCGACGGACGTGGTCAACTCCTCCGAGACCGACCCCGTCGAGGCGATAAGGGACCTTACCGGCGGACTCGGGGTGCACTACGCGTTCGAGGCGATCGGGCTGGTCGCAGAGCCCTTCGTGCAGGCCATCCACGCGACGCGCAGCCGCGGGATGACGATCTGGGTTGGCCACGCGCCGCTGGAGACCGCCGTGACGCTCGATGCGCGCGACCTCATGTGGGAGAAGACCGTGATCGGCTCGATGTACGGGAGCGCACGGCCCCACATCGACTTCCCGCGGCTGATCTCCCTCTACCAGTCCGGCCGCCTCAAGCTCGACGAGCTGATCACCCGCAGCTTCCCGATAGAGGAGGTCAACGAGGCCTTCAAGGTGCTGGGAGAGGGCAAGGTGGCCCGCAGCGTCCTCACGTTCGATTGAGACCTTGAGGTTCGGCACCTGGGTCTTCCCCGTCAGTCCCAGCCTGGACGGGGACGGGGCCGCCATAGACGGAGCGCTGCGCGAGGCGGAGCTGGCCGAGGAGGTCGGCTTCCACTCGGTGTGGCTGGCCGAGCACCACTTCGACGGGGCCGCCGCCTTCGCCGATCCGGTGGTCTTCGCCGCGGCGATCGCGGCGCGCACCAGCCGCGTCAAGATCGGGTTCGCCGTCGTCGAGACGGCTCTCCACCACCCGGCGCGCCTCGCCGCCCAGTGCGCGCTGCTCGACCACCTGAGCAAGGGCAGGCTGATCGTCGGGGTCGGCAGGGGATCGGTCGCCAACCACTACGAGTACCGCGGCTTCGGCGTCACGCTTGAGATGGGCTTCGGGGCGGTCGAGGAGATGGAGGAGCTGCTCATCCGGGCCTGGACCGAGACCGACGTAGTCCACCGCGGGCGGTACTGGAACATCGAGTTTCCCATCCTGCGGCCCCAGCCATACACCAGGCCGCACCCCCCGATCATCAGGTCCGGCATCAGCGACCGGACGATCGAGGCGATGGCGCGCGCCTGCCGCCCGCTGCTGATGGGCGGCGTGGACGCCGCCGGCATGAGGGAGCGCATCGAGCTCTACCGGAGCACCGCGCTGGCCGCCGGCCACCCGGAGACGGCGGTGCAGGGCGCGATCGACGAGACCTGGTTCACGTCCGACGCGCTCGTCTCGGACAGCCGGCAGGAGGCCAGGGAGATGGCGGAGCGCCACCTGGCGATCGAGCAGGACCACTTCATGGACGCGCGGCTTCGCTTCAACTCGCCCGAGTGGGTCGAGTCCGACGAGGGCCGAAAGTGGCTCAAGAAGCAGACGATCGACGACGGGTTCATCTACGGCACCCCCGCCGACGCCATCGAGCGCATCGCCGAGATCAGGGACGCCGGCGTCCGCAACCTCATGCTCAAGGTCAACGCGGGCAACATGCCGCCGGTGGCCGTGGAGCGCTCGATCAGGCTGCTCGGCAGCGAGGTGCTGCCGGCCTTCAGCTAGGGCTCGCTCGCAGCAGCCCCTGCCGCCTAGCGGGCGCCATCACGGAAGGCGGACAGGCAGTGCTGCGGGCGACTTACAAGGCCCGGGCGCTTCAGGCAGGCACCTCGACAAGCGGCTCTATCGCGCTCACGTCCGTCCTGGCGCGGGCCACATCCAGATCGTACATCCGCTGAAGGTTCAGCCAGAAGTCGGGAGTCATGCCCAGGGCCCGTCCGATGCGCAGCGCCGTGTCCGCCGTGATGGACCTTCGGCGGTGAACGATCCCGCGGATGCGTGCCCGGGGCACTCCCATCGCCTCGGCCAGGCGGCGCTGGGTGATGCCCAGCTCCTCCATCATCTCCGCCAGATGCTCTCCGGATGTACAGGTTCGGGGATGGCCACAGGCCCCTTCCTCAGTCGCAGTCGGCTACTTCCGCCTGCATCGCGCCTCGGTCGTCCAAGCTAATCAGAACCGCCGGCCGCCAAATCGGATGGCGCGCGACCCTATCGATCTCGCTGCAGGCCCTAGTCAACAGCCCCACGCCCGGGCCTTACGTACAGCCCGAGCCTGGCGCCCCCGACTACGTGCAGGTGTGCGTGCTCCTGGGTCTGAAGCGCGTCCTCTCCGAAGTTCGAGATCAGGCGGAACCCCGCCGGGGCAAGCTCGCGTCCGTACCTGACCGCCAGCGATCCGATCCGTGCGATGAGCCCGGGATCGGTCCACATCTGGGCCTGGGTGAGGTGGCGCCTCGGGGTGACCAGCAGCATCACGGGCGCCCAGTCAAGCTTGTTGTCGAATACGACGGCCTCGTCGTCGGCGTGGCGGATGTTGCCCGGCGAGCGCCCGGCGATCACCTCGCAGAGGATGCAGAACGGCGCGGCTCCAGCGCTACTAGACAGGCCTGACTCCCCGCTGCGCGCCGCGCCCCGGACCTATCTGCGAGCCTTTGCCCGATAGTCCGGAGCCCTCATGGCCACCACCTGCCCGACCGCCTTGTCGTTGGCCCGGGAGCGGATCGGGCCGAGGTTCTCGTCAAACTTCTCTTCGTTGGCCGCCTCCGCCTCGGCCGTTGCCGCCGACTGGCGCGGCCCCCGGAAGGATCCTGAGCGACGACGGGGAGCGAAGGACTCGCTGGTGGTTATGACGGTAGGGAGCCTGTGGCTGTGCCGATGGACGATGATCTGATAGAGCTGCTCATCGGCCCACACGCTCGCTCGCTCGCGGGTGGCGAGTTGCCCTTGCGTATGCTCACGCCCCTGGAGTCCCGTTACCTCGCGCTCACGGGTGTAGAAGTCATCCAGTATCAGCACTTCGGCATTCCGCACCCGGTCGAACTCCTCCTCGTAGTTGACCGCACTTGAAGGCCCGAACGACGAACGGAGGTGGTCGAGCAGAGCGGGTACGAATGCGAAGAGGACCCGCCGCCCGCGTTTCTCGCACTCCGTGGCGATGGCAACCGCCAAGTGGGTCTTGCCCACCCCGGTCGGCCCATGCAGCGTGAGCCACTTGCCGAGCATGTCGGGGAATCCCTTCGAGTACTCCAAGGCCAGTCTGAGGCTCTCCTGCTCCTTGCCCGACGCGTGGTGCCCCCGCACGTCGAACGTTTCAAACGTCATCTTCGCCGAATCCTCCGGCAGGACCCTCCAGCGGTCGGCAACTTCGGACGGCTGCCGGATCGACAGGATGCGGGACAGGCCCGGGGTCTCGATCCGCGCCCGCAGGTAGGAATCCAGGCTGCGCATCTCCACTGCGGTCGTGAAGACGGTGGGGAGCTCCTCGTTGAAGCGGTGGTTGACGATCTGCTGGAGCTTCTGGAGCGCCCAGGGACTCGACCCCGTCGCCCCGATGTCGTCGAGGATGAGCAGCGGCGTGGAGCGCACTCGATCGAAGAGCTCGCTGTAGGTGATCTCGCTGGTGGGACCGAAGCTGGCGCGCAGGTGGTCCATCAGGTCCGGGACGTGGACGAAGAGCGCGACATGGCCACGCTCGATGCAACGATTCGCAACGGCGGCGGCAATCCGGGTCTTGCCCGATCCGTGGGGACCCACCAGCACCAGCCAGCCGGCCGGCGAGTCGGCGAACGCCGCGGCGCTCTCCACCGCCTCCGCAAATAGGGCGGCCGCCTCGCGGTCCCATCCCCCGGTAGGCTCCATGTCGTCGAGGCGAAGGCGCGAGAGCCGGCCGAGGTTGCTGTAGCGCACCAGCCGCTCGTGGCCCTCCCTCTCGGCCCGGCCGATCTGGCAGTCGCAGTCGACCACCCGCCCGAAGTCCGGGTGCGATACGGGGACTTCGACCGTGTACCAGCCCCGGTCGCCGCAGCGCTCGCAGTTGGGTCCGCCCGTTCCGGGCTCGGAGCCGGCTGTTCCGTCGGCATCGCCGGCCCGACCCCCCTCGAGCCTGCTCAGGACCTCCCCGATATTCTCCAAGAGCCGCTCCTGCCCCCTCGATGGCGGGGCCGGCCCGGCTCGCGCCGGGCGGTCGCCCCAAGGGCCTCTCCCATCAGGCCGGTCCTACCCGGCCGCGCTCACACCAGTTCCGGCGCGGTGGCGGGCGCCCTGCGCTCCAGGCTCTCGAACTTGACCACGTCGCTGCGGAAGTAGAGCGGAATCGTGCCGGTCGGACCGTTGCGGTGCTTCGCGACGATGATCTCTGCGATGTTCTCGGGGTATGGCCTCGAGGGCTCGCGGCGCTCCCACTCCTCGCGGGTGGTGTAGGTGTCCTCGCGGTATATGAACGCGACGATGTCGGCGTCCTGCTCGATGCTGCCGCTCTCGCGAAGGTCCGAGAGGATCGGGCGGTGGGACGGGCGGTGCTCCGGGGCGCGGCTGAGCTGCGAGAGGGCCAGGACCGGGATCTCGAGGTCGCGCGCCAGCGCCTTGAGGGACCGGGAGATGTCCCCCAGCTCCTGGGTGCGGTTGTCGTTCCGGCGGTTCCCCTCGCCCATCAGCTGCATGTAGTCGACTATCAGCAGGTCCAGGCCCTGCTCGGCCTGCAGCCGCCTGGCCTTGCCCCTCATGTCGACCGAGGTCTGGATAGGCGTGTCGTCGATGAACACGGGGAGCTCCGAGAGCTCGCCTATGGCGTTTAGGACCCGGCTCTCCTCGGCGTCGGTAAGCAGGCCGATCCTGAGCCTGTAGCCGTCGACGTTGGCCTCGCCGGCCAGCATGCGGATGCCGATCTGCTCGGCGCTCATCTCGAGGCTGAACACTCCGACCCGCGCGCCCTGTCCCGCCGCCTGGCGGGCGATGTTGAACGCGAGCGAGCTCTTGCCCAGGCTCGGCCGGGCGGCCAGGACGACCAGGTCCGAGCGCTGCATGCCGTTGCCGAGCAGCTTGTCCAGGTCCACAAAGCCCGTGGGTATCGGGGCCAGGGCCGCGTCCCCGAGATCGAGCGACGCGGTCGACTCCATGTAGGAGTCCAGGATGGCCCGCAGCTGCTGGAAGTCGCCGGTGGCCCGGCCGGAGCGCACCCCGTAGAGAAGCGCCTCAGCCTGGCTGAGCGTGGCGTCGACGTCGGACGACCCCTCGTACCCGATCGCGGCTATCTCGCCCGATATGGCGATCAGCTGACGCATGACGGAGGTGCGCTGGACGATCCGCCCGTAGTGGTCGACATGCACCGAGGTCGGCACCGAGCTGACGAGGTGGCCCAGGTAGGCCGGCCCCCCGACGTCGTCTAGGCGCTGGCTAAGCGACAGCTCGTGGGCGAGCGTGACCTGGTTTATGGCCTCGCCCCGGTCGAAGAGCATCAGCGCCGCCTCGTAGCAGTGCCGCGTCCTGGCGTTGTAGAAGTCCGCAGGCTTGAGGAAGGCCGAGACCTTGGTGAGGGCCTGCGGGTCGATCAGGATCGAGCCGATGACCGACTCCTCGGCGTCAGCGTCGTGGGGAAGGAGACGCTCGGCGTAGACCATGGCGCCCCCTAGGGCCCGGCCTCCTGCTCGCGGGCGTCGGCATCCGTCGCCGGCTCGACCTCCGCCGCGGGCTCGGGCCCGGCGTCCGCGTCCTGCGCATCGCCGGCTCCGTCCCACGCGTCCTGCGCCCCGTCGCCGGGCTCATCGTCGCCGGCGGGCGCCTCGCCGCGCTCGGCCGCGGCCAGCCGCTCCAGGTACTCGTCGGGGTCGACGTCCTGCGGATGGACCAGCACGGTCACCTCGGCCCGCACCTCTGCGTGGAGCCTGACGCTGGCCTCGTGCTCGCCCAGCTCCCTGACCGACTCGGGGAGCGTCACCCACCTTCGGTCTATGTCCCTGCCGGTGATCTCTCCCAGCCGCGACGCGACCATGGCCGCCGTCACCGAGCCGTAGAGGCGTCCGCCGGAGCCGGCCCGCATGCCCACGGACACGCGGGCGCCGGAGAGCTCCTCGCCGAGCGCCCTCATGTCGCTCAGGCGCTTTATCCTGGTCTTCTCCGCCTGCTCGGCGAGCTTGCGCACCCGCTGGAGCGCGTCGTGGGTCGCGGGTACGGCCAGGCTCTTGGGGATCAGGTAGTTGCGCGCGAACCCGTTCTTGACTTCCTTGACGTCGCCGCCCCTGGCGACGCCCTCGACATCCTCGAGGAAGACCACTCTCATCGGCTATCCGTCCACTTAGGTACTGGGGAGCCGGCGGGCCCCGGGCGCACTGTCCGCGCCCCGCTCGCCCCGCTCCCTGACGTTCCAGCATACCCCAGCCCCGGACGCCAAGTCGAGGTTAGACCCGGCCCCACGGAGGCACCCGCCGGGACCGTATCCAGCCGTCCACAAAGCCGTTGACAGCGATTTGGGACGGGGCTAGACTAGGCTGTCTAGGCCCCCGCGCGCGCAGGGCTCCGCAGAGCCGCGCACGCACTCCCGGGGCGCCCGTCTGGAGCGCCGATTGCTGAAGATAAGACTCAAGCGCGTTGGAGCCAAGCGCCAGCCCAGCTACAGGATAGTCGTGGCCGACGCCAGGGCGGCCCGCGACGGCTCGTTCGTCGAGCAGCTTGGCCACTACGACCCGAAGACCGACCCCCCGACGATCGTCCTCGACCGCGAGCGGGCCGAGAGCTGGGTGGGGAAGGGCGCTCAGCCCACCGACTCCGTGGCGCGGCTGATGAAGACCCACGCCGCCCAGCAGGCCTCGCAGTAGCGCCGCCGGGAGCTGACCATGAAGGACCTGGTCGAGTACATCGTTAGATCCATCGCCTCCAAGCCCGACGAGGTGCGGGTGATCGAGGAGGAGGATGACGACGGCGGCCGGCTGCTCCTGAGGCTGGAGGTCTCCCCGGACGACAAGGGCAAGGTGATCGGCCGCCAGGGCAGGGTGGCGCAGTCCATCAGGACGCTCCTGCGCGTGGCGGCCATAAAGCGCGGCACCCGCGCCGTGCTTGAGATCGTCTGAGTCCGGCGCGCCCGCCCCTCTGACCCGGCGGCCGCGGCCCTCGCCGCCGCACCCCCTCCCCGACGCCCGACCGAGGTGAGCCCCTGACCCCCGGCGACCGCGTGGCCGTTGGAAGGGTCCTCGGACCATGGGGCGTGAGGGGCGAGGTCAAGGTGGCCCGGCACTCCCCGGCCGCCGGACCGTTCGGTCCCGGGACCAGGCTCTACGCGGGCGACCGCCCGGTCACCGTCCAGCGCAGCAGGCCCCACGGCCCGCACCTCGTGGTCAAGCTCGCCGGGATCGACGACCGCACCGCCGCCGGGGCGCTCAGGGGGGCCGACCTCGAGGTGCCGGAGGCGGACCTGCCGCCGACCCCGGAGGGGACGTACTACGAGTTCCAGCTCATCGGCCTCGCCGCCGTGACGCCGGCGGGACAGGCCTTAGGGACCGTCTCGGAGGTGCTGGCGACGGGCGCGAACGACGTCTACGTCGTCCGCGGGGAGGGCGGCGGGGAGGTGCTGGTGCCGGCGATAAGGGACGTGGTGATAGGGGTCGACCTGGGGGCGGGCCGCATGGTTGTCGATCTGCCCGAGGGGTTATGATCGGGCGGGGGGATTCCAGATGGCCGGCCATTCCAAGTGGGCCCAGATCAAGCACGCCAAGGCGATCACGGACGCGCGGCGTGGCAAGCTCTTCACCAAGCTCGCCAAGGAGATAATCGTCGTCGCCCGCGAGGGCGGGGGCGACCCGGACGCCAACTTCAGGCTCCGCATGGCGATCCAGCGCGCCAAGGACGCGAACATGCCGGCCGACACGATCGCAAGGGCCGTCAGGCGCGGCACGGGAGCGGCGGGCGAGGGCGACATCGTCGCCGAGGTGCGCTACGAGGGCTACGGCCCCGGGGGGACCGCCATACTGCTCGAGGCGCTCACCGACAACCGCAAGCGCACGGTGTCGGCCGTGCGGTCGACCTTCACCAAGGCCGGGGGGAACATGGCCGAGGCGGGCGCCGTAGCGTGGCAGTTCGACCAGCGCGGCGTGGTCGTGGCCCGGGCGGAGCCGGAGTCCCTTGAAGACCTGGCGATGGCCGCCATCGACGCCGGCGCGGACGACTTCGAGACGGACGACTCCACGCTCCAGGTCTACTCGGCCGTGGCGGACCTGGAGGGCATACGGCGCACCCTGGCCGAGCTCGACGCGGTCATCGTCTCCTCCCAGATGACGATGCTTCCCAGGAACATGGTCCAGCTCGACGACCGGACGGCCAGGCAGACCCTGCGGCTGCTCGACCAGCTCGAGGACCTCGACGACATCCAGCGCGTCTACTCGAACGGCGACTTCCCCGACGCGGTCCTGGCCGAGTACGGCTCGGAGTAGGGCTTGAGGGGCCATCCGCAGGCGGCGGCCCGGTGAGGGTCCTCGGGGTCGACCCCGGCACGATCAGGACCGGCGTCGGCGTCGTCGACCTCGCCGGGGACGAGGCGGCCTGCGTCACTTCCGAGACGCTCAGCGCCCCGTCCCGGGCCTCGCTGCCCGAGCGGCTGGCGACCATGCTCGACGGGCTCGACGGGCTCATCGAGCGCTTCAGGCCCGACGTGGTCGCCCTCGAGCAGCCCTTCGCCGGCAGGAACGCGCGCACCGCGCTCGCCATCGGCCAGGCCCAGGGCATAGCGATGGCCGCCGCCGCCAGGAGGGGGATCCCCGTCGCCTCGTACGCCCCGAGCGCGGTCAAGCACGCCGTCGCCGACCACGGCGGCGCGTCCAAGGACCAGGTCCGGGACATGGTCCAGGTCGTGCTCGGCCTCGCCGAGCCCCCTGACAGCCTGGACGCCGCCGACGCGCTGGCCGTGGCTCTGTGCCACGTCAACGCCGCCCGCGCCGAGCGCCTGGTGCTCACGGACTGAGCGGGGACGGGCGGACCCGGGGATGATCACGCAGGTTTCTGGCACCGTGGCCAGGGTCGGGCTGGACTGGATCGACGTCGACCTCGGCGCCGTGTGCGTGAGGGTGAACATGCCGACCTCCGCCATCGGCGCCGCGGGGCCCGTCGGCGGCGATGTGCGGCTGTTCACCTCGCTGCAGGTCAGGGAGGACAGCCTCACGCTCTACGGCTTCGCCTCCGAGGACGCGCGCGCCAGCTTCGAGACGCTGCTGGGCATCAGCGGCGTCGGGCCCCGCCTGGCCCTGAGCGTGCTCTCGATGTTCTCGGCGCAGGATCTCGCCGCCGCCGTCGCGACGGCCGACGTCGACGCGTTCTCGCGCGTGCCCGGCGTGGGAAAGAAGACCGCCGGCAGGATAGTCCTCGAGCTCAAGGGCCAGCTGGGCCAGGAGCTTGAGGTGTCGGGCTCGGTCGAGGGAGCGGCGCAGGTGATAGAGGCGCTGACCGCGCTGGGCTACTCGCTGGTCGAGGCCAGGGAGGCGGCGGCGACGCTGCCCCCGGACCCCGAGCTCACGCTGGAGGAGCGCGTCCGGGCGGCGCTCGACCGCCTGGCCGCCGACTAGCGCCGGCGCCGCCCCGGGTACAATTCGGCCGCCGTGTCCGCCTTCCAGATCGTCTCCGAGCTTCGCCCCACCGGCGACCAGCCCCAGGCCATCGACGCCCTGGCCGAGGGGGTCGACCGCGCGCTGCGCCACCAGACCCTGATGGGGGTGACCGGCAGCGGCAAGACCTTCACGATGGCCAACGTGGTGGAGAAGGTCCAGCGCCCCACGCTCGTGCTCGCCCACAACAAGACGCTGGCGGCGCAGCTGGCGATGGAGTTCAAGGAGTTCTTCCCGGACAACGCCGTCGAGTACTTCGTGAGCTACTACGACTACTACCAGCCCGAGGCCTACATACCGCGCACCGACACCTACATAGAGAAGGACGCGGACGTAAACGAGCAGCTCGACAAGCTGCGCCACTCGGCCACCCGCGCGCTGCTCACGCGCCGCGACGTGCTGATCGTCGCCTCGGTCTCGTGCATCTTCGGGCTGGGCTCGCCCGAGGAGTACCAGAGCTTCGTCGCATACGTGCGCAGGGGGGAGACGCGCAGCCGCGGCAAGCTGATCCGCCAGCTCGTGGACATGCAGTACGAGCGCAACGACTTCGACCTCGGGCGCGGCAAGTTCCGCGTCCGCGGCGACACCCTGGAGCTGCTTCCCGCCTACGAGGAGGGGGTCGGGGTGCGCATCGAGTTCTGGGGCGACGAGGTCGACCGCATCGTCCAGCTCGACCCGCTGACCGGCGAGGTGCTCGACGAGCGCGAGGACATCGAGATCTACCCGGCCAAGCACTTCGTCACCTCGCACGACAGGCTGATGGACGCCATCGACTCCATAGAGTCGGAGCTCGCGGAGCACCTCGGGCGGCTCAGGGAGGCTGGCAAGCTGCTGGAGGCCCAGCGCCTCGAGTCCAGGACCAGGTACGACGTGGAGATGATGCGCGAGACCGGTTACTGCGCGGGCGTCGAGAACTACTCTCGCCACCTGTCGGGCAGGGCGGCCGGATCCACGCCGTACACGCTGCTCGACTACTTCCCCGACGACTTCCTGATATTCGTCGACGAGTCCCACATGACGCTCCCGCAGGTCCGCGCGATGTACGGCGGCGACCGCTCCCGCAAGGAGGTGCTGGTCGAGCACGGCTTCAGGCTGCCGTCCGCCCTGGACAACCGTCCGCTCAACTTCGACGAGTTCGAGGACCGCGTGAACCAGTGCGTCTACGTCTCGGCGACCCCCGGACCGTACGAGCACCGCCACAGCCAGAGCATCATCGAGCAGGTGATCCGCCCGACGGGCCTCGTCGACCCGCTGATCGAGGTAAAGCCCACCAAGGGGCAGATCGACGACCTGCTGCACCAGATACGGGCCCGCGTCGACCGCGGGGAGAGGTGCCTGGTGACGACGCTGACCAAGCGCATGGCCGAGGAGCTCGCCGACTACCTGCGCGAGGTGGGAGTCCGCACCCACCACATGCACTCGGAGATCGACACGCTCGAGCGCAGCGAGATCCTGCGGGACCTGCGGCTGGGCGTCTACGACGTGGTGGTGGGCATCAATTTGCTGCGGGAGGGGCTGGACCTGCCGGAGGTCAGCCTCGTTGCCATACTCGACGCCGACAAGGAGGGCTACCTGCGCTCGCAGACCTCGCTCATCCAGACGATCGGAAGGGCGGCGCGCCACGTCGACGGGCGCGTGATCATGTACGCCGACGTGGTGACCGACTCGATGAAGAGGGCCATAGACGAGACGGAGAGGCGCAGGGCGACCCAGGAGGCGTACAACCGCGAGCACGGCATAACCCCGCAGGGCATCCGCAAGGCGGTCCGCGACATCACCGAGCGGGTCAGGGAGGTGGCCGACACGCGCGCGCCGCACGTAACCGGCGCGGACCTGCCGAGGGCCGACATCCTGCGGCTGATCAAGGACCTGGAGTCGGAGATGAAGACGGCGGCGAAAAAGCTAGAGTTCGAGAGGGCGGCGCTGCTCAGGGACCAGGTCGTCGACCTGCGCAAGGTCATGGTCGACGGATAGCCCGGCGCCACACACGGTCCGGGTTCGAATTGACACCCGTTTTCGCGCGAACCTAGAATGATCCTGCGCCGGCCCGCCCGTCCTCAGACGGCCGGGCGGGGACCCGAACCGGGAGCCGTGGGGCGCCCGCCAGCGCAAGGAGCACCGATGACGAGCGCCGCAACCATCACCAGGGAAGAGGTAATCGAGGCCCTCAGGGACGTCTACGACCCGGAGATTCCCATCAACGTCGTCGACCTGGGGCTGATCTACGACTGCCAGGTGGACGACGAGGGCGACGTCGACATCAAGATGACTCTCACCTTCGCCGGATGCGGTATGGGCCCGTACATCGCCCAGCAGGCCGAGTGGCGGGTGGCCGAGATCGAGGGCGTCGAGGACGTGAACGTCGAGCTGGTCTACGACCCTCCCTGGACCCCGGACATGATCTCCCAGGAGGGCAAGATGGAGCTGGGCCTCGACTGACCCGCACCGCCCCGGCAGGCGGGGCGCGGGCGAGCCCTAGGCGATGACGCAGAGACCGGCCCCGAACCCCGCCTCCAACCCCCAGGCTAGGGCGCGCCTGGAGTCGATGAAGCGCCAGTTCCAGCAGCGGCGCGCCATCACCGAAGCCCTCGGCGGCGTGCGCCACACGGTGGGCGTCTACAGCGGCAAGGGCGGGGTCGGCAAGACCACCGTGGCCGTCAACCTCGCTGTCACGCTCGCCCAGTCCGGGTCGCGGGTCGGAATCCTGGACGTGGACATCGACTGTCCCAACGTGGTCCGTGCGATGAAGGTCTACGAGCCCCCGGAGATGGACGGCGACAAGAAGCTCTCGCCCCCCCGTCGCCACGGGGTCGGGGTGATGTCGATGGGCTTCTTCCAGAAGAAGGAGGACGAGGCCATCATCTGGCGCGGTCCGATGGTCCACAACGCGATCAACCAGCTGCTCCAGTCCACGGCCTGGGGTGAGCTCGACTACCTGATCGTCGACCTTCCGCCCGGCACCTCCGACGCCCCGCTGACGGTGATGCAGACGCTCCAGCTCGACGGGTTCGTGGTCGTCACCACGCCCCAGGAGCTGGCCGTCGTAGACGCCAGGCGGTCGATAAACATGATCAGGACCCTCAAGGTCCGCGTCCTCGGGATCGTCGAGAACTTCGCGGGGGACGTGTTCGGCTCGGGAGGAGGGGAGGACCTCGCGGCCGAGCTCGGGCTGCCGTTCCTCGGCCGCCTCGGCCTGCGTGCCGACTACCGTGACACCCAGAAGCCCACCGTGCTGCTCAGCGGCGACGTAAGGCGCGAGTACGCCGAGGTGGCCAGGGCCGTCGCCGAGGGCCTGGAGGCCCAGCCCTCGGCGGGCGGCTGAGCCGCCGGTCCGCCCCTGCGGGCGGCCGCGGGCAGGGACTTTGCGCCCGCCCACGCATCCGGCCACTGACGGCCCCGGGCGGCCCGCCCCGCGGGCGGCGCCGGGGATAAGCGCCCGCGGCGTCTCCAAGTCCTTCGCCGGCGCGCGCGGGCCGGCGCTGGCGGCTCTCTCCGACCTGTCCATCGAAGTCGCTCCGGGCGAATTCGTGGCGGTCATAGGACCGAGCGGCTGCGGCAAGACGACGCTGCTGAGGATAATCGGCGGTCTCGAGCGGCCGGACCGCGGATCGGTCCGGATAGGGGACGCCGGGCCCGCGGCGGCCGCGGAGGACAAGGCGATCGGGTACGTGTTCCAGGACCCGGCGCTGCTGCCGTGGCGGACGGTGCTCGCCAACATCCGGCTTCCCCTGGAGATCAACCCCGGCCCGGGCGCCCGTGCGGGCCGTGCCGAGGACGTCATGGGCTCGGTGGGCCTCGGCGACTTCGGCGACTACTACCCGCACCAGCTCTCGGGCGGCATGCGACAGAGGGTGGCGCTCGCCCGAGCCTTCGCCTTCGATCCGAGCGTGCTGCTGATGGACGAGCCGCTCGGGTCGCTCGACGAGATCACCCGCGAGGCGATGCGCTACGAGCTGCTGGGGCTGTGGGAGGCCTCCGGCAAGACCGTGGTCTTCGTCACCCACAGCGTGGCCGAGGCGGCGCTGCTCGCGGACCGGGTCGTGGTGATGAGCGACCGCCCGGGCCGCGTGGTCGCGCAGGTACCCGTCGGGTTCCCCAGGCCCAGGGACGAGGCGCTGGTGGGGACGGTCGAATTCCTGGACCTGACCTCGCGCATCCGCGAGGCGCTGGCTCTGGGCATGGGAGGCTAGGACTTGGAGAGGTCTGCGACGGACGCGCCGGCGGGCGCGGACCGCCGGTCCCCTGGGACCGTGATGGGCCGGCTGAGGGGACTGCGGGGGGCCTGGGCCTACCTGGTGCCGCCCGCCGCCGCCCTGCTGGCCGCAGCGGTGGCCTGGGAGCTGTGGGTGCGCGCCGCCGGGGTCGCCGAGTACATAGTGCCGACTCCCACGGCCGTGCTCGCCGACCTGTTCGGTGACATCGGGTACTTCGCGCGCCACGGGGCGATCACGCTGGCCGAGTCGCTGGGCGGATTCGCGCTGGGCGCTGCGGTCGCGATCACCGGCGCGGTGGTGATGTCGCAGTCGAGGGTTCTGGAGAGGAGCCTCCTGCCCCTGGCGGTGCTGGTGAAGGTGACGCCGATAGTGGCCGTCGCGCCGCTGTTCGTTATCTGGTTCGGATTCGGATCGTTCCCCAAGATCCTGGTCGCCTCGCTGATCACCTTCTTCCCGGTGCTGGTCAACACGCTCGCCGGGCTCCGCGCCGCGAGCCCGGAGGCGCTGGACCTGTTCCGCTCGCTGAGCGCGTCGAGAGCCGAGGTGCTCTGGAAGCTCCGGGCGTTCAGCTCGCTGCCCTACGTCTTCGCGGCCTTTCGCATCGCCGTGCCGCTCTCGGTGATCGGCGCGGTGGTGGGCGAGTGGTTCACCGGCGACAGGGGCCTCGGCAGCGTGATCATAGTCGCCCACAACGACCTGGACATGCCGAGGCTGTTCGCCTCAGTGGTGGTGCTGGCCGTGATCGGGATTTCCCTCACCGCGCTGACCTGGTACGGCGAGAGGCGGGTCCTGTTCTGGCACGAGAGCGAGCGCGCCTTCTAGGCTGCGCCAGCCCAGGCCCGATGGGCGGGCTCCGGACCGGCTTGGATCATCGCCGGAGGGCGAAGTCGTCCACGGATGCCGGTGACCACGTCGGCGTAGGTCCGACGCCCGGGCTCGACGCGTCGCGTCGGCCAAGAATTCTCCTGCGCGCTCGCCGTATGTGTTGCTAGGCGAGGCAGCGCCAGTCAAGCTGCACAGCGCACAGAATTGGTATAGGAGGTTCGACTTGCCATCCACATACTACGTGTACTCGCTCCGAAGCAGGGGCAAGGTCGTCTACATCGGCATGACCACCAACCCGAAACGCAGGGCCGCTCAGCACCAACGCGACGGGAAGGTGGGCAAGATGAAGATCGAGCGGTCGTTCTCAAGCAAGCTGTCAGCTCGCCTATCCGAGGCCATCCGTCTTAGGAACTTCCGCAGCAGGCACGGACGGAATCCTCGGTACAACGAGACAGACGGCGGTGGTTGGCGCAGCTGAGCACCTCTGCGGCCCGAGCTCGAAGACACCTGCCCAAGCGAGTGGCCGCATCGACCGGCATGCCACAAGCCGCTGTGGCGGAGTCCGATGGCGTTGTTGCCGGGGACGGCCTTCACTTGCCCGAAGTGCCGACCTCCGCCCGGTACTCCTCCACCAAGCGGGGCGCATCCCCAAGGCCAATGCCCCTCTCCCCAACTCTGCGCTCTTCGTACCGGAGCAGCTGCCTCCAATCGCATTCCTCCACGTAGCGGATCACGGCCTCGCGAACGAAATCGCTCCTAGACATTCCCTGCCGTGCGGCTTCTTCATCCAACCGGTTGGCTATCTCCAGCGGCAACGAAAGGGTGATGGTCTTGGTGGTTCGGCGCATGTCACCGTCGCCTTTCTTCGGATCCCATCGCGATCGTGCATCGTGGACGGGCTCGCCGTGAGACGTGCTGCCCGGCACCTTGGCCGCGCGCAGTCGATGGGGCGGTTGTCTTGAATGTTACGGGCTGCGCCGCATATGCGGATCGTCAGGGCCGCCGTATTCGGCTTGACGGCGGCCGTCACGCGGCACATCAAAGCGCGGTCCATCGATGCGCACATCCCCCAGCGCCTACCGACGGACCGACACGCTAGCGCCCGGCCAGGCGGACCTCCGAGCGCCGTATCGTGCGGTCGCACTCCTCGCAGAAGTACCGGACCTGCGCGCCCTCCCCGCAGTCGTGGTGGACCAGCCGGAGCTCGTCGGAGAGATGGCGGGCGCCCCACGCGGCGAGCGCGCCGGTGACGACCCCGAGCTCGTGGCCCTTGGGCGTGAGGCGGTACTCCGCCCGCAGCGGGCGGTCGCTGTAGATCTGGCGGACCACTATCCCGTGGCGCTCTAGCCTCTGCAGGCGGTCTGAGAGGATGTTGCTGGCGATGCCTCCCACCGACTGCTTGAGCTCCGAGAAGCGGGTGTTGCCCCGGAGCAGGTCGCGGAGCACCGCCAGCGTCCATCGGTCGCCCACCAGATCCAGCGCCATCGTGACCGGATCGCTGCGCCTGGTCTCGACGGTCATGTCTCCTCCTGGAACTGGGCCCTTCAATCCTCGCCGCTATGGTATTAGACTACCACCAGGTTGCATTTCGCCACCAAGCTAGCCGACAGCCCGGGAGGCCAGATGTCGAGAGTTAGAACCGATGGGGACGCGTCCAGCCGGTCGAACCCGCCGCCCATGCTCCGGACCCTCGCGGCCTCGGCCGCGCTGGTGGTCGCCGCGGCCATCGCGCTGAGCGCGGCGGCCTGCTTCGGCGGGGAGGGCGATACGGGCCCGACCACAGAGCCGCGCCGGGTCGTGTTCATGGCCGGGTTCAAGCCACAGGCGAACCTGCCGTTCGTCGCGGCGTACGTGGCGCAGGAGAAAGGCTACTTCGCAGAGCAGGGCCTGACCGTCGACCTGCGGCACGCCTCGACCGGCGAGCACCTAAAGCTGCTGCTGTCCGGCGACGTGCACTTCACCACGGCCGCCGCCGCCTCGGTCCTCAAGCGCCGCTCGGATCCCGGAGCGCCCATCGTCGCGATCGCCCTGTTCGGCCAGAAGGGCAACCAGGGATACATGGCGCTGAGGGACAGCGGCATCACCGAGCTCGGCGACTGGGAGGGCCGGACGCTCGGCTACAAGATCTCGGTACCGCCCGACTACCTGGCGATGATCAAGGCCGAGGGGGTGGACCGCTCGCGCATACAGGAGATCCGGGTCGGCTACGATCCGCGGGTCCTCACCGAGGGCCAGGTCGACGTGCTGGCCATCTTCAAGTCCAACGAGCCCGACACCGTAGAGCGCCTGGGATTCGAGGTGACCGTCTGGGACCCCGCCGACTACGGGGTCCCGACCATGGGGCTTACCTACATCACGCTGACCGAGACCGCCGAGTCCGACCCCGACGTCGTGACCAGGTTCCTTCGCGCCACGATGAAGGGCTTCGAGTTCATGAAGGAAAATCCCGACGAGGCCGTCGACATCGTGATGAAGTACGCGCCGGAGGAGGACCGCGAGCACCAGGAGTTCATGCTCGAGGCCGAGATGAAGGACGCAGAGGGCGGGGCGACCGAAAAGGCCGGGCTGGGGGCGATGACGGACGAGCAGTGGAAGGCGCTCTACGACCACCTGCTCGAGTTCGAGGCCATACCGGAGCCCTTCGACTACAAGGACGCCTACGACACGCAGTTCCTGGACGAGATCTACGACGGCGCGAAGCTGGAGTGGCCATAGCACATGCGCATGGCTGACCGCGCCCGGGGCGGCCCCCGCAGGTCCCCCGCACGGCCGGTGAGGCGCAGCTACCGGTCCGAGGGGCTGAGGCTCGGCTACATCGACTGGGGCGGCCGCGACCTGCCCCACATGCTGCTCGTCCACGACCTCGGCGACTCGCCCAGGACCTGGGACCTGCTCGCCCCGGGGATGCGCGGCTCCTACCGCGTGTTCGCGCCGGAGATGCGCGGGCACGGCGAGTCGGACCGGCCCGCGGCGGCCGCGTACGGGCACGAGCGCCTCTACGCCGACATCGCCGCGTTCGCGTCCGAGGTGGGCCTGACCGACGCCGTGGCGGTCGGCCACGGGGCGGGGGCGAGGCTCGCCGCGCGGCTCGCCGCGGAGGCGCCCTCGGCGGTCTCGGCCCTGGTGGTCTACGACCTAGAGGCCGGCGGCGACCACGAGCAGGGCGAGTGGGGGTCGTTCGACGAGCTTGTCGACTACCTGTGCGCCCAGAGGCCGGGTGCCGAGAGGGCGGTGCTCGACCGGCAGGCCCGGAGCCTGACCGGCGGCGGCCTGGACGGTCGCCGCGCGTTCAAGCACGACTCGGCGGCGTACCCCTCCTACATGCTGGGCCGCGCCGGGCTCTGGGACGAGTGGGGGCGCGTCCGGTGCCCGGCGCTCGTGCTGCGCGGTCGGCTCAGCGCCGACCTGACGCACGCCGAGGCCGTGCGGATCGCAGAGAGCGTCGAGCGCCGAAGGCTGGCCGAGATCGAGGGCGCGGGCAGGTGGCTGCACCAGGAGATGCCCGGCGCCTTCGAGGACGCGCTGCGCTGGTTCCTCGACTCCCCGCCGCCTTAGGCCGGCCGGCGAGCCGGCATGCCGCTATCTGCCGCGAAAACGCGGGGCGCGCTTTTCCAGGAACGCCTCGACCCCCTCTCGGTGGTCAGAGGTGGCGCGGGCAAGCGCCTGCGCGCTCCCGGCGAGGCGCATGCTCTCGTCGAGGTCCGTCCCCAGCGAGAGATGCGCGAGGCGCTTTATGAGCGACATCGAGTAGGTCGCCCCGCCTGCAAGGCGCCTCGCGAGCTCCATCGACACGCCGAGCAGGTCCTCGTGGAGGGTGACGCGCGACACCAGTCCCATCCGGAACGCCTCGTCGGCGGTGACCGCGTCGCCCGTGTACTGCATGAGCAGGGCGTTGCCCATGCCTATCATCCTCGGAAGCTGCCAGCACGACCCGTCCGCCGGTATCAGCCCCATCCTGACGAAGCCCTCGCTGAAAGTGGCCTCCTCGGAGGCCAGGCGGATATCGCAGCCCAGGGTTACCCCCATCCCGAGCCCGACGGCCGGGCCGTTGACCGCCGCTATGGACGGCTTGCGCAGCCGCTGCAGCGTCAGCGGCAGCATCCGCACCGCGTCCATCTCCTCGACGCCGTCGTCGCCGGTCTCCCCGGCGCCCCGGGCCGCCCGGTCCAGCTCCGACCACGGATCGGGCCCGGGCGCGGGCGCGTCCTCGCGCCGAAGGTTCGCCTGGCCCATGGTGCGGACGTTGGCGCCCGAGCAGAACGCGGGATCCCGACCCGTGATCACCACGACCCGCAGGCCGGGGTCTGCCTCGAAGCGCTCCAGCTCGGAGGTTACCGAGGCGGCCATCTCGGCGCCCATGGCATTGCGCGTCGAAGGGTCGTCGAGGGTGAGCGTGAGGACCCCGCCGGACTCCCGCACTTCGAGGAGGGTGGGGCGATCGACCATTTCCTACCTTCCGGTCACCGCGCCAGAGAGCACGCTGGGCCGGAGCGCCGCATCCTCAGGCCGCCTTCGCCTTGGCCGCCATGCACTCGAAGAACCGGCCCAGCAGCGACTTGGCGACGCCCGACAGCAGGCGCTGGCCGACCCTGGCGACGACGCCGCTCACCTGGACCTGCCCGTCGACATCCACCGTCGTCGCTCCGGCCGCCTCCGAGAGCCGCACGACCCCGTCGCCCCTCATCGTGCCGGCGTTCCCCTTGCCCTGCACGGTCATGCGAAACGAGCCGGGCCGGTCGACCTCCGATAGCGAGACGCTGGCGCGGTAGGTCCCCCGTACCGCACCCGCCCCAACGGTCATGGTCACCGCGTAGCCGCCGTCGCCGGCCTCCTCGAGCACCTCGCATCCTGGGATACAGGACCTGAGGGCATCCGCGCTCAGCATCGTGTCGAAGACCGTCTCGCGGTCCGCGGGTATCGACTGGCTGTACTGGACTCTCACGACGGAGCCAATCTAACACAGGGCGCTCAGACGCCCGCTCACCGCGGCCGCCAGGGCGGCCGCCCCCACGCCGTCGCTCACGGCACCGGACCGACCGACTCCGCGATGGCTATGAGCCCGGTCACGTCGATCCAGGCCTCTCGCTGCGTGTTGACCGAGAGCATGGCCCACCCCCCGCGTCCGGAGGCCGCCTCGTAGGGGAAGTAGAGCGTCATGCGTCCGTTGTACTCCCACTGCGCCGTGTAGGCGGCCATGAGCTGCACTGTGTAGTCGTCCCACTCGCCGCGCATCAGGTATGCCAGCTCGTCGGCGACGACCACCCGCGCCACCGCGTCGTCGGGCGGCGAGAAGAAGGGGCGCTCGGCCCCGGGGTCGGTCACGGGGGCGAACTGGGCCGGGTAGAACAGGGCCAGCCGCATCCGACCGTACTGGTAGAAGACGGTGGCCATCGGCCTATCGGGCAGGTCGACGAGCCGGGCCATCGTGAGCCTGAAGCCCATGGGCAGGGCCGACGGGGCGAGCGCGTAGCCGAGGCCGGCCGAGATCGCGTCCATGCCGGCCGACGCGGCCACGATCTCCTCGGCGTCCTCCGAGTGTATGAAGCGCGGCGGACCGGGCGTCGCCGCGGGTGCGGCGGTCCGCGACACCTCCTGCCGGGCGGCCTCGGGCGAGGGCGCGACCTGCGGCGGGGAGGTGGCCTCGGGACCGGCATCCGGCGGGGTGGGGGAGCCCGGGTCGGCGCACGCGCCGTAGGCAAGCGCCGCGACCAGCAGCGCCCTAGTGTACTGTCTCAAGAACAGCTCTACAACGGCCGACCTTTTCCAGGATGGACTCGACCGATGCCGTCCACACGAAGGGTTTGGGGGCGCTGTTGTAGGCGTCTAGGAACTCTTGGATGGCCGTCTCCAGTTCGGCGACGCTGTGGAAGGCGCCTCGCCGCAGCCGCTTCTCGCTCAGTTCCCGAAACCACCGTTCGACCAGGTTGAGCCACGAGGAGCCGGTGGGGGTGAAGTGGAGCTTGAACCGGGGATGAGCGGCGAGCCAGGTCTGGACGGCCTTGTGAGTGTGGGTCCCGTAGTTGTCGACGACGAGGTGCAGGTCGAGGTCCGGGGGAAACTGGCGGTCCAGCTGGCGTAGGAACTTGAGGAACTCCTGGTGGCGGTGGCGGGGAAGGCACTGGCCGAAGATGGTCCCCTCGATGAGGTTGAGCGCGGCGAAGAGCGTCGTCGTGCCGTTGCGCTTGTAGTCGTGGGTCATCGTCCCGGCCCGCCCCCTCTTGAGCGGAAGGCCCGGCTGGGTGCGGTCAAGCGCCTGGATCTGGCTCTTCTCGTCGACGCAGAGCACGATCCCCTTGTCGGGCGGGTTGAGGTAGAGACCGACCACGTCGGTCAGCTTCTCGACGAACCGGGGATCGCCGGAGAGCTTGAACGTGCGCGTCTGGTGAGGCTTGAGGCCGTGCGCATCCCAGATGCGCTGCACGGTGGAGGCGCTCACTCCCTGCGCCTTCGCCATGGTGCGGCAGCTCCAGTGAGTCCCGCCCGGCGGCGTGGTGTGCAGCGTGGCCTCTACGATGCTCTTGACCTTCTCGGCGGTAATGGACGGCTTGCGGCCGCGGCCCGGCGCCGTCCTGGTGAGAGCCACAGGGCCTCCGGCCGCGAACCGGCGGCGCCAGGCGATCACGGTGGTCCTGGTCACCTCGAGGACGGAGGCGATCCGGTTGTTGGAAACCCCGTCGGCGGCCATCAGAACGATGCGGGCGCGCCTGGCAACGCCTTGCGGCGTGCTCCCGGCACGTACCCAACGCTCAAGCGTGTCTCGCTGCTCGGGGGAGATCGGCAGGGGGCTGGCTTTGGTCCACATGCCCGATATCAAACCACATGCAAATCATATTGTCGATCTATTTGGCACACAGTACACTAGCGAGCCATCCGGCGGGCCGCGGCAGGCCGTGGTCCACCGGATTCCTTCCTGGCGCTGCCGCTTTTGCTGACACGCTCACGGTCCCGAGGCCAGTCTGTAGACTAGGATTCGACCGGCGAAGATCTGGATTCGATTACACGCAATTGCCGACACGGCGGGCACCGCGAGGCCAACGGCGGCGGCCCCTCGGGGTTCCCGGCGCTTCGGATTCTTCCCTGCTATAATCCGCCCTGCTTTCGTGGCCCGGGGCGCCGGTGAGCGCCCGCCGACGGCCACCATGGGAGGGCGCTCATGAGCACGACGGTAACCATCACGGTCAACGGGGAGAGCCACACCGGCGACATCGAGCCGCGGCTGCTGCTCTCGAGCTACCTCAGGGAGGTCCTCAACCTGACCGGCACCCACGTCGGGTGCGACACCAGCCAGTGCGGCGCGTGCACCGTGCTACTGAACGGCGACAGTGTCAAGTCCTGCACCCTGTTCGCCGTGCAGGCCGACGGGTGCGAGGTGACCACCCTGGAGGGGCTGGAGAGGAACGGCGAGCTCCACCCCGTGCAGGAGGGCTTCTGGGAGGAGCACGGCCTGCAGTGCGGCTTCTGCACCCCGGGCATGATCATGTCCTCGGTGGCGCTGCTGGACAGGAACCCCGATCCCTCCGAGGAGGAGATCAGGCACGCCCTGGCCGGCAACCTGTGCCGCTGCACCGGGTACCACAACATCGTAAGGGCCGTTCAGTACGCGGCCAAGAAGTCGGGTTCCTAGCGGCCGCCCGCGGATCCGCCCAGGCCCCGACGTCCCCGCCGGATAGGAGCGCTGCAAGATGACCACCTCCACATTCGAATACCACGCTCCCAGCACCGTTGACGAGGCGCTCGGCCTGCTGGCCGACCACGGCGAGTCGGCCAAGCTGCTCGCCGGGGGCCACAGCCTGGTCCCGATAATGAAGCTGCGGCTCGCAGAGCCCGGGGTGCTGATCGACCTCGGGAGGATAGGCGGCCTCTCGGGCGTGAGCGACTGCGGGCACTGCTTGGCCATAGGCCCGATGACTACCTACCACCAGCTGATGACCTCGGACCTGGTCAACTCCAAGGTCCCCGTCCTCGCCGAGGCGGCGGGGCTGGTCGCCGACGTGCAGGTCCGCAACAGGGGCACGATAGGCGGGAGCGTCTCGCACGCAGACCCCGCAGGCGACATGCCGGGCGTCGTCGTCGCCCTCGGCGCCGAGTTCGAGGCCACCTCGGCCTCGGGCACCCGCACCATCGCGGCTGAGGACATGTTCGTCGACCTGCTCACCACCGCGCTCGAGCCCGGTGAGATCCTGACCAGCATCTGCGTTCCGGTCACGCCGGCGGGGACCGGCGCGGCCTACGAGAAGATCGCCAACAAGGCCTCGCGCTACGCGATCGTCGGGGTGTGCGCCGTCGTCTCGGTCGAGAACGGCCGCTGCTCCGGCGCCCGGATCGGCGTCACCGGTACCGGTCCGACCGCGGTCAGGGCGTCCGCCGCCGAGGCGGCGCTAACGTCGGGGTCGCTGGACGCGGAGTCGATCAGGGCGGCCGCCTCGGTGGCCGCAGAGGGCATCGACCCCCTCTCCGACGTGCACGCGTCCGCCGAGTACCGCGCTCACCTGACGAAGGTGGCCGCGGAGCGCGCCATCGCCGCGGCCGTCGCCAGGGCCGGCTAGCGGTCCCGGTCTCCCGCGGGACTGCCCGCAGGCCGGACCGGGCGGCCCGATGACCGACCCCACCGCCAGCCACCCCGTCCTCTTCGAGTCGGGGATCGCCGTCCCGATGAGGGACGGGACGGTCACGTACGCGGACGTGTTCCGTCCCGACGCGCCCGGACGCTTCGCCACGCTCTTGGCCCGCACCCCCTACGACCGCACGGCCTCCGAGAACATAAGCGCCCCCATCCACGCGGCCCAGGCCGCTCGCCGCGGGTACGCCGTCGTCATCCAGGACGTGCGGGGACGCTACGCCTCGGATGGCGAGTTCAGGCCCCTGCACCAGGAGATCGAGGACGGGTACGACTCGGTCGAGTGGGTCGGAGGCCAGGAGTGGTGCTCGGGCCGCGTGGGCATGTACGGGATCTCCTACGTCGGTGCGACGCAGTGGCTCGCGGCGCTGGGGCGGCCGCCGTCGCTGGCGGCGATCGCGCCGGGCTACACGGCGACCGACTACCACGACGGCTGGGCCTGGCAGGGAGGGGCGTTCGAGCTCGGCTTCAACCTGACGTGGGCCACCGGGGCGCTGACGCACGCGATGTGGCCGACCCTGCGGGACAGGCTGAACCTGACCGAGGCCGACGAGGACAGGTTCCTGGCGACCAAGGACGCGCTCGCCGACGCGTTCCCGAGGATGCCGCTCACCGACCAGCCGCACCTTCGAGGGCTCGCCGATTACTACTGGGACTGGCTGGCCCACCCCGAGTACGACGAGTACTGGAGCGAGATCTGCATCGAGGACAGGATCGGGGAGGTGGAGGTTCCAACCTTCAGCTACGGGGGCTGGTACGACCTGTTCATGGCCGGGACGATCCGCGGCTACGAGCGCCTCCGCGCGGACGGGCCGCAGGGCACAAGGGACTCGCACCGTCTGCTCGTGGGGCCCTGGGTGCACCTTCGCAACTGCCCTGGCAACGTCGGGGCCTATGACTTCGGGACCCGCGCCGGCGCCTACCACCTCGGGCTCGAGGCCAGGCTGCTTCGCTTCTTCGATCATCACCTCAGGGACGGTCCCGCGCCCAAGGACGGCCCGGTGGAGATCTTCGCGATGGGGGAGAACCGCTGGCGTACGTACGCGAGCTGGCCGCCGCAGGGCCTGCAGGAGACGAAGCTGTACCTGCACGGCGGGGGACGGGCGGCGACGAGCATGGCGGACGGTACGCTCGGCACCGAGCCGCCGGGAGATGAGCCGGCCGAGGCCTTCGTTTACAACCCTGCCGACCCGGCCCCGACCGTCGGCGGGGGGCTGTGCTGCGACACGGCCTGGATGAAGTGGGGGCCCTTCGACCAGCGGGAGGTCGAGGCGCGATCGGACGTGCTGGTCTTCTCCACCGAGCCGCTCACTGAGGACCTCGAAATCACCGGGTGGGTCAGGGCGAGGATCTTCGCCTCGACCACGGGCGTCGACACCGACTTCACGGCGAAGCTGGTGGACGTGTCACCGACGGGGGACGCCCGCAACCTGACCGACGGGATAGTGAGGGCGCGCTACAGGGACGGTCGCGGTCCCGCCCGGATAGTGAAGCCCGGCGAGGTGGTCGAGTACGACATCGACATGTGGGCGACATCCAATGTGTTCCGCGCGGGGCACCGTATCCGCCTTGAGATATCCAGCTCGAACTTTCCTCGGTTCGACCGCAATCCTAATACAGGCGGAGAGATTGCAACCGAGACCGAGATGGTCCCAGCGCTCCAGACCGTGTACCACGACGCCCGTCGCACGTCGCACGTGGTGCTATCAGTTCTCAACAGCTAGTGGGGCTGTCTTCCGTCATCGACGGGTGAGGGGCCCCGCCGAGGCAGACGCGCTTCCGATAGACCGCGTCGCAAGACGATCGACAGCCACACCGAGGAAATGTGTCTGTCAAGCGCCGGCTAGCGTGGACGGTACGCAACGGGTGGCGCCACAGTTTGACACAAATCATGCCTGCAGGAGGACTCGATGCAGCAGATTCGCCTTTGGGAGATAGACTCCGACAAGAAGCTGCAGGAAATACAGGGCGACCAAATCGATCTCGAGAGATCGTTGCAGGACTGGCTGGTCAGTGACATCTCGGTACTAGATCCCAAATTGCTGGTGATTGGTCAGGAAGTAGAAGTCGCTCCCGCAGGAAGGGTCGATCTGCTGTGCCTAGACAACGAGGGCGATACCGTGATAGTCGAACTGAAGAAGGGTCAGACTCCCAGAGAAGTCGCGGCCCAAGTGCTGGACTACGCCTCCTTAGTGGAAGACTTCTCCCGCGAAAGGATTGAAGAAATAGCCAGCAAGCATTTTGGAAAGTCGGGCCTGTTGCATTCGGCTTTCCTCAAACAATTCGGAAGAGAGCTGCCTGAAGAGCTTAACATCAATCACCGTTGCTTGATCGTTGCCGAATCAACGGACGGCAGTACGGAGAGGATAGTCCGATATCTGTCCAGCATGAAGGTGCCGATAAACATGGTCACGGTACAGCACTTCAAAGACAGCGCCGGCAAGAGTATCCTAGCCCAGGTGTATTTGATACAGCCAAGTGAATCTGAGGCTAGGATGCCACGCAATTCAAAAAGGACAGTGCGACAGACTGTCACAGGTCTCCAGGCCACGGCCGACAGGAATGGCATCGGAGAGCTATGGGCCCAGTTAAAAGACGGAGTGCAAGGTACTCTGTCTGCTCAGCCTTACAAGGATAGAATGTGGTACCAGTTACGACTACATGATGGCGGAGTGAGGACTGTGCTAATCGCTTATGCTAGCGCGACCGACATGAAAAGGGGATTGGAATTCATAGTGCATGCGACGCGCATCGAGAAGCATTTGCGTGTAGATCCTGTGGCTCTGATGGATTGGCTGCCGTCAGGTTCGGATGAGGCGGATGTCTCAAGATGGAGTGGCAGCTCCGACGAGGAGAGAGCATCCGCAGAGGGACGTCGAGGCTTCTTCAAGAATACAGGACAGGTGGAGAAGTTTGTCGATGCCCTCAGCGACGCGAAGGACAGATCCTCAACCTGATTGGAGGAGTACTAAGGGATCCGCAGCAGAAACCAGGCCCTGTCAAGTCGCCCTATGGCGCCGACGCGCCCTTTCAGCAGGTGGGATATGTCCGTGCTTAAGACCTCTACGTCTGACACTCTATTGCGGGCTCTATACTTGGCAAAAAGCCGTACTAATCGCTTAATGGTGCAGTCCACTTCATGCTTCGATGATGCTGTACCAATTCTCAAATGCCGCCCTAAATCTGAGAACTTTTCGAGCTATTATCCAACAGTTCGCTAACTGTTTCCTCAACTGCCTTACCTTCCTCCGATTCGTTTAGCCACTTACGAATCTCCTGTCGGGCTACAGTCACTGTTACATTTTTGCGGTGTTGGTGCAGCCAAGCAAGTCTAGTGGCCGCTCCAACTGCCGTCAACCTTCCAGTCTCAGATACAGCTACATGCAACGGATCATCAGAGTCGAATTCCGGAATAGGCAGCTTCCAAAGATGTTTGTGCAGATCTCGTGCACCAAATTGACCCTTAGGCATCCAAGTGGCCACTGTGAAGTACAGGACATCACTGTTGATGATGGCTAGCAGGTAGTTGGCTTCGTCAACACTCTTACAGGCAATCCAATAGAGGAGATGGTCGACTAACGTTTCGTTATCTGGGAGTATGCCTGCTGTTGGTCTGCCCGACTTTGTGTATGCCACCCGCACAGCACGATCCCCAGAATCCCGCTGCCATTCCAGTTGAGTTGAAAGCTTGCCGTAGTAGTCCAATTGCCCAGATAGAGTCATATTGTTGGCGGCCGCCTTGTGCTCCTCCCATAGGCGGCTGACAGTTCGCCACCGGTCGCGCATCCTTTGACCTAGCCCGCCTAGACGGATGCCACCGACGCCCTCGTCATCTGTCGGCATCTCGTATTCGCCACGCTTAATCGGTAGTACTGCCCGTAGCGGAGCGAGAGCCATATAGGGGACTATAGTCTCGCCAAGATGCACATCTAGTACATGGACAGATTCAATTGTATGCTCCGATAAGGAGGCCAAGTCAAGATTTCTCCACGGATCTTTGTCCTTAGAACCTCTACGCGGATTCACGGTAAGCGTCTGGCCAGCATGAACGGCAGCAGGATTTTCCGTCTCTTCAACGAGAAATAGACACCGAGGCACAATGGTAGCTCCCTGTCTCGAAAGGCTCGAGTAGAAGGAATCAGCCCTGACCGACGTATCCATGATCGAGACACGTTCGCGTCGGACATATTTGCCTCCCGCCTCGCCAAACCAGCGCTCTACCTCACCTGATAAGGGTGTCGAATTTCCCGCTTGCCCCGTGCGTTTGGCAAAGACCACCGAGGCCGGAACAGGAAAGAACGTGTTGGGCTTCAGTGTCTCCAAATCCCATGCGGGCTTGTGACCGAAGTTAACGGCCAGGGTGTTGAGACCAGTTTGAGCCCGCCAGGCACCTGAACGCCACTTCGTATACTGTCCAGCCTGTAGCGCGCTGTGGGGCATCACCATCCCGATAACACCGCCGTCCCGCAGATACAAGTCAACGCTGCGGGCGAAGAACAGCCCGGCCACATCTTGGTGGGTGGCATAGCGTCCGCCCGCCCAGATGCCGTATGTCCTTCTGCTCTGCTCTTCCAGTTCCGCCCTCAGGATGCTTACGGTCTGGTTGTAGTTCAACCACGGAGGATTGCCGACAATCACGTCCACCTTGCTTCGAGATAGAGCCACAGGACGCACCAGATTGCGTGTGTAGTACGCCCAGATGTGGTTGCGACCCTCCGCGTGCAGCCGTTGCATGGCGGCGATGGTCTTCTCCAAGGTGTCCCTCTCAGTTAAGTCCGTGATCTGGTGATCGTCGAGGGCTAGCTTGGGGTCCTCTCCTCTATCGATAGCCTCTGCAACATCACCCATCAGTGCATCGAACGTCTCCGCGCGATCCACTAGACTTACTGGAAACACCAATTCGGTATTGCGATCATCCTTGACCTGGATTGTGACGCTTTGCTCGGCGAACAGATCTCCAGTCCGGAATCGAAGTTGAAGGGCATCGCCAAGGTATACGGGAACTGTGATATTGCCAGCAAAGCCGTCCTCGAACGCCGCCTGTATCGCAGGCTGTGCCGCCAGAACCCATGCGGCACGAGCCAGATGCACCGCCACAGGGTGTACATCAATGCCTACAACGGAATAGCGAAGCCGCTCCAACACGTCTTTAGGGTCAATCCGAGCGGCTTCGGCCCTCTTCACGAAATGGGTGACCGCAACGGCAACGAACGTGCCAGACCCACAGGCCGGATCTAGGACTGTCCGATCCAAGGGATCTTCCACCACTTCCTTAACTATGTCGCGCGCCAGCCAGAACGGAGTATAGTACTCGCCCAGTTGGCGCCGTTCATCAGGCGGTATAACGGTCTCGTATAGGACGGCAGCGACATCTCTGGGAGCCTCCCGCCAGTCGAACCTAGCCACGCGTCGGGCCAACGTCCTCAGCAGAGGCATCCCGCCCACCTCGGTTGGCCAAGCAAAGAAGTCAGACTCCACAACCCCCTGCAGCCCAGTCTTGCTTCGGAAGTCCCGGCCGAGAAGCAGATCCGCTGAATCGCTCTCCGCCAAGCGCCTGATGTCGGCGCCGAAGGAAGCCTGTACCACCATTCCGATCACGGCGCTCAGATAGGTGTGCCTGACGAACAGATCGTCCAGTTGGGCGGGAGACCTGGCAATCTCACCCAGAGCAGCCTTGAGAAGATCCTCCCACAGTTGCCTCTTGACCCCAATCGTGCTGGAGGCAGCGTGCCGTTGGTAGAGTTCCTTGAGGGCAGCTATGTCCCGCCCGTAAGAAGGCGCCGAAGGGCCGAAGTGCTGTTCGAGGGCAGAGCGCGAGGGCTCTTTGCTTGCCTCTGCGGACAGCGCGTAATCGCGAAGCCACTCGAACAGGGCGATCCATCGGTCCGCGTCGTCCAGCGTGAACGCGTTGGGTGGGGAGGTCTTGACCGGCCCGGCGTTGGGCCAGCGCAGCAGCCAGCGCTTGCCATCCGTTAAGATGCCCATGCGCATCCGGCCCTGTTCCTCCGACTGCTCTAGGTAGTCATCGAGTTGCTGGACGTAGTCGGGATTCGGGTTGAAGCCTCCCGCGGTCCCGATCCTGCGCTTGAACTCTATGAAGGTATCTATAGGGCAGTGAGGTCCACAGCGCGGCGTGAACCCTGCGCCGGCGGGTTCTCCTCGACGATCTCATCGCCCGTCACCAGCCCCGTGACGATCAAGAAGTCGCGAACCGCGCTGGTGATGTTTGCCTCAGGCCCCGCCTCGTGGTACCGCTGCAATATTGCGGCAGCAGCCTCGGCGTACCGGGGGTCGTCGTAATCTATCTGAGCGGACACTTGGCTGGATGCTGTGCTTCGAGCTTCGTGCGCAGCCGGGCAGGAAACAGAGACAGGAGGCAAGCGCCCCTGATCCCAAGATCCCGGATGGTCAGGCCATGCTCACCGCGCCGGATGCCATTGTAGCCGCTCCTGATCTCTGATCGACACCCTTTCAGGGCTAGGCGCGGCGCTAGGTTCAGTTGCTGCTGTCCCGGCGCGACTGCCCCTTGGTGCGGTGCCCTAGGCGTTCGCAGCGATCGCAACCCTGCGCGGTGCCGCCACATTCCCGCGCGACGGGGCAGCATTGGAACTATCCTGAGAGCAAGTTCGCGGTCGAACAGGTGCCCAGCAGGATCTGAGAGTCCCTGCTGCGGCAAGGTCTGGACTCTGGGCGGCGCTGGCCTTGGCGGCCGGTTCATGGGCCCCGACGATCGACTCGCCGACCACCTCCGGCGTCTGTCAGACGAGCAGACCCTGCGACGGACCGGCTACTGGCGCATATTAAAGGCAGCGCAATATAAGGCTATCGCCGCGTTCCATGCTATGCCCAGCCTATAACAAGGGCGGCTTGCCGATTGCCATGCAGCCCTGACTTGAACGTGGCCCGGCTCTAGATAGCAGTACTCGGACGTGCCCCCCGGGGACGCAGATCAAACCAAGCGAATTCTGGACCCGAAAGGAGAATGCGGGCAACCGAGCTTCTTCGGCGGGCCTTCGACAAGGCTTCCGAGCTCCCTAAGTAGGAACAGGACAGGCTTGCACGCCTTCTCCTGCTGAAGCGGACTCAGAGGGGCAGTGGTCGGAGCTGTTCGGACGTCCGGAATCGGAGGTTGTGCTGGAAAGCCTAGCCCCAGACGCTCTGGCGGAACATCGGGCAGGACTGACTCGGCCCTTCGATCCCACTGTCAGGAGTGCAGTCACGCGCGCCAGAAGGCTTCTGGCGAGCCTGTTTGCTCCTCCCCAGCAACGTGTAGCGACGGGCCCCCGCACCTTAGCGTCAACGACCGGAACTCAATGGACCGGCCCGCCGGGGTCAGTCCGGATCCATCTTGGACAGTGACTCGATCAGCCCGGGCACGGCTGCCCTGAGCGCGCTGCCGATCGCGGCGATCGCGGCCGCATCCGGCTCCCCGGTCCACTCATTCATGAAGAATTTCTTGTGCTCGATCGCAAGGCAGCAGCCCGAACCGGGGAAGCTGGAGTGGATCCACTTGGACATGTGACCGCCCCGGAACCTGACGTTCTCCCGCACGTCGAGCGGACCGCCCGGAAAGTCATGCGCGGCGAGATCCGCCATGAACCGCTCGACCAGCGCCCCCCAGAGCAGACGGTCCATAGACCCGGTGCCGACGTTGATCTGTGGATTCGCCTCGGGATCGTCGGGTGGGGCGTCGGGACCGCCGCGGCGGTGGTTGTAAGAGTGAAGGTCGAGCACGACAAACCGACCGCAGCGCGCCTGCACCCGGCGGAGCACCCGGCTGAACTCCGCGTAGAACTCATCGTAGCGGGCAAGGGACGCGTCCACCATCGACCGCGGAGGCCGAGCCTTCCAAAGCCGCAGCCCCCAAGCATCGCCCGGCTCGATGTACACGGCCCCGTCCCTCGGGCGGTTGAGGTCCACCTCGAACCGCGACGCCGAGGGAATCAGCCTCGTGCCGGCGACGGCGGTCCAGGCGGCCGTGAACGGATCCTCCTCGCGCAGCCGCTCGGCGTCGGTGAGGGCGGTCAGCGCGGCGACGTTGTGCCGCAGCAGGTGGCCGTCGTGGATCGCCGTGGCGACGATGGGCCCCTCGCCCTCCTCGATCGTGAGCCACCCGCCGGTCACCGGCCCGACCTCCTGCTCTGCGATGGCAGGGCCTCAGCGCTCGGTTGCCGCAACGCGGCATCGGCTTTAAGCTCGCGCCCCATCATGTACATCTCCCCCTGCCTGCTTCGGCGGGATTGTAAGGCAGGCACCCAGGCCGTAGCCGGGGGGGCAAGGCCGGCCAGTTGAACGACGGAACAGGGGCCAGGACCGGCCTCGCCCCCTACCTCAAGGCCGCGCTGCTGGCGTCGGACGCGGCTACCGGGGAGCTCATGGACCGGTTCCGCAGCACCGGCGCCGCCGTCGCGGGCATGGGCCTCGCGGCCTGGGAGAAGGCACCGGGCCACCTGGTGACCGAGGCGGACATGGCCTCGGACGCCGCCATACGGTCCGCGCTCGGCGGCCGCGACACGCCCGGCGACATCCACTCCGAGGAAAGCTTCGTCGATCGCGGCGGGGGCGAGCGGTTCTGGCTGGTCGATCCGCTGTGCGGCACGCGCCTCTACGCCGCGGGGCTCGGCCTGTTCGGCCTCAGCATCGCGCTGATCGGCCCCGGGGGCGTCGCCGAGTTGGGTGTCATCGCGCTGCCCACCCTCAAGGAGCGCCTGGCCGCGGTGCGGGGCAGGGGGGTCACCAGGAACGGACGGCCGTGGCGTGCCCAAGCGCCCGAGGGGGACCTCGGGGACGTCGTTGTGGGCGCCTCGGCGGGCACGTTCACGCGCGAGTCGCTGGGCAGGCTTGGCTGGGCCGCCGAGGCGGGCGGGCTGGTGTCGCTGGGCTCGGCCCCCTACGCCCTGTTCCAGCTGGCGGCGGGCAGGCTTGGCGCGCAGGTGTTCTACGACGCCGGCGCAGAGCACCTCGCGGCGGGCACCGTCGTCTGCGCAGAGCTCGGCGTTCGGATCACCGACGATGCCGGCGCGCCGCTTACCTTCGAGCCGGGAGGGGTGCACCCGGTGGCGGTGTGCGCGTGGCCGTCGGTGCACGGCCAGGTGCTGGAGGCGATGGCCGCCGCCTAGCTCTCGCCGTAGGCCTCGACCTCCATCTCGAGCTTGCGGCGCTCCTCCTCGGTCAGGTCGCCCATCTGAACCTTGGCCGCGCGCACCTGCCGGTTGATCTCCTCGACGATCTCCGGGTTCGCCAGCGTCGTGGTGTCGCCGGGGTCCATGAAGTTGGAGATGGCCGCGACCACGCGCCGCATGATCTTGCCGGAGCGCGTCTTGGGAAGGTCCGCGGTCACCCACACGTGCTTGGGGCGGGCGATCGGACCGATGATCTCGTTGATCGAGCGCTTTACCTGGTCCTCCACCGCGGAGGCGTCGTGGCCGGGCTGCAGCGAGACGTACAGCTCGGGGACGCGCCCCTTGAGCTCGTCGTAGGCGGGCACCGCGGCGGCCTCGCTCACCGCCTCGACGGTCAGCGCGGCCGACTCGAGCTCCTTGGTGCCCAGCCTGTGGCCGGCGACGTTGATCACGTCGTCGACGCGCCCCAGGATCCGGATGTACCCGTCCTCGGACATGGTGGCGCCGTCGCCGGTGACGTACGGCCAGTCGCGCCAGTCCTTGCTGTCCGGCTTTGCGAACTTGGCGAAGTAGGTCTCGATGAAGCGGTCGGGGTCTCCGTAGATGGTCTGCATGCGGCCGGGCCACGGGTTGGCGATGCAGATGTTGCCCGCGCTGCCGGGCTCGACCGGCCGCCCGTCGTCGCTGAGGACCACCGGCTGTATGCCCAGGGCCCCGGGCCCGCAGCTGCCCGGCTTCATGCCCTGCAGGGCCGGGAGCGTCGTGCCGATGAAGCCGCCGGTCTCGGTCTGCCACCACGTGTCTACGATCACGGCCTCGCCCTTGCCGATATTCTCGTAGTACCAGCGCCAGACCTCGGGCTCGATGGGCTCTCCGACCGTCGTCATGTGCTTGAACGTGAAGTCGTACTTGGACGGCTCGTCGGGACCCACCTTGCGCAGCATGCGTATGGCCGTCGGCGCGGTGTGGAAGATGTTGACCCCGAGCTGCTCCGCGATCCGCCAGGGGCGGCCGGCGTCCGGGTAGTTGGGAGCGCCCTCGTATATGACGGTGGTCGCGGCGACCGAGAGCGGGCCGTAGACGATGTACGAGTGGCCGGTGATCCAGCCGATGTCTGCCATGCACCAGTACACGTCCTCGGGGTGTATGTCCTGGTAGTACTTGGTCGTGCCGGCGACGTACGACATGTAGCCGCCGGTCGAGTGCTGGCAGCCCTTGGGCTTGGCCGTGGTGCCCGACGTGTACATGATGAACAGCGGGGCGTCGGACGGGAGCGAGACGGGCTCGACGCGCTCCCCGCGGTGGTCGGCGAGCAGCTCGTCGACGAAGTGGTCGCGGCCCTCGACCATGGGGGTCTCGGACTTGTACTCACCGGGGTAGCGCCGCCACACCAGCACCTTCTCCACCGTATGGCCCTCGGCCGCGGCGTGCTCGACTGCGATGTCCGCCTTGCCCTTGTGATCGATCAGCTTGCCCGCGCGCCAGTAGGCGTCGGACGTGATCAGCACCCGGCTCGCGGAGTCGACGATGCGGTCCCCGCACGCGCCGCCCGAAAAGCCGCCGAAGACCTGGGAGTGGACCACGCCGAGCCGAGCGCACGCCAGCATCGTTATCGGCAGCTCCGGGACCATCGGCATGTGGAGCGTGACGCGGTCGCCGGCCTTCAGGCCCGCGTCGCGCAGCACCGCGGCGAACTCGTTCACCCGGACCCACAGCTCCTGGTAGGTGATCGCCTCGTGGCGCTCGGCCTCCGGCTCGGGGACGAATATCAGGGCCGCCTTGTTACGGTGCTCGGCCAGGTGGCGGTCTACGCAGTTGCGCGAGGCGTTGAGCATCCCACCGACCCACCAGTTGTAGAAGGGGGGGTTGGAGGTGTCGACCGTGGTGTGCCAGTAGCGGTCCCAGTCCAGCAACTCCGCGTACTCGCGGAAGCAGTCCGGCCACCTGTCGGGTCCGAAGCGCTCGAACGCCTCGGGGTCGGCCATGTTGGCCTGCGCGATGAAGCCCGGCAGGGGCTGGATCAGCTCCTCCTCCTGCCAGTGGACGGCTATCTCGGATTCCCTGACTTTGTCGCTGTTGGTCGCCAATTTCCTGCCCCCCATGGCCAATCCAGGCTCGCGGTCGATTCCGGGGCGACATTATAATTGCCCGCCCGGGAGGCACGCATGACGTACAACACGCTGATCGTCGAGGCCGACGCGGGCGTCGCCACCGTCACCCTGAACCGGCCCAGCGTGCTCAACGCCCTGAGCGAGGAGCTCTACGAAGAGCTCTCCCGCGCGGTTGCGGACCTGGACGACGACGACGAAGTGCGCGCCATCGTCTTCACGGGCAGCGGGTCGCGCGCGTTCTCTGCGGGCGCCGACATACACGAGATGGCCCGAAGGGCCGAGGCCTCGGGGACCGGGCTGCCCCCGCGGTCCGACGAGCACGAGTGGCGCGCCTGGGAGATCGCCGCGGCCCGCACCCCCACGATCGGTGCGATCAACGGCCTTGCGTACGGCGGCGGCGCCGTGATGGCCTCTAGCTTCGACATCCGCTACGGATGCGAGCACACCTCCTTCCGCTTCCTGGCCGCCTCCTATGGCCGCGTCAACTCCACGTGGTCGCTGCCGATGCAGATAGGCTGGCCCGCCGCGAAGGAGCTGCTCTTCACCGCGCGCGTGGTCGGCGCCGAGGAGGCGCGCCGCATCGGCCTGCTCAATCACCTGGTCCCCAGCGACCGGCTGCTTGAGGAGGCCCGCGCGTGCGCCGCCCAGATCGCCGGGAACGACCCGCGCATGGTCGCCGGCATAAAGGGGCTGATGGCGGACGCTGTCGGCAGGTCCTGGCGCCAGATGTACGAGGCGGAGGTGGAGGCGCGGCGCGGACCGCTTGTGCCGACGCCGGTGGCCGAGGGCTTCCGGGACTTCCTCGACCGCAAGGGCGCGCAGCGGGTGGAATCGTGAGGCCCGCCCGCCCTGGCCGGGGAGGCGCGTGATGGCCGGGCCGCTCGCGGGGCTCCGGCTGCTCGACCTTGGGCGCTACCAGGCCGGCCCGCGCTGCGCGCTGATGTTCGCGCGCATGGGCGCGGAGGTGATCAAGGTCGAGTCGACCGCCGGCGACGAGAGCCGCAAGAACTCGCCGCGGGTCAGGGGCCAGAGCGCCTACTGGGTCCAGTACAACTCGGGAAAGAAGAGCCTCGCGGTCGACCTGCGCGCAGAGCGCGGCAGGGAGGTGCTGAGCGACCTGGTGCGCGTCTCGGACCTGTTCCTGCAGAACTTTCGGCCCGGGACCATAGACGCGATGGGCTTCGGGTACGAGCGGCTCCGCAGCCTCAACCGCCGCGTGATCATGATCAACGTCTCCGCCTACGGCCAGTACGGACCCTACAGCGAGCGGGTCGGCTTCGACCCCATAGGCCAGGCGCTGGGCGGGATGATGATGACCAGCGGCTGGCCCGGCGGCCCGCCCGCAAGGACCCACTTCCCGCTGATCGACCGCATCACGGCGCTGCACGCCGCGATCGGGGCGCTGGCGGCGCTGCGGGAGCGGGAGATCTCCGGCGAGGGCCAGGCGATAGACGTGTGCCTGGCCGACACCGGCTTCTCGGTCAACGAGATCCCGATATCGGCGCACCTCGGGGACGGGCAGGACTTCGAGCGCGAGGGCAACGGCGCGGGGCTGACCAACGCCTACCGCACGGCCGACGGCTGGGCGTTCATCGCCGCGACCAACAGGGCGATGTTCGAGCGCCTCTGCGGCGCCATCGATCGCCCGGAGTGGCTAAGCGACCCGCGCTTTGCAACCCGGCAGGACCGCCGGGCCAACGCCCCGGTCCTCGAGGCCGAGCTCGGGGGATGGTTCGGCGCGCGCACGACCGCCGAGGCGGTCGCGCACCTGTCCGAGCGCAGCGTCCCGTGCGCCCCGGTCAACGACACCGCGGCGGCGGCGCGCGACCCGCACCTTGCCGCCCGCGAGGCGATGGTCGAGGTGGAGGACCCCGAGGCCGGCACGATGTGGGTGACCGGAAAGATGATCAAGTTCAGCCGAACGCCCATGAAGGTGGGGCCCGCCCCCGCGGTGGGGGAGCACACCGAGCAGATCCTCACCGAGACGCTGGGCTACGACGCCGACCGCGTCGCGGAGCTGGCGGCCGCGGGCGTGATCACGGTCGCGGGCCGCTAGCCCGGGGCGGCGCATTGAACGTCTCGGTGCTGCTTTTCGCCGGCTACCGCGAGGCCGCGGGACGCTCCCGCCTCGAGCTCAAGCTACCCAAGGGCGCGACGGTGGGGGACATGGCGCGCGCGGTGACCGAGATGCACCCGGCGATCCCGTGCGCGCCCGAGCGCATCGTCGCCGCGGTCAACGGCGAGTACAGCGGCCAAGATCACGTGCTGTGCGAGGGGGACGAGGTCGCCCTGATCCCCCCCGTCTCCGGGGGCTGCCGCTGACGGGGCCGGGCCGCATGATCGTCGTCACCGAGGAGACGCTCGACCCGGCCGCCGCGATCGAGTCCGTGCGCAGGCCCGGGTGCGGCGCCGTGTCGGTCTTCCTCGGGACCACCCGCGACCATAACGCCGGCAGGGCCGTGACGATGCTCGAGTACGAGGCCTACCGGCCCATGGCCGACGAGATGCTGGCGCGCGTCGCTTCGGAGATGGCCGGGCGCTGGGACCTGGGGGCCGTCGCCATCGCGCACCGCATCGGGCGGGTCGCCGTGGGGGAGACGAGCCTGGTGGTCGCGGTCTCCTCGGCGCACCGCGCGGAGGCGTTCGCGGCGAGCGACTACGCGGTCGACCGCATAAAGCAACTCGTGCCGATATGGAAGAAGGAGCACTTCGAGGGGGGCCAGGTGTGGATAGGGACCCAGGACGGCCGGGAGTTCGCCCCGCTCGATCGGGGCCCGGGCGGGGCCGGGAGCCGCACGCCACCGCGCCCGCCGGACGAGCCGGGGGCGGCGCGTTAGCGGAATTGTGAAACATTTACCAATCCGTACGTACATAGTCCGCCGCGCGCGGCATGCGATGGACGAAAACGTAGCCATATAGGCGGCTCCATAACGAATTACGTTTGTTGATGGCTGATAGTGTGGTTTTTCACAAGTAGTTGCTTTGAATCATGCATGATTCTTTGCTATATTGGCGGGGGATAAACAGCCGAATTCCGGCTGTCCGAACGCGCGGTAACGCAGGTCCATCTCACCACCGAACCCGGCCACTATCCATTGAAGAGCTACCACGTCTGGACCGTCGGCTGCCAGATGAACAAGGCCGACTCAGAGCGCCTCGAGAGCGCCCTTGGCCAGATGGGCCTGGCCCCCTCGCCGAGGGCGGACGACGCCGACGTGATCGTCCTCAACAGCTGCGTCGTGCGCCAGAGCGCCGAGGACCGCGTGGTGGGGAACCTAACGCGCCTGAAGCCCATCAAGACCGCCGACCCCGGGCGCGTGCTCGCGCTGATGGGCTGCATGGTAGGCCCGAGGGACGAGCGGCTGCGCGAGCGCTTCCCGTACGTCGACGTCTTCATGCGCCCCCAGCAGTACGACCCGCTGATCGAGCTGCTGGGCGAGCGCCTGGGCGTGGACCCGGAGGGGTGCGTCGGCCCGCTCTCGGCCCGCCCGGCGGTCGCCACCTACGTTCCGATAATCCACGGCTGCGACAAGTTCTGCACCTTCTGCATCATCCCCTACCGAAGGGGCAGGGAGGTCAGCCGCCCGATCCCCGAGCTGGTAAGGGAGGCCGAGATGCTCGCCGCCCGCGGGGTGCGGGAGATCACGCTGCTGGGACAGAACGTCGACTCGTACGGCCACGACCTGCCGGGCTCGCCGGACCTGGCCGACCTGCTGGCCGCGGTCGACGCGGTGCGGGGCCTCGAGCGCATCAGGTTCCTCACCTCGCATCCCAACGACATGAGCGACCGGATCATCGACGCGGTGGCGGACCTAGGCAAGGTGTGCGAGAACATCAACCTGCCGGTCCAGGCCGGCGACGACGAGGTCCTGGCCCGCATGCGGCGCGGCTACACCCGAGGCGAGTACCTAGAGCGCGTCGAGCGCATCCGGGAGCGCGTGCCGGGCGTGTCGATGACCACGGACGTGATCGTGGGCTTTTGCGGGGAGACCGACGCCCAGTTCCGCCGCACGCTGGAGCTGCTCGAGCGCGTGCGGTTCGACAAGGTGCACGCGGCCGCCTACTCGACCCGCGAGGGCACCATCGCCGCCCGCAAGATGGAAGACGACGTCCCGGCCGATGAGAAGAGGGCGCGGCTCGCGGAGCTCGACGCGCTGCAGGAGTCGATCGCCGCGGAGATCAACGCCGCCTACATGGGCAGGACCGAGCGGGTGCTGGTCGAGCAGCTGCGCGGCGGCAGGGCCACCGGTCGCAACCGCAACGACAAGCTCGTGCACTTCGACGCCGAGCGCTCCGAGGACCTGGTCGGTCGGATGGTCAGCGTGAGGATCGAGCGCACCGGGCCCTGGTCGCTGCAGGGCGAGGCGGTGGCGGTCGAGCCGGCCGCGGCGGCCCCGGCGGTCGCCTAGCAGGCCGGGAGGAGGACGGATGGCAACCGCCATCGAGGAGAAGCTAAGGGCCCGCTCCATCCCGATCACCGAGATCGAGCAGTCCGCCTTCTGCCGCAGCGGCCCGGAGCTTCGCTCAGAGACCCTCGAGTCCGAGCTGCGCGCCGGCGTGCGCTGGCAGCGCATCCCCTCCGGCTACCTGCGTATGGAGCCCGCGGAGATCACGGCGCGGATCGAGGAGGCCAGGGCCAGCCTGGCCGGCCGCCTCCTGATACTCGGCCACCACTACCAGCGCGACGACGTCATCCGGTTCGCGGACTTTAGGGGCGACTCGTTCAACCTCTCGCGCCAGGCCGCGGAGCGGCGGGACGCAGAGCACATCGTGTTCTGCGGCGTGCACTTCATGGCCGAGACCGCGGACGTCCTGACCGATCCCGGCGTGTCGGTGACGCTGCCCAACATGACCGCGGGATGCTCGATGGCCGACATGGCCGAGTTCGACGACGTGCTGGACTGCTGGGACGACCTGGGGGACGTGCTGGGCGAGGGCGGCGTGGTGCCGATCACCTACATGAACTCGACCGCCGCCATAAAGGCGCTGTGCGGCGCCAACGGCGGCATCGTCTGCACCTCCTCCAACGCCCCTGCGACCTTCGAGTGGGCGCTGGCAAGGGGCGAGCGGGTGCTCTTCCTCCCGGACCAGCACCTCGGGCGAAACACCGGGGTGCGGTCGGGGATAGGCCTCGACGAGATGATCGTCTGGGACCCGGCGAGGCGCATGGGCGGCCACAGCGCGGACGAGATCCGGCGCGCGCGGCTGATCCTGTGGAAGGGCCACTGCTCGGTCCACACGCGCTTCAGCGTCGAGCAGATCGAGCTGGCCCGCGAGCGCCACCCCGGCGTCACCGTGGTCGTGCACCCCGAGTGCACCAAGGAGGTGGTCGACGCCGCCGACCTGAGCGGCTCGACCGAGTTCATCCTGCGGACCATCAGGGAGTCGGCGCCCGGGACGGCCTGGGCCGTGGGCACCGAGATCAGCATGGTCAACCGCCTGGCCGCGGACCACCCCGACAGGACCATCTTCTGCCTGGACCCGGTGGTGTGCCCGTGCTCGACGATGTACCGGATACACCCGGCCTACCTGCTGTGGGTCCTCG
This sequence comes from Dehalococcoidia bacterium, assembly GCA_963664125.2. Taxonomy (GTDB): domain Bacteria; phylum Chloroflexota; class Dehalococcoidia; order Lucifugimonadales; family UBA2962; genus CAUZIR01. The sequence continues at coordinate 1,600,755 of OY760908.2, read as the reverse complement.
ACGGGCTGTGCGACGGCGAGGTGATCAACCGCATCACGGTGGGCGACGCTACGCGCGCGAACGCCCGCATCGCCCTCGACCGCATGCTAAGCGTCGTCTAGGCCCCCGCGGCCGGCACCGTTCCCCCGGGCGCCGTCCCAACCGCCACAGCGATGTACGCACCGCCCCCGCCGCACGTGATCAGGCGGATCGTCGACGCGGCGATCGAGGAGGACCTTGGGGCCGGGGACGCGACGACCGCCGCGCTGATCTGCGACGACGGGCCCGTGCGGGCCGTGGTCGAGGCCGGGGAGGAGGGCGTGATGTGCGGGGGGCCGCTGGCGCTGGCGGTGTTCGGGGCAATCGACCCGGGCGTCAGGGTCCACCTCGCGGCGGCCGAGGGCGCCCGGCTCGGCCCCGGGACCGTGGCCTTGGACCTTCAGGGGCCGGCGGCCTCGATACTGGCCGGCGAGAGGACCGCGCTGAACTTCCTTCAGCACCTTTCCGGGGTGGCGACGCTCACGTCCAGGTACGTGGCGGCCGTCGAGGGCACGGGGGCGGCCATCGCGGACACGCGCAAGACCGCGCCGGGCCTCAGGGCGCTCCAGAAGTATGCCGTACGGGTGGGCGGCGGGCGAAGCCACAGGATGTCTGCGGGCGACGGGGTCCTCGTGAAGGACAACCACCTGGCGGTCCTCCGGGCGCGGGGCGCGTCCCTTCGGGAGGCCGTCAGGCGGGCGCGCGGCGCCGGCCCGCACACGCTGCGGGTGGAGGTGGAGGTGGAGGACCTGGACCAGCTGCGCGAGGCGCTGGACGCCGGCGCGGACATCGTAATGCTCGACAACATGGACGCGGACGAGATCGCCCGGGCCGTTGAGATCGGCGCGGGGCGCGCCGTCCTTGAGGCCTCCGGGGGGATCGGCCTGGCCGGCGTGCGCCGGGTGGCCGAGACTGGCGTGGACCTGATATCCGTCGGGGCCCTCACGCACTCCGCTCCCGCCCTGGACATGAGCCTGCGGGTGCTGTGAGGCTCCTGGCCGCCGCGGCGGCCTTCGCCGCGGGCCTGATCGCCATAGCCGTCGTGGCGTCCGTGGGCAAGCCCGCGGACGCAGAGCCGCTGCCGCCCGCGCTCGCCGTGGACCTCATCGCCCTGGTCACGTCGGACGGGCGCATCGGCACGATCGCCCCGGACGGGACGGCCGGGCGGCTCATCTCCCCGGACGACGGGGGCTACTACACCTGGCCCACCTGGTCGCCGGACGCGTCCCGCGTCGCCTTCTCGGCCGTCGCCGGGAACAGCGCCGGGGACGTGCGGGTCTCCCTGATGGAGGCGGACCTTCCCTCCGGCGCCGTCCGAACCGTTCACGCCGGCGACCCGGGGGTGTTCGGACTGCTGGCGGAGGGCGTCGTCCACTACCCGATATGGTCCCCCGACGGGCGGCACCTGGCGTTCATCGCCGTAGGCCCCGAGGGGCTCGAGCTGTGGATCGACGGGATGGACGACGGAGCCGGCCCTTCGAGGGTGCTGGGCGACGGACCGCTGTGGCTGAGCTGGTCCGCCGACTCCCGCCACCTGCTCGCCCACCGCGGCCGCGACATCTTCCTCATCGACGCCGGCGCTGCCGGCTACCCGGCGACCAGGCTCGACTCGCTCGCAGAGCGGTTCAGGGTGGGGGCGTGGTCACCGGTCACCGGGCGCTTCGCGTACGTCGAGCGCAACGGGGGCGGGGACCATGTGATCGTCACGGCGGGGCCGGACGGGGAGAGGACGAGGGTCGGGCGCGCCCCGGTCTTCCAGTCGGCGCTGTCGTGGTCGCCGGACGGGCGCCACCTCGCCGTGCACGGGGCGGAGGGCCTGGTCTCGTACCGTGGCCAGCAGCTGACGCTGGGCCGGGGATTCCGGCTCTACGGGGCGGACGGCGGGCCCACCGACAGGGGGGTCGGGGACCTCATCGTGGCGATGTTCTGGTCCCCCGACGGCTCGCGCATCGCGTACGTGACCGCGCCGGATCCCCGCGGCACCCTGTCGTGGCGCCTCTACGACGTCGAATCCAACGAGTCCAGGGCGCTCACCGAGTTCATCCCGTCGCAGGCGCAGGCGGCGCTGTTGTCCTTCTTCGACCAGTACTCCCTGTCCCACTCGCCGTGGTCGGCCGACGGGCGCAGCCTGGTCTTTTCGGGCAGGCTGTGGCGGGGGGTGGTGTCGGCCTCCCTGGACCCGGCGCCCGGGGTGATCGTGCTGCCGGTCGACGCGCCCGCGCTGGCCGCGCAGGTGGCCGAGGGGATCATGGCCTTCCCGTCGCCGCGCTAGGGCGGCGGCCACGCTCAGCCCCTGCGGGGGCGGCGGCGGTCCTCGGAGTCGAGCCAGATCGTAACCGGCCCGTCGCCGTCAAGCGAGACGGCCATGTGCGCGCCGAACACGCCGGTCTCGACCCTCAGCCCGGTCCCGCGGAAGATCTCAACGGTCTCGGCGAACAGCGCCTCGGCCCGGTCGGGCGCGGCGGCGCGCATGAAGCTAGGGCGCCTTCCCTTGCGCGTGTCGGCATGAAGGGTGAACTGGGAGACGATGAGCAGCTCCGCGCCGATGTCGAGCGCCGAGCGGTCGAAGCGCCCGTCGTCGCCGGGGAAGATGCGCAGGTTGACGCACCGCTCGACGATGTACTCGGCCTCGGCCCGCTCGTCGCCCTCGCCGACGCCGACGAAGATGGCGAGGCCCCTGCCTGTGGCGCCGACGGTGCGGCCGTCCACGTCCACCGAGGCGCCGGAGACGCGCTGTACGAGCGCGCGCACCTCAGTCGCCCGACTTGACCGCGGCCTTCTCCTTGGGGGCGCTCTTCTCGGCCTTTTCGGCCTTGGCGCCGTCCTTGGCGGCTGGCTTGTCTGCCTTGGCCGAATCCCCCTCCTCCTTGCCCGCGGACGAGGTGGATGCCGAGCCCTTCTTGCCGTAGTCGTTCACGTACCAGCCGCTGCCCTTGAACACTATGGGCACCGCGCTGAACTGCCTGGCCGACGTGGCGCCGCACTCCGGGCAGTCGGCGACGGGGTCGGCGCCGAAGCTCTGCTTGAGCTCGAACCTGTGCCCGATCTCGCATTCGTAGTCGTACCTGGGCAATTGGGGGTCTCCGAAGGTCTCCAGGGCGCCGAAGGATGGACGGACGCTGGCAACCGGGCGGGCCGACTGCCAGTCCCGTTCCCAATTTTGCACCCGGTCAAAACAGGTGTCAATTTGCGCCGGGGCCCCCGGGCTCTCCACCCAGCCGCAGTTGGCGGTGCGACTGAGGGCTTGCCCGACTCGAATTCCCGGGGGAGTCGTGGAGTGCAGCCTGAGGAGTCTGGTCGGCCGTTCCGGGCGCCTGTCGGTCTCTGCGGCGCCGATTCTGCGGGTCCGGGGATGAGGAAGGACGCGGCCTATGCGGCGGCTCCAACGTGCGCGCCGGGCCAGAGCCGACCCCGACGCGCGCGGCAAACGGTGCCCATTTCGAAGCAAGTCAGTCTGGGCCGGGCCGGGCGACCGCCCTGGGCGCGTGGGCCATCCGACGGCCGGGATCGTTGCTCCCGCCGTCATTACGCACGCTGGTGATGGCCACGCGCCGTCAGTCCTCAGCGGGCGCTTGGGTCCCGCATGACGGGGGGTGGTCTGCACCGCCACGCCGCTTCGATTCATGCCAGCGTATGGTGTAAGGCCCCCCAGGGATCCTGGAGCAACGCAGCCGCCGGAACCCCCAGATGCCGGTGAAGCGAGCGGGCCATCGAGATGTTGATTGCACGCCTGCCGGACATGACCTCCGAGACCTTGGCGCGACTGCCTATGTGCGGAACCAGGTCGCGTCGGGTCAGGCGTCCTGGTCCATGCGGAACGCGGTCGCCGAGATGGGATCGGGAAGGCCTATGGCGTGGTGCCTGTCCTCGTAGGCCTCGATCAGGTCACAGAGGATGTCCCTCTCGTCCCCCTCCGGCGTTCCAGCCTCGGCCAGGAAGATCTCCCCGAGCCTGCGAAGCGCGGCCTCGTAGTCCTCTTCGCCTCGGATCGGGCTGACCGTCACCATCGCTGCACCCTCCTGGCATCCGTTCGATCATACTCCGCGCACGGGCTCGGCTGGATGGTTGATCTGGGGAAGCCGCGAGCGCCAGCCCGGACGCCCGCGCTCACCCGAGGAAGCGCTCGAGGCCCCCACCCCAGGCGGCCGCGAGGGCGCCGATGTCCAGGCGAACCCCGTCGCCTAGCGCGAGCGCGCCGCCGCCGGTGGTCCCGAGCACGCAGCACGGCGCGCCCTCGGCGCCGGCGGCGTCAAGCGCGCGGTCCAGGTCGGACGGCGCGACGGAGACGACTATCAGCGACTGGGGCTCGCCGAACAGGGCGGCGTCCCAACGCGCGGGCAGGGGGGCGGACAACTCGAAGCCCACGCCGCCGACCACGCAGGACTCGGCGATGGCAACAGCGAGGCCCCCCTCGGATACGTCGTGGGCGGAGAGGGCGATACGCCCCCGCACCAGCCGCCTGCAGGCGCGCTGCACCGCTACCTCCAGGTCGAGGTCTATTGCCGGATTGCCGGCGACCAGCCCGTGGACCCTTTCCAGGTACTCGCTGCCGGCAAGGCAGGCCGGATCGGCGCTCAGAGCGGGCGCGCCCAGCAGCACCACCGCATGGCCCTCGCCCGCAAAGCCCATCCCGGCCCGCGCGGTCACGTCCTCGAGCAGGCCCAGCGCCCCGATGACCGGCGTGGGGTAGATCGCGCTCCCGCCCGACTCGTTGTAGAGGCTCACGTTGCCGCTGACCACCGGCGCCCCGAGCGCCCTGGCTGCATCGGCGATGCCGCTGACGGCCCGCTCGAGCTGGTGGTAGACCTCGGGTCGCTCGGGGTTGCCGAAGTTGAGGCAGTCGGTCAGGGCCACCGGCTCTGCGCCCACGCACGAGACGTTCCTGCACGCCTCTGCGACAGCGATTGCGCCTCCTGCGTAGGGGTTGAGGTAGCCCAGCCGCCCGTTGCCGTCGGTCGAGACCGCGAGGCCACGCCCCGTGCCCCGCAGCCGCAGGACCGCCGCGTCGCCGGCCCCGGGCTCGATCACCGTGCCTATCTGCACGTGGTGGTCGTACTGGCGGTAGATCCACCGCCTCGAGGCCACGTTGGGGGAGGAGAGCAGCTCGGTGAGCACCAGGCCGGGCCCTCGCTCGGGCAGGGGCACGGCGCCCAGGTCACGGCCCTGGAGGTCGGCCAGCCAGTCCGGCGCGGCGCCCCCGGGGCGGTAGGCCGGCGGGTCGGTCAGGGGGCCGATGGGCATGCTGGCCGCCACCTCGTCGCCGTCGCGCACCGTGATCGTCTCCGGTGCGGTCACGGTGCCTATGGCCGTCGTCTGAAGGTCCCAGCGCCCGAAGATGCGCCGCACCGAGTCAACCTGGTCGGGCCTTGCGACAACGAGCATGCGCTCCTGCGACTCCGAGAGCATGACCTCGTAGGGGGTCATCCCCTGGTCCCTCCTGGGGACGAGCGAGACGTCCAGGTCGAGGCCCCGCCCGCTGCGCGCGGCCGACTCGACGGCGGCGCTGGTGAGGCCCGCCGCGCCCAGGTCCTGCAGCCCGACCAGGTGCCCGGCCTCGACCAGCTCCAGGCACGCCTCTATCAGGACCTTCTCCAGGAACGGGTTGCCGACCTGGACGGTGGGCCGCAGCTCCTCGCGGCCCTCCTCGAACGTCTGCGACGCCAGGCCCGAGGCGCCGTGGATCCCGTCGCGCCCGGTGTCGGCCCCGGCCAGCAGCAGCACGTTGCCGGCCTCGCCGGCCACGGCCCTGGCCATGCGCGAGGGGTCGAGCACGCCCACGCACATCGCGTTGACCAGGGGGTTGGCGGCGTACGACCCGGAGAAGAAGACCTCGCCGCCGACGTCCGGAACGCCTATGCAGTTGCCGTAGCCCGAGATCCCGGCGACCACGCCCTCAAAGAGCCTGCGGCTCTCGGGGTTCTCGAGGGGCCCGAACCGAAGGGAGTTGAGCAGCGCGATGGGCCTCGCCCCCATGGCCAGGATGTCGCGCACGATGCCGCCGACGCCGGTGGCCGCGCCCTCGTACGGCTCGATGGCCGACGGGTGGTTGTGCGACTCGATCTTCATGACCACTGCCAGGCCGCCGCCGATGTCGATCGCTCCGGCGTTCTCTGCGCCCGGTGCGACCAGCAGCCTCTCGCTCTCGCTCGGCAGCTCGGCTAGCAGGGGCCTGGAGTGCTTGTAGCCGCAGTGCTCGCTCCACAGCGAGCCGAAGAGGCCCAGCTCGAGGTCGTTCGGCTCGCGGCCGAGGCGCTCGACGATCATCGCGTACTCGGCCTCGGAGATCGCCAGCTCCTGGAGCTTGTGCGCGTCGGGGGGCATCTATCCCAGCGCCACCAGGGCGACCCCTCCGACGACCAGCGTCCCGCCGAGCCAGGTCCGCCAGGTGACCCGCTCCATGCGGTTGATCACCAGGTACGAGAGAACGATCGCGACCAGCGGGTAGGCGCCCGTGACGGGCGTCGCCACCACCAGCGGCGCGACGGATATCGACAGGAAGAAGAACGTGACCCCGACGGAGGCCGACACGCCGGCCAGGCACACCATGGCCCACGCGCTGAGCGGCGCCCGGGCCGCGTCGCGCCGCACGTGCGCGGCGAAGGGCAGCCCGACGATGGCCGCGCCGAACACCAGCGAGAAGGCGCTGGTGGTGACGGGCGAGGCGTACTCGGCGATGATGTGCGCGCCGACCACGGCCCCGCCCGCGTAGCCCATCGCCGACAACAGCGCCGACCCGTACCCCGCAGCGGTCCGCCCGGCGGAGGGCAGGCGGAGCGCCGTCACCGGCCCTCCCCGGCCGGCTTCGCCCGGCCGCCGCCCGCGGGGGCGCCGGTCGACTCGATCCTGCTGGAGAGGATCACGCCCACCCCGACGATGATCAGCACCGTCCCGCCCAGGATGGGGGCGGTGAGCCGCTCGCCGAACAGCCAGACGGCGAGGCCCGCGGTGAAGAGCGGGGACGTGCCGATGATGATCGACGCCCTGGAGGCGCCGACCAGCCGCACGCTGGTGAAGTTGAAGAGCCGCCCGACCAGGTAGGAGAACGCGGCGTTGAGCGCAAAGAAGCCGAACGCGGCGGCGGCCAGGGCCCCGATCCCGGAGGCGTCGAGCGAGAGCGCGATCGCCATCGTCACCGCCGCGCTGGTGACCAGCGACGCGATGGTCGCCGTGGTCGGGCGGATGTGTCTCATGCCAAGGCGCGCGAATATCGCCGAGCCCCCGAACCCGAGCGCTGCGATGAGCGCCAGCCCTATCCCCGCCGCGTGTTCCAACCGTTCCCCCCGCCGGGGCCCGCGCCCAGGATCGACTCGAAGATCGGAAGGCCCCCCGTCGCCCCGAGTATCTCCTCGCACGCCTTCTCGGGGTGGGGCATCATCCCCAGCACGTTGCCGCCCTCGCTGAGCACGCCGGCGATGTTGCGCGCGGACCCGTTCGGGTTGGCGGCGGGCGTCACGGCCCCGCCGGGCTCGCAGTACCTGAAGGCCACGCGCCCCGACGCCTCGAGCCGGTCCAGCGTCTCGGGGTCGGCGTGGTAGTTGCCCTCGCCGTGGGAGATCGGCATCCGGATCACCTGCCCTGCGCCCATGGCGGAGGTGAAGGGCGTGCCGGCGGCCTCGACGCGCAGGTCCACCCACTGGCAGCGGAACTGCAGGTGGTCGTTGCGCATCAGCGCGCCGGGCAGCAGCCCGGCCTCGCACAGCACCTGGAACCCGTTGCATATGCCGATCACCAGCCCGCCGCGCCCTGCGAACCGCGCCACCGAGTCCATCACCGGCGAGAGCCGGGCGATCGCCCCGGCCCGCAGGTAGTCCCCGTAGGAGAAGCCGCCGGGGATCACGATACACCCGTAGGCCGAAAGGTCCGTCTCGCGGTGCCACACGTAGTCGACCCTGGCCCCCAGCACGCCGGAGAGCACGGCGTGGCAGTCCCGCTCGCTCCACGTGCCCGGGAACACGACGATACCGACCCTCATCCGGGCGCTCCCGCCGACCTGTCAAGGCGCGATACGGCCTCGGCCGCGCGCACGAGCGTGCGCTCCCTGCCCAGCAGCTCCATCGACTCGAACAGGGGCGGGGAGACGCGCCGACCGGTCACCGCGACCCGCAGCGGCCCCAGCAGAGGGCCGAGCCTGATGTCCATCTCAGCCGCCAGCGCCCGCAGCCGCGCCTCCATCTCCGCCGCCTCGAACGGCTCGACGCCGCTGAGCGCATCCAGCGCCCTCGAGAGCGCGAGGCGCGCCGAGGCGGCGTCCATCTTGCGAGGCACCAGCTCGGCGTCGTCGTAGCGCAGCTCGTCGGTGAACAGGAATCCGACCATGTCCGCGGCCTCTGCGAGGCTCCTTATGCGCTCGCGTATGAGCGGGGCGACCCGCTCCAGCGTGGTGGCGTCCGGCTCGCGGCCGAAGTCGGGCGGGGAGTCGGACCAGTACGAGAGCAGGGCGGCGGCCAGGTCGCCCGGGTCCGACCCGCGGATGTAGACGCCGTTCATCCAGTCCAGCTTGTCGACGTTGAAGACCGCCGGGGAGCGCGAGACGCGCTCGAGGGAGAAGTGCTCTATCAGTTCTGAGCGCGAGAGGACCTCCGTGCTGTCGTCCAGTGACCAGCCCATCAGCGACAGGAAGTTGATCATCGCGTCGGGCAGGTATCCGCCCCTTCGGAACTCGGATATCGAGGTCGCACCGTGGCGCTTGCTCAGCTTCGACTTGTCCGGCGCCAGGATCACCGGGACGTGTGCGAAGAGCGGCCTCGGGTACCCGAGCGCCTGGTACAAGAGCCAGTGCCTGGGCAGGGACGAGAGCCACTCGTCGGCCCTTATCACGTGGCTGATCCTCATCGCGTGGTCGTCCACCACGCTCGCCAGGTGGTAGGTGGGGAACCCGTCGGACTTGAGCAGGACCAGGTCGTCCATCAGGGCGTTGTCGAACTCGACGTCGCCGCGGACGATGTCCGAGACCCGCGTGCTCCCGCCGGAGGGCGCCGCGAACCTGACCACCGGCGCGGGCCCGTCCTCCATCGCAGCGGCGAGCTCGGCCCTGCCCAGGCCGCGGCAGCGCCGGTCGTAGCCCGGCGGCCTTCCCGCCACGCGCTGGGAGTCCCGCAGGGCCTTCAGCCGCTCGGGAGGGCACACGCAGTAGTAGGCGTGGCCCGAGGAGAGCAGGCGGTTGGCGGCGATGCGATAGTCGCCGCGCTCGGTGCGCTCGGACTGGCGGTACGGGCCGTACGGCCCGCCTATGTCAGGCCCCTCGTCCCAGTCAAGCCCCAGCCAGCCGAGCGAGGCGAGGACGGACTCGACCGCGCCCTCGGTCTCGCGCTGCTGGTCGGTGTCCTCTATGCGCACCAGGAAGGCGCCGTCCCGGCCCCTCGCGAACAGCCAGGCGAACACGGCGGTGCGGATGTTGCCGACGTGCGGCTCGCCGGTGGGACTCGGCGCAAAGCGCACGCGGACGGAGGCGGTCATTCGCGGACTGTCATCTCCGCCGCAGAGTCTAGCACCTGGGCGAGCCGGCGCCGAAGGTCGCCGGGCAGGGGTGAGGCTAGGTCTATCCACCGCCCGTGCGCCGGGTGGCGGAAGCGGATGGCGGATGCGTGCAGGAACTGCCTGCCCAGCTCGGGGTCGGCGCGCCCGTAGAGGGCGTCGCCCACCACAGGGTGGCCTATGGACATAAGGTGGACGCGGATCTGGTGGGTGCGGCCGGTCTCGGGCCTCACGGAGAGCAGGGCGCTCTCGCCGAAGCTGCGCTCGACGGAGTAGCGCGTTACGGCCGGCCGGCCCGTGCTGACCACCGCCATTTTCCTTCGGTGGTGCGGGCTGCGGCCTATCGGCGCGTCGATCACCGCCTCCGGCTCGCGGGGGCAGCCCTCCACCAGAGCCGAGTACGTCTTTCCGACCGTGCGCTCTGCGAACTGGGCCGAGAGCGCGGCGTGCGCCCGCGCGGTCCTTGCGACCACGATCAGCCCGGACGTGTCGGCATCGAGGCGGTGGACGATCCCCGGGCGCGCCGCGTCCCCAGCCGCGATGGCCTCCGGCCAGCGCGCGAGCACGGCGTTCGCCAGCGTCCGGACAGGGTGGCCAGGCGCCGGGTGGACGGCCAAGCCCGCCGGCTTGTCGATCACCGCGAGCTCGGAGTCCTCGTAGACCGCGCTGAGCGGCGCGTCCCACGGGACCAGGTCGGACGGCTCGGGCGGGGCTGGGACGACGGTGACCGCCTGTCCCGAGGTCACCCTCTCGGAGGGTCTGGTGACCTCCCGCCCGTCGACGCTGACGGACCCAGCCTCGATCAGGGACCGCGCCCTCGACCGCGACAGGTCGGGGGACGCCGCGGCGATGAACACGTCTAGCCGGGCGCCGTCCCGGTCGGGGGGGACGGTAAGGACGATCGGCCCTTCAACCGTCCGGGTCGCCCGACCCGGGTGGCGCGGGATCCTCCGGGCCGCGGCCGGACCGCGAGCCGCCCTGGGAGGGGGCGAGGACCATGAAGACGATCAGCAGGAAGATCCCCACGGTTATGGCGGAGTCGGCGACGTTGAAGATGGGCCAGCGCCCCACGTCGAAGAAGTCGGTGACTCTTCCCATGGAGATGCGGTCGATGAGGTTGCCGACGGCGCCGCCGAGCAGCAGCCCGACCGCGAGCCGCATCATGGGCGCGAGCGTTCGCTGGCTGCGGTAGAAGTAGACCAGGAACGCGATTGCGAGGACCGAGATCACCGTCAGGGCGAGCGTGGCGCTGGGGAACAGGCCGAAGATCGTCCCGGTGTTGGTGTGGTAGGTCAGGCGGAAGAACCCCTCCTCGGGGATCGACTGGCCGCGCACCATGTACTCCCTGACCAGGAACTTGCTGAGCTGGTCCAGCCCGAGCACCACGGCCAGGGTGGAGAGCAGGATCCAGTCGCGGTGGATGGCGAGCCGCGAGGGCGCCGTTCCGGGCTCGCTGCCGCGACCTGTCTGGGTGAGGAAGTTCACTGCGGTCCTGCGCGGCCGGGTAGGGCCTCCGCGCACAATCAACGATAGCACCCCGGGGGACGGCCGCGCCCTGCGGGCGGCCCGCCGCCCCTCGAACCCGCCGACCTCCCTCGTCGGCCGTCAGTTCCGGCTCCCTGCGACGCAAGTGCGACTCGGCAGCTACCGGCGGAGAGCACGCACATAGGGGGGCGGGCCCTGTCCAGTCCAAGCACCGCGTGTCGTAGAGCGTGCGGTGTATCCCCTGGGTTTCGCACAAATCGTGGACCGTACTGGTCGCGGCATGCTGACCCAGCGACTCCGACTGGACCGCCCAGAACAGGGCTATGCCCTTGATCGCATATGCATGAAGGGGCATAATCTGTGCATGAGCTGGGTCGTCGAGTTCGACCAAGCGTTCGCCACCGAAGTTGACGACCTACCCGAGGCGGTCCAAGACTAGTTGCTCGCACATGCAAGGTTGCTGGGGGAATTCGGCCCTACGTTGGGCCGGCCCCGAGCCGACACCTTGAACGGCTCCCGCTTTACTAACAGGAAGGAATTGCGCTTTCGGGCCGCGCGTGGCGTTTGGCGCGTCGCCTTCGCATTCGGCCCGAGGCGTCGTGCCATCTTGCTGGCGGCGGGCGACAAGTCCGGGATCGGCGAAAGGTACTTCTACGAGCGGCTGATCCGCAGGGCGGACGAACGCTTCGATTCGCATCTAGTCCGGCTCCGGGATGCAGGAAGGTAGCTAGTGACAACACCTGATGAGTACCTGAAGAAGCTTCCTCGCGCCCGCAGGGAACGCGTTGAGGAGAGGGCGAGGACGCTCATCGCCGAGGAGATGTCGCTGCGGGATCTGCGCAAGGCACGAAGGCGCGCAAGCGCGGCTTGCTGAGGCGCTGGGCATAAATCAGGAAAACGTGTCGCGCATCGAGCGGCGCAGCGACCTCCTCCTCTCGATCGCCGAGGAGATGTCGCTGCGCGCAAGGCACGAAGGCAGACGCAAGCGCGGCTTGCTGAGGCGCTGGGCATAAATCAGGAAAACGATCTGCGCAAGGCACGAAGGCAGACGCAAGCGCGGCTTGCTGAGGCGCTGGGCATAAATCAGGAAAACGTGTCGCGCATCGAGCGGCGCAGCGACCTCCTCCTCTCGACCCTGAGTGGCTATCTCGGCGCGATGGGAGGCAGGCTCAACCTGGTGGCCGAATTCCCCGACCGCCCGCCCATCATCGTGACCGGCATTGCCGCGCTCGACGAAGACGGGTCCGTAGCCGACGTCGCCTGACCGGTCCGCCGCTTCGCCGCCCCAGGCCCCTGGGCGACGCTAGCGGCGCGCCATCCCGTCCGCGATGCGCAGCGCCAGCGCCTGCATCGTCGACGTCGGGTTGACGCCACCGGCCGTGACGAAGATCGAGTTCCTCAAGTTCGACGACGTAGAGGCCGTCGACCTCGTGGGAGCGGCCCCAGGGATCGACCACCGACGTGCGGGGGTCCTCCCCCATCCGGGCGGTCCCCATCAGGTGCCAGCCGGAGTGCGGGAAGGGGCTCGTCGCGATCGTCTCGTGCGCCCCTGCCGCCCTGAGCACATCCTCGGCCCTGGCCACGCCGTGGGCGAGGAGCCGCAGGCTGTTGTCCGAGAGCCGGTAGCGGATCCTCGGGGCGGGGTTGCCGTCGCCGTCGGCGAGGGCGGGATCGATCTCCACGCGGTTGCGGCGCTCGGGCAGGTCCTCCCCGATCACGGCGATCGTCGCGGTCCTGCCGAGGCGCTCCGCCAGGACGCGGTGATGGCTCTCGCCCCAGGGCACCGGGTGGTCCCCCGCGCCGCCCAGGGCCGTGTGCAGGGGGCCGCCGCTCCTTCCCACCTGCAGGATGTACCCGCGCACAAAGCCGCGCGAGGCGTCGGTCTCGTAGAAGTGCTGGCTCACGATTGAGCAGCCGATCGGGCCGGTGTGGCCGTCGAGCGCGCGGTCGAACACCCCGGTGACGGTCGCGTACGGGTGGAACATCAGGTTGCGGCCAACGAGCCCGCTCCCGTTGGCGAGCCCGTCCGGGTGGGCCGCAGAAGCCGAGTTGAGCAGCAGCCTGGGCGTGCCGATCCCGTTGCACGCCAGCGCCACCGCACCCGCGCGGGCGACGCGCTCGGCGCCCGTCCGGTCGCGGTACTCGACGCCGACGGCCCTGCCCCCGGACTCAAGCACCCGGCGCACCCGCGCCCCGGTGACCAGCCGCGCGCCCGCCGCTATCGCCTTGGGCCAGTAGGTGACGTCGGCGCTTGCGCGCGCGCCGTTCGGGCAGCCAAGGTTGCACGGACCGCAGCCGTTGCACGCCCCGCGCCCGTCGTATGGCCTGGTGAGGATGGCGCTGTCCGCCGGCCACCAGTGCCACCCCAGGCGGTCGAATCCGGCGGCCAGCACGCCGCCGAGCGTGCCGAGCGGGACGGGAGGGGCCTGCCTGGGTGACTTGGGCGGGTAGGCAGGGTCGCCGTCCAAGCCCGCGACGCCGACCATGCGGTCGTTTAGGTCGTAGTAGGGCTCGAGGTCCGTGTAGGTGAGCGGCCAGTCGTCAGCCACGCCGTCCAGGGCCCTGACCCGAAAGTCCGAGGGGTGCAGCCTCGGGAAGTGGGCGCTCCAGTGGATCGTGCTGCCGCCGACCGCGTTGTACATGGACGCTGCGACCGGCGAGTCGGCGTCGTTGACCGGGTAGTCGGCGGGGAGCCCGCGCTCGTTGGGGCTGAGGTGAAAGTCGGACCCGAAGCTAAGCGCCCAGTCCTCGTAGTGCGCCGGGTACGAGGCCGGGTCCACCCACGGGCCCTGCTCGAGACACGCGACCCGGATCCCGCGGGTCGCCAGCCGCCAGGAGAGCGCGGCGCCCGTCGCTCCCGCGCCGACGACCACTACGTCGGCCGACCGGTCCGGTCCCACCCGCCGGCTCAGCCCGCCGCGCCGGTCTCCCGGAGCGCCTCTGCGAACGCCCCAGCGATCTCCGGGTTCGGGCGCCGAAGGACCGTTACGTTTACGTGCAGGTCCATCACCGCCGACCCGTCCTCCGGGTAGATGAACACGCCGCGCCGCGCCAGCGAGCCCGCAAGGCGCGCGGGGTCGATCCCCGGGGCCACCGCCAGGGGGAAGATGTTGGATCCGTGCTCGAACGGGCTGATCGAAAGGCCCTGCATGCGGTCGATGTCGGCGAACAGGCCGGCGGCCTTGTCCATCGCCGCCCCGAACGCCTCCTCGAAGCCGGCCAGCGCATGCAGCGCGAGGGCGGCGGGGAGGGCGGCCTGGGCGAGGCCCCCGCCGAACATGCGCCGGTCGTGGTACATGCCCTCGATGAAGTCGCCGTTGCCGGCGAGGACCGCTCCGAACGGGGCCCCGAGGTACTTGTAGAGCGAGACGTACACCGAGTCGAACAGGCCCGCGTAGTCGCGCACGTCCCTGCCGGAGGCGGCGGCCATCATGAACAGGCGGGCGCCGTCGAGGTGCGACGGGATCGACAGCGAGCGGCACAGGTCGGTGATCGCGACGAGGTCGTCCCAGGGCACGACGCGGCCCGAGCAGCGCCGCACCGGCGTCTCGACCATGACGGCCGAGATGGGGTTGAGCACGCGGCCGGTCACAGATGTTCGGTGGGCCTCTGCGAGCTCTGCCGCCGTGAAGCCGACGCGGCCCGGCGCGAGCGGCACCAGGTTTATGCCGCTGAGGCGCTGGACCGAGTCGCCGGTGTCGTTGAACAGGTGGCTCTGCTCCTGCACCGCGGCCCGCCCGCCCGTACCGCAGTGCCTGCGGAGCGCGAGGTGGTTGGCCAGCGTCCCGGTGGGCATGAAGATCGCGCGCTCTGCACCGAGGCGCTCGGCCATCGCCTCCTCGAGCCGGCCCACCGCGCCGCCCAGCGAGAAGTCGTCCTCCTCGATGCCCGCGCCCGCCGCCAGCTCGCCGAGGCGGCGGATCTGGCCCGCGGTCGTCCTGGGCTCGCCGTCGCCCCTGAAGACGACCGAATTGGGATGCCCGGGTCCGGGCGCCTGTGCGATGGTGCTGGCCTCCGTGGCGGGTGCGCTCTGGTCGGGGGCGATGGTAGGGACGGGGCGTGCGCGTGTCAATTTGCCCGGCCCGCGCCGCCGGGGCTGCTAATCTGAGCGGGAGATGGAGGGATTCACGTTCGCCTGCACGGCGTGCGGGCGCCGCACCGAGCCCGGTCCCGGCGCGCTCTCGTGCCCGGCGTGCGCGGCGCCGCTCGCCGTCGACTACGGGCCCGGGGGGCCGAGCGGCCGATCCCCCCTGCCGCTGCGCGCGCCAGGTGCGGCGGTGTCGCTGGGGGAGGGCGGTACCCCGGTGGTGCGGCTCGATGGGCTCTGCGGGAGGCTGGGGCTCGGCTCGCTGTGGGCGAAGCTCGAGTCGTCCAACCCGACCGGCTCATTCAAGGACCGCGGCACGGCGGTGATGGTCAGCGCGCTGGCCGAGCACGGCGTTCGGGGCTTCGTCGAGGACTCTTCGGGCAACGCAGGGGCGTCCGCCGCGGCCTACGCCGCGAGGGCGGGGATGACGGCCCACGTGTTCGTGCCGGAGTCGGCGCCCGCGGGCAAGATCTCACAGATCGCCGTGTTCGGCGCGAGCGTGCACCGCGTGCCGGGGCCCAGGGAGCGCGCCACCGACGCCGCCCGCCTCTTTGCGGCGGACAGCGGCCTGGCGTACGCCTCCCACAACCTGAGCCCCTACTTCATCGAGGGCGTCAGGTCGTGTGCCGACGAGGCGGTTGACCAGCTCGGCCGCGAGGCCCCGGACCACGTGGTCATCCCAGTCGGCAACGGCTCGCTCATCATCGCGTTCCACCTCGCGCTCGCCCGGCTGGTCGACTCCGGCCTGATCGAGTCCATGCCCCGGCTGCATGCGGTACAGGCGAGCGCGGTGCGGCCGATAGTGGCAGCTTGGTCGGGCGCGGAGTGGGCGCCTGAGCCGGGGACGTCCACGATCGCCGGGGGGATCGCCTCCGCCGCGCCGCCCAGGATGCCGCAGATACAGGCGGCGCTGCGGGAGACGGGCGGGACCGCCATCGCGGTGGAGGACGCCGACACGCTGCGGTGGAGGGGGCTGCTCGCAGAGCGCGAGGGCGTCTACGCCGAGCCCACGTCCGCGGCGGCGTTCGCAGGGCTCGAGGGACTGGTGGAGCGGGGGCTGATGGAGCCCGGGGAGAGCGTGCTCGTGCCCGTCACCGGCTCCGGCCTCAAGGATCCCTAGAGCGCGCTGAGAGCGTCCGCAAAACCGCCCAGCGAACCCTCCAGCGTCGCGTCGTCGACACAGTACGAGATCCTGAAGTGCCCCGGGATCCCGAAGCCCCGCCCAGGCACCACCAGCACCCCCCGGTCCCTGAGCAGCTCGGTGAAGCGGACGTCGTCCTCGATGGGGGACCGCGGGAACAGGTAGAACGCCCCCTGTGGCCGCACCGCCTCGTAGCCCAGGTCGCGCAGCCGCTCCCACATGAAGTCCCGCTTCGCCTCGTAGAGCGCCACGTCCACGGTCGCGCCCTGAAGGTCGGCGATGAGCCTCTGCATCAGCGCCGGGGCGTTGACGAATCCCAGCACCCGGTTGCTGAAGACCAGCCCGTCGACGAGCTCCGAACGGCCCGCGTAGCCGGGATGCACGGCGATGTGCCCGATCCTCTCTCCGGGTAGGCCGAGGTCCTTCGAGTGCGAGGTGGCCACGATGCCCTGCTCGAACGAGGTGAAGACGTCGGGGTAGGCGAGCCCGTCGTAGATGATGCGCCGGTAGGGCTCGTCGCTGACCAGGAAGATCTCCCTGCCGTGGCGGCGCTGCGCCCCGCGAATCGCGTCCACGATGCCGTCGAGGACGATCCTGGGGTAGACGACGCCGGTGGGGTTGTTCGGAGAGTTGATGAGCACGATCCTGGTGCGCTCGCCGAGGGCGCGCTCGAGGGAGTTCATGTCCGGCAGGAAGCCCTCGCCCGGCTCGACCACGCGGCAGGTGCCGCCGTGGTTGTCGGCGTAGAAGAAGTACTCGACGAAGTACGGCGCGAAGATCACCACCTCGTCGCCGGGGTCGAGCAGCGTCTTCATCACCACGTTGAGGGCGCCGCCGGCGCCGCACGTCATGACCACCTCGTCGCCGGTCACGGCAAGGCCGGTCCCCCCTGAGAGCGCGGCCGCGACGGCCGCGCGGGTCTCCGGGTAGCCTGCGTTGGGCATGTAGCGGTGCATCCCGGGCACCGGGGTCTCGGCAAGGCGGCGCAGGCCGGCAAGGAACTCCTCGGGCGGCTCCATCACCGGGTTGCCCAGGGAGAGATCGAAGACGTTCTCGGGTCCGAGCCGAGCCTTGAGCGCCGCCCCCTCCTCGAACATGCGCCGGATCCAGGAGCCTCGCTCCATGGCGCTCTGGATTTTGGAGGAGACGGCCAAGGTCGATCTGTCGCGGCCCGCCCGGGCGGCACCGGCAGACCTTAGGACAGCCGCAGGCGGACAGTCAAACCAGCGTCCGCCTGCCCGCCTGCGGTGGTACGGCGCGCGGTCTGGGACAGGCGGACGGCGCTACGGCTAGCCGCCGACCGGCGGGTGCTAGTATTGGGCGAGGGGCCCGTAGCTCAGAGGTCAGAGCGGTCGGCTCATAACCGATTGGTCGTAGGTTCGATCCCTACCGGGCCCACCAACTCCGACGCGGCGCCGTAGGGAAGGGCGATGTCCGTCACCGATGAACTGCTCGCGAACAACGCGCGATATGCCGAGAACTTCGACAAGGGCGACTTGCCCCGCCATCCGAGGCTCGGCCTCGCCGTCTTGGCATGCATGGACGCCCGCATCGATCCTCATATCCTGCTGGGAATCAGTGAAGGCGACGCCCACGTCATCCGCAACGCCGGCGGCGTAGTAACCGAAGATGCCATCCGCTCCCTGACGATCTCCCAACGCCTGCTGGGCACGACCTCGATCATCCTCATCCACCACACGGACTGCGGCATGGCGACCTTCCACGACGACGACGTGAAGGACGCGATCATGGCCGAAACGGGCCTGCGTCCGGCCTTCGCCCTCGAGGCCTTCTCCGACGTGTACCAGGACGTGCGGCAGTCCATCGCGCGCATCCAGGCAACCATCTTCGTCCCCAACAAGGACGACGTGCGCGGCTTCGTCTACGACTGCGCCACGGGGAAGCTCAACGAGGTCACCTGAGCCTCCTTGTTTCGGCGAGGTGGCGCCGCGTCACCGGCATCCCGAGGGCCATTGCCGAAGAGCGCCCGCCATGGTCGTCTGCGTCGAAGGGGTACCCACCAGGCGGGGCGCGACTGCTGCCCGGCCGACCGGCGGGTGCTAGCATTGGGGCGCGGCCACTAGCTTAGGGGCAAGGGCGGTCGGCTCACTACCGACCGTCGTGGGCGCGATCCCCACCAGGCCCGCACCCTCCGCCGCGAGACGGTCGCTCTAGCGGCGCTCCCGCGCCCTCGAGGCCCCGGGAGCGGTGCGGGCCAGACGGGGACCGCGCGGGGCGGGCCCCGCGGCCGGCAGGGAGGACTTCCAATGACGCAGGAGAGCTCGCCGGCGCGCCCCGGCTGGGTATCGGCCGAGATGTTTCCCTTTGAGAGCAGGTTCTTCGGCACGCCCTCAGGCCGGTCGATGCACTACATCGACGAGGGCGCCGGGCAGCCCGTCGTGTTCGTGCACGGTAACCCGTCCTGGTCCTTCGAGTTCCGCCACCTGGTCGGGGGCCTTAGATCCGAGTTCCGCTGCATCGCGATGGACCACGTCGGCTTCGGCCTATCGTCGCGCGGCGGCAGGGAGGATCACCGGCCCCAGGCCCACGCGGGCGCGCTCGCGTCGCTGCTCGACCACCTCGGGCTCCGTGACGTGACGCTGTACATGACGGACTGGGGCGGACCGATCGGCCTGCACTTCGCCCGGACCCACCCGGACAGGGTCCGGCGGATCGTCATCGCCAACACGT
The DNA here is from genome assembly GCA_963664125.2 of Dehalococcoidia bacterium. GTDB lineage: Bacteria > Chloroflexota > Dehalococcoidia > Lucifugimonadales > UBA2962 > CAUZIR01. The sequence continues at coordinate 1,581,859 of OY760908.2, read as the reverse complement.
GGTGCTGGCCGGTCTCGGACGATCGGCACTTCCGATCGTTCAGCTTCATGATGTCGAGCTGGGTGGGCCAGCTCCTCATAAGGCGCTTCAACTTCTTCGTCAACCAGGTGATGCCCAGGGCGACGGGCAGGAGGGAGGCCCTGACGAGGCGGGTGATGGAGCACTACCGAAGAGCCCAGCCCACGCCCGACGCGCGCTCGGCGAGCGCGGCCCTGCCGGGCGCGATCGTTGGGGAGTCCGAATGGCTGGACTCCATCTGGAGTGACCGCGAGGCCTTCTCGCGGCTGCCCGCCCTCATCCTCTGGGGCGCGAGGGACATCGCGTTCAGACGCAAGGAACTGGAGATATGGCGGTCCGAGCTGGCGAACGCCGAGGTGCACGAGTTCGAGGACTGCGGCCACTTCCTTGCCGAAGAGACTCCAGACCGGATCCTGCCCGTGATTTCGGCCTTTATGAAGCGGACCTGACGGCCGCGGGGACCGGACCGCGGCCTGCGCGCCGGCCGCTCGCGACCGCAGCGTGGAAGGTTCCTTTCGGATCCGGGCCGCGCCGGCCTCCGGCGCCTGCCGGGCGTGCATCCCTCATGGTGCGGTCCACGCCTTCAATGAGATCCCGTGGCCGCTGCGCATTGCAGGCATGGACGGCCAGCAGGGGCGGGAGGTGGAGGCGACGGTGCATGCCGGGGCCGCCTACACGACTTCGCCCGCGAGCCTGCTGCGCGAGCTGGGCATCGAGCCGGTGGACCGGGGCGTCCTTCCGCTCGCCGACGGTCGCCGGGTGGAGATGGACATCGGGAGGGTCTTGGCCACGGTCAACGGTCCCAGCGAGGTCACACTGGTCGCGTTCGGAGGGGACGACGCCCCGGCCCTGCTGGAAGCCTATACCCCGCGAGGCTGAGGCTGGTGGCGGACGCCGCTGCGCGGCGACTCGTTCCCACCCACCTCGTCATGTAGTGGCGCTCGCTCGCGAGAAATGGGGCTACGCGCTGCGACCGTTTGACGGCCGCACCACCGCGGATCGAACCCATGCGGGAGGGGCGAGCGACGCCAGGGAGCTGTTTGCGGGCGCGCCCCGGCCACCGTGGCCGGCGGTTACGTCTGCATCAGCTGTATCAGGTTGCCGCAGGTATCGTCCAGGACGGCGATGGTGACGGCGCCCGCCTCCGTCGGCTCCATCGTAAAAGCCACGCCCAGCGACCTCAGCCTCTCGTGCTCTGCGCGGATGTCGGCAACGCCGAAGGACGCCGCCGGTATGCCCTGGTCGAATATCCCCTTCTGGTACGCCTGGGATACGGGGTTGGCGTCCGGCTCGAGCACGAGCTCGGTCCCGTCCGGATCATCGGCCGACACGACGGTGAGCCACCTGAACTCTCCCACGGGCACGTCGTGCTTCTTCACGAAGCCGAGGACCTCGGTGTAGAACCTCAGGGCCCTTTCCTGATCGGTTACGAACACGCTGGTGAGGGTGATGCGCACTTCCGGCCTCCCTTCGCTGCATGGCGGCGCCTGGCCCGTCGGCTCACTGCGGTCGCGCCGGGTTCATCGGGGACGCCGGCCGCCTCGGGCACGGATGCGCCCGCAGGCGTATGGGCGCAGGCCGGGGGGGCCGGCACTTCCCGGAGCGTCGACGCGACCGGGCGTCGGACGATGTGGCGCGCCGCCAGGGCGGGTTCCACCGCACGCTCTCTGGTCAGGCGGCGCGCCCCGCCTGCGGGAGGCAGGTTAACCCGCCGCACCTGCGCCCGGCAATCGGCATCCGATCCCCCGGGCGCCTCGACGCTGCGCCGGACGGCCCTGGTCCTGCCCAGGCACAGGAGGTCAAGACGGAACGGCAAGTGCATACTCCAGCTGAAGGGCGCCGGTGACCTGCCGCCGCGCGCCATCCCCGGTCGCGGCCGCCACAGTCCGGTGAGCCTGCGCCGCATCGCCGGCACCTGGACCCCAACCGCCGGGGAGCGCTCACCATGGAGCGGAAAGAGCCCCACCCCTTCACGTTGCCGCCGCGGCTGCCTATGGGTATCGTTGACCCCAGCGCCATCCAGCGGTCGGCTCGGGGCCTGATGCCGTTCCGCAGCGTCGCCCGAGACCCGTCGGGCGCGCAGTCCCCGGCCGAGTCGCGGGGGCGCACACCGCTTGGGGAGGCGCGGCGCGGCGGATGCGACGCCCCCGCGCCATGCTCCGGCAGGAAGGGGACAGAGCGATGGTCACAGAGAGTCGGCTCCACGACCCGCACAGCCAATCCAACGATCCCTTTGGACTCTCGAAGTTCTCCCTGAGGCGCTACTCCGTTCAGCAGATACTGCTGATATTCACGATCGTGGGCCTCCTCGTGGCCACCAACGTACAGATCGCGCTCAGCGGCGGCATCACGCTGATGGCCCTCGCCGCGGCAACCCTTGCCGCGATGCTGGCGCTGACCGGCCTCGTGATCCACGTTGGGGTAAGGGTCGTGGCGGTGGAGATATGGATACGGCGACTGGGGCTGGGCGACTTCGAATACCGCATCGAGCCGTGGGGCAACGACGAGGTCTCCAAGTCCTGCATGGCCCTCGAGACCCTGCGCCTCAGCTCCATCCGCGCGATGCAGCTGGACCTTGTGCAGGAGCTGTCCGACAAGCTCCGCGACAAGAACGCCGCCCTCGAGCACACCCTCGATGAGCTAAGGCACGCCCAGGACCGGATAGTCAGCCAGCAGAAGCTGGCCGAGCTCGGCGAGCTCTCCGCCGGGGTGGCCCACGAGATCCGCAACCCGCTGCAGTTCATACGCAACTTCGCCGAGACCTCGGAGCTCGCGGCCCGCCAGCTCAGGGAGATGTCGGAGCAGCCGGGCGGCATCGACACAGAGGAGCTTGGCGAGCTGACGAGGGACCTCGAGGAGAACATGGGGCACGTCGTCAGCCACAGCGACAGGGCCGACCGGATCGTGGGGGACATGCTGGCGCTGGGACGCAGGGGCACGGGCAGCTTCAGCGCGGTCGACCTCAACGCCCTGCTCTCGGACCAGGTGGGCCTGGCCCACAACGCGGTCCAGGCCCAGGTGCCCGGCTTCAGCGCGAGGATCCAGAGCGATCTCGATCCCAGGGTCGGGCAGGTCACCGTGGTCCCGGAGGACCTCGCCAGGGTATTCACCAACCTCGTGACCAACGCCTGCCAGGCCATGGCCGAGCGGGCCCAGACCTCGGGGGACGGGTACGAGCCGGAACTCAGGGTAGGGAGCCGGCGGACGCCGGAGCACCTTGAGATCACGATAAGGGACAACGGAGCGGGGATGGCCCCGGAGGTGATGGCGAAGATCTTCAACCCCTTCTTCACCACCAGGGAGGGCAGCCTCAGCACCGGGCTGGGGCTGAGCCTGTCCCACGACATCGTGCGCGAGCACGGCGGGCAGATCATCCCGGCGTCGGAGCAGGGCAGCTACACCGCGTTCACGGTGCTGCTGCCCCTGGATCCGGAGACGGGCGTGCTATCGGAGTGATCGCGCCCGCGAGGCGGACCTGTTCCGGGGCACCGCGCGCGGGACGGAGGGCAGCCCCCTACGCCTTGTAGCAGGCCACCAGGTGTCCGCCGCCCACGTCCTCGAGGGGAGGGTGATCGCTGTCGCGGCAGCCGTCGTCGGCCAGTGGACAGCGGTCGTAGAACCGGCAGCGCGCGGGCGGGTCGACGGGGGCGGCGACGCTCCCCTCGATGGCCGCCGGCGTCCGGACAGCGCCGGGGTCGGGCACCGGTACCGAGGCGAGCAGGGCCTGCGTGTACGGGTGCCTGGGGTGGTGCAGGAGCTCTTCGGTCTCCGCCATCTCTACGATCTTGCCCAGGTACATCACGGCGATCCGCCCGCACATGTAACGGGCGACGGCCAGATCGTGCGTGATGTACAGGTAGCTGACTCCAAGGCGCCCCGCCAGGTCCTCCATGAGCTTCATCACGCCCGTGCGGATCGACACGTCGAGCATCGACGTCGGTTCGTCCGCCACTATGAAGACCGGCTCCACCACCAGGGCGCGGGCGATGGCGATGCGCTGGCGCTGTCCTCCCGACAGCTCGTGCGGATAGCGGAACAGGAAGTTTCGCGGGGGCGTGAGCCCCACCACCTCGAGCATGTTAGAAGTGCGCTCCAGGCGCTCTGCCGGACCTCCAATGCGCTGAACGACCAGGGGCTCGGCCACCGTGTCGAACACCGTGCGCCGCGGGTTCATGGACTCGTACGGGTCCTGGAAGATCATCTGGGCACGCCGGCGAAACGCCTTTAGCCCGGCGCCCCCGAGGGCCGCTATGTCACGGGGCTCCCCGTCGCCGTAGTCGAACAGCACGTGGCCGCCGGTGGGTTCGTCGAGCCGCACGATGAGCCTGCCCGCCGTCGTCTTCCCGCAGCCGGACTCGCCCACGAGCCCGAGGCTCTCGCCGCGGGCGAGATCGAGCGAGATGCCGTCGACGGCGTGCAGCCACCTGCGCCGGCGCATCAGCAGCCCCGAGTCGACCGGGAAGTGCTTGCGCAGGCCGCGGACGCTGACGAGCGGCCGCTCGCGCGCAGCGTCCCCCCTCACACTCGCGGCGTCCGGGCCCGGACCGGTCACGGGCCCACCCCCTGGCCCCTCGGGTGCCAGCACTCGGCCCAGCGCCGTCCCCTGCGCACGACCGGGGGCCGCTGCGTCCGGCACTCGTTCGTGGCCAGCGGGCACCGCGGGTGGAAGCGGCACCCCGGCGGGGGATCGAGCAGGGTGGGGGGGTCCCCCGCGACGGTCGAGAGCTCGCGCCTCTCGCCGGTGACGCTCGGGAAGGCCGCCATCAGCGCCTCGGTGTAGGGGTGAATGGGGTCCTCGAAGATCTCGCGCACGCCGCCGTACTCGACGATCCTCCCGGCGTACATCACGGCCACGTCGTCGCTCACCTCGGCGATCACCGCCATGTCGTGGGAGATGTAGACCATCCCCATGCTGCGCTCGGCCTGCAGCGCCCTGAGCTCCCGCAGGATCCGGTCCTGGACGATGACGTCCAGGGCGGTGGTGGGCTCGTCGGCGATGATCACGTCCGGCTCGCACGCCAGCGCCATCGCTATCACGGCCCGCTGCTTCATGCCCCCGCTGTACTCGTGCGGGTAGCGCCCGATGAACTCCGGGTCCAGCCCGACCAGCTCGTAGAGCCCTCGCACCCGCCCGAGCGCCTCCTCGGGCGCGGACGAAAGATGTAGCAGCAACGCCTCTGCGATCTGGTCGCCGACGCGGTAGACCGGGTTCAGCGAGTTCATCGCCGCCTGGAAGACCATCGATATCCGGTCCCACCGGCACTCCCGCATGCGCTCCTCGGACGCGCTCGTCAGGTCCTCGCCGTCGAGCAGGATCCGCCCCCCCAACATCGACGCGTTGTCCGGAAGCAGCCGCAGGAGCGCGAGGGCGATCGACGACTTGCCGCACCCGGACTCTCCCACCAGCCCCAGGGCCCTGCCGCGCTCGACGGAGAACGAGGCCCCGTCGACGGCGCGCAGGGGGCCGGCCCGGGTCGAGTAGTGCATCGTCAGGTCCTCGACCGCGAGGACGGGTGCTGAGGGGCCGGTGCGCGCGCTCACGGCCGCCGAAGCCTTGGGTTGACCACCTCGTCGAGCGAGCGCCCGACCAAGTAGAACGACGAGCACAGCAGCGTGATGGAGAGGCTGGCCGGGAAGATCAGCCACCAGTAGCCGCCCACCTGCAGCAGGTACCCGGCGGACTCGGTCGTGTGGATCATCAGCCCCCAGCTCATGCGGACGTCGAGCAGCCCCAGGAAGCTGAGCACGGCCTCCGAGAAGACCGCGCCGGTCACCGTGAACATCATGTACAGGAACGACATGGGCAGCAGGTTCGGCACGACGTGTACGAAGATGATGTAGATCGGCCCGCCGCCCGCCGAGCGCGCGGCGTCCATGTAGGGCTTGACCACCACGGACAGGGCCTGGGACTTGAGGACGACGCCCGTCGCCCCGAAGCCCGACAGCACGCCTATTATCACCGCCAGCTCGAAGTGCTCGACCCCTATCAGCGCGCTCAGCACGATCAGCACGCTGATGGCCGGCATCATGATCATGATGTCCGCGAGGCGCATCAGCACAGCGTCCACCACCCCGCCGAAGTAGGCCGCGGCGGCCCCGACGGCGGTGCCGATCGTAACGGTGATCGCGGCGGCGAGCAGGCCCAGCAAGAACTCCGAGCGGGCGCTGAACATCAGCTGGCTCAGGACGTCGCGGCCCAGGGGATCGGTGCCCAGCGGGTGCCGCAGGCTCGGCGGGGCCGGCTGGCGCGTCTCGTCGAACGAGTAGCCGACGACGGGATCGTAGATGCTCGGGTCCCAGACCGTGTTCATCAGGACCGGGTGGGCGAGTGCGAACAGGGCGTAGAAGATGATGATCGCGAGCCCTATCAGGCCGACGCGCGTCCGGGTGAAAAGCGACCAGTTCCCGCGCACGGCGCGCGCGGCGAGCAGCGCCCGCACCCTCCACAGGCCGATCGCCGAGGGCGCCTGGGGGCCGGTCGGCAGGGCGGGCGACGCGCTCACGAGCGGTGCCTGATCCTGGGATCCAGCAGCATGTAGAGGACGTCGGCGGCAAGGTGCGCCGCCATCACGAACATGCCGACGAAGACGAAGGCTCCCACGGCCAGCGGAAGGTCCTCTGTGGTCGCCGCCGACACCAGGGTCTGGCCCATCCCCGGCCACGAGAAGATCGACTCGATGATGACCCCGCCGTCGACCGCGAACGCCAAGCTGAACACCAGCTGCGTCACCACGGGCAGCATGGCGTTGCGCGCGACGTGGCGGTCGCGCACGTCCCTCTCGGCGAGGCCCTTTGCCCGGGCGGTGAGCACATAGTCCTCGCGCATCGCCTCGAGCATGCTGTTTCGCGTCAGCAGCATCGTGCCCGCGAAGCTGATGAGCGTGAGCGTCGCCACGGGCAGAACCATGTGCCTGAGGATGTCCCACGCAAGGTGGCCGGTCCCGGTCGCCGCCCAGACCCCGGCGGCGACCCCCACGGCCGCCGCGGCGGCGCCCGCGCGGACGGCCCCGGCGTGCGGCACCCGCATCCTCGCGGTGATCATCCAGGCGGCGAGCAGCGCCGCGCCCGCGGCGAGCCCGGTGTAGATCATCCGAACGAAGACGTCGTTGCCCGTGACGGGCGCGCCCTGCCACAGCACAGGGTCGAGGAACTTGCCTATCGGGAACCACCCGAGGTGGAAGGCGAACAGCCAGATCATCATCAGCCCGAACCACGGCGTGAACAGCGTGTACAGGGCGACGCCGCCGACGGTGGCCGTGTACTCGGTCCATCCGCCCCTGCGCCAGGCGATCACCTTGCCGAGCGCGAACCCAAGGTAGAAGGAGATCACGGTCGCGGTCAGGAACAGGATCAGCGTGCGGGGCAGCCTCTCTGCTATCACGTCGGCGACCGTGCGGGGGTAGAGGCTGAACGAGACCCCGAAGTTGCCGGTGAAGGTGTTCTTGAGGTGCGTCGCGTACTGCTTCCACAGCGGGTCGCTGACGCCGAAAAGGTCCCTGAGCTGCTCGCGTGTCTCGGGGGGGATGTCGGGGTTTAGCGCGTAGAAGTTGCTGACGTCGCCGGGCTGGGCGTTGACTACGAAGAAGACGATCGAGAGGAAGACGAACAGCGTCAGCGCGATCTGGAGCGTTCGCCTGAGCAGGAATGGGGCCATGATGCGGACCGACCTAGCCCTGCGCGCCGGTCCGCCCGGTCCGCGCTACTTGATCAGCGCGATGTGCTGGAGGCCGCCCTGGCTGACCAGCCCGCCCAGGACGGTGGTGTACGGGAACTCGACCCGCGACGGGCGGTACGCGTCCAGCTTGGGCACCGTGAAGAGCGGCACGTAGGGCAGGTCCTCGGACAGGAACTCCTGGATCGCGAGCACCCTCTCCCTCGCGCCCTCAATGGTCGTCTCGGTGAGCAGCCCGGTCGCCATCTCGTCCAGGGCGGGGCTGGAGTAGCCTCCCCAGTTCGAGCCGCCCTCCTCGTTCTCCGGGGCGTGCCGGCTGTGGAAGAAGGCCTCGATGTAGTCGGGGAAGACGCTCAGGCTCCAGCCCAGTATCCACATGTCCAGGTCGCGCGCCACCGTGTCGCTGAAGAGCCTGTCGACGATCACGTTGAACCCGGTGAGGTTGGCCCGCGCCGGTATGCCGACGTCGTTCAGCCACCGCTCGATCCAGATGGCGAACGTCGAGCGCAGGGGGTCGTAGCCGGGGCTCGGCGCGATGATCTCGAGCGTCGGCACCTCCTGTCCGTCGGGCGTCCTAAGGCCCCGGCCCTGCCTGGACACGAAGTTGTTGTCGGCGTCCACCTCCGGCTCCTGCTCGTAGGTGAAGCCGGCGGCCTTGAGCAGCTCGACCGCCCGGGCCACGCGCTCCGCGCGGCTCGCGCCCTGGCCGAACTTGGTCACGTCCGGGTTGAACCACAGGGCGTTGCCCTCGGGCACGACCGAGTACATCGGTATGGCCGCGTCCTGCAGGATGGTCCGGGCCACGAACTCCTTGTCTATGACCGTTGCCACCGCCTGGCGGAACGCCACGAAGCTCATCGGCTCCTTGCGGGCGTTGAAGCCCAGGTAGAAGATCCCGTTGTCCAGGTTGCTGACGGTAACGAGGTCCTCGGCGTCGCGGATCCTGTCCCGGAACCCCTTCTCGAGGCCGAGGGGGTTGAAGACGTAGTCGATGTCGCCGCTCGCCAGGGCGAGGACCGCGGTGTCCTGGTTGCCGTAGACGCTGAACAGCGCCGTGTCTGCGTGCGGGCCGACCTCGAACTCGAGGATCTTGTCGCCGGCAGCCTCGCCGTAGAGCGTCGTCGTATAGCCGAGCCGCCCGTTCGCCTCGACGTAGGTGCCGTCGGCGTACTGGGTCACCATCGCACCCCTCTGGAAGAAGCTGTCGACCGCCTCGTTCTCCACGAAGGCGCCGGGCTCCCACCGCCCGAAGTCGTAGCCCCCGGCGCTGGGCGCGTCGTCCGGCACGTGGGCGAAGAGCGCCTCGATCTGCTGGGCGCCGTCGCCGGCGCCCATGGCCGCCTCGACCACGGGGGCCCAGTAGTGCTCGGCGAGGATGGGCGCCATGGCCAGGCCGAACTGCCAGACCGCCAGGCCCGGCGTGAGCGGGTTGCCCTCGGCGTCGGCGGTCTTGAAGAAGATCTTGAGCCGATGGCTGTCCAGGGCCTCCACGCGGTCCAGGAAGTTGGCGTCGATGGCGCTCGCCCAGTCGGCGCCGAGGCCCATCTCGAGCACCGTGCCGACCGTGAACACCACGTCCTCGGCGTTGAGCTCCTCGCCGTCGCTCCACTCGATACCCTCCCGTATGGGCACCTCAGTGGTCCAGTACTCGACGCCGTCCACGGTCTCCCTGGCCATCTCCGTCGGAAGGTCGGCGGCCGCGACCGGAACCCAGTCGAACCGCTGGTCGGAGTAGCCGTAGAGAGAGGTTGTGTGGCCCTGGAGCACGTAGCCGCTCCAGACCGAGCCGCCCGGCCCGCCGTAGAAGGCCCAGTAGTTCCGGGTTATCGGCTCCTCGAACAGCCCCATCTTGTAAGTCACCGAACCCGCCGGCGCCTCCGGCGCGGCACCGTCCTGGACCTGGTCGCCGGGCTCGGACGTCGCCGTCGGCACCGCGGGCGCGGAGGCGGCCTCGCCGGGGTCGGCGGTGGGCTCCTCCTCGGCCGTTCGCACGGCCTCCTGTCCACATGCGGCGGCGAGCGCCAGCGCGGCCGCCAGCGCGAGTGCCACGGCTCGAGCGCCTCTGAGAGTCTGCATCCGAGTCCCCCGGGCTTTGATGCGGGCCGGCAGCCGGCGCCCGGCCCCTCGCCCGGTCAAACGATAGCACAGGCTCCCGTACGCCCCGGGGCGGCGCCGCGCGGCCCGTCCCGGGGCGCGGCGAGGAAGCGCCCCCACGCGCCGGCCCGCGATTCGGTAGGCTCTTATGCATGGACATCGAGAAGGGCGCCTACCCGGAGCTCGCCGGCAGGGTGGCGGTCGTCACGGGCTCGACCAGGGGGATCGGGCGGTCGATCGCCCTTGAGCTGGCGCGGCAGGGCTGCCGCGTGGTGGTCAACGGCACCAACCGCGAGCTGGGCGAGGCGGTGGCGGGCGAGATACGCGCCGGGGGAGGGGAGGCGACCTTCGTCGCAGCGGACGTAACGGAGCCGGACCAGGCCGCGGGGCTCGTCGAGGAGGCCGTGGCGCGCTACGGGCGGCTCGACATAGCCTGCAACAACGCAGGGCACGAGGGCATGGGGCCCGTGACCCACACCTACCCGGAGGACCTGTGGGACGCGACGGTGGCCCTGAACCTGACCGGGACGTTCCTGTGCATGAAGTACCAGCTGGCCCGGATGGTCGAGCAGGACGCAGGCGGGCCCTCGGGCTCGGTAGTCAACATGTCGTCGATCGCCGGCCTCGTGGGCGGGGCCTCCCCGGCCTACAACGCCAGCAAGCACGCCATCATCGGCCTGACCCGCCAGGCCGCCGTCGCATACGCGCCCATGGGGATACGCATCAACGCCGTGTGCCCGGCCGTCACCCGCACCTCGATGATCGAGCGCTTCGAGCGCGACGACCCCGACCTGGTCGGGCGGTGGATGGGCGCGCACCCGATAGGGCGGTTCGCCCGGCCCGCGGAGGTGGCCGACGTCGTGGCCTGGCTGGCCTCGGACCGCTCCTCGTTCGTGGTCGGGGCGGCGATATCAGTGGACGGGGGGTGGACGGCGCAGTGACGGAGAGCGGGGGACGGGACCTGCTGGGGCGGGTCGCGCTTGTGACCGGCGCGACGGCCGGCATCGGCGAGGCGACCGCGCTTGCGCTGGCGCGCCGCGGGGCGAGCGTGGTGGTGAACGGGCTCGACGAGCGGCGCGGCGCAGGCGTCGTGGGCCGCATCGAGCGCGAGGGCGGCGCGGCCATGTTCTGCCGGGCCGACGTGTCGGACGCAGGGCAGGTCGAGGCCATGGTGACCGCCGCCGTGGACGCCTACGGACGGCTGGACATCGGCTTCAACAACGCCGGCGTGTCCGGCGACGGCCCGGCCCTGGTGCACGAGTACGGAATCGATGAGTGGCGCCGCACGATCGACGTGAACGTCAAGGGCGTGTGGCTGTGCATGAAGTACGAGATCGCCCAGATGCTCGCCCAGGACCCAGCCGGCCCGTCCAGGGGCGTCATCGTCAACATGTCCTCGATCGCGGGCCTGATCGCCAGCGCGTCCGGAGCCTACACGGCCAGCAAGCACGCGGTAATCGGCCTGACGAAGAGCGCCGCGCTCGTCTACGCGGCGGAGGGGATCCGCATCAACTCGGTGTGCCCGGCGAGCATTCACACGCCGATGTTCGACCGCTACGCCGAGGCGACCCCCGACCAGGTGGAGGTCTGGAGGGCGTCCCACCCCGTGGGGCGCATCGGGCGCCCGGAGGAGGTGGCCGACGCCGTCCTGTGGCTGTGCTCGGACGGCGCGCCCTTCGTCACCGGCTCGTCGCTGGTGATCGACGGCGGGTGGACGGCCCAGTAGGGCAGCCCCGAGAAATTAAAAGCCCCCGATGCCTACGGCAACGGGGGCCACGAGGAGGAGCCAGTGCTATGCCTACGGGTCCCTTAGAGAAAGGCGGTAAGGGTTCGGCACTGGCAGAGACAACGTAACATATGATGTGGATAGATGCAACCCCAACCACAACATCCTGTGTACACCCGCATCCGGCGTGACATGAGCCGGGCGAATTTCGCCCGGCGCGCGCGGCTCGCGCTGATGGCGTGCGCGCTCGCGGCGCTGGCGGCGGTCTCGTGCTCGCCTGGCGGCGAGGGGACGACGGTCGCCGGGGCGACCCCGCGGACGACGGAGGGTGCCGGACCGACCGCGACCGCCGGCCTCCCGGCCGTGCAGGTCCTCCAGCTGGTCGTCGCCGCGACGGACCTAGCCGCCGGGCCGGGCAACCGGCTGGCCTTCGCGCTCATCGGCCCGGACGGTCCCGTGCAGTCTCCCACCGCCTCCGTGCAGATGCAGCCGCTGGGCGGCGGCGGCGGCGACGTGGTGCGCGCCGGTGCCGTGTTCAGGCCCTGGCCGGTGGCGCCCGGCGGCATCTTCTCGACGTTCGTGGAGTTCGAGCACGCCGGACTTTGGGGGATCGAGGCGCGCGTGTTCCTGCCCGGGGGCGCGACGGGCGTCGGCCGCGCCCAGCTCTCGGTGGCCACGGCCAGCTCGGCGCCGGCGGTCGGGACGGTCCCACCGGCCAGCAGGAACAGGACGAGCGAGGGGTTCGCCGACCCCACCGACCCCGACGAGCTGGCGGCGATAACCAGCTCGCCGCGGCCCGACCCCGAGCTCTACAGGCTCACCGTCGCGGACGCGCTCGGCAGCGGAATTCCCACCGTGGTCTCGTTCGCCACCCCCGCGTTCTGCCGCACGGCGACCTGCGGCCCGCAGGTCGAGGTCCTGTCGGCGCTCAGGGCGCGACACGCGGGCCGGGCCAACTTCATCCACATCGAGGTCTACGAGAACCCCCACACCCTCTCCGACCTGTCGTCGGCGCGGCTGGTCCCCCAGATGGAGGAGTGGGGCCTGCTATCCGAGCCGTTCACCTTCGTCCTGGACCGGGACGGCCGCGTGGCGGTCAAGTTCGAGGGCTTCGTGAACGAGGACGAGCTCGGCGCGGCGCTGGAGGCCGTGCTCGATGCCTAGCCCGCGCCCGTGATGGGACCCCTGGGAAAGGCGGCGGCGGTGCGCGCGACCGCGGCCCTGGCCGTGCTGGGGGCCGCGTGCGCGCTCGCGCCAGCGGCCTGGGCCCAGTCGGCCGGGGAGGTGCAGGAGATCGCCCGCGGCATATACAGGGTGACCGAAGACCCCTACGACGTGACCGTCCAGGTGCTGCCGTCGGCGCCCGCCGCCGGGACCGTGCACTTCGTGGTGACCCCGAGGCTGGCGGCCACGGGAGAGGCGGTGACCGACGCTATCGTGCTCATCGTGATCGACGACGAGCAGGGGGTGCCGACGTACCAGTCGCTCGCCCTGAGCACCCCGGAGCAGCCGCGGCAGTACCGCGCCAACCTGCTGATCAAGCGGGCGGGGGAGTGGACGGCGCGCGTGGAGATGGACGCGGGCGAGGGCCAGGCTCAGCTGCGGGTGCCCCTCGAGGTCGTGGACCGCAGCATCACCGGGGGGATGGCCGGGACGCTGGCCTTCTTCGCCGTGTTCGCCGTGCTTATAGGCGGCGGCCTGTACATCGCCATGCTGGCGCGCCGAAAGTCCAGGAGGGCGCCGCCGCCCTAGGCCGGGCCCCCGCCCCTCAGGGCGAGTCCTCGATGCCGTGCGCGACCAGCCGCGATCCCTCGCGGCGGTAGGAGACCTCGACCTCCTCCCCCGAGAGCATGTGCTGGCGAAGGTGCGCCGGGGTGAAGTGGCCGAACACGTCCGACACCTCGAACTCCCACCTGCGCCCGTCCACGTCGATCACGGCCACCGACCGCGGGCTGAGGACCCCGTCGCTCTCGACCTCCACGATGCGGCCGCGCACGCTCCCCGCGTCGCCGCAGCCCGCCGGCGCCGCCAGCGCGGCCGCCGCCAGCAGGACGAGCGCCGCCATCAGCCCGGTCGATTTCACCGCTCGATTATCGCGCCGCGCCTCACCGCCGGGCAATCCGCCGCCACAGCCGCCGCGGCGCGGCGAAACTCGGCCAAAACCGTGCGCTCAATGGGGTGTCCGCGCGCGCGACTTTTTACTAGGCTTGGAACTTTCCGGAACATGCGAGCGGGGCTGACCGCCCCGCCCGGCATCGACGCCGAATGGAGGGCGCACATGGCCGCGAGAGCGTTGCTGGCACTAGGCCTGATGGCCGCCGTAGCCGTAGGGGGATCGCTCCTCCCCGCGACGGCACAGGCTGCGGACCCCGAGGAGGGCGAGGCGATGACGGTGTTCGTCGCCGAGGGGGAGGCGCTGCGCCGGGCCCCCGACGCCGCGGACATGGCGGCTTCGGTGATGTCGCTCCTCGCCGCGCTCGAACCCGACCGGCCCGTCGCCTTCATCGACGCCGAGCGGCCGTCAACCGTCCTGGGCCCGATCGCCCCCTCTGGCGACGGATTCGGCGAGATGGCCTCCCGCATCGAGGCCGAGCTCGCGTCGGGTTCCGGGGCGGGCGACGACCTGCTTGCGGCCGTCGCCGAGGCCAACACGCTGCTGGGCCTCGAGCGCGCCGGCCCGGGCAGCGACATAACGGTCGTGCTGGGGGTGGACGGCGGCAGGGACGCCGATGCGCTCGTCGCGCGGCTCACGCCCCTGGTGGACAGGATCGCCGGCCGGGGATTCGGCCTGCGGTTCGTGACCGCCGCGGAGGGGCGTCGAACCGCGGACCTCGCCCGGAGCCTCTCCGACCTCTCGGGCGGCACGGCCCTCCACGCCTCGTCGCCCACGAAGCTGATCCACCTGGCGCGCACGCTGGGCCCGCAGTCGGGCATGTCGACGGACGGGCTGGGCGAATTTGGGCGGGGCCAGGGCGAGATCCTCACCGTTCCCATCGTGGTGGCGCCGGGCACGCTGGACCTGAGGCTGCTGGCGCTGGGGGACTCGTCTGGGGGCTCCATCCGGCTGTTGCATCCGAGCGGCGCGGAGATGCCGCAGGACGCGACTACCGCCATTGACCCCTCACACATCGCGGCATGGAACGTCGAGCGGCCGGCGCACGGGATCTGGAGGCTCGAGGCCGGCGGCATCGGCGGCTCGCTCTCGGTATGGGGCTCGCGGCCCAACAGCATGGAGCTGAGCCTGGAGACCCCGGGCCCGGTGCCCATCGGGGAGCCGGTCGACCTGGTCGGCGGCGCGCGGGAGCTGCGGCTCCTGGAGGCGCACGCGGAGATGTACGCCCACGTCACTTCCCCGGACGGCAGGACGGTCACCTACCTGCTCAGGGACGATGGCTTGGGCCCCGACGCCATCGCGGGCGACGGGTACTTCTCCGGCTCGGCCGCGCCGCTGACCGAACAGGGCGAGTACGACGTGGTGCTAGAGCTGACATGGGTGGGCACGGCCTTCAGGGTCAACTCGCGGCACTCGCTGCGGGCCCAGCCCTTCCCGGTGCTGAGCGTAGAGAGCATGATCGACGGGAAGCTCGCCGCGGGCGAGCGCACGCTGGTGGCCGTCGCCTCCGTGACGGTCGACGGGCAGCCCTACGCCGTACCCACCGGGGCGATCGGCCTCGAAGTCTCGGGCGGGGCGGAGTCCGGCCACGTGGTCGAGGCACAGGCGCGCGAGCTCTCCTCGTCCGGAGAGGGCTGGGTGTTCGACGTGTTCGCCACGGTCGCCGAGCCGGGCACGTCGGCTCTGGCGCTCACCCTGGACCTTGAGTACGCGGGCAGGCCCCACTCCTACACCGGCGACTTCGTCGTGCTGAGCCTGCCGGAGCCAGCGGCGCTACAGGTGCCCGAGCCCGCGGCGGTCTCGCCTCCCGGCCCCGAACCCGCGCCGAGCGACTCGTCCTTCCCGTGGTGGGTGCTCACCTTCCCGGCGCTCGCCGCGGTGGCCATGGGGGTGCTGGCGGTGCGGTGGCTGGCGATGGCGCCTCCCGCGGGATACCTGTACGACGACGACCAGCGGCGGGTGGCGGACTTCTCCGCGCTCGACCGAAGCCCCCTTGACAGGCTGCTGCGCAGGAACCTGGTACACGGCAGGGACCTGGGCGTGCCCGGTCTCGACGGGGTCACGTTCGTGTTCGAGCGGGGCAGGGTGTCGGTGCGTGTCGACCGTCCGTCCACCACGGTCCGCGTGGAGGGGCTGCCGCTGTCGGGGCAGGCCGAACTCGGCCCCCAGAGCTGGATAGGCGCCGGGGGACGGGCCTACAGCTTCCTGGCCGCCGGCACCGCATAGCCGGACCGGCCGGGGATCACTCCTCGGCGATCACCACCTTCTCGATGCGGTCGCCGGGGGTGGTGGCCGTCTGCGGGTTGCGCGGGGTCATGTTGATCACGATGTCCAGCCCGTCCGTAACGCGGCCGAAGACGGTGTGACACGACTTGCCGGGCATCGCGCAGTCGGTCCTGGGCGATCCGTCGGGCTGGACCCCGTCGAGGTGGGGCTGGGGAGCGTGGGTGATGAAGAACTGGCTGCCGTTGGTGGCCATCCCGTTCCTGATCCCGGCGTTGGCCATCGAGAGCATGCCGGCCGCGTCGTGACGCGCGTCGGGGTGGAACTCGTTCTCGAAGGTGTAGCCCGGGCCGCCGGTGCCGGTGCCCGTCGGGTCCCCCGCCTGGGACATGAAGCCGGGTATCACGCGGTGGAACGTGGTGCCGTCGAAGTATCCCTTCCTGGCCAGGTGCACGAAGCTGTTGACGGTCACGGGCGCCTTGTCTGCGAACAGCTCGACCGTGAACGTGGCGCCCCCCGCCATCGTGAACGTGGCGGAGTACGACTTGGATGTGTCTATGGTCATCGCCGGCGCGCCTGACCCCGTGCTGGATGCGTCCATCTTGTCTGCCCCGTCTTCTGCGGATTCGGACCCGGCCCCGCCCGCGCTCTCCGGGGAGGCGGGGGCGTCGCCCCCTCCGCAGGCGGCCAGGGCCGCCAGCGCCACTGCCAGTGAGAGGATGATGCCTGCTGTTCGGAACATTGCTGGTAAGCGCTCCATGAGGTGGGTTCGGCGGCCCATTCTACAGCCTGCGGGCCAGTCGCATCCGTCGGCCTAGTAGCCCAGCGCCCCGAAGCAGGCGCCGGCGATGGAGTCGGAGTCTATGCCGTACTCCCGGTGCAGGTCCGAGGGGCTGCCCGACTGCCCGAACGTGGTCACCCCCAGCGGGTACGCCCGCTCGCTGAGCGCGCCGCCGATCCAGGCGAGCGCCTGCGGGTGGCCGTCGATCACCGTGACGATTGGGGCCAGCCGCTCCGAGGGGGCTATCAGCTCGTCCCAGAACGGGTCCGTCGCCCCAGCGTCGCTCCCGCGCGCGACCTCGTTGACCATGGCCTGGTAGCGCCGGTAGAGCGGCCCGGGCCCAGTCACGTTGATGACGTTCGCGTACACGCCCTCGCCGACGAGCGCCTCGCTCGCCCTGATCGCCTCTGGGACGATGGCCCCGCAGGCGAACACGTGGACCACGTTGCGGGCGGGATCGTAGCCGTCAAGGCCCGAGCGGTCCACGATGCGGTACCCGCCCTGGATCACGCGGCGGCGCAGGCCCTCGACCCCGGCGGGGTCGGAGGGAAGGGGCAGCAGGCCCTGGTCCACCTTCAGCGTGGTCAGCCTCAGGTAGGTGGACTCGCTCCTTAGCCGTATCTGCTCGAGGGCGTGCAGCATCACCCACTCGACCTCGGCCCCGAAGCACGGCTCGTAGTAGGAGACGTCCGGCAGCCCTATGCCGATCGCCGGGGTGTTGATCGACTGGTGCGCGCCCCCCTCGGGCCCGAGGCTGATTCCCGATGGGGTGCCGACGAAGATGAAGCGCCCGCCGGCGTAGACGCCGTAGAACAGGGCGTCGAGGCCCCTGCGTATGAACGGGTCGTAGATCGTGCCTATGGGAAAGAGCGTCTCGCCGAGCATCTCGTGCGAGAGGCCGAGCTGGCCGAGCATCATGAACAGGTTGTTCTCGGATATGCCCAGCTCGATGTGCTGGCCGTGCGGGATCTCCTCCCAGCGCAGCGCGCGCTGGACGTCCTCGGGCAGCGGGCCCGCCTCTCGCTCGGTCCAGACGCCGACCTTGTTGATCCACCCGCCCAGATTCGTCGAGCTGGCCACGTCCGGGCTGACGGTGACCAGGCGGTCGGCGATGCCCTCGGCGCCGCGGGTGATCTCGGTGAGCACCAGCCCGAACGTCTGCTGGGTCGACATGGACCCGCGGTAGCCGCGCTCGAACTGGGCGGGCAGGGCGGGCAGCTCGGGCGGCTCCGGAAGCCCGTTGCCGCGGAGCCTGTCGCGGGCCCCCTCCAGCACGGCCCCCTCCGGGCTGAGCGGGTCGACCAGGGGCCACTCCTCTCCGATGCGGAGCCCGGTCCGAAGCTGCGCCATCTGGTCGTCGCTGAGTATCACCGAGTGGTTCTGCGGGTCCCCGACCGAGGGCAGCATCCAGCCCTTGAGCGTGTACGCGAACACCACGCTCGGGCCATCGGCCGCGTCGGCCTCGGCCAGCGCCTCGCGCAGCTTGGAGAAGTCGTGGCCGCCGAGGTTGCGGACCAGCTCGAGGAGCTCCTCGTCGTCCCACATCGCGACGAACTCGGCCAGGTCCGACGGGTAGCGGCTCGCCCGGGGCAGCCAGTCGCGCAGCTCGCCGGGCGGGACCCGCAGCAGCCGCTGGTAGAGCTCGTTGGACATCTCGTCGATCGCCTCGCGCAGCAGGTCTCCCCTGGGCATGGCGAAGGCCGCCTCCAGGCGGTTGCCGTACTTGGCGTTGACGACGGTCCAGCCGTTGGCGGCGAACATGCTCGCCCAGGCGCCGACGCGTATGCCGGGGATGACCCGGTCCAGGCTCTGGCGGTTGAGGTCGACGACCCATATCACGTCGTCGAGGTGCGCCATGGTCGGCTCGGCTATCGCCTCCCACACCGACCCCTCGTCCAGCTCGGCGTCGCCGACCAGGCTGATGTACCGGCCGCCGAGCCCCTCCTCGTGCGTCCAGCCCTTGAGGTCCGAGTGGGTGCGCGTGTAGCGGTCCACAAGCGAGGCGAAGTTGGGGGCGACGGCGCCCAGGCCCACCGAGCCGGTGGAGAAGTCGACGCCGTCGGGGTCCTTGGTACGGCTCGGGTATGCCTGCAGGCCGTGCAGGTCCCTCAGCGTGCCCATGTACCGCTGGTCCAGGTTGCCCAGCAGGTACTGGATCGCGTGGTAGACGGGGGAGGCGTGGGGCTTTACGGAGATTCGGTCGCCGCCGCGCATGAAGTCGAAGTACAGCGACGTCATGATCGTCGCCACCGACGCGCTGGAGGCCTGGTGCCCGCCGACCTTGAGCCCGTCGCGCGCGGGCCGGACGTTGTTCGCGTGGTGGACGATGTTGACCGACAGCCACAGGACCTTGTCCTGGATGCGCGCGAGCAGCGCGTCGCGGTCGGCGCTCACCCGAGGTGCTCCCGCGCCCACCCGAGCCCCTCCACGGTCCCAGCGGCAGGGCGGTACTCGCACCCGACGTAGCCGCCGTAGCCGAGCCGATCGAGGTGGGCGAGCAGGAACCCGTAGTTGATCTCCCCGGTCCCCGGCTCGTGCCTTCCCGGGTTGTCGGCTATCTGCACGTGCCCGATCAGCTCGAGGTTGGCCTCGATCGTCCGCGCGAGGTCGCCCTCCATGATCTGCATGTGGTAGGCGTCGTACTGGATCCTCAGGTTGCCGGACCCGGCCCGCTCGATCACCCGCCGGGCCTGGGCGGTCGTATTGAGGAAGAAGCCGGGGATGTCCAGCGTGTTGATCGGCTCGGTCACAAGGCCGATCCCGCAGCGCCCGAGCTCGGCCGCAGCGTACGCGAGGTTGCCCAGGAGCGTGTCGGTGAGCCGCTCGGGGTCGGCGCCCTCGGGCGCGACGCCCGCGAGGGCGTTCACGGTCGGGCAGCCGAGCGCCCGCGCGTACTCTGCGGCCAGCCCCACGCCCTCGCGGAACTCGGCGGTGCGATCCGGCAGGGCAGCAAGGCCCCTGTCGCCGCCGTCCCAGTCGCCCGCCGGCAGGTTGAACAGGGCCTGCCGCAGGCCGCTCGCCTCCAGGCGCTCGGCGAGCTCGGCCGCAGGGTGCGCGTACGGGAAGAGGTACTCGACGGCCCCGAACCCCGCAGACGCCGCGGCCTCGAAGCGGTCGAGGAAGTCCACCTCGCCGAAGAGCATCGACAGGTTGGCCGCAAGCCGCATCAGAGCGCGTCCGCCTCGGCGGCCATGCCGGCAAGGTCCGCGCGCGTGTAGGTCCCGAGGCTGCGGAAGTCGCGCTCGGTGTAGTTGCGGATCCAGCGCAGCGACACGCGGAACGCGTCGCGGTAGCGCCGGTCCATCTCGTCGTCGAGCACGCCCGCCTCGCGGCGCAGCCGCAGGATGTCCTCGAGCTGCTCTGCCAGCAGGCCCTTCACCAGCCCCGGGCCGTGGCGCTCGCCGGTGCCGGAGTCCGGGGCGGCGTGGATGATGCGCTGGGCTATCTGCGCGGTGGACATGCGGCCCGTGGCGAGGTCCTCCATCAGGGCGGGATGCACGCCCGGGCGGCCCTCTAGGCTGTCTATGCCCTTGGCGCCGCGGCCGGCGAGCCAGCCCTCTACGTACTCGATGAGCATGCGCGCGTTCCTGCGGGTGCCGTCGATCGTCACCGGCCCCTGGGGGACCTCGATGCGCGCGGGGTAGCGGTCCGGGTCGGCCATCTCAGGCCCCGGCTTCCAGCCCGTGCCGTACCACTCCTTGAACGGGTCCGCGGCGGTCTTCATGTGGAAGATGTGCGCGACCCAGCCCCTCAGGAACCCCTGGCGGGCCTCCCACTCCTTGTCGGCCCTGATGGACCTGCCCGCGGCCTCGTTGACCTCGGGGTCCCGCGAGGGCAGGGGGGTGGCCATCCCGCCGATCGCCACGGCGTCGTGCCGAAGGCACACGGCCACCAGCCGCCTGAAGATGTCGGCGATGAAGGGCGTGGACCTGACGTCGACGCCGAAGCGGTCGGGCCAGACAGAGTCCGGGTCGTTCATCACGTACTCGAACATGCTGGCCTTGAGGTCCCAGCGGGCGGCGTTGAGTCCGGCCGCGTAGGGACCGAGGGCGAAGAGCGTCTCCTCCATCTCAAAGACCAGCGGCAGCGACTCTACTAGGGCGATGGCCTTTATCGAGCCGGCGGGCAGGCCCATCAGCTCGCGCGAGGCGTCGAACAGGTCCCGGTACCAGGCGGCCTCGGCGGCCGACTCGAGCTTCGGCACGTAGAAGTAGACGCCCTGGCCGCGCTCGGCCTGGGCCCTGCCGGCGTAGTAGAGCGTGAGGGCCGTTCCGAGTATCGCCGCGGGCACGGGCGCCCCGTCGACGGTCACCTCCGGCTCGTCGAGGTGCAGCCCGCGCTCCCTGTGCATGAAGAACGGCAGCTCGCCCGGCTCGAGGCTGTAGTGGCGCCCGCGGGCCTCGTCGCTGTGGGTGAGGGTCCGCTCGACCGCGCCCAGGCGGTTGAGAGCGGAATTTACGGTGTCGATCAGGCGGTGGCCGCCGGCGTCCTCGTCGTCGTCGAGGTCGCCCTCGGCGCGCTCGCCGTCGCGGCCCGGGTTGAGGGCGTTGATCAGCATCGGGGCTATCGACGCGGGCCCCGAGATCTCTATCCCGGGCCTCCTGAGCTCGTCGGGCATCGGCTCTACGCGCCAGTCCGAGGTGGTGGCCTCGGACGGCGGGAGGAATCCCGGCCGGTCGCCGCTAAGGGCGGCCGCCAGCACCTCGCCCCGCCGGTCCCGCAGCCCTGCCACGCGCGGTCCGAGACGGTCGTTGAGGGCGACGAGCACCCGGTTGAACTCGGGGGTGAAGAGACGGTCGGCCCCCTCCACGGGGGCGAACTTCAGCCTGTCTTGCGACATGTAAGATTGCCTGCCTGTTCAGATGTGGAATTTGGGCGAGTGTAGCATAGGGGCCCGGCGGGGCCGGCGGCCCCGCGACGGGGTGCAGGCCCCGCCGCGGCGGGCTTCGCGGCGCGCGCGGAGCGGCCCGCGCGGGGGTCAAATGGCAGGAGGGCAAGAGGCCATGCTGGAAGGAAAGAGAGTGCTGATAACCGGCGCGCGGCGGGGCATCGGCTCGGCGATAGCGGCCGCCGTCGCGGCAAGGGGCGCGGACGTGGGGATCAACGACATAGAGCGCGACAGCTCGGCCGACGAGACCCTGGCGCGCGTGGCCCGCGAGGGCCGAAGGGCCACCTGGCACCTCGCCGACATCGGCGACGGCCCGCAGGTCGAGGCGATGCTCGACGGCTTCATCGCCGAGCACGGCGGCATAGACGTCCTCGTAAACAACGCGGTGGCCCCGATCGAAAAGCCGTTCCTGGAGGTCACGGAGCAGGACTTCGACTTCCAGGTCTCAAACGGCCTGAGGGGATACTTCCTGTGCAGCCAGAGGGCGGCGAGGGCTATGGTCGAGCAGGGGACCGGGGGGAGGATCATCAGCCTCAGCAGCGTGCAGGCCTTTAGGTCCTGGCCCGGGCAGCTGGTCTACGGCTCGATCAAGGCCGCCGTCGCGCGCATGACCCTGGGCATGGCCTGGGAGCTGTCCGGGCACGGCATCAACTGCAACGCGGTGGCCCCCGGCTACATCGACAGCCGGGTGCTGGCGCCGGACGAGGAGGCGGGCAGGGGGGACTCGGCGCCCTACGCGGACGAGACGAGGCCCTGGGTGCCGGCGCGGCGCATCGGGCTGCCCGGCGACATAGCCGACGTGGTGGCGTTCCTGGCCTCCGACATGGCCCGCTACGTCAACGGGCAGACCATCGTCGTCGACGGCGGGTTCCTGACCGGCGGCACGCCCCAGGGGGAGGGGGGCTAGGCCCGCTGGGGGTGTGTTAATCTCGGTGCGCTCTCCGGGTGGCCCCATCCGGGGAGGGGCGAAGCCCGCAGATTCGGTCCTGAATCGAGGGGACGAACACCGTGGCTGATCTGTCCAAGGACGACGTAAGGGCGCTGGCCAGGGCGGTCGGCATCGAGCTCGACGAGCCCGAGCTGACCGAGGTCGCCCGCCACATCCGGGCCGTGATGGCGGCGATGGACGCCATCGACGAGCCGGGCATCGACGACATCCAGCCCATGCCGCTGCCCCGGACATGGCCGTCGCGCGGCGGGGGGCGCTGAGCCGTGGACGGCGACGGCGTAGGGCGCATCTCCGCCGCCGACCTCGGCCGTCTCATAGGCCGGGGGCAGGTCTCTCCGACCGAGGCCGTGCACGCCTTCCTGGAGCGGGTGGACCGCCTCGACGGGCGGCTCGGAGCGATGACCCTGGTGGGCCGGGAGGAGGCCCTTGGGGAGGCGGCCGAGCTGGAGGCGGAGCTGTCGGCGGGCCGGAGCCGCGGCCCGCTGCACGGAGTGCCCGTAGGCATCAAGGAGCAGATCGACGTCGCGGGATGGCCGACGACGGGCGGCTCCGCCATCCTCAGGGACGCGGTCGCAGAGCGCGACGCCACGGTGACGGCGCGGCTCCGCGACGCCGGCGCCATCATCCTGGGCAAGCTCAACATGACCGAGCTCGCCATAGCCGAGACCATCGAGTTTCCCTACGGCACGCCGATGAACCCGTGGAACCCTGACCGCAGCCCCGGCTCCTCGAGCGCGGGCTCGGGCTCCGCGACGGCGGCGGCGCTCTGCGCGGCCACGCTCGGGGGCGACACGGGCGGCTCGATACGCATACCCGCCGCCTACTGCGGCATAGTCGGCCTGCGGCCGACCTTCGGGCGCGTGAGCCGCGCGGGATCGATGTCGGCGTGCTGGTCGATGGACACCCTCGGGCCGATGACCCGCACCGTGGAGGACGCCGCCCTGGTGCTCGGCGCCATCGCCGGGCCCGACCCCCGCGACGAGTGGGCCGCCGACGTCCCGGTCCCGGACTATGCGGCACGACTTGACGCCGGCGTGAGGGACCTCAGGGTCGGCGTCATCACCAACCTGATGGACCCTGAGTGGATCGAGCCCGAGGTGGTCTCGGCAGTCTCGGACGCGGCGGCCGTCCTCGAGGCGCAGGGCGCCTCCCTGGGCGAGGTCTCGCTGCCGATGGCCATGCACGCCGGCCCGATCCACTGGACGCTGTGCTACGTCGAGTTCGGCCAGATGAACGCGGACACGATCCGCCGCCGCGCCCAGGATCTCACGCACATGGTGCGCATAGCGGTCACGGCGGGAAGCCTGATCCCGGGGGTGACCTACTACAAGGCGCTGCAGCTGCGCGAGATGCTGCGCCGCCAGGTGCTCGAGGCGCTCGATCGCTTCGACGTGCTGGTGTGCCCCACCATGTCGTCGGGCGCGCCGCCGCGCGCGGCCGACGTCCACACCCGGTCGAGCGCCCAGGTGATGGAGGGCCTGACAGGGCCGGTTAGGCTGACCGCCCCGTTCAACCACGCCGGCGTTCCGGCCCTGTCCGTGCCTTGCGGCCTGACGGGGGAGGGGCTGCCCATAGGGCTCCAGCTGGTCGGGCGGCCGTTCGAGGAGCAGGTCGTGCTCCGGGCGGGGCGGGCCTACGAGGCCAACGGCGCCTGGCGCGGGGTCACGCCCCCCATCTTCTAGCCGGCATGAGGCCGCTGTACCGCGCCTGCATACTGACCGAGAAGACCCTCCTTGCCGCCATGGCCCGGGAGTGGACGGTCACCGGCAAGGAGAACGTGCCCCGGCGCGGGCGCCTCATCGTGGTCGCCAACCACCTCAGCTACGCGGATCCCTCGATGGTCGCGACGGCCCTGCCGCGCCCGGTGCGGTTCCTGGCCAAGGACTCGCTGTTCCGACACCCTATCTCGCGGTGGTTCCTGACCAACTACGGCGCGTACCCGCTGAGGCGCGGGGCGATGGACGTGCGCGCCTACCGCTGGGCGCGCGGCATCCTCGAGTCGGACAGGGCCCTGGTGCTGTTCCCCGAGGGGACGAGGGGCACCCGCGGCCTGGGGCCGGGCCAGCCGGGGGTGGCGCGCCTGGCCATCGCCACCGGCTCCACGCTGCTGCCCGTCGGGGTCACGGGCACGGCCCACATGGGGCCGTGGTGGCGCGTGCTGTGTCCCTCCGGCCGGATCCGCGTCAAGATCGGCGAGCCGTTCCGCCTGCCGCAGGCCGACGGCCCGCCGTCCAAGGAGGACGTGGCGGAGTGCACCGACCGGATCATGCACGCCATCGCGGCGCTGCTTCCCGAGTCGTACAGGGGCATCTACGCAGGCTCCGGCCCGGAGGGCGGACCCGCCTAGCACGGCGCTCGCGGCTCCGGCGGCGGACGGCCCGGGCCTAGAGCTCGACTATCGCGCGGCCAAGGATGCGTCCCGCCCTCAGGTCGTCGCAGGCCTCGTTGATCTCCTCGAGGGCGTAGCGCCGCGTGACCAGCTTCTCCAGCGGGAACCTGCCCTCCCTGTGGAGGCGCAGGAAGAGCTCGAAGTCGCGCAGTGGGCGCGAGGCCCCCAGGCTGCCGCGGAACTGGCGCTGGCCGCGCACGAACAGGTTCGGATCGATCGTCATCTCGGGCCCGGGTATGCCCACCAGGACCGCCATCCCGCCCAGGTTGTCGGCCCCCGGCCCGCCGGCGCGGACCGAGGCCAGGATCTGCTCGGTGGTCGCCCTGACGCCTATGGTGTCGAAGGCGAAGTCGGCGCCGCCGCCGGTAAGCTCTGCGATGGCCTCGACCGGGTCGCCGTGCGACGCGTTCACCAGGTGCGTTGCCCCGAACTGCCTGGCGAACTCCAGCTTGCCGTCGTCCAGATCGACCGCGATCACCGGGTGGGCCTGCAGGACGGCCGCCATCTGCACGGCGGACAGGCCCACGCCCCCGACCCCGAACACGGCCACCGAGTCGCCCGGGCGGACCGAGGCGGTGTTCATCACCGCTCCTGCGCCGGTCAGCACCGCGCATCCCACGATGCAGCCGATGTCGATCGGATCGTCGTCGCCGATCGGCACCACGTACCGCCCGAGGGCGATCACGTCCCGCGCCCAGGCGTGCACGACCACCTCGTCGACCGGCTGCCCCCTGTAGGTGACGCCGGGCCGCGCCTGGTCGGGGAATCCCCGGAGCGGCTCCAGCGACACCCAAGTCACTATCACCCTGTCTCCCTCGGAGACGTGCCTTACGTCCGCGCCAACGTGCGTCACGAATCCCGTGGCCTCGTGGCCGAGTATGGACGGGGTGGGGATCGCGGGATCGGCGATCTGGTGGAGCTGGGAGTGGCACACGCCGGTCGCGGCAAGGTTGACTATGACCTGGTCCGGGCGGGGCTCGGGAACGTCCACCTCGTCGACCACCAGGGGCTGTCCGGTGCCTACGTGAATCGCTGCCGTCGTCCTCATCGCGACCTCCGCCGGATTCGTGTGGATGGCCCGGAGTGTATGGAGGGCGCCCGGGGCGGTCAAGGCGGCGGCGCGGGACGCGGCGCGGCGGGTCTCCACCGGGCGAGCCCAGGGGCGTGGAGGCCGGCCCGGGGCGGGGCCGCATCGGCGACATGCGGCGACCGCCGCCAATCTGATATGCTGTAATCGTCCCCAGGCTGGCGGGTAACGGTTCTGCCGCCTTCGTCCTCTCTACGACGGCCCCCTGACTGCGCTCTCGCTGTGCCCCGGGAAATTCGACTCAGTCAGGAGTGTTGGTTTGAGGATTTACGTAGGAAACCTGCCCCAGGGCGTCACAGACGAGGTCCTGAAGTCCGCCTTTGCACCGCACGGGGAGGTCGCCTCAGCCGAGGTGATCACCGATCGGTACACGGGCCTTTCGCGCGGCTTCGGATTCGTCGAGATGCGCGACAACTCGCAGGCCGAGGCCGCGATCCGCGGCCTCGACGGCAGCTCCCTGCAGGGCAACAGCATCAAGGTCAACCAGGCGCGCCCCAGGCGCGAGCACAGCGACCGCGGACCGCGCTGGTAGGCAGCTAGGGCTCACAGAGAGCAGCGCCGCCCCGGCCCCGCCATCTCGGCGGATCCGGGGCGGTTCTATTTTGAAGCGTCCCGCGGCCGCACCGTGCAGGTCGGCTATCCTTTGCGGCTAGGGATGTGAGCGCCCCCCGCGCCCCCGGCACGGGGTCGGGCGGGGGCTCCGACGCCGGCCCATGAGAGACAGACTGGCACAACTGGACTCGCTGGTCCCGTACCTGATCGTCTTCTCGGCCAGCGCGTGCACGCTCATCCTGGAGATCGTCGCGGGGCGGATCCTCGCCCCCTACATCGGGGTCTCCCTCTACACCTGGACCAGCATCATCGGGGTGGTGCTGGCCGGCATCAGCATCGGCAACTACCTGGGAGGGCTCGCGGCCGACCGCTTCCCGCACCGCGTGACGCTGGGCCTCATCCTGCTCGGCGGAGGGACCTTCACGGTCATCATACTGCCGCTCATACAGACGGCCGCCGAGGGCTTCATCACGCTGCCGATCATCCTGCGGATCGTGCTGCTGACCGCCGTGCTCTTCCTTCCATCGAGCCTGGTCATGGGCATGGTCACCCCGGTGGTGATAAGGCTGCACCTGCGCGAGCTGGACCGGAGCGGGAACGTCGTGGGGCGGTTCTACGCCGTCTCGACGGCCGGGTCGATCCTGGGCGTGTTCATAACCGGCTTCGTGCTGATCCAGTGGATCGGCACAAGGCCCATCGTCCTGGCCGTCGGGATCTTCCTGTTCGCCCTTGCGATCCTGTTCGGGGACCTTTGGCGGATGCGGTTCGGCCTGGGAGGCGTCGTCGCCCTCTGCGCCATCGCCGCCGCGGCGGTGCTCGGGCTCACCCAGGGATGGGTGGACTCGTCGTGCCAGCGCGAGAGCAACTACTTTTGCATCAAGGTCCGCGAGCGCCAGATCGAGGAGCAGACGGTGAGGACCCTCACGCTCGACCAGCTGCTCCACAGCTACGTTGCGCGCGACGACCCGGAGTTCCTGGTCTACGGCTACGAGAAGGTGACGGCCGACTTCGTCGCGCTCCAGCACGGGCGGAGCGAGCGGCTGTCCACGCTGTTCATCGGCGGGGGCGGGTACACCATGCCCAGGCTGATCGAGGAGGTCTACCCGGGATCGCACGTCGAGGTCATCGAGATAGACCCGGCCGTGACCGAGATCGCCCACCAGCTGCTGTGGCTCAGGCGCGACACGGCGATCATCACCCACAACGTCGACGCCCGGATGAAGATCCCCGAGCTCGAGCCCGGCAGCTACGACATGGTGGTCGGCGACGCCTTCAACGACTTCTCCGTCCCGTACCACCTGACGACGCTGGAGTTCAACGAGAGCGTGAGCGAACTGCTCAGGCCCGGGGGCGTGTTCATCGTGAACATCGTCGACAACCTCGGCACCGGGCGGTTCCTGCGCGCCTACGTAAACACGCTCTCGCGCACGTTCGAGCACGTGTACGTGCTGCGGGACGACGACCTGTGGGAGGACGACCCGCGCTCGAACGTCACCTACGTGGTGGTCGGTACCGACCGGCCCGTCACGGCCGCGGACCTCGCCGGCGCCTCTGCCTCGGCCGGCAGGGGCGAGCCGGTCAGCCGCTTCATGCCCGACGACGTGTTCGAGCGCTGGTACGGCCGGGAGACGGACCCGGTCCTGCTGACCGACGGGTTCGTGCCCGTCGACCAGATGCTCGCCCACCTGTACCTACGCTCCCGTTAGGCACCCCGACGAAGCGCCCGGGACGGGCGGAGGCGCGGGGCTGGACGGGCCTCCCACGGCCACGGCGGGCGGCCACCGATGTACAGTGTCCCCATCGATGACCGCGGGGGGCGAGCTTGAAGAGGATTGGAGCCGCGAAGTTCAGGGAGCGGTGCCTGGCGCTGCTGGACCAGCTCGACGCCGAGGGCCTGGTGATCACCAAGCGCGGCAGGCCCGTGGCCCGCGTCCTCCCGTATGGCGGCCCGCATGAAGGCCAGGACGGTGACCTCATCGGCAGCCTGAGAGGCAAGATAGAGGTCAGGGGCGACGTGCTGAGCACGGGCCTGCGCTGGGATGCGGATGGCCGGTCTTGACGCCCATGTCCCGCCGCTCACCCGAGGCCGCGTCACCGGGCGCCCGAAGGTCGTCCCACTCGCCCCGCAGACCTGCCGCCGCCCCGTGAGCCGTCGGCGCCGCGGCGGGCCGCCAGTGGTTAGAATGACAGCCGCAGTTCGAACGCCGCCGCGGAGGCACCGATGGTCGAGACCCTTGATCTAGTCGCATACCCGGACCTGGACGGCAGGGTGCGGGCCCTGGAGCGCGACGGGGTCGTCTACCTGCCGGGCCTGCTCGACGCGGGCGAGGTGGCGGAGCTGCGCCGGCACATGGAGGCGCTGACGGCGTCCGAGGACGGCTACGACCGCGACAGCGAGAGGGACGGGGACGACTTCTACCAAAAGCACATAAGCAACTGCTTCAACCGCGACCCGTTCTTCCTGAGGTACCTGGACCGGCCCGAGGTGATCGAGATATGGGAGCGGGTGCACGGCCCCGACTGCCACGCCATCGCGATGACCTCCTGGATCACCGGGCCGGGCCGGCCCGACCAGCAGCTCCACGCCGACTGGCAGCCGTACACGCTGCCGCAGGACGTGCTGGCCGACGGGCGCGTGCGGATGCCCGTGTTCGTCTCGACGGTCCACTTCTACCTTGACGACCTCTACGAGGAGCTAGGCCCGACCAAGGTGATCCCCGGCAGCCACCTGGCGGGCAGGGAGCCGAACGGCGAGACCGAGTGGAACGGGGTCTCCGAGAAGAGCATGATGGTCCGGGCCGGGGACGCCACGATACACCGGTGCGAGGTCTGGCACCGCGGCACGGCCAACCACAGCGACCAGAGGCGCTACCTGCTGCAGGTCGCCTGCGCGGACCGCATGATCGCCCAGCACTTCCCCCCGTACCTCAACAGGTTCCAGTTCGACCAGGACATCCTCGCCGAGGCGACGCCGCGCCAGCGCCGCATGCTCGGCGACCACCGCCGCATGAACTTCGACTAGCGGCCCGGCGGCCGGCGCGCCGGCCGGGCACGAGGAGGGGAATATGACCGGGCCCACGCACATGTTCAAGCCGTCCAACATGGAGGCGCGCTACGACGTGGGGGTGCCGATGCGCGACGGCGTGAGGCTCTCCGCGGACGTCTACCTGCCGCGCGACAGAACGGGCCCGGTGCCGGCGATCCTGGCGCGCACCCCCTACGACAACGGCGACTTCGGGGGCCTGACCAAGATCGTGGACAAGGCCGTCTACTTCGCACAGCACGGCTACGCCTTCGTCGCCCAGGACGTGCGGGGCAGGTTCGACTCGCAGGGGGAGTTCTACCCCTGGGTCAACGAGTTCGACGACGGCCACGACACGGTGCAGTGGGTGGGGCAGCAGGAGTGGTGCGACGGCAACGTCGGGATGATGGGCTTCTCCTACGTCGGCGGCGTCCAGTGGCAGGCCGCGATGTCGGGGGCAAGCCACCTCAAGTGCATCGCGCCGGGGGTCATAGGGGACGACCACCACGGCCAGACCCACTTCCAGGGCGGCGCGATGCAGCTGGCGCTGGACATGACCTGGGCGTTCGTCACCGACGCGCGCACCTGGCACCCGATCGACAACTACGACTGGAACCGGGTGCTCTCGCACCTGCCGCTCTCGGAGATGGCCGGGGCCGCGGGCAACTCGGCGCCGCGCCTCGCCGACTGGATCGACCACCCGGACTACGACGAGTACTGGCGCGCCATCGCCTACAAGGAGCGCTACGGCGACGTCGTGGTGCCGGTGATGCAGATAGGCGGGTGGTACGACACCTTCGCCGCGGGCACCGTGAACAACTTCGTCGGGATGCGCGAGCGCGGCGGCAGCGAGCTCTCCCGCACCAACCAGAGGATGATCATCGGGCCCTGGGTCCACCAGGCCAGCGAGCACACGCACGCCGGCGACAAGGACTTCGGCCGCGACTCGGTCATGGACCTCGACGCAGAGCACCTTCGCTGGTTCGACCGCTGGCTCAAGGGGATCGACAACGGCGTGGACGCAGAGCCCCCGATAAGGCTCTACGTGATGGGCACCGGCCGCTGGCGCGACGAGAGCGAGTGGCCGCTGGCCAGGACGCAGTTCACGCCCTTCTACCTGCGCGGCGGGGGAGGGGCCAACTCGGTGCGCGGGGACGGCGGCCTGAGCGTCGAGGCCCCGGCGGAGGAGCCGGCGGACCGCTTCGACTACAACCCGGCCTTCCCGGTGCCGTCAAACGGGGGCAACAACTGCTGCTTCCCGGACATCGTGGCCTGGGGCGGCTACGACCAGAGCGAGATAGAGCAGCGCGAGGACGTGCTGGTCTACACCTCGGACGCGCTCACCGAGGACCTCGAGGTCACGGGCCCGGTGGTCGCCAGGATCCACGTCTCCTCATCGGCCCCCGACACCGACTTCACCGCGAAGCTCGTCGACGTGCACCCCGACGGCTACGCCCTCAACCTGTGCGACGGGATCATCCGCACGCGCTACCGCGAGTCTCCCGATCGCCAGGTGCTGATGACCCCCGGCGAGGTCTACGAGCTGGAGATAGACATGTTCCCGACCTCGAACGTGTTCAGGGCCGGGCACCGGATAAGGCTGGAGATATCGAGCAGCAACTTCCCGCGCTTCGACCGCAACCTAAACACCGGGGGCAGGTTCGGCTACGAGACGGAGATGCGCACGGCGCACCAGACCGTCTACCACGACGCCACGCGGCCATCCCACGTGCTGCTGCCGGTGATACCGGCGTGAGGCGGGCCCGCTAGCCGGAGACGGCGCGCTCGAGCGAGGACAGGCGGGCCTCGAGCCGCCTCTGCCTTATGGCGACCGTAAGGTCGCCGCGGGTGCGCTCGAGCACAGCCCTGAGCGCGTCGGTCCTTCGGCGAAGGCCGCGCGTGATGCCGTCCGGGAAGTCCATGGCGACGAGCACCGAGTAGATCTCGTCCATCGCCCCGAGCAGCTCCTCGCAGCCGGCGACCTCGTCACGCCGCAGAAGGTCGAGGATGGAGCGGCGCATCTCGCTCGCCGCCTCGGCCAGGCCGTTCAGGTACGGGGCGGGCCCGACCCCGAGCTCGTCGCAGCCGGGCAGGGGGGCGCCCCGCGCCAGGGCCAGGAAGGCGGCCGCCTCGACGTACTCCTTGAGGCCGTCCTCGGCGAACCCCGCGTACATCACCGCGGGGTGGCCGCCCATGGCCGCGTCCATCTCGCCGGCCAGGCCGCGTGCCTCGGCGAGCAGCGCCTCCGCCCGGTCGTACTCGCGCCTGTGGGCGGCCCTGATCGCCTCAGACGACCGGCGGACCAGGTCCCGAGATAGCCGCAGCCCCGCCTCGCGGGCCTCGTGGGAGCTCGCAAGGCGCTCGCGCGCAAGGTCCGCCTCGCGCCCCAGGCCCGCCACCGACCCGCCCCGGCCCGCGGGCGTCTCGCCCACCTCCTACCCGGCCGCCCCGACCAGGGCGCGGCAGGCGGCCTCCGGGTCTTCCGCCAGCGTGACGGCGCTCGCCACGCACACCGCGTCGGCCCCGGCCGCGAACACCGAGGGGGCGCTTTCCGCGTCGATGCCGCCGATGGCGACGACCGGGGCGCCTACGCGGGACTTGACCGCGCCGACGGTCTCGGTGCCCACGGTCGGGCGGCCGCCCTTGCCCATGGTGGCAGTGTCGAACACCGGCCCCACGGCCACGTAGTCCACCCCGTCGGCCTGGGCCGCGAGCGCCTGGTCGAGGTTGGTGGTCGAGCGCCCGACGATCAGGCCGGGCGGCGCCAGGGCGCGGATCGCCTCGGTGGGCAGGTCGGTCTGCCCGACGTGCAGTCCCGCGGCGGCGCTGAGGACCGCGACGTCGGCGTCGTCGTTGACGATGAACAGGGCCCCGTGGGAGCCGCACGCCTCGGCCAGCTCGATGGCCGCCTCGAGGACCAGCCCCTTGTCGGAGCGCTTGTCGCGAAGCTGGATCGAGCTGGCCCCGCCCCGCAGGGCGGCGGCGGCCACCTCGGCAACGGGCCTGCCGCCGGTGACCTCGGGATCGACTATGACGTAGATCCCGGCGAGCCGGCCCGCGGTCTTCGCCCGCGCGTCCCCGGCCACCTTGTCGGTCGCCCTTCCCATGACCCTGCGGGCCCTCTCCGTCCATTCGGCGGACAGGGGGGAGCCGCCGGACTCGTTGAATCCGCCCAGCGCTCCGAGGGTGGCCAGGACGGAATCGACCGTCGCGAGTGCCAGGCCCGCCGCGTCCCCCGTCGCCCCGGCGACCGCGACGCGCCGCTCGCGGAGGGCGCCGCGGTCCAGGTCTCCGGCCCCCTCGATGGGCATCGACTCGCGGAGCATCTTGATGTCGGAGTACAGGCCGAGGGGACCGGTGACCAGAATCTCCAGGAGGCGAAGGTCCTCGGCGAGGGCGTCTACGTGCGTTCTTACGATGGGGAGCATGTGCTATGGACCGTCGGAGGTGCGATGCGCCCGGGGCCCGGGCGGCGGCCCGGCGCGAGGCCGGTGCGCGATGTTAACACGCAACCCGCGCCAGGTGCGGCTCCGCGACGAACCCCTTGGCGGCGACGCCGGCGGCCATCGCCTGCCGCATCACCCGTCTCTGTGGCCGCTTTCGCGGTCCTCCCTGATGAGGACGTGCGAAGGGGTCTGGGGAACGCCGCCGGTCGCCGCACGCAACCTCGCGGATAGATCACGAAACGCCCTGCGCTTCGCCTCGAAGTCGTACTCGACGGCCTGCTCCAGGATGCGGCGGGCCTCTTCCTCCAGCGAGCGCCCGTTGGCCGCGGCCCGGCGCCTGAGCCGCTCGACCACCTGTTCCTGCAGGCCATGCACACGCAAGGTTGCCATGTATCGCCTCCGAGCGGACTGACGAAACCACCGTAGCACGGCTGGTCCGAGACGCCGTTCGCCTGATCTGGGCGACTGGCTTCCTCCCGATGTCGGCGCAGTGGCCCCGCTGCCGGGCGGGCGCCGGTCAGGCCATGCGCGGGCTGGTGCCGATCAGACGCTCTGCGAACACGCCCCTGGCATGCGCCTCGTCCCGGACAGGGGCGAACGTCATCCTGTGCGCCTCGCTGGGCCCCAGCCTCCTGACCGCCCCGGCGTGCTCCGCGGTCCCGTATCCCTTGTGGCGGGCGAACCCGTAGCCGGGGTGGCGCCGGTCCAGCTCCACCATCACGCGGTCTCGCTCGACCTTGGCGGCTATGGATGCGGCGGCTATCGAGGTGCAGAGCGCGTCCCCCCGGATCACGGCCATCTGCGGCAGGTCCGAGTCGGGCAGGGGAAAGGCGTCCAGCAGCAGGTAGTCGGGGGCCACCGACAGGCGCTCGATGGCCCTGTGCATCGCCAGCCGCACGGCCGCCGATATGCCCAGGCGGTCGATCTCTTCGGGCGAGGCCGAGCCCGTGGAGATCGAGGCGGCGGCCTCCGTGATACTCGGGAGCACCTCGGTCCTCTGGGATGGGGTGAGGCGCTTTGAGTCCCGCACCAGGCGCACCCAGGGGCCCTCGATCTCGCCGCGGAATATGGCCGCACCCGCCACCACGGGTCCTGCGATCGGCCCGCGCCCGGCCTCGTCGAGGCCCGCGACGGACCGGTAGCCCTCGCTCCAGAGCCGCCGCTCCTCGCGCATGGTGGGCAGCGCCGGCGGCGGCCCGCCGCCCCCCTTGCGGCCCCGGCGCGGCGTCCGGGCGCCTACCCGCCCAGCCCGCGCTGGATTCCCCTCAGGTACGCGACCTGGCCGACGTGCTGGCTCTCCTCGACCAGCAGGTGGCTCCACATCCGGCCTATCGTGTACTCCGGGCGGCCGGGGTCGGGCCGGCGGTCGAGGTCGGACTCGTCTATGGAGCCGAGGTACTCGCTGGTGTCGGCCCGGACGGCGTCGAGGTATCCCCACAGCTCGTCCATCTCGCAGGCGGGCATGTCCCGGACCTGCTCGCCGGACCAGCCCCAGCCCGTGTCCGGGCCGTACCCACCCCTGTCGGGGAAGTCCGGCATGTTGAGCCGGGCCCACCACTGGCCGCGCGTCCAGGCCTGGTCGGGCGCCTGCCTTGCGAACCTGTTGACCCAGGCGTCCTCGACCCGCGCTATGTGCCAGACCGCGAAGTCTATGTGGTGCGAATCGGGCGCGGGCATGTAGCGCCGCTCCTCGTAGGAAAGGCCGGAGACGGCCCGGGCGAGCTCGTCGTAGTACTCGCCCAGCGCCATCGAGACGACCTCGTTGAACCTCATGTTTCCTCCACCCGCCGAGGCGGCGCTCAGCTGGCCGGGGCGGCGAGCGCCCCCGCCGCGGCCGCGCCCTCGCGGGCCTCGCCGGGCCGGGCCCCTACCTCGATGTACCCGCCCCCCAGGACCTCCTCGCCCCGGTAGAAGACGACCGGCTGTCCGGGCGTCGCGGCCCTCTGGGGCTCGTCGAATTCCACCGACGCCCAATCGCCGCGCGGCGTCACGGTGGCCGCCGCCTCCCGGGCCTGGTACCTGATCTTGGCACCGACCTCGATCGGTCCGGCGGGGGGCGCGCCGCTCACCCAGCTCACGCGCGACGCCCAGATCGCTGCGCCGAACAGCTCCTCGCGCCCTCCCAGCACCACGCGGCCGGAGCCTGCGTCGATGGAGACCACGTAGAGGGGCTCGCCGGTGTTGCCCGAGAGGCCCAGGCGGCGGCGCTGGCCGACGGTGAAGAACTGTACCCCCGGATGCTCGCCCAGGACCTCGCCGCGGGAGTTGACGAACAGCCCGGGCCTGGGGGTCAGGCGGCCGCCGAGGAACTCGCGGTAGTCGCCGCTCGGGATGAAGCAGATCTCCTGGCTGTCGGGCTTGCCTGCGACGGGCAGGCCCGCGTCCGCGGCCAGGCGGCGCACCTCGTCCTTGGGCATGTCCCCCAGCGGGAGCAACAGCCTCGCGAGCTCCGCCTGGCCCAGCGTGAACAGGACGTAGGACTGGTCCTTGCCGTCGACGCCCTTGAGGAGCCTTGCGACCGGCCCGCCGCGCAGGACCCGCGCGTAGTGCCCGGTGGCGATGTGGTCGGCGTCCAGGAACATCGCCCTGCGCAGCAGGAAGTCGAACTTGATCCTGTCGTTGCAGGCGAGGCACGGGTGGGGGGTGCGGCCCCGGTCGTACTCGCCGACGAAGTAGTCGATGACGTGCGCCTGGAACTCGCGCTCGAAGTTCTGGACGTAGTGGGGTATCCCGATCTTCTGGCACACGCGCCGGGCGTCCTCTGTGTCCTCCGCAGAGCAGCAGCGCCCAGAGCCGGAGAACGCCGACTCGCCGGGGGCCGACCACAGCCGCATGGTGATGCCGACGACCTCGTGGCCCGCGCGGTGCAGGACGAGCGCGGCCACCGAGGAGTCCACGCCCCCGCTCATCGCAACGACGACCCTGCGCCCGCGCTCTCCCATGCAGGAAAGGCTAGCACAGCGCCCCGGCCCGACGACCGGCATTTCCCGTCCCTGCGGCGGGGAGCTTCGGCCGGGGCGCGGCCATCCGCGGGCGGCGGTGGAGCCGCCCCGGCTCGCCTATAATTGACCCGATGGCCGCCGATTCAGCGAGAGAGCCCGGTCCCGCGCCGGAGACCCTGGCACGGCTCGCCGTAGATGTCGCCTCGGACAAGCAGGCGTCCGACATACAGATGCTGGACATCCGGCAGGTCAGCTCCTTCGCCGACTTCTTCGTCGTCCTGACCGTCGATTCGGCGCGCCAGATGAACGCGGTCGTGGAGCACCTGGAGGAGGCCCTGGAGGGCGCCGGGGCCGAGCGGCTCAGGCGCGAGGGGACGTCCTCCAGCGGCTGGGTGGTGGTCGACTTCGGGGACCTGGTCGTCCACCTGTTCGGCGCCGAGGAGCGCGAGTACTACGCGCTGGCGGACGCCTGGCCGGGCGCCTCAGAGGTGGTCAGGATTCAATGATCCAACGGTCGATGTCGCGCTCGTAGTCGAACAGCTCGCCGTCGCCGAAGAACAGCTCCAGCTCCCTTTGGGCCGCCTCCTCCGAGTCGGACCCGTGTATCAGGTTCGGGCCCACGGTGAGCGCGTAGTCACCCCTGATCGAGCCGGGCGCCGCGGCGAGCGGGTTGGTCGCGCCCATCACGAGCCTCGTTATCTCGACGGCGTTGGGCCCCTCGACGGCCAGCGCCACTATCGGGCTCGACGTTATGAACGCCAGCAGGGAGGGGAAGAAGGGGCGCTCTACGTGCGCCTCGTAGTGCCTGCGGGCCAGGGCCTCGCCCACCATCATCATCTTCGCGCCGGCCAGCCTGAGGCCCTTTCGCTCCAGGCGCGAGATCACCTCGCCGGCAAGGCCCCTCTGCACCGCGTCGGGCTTTATGAGTACCAGGGTCCGCTGCATCTCGATTTCCTTTCCGACCTCCATGGATACGGGCTCCGTCAGCCCAGGTGGGTCCTCGCCGCGACCGCGTGCTGGGCGCTGCGCATGTACAGGGGCTCAAGGTCGTCGGGGCTGACCGCGCCGCCGGCCTCGAGGGAGTCCCACGCGAGGCGGGCCAGCGTGGCGGCGCTCCTGGTGGGCGGCTCGGCCCCGGCGAACGACGCGAGGCCGCCGAGCATGTCGGTGAGCGCCGCGGCGCAGCCGCTCGCCGCCTCGCCGCAGAACAGGGTGGGCCGGACCGTGCGCTCGGCCAGCTCCTCGACCGTCACCACCGTGAGCTCCTCGCCGTCTCCGTCTGACCACGCGGCGTAGAGACGGGGCCCCCCGGCCTCGACTATCGCGCACACCTGCCCCGCGGCGGGCAGGCGGGGGGCGAGCTCGATCTCCAGGGTGCCGACCCCGACGAGGGGTACGCCGAGGCCCATGGCGAGGGTCTTGGCGGTGGCGATCCCCACGCGCAGTGCGGTGAACCCGCCGGGTCCGCGCGCTACGAACACCGCGTCCAGGTCACGCACGCCCACGCCGGCGCGCTCCATGACCGACCTTACGGCGGGCGTGAGCTCGACCGAGTGGTTGCGGTCCGCGCGCCAGGTGCGCTCCTCCACGGCGGTCCCGCGGTCCGAGACCGCCACCGAGGCGTAGCGGGTGGATGAGTCTATGGACAGCTCCATCCCTTCGTCAGCTCCCTCTCCGGTCCCCCGGTTCCATGGCCTCGACGACGCCGGCGAGCAGCCGGCGGTGGCGCTCACCGGCCGCGGTCAGCGAGAGCGTCCTGTCATCCTCCCGGCCCTGGACGCGGCCGATCAGGATCTCCAGCCGGTCGGGCGGAAACGCCCCGGGGGCCCTGTCCGCCCACTCGACCAGGCAGAGGCCCTCGCCCCGGACGTACTCCTCCAGCCCCAGCGAGTCCAGATCGGAGCCGCGCTCGAGACGGTACAGGTCCACGTGGTACATGGGAATCCTGGCGGCGTGCTCCATGATCAGGACGAACGTGGGGGAGCGCACGTGGTCGCGGGAGCCCAGCCCGCGCAGCGCCCCCTGGGCCAGCCTGGTCTTGCCCGCACCCAGCTCGCCGGTCAGCAGCACCAGGTCGCCCGGGAGGGCGAGGGCGCCGATGGCGCGACCGACCTCCTCGGTCCGGGCGGGTCCGTCCGACCGCAGGGCTGCGGCAGATGGGAGATCGGCCGGCGGCATGGGCGTGTATTATACGGGACTGCGGACGGTCACAAAGTCGTGCGCGCCGCTATGCACCCGCCCTGCGGCGCTACCGCCGCGGCCGCCGAGCGGCGACGGCGGCACTTAACGGCCCCCGCGCCGGAGCCCTCCTTGAGAACCCTGATAGTCTCCGACGTACACGCGAACCTCGAGGCCCTGACGGCCGTCATCGACGACTGCAACGCACGGGGCGGGTTCGACCAGGTGTGGTCGCTCGGGGACATAGTGGGATACGGCCCCGACCCCGCGGCGTGCCTGGACCTGCTTGGCGAGCACGACGGGCTCTCGGTGGCCGGCAACCACGACCTGGCCGCCGTGGGCCGGCTGAGCCTGGAGGCGTTCAACGACCACGCCGCGGCGGCCAACCGCTGGACCTCGTCGCAGCTGGGCTCGGAGCGGGCCGAGCGCCTGCGCTCGCTGCCGCTGCGCATCGAGCGGGACGGGTTCACGCTGGTCCACGGCAGCCCGAGGGACCCGGTCTGGGAGTACGTCATCTCCGTGAGGATCGCGGTCACCAGCTTCCTGCACTTCGACACCGAGTGCTGCCTGGTCGGGCACTCGCACGTGCCGTTCATCTGCAGGCCGCGGCGGGAGAGCGGGGCGGCCTTCGTCGAGTTCCCGCTCGACACCCCGGTGGCACTGGGCGGCGGCAGGCTGATCGTGAATCCGGGCGGGGTGGGGCAGCCGCGCGACGGGGACCCGCGGGCCAGCTACGCCGTCTACGACGAGGGCGCGGGCGCCCTGCTGCACCACAGGGTGGAGTACGACGTGAGGGCCACACAGTCCAAGATGGAGGAGCACGGGCTGCCGAGGTTCCTCATCGACCGCCTCGCCGAGGGCCGCTAGCGCCTGGCACGGCCCGGTCCATCCCCCGAGCCCGCCGCGCGGGCCGCTAGTGGTCGCAGTCCCCGGCCGCGCCGACCGGGGGTACCAGGGCGACCGTCTCATCCTCGACCGGCCTGGGCTCCGGCATCTGCCAGATGGCCTCGGCGAGCCCCTCGAGACGGTCGGCCGGGAGCGCCGGCAGGGCGAGGGCCGCGACCCCGCACCCCCTCAGGGCCTCGAGGTCTCCCGCAGACAGCGCCCCGGGGTCGAAGTCGCTGAACACCACCGCGTTGGCGCCCGAGGTGACGGCGACGTGGAGGTCAAGGATCGACTCGACCGTCAGCGGGAACAGGCCCGCGTCGACGTCCATGGCCACGCCGTCCAGGGGCAGGGCCTGCACCGCCCGGGAGGCATCGTCGTCCAGACCCGCCTCTATGGTCAGGAACTTGCCCAGTTCCTCGTCGACCAGCACCGCGCCGTCCGTTCCGGCCGGACCGAAGATCGCGAAGTCCGCCCCGGCGCGCTTGAGCGCCTCCACGTCCTGCTGCCTGACCGTGGGGGTGCGGACGCCCCATACCGCCTCCCCGAGCGCGCCGGAGGCGGCCTCGAGCGCCTCTGCGGCCGGCTCGGGCATCTCCAGCACCACCGCGGCGAACGGGGCGCGCGACAGGTCGACGCCGCCGAGATCGGGGAGGTCCGGGGGGCCCAGCCGGCCCAGGAGCAGGATGTCCGGGACCCGCGCGGGCGCCGCCGCGGCCCGCCCGAAGCCCATGGGCTCGGCGGGCCGTCTGCCCCTCCTGCCGAGCAGGTCGGCAAGTATCGTCATCGCGCGTCTCTCCAGGTCCCCGGCGCTCTCCGGCGCGGCCGCGCGGCGGGCCGTCCGGCATCCCTTGGGAAGGCCCCAGAGTGTATCGGCTCGCCGGAGGCCGGAACCACCCCGGGGCGCCCGGAAACGGCCCGGACGGGTCCAAAGTTCCCTTGAACTTGCGATGCGCCTTGGCCGACGATGGCTGGCGGCCCGCGGGAAGGGCCGGCGCACATGAAGTACGTACAGCACGAGGGCGACCACCTCAAGTTCATCACGGTAGAGCCCAACGGGTATCGCCCGGGCGGCGCATACCCGCTGATCATCCTTTTCCACGGCTTTGGCACCCACATGGGCGACCTGGCCGGCCTCGCACCGGCGATCGACGCCAGGGGCTACGTGTACGCATTCCCCAACGCCCCCATCTCAATGAACATGGGCATCGGCGGGGAGAACTTCGCCTGGGCGCCGCTGGGAGGGGAGGGCACCGCCGAGGCGCTGGCCCACGCCGACCGCCTGGTGGGAGCCTTCATCGACGAGGTCGCCGGCATGTACGACCCGCCCCCAGGGCAGGTGGTGCTGGGCGGATTCTCGCAGGGCGGCATGATGGCGTACCGCGGAGGGCTGTCCCAGCCCGGCAGGTTCGCGGGCATCGCGGCCCTCAGTTCGATGCTGGGCGAGGAGCGGGACATAGAGGCCGCGCTGCCCGGCACGCGGGACCAGGCCATCTTCGCCTCCCACGGTACGGCCGACGCCATGATCCCCATCACGACGGCGCGCAGGAGCATCGAGTTCCTGAGGTCGCACGGCTACGACCCCGACTTCAGGGAGTACGCCATGGCCCACGAGGTGTCCCTGGAGGTCATATCGGACCTCGCGGCCTGGCTGCACGGCGTGGTCGAGCCCTACGCGTAGGCTCCGCCGGGGCCCTCCCGCAGAGCGGCCCGTGCGGCGCCGCTTCGAGCGGACCTACGGGCCTCTCCGTCCGCCCCGGGCCGCTTGCGAGGCCATCGCGAACGCCCTGCACCTCCGAGACCATTCCACCGGTGGCGTCTTCGAGACTCCCGTCCTTCTACCCGAAACAGGGCCGGAGACGTGCTAGCATGGCGCAGATACCGAGTGGACGGTCAGATGTGTCGCCGGAACATGCCAAGATCATTACGATCGACCCCGCAAAGCGCGGGGGCAAGCCCTGCATACGCGGACTGCGAATGACCGTGTATGACGTGCTGGAGTACCTTGCGTCGGGCATGTCCGAGGACGAGATACTGGCCGATTTCCCGGATCTCGAGCGCGAAGACATCCGCGCGTGTCTGGTGTTCGCCGCCGAACGCGAGCGCCGTCTGGTTGCGCTGCCCCCCGATTAGGGCTGCGCTTCGACCAAAGCCTCTCCTCCAGCTTCGAGCACGCGCTACGGGACCTCTACCCTGAGTCACTCCACGTAAGAGATGTGGGGCTAAGGTCTGCCGAAGACATCGCGATCTGGACGTATGCACGGGACCGAGGATTC
This sequence comes from Dehalococcoidia bacterium, assembly GCA_963664125.2. Taxonomy (GTDB): domain Bacteria; phylum Chloroflexota; class Dehalococcoidia; order Lucifugimonadales; family UBA2962; genus CAUZIR01. The sequence goes on along the minus strand of OY760908.2, from coordinate 1,540,618 downwards.
CTGATCGCCTCCAAGGATTCAGACTTCCGGCAACTGGGCTTCACCCACGGGGCTCCGCCCAAGGTCATCTGGATTCGGCGCGGAAACTGCTCGGTTCCGGAGGTTGCGGCGATCCTCCGAGATCGATATGCGGAGGTGCTGGCCTTCCAGCAGGATCCGCAGGGGACGTTCCTGGCGCTGAGCTGACCCCCCGCGCCGGGTTGCGGCGCATCGCCGTGAACTTGTCGCGGCCGCCGCCCGCGCGTACCATCTGCGCGCTGGAGGAGAGTTGGTCGGACGAAACGCGATCGTGGCCAAGGCCGCGCGGGGAGAGAGGTCGCTGGGGTGCTGGCTGACCTTTCCATCGACCCAGGTGGTCGAGCTCATCGCGCTCGCCGGCTTCGACTTCGTGCAGATCGACGGCGAGCACGGCCCATTCGGGCCCGCCGACATCGAGAGCACCTGCCTCGCCGCCCAGGCCGTCGGCCTCACCGTCTCGGCCAGGACGCCGTCCCTGGACGCCGGCGTGATAAACGCCTACCTCGACCGAGGGGTGCAGGGCATCATGGGCCCGCACGTCGAAGGCGCCCGCGATGCCCGCGCGCTGGCGGACGCCTGCCGATTCGCCCCCGAGGGCGAGCGCAGCTGGGGCGCGGGCCGGGCGCTCGGCTTCAACGACCCGGCTGCGGTCGAGGGCGAGGACGGCACCCGCCTCGAGGTGATGTCGCGCTTCAACGCCGAGATGGTCGTCATCGCCCAGCTCGAGTCCAAGGAATCCCTCGACGCAATAGACGAGATGCTCGCCGTTTCCGGCATCGACTACTTCGCCTTCGGCCCGAACGACCTGGCGCAGTCCATGGGCCTTGCGGGCCGGCCCGACGACCCGGCAGTTAAGCGCGCCATGGACGCGGCGTCCGACCGCGTCCGCGCGGCGGGCCGCAGGATGATGACCGACGACATGACCATGACCTACGCCCACGCGCTGCTGCTCGATGCGGGCCGGGCGTTCGTGGAGTCACACTGACGGAGGCCAGGCGATGCGAACGATGAGGGCGGCCCTCTACCAGGGCGACAGGAAGCTCAGCGTGCAGGACGTTCCGGTCCCCGAGGTCGGCCCCGGCGAGGTGCTGGCCCGCGTGCGGGCCGAGGGGGTGTGCGGCTCCGACCTGCTGATCTGGTGGGACAAGACCGAGCCGGACGCGATCCCGGCCGGCCACGAGGTGGCGGGCGAGATCGTCGAGGTGGGGCAGGGGGTGGACCCGGCCCGCGTGGGCGAGCGAGTGGCCATCGACATCCTGGGCTTCGGGGTCAACTGCGGTGCGTGCTACTACTGCCGGCAGGGCCAGCCCATACAGTGCCGCGACAAGAAGCCGGACAGCGGCGGGGGCTACGCCCAGTACATCAAGCGCAACGCGGTCGGTTGCTTCCCGCTACACGACTCGATGACCTGGGAGGAGGCCGCCCTGGTCGAGCCGCTCGCCGTCTCGGTCCACGGCTGCCGCCGCGGGAGGCTGGAGGGCGGCGAGACGGTGCTGGTGCTCGGCGCCGGCAACATCGGCCAGACCGCGGTCGCCGCCGCCCGCGCCATGGGCGCCGGGAAGGTGATGGTCACCGCGAGGCACGCCCACCAGGGCGAGCTGGCCCGCTCGCTGGGCGCCGACGTCGTGCTCCCGGACCACGGGGACGAGCTGGACCAGGCCGTCGCCGACGAGACCGATGGGCGGGGCGCAGACGTTACGCTCGAGTCCGTCGGCGGCAGGACGGACGCGACCATACAGCAGTCGATCCGCCTCACCAGGCCGCAGGGGCGCATAGTCATACTGGGCGGCTTCTGGGTGCCCATCGAGGTCGACTGGATGAAGCCGCTCTTCAAGGAGCAGGAGGTGATCTTCTCGTCGTGCTACTCGGTGCTCGGGGGCCGCGACGACTTCGAGATCGCCATCGACATGATGGGGTCGGGCAGGGTGGACCTTGAGCGGATGGTGACCCACAAGTTCGCGCTAGAGGACATCCAGCGGGCCATCGACACCGCCTACGACAAGTCGACCGGCTCGATCAAGGTGCAGATCCACCAGGGCGACTAGGACGCCCCGGCCCGGGGGCCACGGCGGGCGAGGGCCGGCTGGAGGCGGACGGGGCGGGACGCAGAGGATTCCGGGAGGCTGAGCAGATGGCGGCGAAGATGAGGGCTGCGCTCTGGAACGGGGCGGGCGCGATGGAGCTTACCGAGGTCGACCGGCCACCCGTGGGACCGCAGGACGCCCTGGTGCGGATGAGGGCCGAGGGCATCTGCGGGTCGGACCTGCTGCTCTACTCGGCCAAGAAGGACCGCGAGACCCAGCCGGGCGGGCACGAGATGGCCGGGGAGATCGTCGAGGTCGGGGAGAACGTCGACCCCGGGCGCATCGGCGAGCGGGTCGCCGTCGAGGGCATCGGCGTCGGCCGCGGCTGCATGCGGTGCTTCTACTGCCGGGAGGGCCAGTACTTCCTGTGCGAGGACGTGGCTCCGGACACCGGCGGCGGCTACGCCGAGTTCGTCTGCCGAAGGGCCAACGGCCTGTTCAAGCTGTCGGACGGCATGACCTGGGAGGAGGGGGCGCTGGTGGAGCCCTTCGCGGTCGGGCTGCACGCCATGCGGCGCGGGTTCCTCACCGGGGGCGAGACGGTGGCGGTGCTGGGCTCTGGCACGATAGGCCTGTGCTCGGTGGCCGCGGCGCGCGTCATGGGCGCCGGGACTATAGTCGCCACTGCCCGTTACCCCCAGCAGGCCGAGATGGCCAAGCGCGTGGGCGCGGACATCGCGGTTGGCACGGATACCGCGGAGCTCAGGGAGGTCCTGGACGACGTCAGCGGCGGCCTGGGGGCGGACGTCACCGTGGAGACGGTGGGAGGAAGCAGCGACATGGTGCTGAACCAGGCGGTCGCCGTAACCCGCAAGCAGGGCAGGCTCGTGACGACGGGCAACTTCTACGCACCGGTGAGGATCGACTGGATGGAGGCCATCCTCAACGAGATCTCGATCATCTGGGCGGCGATCTACGCGACCACCCACGGGCGCAACGAGTTCGACATCGCGATAGACGCGATGGGATCGGGCAGGGCGGACCTGGGGCAGTTGGTCACCCACACCGTGACGCTCGACGACATCCAGAGCGGTTTCGACACGGCGTACGACAAGACCACCGGCGCGATAAAGGTGCAGGTCCGCACGCCCTAACGCCGCGCTCCCTTCCTCGGTGCCGCAGATAGTCTCCAATCTGATTGACGGGCATCCTGTGCGCCTACGGGTGATATTCGGACATCAGAGAACATAGCTAAGGGGCTGCGTACCAAACTAGGGCTGTAAGACTGGCGCTTCCGAGAAGCTGCTAGGTCGGATACGATAGCTATGGAATATGTGATCATTACGGCATTGATAATCTTGGGCATTGGAGCGCTCATACTCCTCTTCTGGAAGCCGTCCGCGTCTGATGAGTCCGCAAATGAGTCGGCCAGAGAGAGTACATACGACGAGTGGCGGCGAAACCAAGAGGAAGAGAGCCTCAAGCGAAAACGTGAAGACGAGCGTAGGCAGGATATAGAGATAGATAAACGCAAGACCGCGCTCGCCCCAATACTCCACGCTACCCGTGAGGCTCTGCGTATCACACCTACGGCCGGCGAGTCGCACGCTAGGTTGGGTCACGTCAATGCATCACTTGCCAATTGGCAGGATGCCAGGGACGCTTACGAGAGGGCGTTGGCATTTGGCGTGAGCGACGAGCGGGATCGGGCAATAGTGCATCTGCTATATGGTCGCCTACTCACTCGTCTTCGATTGCCAGTTATCGACCATCAGGGAATCGCCAATTACAATGGCCTAACGGACGGCACATACCTTACGATACAGGACTTCATTCCCTGGTCAATTGAAGAAGAAGATAGTCCTACTCTGGATGGCATATTGAGAGATCTGAAGAGCGCCAAGGCCGGTGATGACGAGAATGGCTTGTGGAATGAACCCTACGATGCGGATGTTGTCCGATATCACTTCAACGAGGCCATAAGGCTTCTAGAAAGGCGCATCAAGAAGGTTACTTCTGACATTGATGCCATGCAGATTCTCGCACAGCTATACGAACGGTCAGGAAGAACTAAGTCAAGGGTACGGTTACAGCTGCTCATAAGGGAAGTTGAAATTCGAGGCGAAGTGGATGCGCAGCAACTTAAGTGCCCCTCCGGCCCTGCATACGAGAAGGGCGTTGCTTTCGAGCATAGATGCCTTTCAGTATTGAAGGCAATGGGGTATGAGGTCACTCGCGTTGGGGGTTCTGGAGACGGCGGAATCGACATCCGGGCCAAAGACGCAACGCCTCTCAGAAGCTCCTCCATCATCGTTCAATGCAAGGATCAAAAGCAGTCCATCAGCGAACCGAAGGTCAGGGAGCTGTATGGCCTGATCGTTTCCGAGGGAGTCCACAAAGGGGTGTTCATGACGACCGCAGATTTCACGGCTCCCGCCCGCAAATTTGCAGAGGGAAAGAGATTGGAACTGATAGATGGCTCAGCTCTGAACGAGCTTGAAGGCCGTAGCGCTTAGCTTGGCGAATGACGGTTGCTTGACCGAAGGAATGCATTCGCAATCGACATATCTACACCGAATCCGGCGTTGACATCGTCCCGCAGACATCTCTGGACAGACCGTCAATCGCCCGTCATGAGCCTAATCACAGGTTCGTCCCTTACCTAGCCTAGCCATTTGGGCTGAATCGATTCGGCTCTTCGGACCGATTCGCCTTGTATACAGTGTTCATCGATACGGCGCCCGCGTGGAACAAGTACGCTCCGCACGATCCCAAGACTTCTGTCTGCCGGTAACGATCTGGGCTGTGCCATCAGCCTGAGGCGTTCAGTATGGATATTCGGATTGTTCCCTCTGCCCATCGTCCCCATTGCCCTGTTCAGCCACGGCGTCGCCAGCGCGGCCTTGCTGATCCCCTTCGGAGGGGTCCACATTGCCCGCCGGATCGAGAGTTTCTCCGGGACCGGCATCCTCGCCGGCATCGGCGGTCTGCGCCATCGCCCGGCGCACCCAGTCGTCCATCCAGCGCTTCACCTCGTTGAGCGAGGGCGGAGAGACATAGAAGACCTGAACGTCCGAGGGGAACTGCACGCGGTGGTCCTCGCTGAGCACGCACAGGCCGGCCTCTCCCTCTCCTAGGGTGCGGTCGATGACCTCGGAGATGTGCCCGTAGCGCCTGCGCACCGCATCGGCCAGCGAGTCGCGGGCTATGCTGGCCACCTTCTCGCTGGACAGCCCCAGCGAGAGGCACATGCTCCAGTCCGACGCCTCGCTGAACGCCTCCTGGTCCTCGGCGGCCTCCAGCACCGCCGCCGACCCGCACAGACCGGCGATGAAACCGTGGCCGTGGACGTTCAGGCCCTCGACCTGGGCCAGCCCCTCGGCGCCCGATCCGAAGACCGACTCGTGGTAGACGTGCGTGACCGGCGTCAGGGATGCCTCTAGGCGCCCGACCTGATCGCGGACATCCCCCCAGTAGCGGCCAAGCAGGCCGTCGAGCTCCTCGGGAGCCCCGCGCCGCACCAGCAACGCCGGCACCAAGTAGATCTTGCGGCCGGCCCGGTAGCCCTCCGCCCGTGGCCTCGGGATCTCGGCGATTCGCTGCGTCACCGAGGGTCCTCCTCCCGCGCCCTGCTCACCCTCACGGCGCAGACCTTGTACTCGGGGATCTTGGAATTGGGGTCCAGGGCCGAGTTGGTGAGGAAGTTGGCGGCCGACTCCCGGAGCTTCGCGAAGGGCACGAACACCTGCCCCTCCATCATCCTGCCCTCGAAGACCACCCGCGCCGTCAGCGAGCCTCGCCGCGACTCGACGCGGGCCCAGTCGCCCTCGGCGAGGCCGAAGCGCTCGCCGTCCGCCTCGTTCATCGACAGCGTCAACTCCGGCGCGCGCGCCAGCAGCTCCGGCGCCCGGCGCGTGATCGTGCCGCCGTGCCAGTGGTAGAGGATGCGGCCCGTGTTGAGGATCAGCGGATAGCGCCTGGACGGCATCTCCTCGGCCGCCGGCCCCTGCTCAAAGGCCACGAACTTGGCCGGCCCGCCGTGGGGGAAGTCCTCTTCGTACAGGTAGCGGGTTCCCGGGTGGTCCGGGGCGGGGCAGGGCCACTGCAGCCCGCCCTCGCGCTCCAGCCTGCCGTAGCTTATGCCCGCCAGCTTCGGGACCAGCGACGCCATCTCGTCCCAGATCTGCGACGGATGCGAGTAGGAGAACTGATCCTCCACGTCGATGCCCCGCCGCCGCGCGACGCGCCGCGCAAGGTCGCAGACTATCTCCCAGTCGGCCCTGCTTTGCCCGACGGGCTCGACCGCGGTCCGCACGCGCTGTACCCGCCTCTCGCTGTTGGTGAACGTGCCGTCCTTCTCTGCGAACGAGGTCGCCGGCAGCACCACGTCGGCGATCTCGGCGGTCTCGTTCATGAATATGTCCTGCACGACCAGGAACTCCAGGCTCTTGAAGGCCTTCTCTGCGTGGGTGAGGTCGGGCTCGGACAGCAGGGGGTTCTCTCCCGTGACGTACATGGCCCTGAGCCGCCCGGCGATCATCTCGTCGGCCATCTCCGTCACCACCATGCCCGCCCCGCGGGGCAGGGGACGGGCGCCCCATGCGCGCTCGAAGCGGTCAAAGACGTCCTCCCCCATGCCCTGGTCGCCCGGCAGCGAGTCGGGGACGCACCCCGAGTCGCCGCATCCCTGCACGTTGTTCTGCCCGCGCAGCGGCGAGACCCCGGTGCCGGGCCTGCCCAGCTGACCGGTCACAAGGGCCAGATTGAGGAGGCTGTGGACGTTGGCGGTCCCGTTGATGTGCTGGGTCACCCCCATGCCCCAGATCAGGCACGAGCCGGAGAAGGGCGGGGCGGCGTAGGCGCGGGCCGCGGCCTCGATGTCCGCGGCGGGTACGCCGGTTAGGTCCTCGACGCGGGCCGTGTCGTAGCGCTCGACCACCGAGCGCCACCGATCGAAGCCCTCCGTGCGGTCCCGGACGAACGCCTCGTCGGCAAGGCCGTCCCTCAGGATCACGAACGCGATGCCGTTTAGCAGCGCCACATCCGTGCCGGGCCTCGGGCGCAGCCACACGTCGGCGAGGTCGCACATCGCCGTGCGGCGCGGGTTGATCACGACGAGCCTCGCCCCCCTCTCGACCACGGCGCGCCTCATGCGGGCGGCGACGACCGGGTGGTTCGAGCTGGCGTCGGAGCCGATCACCATCAGGCAGCCGGCCTCCTCGTAGTCGACGTACGAGTTTGACGTCGCCCCGCTGCCCAGGGCCATCCGCATCGTCGCCACCGAGGGCGAGTGGCACAGCCTCGTGCAGTGGTCGATGTTGTTCGAGCCCATCACCAGCCGGGCGAACTTTTGCTGGACGTAGCCGTCCTCGTTGGTGGCCTTGGCGGAGCACAGGGTGCCGAACTCCTCCCCGCGGTAGGCGGCCAGGCGGTCCGCCACCAGGTCGAGCGCCTCGTCCCACGTGGCCGGCTCGAGCCGGCCCGCGCGCCGCACCAGCGGGGTCTCGAGGCGCGAGCCGTCGTGCACGTACGTGTACCCGAACCGGCCCTTCACGCAGAGCATCCCGAGGCTGGAGCGGTTGTCGGGGTCGTCCTGCATCTCGACGATCCGCCCGCCGCCGTTTACGCGCGCCTTGATGCCGCAGCCCACCCCGCAGTACGGGCAGGTGGTCGCGACCGTCCTGGTAACGCCGGATACGGCCTGCTTTGCGCGGATGGCGCCCGTGGGGCAGACCGAGAGGCACTGCCCGCAGGTGGTGCACACCGAGTCGACCAGGTCGCGGTCCATGAACGTGCCTATGCGGCTCGACGCCGCGCCCGCGCCCAAAAAGTCGATGGCGCCGATGAACTGGTGGCCGTCCTGGCAGGCCCGCGTGCAGCGCCCGCAGAGGATGCAGTCGGCCATGGCGATGTCGAAGACCGGGTTGGACGCGTCCGTCTCGCCCCGGGGGCGGGCCGACCACCGCGAGGACGCGATCCCGTGGTGCTCGGCCGCAACCGTCAGCTCGCGCCGGTCCGACGCGCCGCCGCCGTCCGGGCCGTCGCCGGGCAGCATGGCCATCGTCAGCTCCAGCACGCCGGAGCGGACCCGGCGCAGCGACGGCGTGTCGGTGCGCACCTTCATGCCGTCGGAGGCGGGCAGGGAGCACGAGGCCGGGTACCCTCGCGCGCCCTCCACCTGCACCAGGCAGGTGCGGCACGCGCCGATGGGCTTCATGTCAGGATCCTTGCACAGCTGCGAGAGGTAGGTGCCGGACTCGTTGACCGCGTCGAGCACCGAGGCGCCCGGTGCGACGCTCACCTGCCGTCCGTCGATCGAAACGGTGATGCTCATCCCAAGACCCTCCGCCTAACCTCCGGCCGAACCATCCCTCCCGCGGCCGCCGGGCCCCCGGGGCCTGGACCAGGCGATGCCCAGCGCCGCGCCGAGCGCGACCCCGACGGCGACGCCCGCCGCGATCGAGCCGATCAGGTCCCCCACCACCACGCCCACGGCTATCCCGATGAGCGCCCCGGCGACGAGGCGGGCGTTGCTAACCACTGCGCTGCGTCGGGCCGATGGGCGGGTGGCCGCCCGCCCGGCGCCTCCCCGGACGGCCGGTCAATCCTACACCGATCCCCTCAGGCGCCCGGCCCGGCGCCCAGCTCGGCGGGGAAGAAGTGTAGCGCGCTCGTGATCGGGCCGCCCGCCGCCTGCCCCAGCCCGCACAGGGAGGCGGAGCCGACGACCTCGGCCAGGTATGCCAGTTCGTCCAGGTCCGCGCGGGTCGCGCCGTCGCGGGCGATCCGGTCGATCGCCTCTACCATGCGCGGCGTGCCCTCGCGGCAGGGCGTGCACTTTCCGCACGACTCGTCCGCGTTGTAGGCGGCGAGCGCCCGCACCGCCTCGAGTACCCCGACCGACCCGTCCAGCACGACCACTCCGCCGGCGCCCAGCATCACGCCCGAGGAGTGCAGCATCCCGGGCATGACGGCGGTGTCCAGCGCCGCGGGCGGCAGCAGGCCGCTGGACGGTCCGCCGACCCCGAGCGCCGTCATCGCCGAGCCCGGCCGCACGCCCCCGCCCATCCCCTCTACCACCGCCGAGAGCGGCGTCCCGAAGGGCACCTCGACCAGCCCCGGGCGCGCGACGGCCCCAGACAGGCTGAGCACCTTGGTCCCGGACGCGCCCTCGACCCCTATCCGGCCGAACGCCTCGGGACCCTCGGCGAGGATGAACGGCAGATTGGCCAGCGTCTCGGCGTTGTTGATCACGGTGGGGCGGGCATTGAGGCCCGCCTCGGTGGGGAAGGGGGGACGCAGCCTGGGCTCGCGCCGGCGCCCCTCCATGGTGTTGAGCAGGGTGGTCTCCTCGCCGCACACGTATCCCCCGGCGCCCCGCCGCACCGACACGCGCACGGACCACCCCGAGCCCAGGACGTCGCCTCCGATGAGCCCCAGCGCCGCGGCGTCGCGGGCGGCCATCTCCATGCGCCGGGCCGACAGGTCCGCCTCGGCGTTGACGTACAGGTGCACGTCCTCGGCCTGGGCCGCGTAGGCGGCGATCAGCGCCCCCTCGAGCACCCTGTGCGGCACGCCCTCCATCAGGTGGCGGTCCTTGAACAGGCCCGGCTCCCCCTCCTCCGAGTTGACGACCAGGTGGCGGGGCCCTGCGGCGGCGCGCCTGGCCGCGTCCCACTTCAGGGCGGCGGGGAAGTACGCACCGCCCCGGCCCCGGAGCCCCGAGAGCTTCACGGTCTCGGTGACCGCCTCGGGCGCGTCCGACAGCGCGGCGGCCAGGCCCGCGTAGCCGCCGGCGCCCAGGTACTCGTCGATGCCCTCTGCGTCGAGGTCCCCGCAGCCGGCCAGGGCCACGCGGACCTGCCCGTCGAGGAACGCCGACGACTCGTCCACGTAGCGAAGGGGCGCCTTGTCGGCCTCAAGGACCGTCGAGATCCGGATGGCCGTGTCCACGTCGAGCGAGGGCATAAGCACCGACTCGCCGTCCGGCGAGGTGACGACCGCCGCGGGCGCGGCGTGGCAGGCCCCGTCGCACCCGGCCGCGACCAGAGTGGCGTTGTCCATGAGGTCCTCGGCGAAGGCCTCCAGCACGTCCGATGCGCCCAGGGCGGCCGAGCAGTGGCCCACGCGCACCGCGACGCGGAAGGTGCCAGCCGCCCCCTCGAGGCGGCCGAGGGCGCCCGCGCGCAGGCGCTCGTACGCTCCGCCGGCGCTCAAGGCCCCGCCGCCGGCCGCAGGGCGTCCACCTCGCGGACCGCCAGCTCAGGGCTCGCGCGGGCGATCCATCGCCCGTCCATCCGCACAGCCGGGGCGACGCCGCACAGAAAGCCGCAGGCCGTGCGCTCCAGGGTGACGGTCGCGCCGTCGCCCCGATCGGCTGTGCCGCCCGGCTCGACGCCGAGGCGGCCGGCGAGGGCCTCCAGGACGGCGTCGGCGCCCGAGACGCGGCAACTCAGGCCGGTGCAGACGGTGACGACGTGGCGGCCCGGCCGCTCGGTGCGAAGCTCGGGGTAGCTGGTCGCAGCCCCGTAGACCTCGCTCGCCGGCACCCCCAGGTGCCAGGACACGACCTCCATCGCCCAGTCCGGCAGGTACCCGAACGAGTGCTGCAGGTGGTGCAGGGCGGGAAGGAGCTCGCCGCGCTCCCTTGCGGGAAAGAGCCCGCGCAGCTCGGCCCTCAGCTGCCCCCGCTTGCGGCTGCGCTCGCCCCGCTCCGAGCCTCTCTGGTCCCGCCGCGCCATGCGGCGCCTATCCTCCAACCGCCGCCGCGCCGAGCCCGTCGAGGCCCAGCTCCGCGAGCTTGGCATCGGGAATCCGGCCGTCGGCGTCCCAGCCCCTCGCCTCGTAGTAGGCCCCTATCATCATGTCCAGCTCCCCCCCGGTGAGGCGGGCGCCGTCCGCCGGGCCGTCGCCCAGGCCCTCCTCCAGGATGCGCCGGGGGAGCCGGTCGTCGCCGCGGGACCACCCCTCGCGGATGTTGAAGAGCTTCTTTAGGTTGCTGATGCGCTCGCCGGTGGTGCGCAGCTCGGCTGCGGTGACGTCCCATCCGGTCACGCGCGAGAGCGCCTCTGCCGACTCTTCGTAGAAGTCGTCGAAGGCGCGGCGCAGGAACTTGCACCACACCAGCGAGTCCATCACCGCCGAGTGGTCCTCGCCCTCGGCCACTATGGCGCCCCGCTCGCGGTCCGCGCTCATGCGGTCCACGCGGGCCGAGAAGTCGGCCTCGTACGCCGACGAGCGGTTGTGGCACGCCCCGCGGGTGCTGACCGCGAGCGCCAGCGCCATCGTCTTGAGCGACCGCGGCTCGTAGCCGGGCATCTCCAGCCCCTTTACGTGCATCGCCCAGGCCTCGGAGCCCCCGCCGATCCGCCTCGCCGCCCGCAGGCTGCCCTCGGCGAGCAGGTCGCCCATGCCCCGGCGCTCGGCGATCGCCCCCAGCACCTCGACCAGGCCGGGCCCGTCGCCGAAGCGGGGGACCGGGCCGCCGGACCCGCCGAGGAGCCCTCTATCGGCCGCCTCGGCGGCCCAGGCGATCGTGGCGCCGGCGCTTATGGTGTCCATGCCCAGCTCGTCGCACAGGACCGAGGCCCGCAGCACCGCGTTGGGGTCGTCCACGCCCATCAGCGAGCCCAGCGCGTAGGCCGACTCGTACTCCATCCTTCCCGTCGCCCCGGAGCCGCCGTCGCGGGTGGTCATCACGTGCTCGCAGCCTATGGTGCAGTTTGCGCAGTGGGCCCCGCGCACCCGGTGCTCGGCCCTGAAGCGCTCCCCGCCGATGCTGGGGGCCCCCTCGAACGTCGAGGCGGTGAAGTTGCGGGTCGGAAGCGCGCCCAGGCGGCTGAAGACCTCGACGTTGGCCATCGTGCCCAGCGTGCGGTACTTCTCGGTGGCGTGGCCCAGGCTGCGGCGGCTCAGGTCGGCGCGGATGCGCGCCAGCGCGTCCGGGTCGGCGACCTCCACGCGCGCGGAGCCGCGGACCGCGATCGCCTTTAGGCCCTTCGACCCCATGACGGCGCCGACCCCGGTGCGGCCCGCCTGCCTGCCTCCGTCGTTGGCCATGCTCGCGAAGCGGACCCCTGACTCGCCGGCGGGGCCTATGCACGCGACCCGGTACCCCCTCCCCAGCCGGCGCCTGACCTCGGCCTCCGTGTCCCCCGTCGTCATTCCCGCAAGGTCGGCGGCGTCGAGGAGCTCGACCGCGCCGTCGTCGATCCGCAGCAGGGTAGGGCCCGGCCGCCGCCCCGTGATCACCAGGGCGTCGAAGCCACATCGCTTCAGCTCGGTGGCCATGAAGCTCGATGAGAGCGAGTCGCCGATCATGCCGGTGAGCGGGGACTTGGCCACGACGGCGAACTTGCTCGACGTCGTCAGGCGGCTGCCCACCAGGGGGCTGGTGACCAGGATCAGCGGGCTCTCGGGCCCGAGCGGGTCCGCGCCCGGCGGGCAGTGCCGGCAAAGCAGCCACGCGCCCAGCCCCGTCCCGCCTATGAAGGCCCGCAGCACGTCCTCCGGGATGGGCTCCGGACGCGCCCGCCCGGAGCCGAGGTCGACGATCAGCGAGCGGCCGTGGTAGCCGAACGGCGCGGATGCGGCCGCCCGCTCCGTCGCGCCGTGCGCGCTCCTTGGGGCCCTGACCGTCATCGATCCCGCCCGGTGCCCTCGGCGGCGCCCACGCTCAGCCCCCCGCCTGGCTCGAGAACAGGAGTATGCGGTCGCGATCCCCGATCGACCTTTCGGACTCCGACAGAAAGCACCTCCCGTTCAGGTTGAGCACGTAGCTGGGCGCAAGCCCCCCGCCGGGGTCCAATACCTCGCCCACCAGCTCGGGCGCCTCGCGCGCAAGGCGCGCTGCGACGTCCTGCGCCGAGGCGCGCGCCGGGAGCCGCACCTCGACCTCGGACCGTCCGGACAGCAGCCGGGCGTTGCCGTAGATCTCGACCGTGACGCTGCGCTCGGGCCCGCCGGGGCCCGGTACGCCGTCCGCATCAGGCCCGCTCACGGCCGCCCGCGTCCGTGGCGTCGAGCGGCGACCATGTGGGCGTACCCTAACGCCCCGCGCGCCCGAATTTGCGTTTGTGTTAGCCACATGTGACGGGGTCCCTGGTCGTCTCTGCGTCGCGTGCCACCGCGATCTGCAGGTCCCGGGCCGTGTTCACGTTGAAAAAGCTCCAGAGCCCGGGGTCCATCTCCTCTGCGTCCCGCTCGGGCAGGTACCTGACGCTGACCGAGTCGTAGAACGCGGCTATCTTGAGCACGCCGGCGTCAAGGTTCCTCCTGATCGGCGCGATGCAGCGCCTCGAGTACAGGGCGTGGGTGGGCTCCGGCCGGCCCCGCACCAGGGGAACCACGGCGTCGCATTCCTCCCGCGCCGAGGCCATCGCTGACAGCAGCCGGCGGCTGAGGAAGGGCATGTCGCAGGCGACGACCAGCGCCCACGGCGCGGCGGCGGCGGACAGGCCGGTGTAGATGCCGCCCAGGGAACCGGAGTCCGGGTACAGGTCGCGGGCGACCCGCGCCCCGGCGGGAAGGGGGAGGCGGCGGGCCTGCTCGGGCTCGGCCACGACCACCACGACCTCGGAGGCGACGCAGGCGACGGCGTCCATCACCCGGCTCACCAGCGGCACGCCCCCTACGGGCTCGACGGCCTTGTCGCGCCCAAGCCTGCGGCTGCGTCCGCCGGCCAGTACGACGGCGCTGATGGGACCCTGATCGGCGGAGGACTCCGCCGTGGCGGCGCCGCGCTCCCAGTCCATCGCGCAAGGTTATCACGCGCCGCGAGGGGGACGGACCGCGCCTCACCCGCGCCCCGGCAGCCGGGCCGCGACATTGCCGGTCTCCCGGGTGTCGTACCCGCCCATCGCCTCGACCCGGGCCCTGAACTCCGCCGACCCGACCGCCTCCAGCGCGGCCGCGACCGGACCTTCCCCCGCCGCGTCCGTGGGCACCACCAGGTCGAAGCGCTCGGTGGCCAGCGGCACGAAGTCGAGGCCGAAGGCGCGCGCCGCAGGCTCTATGCCCAGGCCCGCGTCCGCCCGTCCGGCCGCCACCGCGGCCGCCACCGCGAGGTGCGTGTACTCCTCGCGCCCGTAGCCGCGGATGCCCCCGGGGTCGATGCCGAGCGAGCGCAGCTCGTAGTCGAAGAGCACGCGGGTGCCCGAGCCCCTCTGGCGGTTCACGAAGACGGCCGATCCCTCCGCCAGGTCCGCGATGGAGCCGAGCCCCTTGGGGTTGCCGGGCCTGACGATCAGGCCCTGGACGCGGTGGGCGAGCGTCGTCACCGTGGTCGGCGCCGAGACGTGGCGGGCGACGTACGAGAGGTTGTACTCGCCCGTGTCCGGATCCAGCAGGTGGGTGCCGGCCATGTGGGCCTCGCCGCGATCGAGCGCCACGAGCCCGCCGAGCGATCCGACGCTCGCCGACGCAAGGCGCCCGTCCCCGCGCTCTGCCAGCAGGTTCGCCAGCAGGTCCAGCGTCATGTCGTGGCTCCCTGTCACCACGATCGTGCGCTCGATCTCGGACAGGCCGCGCAGCAGCTCGACCCGGACCCGGGAGCCGGCCTCGACGCCCTCCGAGAAGCGGGGCACGATGGCGATCCCGTCCGCCTCGACGAGCGACATCACGACCCCGGCGCCGCGCCGTATCGGCGTCGCTACCAGCCGGCCCCCGACGCGGCCGAGCCGAACGCGCAGGAACTCGTCCTCGCCGGCGGGCGACACGATCTTGCGCGCCGCGAAGGCCTCTACGGTGGGGCCGCCGGACAGGGCGGGGGCGTCCGGCGCCGGGGCGGCGAGCCCAAGGCACCGCTCGATGATCCTTCGAAGGAACAGCTCCGAGGTCACCAGCGCAGAGACCGGGTAGCCCGGTATCCCGAGCACGGGCCTTGCGGCCACTACGCCGAGCACGACGGGGTGACCGGGCCGCACCGCGACGCCGTGCACGGCCAGCTCTCCCAGGGACTGGACGGCGGGGGCGGTGTGGTCCTCGGACCCGGCGGACGAGCCGGCGTTTACGACCACGATATCCTGCTCCGATGCGGCCGAGCGGATGGCGTCCGCGACCAGGGCCGGGTCGTCCCTGACAGGTGCGACCCGGACCGGCTCCGCGCCCCACTCGCGTACCTGTGCCGCGAGCATGATCGAGTTGAACTCGATCACCTGCCCGGGCGCGGCCTCGGCGCCGGGCTCGATGAGCTCGGTCCCGGTGGGGATGATCGCGACGGACGGCCTTGCGCGCACCTCGGGGCGGTCCACGCCCGCCGAGGCCAGGGCGCCCAGGTCCTGCGGCCTTATCCTGTGGCCGCCGGGCAGGACCAGCTCCGAGAGCGCCAGGTCCTCGCCGATCGGGCGCACGTGCTGGTAGGGAGCCGCGGGCGCGCGTATCTCGACGTGCCCCTCGTCGGGGACCTGTACGTGCTCGACCATGACGACCGCGTCGAAGCCCTCGGGCATGGGCTCCCCGGTGTCGAGCCACACGGCCTGGTCGCCGACCCCGAGCCGCAGCGGGGACGTCTCCGTCGCCCCGACCGTCTCCGCCGAGCGCACGGCCACCCCGTCCATCGCCGCCGCGTCGTAGTGGGGGGCGGAGCGCACGGCCCAGACCGGGCCGGCCGTGACCCGGCCCGCGGCGTCGGCGAGGGCGACGCGCTCAGGCGCAGTCTCAAGCACGGCCGCGCCCCTCGACAGCGCCGCGTCGAACCGCCGCCACGCCTCGCCGAGGGGCAGGTCCTCCAGGTAGTAGCGCCGCCCGGTCCTCCTGTCGCTGCCCATCTCAGAAGACCGAGACGCTGACGCGGTCCCCTGCGTACAGGCCGCCGGAGTCGAGCGGCACCGATGCCAGGCCGTCGGCGCGCACCAGCGTGAATATCAGGTTGGACTTGCCGAACACCGGCTCTGCGACCGTGCCGTCCGGCCCCGCCGAGAGCCGGACGGGGAAGTGGTCCTCGCGCCCGGGCGCCGACGGGACGTCCATCGCCAGCGTGGCCGTCACCTCGGGCCCGCGCTCCGGCTCGCCCGCGCCCAGCAGCGCGCGGATCACCGGGCGCACGATCAGGTCGAACACGACCATGGCCGACACGGGATTGCCCGGCAGGCCGAACACCGGCTTTCCGCGGGCCAGCCCGGCGATGGTCGGCTTGCCGGGCCGGATGGCCAGCCCGTGCACCAGCACGCCCGGCTCCCCGAGCCCTGAGAGCACGCGCGCCGTCATGTCGCGGCTGCCGACAGAGCTGCCCGCGGAGAACACGACGATGTCGCCCCGGTCCATCGCCTCCCTGGCCGCCGCCCTCTGGGCGTCGAGGTCGTCGGGAAAGATGCCGATGGCCACCGCCTCGGCGCCCGCGCGCCGGGCCAGCGCCGCCACCGTGTGGGTGTTGATGTCCCGCACCTGGCCGGGGCCCGTGCGGCCGCCGGGGGCGACCAGCTCGTCCCCGGTCGAGACTATGGCGACGGCGGGCCTTCGCGCCACCTCCACCTCGGTCAGCCCCACGGCCAGCAGGGCGCCGATGTCCTGGGGCCGCAGCGCGCGGCCGGCCGGCACCACCTCGGCGCCCTCCGTCACGTCCTCGCGGGGCTGTACGACGTTCTCGCCGGGCGCGACGGGACGGACCACCTCGATCGTCGGTCCGCCGGTGGGGTGGGTGTGCTCGACCATGACGACCGCGTCGGCACCCGTGGCTAGCATCCCTCCCGTGTAGGCGACGGCCGCCTCGCCGGTCTCAAGCGACAGCTCCGGCCCCCGCCCCATGGGCACCTCGCCAACGACCTCCAGGTAGGCGGGCAGGGAGTCGCTCGCGCCGAAGGTGTCGGCCGCGCGGACCGAGTAGCCGTCCATCGCCGAGCGCGCGAAGGAAGGAAGGGCGGAGGGGGAGAGGTAGGGCCGGGCCGTAACGCGGCCGAGGGCGTCCTCGGCGCGGAGGGTCTCGGCGCGGACGGTGGCGGGCCCAAGGCTCGCGAGCAGCAGCGCGCGCGCCTCGGCGGGGGGCAGGAGGTCGAAGAGCTCTGGCACGGCCTCAGGCGCCCCCGTGTCTCCTTCGGGCGGGGGAGGGGGCGATGGCGATCATTCCCGCATCGGCCGCGAAGGGCCGGCCGCGCCCGGGGCTAGAGGCCGACTATGGCCCCGTCCGCGTCGACGTCCAGGGAGCGCGGGCTCCCCGGCAGGCCGGGCATGGTGACGATGTTGCCGGCTATCGGGTATATGAAGCCCGCGCCGACCGATGCACGAACGTCGCTGACCTCGAAGGTGTAGCCGGAGGGGCGGCCCTTTAGCGCAGGGCGGTGGCTGATCGAAAGGTGGGTCTTGGCCATGCACACCGGGAGCCCTCCCCAGCCCAGCTCCTCGAAGCGCCGCAGCGCACGGCGGGCGGCGAGCGTGAAGGAGACGTCCGCGGCGTTGTAGACCCTCCGCGCCAGCTTGCGGACCTTCTCCTGGAGCGGGTCCGACAGGTCGTAGGCGTAGTCGATCTCCGGGGCCTCGGGGGGCGCGCCGCCGCCCGTCGCCTCGATGAGCGCCGCCGCGAGGTCGGTGCATCCCGCGCCGCCGTCGGTGAAGGGGCTGGCGTCGACCGTGGCCGCGGCGCCGGCGCGCTCGCCGCCGCGCCTGGCGATCTCCAGCTCCTCGGCCGTGTCGGAAGGGAAGCGGTTGAGCGCGACGACGACCGGCAGCCCGAAGGAGCGTATGACCCCGACTAGGTGGACCAGGTTGGCTAGGCCCGCCTCGACGGCGGCGGGGTTGGGCGCGTCGAGCTCCCTGACCCTGACCCCGCCGTGGTACCGCAGGGCCTTCACGGTCGCGACGATCACCGCCCCGTGGGGCCGCAGGCCCGACGTGCGCGACTTTATGTGCATGAACTTCTCGAAGCCGAGGTCTGCGCCGAAGCCGGCCTCGGTCAGCACGTAGTCGGCGCGGGAGAGCGCGAGGCGGTCGCCCACGACGGAGCTGCAGCCGTGGGCAATGTTGCCGAACGGGCCGGTGTGGACGATGACCGGCTGGCCCTCGGTGGTCTGCACGAGGTTGGGCAGCAGGGCGTGGCGCAGCAGCGACATCATCGACCCGACCGCGCCCACGTCGCCGGCGGTCACGGCGCTGCCGTCCTCGGCGAGGCCGACCACCATCCGGGTGAGCCTGGCCCGGAGGTCCGCGAGGTCGGTGCTAAGCGCCATGATCGCCATCACCTCCGAGGCGGTGACGATGTCGAAGCCGGTCTCGCGTACCGGGGCGTTGTTCGCGCCGCCGATGCCGGTGGCCACCTGGCGCAGCGAGCGCTCCTCCATGTCCGAGACGCGCCGCAGCGTTATCCCCGCGGGGGTCATGCCGGGCACCTGCCCGCGCTGGACGGCGTTGTCGGTCAGCGCGGCGAGGAGGTTGTGCGCCGAGCCCACGGCATGGGCGTCGCCGGTGAAGTGGACGTTGACCTCGTCCTCGGGCACTATCAGGGACCTGCCGCCCCCGGTGCCGCCGCCCTTGATGCCGAAGATGGGCCCCAGGGAGGGCTCGCGAAGCGTCGCGACGACGCTGCGGCCCAGCCGCCCCATCCCCTGCGCGAGGCCGACGGCCACGGTGGTCTTGCCCTCGCCCGCGGGGGTCGGCGTCATGCCCGTCACGACGATCAGCCTGCCGCGGCCGTCGCCTTCCCCGACCGCGTCGAGCGGCACCTTGGCCTTGTGGTGGCCGTAGGGGATTATCGAGCCGGGGTCCAGCCCCAGACTCTCTGCGATCTCGGCTATTGGTCGCACGTAGGAAGTCGCTCCCCGGTCCGGCGCGGCCCCTGGGACCGGGCCGGACGCGGCACGATTCTAGCACAGGGCCGCGGCGCGTCACCCGCGCCGCGGCGCGGCTCAGCCCCCGCGCCCGGCCTCCAGCTCGCGCAGTTTGACGAGGACCGGCTGGGTGCGCCTTATGGCGTCCGGCCCGGACATCGTGCGGCCTTCGCCGCGCACGGCGGCGAGGAAGCACCCAAGGCTCTCACGCATGCCGATGTAGCCCGCCTCCGGCCTCGTGCAGTCGACGATCTCCGACGTCCACTCGCCGCCCGCGCGCCTGCCGCGCACCAGCCCCATCGTGAGGTCCGCCCGGGCCTCGCCCCCATCCCCGGAGGCGGCGATCCCGAGCACCAGCGTCTCCGGCCCCTCGAACCCGAACGCCCAGGTCCCCTCGGCGCCCGACTCGTAGCGTATGCGGGCCTCGCCGCTGACCATCAGCCCGTCGGGGCGGACCTTCCCGGGGCGCAGCCCGACCTCGGCCGCCGGGCTCTCGATCAGGGAGTCGAGCAGGTCGACGTACCACGGGCCCAGCCCGAAGAGCATGCTGGAGCGGCGGTACTCGGCCGCCAGCATCATCCGGTGGTCGAGCCGCACCGAGCGCAGGGGGCCCAGCTCGCCGCCCCCGGCGAACAGCTCGCGCAGCGCCCCCATCGCGGGCAGGTACCTGGGCTCTACGTCGGCGTGCAGCACCGCACGGCCCGCCTCCGCGGCCGAGAGCATCCTCTCCGCGTCCCCGGCGTCGGCGAACGGCGGCTCCACGAACGCGTGGATGCCCGCGTCGAGCGCCGCGGCCGCGGCCGCGGCGTTGAGGGAGGGCGGCAGCCCGATCATCACGGCGTCGATCCCTCCCACGGCGATCAGCTCGGCGTAGCCGGGATGGAGCCGCAGGCCGCCCCCATGCGCGTCCCTGGCCGCCGCGCGGGAGGCCTCCGTCCGGGCGCAGGCGCTGACGACGGCAACGTCATCGCGCTCCGCGAGCAGGGGTGTATACGAGAGCCGGGCCCAGTACCCGAACCCCACGAGACCGATCCTCACCCGGCGCGTCATCCCGTCACCTCAGCTCCCTCAGACCCCTCTGGGTCGCGAGTATAGAGATCGATACGGCGATCAGCAGCACGGCCATCGCGCCGATGACCACCTGCCCGCCGAAGTGCTCGATCGCAACGCCCACCGGCATCACCACCAGCGGCACGAGCCCGAAGGACATCAGGTACAGGCTCATCGTCCTGCCCCTGTACTCGGGGTCCCCGTGCTCCATCATCAGCGTGTGGGTGAGAGTGCGGCGGCCGGAGTCGGCGACCCCGAGGATCACCATCAGCACCGCGGCGACCGCGTACATGGGCACCGCCGCCAGCACCAGCAGCGCGGCGCCGGAGACGAGGCTCGCGACGATCAGGGCCATCCCCCTCATCATCCTGCGCACAACCGCCAGCACCAGCGCCCCGGCCAGGGACCCGGCGCCCATGATGCTCACCAGCAGCCCGAGCGCCTCGGGGCCGCGCTGGTATACGTCGACCACGAACACGGGCAGCACGAAGCGGAAGGGGATCGCAAGCGAGGCGGTGACCAGCGTCATGAGCAGCAGCAGCCGGATGAGCGGCGAGCGCCCGACGTAGGCCATGCCGCCGGCGATCTCCCCCAACACCGAGCGGACCCTGTGCTCGGGCGGCATCAGCCGGGGCAGCCCGCCGGTCAGCGCCACGGCCACGAATCCGAGCCCGGCGATGACGAAGAAGACGACCCCGGGGCCGCTCAGGGCGTACAGCGCGCCCCCGACGCCGGGGGCGATCAGGAAGGTCGCGCTGAGCAGGGCGCCGTTGAGCGCCACGGCGTTTCCGAGGTGGCGGCGGTCGACCAGGTCGGGTATGGCCGCCTGCCTGGCCGGCATGGTGAAGGCGAACACCGTCCCGTACGCAAAGCCCATCAGGACAAGGTGGGACCAGTGGATGTTCCCGCTCCAGACGGCAAGCGCGACCAGCAGCGCGACCACGGCCGCTATCACCTGTCCGATCTGCATGAGCCGCCTTCGGTCGAAGCGGTCTGCGACGACCCCGCCGAATGGGGAGAGCACGAGCATCGGGACGGCCTGGGCGCCGTGCACGAGGCCAAGGAGGGAGGCGGAGCCGGTGAGCTCGTAGGCGAGGTACCCCATGGCCACAAAGGACATCTGCACGCCGCCCATGAAGGCGAGCATGCCGAACCACATGTACCTGTAGTGCCTCTCGGAGAGGGAGCTGAAGGTGTGCCGCCACCACGCAGGGGGCCGGTGGTTGCGCACCCTGCGGCGCCTCGGTGAGGAGGGGGCGTGCGCCGCGGCCCCTGCCCTGGGCGCCGCGTCCGCCGGGGAGGGTTCGGCGGGCGGCGCGGCGGGCGCTGGAAGGTCGCGGGGCATCCGTCCCAGTCTAGGCAAGGGCGCCCGCGCGGACAATGAGCCCGTAGGCCCCGATTCGGCCGGCATCGGCCGGGCGGGGGAGGCCGGGGGTTAGGGGTCCGGGCCACGAGGTGCGCTCATCCCGCCCGTGCGGAAAGGCCCTCGCGGGTGTTCGGCCCGGACCCGCGTTAACCCCTCTGCGCCGCACCGTAAAGGCGCTGCGGCGGCCTGATGGTACCATAGCGCCGTGGGCAGCACCTTCGGGAACATCTTCCGCATAACCACCTGGGGCGAGTCCCACGGCGGGGCCGTCGGCGTGGTCGTGGACGGCTGCCCGCCCAACCTGCCCCTGTCTGAAGAGGACGTCCAGGCAGAGCTCGACCGTCGCCGCCCCGGCCAGAGCGAGATAACCACCCAGCGCAGGGAGCCGGACACGGCGGAGATACTCTCCGGCGTGTTCGAGGGGCGCACCCTGGGCACCCCGATCCTGATATCCGTACGCAACCGAGACGCGCGCGCCAAGGACTACGAGCACATAAGGACCGTCTACAGGCCCTCGCACGCCGACTACACCTACCAGGCCAAGTACGGGATCCGGAACTGGCAGGGCGGGGGACGGGCTAGCGCGAGGGAGACCGTGGGCCGGGTCGCGGCGGGCGCCATCGCCGCCAAGGTGCTGGCCGGCAGCGGCGTAGAGGTGGTCGGCTACGTAAGACGCGTCTGGACCCTTGAGGCGGACGTCGACCCGGACGCGGTCACCCGCGAGGACGTCGAGGCGAACGTTGCGCGCGTTCCCGATCCCGACATGGCCGAGCGGATCATCGAGCGCATCAGGCAGGCGCGCAAGGACGGGGACTCGCTGGGAGGCGTGGTCGAGGCCGTGGCGCGCGGCGTGCCGCCCGGGCTGGGCGAGCCGGTCTTCGACAAGCTGGAGGCCGACCTCGCGCGCGCGCTCCTCTCTCTGCCGGCGTGCAAGGGCTTTGAGATCGGCTCCGGCTTCGCCGGAACGCTCATGACGGGATCGACCCACAACGACCCGTTCTACTCCGAGGAGGGCCGGATACGAACGCGCACCAACCGCTCCGGGGGGGTGCAGGGGGGAATCTCCACGGGCGAGAACGTCGTCGTGCGCGCTGCCTTCAAGCCCACGGCCACGATCGCCAGGGAGCAGGACACGGTCGACGAGCACGGCAACGAGGTGAAGATCGCGGGGAGAGGCAGACACGACCCGTGCGTGCTTCCCAGGGCAGTACCGATGGTGGAGGCCATGACGGCGCTCGTGCTCTGCGACCACCTGATGATGCACCGGGCCATGCGGCCGTAGCGCAGAGGGCTCTCCGCGTGGACTACAGTTGCAACAGCGAGGCTTCGCAGGTGGCTGTGCGAGAACCGGGCGAACCCGGAGCATTGACGAAGACCCCATCCCGACCATGAGTTCGCTGCCGTAGCTCTGGCCAATGGCGCCAGGCCCGAGGCGCCAAACGCCCTCTAGCCGACCACCTCGCGCTCCCTGCAAGTGATTGACCCGCAACGGTGCCGAATCTCCTCTCGATCCTGATAGAAGCTCATCCCGGCCCCTGGGATGCGCCGGCTGAACTCCTGATGGCGGCATCCGCTGGAGTCCCCATCTCCCGCCATCTGGCCCGCGTGCCCGCGGCGAGCGCGGCATGATCCGCCGCCTGGCATGGGCGGGCGCGCTGTCCCTTGCGGTCGTGGCCGTCCTGGGCATTGCCACGGCCGTCTCCGCAGCCCCCTCCGACTACGACGCCAACGGCGACCAGGTCATCGACAGGGGAGAGGTGCTTACGGCGATCGGCGATTACCTCTCGGATGTGATCGGGAGGGAAGAGGTCCTCGAGATCATCATGAACTTCCTGACGGGCGGGCAGGTCGGTCCTGCGCCGTCCGCATCCGGGCCCGAGCTGGGCTGGCTGAGTCTGACCCACGGGGAGCCAGCCGCCTCGGTGGCGCTTACGCCGGCCTTCAGCGGGGCGGTCGCCTCATACACGGCCGGCGTCACGTACGAGGTCGCCAGGGTCACTGCAGCGGCGACGGGGACCGATGGCGTGACACCGACGTTCGTGCTTGAGGACGGCACCAGCCCGCAGCCCGACGCCGACGCCGGCGCCGCGGGTCACCAGGTGGACCTGCGGCCGGGCGAAAACGTGATCAGGGTCAGGGCCGCCGCAGGCGAAACCGCCAGGCTCTATGCGATCACCGTGACGCGGGCCAGGCCCACGGTCGAGATCACGGCCGCGTCCACCTCGGCGCGGGAAGGCGACGCGGTGGAGTTTCTTGTGACCCGAGACGTAGCGGCAACCGACGCCCTGGTGGTCGGCATGGAGGTCGGCGAGACGGGCGATTTCTTGCCACAGGCACAGGAGGGCCCGAGGACCGTCACCATCGCGCCGAACGCCTACTCGGCCGTGCTCCGGGTGCCGACCGCCGCGGACGACGCCGACTGGGATCCGCACTCCCTCGTCACCGCGGCGCTCCGAGACGGCGATGCCTACGCTCTCGGGGTCGTCAGCTCCGCCCAGACGCAGGTTCTGGACGACGACTTCCCGCTCGCAAGCGCGTCGCTGACCGTGGACCCCAGCCCGGTGGCCGAGGGGAGCCCGGTGACGGCGACCGTAACGGTCACCACGGCGCACGACCAGGCGCCGCACGGAGGCGGCGGCTCGATCGTGGTCAGCACCCGCAACGGCACCGCGACCGCGCCGCTGGACTACTCGGAGCTGAGACGGGTACATGACGTGAACGCCCTGGACTTCAGCGCCGTGGACGTGGGAGGCGGAACGCGCTACAGGGCCACCTACACGGCGTCGATCAGCACGGTGGACGACGCCATCCGCGAGGTGGGCGAGGCGTTCACGGTATCGATGTCCAAGTCGGGCGCGGACCGGATAGCGCTCGATGCGCCCACGGAGGTGCCCGTCCTCATCGGCGAATCGGCCGACGCCTCGCTGACAGCGCTGCACCTGAGCGGGGTCGCGCTGTCACCGGCGTTCGCGCCGGGCACCGAGGTCTACACGGCGATCGTCGCGAGCGGCGTCTCCTCGACCACGGTGACGGCCATCCCCACCGACGCCGGCGCCACCGCGGCCGTGAGCATCGGTGGAGCGCCGGACCCGGATGGGACCCTGGACCTGATCGAGGGCGCGAACGTCATCACCGTGGAGGTGACGGCCGAGGACGGCGTGACAAGCAGCACGTACATCTTGGTGGTTAACCGCAACCCCCCGCCGCCCCCGATCCTCGACCTCGGCCTCAGCGTGGGCGACATCTCCCTGGTGGGGTACTGGTCGGACGGCACGGCCGACGTGGAGGGAACGGTGACGCTCACGAACTGGAGCGGTGATCCGGTCGCCGCTCCCCAGCCGGTCGAGGCGGCCTGCGTCCCGGTCCAGGGCGCCGGCGCCGCCCCGTGCCGCTGGAGCGCCGTGCTCCTTGGGGACGGCCTCGTAACGGATGCCGCCGCGTTCCGGCTGCGCGTCCCCATGGGCACCACAACAGTGCGCTTCACCCACGGCGCGGGAGCAGCTCAGGGCGATCCGATCGAGCGCGAGGTCCGCGTCCAGGAGAGGGTAGTGGGGGTAAGCGGGGAGGTCTGGAACTGCTACGTGGACCGAACGAACGACCCAACCAGGGTGGGCGTCGGGGGCGCCCTTAACTTCTACGGCTGCAGCGGCTGGGACTCGGCCACGACGGTCCAGAAGCTCGGGGGCGCGGGCCCGGTGCTCGTATGGGCGACCGGCGACGTCCACTACATAGAGATCCTGCGCGAGAGCCTCGATCAGCTGTCGCCGATCCTCGGCCTCGACCTGCAGTTGACGGACCAGCTGGGACTCGCGGACCTGCGGGCATATGTTGGAATTCCCCGTGACCAGTGGTTCGACTACGGCCTGAGCGGCATCACGCCGCCGCTGCTCCAGGCGGCCGGGTTCGCGCGCTCCAGCGTGAGCTCCTGGGGATATGTCACCCCGACCTCGATCGTCGTGTGGCTGACGGAGCGGGAGTGGGCCGACGAGACCCCGTCTGTTGCAAGGCACATAGTCATGCACGAGCTGCTCCACGCGCTCACCGGCGTCAACCACGTCAGCGGCCGGACGGCCTCCATCATGGGGTATCAGTCCTCGGTACCGAGGCTGAGCCCGATGGACGAGGCCCTGTTCCGCCTCAACTCGCATCCACTGGTCGGACCGGGCATGACCCTGGGGGAGCTTCGCGAGCTGGTGGTCTACGAGGATGAGCTGCTGGACGGACCGCCGCGCGAGCCGGGCGCGATCGAGATGGTGTGGCGGGCGGCGATCCAGCTGGTGGACTCCGGCGCGGCGCGCTTCCACCTGACGGGCGGCTGGACCGGCAACTGCGACAACCCCTTCGCCACGGCGGCGGCCCCGGCCGTCCTCGACGCCGGAGACTTCCAGAACTTCCTGCTGGGCGGTCCCTACACCGCGCGGTACCAGCAGGGGGGCGAGGTGTACTGGATGGCCTGGTCGGCCGGGCAGCTGCAGTGGCAGTACTGGGTCGAGAGGGCGGGGACGCTCACGAGCATGTCGGAGGAGGCCTTCGACGACGCCCTGGACTGGCACGCCTGGCCCGGCAAACTGACGAGGAGCCTCTACACCCTGCTCGCGGACTGGGACGAGGAGGATGTCGCGGTGAGCCGCCAGGATGACACGGTCACCATCACGGTGACCCTCGACGAGTCCTATCCGAGCATGTGGACGTGGAGCCGCGGCGTGACCGTGGAGATGACCCTGGCGCTCGATGCCGAGACGTACCGGATCGAGGGCTACACCTGGCGTTCCCGGTACCTGCCCAGGGCTGGCTACTGCGACAGCTACGAGGAGATCGCCCACGCTGTCGAGCACGGGGTGGGCACCGTCTTCCACGGGGGCACCGCGGCCCCCGGTCCCCGGCGGGAAGCCGGGGTGACGCGGTCGTTCCACGAGGTTCTGCCCTCAGTCCGTGAGGTGGTACGCCCCGGCGTGCCCTGACGCCAAGCCGCACACCGGACCGGCGCGGGCAACTCCCGCAAGCGCCGCCGGGAACTCGTTCTCGCCCTGTGCGCCTAGAGGTCCTGCAGGTCGCTAAGCTGGCCCCTGGCCTTGGCCTCGAGCGCCTCGGCTCCCAGGGCATCCAGCCTGGCGGCGCCCACGTCTTTGTCGACCTCCCGCTCCCATCGCTCCCAGTCCTCGTCCAGCAGCCAGCAGCGCAGCTCGGCGTATTCCGCCTCGGAGAGGCCCAGAATGGCCTACTTCAGTTCCGACACGGTCGTCATTGCCCTCTCCATCACGCTTTGGATCGAGCGCAGTTGACTGGCGCCATTGGGGCGTCCTGCCGGGGACGGACGTCCACAGTTGCCGGCCAACGGCTCGTCAATGGTATCCTGTGACTCACAATTACTGTGTGAGAGGGCATATGAAGAACATCACCGTGTCCGTCGACGACGACACTCACAGGCTGGCGCGCATCCGCGCGGCGGAGTTGGACACCAGCGTGTCGGCGCTGGTCCGGGAGTACCTGCGGGCGCTGGCGGGCAGGGGTTCTGTGCAGGACGAGGCCGGTGCGTACGGAGACCCGGCGCTGCGAGATGCCCCGGCTTCCGCAACCCGCCAGCACGTGCAGAAGCTGGTTGACGAGGCGTGGGCCAGGGCCGAAACGCTGGCCAAGCGCCCCATCAGAGACAGGCAGGAACTCGTGGAGTTTCGCCGGCGCCTGCTCGGCGAAATCGCGTCCGACTTCGAGGCCGCGGGCGTGGGCATCAGGATCCCCGGCGCGTTGGACCGAGAGGAGGCGTACGACCGCAGCAGGGCGCGACTGGAGGCAAGGCTGGCCGCGGCCGAGGAACGGGGGGATGATCTTGAGGCGGCGCTCGCCGAGTTGCGGGCGCGCATCGACGATACGGGAGCGGCGGGCAGCACCGCCAGCGGCGAGTCGCCTGGCCGGCCGCGTTGAGCTTTGGCCAAACGAACCATGCAATTCGTGGACACCAATGTCTTGCTCTACGCAGCCTGTGCGGCACGGCAGTGGCCGGGCAAGCGCCGCCGCGCGCTGGAGTTGCTCGGCGGGGGCGACCTGGCGTTCTCGGTGCAGGTTCTTCAAGAGTTCTACTACCAGGCGACGCGGCGCGGCCGTGAGGGGCGGCTAACCCGTGAGCAGGCGATGGGCTTCCTTCAACCGCTTCGCATGCACCCGGTCCAGGCGATTACCGAAGAGGTCTTTGACCTAGCGCTGGCCATCAGCAGCCGATACCAGCTGTCGTACTGGGACGGTGCCATACTCGCCGCCGCCCGCGTGCTCGAGTGCGACACCGTCTACTCAGAGGATCTCAGCCATCGGCAGGACTACGGCGGCCTCAGGGTCATCAACCCCTTTCTCGATGGATCGGCAGGGCAGTGACCACGAGAGGCAATGACGGCCCGAACCCCCGGGCGGCCGGGCATCAGCCCGTTCGGCAGGTAGTTCCGGGAATCGATGAAGGGTGGTCGGCCGCAGCCGCCCCCTCCGCGGCGGCCGGCGCCTGGCCGACGGTCCGCGCCGCTCGCTCCAGCATTACGCCCAAGCCGCCTGACGGCGGCTCCGGCGGCGGAGTCGGGGCTGGCGGCGACCTGCCCAAGCGGGCCTGGCTCAGGGCCCCTCAGACCACGGGCGACATGCCGCCGTCCATGTTGACGGCCGTGCCGGTGATGTAGGCGGCGCGCCCGGATACCAGGAACGCTATCAGGTCGGCCGCCTCCTCGGCCTCGCCGACGCGGCCGAGCGGCACCCTCGCGCCCATCTCCTCGTACCAGTCGTCCAGCGTGATGTCGCGGCCCGAGGAGCGCCACCACCGCTCGTGCTGGGCGCTCTTGATCAGGCCGATGCAAACCGTGTTGACGGTGATGCCGTCAGCGGCGTAGTCGAGCGACATCGCCTTGGTAAGCGCGATGCCCGCCGCGCGGCTCACCGAGGTCGGCACCGTGGCCGCCGGGGGGGCCTTGCCGGCGGGCGTCGTGATGTTGACGATGCGCCCCCCGCCGCGGCGGCGCATGTGGACCGCGGCCGCGCGGGCCCCCCAGATGGCCGCCATGAGCTTTAGGTCGACGTCCTCCCGCCAGACGCCGTCGGAGACCTCGTCGACGTGACCCGCGGCCGAGCGCCCGGCGTTGCTGACCAGGATGTCCAGCCCGCCGAGTGCGGCCGCGGCCCCGTCCACCACCGACCGCACCTGCTCGGGGTCCGTCACGTCGCCCGGCAGCGCCAGCACCCGGCGCCCGGTCGCCCCCTCGATCGCGGCCGCCGCCTCCCGCAGGTGGTCTGCCCTGCGGGCCGTTATCGCGACGCTGGCGCCCTCAGCGGCCAGGCGCTGGCCCGTCGCCCGGCCTATCCCGTCGCTGCCTCCGGTCACCAGGGCGGCTCTTCCATCTAGACCTAAGTTCATGGCGCTCCTCCTCCCAGCCCGAGTCCGTGTCGCTGCGCCCGGACCGGGCCTTTGCACCGACGTCCCTCTCGGCGAGGTACGCCTCGTCGAGCAGGTCGGTGACGTACTTGACATCGACGGGCGCGCAGCCGCGCTCGGCCCCGTACTGGAGCTGGATCATGCAGCCGGGATTGCCCGTCGCGACGACGACTGCGCCCGTATCGCGGACGGCATCCATCTTGTCCTCGAGCAGCCGAAGGGACATCTCCCTCTGGGTGATGGTGTAGGTGCCGCCGGCACCGCAGCACCGCGTCGAGTCCCTCATCTCCACCACCCGCAGCCCCGGGATCGACTCCAGCAGCTCCCTCGGCTGGCCGCGCACGCCCTGGGTGTGCGACAGGTGGCAGGCGTCCTGGTAGGTGACGGTCAGGTCCAGCCGGCCCCGCGGGGGATCGATCGGCAGGCCCGCGAGGAACTCGTGGATGTCGGCCACCTTCTCCGAGAGCTCCCTGGCGCGCTCTGCGTACTCGGGGTCGTCCGCCAGCAGGTCGCCGTACTCCTTCATCCTGGTCCCGCACCCCGCGGACGCGGTCACCACGGCGTCGATCGGCAGCGGCCCGAACGCCTCGACGTTGCGGCGGGCAAGGTCCCTGGCGCGCTCGACGTCGCCGACGTGCGTGTGGATGGCCCCGCAGCACACCTGGTCGCGCGGCACGCTCACCTCCACCCCGTTGCGGACCAGGACCCTAGCCGCCGTCCGCATCTGGGGCCCGTGGACCAGGGGCATCACGCATCCCGACAGCAGGGCAACCGAGGCGCGCGGGGCCCCCTGGGCCTGGTAGACCTGCCCCTCGGCGGCGAAGAAGCCGTCAGGGGCCGCGGGAAGCGAGCGCTCAAGCTCTGCGAGCGGGCCGGGAAGGAGCCGCAGCAGCCTGGACGCCCGGACCAACCTCTGCAGGCCGGAGCGCTGGTAGAGCCTCAGCGCCCCCACCATCGCCGTCAGCGCGCCCTGGTCGGGGATGATCCTGCCGAGGAGCAGCCAGGAGGCGAGCCGCCCCAGCGGCGAGACCTTGCGCCGCCTCTCGACCTGGACCATGGTCCGCTCTATCAGCCGGCCGTACGGCACGCCGGAGGGGCACACGTCCTCGCACGCGCGGCACTGGATGCACATGTCCCAGTGGCGGTAGACGCCCTCTCCCAGGCCTATGCGGCCCTCGCTTACGGCCTTCATCAGCGCGATGCGCCCGCGCGGGGACTCGGTCTCGAGCCCGGTCTGAACGTACGTCGGGCAGGCCTGCAGGCAGAATCCGCAGTGGACGCACTTGTACATGTCCTCATCGGCCGGCGCGTCGTCGCCGTCAAAGCCCGGCCCGATCGGCCAGGGGGCGGGCTGGGCGGGCAGGGTGGGGGCGGAGCCGTCGGCGGGCCGGGTCTCAGATGCCATCGAGGAACCTTCCGGGGTTTAGGGTCGCCGCCGGGTCGTACTGGCGCTTGAGGCGCCTCATGATCGCGGCGGCCTCGCCGCCCCCGTCCCAGACGCCGATCTCCCTCTTGGCCTCCGCGGGGGCCTGCTCGAGCACCGCCGTGCCGCGGCGCTGCCGTGCCAGCTTGCGGGCGTCCGCGACCACCTGGGCGAGCGCGCCGGTCTCAAGCGGTCCGCCGGGCGAGAACAGGCCCACCGACACGGTGCCCGCGGCGACGTGGGCCACGATCGCCGGCATCAGGCCGCGCGTCGCGGCCGCGCTCTCCAGCGAGGCCAGCACCTCGCCGGCGGTGGCCGGCGGGAGCGAGACCCTGATGGAGGCCGCGGGCCTGGTCGCCTCGTCCCACCCGAAGTCGGCCACCGCGCGCCATATCCGCCCGTGCTCCGCGCCGTCCACCCGGTCGGCCTCCAGCGCCCCGGCTTCCTCGCAGTCCGAGCGGACCTCGTCTACAACCCGCCCGAGGGTGCGGGGGCGCCCGCACAGCCTGACCGCGAGGTGGTGGCTGCCGCGGCGCCCGAGGCCCAGCTTCTGCGCGGCCACCGGGCTCAGCCAGGATATGGCCAGGGGAGAGCAGCGCCCGTGGAAGGTCGACAGGCCCGCGGCGAACGCGTCGGCCGCCGACCTAAACGACGCCAGCACGGTCGCCTCGCCGGCGGGCAGGGGGGTGAGCTTGAAGGAGACCTCGGCGATCACACCCAGCGTGCCGAGCCCTCCTATGTGCATGCGGGACATGTCGTAGCCGCTGACGTTCTTGACCACGCGGCCCCCGCTCTTGGTCACCACGCCCCTTGGGGACACCACCCTCATGCCGATCACCAGGTCGCGGGGCGCCCAGCCCTGCCACCTCAGCGGCCCGGAGAACCCCACCGCCAGGGTGCCGCCGACGGTGGCGCGGTCGGGCAGGGGCGGGTCGATGGCCACGAACTGGCCGTGCTCTGCGAGGCGGGCCTGCAGCTCCGACACCGCGATGCCCGCCTCGACGGTCGCCGTAAGGTCCGCATGGTCGTGCGCCAGCAGCCGGCCTAGGCCCCCTGTGTCGAGCGCCACGTCGTAGCGGGCCGGGGGGGCCCCGACCGCGGTGCGCGTGAGCCCGCCCACGGGAGAGACGGCGAGGCCCTCGGCCGTGCAGGCGGCAAGGCTCTCCGAGAGCGCCTCAACGCCGGCGGGCGAGAGCACAGCGCCTGGGGCCATGCCGTCGATGGCGTGGCGGTCCCCG
This sequence comes from Dehalococcoidia bacterium, assembly GCA_963664125.2. GTDB lineage: Bacteria > Chloroflexota > Dehalococcoidia > Lucifugimonadales > UBA2962 > CAUZIR01. The sequence goes on along the minus strand of OY760908.2, from coordinate 1,509,340 downwards.
GCGCCGGAGACGGCCGCCCCGGCCAGGCCCCCCAGCGCCGCAGGGGCGCGGCCCATGGCCGCAGTTTCCGGCACCGCGTCCGTCACGCCGGCTATGCGTAGGCCCCGGGGCCGACCCTGGCCGCCGCCCCGGCCTGGACGAAGCGGGCCGCCGACCCCACAGGGAAGATCTTGCCGGGGTTGAGCGCGCGGGCGGTGTCGAAGGCGGGCCCGAGGCCGGCCATCGCCTCCATGTCCTCCTCGCTGAACATGTACGGCATGTACTCGCGCTTCTCGATCCCTATGCCGTGCTCGCCAGACAGCACCCCGCCGGAGTCGACGCACAGCTTGAGTATGCTCCCGCCGATCTGAAGCACTCGCTCCGTCTCGCCGGGCACGCGCTCGTCGAACAGGATGGAGGGGTGCAGGTTCCCGTCGCCCGCGTGCAGCACGTTCGCTATGGGAAAGCCGGACTCGGCGGAGATCTCCTTGATCCTGGCCATCACCTCGACCAGGCGCGTCCTTGGGATCGTCCCGTCTATCAGGTAGTAGTTGGGCGCCAGCCGCCCCAGCGCGCCGAGCGCGCCCTTGCGGCCCGCCCAGAGCCGCCCGCGCTCCCCCGCGTCGCGGGCCGTCCGTATCTCCATCGGCGCGTGCCGGGCCATCACGGCCTCGATCAGCTCGGACTCCTCCTCGACCGACTCGGCCAACCCGTCCACCTCCACCAGCAGCACGGCGCCGGCGCCGTCCGGGTAGCCCGCGCGGACCGCGGGCTCGACCGCGGCGATCGCGAGGTCGTCCATCATCTCCATGGCCGCGGGCACGATGCCGGAGCCGATCACGTCCGAGACGGCGGCGCTCGCCTGGTCGAGCCGCTCGTAGACGGCGAGCATCGTCCTGACCGCCTCCGGGCGGCGCAGGAGCCTCACGATGATCCTGGTCGCCACCGCGAGAGTGCCCTCGGAGCCGATCATTATCCCGCGCAGGTCGTAGCCGGGGGTCTCCGCCGTCCTGCCCCCCAGCATGACCACCGTGCCGTCGGCCAGGACCACCTCCACTCCTAGGACGTGGTTGGTCGTAACGCCGTAGGCGAGGCAGTGCGGCCCGCCTGAGTTCTCCGCGACGTTGCCGCCGATCGTGCACGCCTGCTGGCTGGACGGGTCGGGGGCGTAGTACAGGTCGTGCTCGGCGGCCGCCGTCGTCAGGTCCAGGTTGACCACGCCCGGCTCGACGACGGCGAGCCTGTTGTCGGGGTCGATCTCCAGGATCCGGTTCATGCGGGTGAGCGAGAGCACCAGGCTCCCTTGCTCGGGTATCGAGCCGCCGCTCAGCCCCGTTCCCGCTCCCCGCGCGACGATCGTCGCGCCGTGGGCCCTAGCCGCGGCCATCACTGCCGACACCTCGGCGGTGGAGGAGGGGAGGACCACGGCGGCGGGCAGCGCCCGGTCCACGGAGCCGTCGTACTCGAACGCGATCAACCCGTCGGGCTCGTGCACCACGTACGGGTCGCCGACGATCCTCTTTAGCTGGCCGAGAAGGGATCTATCGCGCATGGCAGGCGCCGCGACGCGGGCGGCAGGGTCCGCCGACCATGATATTTGCACCCCGCGCGCCGCCGCAATCCGGCGCGCGGCGGCAGGGGAGGGGCAGGCCGCTAGCTCCCGGCGCCGGCGAGCTGCCTCGCCAGCTCGGCGGGGTCGGCGGTGGGGAGGCGGCAGGCGTAGTTCTCGCACACGTAAGCCGTCGGAACGCCGCCGATGGACTCGCGTCCCGTCCCGAGCGGAAGCCCTGCGAGCTCGCCGCCGTCGCCGGCCCCCAGCACCACCCTGCTGGGCAGGTAGTGCCTGTGCACCTCGGCCAGGAGCGCCCGCGCGGCGCCGGCCTGTGGGTCGCCCGTGATGGCGACCTCCCTCGGCGAGCTGAGGTAGAAGTCGAGCGCGCACAGCCAGTGGCCCGCCCCGGCCGGCACCTGCACCATCAGCTCCCGGGCCGACCGCAGGGCGTCGGCCGCCATGCCCCGCATGCCGTCGTCGCCGGTGTAGACGGCCAGGCGCAGCAGCGCCGCGCACGCGGCCGAGCTGCCGGACGGCAGGGCGTTGTCGGCAACGTCCCGCGGACGGACGATCAGCTGCTCGTGGTCCGAGCCGGTGTCATAGAACTGCCCCGTCGCCCGGTCCCAGAAGAGCTCGACCATCGAGCGCCCCAGCGCGATGGCCTTGGTCAGCCAGCGAGGCTCGAGGGTGGCGTCGTGGAGCGCCAGAAGGCCGTCCACGAAGAACGCGTAGTCCTCCAGGTAGCCGTTGAGCTTCGATTCGCCGTCCTTGTGCGTGCGCAGCAGCCGCCCGTCGCGCACCATGTGGGCGAGCACGAAGTCCGCGCAGCCGGCCGCCGCCTGCGCGTAGCGGCGGTTCCCTAGCACCGCCGAGGCCTCGGAGAGCGCTGCGATCAGCAGGCCGTTCCAGGCGGTGAGCACCTTGTCGTCGGTCCCGGGCGGCACCCTCCGGGACCGGGCCTCGTAGAGCCTGGCCCTGGCGCCTTCGACGAAGCCCCACGCCTCCTCGGCGTCCTCGCCCAGCGCGGCGCGCAGCTCGTCGGTGAAGTGCAGGATCGAGGCGCCCTCGAAGTTGCCGGCCTCGGTCACGTCGAAGTAGGCGGCCATGCGCCGCCCGTCGGGCTCGCCCAGCACGCCGGCGAGCTGGTCGGGACTCCAGACGAAGAACTTGCCCTCGACGCCCTCGCTGTCGGCGTCCTGCGCAGACCAGAAGCCGCCCTCGGGGGTCATCATCTCCCGCATCGCGTAGTCCAGGGTCTCCTCGACGATCCGCCGGTAGGCGTGGCTGCCTGTCACCTGGTAGGCGTGCAGGTAGAGGCGGGCGAGCAGGGCGTTGTCGTAGAGCATCTTCTCGAAGTGGGGGACCAGCCAGCTCTCGTCCGTCGAGTAGCGGTGGAACCCGCCCCCCACCTGGTCGTATATGCCCCCCTCCGCCATCGCGTCCAGGGTCGTCGTCACCAGCTCGAGCGCATCGCCGTCGCCGGTGCGCAGGTGGAAGCGCAGCAGGAACTCGTAGATCATCGGCTGCGGGAACTTCGGAGCGCCCCTGAGCCCGCCGAGCTCGCGGTCGGCCTGGGCGGCCAGGTTCAGGTAGGCCGACGTAAGGTTGGCGGCCGTGAGCAGCTCGGGCGAGCGGCCCGCGAGCGAGGTCTGGCGTATGCGGCTAACCAGCCGGTCTGACGACTCCATGAGGTCGCCTTTTTTGTTTATGTAAGCCGCCGAGACGGCGTCCAGCACGCGCGGGAAGCCGGGCATTGGGCCCCTGTCCACCGGGGGAAAGTAGGTTCCGCCGTAGAAGGGCCGCCCGTCCGGCAGCAGAAAGACGGTCAGGGGCCAGCCGCCGTGGCCGGCGAGCGCCTGGACGGCCGCCATGTATATGGAATCGATGTCCGGGCGCTCCTCGCGGTCGACCTTGATCGGCACGAAGTCGCTGTTCATCTTGGCCGCGATGCCCTCGTCCTCGAACGACTCGCGCTCCATGACGTGGCACCAGTGGCAGGCCGAGTAGCCGATGCTCAGCAGTATCGGCTTGTCCCGCCTCCTGGCCTCGCCAAGGGCCTCCTCGCCCCATGGGAACCAGTCCACGGGGTTGTCCTTGTGCTGCAGGAGGTAGGGACTGGTCTCGGAGGCGAGCCGGTTGGGCATTCAGGCCACCGCCTGCGGGACCACGGAAAGCGTGGACACGGACCCGGCGACCAGATCCGCAACCCGCACGGCGTGGTTGTTGGTATCGGCGACGTAGACCCGGTCCCCGGCGACGGACAGGCCCCCAGGCTCGTGGAACTGGGCGCGGTCGCCGGGCCCGTCGGCAAGCCCCGGCTCGCCCGATCCGAACAGCGTGGTGACCTGGCCGGTGGCCAGCTCGATCCTCTTGATCTTGTTGTTGTACGTGTCGGCCAGGTACAGGAATCCGCCGGACACGTCCACGCCCAGCGGGTGCTGGAGCCGGGCACTGCGTCCGGCGCCGTCCAGGTCCCCGAAGGAGAACAGGTCCTCTCCGACGATCGTCGAGACCGAGCCGTCCCGTCCGGTTCCCGCCGTGCGGATCGCGCTGGTCTCGCTATCGGCGAAGTACAGGACGTCGCCGGTGGCCGCGATGCCGCTCGGCTGGGCCAGCTGGGCGCTCTGCAGCGGGCCGTCGACAATGTTCTCCCGGCCGCTGCCGGCGTGCGGCGCGACCTCGCCGGCGGCAAGGTCCAGGCGCCAGAGCTGGTGGAACCCGGCCATGGCGATGAACAGGTCCGTGCCGGCGAGGGCGACGTCCCAGGGCGACTTGAGCGGCGTCGTGCTCCCCGGCCCGCCGCGGGGCGCGCGCGCCTGCGCGCCCGTGCCGGCGAGCGTCTCGACCCGGCGCCGCGACAGGTCGACCAGCCGGATGGCGTGGTTCTTGGTGTCGGCGACGTAGACCCGGTCGCCGTCCATCGCAAGGCCCTGGGGGTCCCGGAACCGCGCCGAGGCGAAGTCTCCGTCCTCGAGCCCGGCCTCGCCCGAACCGATCACGTCCCGTACCCGCCCATCGAGATCGGCGACCACCAGCCGGTTGTGGCCCGAATCGGTGACGATGAGCGTGCCGGCCGCGGCGTCGGCGAGGATCTTGCCCGGGAACGCCAGCGGCCCGCCCGCCATGCGGTCGCGCTCGAGCGAGAAGTGCAGGGGAGTGCGGTCGATCAGGCCCGCGCGGTCGAAGAGGGTGATCCACCCGCCGATGGCCGCGTCCAGGGCGCCCTGGTCAAACTCCCCCTCGTGCTTTGCGATCACGTTGCCGTCGGGGCCTATGAACATGAAGGTCGGCCATGCGCGGATGCCCCAGCGGCGCCAGACCTCGAATCCCGGGTCGTTGGCGACGGGGTGGCCGATGTCATAGCGCAGGACGGCGCGGCGCACGTTGTCCAGCGCCCGCTCCTGGGTGAACTTGGCCGAGTGCACCCCGACCACGACCAACTCGGCCCGGTACTTGTCCTCCAGCTCCGCCAACGGCGGAAGCGCGTGCATGCAATTGATTCAGCAGTACGTCCAGAAGTCGAGGACGACCAGCTTGCCCCGCAGGCCGGCGAGCGTCAGCGGGCTCTCGGTGTTCAGCCACTCCAGCCCATTGGGGAACTCCGGCGCGGGTATCGGCTCTCTCTGGGTCATGGGCTCAATCTCCTTGGCTTGGCGGCCTTGGGCAAGCGCAGCCGCAGGCTCGTGTCTACTTTACCCCGTTACGCCGCTTGCTTAGGCGGGCCCTTTCTCAAGGCCGGCGCAATCCAGGCGATGCTGGACAATCTCGGCACCCACACCCTCGGCTCGCTGTAGGAGACCCTTGATCCGGACGAGGCGCCCTGCGTCGCGGCGCGAGTAGATCGGCTCCATATGCCCGTGCACAGCTACTGGCTCAACACGGCCGAGATCAAACTGGGCGTGCTCGGCAAGCGATGCCCGAACGGCCGTATCGGCGACGAAGCGACTCTGAAGCGGGAGGTGTCAGACTTGCAGCGCGAGGGCAGTCAAGCGCGCGCCGCCATAGACTGGCGCTCCACCGCCTCGGACGCTCGTCAGAGGCTCGCACATCTATGCACAACAGATTCAACTTGAGGCGATGCTAGGTGGGGCCTATGGTGAATCTAGGACTGCACATTGATTTGCAACGGCAATCGACAGTACGATGAGAGACCGCACCGAGCGACGGACGTCCTCAGTTCCACCTACAGGGAAGGGGAATGGCATATGCCCATCAGGAGTCGAGAAGACGCGATTGAAGTCGACGGTCGCATCCGGCAAATCTTCGCCGCGCCCGCGAGCGAACGAGGAGCCGCCGTGCGTGAGCTGTTCGTTGAGGTGCTTGACTTCGACGCAGTATATGGCCATGTAGGCTTGGATACTAAGCCGACCAGGATGGCTTTACCTGATTCGGCAGAACGTGTCGCCTATCTTGAAGGAGTGCAAGTAGTGTACCTTGCGCTAGAGGCATCGAACTCTGATCGCGTGGGCAAAGGTGAGGCAGCCTCCGCTGCCAAGATCATAAGCCAGCAGCTAGGGGGAGACCTACTCCTCGTCGTGACCAATCCTTCGGCTAGTCAGCTACACCTCGTGTATCCCAGTTTCGAGGACGTGCGACCGGTCCTACGCCGTATGGTGCTCGAGCGTGACTTGCCTCGTCGCACGGCTATCCAACAGGTTTCCAACATATACTGGAAGCACCAGGACACTGGCAGCATTCATAAGGCCTTAGACGAGGCTTTTGATGTTGAGCCCGTCACTAAAGAATTCTTCCAAGAATACCAGCGAGCCTTCGATTCAGTGTATCAAAGCGTCACGGGATTTGGTAGAGATGCTGAGTCCAAGAGGCGTTTCGTCCAGACGCTCTTCAACCGGCTTATGTTTGTCTACTTTTTGTCCCGCAAAAGGTGGCTTACCTTTAAGGGCGACCGAGAGTACCTCAATGCCCTGTGGCGCGACTATCGAGATAGGGGCGGTGCCAACTTCTACAAGGAGCGGCTGTGGCCGCTTTTCTTTCAGGGCCTTAACAGACCGGATCCGAACGAAATGGGCTACGTCGAAGATCGCCTGACGGAAACAATAGGCCATGTACCATTCCTCAACGGCGGACTCTTCGAGCGGAGCAAACTGGATGTCCGCGACGACATCGTGATCCAAGACAAGTGCATCGCCGAAATCCTCACCAAGCTATTTGACCGCTTCAACTTCACTGTGTTGGAGTCCACTCCTTTTGATGTCGAGGTGGCAGTCGACCCGGAGATGCTGGGAAAGATGTTTGAGGAACTGGTGACGGGCCGCCATGAATCGGGGGCCTACTACACACCCCGCACGGTGGTGTCATTCATGTGCCGGGAGGCGCTCAAGGGCTACCTTGAGAGACAGGACACCGGCCTTACCCCCGAAGCTATTGGCCTGCTCGTGGACAGCCACGTCACTGACGGCGTCCATGTCGCCCAAGCTCGCCGAGTGGCCGAGGCACTGGCCGAAGTCACGGTAGTGGATCCAGCCTGCGGCTCGGGGGCCTACCTGTTGGGTATGATGCAAGAACTTATAGAGCTCCAAACGGCTCTTTACAACGCCGGTGTCGACGCTAAGGCCCTCTACGACCTGAAGCTAGACATCATCCAGCGTAACCTCTACGGCGTGGACAAAGACGACTTTGCCGTTAACATCGCTATGCTCAGGATGTGGCTATCGCTGGCCATTGACTACGAGGGAGAACTTCCGGAGCCGCTGCCCAATCTTGATTTCAAGCTGCTCTGCGGAGATAGCTTGCATGGGCCACGCCCTAGCAGGGCGGCCCATGAGCAGGGAACTGCTGGTTACGAGCAGGCAACTTTGGGCTACGATGTCGACTCTGTCCGACGTACGGGCCGCCTCAAGGCAAAGTACATGCGGGCATCTGAAGGCCCGGATAAGGAGCGATTGTTCCACGAGATTCAGGAGAGCGAGGCCGAGCTGCGACGTGCTCTGGGCGCAAGCGGAGTGCCTCTTGGGGCTATTGACTGGCGTGTGGAGTTTGCAGAGATATTCGCCCAGCGGCGTGGGTTCGACATTGCCATAGCGAATCCACCGTATGTGCAACTGCAGGCCAACCAAGGCCTGCTCGCAGACCGGTACAAGGATGTCGGCTACAAGACTTTAACCCGCACCGGAGATGTCTATCAGCTCTTTTACGAAAGGGGCTGCCAGGTGCTCAAACCCGCTGACGGTCTGCTCGCATACGTCACCTCCAACAGTTGGCTGAAAGCCGAATATGGCAAGGCAACGCGCAAGTATCTGGCAGGCGAGCACACTCCTCTTCGATTGCTGGAACTGGGTAAGGATGTCTTCGACTCGGCTATCGTGGACTCTAGCGTGCTGATGTTGAGGACCGGCGGATCCGGCACGGACTTCCCGGGGGTAGACATGGATCGTCTGGCGGATAAGACTGTTCCGCCAGCAGAGAGGCACTGGGGCCAGGTGCGTCCTGATGGCGTTGCCCCATGGAGCATTCTCTCCTCCTTGGAACAATGCGTCCTGGACAAGATGCGGTCCATCGGAACTCCACTGAAAGAGTGGGATATTGCCATTAACTACGGAATAAAAACGGGCTTCAATGCCGCTTTCATCATTGATAACAGGACTAAGGATGCTCTAATTGAGGAGGACCCTAGGTCCGCCGAGATTATGAAGCCTGTAGTGCGTGGACGGGACATCCAGCGCTACAAGGCGCAGTGGAAGGACCTGTGGCTTTTGGCCACCTTTCCAGCTCTCAACCTCAACATTGACGACTATCCGGCTGTAAAGAGGCATCTACTTTCTTTCGGTAAAAGGCGGTTGGAGCAGTCGGGGAAGCGACATCCTGACGGAACACGATCTAGAAAGAAGACTGGCAACGCTTGGTTTGAAATGCAGGATACCTGCGCTTACCACGAAGATTTTGCTAAGGAAAAACTGCTCTGGATTGAGCTTGTTAATGATGGTCGCTTTGCTTATGATAATGGCGGATTGTACGGCGAAGCCACTACGTTTCTACTTACGGGCGGATGCATCAAGTACCTATGCGCTGTGCTGAATGCAAAGCTAATCCGCTGGTTCCTAGAAAAGGTGGCTCCGACATCAGGCATGGGGACACTGCGCTGGAAGAAAGTCTACGTCGAACGCTTGCCAATTCCGAAAATCACTGAAATGGAGCAGCAACCGTTTATCCAATTGATTGACCAGATATTGATGGGAGAATCCAGCGATTTAGCTGCGATTGTAGCGGACGCAGAAGCGGAAATTGATGAGAGACTGTACCAATTGTACGGGCTAACGGCTCTGGAAATTTCAGAAGTGGAAGGCCGCCTCTAGACTAGCTGTAACTTGACTTGATGGCTCCGCCATACCTGAAGAGTCGGAACTCCTAACCGCCACTCACCGCCCGGGCCTCATCGGCACTCAACCCGTACAAATCGTACACGAGGCCGTCTAAATCCGATTCCAAGGCCGTAGGATTTGTCCCGGCACGCAAGGCGCGACTGATTGCATCGAAAGCATGGATGAATGGTCCTTGTTCTGCAGCATCTATTGTGGGAACTGGGATACGTTCAACAGTGAATCTAACCCACCGTGTAGTGCCCATCCCCGAGTTGAGTGCACTGTTCTGCATGAACCATGTTACAAGACTGGAATTCAGCACAGCACACAGGTACTTGAGAGAATTGCCTGTTAGCATGTATGCGGAATTCACGCAGAACATCTCGCCGTCGTCATATGCAAACCTCCCTTGATCCGTGAGGTCGATCCAAAAGAGCTTCTCCCTGACGAATTCTTCGTGGTAAGCGCAGTTACGAAGGTTATATGGAGTGCTTCCCTTGTCATGCCGCCTTGCCAGAGGGGCATAGAATCGATCGAGATAAGCCTTGATCGCCGGATAGTCGTTGATATCGATAGCAGGTACGTTGCGGTGTCCGTTGTGTGTATCGATAAGCCATAGCCCAGCCCACCGCGCCTGATACCTACGGATGTCCCGTCCACGCACTACAGGCTTCATAATCTCGGCGGACCTAGGGTCCTCCTCAATTAGAGCATCCTTAGTCCTGTTATCGATGATGAAAGCGGCATTGAGACCAGTAGTTATTCCTCTATAAATGGCATATCCAAGTTCCAAGGTATCCAGCCAATATTGCTCGCGTTTGACATAGGCGCTTAGACTGGGATAGGTCTCGGCCCGTCACACGCGTGTTGCGCGCGACCCCATCGGTATCGCTTGAGCCATCACCTCTGCGGCAAGCATGACCGCCAGCAGTACCTGATCAAACTCGGCAGAAACGGAGGTTAGGTGGCTGCAGCCGACCACTCGTACTGCTCTGCCAACACTGCGTCGAGGATGTGGAGGATGGCGACCAAGGACACCATGACGACTCTCCTCGGCCCACTTATCATGCGATACGGCTGAGGCTGGACCAAACGACGTCGCAGAAGATTCCCAGAGCTTCGATGCGGCTGCCCTACGACGTTCTATGGCCTCCTGGGAAACACGAGCTGCGGGCTCTTACCATAGCCCTAGATGAGAGCCAGCCAGCGCGGCACAGCACTTTCGACACATGTAGATGCGACGACGCACGGCCCGGGCCGTGGTGGTAGCGTACGAAGCTGTAGTCGCCGTCAAGGCCGATTGCACGGCTCACAGCGACGACGGCGTGGCCGTGGCGGGCGAGGGTCATGTCAATCGCAAAGATCCGTGCCTTCAGCCACGTCCTGGCATCAAACGAGCGAAGGTCGTGAAGGGAGCCAGCAGCGATACAATGTCACACGGCAGAATAGGACTGTCTTTGTATTTTTCCTAGACTTTGTACAAAGTCCAGGTGAGGCAACCTGTGGACACGACATCACTTCGACGAGGAGGAAGGTATGGAAGTAGTAGCATTCGCGGATAAAGACAACTTGGAGCGAGAAGCACTCACTTCAGAGTTATCCGACAACACTCGTACCGCATATCAGAAAGGTTGGAGTCGATTTGTGGACTACTGTGCGGCGGAGCGTATTGCCGACCCTCTGTCTGTACAACCAGATGAGATCGCACGATTCTTTGTCAATCTCGCAACTCGCCCAAGCCGTCAGAGCGGTGTGATGCTCTCGATGGGCACAGTGGCGCTCTACAAGAGTGCCGTGAATAAGAAGTACCTTGAAGCAGGGAAGCCGTCACCGACAAATCATCCCTTGGTTCGTTCGACGCTCAAAGGGCTGGCGCGGCTGAAGGGCTCCTCAAGCCGCAGGGTAGAGGCTTTGAGAGAGTACCATATAGAAGCCATGTTACGGTCATGTCCTGATACCTTGATAGGCAAAAGGGATGCAGCAATTATCGCAGTCGGCTTCGCGGGAGCTTTGCGTCGTTCAGAAATATGCGGGCTGGTCGTCGATGATGTCGAGTTTCTCGACTCTGAGGAGGACGGTGAAGATCGCATGTGGCTTACAATTCGCCAGTCCAAGACAGACCAGCAGGGCAAAGGTCAAAGAGTGGCCATTTTAGATGGGAAGATCATTCGGCCAATAACGCACCTTCGCCTATGGCTGGAAGGCTCAGGTATAACCAGTGGTCCGCTGTTCCAAACAATGAAGCGAGGTGGACATTTGCGAGGTAAGGCGATGCACCATAGTGATGTTCCTCGCATCGTTAAGCACTACGCATCGCTCATTGGATTGGACCCGAAAGATATAGCGGGACATTCATTGAGAGCGGGCTTTGTTACTAGCGCAGCCGTTCACCATGCCCGATTGGACAAGATCATGGCCGTTAGTCGGCACACCAACCCAGCGACCGTGTTACGGTATATACGGGACGCTGATGCTTTTGCAGATCATGCGGGACAGGGTTTTCTGTAGCCGGCAACACTTCCCGCAGCCGATTAACGTGGGGTCATCGCCTGCGGTATCGACATCGGAGCCACCGATCCGCACATTAGTGTGGGCAGGAGGCGCAATCGAAGCGCTTGGAGCCGGAGTACCTGCTAGGGGCATTTGAGCGGCTCTGGATATCTGCTCCGCCAGACATGTCGGACCACCTGCCCACCGACCTAGCCAGGAACAAGGATCACTACCTCTGCGGCCATCCGAAGGAAGCGGACCGATGCGACTGCTACTCGCGGACTCGGGCTAGTGGGTAGCCCTGCTATGCCCCGGCGACTAGGCGTACACACATGCGACAGCCGCGACTGGGGGGCTGGGAGCCGCCATTGTCGTGAAGGCCCGGACGGCAATGATAGAGAGGCTCGACCAGATGGCGCCAGAGGGAGAGCGGCTCGGAGAACTGGCCGTTCCGATGGTCCGTGACCAGGAAGCGAGGCACGAGTTGGAGTTCATCCCGCAGACGGATGGCCAGTGCAGCTACGCCGCCCTAGGCGATCAGACGTGGAGCCTCACGGACTGTGCAGGCTTGCTGTCTATGGAGGATCGGAGCATTATTGAGGCGTTCGCCTACGACCGGATTCTCAATCAAGCTGCATTGTCACCCCGCTGAGAGTGAGTCAAGAATGACCGCAACCCAAAACCCCGCCTAGGCCGCGCATCGTTGAACATCCTCCACGCCACGACCAACCCGACGCTGCTTGATCGCCTGAAGGAGATGTTGAGCAGTTCGGCCCAAGCTGACATCGCCGTCGGCTACTTGTTCATCGATGGCCTCGAGGCCGTGGCCGACGACCTTGCCCGGCTCGATAGCGTGCGCGTCCTGGTAGGGCGCACCGACCGCCGGGTCGTGGAAGAGGTGGCCTTGGGTCTGCAGCAAAGGCAGGCGCTCAAGGCGCGACTCTACGCGGACTCGCTGGTTCAGCGCAGCCAGCGCAGCCAAATCGCCGAGCAGGCCGTCTCACGCGTGGCCGAGGGCGTTGCCGCCCTTCCGCAGGAGAGGGGCGGCGAGGCCGCCGTGTCGAAGCTGAGGGACATGATCGCCCTCGGCCGCATGGAGGTGCGCGCCTACCTCCGAAGTCCCCTGCATGCCAAGGCGTACCTGTGCTGGTACGCCGATCACGCAGAACGCGGCGCGGCGGTGGTCGGCTCTTCCAACCTCACCCTCGCCGGGTTCAGCGGCAACACCGAACTCAACGTACGCGTGACGGGCGACGGGGAGATGGAGGCTCTAAGGGAGTGGTTCGACGCGCTCTGGGCCGATTCGGAAGACATCGGCGACGCTCTGGTGACCGAGCTGGAGCGGTCGTGGGCACTGGCGAAGACCCCCCCTTACCACGTCTACCTAAAGACGCTGTACGAGCTCTACTACACCGATGCTGAGGGCCGACCCCTCCCGATTCCTCCACACGACGACACACTGGCGAATTTCCAGTTGGACGCGGTGAGCCGTGGCCTATCCATTATCGAGGCGCACGGCGGTTGTTACATCGGCGATGTCGTCGGACTCGGCAAGACCTTCGTCGGCGCCGAGCTGCTGCGACAGCTTCGAGTCAGCCATCCGAGCGACGGTCCACCGCTGATCCTGTGTCCCGCCCGGCTAAGGCCCATGTGGCAAGTGTTCAATGAGCGGTTCGCCTTGGGTGCCGAGGTGGTGTCCCACAGCATGATCGCGGCACCTGCCGGGGCGGAATTCGACGAAGAGTCTGGACGCTACATCGACCTCGCGCCTCCGGGACGCGGCATAGTCCTCGAGCGCGATTACCCCAATAGGGGACCGGTGCTGGTGGACGAGGCACACAACTTTCGCAACATCAACCAGCGATCCAAGGGCCTGAGCAGCTACCTCGAGTCAGGCGAGCACAAGGTGATCCTACTCAGCGCAACACCCCAGAACTTGGGTCCCATGGACATATACCGCCAGCTCCGCCTGTTCCTCCACGACACCGAGCACGGCCTGAGCATCGAGCCGGCCAGCTTGGAGGAGTACTTCCGCAACGCCCAGAAGTGGATCGAGTACCGCGCCGGGGACGAGAACTACCGGGCGGAGTTCGGTGCTTGGCAGGCGGCGGGAGGCTCCGGACCGCCGCCACTGCCGCCGGTCCGACCGGCAGCGCCCTGGGCGGAGATCGATCAGGTGCTCTCGCAGGTCTTCATCCGGCGGCGGCGCAAGGACATCAGGGACCTGTATGGCGACACCGCTGAGGTGGGCGGAAGTCCGGTACGCTTTCCCGAGCCCGTGCTTAATAACGTAGAGTACCGGCTCGACAAGGTGTATGAGAAAGCGGGTTCCTTGGCGGAACTGGAGGCCTTGCTCGGCAGTCACAGGGCGGCGAGGTACCGGGCCACCGAGTACCTCCGGGAGGAGGCTAAGGCCCGCCCCGAGTACCGCGATCTCTTCAGGGCGGGGGACAGGGTGGCGCGGCTGATGGGCGTGCTCTTACTGAAGCGGCTGGAGTCCAGCATCGAGGCCTTCCGGTCGACGCTCCGCTCCCTGATGACCAGCAACCGGAACTTCCGAGAGGCGCTAGCCTCAGGCTTCGTCCCTGTCGGCAGCACGGCAACGCGCATGCTGGCCGGACAGTCCTTCGACGTGGACGACCTGCTCGAGGTACTGAGGCAGGAGGAGGAGGGTGGCCAGCAGGGAGGCGGCCTACTTGGCAAGTTCATACATGACGCCGCCGACTTCCGCGCCGCGGAGTGGATCCGTGCACTAGATGAGGATCACGACATGCTGGAGGAAGTCCTCAGCCGCGTCGGGGCCATTGGACCGGACGACGACGACAAGCTACGCGCGCTCAGGGACTTTCTCCAAAGACCTGATGTGCAGGTTGGGAAGACGCTCATATTCTCCGAGGCCGAGAAGACAGTCGAGTACCTGTACAGCGAATTGAATCCCCACGGCCGGGATCCTTCGGTGGCGCGGCTGACCGGTACCACGAGTCACGACGCGGAGCGGGTCGTCAAGCGATTCTCGCCGACGTGGAATCTCGGGCGGGGCGAGAACATGCCCGGCCCGGAGATCAATGTCCTGCTTGCCACGGACATCGTCTCCGAGGGTCAGAACCTGCAGGACTGCGCCCGCGTGCTGAACTATGACCTCCACTGGAATCCAGTGCGGCTGATTCAGCGGTTCGGCCGCGTTGACCGCATCGGCACCCAGCACGAGGTGATCAACCTCCACAACATGTGGCCGGACACTGAGGTCGATGCGCAGCTGTCGCTGACAGATCGGCTGCACCGGCGCATCCAGTCCTTCCACGACGTCATCGGGCTCGACAGCAAGCTCCTGTCCGACGCCGAACGGCTGAACGCCGGGGCGATGTACAGCATCTACGAAGCCAAGCAGCTACCCGAGATCGATGACGGGCTGGACGAGGTGGCTGCGAATCAGAGGGCCGTTACGCTGCTCCAGCGCATCCGGGAAGAGGACCCAGACCTGTGGAACACGATCACCGAGTTGCCAGACGGCATACGGTCCGCACTGCAAAGGCGGGCGGGCGAGACAGGGCAATCCGCAGATGCCCACTCCGGCGGCGCATCTACCGCGGAGGGATCCCAGGCCCCGCTACTGTCCCCGGCACTCTTGGCGGCCACACCTTCGCCCTTTGACGACCCAAGGCGGGGCGAGACACTGGCGCTCCTCAGCGCCGGGGGTGTCAGGAGCTGCTACGCCGTTGGCAGTGACCTGCGGCCGCGCCCGATCAGCCCCGCCCAATTCGTAGCGGCGGCCGAGTGTGGCCCCGACACGAGGGCCGAGCGACTGCCAGCGCATACGAACGAACGTGTAATGGCGGCGTTCGAGTCGTTTAGGACGGACTTCCAGCAACGTCTGGGCCGAGCCAGAAGGCCGCGCGACACGCAGGCTCGCCGGTACTTGTCCCGCCACCTCAGCATCGCCATTCGGGAGGCCGGAAACGACAGGGCGGCGCTGCTCCGCATTGAAGTCCTCAGGCAGATATTCCTCGGGGACCTTCCCCCCCAGGTCGACAGAGCCATCGGCGAGATCAAGAACCTGCGGCTGGAGGGCTCGGTCCTCCTCACCCGTCTCGAAGCGCTGCGCGAGCGGTACCGGCTCAACCCGCCCGGTGGCGATGATTCGCAGCGTGGTGAGGAACCTCAGGTCATCCGCATCGTCTGCTCGGACGGCTTGGTGTGAGGCGGCGCCTCATCCTGACATCAAGCGTAGGGGACCGGGGGGACCGCCCGGGGTGAACAGGCTGAAGGGGTGCTCGCGGCGAACCGCCCCGGCGAGGAGCCCCAAGGCAGACGAATAGGCAAAGCTCCGGGGGGCACCTGGCAGGGATAACAGTCTTTGAGCGACTGGCGTGCACCGGAAGGCAGAGGAGTCGCGCGAACAGACTATGGGCGGAGAGAGACGCTCCGTTCATAGGCATAGGGGGCTGCCGACTCCCCCCTGCAGTCGGGTTTTCTGCCCCGAGTCGGTTGACAGGCGACAGGCGACAGGCGACACTCCGCCTGTGATCCTATCCTTCAGGCACCGAGGGCTCAGGTCGTTCTACACAGGCCGGGGCTCGCGAGGGGTGGCGCCTGAGCACGTCCAGAGGTTGAAGCACATCCTTGCCGTACTCGATCGTAGCCATAGGCCGAAGGACATGAACTTACCCGGATTCCGGTTCCATGCGCTTAAGGGCGACCTGAAAGGTCACCACGCGGTTTCGGTCTCGGGAAATTGGAGGGTGACCTTCAGATTCGAAGGGGAGCACGCGGTCGACGTCGATTACACGGACTACCACTGAGGAGGTGCGATGATGGCCATGCATGACCCGCCTCATCCGGGCGAGATCGTACGGTGGGAGTGTCTTGAGCCGTTGGGTCTAACCGTAACGAAGGCGGCGGAGGGTCTGGGAGTAACCCGCCAGGCGCTCTCGGATCTTGTGAACGGAAAGGCCGGCGTATCGGTCGAGATGTCCATTCGCCTGTCTAAGGCGTTCGGCTCTTCACCGGAAACGTGGCTCGGGATGCAGATGGCATACGATCTCTGGCAGGCGCGGGAGCGTGCCAAGGAGATCAATGTCGCGCGCTTCGCCGCTCCAAGTGCGCTGTAGGTGCCTTCTCGCAGCGGACGGGCACCGCGTCCGCTTCGGCGGCGCTGCCCAGGCCCGGAGCCACACCGATGCGCCGCGGGGCGACGGCGATTAAGGCGTCGGTCTCGAGGTGGCACCCGTGATCCAACCCTTCGCGGGTGGAGGAGCGGGGCTCCTCGGGACGCCGCCTTTGCTACCCTTGTGCCGATCCGGGCGCCGTCCCCATGGGAGGCCGCCACCCTGAGGTGCCTGTAGGCGCATGTCTTCAGCACGGGACCGCCAAGCGGGCGGAAGCCAGCGACCCGCAAACGAGGATCCTCGCTCCGACGGTCCGCCAGACCCGCCGCCGGGCGCCAACGGCACCGACGGCAGGCCCATCGATGGGGACCTCGTGCGCACGGTATCCGACCTCGGCGACCAGATCCGATCGCTCTCGGCACGCGTCGCCCGACTGGAGGCGAGCGCCGTAGCCGAGAACCCCGCGGCGGTCGCTGTGGGGGTAGAGCCCAGCGACATCCGGATCGTCGAACCGCCGGCCGCCGGGCCCGGGGAGCCAGTATCTCGGGCGGCTGAAGAGTCCGAACCCGATGGCAAGGGGGCACCCAGGAACTGGATCGACTGGGAGCGCGTCCTTGGCCGGAACTGGTTCGCGGTCATCGGCGCAGTCGCGCTGGCCGTCGGCGTGGGGTTCTTCCTCAAGCTCGCGTTCGACAACCAGTGGATCGGACCCACGGGCAGGGTGGTCCTGGGGGCCGTGGCGGGCCTTGCTCTGATCGCCGCCTCCGAGTACACCGTGCGCCGCGCCCCTCCGTGGTCGCGCGCGGCGGCCGGCGGCGGCCTGGCCATCCTGTACCTGGCCCTCTACGCTTCCTTCGGCTTCTACGAGCTCATCCCCTTCGCCGCCGCGCTGGTCCTCCTCGGCCTGACGGTGGCCGGGGCCTGGGTGCTGGCCTTTCGGCACGACTCGCGGCTCGTCGCCTCGATCGCGCTCTTCGGCGCGTTCCTCACGCCGGTGCTGCTGGGCGACGACCTGGGAGACCGGCTCGGCGTCGGCCTCGCGTACCTGCTGGTGATCGATCTGGGGATAGTGGCTGTGGCCAGCGTCCGCAGGTGGCGCTGGTACACGCTTGCCGGCATGGTCGCCTCCTACGCGCTGTTCGCCGGGTGGATGGACCGGATCACGGCCGACCAGGCCCTGTCCGCCGAGCTGGGGCTGGCCGGCATCTTCCTGGTGTTCTTCGCCGCGGCGACGCTGCACAACGTGCTGTGGCACCGCCGGCCCAACCAGTTCGACATGACGCTGGTGATGCTCAACGCGCTGGCCTTCTACGGCCTGACGATCGGCGTGATGTGGGAGCGCTACGAGCAGTGGTTCGGCCTGATCACCTTCCTGCTCGCGCTCTTCCACGGCCTGGCCGCCCTCGGCGCCGTCGCAAGGCGCGGGGTCTCCTGGATCGTCCCGCTCCAGCTGACGGGGGCAGCCGTGGTGTTCCTGACGATCGCCGCCCCGGTCCAGCTGACGGGGGAGTGGGTCTCGGTGGCCTGGGCGGCGGAGGGTGCGGTACTGGTGTGGCTGGGCCTGGCGACCTCCAGCCGTCCCAACCGGGCCATGGGGCTCGCCGTGCTGGCCACGGCCGCAGCGCACATCCTAATCAGCGAGACCGGCTCCGTGGACGCGGCCGGGTTCGTTCCCGTGCTCAACGGGCGGTTCCTCGCCTTTGCGTTCGGCGCGGGGGCGCTCTGCACGGCCGCGGCGCTGTACCGCAGGTGGCGCGATCGGCCGGGCGGATGGGAGGCCTACGCGCCCGGGGCGCTGGTGGGCCTGGCGAGCCTGCTTGCCCTATGGATCATCAGCGCCGAGGTGATCAGCTTCTTCGACCGCCGCGCACTGGAGGCGGGGGGCGACGATGCGGGTGCCTGGAGCGCCATGCTGTCGACCCTCACCGTCGCCTGGGTCATCTACGCGGTGATCCTGATGGCCGCGGCCCAGTGGCGCGGGACAGGCTTTCTCGCCGCGGGCGCGGTGGCGCTGATCCTCGCCGCCACCGCCAAGCTGGCGCTCGCCGATACCTTCATGATCGGCATCCCGCAGGGCGGGCACAGGATCGTCCTCAACTACTACTTTGTCTCGTTCCTCTTCGTGCTGGCAGGAATCGCGGCGGCCGTGCTCCTGGAGCGGCGGGGGAGGGCGGCGCTGAGCGCGTGGCCCGACCTGCCCGTGATCGAGGGCCTGCTGCTGGCGGCCAACGGGATAGCGCTCTGGGTGTTCACGGCCGAGGTGGTGCGGTTCTTCGGCCACCGCGAGGCCGTGCGGGGAGCCAGCTACGACGGCGCTATGCACATGACGCTGACGGTCATGTGGGCCCTCTACGGCGCCGCCGTGGTCGGCTGGGGCGTCGTGAAGAGATCGCCGCCGCTGCGCGTGGCCGGAATCGCTGTGCTCGCCGTGCCGGTGGCCAAGCTGTTCGTGTTCGACGTGTTCCTGCTGGACCGCGGCTACCGCGTGGGGGCCTTCGTGATCCTGGGGCTGCTGCTGCTGGCAATGGGCCTGACCTACCAGCGCTACAGGTCGAGCGTGAAGGGGTTCTTCCTCGGCGACCGCCCTTCGTCGGGCGGCGACGGGTAGGCGTATGCCGGAGGGGCGTGCGCGGCACGGGGCCCCGGCGCACGGTGGGACGGGGGCGCACCCCTGGCAGGATTCGAACCCGCGACCCGCTGCTTAGAAGGCAGCCGCTCTGTCCAGCTGAGCTACAGGGGCGTGTGGCGACGGGTCAAGTCTAGCAAGCCGCCGCCCGAAAGGCAGCCTTTCCGTGGTGCCTCAGCGTCCCCGCTAGCCGACCGCCCATGGCGGCCTCAGGAGATCCGGGCGCATGGGCCAGCCCTGCCCTCAGGGCTGGTCGATCCGGACGCGGTGCAGGCGATACCGGCCGAGCCGAAGCGACCTGACCTCCCGGATCCGCACTCCGTCCATGTTCGAGAGGGTGGTGAGCCCGCGCTGGATCGCGCCGCCGAGCGGCCTGGCGACCATCAGGGCGCCCACGATCATGGCCGCGCTGAGCGGCCAGCCCGATCGACGCCCCCCGCGACCGGACTCGACCAGGCGCAGGGCGGCGCCCGCCAACAGGGCGGCGACCGCCAGGTTGGTGCCGCAGGTGGGCGATATGGCCAACCGGGTCTCGCCGGCAGACAGGCGCTTAAGGGCGCTGCGCGCCGCCTCCTCTACCCTTGGACCCGGCGAAGGCGCGATCAGCCAGAACCCGCCGGAGGTAGAGTAGCCCGCCAGCAGGCCCCTCTCTCCGCCGGCGGCCAGCAATGCCAGCGTGGCGTGCTCAAGCGCGTGGTTGCGCCTTATCCGGTTCAGGACCCGCATGGCGTCATTATCGCAGAGGCGGTAGGGCAGGGGAGTGCCCCGGAGCCGCCGTACAGGCGCCGGGCCTGTCGCGGGGCCGGCGGAGGGGGACGCGGGACGATGCCATGGCACGGGCCGGGACCAAGACCCCCGCGCAGGCTTCGGCATGGCGGCGGCGGTGGGGTAGGGGAGCGCGCTCCCGCTCACAGAACGCGCCAAGCGCCGGCGGCTCAGCGCCTCCCCGGGCACCCAATTCCCATCCCATTTCGATATATATCTGTTATCAACACGTTAAATCACCGTGTTAGTAACAGTAACTGGCGCTCCGTTCGGCCTGAAGCCCCTCCTGTCGAGCACGGGCGGGGGAGCCATCCGCGGCACGGGAGCCGACGTCGGGACCCCTGCGCTGAAAACCCTTCAGAATAGTTTTACAGAATCCCGGAAAAGGATTGATAAAACCGATTGACTCAGTATCAGATCGTCGCTAGTCTGATGGCTAGACACCACGAGGAGGAGTCAATGGTGAACAGGAAGACCAAGAAGATGGTGGCTGTGGAGGAGAGGTTCCAGCGCCCGCTGGAGAAGATGCTGCCCGAGCTGGTTACCGAGCGGGGCCTGTCCGCGACGGCCGAGCAGCTCGGCGTCAGCAAGGCCACGCTGGGCTACTGGCTGCTCAAGCTGGGGATCAGCGTGCGCCGGGTCGCCCTCGCCCCGGGCGAGTCGATCGAGGTCAAGCGCGTCAGCTAGCCTTCAGCCGAGGCCGAGGCCTTTCAGGGGCTCCCCGAGTCGGGGAGCCCCTTTGCTTTATCGGCCCCCGCGCCTCACGGCCGCCTCGGCCTCTCGCCTGCGCTCGCGGTCGATGATCGCCCTGCGCTTGTCGTACCGCCGCCTGCCCCTCGCCAGGCCCAGCTCCACCTTGGCGCGCCCGCGGCTCAGGTAGAGCCTGAGCGGCACGAGGGTGAGGCCCTTGGCCGAGACCTCCCGGCTGAGCTCCCGGATCTCGCTGCGGTGCAGCAGCAGCTTGCGGGGACGCGTGGGGTCGTGGTTGTCGCGGTCGGCCGCCGCGTAGGCGGCGATGTGGGCGTTCCTGAGCCACATCTCGCCGTCCTTCGGCTGTGCGTACGCGTCGGACAGGTTGGCGTTTCCGGCCCTTATCGCCTTTATCTCGGTCCCGGTGAGGACCAGGCCGGCCTCGCAGGTGCTGAGGATCTCGTAGTCGTAGCGCGCCCTGCGGTTGAGCGCCACGGTCCTGCCGCCAGACCGCGGCCCCCTAGAGGACACCCCACCGTCCCCCTGGCCCTAGGTGCCGGCCGAGACGGCCGGCCCGACAAGGCGCTCCAGCTCCTCGAGCGCCCGCTCGAGCTGCTTTACGTCCCTGTCGCGCTGATCGGTGGCGGTCACCTCGATGTCGGGCTCGACGCCGACGTCCTGTATCAGCCTGCCCTCGGGCGTGTACCACAGCGAGGTTGTGACGAAGATGCCCCCTCCGTTGCTGAGCGGGCGCAGGATGTTGACGCCGCCCTTGCCGAAGGTGGTCTCGCCGATCACCGGCGCCCGGCCGTGGTCCTGCAGGGCGCCGACCAGGACCTCGCTCGCGCTGGCGCTGAAGCCGTTGACCAGCAGGACCAGCGGCAGGTCGGAGAACTCGCCGGGCGACCTGACTGACCAGTTGGTGCGCTCGCCGCCGCCGTCGACCTGGTACAGGACGAGGCCGTCCTCAAGGAACAGCGACGCGATGTTGATGACCGCGCTCAGGAGCCCCCCGGGATTGTCCCGGACGTCAAGCACCAGGCCCCTGGCGCCCCGGGACATGCCGTCGCGTATGGCGTCCGAGAGCTCGTTCGCCGTCTCGGGGTAGAAGTTGGTGAGCCTGATGTGCATCAGCTCGTCCTCGGGCTGGCTGCGCACCAGCACGCTGGTGAGGGGTATGACGCCCCGGATGATCTCCACCTCCACGGGGTCCAGGGCCCCCAGGTGCTTTACGAGGAGCGTCACGGCGGTGCCCTTGGGACCCCTGATGATGGCCACGGCCTCCAGGAGGCTCATGCCCTCGATGGATCGCCCGTCGACGGCCAGGATCTGGTCCCCCGGGCGGATGCCCGCGGACTCCGCGGGCCCGCCGGCGATGGGAGCGACTATGACCAGAGTGCCGTGGCGGTTGGTCGATACGTGGGCGCCTATGCCCTCGAACTCGCCATGGAACGTGTCCTGCGAGTCCACCGCGAAAGTCTCCGGGGAGACGTAGTTCGTGTGGGGGTCGCCCAGGGCCGTCAGCATGCCCCGTATGGCGCCCTCGGACATCACGCTTGGGTCGAGCTGCGAGCGCTCGATGTGATCCCTGGTCAGGATCGCCCACGTCTCCCATATGATCCGCAGCTCCTCCGCGACCTCCGACGGGGCCTCAAGCGGCTCCGAGGGCGGCACGACCTCGGGGAAGATGGTGTCGTCCAGGTCGGTGGTCCGGTCCGCGCCATCCGCGGCCGCGGTCGTCTCGCGCGCCTCGGGACTGGCGGACTCGGCGGGCGAGGAGGGCTGGCCGTCGCCGCACGCTGCGGCGCCGGCGAGCAGCAGGACGACGGCGATCGCCGCCGCGATGGCGCAGGGCAGGGGAGTCCTGCGAGCAAGCCTTGAGAGGGACATGGTCATGGGGTCCTAGCGGGCCCCGGGGTGGGCCGCCCGGGTTCCAGAATGGTAGCACGCAGCGCCCTGCTTTTCGGACCGATGCGGAAAAGGCCGCGCGCCGGGGCGATCGGCGTCCACGCCGATTCACGACTCGGCCGGATCGGCGCGGCAACCATTCAGGATGCTGAAATGCATTCACTCGATTCAGGGTGCGCGAACCTATCGCATTTGGAACAATTGTCCCGATATAATTGCGGCCCGTGGTGGCGCGTGAATACCACTCGCGGGGCTCGGGCTGAATAATCGCCCGAGATTTTCCCGCATCAAAGTAGTTGGAGTAGGTTTCAGCGATGGCCGACGCAGCAGCCAATGGAGGCGGAGCCAAGGGCCGCAGGCGGACCAGGAAGGTCCGCAGCTATCCCGTGCACCCGCTGAGGGACGCGCTCGCCGTCGCCCAGGCCATCCAGGAGGCCAACTCGGGCCTCCCATTCGACAGGATCGCGCTGGCGGGGGAGCTGAGGACGACCCCGTCGAGCAGCGGCTTCACCATGCGGCTCAACTCCTCGAGCCGCTACGGCCTCACCCACGGCGGGTACAACCACGCGAGGATATCGCTCACCGACAGCGGCCGGGCCGTGGTGGCCCCCAAGAGCGAGGAGGAGCGCCGCCTCGCCCTCGTCGAGTGCGCGCTGCGCCCCGACGTGTTCAGGACCTTCTACGAGAGCTTGGAGGGCAGGAAGCTGCCGCAGCCGTCGTTCGCGCGCAACATACTGGAGCGCGACCACAACATGGACCCCGACCTCACCAGCGAGTGCCTTGAGATCATCCTGGACAACGGGAGGTTCGTGGGGCTGCTGCGCGAGGTGGGGGGCTCCCTGTGGGTGAGTGTGAGGGGCGTGCGCGCCCCGGAGGCGGAGGAGGACACGCGGCCGAGCGGGCAGGCCGGGGAGGCCGGCACCGGCGCCGGACCCGCCGAGGCCGCCGCCACCGTGGAGGCTCCCCAGGCGCCGGCACCCGCACACAGGGATGCGTCGAGGGTCTTCGTGGGCCATTTCGGAAGCCCCGAGACCGCCGCCAGGGTCCAGGCCCTGCTCTCTGATTTCGGGGTCGAGAGCGTCGTCGCCGACGTCGGGCGCATGTCGCCGTCTCCGCTGACGGCGGAGGTCTCGCAGGCCATGGGAAGGTGTTCGGCCGCGGTGCTGGTCGCAGGCGGGCCCGTCTCCGGCACCCCGGGGGCCGCCGTTGGGTTCATGGCAGGCGCGGCGGCCGCGCTCTACGGCCCGAGGCTGCTGGTGGTCGACGCGGAGGGCGCCGGCGGAGCGGGCCTCTCGGTTCCTTCGGTCGAGCTTCGGCCGGACTCGGAGGGAGCGTCATGGTCCCTGCGGCTGCTGACGGCCCTCAGCCAGGCGGGGGTGATCCGCGTCTCCATCTGACGTTCGCGCTGAGCTGGGGTTACTTGACATAACGTTGAGACGCGAATTTGAGGTGACTGAGGCGGATACATCGAGCCGTACACACAGCCACACGGCCTCAGTTTACATAACATGTATAGTGCGAAGTGCTTTTTGGGGCGATTCTGGGCACAGAAGCGGGCCGTCCAAGGACTCCGGTCCGTGGATGGCCTTTAGGCGTCGTTTTTCTATTCATGGGCGAATCTCCCCCCATGCGCACCCCGAGTCTCCGATTCCCCCGCATGTGACTGTGGTGACCCTGAGCCCGGATCAGTTCACTGGGGCTCGTCGCACCCTCTACAGACGCAGGTGGCGCACTTGCAGGGCCACTAACGGAGAGCTCAGATGGCAGGATGCCAGCGCTGAGGGAGTCGCCTGCCCCGAGGGCGTCGGCTGGCCCGGCTGCCCGCCGTGGCGCCACACCTCGTCCTTCGCGGCCTATGATTCCAGCCCCCCTGACAATCGGGCGACGCGTATCGCTCTTGGGCCACGCGTGGATCTGACAAGCGCTTCCTTACCCCGTCCAGTGGGGACAAGCTACGAGGAGAAGATATCCTGCTCGTGGCTCGAGCCCAAACTGCTCGCAGCCGCCGACCCCAGCCTCCGCAGACTCATTGGCCAGCACCGCGCGGGCCTAGGATCGTCATAGCCTCCTACAGGCCCCAGACCTGACTAAGGCTCAGGCGTTGTGACAGTTACGCTGCCCCTCATCCCCTCGTACACGAGCGTACAGGATCTGAGCAAGTCTCTACCCAGCAGAGCACCGTAGCTTAGACCACTGTCGAGCAGATTCACAGCAACGATCCTGCCAGAGCGAGTGAGGTTCAAGGCCGGTATGTGCAGGCGACCTATGTGGACATTGAACTCGGAGGTTCCTGATACTCCAGCTATTACCTGTCTGTCAACTATAGGCAGGCCTATCCGTCGCGCCAAGGCCGAGTCCAGGCAGCTTTCCGTAGCGCCCGTGTCGATTAGGCCCGGAAACAGGTCTCCGGATAAGTCACCGTCGAGCGAGCCGACCTGTACGTCCAACACCGGTCCGCTCCAGAAGAGATCGAGTCCGTCCTTGAACTTTACGCTAGCTATCGGCATGAACGCGTATGAGGGCGGAGACAGGCACTGTGATGGGAGGCGCTCCCACCTGCCGGATCAGATACGGATCATCCCCGAATCGCCGGTGCGCCTCTCGAGCCGCGTCATCAATTTCCTGATACGCACCGATGAACTGCTCGTCATGGAAGACCACCCACTTGGCAAAGTGTTCGGACTCTAGCTTTTCCTGCATTCCCTCGTACGCAGCGATTTGTCTATCAAGCTCAATGGCCATGACAGTACCTCCTCACTACTATCCCTAGGGACTTCATTTAAGGCGTTCACCAGCGCCAGTGTCAAGACGTAGGCCGATCTTCCGCCAGCCTCTCACTGTTCGTTACAGAAAGCACCTCTCGGGCCCTTCCATCGGGAGACATGATACGTGCCTTTGTCGTAAAGCTGCACCTGCCGCCCAGCAACCGACGGAATCAAATGTACGGTCCCCAGGAAGACACCGCGCCTCATAACTTTACAACAGCAGCAACTGCAAGGCCGGTCAAAGGCACCAGAAGTGCGTAGAGTCCCAGAATAAAGAACCGAAGGCTCCTAATCTCCTCCCGCAACTCCGCAACGCTGGAATTTACCCTCTCGAGGTCCCCCTTCGTCGCGTAAAGGTCCTTCATGATGCCGACGGGATCAAAACCAAACTCTAGGCTGCTGCATCGCTGCCCGCACCGCCGTTTGGGTCCACACGGACTGCCTCAGCCTGCCCTTGCAACGCTTTTGCGAGCCGCACCGCGCCATCCAGTGCAAACAGGCCACTCTTGAAGTCGGAGTGAAGTCCGGGCCTGCCCGAAGGACATCCGTTCAGCATCATTTCGAATGCCCCCCTGCGCCTCATTCGCAATGCAGGCCTCCTTCGCACGACCCCGCTCGGAGCCTCGACCAAGCCCTAGACGGACTCCCGCACACTAAGGACTCTCCCTCCAAAGGGCGGTCTGACGGGCGTTCTTGAGGTCATTGCGTACCGGGCCACGCTACAACCCTACGCAGTGCGTCACGGAATATGCAATCCCCGCTGGGCCAAGGCCCATCCGCCCGGCGGTTCCTCCAGGGACCACAGGCACGTCGTTGATAACACCCCGTGCCGGCGCGCCTTGCGAGCCGGCCGTGGATGAGTCAACTCCGTGCCGGTTCCAGTCCAGGGCGTGGGCCGCCATCAGCCGGTGGGCGCGGCCTCCAGCTCGACAAGGCCCTGCCCTATCGTCGCCAGAAGGTCGTCCAAGCCGGTTCCCCTGAGAGCCGAGACCATCACGACCGGCGTGTTGGAGTCCCCCAGGACCCTCGCCGGCGCCAGCAGGGCCAGGTCCTCCACCGTCTCGGCCGGTCCGATCAGGTCCACCTTGTTGAGTACCAGCACCCTCGGCGTGTCCCCGGCGCCCAGGTCTTCGAGCACGGAGTTGACCACCTCGACGTGCTGGGCTGCGTTGGGGTGCGTGAAGTCGACCACGTGGAGGATCAGCGCCGATTCGCCGATCTCCTCCAGCGTAGCCCTGAAGGCGGCCACGAGCGAAGTCGGCAGCTTCTGTATGAAGCCAACCGTGTCGGTCAGCAGCGCCGTGCGCCCGCCACCCAGCCGGAGCCTGCGCGTTACCGGGTCGAGGGTCATGAACAGCTTGTCCTCGGCCGGGACGCCCGCACCGGTCAGCGCGTTGAGGAGCGTGCTCTTGCCGGCGTTGGTGTAGCCGACCAGCCCAACGACGCTCAGGCCGCGCTCCCTTCGCTGAGCCCTGTAGAGGCTGCGGTGGGTGCTCACCGAGTCGAGCTCGCGCTTCAGCTTCTGGAGCCGTCCCCGGATCAGCCTGCGGTCGGTCTCGATCTGGGTCTCGCCGGGCCCGCGGGTGCCTATGCCGCCGCCGAGGCGCTCCAGGTGCGTCCATTGGCCGGCCAGCCTGGGGAGCAGGTACTCGTGCTGGGCCAGCTCGACCTGGAGGCGCCCCTCCCTCGTCTGCGCGCGGGACGCGAACACGTCGAGGATGAGGGCCGTGCGATCTATCACCTTGACGCCGCCCAGGGCCCGCTCGAGGTTGCGCTGCTGGGTCGGAGTGAGCTCGTCGTCGCAGACGATCGTGTCTGCGCCCAGGTCGCGCACCGCCTCGCGCAGCGTCTCAAGCTTGCCCTGACCCAGGTAGTGCTGCGTCGGCCTGGCCACGCGCTGGGTGACCGATCCGACCACCTCGCCGCCGGCGCTGCCCGCGAGTTCGGCGAGCTCGGCCATGGAGTCCTCCATGGAGAGCCTCTCCCTCGCGCCGCGCACGGACGCGCCGACCAGGAGCACGCGCTCGGGCCGTGGGTGGGTGCTGACGAGCCTTCTTCGGCTCACCTTCGGGGAATGTCCAGCGCCGCCAGACGCTGCAGGCCGCGCTCCATGTCGCCATCGGAGATCGTCAGCGAGAACCGGACGTAGCCCTCGCCACTCGGCCCGTAGCCGTTGCCCGGGGTGACCACCACGTCCGCCTCGTCGAGGAGGAGCCCGGTGAATTCGGCCGACGTGTAGCCGGACGGTACGCGGGCCCAGACGTACAGGCCCGCCCTGGGGGCGTCGACGCTCAGGCCGATCGAGCGCAGCGTGCCGACCACCGCGTCGCGCCGGCGCTGGTAGACGGCGTTGCGCGCGTCCACATCGGCGTCGGTGGCCTCAAGGGCCCTGATGGCCATGCGCTGTATGGCCTGGGGTATTCCCGAGTCGAGGTTGGACTTTACGACCATCAGCGCCCGGATCATGTCCGCGTTCCCGCACGCCATCCCGACGCGCCACCCGGTCATGTTGTAGCTCTTGGACAGGGAGTGGAACTCCATGCCGACGTCCATGGCGCCGGGGGTCTGGAGCAGGCTCGGGGGCCTGTAGCCGTCGAACCAGCACTCCGTGTAGGCGGCGTCGTGCAGCAGCGCGACATCGTGGGATCGGGCGAACTCGACGGCCTCGGCGAAGAACTCGGGGGGAGCGACCGCGCCTGTGGGGTTGTTGGGGTAGTTGAGCCAGATGGCCCTGGCGCTGCGCGCGACGTCCGACGGGACCGCGGCAAGGTCGGGCAGCCAGCCGCTCTCCTCGGTGAGCGGCATGAAGTGGCACTCGCCGCCGGCGAACCAGGTGCCCACCGAGTAGACGGGGTACCCGGGGTCGGGCACCAGGACCACGTCCCCGGGATCCACGAAGCACAGCGCGGCGTGCCCTATCCCCTCCTTTGCACCGATCAGCGGCAGCACCTCGGCGACGGGGTCCAGTGAGACGCCGAAGCGCGAGGAGTACCACCCGGCCATCGAGCCGCGCATCTCGGGGAGCCCGTCCGTCTCGGGGTAGCGGTGGTTCTCGGCGGCCAGCGAGGCCTCCCTGAGTGCATCCACGACCCCCTCGGGCGTGGGCAGGTCCGGATCTCCGATGCCGAAGCTGATCACGTCCGCCCCTGCGGCGCGCTTTTCGGCGATCCGCCGGCTTATCTCCACGAACAGGTACGGCGGAACCCTGTCGACGCGTCCTGCGAACTTCAATCGCACCCTCTCTTTACGTTTATGTTAAACACTCCAGTTCTCGACGGGACAGGCTTGGACAAGCCGTCGACGGCCCAGAGCGTCCTCACGCCGTCAAGGACGATCTCCACAGGTCCGTCCATATGGGGCCTTCCCATCGAAGCGCCGGTTCCTCGAAGGTGATCCCATCGGTCGCAAGCGCATGGCTGGCAAGTATGGCTTGGCTAGGGCATGTAGAACGACATTTCATCCACGTCAAACTGTGCGGCTCGCCCGCATCCGCATAAGCACCCGCCACCGGCCCGGCTCCCTCCTAGCTGCTAGCGCGGGGAGTACCACGGGGACAGCCTACGCCCCACGCCGGACCTTGGTCGGCTGAATGGAGGGATCACCTGCCAGCCTCGACAGCTGGCTGCCGGAGAAAGGTAGCTGCCGGCGCCTCCACCTCTACGGCAACGCTGACAGGTTCGGGTATGGATTCGCCATCCTCGACGATCCCTTCCAAGTGGAGCATCGCGGCCTCACTGACGAGGCGCCTCGTCTCCTCGAAGGTGTCCCCCGCAGCGATGCATCCAGGCAGGTCCGGAAGGTATGCCGAGTAGCCATTGCCGGCCTTTACGACTATTGCCAAGTATTTCATCTGTAGTCCTTCCTGCTAAGCCCCGCCTGATCCAAGATGCTATACCAAATCCTCTTGTCCAAGTCCTTTCCCTGGGATGTCCTGCGATCGTCACTCGCCCCGGCTTTTCCCGATGCTTGTACTGCCGGTGGCTGCCGCGGGTTGTCACCCGTCGCCAGCCGTCTCGTTCGACCAAGCGGATTGCGTCTCTCACCTTAGGCACGTCAAAGTCCTGCCTGACTCGGCTCAACCGCGCAATCCTGTGAAGCGAATAGTCTCAGGCGCTTCACCACCATGGGCGTGGCGGTGCGCGGCGTAGCTCAACGCCTCCCCCTCGCCTCGCAATCTGTACGGTGCGCCAAATGAGCCGACGACGATCCTGAGACGCTGGTGCCAGAATTGCAGAAGCTCTACAAGCTAGGAGGGGGACGGCCCGTACAAGCCGTTGGCGGCTCAGAGCGGCCAAGCTCCGGCAAAGACGGTTTCCACAGGTCCGTCCATCACTACCGGTCCCCTGCCCGGCCACTCGATCCCGAGGTCCCCTCCGGGAAGCGAGACCGTGACCGCATCGTCCGTGAGGCCCTTGCTTCTGGTCACCACCGCCGCCGCGCACGCGCCTGTGCCGCAGGCCATCGTCTGCCCTGAGCCACGCTCCCAGACCCTCACCATGAGCCTACCGCGGTCCACCACGTTGACGACCTCGAAGTTCACACCGTCCGGGAAGATGGGGCTGCGCTCGATAAGCGGTCCGAGCCTAGCCAGATCAAAGTCAGCCACCGGCTCCCCGAGCACCGCCACGGCATGGGGGTTGCCCATCGACACGCAGGTGACCTCGAGCGCCGTCCCGTCGACCGAGAGCGGATAGTCCTCCAGCGTGGCCAGGCCGGGCACATCGAACGGGACCTCGACCGCGCCGAACCGCGGCTCGCCCATGTCCACGCGGGCGCTGACCACGCGCCCGTCCCTCCATGCGGGGGTCACCGGCAGCACGCCAGAGGCGGTCTCCACCTCGACCGGGCTGCGGTCGGCGGGAACCATGCCCGCGTCCATTGCGAACGCGACCAGGCACCGGATGCCGTTGCCGCACATCCGGCCGACCGAGCCGTCGGCGTTGAGCATGTGCATCTTCAAGTCGGCACAGTCGGAGTCCAGGGCCAAGATCAGCCCGTCCGAGCCGATCCCGGTGTGGCGCCTGCTCATGGCGACCGAGAGCGCGGACCAGTCCAGGTCCAGGCAGCGCCCGTCCACGAAGACGTAGTCGTTGCCGGCCCCGTGCATCTTGACGAAGTCGAGCGATCGGCCATTCGCGCGGTTCATTCGACCATTCTAGCAACGCGTGCCCAGGCGCTCTCCTACGGCTTAGCGCCGCCCTGCCAGGGGCGGCTCATCCACGCCTGCCCATGCCTCCAGCGCCCGGACGTGCTGCCGGGGTCGAGCCGCCCGGGGGCCTCCTGATCCGGCCGGTATAGACCCGGCCAAGGGCAATACCGCCCACGACCTCCGCGCTGAACCACGGACCCAAAGTGCAAGGTCCAACCTCGCACCGGCGCGACCATGAACTCGTCGCACGGCGGGCGTTGATACTCGCGCTGCTGGAAGACGCGGAGGACGGTTTGACGCGCCGCGAAGTTCTTGCCCGCTTGGGGCCCGACACCAGCGAGCGCCAAGTGCGGAGGGCACTGGAGGCATTGAAGGACAGAGGGCTGCTGGTCAAATCCACAAATCGCGGTCCGTTGACGCGACGGATGCGTCGGCAGGGGGCGCGATAGAGGCGCGATAGGGTTCGGCCATCGCCGAGCGCTAGGCCGGCATCTTCAGAGGTGGCGGACAGATCGAGGGCACCGGAAAACTCGCGGCGCGCGCGGAACATCCTTTTGGGACGGGTTGCCATCAGCGTGTTCCGAGACGCTACCCCCACCCTAGCCATAGCCCGGCGCATGCCTTCGGCATCCGCCTCGAACCATTCCAGCCAGCCGGCGCGCCTGAGCCAGACGAGCTGGCTGCGGGCCAGCCGGTGGCTGCGATGCTTTATGCCTGCCACGGCGCAGGCCAGGTCCGCTTCGCCCGCGATGTGCTATGCGAGCTCTCTGTAGCCTATGCTCGACATCGACGGCAGGTCCGGTCCGTACCCGCGCCCCACCAGCGTCTCGACCTCCCCAAGCCAGCCGGCCTCCATCATCCGGTCCACCCTCTCGTCGATGCGCCGGTAGAGTTCGGCGCGGGGGAGCGTCAGGCCGATGCACACGACACCGTCGGCGACCCGGCCCGGCCCCTTGGCGCGGGATCCGCAGGCGACCCCACCGCCGCCCTGACCTCCAACGCCCGGATCACCCGGCGCGTGTTCCTCGGGTCTATCCGCCCGGCGGCCTCGGGATCCATCGCGGCCAGCTCCCCGTGGAGCGCCCCCCCGCCCCCGGCCTCGGCGCGCCGCCCCAGGGCCTCGCGCAGCTCCGGGTCGGGTGGCGTGCGGCTGGGCGTCCATCCCTCCATCAGCGCGAACAGGTACTGGCTGGACCCGCCTACCACCACGGGAAGCCGCCCGCGCGAGGCTATGTCCCGGACGGCTCCGAGCGCCAGGTCCAGGAACGGCACGAGCCCGAAGTCGTCGTCCGGCTCCAGGATGTCGACCAGGTGATGGGGAACCTCCGCGCGCTCCTGGGCCGTCGCCTTGGCGGTGCCGATGTCCAGGCCACGGTAGGCCTGGCGGCTGTCGGCGCTGACGATCTCGCCGCCGAACTCCCTCGCCGCCCTGAGGCCGAAGGCGGACTTGCCGACGGCGGTGGGCCCCGCCACCACCAGGAGCGGGCCGTCGGGCCCGGTTCCCGCACCGGCGGGCGCTACGGCAGCGGAGCCGCTCTCTCGGTCAGCCGTAGGAAACCCTCGGGGTCCAGGCTCGCCCCCCCCACGAGGGCGCCGTCGACGTCCGGCATGGCGACCAGGCCCGCCACGTTCTCCGCGGTGACGCTGCCGCCGTAGAGGACCGGGACGTCGCGCGCCGCGCCATCGCCGAGGATGGCGCCGAGTTCGGCGCGTACCACCGCCGCCATCTCCTGGGCATCATCTGCAGAGGCCGCACGGCCGGTTCCTATGGCCCAGACCGGCTCGTACGCGACCAGCAGCCCGGCGGCGGGCGCGGCGGAGGCGAGCGAGGCGCGGAGCTGGCCGGACACCACGTCGCGGGCGGCGCCACTCTCGCGCTCGGCGAGCGTCTCGCCCACGCACACGATCGGCCTGAGGCCGGCGGACAGGGCCGCGAGAACCTTGGCGCTGACCGACTCGCTGGTCTCGCCGAAGATCGTCCTGCGCTCGGAGTGCCCCAGGATCACGTATCCGCACAGCTCGGCGACCATCGAGACGGAGACCTCGCCCGTCAGCGCCCCGCTCGGCTCGGGGCGCATGTCCTGCGCCCCAAGGCCTATCCCCGTGCCCCTGAGGGCCTCGCTCGCCGCGTGGAGAGACACGTAGGGCGGGCACACCACGCTGGTGACGCCCTCCACCGGCAGCCCCGACCGGAGGCGGCCGATGAGCCCGACGGCCTCGGTGACAGTCGTGTTCATCTTCCAGTTACCGGCGATGACCCGCTCCGCCATCGGACGCCCCTGCCCTACGGCCCGAACTTGGCCAGCCGGCCGGCGTGCGCCATGGCCAGCGTCATCACCGAGGTGGGCGACACGGTGCCCAACGAGCCCGTGCGAAAGGCGCGCTCGGAGAACGCGGGGGCCCCGTCGCCCCTGGTCAGCCGCGACCGCACGACGAGCGGCACCGGGTGCCAGCTGTGGCCTGCGACGACGGCCGGGGTCGCGTGGTCGCCGGCGACCACCAGGACGTCGGGCCCCAGGCCCAGGACCCGCGGTATGCTCGCGTCCAGCTCCTCGAGGGCCGCGACCTTGGCGTCGAAGTCGCCGTCCTCGCCGGCGGCGTCCGCCGGCTTGTAGTGCAGGAAGAAGAAGTCGTGCCCGCCCGCGGCGAAGGCGCGGTCGAGGGCGGCCAGCTCGGACTCGAAGTCGCCCCCGGCGTCCAGCACCTCCATTCCGGCCATCTGCGCCAGACCCCTGTACATCGGGTATGCGGCGATCGCCGCCGGCCGCAGGCGGTATCGGTCGGGGAACGATGGGAGACGGGTCGGGGCGGATATGCCGCGCAGCAACACACCATGCGCCTCCCTTCCGGCGAGCGCCCGGGCCGCGCGGTCTGCGAAGGCGTTGACCGCGCCGGCAAGGCCGTCCGAGCCGCCCGCAAGGGGCCGCGACGGCAGCGGGGCCAGACCGGCCTCGCCCGGGTCCGTGTCGGACGCCTCGGCGCCCGTCCCGGCGCCCGGAAAGACGGCCACGAAGCGGTGCCCTCGCACGTGCCGCACCAGGACCGGACCGGCCGGCGACTCCATACCGTCCAGCAGCGACGCCAGCCCGGCGCCGGCCGCGTCGGATAGGCGCCCCGCCCGCCGGTCCACCACCGCGCCGGAGCCGTCCAGGCTGCAGAAATTCCCCCTGGCCGCCGCGTCGTCCGCGGCGAGGCCGAGGCCGATGCCGAGCGCCTCCATCACCCCCCGCCCCACCTGGTGGGCTACCGGGTCGTATCCGAACAGGGCCAGGTGGCCGGGACCCGAGCCCGGGGTTATGCCGGGCGCCACCGGCACTGTCAGGCCGCAGGCGCCCTCGGCCGCCAGCGCGTCCAGGTTGGGCGTCGCGGCCGCCTCCAGCTCCGAAAGGCCCGTGTCAGGGTGCGGGTAGCCCCCAAGGCCGTCCGCCACCAGGAGCACGATCCGGGCGCCGCCCGGGCGGGCGAGGTCGGCGACGTCGACTCCGGCGTTCACGGTGCCGTCACGCGTCCATCAGCGCTTCGACGCCGGGCAGGGGCCTTCCCTCCATGAACGCCAGCGTGGCCCCGCCGCCGGTGGAGTCGTGGCTGATCCGCGAGGTCAGCCCCAGGCGCGAGAGCGCCTCCGAGGTCGAGCCGCCGCCGGTCACGGTGGCGGCGGTCCCGTCCAGCCGCGCCATGGCCTCGGCCACCGCCCTGGTGCCCCGGGAGAACGCCCCCCACTCGAAGACCCCCATCGGACCGTTCCACAGCACCGTCCGGGCCCCCGCGATGGCCTCCGAGTAGGCCCGCGCCGTCTCGGGGCCGATGTCGAGGACCAGCCATCCGTCGGGAATCTCGCCCGCCCCCACCGTCATCGCCCTCGCCCCCTCGCTGAAGGCGTCGGCCACCACCACGTCGGTGGGCACGAGCACGCGGGCGCGGCCGCTCCCCGGGCCCGACACCAGGTCCCTCGCGTAGCCCAGCCGATCGCGCTCGACCGCCGAGGCCCCGACGCCGTGCCCGGCGGCGGCGATGAAGGTGGCCGCCATACCCCCACCGATCACCAGGGTGTCGGCCAACGCCGAGAGCCGGTCCAGCACGGCGATCTTGTCGGACACCTTCGCACCGCCCACCGCCGCAACGAACGGGCGCTCGGGCGCGCCCAGCGCGCCGCCCAGCGCGGTCAGCTCCCTCTCCATCAGCAGCCCGGCGAGCGCCGGCATCAGCCTGGCCACGCCCTCGGTCGAGGCGTGCGCGCGGTGCGCCGCGCCGAACGCGTCGCTCACGTACACGTCCGCCGGGGCCGCGAGATCGGCGGCCAGGGCCGGGTCGTTCGACTCCTCGCCGGGGTCGAAGCGGATGTTCTCAAGCATCGCCACCGACCCGGGCGCCATCGCCGCCGCCGCGTCCATCACGGCCGCGCCCCGCCACTGCGGCAGCTGCGCCACGCCCACGCCGATCAGCTCGGACAGGCGCGCCGACACCGGGGCGAGCGAGAGGTCCTCCACCCGGCGCCCGCCCGGGCGGCCGAGGTGCGCGACGACCAGGACGCGGCAGCGGCGCTCGAGCAGGTGTGCCAGGGTCGGGATGGTGGCGCGGATGCGGACGTCGTCGAGGATCTCGGTGGTTCCCGGCCTCATCGGCAGGTTGTAGTCGACTCGCAGCAGGACGGTCGCGCCGTCGATGTCGTGGTCCCTGACCGATCGCTTGCGCACGGGTCCGGTCAGCGCCCGCGGATCACCGCGTCCGCGAAGGCATCCACCGCCGCAAGGCCCCCCTCCGCCAGGTCCAGGTGCCCCAGGACGTCGAGAGCCGCCCGGCGGCGGTCGGCCACCACCTCCTCCGCCCGCTCGCGGCCTCCCAGGTCCTCGACCAGGGAGCGCACCTCGGCCACGTCCGACGGCTCCAGTACCCGCTTGAAGTAGACGTCCCCAAGGCGGCGGCGCTCGGAGCGGCCGGCGCTGGCGAAGGCGTGCACGACGGGCAGCAGCTTCTTCTTGTTGAGCACCTCCTCGGAGAGGGCGCCGCCGTCGTCGCCGAACAGGTCGCGCACGTCCCCGGCGGCCTGCATCGCGACGCCCAGGTCCGCCCCCGCCTCGGCGAAGGCCTCCGCGGCCGCCTCGTCGCCGCCCGACCCGAGCAGCGCCCCGAGCCGCAGGGCGCCTGACATGAGCGATCCACTCTTGTCGCGGGCCATCTCCAGGTAGCCCTCCACGGACATGTCGACGCGCTCCTGGGCCTCCATGTCCCGGAACCGCCCCTCGCACATCCGCAGGGACGCGCGGTCGAGGGCCTGCATGGCCCGCACGGTGACGTCGGCCGCAAGGCCGCTCCTGCGCAGGTCGAGCATCGTCAGCCTGGCCAGGGCGTGCATACCGTCGCCGGCGTTTATGGCCTGGGCCGGGCCCCAGACCCACCACACCGCGTCGCGGCCGTTGCGGCGGGGATGGCCGCCCTGGATGTCGTCGTGGATCTCCACGAAGGAGGCGACCAGCTCCACCGCCGCGGCGGCGGGCAGGGCGTCTGCGCGGCCGTCGGCCGAGGTCGCCATCGCCGCGACCAGACAGCCCACGCCGTGCCGCCTCAGCGCGGGCGGAGGCAGCGGGGTCCCGGGGTCCTCCCCGGGCCTGTTCCCCCATCCGAGGTGGTAGGACATCATCGCGTAGAGCTCCATGTCCCTTGGGGCAAGGACCTCCCGCAACTGGGCGTCGACCCGCCCGCTGAGCTGTCCGATCAGTTCCACTTCCAATGCGCTCGTCCCACTCGCGGCCCGCATCACCGGCCCGCGCCTACGGGCCGGCTCCGGAGGTGCCAAGCGCCTCGGCCAGAGCCTCCCTGGAAATCGCTCCGGCCCGCAGTATACGCGGGCGCGGCGTCGTAAGGTCAAGGACGGTAGAGGGCGCCCCGCCCGGCGTCGTGCCGCCGTCCACCACCGCGTCGATGCGGTCCCCGAACGCCTCGCGCACCTGCGCCGCGGTGACCGCGGGGGGCCTCCCGGACAGGTTCGCGCTGGTGCCGGTCACGGCCGCCCCGAGCCGGCGCACGACGTCCCTTACGACCGGGGCGTCGGGCACGCGCAGCGCTACAGTGTCGCCGCCCGC
This sequence comes from Dehalococcoidia bacterium, assembly GCA_963664125.2. Classification (GTDB taxonomy): domain Bacteria; phylum Chloroflexota; class Dehalococcoidia; order Lucifugimonadales; family UBA2962; genus CAUZIR01. The sequence continues at coordinate 1,472,912 of OY760908.2, read as the reverse complement.
GGTCACCTCGGCCGGGACGGCCGGCGAGCGGCCAAGCACCAGCGTCAGCGCGCCCGGCCAGAACAGGTCGCCGAGAACCCGGACGGCGTTTTGCTGCGACTCGGTGAGGTTGACCGCGTACCTCATCACGTCCGAGGGCTCCGCGATCAGCACCGGCAGCGCGCCGGAGGCGCCGCGGCGCTTGGCGGCGAACACACGCCGGGCGGCGTCCGCGTTGATCGCGCAGGCCGCGAGGCAGTAGAAAGTGTCGGTCGGCAGGGCGACCACTCCCCCGCCCGCCAGCGCCTCCACCGCCCTCTCGATCTCGCCGTTGGCTGCCTGTGCTTCCATGCGCTGCCTCGTCCCCGTTCTGCGGCGCGGGCAATCCCGCGCCCGGTTATGTTACCTTTGAGCCCTCCCCGAGATGGCGACCAGCGAAGGCTCAAACGCGGCCGGCGGCACCGAGCGGCCGGCTCCCGAACCCCTCCCGACGTCCCACCGCGTCGCCACCAGCGACGACCTCGAGATCTCCGCTTACCTGGAGATCGCCGAGGAGAAGCGGGGACGCGAGCCCACGGCGCCCCAGGCCGGGCGGCTGCACCGCGAGGCGGTGCTGGTCGTCGACTTCGGCTCGCAGTACAGCCGCCTGATCGCAAGGCGGGTGCGCGAGAGCCGCGTCTACTGCGAGATCGTCGAGCACGACGTCGAGTGGGACGCCGTCGCGCACCTCGAGCCCAGCGGCGTGATCCTGTCCGGCGGCCCGGCCAGCGTGTACGAGAGCGGGGCCCCGCTTGCGCCCAACTGGGTCTACGAGAGCAGGCTGCCGGTGCTCGGGATCTGCTACGGGATGCAGGCCATGGCGCACCAGTTGGGCGGGCGCGTGGCCCCGTCCCCCAGGCGCGAGTACGGCCACGCCGTCCTGCACCTCAACTCGGCGTCCGACCCCCTGTTCGCAGGGCTTCCGCCCTCGATGCCGGTGTGGATGAGCCACGGCGACCAGATCGTCGAGCCGCCCCCGGGCTTCCGGCCGCTGGCCTACACCGACAACTCCCCCATCGCCGTGCTGGGCGGGGACGGCGCCCGCTACGGGATACAGTTCCACCCCGAGGTCGTCCACACGCCCCAGGGGCGGGCGCTGCTGGAGAACTTCCTGTACGGCGTGTGCGGCCTGCGCGGGCTGTGGACGCCGGGCAACTTCGTCTCCCGCGCCGTCGGCGACATCAGGTCCCGCGTGGGGGACGGCAAGGTCATCTGCGCCCTGTCAGGCGGCGTCGACTCCGCGGTCGCGGCCACGCTGGTGCACAGGGCGGTCGGCGACCAGCTCACGTGCATATTCGTGAACAACGGGCTGCTGCGCCGCGAGGAGCCCGAGCGGGTCCTTCGCACCTTCGAGCGCCACATGAAGGTCAACCTCGTATACGAGGACGCCACGGAGGACTTCCTGACGGCGCTTGCCGGGGTGACCGACCCCGAGCGAAAGCGCCGGCTGGTGGGCGAGGAGTTCATCCGGGTGTTCGAGCGCGGGGCCCAGCGCGTCGGCGACGCCGACTTCCTGTGCCAGGGCACGCTCTACCCGGACGTGATAGAGAGCAAGACCGACGACAGCAAGGTGTCGGCCAAGATCAAGACCCACCACAACGTGGGCGGGCTTCCCCAGCACATGAAGCTCAAGCTCGTCGAGCCGCTGCGCTACCTGTTCAAGGACGAGGTGCGCGAGGTCGGCACCGAGCTCGGGCTGCCCGACGAGATGATCCACCGCCAGCCCTTCCCCGGCCCCGGGCTCGCCATCCGCGTGCTGGGCGAGGTCACGTCCGAGAAGCTAGAGACGCTCCGGGCCGCGGACTGGGTGGTCATGGACGAGATCAAGAACAACGGGCTTTACCGCGACATGTGGCAGAGCTTCGCAGTGCTGTCCGACGCGCGCTCGGTGGGCGTTACCGGCGACTACCGCACCTACGGCCACGTCGTGGCCGTCCGCGCGGTCACGAGCGACGACGCGATGACGGCGGACTGGGCCCGGCTGCCCTACGACGTCCTCGCGCGCATATCCAGCCGCATCGCCAACGAGGTGCCCGGCGTCAACCGCGTCGTGTACGACATCACCAGCAAGCCCCCCGGGACCATCGAGTGGGAGTGAGGGGGGCGCGGCCCAGGTGAGGGTGCTGGTGGTCGGCGGGGGCGGCCGCGAGCACGCGCTCGGGTGGAAGATCGCCCAGAGCCCGCGGCTGACCTCGCTCGCCACCGCGCCCGGCAACGCCGGCACGGCCGCCCTCGGCGAGAACGTGCCCGTCGAAGCCGGCGACGTAGACGGCCTGCTCGCCGCAGCCCGCGAGCGCCGCATCGACCTGACCGTGGTCGGACCCGAGCAGCCCCTGGCGGCCGGCATCGCCGACCGCTTCGGCGCTGCGGGGATGGCCATATTCGGCCCCACCGCGGCGGCGGCCCGGATAGAGACGAGCAAGGCGTTCGCAAAGGACGTGATGCGCAGCGCCGGCGTGCCCACCGCGGCCTGGGAGTCCGTCGACGCTCACAACGTTGCGCGCAACGCGGTCTCGGACTGCGACCTGCCGGTCGTGATCAAGGCCGACGGGCTGGCCGCCGGAAAGGGCGTGATCATCGCCGAGACGCGCGACGACGCCCTTGCCGCGCTATTCGACATCTTCGAGCGCGGCCGGTTCGGCGGCGCGGGCCGCACCGTGCTCATCGAGCGCCATCTAGAGGGCCCCGAGGTCAGCGCCTTCGCCTTCGTCGACGGCGAGACGGTGTCGTCGCTTGTCGCTGCGACCGACTACAAGCGCGCGCTAGACGGCGACGCGGGGCCCAACACGGGCGGGATGGGCAGCTACTCTCCCCCGCCCGTCTGGGACGAGGAGCTGGCGCGGGGGGTCAGGACGAAGGTCTTCGAGCCGGTGGCGGCGGAGCTGGCGCGGCGCGGCTGCCCGTACTCCGGGGTGCTGTACGCCGGGCTGATGATCACCTCCGAGGGGCCGATGGTGCTCGAGTTCAACGCGCGCTTCGGCGACCCGGAGACGCAGGTGGTGCTCCCGCGCATGGAGAGCGACCTGCTGGACGCGCTCGAGCGGACCGCCGGCGGCGACGTATCCGGCCTCGAGCTTCGGTGGGACCCGCGCCCGTGCGTCGGGGTGGTCGTGGCCTCGGAAGGCTACCCGGACGCCTACGAGACCGGCAGGCCGATAGCGGGCCTCGAGGCCGCCGCGGGGCGCGCCCTCGTCTTCCACGCGGGCACGGCCCGGTCGGGGGATGCGGTCGTGACCTCGGGCGGGCGCGTGCTGTCGGTCTCGGCGCTTGGCGACACGGTCGCCGGGGCGCGGGAGGCGGCGTACGATGGCGTCCGGGCGATAGGCTTCGAGGGCGCGTACCACAGGGGCGACATAGCGCTTAACGTTTAGGAAAGGATCGAACAGGCGAGATGACAGACAGTCCAAGGGCGGCGGTGATGATGGGCAGCGAGTCCGACAGGCCCGGAATGCAGGGCGCGGTGGACGTGCTCACGCAGATGGGAATCGAGCACGAGGTCGTGGTGATGTCGGCGCACCGCACGCCGGAGCGGGTGATGGAGTACGCCTCGTCCGCGCGGGACCGGGGCATAAGGGTGATCATCGCCGGCGCGGGCGGGGCCGCGGCCCTGCCCGGCACCGTGGCGGCCTGGACCACGCTCCCCGTGGTCGGCGTTCCCCTGCCCTCCAGCGACCTGGGCGGGATCGACGCCCTGTACGCCATCGCGCAGATGCCACCCGGCATCCCGGTGGCGGCCGTGGCCATAGGGAGCTGGGGCGCCCGGAACGCCGCGTTCCTGGCCACGCAGATAATCGGCCTGTCGGACGACGGCGCCCGCGAGGCGTACGACGCCTACCGAAAGGGCCTGAGGGAGCGGTAGTTGATACCCCGCTACACCCGCCCCGAGATGGGGGCGCTGTGGACGCAGGAGGCGTCGTACGACCGCTGGCTGCTTATCGAGGTCGCCGCGGCCGAGGCGTGGGCCGCGGAGGGGCTGATACCCGACGCCGACATCGCCCTGATACGCCCGGCCTCCTACGACGCCGACCGCCTGGGCGAGGTCCTTGCCAGGACCAAGCACCCGATGACGGCCTTCCTGACCTCGGTCACCGAGAGGATGGGCCCGGAGGGGCGGTGGCTCCACCACGGCCTGACCACGTCGGACGTGTGGGACACGGCGACCGCGATGCAGCTCCGCGACTCCGCGCTGCTGCTGGAGGCGGAGTTGGACCGGCTGATCGAGGCGCTCAGGGAGCGCGCTGTGCGCCACAAGCACACCCTGATGATGGGCCGAACGCACGGCGTGCACGCGGAGCCGATCACCTTCGGCCTCAAGCTCGCGGTCTGGTGGGACGAGATGCGCCGCCACGGCGACCGGCTCCGGGCCGCGAGGGAGGTCGTCTCGGTCGGAAAGCTCTCGGGGCCCGTCGGCACGCACGCGACGGTGCCGCCGTCCGTCGAGGCCCACGTGTGCGAGCGCCTAGGGCTCGCGCCCGCGCCGTTCTCCAACCAGGTGATCCAGCGCGACCGCCACGCCCAGTTCGTCGTCACGCTGGCCCAGATCGCCTCGTCCCTCGAGAAGTTCGCCACCGAGATACGCGGCCTTCAGCGCACGGAGATACGCGAGGTCGAGGAGCCGTTCGGGGCCGGGCAGACCGGCTCGTCCTCGATGCCCCACAAGCGCAACCCAGAGCTCACCGAGCGGATCTGCGGCATCGCGCGCCTCATCCGGGGCCACGCGGTGACGGCGCTGGAGAACGTCGCCCTGTGGGGCGAGCGCGACATCAGCCACTCCTCGGCGGAGCGTCTCATCCTCCCCGACTCGTGCATTGCGCTCGACTACGTGCTCGACCTGCTGACCGGGGTCGTGTCCGGCATGACGGTGCACGAGGACCGCATGATGGCCAACCTCGAGGGCTCGCGGGGCGTGGTCTTCTCCCAGAGGCTGCTGCTCTCCATGGTGGAGGCCGGCGCCGCGCGGGACGAGGCGTACGGCACCGTCCAGCGCATCTCGCAGCGGGCGCTCGACGAGGGAATAGAGCTGAGGGACCTCGCGGCGGCGGAGCCCGAGGTCACCGCCCGCGTCCCGGCCGAGGAGATCGGCAGGATATTCGACCACCGTAGCTACGTCCGCCACGTGGACGAGAGCTTCGAGAGGGCCGGCCTCGCATAGCAACGCAGGAGCCGGCAGACCATCACCGCAGGAGAGAACGCATGACGACGATCACCGAGACCGACCTTCCGAACAGGGTCTACACCGGGAAGGTTCGCGAGACCTACGAGCTGGGCGAGGGCCGGTTGCTCATGGTGGCGACGGACCGGATATCCGCCTACGACGCGGTGCTGCCGAGCGGCATACCGGACAAGGGCGCTGTGCTCTCCCAGCTGGCGGTGTTCTGGTTCGAGCGCACCTCGCACCTGGTGCCGAACCACCTGGTCGGCTTCGCCCCGGACGCCGGCCTGGACGTCGACCCGGAGGTGGCCAGGCGCTCGATGGTGGTGCGGCGGGCCGAGCGCATCGACGTGGAGTGCATCGTCCGCGGGTACATCACGGGCTCGGCCTGGTCCGAGTACCGAAGGAGCGGGACCGTCGGCGGCGAGAAGATGCCCGCGGGGCTGATGGAGGGGGACCGGTTCCCCGAGCCGCTATTCACCCCCACCACCAAGGCCGATGAGGGGCACGACGAGCCGATCACGATCGCGCAGATGGAGGACATGGTCGGTACCGAGGAGACGCGGCTGCTGGCCGACAAGACGGCGGAGGTCTACGAGTTCGGTCGCGCCATGGCCGAGAAGCGCGGCATCGTGATAGCCGACACCAAGATGGAGTTCGGGGTGATAGACGGACGCATCTCGCTTATCGACGAGCTCCTCACGCCGGATTCCAGCCGGTTCTGGGACGCGGAAGGCTACGCTCCGGGCCACTCGCAGCCGAACTTCGACAAGCAGTTCGTGCGCGACTGGCTGGACGCACAGGGTTGGGACCACGAGCCGCCCGCGCCCGAGCTCCCCGCCGACATCGTCGAGCGCACGCGCGACCGGTACACTGAGGCCCACAGGCGGCTGACCGGGGCAGAACTGCGGTGATAGCTACGTAGCATCGGCCAGTCGAACAACCTGCCAGCCATCCGGCGCTTCGCTTTCGTTCAGCGCCAACCCCTATCGCCGTGCGTCCAGCGACATCACGGATTGAGCACCCTTTCAGGATTCGTCTCGGCTTCCCACTCGACATCCGGAGGGGAAACGGTGTCGCCGACAATCTCGAGCTTGGCCCTGTCGATGCCAAAGAGGGTCTTGGGCCTATTCCGGTAGGGAACCGGCCGCACCGTGTGGCTGCCGTCCTTGGTGATGACGATCTCCTCACCGCTTTCTGCAACATCATCAATCAGCTTCAGGCATTTGGCCTTGAACTCGGACGCCGCCACGGTTCTCGGCGTCTTGGGTCTGCACGCTGCTGCCGCCATCCTGCTCCCCCTCATGGAAAGTGCATCACCAGTGAACCACGGTCACCACTAAGGTCACATGTCCTCTCCCCTGCTGAACGGGGCAACCGCCTTGCAAGCCGGCTGGTCCTCAAGCGTCACAGCAGGTAGCGCTGGCGCATCCACGCAGCCCACGCTCCGAATCCCTCAGCCTCGCCGGCCCTCACCACGGCGGAAGCCGCAAGGCGCGGGGCCATCGCCGGTCCGGAGGGCAGCCGGCTCCAATCCTCCCAGTGCCCCGCCATGTCCCGGTTGCCATCGTGGGCGCACAGGCCGAACCATGCCCTGTCGACCCCGGAGCTCTGGTCCTGTTCGAGTCCGCACGCTATGGCCAGATTCCGCATCGGCTGCTGCATGCTGAAGGCGAAGGGACAGGGCCCTTCGAGGTCGGCCCCGGGGAATGCGGCGCGAACGCTGCCGTGGGACTTGTCGAAGATCTCCCAGTAGCGCCTGTCCCTGCTGCTGCGCACGGGTCTGCGCAGGTAGCAGTCCCCCGGCTCTTCAAAGAATTTTGCCGCCGAGTCGCAGACGTCCTTCCTGCGATTGCCCTGGCTTCGCCGGCCGTTGCAGTGCGTGAAGTCCGATTCGCTCAGCTTGACCTCAAGCAGGACGGCCGCGCGGTCGCCGTCGGCGAGCCGCCCCCAGAGCGCGACGTCGACCGCCGTTGCGGGCTCGTCCCCTACGGGCTGGTCGCCAGCGATTTCGCCGAGCAGCGCGCCGGGCGGAACCCACTCGAAGCCAACCTCGTCTATGGATATCTGTGCGCCTATCTCCCCGCCCACCAGATCCGACAGCCTGGTACGGCCCCCTTTCGTGAACGGCAGGAAGAGGTTGAAGGCGAATGCCTGGGAGCTCCTGAGGTGAGCGGCATGGGCATGGAGCCTGATCTTGGCGTCCCGCACCGTGTCCTCGGCAAGATCCCTGAGATCGCAGTGGATCCCATCGGTCCAGCTGCTCCAGTACCGATCGCGCGATCCGTCGCACCCTTCCCTCCACTCTTCAAGGTGCCCCTGCAGCGAGTCCGCAAAGGACGACGACGGGCGGCGGGCGGTGCGTGTCGGCCCGTGGTCCTCCGCACGAACGGGCGAGTACTCGCGCCTGAGCGCCCAGGTTTCTATGGGCGGCACGCGAGGCGGAAGGTGTCGGTTGGCCACCTCAAGGACCTTGCCGTAGCGGCGCCTTACCTCGTCGGTCCTGTCGTCGACGCCATAGCACACGGCGGCGCGGATGCCTCCGGCCAGCTGCGGCAGGGGACCCGGGGAAAGCCCCAGCACCGCGCGCGCGTCGATCAGTTCCTGCAGCGGGCCCCTGACGCACTCCAGAACCTCGTGCCACTCCCCAAACGTACTGGAGAAGCTGGAACGGAGCGTAGTAGACGGCAGGCGACCTTGAGAGCGCGTCCTTGAGCTCTAGCAGCACCAGCCGGCCATCGGCGTCGATGGCGAGCTGGTCGACCTCCCGGCCAGCGGCCGGCGGCCGGGCCCACATGGCCCCCTGCGAAGACGACAGTCCCGGCGACCGGGCGATCTCCTCAAGCTCCTCACGCGCGGCCCGTACGCTTGCGGAATCCTCTGAACTCCCCCCGAGCACCGACTCCCTGTCGAAGGGAACCCAGGGCTCGGTGACGCGCGACCAGTGGGCCTGCACCGCGCCCTCACGGGCCGTGTGCCTGCGGTCCACCTTCACGCCATCGAGGTACGCCTTCAGGGCATCTTCGAATCCGCGGCCCTCGGTGCCCTGCCACTCGCGAAACAGCCCCCCAGCCCATTCCTGCTCGCTGAAGGTCTTGTGCGCCGAGACCGTCACATTCCCGCCGCTGCCCCTGCGAACGGCCAGAAGCCGCGCCAGGTCGCAGTACACGTGCACCTCATCATCGGCACGCAGGTGCACGTCGAGCTTGAGACCGGCGACCTCACACACCTTGAGACGGGTAAGGGCCGCCAGGAACCCCTCTGGCTCGAGGAGCCTCATCAAGTCGTCGGATGGCGCGCGTGCATAGAGACGGGTTGCTTCGGACAAGACTTCCTCCCCTCGTGCGACTCGATACGGGTGGCGGAACCGCCGCGGTATTTTCCTGCAGCGCGGTCGGCATCCAGCTCTTGACGCCGTCCCGGCTCTCTCCGCGGCCGCGCCTGCAACCGATGTCCGACCGTAGGCCCTAGAACATGCCACACGAGTACTCGAGGGACAACGACGGCAGGATCCCAGTCTTCCCAGCGAGCGCGTCCCCCCACCCGGCCGTCCTCGTGGTCCGTGTCCCCCGCCGCCGATGCGCGTGCGGTCGCGGCCGTCCGTCCCCGGGGCTCTCCGGCTGCCCGCGCCACGGGGGCTGGCTACAGGGCCGCGGAATTCGCGGGGGCCCGTGCGAACCTGCCCAACCCGGATTGATTCCGCCGGTCAATTCCCGCGCCCAGCGGGGGCAATCTGGGCCCCCTAGGGCGGTCGGGCTGTACAATCTCTCCATACCCTTCCCCCGCGGACGGACTGGATGACGACTACCCCCGAACCGAAACGCAGGCGACTGACGCCCACTCAGGCGCGCGCGGCCCGCAGGGCCAGACGCACGGCTCGGCGCCGCTGGCTCCGCTACGGTGGCGGCGGTGCGGCGATTCTGATAGCCGCCGCCTTCATCGCCTCGCTGTTCCTTCCGGGCCTGCCCTTCGGCCAAAGCGGCGGAAACGACCCGGCCGCCGCGGGGGGACAGATACCTGGCGTGCGGCAGGCTGACCAAGGGCGCGACCACATCTCGCCCGGGGAGGCGCACCCCCCCTACAACACCCAGCCGGCCACCTCGGGCTGGCACTACAGCACCAGCCACGGCGTGGCGCTGGGCAGCGGCGGCGCCCTGCCCGCCCCCGCGCCCTGGGGCATCTACGACGAGGAGATCCAGGACGAGATCCTGATCCACAACCTCGAGCACGGCGGAATCGGCATCCACTACAACTGCCCCGACGGCTGCTCCGACCTGGTCAAGCAGCTGGTCGACTCCGCGAGGCTGGGGCGAAAGGTTATCCTCTCGCCGTACTCGGGCATGGACAGCCGCATAGCGCTGACCGCATGGAACTACCTCGACACCTTCGAGGAGTACGACGAGCCCCGGATCCGCGAGTTCATAGCCGCCCACGAGAGCTCGGCCAACGCGCCCGAGTGGTTCACCCCCTAGCGCGGGGACGGGACCGGCGAGGCGCCGCACCACCGATGACGACCTTCCTTGCGCGGGTCTACGTGACCCTCAAGCCCACCGTGAACGATCCCCAGGGCCTGACGGTACGGGGCGGGTTGCACCTGCTCGGCTTCGAATCCGTCGAGAGCGTGCGAGCGGGCAAGTACCTTGAGATACGGCTCGACGAGCCGGACCGCCAGACCGCATCCGGCAAGGTTGCGGAGATGTGCGAGAGGCTGCTGGCCAACCCCGTGATCGAGCGCTACCGCTTCGAACTGGAGGAGGTCGGGACGCCGTAGCTCCCGCCCGTGGGCACGGGCCCCGGTTAGGCGCTGATGGTCCCCTTGGTGCTCTGGACCCGGCCCGCCTGGCGCGGGTCCACGGCCAGCGCGGCGCGCATAGCGCGGGCCATCGCCTTGAAGGCGGCCTCCGCGCGGTGGTGGTTGTTCGTCCCGGCGAGCACCGATATGTGCAGGTTGAACCCGCCCTCGCGGGCGAAACCCTCGAGGAAGTGGCGCACCAGGTCTGCGGGCAGAGCGCCCAGATCGCTGTCGGTGAGCCTCAGGTCCAGCACCGAGTACCCCCGGCCGGAGAAGTCGACCACGGCGCGCGCCAGCGCCTCGTCGAGCGGGGCGTAGGCGTGCGACATGCGCACTATGCCGGCGCCGTCGCCCACCGCCTCGCGCATCGCGCGCCCGAGGACTAGGCCGGTGTCCTCGACCAGGTGGTGCCACCCGACGTCGATGTCGCCCTCGGCCCTCACCCTGAGGTCCATCATCCCGTGGCGCGAGAGTTGGGCGAGGAGGTGATCGAACATCCCGTTGCCCGTCTCGAGGTCGTAGACTCCCCTGCCGTCCAGGTCGATCCTGACCGAGATCTGCGTCTCGGCCGTATCGCGGCTCTGCTCGGACACCCTTGCGTCCACGGCGCTACACCACCTCCCTCAAGGCCTCGACGAGCCTGTCGGTCTGCTCCGAGGTGCCGACGGAGATCCGGAAGTGGTCGCCGAGCCTCTCTGAGCCGAAGCGGCGCACGAAGATGCCGCGGGCGGCCAGGGCGTCGTAGACCTCGCCGGCGCGCCCGGGCGCGAACTGGCAGAGGATGAAGTTGCCGGCCGACGGCCAGGGCGTCACGCCCTCTATGCCCTCCAGCAATTCGAACATGCGCCCACGCTCAGCGACGATGCGGCCCACCTCCTCCATCAGCGCCGGGGCCTCGGCGAGGGACGCGACCAGCGCGGCCTCGGAGGTCACGCTCAGGTTGTAGGGCGACTTGACGTCGATGACGTGGCTGACCAGGTCGGGGCTCATCATCCCGTATCCGACGCGCAGGCCGGCGAGCCCGGCCCACTTGCTCATCGACCGCAGCACGACCAGGTTGTCGTGGTCGGCGACCATGGGTGCGACGGTCACGTCGCAGAACTCGTAGTAGGCCTCGTCCACGACGACGATGAGGCCGGTGGCGAGCAGCCTCTCGACCTGCTCGCGGGTCGCGAGGTTGCCCGTCGGGTTGTTCGGCGAGCTCACGAAGATGATCTTGGTGCGCTCGTCGATGGCCTCGCCGACCGCGTCTACGTCGATGTCGAACAGCTCGTCTCGCTGGGCCATGCGGACCGAGCCGCCTGCCACCCGCGCGCAGAACCCGTACATCGCGAACGTCGGCTCGCAGTCGAGGATGTTGTCGCCCGGGGATATGAACAGGCGAAACAGCAGGTCGATCATCTCGTCGGCGCCCGCCCCCGCTATGATGCACTCCTCGCCGATCCCGGTGTACTCGGCCAGCGCGGCGCGGGCGCGGCGCTGGAGGGGGTCCGGGTAGATGTTGAACGGGGCCGAGGCCACTGCCTCGGTGACGCGCCGCGACGGCGGGCGCGGGTTCTCGTTGCCGTTGAGCTTGACTATTCGCTCTGCGGGGATGCCGGCGCGCCTGGCGAGCAGCTCCGGCGGGTCGACGGGATCGTACGTCTCCACCGAGACGAGGTGCTCTCTGATCAGTCTGCTAACGCTCATTTGACCGGACCCCGCCCCGGGCCGCCCTCCGCTACAGTTCGTCGCGCACCTCGGCCGCCTCGGCGTGCGCGGTCAGCCCCTCGGCCCTGCCGATTATAGACGCAATCCGGCCCAGTTCCGACGACTTTTCGTCCCCCAAAGCGACCACCGGTACGTGCCTTATGAACGAGTGCACCCCTAGGCCCGAGGCGAACCGCGCGGTCCCGGCGGTGGGCATGACGTGGCTCGGGCCCGCCACGTAGTCGCCCAGGACCTCGTGCGAGCGCTCCCCCACGAAGACCATCCCGACGCTGCTGAGCCGTCCCAGGAGCGCCTCGGGGTCCGCGACCGCGAGCGAGGCGTGCTCGGGCGCGAACGCGTTGCACAGGTCCGCCGCCTCCTCCAGCGTGTCGACGACGGCCGCAACGCCGCGGTTCTCCATGGCCGCAGCGGCGATGGCGCCCCTGTCCAGGCGACGGGCCCTGTCCCGCCACTCGGCGTCCACGGCGGCGGCGAGCGCGGCCGACGTCGTGACCAGCACCGGCGTCGCGAGCTCGTCGTGCTCGGCCTGGGCCAGCAGGTCGGCGGCGCACAGCACCGGGCTCGCCGACTCGTCGGCGATGATCAGCGTCTCGGTCGGTCCGTACAGCCCGTCGATGCCGACGTCGCCGTACACGCGGCGCTTGGCGAGCGCGACGAAGAGGTTGCCCGGCCCGCACACGAGGTCGACACGCGGGACCGTCTCGGTGCCGTAGGCCATCGCGGCGACCGCCTGCGCGCCCCCGACCGCGAACACCCTATCGACGCCCGCCACAGAGCACGCCGCAAGGACCGCCGGGTGCGGCAGGTCGGAGCCCGGCGCGGGAGGCGTGCACACGACCGTCTCCCCCACCCCGGCGACGGCGGCCGGGACGGCCGTCATCAGCACCGTGGAGGGATATGGGGCCGTGCCCCCCGGGACGTATATCCCGGCCCGACCGACGGGGCGGACCACCGAGCCGTAGCCCTCCGCGGGATCGTGCCAGCCCGCGGGCATCGACCTGCGGTGGAACCCCTCGATCCGGCCGGCGGCGGTCCGCAGGGCGTCCATCAGGTCCGCCGGCGCGTCGGCGGCGGCCGCCTCCACCGCGGCCCGCGGGACCTGCATCGGATCGGGGGCGCGGCCGTCCAGCATGGCGGCGAACTCGCGCACCGCCCGGTCGCCGTCGCGCCTTACGGTGGCCACGATCCGCTCGACCACCTGCACCGGCGTAAGGGGCTCCCCGAACTTCTCGGCGATGCCGGCCGCCAGGGCGGCGGGCACCGACTCGAGGTCCAGTCCCCGGCCCCGCAGCAGCGCCAGGCGCGCCTCGGCCGCTCCCCGGACGATCCTCAACCGCCCCCTCCCCGCCCGAGATAAGAGCCCACGGCGCGCGCAAGCTCGCCCTCGGCCGCCTCCATGTAGCCGTCCAGACGCGCCCGCGGCACCCGTCCGTGGAGCTCCCCCAGGCCCGCCCGCACGTCGGAGAGGAACCTGTCCGCGAGGCCGTGGACGGGGTGGTCCGGGTCGCGCCCGGAGATGCGGCCCGCCATGTGCCGCAGCCGCTCCCACGAGTACGGACGCTCGCCGGAGAGAAAGTCCACCACCCAGGCCCGCCACTCGCACACCGTGCCGGCCGCGAGCGGCCCGGCGGCAAGGCCGCGCTGCGGCATGGCGAGCGCGCCGATGAGGGACCTCACGAGCGGCTCGGCGGCCCTGTCGAGGCTGAGCTGGGCGGCCCTGTCGAAGAGCTGCGCCGCGGCGACCGAGCCGAACTCACCGGCCCCGTCGAAGCTGCGCCGGTAGACCGTGGTTATCCACGTCTCGTCGGCCACCAGGTGCGTGATGTAGCCGGCCACGAACGCGGCCTCCGCATCCGAGGCGGGGCTCCCGAGCTCGGGGTGGGCGGCCAGCAGCCCGCGCACGCCGTCCCCCGCCCGGCCCGAGTCCAGGTCGAAGAAGTGGGTCTCGCGGCGCGGGCGCCGGGTGATGATGCGCACGTCCGGTGCGGTCGCCCCGAGCAGGTAGGAGCCGAGGTTGGCCGCAAGGCGCGGGTCCGGCACCGCCTGCGCGGCCCGGTAGGCCAGCTCGACGTGGGTCGGCAGGTTGGGCACCGGTCAGGGCCGGACCCGGGCGGTGCTTGCCTCCAGGCGCCTGCGGGCCTCCGACTCGCCGTGGAAGACGTAGTCCGTGCCCAGGACGCTGACGCTGCCGCCGCCGAGCCCGCGCAGGAAGGCGACGGCCTCGAGCAGCTTGTCGCGCCCCACGACGACGGTCACCGTGAACAGGCGGTCGTCGTCGCCGGTGTACACGCGGGAGATGGTGGGACCCCTCAGGCCGGCCAGGCACCCGCTGTCGAGCAACACGCGTGCGACGGCCTCCTCGCTCTCCCCCGCCACGTCGGCGGTCACCGTGTAGAGGCCCCGGGCCTGGATGTGGCCCTCGATCAGGTCGATCATCGACCGCAGCGCCGCCAGCCGCTCCGGGCGCGCCCCCGCCGAGGCCGGGTTGACGATGAGGCAGGCCTGGGACCTGAGTATGGTGCCGCCGCGCACCGTCTTTAGGCGGTTCTCCCTGAGGGTCGTTCCCGACGAGGTGATGTCGGCGATCATGTCGGCGTAGCCCATCAGCGGCGCCGCCTCCAGCGCGCCGCTGGTCGAAACGAGCGAGAAGTGGCTGACGCCCATGTCCAGCATGAAGCGCTCGACCAGGCGCGGGAACTTGGTGGCCACCCGCAGGTCCCTGCCGGACGAGCGCATGTCGCCGGAGACCTCGGCCAGGTCCGCGACCGAGGACACGTCCGCCCAGGCCTCGGGCACGGCGATGACCAGCGAGCAGCCGCCGAAGCCCAGGCCGTCGAAGATCACGACCGCCCCGTCGCCGCGCCCGCTCTCGGAGAAGCGGTCGAAGCCGACGATCCCGGCGTCGATGCTGCCCTCCTCGACCTTGCCCGTTATGTCCGCGGCACGCTGGAAGTGGACGACCGCGTCGGCCAGCGCGGGCAGCTGCCCCGTGTAGCTGCGCGGGTTGGGGCGGACCACGGGAAGGCCGCACGACGCCAGGAAGCCGATCGCCGGCTCGTGCAGGGCCCCGTCGCTGGGTATGCCCAGGCGCAGCACGCTATCCGCCCCCGGCGGCCGCGGTCACCGCCTCGATGTCGTAGGCGAACCCCATCGCCGGCACCGCCGGGCCGCCCAGGGTCTCCACAAGGCCGTCGTAGCGGCCCCCGCCGCCCAGCACCCCCGCGGTGCCCGGCGCCGCCAGGTCGAACAGGACGCCCGTGTAGTAGGCCATCCCCCTGGCCATGCCCAGGTCCAGCACCACTGCGTCGCCCTCCATGCCTTCGCCGGCCAGCGCCTCCACCACCCCCTCCAGCGGGTCCAGCGCGTCGGGCGGCGCCCCCGCCGAGGCGGCCAGCGACCTCGCCTCTCCCATGGTCGCGGCGGCCGGCCCCTCCAGCCCCGCGAGGCGGGATGCGAGCCGCAGCGCGCGGTCCATCTCGGCGGGGTCGCTGGACTGGCTGGCCTTCCTCTCGAGGCGCGCCATGATCTCCCCAACGGTGCGGCGTCCCATCGGGCCCCGGGCCTCCCCGTCGAGCATCAGCCCCTGCAGCGCCTCCCGCGCCAGCTCGGCCTCCCGGCCGCCGGCGCCCGGGCCCGGTCCGTCGACGAGGCCGGCCTCCCTGGCCCTCTCCGAGAGCGCCGCCGCGGTGGTCAGCCCGCGCTTGAGGCGGCGCAGGCTCCCCGTGACGAAGGCGCGGGCCGAGTCGGACAGCTCGAACGCGTCGAAGACGCGCGAGAGCGTGCGGATGTGGCCGAGCCGCACCGACGCCCCCCGCACGCCCAGCCGTCCCAGGCCCTCCACCGCGGTGCAGACGACCTCGGCGTCGACCGCGGCGGACCCGGCCCCGATGATCTCGGCGCCCACCTGGGTGAACTGGCGCAGGCCGCCGCTGCCGTCGCGGTCGTTGCGGAACACCGGGCCCGCGTAGCTCCACCGCACGGGGATCTCGGTCCCGCCCTCCTCGACGAAGAGGCGGATCACCGAGGTGGTGAACTCCGGGCGGAGGCTGAGCCTGCGCCCGGATGGCGACCTGAAGGTGTAGAGCAGGCCCGCCATCTCCCCGCCGCCCTTGAGCACGAAGAGCTGGGACTCCTCCACTATCGGGGTGTCGACGCGCCCGAAGCCCGCCCCGGCCAGGAAGGAGATCGCCTCGTCGGACGCGGCGAGGGCGCCCCCGTCCCCCCGGACCGCCGTTCGCACGGCCCCGGCCATCGATTCGCTCCGTCCCATCATCTTCTGGTCCCGCTCTCCGCTCGCGCCGGTCTTGCCGTGGTGCCATCGGCGCTCCGGGCGCCGCCAGTCCCGCGGACCATTCTACATTAGGCCGGCCGCGCCGAGTCCCCGGCGCCCGGGCGGGCACCGCGGCGATTGACTGGCCCTCGGCGCCTGTGTTTACATCGTCGGGTCGGACGGACGAACCGCGCCATGGAGGGCGGGAGGTCCGTCGCCCATGCGGGCGAACTCCAGCGACCGGGAGCCACAAGCCCTGTACCGCCGCGAACTGCTCAAGGGAAGCACCGAGACGCTTTTGCTCTCGCTCCTGTCTGGCGAGCCGATGTACGGCTACCAGGTGGTAAAGGAGATCGAGGACAGGTCCAGCGGCTACTTCCGCCTCAGGGAGGGCACCCTCTACCCCGCCCTGCACAGGCTGGAGAAGGAGGCGCTCGTCGAGGGCCGCTGGGATGCCTCGCCGAGCGGCCAGAACAGGCGCTACTACCACATCACCGCGAAGGGCCGCCAGCGCCTCGAGTCGATGCTCCGGGAGTGGACGCAGTTCAGCCGGGCCGTGGACCTGGTGGCGCGGCCCAACTCGCTCTGATCGGGGCTTAGCGGGCCCACCGGACCGATGTCCCGTCCCATCCGCGGATACCTGACGGAGCTCAGCGAGCACCTGCACCTCGAGCCCTCCGAGAAGGGCGAGATCCTGAGGGAGTTGCGGAGCCACATCGAGGACCGCGCCCAGGAGCTGGCGGACTCGGGCATGTCCACCGACGACGCGCTGAGCCAGGCCACGCAGGAGATGGGAGAGTCGAGGACCATAGCGGCCGGCCTATACGAGGTGCACAGCCGCAGGTCCTGGTACCACGCCGGGCTCGCCTCCCTGCCCCACATCCTGCTCTCGCTGATGTTCGCTCTCCACCTGTGGACCGCCCCGGTCTGGGTCTCGCTGCTGCTCGGGCTCGCGCTGGTGATCAGCGTCCTGGGCTGGCGCGCCGGGCGCCCCACCTGGACGTTCCCGTGGCTCGGGTACTGCCTGATGGTGCCTCTGATCTCTTGGGGCCTTGCGATGAGCGCGGTCGGGTACGGGGCCTGGGGGATCATCACCACCGGCACCCTGCCCTTCGGCATACCGATCTACCTCGGCTCCATGCTGTACATAGGCGTCTCGCTGTGGATCGTGATACGGATCGTGTCGCGCGTTGCGCGCAGGGACTGGCTGATGGCCTCGCTGACGGTGCTGCCGATACCGTTCCTGGCCTACTGGTTCCTTTACTTCTACGACAACGACGAGCTGTTCTCGATGTCCGGCGAGCGCGTCGGCCGGTCGCTGCAGGAGATGGACAGCAGCGCGGCCGTCGTGTTCCTGATCCTCGCGGTCGCGACCGCGGTCTTCTTCAGGGTCGGACGGCGGGCGGTCAGGGTCGCCCTGCTGGCCATCACCGCCCCGTCCATCGTGGTGCTGGCCTGGGTCAGCTACCAGGGCGGCGTCGGCCACATGGCCGTGTTCGGCTTCGCCGCGCTGTCGCTGATCGTGCTGTTCGCCCCCGCGCTCTTCGGCAAGAGCCCGGCCGGCATGGCCCGCTCGGCCCGGCAGGGCATCAGGTCGCTGCACCGATAGCCGCGCGACGGCGCGTCGCCGTCGTCGTCGACAGCGCCGCGTGCCTGCCGCCCGACACGGGCACCATCGCCCCCATAGTGGTGCCGATGACCGTCACGGCCGGGGGCCGCACCTACCGCGACGGCTCGGACCTCGCCCCCGGCGAGCTGTACCGCATGCTGTCCCTAGGCGAGGTGGCCACCACGGCGGCGCCGTCCCCGCAGGCGTTCTGCGACGGGCTCGCCGA
This sequence comes from Dehalococcoidia bacterium, assembly GCA_963664125.2. Taxonomy (GTDB): domain Bacteria; phylum Chloroflexota; class Dehalococcoidia; order Lucifugimonadales; family UBA2962; genus CAUZIR01. The sequence goes on along the minus strand of OY760908.2, from coordinate 1,455,135 downwards.
GGCGGCCCGGCTGGCCGACGCCGCCCTGTGCATCACCGTCTCGCGAGCCTACTCATCCTCCTTCGAGTCGGCCGAGGCCGCGGCGCGGCGCGCCCGCGAGGAGATGCCCGGCATGGAGGTCTCGACGCTCGACTCGGGGACCGCGGCGGGCGGCGAGGGGCTGGTGGCCCTTGCCGCGCTGAGGGCGGCCGCGGCCGGGGGGGCGCTGGCAGAGGTGGCCGCGGCCGCATCCGCCGCGGCCCGGGCGGTCCGGCTGGTGGCGTACGTCGACACCACCTTGTACCTGTGGCGGGGCGGGCGCATACCGGGGATCGCGCACGCCGGGACCTCCCTGCTGTCGGTGCGGCCCGTCTTCGAGGTGACCAGGGGCGCGATAGGCCGCAGGGTGCCCGCCCGATCTGCGCGATCGGCGCGATCGCGGCTGGTGCGCATGGTGGCGTCGGCGGCCGGGGGGCGCGGAACCACCGCGTGCGTGATGCACGCCGCGGCACCGGACGCGGCGGACCGCGCGCTGGCCGAGCTGGGGGACGCGGCGGACTGCCGCGAGGCCTACGTGACCGAGTTCAGCGCCGTCATGGGGGCCCACATCGGGCCCGGCGCCCTGGGCATAGCGCACGCGCCGGCCGAGCTGATCGGCCCCGCGGCCTGACTGCGGTCCTGCGCCGGGCCTGGCCACGGGGAATTGAGGCGGCCCGGAGTGCCCCGTCGGCGGAACCGGACGGGCGTCCGAGAATTCCCCTCTCCGGCGGCCGGGACAGCAGCGGCGGTCCGAGCCCATCGCGGCCGCGCTGCCATGGGCCGGATCGGCACCGCGGCTGCATCGAGGCTACAGGGCACACACCCGTACACGCACCACTTAGGCGCCCCGGGGTAAGCTGGCCGGCGGCACGACACCGAGACCGCTAACCGCCTCCCGCAACCTCGTTCGCAAGGTCGGCTAAGGGGATCGCCTCGATATCCTTGGCGATCCTGTAGCGTTCCTCGCCGGGATAGACGGCGAACCCTGCCTCCGGCCGCACGTCCCTGCAAGCGCTGTGGAACCCCTTCGTAGGCCTCGGGTCCAGGCTGCGCTTGATCTCGACTGCCCAGGGTCTGCGGCCGGGCAGCGTCAGTATCAGGTCGATCTCGGCGCCGCCCGACGAGCGGTAGAAGCTCGCCTCTGCCCGGTCTGGAGCCACTGACAGCAGGGTCTCTATCGCAAACCCCTCCCAGCTGGCCCCGACCACGGGGTGGCCGACAACATCCTCCTTGGAGGCCAGGCCGAGCAGAGCGTGTACGATGCCGCTATCCCGGACATACACCCTTGGCGATTTGCGCAGGCGCTTGCCGACGTTCTTGCCCCACGGGGCGAGCCGACGCGCCAGCAGCAGGTCCACCATCAGATCCAGGTACCGGGATACGGTCTTGCCGTCCACGCCGAGGCCGCGCGCCAGGGACGCCGCGTTGAGAATCCCCCCCTGGGCGTGGGCCAGCATCGTCCACAGGCGCCTGAGCGTTTCGGCGGGTATGCGCGGGCCGAACTGGGCGACGTCCCGCTCGAGGTACGTGCGGATGAAGTTCTCCCGCCACGCGAGGCTGCGTTCGTCGTCGCGGGCCAGGAAGCTGTCCGGAAAGCCGCCCCTGACCCAGAGAGCTTCGTGGTCCGCCGCGCCTACCTCCAGGGCGTCGAGGGGTCCGAGTTCGACGTAGGCGATGCGTCCCGCCAGGGTCTCGCCGGATTGCCTGAGCAGGTCCATTGAGGCCGATCCCAGCAGGAGGAACCGCCCCGCGCCCCCTCCCCCACGCCTGCCGCGATCGATCAGGCCCCGAAGGCTCTGGAACAGGCCGGGCAGGCGATGAACCTCGTCGAGGACGACCAGCCGGTGCTCGTGGTCGGCGAGGTACAGCTCGGGTTCGGACAGCCGCGCGCGGTCCGCGGGCGATTCGAGGTCGAGGTACACGGATTCCCTGGCCCTTGCGATCTCGAGGGCGAGCGTAGTCTTGCCGACCTGGCGCGGTCCGAGCAGCGCGACCGCGGGGTACTCTGAGAGCAGGTCGTGGAGCCGTCCGAGCAAGCGACGAGCAATCATCCTTGCAATTATGGACTGTCGTACCGGATTTGCAAGGTTAATTCAGGATAATCGCTTAGCGACGCGGCCTCCGGCCCCCGCGAGAAGCCGGGGTGAGTTGACCCGGGCGGTCCGGGCTAGTGAAATACGCGGGCCGCGGGCGCACACGCGCGCGCAGACCGACGAAGCGAAGGGAGGCAGAACGCATGGCGACATTCCCGGTAGGAAAGGTCCAGACGGTCCTCGGCCCCGTAGAGCCCCGTGCGCTGGGCGCCACGCTCACCCATGAGCACCTGTTCATAGACCTGGTCGGAGTCCTCCCCCAGCAGCCCACCGGCGCGGGGTGGCTGGACATCTACGACGAGCCGCTCTCAATGGAGAACGTGGGGCTGGTCCGACACCACGGGATCCCCAACCGGGACATGGGCAGGCTCTCCGACCTGGACGTCGCGATCGCCGAGGCCGGCCTCTACCGGCAGCGTGGGGGAGGCACGCTGGTTGACGTGACCAACCCCGACATAGGCCGCGATCCGATCAACCTCGCCGCGGTCTCGCACGCCACGGGACTGAACATAGTCATGGGCGCGGGCCACTACGTGGACGTAGCGCACCCGGCGGACATGGACTCCCGCAGCGAGGACGACATAGTCGAGGAGATCGTCGGCGACCTCGCGGACGGCGTGGAAGACACGGGGATCAGGCCGGGCATCATCGGCGAGATCGGGTGCTCGTGGCCGCTCACGACCAACGAGCGCAAGGTGCTCAGGGCGGCCGGGCGCGCCCAGGCGGCCACGGGCGCCCCCCTGCTGATACACCCGGGCCGCGGCGAGACCGCGCCCCTGGAGATCGTGGAGGTCCTCGACTGCGTCGGCGCCGACCTGTCCCACACCATAGTCGGGCACCTCGACCGCACCGTGTTCGACAAGTCGACCCTCGCGTCGCTCGCCGACAGCGGCGTGTACCTGGAGTGGGACCTGTTCGGCCGCGAGCAGCACTACTACTGGGCGAACCCGGCGATCGACATGCCGCACGACGGCCAGCGCATAGCCGACATCGCCTGGACGATCGAGCGCGGCCACGGTGACCGGGTGCTGGTCGCCCACGACATATGCACCAAGGACCGGCTGCTGAAGTACGGCGGGCACGGATACCACTACATCCTCTCGCGGATCGTGCCGAGGATGCGCTACCGCGGCTACTCGCAGGACCAGATAGACGCCATCCTGGTGCACAACCCCGCATCGGCGCTTCCATTCCGCGAGCCGAAGGCCGCATAGGCCGTCTCTTTGTGTTTAGTGTGGGCCGCGTACTGGCCTCCCTAACAGTGGCCCTGCGCGCCGGTGGCACGCGGCCGGTAGTCGGCCCGCGCCGCGGCGGGTGAACTTCTTCCAGGACGCCTACCTTGAGGGCGGCGCCCTCTGGGAAACGGGCAGGCCACAGCCCGAGGTGATCGCCCTTTGCCGGGCCGGAGAGATCGCCGGCGAGGTGCTCGACGCCGGGTGCGGGACGGGCGAGAACGCCATCCACCTCTCAGGGCTGGGCCTCCCCGTAACGGCCGTCGACCTGGCGCCGCGCGCCGTGGAGATCGCCAGATCGAAGGCGGCCGAGCGCGGCGCCGGCATCCGGTTCGCGGTCTGCGACGTAAGGAGCCTGCCCTTCCCCGCCGGCTCGTTCGACACGGCCCTGGACTCGGGGGTCTTCCACGTCTTCGACGACAACGGCAAGGCCGCCTACGAGCGCGGCCTGCGCCGCGTGGTCCGCCCCGGGGGGCGGGTTCACGTGATCGTCTGGAGCGAGCACCAGAGCGGCGACGAGGGGCCGGCCAGGATGACCCGGGCTGAGCTGAGGCGCTACTTTGCCGCTGGCTGGGACCGCGGTAGGATCAGGGCCGGGCTGTACGAGACGGCGATCCACGAGCGGGGCGCGGCCGCCTGGGTGGCCAGCTTCGTGCGCAGCAGCGGCGCGGACGCCCGGGCTCCCTAGCCCACCATCGCGGGGGGCATCGCCTCCCCGTCCCTCGCCAAGGCCGGCGCTCTAGGCGGCCGGTCCAGTCCGGCGTTCCTTTACGCCTCAGGGCCGCGGCAGCGGCCTGACGTGCTCCCCGAGGCATGCCGCCAGCTGCGCGAACCGGGAGGCTTGGGCCTCGAACAGCGCCGCGAAGAAGGCGTGGGCCTCCTCACCGTCGCAGTCGATGAAACTTCCGTTCTTGCGAAGGAAGGTATCGGTTGCGTAGAAGGCCGTCCGCCTGTTGCCGTCCACGAAGGGGTGATTCATGGCGACGCTCTCCATGAGGGCGGATGCCTCGTCTACGAGCGTGTCGTAGCAGCCCACCTGCGGGCGCAGGATCGCCAAGGCCAGCGCCCCCAGGTCGCGAACGCCGGGAGCGCCCCCGAACTCTTGGACCGCCGCATCGTGGATGGACACCACCTCTTCGATCGAAAGGTGGTCATGGCTCACGACTCGGCCAGCAGTTCACCGAGGCGGCGGTTGCGCTCCAGACTGGCGCGGAAGTGCGCCATCACCTCGGGCCGCACCCTAGCCTGGGTCCTCTTCTCGAGGTAGTCGCGCATCGCGTCCTCCAGCACCGACTGGAAGTGACGCCCCTGCTCCCGTGCGGCCCTGCGCATCGCCGCCAGCAGTTCGGGATCGGCCTGGCTGGAAAACTTCTCTCGTGCGATGACCACGTGGCACCCCTCCCCTGCGCGGCTCGAATTGTCGAACGCGGCGCACCATCCGTCAAGAAACATCTTGATGGGCGCCAAAGACGGGTGTGCAGGCTCCCACGTTTCGCCCATGACACGGGGCGCGAGCAGCCGTACCAGCCCCGGGGGCCGCGCCGGCGCCCTCCGGACGGTCAGTCCACCATCTTGGACGGGGTCATCATCTCGTAGAACTCGATCCAGGTGTCGAGCACCATGTGGTCTCCGGGCAGCGCGGCCTCGGTCACGGCCTCGGGGACCACGTTGTCCTCGCGGAACTGGGACTCGATGACGTCGGCGTCCCACTGGATGTAGACGCGGTTGGTCTCCCCCGGCACCATCGAGTCGTTGTAGTACACCCTCACGTCCGAGCGCTGTCCGGAAGCCTCGTACGCATCGGCGACGCGGCGCATCACGGTCGCGTAGCGGCGCGCCATACCGGGTTTCACCTGGTACACCCTCCTGATCACGAACATCGCCCCACCCCCTGTTGGAAAGTCTCCGCTATCGCGCGGAGAACACATTGTGACAGCCCGGGGGCGTTCGGGCGGCGGCGCGCCGCACGCGGACCGGGCCTAGTGCGCAGGGCCGGCGCTATATACCCTTTGGCGCGCAATGGACTGGGTATTGGCGAGCATCGGCGCGGCGGTGGGATTCGCCGCCGTCACCATCCTCGACAAGATCATCCTGGTGAGGCACGTCGCCTCCGCCTGGGTCTTCATATTCGCGGCCGCGCTGATGCAGCTGCCCGGCGCCCTCATCCCGCTGGCCTTCGTGCCGTTCCCGGGCTACGGGGCCGGGCTGTGGCTGGCCGCCCTGGCCTCCGGCGCCGCCTTCGGCCTGTCCCTGGTGCTCATGTTTTGGACGCTGCGGCGCCAGGACGCCTCCCTGGTCACCGCCGTCTACCAGACGGCGCCCGTGTTCGTTGCGATCATGGCCGTCGCGTTCCTGTCCGAGGGGCTGACGGCCCTTCACTGGCTGGCCATCATGGTCACCGTGGCGGGCGCCGCGCTGATCTCGCTGCGCAGGCGCGCCGGGGACGGGGCGCCCGTGCTAGGCGGCTGGTTCTTCGTGGCCCTGGGCTCGAGCGCCCTGTTCGCGGCCGGGGCCGTCCTCTCCAAGGTGGCCCTCGACGGGGGCATGTCGCTGTGGAACCTCTACACCGTCCGCAGCGCCACCCTGGCCGCCGCGATGCTCGCGCTGGCCTGGCGCCCGAGCACGGCAGCGCACCTGGCGATGCTGCTACGGAACAGGCGCGGGCTCGCGCTGTTCGTGTTCACCGAGGCGGGCCTCGCCTTCGCCTCCATGTACCTGACCACGCTGGCCATAGAGCTGGGTCCCGTCTCCCTGGCGACCACCGTCATGGCCTCGCGGCCCATGTTCGTGTTCCTGTTCGGGATCGCGCTGAGCACCGGCGCGCTCAACATGCTCTCGGAGCCGGTGGACAGGGCGTCGCTGGCGCACCGCGGCCTGGCCATAGGGATGATCGTCGCTGGCGTCGCGGGCGTATCGCTGCTGTAGGCTCCGGCGGACCGGGGAACGGCGCCGTGGCGCGCCCGAAGGGATTCGAACCCCCAACCCCTTGGTCCGAAGCCAAGTGCTCTGTCCGTTGAGCTACGGGCGCGCGGCGCGGGAGGTCGGCGTGGGGTGGACGATGGGATTTGAACCCACGATCTCCAGGGCCACAACCTGGCGCCTTAACCAACTTGGCCACGTCCACCGCGGTGCCGACCCATACAGGTTAGCACCTGCGGGACCGGGCCGACGCGCCCGGCGGCGCGCCCTAACGCGCGAGGCTCACCGCGAGGTCGACCAGGGTCCGCACCGGCACGCCGGTCGCGCCCTTGACCCTCCAGCCCCTCACGCTCCCGCTCCTGGCGGTGGCGGCTATGTCCAGGTGCACCCAGGCGGCGTCGCCGACGAACTCCCCGATGAACATCGCCCCGGTGATCGAGCCCGCGGCCCTGCCGCCGATGTTCCTGATGTCGGCGACGTCGCTGTCGAGCTGCCTGCGGTACTCCTTGTACGTGGGCATCTCCCAGACGCGCTCGCCCGCCCCCCGGCCGGCGGCCAGCACGGCGTCCATGAGCGCGCGGTCGTTGCCGAACGCGCCGGTGGCGACGGTCCCGAGGGCCACGGTCATGGCGCCCGTGAGCGTCGCCACGTCCACCAGCCGCCCGAGGCCAAGGCTGACGGCGTAGCAGGCGGCGTCAGCGAGCACGAGCCTGCCCTCGGCGTCGGTGTTGTCCACCTCTATGGTCTTGCCGTTCATCGCGGTGACGATGTCGCCCGGGCGCTGCGCCCCGCCACCGGGCATGTTCTCGGTCACAGCCGCTATCGCTGTCACGTTGATCCGGGGCCGCAGCGCCGCTATCGCCTTCATCGCTGCGATGACCGAGGCCGCGCCGGCCATGTCGGTCTTCATCTCCCCCATCCGCACGGCCGGCTTGATGGAGATCCCCCCCGTGTCGAAGGTGATGCCCTTGCCCAGCAGCCCCAGGCTGTTGCCGGGGTCGTCCGGGTCGCCCGCGTAGCGCATGACGATCAGCCGCGGGGGCAGGTGGCTGCCGGCGGCGACCCCGAGGAGCGCGCCCATGCCCAGCTCCCGCATCCGGTCCTCCCCGAGGACCTCCAGCTCAATGTCCGCCTCGCGGGCCACGCCCAGGGCCGCCTCGGCGAGGTCCGCGGGGGTGAGGCGGTTCCCCGGCTCGTTGACCAGGTCCCGGCACAGCGCCACCGCGCCGGCGACGATCTCGCCCTCCCGCGCCCCGGCGGAGAGATCGTCCACCCTGCCCGGGTCGAACTCGACGATGGACATCGACTCGAGCTCGGGGGCGGGGTCGTCCTCGGACTTGTACTTGTCGAAGCGGTAGAGGCCCAGGACGGCGCCCTCTGCGATGGCGCGGCCGCACGCGCGCGGCTCGAGCCCGCCTATGCCGGCGCCGTGGGCGATCGTCGCGGCGGTCCGCACCCTCCTCGCCCTGAGGAACCGCGCCGCCCGCGCCGACACGGTGCGCACCGCGTCGAGGTCGAACTCGTCGGCCTTGCCCAGGCCGGCGACCAGCACGCGCCTGGTCGCCATGCGCCCGAGCGTGTGGATCAGCGTCATCTCGCCGGACTTGCCCCTGACCTCCCCCTCGGCGATCAGGTCCGAGATGGCCCCCCCGAGGGCCCGGTCCACCGCCCCCGTTCCCCCGCCGGGAGACGTCACCCCCTCGAACAGGTTTACGACGATGGCATCCGCCCGGGCCGCCGTGATGTCGCCCGACTCTATCGCTATTCGCATGGTCCCTCCCTGGCCCCGCAGGCCGGCGGAATTATATTGGACGCGGGCCCGGGGGGAGGCCGGCCCTCTGCTATAATCGGCGCCACTTCGGACCGCCCACGACCTGCGCCGGGTTGGTCTACGAACGCATGGAGGCCGAATTGCCAGAACTCAAGCGCGGGGCCCGGGAGCGCGATCTCATCGAGAAGGCTCGGCGCTACCTGCCCGGCGGCTCGCTCGGCAACCTCGGCGGCGACGTGGTGATCGCCGAGGGGCGCGGCAGCCGCATCACCGACGTCTCCGGCAACGAGTACATCGACTACCTGCTCGGTTCGGGTCCGATGATCACCGGACACGCCCACCCCGACGTGGTGAGGGCGGTCGCAGAGCGGCTCGAGGCCGGGTCCACGTTCTTCGCCAACAACGAGCCGGCCATACTGCTCGCGGAGGCGATCGCGGAGGCCATGGAGTGCGTGGACAAGGTCCGCTTCTGCTCGACGGGGACGGAGGCCACGCTCTACGCGATGCGCGCCGCCCGCGCCTTCCGCGGCCGGGACAAGATCCTCAAGTTCGAGGGCGGCTTCCACGGCATGAACGACTACGCCCTCCAGAGCATGATGCCGGCGAGGCCGGCGGAGTTCCCCCTGCCCACCCCGGACGGCGGCGGCATACCGGCCGCGGTCGCCGAGACGATGCTGATCGCGCCGTTCAACGACATCGAGACCACGTCGGCGATCATCGAGCGCCACCACGACGAGCTGGGGGGCGTGATAGTGGAGCCCTTCCAGCGCCTGCTTCCCCCGAAGCCGGGATTCCTGGAGGGGCTTCGCGAGGTGACGGCGCGGTACGAGATCCCGCTGATATTCGACGAGGTGGTCACCTCGTTCCGGTTCGCCTACGGCGGCGCGCAGGAGTACTACGGCGTCGTGCCCGACCTGTGCTCGCTGGGCAAGGCGGTGGCCGGCGGGTTCCCGCTCACCGCCGTCGGCGGCCGCGAGGAGATCATGGCCCACTTCGACGCCTCGGCGGTCGGCGCCGGGGAGTGGATGCCGCAAATAGGCACGCTAAGCGGCAACCCGGTGGCCGCCGCGGCCGGCCTTGCGACGGTCGAGATACTCAGGAGGCCGGGCACCTACGAGCGGATGCACGCCACGGGCGGCGCCGTCAAGACGGCCCTGCAGGACGCCCTGGACCGCGCCGAGATCCCGGCCAGGGTCGTCGGGGAGGACGTCCTGTTCGACGTCTTCTTCACCGAGCACGACATCGTGGACTACAGGTCCACGCTGCTGGCCGACAAGGAGATGCTCGGCCGCTTCAACCGGCTGCTGCGAGAGCGCGGCGTCTTCAAGGGCGACAGCAAGTTCTACCTCTCCACCGCGCACGACGAGTCCGACGTTGAGGCCACCTCGGCGGCCATAGAGTCGGCGGTGGACGCGCTCGTTGGCTGACGGGCCGCAAGCGGGGCCTTGCCGGTAAACGTCATAAGCGACGGCACCCTCCTGATGGACGGGGGGTGCGTGTTCGGACCCGTCCCCAGGGCCCAGTGGGAGGGCTACATCAAGCCCGACCGCCGCAACCGCGTCAGGCTGTCCCTCAACTGCCTTCTGATCCGGGCGGGCGACCGCAGCATCCTGGTCGACACGGGCGCGGGCTCCAAGCGGCTCGACACCCTCAGGGAGGCGTTCAGCCTGAGCGGCAACAGGCTGGGCAGGGGCCTCAAGGCCCACGGCATGTCGCCCCGCGACATCGACACGGTGGTGCTTACCAACCTGCGGTTCGACCGCGCCGGGGGGTGCACCAAGCTGGACCGCACCGGCAGGGTGATGCCCACCTTCCCCAGGGCCAAGTACGTCGTGCAGCGCGCGGCCATCGAGGACGCGCGCAGCCCAGGGGAGCGCTCGGCACCGCTCTATAACGCCGACGACCTCCTCCCCCTGGAGGAGGCCGGCATGGTGGAGGTGGTGGACGGGAGCGCGGAGCTCGCCCCGGGCGTCGCGGTCAGGGCCACCGGCGGCCCCAGCCCCGGCCACCAGGTGGTGCTCATCGAGTCGGGGAGCGAGAGGCTCGCCTTCGCCGGGGACCTCATACCCACCCGGTTCCACCTCACGCACCGCTGCATAGCGGCACTGGACGACTCGCCCAACGACACGCTGGCCGGAAAGCGCGAACTGCTGTCCATGGCGACGGACGGAGGGTGGATGATGGTGTTCGGACAGGCCCAGGATCAGCACGCCGGGTACGTCGAGCACCGCTCGGGGCGATACGACTTTCGGCCCGTCGAACTCTAGTCGCGCGGCAACGCGGCGGCGCCGACTCGACACCGCCAGATGGCCAGGGTCCAACTGACGATCCCCGATGACGACCGCGACCGCTTCGCGCGCGCCGCACGCAGGGAGGGTCTGAGTCTCAGCGCGTGGCTGCGCGCAGCGGCCCACGCCCGTATGCGAGAGCGGCGGGCTCGGCTCTCGTCGGCGGAAGAGCTCCGTGACTTCTTCCGGCGATGCGATGCCCGGCAAGGCGCAGGCCGCGAGCCCGACTGGCAAGCGCACAAGCGCACGATCGAAGCGTCGCGGATGCAGGGGCTGAGCGACGCGTGATCGTCGTCGACGCAGACTTCTTGACCTAAGGTCCAGGAAGGCCGCGTCCGGCCGGCCTCGACGTGCGCCGGCCGCCGCGCGTCCCTACGCCTGACCCACGCCCGCAGCCAGGGTGCTTTCGACACCGCCCGGGCGGCCCTCCAGTCCCGCGGCCATGACCAGCTCGGCCTCGACATGCCTACCCGACACGCTTCCAAGCCTGGCCGCGGCCACCGTGTTGAACAGGTCGGCCTCGGCCTCCGCGCGCACCCTGATGTAGTTGTCCGTCAGCCCGTTCCAACCCCCTGCCCTCCTCTCCTCCCACAGCACCGGCCTCACGGCCCCGCGCAGACCGTCCCGGAAGCGGCCGGCCGACAGGTCCCCGAGCTCGGCCAGTTCCCCCGCGCGCCGCGCCTTGTCCTGCGCGGACACGTCGTCGGCCAGGTGGTGGGCGGTGGTCCCCGGACGGCTGGAGAAGCGAAAGACGTGCAGGCCGGAGAAACCCGACCACTCCACCAGCCGTGCGGTCGCAGAGTGGTCGGCCTCGGTCTCGCCGGGGAAACCGGCGATCACGTCGGCGGTCAGGCCGGCATCAGGCACCCTGCGCCTGACCAACTCCACCGCGCTCCGGTAGCGCTCCGCCGTGTAGCGCCGCCTCATGCGGCCCAGGACCGCGTCGCTGCCCGACTGCAGGGGCATGTGGAAGTGCGGGCACAGCCTCGGGTCTGACCAAAGGTCCAGCAGCGCCTCGTCGATCTCGTGGGGCTGAAGGGACGATACGCGTATGCGCTCGATCTCCGTGCCCTCCAGCACCCGCTCAAGCAGCCCGGCCAGGGTAGCCGGCCCCTCCGGGCCCAGGTCGAATCCGTAGGTCCCCAGCTGGGTGCCGGTCAGCACGACCTCGCGGTACCCCGCCCGCTCGAAGCTTCGGATGCGGCCCACGATCTCGGCGGCGGGAACGCTGCGCTCGCGGCCCCTTACCCTGGGCACGATGCAGTAGGCGCACACCTGGTCGCACCCCTCCTGGATCTTGACGGACGCGCGCGTCCTGAGGGTGGCCGGCGACACCGGGATCTCGTCGGTCCCGGTCCCGCACGTGGAGGCGTCCCCGCCGCGCAGGGCGACGACCTGCTCGACCAGCCGGACCTTGTCGTCGTTGCCGGCCACGAGGTCGACCTCCTCCAGGGCGCGGAGGGCGGCCGGGTCGCGCTGGGCGTAGCAGCCGGTCGCCACTATCGTCGCGGCCGGGTTGCGCCTCCTGGCCGAGCGCAGCGCATGCCTCGCCTTGCGGTCGGCGGCGTGCGTCACGGTGCAGGAGTTGACCAGGTAGACGTCGCTGGGCTGGTCGCTGGGCACGAGGTCGAAGCCGGCCGATGCGAAGCGGGCCGCGAGGGCGGCCGCGTCGGCCTGGTTGAGCTTGCAGCCGTGGGTCTCTATGGCCACCGAGGGGCGGCGCGCTGGCGCGGCGGAGGACACCGGAAGGGGGGCTCCTTCGGCACCATTGGTGCCAGCGTCCGATTATAGCGAAGCGGCAATGACCGCCCCTGGGCCTGCTGCTATAATCCCCCCTGATCTCAACCGGCGGAGCGGCCCGCGCCGCCCCGCCGGACCGGTGACCGGGAGGCCGAATCCCCCGACGCGCCGGCGTAAGATCGATCCGGCATGTCAAACCGCGTTTTCGTCACAGGGCTCGGTGTGGTGAGCCCCCTAGGGCTCGACGCCAAGACCACATGGGAGTCGCTCGTGGCGGGCGATTCGGGCATCGAGACGATAACGGCCTTCGACACCGAGGGCTTCAAGACGACGATCGCAGGCGAGGTCAAGGGCTTCGACCCCACCGACTTCGTCGACCGCAAGCAGGCCAGGCGCATAGACCGCTTCGTGCAGCTCGCGCTCGGGGCGGCCGTCCAGGCAGCCGACGCCGCCGGCGTCTCGATCAACAACGGCAACGCCGAGCGCACCGGCGTGATGATCGCCTCGGGCATCGGGGGCATCATCACGATCTCCAACCAGCTCGAGGTCCTGGCCAGCCGCGGCCCCGGCCGCGTGTCGCCGTTCTTCGTGCCGATGATGCTCCCCGACATGGCCTCGGGCCAGGTCTCCATGCACCTCGGCGCAAAGGGCCCCAGCATCGCCACCGTATCGGCCTGCGCCAGCGGAGCGGACTCCATAGGCGTGGCCTTCGAGATGCTCCAGGACGACGGCCTCGACATGATCCTCGCGGGGGGCTCCGAGGCCTCGATCTGCCCGATAGGGATAGCGGGCTTCAACGCCTGCCAGGCGCTGTCCACCCGCAACGACGACCCGCACGCGGCCTCGCGCCCGTTCGATGCCGAGCGCGACGGGTTCGTGTGCGGCGAGGGCGCGGCGGTGATGGTGCTCGAGACGATGGAGAGCATGGAGGCGCGGGGGGCACAGCCCCTGGCCGAGATGGTCGGATACGGGTCCAGCGCGGACGCCCATCACGTCACCCAGCCCGCCCCGGAGGGCGAGGGCGGCGCGAGGGCCATGCGGCTGGCGCTGGAGTCGGCGGGTCTCAAGCCCTACGAGATCGACTACATCAACGCCCACGGCACCTCCACGCCGCTGAACGACAAGTACGAGACCATGGCGATGAGGTCCGTGTTCGGCGAGGACGCCTACAGGATCCCGATCAGCTCGACCAAGTCGATGACCGGGCACCTGCTGGGCGCCTCGGGCGCCCTGGAGGCCGCGTTCTGCGTCCAGGCCATCTCCCAGGGGGTGATACCCCCCACCATCAACCTCGACAACCCCGACCCCGACTGCGACCTGGACTACACGCCACACACCGCGCGGACCGCGAGCGTCAGCACGGCGATCAGCAACTCCTTCGGATTCGGCGGCCACAACAGCTCCCTGGTCTTCCAGGCCGCCGGCGCCTAGCGCACTCTCCCCCGCCCTCCCGTCCGAGCGGTCAGCCCAGGACCTCCCCGATCAGCGGCCCCGCCACATCCGGCCCACCAGAGCGCTGGCAGGCGGCCGCGCCGCCCCCTGACGAGTTCACAGGCAGGCTCGGGCTGCCGAACCTCCAAGCCCGGCTCCTGCACGCCCGCGGCATACGGCAGCCCTCCGAGATCGAGCCGTTCCTGGCGATCGACGAGAGCCTCTCCCACGACCCGTTCCTGATGCCGGGCATGGACGCGGCCGTGGAGATGCTCGTCGGCGCCGCGACCGACGGCGGCCCGGTCGCGATCTACGGAGACTTCGACGTGGACGGCATCACCGGCACGGCCATCCTCTGCCGCGCCGTCGCTGAGCTGGGCGGCGCGCCCATGCCGTACATCCCGAACAGGATGGCGGAGGGGCACGGCCTCAACGAGGCCGCTCTGCGCCGGCTGGCCGCCGCGGGGGCGGAGCTGGTCGTCACCGTGGACTGCGGGACCACGGCCTTCGAGGAGGTCGAGCTGGCGACCTCGCTGGGGATGGAGGTGATAGTCACCGACCACCACGCCGCGCCGGACGGGGTGCCGCCGGGGGTGCCGGTGCTCAACCCGGGCCTGCCCGGCGGCTACCCCTATGCCAAGCTCACGGGCGCGGGCGTGGCCCTGAAGCTGGCCTCGGCGGCTCTGCGCCGCGCCGGCCTGGCCCCGCCGGCATCGCTGGTCGAGCTGGCGGCGCTGGGCACCGTCGCGGACGTCGCCCCGCTGACGGGCGAGAACCGGTTCATCGTCGGGCGCGGCCTGGCATCCCTGCGCTCGACCGACAGCGCCGGGATGCGCGCCCTGGCGCAGCGGGCCAGGACAGACCTCGGGCGCCTGACCGCCAGGGACCTGTCGTTCCGCCTCATCCCGCGCCTGAACGCTGCGGGCCGCCTCGATGACCCGGACCTGAGCCTGCAGCTGCTGCTTACCTCCGACCCCGACGAGGCGGCGCGGCTCTCCGAGAGGCTGGAGGGCCTGAACTCCGAGCGGCGACGCTTCGCCGACCGGGGGGTCGGGGACGCGGAGGAGATCGTCGCCCGGCAGGGCATGGACGCCGACCCCGCGCTCGTCGTCTACAGCCCCGAATGGCACCCCGGCGTGATCGGGCTGATAGCCGCCCGGCTCTCAGAGCGCTACCGCCGCCCGGCCGTAGCCGCCACGCTCATGGACGGGCTGGTCAGGGCCAGCGCGCGAGGACCGCAGGGATACGGCGTGATGGACGCCATCACCGCGACGGGGCTCCCCTTCTCCAGGTGCGGCGGCCACAGCGTGGCGGCCGGCTTCACGCTGGAGGAGAGTCTCTTCGCGCGCTTCGCCGAGGCCTTCCCGGCCAGGGTGGCCGAGTCGGGCCCGGCGGCCGGGTACGGGGCCGAGATCCGGTACGAGTGCGAGATCGGGTTCTCCGACGTCAACTGCGACAATTACTCGTTCATCGACTCCCTGGCGCCGTTCGGCGAGGGCAACCCGGTGCCGGTGTTCCTCACCAGGGGGGTGCGGGTCGCGGACAGCCGGATCGTGGGCAGAAACCAGTCGCACCTAAAGCTCTCGCTCGAGCACGGCGGTTTCCACATGGGCGCCATAGCCTTCGGCATGGCCGGCAGGAACGAGGCGGCGGCGGGTGCCATCGACGTCCTGCATTCGATCGAGCTCAACGAGTGGAACGGGCGGCGCCAGCTCGAGCTCAAGATCGTCGACCTGCGGCCGAGCGCGCGGTAGCCGGTCGACCCGACCGCGGCGGGCACCCAGATGGAGGACTGATGCCCGGTCCCGCCCGCTACGTGCCCGCATCGGCCCGGCGGTACCTCCTACCGGTTCCCTGCATCGCCGCGGCGCTGCTGGCGTGCATGCTTGCCGCGTCCGGGTGCTCAGCATCCGAGGACGATATTCGCCGCGTGGTCCAAGAGGAGATCGCCAAGCTCGAGCCGCCTCAGGGAGAACCCGGCGAGCAGGGCCCCCGGGGCGAGGCGGGGGACCGCGGAGAACCGGGCCCGAGGGGCGAGCCCGGGCCTCAGGGCGAACCCGGGGAGCGGGGGCCCCGGGGCGAGGCGGGGGACCGCGGCGAGCCGGGTCCGCCGGGGGAACCCGCCGCCGACGCTCCCGCCGAGCCGGCGGGGCCGATGGAGTGGATCCCGTGCGACGGGGGTCTGGAGTGCGGATACGTGGAGGTCCCCGCGGACTACCGGGATCCGGCGGCGGGCAGCATATCGATAGCCGTGAACATGCACCGCGCCTCCTCTGCGGCCGAGCGGATAGGCTACCTGCTCGTCAACCCCGGCGGGCCCGGGGCGAGCGGCCTGGAACTCGTCCGTGCATACCGGTACGCGTTCACCGACGAGGTGATCGCGCGCTTCGACATCGTGGGCTTCGACCCGCGCGGGGTCGGCGCGTCCGAGCCGGCGTTCGCGTGCGGGGAGCCCGGCGAGCGCCTCGCGCTGCTCAACGCGATCGAGGGCGCCGCGGATACCGCCGAGGAGGTCGCGGCCGGCGAGGCGGCGGCAATGCTGTGCATCGAGACCATGGGGCCCATCGGCGGGCTCCTGCACAGCGAGTACGTGGCAAGGGACATGGACGAGATCCGCAGGGCGCTGGGCGCTGAGCGGATCTCATACCTGGGCTTTTCCTACGGCTCTGCGCTGGGCGTGTGGTACGCCACCCTGTTTCCCGGCTCGGTCAGGGCGATGGTCGTCGACGGCGCCGACAACCCGGTCGACAGGGCCTCCAACCAAGAGGAGCGCGTCGGCCAGCATATCGATGAGCTCCTGGCCTTCGAGACGCTGCTCGAACGGGCTCTGGCGGCGTGCGACAGCCCCGAGTGCCCCATGCACGGCGACGGTGATCCCGCCGGCTACTACCTGCGGGCCGCGGCCAACCTCCACCTGGTCAACGACGCGGCCGGAGGCGTGCCCGCGGCCGGGTTCCTGGGCGTGGTGACGACGCTGTACGACGAGAACCTGTGGCCCGTGCTCTGGGAGGGCCTGCACGCGCTTAGCGAGTACGACGACCCCGGCGTCCTGCTGGACATGGCCCGCGTGCAGCTCGGAGAGGACCCCACCGCGCCGAGCTTCACCGAGCACGTCAACTGCCTCGACGACCTGGCCCTGAGGCCGGAGCTGGACCGCGCGACCCGTCTGAGCGACTCCGCCCTGCTGAAGGCCCGCGTGCGGGAAGAGCTGCCGCTGATCGCCGCGGCAAGCCCGTTCGGACCGAGCGCCTGCCCCTTCTACGACCAGTTCGCGCCCGACCCCCTCGGAGTGCCGCTGGACGGCGGAGGCGTGCACATACTGGTGATAGGCAACCACTCAGACCCGGCCACCCCCTTCAGCGAGTCCGAGGAGCTGGTGACCGAGACCCTCGCAAGCGGCCACCTCGTCGAGACCTCGCATCCGAGGCACGTGGTCTATCCGGACGACGAATGCGTGAACGCCCATGTCCACAGGGCGCTCATCGACATGGAGTACCCGGGCGAACGGGTCGTCTGCTAGGCGGGAGTGGCCGGCCCGGTGCCGTGCGCGACCCGGCGGCCGGGGCGCTCGGCTAGCCTCCCCTCCTCTGCCTGCGGCGCCGAGCCGCGCGGGTGCCGCTCGGCCTCGGGGCGGCCTCGGCCTCCTCCGTCTCGGGCGTGCTGTCCACCCACCTCGCCTTTAGCAGCAGCAGCGGCACCGCGATGGCCAGCACGATCAGTGCGATGAAGTGGGCCTCCTGCATGCCGGCGGCCCACACCCGGTCCTCGCGCGCGAAGGTGATGGCGAACCTGCCGACGGCGTACAGCGAGATGTACAGCGCGAACAGCATGCCGTCGGGCTTGAGCCTGCCCCGCAGCGTCCAGAGGATCCCGATCACGATCGCGTTCCAGACGATCTCGTAGAGGATGACCGGCTCTGCGCCCCGCGACACGAGGGAGGACGAGTGCCCGCTGACGCACAGCCTGGCCAGCGAGTCGGGATGGGTCCAGGTCATGCTCAGGAAGTGGCCGGCGGCCTTGGCGCAGTGCTCGCCGTTGGCTATGTCCCCCAGCCTGCCGATCGTCTGGGCGAGCAGCAGCGCCGGGGCCGTGAGGTCCATCATGATGCCCCAGTTGTGCCTCGGCACCCTGGTGATGGCCACGTAGGCCACGCCGCCGAGGAAGCCCCCGATGATGCCGCCCCAGACGCCGATGCCGCCCTGCCATATGAAGATGATCCGGTCGGGGTTGGAGCCGTAGAAGTCCCAGTGGTCGATGACGTGCACGAGGCGCGCGCCGACGAACCCGCCGATCACCGCCCACAGCGCCGTGGAGTAGATCAGGTCGGAGCTGATGCCGCGCATCGGCGCCCACCTGGCCACCAGGTAGACGGCGGTAACGACCCCGATGACGGTGAAGGCTCCGTGCCAGGCAACCACCCAGCGTATGCCCGCCTGAAAGTCGAAGAGGTTGGGCCCTATAGGTATCTCGATCAATGCGGGCTAAGCGTACCGCAACTTGCGGTGGGACGGGCAACTGCCGCGGCCGGCGCCGTGGCCCAGGTGGCCATAGCCAATCGCGCTGCGGGCGCCACTGCGATCGAATTCTCGCGTTCCGAGCACCCAAAAACCGCTCCCCGTCCACATGGCATCGGACCGAGAATTGAGGGATGGTCAGATCTAACGGGGCCGCTGCGGCGCGCGACGCCGTGGATTCGTTCCTCTCCCACATGCGCGTCGAGCGCGGGGTCTCGCCCAACACCCTGGCCGCGTACCGCGCGGACCTGGGGCAGCTGGCCGACTTCGTGCGCGGCGGCGACGGCGACGGCGTCAGCTGGGCCGGGGTCGACGAGTCGAGGGTGGAGGCCTACGTCATCCACCTCGGCCAGAACGGGTTCGGCGACAAGACCAGGGCCAGGAAGATAGCGTCGATGCGCTCGTTCTTCGGGTTCCTGGCGGACGAGGGCGCGATCGAGAGGGACCCGACGGAGAACATCTCGGCGCCGAGGCTCGGCAGGTCGCTGCCGGAGGCGCTGTCCGAGGAGGAGGTCGACCGCCTCCTCGACGCGCCCGGCGGAACGGAGCTGGCCGACCTTCGCGACCGGGCCATGCTCGAGCTGATGTACGCGGCCGGCCTGAGGGTCGGTGAGCTGGTGGCCCTTGACGTCGAGCACGTCGACACCGACGCCGGCACCGTGCTAGCGTTCGGCAAGGGCGGCAAGGAGAGGCTGCTCCCCCTGCACCCCGGGGCGGTCGACGCCGTGGCCGCCTACCTGGCCTCGGCGAGGCCAAGCCTGGCCGGGGAGCACGCCGGCAGGGCCCTGTTCCTGAGCTCGCGGAGGCGCAGGCTTACGCGCCAGGGCTTTTGGCTTATACTCAGGAGACGGTCCGTGCAGGCCGGGATAGGCAAGAAGCTGACCCCGCACACGCTGAGGCACAGCTTCGCCACCCACCTGCTGCACGGAGGAGCGCCGCTCAGGCACGTGCAGGAGCTCCTGGGGCACGCCAGCATAACGACGACGCAGGTGTACACCCACCTCACCAGCGAGCATGTGCGCTCCGAGTACGACCGGGCGCATCCAAGGTCTGGATAGCCGGGGAACGGAGAATCGGATGGCCGACAAGGGCAAGAGGATCGCATCGAGGCAGGCCCAGCTGAAGCGCCGAAAGCGCAGGGGCAAGGGCAGGCCGCAGCAGTTCGACGCCGGCCCGACCGAGCCGCGGTCCCCGGCCCCCGCCGAGGGCGAGGCCGCCCCGGCCGCGGCCAGTGCACCCAAGCCGGCGGCCGCACCCAGGCCGGCCCCCGCCCCGGCCCGCGAGCCCGCAAGGGCCACTGCGACAGCGCCCGCCCCGCAGCGCGCGCGCCCGGCGGCGAGGCCCGAGGGGGCCGTGACCTACCCGTACCTGGGCACTGAGCTGCGCCACATCGGCGTCCTCACGGTGGCCCTGGCGGCGGCGCTGGTCGTGCTGACCCTCCTTTTGCGCTAGGCCCCCCGCGCGGGGCCGACGGCCGGCGAACGCCTCCCCGCATGTCAAACCCAGACTTCGCAGAGCGGCTCGCCGCACTCCCCGTCCGACCGGGCGTCTACCTGATGAAGGACGGGGCGGGAGACGTGCTCTACGTGGGCAAGGCGTCGGTGCTGCGCAACAGGGTCCGGTCCTACTTCCAGAAGTCGGCCGGCCTCGCCCCCAAGATCCGCCGCATGGTCGCGCTGGTCGACGACTTCGAGTTCATCGTCACCGAGTCCGACCAGGAGGCCTTCCTCCTCGAGAGCAATCTCATCAAGCGCCACAAGCCGCACTTCAACGCGCGGCTCAAGGACGACAAGAGCTACCCCTTCATCAAGATCGACACGACCGAGGACTTCCCGCAGGTCTACATCACCCGCCGCGTCAGGGACGACGGGGCCCGGTACTTCGGCCCCTACGCGAGCGCCGTCAGCGTGCGCCGCACCCTCGCGCTGCTCAAGAAGCTGTTCCCCTACCGGTCCTGCACCAAGGCGATCACCGGCACGGACGAGCGCCCCTGCCTCGACTACCACATCCACCGCTGCGTGGGCCCGTGCATCGGCGCGGTCGACCGAGGCGGCTACTCGGAGGTCATCGAGCAGGTGGTCCTGTTCATGGAGGGCCGCACGGACCGCGTGACCAGGTCCATCAAGGGGCGCATGAGCGAGGCAGCGGACCGGCTCGAGTTCGAGCGCGCGGCGGTGCTGCGCGACCAGCTGGCCGCGATCCACAGCGTGCAGGAGGGCCAGAAGGTCATGCACCTGTCCGCCGAGAACATGGACGTGATCGCGTCCGCCACCGTGCGCAACGAGAGCCTGGTGGAGGTCTTCTTCATCCGCCAGGGAAAGCTCATCGGCAGGGACAACTTCACGATGGAGGGGACGGCGGAGGACGAGCCGGGGCAGATCCTGGCCTCGTTCATGCGCCAGTTCTACGCCTCCAACCCGTACGTGCCCCGCAGGATCCTAGCGCCCTGCGCTCCCGACGAGCGCGACGCGATAGAGGCCTGGCTCACCGACCGCCGGCGCGGACGCGTCCAGGTGCAGGTCCCCCGCCGCGGCGAGAAGCGCCGCCTAGTGGCGATGGTAGAGGAGAACGCCGAAAGGGGCCTTGAGCAGCTGCGGCTCAAGCAGGCGGCGGCGACCGACCTGCTCGCCGCGGTCGACGAGCTACAGGAGGCCCTGAGCCTGCCCCGCCCGCCGCGGCGGATCGAGTGCTACGACATATCCAACATCCAGGGCACCAACGCCGTCGGCAGCATGGTCGTCTTCGAGGACGGCAGGTCCAGGAAGTCCGACTACCGGCGCTTCGCCATCAAGGACGTGTCGGGCGTCGACGACTACTCGATGATGCGCGAGGTCCTAACGCGGCGCTTCAAGCGCTACAAGGCCGCCGACGGCAAGGCCAAGGCGTGGACCAAGCAGCCGGACCTCGTGCTGATCGACGGCGGCAAGGGCCACCTGGGGGCCGCGCTGCAGGTGTTCCTGGAGCTCGGGATCGACTCGGTTCCCCTGGCCAGCCTGGCCAAGGAGAACGAGGAGCTGTTCGTCCCGCACACCCCGGAGCCCATCGCGCTGCCCCGAAACTCGCAGGCCCTGTTCCTGGTCCAGAGGGCCAGGGACGAGGCGCACCGCTTCGCCATCACCTTCCACCGCGAGCGCCGCTCGAAGGGCTCGACAAGGTCGGCGATGGACGGCGTGCCGGGCATCGGGCCGAAGCGCCGCAGGATGCTCATGAGGCGCTTCGGCTCGGCCGCGGCGGTGCGCGAGGCGACCGTCGAGGACATAGCCGCCGTGCCCGGCATGACACTGACCCTCGCCCGGAGGATCAAGGAGCACCTGTAGGCCGGGCTTTGCGTTTAGTTTAGACGGGGCGCCGGTCGCCCGCGCCGGCTACTTCCCGTCCGAGTCGTCGCCGCCCATGCCAAGGAACGGCTTGAGCAGGTTGGTGAACTCCATCGGGAAGATGAACTTGGTCGACGGCCCCGCACCCAGCTCCTTTAGGGTCTCGAAGTACTGGAGGCTCATCGTCTTGGAGTCGACGCCCTTGGCCGCCTCGTAGATGCGCTCCAGCGCGACGGCGAAACCGTCGGCCCGCAGCTTGGCGGCCTGCTGGTCGCCCTCGGCGGTCAGGATCTCGCCCTGGCGGTGTCCCTCGGCCTTTAGGATCGCCGACTGCTTCTCGCCCTCGGCGACCGTGATTGCCGCCTGCCTGGTGCCCTCGGCC
This sequence comes from Dehalococcoidia bacterium, assembly GCA_963664125.2. Classification (GTDB taxonomy): domain Bacteria; phylum Chloroflexota; class Dehalococcoidia; order Lucifugimonadales; family UBA2962; genus CAUZIR01. The sequence goes on along the minus strand of OY760908.2, from coordinate 1,433,430 downwards.
TCGATGATCGAGGCGCGCCGCACGCGCTCGGCGGACATCTGGCGGTTCATCGCCTCCTGGATGTCCCTGGGCGGCTCGATCTCGCGGATCTCGACCTGGGTTACCTTGATGCCCCATCGGTTCGTCACCTCGTCGAGGCGGGCCCTGAGCGAGTGGTTGATCCTCTCGCGCTGCGAGAGCACGTCGTCGAGCGACATCTCGCCGATCACCGCGCGCAGGTTCGTCGTCGCTATGCCGACCACCGCCGACCAGTAGTCCACCACCTCGATGATCGCCTTGTCCGCCTGGTCGGCGATCGGCCGCATGTACACCAGGAAGTCGATGTCGATCGGCGCGTTGTCCTCGGTGATGTTCGTCTGCCGGGGTATGTCGATCACCACCTCGCGCGTGTCCACCCGCTGGGCGCGGTGGAAGGGCCAGACCAGTATGTGCAGCCCCGGGCCGCGCAGCCCGGTGAACCGGCCCAGCCAGAACACGCCGAGGCGCTCGTACTGCTGGACGATGGTTATGTATGGAATCATCGGGTTCCTCCCCTGACCGTGTTCGCTACTGGGACTCGTTCCCCATATTAACGCCTGCGCCCGCGTCGCGGGCCCCGGCCTTTCCATCCCCGTCCGGGGACGGGCCGCGGCGCCTGACGACCAGCCTCAGCCCGTCGACGGAGGCGATCTCCACCTGCTCGCCGCGCTCGATCCGTCCGCCGCCGAAACTGACCGCGCTCCACTCCTCGCCGATCGCAACGACCGTGCCCGCCGGGTCCAGGGCGGTCACCGCGACGGCCTCCTCCCCCACCAGCCCGGCGACCCCGCGCTGGGACGCCGGCTGGACGGTCCGCCGCGCCGTCAGAGACGCGCGCACCAGGAGTGTCATGATCCCGGCGATCGCGACGCCGATCCCCACAAGGGTCCAGACGCTGACCCTGAAGCTGGGGCCGTCGAGCGGCTGGGAGGCGACGCCGCCGAAGAGCAGGAAGGCCCCGATGATGAACGACACTCCCCCCAGCACGCCCGGCACGCTCATGCCCGGCGCCTGCAGCTCAACGAAGAACAGCACCAGCGCGAGGCCCATCAGGCCCAGGCCGGTCCAGTTCACCGGCAGGTATCCCAGCGCGACGAACGCCAGCGCGAGCGCGATCACCCCGAGCACCCCCGGTATGAATCCGCCCGGGCTGTAGAACTCGATCAGCACCCCTATGCCCCCGATAGACAGCAAGAGCAGCGCGATGTTGGGATTGGCGATCGCCCCGAGGAAGCGCTCGAGGACGCTGCGCCCGATGGTCCTGACGGGCAGGCCCTCGACGTCGAGCACGCGCTCCTCCCCGCCCACCTGCACGGTACGCCCGTCCACCCGTGCGAGCAGGTCCGGAACGCTCGAGGCGACCAGGTCGGCCACGCCCAGCTCCACTGCCTCCGAGGCGGTGTACGAGGCCGCCTCCAGCACCGTCGCCTCCAGTGCCTCGGCGTTGCGGCCCCTCTCCTCGGCGATGCTGCGAAGGAAGGCCGCGGCGTCCTGCCTGGCCTTGGACGCCAGCGTCTCCGGCAGTTCCTCGCCGCTCGCGCCCACAGGGGAGGCCGCTCCGACGTTGGTGGAGGGGGCCATCGCGGCCACGTGCCCGGCGGCCAGGAGGAAGGTTCCGGCGGAGGCCGCCTGCGCGCCGGCCGGGTGGACGTACACGGCCACCGGGACCGACGACCCCAGGACGTCCTCGACCATCCTGCGGGTCGCGTCCAGCAATCCGCCGGGGGTGTCCAGCAGCACCACGGCGATGTCCGCCCCGCCGTCGGCGGCGACGTCCAGGGCGCGCGAGAGGTAGTTGGCCGAGACGGCGTCGATGGCGCCGGACAGCTCTATGGACGCCGCGTGGCGGTCATCGGACTGCGCCACGGCCTGCCCGGCGACCACACCCAGCAGGCCGACGGCCACCAGGCCCGCCAGGAGCGCACGGCGGGCCGGCTTCAGGCAGGCGATCATCCGACGCCCCCCGGCGTCAGGACATCCCGAGCTCTTGCTCGACCTCCCCGAGGACCTCGTCAACGCCCTGCATGATCCGGTCGACCTCGTCGCGGGTCACGCACAGCGGCGGGCTGAACACCAGCAGCCCGCGCGGGCGGATGATCAGCCGGCGCTCGGCGAACTTGTCGGCCATCCGGCGCTCCACGCCCGCCTCGGCGGGGAAGCGCTCCTTGGTGACCGGGTCCTGGACCAGGTCCATCGCCGTCATCAGCCCGAGGCCGCGGACGTTGCCGACCATCGGGTGCTTGCCCCCGACCGAGTTCATCTGCTCCATCAGGTACTCGCCCACCGTGGCGGCGTTCTCGACGAGGTTGTCCTTCTCGATGATCTCGATGTTGGCCAGCGCCGCCGCGGCAAGGACCGGGTGGCCGCCGAAGGTAAGCGTCTGGGGGAAGACGTTGTCCGGGCCGGCGAAGGCGTCGGCGATCTTCGGCGTCGCCACCGCCGCTGCGACCGGAACGTAGCTGCTGACGATGCCCTTGGCCATCGTCATGATGTCCGGCGTCACGCCCCAGTGGTTGATGCCGAACCACTTGCCGGTGCGCCCGAACCCGGTGATCACCTCGTCGACGATCATGACCACCCCGTACTTGTCGCAGATCTCCCGGACCATCGGCCAGTACTCGGCACCCGGTACCGAGCACGCGTCCCGGGGCGTGTCGGCGCAGAACGCCTCGCCGATGAAGGCGGCGACGGTGTCCGGGCCGTGGTAGACGATCAGGTCCTCGACGGACTTGGCCGCGCGGACCGCGATCTCGGACAGGGTCTCCCCGCCGGCGTCGGGCCGGTACGGGTTGGGCTGGCCGGCATAGAGCATGCCCGGGAAGGCGGGCTCGTAGTCGCCGCGGCTCCCCCGCCCGCCCAGCCAGGTCGTGAGGCCGGTCGCGCCGTGGTAGGAGCCCATCCGGCTGATGACCTTGTAGCGCCCGCGCTCCCCGTTCCTGCGGTGGTAGGCCTTGGCGATCTTGATGGCGGTCTCGTTGGCCTCGGAGCCGCCGGTGACCTGCCAGGAGCGCTCCAGGTCCCCGGGGGTGATCTCGGCCAGCTTCTGGCTGAGGCGGACCACCGGCTCGGTGGTCGTGCCCCTGGGCGTGAAGCTCAGGGCCTTCATCTGCTCGCGGACCGCGTCGCCGATCTCCGGGCGCCCGTAGCCGACGTTGACGCACAGGTAGCCCCCGTTTACGTCCATCCACTCGTTGCCGTCGGTGTCGTAGACGTTGAGCCCCTGCCCCGCGGCGATGATCAGCGGCTCGCCCTCCTCCGCCATCTCGTTCCAGTTCCGGAAGTGCATCCAGTTGTGGCGCAGCGAGGACGTGCGCAGCGCGTTGGTGTCGTAGGTCGGTCGCTCGACGGTGCTTACCATTAGCTGACTCCCATCTCCGCCTCGACCTCTCCGAGGGAGGCGCCTATTCCGGCGACGATCTCGTCGCACTCGTCCCGCGTGATGCAGATCGGCGGGCCCACCGTTATGACGTTTCCGTCCGTATTGAGTATGAGTCCGTGCCTGCGGAACGCGGCGTTGACGCGCCGGGCGAGGCCCGCGCTCTTGGGGAAGCGCTCCCTGGTGCCGCGGTCCGCCACCAGCTCGATCCCGAGCAGCAACCCCAGGCCCCGCACGTCCCCGATGATCGGGTGGCGGTCCATCAGCTCGGTCAGGCCGCCGAGCAGGTACTCGCCCTGGACCCTGGAGTTCTCGACCATGTTCTCGCCCTCGAGGATCTCGATGTTCTTGAGCGCGGCGGCGGCGGTGACCGGGTGCCCGCTGGCCGTGATGGCGTGGAAGATGTTGTCCGAGCCGAAGTACTCGGCGATGTCGTCGCTGACGGCCGTGGCGGCCAGCGGCAGGTAGCTGGAGATGATCCCCTTGCCCATCGTCATCATGTCCGGCTCGATGCCGAAGTGCTCGATGCCGAACATCTTCCCCGTCCGCCCGAACCCGGTGATGATCTCGTCGGCGATGAGCACCACGCCGTACTTGTCGCAGATCTCTCGGACCATCGGCCAGTACTCGGGCGCCGGCACCGGGGCTCCGGGCGGTTGGGCCACCGGCTCGCCGATGAAGGCGCCGACGGTGTCTGGACCGTGCGCGAGGATCGCATCCTCGACGGCCTGGGCGCACTTCACGGCCGTCTCCGACGGGGTCTTGCCGCCCATCTCGTCGCGGTAGTGGTTGGGCTGCGGGACGTGGATCATGCCCGGCGCCATCGGCTCGAAGTCGCCGAGCGAGAAGGCGGTGGCGTTGTTGCCGAGGCCCATCACGCCGGCGGTGGTGCCGTGGTAGGAGCCCCTGCGGCTGATGATCTTGTAGCGCCCCTGCTCTCCCCGCCGCTTGTGGTAGGCGCGGGTGAACTTGATGGCGGTCTCGTTGGCCTCCGAGCCGCCCGCCCCCGGGAAGATCCGGTTGAGGTTGCCGGGGGTCATGCTGGCCAGCTTCTCGGCCAGCTCTATCACCGGCACCGTGGTGGTGCCGCTCGGGAAGAAGGTCACCTTGAGGAGCTGGTCGTAGGCCGCCTCCGCTATCTCCTCCCGGCCGTAGCCGAGGTGCACGGAGGTGTAGCCCCCATGGGCGTCGAGCCAGGTCTTGCCCGTCGAGTCGGTGACCCGCACCCCCTTGCCGCTGACCATGACGATGGGCTCGCCGGTCTCGGCCATCTCGGTCCAGTCGGCGTTGTGCATCCACTGGTACCTGAGCGACGCCTGCCGGATTGACTCGGTGTCGTGAGTTGCTACCACTCGCCAGCTCCTTTCACACGGGGCGAGGATCCCCCGCGCCGCGCGCCGGGGCGCGCCCCGCCCATCGGGCCAAAGTATAAGCGCGGCTGGCCGCTGGCGAAAGGTGCGCGGCCTAATAGCCGGCGCGCTTGTCCACCACGTAGAGAAGTGGCTCCCCGGACAGGTAGCGCCTGATGTTCTCCCGCAGGATCCGCCGGCGGCCCTCGAACGTCTCTGCCGTCTCCGCCGATGCGTGCGGGGTTATCAGCACGTTGGGCATGTCCCAGAACCCGCTGTCGGGGGGCAGCGGCTCGGCGTCGAACACGTCCAGGGCCGCGCCGGCGAGCCGCCCGGACCGCAGCGCCTCGGCGAGCGCGCCCTCGTCCACGATGCCGCCCCTGGAGATAGCGATCAGGTGAGATGAGGGCCTCATGCGCCCGATGACGTCGCCGTCGACCATCCCGCGCGTGTCCGGGGTGAGGGGGGCCGTGACCACGAGCCAGTCGGAGGCGGCGGCCAGGTCCCCCAGGCGCTCAGCCCCCCAGGCCTCGTCCACGTGCGGGGAATCGACGGGGCGCGGGTCGGTGCCGTACACCGTCATGCCGAAGCCCCTGGCCCTGCGCGCGACGGCCAGGCCTATACCGCCCAGGCCGACGATGCCCATGACGGATCCCTCCAGCTCGGTGAGAGTCTCGTGCCAGTGGGCGGTGTCCCACTCGCAGCGGGCCTGGGCCTCCCACATCTCGCGCAGCCGGTGGGCCAGCGTTATGACCATCCCGAAGACGTGGTCGGCCATGGGTGCGGTGTGCGGGCCCTTCATGTTGGTCAGGACGACGTCCGAGTCGGCCACCTCGGCCGTGGCCAGGACCACGTCCACGCCCGTGCCACCGCACTGTATCCACCGGAGCCGGCCAGACGCGAGGAAGACTTCCCTGCCCGGCCAGCCGTAGAACGCGTCGGCGTCGCCGACCTCCTCCAGTTGCCGGGCGACGGTCGGCGCCTCGACGAACTCGTGGCCGGGGAACTCCTCCGCGAGCCGCTCCCGCAGATCGCCCTCGCAGTAGCCCAGGACCATCTTCATCGGTTCACCTCCCCGCGCTCACCCGGCCCGGACGCTCTGCGCCTCCGGGTTCACGCACGCCTGCAGGGGCCTGCCCTCAAGGCCGCTCACCAGGTTGGACGCCGCCAGCATCGACATCGCGCGCCTCGTAGCGACGCTCGCGCTGGCTATGTGCGGGACGATCAGGCAGTTGCCCAGGGTGAGGAGCGGATGGTCGGAGGGGATGGGCTCAGGCTCGGTAACGTCCAGGGCCGCGCCGCCGATCTCCTCGGCCTTGAGGGCCTCGTAGAGCGCCATGTGGTCGACGACCGGCCCCCTGGCGGCGTTGATAAGGATGGCGGTGTCCTTCATCGACCGGAAGGCCTCGGCGTTCATCATGTGATGGGTCGAGGAGTTGAGGTCGACGTGCAGGCTGACGAAGTCCGACTCTGCGAGCAGCGCGTCCATGGTGACCCTGGTCATCGGGAGCCTTGCCTCGAGGTCGGCCCGCTCGGCGACGTCGTAGTACAGCACCCTCATGTCGAAGCCCTCAGAGCGCCGTGCCATCTCGAAGCCGATGCGCCCCATGCCGACGATGCCGAGCGTCGCGCCGTGGATGTCCTGCCCGAGGAAGTGCAGCGGGTGCCAGGTGCGCCACGACCCGTCGTGGGCCGCCGTGTGGCCCGGCACTATCAGCCTTGCCGACGCCATCAGCAGCGCGAAGGCGAAGTCGGCCGTGGTGTCGGTCAGGACGTCGGGCGTGTAGCCGACCGCCACGCCGCGCCTGGTGGCCTCGGCGACGTCGATGTTGTTGTAGCCGACGGCGATCTGGCTGACCACCTTCAGCTGCGGGCCCGCGGCGTCGAAGAACTCCGAGTCTATGCCGTCGGTGAGCAGGCACAGCACCCCGTCGGCCCCGGCCGAGCGCTCCAGCAGCACCTCCCGCGGAGGAGGCATCTCGTCCCTCCACAGGTCGACCTCGGCGACCCGCCCGATGGCCTCCAGCGCCTCGGGGAATATCTCCCTGCTCACGAACACCCTTGGTCTGCTCAACTTCGCTCCTCGCTCATGTGTCTTGCCCGTCCGACGCGCTGGCCTCCTCCCGCTCCCGCCAAGAGGCCCGGGACCCGCCGCTCATCCATTTGTACTGCACCACCTGCTTCGCGAACACCAGCGCCCCGCCCAGCATCGCCGCCCCCACGGACCACCAGCTCCCGTGCAGGATGCCGACCGTGTCGTGGAGCAGGCCGCCGGCCACCCAGGAGGTGGCGAAGAAGACGCCGCCGCTCCAGCCCACGTTCCTGGTGATCGAGAACTTGCCCAGCGCGACGGCGAGGGCGACGGCCGCTCCCAGCGGTACCAGGCCCGCGGTCGCGCCGAACATCGCCGCCATGCCGGTGTTGCCGTCGAAGCCGAAGAACACCGGGAAGAACTGCCCGGCCAGCAGGCACAGCATCGCTACTGTCAGGAACCAGGTCGGCATGTCCAGCACGAACAGCGGCAGCACCGCCGCGACGCCCTTGAGGATGTCCAGCAGGAACACCGCGACGCCGTATCGGGGCCCGACCTCGCGCCAGATGTTCGCCGCGCCGGGGTTGCCCGTGCCGAGCGAGCGGATGTCGAGGCCCTTGGCGCGGCACAGCAGGTCTCCCACGACCAGCGAACCCACCAGGTAGGCGCCGACGGCCCAGACCGCGTAGAACCATGGTGTCTGAAGTGCTTCCATAGTTGGGGGGCCCGCGACGGGGGCGGGTCGGCGGGCCGCGCCATAATATAAGATGCCGCCGAGCACCCTCAAACGGGCGCGTGGCCCGGCAGGAGCAACGGTTTGACGAGTGGCCTTGCGGCCGTGTACACGGGCCCCTACGACTTCGAGCTAAGGGAGCTGCCCGTCCCCGAGGTCGAGCCCGGCGGTGTGCTGGTGCGCATCACCGCGGCCGGCATCTGCGGCTCGGACCTGCACTACTATCGCGGGCACCTCCGGCCCGGGAACTGGACCGGTGACCCGGCCGACCGCCCCACGATACTCGGCCACGAGACGACCGGGGTGGTGGCCGCGATGGGCGCCGGGGTCTCGACCGACTCCCTCGGCCGCCCCCTTCGCGAGGGCGACCGGGTGGCGTACACCTACTTTTTCCCCTGCATGCGCTGCTACAACTGCCTGCGCGGCCAGCTAAACACCTGCCCGGCGCGGACCCGGTTCCGCCGCACCGTCGACGACTACCCGTTCTGCTCCGGCGGGTTCGCCCAGTACTTCTACCTGCCGCCGGGCCACTTCGTGTTCAGGGTGCCCGACGAGCTGGAGGACCGGGACGTTGCCCCGGTCAACTGCGCCGTATCCCAGGTGATCTTCGGGCTGAAGCGGGCGGGCGTCGGCCTGGGCGACAGCGTGGTCATCCAGGGAGCCGGCGGCCTGGGCATCAACGCGGCCGCCGCCGCAAGGCAGATGGGCGCCGGCCGCGTGATCGTGATAGACGGGGCCGCCAACAGGCTGGAGCTTGCCCTGCGCTGCGGGGCGGACGAGGTGATCGACATCACCGAGTTCAACACGCCCGAGGCGCGCTCAGCGAGGGTCAGGGAGCTGACGGACGGACGGGGCGGCGACGTCGTGATGGAGCTGGTGGGCCTGCCCGCGGCTTTCGTCGAGGGCATGGGTCTTGCGCGCAAGGGCGGCACGCTGGTCGAGATCGGAAACATGTGGCCGGGCGGGGCGACCGAGCTCGACGTGGCGACGACCGTGTGGGGCAACACCACGATCATGGGCATCGCCCACTACGATCCCTACACCCTGCCAGTCGCCCTCGACTTCCTGGTCGAGGCCAAGGGCGCCTACGCGCTGTCCGACCTGATGTCGCACGGCTTCCCCCTGACCGAGATAGCGCGGGCCTTCGAGACCGCCGAGTGGTCGGGCAAGAGCGGCGGCACCGAGATCACCAGGGCCTATCTGAGGCCGTGAGCCCCCGTAATCCCCGCGTAATCCCAAGGAGGTAAGCGATGATCAGGCTCCAGGCCTTCTACCCCAACACGGAGGGGGGCCGCTTCGACCACGACTACTACGTGAACAGCCACGCCGCCTCCGTCCGCGAGCTGCTGGAGCCCCTCGGCCTCGTCGGCTTCGAGGTCAGCAGGGGCATCGAGTCTATGGACGGCGGGGAGGCCCCCTACACCTGCGTGGTCACCGCCACCTTCGAGTCCCGCGAGGCGATGGATGAGGGGTTCTCCGGCGAGCGCCGCGAGAGGCTGCTGGCCGACATCCCCAACTTCACGGACGTGGAGCCCGTCATCCAGGTAAGCGAGGTGCTCCTGTAGGCGGCGCTAGCGCTCCAGGTCCACGACCATCTTGATCTCGTCCGTGGGCCTGAACAGCCGCTTGAACGTCGGCTCGATCTCGTCCAGGGAGATCAGGCTGTCGGCCTTGAGCATCGGCTCGATGCGGACCTGGCCGGACTCGAGCAGCCGGTAGCACTCCGGCCACCACTCGGGCCGAAACGCGAACGTCGTCGTCAGCTCGAGGTCGCGCGTGCACCAGTCGGCCGGGAGAACGGGCACCTCCTCCCAGGCGATCGCCAGCAGCACGACCCGGCCGCCGTAGCGGACCGCCTCCAGGGCCTGCTGCAGCGTCGGCCTGGCCCCGGCCGCCTCGATCACCACGTGCGGGCCGCGTCCATCCGTCAGCTCGGCCATCCGCTCAACCACGTCCTCGCTCGCCGGATCGATCACCGCGTCCGCGCCCAGCGCCGACGCGGCGGCGGCCCTGGCCGGCGCGGGCTCCGAGACGATCACCTTCGATGCCCCCTTCGCCCTTGCGATCTGCATCGAGAACAGGCCGAGGGGCCCGGCGCCTATGACCGCCACGGTGTCGCCCTCGCGCATGCGGGAGCGGTGGACGCCGTGGTAGGCGGCGGCCATCGGCTCGACCATCGACGCCTGCAGGTCCGTGACGCCCTCGGGGACGGGGGAGGCCATCCACTCCTGCATCACGATGTACTCGGCGTACCCGCTGAAGGCGGGCGGGAGCGAACCCCAGCCCATGGTGCGGAAGTTGTAGCGCGGGTTCGCAACGAACATGCTCTCGGTGCCGGGGGGCGGCTCGCCGCCGGCCGCGCCGGCGACCCGGTCCCCGACCCGCCACCGCGCGACCCCGGAGCCCAGCGCGGCCACCGTGCCGCTGTACTCGTGCCCCAGCCCCGAGCCCGGGGGGACCACGTCATAGAGGACGCCGTGAACGTCGGTCCCGCAGATCGAGCAGTACCGGGTCCTCACGACTATCTCGCCGGGCCCCGGATCGGGCGTCGGCACGTCCCTGATCTCGAACCGGTGCCCGCCCATGTAGACGGCCTTCCTCATGTGGACCTCCCATCTCGACTCCCGGGCGCGCCCCGCGGGCGCCGGCCCGGCCGGCCGACGGCCCACACTTTAGCAACTGTGCCGCCGCGCCCCGAGGCCGAGGGCGGAGGCGTCCCGTTGCCGCCCTACCCGCCCGCCGGGCAAAGGTAGTAAGGTGCCCCCGGCGCAGCCGCGCAGAGCCTTGGAAGGGAGCGTGCCCGATGAAGGACGAATCCGCAGCGAGTGTCTACGACGAGTCCATAGTCATCGACGGGCTCAACGTGAGCCGCTGGGACAGCCCGAACGTGTACCGGAGCCTGGACGCCGGCGGCGTCACGGCCATCAACGCGACCATCGCCGTCTGGGAGGGGTTCCGCGAGACGATGGACAACATCGACGGGTGGCTCCACCGCTTCAGGGAGCGTGCAGACACGCTGATCCACGCCACCTCGACCGCCGACATCGAGAGGGCCAAGGCCGAGGGCAAGACCGCGGTGGTGCTCGGCTGGCAGAACGCCTCCCCGATCGGCAACCGCCTCGACCGCCTGGAGCTCTTCCACGCCCTGGGCGTGCGGATAATCCAGGTGACCTACAACGAGCGCAACCTGCTGGGCAACGGCTGCTACGAGCGCACCGACGAGGGCCTGAGCCGCTTCGGCGTCGACGCGGTCAGGGAGATGAACAGGCTGGGCATCCTCGCCGACCTGTCGCACGTCGGCGACAAGACGACCCTCGAGACCGCCGAGATCTCGGAGATGCCGGTCGCCGCCACGCACGCCAACGCCCGCTCCTTCGTCGACCACCCGCGCAACAAGACCGACGACGCGCTAAAGCTGATCGCCGGCAAGGGGGGCGTGATAGGCGCTAACGCTTTCCCGGTCTTCCTTCGCCGCGGCTACGAGTCGACCGTCGAGGACTACGCCGACGCCATCGACGACCTGGTGGAGCGGGTGGGCATAGACCACGTCGGCATAGGCACCGACTACACGCAGGACCAGCCGCACTCGTTCTTCGACTGGCTGTTCATGCAGCAGGGCACCAAGGTGGTGCTCGAGGAGCACCCCGTGCCGGACCCGCACCACCACCCCTACGGCATGGAGACGCCGGACACGCTCGGCTCGGTCGCAGCGGCGCTCGCCGCCCGCGGCTACGCCCCCGCCGACATCGCCAAGGTCATGGGGGGCAACTGGCTCAGGCTCTTCGAGCGGGTCTGGAACCCCGCGGCATGAGCGGCGCCGCGTCCGCCGCGAGGTCGGGGCCATGAGGGGCGTCGTTGCTTGCCCGCAGCCGTGGGCGGCCGAGGCCGGCGCCCGGGCGATGGAGGCGGGCGGCAACGCGTTCGACGCGGCGCTCGCCGCGGCCTTCATGCAGTGGGTCTGGGACCCGTTCATGTGCGGGCCCGGCGGCATGGGGGTAGCACAGCTCTACGACGGGCGGACGCGGGAGAACCTGGCCGTAAGCTTCGCCGCGCGCGCGGGATCGCTGGCCCGCGAGGACATGTGGGCGGACGACCTGCCGGCCCGCACCGAGGTCTCGAGCCTGTTCTCGTTCCCCGACCACCGCAGCGAGCTCGGCTACACCTCGGTGATGGTGCCGACCGTGGTGGCGGGACTGGCCGAGATCCACAGGCGCCATTGCACCATGCCATGGTCGGAGCTTATGCAGCCGGCCATCGGGCAGGCCCGCGCCGGCCTTCCCGTGCACTCGACCTTCATGGACTGGATCGTCATGCCGACCATGCCGGGCCAGCCCACCGCCGTCGAGAGGTTCTCGGCCACCGACGAGTGCGCCCGGATCTTCCTCGATCCCGACGGCGGCTTCCACCGCTACGGCGACGTCATAGACATGTCCGACATGGCCGACACGCTCGAGCGCATAGCCCGGGGCGGACCCGAAGAGTTCTACACCGGAGAGCTCGGACGCGAGGTCGCGGCGGACCTCGCCCGCGGCGGCTCCTTCGTCACCGCGGAAGACCTCAGGGACTACAGGCCGAGGGTCTACCCGCCGCTGGCGGGCAGCTACCGCGGGCTCGGCGTCACCACGGTCAGGCCCCCGGACACCGGGCAGACGGTGCTACAACTCCTGAGGCTGGTAGAGCCGTTCGACATCGGGGCCATGGAGCACGGCGGGGTCGAGTACCTGCGGACGATCGGCTCCGCCCTCAGGCTCGCCCACATCGACCGGCTGCGCTACAACGCGGACCCCGAGTTCGCCCCGGTCCCCGTCGAGGAGAAGATCCTCAGCGACGAGCGGATCGCCCGGCAGGTGGAGGCCATCCGCCGCGGCCCGGAGGCGTCCGTGCCCGACTCGCAGGCCGAGCAGGGCCACACAACGACCGTCAGCGTCGCCGACGAGCAGGGCAGCATGATCTCCCTGACCCACACGCTAGGCTGGGCCTCGGGCGCTGTGACGCCGGGCCTCGGGTTCATCTACAACAACGGCATGAACCTGGCGGACCCGCGGCCCGGCCACCCGAACTCGATAGCGCCCGGCAAGGCGCGGATGAGCAACATGGTACCGACGCTGATGTGGGAGGGGGACAGGCCGACCATGGCACTCGGGGCGCTGGGCGGAGCGGTGATCGTCAGCGCCGTCTTCCAGACGGCCGTGCACCTTACCGACTACGGCATGTCGGCGGTGGAGGCCGTCTCGGCGCCGCGTGCGCATTCTGAGGGAGGACCGCTCTTCCTCGAGGCGCGGTTCAGGGGCGACGTGGCCGAAGAGCTACAGCGGCTCGGCTACGCGGTCCGCCGCGACCCGTTCCCGCTGAACCCGATCATGGCCAGGGCGCAGGTCGCCGTCAGGCGGTTGGACGGATCGTTCGACGGCGGATCCGATCCCCGCGCTGGCGGTGGAGGTGTGGTCTACTCGTAGACGGAGCCGGCCCCCGGCGCGGTCTGCGGCCGGCCGGACACTCGCAGGAAGCTGCCGCACGCGTTGACGGCGCCCATACCGCAGGTGTCCCGGAGCCACACGCACGGCCGCGAGTGGTGCTGCGAGCCGGTTAGAAGTGTGTCGAGCGGGAGGCTCGCGTCGACCGGCGCGGTTACCTTCCTCGGATCTCTTCGATGTACTCGTCTACGTCAAAGTCGGCGCCGTCTAGGATTCCGGCGACCCGGTCCACCGGGTGCTGCGCCGTCGTCCTCTTGCGGACGGGCTGTCCTCCCTTGGTTGGGCCGAGTTCCTTTTCGACGTCGCGATTCGTCTCAAAGCGCTCTCGCACATGCTTGGGCATGGTCACCTGGCCTCGCTTGGAGATCTTCATAAGCTTCTTGGTGTCAACACCCGGTGCGCGGAATCATATCGCGGATCGTAGGAGGCCGGAGGAACGGATGAGGTCGATCTCGGCGGCCACCCTCCCTGCATCTCACCTCCACGCATCCCGCGCCAGCCGCTCTGAACCCCTCCTTTCTCCTATTCCCTCATCAACGGCGAGCAGAGCTACCCGCCAAGGCGTTTACCTATGTCCCCGACCTCACTGCCCTTGCGCCGGTGGTGCAATGGCGTCAAGACTGTCTTGACAGAATTTCGCCGGCCCGGAAACGTCCGCCTATGAGACCACCAACCAGCCCTCCTTCCCGCTGGAGCCCGGGGACCCTACCCCGGGGGGATTCCCGGCTCTGGGCAATCTCACCGGTCGTCATACTGCTCGTGGCCCTGGTACTTGGTGATCCCCTTGGCCACCCTGCATATGCTGAAACGGGCGGCTCCTCCATAGACTACGCCGAGAACGGCACGGCCCCGGTCGCCACCTTCGTTGCCTATGACCAAGACGGAGATGCCATCAGGTGGTCTCTGGGAGGCCTCGATGCCGCCCTGTTCTCCATCGATGACGGCACGCTGGCCTTCAGGAAGCCTCCCAACTACGAGGACCCGCAGTCTGCGGCGTCGGGGAACGTGTACAGGGTGACCGTCGAGGCTTCCGGGGGCACGCACGATGTGGCCGTGACGGTTACCGACGAGGACGAGGGGGGAACGGCGAGCATGGACAGGCCGCAGCCCCAGGTGTCCCGCCCCCTCGGGGCCAGCCTGTCGGACGAGGACGATGGTGTGACGGACGAGAGGTGGCAGTGGGCGAGGTCACGGGACCGAACGACCTGGACGGAGATAGAGGGAGCGACGTCGCCTCTGCGGAGTCCGGCGGAGGCGGACGAGGGCATGTACCTGCGCGCGACGGTCACCTACTCCGACAAGTTCGGCCCAGGCAAGACGGCCTCTGCGGTGAGCGCCAACCCGGTGGAGGCGAGGACCCTGTCCAACGCCGCTCCCTCCTTCGCCGACCGCAATGGGGATGAAGTTGCCACGGTGACCCGGTCCATCGCCGAGAACGCGGCCGCGGGCAGGCCCATAGGCCGCCGGGCGTCGGCGACGGACGCGGACGGCGACATCCTGTTCTACGAGCTGCTGGACACCCCCGACCTGAAGGATGACGACGGCGTTGCGCGGTTCACCATCGACGGCCTCTCCGGCCAGATAAGGACCGGCAAGGTGCTGGGCGCGGACACCGGCGAGACCGAGGACGAGACCACGTCCCTGCCCGGCGGCCCCCCTCTGCCCCAAGGCGAGGATGCCGGCGATGCGGACAACAGCGAGTACGTGCTTCGGGTGAGGGCGAGCGACCCTTCTACCGCCTACGGCACGGTGAACGTCGTCGTCACGGTCACCAACGTGAACGAGCCGCCCGACTTCGCTGAGAATGTCCCGACGGTGCTGAGGGTCACGGAGAACACGGCCCCGCCCGCCATCAAGGTCGGGGACGGCGACAGCCCCGTCAGTGCCACCACGTTCGCCGTCACCGACCAGGACGCCGACACCCCCTTCGCGTACTCGGTAACGGGCGACGACCGCGATGTCCTTGCCTTCGGCGGCGATGGCGTACTGGGCTTCAAGGCAGACCACAAGCCCGACTTCGAAGAGAAAAGCTCGTACTCGATATCCGTCGTGGCCAGTTCAGGCACGGGCGCCCGCAGGCGGTCGACCACGCTAGATGTGACCATCGAGGTGGTGGATGGGGAGGACCCCGGAGCGGTGTCACTTTCCCAGAGGCAGCCGCAGGTGGACATCGAGATCAGCGCTACGGTCAGCGACCCCGACGGCGGCGTGGGCACGGGGAGGTGGCGGTGGAGCCGGTCGGCCGTGATCGGGGTGGGTGCGGATGGAACCCCGTTGGCCGAGTGCCAGGAAGACCCCGACACCGAGATACCCGTCGTCGACGAAGGCAGCTGGACCCCGATAGATGGAGCCACGACGGCGGCCTACACCCCGAAGCCGGCAGACCTGGGCAGGTGCCTGCGGGCGACGGCGACCTACACCGACAACATAGGGGATGCTGAGGAGCAGGCAACGGGTGTGCTGGAAGCTCCCGTGCAGATCGACAGCCCCGTCAACGCGGCCCCGAGGTTCGTGGACCAAGACCTGAACTCGCCGGGGGACCAGTCGGACAGGACGAACCGGAAAGTGCCGGAGAACACCGAGGCGGGGCAGAGCATCGGAACTCCGGTAAGCGCCTTCGATGATGACGGCGAGCTCCTGATCTACACCCTGAGCGGTGCGGACGCGGCCTTCTTCAGCCTGTCGAGGAACGACGGCCAGATCGAGACCAAGGCCTCCTTGAACTTCGAGGCCAGGAACAGCTACGTCGTGGTGGTGACGGCCACCGACCCTTCGGGAGCCGCCGACAGCATACAGGTAACCATCAACGTCACTGACGTGCACGATCCGGTGCGCATAGCCGGCGTCAGCTCGGTGCGCTACCCCGAGAACGGTACGGACCCGGTAGCCTACTTCACGGCATTCGACGAGGGCGAACATGTCATCAGATGGTCGGTGAGCGGGCGCGACCACGACCTGTTCACCATCGATGACGGCGTGCTGGCCTTCAGAGACCCCCCCAGCTACGAGGACCCGCAGTCCGCGTCGGATAGCACCCTGCTGTCGTCGAGGAACGTATACCGGGTGACCGTCGAAGCCGCGGGCGGCACGCGCAACGTGACAGTGACGGTAACGGACGCGGACGATGCCGGCACGGCGAGGATAGACAGGCCGCAGCCGCAGGTTGACAGGCCGCTCACAGCCAGCCTGTTGGACGAGGATGACGGGGTGGCGGACGAGAGGTGGGGGTGGGCGAGATCCAGAGATGGAATGACATGGACTCGCATGGAGGGAGCGTCAGCGCCGCAGCGCAGGCCGACGGAGGGCGACGTGGGCATGTACCTGCGTGCGACGGTCACCTACTCCGACAAGTTCGGCTCCGGCAAGAGCGCCTCGGCGGTGAGCGCCAACCGGGTGGAGGCGAGGCCCGCGGCCAATAGCGCTCCCTCGTTCGCCGGCCGGGACGACGATGAGAGCACCCCCTACATCGAGGTCGCGCGATTCGTCGCCGAGAGCAAGGCGAAGGGCACGCCCATTGGCGAGCCGGTATCGGCGACCGATGCCGACGGGGACATCCTTCTCTACGAGCTACTGGACACCCCCGACCTGGAGGATGCCGACGGCGGTCCGCGCTTCACCATCGACGGTCTCACCGGCCAGATAAGGGTCGGCAAGATGCTGGGAGCGGATCCCGGCGAGGCCGAAGACGAGGACTCGACGGCTCTGGCCGGTGCTCCCGCCCTGCCCGACGGGGAGGATGCCGGCGCTGGGAACAACAGCGATTACGTCCTTCGGGTCAGGGCGAGCGACCCATCGACCGCCGAGGCCATAGTGAACGTTGTTGTAGGCGTCACCGAGGTGAACGAGCCCCCCGCCTTCGCTGGCGACCCGCCGACGCTGCTGAGCGTGGTCGAGAAGGTGAACGCCGACCCGTCGGTCATCAGGATTGGGCACAGCGGCGACCCCGTTGATGCCGATACCTACGCGGTCGCCGATCAGGACGGCACGGTCACCGGTCCCAACGGCTACGACGACACCACCTACACGTACTCGGTGTCGGGCGCAGACGGCGACGCCTTTGCCTTTGACAGTTCCAACATCCTTGCCCTGGCAGAGGGCCACGAGCCTGACTTCGAAGACCGGAGCTCGTACTCGATCACCGTCGTGGGCCACTCCGGCGAGGGCTCCCGCAGGCTGTCGACCACCCTGGATGTGACCATCGAGGTGGTGGACGGGGAAGACGCGGGAGCGGTGGTTCTGTCCCAGAGGCAGCCGGAGGCGGGCATCGCCGTGCATGCCGCGGTCAGCGACGACGACGGCGGCGTGGCCATCAGGAGGTGGCAGTGGGAGCTCTCCGAGGCGGTCACGGTGAGCCGGGGCGTGCCGACGGCCGAGTGCGTGGACGACCCTGCCACGCCCGGAATTGACCCCGTTGACGATGAGAGCTGGACCCCGATAGCCGGAGCCACGTCGGCGGTCTACTCACCTAAGGCGGCCGACGTGGGCAGGTGCCTTCGGGCGACGGCGACCTACGTCGACAACGTAGGCCGTGCTCAGGACAAGGCAACGGGTGTGTTGGAAGTTCCGGTAGGACGACACGGCTCGTTTGACTCGGGTCCGGCATCGGAGGGCGGATTCGTCAATGCCGCCCCCGTATTCCCTGATCAGGACTTTAGCGCCGAGGGCGACCAGTCCGACAGGACGAGTCGGGAGGTGCCCGAGAACACCGAGGCAGAGCGGAGCATCGGACCGCCGGTCGATGCCCTGGACGAAGATGGTGACCTGCTGATCTACACCCTGAGCGGCCCGGACGCCGAGTTCTTCCGAATCGGGAGGAACGATGGCCAGTTGAAGACTGAAGCTCCCCTGAACTACGAGGCCAAGAGCGCCTACACGGTGGTGGTGACCGCCACCGACCCGTTCGGCGCCATGGACAGCATACAGGTGACCATCAACGTCACCGATGTGGACGATCCCCCGGTGATAACGGCGATTGCGGGGTGAGCCCGACGGATTTCCCGGAGACCAGCTGCGAATGAGGCGTCGAACCCTGTTGACAGGCACGGGCCCGAAGACCTGGACGGCACCCCTGCGCGGTTGTCCGCTAAGCTGCAGCAGCCGTCCCAACCGCCGTTCTGGACTTTGACCCGGAGATTCCTGGAAACGCCATTACCGGGATTCGGCACCGCATCTTCCACGGCTACGGCGTGATGGACGACGCCGTCGTCAGGGCGGCCTTTCAGGGGGCATCCCCCCGCTAAGGCCCCATCGGCGGGCGCCCCTGGGCGAGACCTGCAAGGAGGACATGGCGGGAGCCAAGTAGGGGCCGCCAGACCAGACACGCCTAGCGGGTCGCCGACGACTCGGCATGGCGGCCAGGCCTCATCCCCTCAGCGCGCCGCTGGCGGCGCCGGGTATTCTGGGCTCGATATCGACGGCGTGTCGAAGCAGCCAATGACACCTATCCAAGACGAATCCACCCCCGTTGATTCGACTGTCCTCGCGATGGTGGAACGCATCGCGGAAGCGTTCAACCCGGAGCGCATCGTGCTGTTTGGATCGAGGGCACGGGGCGACGATGGCGAGTGGAGCGACGTGGATCTGCTCGTCGTGATGCCGGATGGGACCGACAGGCACCGCGCCGCGGTTGAGATGCGCAGGGCGCTGCGAACCGTGCCCGTGGCGAAGGACATCGTCGTAACCACCCCGGACGAGATCGCGCGCCGCGGCCGCGTGCCCGGGACCGTGCTGCGGGCGGCGCTACGGGAAGGGAGGGTCGTACACGAGGGAAGCTGAGGTCCTGGTGCAGGCGCCGGGCCGTGCATGCGGAACGGAGCGTCGCCCTTGGAGCGGACCACGGTGGACTCGACCTGCTCAGCCTGCCCTGCGGCCGGCCTGCTTACCGGGGGATCCCGTCGGCGCATCGGGCCCTGAGGCAGACTTCTCCGGAGCCTGTTTGAAGGCCAACGCCGGCGCGCCTTCCTAGCGCTCGCCCTCCGATCGATCGAGCACCCCGGCAAGCCCGGACAGCGGAACCACCTCGCAGTCGCTGCGGAACTGGCTCTCCGCGCCACCGTACACGACGGTCTTGCCGTACGCGCCGGCGAGCAGGTCCCCGACGCGGTTGAGCGACGTGAAGAAATCGGAGGCTACGGTGGCGCCCGACTTTATCTCGATCGGCCTTATGCCGCGACCGGTCTCGTAGAGGAGGTCGCACTCCAGACCCCTGGAATCCCGGAAGAAGGAGAGGTTGGGCCGCAGGCCCCGGTTGAAGCGGTGCTTGAGTGCCTCCGCAACGACCACGTTCTCAAAGAGGGCCCCGCGAAGCGGATGCGTAGCAACCTGCCGCGCGCTCTCCAGACCGAGCAGGTAGCTCGCAAGCCCCACGTCATAGAAGTAGAGCTTCGGCGACTTGATTAGTCGCTTGCGGATGTTGGCATGGAACGGCGGCAGCTGGAAGACGACGTAGCTCGTCTCAAGGACGGTGAGCCACTCCCGCGCCGTCGTGTGGGACACACCCGCATCGGACCCCAGCGAGCTGAGGTTGAGCAGCTGGCCGACCCGCCCGGCGCAGAGGCGCACGAACAGCCTGAACGCAGAGAGGCTCCGAATCCCTCCCAGACGGCGCACGTCGCGCTCTACGTAAGTTTCGAAGTAGTCCCCCAGCGCCTGCCGAGGCTCCAGCCCCCTATCGAGGATCCGGGGATAGAAGCCGGAGTAGACGATGTCGTCAGGCGCCTCGCTCGCGCCGGTGCGCCGCCGCTCCGCCAAGGAGAACGGCAGCAGGCGCAGCAGCGCGGTGCGACCTGCAAGCGACTGGCTGATGGCGTCGGAGAGGGCGAAGTGCTCGCTGCCCGTGAGCACGAAGAGGCCGGCCCGCCCCCGTTCGTCCGCGAGGACCTGCAGATACGACAGGAGCGCTGGGACGTGCTGGACCTCGTCGATTATCGCGCCTTCGCCCAGCTGCGAGAGAAAGCCGCGGGGGTCCGACTCGGCGAAGGCGCGCTGGTCCGGCGCCTCCAGGTTGGCGTACTTGAGGTCGGGAAAGGCCGCCCGGCAAAGCGTCGTCTTGCCGGACTGTCGCGGCCCGGTTACCGTCACAAAGGGGTATTGCCCGAAGAGCTTCGTCAGCCGGGCGGTGATGTCGCGCTCGATCATGGCCGCCACGATACGGGCTGTATTGCACAGATTGCAAGTATTACCTTCAAATTGTGCAGGCCGGACCGTACAGGCCTTGCGACAGGACGGGCAAGGACGGCGGCGGCGCGCAAGTCGCCTAGCGGGCGGCCACAATCGGCCGAGGCCCATGGCCGGGCCCCGCCTCTGCGGCTACGTGGCGGCCGGGCCTACGCGCGCCGGCCACGCGGAGCGCCGCAGTCGGGTTGCCGTAGGCTCAATCGAATAGGCACTCGGGCCGACGTAATACGGCCTGCAGGCACGAACGGGGGAAGATCCCAGCGCCGCGCAAGCACAGCGGGGAAGTGTCGGCCGCGGACGCTTCCCTACGCGGAAGAAGGGCCGCCCACGAACGCGGAGCTACTCGGGCCTACGCCCGGCGCCCTACCACTGGACGAACATGGGCATCACGACGTGCTCGTAGTAGTCCTCGTCGTAGCCCTCGCGGCCGACCGGCCGCAGCAGGCCGGGGCTGGACGGCGACTTGGTCTCCATCACCACCCTGCCCTTGCCCAGCACGTCGAGCACGTCCGACAGGTACTTGGAGTTGAAGGCGATCTTGACGTCGCCGCCTCCCTCCGCGATCGTCGCCGGGATGCCGCCCTCGTTCCTGCCGACCTCCTCGTCCTGCGACCAGATCTTGAGCCTGTCGCCGCCCTCGGTCATCAGGCGGATGATCCCGCTGCCGTCGCGGGCGAAGATCGCCGCGGTCCTGGTGGCCCGCAGGAACTCCTCCTGGTCGACCTCGATCTTGGACTCGCTGTCCTTGGGTATCAGCGGGGTGTAGTTCGGGAAGTTGCCCTGGACCAGCTGGCAGACCAGCTCCGCGCTGTCCAGGCGGAACAGGGCGTTGCTCTTGGACTGGGCGACGGTGAACTCGATCGGGGCGGATTGCTCCGCGGCCAGCCTGTTCACCTCGGCCAGGGCCCGCGCAGGGAGGATGAACTCGACCTCGTCGGGGACGGGCTGCGCGAGCTTGCCGCGGTAGACCGCGAGGCGGAAGCCGTCCGCGGCCGCAAAGGTGAAGCGGTCGCCGCCCATCTCGACCTTGACGCCGGTCAGGACCGGGCGGGAGTCGGCCGTGGCCGCCGCGAACACCACGTGGGTGATGGCCTCGCGCAGCACGCCCACCTCCATCGTGCCGGTCACCCCGGACTCGACCCCGGGTATGGCGGGGAAGTCCGCGGCCGCCGCCCCGTTGATGCTGGCCTCGAACGGGTCGCACCTAAGCGACAGGCCGAGCGGCTTGTCCACCGACGCGATGTCGATCGGCTTGGGCGGCAGGGAGCCGACGAAGTCGGTGAGCAGCCTCGCCGGGATGGTGACCTCCCCCTCCTCCTCCTCGGCCGTTACGCCCACCCAGGTGCTGATCGCCATCTCGAGGTCGGTCGCAGAGAGCTTGAGGCGCCCCTGGTCGATCGACAGCAGCACGTTCTGGGCGATCGGGAGCGTGGTCCTGCTCGCGACCGCGCGGCCGACGATGGACAGTCCCCTGCTGAGGTTTTCCTGAAGGCAAGTAAGGCGCATCCTGAGGCTCTCTCCTTAAGCGCGGCTAGTATAGGAACGGGCCGATTGGGGCGTCAAACCGCCGCGGGCAAAGCCCTTGCGGCGCGCCCGACGCCCATACACCGCGCCCCTGCCCGGCCCCATGCCGACCGCGCCGGAAGCTACTGGACGGTTATTGTGCCCACCATGCCCAGGGCCTGGTGGGGGATGCAGATCAGCTCGTAGGTGCCGGCCGCATCGAAGGTGTAGGTGGCGTCGACCGTCTCCTCGGCCTGCACGGAGACGTTTATGTCCAGCTCCGTGACCGTGAAGGTATGGAACTCGGACTCGGACTCCATGACGAAGGTGATGGTCTCGCCGACCGAGAAGCTGAAGTCGGCGGGATCGTAGATGTACTCGCCCGAGCCGCCGGGGTCCTGCAGCGAGACGAACACCTCCGTGCCCCTCTCGACCGGCCCCCCGTCCGCGGCCCCGGCGCCGTCCACGGCCTCCGAGGGCGCCCTGGGCACCGGCGAGGGGGACGCGGGCTGCACCACAGTGGCCGTCTCGGCCACGCCGACGCCGCTGCAAGCCGCCAGCGCACCGGCCGCGAGGCCGGCGAACAGTAAAAATGCGACCGCCTGCTTGATCACAAGTCTCTCCTCAGGGGACCGACGCCCGGCGCGGACCGCGCCCGGCGCCCCTGGTGAAGCTTTTCACACGCAGACTAGCACCACGGCTCGGAACCGGTCAACGCGCGCCCGCGCCTCTTTCCGGGCGGGGAACGCGCGGACCGACGCGGGCCGCCCCGCGGGCCCGCCGGGGCCCGGCCGCAGCCCCGGGGAGCCGCCGCCGCCGCGGGCGGCGAGAACCGCTAGGACACGGCGCGCAGGCGGCCGGGGGGGCTGCGCCCCGAGCCTTGTACGGCTTTCCGAGCGTGTGATAGCTTTCCCTACCGCGCCGCCACGGCACCGCACCCGCGCACCGTGGCCGGCGCAAGCTCCCTCCTGGAGGTCGCATGGAGATAATCGTACTGGCCATCATCGCCGCCGTGGTCGCCCTCGCGTTCGGCGGCGTGCTGACCCTCAACCTGCTGCGCCAGGACGAGGGGGACGAGACGGTTCGATTCATCGGGCGGGCGATCAGGGAGGGCGCGATGGCCTTCCTGTCCCGCGAGTACACCTTCCTGTCCCTGTTCGTGGTGGCGATGTTCGTCATCCTGCTGCTCTTCGTGGACTACGACGTCCTCGGCAAGCTCGACTGGGCCAACCGCAGCGTTCCCGGAACCGCCATCTCCTACCTGGTCGGGGCCATCGGCTCCGCCATGGCGGGCTTCATCGGCATGAGCATCGCGGTAAGGGCCAACACCCGCACCGCGGTTAAGGCCCAGACCGGCCTCAACCCGGCCCTGAGGGTCGCGTTCAGCTCCGGGGCGGTGATGGGCATCTCCGTCGTCGGCATCGGCCTGCTGGGCGTCACGATCCTGTACTGGATCTTCAGGGACTACAACATCGTCGCCGGATTCGGCTTCGGCGCCTCGTCGATCGCCCTGTTCGCAAGGGTCGGCGGCGGCATATACACGAAGGCCGCCGACGTCGGGGCGGACCTGGTGGGCAAGATCGAGCAGGGAATCCCCGAGGACGACCCGCGCAACCCGGCGACGATCGCCGACAACGTCGGCGACAACGTCGGGGACGTGGCCGGCATGGGGGCGGACCTGTTCGAGTCGTACGTCGGCTCGATCATCGCGACGATAGCCCTCGCGGCCGTGGGCGCCGCCGCCCTGGGGATGGCGGACATATCCGACACCAAGGCCAACTTCGACGCCGACCTGTTCATGCTGCCGCTGCTGGTGGCGACCTCCGGCATCTTCGCCTCGATCATCGGCACCTTCCTGGTCCGCACCAAGGAGGGCGCCTCGATGAGCAGCCTGCTGTGGTCGCTCAGGTACGGGATATTCGGCGCCGGGGCGCTGGTGCTGGTGGCCACCGGCGTCGCCGTCGGCGTCATGGACCTAAGCTTCAAGCTGTTCTGGGTCGTGGTGGTGGGCCTGCTGGCCGGCCAGATCATCGGCACGGCGTCCGAGTACTACACGTCCTACGAGTTCAGGCCGACGCGCGACCTGGCGAAGCAGGCCGAGACCGGTCCCGCCACGATCATCATCGGCGGGCTCGGGCTGGGGATGCTCAGCACGCTCATACCGGGCGTGATCGTCGTGACCGCGATGTGGCTAGCCAACTGGCTCGCCGGAACCTACGGCGTGGCGCTGGCGGCCGTGGGCATGCTCTCGACGCTGGGCATCACGCTTGCGACCGACGCCTACGGCCCGGTGGCCGACAACGCGGGCGGCATCGCCGAGCAGGCGAAGCTGGACCCGAAGGTCCGCGAGCGCACCGACGCGCTCGACTCGCTGGGCAACACCACCGCCGCGACGGGCAAGGGGTTCGCGATCGGGTCGGCGGTGCTGACGGCGCTGGCGCTGATGGCGGCATACTCGGTGGTCACCGGGGTCGAGCTGTTCAACCTTCTGGACACGGACGTGCTGATGGGCGTGATCATCGGCGCGATGCTGCCCTTCCTGTTCGCCGCGCTGACGATGCAGGCGGTGGGCCGGGCGGCCAACGCGATGGTCCAGGAGGTGCGCCGACAGTTCCGGGAGATCAAGGGCCTCATAGACGGCACGGCCGAGGCGGACTACGCGCGCGCCGTGGACATCTCCACCAAGGGCGCGATGCGCGAGATGGTCGTGCCGGGCCTGCTTGCCGTGGTGGCCCCTATCGTCATCGGCTCGGTGCTCGGGGCCGAGGCCCTGGGCGGCATGCTGATGGGCGCGATCGCGGCCGGGTTCCTGTTCGCGGTGATGATGGCCAACGCCGGCGGGGCGTGGGACAACGCCAAGAAGTACATCGAGGCGGGCAACCTTCGCGGCAAGGGCTCCCCGGACCACGACGCCGCGGTCGTGGGCGACACCGTGGGCGACCCGTTCAAGGACACCTCGGGACCCGCTCTCAACATCCTGATCAAGCTCATGTCGGTGGTGGCGCTGGTCTTCGGGCCCCTGTTCCTGTAGGGGTCCGTCCCCGCGCGGCGCTCCCCCGCCCGGCCGCGGTCCCCCGGGCCGGGCGGGATAGAATGGGCGCGGGGGTGGCGAGCAATTGACCGATACCAAGGGCGGCCTCGCCGTCGACGGGCTCGCGTCGCTGGCCAAGCGGCGCGGCCTCGTCTTCCAGAGCAGCGAGATATACGGCGGGCTCGGCTCGACCTGGGACTACGGTCCGCTCGGCGTGGAGCTCAAGCGCAACGTGAAGGACCTTTGGTGGCGCCGCTTCGTCCTGGACCGCGACGACACCGTCGGGCTCGACTCGGCGGTGCTGATGCACCCGCGCGTGTGGGAGTCCAGCGGGCACGTCTCCAGCTTCACGGACCCGCTGGTCGAGTGCCGCGAGTGCAACCGCAGGTTCAGGGCCGACCAGTTGGGCGGCGAGGCGTGCCCCGAGTGCGGGGGCTCGCTCTCGGAGGCGCGGCTGTTCAACCTGATGTTCAAGACGTTCCTCGGGCCCGTCGAGGACACCGCCTCCACGGCCTATCTGCGGCCGGAGACCGCCCAGGGCATCTTCGTCAACTTCGAGAACGTGATGACCACGACCCGCCGGCGCCCCCCCTTCGGCATAGCCCAGGTCGGAAAGGCGTTCCGCAACGAGATCACCACGGGGAACTTCATCTTCAGGACCAGGGAGTTCGAGATGATGGAGATGGAGTTCTTCGTGCCGCCGGGCGACGACGGCGAGTGGCACGGGCACTGGGTCGAGGAGGCCCGCCGCTGGTACGTCGACATGGGCCTTGCCGAGTCGTCCCTGCGCGTGCGCGAGCACTCGGCGGACGAGCTCTCGCACTACTCGAAGGCGACGAGCGACATCGAGTACCGCTTCCCCTGGGGATGGGGCGAGCTCGCCGGGGTGGCCAACCGCACCGACTATGACCTGCGGGCGCACACGGATGCGACCGGGCGCGACCTGTCGTACTTCGACGAGGCCGAGAGGCGCCGGATAGTCCCCTACGTGATCGAGCCGTCCTTCGGGGTGGACCGGGCTGTGATGGCCATCCTCGCCGACGCCTACACCGAGGACGAGGCGCCGGACGCAAAGGGCAGGCCGGAGGTCCGCACGGTGCTGCGGCTGCATCCGTCCGTCGCCCCGGTCAAGGTCGCGGTGCTGCCGCTGAGCAGGAAGGAGCACCTGGCCCGCCTCGCGCGCGATGTCTTCGACGGCGTTCGCTCATCCGGGAGCGTGGGGGGCGTCGTGCAGTACGACGACACCCAGAGCATAGGCAAGCGCTACCGCCGCCAGGACGAGATCGGAACGCCGCTGTGCGTCACCGTCGACTTCGACTCCCTAGACGACGGCGCGGTGACCATCAGGGAGCGCGACTCGATGGAGCAGGCGCGGGTGCCGATCGCCGGCCTGGAGCTAGAGCTCGCCGGGCGCCTCGGCCCCGGCGTTCAGGCGTGACCGCCGCCGCGGCGGCGGCCGGGCGCGGGCGGCGGGCCGGCCGTTGAGGATCGTCCACTTCAGCGACGTACACATAGGGGTCGAGAACTACTCGCGCGCCGACCCCGAGACGGGCCTGCCGTCGAGGCTGGTGGACTTCCTCGAGACGCTGGACGAGGTGGTCGAGCGCTGCATCGAGGGCGGGGCCGACCTCGCCCTGTTCTGCGGGGACGCCTACAAGAGCCGCAATCCCTCGCAGACGCACCAGCGCGAGTTCGCCAGGCGCATCGCCAGGCTCTCGGCGGCCGGCATCCCGACCTTCCTGGTCGAGGGCAACCACGACATACCGGCCGTCGACGGCCGGGCGACGGCCCTGGATATCTTCGGGACGCTCGGCGTGCCCAACGTCACCATCGGGGCGAGGCCCGGCGTGCACGCGGTAGCGACGCCGTCGGGTCCCATACAGGTCCTGGCGCTGCCGTGGGCGCGCAGAAGCGCCCTGCTCGCCCGCGACGAGGCCCGTGGCATGTCCCCCGAGGACATCAACGAGCTGATCGGGCGAAGGCTGGCCGACCTGGTCGCCGAGTGCGCGGCCGGCCTCGATCCCGCCGTGCCGGCCGTTGTGGCCGGCCACCTGTCGGTGGCGGAGGCGGTGACCAGCTCAGAGCAGTCGATGATGCTGGGACGCGACTACGTGCTGCGCCGAAGCAGCCTTGCCCTGCCCCAGTTCGAGTACGTGGCGCTGGGCCACATCCACCGCCACCAGGTGCTGGGAGAGCGACCGCTCGTCGTCTACTCGGGGGCGCTCCAGAGGGTCGACTTCGGCGAGGAGGGCGAGGAAAAGGGGTTCTGCGTCGTGGAGCTGGACCCCGACCGCCCCCAGGGCGGGAGGATGACCTCGTTCGAGTTCGTGCCGGTCGCGGCCAGGCGGCTGCTGACGATCTGCGCGACGGTGCGCGACGGCGACCCGGACCCGACGCAGGCCGCGCTGAGGGAGATCGCAAGGCACGACCTGGCCGGGGCCGTAGTGCGGCTGAGGGTCTCCGTGGGCGCCGAGGACGAGCCGCGGCTGGAGGACGCGCGCCTCAGGGAGGCGCTCGGTGGGGCGCACTACCTGGTCTCGATATCCCGGGAGATAAGGCACGGGGCGTCCCGCACCAGGCTGGGCGAGGAATACAATGCCTCCGTGGGTCCGCAAAGGGTGCTCGAGATGTACCTTGAGGCCTCCGGCGTCCCCGCCGAAAGGGCGGCGGTCCTCACCGAGTACGCGGCATCCCTGATCGCCGAGGACGAACCGGTGTGAGGGGCGCGGGGCCCGGGCTGGAGGAGGCGAGATGCGGATGATCGCTCAGGCGGGATCCGGGGTCCGCCCGGCCGCTGCGCGGCTGGCGGCGCTGGCCGTCGTCGCGGCGGCGCTGGCGGCGGCCGCGGGCTGCTCGGGGACCGAGGACCAGGCCCCGAGCGAGCCGGCTGGTCCCGCGCCGGGCTTCGAGATAACGCTCTTCGGGAACGAGAACCACGCCGCGGGCTCCACCCTGCGCCTGTCGGACCTAGCCGGCAGGCCGGTCGTGATCAACTTCTGGTACCCGTCGTGCCCGCCGTGCCGCCTGGAGATGCCCGACCTCGAGGCCGCCTCGCGGCGCCACGCCGCGGGCGGCGTTGCGTTCGTGGGCATACAGAGCCTGGTGCTCGACACCGTCGAGGACGGACAGGGGTTCATCGACGAGTTCGGCATCACCTACGCCGTCGGGCCGGACCGCGCGGGCGAGATCCTCATCGACTACGAGGTCAACGGCTTCCCGACCACGGTCTTCCTCGACGCCGACCACAGGGTCGTGCGCAAGTGGGCGGGGGTGCTCGACGGCGAGAAGCTCGACGAGCTGATCGCGGAGGCCGTCGACTAGCCCGGGCCGGCGGGGCGGACGGCCCCTCCGAGCCGCCCGCGCGGGCACCGCCGCCGCGAGATGAGCGCCTCAGACGCATTCATCCTGGTCGTCCGGTGGCTGCACGTAACGGCGGCCGTGGCGTGGATAGGCGGCTGCATCTTCTACATAGCCGTGCTGCGCCCGTCCCGGGGGCGCGGCGACGGGACCGGGCAGCAGCCGCGGCGCGCCGCCCCCGAGCGCTTCCGCGCCCTGGTCGACCTGTGCATCGTCGTGCTGGTTGCGAGCGGCGCGATACTCGCCTTCGACCGGCTCACCGACGATGCCGCCACGGTCGCCTACGTGATCGTACTGGCCGTAAAGGTCGCGCTGTCGGCCTGGATGTTCGTCCTGGTCCAGCTGGAGCGAAGGTCCGCGGCCGTTCTGTCCCCCTACCGGGCGGCCGAGCCCGCGGGCGGATGGTCAGCGAGGCCGCTTGCGCTGGCGCGCGCGGCCGTCTCGGGCTACAGCGGCATCACCGTCATCGGCATCGCCGTGTTCCTGCTTTCGGATATGCTTAGGGCGCTGTTCGAGATCGCCCTGCGGGGCGGCTAGCGGGCGGCAGCAGGAAGCCTGTGAAGAGGGATCTCGCCGACATGCTCGTGTGCCCGGTCTGCGGGGGCGAGCTCGCCCTGTCCGTCGGCGAGGGGGAGGAGGACGGGGAGATCCTGACGGGCACGCTGACGTGCATCGAGTCCGGGATCGAGTACCCGATCGAGGACGGCATCCCCAACATGCTCCCGATAGAGCACCCGGACGGGCCCTAGCGCACCGCCAGGCTCTCTCCCACGCCGAGCGGCCGGGGCAGGCCGTCGAGCAGCCGCCTCGCGGTGAGCCCCGAGACCGGGTCGACGAGCCCGGGCGCGATGTCCACCAGCGGGACCAGCACGAAGGCCCGCTCCCGCATCCGCGGGTGCGGCACGGTCAGACCGGGCTCGTCGATCACCAGGTCCCCGTAGACGAGCAGGTCGAGGTCCAGCGTCCTGGGACCGCCCCTCTCGGCCCGGACCCGCCCCAGCGCCGCCTCGGCGGCCAGCAGCGCCTCCAGCAGGTCGCGCGGGCCCAGCGGCGTCTCGACGCGGCAGGCGGCGTTGAGGAAGGGCGGCTGGTCGACTATGCCCACCGGGAGCGTCTCGTAGGCCGGCGAGCACACCGCGGGGCCGACGCGCCGCTCCAGCTCGGCAAGGCCCGCCCGCAGGTTGGCCAGGCGATCCCCGAGGTTGGAGCCCATGCCCACGTAGGCCGCGCTCCGCCCCGCCCCGCCGCCCCTCACAGGCCGCGCCGGGCCGGAGGCCTAGCCGCCATCCCAGCCCCTTATGACCGCGTCGCTCATGCGCGCGACCCGCACCATCTCCCGCACGTCGTGCACCCGCACGATGTCGGCGCCGGCGGCGATGGACAGGGCGACCGTGGCGCCGGTGCCCTCGACGCGCTCGCCGGGCCCCAGGCCGAGCACGGCGCCTATGGTCGACTTGCGGGAGGTGCCGACCAGCAGCGGGGAGGCCAGCGCCTGCAGCTCGTCTAGGCGCCCGAGCAGCTCGAGGTTCTGGGCCGCGGTCTTTCCGAACCCCATCCCCGGGTCGAGGATGACGCGCTCGGGGGCCAGCCCCGCGCGTACGGCGCCGTCGCGCAGGTCGGCGAGCCTGGCGATCACGTCGGGCACAAGGTCGCGGTAGCGGGTGTGTTCCTGGTTGTGCATCAGCACGACGGGCACCCCCGCCGCGGCGGCGACGCCGGCCATCTCGGGGTCGCGCCCGAGCGCCCACACGTCGTTGATCATCGACGCCCCCGCCCCGATCGCGGCGCGCGCGACGCGGGCCTTGTAAGTGTCGATGGACACCGGCAGGTCGACCGCCCCTGCGACCGCCTCGACGGCCGGCAGCACCCTGCCCAGCTCCTCCGCCTCCGCGGTGGGAGCGGCGTCGCCGTAGGTCATCCGGGGCCTTGTCGACTCGCCGCCGATGTCGACGATGTCGCAGCCCCACCCGGCGAAGGCGCGGGCCATCTCGGCTGCGCGCGCGGCGTCCGTCCCGATGCCGTCGCCTGAGAACGAGTCCGGCGTGACGTTGATCACGCCCATGACGAACGTCCTTGAGCCCCACTCGAACCTGCGCCCGCCGATCACGGTGGGTGGCTTGGGGCTTATCTCCGGGATTATCGACATGCGTTGGGCGTGGTCGTGGGGCGCTCGGGAGGCGCGGCTTCCGCGGGGCCGTGCAGGCGTCTGTTAACTTGCGGATAGGCCGGATATTTGCTAGGTTTTGGTGGATTATTCCACGGGTAGCAGGACTCGTTCAAACATGGTCGTCCGCCGACACCGGGACAGTAAGTTGGACGAGCTCCAGGGGCTGCGCGAGCGGGCCCGACAGGGCGGGGGCCCCGAGAGGATCGACGCCCAGCGCAGGCGGGGCAAGCTCACCGCCAGGGAGCGCATCGACCTCCTCCTGGACGACGGCTCCTTCCAGGAGCTCGATCCATTCGTAGAGCACAGGTCCACCGACTTCGGCCTCGCCGAGCGTCGCTACCTCGGCGACGCGGTTGTGACCGGCTACGGCAAGGTCGAAGGGCGGCTGGTCTTCGTGTACGCCCAGGACTTCACCGTCCTGGGAGGCTCCCTGTCCGAGGCGGTGGCCCAGAAGATCTGCAAGGCCATGGACCTGGCCATGGGCAGCGGCGCGCCGGTGGTCGGCCTGATCGACTCCGGCGGGGCCCGCATACAGGAGGGCGTCGACAGCCTGGCGGGCTACGGCGAGATCTTCCTTCGCAACACGCGGGCCTCGGGAGTCATCCCCCAGGTCTCGGTGATACTCGGCCCGGCGGCCGGGGGCGCGACCTACTCCCCCGCCCTGACGGACTTCATCTTCATGGTCAGCGGCATCGGCCAGATGTACATCACCGGCCCCGACGTGATCAGGGCCGTTACCGGCGAGGAGGTCTCGCACGAGGACCTCGGCGGCGCCCAGAGCCACTCGGCGAGGAGCGGCGTGGCCCACTTCTCCGTCGCGACCGAGCAGGAGTGCCTTGAGCAGGTCCGCCGCCTGCTCGGATACCTTCCCTCCAACAACGAGCAGGACCCGCCCGCCGCGGCCCCGCCGGGCGAGGACGCGGACGAGTTGGACCCGGAGATGGACCGGATCATCCCGCAGGACCCGAACCAGGCCTACGACGTCCTGGAGATCATCGGCAGGGTCGTCGACTTCGGCGACTTCATGGAGGTCCATCACCTCTGGGCGCGCAACATAGTGGTGGGCTTCGCGCGCATGGCCGGGCGCCCGGTGGGGATAGTCGCCCAGCAGCCCCAGCACCTGGCCGGGGTGCTGGACATAAACGCGTCTACCAAGGCGGCGCGCTTCGTGCGCTTCTGCGACGCCTTCAACGTGCCGGTGGTCACCTTCGTGGACGTCCCGGGGTTCATGCCGGGCACCGCCCAGGAGTACGGGGGGATCATCAGGCACGGCGCCAAGCTGATCTACGCGTACGCCGAGGCGACCGTGCCCAAGGTCAGCGTCCTGCTCCGCAAGGCGTACGGGGGCGCCTTCATCGTGATGAGCTCCAAGATGCTAAGGAGCGACATCAACTACGCGTGGCCGACCGGCGAGGTTGCCGTGATGGGCGCCGAGGGGGCGGTCAACGTCATCCACAGGTCGGAGATAAGGGCCGCCGAGGACCCGGCCGAGGTGCGCGATCGGCGCATCGAGGAGTACCGCGAGCAGCTCATGAACCCCTACGTCGCGGCCAGCCGGGGCCTGATCGACGACGTCATAGAGCCGGCCGAGACCAGGCCCAAGCTCCTGCGCGCCCTGGAGATGCTCGCGAGCAAGCGCGAGGTGCTCCCGCCGAAAAAGCACGGGAGCATCCCCCTTTGAGCCGGGGCGACCCGGCGCGGGCGGCCCGGGTGAGGGCGGCCATCACCGCCGCTGTCTCGCTGTACCTGCGCATGGCGGCGCCCGCCGCCGTCCGCATCGCCCCCGCACCGCCCGCCGGGAAGGCGCCTCAGCCGGCGCCCATGCGCCCCGCCGCGGTTGCGGCGGGCGGCGGCATCGGCGGATGGCGGAGCGCCGCGTGGTCGAGGATGCGGGGCGGCCCGGCCCCGGAGCGCGAAGGGGGCGGGGTCGGTTCCTGGAGAGGCGCGCCGTGGCAGAGGACCAGGGGCGCGCGCCGTGCGGGGGGCTCGTGGCGAACCCGGTAGGGATCACCGACACGACCTTCCGCGACGCGCACCAGAGCCTGCTGGCGACGCGGCTGCGAACCGACGACCTGGCCCCGCTGGCGGGCGAGATGGACGCGGTCGGCTTCCATTCGATGGAGGTCTGGGGCGGCGCCACCTTCGACGTGGCGACGCGCTTTCTGGCCGAGGACCCGTGGGAGCGGCTGCGCGCCTTCAAGCGGCTGATACCGAACACCCCGCTGCAGATGCTGCTGCGGGGACAGTCGCTCGTCGGCTACCGCAGCTACGCCGACGACGTGGTCGGCGCCTTCGTCGAGCGCTCGGCGGAGAACGGGGTCGACATCTTCCGGGTGTTCGACGCCCTCAACGACGAGTGGAACCTGACCGCGGCGGCCGCGGCGGTCAGGGCGACCGGCCGCCACCTGCAGATGACGATCTGCTACTCGGTCACCGAGGCGAGGATGGGGGGGCCGATCTACAACCTGGACTACTTTGTTGGCAAGGCCAGGCGCTTCGAGGAGCTGGGCGCCGACAGCGTCGCCGTCAAGGACATGGCCGGCCTGCTGGCGCCCTACGACGCCTACGAGCTGATCGGCACCCTCAAGGAGGAGCTGAGCGTGCCGGTGCAGCTCCACACGCACTACACGTCGGGCATGGCCTCCATGACGGTCCTGAAGGCCATCGAGGCCGGGGCGGACACGGTCGACACGTGTCTGTCTCCCCTGGCACTTCGGACCTCGCAGCCCGCCATCGAGCCGATGCTGGTGACGCTGATGGGTACGGAGCGCGACCCGCGGCTGGACCTGCCGCGGCTGGCCGGCCTCGCGGACAGGCTGGAGGACGTCCTGCCCAGGTACGCGGACCTCATGAAGACCCCGAGGGCCGCGGTGATCGACGCCAAGGTGCTGGGGCACCAGATCCCCGGCGGCATGACGTCCAACCTCATCTCGCAGCTGCGCGAGGCCGGGGCGATCGACCGCCTGGACGAGGTGCTCGCCGACATCACCCGCACGAGGGCCGAGCTGGGCTATCCGCCGCTGGTCACGCCGATGAGCCAGATGGTGGGCTCGCAGGCGGTGAGCAACGTGCTCTTCGGGCGCTTCAGCATGGTCTCTCAGACCGTGCGCGACTACGTCCTCGGCCACTACGGGCGCCCGCCCGCGGAGATCGACGCCGGCGTCCGCAAGGCCGTGCTCGAGAGCGCCGGCGAGGGCGCGAGCCCGCCGGCCGGGCGGCCGGCCGACGAGATCGAACCGGAGCTGGATGCCGCGCGAGCGGCGGTCTCCGAGATCACGGACGACGTCGACGACGTGCTGACCTACGCGCTCTACCCCACCACCGGGCTGAGGTTCCTGCGCATCAAGCACGGCCTCGACCCCGTGCCGGACGAGATGCGGCCCCCGCCGGACGCGGCGCCCGCCGGGCCAGCGGGGCCCTCCCCGGAGGTCGCCGGACGCGCGGACGGGCCCAGCGCCGGCGCCAGGGCGTTCGACGTGTACGTGGACGGCGAGAGGTTCCTCGTCGAGGTGGACCCCCGCGACGGCGCCGCGCTCGCCGAGGGGGCCGGGGCCGGGCCCCGGGCGAGCGACGCGGTCGTCGCCGCACCGATGCCGGGCCTGATAGTCAGGCACTTGGTAGCCGAGGGCCAGAACGTCCGGGAGGGCGAGCAGGTGATCGTGATGGAGGCGATGAAGATGGAGAACTCGCTACCGGCGCCGGTCGCCGGTACCATCAGGTCGCTGCCGGTCGCCGCGGGCACCAGAGTGGAGAAGGGCGCGACCCTGGCCGTGATCGCGCCCGGCTGAGTCAGAAGGGAGCGGAGCAATTGTCTGAGGAAAATGCCGTGAGGGCCGCCCAGGCCCACTTTGCGACGATCATCGAGCGCCAGCTCGCCCGCATCGAGCGGATGAAGGGCGACACCGAGTGGATCGACTACTCGGCCGTCTCGCCCCTCGTGATCGGCGTCATGGGCGGCGACGGGATAGGCCCCTCGATCTGCGCCGAGACCAGGCGGGTCCTAGAGCACCTGCTCGGCGCCGAGACGGCGTCGGGCAAGGTCGAGTTCCGCGACATCGAGGGCCTGACGATCGAGAACCGGGCGGCGCAGATGAAGGCGATCCCAGACGACGTGCTTGCCGAGATCGGGCGGTGCCACGTCACGCTCAAGGGCCCCACCCACACCCCTGAGAAGGGCGACGGGTGGCCCAACATCGAGTCGGCGAACGTGGCGATGCGCAAGGAGCTGGACCTGTTCGCCAACGTGCGGCCCGTCAGGATCCCGAGGCTGGGGATCGACTGGACGTTCTTCAGGGAGAACACCGAGGACATCTACGCGGTCGGCGACCAGGGCATAGACGTCACAGACGACCTCGCGATCGACTTCCGCGTCACCACCACCCAGGGCGCCGAGCGGATCCTGGACGCGGCGTTCGCCCACGCCCGGCGCACCGGCAAGGACAGCGTCACGGTCGTCACCAAGGCCAACATCGTCAAGACGACCGACGGCAAGTTCCTCGAGGTGGCCGAGAGAGTGGCCCGGCGCTACCCGGGCATCGGCTGGGAGGGGTGGTACATCGACATCATGACCGCCAAGCTCATCGACGAAAAGCGCAGGGCCAGCTTCCAGGTGCTGGCGCTCCCCAACCTCTACGGCGACATCCTCACCGACGAGGCGGCCGAGATCCAGGGGGGCGTGGGCACCGCGGGCTCAGCGAACATCGGGCGCCGGCACGCGATGTTCGAGGCGATCCACGGCAGCGCGCCCAGGATGGTAACCGAGGGCAGGGCCCAGTACGCCGACCCGAGCTCGATGCTCAGGGCGGGCGCGATGCTCCTCGAGCACATTGGCCACGCGGACCTGGGCGCCAGGCTCGGCAAGGCCCTGGACATATGCGGCCAGTACGAGCGCTCGGTCGCGATGACCGGCCGCGACACCGGCGCGACGGGCGCCGAGTACGGGGACTATGTCATGTCCACCGTCGCCGACCCCGACATGGAGGCGAGGTGGGAGAGCTACGTCGCGGCGGAGGGAGCATGAGACCCAAGATAACCATCGTCGGCGCCGGCAACGTGGGCGCCACCTGCGCCCAGCGCATATTCGACGCCGGCTACGCTGACCTGGTGCTGGTCGACATAGTCGAGGGCCTGCCGCAGGGCAAGGCGCTGGACATCCTGCAGTCGGGGCCGGTGATCGGCTCCGACTCGATGATGGTGGGCGCCAACGGCTACGCCGAGACCGCCGGGTCGGACATAGTGGTTGTGACCTCGGGGGTGGCGCGCAGGCCGGGCATGAGCCGCGACGACCTGCTTAGGACCAACATGAACATCGTCTCCTCGGTGGTCTCGGAGGTCGCGGCCCATTCCCCCGAGGCGGTGCTGATCATCGTCACCAACCCGCTCGACGCCATGGCGCAGCACGCGCTTGGGGTGAGCGGGTTCCCGTCGCGGCGGGTGGTGGGCATGGCCGGGATACTGGACACGGCCAGGTACCGCACCTTCCTCGCGCGCGAGCTCGGCGTCTCGGTGGACGTCGTCCAGGCGTACGTGCTCGGGGGCCACGGCGACACGATGGTCCCCACGGTCGGCCCCACGACGGTGGGCGGCGTGCCGGTGACCAGCCTGATTCCGGAGGCCCGCCTCGCCGAGATAGTGCAGCGCACCCGCGACGGGGGCGCCGAGATCGTGGGGCTGCTAAAGACCGGGAGCGCCTACTACGCGCCGTCGGCGTCGATCGTGCAGATGGTCGAGTCGATCCTGCTGGACCGAAAGCAGATACTCCCCTGCACCGCACACCTGACCGGGCAGTACGGGATAGACGGCCTCTACGTGGGCGTTCCGGTCAAGCTGGGCGCCGACGGCATCGAGGAGATCATCGAGTTCGACCTTACGGAGGGCGAACTGTCGGCGCTGCGCCGCTCGGCGGACGCAGTCCGCGAGCTGGTCGAAGCGATGCGGTCGCTGTCGGCCGCCGGCTAGCCGCCGGCGCCGGCGGTCAGGGCCTGAGCGCCAGGGCCGAGAGCACCTTGTCGGTCTCGACGATGTGCTTGTTTAGGCGCAAGACCTCCGGGTCTATCCCCAGGGCCAGCCCGAGCAGCTGGGGCAGGTGGAGGATCGGCAGGTCGATGGGGCGGCCCACCTGCCTCGCGGCGGTGGGCTGGTAGCCGTCCAGGTTGAGGTGGCACAGCGGGCAGGGCGTGACCATCGCCGCGGCTCCCTCGCGCTTGGCCGCCAGGGTGTGGTTGGAGACCATCTTCATCGAGTTGGTCTGGTTGATCGTCAGGATGGGAAAGCCGCAGCAGGCCGTCTTGCCCGGGAAGTCGGCGACCTCGGCCCCCACCGCCTCGATGACGATCTCAAGCGAGTTCCTGCGCTCGGGGTTCTCGTCGAAGCCCAGCGCGTCCTCGGGCCGGACGATGTAGCACCCGTAGAAGGGGGCTATGCGCAGCCCGGTCAGCGGCCTTACCACCTTCTCCCTGAGGCGGTCGATCCCGTAGTCCTCGAGCAGGATCCACAGCAGGTGGCGCACCGGCTGGCCGCCCCCGTACTCCAGGCCCTCCTCGGCGATGTCGGCGTTGACCGATTCGCGGTACTCCGGGTCGCCCAGCCTCTTCTCAGCCTGGCCCATGACTCCCTGGCACGTGCTGCAGATGGTCATGATCGGCAAGCCGGCGCGCTCTCCCAGCGCCAGGGTGCGGGCGTTGAGGGTGTCGCCGAGGCGCTGGCTCTTCTCCTGAAGGACCCCGGCGCCCGTGCACGAGGCGGCCTCCAGCGACGGGATGTCGAGCTCGATGCCCAGCAACGCGCACACCTCCAGCGTCGCGACGTAGAGCTCGGGCGAGGCCCCCCTGGCCACGCAGCCGGGATAGAAGGCGTACTTCAACGTCTGTCCCCCACCCTCTCGAATATGCGCGCCACCTCCCCCGCCCCGGGGATCTTCTCGTAGGCTATCGGCGGCATCTTGCCCCGCAGCATCGCCTTGAGCCCGATCGGGGCGAGCTTGACCATCTCGGGCAAGTTGAACATCCCGAAGGTCTTCATCGTGAGCCAGAACTCGTTGAGCAGGCCGTTGCGCTCGACGATGTCCGAGAAGGCCGCGGCGTGGCGCGCGCCGTTGTTCTCGACGTACCCGGCCTCCATGGCCATGTCCCTCAGGGACATGATCCGCCCCATCGGATCGACGCCCTTGGGGCAGACCTGGACGCACTGCATGCACCGGGTGCAGTCCCAGATGCCGCCGTATTTGTCCAGCTCTCCGAGCCGGTCCACGTAAGCGTCGTCCCTGGGGTCCGCGACGAACCGGTAGGCCTTGGCAAGAGCGGCCGGCCCGAGGAAGTTCTCGTCCACCTCCAGCACGGTGCAGTCCGAAACGCAAACCCCGCACTGTATGCAGCCCATTACGCCGGCGAGGTGGAGCATCGACTCCTCGGAGGCGATGTACTCCTGGGCGGGCGCGGGGCCGGACGGCTTGAGCCAGGGATCGACAGCCCTGACCTTGTCCCAGTGCACGTCGAACTCGACCACCAGGTCCTTGAGCAGTCCCATGTTGCCGGCCGGGTCGACCGTGACGGCGCCCGCGCCGGGCCCGGCGTGGTCCGCCAGCTTGGTGTTGCACGCCAGGACCCCGCGGCCGTTCACGCGCATCGCGCACGACCCACAGATGGCGCTGCGGCACGAGCAGCGCAGGGCCAGGGTGCCGTCCACCTCCTCGCGGACCTTGATCAGCCCGTCCAAGACCGTCGCCGCCTCGTCCACCTCGACGGTGAAGTCCTGGTAGAAGGCCTCCGGGCTCTCGGAGTCCGGGTCGTATCGCCTTACGCTTAGGGTTACTTCCATGCCCTGTGGTCCCCCGCGGCCGGCGCCTAGTAGCTGCGCACCTGCGGCTGCCAGTTGGTGATTGTCACCGGGGCGTACTCGACGTTCGGCGTCTCCTCGCCCTTGGTGAGAACGATGTGCCTGAGCCACTCGGCGTCGTTTCGGTCGGGGATGTCGGTCCGCGTGTGCGCTCCCCTGCTCTCCCGGCGCTCGAGTGCGCCGGCGATGATGGTCTCTGCGCAATCGAGCATGAAGCCAAGCTCGAGCGTGAAGATAAGGTTGGTGTTGAACACCTTGCCCTTGTCGTGGACAACCACGCGCTCGTAGCGCTCCCTCAGGGCGGACAGCGTGGCGCGCGCCTCCTCCATGCCCGCCTGGTCGCGGTAGACCGCGAGGTGGCGGTTCATGGTAACCCCCAGGTCCATGCGCACCGGGCCGAACAGCTCGCCGTCGGCCCGGTCGAGCATCGCCTGGAGGCGGCGGCCCTCGGCATCCTCGACCGAGCCGCCTGCCGTGGGTGCCGGCTGGTCCCTGACCCAGTCCGAGGCGTGCTGGCCGGACCTTCGCCCGAAGACAAGGGTGTCGAGCAGCGAGTTGGCGCCGAGCCGGTTGCCCCCGTGGACGCTCACGCAGGCCGTCTCGCCGGCCGCGTACAGCCCCGGGACCGACGTCAGCCCGTCGATGTCGGTCCGTATGCCGCCCATGATGTAGTGCATGCCCGGGCGGATGGGCACCGGCTCGTGGGCGAGGTCGCGGCCGGCGAAATCGATTCCCAGCTGGCGGATCTGGCTGAGGCGCTCGCTGATGAGCCTCTCGCCGAGGTGGCGGGCGTCGAGCAGCACGCAGCCGTCTACGTCCCTGCCCTCGTTGATCTCGATCTGCTCCGCGCGCGAGACCACGTCGCGGGAGGCGAGTTCCATCATGTTCGGGGCGTAGCGTTCCATGAAGCGCTCGCCCTCGGAGTTGATCAGGTAGGCGCCCTCGCCGCGGGCGGCCTCGGACATCAGCGCGCCGTTGCTCTTGAGCGTCGTGGGGTGGTACTGGACCATCTCCATGTCCATCACGCCCGCACCGGCCTCGTAGGCGAGCGCGATGCCGTCGCCGGTGCAGATCAGCGCGTTGGTGCTGGGCTCAAAGACGCGTCCCACCCCTCCGGTGGCCATGATGACGGCCCTGGCCCGCAGGTAGTGCAGATCCCCGGTGCGCATGTCCATGGCGACCGCGCCGGTGCACCGCCCTTCGTCCATGACCAGCGTGGTCACGAACCACTCCTCGTAGACGCGCACGCCGGACTTGATTACCTGCTCGTGGAGCACGTGGAGCAGGGCCTGGCCGGTGAAGTCGGCGACGAAGAAGGTGCGGGCCTCGCGCTGACCGCCGAAGGCCCGCACGCCGAGATGGCCGGTTTCGTCGCGGTTGAAGGTGGCGCCCATGTGCTCCATGCCGATGACCTCGGAGCCGGCCTCGCGCGCCATCACCTCGACGGCGTCCTGGTCGGCCAGGTAGTCGGAGCCCTTGATGGTGTCGAAGGCGTGGTCCTCCCAGTTGTCGCCTCGGTCGGTGAGCGCGGCGTTGATGCCTCCCTGGGCGGCGTTCGAGTGGCTTCGAACCGGGTAGACCTTGGTGACGACCGCTACGTCGGCCCCGTTTTCGGCCGCGGCAAGCGCGGCCCGCATACCCGCAAGACCCGCGCCGATGACGATTACGTCGTGGTCGAACATCGGTCTGAATATACCAGACGCCCATGGACACGGACAACGCGTTTGTACCTGCGTTCACATACGTCTGGACGCCTGTCCCATCGCGTCCGTCGGCATCCGCGGCGACTGGCCTACAATGGCCCCGGCGCCCCGAAAGTTCGCCGTCAAGGAGGAAGCAATGCCGCATCCGAACAACAACAACTGGTTCTCCCTGCTGGTCGGGCAGGAGGTCGACGCCCCCCCGCCCCAGTCGGCCGAGGAGATGCCCCACATCCGGGCCGCCATGGACTTCTCCTACCTGAACACCGACATGCCGAGCGTCGGCCGGGTGCACGAGCGGGTCGTGCTCAGGGAGCGGGACGGCTGGGACCTGACCGCCGAGATATACGTGCCCGAGGGGAACGGCCCGTTCCCGGTCATCCTCTACATGCACGGCGGGGGGTGGTGCGTGGGGTCTCCCGTGGGGGTGCGGCGAAAGACGATGCGGCTGGCAGAGCGCGGGTTCGTGGTGGTCAATCTCGACTACTCGCTCGCGCCCGAGCGCCCCTTCCCCAACGCCCCCACGGATGCCGTCTACGCGGCCCGATGGATAACGCGGAACATAGCCGACTTCGGCGGCGACGGCGGGAACCTCGTCATCGGCGGCGACTCGGCCGGAGCGAATCTCTCGGCCGCCACGGCACACGTTCTGCACGGCGACCCGGACGCGGTCGACGGGGGTGACCTTGCGGGCGTGCCAGTCCGGCTGGCGGGCGCCCTGCTCTACTACGGCGTGTTCGACTTCCCGCTGATGACGGCGGAGCCGCTTTCAAACAGCGGGTGGGTCGAGGTCGCCTTCAACCGCGCGTACCTGGGGCCCAACTTCCTTCAGCACCACCGCGATCCGCTGGTCAGCCCGATTCTCTCCCCGCACCTGTCCGACTTCCCGCCCTGCTACCTGGTGTGCGGGGACCAGGACTCCCTGCTCAGCAACACCCTGGCCATGACCAAGGCTCTCGCCAACGCCAACGTGCACACCACCGTCTCGGTGCCCGGGGGTTTCGACCACACATTCGACTACGTCGAGCACAAGATCGACGGCGTGACGCCCGAGGTCGAGCGCATCATCGCCTGGCTTGAGAGGGTGACGGGCGCGGCGCCGGGCTGAGCCGTCCAGCCAGGCCGAAAGTGGGGCCATCCCGCGGCGATGCACGATCGCTGTCGGCATTGCCGCCGACGGGAACGCCGCACCGCATGGCCGCAGGCTACCGACGGCCCGCTCCCTGCTCAGAGGGCAACACCGGCGCGTTCAGGCGGCGGTAATTTCGACCTTGAGAACGCGGCCCACCGCCCGGAGCGCCCTTTGCACCTGGCCGATGTGGGAGCGGTGATCCGGGTTGGTCAGCTTTCGCACGGCGGCCTCGCTGACGCCAAGCCTGCGGGCGACCTCCACCTTGGTGATGCGCTGCGCCCTCATGGCCGAGTACAGGGCGAGCTTGGCGGCGACGACGGTCGGCACGGGCACCGACACCTGGTCGCCTGCCGCCGCGCCGGGGGGCGGTATGTCCCGCCTCGCGTGAACGTATCCAGCCAGAGCCGTAGCGAGTGCGTCCTCCGCCATCGCCAGGGCCTCATCGCGGTCCCTTCCGCCGGCGATGGCCTCCGGCACATCGGGGAAGGTCGCTAGCAGGCCCCCCTCTTCATCGGGGGTCAGCTGACATGGGTATGCGTAGATCATCGCTCAGAACCGCCTTTGGTCGATGTCCGGCCGACGCGGCGTCGCGGCCGCCACGCCCTTCTTGAGCTCGCCTCGCTCGACGGCGCTGAACCGTCTTCATGGCGGGTCGCCAGGCCTGCCGACCATCACGTGGAGGCGAGCGACGGGCCTAGGCCCCCGGGGGGACGATGCGAGCCGCCTACGGCTCCTCGGCTCCGGCCTGCTCGGGAGCGGCGTCGCCCGCCGTCCAGGCGTCGGCGAGAGGGTCGTAGATCTCCACGGTGTCGGACCTGCGCCCGTCCCCCGCACCCTCTATCCCGCCGGTGACCATCAGCGTGCCGTCAGCCAGCAGCGCGGCCGAGTGCAGGTAGCGCGGCTGGCTGAGCTCGGCCCGGCCCGTCCAAGCGCCCGTGGCCGGGTCGTACGCCTCGGTGAGCGTGAACTCGCGGATGCCTCCAGCGACGATCAGGATCCCGTCGCCGAGCACTGTCGCGGTGTGGTCCGCCCTCACGTGCCGCAGGCTGCCCGCGGGTGACCAGGCATCCGCAGCCGGATCGTAGATCTCCGCCGAGGCGACCGGCTCCTTGTCCTCGCCGTAGCCTCCGACCACCAGTACCCTGCCGTCCGGGAGCAGCGACGAGGTGTGGGCCCTGCGGGCGGTCAGGAGGCTGGCCGCGGCCGTCCAGCTCCCGTCGGCGGGGTCGTATATGTCGACCTCGGAGAGGGCCTGCACGGCGGGCCTCTTCCCGCCGGTGACCAGGACGCGCCCGTCCGATAGGAGCGTCGCCCGGTGCCAGGCCCGCTGGACGGACATCGTCCCGGCCGCCGTCCACGAGTCTGCACCGGGGTCGTACACCTCGGCGGTGTCCAGATACAGAACCCTGGTCTTGCCGCCGGTGACGAGCACCCTGCCGTCGGCGAGCACCGTCGCCTCGTGGTTCGCGCGCCCGGCCTCCATGTCGGCGGCCGCCGACCAGGTCTCGGTCTCGGGATCGAACAGCGCGGCGGAGAGCGGGTATGAGGTCGGCCCCCTGCCACCGGTGACCAGCACCCTGCCGTCGCCCAGCAGCGTCAGCCTGTGGTTCTCCCTTGCCATCGGCATCGGGGCGGTCAGCGCCCAGTCCAGCACGCTCGGATCGAACAGCTCGGCCGTGTCCGTCAGCGAGCCCCTCGGGTACTTGACGATGCCCTTGCCGCCGGTGACCAGCACCCTCCCGTCCGCCAGCACGGTGGCGGCGTGGTCGATTCGCGCCTCGGCCAGGTGACCGGCGGGCCTGGCGGCCAGCCTGGCCTGCTCATCCGCCTCGGACTTGGTGCCGGGGGCCTGAACGATCTCGACCTCGGCATCGGCGTCGTCCTCCTGCGGTGAACCCCCGCAGGCGAGGCCGAGCAGCGCCAGCGACGCCGCGAGCGCGGCAAGGGCGATCCAGGCCGCCCGGCTGACGGGGCGCGCGGTGGAGGTCATCCCGCGGAGGATTCTCGCCCGGGCTCGGCGCCGAGTTGGCGCATCAGGCCGAGGCTGTCCATCTCCACCCATACCTCGGCGATCCTGCCTCCCTCGAGTCGGAACTCGGCCATCGAGGTGACGGACACCTCCCTGCCCGTGGGCGCTGCGCCCATGAGCTCGCCGGCGTGCCTTCCGGAGTTGGTGCTGCGGTAGACGACGAGGTCGCCCTCGGCGATCAGGTCGTGCACGTCGTGGCGCAGGCCCTCAAGGACGCCGTAGACGCCCTCGGTCATGGACCTGTAGTCGTCGAACGACAGGTTCGGGGAGCCGGGGAAGTGGGCGCGGAAGTCGGCGGTGACCATGTCGCCGGGCGGAGATCCGCCGCGGTCTATCTCCTCGATGAACCGGCGCACGATCGACTTGCCCTGCTCGGACATGATGCCAAGCCCTCCCGTGACCGCGGGCGCACCCTCGATCCGGCCCCTACCCTAACGCCCCGGGGCCTCGGCGTGAAGGGGTGCGGCCGCGGTAAGGCATGGGGACGAACGGCGGCGACCGGCGGTGGGCGTCAGCGCTCGTCCGCCCACTCGCGCAGGAAGTCGGCGAGGACGGCCTGGATGTTGGTGTCCTCCTCGACGCACTTGATCTTGACCGACTTCCACAGGCCCACGGGCACGCGCACCGTCAGGGCCTTCGAGTGCTGATCGGGCGTCTCGCGGGGACGTGCGGTGGCGGGCCTGCCTCCGCGGCGTGCTGTCACCATGACGTCTTGCATTCTACACGTGTTGACTGAATGCCCGCAACGGCTCTATACTGCTTGACGTCAAATCTTCAAGACGATTCCAAGACCTGACGGAACGGCTGATGACCGTCAGGACCCCGGTCTTCGGACTGCTGGGCGGATCGTTCGCATGGGGCGGTAGAGATGATCGACGCGATCGCGCTGGTAGACGAGCTGAAGGCCGAGCTGGAGTCGCTCAAGGAGTCGGACCCGACGCTCGATCCGGTGATGCTGGACCGACTGCACGCTGCGGTCTCTGCCGACGTCTACCTGGACGAGATGTTCGGACCCAGCCTGGACGAGCCCCGCCCTGACGTA
The DNA here is from genome assembly GCA_963664125.2 of Dehalococcoidia bacterium. GTDB lineage: Bacteria > Chloroflexota > Dehalococcoidia > Lucifugimonadales > UBA2962 > CAUZIR01. The sequence continues at coordinate 1,389,478 of OY760908.2, read as the reverse complement.
AAGGACCTGATGGACGAGGCCGCCGGCATGAGCCCTGAGGTACAGGCTTTCATGGCCGCCGGCATACGCGCCTACCTCAGGCTGGAGGCGGGACTCCCCGCGGCGTAGCCATCCCCCGGCCGTGCCCGCGGCCCGTGCTACTAGAGCCTGCCCGGCGTTGGGACCACTCACCGCCACGTAGCCATCCCCCGGCCGTGCCCGCGGCCCGTGCTACACTCGGCGCAACGCGCCGTCCGGGGCAGCCCAGATCGCACGCGGCGACTTGGTCGCGCCCGGGGCATCGTTCTTCACCATGTCGGCACCGGCGAACAGAAGCGGAAAGGTCCAGACCGTGCTCGGGCTGATCGACCCGGGCGACCTCGGCATGACCAGCATGCACGAGCACGTGCTGATCGACCTTCGCTGCTACTTCATGATGCCGGACCAGGCGAGCGAGCGCTGGCACATCCCCGCGCCCGTCTCCATGGACCGCCTGGGCACCATGGGCAGGCGCTGGTGGTACAGCCACGACAACTGCACGCTCCTGGACGAGCGGGTGGGCGCCGAGGAGCTGGGGCGGTGGTTCGTAGCCGGGGGCGGGTCGGTGGTGGACACAACCTCGATAGGCATCGCCCGCGACCCGCTGGCGCTCGCGCGCATCTCGCGCGCCACCGGCGTGGGGATCGTCATGGGCGCCTCCCACTACGTCCCCGTCACCTACGACGCCGCACTGCTCGCGCGCTCCGAGGACGAGATCGCCGACTCGATCGTCCGCGACATCGACGTGGGCGTCGGCGAGACCGGCATAAGAGCCGGGATCATCGGCGAGGTGGGCAACTTCTGGCCGACCAACGAGGTCTCGCGCAGGGTGCTTCGCGCGTCGGGTGCGGCGTCGGCCAGGACGGGAGCCGCAGTGACCATCCATCCCGGCTTCAGCGACGAGGCGCTCATGCACCACATGTCCGACCTAGTGGACGGCGGCGCCGACCCCTCGAGGGTGGTGATGGGCCACGTCGATGCGATGAGCGTGGAGGCCGTGCGGGAGGTCGCGGAGACCGGGGCGTTCGTCCAGTACGACACCTTCGGCTTCGAGGACACGCTCTGGGGCGAGATCGCCGGTCAGGACACCGTGATCCCCTCGGACGATGAACGGATCGACTGGATAGTGCAGCTCGTCGAGTGGGGCCACGAGGACCGCGTGCTGGTGGCCCACGACGTGTGCTTCAAGACCGCGCTCGTACGCAACGGCGGCAAGGGCTACGCGCACATCATCGAGTCGATCGTCCCGCGCATGCGCGGGCGCGGCCTGTCCGAGGAAACCATAGGCAAGCTGCTCGTGGGCAACCCGGCGAGGGCGCTCGCCTTCCCGTAGGAGCGACCCCGCGCGAGCCCGCACCCCCCCAGCGTCCGCACCCACTGCGGCCGCGCATATAATCGGGGGCGCCGCGGCCCCGCAGCCTGCTGATGCGGGCGGCGCCCGGCCAGGAGGAGACAGTGGCAAGTTCTGAGCGAAGCGGAAAGATCCAGACCGTCCTGGGGCTCATAGAGCCGGACGACCTGGGCATAACGATCACCCACGAGCACGCGCTCATAGACCTGTCCTGCTACTTCCAGATGCCGGAGGAGGCCTCCGAGCGCTGGTACATCGACGCCCCGCTGACGATGGACATCCGGGGCAACATCGGCAAGCGCTGGTCTCACAACAAGGACATCCAGCTGCTGCTCGACGAGAAGATCCAGACCGAGGAGGTCAGGCGGTACTGCCTTGCGGGCGGGCACTCGATGGTGGACACCACCTCGATCGGGATAGGCCGGGACCCCCTTGCGCTTGCGCGCATGTCACGGGCGACCGGCCTGAACCTGATCCTGGGCGGCTCGCACTACGTTCCCCTCTCCTACCCCCCTGACATGGACCGCAGGTCCGAGCAGGAGGTGACCGACTCGATCATCCGCGACGTGACCGTCGGCGTGAAGGAGACCGGGGTCAAGGTCGGCATCATCGGCGAGGTGGGCAACTTCTGGCCGACCAACGAGACCTCGCGCAAGATCCTGCGGGCCTCGGCGTACGCGGCCCAGGAGACCGGGGCGCCCATCCTCATCCATCCCGGCTTCCACCCCGACTCGCTGCTCCACCACATAAACGACCTGATCGAGGCGGGGGCCAAGCCACACAGGATAGTGATGGGCCACCTGGACACCTTCCCGAACATGGACCTGATCGAGGAGGTGGCCAGGACCGGCGTGAACCTCGAGTACGACACCTTCGGCGGCGAGGACACCGTCTGGGGGGCCGTCGCAGACCAGCCGATCTTCATACCCACGGACGTCCAGCGCATGGAGCGGCTCGAGCACCTGATCACCATGGGCTACGAGGACCGGATACTGATCGCCCAGGACGTGTGCTTCAAGACCGGGCTCACCAGGTACGGCGGAAAGGGCTACGCGCACATCCTCGAGTCGATCGTCCCGCGCATGAGAAGGCGCGGCTTCTCCCAGCAGAACATCGACAACATCCTGGTAAACAACCCCAAGCGCATACTCGCCTTCGAGTAGCGCCGCGGCCGGAAGTCCCCCCTTGCCGGGGGCGGCTGCGGCGGGGGCCTAGCCCCTGGCCGTCTCGCCGGGCCTCACCGCGATCTCGTAGATCGCGTGGTACGCCCGCTCCATGCCCAGCGCCTCGTAAGTGGCCTTTGCCCGCCGGTTCTCTTCGTAGACGTAGAGCTTGAGGGCGCGGACGTTGCCGGCCTCGCGGGCCATGGCGACGGCGGCGTCGTGGAGCGACCTGTACACCCCCCTGCGCCGGTGCCCGGGGTCGACGTACACGCTCTGTATCCACCAGTAATCGGCGTTGCTCCAGTCGCTCCACTCGTAGGTGATCATCAGGGAGCCGACCACGGCCCCCCCCTCCTCGGCGACCAAGTAGAACCCATGGGACGGGTCGTCGAAGACCGCCTCCACGCCCGGCCGGGCGATCTCCGCGGGAAGTTGGATCCCCTCGGTCTCCCGCGCCATCCGTGCGTTGAAGGACGCGATCGTGCCCGCATCGGCCCGGACCGCCCTGCGGACGCTAGTCTTCACGCGATCCAATGGCCGTGTCGGAGTTGCTGCCCAATATACCCTATGCTCCTTGCCAAGCTGCCCCGCCCATTGCCTCCGTCACACACTTGACAATAGAGGAGTTAAGGCACAGACGACCCCGATACCCTATCAGGAGCGGCACTAGCACAGTTCAAGTCCTTCATCTATCAAAGAACTGTAGCCGATCTTGGATCCAGGCCAATCGGGGTCATCGCGCCATATATCGAAAGTGTCTCTAATATTCGCCCCAGGACGTAGTCGTTTTAGCTGGCTCTTAGCGGTCCCGTTCAATGGGTAGAGTCTGTCATCGACCTGAACCCACACTGATCCATAGCTCTTCATATTCGGTATATGCAGGGTATCGCAATGCAGGTCTACCTCCGACACTATGAATGGCCAATCTTCCTTATAGTCACTCTCCTTTATAACCTTCGGGTTAGAAGGAGCACAGGCGGCTACAATCAGTGCCGCTATCACCGTCAATACTATCCAATATATCGATCTAATATTCACGGTATTCCCACGTCTCCATCTAAATCCGCTACTACTTTCGACGACACGCCTTACGTGGGTCCAACGCTCCTCGCAGCAGTCCGCCCAACTGCCTACATGAGTAAGGAGCCCACCCTTCTCGCCTATCCTAGCCTAACCTGTCAAGCGAACCCGCAGCGCGTTGGGCAGGGCCTCGTAGATGGTCTAAGGCCATAAGGCTGTTGCAAACGCTTGGAATCGCGCTAGTCGAACGGACGGGTGCGGTTCTGGGTGATGGTGAACGGACTCGCGCGCTGGACCTCGTCCTGGACGAGCTCGATCCAGTTCCCGTCCGGGTCCTGCAGGTAGCAGGCGCGCACCGTCTCGTACGCCTGCACCACGGGGTTGAGCTGGGTCCCGCCCAGCTCGAGGCACCGCCTCAGCGTTGCGTCGGCATCCTCGACCATGAAGCCGAGGTGCGCCGCCCCGACCAGCGCTCTTGGGTGCTGCTGGTCGCGCTCGCGCCTGACGCCCTTCGGGGTCAGGTACTGGAGCAGCTCGAGTATGTGCCCGTCGTTGGCCGTGAGCATCACCGCGTGGATGTGGGCGTCCTCGTAGCCCACGACCTGCTGGAGCCCGTAGCCCTGGAGATCCATGTCGACGTCGACGGTGAGCCCGACGCCCTCGGTGTAGAACCTGACCGCCCTCTCCATGTCCTCCACCACGAACCCGGTGTGATACATCGTCAGCGCCATTCCCGTTCTCCTCCCGCTAGGTCTCTTCCCGCCCGCGTGCCCGCGCCCTGGGCGCGGGCCGTCACGGCAGCGTCTGGTTCTGCCTGACCACGAACTGCTGGGCGTTGTGCTTTTCGTCCGAGGTGATCTCTATCCAGTTCCCGTCCGGGTCCTGCATGTAGCACTCCCACACCCCCGGCAGGACCTCTATGGGCGGGTTGAGGGGTTGCCCGCCCATCTCCACCAGCCTCTCCCACATCGTCCTCGCGTCCTCGACGAAGAATGCCAGGTGGGTGCCGCCGGTGCGGCGTCGCTCGTACTGGAAGTCGGCGTCGGCCTCGATGGTCGGCGGCTCCTTGTACTCGATGATCTCTAGGACGTGCCCGTCCGCGCCGGCGAGCATCGAGGCGTATATCCGGGCGTTGTCGTACCCGACGATCCGCCCCAGCTCGTAGCTCTGGGCGTCGAAGAGCCTGAGCTCCTCGAGGCCAAGGCCGTCGATGTAGAACCTGCGGGACCTCTCGAGGTCCTTCACCACGAAGCCCGTGTGATTCATCACAACCCGCGTCATGCGTCGCCTCCCTGCCCGCCCTTGCCGTTCGCCGGCGGCGCCGGCACGCCGAGGTTCTGGCGTATGGTGAACGGCTGGCGCTTGCTCGCCTCGTCCTCGATCAGTTCTATCCAGTTGCCGTCCGGGTCCTGCATGTAGCAGGCCCACAGACCCTCGTACACCTCGACCGGCGGGTCCAGCGCCCTGCCCCCCAGGCCGACCAGCCGCTCGTGCGTGGCCTCGGCGTCGCCGACCACGAAGCACAGGTGCGCGGCGCCGAAGCGGGCGCGCCTCGCCTGCGCGTCCGGGTCCGAGGGCTCGCCGGCCGGGCTGACGTACTGGATTAGCTCGAGCGTGTGGCCGTCCGCGCCGGCCAGCAGGGCTATCAGCAGGTACGCGTCGGCGTAGCCTACGACGCTGCTGATGGCCGGTCGATTGGAGTGCACCAGGTTGTATCGCTCGAGGCCGAGGCCCTCGGTGTAGAAGCGGACGGACCGGTCGAGGTCCTCCACCACGAAGCCCGTGTGATTGAGTATGGTCACTGGACCCTCCGGCGCCGGCTGCGGCAATTGTATTGGGCCCAATGAGCCTGTCAAACGCGGGGGCGCCGCTCTATTGAAATGTCCGATGCGCGCCTTTACCGTGTTGCCGGCCCAAGGGCCCAGCCCGCCCCGGACCCGCCGCACCGGCGGGCCTGGGGCCGAAGGAGCCGCAGATGGCGACCGAGATAGACCTCAGAGACAGCCCGGTTTTCGACGCGCACTGCTTCGTCTACAGGGACGAACCGATGGACGGCGACGCCCTCGCCGGCCAGTACGCGATGGTGGGGACGGCGCCGGCGCACATGAGCGAGGCCGAGCGCGCGTCGACCGCCACCAGGCAGGGCCTCAGCACCGGCGCCCTGAGCAAGCGGATCAAGGACCTTGCCGCCTACCTCGGCACCGAGGCCACGCTCGATGCCGTCATCGCCGAGAGGGAGGCGCGGCGCACCGCCGACTCCGGCGCCTACGTCGCCGGCCTGCTAGACGACCAAGCGATAAGGGGCCTCGCCCTGGACACCGCGCTGGGGACGCTGGAAGACATCGACCGCTTCGCAGAGGGCTTCCCGGGCTTCGTTCGCAAGATCCTGCGGCTCACGACGCTGGTAAGGGACCTGCTTCAGACCTCGGAGAGCTTCGATTCGCTCGTGGCCGACTACGACGCCGCCATGCGCTCTGCGGTGCGCGACCATGGGGCGGTCGCCTTCAAGTCGATCATCGCCTACCGCACCGGCCTCGACATACGGCGCGCCTCCGAGGCCGACGCCGCCGCCTCGTTCGCCCGCAGAGAGGACGAGCCCACCTGGTTCGGCTACCGCGTAAAGCCGCTGCGCGACTTCCTGCTGAGGAGGGCCGTGCTCAACGCGATCGAGCTTGACTCGATGGTGATGATCCACACCGGCCTAGGCGACAGCGACATCGTCGCCAACGAGTGCCGCCCCCTGCTCCTGTGGGACCTGCTCAAGGACGACGAGACGATGGCCTGCAAGGTCATGCTCATCCACGGCGGCTTCCCCTACACCGACGAGGCCGCCTACATCGCCAGCGTGCTCCCCAACGTCTACTTCGACCTGTCGGCCGGCACCGGCCCGGCGTTCCTGGAGCAGGCGGTCGGCCCCGAGCGCTTCCGAAACGTGCTGCGCTCGGTCCCCAACGAGAAGATCATGTACAGCTCCGACGGCGGCGAGGGCGGACCCGAGACGCTGTGGCACGACTGCATGACCGCCAAGCGCGCCCTGGGCGGCGCCCTGGCGCGGATGGTCGACGAGGGCTACCACACCGAGGCGGAGGCCAAGGCAGTCGGCGAGGACGCGCTCTACGGCAACGCCGCGAGGGTGTTCGGCCTGCCTTGACGGCGGTCTACGACCACACCGCCATCGGCGTGCGCGACGCGCGCGGCGGCGGGGGGATGGTCTCCTCGGGGTCACGGTACGCCTCGGAGGCCGGCGCCCAGGTCCTGCGCGACGGGGGCAACGCCGTGGACGCGGCCGTCGCGACGTCGCTTGCGCTCTCGGTGGCGGCGACGCCGTTCTCCGGCGTGGGCGGCGGGGGCTTCATGCTCGTGCACATGGCCGGGCGCGGCGAGAGCCTGATGGTCGACTACCGCGAGAGGGCTCCCGCGGGCGCCCCCTCAGACCTGTTCCGGCTGGGCCCGGACGGCGGAGTGCTCAACGAGGAGAACCACCTCGGGGCCAAGGCCCCGGCCGTCCCGGGAACCTTCGCCGGGATGGACATGGCCCTACGAAAGTTCGGGACGATGACAATGGCCCAGGTCGCGCGCCGCGCCGTCGCGTACGGCCGGGACGGATTCGAGATCACCCCGTTCCTGGACTGGGTGATGAGGCGCGACGAGGACCTGGCGCTGGCCAAGTTCGCCCGCAGCCAAGAGGCCGCCGGCACGTGGCTGAAGGCCGACGGCTCCACCTATCGCACCGGCGAGACCTTCTACAACAGGCAGATCGCCGACGCGGTTGAGAACGTGGCGTCCGGCGGGATCGGCGAGTTCTACGAGGGCCCGATCGCCGCAAGGGCCGCACGGCTGATCGAACGGCAGGGCGGTCCGATGCGCGCATCGGACCTGGCCTCGTACAGGGCGATCCTGAGAACCCCGGTACAGGGCGAGTTCGCGGGCCTGCGGTTCGTCACGTCCGCGCCCCCCAGCTCCGGGGGCATAGCGCTTCACCAGCTGCTGCGCATGCTCGAGCCCCTCGACCTCGCCTCGACCGGCCACAACACGGTTGAGACTATAGACGCGATGTGCCGCGCGCTCGGCCCGGTATACCGGGCGCGCGACCTGCTCGCGGACCCCGACTTCGAGCCGATCGACATAAGCAGGCTCACCTCCGACGAGTTCCTGGAAGACGTGGCCGCAGGACGGCCCGGCACCGGCGGGTCCGGCGGCGGACAGGGCAGCCAGACGTCCCATTTCTCGACCGTCGACGCCTCGGGCAACGCGGTGGCGTGCACCGAGTCCCTGGAGGCGTTCTTCGGGTGCGGGCTCGTCATCCCAGGCACAGGCATATTCCTCAACAACACCATGGGCGACTTCGACCCCGTCCCCGGGCGCGTAAACTCGATCGAGGGGCGGAAGCGCCCCCGCAGCGCAATGAGCCCCATCATCTTCCTGCGCGAGGGCAGGCCGGTGCTGGTGGCGGGCTCTGCCGCGGGTCCCAGGATCATCAACGCCGTAGCGCAGGTGGTCCTCAACGTGCTGGTGCACGGGATGGACATCCAGGCGGCCATAGAGGCACCCCGGTTCCACCACCATGGCGGCAGGGAGATCTATCTGGAGGGCCGGATGGGCGAGGACGTGAAGGCGGGCCTGCGGGGCCGCGGGTACGAGGTCGTAGAGCAGGGCGAGATCAGCTTCCTGTTCGGAGGCGTCCACGCCGTGTCGGTGGGCCCCGAAGGTGTGCACGGCGGGGCCGATCCGCGCAGGGACGGGGTGGCGGTCGCCCAGTAGGACGGCCCTTGGGGCCAGCGGCTAGGCCGCTTTTGCCTGAGCCCGCTGGGCAGGAGCGCAGGAGCCCGTGGCGAGGGTTCCGGGCGGAGAGACCTCCCGGCCTAGGCGGCTACGATCTGATTGCGCTCACGCCCCGGGGCTTGGGACTTTTCTCTCAGTGTCGCCTCGCAGCCGATTGTGCGGCCAAGACACCGGATTCAGTCCCCCAGCTCTGATGCGTAGGCTCCCTGCTACGGCCGTGGAAAGGCGGCGGCAGGTGCTTCGGAAGGTATCCGCCGCTGGCCAGAATCGCCGCCCTCGCGTCCACTGCCGTCGGACACCACAAAAAAAGAGCCCCTAGGGATCGGCCCGCTCATGATTGCCGGACGAACCGTCCGGGAGCTGGGCGTACTGCCAAGGGGCGGATGCAACTGTCACGTTATGCCGATCCGGCGCATGCGTCAACCTCCGCCAGTCCCTGTCGCTGGCCGTCGAGAAACCCCCGAGCGCGGCATGTGATTGCTCGCACCTAGTGAGAATCAGAAGCCTGCGGCAGGCCATCGGTCTCGCCTGCCCTCCTGTGGCGACGACACGGGCGCCCTTGACCCAACGAGAGAGAAGGTTGTGGCGACAGGCAACTGGGGATGAACACCACGAACGCTGCCGCTGGCGAAGCGCTAAGGTCATGGTGCCGTCGGCCCGGCTGCTCCCAAGCTTCAGGGCCGAGACCTCCGCCGGGCGGGCCGAAGCCGACGGGGGCTAGTACTTGGTGTAGTGGCGCCTGAGCTCGAATTCCAGGCTGTGGGCGGCGAAGTGACCCTCCTCGGCCTTGCGCAGCCGGACGTAGGAGTCGCCCAGCAGCGGCCCCATCTCCTCGACGAACAGCGGGTCGGCCTCTAGGGCCTCGATGGCCTCGGCCAGACTGGCCGGGAGCCTTGCGATGCCGCGCCGCGCCCTTTCGGCCGCGGCCAAGTCGCCCGGGTTGCGCTCGGCGAACTGGCCCGGGTTCGGTTCCAGCTCGCGGTCGATGCCGTCCAGGCCGGCCGCGATCATCGAACCGAAGGCGATGTAGGGGTTCGCGCTGTTGTCCGCGGGCTTGATCTCGATGTTGGCGCTGCCCATCTCGTTTCCGCGGTACTGCGACGGGATCCTGATGGGTGCCTCGCGGTTATCCGAGCCGTAGCACAGGTACTCCCCGCCGCTCCATGAACCGGCGTGGAAGCGCCTGTAGCTGTTGTAGCTGGGCGCGATCAGGGCCATCAGGCCCGGGAGATGCTCCATGATCCCCGCCAGAAAGTGGCTGCCGATCCGGCCAAGCGAGTACGGCCCTCCCTCCCCGTAGAACAGGTTGGTCGAGCCCTCAGCGTCCCAGGCGCTTATGTGCGTGTGGCCGCCCGCCCCCGCCTGATCCAGGAACGGCTTGGCGGCGAAACTCGCGTGCAGGCCGTGCCGGACGGCCGTGTTCCTGACCGCCTCCCTGTACATCACGTGGTTGTCCGCCGCCCTCAGCGCCGTCTCCGGGCGCAGGGTCACCTCCGTGTGGCCCGGGCCGGACTCCGGATAGTAGGTCTCGACGTCCATCCCCAGCGTCTCGAGCGTGGACATCAGCTCGTCGATGAACTCGATGTAGGGCGTGTAGCCGGTGGTGTGGAACGACTGGCTGTTCTCGATCGGCCTGTAGTAGTCGGTCTCGGGGTCGTACTCCCCGACGTACCACTCGGGCTCTAGGCCTATGCGCATGTGGAGGCCGCGCTCAGCGGCCCGCTCGACCTGCCGCTTTAGGTACGTGCGCGGGCACGCCCACGGGGTCATGTCCAGCTTCAGCAGGTCGCCGATTATCATCGCCCGACTCGGCGCCCACGGCAGCGGCACCAGGTCGTCCATCGACTCGGTGTCCGGGAAGATGCGCGCCTCCCCGGCAGGCCCCATCTCCTCGATCTCCGCCAGCAGGTCCAGATCGTATGCGGCCTGCTGGCCGACCGTCAGCCCGATGCCGGAATCCAGCCTGCGCGCAAGGTGCCTCACGTGCGTCGCCTTGCCGCGGATCAGGTTCGCGCTGTCGCAGTAGGCGAATATGACCAGCCTGATTCCCCGCGCCTTGGCGACGTCGACCACGTCGGTCTTCCTCATCGCGCCGGGACCCTCAGACGAATCTGGCCGCCGCCATCGTGCCCACGCCGACCACGGTCAGCGCAGCCGTCCAGCGCGCGGCGGTCCCAAGGCGCGACAGGTGGGCGTCCGCGCCCTCCTGGCTCGCCGCGGCGGCGGCCCGCGCGGCGCGACCGGCTAGCTGGCTCGAGCCGAGCGCGAGCACCGAGACGACGAATCCGATCAACATCGCCGTGCCCCAGCCGGTGTCGAACCACGTGTCCAAGCTGCCCTGCCTCATTCGCAGGGCCAGCGCCGTCCCGGCGGCGATGGTCACCGCCCCCGATCCAACCAGCGCATGCCCCATGACCCTGCCCATCCGGTCGAGCAGCGGCCCCGCGGCGCTGGGTCCGGCCGCCCTGAGTGCGGGCACCGCCACGGCGGCGGCGAAGACCGAAGCCCCAACCCACACCGCGCCGAAGACGATGTGGAGCAGGCGAAGCGTGATGATCTCCTCTTCCGGCAACGTGCCACCCCCTCACTTTCCGGGGGCCAGTTTAACACCGCGACCGGGGGCTACCCGGCCGCCTCTCCAGGGGCAACCCCAGTTGAGGTCAACCACGTTCGAAACGTTCCCTTTCACGCGGCTCCCCTACACCGCCGACGGGGCGCTGACCACCGAGCGGCGGGCGCAACGCCACACCATCGGCGGGACGGAAACTGAAGCGGCGCACGCCAACCAACCTATAAGGCCAGGGCCTCCGCCCACCCTTACGCGGCGAACACGGCGGCAGCGAGGGTGTCGCCGAGGTGGGCGAGCTGGCGTGCGAGAAGCGGTTGGCGCGGCTCCTGGCGCTGAACCCTGAGCACGCCGGAGATCAGACGCTGTAGGATCTGAGTCTGCGGGAGCAATCCAAGGATGACGACCACCGAGACAAGACTGCTGACCGCCAGGGACCTGCTGCGTCTCTACGGCGAGGGCGTGCGCGGCGAGCTGATCCGGGGGGTACTTTGCGAGACCTTGCCCGCCGGAGAGCTCCACGGCAAGATCGTGACGAACCTGGTCATCGAGCTCGGGGTGCATGTGAAGGCCGGGCGGCTGGGTACGCTGCTTGCCTCGGACTCAGGCGTGTGGCTTGAGCGTGACCCGGACACCGTGCGCGAGCCTGACATTGCTTTCACCTCGGCGGATCGCCTGCCGCTCGATGCCTGGAACACCGGCTATTCGGAGGTGGTTCCCGATCTGGTGGTGGAGGTCGCTTCGTCCAGCGACAGCCGCCGCGAGCTCAACGACAAGGCCCAGATGTGGCTGCGCTACGGAGTGCGCCTCGTCTGGGTAGTGCACTCGGAAACGCGCACGGTGGATGTGCACCGGGCGGATGGCGCGGCTATGACGATCGGAGAGGGCGGGTCGCTCGACGGATTGGATGTGCTGCCGGGCTTGGTGTGCGAGGTAAGCGCGATCTTCGACGCGTAGGCTTTCGCGCCTCATCCGGAGTGCCGGCGCCGTCCCGACGGCTTTGGTCACCGCACCCGATCCGAACCGAATGGGGCGTGCCCCACGCCCCTGCCCACGCGGCCAAGCGAAGCTCCCGCCGCGCCCGGACCCAACGGGCGCCGAGGACGACGTGGAGCGGGCGAACAGTCAGGATCGCCTCTTGCGGCAAGTGTCTCCCCCTCCGGCGTTCGTGCGCAGGCCTGACACCGCGAACTCCGACCCCCGGCCGGCGGGTCGGCGATCCGGGGCCACGCTAGTGTACTGTCTCAAGAACAGCTCTACAACGGCCGACCTTTTCCAGGATGGACTCGACCGATGCCGTCCACACGAAGGGTTTGGGGGCGCTGTTGTAGGCGTCTAGGAACTCTTGGATGGCCGTCTCCAGTTCGGCGACGCTGTGGAAGGCGCCTCGCCGCAGCCGCTTCTCGCTCAGTTCCCGAAACCACCGTTCGACCAGGTTGAGCCACGAGGAGCCGGTGGGGGTGAAGTGGAGCTTGAACCGGGGATGAGCGGCGAGCCAGGTCTGGACGGCCTTGTGAGTGTGGGTCCCGTAGTTGTCGACGACGAGGTGCAGGTCGAGGTCCGGGGGAAACTGGCGGTCCAGCTGGCGTAGGAACTTGAGGAACTCCTGGTGGCGGTGGCGGGGAAGGCACTGGCCGAAGATGGTCCCCTCGATGAGGTTGAGCGCGGCGAAGAGCGTCGTCGTGCCGTTGCGCTTGTAGTCGTGGGTCATCGTCCCGGCCCGCCCCCTCTTGAGCGGAAGGCCCGGCTGGGTGCGGTCAAGCGCCTGGATCTGGCTCTTCTCGTCGACGCAGAGCACGATCCCCTTGTCGGGCGGGTTGAGGTAGAGACCGACCACGTCGGTCAGCTTCTCGACGAACCGGGGATCGCCGGAGAGCTTGAACGTGCGCGTCTGGTGAGGCTTGAGGCCGTGCGCATCCCAGATGCGCTGCACGGTGGAGGCGCTCACTCCCTGCGCCTTCGCCATGGTGCGGCAGCTCCAGTGAGTCCCGCCCGGCGGCGTGGTGTGCAGCGTGGCCTCTACGATGCTCTTGACCTTCTCGGCGGTAATGGACGGCTTGCGGCCGCGGCCCGGCGCCGTCCTGGTGAGAGCCACAGGGCCTCCGGCCGCGAACCGGCGGCGCCAGGCGATCACGGTGGTCCTGGTCACCTCGAGGACGGAGGCGATCCGGTTGTTGGAAACCCCGTCGGCGGCCATCAGAACGATGCGGGCGCGCCTGGCAACGCCTTGCGGCGTGCTCCCGGCACGTACCCAACGCTCAAGCGTGTCTCGCTGCTCGGGGGAGATCGGCAGGGGGCTGGCTTTGGTCCACATGCCCGATATCAAACCACATGCAAATCATATTGTCGATCTATTTGGCACACAGTACACTAGCCGCCCGCGGACGCGAGCTCTGCGTCGATCACGCCCTCGAAGATCTCCAGGGCGCGCGCGCCGACTACCACGGTACCGTTGATGAAGAAGGTCGGCGTGCCCTCCACCCCGAGGCGCTCGCCCGCGCGGAGGTCCGAGATGACCAGGCCCCGCTTGGAGCCGGAGCTTAGGCACTCGGAGAACGTCGGGACGTCCATGCCCAGATCAGCCGCGATCGACACGAGGACAGCCTTCGCCAGGCTCTCGTCGGTGTCGAAGAGGGCCGCGGCGTATTCCCAGTACTGGCCCTGATCGTGGGCGCACTCGGCCGCCTCGGCCGCGCCCATCGCCAGGGGATGGATGGAGGTCAGGGGGAAGTTGAGGGCGTAGTAGCGGATGCGGTCGCCGTACCTGTCGAGCAGCTCGCCCATCACGCCCTGGCGATGGCGGCGGCAGAAGGGGCACTCGTAGTCGGTCATCTCGATCACCGTCACCGCCGCGTCCTCCGCCCCGAGGAACGCGCGCCCCTCGAGATCAATGCCCAGGTCGGCAGCGCCGCCGGGAGCTTCCGCGCCGCTCTCCCCCGCCCCGGCCGCCGAGGGGCTCTCGCCACCGGACTCCTCCACCGCCGCCACGGGGGTCTGGCCGCCATCGGGCTCCTGCACCCCGGCCTCGGCCGAGGCGGCGGAGGGGGGCGAGGCCTCCTCGGCGGGGGACAGGCTGCCCATGACCGCCATGGAATACGCGACGCCGCCGCCGAAGCCGATCGCAAGGGCTGCGAGGACGGCCATCGCGGTCCAGCTTGAAGCGATGTCGGCGACGCGCCGGCCGAGGCTGCGCCGCGCAGGCCCCGGCGAAGGCTCCTCCACACCGCCGGCCCCCTGGCCGGGATCGACGGGCTCGGTCAGGCCGTCGCCTCCCCGGAAGCGCCGACGAACGGGGTTTCGCTCTCCAGTTCGGCCAGGTCTATGTCGCCGCCCTCCTCGAGGCTTCCGACCGGCAGCGACGGCATGGTGACTACGTGGACCCCGGCGCGCACGCCGAGTTCCAGGGAGAACCGGGCGGCCGCGTCGTTGTCGGGCGCGCGGATTATGGACACGAAGTCGTAGCCTCCGAGCACCGCGTAGCAGCTGAGCACCTGCGTTCCGCCGACCGCGATCTCGTCCTGGACGCTGAGCAGATGGTCCGGTACCTCGAGCGCCATCTCCCGGCCGCGGTCCGTGAGGGTCAGAAGCAGGATGTACGTGGACATGGTGTCTCCTCCGGGCGCGGGCCCTCGCCCGCCGCGGTCAGAACTATCGATCATGCGCCGCCCTTGCTGGAATTCGGATCACCATGCCCCGGCAGATCGGTACTGGCTTCTTCGAGGCCAACAGCCGGTTCCGCCCCCCGGGCTCCGCGGCCGGAGCGCCGAGCGAACGTCTCCGCAGAGTCCAAGTCTACACCGCGGCGGTCCGCCGCCCCGCGTCCTCGCGGAGGCCGTCGACGTCCGCGCTACTGCTGGCCCGGCCATGCGCCCCCGAGCTCGGCCCAACGCCTGCCGAGTTCGGCCACCACCGCGTCCGGCACGGACATTCCCCGTTCCACCAGCTCTATGTTCGACCTCATGTGACCGGGGTTGCGGGTGCCGACTATCGCGGTGTCCACCTGGGGATGGGCGAAGACGTAGCCGAGCGATAGCTCCACAGGGTCGGGTGGCGCTCCCTCGATCGGCCCAAGCGATGCCATGGCCTGGGCCCTGCGCCAGTACTCGTCGCCGTAGTCGGCGCCCCACCGCAGCCGCGCCGTCGGGCTCACGGGAGAGCCCCAGGCGCCGTTGGCTATGGGCCTTTTGGCTATCACCCCCACGCCCCGCTCGCGCGCCGCGTCCAGGAGGCCCAGCCTCGGACCCTGGTCGAGCAGGCTGAACGAGACCTGGCAGGTGTCGAAGACGCCGCTGTCGACCGCCCACGCGGCCATCTCGTTGTCGCCCGAGTAGCCGATGAACCGGGTCTTGCCCGCCTCCCTGGCCCGGACCAGGGCCTCGATCGCCTCCCCCCGCACCAGGGTCTCCATGTCGCAGCTGTGCAGCTGCAGCAGGTCGACGTGGTCGGTCCGCATGCGCCGCAGGCTCCTGTCCACCGAGGCGGCTATCTGCGCAGCTCTCCACTCGGCACTCCCCCCGTCGGGGCTGTGCCCGCACTTGGTCGCCAGGAAGAACTCCCCCCTGCGTCTGGAGACCGCCCTGCCGACCATCTCCTCGCTGTCGAGGTAGCACTCAGCGGTGTCCAGGAAATTCACGCCCGAGTCGAGCGCGATATCCAGCGTCCGCTCGACGGCGGCCATGTCGTCGAGGCTCTCCTGTGCGATCGCCGCAAGGCCGGCCCCGAGCCTGCTCACCTCCATGCCCGTCCTTCCGAGCGTGCGCATCTCCATCTTTCCGGCCCCTCCTCAGGCGCGACCGCTGCCCTCGCCTTCGAAGGGCGCGATCCACCGCTCGTCGATCTCCATGCCGAAGCCCGGCGCGTCCGAGGCGGTCACGTAGCCGTCCCTGGGCATCGGCATTCCCGGGATCGGCCGGACCTGCTCGAGCGGGACGCCGGGGTCTGAGCCCATCCAGTACTCGGCCATCGGGGACTCGGGCATGGCCACGGCGAAGTGCTGTCCCCATGGCGTCCCGGCGCCGGTGTGCGGGATGGTGATCAGCCCCGCGGCCTCGCCGATGGTGTAGATCTTGACCGCCTCGCTGAGGCCCCCGCACCACCTGATGTCCGGCTGGAGCACGTCCACCGCCCGGCGCTCCACCAGCTGGCGGAAGGCCCACCTGCCGCGGTGGTCCTCGCCGGTGGCGATCGGCATCCACCCCACCCGGCGGCGCAGCTCGGCGTGTCCCTCGAGATCCGATGGGACGAGCGGCTCCTCCAGCCAGCGCAGGCCGTAGGGGCGCAGCCGCTCGGCGACGCGGACCGCGAACTCGACGTTGAACGACATCACCGGGTTGTACATCAGCTCCGCGCCGGGCCCGACGGCCTCCCGGGCCGCGGCGACGTGCTCCTCGGCGCGATCAAGGCCGTCCATGCCCATGTCGTAGTGGACCGGGTTGGAGACCTTGAAGTGCCTAAAGCCCAGCTCCATCGACCAGTCCAGGTCGTCCGAGGTCGCGTAGCACAGCGCCCTGTCCCTGCACGGTCCGCCCAGCAGCCGGTAGACGGGCTCGCCCAGGAGCTTGCCCTTGAGGTCCCACAGGGCGAGGTCGATGGCGGACTGGGCCGCCGAGGCGAGCCCGCCCGCGCCGAGGCGCTGGGTCGAGCGCCACATCAGGTCGTTGAGGTGCTCGAGGGCCATGCAGTCGCGGCCCTCGAGGAGCGGCGCGAAGTGCCGGTCGATGATCGGGGCGACGAGCTCGGCGAAGCTGGTCTGGCCGAGACCCCAGGTCCCGTCCTCAGCGACCACCTGCGCCCAGACGACCTCGCCGGTCGCCGCGCCGGGCATGGCGCCGTGGGCGGTCGGGAACTCCGGGTACTTGTTGATGGGCAGCGCGCGGGGCGCCGCGGTGTTCCAGTTGGGCCGGCGCGCCGCCGCGGCCGGAGGCGCCGAGGGCAGGTCCACCGTGACGGCGCTTATCCGGCTGATCCTCACCCCCCGGTACCCTGTCCGCTAGGCGGGGCCGCGCGCGCTCACCTCGGGCGGCGCCACTCGACTATCGCCAGGGTGAGCTTGGGCGCGCCGTCCCCGACCGGCACCGGGTCGAGGGCGACGAAGGCCGCCGAGAACTTGCCCAGCTTCTTGACCGTCGGCAGCGTCTGGTCGCCGCGCAGGACCATGGTGGTGTCGCCGAGCGGCGAGTCCTGCTGCCGAAGCTCCAGCCTGATGACCGCCTCCCCGGGGTCGTCGCAGGCGGCGCCCGGCGCACACCGCGTGTCGGAGAGGACCTCGAGGAAGACGGCCACCAATCCGGTCTGAAGGCTGGGGCTGGCCATCACCTCGCCGATCTCCAGCATGACCGGCTGGCCCGTCGGCACCTGGTTCGAGGCGCCGTCGGGATGCCCTTCGATGGGCTCTTCGAGCGGGCCCTCGAACATGTCGATCGCGGTCGCCGTCGGTTCCGGCTCGGGCTCGGGAGGGGCCTCGGCGACCGGGGTCGGCAGCTGCGGGTCCGCGACGCCGGTGCGCACGGCCGCCTCCACCGCCGGGCCGATCGCTATCGAGAAGATCTCGGCCTTGGCCAGTATGCCGTCGGCGCCGTTTCCGCCCATGACCAGCACGCGGCTGTCGGCGAGCAGCTCCGCGAGGTGGCGGTAGCGCCCTATCTGCATCTGCCCCGCCACGGACCACGAGTTGGTGGCCGGGTCCCAGGCCTCTATGCTCGTGCGGCTGCCGGTGCCCCCGAGGATCAGGATGCGCCCGTCCGGCAGCAGTATGGAGGCGTGCTCGGACCGCGGCTCGCTTAGCTGCGCCACGTCCCCCCAGCTGTTGGTCTGCGGGTCGTAGAGCTCCGAGCTCTGGCGCTTGCCACGACCACCCACGACCAGCACCCGGCCGTCCTTGGTGAGCGTCGCGGTGTGCTGCGTGCGGCCGACCGTCATGTCGCCCGCCGAGTACCACTTGTCCTCGGCCGGATCGTATATCTCCGCGCTCTTGAGGTAGGGACCGTCCGGGTCACCGCCGCCCGCAAAGAGCACGCGGCCGTCGCTGAGGAGCGTCCCGGTGTGCCAGATGCGCTCGGCGGACATTCCGCCTATCTGGGTCCACTTCCCCGAGGCCGGGTCGAACACCTCGGCGACGGCGGTGGGGTCGTAGTCGCGGTTCGACCCGCCGGCCACTATCACCCGGCCGTCCTGCATCGTGACCATCGGGAAGGACTCGTGGGCGTCGTTCATCTCGCCCGTCGCGGTCCACTTGCCCGTCTCCGGGTCCCATATCTCCGCCCTGTTCGTGCCGGTGTTCTTGATGTCGCGGCCGCCCGCCGACAGCACGCGCCCGTCCGAGAGCAGCACCATCGAGTGGGAGAAGCGCTCGTCGAGCATGTCGTCCGTGAACTCCCAGACCTCGGGGCCGGGCGTCCAGAACTCGGCCGTCTTTACCGCACCCGCGGCGAAGCTGGGCTGGTTTCCGCCGGTCACTAGGACGCGGCCATCGCCCAGGGCGACGCTGGCGGATCGCATGCGCTGCGCGCGCAGGTCGTCGATCAGGACCGAGCCCCCCTCGCTGCCGGCCACCGACGACGACGGGGCCTCCTGCTGCTGCTGGGTGCCTTCCTGCTGGTCGGACGGCGCGCCCGGCGCCTCCTCGCCGCCGCCGCAGGCCGCGGCGAGCGCCCCAATTACCAATGTCGCAACGATGGCCAGATACCTGCTCACGCGCGCCTCCTCAGCAAGCTTGCCGGTGCACTCCCGGTGTCCAATCTTACCCGCAAGCGCCGAGCGCCACAGCGGGCGGCCACTATCCGGGTCCGGCGCGCACCTCGACGCGCTCGCCCATCCGCACGATCCGCTTGTGCGTCCTGCTGATCCTGACTATGGGCTTCAGACCGTCGATCCGCCGGGCCGCGGTCGACCCCTCGGCGATGCAGCGGCGCAGGCCGTCCGCGGTCAGCTCTGGAAGATCGAGCAGCGTGGCCACGGCACCGACCTGGCTCCAGACGTGGGCATCGCTCCCGCCCACCACCGGCAGCCCCAGCGCCCTGGCGAGCCGGCGTATCTCCGGGCGCACCTTCCGCCGCGACGCCTCGTTGCCGTTGAGCTCCAGCGCGTCGAGCCTGCGAAGGTGCCTGCGCAGGCGCCTCAGGCGCCTGCTCCCGGGCCTGGCCTCCTTGGTCGGGTGCGCGCCGATCATGACAAGCCCGGCGCTCGCCGCGGGGGCGAAGATGTCGCGGAACGGGGGGTGGTAGCCGCCGCTGAGCCGCGCCGCGAGGGAGCGGTCGAAGCGGAGCAGCTGGTCTATGCCGCCGATGAGCACGACGTCGGCGCGCTCGGCGACGGTCAGCTCCATGCCGGTAAGCACGCCGAATCCGGGGGAGACCCGGAACTGCCCGTCCGAGTACGGATATCGGTCGCAGAGCGCGCCCAGCGTGTCCCAGAAGTCGTGGTGATGGGCGTGCTCGGTCAGTGCGAAGCCCGCGAGGCCCAGCGAGCGGGCGCGGCGCACCGCCGCCTCGAAGGAGTCCATCTCGAACGGGATCCTCCTGGCGATCTTGGAATGGACGTGCAGGTCTACGGCTATCACTGGCGTCTTCGGCCGGGCCAGGCGGCGGCTGGCTGTAGGCCACCGGGCCCGCGCTATCGTATCCTTACCGGGCCGCCGTCCGCCCGGGCGCCGCGGCTCAGCACTTGGCACTGGACCAACCCGCTATGGCCGAACCAACCGCAGAACCCAAGGTTGAACCGGCGGGACTGGGTTCCCTCCTTCCCGTCACCAGCTTCCCCGTCGAGATCCTCCAAAGGGTGGAGCAGGCGAGCAAGCGCGAGATCATCAGCGACTCGTATCCCTACCGCACCAAGCTCGCGCGCGCCGAGTACGAGCGCCAGAAGGCGGAGCTGCAGGTCGAGCTGCTCAGGATGCAGCGCTGGGTCATCCAGACCGGCCAGCGCGTCGTGCTGCTGTTCGAGGGGCGGGACGCGGCCGGCAAGGGCGGGACGATCAAGCGGTTCATGGAGCACCTCAACCCGAGGGGGGCCTCCGTGGCGGCGCTGCCCGTTCCCTCGGAGAGGGAGCGGGGGCAGTGGTACTTCCAGCGCTACGTCCAGCGCCTGCCCTCCAGGGGCGAGATCGTCTTCTTCGACCGGTCGTGGTACAACCGGGCGGTCGTCGAACCGGTGCTGGGCTTTTGCTCCCCTGCCGAGAACCTGCGCTTCCTGAGGGACGCCACGGTATTCGAGGAGCTGCTCGTCAACGACGGGCTGCACCTGTTCAAGTTCTGGTTCTCGGTCAGCCGCGAGGAGCAGTTGCGGCGCTTCCTCTCAAGGGCGCGCGACCGCCTCAAGCAGTGGAAGATCAGCGACGTCGACATAAGGTCCCTGTCGCTGTGGGACGAGTACACCGAGGCGAAGAAGACCATGTTCGCCGCCACCGACACGAAGGTCTGCCCCTGGGTCGTCGTCAAGTCCGACGACAAGAAGCGGGCCCGCCTCAGCTGCATGCGCTACGTCCTGAGGAACCTGCCCTACCACTCCGACACGGAGAGCCGCGTGGCGAAGCCCGACCGCAGGCTCATCGGCCCGGCGAAGAAGATCTACGCCCCCGGCGAGGTCTGGTAGGGGCGCAAGGCCGCAGGCACGTCACCGGGCTGACCCAGGCGCGGGCAGGTGACCCACCTCGACTACGTGGGCGTCGACGGCTGCCGCTGCGGCTGGCTGGCCGTGGGACTCAGCCGCGGCGGTGTCCATGATCTTGAGGTGTTCGGAGACTTTCGAACGCTGCTGGAGCGCCACCGGCGCGCCGACCTCGTCCTCGTGGACATCCCAATCGGTCTGCCCCATGGCCCCGGCGGCCGCGACTGCGATCGCGAGGCGAGGCGAATGCTCGGACCCCGCGCATCGGCCGTCTTTCCGACGCCCACCCGCGGGACGGTACGGAGGGCGGCGAAGCTTCCCGGTGACTACGGGGGCGCCGCGGAGGAGGAGCTGCGCCTGACCGGCAAGCGCATCAGCCGACAGACCTTCGCCATATGCCCCAAGATCGCCGAGGTCGACGGGGTGATGACGACAAGGGGCAAGCACGCCCGGCCCGCCGTGCGGGAGGTGCACCCGGAGCTTTGCTTCTGGGCCCTGAACGGAGGCAGGCCCATGAAATCGTCGAAGAAGCGCAGGGAGGGCCTGCGGGAGCGTCTTGAGGTTCTCAGAGCGGTCGAACCGAGGTCCGGGCAGATCTATGGCGAGGCGTGCGGGAAATTCGCCAGGAGGTGCGTCGCCCGGGACGACGTACTCGATGCGCTGGCGGCCGCGGTGGTGGCCCTGCACGGCCGGGATGAACTGCGAACGCTCCCCGAGCGTCCTCCTTCGGATGCCAGGGAGCTGCCGATGGAGATCGTGTACTGGCATCGGGGACGACAGGGACGATGAGACGGTGCACGGCAGGGTTGGCCACACCCGCCTCGGGCGGTGGCCCGCCCGCGGGTCCTGGTCCCCGGGAGCCCGATCATTCGCGCTCCTGAGACTCCAGGAGCTCGTCGCACAGCTCGACCGCCCCGCTCAGGTCGGTCAGGTGCTGACCTGCATCCGAACTGCCCCACTCCTCCGTCCAGGCAAGCTTGAGCCACTCCCAGTTCGCCTGCACCCGCACCCACGTTATGGACTGCGAGTGGGCCACGCATATCGAACCGTCGAGGTCCTCGTTGCCGTAGCGGAGCGTCAGGGTCTGGACGGCGGACCAGACCTCGGGGTCCATGCCCTCAAGTGGGTCGCGATCGAGGAGAGCGCGTGCACCCAGGCAGGTGCCGGCTATGATGGCGGCGACGACGGCCACGGCCACGATCGTCGCCACGGCCCCCAGCACCAGCGCCCATCGGCACCCCCTGCGGGCGCACCCCGTCCTGCTCTTGTCCGGTGGCTGCAAGTGTCCTCCGTCCCCCCTTCGTCCCGCCATGCCTCCGAAAGGGAGTCATATGCCTGTGTGCCAGTCAGGCCGGTGCGCAGGCTACGGTTCTGTTCTGGACGCGGTCGCGACCAGTCTAATCGCGGTCGAGCGACAGCGGACACTTCGTCTCAATGTAGGCGCCGGTCGGGGCGATCTCGAAGTAGAAGCGGCCCTCGGCTGCCGTTTGCGATGATCTCGTCAAACCCGCCGGACGCGCCGCCCGGCGGGCCCAATAGCAGGTTTCGAGAAAGCCCTCGCCCGCCTGCCCGGTGTACAGGCCCGGGATGACATCGCGCCCGACCTTGTGCATCCCCACCGACACGGTCGCCGCCGGCGTGGGCGTGACCACGATCTCGACTGGGACCTCGACCTCCACGATCTTCTCGTCCGGCGGCGGCGCGCGCACCACGGCGAGAACCGGTCAGGCGTGCTTGACGGCGAGCAGATGCCGGCCTGCCGACGCGCGGGCGGGTCAAAACCAAGTGAGCGCCGACGCCAACGGCCTGCGGACGCGCTTAAGGGCCCCCGATGGAGCGACTGCCAGCCGGCACCGCCAAGGTATAGAGGGAACGGAGCCAACGGGCGGACTCGAACCGCCGACCTGCTGTTTACGAAACAGCTGCTCTGCCGACTGAGCTACGTTGGCGCCGGCAATGCACCCAGAGGGGCACCTACGATGCTAGCACGGTCGGCGCGCCCGGGCACGGCTCCACAGCCGCGCAGATGCTCCGTCCGGCCGGCGGTCTGGCTCAGTCGACGACGCGCTTTGCGATTATGTCCCGCATGATCTCCGAGCTGCCCGCAGCTATGGTCCAGAGCCGGTAGTCCCTGGCGAAGCGCTCCACCGGGGTTCCGCGGATGTAGCCGTATCCGCCGTGGAGCTGGACGGCGTCGTACCCGACCTTCACCGCCGCCTCGGTGGCCAGCAGCTTGGCCATCGAGACCTCGGTTGAGCACTCGACCCCCGCGACCAGCATTCCCGCGGCGTGGTAGGTCAGCGCGCGCGCAGCCTCGACCCGCGTCGCCATGTCGGCGAGCCGGTGGCGCAGTCCCTGCATCTCCGAGAGCGAACGTCCGAACGCGCGGCGGCGCTCGAGGTGCGCGGCGCAGTCCTCCAGCGCCTGCTGGGAGGCCGACACGCTCATCGCCGCCGCCATCAGCCTCTCTCGCTGGAGGCCCGAGGCGAGCTGGTAGAACCCCCTGCCCTCCTCTCCCAGCAGGCTCCCGTCCGGCACCCTCGCATCCTCGAAGACGATCTCCGCGGTGTCCGAGGAGAGCATGCCCGTCTTCTCGAGCCGCGCCGAGACCCTGACCCCCGGCGTGCCGCGCTCGACGAGGAACTGGGACAGGCCCCGGTGGCGGGGGCCTCCGTCCGAGGTCCTCGCGGCCACGAAGTACAGGTCGCCCTGCACGCCGTTGGTCGTGAACGTCTTGGTGCCGCTTATGACCCAGCCGCCGCCGTCCCGCACGGCGCGGGTCTCGATTCCGGCCATGTCCGAGCCCGCGCCGGGCTCGGTGATCGCCAGCGCGCACACCGTCTCGCCGCCGATGATGCCGGGTAGGTAGCGCATCTTCTGCTCGCCCGTGCCCAGGGCCGCGAGCCACGGCGACGACATGTCGGTGTGCACGATCACGCTGAACGCCACGCCACCGGAGCGGCAGCGCGCCAGCTCCTCTGCGAGCACGACCGACATCCACAGGTCGCCCCCGCCGCCGCCATACTCCTCGGGGTACTCGATCCCCAGAAACCCCAGCTCGCCCAGCCTGCGAAACAGCTCCCTCGGGACCGCGCCGGCCTCCTCCCACGCATCGACGTGGGGCTCGATCTCCTCCCGGACCAGCCTGCGCAGGGCATCCCGGAAGATCCGGTGCCGCTCGTCGAAGGACGCCGCCATCAGGTCAGGCCGCCGACGCCGGCGCCGGTCCGCCACGCGCGGCCCGGCCCACCCGGAACCACCGCGGCGCGGCATCCAGCGCGGCCTCCGCTCATTGCGGACGCCCCGGCCTGCCGGCGCCCCGCGCCCGCAGCTCGCTGCGCAGGATCTTGCCGCTGACGTTCTTGGGCAGGTCCGCGACGAACTCGATCTCGCGGGGGTACTTGTAGGGGGCGGTCGCGCCCCGCACGTGCGCCTTTAGCTCCTCGGCCAGCGCGTCCGACGCATCTGCCCCCGCCGCGGCGACGACGAAGGCCTTGACGATCTGCCCGCGCACCGGGTCGGGCCTTCCCACCACCGCCGCCTCGGCGACCAGTGGGTGCGCGACCAGGGCTGACTCGACCTCGAACGGCCCTATGCGGTACGAGGCGCTGATTATCAGGTCGTCCCCGCGTCCGACGAACCACAGGTATCCGTCCTCGTCGCGCGAGACCCTGTCGCCGGTCAGGTACCACCCGTCCCGGAAGGCCCGGCTGTTCGCACCGGGGTCGCGCCAGTACCCGGGGAACAGCCCGACGGGGCGGTCCGGCTCCGTCCGAACCGCCAGCTCGCCCTCCTCGCCCGCGGCAAGCTCGCGCCCGTCCTCCCCGACGACCGCGAGCTCGTAGCCCGGGCAGGCCACGCCCATCGACCCCGGCCTGTGCTCCATGCCCGGGAAGGTCGCCGCCATCAGGGTCGACTCCGTCTGGCCGTAGCCCTCCCAGATGTGCAGCCCGGTGCCCTCGCGCCACGAGTCGATCACCTCGGGGTTCAGGGCCTCGCCCGCCCCCACCGCGTGCCTCAGCGCCCTGGGCCGAAGGGCCGACAGGTCCTGCTGCACCATCATGCGGTAGGCGGTCGGCGGCGCGAAGAAGGTGGTGATCGGGAAGCGCTCCAGGATTCCCAGGGCCTCGCCGGGGTCGAAGCGGCCCCGCTGGTCCCAGACGAAGATCGCCGCGCCCATGTTCCACGGGGCGAAGAAGGCGGTCCACGCCGCCTGGGCCCAGCCCGTGTCGGAGAGCGTCCAGTGCAGGTCGGCCGGCCGGTTGTCCAGCCAGAACCTGCCGGTGGCCACGTGCCCGATCGGGTAGCTGGCGTGCGTGATGGCGACCATCTTGGGATTGCCCGTCGTGCCGGAGGTGAAGTAGACGGCCATCAGGTCGGAGGACGGATTGCGGGGGTCCGGCAGGTCCGGGGAGGCGGCCGCGAGCAGGTCCTCGTAGGACGTCCCGCGCCCCTCCCCCCCGACGACGACCAGCGGCCGCGGCATCTCCCCCATCGCCCGGGCGACCTTGTCGTGGTTGTCGGCGTCGGTGATGGCGACGGCCGGCTCGGCCGCCCCCAGCCGGTAGGCGATGTCCTTCTCGGTCAGCAGGGTCGTTCCGGGCACGGCGACCAGGCCGGCGCGCATGCATCCGAGGACGATCTCCCACCACTCCACGACCCGGCTGAGCATGATCAGCACCCGGTCGCCCCGCCTCGCCCCCAGGCCGGTCAGCGCGTTCGCGACCCTCCGCGAGCGCTCGGCCATCTCCCGGAAGGTCACCTCGCGCACCGTGCGCCCGTCCGGGGCGAGCCAGACCATGGCGACCTTCCCGCCGTCACGCGCCCACGCGTCGAAGACCTCGTACGCCCAGTTGAAGCGCGGGGGCACCTCCTGGCGGAAGGTGCGGTAGGTCTCGGCGTAGTCGCCGACCTGGTAGCCGCCCGCCGGGACCGCCGCCGTCACGTGCCCGCCTCCCGGCCCGCGGGCGCGCCGCGGCGCAGCAGCTCGGCGGCCCGCGCCGGATCGTAGCCCAGCTCCGAGAGGATCTCGCCGGCGTGCTCGCCGAGCCCGGGCGCGCCGCGCTCGGGCCCCACCATCCGCCCGCAGACCCTGAACGGCTGGGCGAGGAACGTCCCCTCCCCCGTGTCTGCGAAGGCGCCGCGGTGGCGGAACTGGGGCGAGTCGGGCAGGTCCCGGAGCTCTTCGACCGCGGCGCCCGGGACGTCCGCCTCGGCGAGGGCCCGCGACCAGTGGTCCGAGGTCCGGGACAGGAACGCCCCCCGGACCTCGGCGGCGAGCGCCCCGCCCCTGTCGACCCTATCCGCGAGCTTCAGGTCGGCCAGGTGCTCCAGCCCGGCGGCGGCGCAGAACCTTTGCCAGAAGTGGTCCTCGTCGACGATGCCCAGGGTGAACCACCGCCCGTCGGCGCACTCGAACACCCCGTAGTGCGGTATGAAGGTGACGTTGGGCCCGCCCCCGGACGCGCCGTCGCCCAGCCGCCCGACCTCGGGGGCCAGGAGCGCCAGGGTGGATTCGGCCATCGACAGGTCGATGTACCGTCCGCCCCGGCCCCCGCCGCGCCCCGCCAGAGCGGCGAGCACCGCGACGGCGGCGTACAGGCCCGAGGCGACGTCCGACGCCAGCACCGGCGGCGGCCACGGGCGCCCCGAGATCGCGGCCTGGGCCGCCAGCAGCCCCGCCAGGGCCGAGAAGTCGATGTCGTGGGCCGGGCGGTCGCGCCAGGGCCCGTCCTGGCCGAAGCCGGATATCGAGCAGTAGACGAGGTCAGGGTTGGCGGCGCTCAGCGTCGCGTAGTCGGCCCCGAGGCGGCCGGCGACGCCCGGCCTCCAGCCCTCCAGCACGACGTCCGAGCCCGCGGCCAGCCGCGAGAGCGCCTCCCTGCCCTCCGGGGTCTTCAGGTCGAGGGCGATGCTTAGCTTGCCGCGGTTGAGCCCGGCCCACATGCCAGGGCTGCGGCGCAGCGGGTCGCCCGCCGGAGGCTCGACCTTGATCACGCGGGCCCCGAGGTCCGAGAGGATGCTCGAGCACAACGGACCCGGCACGTTGACCGTCAGGTCGACCACCGTCAGGCCGGGCGGAAGCAGGGCGGCCATCAGCCGGGCGGACGGCCCCCGGGCCCGGACCCGCACGCCGCCAGCTCCTCCTCGGACAGGCGCACCCCGATCGCCGAGACAGCGTCCATCAGGTGCTCGGCGGTGCGGACGCCCACGATCGCGGCGTCTAGCCGCGGCTGGCGCAGCAGCCACGCCAGCGAGGTCTGCGTCAGGGTGTGGCCGGCCGCGTCGGCCGCGACCTTGAGGACGTCCACGAACTCGAACGACTCCTCGCGCCACCACAGGTCGCGGTAGCCCATGCCGGTCTGGATCTTGTCGCCGCCCGCGGGGCTGCGGCGGTCGAGGTACTTGCCGGCGAGGATTCCGGCGGCGAGCGCGCCGTAGGGGAATATGCTGATCCCCTCGCTCACGCACAGCGGCATCACCTCGGCCTCTATCCCGCGCTCGAGCAGGTTGTAGCGCGGCTGGACGCACTCGAAGCGCGCAAGGCGCCTCACGTCGGCGGTCCACTGCGACTTGGCTATCATCCAGGCCGGGAAGTTCGAGCAGCCGAGGTAGCGCACCTTGCCCTGGCGCACCAGGTCGCCGAACGCCTCCATCGTCTCCTCTGCGGGGGTGACCCGGTCGGGCTTGTGGGCGTAGAGGATGTCGACGTAGTCGGTGCCGAGGCGCCGCAGCGTCCCCTCGACCTCGTGCATGATGTGCTTTCGGCTCAGCGTGGCGATGTTGAGGTCGATCGGGCCCGCGCCCACCTTCGAGGCGACGATGGTCTCGTAGCGCCTGCCCGCGATGGCCTTTCCGATGATCTCCTCGGTCCGGCCCCGGTTGTAGGAGTTCGCCGTGTCGAAGAAGTTGACGCCCCGCCCCATCGCGAGGTCGATCAGGGCGAGCGACTCGCGCTCGTCGAGCCTCTCGCCGAAGGCCACGGTGCCGACGCATATGCGCGAGACGAACAGGCCGGTGCGGCCGAGCCGGCGATACTCCATGCTCCCCTGGGGATCGCCGCTCGAAAGCCCGCTGTACCTGTACCGCCCCTGTCCGCGGTTCGCCATGCTCGCACCTCGCCGGCGCGCTGGGCCGCGCCGGAGCAGGCGAAATGTACCACGCCATCCCCGCTCGCCGGCTGGCGCCGCGTCCGTTCCCGGTCCATATAATGTCGGCGCCATGGCGGGTCGGGACATGGACGGCAGGGTCGCGCTGGTTACGGGCGCCAGCACGGGCGTCGGCGAGGCGCTCGCCCACGAGTTCGCCCGCCGCGGGGCCGCGGTGGTCACCACGGCAAGGCGGCAGGCGGAGGGGGAGGCGGTCGCGCGGGCCGTCCGCGACGGCGGCGGGCGCGCGCTGTTCGTGAGGGGCGACGTGTCGGACCCGGGCCACATGGAGGCCGTGGTATCGGCGGGCCTGGAGAGGTTCGGGCGGCTGGACTACGCGGTCAACAACGCCGGCATTACCGGCGCCACCGGCCCCACCGCGGAGGCCACCATCGAGAACTTCGACGCTGTCATGGCGGTCAACCTGCGGGGGGTCTTCCTGTCGATGAGGGCCGAGATAGCGGCGATGCTCGACGGCGGGGGCGGGGCGATAGTCAACGTGTCGTCGGGCGTCGGCGTCTACGCCGTGCCCACGATGCCCGCCTACGTCGCGAGCCGCCACGCCGTGGTCGGCCTGACCAAGGCCGCGGCCCTCGAGTACGCGCCGCTGGGCATCCGGGTCAACTGCATATGCCCGGGGAGCATCGCGACGCCGATGCACTACGCGCTCTGGGACGACGGGCGCGGCCCCCGGGAGACCGACCGCCTCATCGGCGACCTCCATCCCGCGGGGCGGGTGGCCAGCCCCGGGGAGATCGCCGAGACGTGCGCGTGGCTGTGCTCCGACGGGGCGTCCTACGTGACGGGCCCGCCGCTGGTCAACGACGGCGGCTGGGGGTCGCGCTAGAGCGCCGCGTCCGCCTCAGCCCGCGGCGGCGGCCACGATCGCCTGCGGGTTCATCGGCAGCTCGCGCAGCCGGGCGCCGGTGGCGTTCTCGATGGCGTTGGCGACCGCCGCCAGGGGCGCCGATATGCTCGCCTCCCCCACGCCCTTGACGCCGAAGGGGTGGTTGGGGTTCGGCACCTCGACCAGCACCGTCTCGATCATCGGCAGGTCCAGCGACGTGGGCATGCGGTAGTCGAGCAGCGAGCTGTTCTGCATCGCCCCGGCGCCGTCCAGGCAGTACTCCTCGTTGAGCGCCCAGCCTATCCCCTGCGCCGTGCCGCCCTGGATCTGCCCCTCGACGTACGACGGGTGGATCGCCGTGCCCACGTCCTGGAAGGCCGTCGCGCGCAGGATGTCGGTCTTTCCGGTCTCCGGGTCCACCCGCACGTCGACGATCAGCGCCGAGTACGAGCCGGCCGAGCCGCCGGGATTGAGGTTGGCGCGGCCGACGATCGGGCCGCCGGTGTCGTTCGCCGCGGCGGCTATCTCCCTGAAGGTCATCCGCAGCTCGGTGTCCGAGACGTGGGCGACCTCGCCGTCCGCGTACTCGACCTCCGCCGCGTCCACGCCCCACATGGCGGCGGCCCTGGCCACCACCTGGCGCCTGATGTCGTGGGCGGCCTCGTAGGCCGCCCACCCGGACTTGTAGGCTACGCCGCTGCCCCCGGTGTTGGAGGTGTATCCGATGGCCTCGGTGTCGCCGACCGTCGGCAGCACGTCCTCCACGGGGAGTGAGAGCACCTCGGCGAACATCTGGGCGACGGCGGTCCTGCTGCCGCCGATGTCCATGGACCCCTCGACGAGCGAGACGCGCCCGTCCGCCATGACGTTGCCGATCGCGCACGCCGGGCCCGAGTTGTTGCGGCAAAAGCCCATGCCCACGCCACGCCCCACGCCGTCGCCCTCGACGGGCGCCGCGTAGTGGGGGTGCGCCCTGACCGCCTCCATCGTCTCCAGGGCGCCTATGCGCCCGTTCATCACGCCGTCGGCGCGGCGGTCGCCCTCGCGGGCGGCGTTGAGGATCCGAAGGTCCATCGGGTCCATGCCGAGCCCCGCCGCCAGCTCGTCCAGCACCGACTCGGTGGCGAAGGCGACGATCGGGGCGCCCGGGGCCCTGTAGGGGGCGACCTTCGGCCTGTTGTCGACGACGTCGTAGGCGTCGATGCGCACGTTGTCGATCCTGTAGGGCGCGAACACCGCGGCGGCGGCGGCGGTGATGGGCGACGGCGGGAAAGCGCCCGTCTCGAAGGCCACGACCGCCTCGGCCGCGGTGATGCGCCCGTCCGAGGTCGCCCCTATGCGGACCCGCACGTGGCTGCCCGAGGTCGGCCCGGTGGCCTCGAGCACCTCTGCGCGCGACATGGTCAGCTTGACGGGGCGGGCCGTCTTGCGCGAGAGCACGGCGGCCAGCGGCTCCAGGTATACGGGCAGCTTGCCGCCGAATCCGCCCCCGATCTCCATGGGGATGACCCTGACGTCTGAGACAGGCACGCCGAGGAGGGACGCGACCTGGTCGCGGATCCCGAAGTGCCCCTGGCTGGAGCACCAGACGGTCAGCTTGCCGTCGGACGACCAGCTGGCTGTGCCGTTCTGCGGCTCTATGTACCCCTGGTGGACCGGGCGGGTCCTGAACTCGCGGTCGACCACGACGTCGGCCGCCCCGAACCCGGCCTCCGGGTCCCCGAGGGAGTAGAGCTCCCGGCCCACCACGTTAGGCGGGAAGCCCTCCACCGGGCCGAGGCTGTACGGCTCCATGTCCTCGTGCACCGCCGGGGCGTCCGGCCTCATCGCGGACTCGACGTCCAGCACCGCGGGCAGCGGCTCGTAGTCGACCTCGATCAGCCCGAGGGCCTCTTGGGCTGCGTGCGGGCTGGTGGCCGCCAGCGCCGCGACCGCGTGGCCCCTGTAGAGGGCCTTGCCGCGGGCCATCACGTTGGACGAGTGGTTGTGGCCCGGCACTATGCCGGTGCCGACCGCGGGGCCGGGCACCAGGTCGTCGGCGGTCATCACCGCCCTGACCTCGGGGTGCGCCAGCGCGCCGGAGGCGTCGATCGAGCGTATGCGGGCGTGGGAGTGCGGGCTGCGGAGCACCGCCCCGTGGAGCATGCCCGGAAGGCTCACGTCGGCGCCGAAGCTGGCCCTTCCGGTCACCTTCTCGACGCCGTCGTGCCTCACCGGGCGGGTGCCCACGACCCTGTAGTCCGTCTTCGTTTCGGTGGTCATCGCCGTTCCTTTGTCAGTCTATGCTGCGCCAGTCCGAGCCGACCGCGTCGTAGCGCCGGCGCAGCTCGGCGACCACGTCGCCGTCGAGCGGCAGCCGGTCCTCGACGATCTCGATGTTGGAGCGCATGTGGTCCGGGTTGCGCGTCCCCACGATCGCGGTGTGCACCTCGGGATGGGCCAGCACGAATCCCAGGGCCGTCTCGATCCGGTCCTCGGGCTCCCCCTCCACCGGTCCGAGCGCCCTCATCTTCTGCGCCCGCTGGCCGAGTCGCCTGGCCACGGTGTTCTCGTAGTGGTCCTCGGGCCTAAAGTCCCTGCCCCACATCCCGTTGCCGACGGGCCGCTTGGCGATTATCCCCATGTTCGCCGCGGCCGCCCGCTCCAGGATGCCGTACCTGGCCCGCTGGTCCATTATGTGGAAGGCGGTCTGCAGGGTGTCGAACAGGCCGCTCTCTATCGCCCAGATCGCCTCCTCGTTCTCCTGGCTGTAGCCGACGAAGCGCGTCTTGCCCTCGCGCTTTGCGTCGAGCACCGCCTCGATCACGTCGTCCGGCGGCTCCCCGAACACGTCGTAGGCATGGACCTGCAGCAGGTCGACGTGGTCGGTCCTAAGGCGCCTCAGGCTGCGCTCCACGCTCCTTCGCACCGTCTCGCCGGTGAAGCGCGGGGCGTCCGTGCCGTGGGAGGGGTGGCCCGCCTTGGTGGCCAGGATGAACTCGCTGCGCCTGTGCGAGATGGTCGCGCCTATCAGGTCCTCGCTGATGCCGTAGCACTCGGCCGTGTCGAAGAAGTTGATCCCGCCGTCGAGCGCGATGTTCAGCAGCCTGCCCGCCAGGTCCGTCTCGCCCTCGGTGAGCTGGATCCCTATCTCCACCAGCCCCACGCCGAGCCGGCTCACCCTTAGCCCGGTCCGGCCGAGCGTCGCCATCTCCATCGCCTTCTCCCGGCGCCGCCCTCGGGGGGCGGTCGCCGGCCAGATTCTATAGGGACTTATATGCCTGTGTCCCCACAGGCTACGGTTCCGGCCAGAGCAACCCCAACGGGCTGCTTAGCTGACCCGGGGCGAAGTCCCGGCCCCGTGCGCAGCGCCCTCGCGAGGACGTTGCGCGCCGCATTGGTGTCGGCGTTGTCGGCGTGCCCGCAGCCGGTGCACAGGAACACCGCCTGGGAGACGCGCGACGACGCGTCTACGTGCCCACAGGCCGCACAGGTCTGCGACGTGTAGGCAGAGTCCACCACCGCTAGCTGACGACCGGCCCACTCTGCCTTGTACGTCAACTGACCGCGGAGCAGCCCAGGTGTCTGGTCGAGGATCGTGCGGTTGAGGCCGCGCTTAGCCTTCACATTGCGCCCCGGCTCCTCGACCGTGCCGGCGGCGCTCCGAGTCATGTTCTTGATGTGCAGGTCCTCGATGGCGATGTAGCCGAAGCGGCGCACCAGATCTGTCGTGATCCGGTGGCACTCGTTGCGGTTACGGATGCGCTCCCTGTAGGTGTGGCGGGACAGCGCCCTGGCGGCCTTGCGTCGGCCATTGCTGCCCCGGCGCGCCCGGGCGAGCCTGCGTCGCAGCCGCCGATCCTGGCGCCGCTCCACCATGCGGTCGCGTGAGGGGATGAACGATCCGTCGGACAGTGCCAGACGATGCACCACTCCGGCGTCGATCCCGGTGGCCTCATTCGAGGGTGCAAGCGCCTCACGCTCCTCGGCATAGCCGAGGTCCACCTGCACGCCGGTCGGCTTTAGGTGGATCCTTAGCGTCTTGAGTTGGCACGGGTCGGGCAGCGCCCGGCTGGTGCGCCGCAGCCGGATGCTCGGCAGCCCCTTTACCACGACCGCGACCTTGCCGTCGCCATAGTGCCGGACCATCGACGGTGTGGGGCAGGCGATCTCGATGCAGGTATAGCGGCGGCGCGAGCGGAAGCGAGGGTAGCCGGGTTTCCCGCCCCCCTTGACGCGACCGAAGAACGCCTTGAAAGCCCTGCCTACGCGCTGCAACGCTCCGCGCCCGACGCCGACCTGCAGCGCCGCCCACGCGGGGTCGTCAGCCCGGATGTGCGTAAGCTCCTTGCACTGGTCGTAGTAGGTGATGGCCTGTCCCGCCATCTCATAGGCGTCGCGCCGGTTTTGCAGCGCGGCGTTGTGGAGGGTGGCCAGCATCGCCAGCACGTCGCGCAGGCGCGTGTGCCCTGTGGCGCGGACGTAACCGCGGTGCTGGTATGTGACGTGGCGCGGTGCGGCGGGCATGATGTGGGTGTCGGTCGTGGGTGCGCCCATGGCTGGCATCGAGGGCCCGGTTACCGCCGGGCGCTCTTCAATGTACAACAGAGCCCGTTGGGTACACAGGCATATAAGCCCCACTCTATACAGGGGCCCCAGCCCCCGGCAAAAGGCCCCGCCGCCCGCGTATGGTGCGCGCGGACGCCCCCCGGTTAAGATGCCGTCCATGCGCCCGGGAGCAGCGGCTGTACCCGTCCTGCTTGCCGCGCTCTGCGCCCTGCCGGCGGCGGCGTGCTCCGGCGGCCCGGGGCCGCAGGGGGCGCCGGGCCCGGAGGCTGGGGTCACCTGGTCGGACGAGATGGAGGACGGCAGCGGGATCACCGCCCTCGCCGCCGGCCCCGGGGGATCGGTGTATGCCGCGGGATGGACGACGCTGGCGCTGTCGGCCGGGGCCGGCCGCGGGGGCCGTGACTGCTTCGTGCGGCGCTACTCCGCGGACGGCGACGTGCTGTGGACGCGCCAGTTCGGGGCGCCCGGCGACGACAACGCCGAGGACCTGGCGGTGGACCCGGCGGGCAACGTCTACGTGGCCGCGCGCATCGACGGGCCGACGGGCGCCGAGGGCGGCGGCAGGGACGGGCTGGTGGCGGGCTTCAGCCCCGACGGCACCGAGCTGTGGTCGCTGCGCATAGGGACCGACGCCGTGGACTGGGCGGACGCGGTGGCGGTTACCGCCTCAGGCGATGTGTTCGCGTCGGGGTCCACCACCGGCGCCTTCCCCGGGCATCGCAACCGGGGCAGCACCGACAACTTCCTCGCGCGCATAGGCCCGGACGGAGAGCTGGCCTGGGTGGTCCAGTTCGGCTCCGAGGAGGGCATGGGCGCCACCTCGCTCGCCGTCTCACACCGGCGCCTGTACATGGCCGGCTCGACCCTGGGGCCGCTCTCCGAGAGCCCGGCTGGGGACGAGCACGCCGGCTCTGCGGACCTGTTCCTGAGGGCCCACGACGACGCGGGGGCCGAGCTGTGGACCTGGACCTTCGGCTCCAACCACGCCGACAGCGCGCTGGGCCTCTCGGCGGACGACGCGGGGGGCATCGTCGTCGTGGGCACCACGAGGGCGGTGCTCCCCAACCCGGTCGTCGGCATAGGGAGCCGAGCCGGAGGCTTCCTCGACGCGTTCGCCATCGGCCTCGACGCCGGCGGCGTAGTCGAGTGGGTCAGCCAGTTCGGGACCGGGGAGTGGGACGTGGCCTCGAGCGTTGCGCGCGGGCGGGACGGCACCCTGTACGTCGCGGGGCGCACGAACGGGTCGTTCCCCGGCCACCGCGCCCGGGGCGGCTTCGACGTGTTCGTGCGGGCGATGGAAAGCGGGGGGCGGGCGCTGTGGACCAGGCAGATGGGCTCCGCGGTCGCCGACCTTGCATACGCCGTCGCGGCGGTCCCCGGGGGCGGCCTGTACCTGGGCGGCTCCGGGGGCGTGGCCAGCGCCGGGGAGCCGGCCGCCGAGCGGGGCTGGATCATCCGCATGGAGGTCCCGGACGGATAGGCGCGGGCTCTTCAGGACGCCCGCGGGGGCGCGCCCGGCCGCCCGTGGTTCCCCGTTCAAGCGGCGCTATATAATCGCCGCACGGCGCGCCGTACCGAGGCGTCGAGGTGGATGATCGAGTGACCTTCGGACAGTTCTTCAACGACCTCGCGTCCTGGGAGTCCCTCTTTTCCCTGGGCGTCCTGGGCGCCTTCCTGCTGGGGGCGTTCATCCTGCGCCTGGTCCTCAACGCCGTCGCCACCCGGCTCGAGGCGCGCGGGCCGGAGAGCATCGCCCCCGACATGCTGCGGGCGGCGCGCGTCCCGGCCATCGTCCTCGTCCTGCTGCTCGGCGTGTACCTGGCGGTGATGTCCCTGCCGGTCGAGGGCACCGCGTGGCGCGGGGTGGTCACGCGGATGTGGCAGATAGGCATCGTGATCGCGGTGGTGCAGGCCGGGGCCAGCGCCATCGACTTCTTCACCAAGTGGTACACCAGGGTCATCGCGCCGAAGACCCCGACCGCGATGGACGACGTGCTGCTGCCCCAGGTCCGGCGCTTCGCGCTGGTCGTGGTCTACGGCATCGGGGCGCTGATCGTCCTGGACACCCTGGGGGTCACGATCAGCCCGCTGCTGGGCGCCCTGGGGATCACGGGCCTGGCGCTCGCCCTGGCGGTCCAGCCGACGCTAGGCAACTTCTTCGCCGGCACGTACGTCCTGTCGGACGGGGCGCTGAACGTCGGCGACTACATCGAGCTGGCCGGGGGTCCCTCCGGCTACGTCATCGAGGTGGGCTGGCGCAGCACCAAGATCCGGACCGTCTACAACAACATGGTCATCATCCCCAACTCGGTGCTCTCCGACACGATCGTCACCAACTACCAGTCGCCGAGCAACGCGGTCAGCGTGCTGGTGCACTGCGGGGTGAGCTACGAGAGCGACCTGCAGCAGGTGCACGACCTCGCGCTGGAGGCGTCGCGCGCGGCCATCAAGGACAACCCGCACGCCACGGACTCCGATCCGGTCGTCAACTTCCGCAGCTTCGGCGACTCGAACATCGACTTCTACGTCTTCGCCCAGGCGAACGACCGCATAGCGAGCTTCAGGCTCACCAGCGACATCATCAGGGAGATCCACGCCCGGTTCACCGAGGCGGGCATCGAGATCAACTACCCGGTGCGCAAGCTGGTGTACGAGGACGGCCAGGAGCCCCCCAGCGGGGCCACCGTACCGGCCGCACCCGAGGACGGCGACTAGCAAGCCCGCCCTCGCCGCCGCACCGGATGGGCGGTTCGACCGGGCGGCTCCGCGTCCACGGGCCGGAGATGGTCTGCACAGGTCAAGGGGGCCGGGGCCCTAGACCGCCCCTCCGGGTATGTACGGGTGGAGTGCACGGGCCGCGTCCGTCTCTTTGACAGTCGAACGTTCGTTCTATACGATCGTCTCACACCGGCTCCGCCGGACCACCCTGACCGCGAGGAGGAGCGTTGACGGTCGCCTGCGTGCTAGTCACCCATCTGCGGGCGAGGATCGAGTTGGAGCGGAACCCGCACCTGGCCGGGCGGCCCGCCGTGATCGTCGACCGCACCGAACCCAGGCCCATGGTCGTCGACTCGCTGCCGCCGGGCGCCGGCGCGCAGGCGGGCATGACGCTGGAGCAGGCCCTCGGCCTGAGCGCCGAGACCGCGGTCATAGAGGCGGACGAGCCCGCCTACCGAAGGGAGTTCCGCCGGGTGCTCACCGCCCTACAGGCGATCGCGGACCGCGTCGAGGAGTCCGATCTTGGCACGGCCTACGTGGACCTGGACGGCCTGGACAGGCTGTACCGGGGCGAGGCGGGGCTCGTCTGCGCCCTCATGAACGCGGTGCCCGCGCACCTGTCGCCGCGCATCGGCGTGGCCGACGCCAAGTTCCCCGCCCTGGTGGCGGCCCGGACGGCCGGGCCGCTCGAGGCGCGCCGCGTCCCCGAGGACGCGGGCGCCTTCCTCGCGCCGCACCCCGTCGGCATGCTGCCCATAGCGCCCGGCACCCTGTCCGGGATGCGGCGCCTCGGGCTGCACACCATGGGCGACGCGGCCTCAATGAGGGCGGGGGCCCTCGCCGACCAGTTCGGACCCGCGGGGCACAGGGCCTGGATGCTCTCCCGCGGCATCGACGACAGCCCCTTCGTTGCGCTCGGGCACGAGGAGGCCGTGGCGGAGCGCACCTCCCTGCCCTTCCCGACCTCGTCCGCCGCGGTGCTCTCGGTCGCCGTCGACTCCCTCCTGAGGAGGGCCTACGCGCGTCCGGACATGCGGGGGCGCAGCGCGGACCGGGCGTCCGTGGAGTGCGTCCTGCAGCGGGCGCCGACGTGGGAGAGGACGTTCCGATTCAAGCGGCCCGCGGTCGGGTGGGAGCAGGCGGCCCGCGTCGTCAGGAGCGGGCTGGAGGCCCACCACCCGCCGGCCCCCGTGGAGGACGTGGCGCTCACCCTGTCCGGCCTGGCCGGGGAGTCGGGCATGCAGCTCGGCCTCATCGAGGAGGCGCGCGACAGGAGGGAGCGGCACCTGGTCGAGGTCGACAGGCGGCTGCGGGACCGTGCGGGCGGCGGCCACTCCCTGTACCGGGTGGTCGAGGTGGCGCCCTGGCACCCGGCCCCTGAGATGCGGGCGCTGAGGGTTCCCGTCGACCCGGCCGAGAGGCGCGACATGGGCTCCCTGGCGGAGCCCGCCCCGGTCGCGGTGCGCGAGGGGCCCGGCCACCGCCCGCGGGCCGTGCGCTCGGGCGGTCGGTGGCGCCGCGTCGCCGGCATCGAGGACACGTGGAGCTTCGACCTGTGGTGGATGCCGACGCCCCTGGCCCGCACCTACCACCGGGTGCGCCTCGACGGCGGGAACGTGCTCACGCTGTTTAGGGACCGGGACGGGGCGCGCTGGCACCGCCAGAGCGCCTAGGGCCGCCGCGGGCGCATGGCCGCCGGATACGCGGAGCTGCGCGCGGCGAGCTTCTACTCGTTCGGCAGGGGCGCGTCCCACGTCCACGAGCTGCTGGCGCGCGCGGCCGAGCACGGCTACGGCGCCCTGGCCCTGACCGACACGAACCTGTGCGGAGCGCTGGAGTTCGCGCGGCTGGCGGGCAGCCTCGGCATCCGGCCCATCACCGGCGGGGACCTGCCGCTCTCGGACGGGTCGTCCCTGGCGCTGCTGGCACGGACCCGTGAGGGCTACGCCAACATCTCGCGGCTCTTCACGCTGGCCAACGCCGCCGACCGCAGGGAGCCGCGGCTAGACCCCGCCCTGCTGCCCGGCCACGCCGAAGGGGTGATCGCGCTCACCGGCGGCCGCGACGGCAGGCTGGCCCACCTGGCGCTGGACGGCCGGCGGCGGGAGGCGCTGGACCTGCTCGGGAGCTACATGGAGTGGTTCGGACCGGACTCGGTGTTCGTCGAGCTACAGCGCAACCTCCTGGCCGGGGACGGCAGGCGCAACCGCGAGCTGGCCGCGCTGGCCGACGGGGCGGGCGCGCCGGTGGTGGCGACCAACGACGTCCACTACCACTCCCCGGAGCGCTACCGCCTCCAGCACGCGCTGGCCGCGGCGAGGCGCAACACCACCATCGACCGGGCCCTGCCGTTCATCCGGCCCAACAACCACCTGCACCTCAAGTCCCCGGAGCGCATGCGCAGGCTCTTTCGGGACCGGCCGGACGCCGTATCCAACACCCTGCGCATCGCAGAGCGCTGCGGCTTCGACCTCGCCGCCGACCTCGGCTACACCCTCCCCGAGCCCGACGTGCCCGAGGGCTTCACCCCGCATACCTACCTGCGGCGGGTCTGCGACGAGGCGGCCGTTAGGCGCTACGGCTCGATCACCGCCCGCGTCGGGCGGCGGCTGGACGAGGAGTTCCGGCTGATAGCCAGGCACAACCTGGCGGGCTTTTTGCTCCTGTACCGCGAGATCGTGCTGCTGGCCCGCCGGATCATGGAGGAGCGCGGGCTGGCCGACCCCGAGACCCCCCTCGAGGCGAGGCCGCCCGGAAGGGGCAGGGGCTCGTCCGTCGCGCTGCTTGCCGGCTACCTGATCGGCATAAGCCACATAGACCCGCTGCGCTGGAACCTCACCCTGGAGCGGTTCATCTCCGAGGACATGGGCGTGCTCCCGGACATCGACCTGGACTTCCCCCGCGGGCTGCGCGACGAGCTCATACGCCGGGTGCACGCGCACTTCGGGCCGGAGTTCGCCGTCCTGGCGGGGGCCGTGTCCACCTACTCGGCCAAGGGCATCATCCAGGACCTGGGCAAGGCCCTGGGCCTGCCGGCCGAGGACCTGCGCAGCCTGGCGAGGCACATCCAGTCGCACGACGGGAGGGCGCTGGGACAGGAGATGCTGGCCCTGCCCGCCTTCAGGGACCGGGTCGGCGCGCCGGGATGGCGCGACCTCGTCGAGCTCGCCCCGCATCTCATGAACGCCCCCAGGGCGCTCGGCCAGCACGTCGGCGGCATGGTGCTGAGCGACTCCCCCATCCCGGCGATGGTGCCCATCCGCGCCGGGTCCATCGAGGGTCGCTACATAATGGACTGGAACAAGGACAGCGTCGCCGACGCCGGGTTCGCCAAGATCGACCTGCTCTCGCTCCCCGTCCTGGACCAGATCGACGAGGCGCTGGAGCTGATCGAGGCGCGCGCCGGGACGCGGCCCGACCTGGCGGCGATCGACCCCGAGGACCCCTGCGTCTACGACATGATCAACGCGGGCAGGTCAAAGGGCGTGTTCCTGCTCCAGTCCCCGGCCCAGCTCAAGATGAGCCAGCGCCTGCGCTCCCGCAACCTGCTCGACCTCGCCTACCAGGTCGCGCTCATACGGCCCGGCGTCGGCGTCCAGGGCAGCGCCGTATCGCAGTTCGTCGAGCGCTACCGCCACGGCGCGGCATGGGAGTACGACCACCCCCTGGAGAGGCGCGCCCTGGAGCGCGGCTACGGCATCATCATCTGGCAGGAGCAGGTGGTCCAGCTCCTGATGGACGTGGCGGGCATGACCGCGGTGCAGGCCGACGAGGTCAGGCGGGCCTTCGCGAGGCCCAACTCAGAGGGGCTCGTCGCCATGCACCGCGAGCGGTTCCTGGACGGGGCCCTGGCCAACGGCGTGCCCGGGGAGGCGGCCGCGAGGATATTCGACAAGATCAACGGCCAGTTCATGTTCCCCGAGTCGCACTCGCACGCCTTCGCCGCGACCGCCTACCAGGCGGCGTGGATCAAGCGCCACCACCCGCTCGAGTTCTTCGTCTCGCTCATCAACAACCAGCCCATGGGCTTCTACCCGGTCGAGACCCTCAAGGAGGACGCGCGGCGCTTCGGGGTCACCTTCCTCAACCCCTGCGTGAACCGCAGCGCGGTCCGGTGCGCCCCGGAGGGCGAGGCGGCGCGGCTGGGCCTCGGGATCGTCCGCGACGTCGGGGCCGAGTCGGCCGCCTCCATCGTCGCCGAGCGCGAGCGCGGGGGGCCGTACTGCGGCGCGGGCGACCTGGTGCGCCGGACCGGCATACGCCCCGACGCCGCGGGGTCGCTGGTGATGGCCGGCGCCCTGGACTCGGTCGCACCCAACCGCAGGGAGGCGCTCTGGGACGCCGGACTGGCCCCCCGCCCCTCCCGCAACGGCCAGGCGGCGCTGCCGGCGTCCACCGAGGACGGCGTCCCGGAGCTTGCCGACCTGAGCGCCTACGAGAGGATGGCGGGCGAGTACCGCACGATGGGCATCTACCCGGCCGGCCACCTGATGGAGTTCGTGCGGCCGGCGCTGGACCCCCGCGTCATGCCCGCCGCCGCCGTGGAGGACATGGGGGACGGCGACCGGGTCGTCGTCGCCGGGTGGCCCGTGGCCAGGCAGCACCCCCGCGGGCGCAACAACACGGTGTTCGTCACCATCGAGGACGAGACCGGCGACGTCCAGCTCATCCTCTGGCCCAGGGTCTTCGCGGCGTGCAGGCGGGCGCTGCGGAGCCGGATCATAAGGGCGAGCGGCGCTGTATCGCGGTGGGACGGCACCACCAACGTGATCGTCTCCGGCATCGAGGCCGTGGACACGCAGGTCCGGATGCCGGCGGCGCACGACTGGCACTGACGGGACGCGCGGGCCCGGCCGTGTGGGACAATCGCCCGGCAGCATCGGGGGAGCCATGTGCGGACGCTACAGCCTGACGGCCAGCATCGCGGAGCTCGGCGAGCGGTTCGAGTTCGGCCCGCCGTGGCCCGACCACCCCCCGCGCTACAACATCGCCCCCACCCAGCACGTGCTCACCGTGGTGGGCGGCGGCGCCCGGCGGGCCGGGCTCATGCGGTGGGGGCTCATACCCCCCTGGGCCAGGGACGCCTCCATCGGCAACCGCATGATCAACGCCCGGGCCGAGACGGCCGCGGAGAGGCCGAGCTTCCGCGCCGCGCTGAGGCGAAGGCGCTGCCTGGTGCCGGCGGACGGGTTCTACGAGTGGCGCCGCACCGCCCTGGGAAGGCGCCCGATGCGGATAACGCTCGCCTCCGGGGAGCCGTTCGCCATGGCGGGCCTGTGGGAGAGGTGGCGCGGCCCCGCGGGCGAGGACGTCGCGTCCTGCGCGATCCTGACCACCGAGCCCAACGAGCTGATGCGCACCATCCACGACCGCATGCCGGTCATAGTGCCCCGCGAGCTGGAGGGCCTGTGGCTGGACGCGTCGGTCCGAGAGCCCGCCGACCTGGGCCCGGCCCTCGCCCCCTACGACCCGGCGGCCATGCGCGCTGCCGAGGTGTCGCCCCTGGTCAACTCGCCGGCGAACGACGGCCCCGAACTGCTCGCGGCGCCGTGACCGGGCCCGGGCGGCTACTTCGCGGTCTGGCCGCCGTCCAGGTAGATGACCTGGCCGGTCATGTAGTCGGAGGCGGGGCTGGCCAGGTAGACGGCCAAGATGCCCAGGTCGCGCAGGTCACCGGGCACTCCCATGGGTATGCGGGCCATCATCCGGGCCCGCTCCGCGGGGTCGTCCCCGCCCAGGTCGTTCATGCGGGTCTCGAACTCCCCGGGGCCGATGGCGTTGACGCGCACGCCGTGGGGGGCCCACTCGACGGCCAGCACGCGGGTGAGCATGTTCAGCGCCGCCTTTGAAGAGTTGTAGGCGGCCTCGTACTCGAACGCCTGGTGGGCGTTGTTGGACGACACGTTGATGATCTTGCCGTAGCCGCGCTCGAGCATCCCGGGCGCGACGGCGCGGCAGCCGTACATCGCCGCGCTCGCGTTCGTGGCGAGGACACCGTCCCACTCGGCGTCCGAGAGCGGGCTGTCCGCGGCGCGGCTGACGCGCGGCGGGCCGAGGGGCCGGCCCGGCGGCGGCACCAGGGGGACGCCGATGTGAGCCCCCGCGTTGTTTACGAGGATGTCGATCGGGCCCAGGCTCCGCTCGACCTCGGCGACGGCGGCGTCCACCTGGGCCGACGCGGTGACGTCCGCGACGGCGGAGGCGGAGCGGCGGCCCAGGGCCCGGATCTCGCCCGCCACGGTCTCGATCTCGGCGGCGGTGCGGGCCGCCACGGCCACGTCCGCGCCGGCCCCGGCCAGCGCGAGGGCGATCGCCCGCCCTATCCCGCGGCCGCCCCCGGTGACCAGCGCGACACGCCCGTCCAGCCTGAGCTCGTCCAAGACGCGGTGCGGGGCGCCCCTAGCCCGAGAGGGCGGCGTCCACCTTGTTCAGGGCGCGCGCCATCGCGCGGGCGTGTCCCTCGTCCATGTTCATGTGGAAGTTGAGCAGCAGGGTGCGCCCCAGCAAATCCAGCGTCCGCGGGCACATGTCCTTCGAGTACTCGACGTCGCCCCGGTAGGCCGGGTCCCTCCACGGGTAGCCGGACGGATGGTGCGAGCGCTTGGCGAGGATCGACTCCCACGCCGTGTAGATGTGCCGGTCGGGGATGCCGTCGTTGAAGATGGCGCCGGCATCGACGCCCTCGGCCTTGAGGGCGTGGGCGTAGCCCCTGGCGAGGGCGGGGTCCGAGACGATCACCCCCGCCGAGACGCCGGTGTCGCCGTCCGGGTCGTCCACGTGCTGGAGGCGGTATGCGCGCGGCTCGTCGAGCTCGGCGAGGAAGGCGCGCTTGAGGCCGCGCTGGTGCGCGAGGATGTCCTCGATCCTGGCGAGCTGGACGCGGGAGACCGCGGCGATAAGCTCGCTCGGCCGAAATCCCGCGCCCGGGAAGCTCTCGGCGTCCCACTCGATCTCCCGCGCGTCCTGCCCCTGCCACAGCGGCAGGCCCGGGTCGGACGCGTAGCCCGCCCGCTCGAACAGCTCGGTATCGTCGGTGAACACCACCCCGCCCTCCCCAGCGCTGATGGTCTTGTAGAAGTTGAGGCTCCACGCGGCGATGTCCGAGTAGGCCCCCACCCGCCTGCCCCTGTACTGTCCGCCAACGCACTGGCAGCAGTCCTCCACCACGCGCAGGCCGTGGCTGCGGGCCACCTCGAGGATCGCGTCCAGCCTGTTGGGGACGCCGCGCATGTGGACCGGGATCACGGCCCTCGTGTGCGGGGTGATGCGCCGCTCGACGTCCGCCGGGTCCAGGCCGAGCGAGCCGTCGATCTCCGCCATCACCGGCACCGCCCCCGCCCCGACGACGGCGCAGGGCGTGGCCATGTAGGTGTAGGCGGGGATGATCACCTCGTCGCCCGGACCTATCCCGAGCGCCTTGAGCGCGCACATCAGGGCGCTGGTCCCGGAATTGACGATGAGGGCGTGGCGCACCCCTAGGAAGGCCGCCACCTCCTCCTCAAAGAGGTTGCACTCGCTGTCCGGCCGGTAGCGGAACAAGCTCTGCTCGCGCAGGACCCGAGCCGCCGCCTCGACCTCCTCGTCGCCGTAGACGCTGGGACCCGAGACCCCGGTAGGAATGGGGTCCGCGACCGCCGGAGCCCCGCCGTCTATAGCAAGCCTGCCGTGATCCATCGCGCTCCTCCCGCGGCGGCGCGCGGGCGCCGCCCGCCTCTACTCGAGGGTGGCGATCGGGTCGCCGCCCTGCACCTGCTGGCCGGGCTGGACGTGCAGATCTCGCACCACGCCGGCCCAGTCGGCCCTGAGGGTCTGCTGCATCTTCATCGCCTCGAGGACGCAGATCTCGTCCCCGGGCACCACCTGGTCCCCCGCGCCGACCGCGACGGAGACGATGATCCCCGGCATGGGCGAGGTGAACTCCTTCCTGGGGCCCGCGGGCGGGCGGGCGGCGGGAGGCGAGGACGGGGCGGACGGACGGGGCGCGGGCGCGGCCCGAGGCCTCTCGGGGGCCGGCGCGGACGGCGCCGGGAGGGCGGCCGCGACCTCCTCGCCGGCCTCGGGAAACTCGACCCGGACCGGCTCGCCGTCGACGATCACCTCGATGGGGTCGGCGTCGATGTCCAGCACCTCGACGTCGTGCCAGTCGTCGCCGATCTTGATGCGAAGCCTCGTACCCATGACCCCCGCGCGCCGCTAGCCGATCAGACTGATGAACACGCCGGCGACCACCGCCGACCCTATCACACCGGCGACATTGGGCCCCAGGGCGTGGTGCAGCAGGAAGTTGTTGGGATTGTCCTGCTGGCCCATGTGGTGCGAGATGCGCGCCGCCATCGGCACGGCCGACACCCCCGCGGACCCTATCAGGGGGTTGACCTTCTCCTTGGTGAACAGGTTCATCGCCTTGGCGAAGAGTATCCCCCCCATCGTCCCGCAGGCGAAAGCGACCAGCCCGAGGCCCAGTATC
Organism: Dehalococcoidia bacterium; assembly: GCA_963664125.2. Classification (GTDB taxonomy): domain Bacteria; phylum Chloroflexota; class Dehalococcoidia; order Lucifugimonadales; family UBA2962; genus CAUZIR01. The sequence goes on along the minus strand of OY760908.2, from coordinate 1,345,247 downwards.
AGCACCGTCTCGACCGAGAAGACCAGGTCGGCCCGAAGCTGCGTGCCGACCGTGAGCATCAGGAATATCGTCGCTATGTTGAGCAGCTCGTTCGAGGCGGCCTGCGTGAGCCTGGGCACCACGCCGCTCTCGCGGAACAGGTTGCCGGCGACCAGCATCGCGACCAGCGGGGCCGCCCGCGGGACGACCAGCAGGATGATGATCATCAGGATTATGGGGAAGGCCAGCTTCTCGGCCTTGGACACCTCGCGGGCCGGCTTCATCACTATCTGGCGCTCCTCCTTGGTGGTGAGGAGCTTCATCAGCGGCGGCTGTATGAACGGCACGGCCGCCATGTACGTGTACGCGATCACGGCGGTGATGCCGAGGATCTCCGGGGCGAGCTTCGCCGACAGGAAGATGGTGGTCGGCCCGTCCGCACCGCCGATGATGCCGATCGACGCGGCCTCCCCGAGGGAGAAGCCGCCTATGCCCAGCTCGGTCACGCCCAGTGCGCCCCAGAACGCGATGAAGATCCCCACCTGGGCGGCCGCCCCGAGCAAGAGCGTCTTGGGGTTGGCGATAAGCGGGGTGAAGTCGGTGAGCGCGCCGATGCCGATGAAGATGATCGGCGGCAGGATGTTCCAGAACGAGAGGCCGTAGTGGAAGATGACCCCCATGATGCCGGCGTCCTGCACGCCGGTGCCGTCGGTCGGGGTGATCGCGATCCCAGTCAGCGGCAGGTTGACGATCACTATGCCCAGCCCGATGGGGAGCAGCTCGTAGGGCTCCCACTCCTTGGTGATGGCCAGGTAGATGAGCACCAGCCCGATGGCCAGCATCACCAGCTCCTGCCACCCCAGGTTGTAGAACCCGGATGACCTCAGGAATTCGAACAGGTCGGTCAACTGACGGCCCCGCCGGGCCCGGCCCGCCCGATCAACTCTCTCCGCGCCCCGCCGCCTCGCGCCTGGCCCGCAGGACCCCGACCGCGACCACCGCCGCGGTCGCCCTCCGCGCCCGGGCGCGCCGCTCGGAGGCTGCGCGGCCGGCCCGTCTGGCCCTCAGGCGCGCCGCCAGGGGGGCCGTGACCAGGAGCATCACAAGCAGGGCCGTCAGAAGCGCGAACGCGGTGCCCGCGCCGATCGCGGTCGTGGTCGCGGCATAGGCCAGGGAGGTCTCTTCGATGGCGCGCCTCCTGTGCGGAAGATATAGAATCCGCGGTCTGCGCTGTTCGCGCGGCTCGCAGTGCGTGCGTGCGCGAGCCCGCCGGCCGAGCGGCGCGCTGCGGACGTGATTCTACAACACGGCCCCGAGCGCCGCACGGGGCCCGCACCGCGCCGCGGGGGCGCCGCGGCCCCGGTCGGGCGGGAGGCCGGGGCATATATAATTCGGGTCCTGGGGGAGCGATCATGACCGCCGGCAAGGCCAACGGCCGCATAGATTTCAACAGCGACGTCGGGGAGAGCTTCGGCTCCTACAAGATGGGCCTCGACGAGGATGTCATAGGCTGCGTCACCTCGGCGAACATCGCCTGCGGCTTCCACGCCGGCGACCCGGGGTGGATGCGCCGCACGGTGCAACTGGCCGAGTCCCACGGCGTCGGCATCGGGGCGCACCCGGCCTTCCCCGACCTTCGCGGCTTCGGCAGGCGCAACATGAGCGTCGACCCCGCGGAGGCCCGCGACGACGTCGTCTACCAGATAGGCGCCCTCACCGCCTTCACCAGCGCCAAGCGCCTCCAGCACGTAAAGCCGCACGGCGCCATGTACAACATGGCGGTCCGCGACGAGCCGCTCGCCCGCGCCATATGCGAGGCGATCCTCGAGGTCGACCCGTCCCTGATACTCCTCGCCCTGTCGGGCTCGCGCTGGGTCGAGATAGCCGAGGAGATGGGCCTGCGCGTGGCGCGGGAGGTCTTCGCGGACAGGGCCCTGATGCCCGACGGAACGCTGGCGCCCCGGTCCCAGCCGGGGGCGGTCCTGCACGACCCGGAGGCGATCGCAGAACGCAGCCTGCGCATGGTCACCGAGGGCGTGATCGAGGCGGTCGACGGCTCCGAGGTCGAGGTGAGGGCGGACAGCATCTGCCTGCACGGCGACACTCCCGGCGCCGTGGAGATGGCGCGCGCGGTGCGCGGCGCGCTGCAGGACGCCGGCGTCCGGGTGGAGCCACTTCGGGAGCTGGTCTAGCGCCGATGGACGGGCCGCCCCGCTTCTTCGAGGCCGGCGACCGCGCCCTGGTCGTCGAGCTGGGCGACTCCATAGACATCGCCGTCAACGACCGCGTCCGCGGGGTGATGACGGCCATGGAGCACCTCGACCTGCCCGGGGTAGACGACCTGGTCCCCTCGTACCGGTCCCTCCTGATCGCCTACGACCCCACCGTCGCCCTGCGCGAGGACCTGGTCGAGGCGGTCACCGCCGCCTGCCGCGACCTGGGCCGCGCGGGCGAGGCGGAGCGAAGGGTAGTCACGCTGCCCACGCTCTACGGCGGCGAGCACGGGCCCGATATCGGCCACGTCGCAGAGCATGCCGGCATGGATCCCGACCGGGTGGTCGAGCTGCACAGCGGCGTCGACTACAGGGTCTACATGATCGGCTTCGCGCCCGGGTTCCCGTACCTCGGCGGCCTACCCCCCGAGCTCGCCACGCCCAGGCTGGCAAGTCCCCGCGTGCGCATCCCGCCCGGGTCGGTCGGGATAGCCGAGTCCCAGACCGGCATCTACCCCGCCGCGAGCCCGGGGGGTTGGCGGCTGATCGGGCGCACGCCCGTCCGGCTCTTCGATCCCGGGCGGGAGCCCCCCTCGATCGTCGTCGCCGGGGACTTCATCAGGTTCGTGGCGCTCGGGTCCGAGGCCGAGTACGCCGAAATCGAGCGGCGCGCGGCGCGGGGCGAGTACAGGCCCGACACGGTCCCGGCCAGCCGGCCCGCGGCGGCCGACGACGAATCGTGACCGGGGCCGGTCCATGAGCCGCCGGGTCATGGAGGTCATCGAGCCCGGGCTGCTGACCACGGTCCAGGACCGCGGGCGCTACGGCCGCCAGCGCTTCGGGGTGCCCGTGTCCGGGGCGATGGACACCTTCTCCCTGAGGGCCGCCAACCTGCTGGTCGGCAACGACCAGGGGGCAGCGTGCCTCGAGATGACCGTCGTGGGGCCGCGCCTGCGCTTCACCGAGCGGGCGGTCATCGCGCTCACGGGCGGCGACCTCGCGATGCGGCTCGACGGGGAGCCCGTCCCGCGCTGGCAGGCCGTGAGAGTAGCCGGGGGCTCGGTGCTCTCGTCGGACGGCATGGCGGACGGGATGCGGGCCTACCTCGCCGTGGCGGGGGGCATAGACGTGCCCGAGGTCATGGGGAGCCGCTCGACCTACATGGCCAGCCGGATCGGCGGCCTCGACGGGCGCGCCCTTCGCGCCGGCGACATCCTCCGCGCCGGCGACGCCGGCCGGGACCGGACGGACGGACGGCGCGGGCTGCCCGAAGACCTGGAGCCGGTTCACTACGGGCACTCGCACGTGATCAGGGCGGTGCCGGGCCCGCAGGCGGACGCGTTCACGCGCGAGGCGCTGGAGACGCTGTTCGACTCGCGCTACCTGGTGTCGATCGACTCGGACCGCGTCGGCTACAGGCTCGAGGGCTCGCGGCTCAGGCACGAGACGGGGGCGGACATCATCTCCGACGGCAGCCCCGCAGGGGCGATCCAGGTGCCGGCCAACGGCATGCCCATCGTCCTGATGGCCGACAGGGGGCCGACGGGGGGCTACGCGAAGATTGCGACCGTGATCTCGGCGGACCTGGGCAGGCTCGCACAGGCCAGGCCCGGCGACGCGGTCTCGTTCCGTCAGGTGACTGCCGACCAGGCGGTCGAGGCGCTCATCGAGCAGGAGGCGATACTCCTCTCCCTCGACCCCGAACTCGCCGCGGCCGCGCCGGAGCCCGTGGCCCGGGCCATGAGGGCGTCCGCCGGCACAGACCGCCCCCGCCTCGAGAGGAGGGTCGCCCGCGCGAAGGTCGGGGGTGAGACCGTGGAGGTCGAGTTCCTGATCGAGCGCGGCTGACGCGTTGGCCTGGCTCCACGAACTGTCAGAGTGGCTGCTCGGCTTCTCCCAGAGCGGGTGGGCGGTCGGCATCCTGGCCCTCTCCAGCTTCACCGAGTCGATCTTCAACCCCATTCCGCCCGACGCGCTGCTCGTCGCGGTCGCGATACACCAGCCGCACAACGCCATCCCGCTCGCGCTCATGGTCACGGCCGCCTCGGTGGCCGGGGCTCTCGTGGGCCACTGGCTGGGCGCGCGGGTGGGCCGTCCCATAGTCGATCGGCTCCTTGCCGCGAGGCATGTCGAGAGGGCCGAGCGCCTATTCGACCGCTACGGGGTGTGGGCGGTGCTCTTCGCCGCACTTACTCCTGTGCCCTACAAGGTCTTCGCGATCCTCGCCGGGGTCCTGGAGTTCGACCGGCGGCCCTTCCTCGTCGCCTCGCTGATCGGACGTGGCCTGCGATTCGTTCTGATCGGGGTGCTGATCATGATCTTCGGCGAGCGCATAGAGGCGTTCATCACCGACCATCTGGAGATCGCTACGTGGTCCGTGGGCGGCGCCGTCCTGGGCGCGGTCGCGGCGGCCGCAGCCTACCGGCTCTATCGCCTTCGCAGACCACCCACGAAAGCCCAGAGTACTGAGAACCCGCCCGTCTAATCCCAATTCACGGTAAAGACACCACAAAATCCATATAAGCGGTATGGGCCGCCGGCCGATCCTTAAGGCGACATGTGCCGCCGAAGGTCAAGGCCTGCGGCCTAGAGGGCTTCACGTCGATCGGACGCCAGAGAAGGCACCGGAGGTCCTGAAGACGATCAAGCCGTGTTAACAGGGCGGCAGTCCAACTACAAGTGGCGCGCACAGCAAAACACGGCTTGACAACTAGCAGCACGCCATAAGAACATACATTCTATTCACTAGGGAGAATTCTAACGTGCCCTCCACCATTGAATGGACGGACGAGACTTGGAACCCCGTCACCGGCTGCACCCGTGTGTCACCCGGCTGCGACCATTGCTACATGTACGCGTTGTATCCACGCCTTACCGCGATGGGCGTGCCTGGGTACAACGGTGACCCACGCGAGGTACGGCTGTTGCCGGAGAGGCTCGAGGCACCCCTGCGCTGGGCAAAGCCCCGTCGTGTCTTCGTCAATAGCATGTCAGACGTGTTCCATCCCCGCGTGCCCTACGAGTTCGTAAACGACATCTTCGACGTCATGCGCGAAGCGTCGGAACGGCGGGGGCACGTGTTCCAAGTCCTCACAAAGCGACCGGGACGAGCCGTTGGCTGGTGGGAGCGCAACAACCTCCGATACGACGGCGAGTGGCCAAGTGGCGTATGGATCGGAACATCGGTCGAGACTCAGAAGTACGCACCGCGAATCGGCGTGCTAGCCCGGCTGCCAGCGGCGGTGCGTTTCGTCTCCGCCGAACCACTGCTCGAGGCGATCGACCTACGGCATTGGCTTGACGCTGGCGCAGTCCACTGGGTCATCGCAGGCGGCGAGAGCGGTCCAGCAGCGAGACCGATGGATCTGGACTGGGCAAGGACTCTGCGCGACCAGTCGCGAGAGGCCGGCGTGGCATTCTTCCTCAAGCAACTGGGCGGTCGTCGTGGGAAGCGTTCAGGAGACGAAGCAATCCTCGATAGGAAACTTTGGGCTCAGATGCCTCTCAAAGTGCCGAGCTGATATGCCCGTCCCTAAATTCGGTGCGCATGGACCGGAAGTACTCCCAACAAGCCGGCACGTACAGCCTCTTTGATGCTTTGGAATGAGCCAGAAATCCACAGTCGGCCTACGTACGATTGAGCGGGAGGGCTGACTTAAGATTGGCTACGGAACACCAGGCGCGTATCGCTCTGTGCCATAGATTCTGTAACCTGACCTCTGTGGAGACTGCGGGATAATGTCGACACTTCCTTCAATTCAACCACACACCGAGGCGAAACATCATATCCTACGGTACTACTTGGACGAGTGGTTCCCCATACTTGGCCGAACCCATAGGCATCTATTGTACATTGATGGATTTGCTGGTCCCGGTGAATATGAAGGCGGACAACCGGGATCACCCATCATAGCGATGCGTACAATCGAGCGGCATCGGGATTTCATGAAGTTCTCTCGAGAGGACAGAATCGTCGAGTTTCTATTTGTCGAGAAAGATCCCAATTACCACAGAAGTCTCACGTGTCAAATCGGTGGTCATACTTGGCCACATACATTCAAAATAAATTCCAGATTCGGCGAGTTCGAAGAGGTGATGACAGGTTTCTTAGACGATGTCCGTCGTTCTGGATCTCAGATGCCTCCAACGCTGACATTTATTGACCCCTTCGGACCTGCTGGATTCTCTATGGAAATCCTGAAACGGCTTGCGTCATTCGATCGGATGGATGTACTCATCAACCTGAATTACAATGAGTTCGTGCAATGGATTCTTACAGACTCTTCCAAGCACATGACCGCCGACAGGCTATATGGCGGGCCGAGGTGGAGGCAAGCTATCGGCCTGACGGGCCGTCAGCGCGCCATATTCTTGGTTGACGAATATAAGGATGCGCTCCGAGAGATCGGATGGCGAGGGACTAGCTTCGAGATGGTGAATGTCCAGAATCAGACAGCATATCACCTGATCTTCGGGACACACAGCGGCAAGGGAATGGAGGCGATGAAGAGGGCTATGCGCGCGGCTTCGCCCACAGGAGAATTCCGCTATGCGGATAGAGTGGGACCTGACCATCGCGTCATTCCGGGACTGGACATTGCGAGCGAATACTCAGAAGAGATCGGAGAACATTTGTACCGAAAGTACGACGGCCAAGAGGTTTCTTTCAACCGCCTGATGACTGATGAGATTGATTGGCACTCATGGTGGCTGGATTCGGATCTCAGAAAGGCTCTCACGCACTTGGAATATGGTGAAGATCAGAGAATCACTGATGTCCGAAATGCTGACGGTAGGACTCGCCGATCTAAATCTTACCCCGATGGTTGTCTCATCAGGTTCGGGAAACCCCTACAGCGCAAGCTCATATAGCCACGCCAGGCTGGCCCTCTAGGTGCAGTGCGGTTTCGGCCCCTTATCGCCGGAATAAACCGAACCACATCGGAACGCTTCAGCGGTCGGGCTGCTACGGCTCCGCTGACTGCAACGACGATTCGCTGCCTTGAGGATAGTCAATTGATCGGCGGGCGGTGCTCCGCCACCGCCCGCCGACTCTATCGTTCGTTCCGCAGGATTCCTCGGCTAGAGGGCCGACCGACCTAGCGCTCCAGCCAGGAGTTGGCGTAGTAGGGGAAGGCCTTGACCTCGAAGTTCTTCAGCGCGGCCGTGGCCGGGTAGATGCTGTAGAACACCCCGAGGTAAAGCGCAGGGACGTTCCTGTAGAACTCCACCTGCAGCTCGTCGACCAGCCTCAGCTTCTCGGCCTCGTCTATCGCCTGGGCGAACTGCTTGCGCAGCTCGTGGAGCTTGGGCACCGGCGGCGGGAAGACCGGGAAGTTGGACCCGATCGCCTCGTGCTCCAGCGGGCTGGTGCTGTTCCAGTGCACGTCCCAGCTGGTCGCGACGGCGAAGCTCTCGGGGTTGCCAAACTTGGTGACTACGGTGGCCCAGTCCAAGGCGGGCATCTCCACGTTGAACCCCAGATCCTCCATCTCGCTCTTGACCACGAACCCGGTGGGCGTGATCGTCGAGTAGTCCGTCGGGTTCAGCAGCACCAGCGTCTCGCCGTCATATCCAGAATCGGCCAGCATGCCACGGGCCGCCTCCTTGTCGTTGAGGTTGTAGAGCTCGGCCTCCCCGGCGTCGGTCTCCCACCTCGTGCCGCAGAAGAAGATGGCCGAGCACAGGGTCCACAGCTCGCTGGGACCGAGCGACGCCATCACGTTGGCGACGTCGATTCCCGTCTGGAAGGCCACGCGCGCCTCCGTCTGGTCGAACGGCGGGTTAGGCGGGATAAGCAGGTTCGTCCTGTGGCCGGGCTTGTAGAGCGGAACCGTCAGGTCCGCGTTGCTGCTCACCCTGCTGTAGAAGTCCAGGCCGGCCCCGTCGACCACGTCCCACTCGCCCGTCTCGAGGCCCGCGAGCTTGGTCTCCTCGTCGGGGATCTCCAGCCATATGAGCTCATCGATGTAGGCCTTGACCTCGCCGGTGTACAGGCTCGCGGGCTCGGTCCGCGACTGGTAGCCGTCGTAGCGCTCGATGATGACGCGGTCGCCCTGCTGCCACCTGACGAACTGGTATGGACCCGAGCCGACCCACTCCTCCACCGGCGTGGTGGCCTCGACGCCGTCGTCGATCCTGGACGGCATTATGCGCGGGCTGCAGTACGGCTTTGCGATGCTCATCACGACCGAGCCCGTCGGCTCGTTGAGGTTGATGGTGAACGAGAGCTGGTCGTTGACGACGAACGAGTCGTCGTCTTGGAACTCGCGCATCAGGCTGGCGAGCGAGCACCAGGCGGGCAGCCAGCGCTCGTAGCTGGACCGCACGTCGTCGGCCGTGACCGGCGCGCCGTCGTGGAACTCCATGCCGTCGCGCAGGGTGAACGTCCAGCTGAGGCTGTCGTCGCTGGATGACCAGCTGTCTACCATCACCGGCTGGTCCTGGATGTCGTTGTCCCAGCCGAAGAGGGTCTCGTACATGTGGGACGCGACCGCCGTCGTTACGTACGCCCCGCTGAAGGCCACGTCGAGGGAGGGGATGCTGGCCTGGGACACCACCCTGAGGGTGCCCCCGTACCGCGAGTCCTCGGCGGGTTCCTCCATCACCTTGGTGGCCTCGGGCTCCATGACCTCCGGCTCGGCGGGGGCCGCTGTGGGCTCGGGCTCCATGGCCTCGTCGGCCGCCGGGGCCGTCGGATCAGCCGCGGGCTCGTCGTCGTCCGACGCGCCGCAGGCGGCGGCCGTCATGGCGAGCCCGAGCATCAGGGCCAAGAGCGCTGTCAGGATGGTTCGATTCATTTGGGGCCCCCAATCGAGCTGGCTGCGGCCGCAGGCGTTCCCACAGCGGCGCGCCGCGATACTCGCACCGCGTTGGTGGGGTGTCAACTTGGTTAAATAAGTCACAATCGCCGGGGGCCTGACCGCCGCAGCCGGGCGACCACCGACCCGTCAAATTCCAGGTGGTCGATGCGCGGTCCCTCCCACGGCGCGAGGGCCGGGGTCTCCACGTCGAGCCCGCGGGCCATCGACCTGAAGACGAACTCCGCGATGGCCGGCAGCGAGGCCACGTCCTCGGCGTTGTAGCGAACGAGGGTCTCGCGCGCCCCGCCGTCTCCGTCCTCCCACATGCGCCACATCCGCACCGCGTCGATCCCCGAGAGCCCCGTGAGCTCGCCGCGGTCCAGCCCGAGCCTGCGCTCGACGCCCTTCAGCCCGCCCCTCAGGCCTAGCCTGCGCAGCGGGTGCATCAGGTCGATGTGCGCCATGTGCGCCGACACGGACCGACCGAAGCGGTGCTGAAGGAACGGCAGGTCGAACGCCGCGCCGTTGTAGGTGACGACCAGCCGGTACTCCGCCAGCGCAGACGGCAGGTCCCGCAGGTTCTCGCCGGATAGGAAGGCCCGGTAGCCGCCGCGGTCCAGGACGCCCACCATCGTCACCTCCGCCCCGGCGGGGGAAAGGCCCGTGGTCTCTATGTCGAGGAAGGCGGCCCGGTCGCGAAAGTCCGGGTAGAGCCTCCACGCCTCCGAGGCGGGGAGCATCCCGGCGAGGCAGGCGGAGTCGCCCGCGGCCAGGCGCTCCTCGCACTCGCCAAGCATGTACGAGAGCTCGCGGCGCCGGCCCATGACGACCGCGGGCAGATCGCGCGCGGCGCGGAACCCGTCCCAGGTCGAGACGCCGGACCTCCAGATCTCCCGCTCGATCACGTGGCCTATCCCGGGGAGCTGTATGAACGAGGACGTGATCATTCGGCGCCGGGCGTGCGTCCCAAGCATAGACGCCCGGGCCCCCGCCCGGGGTTTACACTAGCGGCCCCGGGCGATGCCCGAGAGGAGCCGAGACGATGACCGAGCGCGCACCAGTGCCCACCGAGGAGCAGGTTGTCGGCTGGATGGACAGCCTCAGCAACTGGGGACGCTGGGGCCCGGACGACGAGGTCGGAGCGCTCAACCTGATCACGCCCGAGCGCGTGCGCGCCGCGGCCGCCCTGGTCCGCGAGGGGGCGACGGTCACCTGCTCGCGGCCCCTGGACACGAACAACGACGCCGAGGTCTACCGCCCGACGGTCCGGCTGATGCTCGAGAGCGGCGAGGGGTGGACCCACCACGAAAAGCACACCGACTTTGGGATCCAGGCCGCCCTCGAGTACGTCTCGATGGTCTACCACGGCTACCACATCACCCACCTCGATTCGACCGCCCACTTCTTCTGGAACGGGCAGATGTACAACGGGCGGCCCTCCTCGATGGTGTCGACCAACCGCGGGGCGACGGCCTGCTCGGTCGACACCGCGCGCGACGGCATCGTCGGCCGGGGCGTGCTGGTGGACGTGCCGCGCGTGCGGGGCGTCGACTGGCTCGACCGACACGAGGGGGTGATGCCCGAGGACATACTCGCCGCCGAGGAGGCGTGCGGCGTGACGATAGGACCGGGCGACATCCTGCTCATCCGCACCGGCCAGCTGCGGCGCACGCGCACCGAGGGTCCCTTCAACCCGGTCGTCGACGGCTCGACCGCATGCCACGCCGCGTGCCTCCCCCTGCTCCGCGAGCGGGACGTCGCGGTGCTGGGCACCGACACTTCCAACGACATGCTGCCCCCGACCTACCCGACCGTGACCAACCCCATCCACCAGGTGGCCCTCATCCGCATGGGGGTGTGGGTGCTGGACAACGCCAACCTCGAGGAGCTGGCGGCCGCCTGCGCCGAGCGCGGCCGGTGGGAGTTCATGCTGAGCATGGGCCCCCTGCGCATCGTGGGGGGCACCGGGTGCCCGGTCAACCCGATAGCGATCTTCTAGCGCGGCCCCGGGGCCGCCCGGCTCACCGGGCGGTGAGCCCGCCGTCGACAACCAGGTGGGCCCCGGTGACGTACGAGGATGCGTCCGAGGCCAGGTACAGCGCCGCGTAGGCTATCTCGGACGGGTCGGCGAGGCGGCCCAGCGGCACGCGGGATATCGACATCGCCCTGCCCTCCTCGCTGGCAAGGTTCCCCGCGATCATCGCCGTCTCCACCGGGCCCGGCACCAGGGTGTTGGCCCGTATCCCGTCGGCCGCGTGCTGGATGGCCGTGTGCGTGGTGAGGGCGAGCAGCGCCGCCTTCGAGGCGCCGTAGGCCCCGCCCCTGTGGCTGCCCACCAGCGCGGTGGTTGAGGCGACGTTGACTATCGAGCCGCCGCCCCGCCCGCGCATCACCGGGACCACGGCGCGGGTGCCCAGGTAGGCGCCGCGCGCGTTCACGGCCATCATGCGCTCCCACTCGCCCACGCCCACCTCATGGAGCGGCCGGGTCTGGTAGACCCCGGCGCCGTTGACGAGCACGTGCACCGCGCCGAACCGGTCGACCGAGGCGCGCACCACGGCGTCCCAGTCGGACTCCACCGAGACGTCCGCCTCCACGAACAGGGCCGAGCCGCCCCGGTCCGCGATCCCGGAGGCGACCGCACCGCCCCCCTCCCCGTCCAGGTCCACTACCACGACCCTGGCGCGCTCGGCGGCGAAGAGCCCGGCCTGGGCGGCGCCGATGCCGCCCGCGCCGCCGGTGATGATGGCCACCCGGTCGAGGAGCCTCAACCGGGCCCCCTGGGCCGTGCGGCCGGTCCGCGGCGGGCTGAGCGGATCACTGGGCGGAGTAGCCGCCGTCGATCACGAACTCACCGCCGGTCACGTAGGACGAGTCGTCCGACGCAAGGAACATGACCATCCTCGCGACCTCCTCGGCCGTTCCCATGCGGCCCATGGGCACCCTGGCCAGCACCTGGGCCCCCAGCTCCGCGTCCCGCATGATGTGGTCGACCATCTTGGTGTCGATCAGGCCCGGGTGGACCGAGTTGACGCGTATGCCCTCGGCCGCGTAGTGGATCGCCGAGCTCTTGCTGAAGAGCCGCACCGCGCCCTTGGACGCGGTGTAGGCCCCCTCGAGGGCGTTGCCCACCAGGCCGGCCGTGCTGGAGATGTTGACGATCGACCCGCCTCCGGCCCGGCGCATCGCCGGGATCACCGCCCTGGTCCCCAAAAAGACGCCACGGGCGTTGATCGCCATTATGTCCTCCCACTCGGCGAGCGTGGTCTCGTGGATCCGCGTCGTGCGGAACACCCCGGCGTTGTTGATCAGCACGTCGACCTGTCCGAAGCGGTCCTCGGCCCGCGCGACGATCGCCTCCCAGTCCTCCTCGCGCGTAACGTCGAGGCGGGCAAACGTCGCCCTGCCCCCCGCGTCCTCGATCTGCCGCGCGACGTCCTCCCCGTCGACCACGTCGCCCAGGACCACCGCGGCCCCCTCGGACGCGAACAGCCTGGCCTCGGTCGATCCCATCGCCCCTGCCCCGCCGCTGATGATGGCCACCTTGCCTTCCAGCCTCATGTCACTCCCTCCCCGGGCGGCGCGGGCCGCCGCCCGACCTACTGCGCCGTCCAGCCCCCGTCGATCACGAGCTCGGAACCCGTCATGTACGACGATTCGTCCGAGGCCAGGAACAGAACACCGCCCGCGATCTCCCCGGGATCCGCCATTCGCCCCATGGGGTGCTCGGTCTCGAAGCGCCGGACGTGCTGCGCCGGGTACGCCTCCCAGAGCATTGGCGTGTCGACCGGACCGGGGAAGACCGTGTTGACCCTAATGCCGTCACCGGCGAACTGGATGGCCGCCGCCCGCGAGAGGCTGCGCACCGCCCCCTTCGAGGCGTGGTAGGCGGCGGCGAGGGGTCCCGCCGCCATCGCGGAGATCGACGCGACGTTGACGATGGATCCCCCGCCGGCCGCCCTCATCGACGGCACGGCGTGCTTGATGCCAAGGAAGGGGCCCGCGGCGTTGACCGCCATGGTCCTGTCCCACTCCCGCTCGGAGGTCTCCAGGATGCGGCTCGGCGACAGGACGCCGGCGTTGCTGACCAGGACCGTGACGGCTCCGAACGCCGATTCCGCCCCGGCCACCGCCCGCCTCCAGTCCTCCTCCCGGCTCACGTCCAGCCTGCAGAACACCGCCGAGCGCTCGCCCAGGTCCCGATTGATCCGATCGACCACGGCCCCTCCCTGCTCGGCCAGCAGGTCGCAGGCGACGACCCTGGCGCCCTCGCGTGCGAAGAGCATCGCCTCCGCGGCGCCCTGCCCGCGCGCGGCACCCGTGATCAGCGCCACCTTGCCCGCAAGCCTGCCGTGACCGTTCACAGCGCGCATACTACCGCCGGCCGCGACCTGCGTTCAACGGCCGCAGGCGCGCGTCCGTAGCTGCTCACAGTTGATGAGGGAATAGGCAAGCGGCCTTTGATGGGTTGCCGCGCCCTGGCTCCGGCGCGGCGGCTGAAGGGCCGAGGGCGGGCACTAGGGGGCGACGGGAAAGGCCGCCCCGCTGCCGGGGTTCGGCGCGCGGTCGCGCCCCCCGGCTTCACCGCACCGTCGCCGCCACCTTTGTCACGTCGCCTAAACGCCTACCGTCGAAATGGAAGTGACCGTGTTGCCCTCGGGAACCGTGATGGATGACAGGGGACTTGGCCCAGGAACCCTCTGCCCGTTTGCCTCCATGCTGGCAATCCAGTCGCGCATCGCATCTTCCGCATTGCGAACTACCTCATCCGGGGTATAGCCGATTGCCAAGCAGCCCGGCAGATCTGGAAATACCGCTCCGCAAGCGCCCGCCTTCGCGTCGACGAACACCGGATACTTAATGCTAGTCCTCCCATCCGGCGACGGCGGCGATGCGCGTCTTGAGGCTCGCCGCAGGCGGACGGAGTGGACGTGGTTCGCGTTTCGGCTCAGGCCGGAGCCAATGACCTCGGGTCCGACGCAACGTCCGGGGCGCCGGCCAGGATAGCCCGGTCCGACGTAGCCAGCGGGACGCCCAGCGTCCGGGCAAGGACGACAAACTCTGCGTCGTAGGCAGTTAGGCCGCATTCCAGAGCGGTGTCCATCACCTGAGAGCCGCCCACGCTTATGATGCGGCCTCCCAGCACCAGCGACGCATCATCGCACATGGCCTTGGCTTGCTCAGGGGTCAACCCTCCCCTCCGCACAAAGCCGAGCAGGACGTTGCGCAGCTCGCTGACTAGAATGCCGGGCGCCGCCCATTCGGTGTCCCGCTCCAGCAATGCGGCCGAGTCGGCCCCGTCCTCCCCGCCCACCACGAGGCTCGTCACGACATTCGTGTCGACCACAATCACGGTCGGCCCGCGTCCCTCATCGCTCGCAGGGCGTTCTCACTCAGATCGATATGGCCAATGCCCTCCCGCCTGAGACGTATTCGTTCCAGGAGCGCCTGTACGTCCAGCGGCGCGCTGTGAACCGAAGCCTCCAGCCTGGCAAGTATCTCCCCGTTCAGGCTGCGGTGGTTACGGCTGGCGGCCGACTTCAACTCCTGATGAAGATGTTCCGGGACGCCCCGAAGCGCCACGTCAGGCACATTCACCTCCTGCTCAAGCGCAATAGCATAATGATATTATAACGGCATCATAGCGGCCGCGTCCTCTTGAACCTGGCCATGGCCAGCAGCGTTGAATGCTGGGCGTCGCTCAGGGGGAGTAGACGCACGCCGTGTTCCGGCTCCGATTGGCCAGGTTGAAGCTGTTGGTGCCAGCGGCCACCGGGCCTTGGCAACCTGCGTGCGGCCCCGGGCCCCGCTGCCCAGGGCAACCACAAGGGTTGTCCCTGCGTCGAGGTCGCGGTGAACGTGCGCGAAGCGACCTCGTCCGCAGTGTTGCAGCCGTCCCTCATCGGGCCGGGCCGTTGTTGGGTCGACCGCGGCGGCCACCCTTTCCGCATCGCGCCTCCCGACCTCCCGCGCTGGACGCCCAGAACCCCTCCCCTTGCCTATTCCCCAATCGTACGTGAGCAGCTACGCGCGCCCGGGCGCCCTTGCCAGATCATACGTTCGTTGGTACACTTGTTCTAATGGAGGTCAGCAACGTGTCAGTCGACCAGCCTCAGATGCCAGGACTCGCGTCCCCCACCGCGCCCGAGAGCGGGCCGGGGGAGTTCGAGCCAGGCCAGGAGGTCCTCTACCTCGGCCGGATCAGCGGTGGCCCGAGGTACGGCACCTGGGGGGTGGTCCGCGAGGTGCGCGGGCGCAAGGCCATAGTGGACATCGGGCGAAGGCGCCCGGACGTATGGCACATCCCCTGCTACTTCCTGGCCATAGCCGACAGGGCCGCGTAGGCGGGCGGGCCGAACCGCCGGGGTCAGTCCCCGCCGCGCTGGGCCCTCAGGAAGTCCTCGAGCTCGGCCACCATCGCCCTGGGGCTGGGCATCGGCGCAGCAGGCGCCTGCGAGTCGTAGCGGCTCTCCAGCATCCGGACGTACCGGGACACATCCTTCTCTTCGGCGATGGCCCTGTCGACCTCCGCCTCCCAGACGGTCCCGGCCCCCCTGAGCTCGCTGAGCTCCTCGTCCAGCAGCATCGCCGGGTCGAGCACGTCCCTGAGAGCGGCCAGCAGCCCGTGCGTGGCCTTGGGGTTCGGCGAGGTCGACACGTAGTGCGGCGAGTGGCCCCACAGGCTCAGGTACGGGGTGCCCCTCTCCCTGCACTCCTCCATCAGGGCCGTGTGGATGCCCGCCGGCCCCTCGTACCCGGACTCGAGGATGCCGAGCGCTCCCAGCCGCTCCAGGTACTCGTCCGTGGTGGCCACGCCCGTGATCCTCGTCTCCCGCGAGTGGGGCACCGCGTCCATAAGCGAACCGAGCGTCACGACCGCCTCCACGCCGAAGCGCTCCGCCTCCGAGAGCAGCATGTCCGTGTAGGAGCGCCAGCGCAGGTTCGGCTCGGTCCCCTCGAACAGGACGAGGTGGGGCTCGCGGCGGCCCGGATCGGAGTATGAGAAGTCATTCGTCGGCCAGGCCATCCCGCGCCTGCCCGACTCGTCGACGAAGGTCTGGGGACGCACCTCGGTCAGCACGAAGAACGGCTCGGGGTCGATCTCCGCGTACCCGGTGGCCTCGGTCAGCCTGGCCAGGAAGCGGACAGCGTTCGTCGACGCCTGCGCCGCGTCGGGCCACCCCGCAAAGGCCGCCACCATGTAGCGCGCGCTGTGCGCCGGCCGGCCGCGGACGATGGGACCCTCCATACCCCCAAGATAGCACGGAGCCCGGCGGGGGATGAGCGCCGCGCCCGGGCGCTGTACGATGGCCCCGGCATCCGCTAGCCGCCTGGGGAGGGGGTGCCGGGGGATTCACATTCAGGAGCGCCGAAGATGCCCGAGCGAAACATCGGAGTAGTAGTTGAGGACACTACGCCGCGGGGAATCATATCCACGGTCGAGCGTCTGGAGGCCGCCGGCGTGCCCGCCGCGTGGATGATTTCGGCCCCCGCCAACGACGTGATGACCGTCTACGCCGCCGCGGCGATGAGCACCGAGCGCATCACGCTGGGGACGTCCATAGTCCGCACGTGGTCGCGCCACCCGCTGACGCTCGCAGAGCAGGCCCGCGCGGTTTGGGAACTGGCTCCGGGGCGCCTGTCCCTGGGCGTCGGTCCCGCGCACGCCGCGACGGTCGAGCACGACTTCGGCATGCCCTACGACCGGCCGCTGGGCCACCTAGAGGAGTACGTCATCATCCTCAAGGAGCTGCTGCAGCGCGGCGAGGTCGACTTCGAGGGGCGCCACTACACCGCCCGCGCCAGCGCGCCCGGCGGGATCGACGTCCCCGTCCACGCCTCGGCGCTCAGGCCCCGCTCCTTCGAGCTGTGCGGGCGCGTCGCCGACGGGGCCATCACCTGGGTGTGCCCCCTCGAGTACGTCAGGGACGTGGCCATGCCGGCCCTCGCCGAGGGCGCCCGCGCCGCGTGCCGGGAGACCCCAGCGATGCTGGTGCACGTGCCGGTCTGCCTGAACGAGGACGCGGCCGAGGCCAGGAGCGCCCTCAGGGAGAAGCTGGCCTACTTCCCATCGATCTTCAACTACTCGCGGATGTTCGACATGGCGGGATTCCCCGCCTCGGACCGCACGGGATGGACGGACGGGCTCTGCGACGCGGTGATGGTGCGGGGAAGCGCCGACGAGGTGGCCCGCGGCCTCGATGACATCTTCGCCTGGGGGGCGAGCGAGGTGCTCGTCACAGTCCTGGGCGACGCGGCCGCCTGGGACAGGACGGCGGCGCTGGTCGGCGAGCTCTCCCGCGGCTGACCGCGCCCGCCAGTCACACGGCGGCGGGCGCCTCCCTCGTGCCCAGCGCCATCGCGAGGCCCGCTATGGTCTTGGCGTCCCTCAGCTCGCCGCGCGCAACCATCGCCAGGGCCTCGCCCGCCGGGACGCGGACGACCTCCAGGTCCTCCAGCGGGTCGGGGTCGAGGGGCGACGGCGCGAGGCCGGCGGCGAGGAACAGGTGCAGGTACTCGGTCAGGAAGCCCGGCGCGGAGTAGAAGCCGCCCAGCGGCCTGAGCTCGGCCGCGGCGAGGCCGGTCTCCTCCCTGAGCTCGCGCTGGGCCGCCTCGGCCGGACGCTCGCCCCGGTCGATCTTGCCGGCGGGGAGCTCGAGCAGCGGCCCCCCTATAGCGTGCCTGTGCTGGCGGACCATGACCACCCTGCCCACGCCGTCGACCGGGACGATGGTGACGGCGTCCGGGTGCCGGACAACCTCGATGCGCGCGTCCGTGCCGTCCCCGAGCGGCACGGAGTCGACGCTGACCGTGACTATCCTGCCCTCGAAGACGGTCTCGCGGCGGACCGGCCGCCCGGGTTCAGGACCTGTCAACGATCCCCAGGCGGCGGGTGAGGGTGGCGTAGAAGTCGCGCGGGGGGCGGAGCCTGACGAAGCGCGCGCGGTGCGGGCTGCGGCGGATGGTGACCACGTCCCCGGGGTCGAGGCGCGAGACGGGAAAGCCGTCGGCGCTCAGCAGCGTGTCGGCCTCGTTCCCGATGCCGAGCTCGACCACAGAGTCGCCGGGAAGGGCCAGTCCCCTGTCCAGGCACATGTGGGGTGCCACGGGCAGCAGCAGCATCTCGGCGAGGCGGGGGCTCATCAGCGGCCCGCCGGCCGCCATCGCGTAGCCGGTGGACCCCGTCGCCGTCGAGACCATCACCCCGTCGGCCCTGTACGTGGTGAGCGCCGCCCCGTCGACGCTCGCCGCGACGGTCAGTAGCTTGGCCGTCTGCCCGCGGCTGAGCACCACCTCGTTGAGCGCGTCGGCGGCCGGGACCGGGTCCCCGGAGGTCCGCGCGACGTCCGCCCTGACCATCATCCTGTCGTCGATCCACGCGTCCGGCGCATCCCCGGCGAGGTAGGCGGCGATCCCCCGCCCGGCGTCCTCCACCTCCAGCTCGGACATGAAGCCCACCTTGCCGAGGTTCACGCCGAGGATTGGAAGGTCGAACCTGGCGGCCGCCATCATCACCCGCAGGACGGTGCCGTCCCCTCCCGAGATCACCAGCAGCGAGGTCTCTGCGAGCTCGCCCCCGCGCACGGACACGCCGTCCGCCGGGGACTTCCAGGAGCGGTCCGCGAGGCCCAGGGAGTCGATCAGGGAGTCGACGACGTCCTCGGTCCTGGGCACCTGCCCGTTGTACACGAACCCGATGCGCCCTGCCCCGCCGCTCATGGAGCCCAGATGAAGGCGCCCGGCGCCCGCATCACGTCAGGGGGCCCACGCCCAGCGCCTCGGCCGCCGAGGAGGCCACCCGGATCAGCGGCGTCGGGTAGAGGCCGAAGAACAGCAGCGCCGCGACGGTCACGCCGAGGGCGAGGTGCAGGGGCCCGCCGGCCGTGACGGGGGTCTCCTCCTCGGGCTCGGACAGGTACATGACCTTGACGACGCGCAGGTAGTAGTAGGCGGACACGACGCTGTTGAGCGCGCCCGCGAGCACGAGCCACGACAGGCCGCTGCCGGCGGCCGCGCTGAATATGTTGAGCTTGACCATGAACCCGACGGTCGGGGGCACGCCCGTAAGGGATATCAGCGAGAAGGCCAGGGCGGCCGCGAGCCACGGCGCCCGGCGGCCCATGCCGGCCAGGGCCCCGATCCGGTCGCTGCCCACGCGGTCCGCTATCGCTATCACCGCGGCGAAGGCCGCCAGGTTGGTCGCGGCGTAGCCGATCAGGTAGAAGACCACGCCCGTCGGACCGTCCCAGGCCCCGGCGCCGGAGCCCCTGGCGGAGACCGCCGCGAGGCCGACCAGGATGTAGCCGGCGTGGGCGATGGTGGAGTAGGCCAGCATCCGCTTCATCCCGCGCTGGGCTATCGCGACGAAGTTGCCCAGCGTCATCGACATGATGGCCAGCACGGCGAAGACCGCGCTCCAGTCGACGCTCAGCGCCGAGTCCGGGAATGCGACGAAGAAGACCCGCAGCATCACCGCGAAGCCGGCCGCCTTGCTCGCCACCGACAGGAACGCCGTCACCGGCGTGGGCGCCCCCTCGTACACGTCCGGCACCCACATCTGGAACGGCACGCTGGAGATCTTGAAGCCGAAACCTGCGACGATCAGCACGATGCCGAGCGTCAGCGCGTGCCCGCCCAGCGCGTCGGCGCCGCGGCCGGCGACGGCGGCGCCGATCTCATGCAGGTGGGTGCTGCCCGCGAACCCGTACACCCACACCATGCCGTACAGCAGCAGCGCCGAGCTGAGGGCGCTGAGGATCAGGAACTTCATGCCGGCCTCCGTGGACCGGCTGCTGCCGGCCAGCGCCGCGAGGGCCGCGAGGGGGAGCGCCGTCAGCTCCAGGGCGATGTAGATGGTGATCAGCTCCAGGGTCGAGCCGAGCAGCATCATGCCCGCCGTGGACATCAGGATCAGCGAGTAGTACTCGGACCTGAGGGTGTCGTAGCGCCGCACGTACCTGATGGACATGAGCGCGACGACGGCCAGCGAGCCGGCCAGCAGGAACTTGAACAGCAGGCTGAAGCGGTCGACCGAGAGAGCGCCGAAGAGCCCGGTCATCGCGGGGTCGCCGTAGTTAAGGTCGACCCACAGCGCGGCCGTGAGCGCGAGCGATGCGGCCAGCCCTATGAGCGCCAGCGCCGGGGCGACCCCGCGGCCGCGCGCCGCGAAGTCGACGAGCAGGATCGCGAGCGCAACGCCGACCAGCACCAGCTCGGGAGAGATCAGGTATACGTCGTGCGCGGTCACGCCCGGGCTCCGGGGGCGCTCAGCTGGCGGCGCCGCACTGCCGTTACCACGCTACCTGGACGCCATTTCCGGGCCGCCGAGGCCCTGCACAATCGGCTCGACGCCGACCGCGAACACGTCCGATATGAAGGCCGGGTAGATGCCGAAGACGAAGATGGGGATGACCAGCAGGGCCACGGGCACCAGGTCCGCGCGGCTCGCGTCCGGGAGCGATGCCCAGCGCTCGATGCGCGGGCCGAACATCGTCCGCTGGATCATCCACAGGATGTACCCGGCGGTGATCACGACGCCGAACACCGCGAGAGCCGTGGCCCAGCCCCAGACCGGGAACGCGCCGAGGAACACGAGTATCTCCGCGGCGAACCCGCTCGTTCCGGGCAGGCCCAGGGACGCGAAGCCCGCCACCAGGAATCCCACCGCGATCAGCGGCATGGTCGACGCCATCCCCCCGAGGTCCGGGATGTAGCGGGTGTGGGCCCGGTCGTAGACGAGACCGACCATCAGGAACATCAGCCCGGTGATCGTCCCGTGCGTGAACATCTGCATCGCGGCGCCGGTCAGCCCGACCGCGCCGCGCTCGGCCGAGGCGGCGGCGATCGCCGACAGGCCGATGAGCACGTAGCCCATGTGGCTGATGGAGCTGAACGCCACCAGCCGCTTCATGTCGGTCTGGCGCAGCGTGACCACGGCGCCGTACAGGACGTTGATCACGCCCGCCGTGGCCAGCAGCCAGGACAGGTCCGCCATCGTCTCGGGCATCATCGCGGCCGATACGCGGATCATCCCGTAGCCGCCCATCTTCAGCAGCACCCCGGCCAGCATCACGCTCACGGCGGTCGGCGCGTCCGTGTGGGCGTCCGGTAGCCAGGTGTGGACCGGCCAGACCGGGAGCTTGACCGCGAACCCGACGAACAGCATCCCGAAGATCGCCCCGACCGGCAGCGCCAGCTTCGCCCCGCCCGCGATCAGCCCCGGCAGGGCCGTCATGTCGAAGGTGCCGAACGACACGAACAGGGCGAGGATCCCGACCAGCATGAAGGCGCTGGCGATGAAGGTGAAGATCAGGAACTTCATCGCCGAGTACTCCCTGCGCCCGCTCCCCCACGTCGAGATCAGGAGGAACATCGGCACCAGCTCGAGTTCCCAGAACAGGAAGAACAGCAGGAAGTCGAGGGCCGTGAAGACCCCGAGCACCGCTGTCTGCAGGATCAGGAGCCACACGAAGTACTCCTTGACCCGGTGCGATATGCCCCAGGAGGCGTACACGGCGGCCATGCCGAGCAGCCCGGTCAGCAGCACCATGGGAGCGCTGAGCCCGTCCACGCCCAGGTAGTACTCGACGTTGAACGAGGCGATGGGCACCCAGTCCGACACCCTGTCGACCAGCTGCACGCCGCCCTCGGCGCGGTCGTACGAGGCGAAGACGACGATGCTGAGCACCAGCTGGGCGAGCGCGGCCGCGCCCGCGGCCAGGCGCACCTGCCGGTCGGTGCGCGCGAGCAGCGCTATGCCCACCGCCGCGGCCAGCGGCAGGAACACCAGCGTCGTTAGCAGTCCGCCTACGCCTTCCACGTCATCACCTGACCAGCAGGTAGACCCCGAGCGTCACCAGGACCCCGACGGATACTACCGCCCCGTAGCCCTGCAGCTGCCCGGACTGGATCTGCGCCATCGGCCGGCCCACGTTCCGGCCCAGGCGGTCGGCGGTCCTTACGATGCCGTCCACCAGGTTCTTGTCCAGCCAGTCCAGCGCCACGGCCAGCCGGCCGTAGAAGGCCCCGCGCGTGATCACGTCCTCGTAGAGCTCGTCCACGTAGTACTTGGCCGAGAGCACCCGGTGCGCGGGCGCGGCCAGGCGCCGCGCCGCCGACGGCACGGCGATCCCGCCCCTGCCGTACATCAGGTAGGCCAGGGCGATGCCGGCCACGGCGACCAGGCTGGTCGCCACGGCCAGGACGCGGTTGAAGCCCTTGACCTCGGCGTGGCCGTAGGAGAGCAGCTCGTGCGGCGGGCCCATGGCGACGAACTCTGCCAGCCAGTGGATGGGCACCGCGCCCAGGTTCGTCAGCGGGTTCGCCAGCCACCCGACCACCAGGGTCGCGATCCCCAGCACGACCAGGGGGCCGACCATGACCGGGGGCGACTCGTGCGGCGCGGCGTCCCCGTGCGCCTCTGCCGCCGGGTCGGCCTGCGCCCCGCCGCGGTACTCGCCCTCGAAGGTCATGAACATCGCCCGGAAGATGTAGAAGGCTGTCATGAATGCCGCCACGGCGCCGAGCGAGAAGACCAGCACGGAGTCCCACGACCCGCCGGCGAGCGCGTAGCCGAGGATCTCATCCTTGCTCCAGAAGCCGGCCATGGGCGCTATGCCGGCCAGGCTCAGCGCGCCGATCAGGAACGCCGCCCACGTCCACGGCATCCTCCTGCGCAGACCGCCCATGTAGCGCATGTCGAAGGTACCTCCGGCGGCGTGGCTCACGCTGCCCGCGCCCAGGAACAGCAGCGCCTTGAAGAAGGCGTGCGTGAACAGGTGGAAGATCGCGGGGCCGTAGGCGCCCACGCCGAGGGCCATCATCATGTAGCCGAGCTGGCTGACGGTCGAGTACGCCAGTACGCGCTTTATGTCGTTTTGCACGAGGCCGATGCTGGCGGCGAATATGGCGGTGACGCCGCCGGTGATCGCGACGGCGCGCATGGCCTCCTCGGAGGCCTCGAAGACCGGGAAGAAGCGCGCGACCAGGAAGACGCCGGCCGCGACCATCGTGGCGGCGTGGATCAGCGCGCTGACCGGCGTCGGGCCCTCCATCGCGTCCGGCAGCCAGGTGTGAAGCGGCACCTGCCCGGACTTGCCGACCGCCCCGGCGAAGATCCCTCCCGCTATCCAGCCGGCCACGGCGCTGGTCAGAACGCCGCCGACGGCCACCGCGGCGTGGATGTCCGTAACGTCCAGCGGGTTGAGGCCCTTGGCCAGGAAGGAGTCGGCGTTGAAGAACAGGTAGAGGATGGCCAGCAGGAAGCCGAAGTCGCCGATGCGGGTGACTATGAAGGCCTTCTTGGCCGCGGCGGCGGCGGCCGGCCTGTGGAACCAGAAGCCGATCAGCAGGTACGAGCACGCCCCCACCAGCTCCCAGAACACGAACATCTGCACGACGCTCGAGGACATCACCAGGCCCACCATCGAGGCGGTGAACAGCGACATGTAGGCGAAGTAGCGCGCGTAGCCGCCGTCGCCCCTCATGTACGCCGTCGAGTAGACCTGGACCAGCAGGCTCACGGACGTGACCACGAGCAGCATGACCGCCGTCAGGCCGTCGAGCACTATGCCGACGTTTATGTCCAGGTTGCCGACGGTCAGCCAGGTGTGCGGGGCGAACTCGACCGCGCCGTGGTTGACCGCGACGCTCGCCAGCGCCCATACGGCCAGGCCCAGGGAGCCGGCGATGGCCGCGATGGTGATCGGCCCGGCCGCCGCGGCGTCGCGGCCCAGCAGCGGGCGGACGACGAGGGCGATGACCAGGAACGAGGCCAGCGGCAGCAGGAATATGAACCAGACGGCAAGCTCGCCGATCATCTACAGCTTCCTGAGGATCTCGTCGGCCACGTGCTCGCGGCCCTTGGGGACCATCACCCTGAAGGGGACGCGCTCGCCCCACTCGAGGATGTCGCCCTCGGGCAGGATCTTCGTGGGCAGCCCCTCGGCCTCGAGTGCCGCCTTCCACATCTCGGCGGCCATCAGATTGGGCGCGCGGCGGTAGTCGGTGAACACGTCTAGTGCTTCAGCTCGTTCGCGTCGGAGACGAACACCGTCTCGCGGTTCCTGAACAGCGCGATCACTATCGCCAGCCCCAGGGCCACCTCCGCGGCCGCGACGGTGATGATGAACACGGAGAAGACCTGGCCGGTCAGCACGAGCCTGGCGGCGTCCTCGAGCACGCCGGAGGGCTCGGCGGCAACCGCGCGGGGAAGAACGTAGCGCGAGATGGCGACGGCGGTGATGTTCACCGCGTTGAACATCAGCTCGAGGCACATCAGCACCACTATGGCGTTGCGCTTGGTCAGCGCGCCGAACAGCCCGATGAAGAAGATGATCGCCCCGACCAGGAGCATGCTCTCGAGGCCCATCTAGCGCCGCCTCAGGAGGGCAAGGGCGCCGACCACGGCCGCCAGCAGCACGACGGAGGCCACCTCGAACGCCAGGACGTAGTCGCTGATAAGAAGGCCGGCGATGCCGGGGACGGTGTTGTCGTAGACCCTTGCGATCTCCTCCGCCACCGGCGCCGGCACCTGCCCGGCCGCGACCGCGGCGTCGGTCACGTTCCAGTCGGCGCCGAATATGACGAACACCACGGCCGCCAGCAGCAGGCCCGCGACGATGAACACCGGCGCCTTCAGGGAATTGAAGGGGCTCCCCTGCTCGACGTCCCGGGTGGTGACCACGGCGAAGATGATCAGCACCGATATGGCGCCGACGTAGATGAGCACCTGGACGACCGCCAGGAACTCGGCCCGCATGAGGATGAACATCCCGGCGGTGCCCAGCAGGGCGACCACGAGGAACAGCGCGGCCCTGAACACGTCCCTGAGCGCCACCACGGCCAGGGCCGCGACGATGCTGCAGCCGGCGATCGCCCAGAAGACGATGTCTACGAAGAGGGATGCCTCGGTGCCGGTCCCCAGCACTACACGGCCCCCGCCGGCGCCCCGGGCGCCGTCAACGCTTGGCCCACCTTTCCCTCTGGTCGGCCAGGCTGGGCTGCTCGTGCCGCCCGGCGCTGGCCCATCCGACCTCCTCCGGCGCCGAGTGCGGGTCGTACCGGGCGGAGGCGTGCTGTGGGCGGAACCAGGTGCTGGGGCGCTTGGGCGCCTCCACCAGCCGCTCCTTGCCGATCACCAGGTCCGTACGGCGCACCTGGCCCTCCTCGAAGCCGCTCCCCATGTGCAGGGCGTCGTAGGGGCAGGCCTCGACGCACAGGCCGCAGAACATGCACCTGCCGATGTCGATGTCGAACACGTCCAGGTGGTACTTCTGGCCCTCCTGGAGCTGCTCTCCGGACTCGCTGGTCACGATCTCGATGATGCCCAGCGGGCAGAACTTGGCGCAGCTCGCGCAGCCGGTGCAGCGCTGCTCGTACCAGGTGAACTCCTCTCCCCGAAAGCGCGGGTGCTGGGGCAGGCGGTCGGGCACGGTGGCCAGGCCCGCAAGCGCCCGGACCGCCTCGCCCGGGCTCTTTATAAGCAGCGCTAAGGGGTTGGTGCCCGTCTCCTTGGCCAGACCCAGCAGGCCCACCCTGCGGTCCGGGTACTGGACCGAGGTCAGGCGGCTGGGCAGGACCAGGTTCTTGGCGGTGACGATCAGGCCCTTGGCCATTCCGAGTCCGTACATCTCAGTCGGCCTCCCCCAGGGTCGAACCCGCCGGCGGGCGGCCCGAGTACATGTTCGCGAGCCCCGAGGGCTCCGGCCTGGCTCGGCCCGCGGCCCGTCTCGAGAGCACGACCGCCGCCGCCGCCCCGAGGGCCAGCATGCCGCCCCAGTTCACGGCCGTCATCACCCACAGGTCGCCCGCCGTGATCGCCCCGGTGTCGCCGTCGCGCAGGAGCTGCACCTCCACCGCGACGGCGAAGATGTTGACTATGGCGAGCGGGAAGAGGACCTTCCAGGCCAGGCCCATGATCTGGTCGACCCGCAGGCGCGGCCACGTCGCGCGCACCCAGAGGAAGGCGCACACGACGATGAATGTCTTGATCACGAACCAGATGGTACCCGGAACGGGCCCCCAACCGCGCCATCCGCTCAGGAACAGCGTGGCAACGATCGCCGAGACGATTATGGGGGCCATGAACTCGTTGAGCTGGAGCAGCGCGAACTTGATCCCGCTGTACTCGGTGTTGTACCCGGCGCCGAGCTCGGAGTCCGACTCGATCATGTCGAAGGGGGTGCGGCTCATCTCCGCCGACGCCGCCGCGATGAAGACGAAGAAGCCCAGCGGCATCACCAGCGCGAGCGGAACGTCCTGGGCCACCACCACGCCGGACAGCGAGAGCGTCCCGGCCGCGATGGCCACGGCCACTATGGACAGGCCCATCGGCACCTCGTAGCTGACCAGCATCGCCACGCCGCGCATGGCGCCGAACATGGCGTACTTGTTGCGCGACGCCCAGCCGGCCATGAACACCCCCAGGGTGTTGACGGAGGTGATGGCGACGATGAAGACCAGCCCGACGTTCAGCCTGCCCACGAAGCTGCTCTCGTGGAGCGGCAGCACGGCGAAGACGATCAGCGCCGGGGCCAGGAACACGACCGGGGCGAGGTTGAAGACCGGCCGGTCGGCACCCTCCGGGACGGTGTCCTCCTTGGATATGAGCTTGACCAGGTCCGCGATCGGCTGGGCCAGGCCGAACGGCCCCCAGCGGTTGGGGCCCAGGCGCGACTGGAAGCGGCCCAGGACGCGGCGCTCGAACCACGTGTACAGGGCCGTCGACAGGATCAGGGCGTTGAGCACGACGGCGGCGAGGATCACGGCGGTGACCACGAAGGCCAGCCAGTCCAGGCCCTCCGGCATCAGCCCGTCGAAGAAGCCGTAGATGCCCGCGAAGTCGAAGCCGGCGCGGCTGACGGACGCCTCCACTAGCGGTCCACCTCGCCCAGCACGACGTCTATGCTGCCGAATATCACTATCAGGTCAGCCATCTTCCAGCCCACCAGCATCTCGCGAAGGAGCGTCAGGTTGATGAAGGATGGGGCGCGGATGTGCATCCGGTACGGGGAGATGCCGCCGTCGCTGACGATGTAGAAGCCCAGTTCGCCCTTGGGCGACTCGGTGCAGTCGTAGGCCTCGCCGGCGGGCGGGCGGATCACGAAGGGCGTGTCGGAGCGGACCGGGCCCGGGGCGATCTGCTCGACGCACTGCCTGATGATCGACACGCTCTCGCGCATCTCCAGCACGCGCACCAGGTAGCGGTCGTAGGTGTCCCCCACCGACCCGATCGGCACGTCGAACTCCACGCGGTCGTACACCTCGTGGGGCTCGGCCTTGCGCAGGTCCCACTCGACGCCGCTGGCCCGCAGCGTCGGGCCGGTCAGGGATCCGGCGATGGCCCGCTCGGCCTCGATGATCCCGACGTCCCGCGTCCTGGTCAGGACGATCTCGTTAGCGGTGATCAGGCCCTCGAGCTCATCGATGTAGCCGGGCATGGTGGCGATGAACTCGTCGAGCCGCGGCCAGAAGTCCTTCGGGGCGTCCTGGAGCACCCCGCCCGGCCTCATGTAGCTGACGGTGATGCGCGCCCCGCATAGCATCTCGAACATCTCCAGGATGCGCTCGCGCTCCCTGAAGCAGTAGATCAGCGGGGTGTGGAAGGCGCCCAGCTCGTCGAGCAGGAACCCGGTGGCTATGAGGTGGCTAGCTATGCGCTGGAGCTCGGCGGAGATCACCCGCAGGTACATTGCCCGCTCGGGCACGTCGATCCCGGCCAGGCGCTCGACGGCGCGGACGTAGGCGAGGTTGTTGGTCATCGCCGAGACGTAGTCGAGGCGGTCGGTCAGGGTGACCACCTGGACGTAGTTGCGCTCCTCGGCCAGCTTCTCGGTCCCGCGGTGCAGGTAGCCGATCACCGGCTCCACGTCGAGCACCACCTCGCCGTCGAAGGTGACCCTGAGCCTGAACACGCCGTGCGTGGACGGGTGCTGGGGCCCGAGGTTGATCGTTACCGGCTCGGTCTTTATCGGCATGCGTCGGGGTGGGACCGCCCGCGGTGCGGGGCCTGAGGGCGGTTCAGCGTATGAAGTCCTTGCGCAGCGGGTGGCCGGGGAAGCCCTCCCACAGCAGGATCCGCTTGAGGTTCGGATGGCCGTCGAAGCGTATGCCCATAAGGTCCCACGCCTCGCGCTCCTGGAGCTCGGCCCCGGGCCACACGCCGGTGAGCGAGGGGACGGAGGGCTCGGTCCGGTCGTGGCAGCGCGCGCGCAGCACGAAGGTCGAGTTCAGGCGAAGGGACCGCAGGTGGTAGACCAGCTCGAAGTACTCGACGTAGTCCACGGCCGAGATCGAGTTGAGCATCTGCAGGTCGATCTCCGGGTCGTCCCTGAGCAGCCGGCACACGGGGACGAGATCGGCCGGCGCGACCCGCACGTCGCCCTCCCCCGCGCAGGCCACCGCTCCCTCCATCCGCTCGGCGATCTTGGCGGCCACCCAGCGCCCGGAGAGGGGATGGGACATCAGCGGCCGGCGGCCTGGCCCGCCAGGGAGTAGCGCCTTATCTTGTCGTGGAGCTGCATAACCCCGTAGAGCAGCGCGTCCGGGCGCGGCGGGCAGCCGGGCACGTAGACGTCGACCGGGACGATGTGGTTCACGCCGGGCACGACGCTGTACGACTCGTAGTAGGGGCCGCCGCTGGTGGCGCAGACGCCCATGGATATGACCCACTTGGGCTCGGCCATCTGCTCGTAGACGCGCTCTATCGCCGGCGCCATCTTCCACGTGACCGTGCCGGCGACGATCATCAGGTCCGCCTGTCTCGGCGAGGCCCTGAAGGCCTCCATGCCGAAGCGGGCGATGTCGAAGCGCGACATGGCGCTGGCCATCATCTCGAAGGCGCAGCACGCAAGGCCGAACGACAGCGGCCAGACCGCCGACTTCCTGCCCCAGTTGAACAGGGCGTCCAGCGATGTCACCGCCAGGTTGCGCCTCAGGTCGTCCGGGACCTCGATCACCGGGTCCGAGATCGGGCTCACGTTGGTCGCCTTGAGGCGGTTTATGTAGGCGCCCTCCTCGGCGTCTATGGCCCCGGTGGCGGCGTGCAGGGGGATGCGTCCCCCGTCGAGGTCGATCCGGCCGGCCTCGTGGCCCAGGCCCTCGGGAACGCCCCGGCTAGGTCCACTCAAGGTCGCCCCTTCGGAACGCGTAGAGCCACCCGACGACGAGTATGGCGATGAAGACCGCCATCTCGATCAGCACGAAGGCGCCGAACTTGGCGGACAGCAGCCCGAAGCTCGCGGCCCACGGGAACAGGAATACGACCTCGACGTCGAAGATCACGAAGATCAGGGCGAAGGTGTAGAAGCGGATGTTGAACCCGCTCCACCGCCCCCCGAGAGTAGCGAAGCCGCACTCGTATATGGAGCTCTTGACGGCGCTGGGCTTGCGCGGCCTTATGCCCACGACGGACAGGGCCCACGAACCCAGCAGCATGCCGGTGGGTACGGCGACCGCCAGCGCCGCGATGATGGCGATTATTCCGTACTGGCGAAAGTAGTCGTCGAGCATGGCCGTTTGGGCCGCAGGCACGCGCCGCACGAGCGCGGCGAATATAGCATAGCGCCGAAAATGCTTTCAAGTGAAAAAAAACACAAACAGCCCGCCAGCGCCTGTATTGACACCTTTTTACGGCCGGTGGTACCATCCGCCATCGTAATACGATGTAGTGGCCGCGCGTCCCCGGAGAGCCCGTGGGAGGGCGGCCCGTTCCCCCGCGCCTCCCCGTCCAACCTGACCTTCCCAACGGTGGCAACCCTACCCGACATCACCAAGGTGGCAACGCCGCAGGCCGGCACGGCCGCCGAGCGGGGCCTGCCGCCGGTGCTCCGCCGCTACCGCCGCGACCTGGCCGAGGCCATCGGCGCCGGCCTCGAGCGCGGCGCCGCCGCCGCGTCGGACCCCGGCGAGGTGGACGTCTACGGGGTGCTGCGCTACGGCATGGGCCGGGCGGACTCCTCGGGCCGGCCCATCGAGGCCGCCACCGGGAAGGCCATGCGCCCCACCCTGTGCATGCTGTCGTGCGAGGCGACCGGCGGAGACCCCGCGGCCGCCCTGCCCGCCGCGGTCGCACTCGAGTACATCCACAACTTCTCGCTCATACACGACGACATACAGGACGGCGACGAGACCCGGCACCACCGCCCGACCATCTGGACCATCTGGGGCGTGCCGAGGGCCATAGTCGCCGGCAACGTGCTCAGGACGCTGGCGGACATGACGCTCTGGGACGGGACCGGCCGCGGCCTGACCGCGGACGACGTGGTCGAGCTCAGCGACACGCTGACCGCGGCCTACCTGGAGATGATCGAGGGCCAGTACCTGGACCTGTCCTACGAGAGCCGCGGCGACATCACGCTGTCCGAGTACCTGGGGATGATCGCCCGCAAGACGGGCGCCCTCATCCGCTGCTCGCTCGAACTGGGCGCCTACGTCGGCTCGCGCGACCCGGACACGGTCGAGGCGTTCCGCCGCTGCGGGCGCTCGCTCGGGCTGGTGTTCCAGGTCAAGGACGACGTGCTCGGCGTCTGGGGGGACCCGGAGAGCACGGGAAAGCCCGTGGGCGCCGACGTCAGGCGCAAGAAGAACTCGTTCCCGGTGGTCCACGCGATGGAGAACGCCGAGGGGGCGGACGCCGAGACGCTCGAGTGCGTCTACGGCAAGGACGAGCCCGACGACGACGACGTCGAGGCGGTCCTCGACGTGATGCGGCGCCTGGGCACGCGCGCCAGCGCCGACGACCTCACCGAGCTTCACGCCGAGCGCGCGCTCGGCGCGATCGCCGGGGTGGAGATGGAGCCGGACGCCAGGCGGCAGATGGAGGAGCTGGCACACTTCCTGCTGATCAGGGAGCACTAGTGGTGGGGCCGGCGGGGCCCATCCGTTAGAATCGGCGCGGGTCCGGACGGCCGGCCGCCGCGAAGGCAAAAGACGAGGGGGTAACAGAAAGCATGACAAGACCGATGGAGTTGGCGGTCCGCCTGGGCTGGTACGTCATGAAGAACAAGGCGACCCGGCGCGGGAAGTTCCCCCTGGTCACGATGCTGGAGCCCCTGGAGGCCTGCAACCTCGCGTGCGAGGGATGCGGGCGCATCCGGGAGTACGAGGCCGTCATCGACCGCATGCTGACGGTCGACCAGTGCATGCAGGCCGTCGAGGACTCCGGGGCGCCCATAGTCTCGATCGCGGGCGGCGAGCCGACGATGCACCCGCAGATCCACGAGATCGTCGAGCGCATCATCGCCACCAAGCGGTTCGTGTACATGTGCACCAAC
Source organism: Dehalococcoidia bacterium (assembly GCA_963664125.2). Lineage (GTDB taxonomy): Bacteria > Chloroflexota > Dehalococcoidia > Lucifugimonadales > UBA2962 > CAUZIR01. Next base: position 1,313,978 of record OY760908.2, on the reverse strand, counting down.
GCGTTGCTGATGGAGCGCGTGATGCGCTCGATCCCCCCCTCCAAGTACTTCTGCTTCGTCGTGCACATGGACGGCATGGAGGAGGCGCACGACCGGTCCGTCTACCGCAAGGGCGTGTTCCGCATAGCGACCCGCGCCATGGAGTCCGCCCTGGAGAAGGGCTACCGGGTGACCACCAACACCACGATCTTCAACGGCGTCGACGAGGACGACATGATCGAGATGTTCAAGATGCTCACCGACATGGGCGTCGAGGGGTGCATGGTGTCGCCCGGCTACCAGTTCGACTCGGTGCCCAACCAGGAGCTGTTCATATCCCGCAGGAAGGCCAGGGACGTGTTCACGCGCATCCTGGACCCCAAGCACGAGATACGCTTCTACAACAACCCGCTCTACCTCGACTTCCTGCGGGGGGAGAGGGAGTACCAGTGCACCGCCTGGTCCAACCCCACCTACACGGTGTCCGGGTGGCGCGAGCCGTGCTACCTGCTCGGCGACCGCCACACCGAGAATTTCGAGGACCTGATGTCCGACGAGCTCTGGGAGCGCTACGGCGTGGGCAAGGACCCGCGCTGCGCGAACTGCCTGATGCACTGCGGATTCGAGTCCGCCTCCATCTACGACGCGTTCGTCAACCCGGCGGCCGCCGCCAAGATGGTCGTCGGCGGCGCCGTCGGCAAGAGCGGCGTGGGCGCCGGCTAGTGATAGCGGTCGTCGCCGCGATCGCGCGGGAGGTCGGCACCTTCCTCGCCGACGGCGGCTTCGCCGTGGCCGGCGAGCGCGGCGGCGTCCGGTTCTTCGAGTCGGGGCGGATGCCCGGCGTCGCGGTGGCCGAGGGCGGCATGGGGGCCGAGAGGGCCGACGCGGCCTGCCGCCTTGCGATCGAGCGATACCGCCCGGAGCTGGTCGTCTCGGCGGGATTCGCCGGCGCGGCGAGGCCCGGCGCGAGCGCGGGGGACACCGTGCTGTGCACCCGGATCTGGGCGCTGTCGGGCCCCCCTGAGACCTGGAGCGCCGGGGGGGCGCGCTCGCGCACCCTGATCGACGCGGACGGAATGGCCGCGCTCGGCGGGGCCGCCGCGGGCGCCGGGGCGGACTGGGGGGAGTGCGTGACGGTGGACCGGCTCTGCGCCGACAGGGGCCACAAGGCGTGGCTGGGGGAGGCCCTCGGCGTCGACGTGATCGACATGGAGAGCTACTGGGTCAGCGAGGCGGCGGCGGAGCGGGGCCTTCCGCACATGGTCGTCCGCACGGTGCTGGACCCTGCCGAAGAGCCCCTGCCCTCCTTCGCGGTGATGGCCGCCGAGCGCGGCGAGATCCGCTCTGCGCGCGCGGCCGCGGCCCACCTCGTGGGCCGCCCCGGCGAGCTTCCCGGCCTGCTGCGGCTTTGGATGTGCGCAAGGCGGGCGAGCTCCGGGCTCGGGCGGGCACTGGCCACCCTCGCCGCGGCCGGGGCGCAGACCGGCGCCCGGCGGCTGGAGACGGCCTGAGGCGGCTATGGCGGAGGCGGCCCTGAGGGCGTCCACCACCCAGGCCGACCCCGCGGCCGAGCGGGCGCGGCTCGACCGCGCCATCGAGCTCACGCAGGCCTACCTGCTGAGCGAGCAGTACCAGGAGGGCTACTGGTGGGGGGAGCTGGAGTCGAACCCCACCATGGAGGCCGAGTTCCTCCTCCTCAACGAGTTCCTGGGCATCGACGACCCGGACAGGCGCAGGAAGCTCGCGAACCACATCCTCGGCCAGCAGCGATCGGACGGCACCTGGGGACAGTACTACGGGGCGCCAGGCGACCTGTCTACGACGGTCGAGTGCTACTTCGCGCTCAAGCTCGCCGGGGTCTCCCCCGAGCTGTCGCTGATGAGGAAGGCCAGGGAGTTCATCCTCGACCGAGGCGGCGTCCCGGAGACGCGGGTCTTCACCAAGATCTGGCTCTCGCTCTTCGGGCAGTGGCGGTGGGAGGGCGTCCCGGCGATGCCGGCGGAGCTCATGCTCCTGCCCAACTGGCTCCCGGTCAACATCTACGAGTTCTCCAGTTGGGCCCGCGCGACCATCGTCCCCATGCTCATCCTCATGGACCGCCGCCCGGTGCGCGAACTGCCGGCCCGGGCATCCATCGACGAGCTGTTCCCGGAGGGGCCGGAGGCCACCGACTACTCGATAAAGCGCCCGTCCAGGCCCATCGGGTGGGAGGCGTTCTTCTACGCCGCCGACCTGGCCCTGCGGGTCATCGAGGGCTTCCCCGTCAACCCGTTCAGGGGGATGGCGGTGCGCCGGGCCGAGCGCTGGGTGCTCGACCACCAGGAGGCGGACGGGAGCTGGGGCGGCATACAGCCGCCCTGGGTCTACTCGATCATGGCCCTGGCGACGCTCGGGTACGGGCTGGACCACCCGGTCATGCGCAAGGCCATCGACGGGTTCGAGGGCTTCATGATCGAGGAGAGCGACACGCTCCGGGTGCAGGCGTGCGTCTCGCCCATCTGGGACACGGGGCTGGCGATGATGGCGCTGCTGGACTCGGGCATGCCAGGGGACCACTCCGCCGTGGTGCGCGCCGGGGAGTGGCTGCTCGACCACCAGGTCGCCAGCGGCGGCGACTGGCAGGTGAAGGTCCGCGGCGTGCCGACCGGGGGCTGGGCGTTCGAGTTCGACAACGACAACTACCCCGACGTCGACGACGCGGCGGTGATCGCCACGGTCCTGCACCGCGCCGAGCTGCCCGACGCCCGGGCCAAGACCACGGCCCTCTCGCGGTGCGTGCAGTGGATCGACGGCATGCAGAGCGGCAACGGTGGCTGGGCCTCGTTCGACAAGGACAACACGCGCGCCTTCATAGCGCGCATCCCGTTCTCGGACTTCGGCGAGACGGTGGACCCGCCCAGCGTGGACGTCACCGCCCACGTCCTGGAGCTGATGGGAACGCTGGGCTACGGCCTGCGGAACGGCAGCGTCAGGCGCGGCCTGGACTACGTGCTCCGCGAGCAGGAGAGCGACGGCTCGTGGTTCGGGCGCTGGGGCGTCAACTACCTGTACGGCACGGGCTCGGTCGTGCCGGCTCTCAGGGCCATCGGCATTGAGGCCGGCGCCGAGCCCATCGCAAGGGCCGCCGACTGGGTCATCAGCCGCCAGAACCCCGACGGGGGCTGGGGCGAGACGCCGGCGTCCTACGTGGACCCCGACCTGCGGGGAAGCGGGCCGTCCACGGCCTCGCAGACCGCCTGGGCGCTGATCACGCTGCTGGCCGCCGAGCGCGGGGACGACCCCGCGGTGGCGCGCGGCGTCGACTACCTGATAGGGACGCAGCGCGAGGACGGGTCGTGGGACGAGCCGCACTTCACCGGCACCGGGTTCCCCGGCTACGGGGTCGGGCAGCGGCTGGACCGGCTCCCCAGGCAGGGCGAGCCGGGCTTCCAGGGTCACGAGTTGCCTGCGGGCTTCATGATCAACTACCACATGTACCGCATCTACTGGCCGCTGGCCGCCCTGGGCCGGTTCCGCAGGTGGCGGACCGAGCGCGCCTCCGGCGCCTGGGACGCGTCCAACGGCCACCGCGGCACCCTCTCCGAGTACATCGCCTAACGGGGTACGAGCGTTTGAAGCGCGGGCGCTGTGTGTGCTAGTCTCTACCCCGTGGACCGGCCCGCATCGGTACGCACGGCGAGAGAGGTAAGCGAATGAGAGTGATGGAGGCGCCCTTCCGGGCGTTTCTGGACACACTGGACGTAAGGACCTCGCAGGCCCCGCAGTTCGTCGACATCACCGAGCACGTCGCAGATATCGTCGAGCGGTCCGGGGTCCGCAGCGGCATGGCCTGCGTCTTCTCCCAGCACACGACGATGGCGACCGTCACACAGGAGGCCGAGCCCTCCTGATGATCGACCTCGCCTCCTTCGCAGAGCGCCTGGCCCCCCGCGGAGCGCATTACCGGCACAGCGACTTCTCCGTGCGCACGGTCAGCATGCACGAGGACGAGTGCCCGAACGGCCACTCCCACTGCCAGCACCTGGCCCTCGGCGCGCCCGAGACGGTGCCCGTGGTCGACGGGCGCATGGCCCTGGGCCGGTGGCAGCGCGTATTCGCCGTCGAGCTCGACGCGGACAAGACCCTGCAGATCGACAGCCGCAAGGTGGCCGTGCAGGTCCTGGGGATCTAGGGGGCGGTCCCGCCGATCCCAGGCCCCGCCGACCGGGTCTACTCCCCCGCCCGTGCGACGCAGCGATGACGTGAGCCCGACGATGGAGCCGGACGTGGCACGCGCCTACGACCTGTGCGAGCGCACCACCAGGGAGCAGGCCCGGAACTTCTACTACGCATTCCGCACGCTCCCGGCGACGCGCCGGCGCGCCATATACGCCGCGTACGCGTTCTGCCGGGCGTGCGACGACATAGCCGACGGCGACATGCCCGTCGACGACAGGAGGCGCGGCCTGGCCGACCTGCGCTCCCGGCTCGACTCCGCGCTGGCCGGGGACCGGGCCGACCCCGTGCTCGCCGCGGTAGCGGACGCGTCGGACCGATTCGGCATCGCCCCCGGGCACCTGGCGGAGGTGATAGAGGGGGTCGAGATGGACCTGACCAAGGCCCGGTACGCGGACTTCGACGAGCTGCGCGCGTACTGCTACAAGGTCGCGTCCGTGGTCGGCCTGATCAGCATCGAGATCTTCGGCTACTCCGACCCCGCGGCGCGCCGCCACGCCGTGGACCTGGGCCTGGCGATGCAGCTGACCAACATCATGCGCGACGTCGGGGAGGACCTTGACCGTGACCGCGTCTACCTCCCGCAGGACGAGATGGCCTCGTTCGGGTACGGGGAGCGCGACCTTCGTGCCGGGGTGGTCGACGACCGGTTCCGGGGCCTGATGGCCGTGCAGGCCCGCAGGGCGCGAGGATACTTCGAGAGCGGGTCGCGGCTGCTCCCGCTGCTCGCGCCCTCGTCGCGGGCGTGCCCCGCCGTCCTGGGCGCCCTGTACTCTGCCATCCTCGGCCGCATCGAGGCGTCGGGGTACGACGTATTCGGGCGGCGCATCGGACTGTCTAGGCCCCACAAGCTGATGCTGATGGCCAGGTTCTGGGCCGCCGCCGCCGCCCGTGGACTGCTGACCCCCGGGGCCCGGCGCTAGCGAATGCCGGCCCCCGACCCGTCCCGACCGCCCGCCGCCCTAGTCCTGGCGCCGTTCTCAGGGGCCGCGCTCGAGCGGCTCGGGCGGCGCCTCAGCGTCACGCACGAGAGCTGGATGGAGACGCTGCGGCTGCACGACCCCGAGGAGCTGGGGGATCGCCTCGACGCCCTGGGGGCCGTCGCCCTGGTCGTCGAGTCCGACTTCGTGTTCGACGAGACGTTCGAGAGGGCCCCCTCGCTGCGCTTCGTCGGCGTCTGCCGCGCGGCGCTCAACCACATCGACGTGGCGGCGGCGACCGAGCGGGGCGTCGTCGTGGTCAACGCCCCGGCCCGCAACGCCCCGGCGGTGGCGGAGCACGTGCTTGGCCTGATGCTGTCCCTCGCCCGCCGGATACCGGCCGCCGACAGGTACGTCAGGGACGGGCTCTGGCGCAGCCCGGACGAGCCGTACCGGCTGCTGCGCGGCGTCGAGCTGGGGGGTAGGACCCTGGGCCTGATCGGCCTGGGCGCCATCGGGCGCCGGCTGGCCGCAATGGCGACGTCGCTGGGGATGACGGCGCTCGCGTACGACCCGTACGCCGCCGACGTTGCGGGCGTCGAGATGACCGATCTGCCCTCGCTCCTTGCGGGGTCGGACTTCGTGGCGACGCTCGCGCCCATGACCGCCGAGACCTCGGGGATGCTGGACGCGCAGGCCCTGTCGAGCATGAGGCCGGGGGCGTTCCTGGTGATGGCCTCCGGGGTCGCCGTCGCCGACACCGCGGCGCTGCTGGGCGCCCTCGCCGAGGGCCGGCTGGCCGGCGCCGCCGCCGACGTCTTCGACACCCACCCGATCGCACCCGACAGCCCGCTACTCGGCGCCCCGAACATGGTCCTGACCCCGCACGTCGCCGGGGCGACCGACGAGACGATAGAGCGCCACTCCGACATGATCACCGGCGACCTGCTCAGGTTCCTCGACGGGCGCACGCCGCTCAACGCCGTCAATCCGTCGGCGATGGACGCGCCGGTTGGCTGAGCGGGCTGTGCTGGCCGTCGACGCCGGCACCAGCGCCATCCGCTGCCACGTCATCGCCGCCAGCGGCAGGCAGCTGGCCGAGGAGAGGTCGCCGTGGCCGCCCTCGGTCGCCCCCAGGGAGCTGCCCCTGGCGCGCGAGTTCGAGCCGGAGGCGGTGCTCTCCGCGGTCCTGGACCTGATGCGGCGCGCGGTCGGCCGCGCGGGCGCCGAGGTCGCGGCGGTGGCGGTCACGAGCATGAGGCAGGCGGTCGCGTTCCTGGACGGCGGCGGGCGGTGCCTTTACCTCGGCCCGAACGTCGACCTGCGGGCGGTCTTCGAGGGGGCGGCGATGGACGCCGCCCGCGCCGACGCGATCTACCGCACCACGGGCCACCTGCCGTCGCTGTTCCTCGCGCCGGCCAGGCTCGCGTGGATGAGGGCCAACCGCCCCGGCCTGTTCGAAAGGATCTCCACGGCCGTAACGCTGCCGGACTGGCTGATCATGGAGCTCACCGGCCGGCTGGCCTCCGAGCCCACGCTGGCCGGCGAGGCCGGGCTGCTGGACGTCGCCTCGGGCAGCTGGGCGGTCGACCTTGCGGCCGAGCTCGGCATCCCGATGGACGGCTCGGTGCCGATCGTCGGGGCCGGCACGCCCGTGGGCGGTCTGAGCCGCGGCGCGGCGCGGCGCGCGGGGATGATGCCGGGCACGCCGGTCACCTCCGCCGGGGCCGACACGCAGTGCGCGGCCCTGGGCATGGGGGCGACCGAGCCGGGGCAGGCCGCGATAGTCGCGGGCTGGAGCGCCCCCGTGCAGCAGGTCACCGCGGCGCCCTCGCCCTCGGAGGGCCGGGCGACATGGTTCGGCTGCCACCTGGAGCCCGGCCGCTGGGTCGCCGAGAGCAGCGCCGGGGACGCCGGGCGCGCCTATTCGTGGATATCCGAGACGACCGGGCGCCCGTTCGACGAGCTGGAGTCGGGCGCCGAGGCCGCGGGCGCGGGCGCCGAGGGAACGGTCGCCGTGCTCGGCCATCCCGCCATGGACATGTCGGCCGTGGGCGTGCGGGGCGGGGGCTGGGTGTTCCCGGTGCCGATCACGATGAACGAGCGCGGGCCGGGCCACCTGGCGCGGGCCGGGCTCGAGTCCGCCGCCTTCTCGATCAGGGCCAGCCTCGAGAGGCTGGAGGGGGTCACCGGCCAACCGCCCCGATCGGTCGCCCTGGGGGGCGGGATGGCCCGCAGCGGCCTGTTCCGGCGAATTGTTGCAAACGTAATCGGCGCCGATATACTAGTCTGCGGCCACGGGAGCGCCACCGCGGCGGGCGCCTTCGCCTGCGCGATGAGCGCCCTCGGCGACCGCCGGACGCCCGCCACGGGAGGAGGAGGTGCCGGGGAGTTGATCCGCGTTTCGCCCGACCGTCTGTCCTCGGCCGAGTACCGCGATCACTATGAGCGCTGGCTCGAGGTGTCCTCGGCCCTGGCCCGCGTCCCGATCTAGCGCCTGTGACCGCGGCATGAGCGATCCGAAGTGAGCGGGGGCTTCGCCAGCGAGAGGGAGGCCGTGGCCCGGGCCGCACGGGAGATGGACCGCCTCGGCCTCGTCTCAGGGTCCAGCGGCAACGTCAGCGTAAGGGCGCCGGGCCCGGCCCTGATGGCCATCACCCCCATGGGGCTGCCCTACTCGGAGCTCTCGGAGTCCGACATCGTCGTCGTCGACCCGGAGCTCGAGCCGATCGAGGGAGAGGGCGTGCCCTCGTCCGAGTCGCTCCTGCACCAGGCGATCTACGAGCGCAGGCCGGCGGTGGGCGCGGTGGTCCACACCCACTCGATCTTCTCCTCGGTGGCCGCCGTCGCGGGCCGGGAGATCCCCCCCATCGTGGACGAGATGGTGGTCCACCTCGGCGGCGGCGTGAGGGTGTCGGAGTACGCCTTCCCCGGCACCCCGGAGCTTGCCGAGCGGGTCCTCGAGGCGCTGGAGGGAAGGAGCGCGGCCATCATCCGCAACCACGGCGCCGTCGGCGTCGGGCGCACCGCGGACGAGGCCCTGAGGGTCTGCGCGCTCGTCGAGCGCGTGGCGACGATCCACGCCTACGCCGCGATGTCCGGAGCCGTGGGCCAGCTCCCGGCCGAGGTCGTCGAGCGCGAGCAGGCGATGTACCGGATGCGCACCGGGTAGGCCCGGGGGCCCGAGCGAAGGGAGGAAGACGATGGTCAGCGTGCCGGCGTTCCTGCTCAGGAGGCTGTACGTCAAGGGCAGCCTCGCGGCCGGGGAGGACGGGTTCTCGTTCAGGCTCAGGAACGGCCTGGGGTCGGGCTACGCCCACAGGCTGTGGCCCCTATCGGTCAACGGCGAGGAGGTGCCGATCGAGTCGTGCTCCTTCGTCGAGGACGGCGAGCGGGTGCGCTTTTCGGACGTCTCGGAGGAGCGGACCTTCACGCTGGCGATGAACGCCGACATCGAGATCGGCGTCGAGGGGGTGCGGCTCGCCGAGGGCCCGCACAAGATCGGCATGGCCTTCGACGTGCCCGGCATGGGCACGCTGCGCTTCGACTTCACGGACGAGGCCTGATGAGGATCGCCGTGACCGGCTCGTCCGGGTACGTGGGCACCGCCCTGGTGCGGCGGCTGGCCTGGGCCGACTGGGTCGAGGCCGTCCTGGCCGTGGACGTGCGGCCCCCCCGCGGCGCGTACCCCGAGTCGGTGAGGCACGTCGCCCACGACGTGCGCGGCGCCCTGGAGCCGATCTTCACGGAGTTCGCCCCGGACGCGGTGGTGCACCTCGCCTTCGTGCTGGAGCCCGGCCGGGACGGCAGGGCGATACGCGAGGTGAACCTGGGCGGCACGGAGAGCGCCCTCGCGGCCACCGCGGCGTCGGGCGCCCGCTACTTCCTGTACTTCGGCAGCACCACCGTGTACGGGCCGCACGCCGACAACCCCGAGTGGCTGACCGAGGACTCCCCTCCCCGGCCCTCTCCCGGATTCCAGTACGCGGTGGACAAGCTGGCGGCCGAGCGGCTGATAGACGGGTTCGCCCGGACCAACCCCGGCGTCGGGGTGGGCCTGCTCCGCGGCTGCCCGGTCATGGGGCCGACCGCCGACAACTTCATCTCCCGCGCCTTCGCAAAGCCCGTGCTGATAGGCATGAGCGGGCACGACCCGCCGATGCAGCTGCTGCACGAGGAAGACCTCGTAAACGTGCTGGAGCGCTGCCTGCGCGGGCGCGTGACCGGCCTGTACAACATCGCCGGGGACGGGGTGGTCCGCTGGAGCGAGATGGCAAGGATGCTGGGGCGCTCGGTCATCACCCTGCCCGCCCCTGTCCTGTACGCCCTGGCCGCCGCCACCTGGACGCTGAGGATCCAGTCCGAGTCGCCTGCGGCGGGCCTGGGTTTCATACAGCACAGGTGGACGGCGAGCACCGAGAGGATCAGGCGCGAGCTGGGCGTCTCCTTCGCCCACACCTCAGCCGACGCTTGGGCCGCCTACGCACGGCGCATCGGGCCCCGGGGCGGCCGCGCCGGACGGGGGGCATGGGCGCGCGGCCGGTAGTAGTCGACACCGACCCGGGCACGGACGACGCCATCGCCATCGCGATGGCCCTCTCGTCGCCCGAGCTTGAGGTCTTGGGCCTCACGACCGTCGCGGGCAACGTGACGGTGGCCGAGGCCACCCGCAACGCCCTGTCGATACTGGAGGCGCTGGGAAGGTCCGACGTCGGCGTGTGGGAGGGATCGGCCGGCCCGCCGGGCGGCGTGCCGCAGCACGCCTACCACTTCCATGGCCAGACTGGCCTGACCGTCGACCTCGGCGCGCCCCGGTCCAGGCCGAGGCCAGGCTCGGCGGTCGAGATGATCGTCGAGTCCGCGAGGTCGCACCCGGGCGCGCTCGAGGTGATCGCGATCGGGCCGCTCACCAACGTGGCCGATGCCCTGGAGGCAGAGCCCGGGCTGCCCCGGCTCCTTCGCCGCATATGGATCATGGGAGGGGCCGCGCTGTGCCCCGGCAACGTCACCCCGCACGCCGAGTTCAACTTCTACTCCGACCCCGTGGCCGCCGGACGCGTGCTCGGCTGCGGGGCGCCGATGACCATGGTCGGCCTAGACGTGTGCGACCGCGTGCAGGTGGGCCCGGACCGCGCAGGGCACCCGGCCGCGGACTCGCTGGCTGGCCGGCTCCTAGGCGAGTGGCTCAGGATTCACCCGGGGGAGAGGTTCTCGATGTGCGATCCGCTGGCTGTGGTGGCGGCCCTCGATCCGACGCTGCTGGGGATGCGGACCGGCGAGGTGCTGGTCGAGACGGAGGGCGAGCGCCGGGGGACGAGCGTGGTCAGCTTCGGCGACGGGCCTGTCGACGTGGCCGTCGAAGTGGATGCGCCACGGGCCATCGACTTGATCTGCGAGCTCGCCCCCTGCGCTGCGTAGCGCTGCACGAGACCAGCGGGGTGTCTGCGCTCAAGGCAGGTTCTAGGCCGAACAGGAGGGGTCTCGGACCGGTTCGGTCGCCTGTACCTGCTAAGGGCTGGATAGGCGGCGGAAGGGGCGGCCTCTGAGGTACGGGGCGGGATCGCACGGGACTCGCGGCGGGGGGCACTCAAGGGGAGCCTGCGCCGGAACGGAGTGACGCGACGATGGCAACCGTGGTCGGGCCGCCGGACCCTTGATCGTCGGCCATCACCAGCCACTGGGTCTGGTGATGGCTCCTTTGGCATCGGAAATCGTCTCCGGGAAGAGGCTGGCGCTCAATGGGCCGGCACGCAGCGACCTGTACCAAGAGGCTGCCCCATGCAGTTCGAAGCTCCGCCTGCTGCTTGGATCGAAGACGCCGACCTGCTTGCCCAACTTGGTTCTTGCAATCCTGATGGGAAGCTCAAGGTCCGAGTCGTTGGAGATCACGACGGCCAACTCGTACTTGTTCTCGAAGCCGTCCAACAGTAGGTAGGACGCCAGGTTAACGTCGGTGCCCTTCTCCTCCGTGTCGTGGACCTCGACCATACGTTGGCCGTCCAGACGCCGTCCCACCAACGGCCTGCGCTTCGTCATTGGAAGAAAGTACCCGAGGTGGATGGTCAGGTCTGGGATGGTTTCAAGGGCACGGAGATACGCCTGCTGCCGCTGCGCCTGGGTGAGGTCGCCGGGCCGATTGCGGACCCGGGCTGTGAAGTAGCGAATCCGGACTATGGGGTTCTGGGGGAGCAAGAGTCGAGCCAGCTTGCCGACATCCAACCAACGATACGGTGTACCCCGAAGGGCACAGTGGTAGAGGTTGAGGCCGTCGATGTATCCGCTCGTGCGGATAGGCCGCCATACCCAAGAAAAAGCTAAGGCTGCCTTTCGGCAGCCTTGCGCCCTGACGCCGAAGCATTCAGGGGGGATTGCGCGCTAACTTACATGGAACGCACCGCTTACGTCAACCTAATGCTCGATCCGTACGCCATCTTCGGGGTGCGTGACCTTGGAGCCAAATGCACGCAACTGCGCGTGAGTTCAGTGCCTAGCGAGCCGTGTATAGACTGGTGCGCCGGATGAACGACCATACCCCAGCAAAGGCTAAGGCTGCCTCGCGTCCCGACGCCGGAGCATTCAAGGGGCGTTACACCGTACCGTATCTGAGACACACCGCTTACGCCAACCTGTCCTTGAGCCGGGTCCGCATCTGCACGTAGGCGAAATGGCCTTGTCAGGCCCCGCCGGGGGCATAACGGACGGCCTTCGTCGAGACGATAGAGGCGTAGCGACCGTCACATCGGCGCACTATGCGGCTCGGGGGCCGTACCTGGCCCTTAAACGGGGGCGCCGGGCGATCGCCCGGCAGGCCGAAGGAGCGCCTGCCCTGATCACGCCGCTGTGTAGCTGCGCCCGGGCTGGCCCGACTCCCAAGGTTATGGCGGAACGCCAAGGCGTGGGCAATCGGCCCACGGACCGCGTCGCGATCCGGGAAAACGGCCCTGCGGCCGCCTTTGGCCATGCCCGATCGCGCCTGTCCTGTATCATGGGATGAAGCTTGCTGACCGGTAAGGTCGATAGCAGCCGCTTCGAACCGACCCTGCCGGCGCCCACCGACGGGCGCCGCCATCGCTTGCGGGGGGCCCGGCGCCCCGCCGCACATACGGAGACCGCATGGCGACCGAACCGCGGGTGATATCCCGCACGTCCGAGATCGAGTCCGACTACCGCTGGGGCTTCGTCACCGACATCGAGGCCGAGACCCTGCCCAAGGGCCTGTCCGAGGAGACGGTGCGCTTCATCTCCGCCAAGAAGGGCGAGCCGGAGTTCCTGCTCGAATGGCGGCTGAAGGCCTACCGCCACTTCACCAAGCTCCTGGAGCAGGACCGCGAGCCGACCTGGGCGATGATCGACTACCCGAAGATCGACTTCCAGGACATCCACTACTACTCGGCCCCGGGCTCCCAGGACCGGCCAAAGAGCCTCGAGGAGGTGGACCCGGAGCTGCTGGAGGCGTTCGACAAGCTGGGCATCCCGCTCAACGAGCGCAAGCGCCTCGCCGGGGTCGTCGAGGAGGAGGGCTCGGACGTGGCGGTCGACGCCGTGTTCGACTCGGTCTCGGTCGCGACGACCTACAAGGACCGGCTCCGCGAGGCCGGCGTCATCTTCTGCTCGGTCAGCGAGGCGGTGGCAGAGCACCCGGAGCTGGTCGAGAGGTACCTGGGCTCGGTGGTCCCCTACACCGACAACTTCTACGCCGCGCTCAACTCGGCGGTGTTCAGCGACGGCTCTTTCGTGTACGTGCCCGAGGGGGTGCGCTGCCCGATCGAGCTGATGACCTACTTCCGCATAAACACCGAGGAGTCCGGGCAGTTCGAGCGCACGCTCATCGTCGCCGAGCCCGGCAGCTACGTCAGCTACCTGGAGGGCTGCACCGCCCCGATCCGCAAGACGCACCAGCTCCACGCCGCGGTGGTCGAGCTGGTGGCGCTCGACGACGCGGAGATCAAGTACTCGACCCTGCAGAACTGGTACCCCGGCGACAAGGACGGCAACGGCGGCGTATACAACTTCGTCACCAAGAGGGGCAAGGCGCTGGGAGCGCGCTCGAAGATCTCCTGGACGCAGGTCGAGACCGGGTCCGCGATCACCTGGAAGTACCCCTCCGTGATACTCCAGGGCGACGACTCGACGGGCGAGTTCTACTCCGTTGCGCTGGTGGCCAACCGCCAGCAGGCCGACACCGGGACCAAGATGATCCACGCCGGCCGCAACACCAAGAGCACCATCGTCGCCAAGGGCATCTCGGCCGGACACGGCCAGAACACCTACCGCGGCATGGTGCAGATCCTGCCCACCGCGGACAACGCGACCAACTTCACCCAGTGCGACTCCCTGCTGGTCGGGGACAGGTGCGGCGCCCACACGGTGCCGTACATCGAGGTCAGGAACCCGACCGCAAGGATGGAGCACGAGGCATCGACGTCGAAGGTGAGCGACGACAAGCTCTTCTACGCGATGCAGCGGGGCCTCTCCGAGGAGGAGGCCCACTACATGATCATCAACGGCTTTTGCCGGGGCATCTTCAAGGAGCTGCCCTTCGAGTTCGCGATGGAGGCCTCGCAGCTGCTGAAGGTCAGCCTGGAGGGCGCCGTCGGCTGATGGCCCCAGCACCGGCCGGCGGGCGCGCGGCCGTACGCCGCGGTCGGCCCGACGCCCCAATACACATGACGGGCCGCCCCGTGCGGCGGCTCCGAGGCCCGAGGAACTAGACGCACATGCTTGAGATAAGGGACCTTCACGCCTCGGTAGCGGGCGGCGACGGCGACATAGAGATTCTGCGGGGCGTGGACCTCACCGTGCGGACCGGGGAGGTCCACGCGATCATGGGGCCCAACGGCAGCGGCAAGAGCACCCTCGCCAACGTGATCGCCGGGAGGCCCGACTACGAGGTCACGGCCGGGGCCGTCAAGCTCGACGGCGAGGACCTGCTGGCCCTGATGCCGGACGAGCGCGCGCTGCGCGGCGTGTTCCTGGCCTTCCAGTACCCCACCGAACTGCCGGGCGTGCGCACGTGGCAGTTCCTCAAGGCCTCGGTCGACGCCAGGCGCAGGCACGCCGGCGAGTCCGAGCTCTCGTCCCGCGAGTTCGACAGGCTCTTTCGGCGCTGCGTCGACGCCATGGGCATGAGCCAGGAGCTGATGCGGCGCTCGGTCAACGAGGGCTTCTCGGGGGGCGAGAAGAAGCGCTCGGAGATGGTGCAGATGCTGATGATCGATCCGCGGCTCGCCGTCCTGGACGAGACCGACTCCGGGCTCGACATCGACGCCCTCAAGACCGTCGCCCAGGGGGTGAACAGCCACCGCGGCGAGTCCAACGCCGTCGTGCTCGTCACCCACTACCAGAGACTCCTCAACTACATAGAGCCCGACCACGTCCACGTCCTGGTGGACGGGCGCATCGTCGTCTCCGGCGGCCCGGAGCTGGCGCGCGAGCTAGAGGCCAAGGGCTACGACTGGGTGAGGAAGGAGGCGGCCGGGGCCGCGGCGGGAGGCGCCGGCTGATGGCCGCCGCGACCGGTGCGGCGCGGGACCTGTCCGCCTATGTCGCCCAGCACCGCGAGCTCCAGGGCGCCCGCCCCGCCGCCGACAGGCCGCACGTAGCGCGGCTGCGGGAGGCGGGCATCGAGGCGTTCGGCCGGCTCGGCCTGCCCACCGCCACGCGCGGCAACGAGCAGTGGCGCTTCACGAGCGTCGCCCCCATAGCGAACGCGACCTTCCGCCATTCGCCGGACGGCCGGACCGCCCCCCCGACGCCGGATGCGGTCCGCTCCCTCGCGCCCTGGGACGAGCGCTGGACGACCCTGGTCTTCGTGGACGGACGTCTGGCGCCCGGGCTCTCCTCGCCGTCCGGCCCGGACGGGTTGGCCGCCGCCGCCCTGGCCTCCACGGAGGCCGCGGCGGACCCCAGGGTGGCCGCCGAGCTGGGCCGCCACGCCGCTCCCGGGCAGGGAGGCTTCCTCGCGCTCAACGCGGCGTTCCTGGACGACGGGGCCCTGGTCGCCGCGCCGCCGGGCGCCAGCGGCACGGTCCACCTCGTCTTCGTCTCGTCCGATCAGCCCGAGCCGCAGGTCATCCACCCCAGGGCGCTCATAGTGGCCGGGGAGAACAGCGAGCTGGCGGTGCTGGAGAGCTACGTCGGGATGGGCGACGGGAGCTACTTCACCAACGCGGTGACCGAGGTGGTGCTCGGGCAGGGCGCGCGGGTCTCGCACCACCTCTACCTGCACGAGAGCCCGGCAGCGTTCCACATCGGGTCGATGCGCGTATCGCAGGGCCGCGACTCTGCGTTCGCGTCCACGTCGTTCTCGCGGGGCTGCCGGGTCGGCAGGAATGACGTGCTGGTCCGGCTGGTCGGCGAGGGCGCCGAGTGCGACCTGCGCGGCCTGTACTTCACCGACGGACGCCAGCACATAGACAACCACATGAACGTCGACCACGTGAGCGGGCACACCTCGAGCGCCCAGTACTTCAAGGGCATACTCACCGACCGCTCCCGCGCCGTCTTCAGCGGCACGACCACGATCGAAAAGGGCGCGCAGAAGTCGGAAGCCACCCAGGCCGACAAGAACCTGCTGCTCTCCCAGGGCGCGAGGGTCAACACCAAGCCCAGTCTGGTCATATTCGCAGACGACGTGCAGGCCACCCACGGGGCCACGGCCGGGGCAATACCGGAGGAGCAGGTCTTCTACATGCTCTCCCGGGGCCTCGACCTTGAGGCCGCGACGGCGTTCCTGATCAAGGGCTTCGCGAACGAGATCATCGACGGAATCGAGCTCGAGGGCCTGAGGGACCACCTCGAGCGCTACTTCGAGACATCGATGCCCAGGTACCGGTTCGAGGGCTTCGGCAAGGCGAGGGCGTTCGGCGGCCCCGCCCTGCGCGTGGCGTGACCTGCGGGCGGGGCCGCCCCCGCGGGATGGCGAGTTGACCGACTACGGACTCGACGACCTCTACCAGCAGGTGGTCATGGACCACGGGGCGAGCCCGCGCAACATGCGGCGGGTCGAGGGGGCCCAGCGAACCGCGCACGGCTTCAACCCGTTCTGCGGCGACCTGGTCGACGTCGAGGTGAGGCTCGACGGCGAGACAATCGCCGACCTCGGCTTCACCGGCCGGGGCTGCGCCATATCCCGCGCGTCGGCCTCGCTGATGACCGAGACGCTCAGGGGCAAGACGGAGGAGAGGGCGAGGGACGTGTTCAGCGCGTTCCAAGGCATGATCACCGGGGCGGGGAACGGATCGGAAGAAGACGCCGAGGAGCTGCTCGGCGACCTGTACTGCCTCGCCGGCGTCGGCGCCTACCCCACCCGGATCAAGTGCGCGATGCTCGGGTGGCACACCCTGATGGCCGCGCTCGAGCGGCGCGGGGACCAGGGCACCGTCACGACGGAGTAGCCGGGCGCGGCGGCCGCAGGGACACGGAGGAACGGAGGGCGGACGACATGGCTTTCAAGAATCTCGGCAAGGTCAGCGACATCCCGGAGGGCGCCGGGAGGATGTACGATCTCGGCGACCGCTGGGTCGGCGTCTTCAAGGTGGACGGAGAGCTGTTTGCGATGGACGACATCTGCTCCCACATGGAGGCGTACCTCCACGAGGGCGCGATGGAGGGCCACGAGATCGAGTGCGACGCGCACGGCGCCCGCTTCGACGTGCGCAGCGGGGCGGTGGTCGAGGGCCCGGCCGTCGTGCCACTGGACACGTACCCCCTGCGCGTCACCGGCGACGAGTTCGAGGTGGACCTGTAGGGCACGGCATGGCGCACGACCTTGACACCGCCCGCATACGGGCGGACTTTCCGATCCTTGGCCGGGAGGTCTACGGCCTGCCGCTGGCCTACCTCGACAACGCGGCCACCTCCCAGAAGCCGCGCAGCGTGATCCAGTCCCTGGTCAGCTACTACGAGGAGTGCAACTCCAACGTACACCGCGGCGTGCACGCCCTGAGCATGGAGGCGACCGACCGCTACGACGCGGCGCGCGCCAAGGTCGCCGCCTTCATCGGCGCCCCGGGGCCGCAGGCACTCGTCTGGACCAAGGGGACGACCGAGGCGATCAACCTGGTCTCCTACACCTGGGCCCGGGAGAACATCTCGGCGGGCGACGCGATCGTCGTCTCCCAGATGGAGCACCACTCGAACATCGTCACCTGGCAGCGCGTCGCCCGCGAGCAGGACGCCGAGCTGCGCATCATCCCGCTGACGCCCGAGGGAACGCTCGACCTGTCCCGGCTCGAGGACTACCTCGATGAGCGCGTGAGGCTCCTTGCGATCTGCCACGCATCCAACTCCCTCGGGACGATCAACCCGGTAAAGGAGCTCGCCGAGAAAGCCCACGCCGTCGGGGCGAGGGTGCTGATCGACGCCGCCCAGAGCGTGCCCCACATGCCGGTGGACGTGGCGGACCTTGACTGCGACTTCCTGGCCTTCTCGGGGCACAAGATGCTCGGTCCCACCGGCATCGGGGCCCTGTACGCCAGGCCCGAGCTCCTCGAGGAGATGGAGCCCTTCATGCGCGGGGGGGACATGGTCCTGGAGGTCTGGAACGACCGGGCCACCTGGAACGAGGTGCCGATAAAGTTCGAGGCGGGAACCCCGAACATCGCCGACGCGATCGCGCTGGGCGCCGCCGTCGACTACCTCACCGAGCTGGGGATGGACCGGGTGCGAGACCACGAGAAGGAGCTGATCGGCTATGCGCTGGAGCGCTTCCGCGAGCTTGAGGACCTCGACTTGCTGGGGCCGGCCGACCCGGAGATCCGGGGGGGCGTCCTGTCCTTCCATTCCGAGGCGGTGCACCCGCACGACCTGGGCACCTTCCTGGACCGGGCGGGGATAGCGATCCGTACCGGGCATCACTGCACCATGCCGCTGATGCGCTCGCTCGGCCTCGTCGCGACGGCGAGGGCCAGCTTCTACATCTACAACACAGAGGATGAGATCGACCGGCTCGCGGGCGCCGTGGGCGACGCGCTCCGATACTTCGGGGATGGGGGCAGATAGGATCACCGGCGGGCTGGACGAGCTCTACAGCGAGGCCATCCTGGATCACGCCCGTACCCCCCGCTGGGAGTCGCCCATCGACCGCCCGGACGGCGCCGGCAGCGCGGTGAACCCGTTCTGCGGCGACGAGGCCCACTTCCAGGTCGCGACGGACGGAGGCGCGATCCGGGGCGTCGGCATGCAGACCGTGGGCTGCTCGATAAACCGCGCCGCGGGCTCCATGCTCGCCCAGGCGATCAGCGGCGCGTCACTCGACGGCGCGGGCGCCTTGGCCTCCGACTACCGGGCCCTGATGGCGGGGGAGGCACTCTGCGACGAGCGGGTCGGCGCCCTCGGCGAGCTTGCCCTGATGGAGGGGGTTCGGCGCTTTCCGGTCCGGGTCAAATGCGCGCTGCTGGCGCTGACGGCGGTCGAGGAGGCACTCTCCCCCCTGCCCTAGCATCGGAGAGACAGGGTCCAAGCGACCGGATCTGTCGGCGGCAAATGACGCACGAGTATGAGGTAGTCACCTACTGGAGCGCCGAGGACGGCGCCTTCCTGGCCGAGTTGCCGGAGCTTCCCGGATGTGCTGCCCACGGCGATACGCAGGAGGCGGCACTGGACGAAATCGGTCGGGCCGTGGAGCTATGGGTTGCAACGGCCCGCGAGTTCGGCGACCCAATTCCGGAACCAAGGGACGAACGCCGGATGCCGGCATGACGGTCGGCTCGAGGCCTCAACCGAGAGCAGGCGAGAGTGATCTCTCGTCATCGGGGCCCGAACGCTGGACCCCGTCGTCGGTCCTAAGTCCCAAGACCTGTCCCTGTATGAATCGCTCACCACGCCTGGCCCCTTTGGTGCTGGGGTGGGGCTCACGCCTTCCAGACTTCCAAGACAGCGCGGCGTTTGAGGAGACCCGCGGGTCGGGCGACCACGTCGGAGCCCAGCCGCAGCGCCGCGACGCCGTATGGTGCGGGCAACATGTCGCTCATGCTGCTGCCGGACGGAGGAGACGGCCGGCCGGTTCTCCCGCCGTACCCAGCCACCAAGGCGACGGAACCAGCTATCTTGGGAGACGTGCCGTAGCGGCCGCGAAGGCAGTGATCGCCCTCTAGACTTGCTGCTGAAGGAGGTCCTGTGTTGTCGGCCTTTACGGATCGCCGCGTTAACAGCCTTCGGCCCACCTCGCCCATCCGCTTAGAATGGTTCCCTGCGGGCGCAGGCTGCCAGCAAGAAGTTCCCCTGGGTGCGAGCTGCGAAGGGGACGGCTTGGTCAGCCGAGTGCTCCAGCCATGAAGTACAGCGACGAAGAGATCAGGCACCGACTGCGGCTGGGCGAAGACAGCCTGTGGGCATTTGAGGCACTTGAGTTCTCCGGCAACAGGCCCACACGGCCCAGCCGAGAGGATTTGGCTGATGAGATTGCAGCCTTCGCCAATGCAGGCGGTGGCACGCTGCTGCTCGGCGTCGCGGACGATGGCGAGCCGCAGGGCATGTCGCGACCGCAGATCGCCGAGTTGGACTCCCTCGCCGTTGAGGCGAGCTCCGACTTCATCAGGCCGGCCGTTCTCATCCTCACCCACCACAGGGAGCTTGATGGTCGGCGGTTGCTCGTCGTGGAGGTTCCGAGAGGCGACTCGCACCACGAGACCTCGGGCGGAAGCTACATTCGCGTGGGCGGCGCCAAGCGCAGGATGACGCGCGACGAGGGACTGCGCCTCACCCAGCGGCGTGGACGGGCCCGGCCTCGGTCGTTTGACGAGCAGACCGTTCCCGGGACCGGCTTTCGGACCCTGGACGAGTCGCTCTGGGAGCCCATGCTCAGTGCAGATGACGAGGCGGAACCCAGGACAGCGCTGGCTGAACTCGCATTGCTGGCCAACGACGCCCACGGAGTCCTGCGAGCCACGGTGGCAGGAGTCCTGCTGTGCACCCAGAGTCCAGAACAGTGGCTGCCCAACGCGGACATCGCGGCGACCCTCTACCGAGGCATCGACCGAGCCTCCGGGCATATCGACTCGCAGGACATCACTGGCCCGCTCAGCCGGCAGATCCGCTATGCCATGGTCTTCGTGGCAAGGAACATGCGAATCGCGGCACGCAAGGAGCCCGCGCGGATGGACTTGCCGCAATACAGCGAGAGGGCGGTGTACGAGGCTATTGTCAACGCCGTGGCACACCGTGACTACGCGAAGCGCGGCAGCAGGGTCCGCCTCTCGATGTTCGCAGACCGCCTGGAGGTACAGTCGCCGGGCTCGCTGCCTGACGGCGTGACACTGGCGAGCATGGGAACCCGGCAAGCGACTCCCAACGATGCACTGACCTCAGTGCTGGCCCGGATGCCAGTTGGAGGAATACGGGGATCGGAGGGCAGGCAGTACATCATGGAACGCCTTGGCGGCGGAGTTCCGACCATACTGCGCGAGACCAAGGAACTCTCAGGCAGGGACGCCAGCTATAGCCTTATCGACGGCTCGGAAGTGCTCCTTATCCTCCCGGCGGCATCGCTGGAGCGCAGCCCCGCACGAGCCACCATCGCGGCACCGTACGCCGGCCATCCCCATTCCCCGTTTCGACGTACTGGCGCTGTTCCCCAGTAGGACGCGGCAGCGAGGCGATGGTTCGCATAGTCAATCTGCCGGGCGCATAGGCGCTCTTGGAATACCGGCCTGTCCATGTACTATGAGTTAGGCTATGCCCCACTACGTTCAGGCGATATGAGGAGATGGCACGGTCCGACCATTTGAGATGGTGCTTGAGCCCAAAGTGGGCCCGCACGCCATGGAATGTGACCTCAAGGCACGGGCGGCAAGGTTGCAGGATTCTCCCCTACCCGTCCAGCCGCAGCATGGAGGCCGAATCATCAATCCGTTCCGTCGAGGGCAGCGGAACCTCAGGATTCCTGAACCATCGCGGATGCGGGCCCGGCAGGCTTAGAGTCGAGACTGGAAGGCTGCCGGGGCCGGCCCGGGGACCGTGAGCTAAGGCGAACTAAGTGACCACCGCCCGAAAGGGAAGCCCAAGGGACCAATCGGCCGACTCGGGCCATGAGACCGAGTACTGGCGGATGGCCGACGCCCTGCGGGGCAGCATGGACGCCGCCGAGTACAAGCACGTCGTCCTCGGCCTGATCTTCCTCAAGTACATCTCGGATGCCTTTGAAGAGGCCCATGCCCTGCTGCTGCGGCAGGTGGAAGACGGGGCCAATCCAGAAGACCCCGACGAGTACCGCGCCCAGAACATCTTCTGGGTGCCGCCCGAGGCCCGCTGGCCGTATCTCAGGAACCAGACGCGCCAGCCCACTATCGGGCGATTGGTGGACGACGCCATGGTCGCTATCGAACGGGACAATCCGGCGCTAAAGGACGTGCTGCCCAAGGACTATGCACGGCCCGCCCTCGACAAGACCCGCCTGGGGCAGGTGGTAGACCTCGTCAGCAACATCAAGGTCGGCGGAACCGAAGCCCGGGCCACGGACGTGCTGGGCGGCGTCTACGAGTACTTTCTCGAGCAGTTCGCCATAGCGGAGGGCAGGAAGGGCGGCGAGTTCTACACGCCCCGCAGCGTCGTACGGCTGCTCGTAGAGATGCTGGAGCCCTACAGGGGACGGGTCTACGATCCGTGCTGCGGCTCTTCCGGCATGTTCGTCCAGTCGGTGGACTTCATTCGCGCCCACGCGGGAGGCCTTCCGAGGGCTGGGGCGAAAGGCGACATTTCCATCTACGGGCAGGAGTCCAATTACACCACCTGGCGCATGGCCCGGATGAATCTAGCAATCCGCGGCATTGAGGGCCGGATAGAGCACGGCGACAGCTTCCACAACGACCGCCACCCAGACCTGCGGGCCGACTACATCCTGGCGAATCCTCCCTTCAACGTGTCCGACTGGGGTGGCGAGCAGCTCAAGGATGATAAGCGGTGGGAGCACGGAGTCCCGCCTGTGGGCAACGCCAACTTCGCCTGGGTGCAGCACTTACTCTACCACCTTGCGCCGCGTGGCATCGCGGGCTTCGTCCTTGCCAACGGCTCCATGTCGTCGAATCAGTCCGGTGAGGGTGAGATTCGCAAGAACATCATCGAAGCCGGTCTCGTCGATTGCATCATCGCCCTGCCGGGCCAGCTGTTCCGCTCCACCCAGATTCCCGCCTGCCTATGGTTCCTGCGGCGGGGACGAGACGGCGGAGAGCGAATGGGCGAGACCCTTTTCATTGACGCCCGCAAACTGGGGCACATGCTCGACCGCACGCGCCGCGACCTGTCTGCGGAGGACATCGCCCGCATCGCAGACACCTACCACGCCTGGCGCGGCCACACCCGTCATTCCCGCGAAAGCGGGAATCCAGAGGGCCAGGGTGAGGGTTACGCCGATGAACCCGGCTTCTGCAAGAGCGCGACGCCGGAGGAGATGCGCAAGCACGGCCACGTGCTCACCCCCGGCCGCTACGTCGGCGCAGCACCGCAGGAGGACGACGGCGAACCCTTCGCCGAGAAGATGGCACGTCTATCGGCCCAATGGCGGGAGCAGCAAGCCGAGGCGCAACGGCTGGACGCGGAGATTGAAGCCAACCTGGCGCGGCTGGGGTTCGGGACCAGGAGGGAGGATGCGAGATGATTCCAATAGTTGCTGAGCACAGCGCTGAACTGGAGTCGCTCTGCCAACGCTACAGCGTCTTGCGCCTGGAACTCTTTGGTTCGGCTGCCACCGGGAAATATCGGTCGGCAGACAGCGACTTAGACTTCCTGGTGGAGTTCAAGGAGTTGCCGGTGAGAGCTTATGGCGCCGCCTATTTTGGACTGCTGAAGTCTCTGGAGCAGATGTTTGGGCGCGCCGTGGATCTGGTGGACGACTCCAGCATCAAGAACCCGTACTTCCGGGAATCGGTTTATGAAAGCAAGGTGCTGGTCTATGCAGCGTGAGGCCAAGAAATACCTGTACGACATACAGCAGGCCGTCAGGTTGATTCGGGAGTTCACAGATGGCAAGACCTTCGCTGACTACCAGTCCAATGCCATGATGCGCGCCGCGGTGGAGCGGGAGTTTGAAATCATCGGTGAAGCCATGACCCGTTTGGCAAAATTCGCCCCTCAGCTTGCCTCACGGATAAGCGAGTGCGAGCAGATCATAGGTTTTCGCAACATACTGATCCACGGCTACTCAGACGTGAACGATCGGGCAGTGTGGTTTGTCATTGAATCCGACCTTCCAACCCTCAGCCGCGAGTTGACGCCCTCATGGAGGAAGGCCAATGACTAGCCTGCCTCTAAACGAATTTGTCGCCCATGGGGCAGACATCACTGGCGCTTCAAACGGTTGGCATGAGGTGACGCTGGGAGAGGTTTGCACCAAGATTGGCAGTGGTGCGACTCCTCGCGGGGGCAGAGATGTCTACTTGGAACAAGGGCCCTATGCACTGATTCGAAGCCAGAACGTGCATAACGATGGCTTTCACCGAGACGGCTTGGCGTTCATTGGAGAACACCATGCCACCGAACTGAAAGGCGTGGAAGTTTTTGAAGGAGATGTCTTACTCAATATCACCGGTGACTCGGTAGCCCGTGTGTGCCAAGTTGCCCGCGATGTTCTGCCAGCCCGGGTCAATCAGCACGTGGCGATCATCCGGCCAAGCTATGACCATCTGGATGCAGGTTATCTTCGCTATCACTTGGTTTCTCCGGAGACGCAAGCCCTGCTACTTTCATGGGCAGGTTCAGGAGGCACTCGCAACGCTCTCACGAAGGGGATGATCGAGTCCCTAGAAGTTCCCCTTCCGCCTCTATCGGAGCAACAGGCCATTGCCCACGTGCTCGGAACACTGGACGACAAGATTGAGTTGAACCGGCGGATGAACGAGACGCTGGAGGCGATGGCGCGGGCGCTATTCAAGTCGTGGTGCGTGGACTTTGACCCCGTGCGCGCCAAGATGGAGGGGAGATGGCGCAGGGGCGAGTCGCTCCCCGGCCTCCCCGCCGACCTCTACGACCTGTTCCCAGACCGGCTGGTAGACTCGTACCTTGGGGAGATACCGGAGGGGTGGGAGGTTGGCGTCTTGGACGATACGATTGAACTCCTTAGTGGGGGTACGCCCAAGACATCCTTATCGGACTACTGGGATGGAGACATTCCTTGGTATACCGCTAAAGACGCTCCCAACCTGAGTGATGTGTTTGTCTTGGAAACTGAAAGGACCGTCACTCAAGCAGGGATTGATAACAGCGCTGCGAAAGTTCTTCCGATGGGGACTACGGTAATCACCGCTAGGGGCACTGTCGGAAGACTCGCTTGTCTTGGCGTGCCTATGGCCATGAATCAGACGTGCTACGGGATTCGCGGTGCATATGGATATCCTGACCTCTTCATCTACTGGAATGTCAGGACGGCCGTCGATGAGTTGCAACAGCGAACTCATGGTACGATATTCGACACCATCACCCGTCAAACCTTCAAGTTCGTTGATGCAACAGTGCCGCCTATAGAACTAGCGAAGGGCTTCGAGTCGACAGTGAAGCCTCTGATGGGGCGTATTCTCAAGAACTTGCACGCATCCCGTGCTCTCGCCGCGCAGCGGGATGCTCTGCTGCCGCAGCTTGTGGCAAGGACAGTTCGATTGCGGGACTCATTGTCTGATGAGGACTAGATAAGTATGAAGTCGCTTTCGATGGAACTTCTAGATAGATCTGTACTGGCAATGGTAGCTGCCATCGAGATATACAACAAACCTGGATTTCCCTACAGGAATGAATCATTCGCTATTCTTGCCATCAATGCCTGGGAACTTCTGCTAAAGGCGAAATGGCTAGAGTTGCATGGACACAAGAAGCATTCGCTCTATGTCTATGAGTATCGTCAAACGAAGACGGGCCAGAGAGATAAGAGGAAATTCATCAAGAGAACTCGATCCCTAGTTCCGTTCACTCATGAGATCGGCTACTTGGCCAAACAGCTGGTCAAGAAAAACATCCTTGATAGTTCTGCGTCTCAAAACATACAAGTAATGTTAGAGTTCCGAGACTGTGCTACACACTTTTACAATGAATCTCAGACTTTCAATACTCGTCTATACGAAATCGGCGCGGCTTGTGTAAAGAATTTCGTGAATGTAGTTCAGGAATGGTTCCAACGGGGTGTTACAGAATTTAATATCCATTTGATGCCGCTCTCTTTTGTGGCCCCGTCGTTCAATGTGGAAAGTTCATTACTCAACACGGAAGAAAAAGATTTCATAGCATTCTTAGACAGCATTGACACATCTGAACTAGATCCAAAATCTCCATACTCGGTAAGTGTGAACGTTGAACTTAAGTTCACTAAATCGAAATCGAGTGACGCGGTTCAAGTTCAAGTAACAAACGACTCATCGGCAGCACCAGTCAAACTGACCGAAGAAGACATTCGGGAACGTTATCCTTGGGATTACGCGAGACTCACCGAGGGATGCAAGAAACGCTACGAGGACTTTAAGGAGAATCAAAAGTATCACAATATTCGGAAGAGTCTGCAAGCTGATGAGCGTTTTGGCCGTCTACGCTTCCTCGATCCTGGCAATACCAAGAGTGCCAAGAAACCCTTCTTCAATCCTAACATCATGGTCGAGTTGGACAAGCACTACACCAAGAAAGACTCCAACTAATGACCACCATCACCGAGGCCGATGTCGAGCAGGCCGCCCTCGACTGGCTCGCCGACCTTGGCTGGAGCGTGGAGCATGGCCCGGATATCGCTCCCGAGACACCCAGCGCCGAGCGCACGGACTACGGCCAGGTGGTGCTGGAGCGACGGCTACGAGACGCTCTGGCTGAATTGAACCCCGGCTTGCCCGTATCGGCGCTCGACGACGCGTTCCGCAAGCTGACCCGCCCGGAAGGCTCGACCCTGGAGGCCCGCAACCGCGCCTTTCACCGGATGTTGGTCAATGGCGTGGAGATCGAGTATCGCGATTCTGAGGGACGGGTGCGCGGCGACCAGATCCGAGTCATTGACTTCGACAACTCCTCCAACAACGACTGGCTGGCCGTCAACCAGTTCACTGTCTCCGAGAACAGGAACACCCGCAGGCCGGACGTGGCGCTGTTCGTCAACGGCCTTCCCCTGGGCATCATCGAGTTGAAGAACCCCGCCGACGAGGACGCCACCATCTGGACGGCGTGGCAGCAGCTCCAGACCTACAAGGCCGAGCTGCCTACACTGTTCTCAATGAACGAGGCCCTGGTGGTCTCCGACGGGACTACGGCCCGCGTGGGCACGCTCACATCGGGTAGGGAGTGGTTCAAGCCTTGGCGCACCGCCACTGGGGAGACGCTGGCGGCTTCTGGGCTTACTGAACTCCAAGTCCTGCTGGAAGGCGTCTTTGAGCCGAGCCGCTTCCTTGCTCTGGTCCGTAACTTCATCGTGTTCGAGGACGGCGACGGTGCACCGCTCGTCAAGAAAATGGCCGGCTATCACCAGTTCGGCGCGGTGCGCGCTGCGGTCGGCGAGACGCTACGGGCAACCAAGCTGCAGCGGACAGGCGCAGGGCTGTCCGACCCTCACGGCGTCTACGAGGCGGGCCGCAGGCCGGGTGGAGAGCCCGGTGACCACCGAGTCGGCGTGGTCTGGCACACCCAGGGGGCCGGCAAGAGCCTCACGATGGCCTTCTACGCGGGAGCAGTCATCCGAGAGCCGGCGATGGAGAACCCGACCATCGTGGTGCTTACCGACCGAAACGACTTGGACGACCAGCTATTCGGCACCTTCTCGCGATGCCAAGACCTGCTGCGCCAGCCGCCGACCCAAGCAGAGAGCCGCGCTGACCTGCGCAGTAAGTTGTCAGTGAATGCCGGCGGCGTAGTATTCACCACCATCCAGAAGTTCTTCCCCGAGGAGAAAGGCGACACCCACCCTATCCTGTCCAAAAGGCGCAACGTCGTCGTCATCGCAGACGAGGCACACCGAAGCCAGTACGACTTCATCGACGGCTACGCCCGACACATGCGGGATGCGCTGCCCAACGCGTCCTTCGTCGGCTTCACTGGGACGCCCATCGAGCTCAGGGACGCAAACACCCGAGCCGTCTTCGGCAACTACATCAGCATCTACGACATTCGGCGCTCCGTAGAGGACGGATCCACGGTGCCCATTTACTACGAGAGCCGCCTAGCTGAACTGGCCCTAGACGATGCCGAAAGGCCAAAGGTCGACCTCGAATTCGAGGAGGTCACCGAGGGCGAAGAGGTGGAGCGGAGGGACAGGCTCAAGACCAAGTGGGCGCGGCTGGAGGCGGTCGTCGGCGCCCGGAGGCGGGTGGAGCAGGTCGCCGCCGACATCGTCGCCCATTTCGAGCAGCGACTGGAGGCCATGGACGGCAAAGCAATGGTCGTCTGCATGAGTCGGCGGATCTGCATCGATCTTTACAGGGAACTGGCGCGTCTTCGCCCCAGTTGGCACGACGGCGACGACGGCGACGGAGTAATGAAGGTGGTGATGACCGGCTCCGCCTCCGACCCGCCGGAGTGGCAGCCACACATCCGCAACAAGGCGCGCAGGGAAGCGCTGGCAAAGCGGTTCCGCGAGCCAGGAGACCCGATGCGGGTCGTGCTTGTGCGCGACATGTGGCTCACGGGGTTCGATGCGCCGAGCCTGCACACGATGTACGTAGACAAGCCGATGCGCGGGCACGGGCTGGTGCAAGCCATCGCCCGCGTCAACCGTGTGTTCAGGGACAAGCCGGGCGGCTTAGTGGTGGACTACCTCGGCCTTGCCCACGAACTGAAGCGGGCGATCGCCAGCTACACCGAGAGCGGCGGCGAGGGACGAGCGGCGCTGGACAAGGCTGAAGCGGCTGCGGTGATGCAGGAAAAGTACGAGGTGTGCTGCGCCCTGTTCCACGGATTCGACTGGTCAGGCTGGATCTCGGGCACGGGTACGGAGCGCCTGAGCCTCCTACCGGCCGCCCAAGAGCACGTGCTCGCCCAGCAGGACGGCAAAGAGCGCTGCTTAAGCGTCGTGCAGGAGCTTTCGCAGGCCTTCGCGCTGGCGGTGCCCCACCCAGAGACTACGCGCATCCGCGACGACGTGGGGTTCTTCCAGGCGGTGCGGGCGGCGCTGTCCAAGCGGGCGACGAGCGAGGAACGGCCGGAGGAGGAGCTGGATCTAGCCGTTCGGCAGATCGTCTCCCGCGCTGTCGCATCCCAAGGCGTGATGGACGTGTTCGCCGCCGCAGGCCTAGAAAAGCCGGACATCTCAATCCTGTCGGACGAGTTCCTGGCCGAGGTGCGCGGGATGAAGCACCGCAACCTCGCCGTGGAACTGCTGCAAAAGCTCCTCAGGGGGGAAGTCACCACGCGCAGGAGCAGGAACGTCGTCCAAGCCCGATCGTTTGCCGAGATGCTGGAGCAGACCCTTCGGCGCTACCGAAACAGAGCGATAGAGGCGGCACAGGTCATCGAAGAACTCATCGGCCTTGCAAGAGAGATGCGCGAGGCCAACGCGCGGGGCGAGCGGCTGGGCCTGTCGGAGGACGAACTGGCCTTCTACGATGCGCTTGAGACGAACGACAGCGCCGTAAGCGTGCTCGGCGACGATACCCTCAGGGATATAGCCCGCGAGCTCGTCGAGACGGTCCGGGGCAACGTGACAATCGACTGGACCCTGCGCGAGAACGTCCGGGCCCACCTTCGTGTGCTGGTTCGCCGCACCCTGCGGCGGCACGGCTACCCCCCCGATAGGCAGGAGAAGGCTACTCAGACCGTCCTAGAGCAGGCCGAGGCGCTGTCGGAGGTCTGGGCTGCTGCCTGCTGAATCGCCGCAGCCATTTCATCAAGGGCGATCGGCAATCCAAGCCCAAGAACGCTAGCGCCGGTCCTTCCCGAGCCAGGCAGATGCCCAGTGCCCGTATTCGAAGCCGGCCAGATTGATGTGCAGATTCCCGACCCACGGCTGTGCCGCCCACACGGTCACCTGCGTCACCGGCATGTAACGGACGGCCGCCCGGAGCATCAGGAGCTGTATCTCGCGGTGCATCGACCTGCGAGCCTCGGCGTCGTACTCACCCGCCTGCATCTCGATAAGCGCATCCAGACCGTCCGCGGGCGGCCCGCCGCGATAGTAGGGCCCCTCGCTGTAGACCGCCGAGAACAGGAAGGCGTTCGGCGACGTGACAGGCGCTATGGGCCCGAGGAAGGCCTGGTACTCACCGCCCCTCCACACCTCGTCGGCAAAGGCCAGGCGCGTCACCTCCTCCACCTCGACCTCGAACCCGACGGTCCGCATCTCGCGCGCCACGCGCCGCGCGTGCTCCAGGTACTCCTCGCCGAACAGGCCCACCCTAAGGGTGAAGGGCGCCGGGCTCGCGCCGCCTAGCAGCCTCCGGGCCTCCGGCGGACTGGCCAGTCGGCCGTCAAGCTCAGCCTCGTCAAGGGCCCAGGACGGACCGACCAGCGGAAAGCCGAACGAGAGGTAACCCGCCCCTCCCCACACGTCCTCCAGGGCCCCCGCCGGATCCATCGCGGCGAACGCGGCCCGGCGCACGGCGGTGTCGTCGAAGGGCGCGCGCTCCGCGTTCAGCCCAATCTCGACGCCGGAGCCTGGAGCCGGAACGGCCAGCGTCACCGCGTCCGCGGCGCGCTCCCGCAGCGCCTCCCACTCCCACGCTGTGACCTCCATCACGTCGATCTGGCCGACCACGAAGGCGGCGTCACGTGTCTGGAGGTCCGGGACGACGTGGACCCGCAGCCCGTCGGCGTAGGGCAGGCCCGCCTCGAAGTACTCGCCGAAGCGCTCGAAGACGTGCGTGGCGACCGCCCCCGTCGACTCCAGCCTCCACGGCCCGGTCCCGACCGTCGGCCCGTCCCGCAGGTCCCCCGAGATGGCGACCGCCTCGCGAGCGACGATCTTGGAGCGCGCGTCCGCGAGCCCCAGCATGAAGTCGGCGTCGGGCTCGATAAGCCGGATGGAGACCGTGCGCGGGTCGGGGGCCGAGATCTCGTCGATCGAACCGAGCAGCATCCCGTTGGGCCCCCTGCCCTGGCGCGAGAGGCTGTAGAGCACGTCGCGTGACGAGAGCGCCCTGCCCCCCGTCAGGTCCTCGTCGTGCCAGCGCACCCCGTCCCTGAGCGTGAACTCGAAGGTGACGGGGTCGAGGGCGCGCCAGGACTCGCAAAGGTCGCAAATGACCTCCAGGCTGGGGAGGGCGACGTCGGGCCCAGTCCGGAACCTCATCAGCCGGCTGTAGGCGATGCCCGGCCCCCACGTCGAGAGCGCAGGGGACGTCTCGGCGTGCACGTCCTGGTGCGCGATGTCCGCCTGGGTGGTCAGCCGCAGCACGCCGCCGCGCACGGGATGCGCCGCCGGCGTTGCGGTCTCGACGGGACGCGACTCGATCATCACCGCCGGCCGGGTGGGCGTTGCGGCGACCTGCGCGGGCGGCGTTGCGGTCGCCCCTACGGCGGGGGTCGGCGCCGGGTCTCCCGGCTCCGGCGACGCAGCGGGCGTCGGCGCCGGCATCCGCGTCGGCGTCGGCTCGATCGATGGCGTGGGCGGGGACCCGGCGGTTGCGGTTGGCAAGGGGTCCTGGGCCGGGGCGGCCGGGCTTGGCGTCGCCACGTCCGCGGAACGCGAGCACCCGGCGGCACCGAGCGCCAGGAGCGCCGCTACGACGAGCGCCGCGGCGGCGCCCGCGGCGAGCCGCCCGCGCCCGTGTCCGCCCCCACCTGCGCGGGGGTGGTTCGTCTCAATCACCTGCCCTATTATGGGGCAACATGGGCGTGGACCCGGAGGCGACGCACCCCGGCCTGATCGACTGCCACTCGCACCTCGACGGGTTCGACGACCCGGAGGTGGGCCACATCCTGGATCGGGCGAGCGAGGCCGGCGTCGGGGCGGTGGTGACCGCGGGCACGACTATCGAGTCCTCGCAAAGGGCGGTGCGCCTGGCGGCGGATCACCCGGGCCTGCTGGCCGCCGTGGGCCTGCATCCCCAGGACCTGGCCGGGCCGATGACGGCGGAGGCCGAGGCGGCCCTCATCGCCCTCGCCGCGTCGGACCGCGTGGTCGCGGTCAGCGAGATCGGCCTGGACTTCCAGGACTCATCCCCGGACAGGGCGGTCCAGTTCGACGCGTTCCGACGCCAGATCGGCGTGGCCAGGGAGCTGGAACTGCCCATCGTCTTCCACAGCCGGCTGGCGGACCGCGACACCCTCAGGGTGCTGCGCGAGGAGCGTGGGTTCGAGGTCGGGGGCGCGATGCACTACTTCCAGGGCGACGAGCGCACGGCAAGGGAGGCCATAGACCTTGGCTTCTGGATCTCGCTGGCCCGGCCGCTGCTGCGGCTTGAGGGGCTGAGGTCGGTCGCGGCGCAGCTGCCGATGGAGTGGATCGTCCTGGAGACCGACGCGTATCCCCAGCCCTTCAAGCGTGACCGCAGCGGGTGGACCGAGCCGCGGCACGCCGCCGAGATCGCGGCCGAGCTGGCCGGTCTCAGGGACATTGACGCGGCCGAGGTGGCGCTCGCGACGACGTCCAACGCGCTGCGGATGTTCGGGCGTCGCGCCGGGGCGCTGGCCGAGCTGGTGCGGCCCGCCCCAGCCGCTCCCTAGGAGGGCGCCCTGCGGACGCTCAGCCGGCGGGCGCTGCGTCGACCGGTATCGCCGACGCCGAGTAGAGCACGAAGTTCAGCATCAGCGGCCAGGCGACGATCCACCCGAGGAAGCCCGGCAGGATGGCCTGAAACCAGTTGAGCCGCATCGTTTCCTTTACGGCCTGGGTGCCGATGGCCAACGTCCACAGCAGGCCGAAGAGCCACAGCGCCTCCCCCACCGTCTGGCCCATCAGCGGAACGTCTATCTCCTGGAACGCCAGCAGGCAGGAGGGCGCGGTGGCGATGCCGAGGGCGCGGAGTATCTGCGAGAAGCTCGCATCGCCGCGGAAGACCCAGCCCCCGAACAGCTTGGCTATGCACCCCCACAACAGCCATCCAATGACGACGATGTCCAGCCGCAGCACGAACCACAGGACCGGGTGCTCACCCCTCAGGAAAGCGGGCTCCACCCCCCTCAGGCCTATCGAGTACAGCACGGCCACGGCGAGGACCACCCCGATGGACCAAAGGAGCGTGGCGCTGTGGGCCCGTATCTGCGCGTACACGGACGCGTCCATGAAGGCGGCCCTTAGCACCAGCGTCGTTATGTTCAGGCCGTGGTCGGGCCCCGAGCCCTGCGCCCGGTCCTCGGAGGGGTCGGGGCGGCGGGCCCTCGGCCTGGGCGGCGAGGGGGACCTGCCGGCGCCGCGCGAGCGCTTCCTGCGTCCCCTATCGGCCATGCGGGGCGTGGGGATGGATGTGGGCGAGATGGACTGTCATGGCGGCCGGCACCCTAGAGTATTTCACTGCGGGGCCCGCGGGGAAAGATCGGCCGCGGCCCGGGCGCCGTTCGACCGCGCGCCCGGGGCCCCGATATAATCGGCCATGGACATGGTGTCGCTCCTCCCCCCGGTAAGCTCGATCGCGCTCAAGGAATGGGCCGTAGTGTGCAACGCGCTGCGGGACGGCGAGCAGATCGTCATCCTGCGCAAGGGCGGAATCCACAGCGACGACCGCGACTTCGCCGGCTCCTTCGCCGACAACCCGGAGTTCCTGCTCTTCCCGACCTACGAGCACCAGTCGCCGGAGCTGATAAAGCCCGAGCACCACGGGCGGCTGAGCAGGTCCATCGAGGAGGACGACGTGCCGGGCCTTACGACCCTGTCGTGCTTCGCGCAGGTCACCGACCGCATCGAGGTCGACGACCCCGAGGTGCTGGGCAGTATCTCCGACATGCACATCTGGACCGACGCCTACGCCGAGAAGCGCCTCGGGTGGCGCCCACGCCAGCCGCTGACCGTCGCGCTGGTGCGCGTCTACCCCCTGCTGCAGCCGCAGGCCCTGCCTTTGCTCGACGACTACGCCGGCTGCAAGTCCTGGGTCGACCTGGGACAGGACGTGCCGATGGGCGCGCTTGAGCCGACGCTGAGCGACGCCGACTACGAGCGCGCACGCTCCGAGATCGCGGCCCGCCTCGCATGAGGTACAGGAGGCTGGGTCGCACGGACCTCGAGATCTCCGAGGTCGGGTTCGGGGTCTGGACGGTCAGCACCGGGTGGTGGGGCCGGGTGGACTCCTCCGACGCCGTCCGGATGCTGGAGCGCGCGGCCGACCTGGGCGTCAACTTCTTCGACACCGCCGACACCTACGGCCTGGGGTACGGCGAGGAGATACTCGCCCAGGCGCTCGGGAGGCGCCGCACGGACATCGTCATCGGGACCAAGTTCGGGTACGATTTCTACGCGCACCGCGAGCGCGAGGGGCACGCCGAGAGGCCCCAGCGCTGGGACGCCGAGTTCGTCCGCTACGGCTGCGAGCAGAGCCTGAGGCGGCTGGAGACCGACTACATCGACCTGTACCAGCTCCACAACCCCAAGATGGACGCGCTGGAGAGCGACGAGCTGTTCTCCACGCTCGACGCGCTGGTCACCGAGGGCAAGATCCGCCACTACGCCGCCGCCATAGGACCCGACATCGGGTGGTTCGAGGAGGGCGAGGCGGCGATGCGCGGCCGGGACATGGACGCCATCCAGATCATCTACTCCATCCTCGAGCAGCAGCCCGCCCGCCGGTTCTTCCCGATCGCCGCCGAGTGCGGAACGGGGATGCTGTCCAGGGTCCCTCACGCCTCGGGCCTGCTGGACGGGACCTACACCAAGGACACGGTCTTCGCCCCGGACGACCACCGCTCCCACCGCAGGCGCGAGTGGCTCGAGGCGGGCATCAGGAAGCTGGCGGCCCTGGACTTTCTCAGCGAGGCCATGACGGCGACGATGGGCCAGATCGCCATCAAGTTCGTACTCTCGGAGCCCGGGGTGGCCACGGTGCTGCCCAACATCCTCAGCGCGGACCAGCTCGAGGAGTTCGCCGCCGCACCGGAGACCGACGACATCCCCGAGGGCGTAGTGGCCGAGCTTCGCCGCCTGTTCGACGACGGCTTCGGCGTCGAGCAGGCCGCCGAGGAGGAGGTCGCGGGGACTGCCGCGGGGTAGCCGGCCGGGGCCTACGCGCCGGTCCCCGCCTCGGTCCCGCCGGCGGCGCCCGGCGCGGGACTCACCAGCGCGCCGATCGGCAGGTCCTCCGCGGCGGCGCGCGCGGGCCCGCCCGGGGCGCGGGACTCCTCCCTCCTCCTCCGCTCGGTCGCCGACCGGATCCGCCTCATCTCGGCCTCTATCACCCGGAAGTCGCGCTGCGGGAGCAGGTGCACGCTGTCCATGAAGGCCAGCGGCCACAGCTCGGGGGCCCAGCGCTTGAGGTACTCGAGGCGCGGGGCGAGCAGCAGGCCGTCTATCGCCTCCTCGTCCTCCAGGACCAGCCGCGGCGCCATCCTCACGCGGTAGCGGAAGTCCTCGCCCCTGTGGGTGGGCTTCCAGAGAGGCGAGCGGTCGACGAAGACCTTCGACCTGATGGTCGCCAGCGCAAGCCAGCTCTTCGTCTCGCGAACGTAGTAGAGCACGTTGTCGTTGGGCTGCATGCGGTCGGCCCTCTTTCGGTGCTTCGCCCCCAGGCCGTGCATCCGAAAGCCCATGCTCCTGGTGATCTCGAAGTTCTCCCGGGTCTGGACGAACATCCAGTAGTTTCTGGCCATTGCCTCACACCGGCCCGCGCCTGTCTCGTCCCATTCTACGCCCGGGCCGCCGGCGCCGGGGCGTCGGCGGCAGCGGACCGCGGGCGTTGTATCATCACGCCATGAAGGTGGGTCGGCGATCTTGACGCCCCGGTCCGGGGGTCCGGTGGGCGCGATAGTCGTGGCCGCGGGCTCCTCCACCAGGATGGGCCGGCTTGACAAGGTCTTCGCCCCCCTGGCCGGGCGCCCGCTGCTCGCCCACTGCGTCGACGCCCTCGAGCGCTGCGGGTCGGTGGACCGGATCGCGCTCGTGCTCTCCCGTGGCTCGCTCGAGCGGGGCCGGGAGCTTGCCCGCGGCCTCGGCTGGTCCAAGGTCGAGTGCGCGGAGGGCGGCGAGAGGCGCCAGGACTCGGTGCGGGCGGGCCTCGCCGCCCTGCCCGGGGCCGAGTGGGTAATCGTCCACGACGGCGCGCGCCCGTGCGTCGGCCCAGGCGACTTCGAGACCGGCCTGCGCGAGGCGGCCCGCACCGGGGCCGCCATCGCCGCGGTGCCCGCCAAGGACACCGTCAAGGTGGTCGGCGCGGACATGACGGTCGAGGCCACCCCGGACCGCGGCACGCTGTGGCTGGTGCAGACTCCCCAGGTCTTCTCCGCACGGCTCCTCAGGAGCGCCCACGAGAGCGTCGACGGCGAGGTGACCGACGACGCCGCGATGGTGGAGCGCATCGGCGGATCGGTGAGGGTCTTTCGCGGCTCGTACGCCAACATCAAGGTCACGACGCCCGAGGACCTGGACATAGCGGAGCGAATGCTCGCCCGTATGGGCGCGGGGGCCGGGGCCTGAGCGTGCGCACCGGCCTCGGCGTGGACGTGCACCCGCTCGCGGCAGGCCGCGCCCTGGTGCTCGGGGGCGTCGAGGTGCCCTTCGAGCTGGGGCTCAGCGGCCACAGCGACGGGGACGTGCTGGCCCACGCGGTGATCGACGCCCTGCTGGGCGCCGCCGGGCTCGGCGACATCGGCGCGATGTTCCCGTCCAGCGACCCCTCCCTGGCCGGGGCCTCCAGCCTCTCGATGCTCGCCCGGGCAGCCGACAGGGCCCGCGCGGCCGGATGGAGGGCCACCTATGTCGATGCTACAATCGTCGCCCAGCGCCCCACCCTCGCCCCCCACGTCGCCGGGATGCGGGCCGGCCTCGCCGGCGCCCTGTCGCTGGAGGTGGACGAGGTGAACGTCAAGGCCACCACCACCGACGGCCTCGGCCTCATCGGCCGGGGCGAGGGGATAGCCGCCCTGGCTGTGGCCACCGTCACCAGGGAGGGCGCGGGATCGCCGCCCTGAAGGACCCTGCCGCATGAAGCTCTACAACACCCTTACCGCGCGCTCCGAGGAGTTCTCCCCAGGCGGGGAGGCGGTCGCGATCTACGTGTGCGGCATTACCCCCTACTCTCCCGCCCACGTCGGGCACGCGATGCGGGCGGTCGTCTTCGACGTCCTGAGGCGCTACCTCGAGTACAGGGGCCACCGGGTCCGCCACGTCGAGAACTTCACCGACATCGACGACAAGATGATCGACGGGGCGGCCAGGGAGGGCGTCTCCGTGTCCGCGCTGGCCGAGAGGAACATCGCCAGCTACCTTGCCGAGATGGAGGGCCTCAACGTCCTGCCCGCCCACGAGTATCCCAGGGCGACCGGCGAGATCGACAAGATCGTCGAGATGATCGCCGGCCTCATCGAGCGCGGCTACGCGTACGCCTCCAGGGGCGACGTCTACTTCCGCGTGCGGGCCGACGACGACTACGGAAAGCTCAGCGGCCGCGACATCGACCGGCTCATGTCGGGCGCGCGCGTCTCGGTCAGCGAGGAGAAGGAGGACGCCCTGGACTTCGCGCTCTGGAAGTCCCAGAAGCCCGGCGAGCCGGCGTGGGACAGCCCCTGGGGGCCGGGGCGCCCGGGATGGCACATCGAGTGCAG
Source organism: Dehalococcoidia bacterium (assembly GCA_963664125.2). Classification (GTDB taxonomy): domain Bacteria; phylum Chloroflexota; class Dehalococcoidia; order Lucifugimonadales; family UBA2962; genus CAUZIR01. The sequence goes on along the minus strand of OY760908.2, from coordinate 1,277,295 downwards.
CGCCATGGCCCTCGAGTACCTCGGCGAGACCATCGACATCCACGGCGGCGGGCAGGACCTGATCTTCCCCCACCACGAGAACGAGGTGGCACAGTCCGAGTCGTTCACAGGGCGAACGCCGTTCGCGCGCCACTGGGTCCACAACGGGCTGGTGCGGCTGGGCGAGGACAAGATGAGCAAGTCGCTGGGCAACATGGTCACCTGCGGCCAGGCCCTGGCCGACCACCCGGCGGACGCGCTGCGCCTCTTCTTCCTGAGCTCCCACTACCGCAGCCCGCTGACCTACACGACCGAGAGCGTCGAGGCCCAGGAGCGGGCGCTCACCCGGCTGCGGAGCGCGGCCTCGGCGACCGAGGCCGCGGAGGGCGAGCCTCTGGACGCCTCTGAGCACAGGCGGCGCTTCGAGGAGGCGATGGACGACGACCTCAACACGCCCCAGGCCCTGGCTGCCGTCTTCGACCTGGCCCGCGACATCCACCGCACCCGCGACGCCGGGGGCGGCGTGGCCGGCGCACAGGGCGTGCTCCGCGACCTTGCGGGCGTGCTGGGGCTAACGCTCGAGGCCGCCGGCGCGGAGGGCGACGCGGAGCCCTTCATCGAGCTGCTCATCGACGTGCGCATGGAGATGAGGGCGGCGAAGAACTTCGCGGCCGCGGACGGCATTAGGGACCGGCTGGCCGCGCTGGGCGTGCAGCTCGAGGACGGGCCCGGGGGCACCACCTGGAGACGGCTGTGAGCGGCGGCGTCCTGCGGGGCTGGTGATGCCGCCCGGGCTGTCGCTGGCCGGCAGGACCGCGGTGGTGACCGGGGCCAGCAGAGGGATCGGGCGGGCGATCGCACTTGGGCTGGCCGGGGCCGGGGCGGACGTGGCGCTCGCCGCCCGCACGAGCGGGGACCTCGAGAGCCTCGCCGCCGAGATCGAGCGGATGGGCCGGCGCGCCCTACCCGTTCCGACCGACGTGTCCGACCCGGCCAGCGTCCAGGCCATGGTGGAAGCGGCGATCGGCGAGCTGGGGAAGATCGACGTTCTGGTGAACAACGCCGGCATCAACCTCAGGCTGCCGCTCGTGCCGCTGCCGGACCCCGTGCCGGGGTGGGTCAGGGTCGCGCGAGCGCCCGACTCGCCGGTGACGGACGAGGAGTGGCACGGGGTGATGGCGACCAACCTCAACGGTGTCATGTACGGGTGCCGCGCGGTCGCCCCGCACATGCTCGAGCGCGGGAGCGGCAAGGTGATCAACGTCTCGTCGATCCAGGGAAAGCGCGCCGTCCCCTACTACGCGGCCTACGCGGTCTCCAAGGCGGGGGTGAGCATGCTGACCCGCGTCCTTGCGCTGGAGTGGGCGCGGTGGGGAGTCCAGGTCAACGCCATCTGCCCGGGCTCGTACGAGACGGACATGTCCGGCGACCAGTGGTCCGATCCGGCCAAGGCCGCCCAGGCGGCCGCCATGATCCCGGTCGGCCGACCCGGCGACCTCGAGGAGCTGGGCACGCTTGCGGCGTACCTGGCGAGCCCGGCCTCGGACTACATGACGGGCCAGACGATATACATCGACGGCGGGATCGGCGCCCTCTAGGACTCCAGCCACAACGCGACGACGCATGGGGCACGGGTGACCGCGCCCACCCGCGCTCCGGCAGATGGCGCCTTCCCCGGGGCCGGCGACGCCGGCCGTGGATGCCTCCATAGGCTTTCAGGACGGGTTGCCCTGCTCCTGCGCTTCTGCCAACGGAATCGCCTGATGACACGCCCCTGCCTACGTGCAAGAATTCCCGATGCAGGGACGAAGCTTTCGCCCGAAGGAGGGACTCCCGTGGCAGGACCGGAAAACAGCAGCAGCCTCCTTCTGCGGATCGGCGGAGCGATCCTTGCTGCCGGGGCCGCGGCTCTCGGCGGCTTCTGGATCTACGCCATCACCACGGCCGAGGACGTGCCCACGCTGGTGTTGGCGGCCTTCATCGCCGTGTTGGTCGGGGTGGCCGTCCTGCTAGCCGCCGCGATACGGGACAGAGTCATCAGCAAGAGGCAAGAGAACTTCCTAGAGGTAGACCATTGATCATAACCACCACCGACGCGGTACCCGGAGCCACGATCGTGGAAACCCTCGGACTGGTGCGGGGCAGCACCGTGCGCGCTCGACACATCGGGCGCGACTTCATGGCGGGACTCCGAAACATCGTCGGCGGAGAGGTCAGCGAGTACACCAAGCTGCTGGCGGAGGCCCGTGAGCAGTCGCTCCAGCGCATGGTGGAGAACGCCGAGGGCATGGGCGGCAACGCCGTCGTAGGCCTCAGGCTCATCACCGCGGGCGTGGCCCAGGGCGCGGCAGAGATCGTCGCCTACGGCACCGCCGTGAAGATCGAGTAGCGTCTCCCCCAGACCGTCCTTAGTCCTTCCCCCGATCAAAGAACTACACGGAGAGAGTGAGCGCCCTTCGATATCATCCTCTCACACACCCTCTTTGCCCATCTCCGGCCACTGCCAGATAGGCTGGCATGATATCTTCTCTTTCGGCTGGAGTGTCGGCGCGATAGTCGTCGTCGGCTAGAAGCGGAGCAGCTACGCGATGACCGCGCATGGGCTGAAAGGCCATCCTGCAATTGACTGTTGAAATGCTATCCCCCGCGGTGTCGGCGTCGGCGCGCCAAGACAGTAGAACTCCCGCAGCGGCGGACCGAAAATGGAGTCCAGATAACCGGCTGGAAGGACGCACCGCACAGAGTTCCAGTGCGCGGTCGACCTCCTCTAAGTCAGCGCAGTCACCATTCGAATTACACTGATCGGAGAACGATGCCATGCCTGCCACAGTTCACGAATCTTCAAGCGACAATAGCCCCGCGCCGGTGTGGCTAGCCCGTGCAGGTGCTCAGGGTGAGGATGAGACAATCGCCCTGGAACTTGGGCTGTCGGTTATCGGATTTGAAGAGATACCGGACTTGACCGACAAACCTGACAGAAGCTCTCTGTTGGAGCTAGTTCAAACTGCTTACCCTCAGCTAAACATAAATGGCCATCGTAATCTTGCTGCACAGCTCAGTGCATTCGCCGTTCAGATGGAGACCGGCGACATCGTCGCCCTTCCCCTCAAGACGCGCCCGGGGCAGATAGCCCTTGGTCGGGTAAGCGGTCCATACGAATACCAGACCGTTGAGGGCGTGATGCGGCATACGCGGCCGGTGAAGTGGATCAGGCCGGACGTGCCTAGATCCCACTTTGGTCAAGACCTGCTCTACTCAATGGGTGCCTTTCTCACCGTTTGTAGAATAAAGCGTAATGATGCCGAGACTCGTGTGGCGAAAGTTATTTCCGGAGGGCGCGATGCGAGCAGCATCACACCGGAAGCGGCATCCGCAACGACAGAGCCTGACAATGAATTCGAAGCGGATCATCTGGCTAAGCTAGACATCGCCAGTACCGCTCGTGACCAAATATTTGATCGCATTCGCTCCCGTTTCACCGAGCACGAGTTTACCCGCCTCGTAGAGGCCGTACTTAAGGCCGAAGGCTACTTCACCTTGCGATCGCCTGCCGGGCCCGACGGCGGAGTGGACATCCTAGCTGGCCGTGGCTCGCTCGGATTCGATGGACCGAAGCTATGCGTACAGGTCAAGGCTACTCAACGAGCCGTCGACGTTACAGTCTTGCGAAGCTTAGTAGGCACCATGCGATCGTTCGAAGCAGATCAAGGTCTTCTAGTCAGCTGGGGTGGATTCACTCGTGACCTAGAGCGCGAGGCGAGGCAGAGCTTCTTTCGAGTTCGTCTTTGGCGAGCCGGAGATCTTGTTGATGCGATATGTCGCAACTATGGACAGCTGTCTGAGCAGATCCAGAACGAAATTCCGCTTGAGCGCGTGTGGACGGTTGTACGCGACGATGGCGATTTATGAGCCGCCTGTTTCTGGGCAGTGGTGATCCTTTTCAAGCCGTTGCTTCCGGCTTTGGTGTTTAACCAAATTCCTCAGCGCGGCAGCGAAGGCGCTCGCCGCCCAAATGGTAGGCCAGCATTGGAGCGTCCATTCCTCACTCAGACGGGGCCGAATGCGCTACGGGGCTAGCGTTACATTGACCGGCTCAGCGGTGCCGACGCCCAAGCGCGCCGCTGCGCTGCCGCCGCTCAGGGCGACCTCCAGGTAGCCGAAACTCCCGACGAGGGCGATCAGGCCCTCGCCATCCGCAAAGGTGCGCACCGGTCCCGCGGCGCGGATGCCCGCTATCTCCACGACCGCCCCCCTGCCCTCGACCGCCTCCCCCGGGATGTTCGTCACCAGGTTGCCGAACGAGTCGACGTGCACCACCCGCCCCTCTATCGATGCCCCCGAGATCCTGGGCGCGGGCTCCGGGAGCGCCGCCAGACGGTCGGTGGAAGGACCCAGTTCCGACGGGTCCAGGCCACGGGCGAGATGGGCCGCAACGGGTCCGAAGACGTCCCTGCCATGGAAGGTGGCGCTCACGGGATGGCGCCAGAGGCCGGGCTCTTCAAGCACGTACGCGCTGCAGTCCTCGGGCACGGCAAGCCAGCCCGACCCGGCCGGGAAGCACCCCGGGGGCAGCGGGCCCAGAACGCGGGTGAGGATGCCGTTGTCGGGGGCGACGAACCGCCCGCGCGGGGTGATCAGCGCCACCGCCCGTCGGTCGGTCCCGACGCCGGGGTCGACTACGCACAGGTGCACGGCGTCCGGCGGGAAGGTCCTGTGCGCCTCCCCGATGATGAAGGAGCCGTGCGTCACGTCCTGGGCCGGCACCTCGTGGGAGATGTCCACTATCGCCGCGTCGCGGCAGATCCCGAGGATGACTCCCTTTACCGCGCCGACGTAGTGGTCGCGGCTGCCGAAGTCGGTGGTCAGCGTGACGATCGGCGGACGGGCAGCCATCTGACCTCTCCCGCCGGGTACGGCCCCCGGGGCGCGCTACACCCTGGCGCTGATGAGGGAGGTGATGATGAAGACGCCCACCAGCGCGATGGTGAACTGGAAGAGCGTCTTCTCCAGCCCCCTCCGGGTGCGGAAGGAGCTCTCGGCGGATCCGAACAGGCCCGAGCCCTGGCCGCGAACCTGCATGAGGATCACGATCACCAGCACGACGGCGATGATTATCTGGATTACGTTGAGATAGGTAGTGCCCAAGGCGCCTTGCTCTCTTCCGGCGGCCCGTCCCGTCCGGGGCGGTCCGGGCTGCGGCTTCCATGATAGCGCGACATCGGCGCGCCCGCGAGGGTCCTACGCTCCCCGGATCTCCTCAAGCCGCTCAGCGAGCAGGTCCGCCGCGACCTTGGGGTTCGCCCGCCCGCGCGTTACGCGCATCACCTGCCCTACCAGGAACTTCGCCGCCGTCTCCTTACCCCCCAGGTAGTCGGCGACCGCCTTGGGGTTGGCCTCGACCGCCTCCGCGACAGCCCCGCGGATGGCGTCGACGTCGCTGAGCTGCACCAGGCCCAGGGCCCGCGCGGTATCCCTGGCCGGCCGGCCGGCCTCGAACATGTCGGCGAGGACCGACTTTGCCATGCCGAGGCTGAGCGTGCCGTCGTCGACCATGTCCTGCAGGGCCGTGATCTGGTCCGGGGGCACGCGGATCTGGCCTATCCCGACGCCGGCGTCGTTCATGAGCCGCGAGAGCTCGCCCAGCAGCCAGTTGCTGACCGCCTTTGCGTCCGCCCGCGCGTCGCGCCCGGCCCCCTTCGCCCCATCGACCGCGCGCTCGAAGTAGTCAGCCATCTCGCGCGACGCGGTCAGCAGCCCCGACTCGTACGGCGTGAGGGCGAACTGGCGCTCGAAGCGGGCCCTCCTTGCGGCCGGGAGCTCGGGCAGTTCCCGCTCTATGCCGGAGACCCAGGCCGGGTCTATCGCGAACGGCGGGATGTCCGGCTCGGGGAAGTACCGGTAGTCGTGGGCGTCCTCCTTGCTGCGCTGCGAGAACGTCTCGCCCCTGTCGTCGGACCAGCCGCGGGTCTCCTGCTCTATCCGCCCGCCACGGCGGGCCAGGGCCGTCTGGCGCTCCACCTCGAACAGCAGCGCGCTGTGGACCGACCGAAAGCTGTTCATGTTCTTGACCTCGACCTTGGGGCCGAGGTGGCCGGCCCCGGCCGGACGGACGCTGACGTTCGCGTCGCACCGAAAGCTCCCCTCCTCCATGTTGGCGGTGCTGACGCCTATGTAGCGCAGGATGGCCCGCAGGCCGGTCAGGTACTCGCGGGCCTCGTCCGCAGAGCGCATGTCGGGCTCGCTGACGATCTCCATTAGCGGCACGCCCGAGCGGTTGATGTCCAGCAGGCTGTAGGCGCCCGACCCGTCGGAGCGGTGGATCAGCTTGGCGACGTCCTCTTCGAGGTGCACGCGGTTGATGCCCACCACCCGCTCCCCGTCCTCCGTCGAGACGGCGAGGCTCCCGCCCGAGGCTATGGGGCGGTCGTGCTGGGAGATCTGGTAGCCCTTCATCAGGTCGGGGTACGGGTAGTTCTTGCGGTCGAACTTGGACTCGGCCGCAATCGAGCACCCCAGGGCCAGACCCGTCCTTATCACGTGCTCGACCGCCCTCTCGTTCGGTGCGGGCAGCACGCCCGGCATGCCCATGCAGACCGGGCAGGCGTCGGTGTTGGGCTCCATCTCCTGGTAGGCGGCGCTGCACCCGCAGAACATCTTGCTCTCGGTCCGCAGCTGGGCGTGCACCTCGAGGCCTATGACGGCCTCGTACTCCGAGGGGGGGCGTTCGGACTGCGTCATCGCGGGCCCGATTATCGCACCCGCGCGGCTCACGGGGCGCGCGGGCCGGCCCGGCCGGACAGCTCCGGGTCGCGCTCGTCCCAGGCCCCCCGGCCGATGAGCGGCACGAACCGGCAGCCGCCCAGGGTGTGGACGGACAGGTCGCGCGGCCCGCGGATCACGCGCATCAGCTCCTGGGAGTCGGCGGGACCCACCGGCACGACCAGGCGGCCCCCCTCGGACAGCTGGTCGATCAGCGCCGTGGGCATCCTCGGCGCCCCCGCGGCCACCACGATCGCGTCGAACGGCGCGCCGTCCGGCCAGCCCAGGTCGGGGCCCGCGCCGCGCACCTCGACGTTGGCGTAGCCGAGGCGGCGCAGCCTCTCCGCGGCCCCCGAGAGAAGGCCTGGAAGCCTCTCGACCGAGACCACGGCGCCTGCGAGCTCGGACAGCACAGCCGCCTGGTACCCGCTGCCGGTTCCCAGCTCCAGCACCCGGTCGGCGCGCGTGACCATCATCGCCGACACCATCAGCCCCACCATCAGCGGCTGGGAGATGGTCTGGCCCCAGCCGATGGGCAGCGCCGAGTCGGCGTAGGCGCGGGACCGCAGGTCGTCCGGCACGAACTCCTCCCTGGGCACCCGCAGCAGCGCCCTTATCACCCGCTCGTCGTCGAGCTCGGCCCTCAGCTGGGCGAGCAGGGACTCCCTGTCGCGCGCCATCCCGACCGTAAGCGGCCCGCCCGCCCCGGGGCTGGTGGATTCCGACCTCCCGCCGGACCGGCAATCGCCTGACATCGCCTTTGACCGCATTTTTCGCACCATGATAGGCTAGCCCCGGCCGCCCCGGCGGCGGTGACGCATGACCCAAGCCGAGCCGAAGACAAGACCGGGGTCCAAGCCCGGCGCCGACCTGGACCTGCTGGACCGGCGCATCCTCAACATCCTGCAGTCGGACTTCCCCCTCGTCCCGCTGCCCTTCGAGGACATGGCCAGCTCGGTCGGGATCTCCGAGAGCGAGGCCATCGACCGCGTCCTGTCCCTCAAGCGCCGCAACGTCGTGCGGCAGATAGGCGCAATATTCGACACGCGCCGCCTGGGCTACAAGACCACGCTGGTGGCCATGCGGTACCCCGACGACAGCCTGGACGCCGCGGCGCAGAGGATCAACGAGCACCCGGGCGTCAGCCACAACTACGCGCGCACCGGGGCGTTCAACCTTTGGTTCACCGTCGCCGTCCCCCCGGAGGAGACGATCGAGGAGACGGTGGACGAGATGGCGCGCGACACCGGCGCCGAGGCGGTGCGGGTGATGCCGACGATCCGCTTCTTCAAGATCGGGGTCAACTTCGACATGGTCAGGAAGGAGGGGGCGGCGACCGACTACTTCAGCCCCGACGGCCTGGCCGGCGGCGCCGGCGCCGAGGGCTGGAACCGGGCCCAGGCGGTCTCGGAGGAGGACCGGGCGGCCATCCGCGAGCTCCAGGAGGACCTGCCGGTGGTCCCCAGGCCGTTCGCGCCGATGGCGGCGAGGCTCGGCATGACCGAGGGTGAGCTGTTCGCGAAGGCGGCCGAGCTGCGCGAGCGGGGCCTGATGAGGCGCTACAGCGCCGTGCTCCACCACCGCAGGGCCGGGTTCGGCAGCAACGCGATGGCCGTCTGGAGGGTGCCCGAGGAGAGGGCGGTCGAGGTCGGGGCGATCATGGCCGGGTCCAAGTGGGTCACCCACTGCTACCAGCGCCCGACCTTCCCGGACTGGCCCTACACGCACTTCACGATGATCCACGCCACGAGCGACGAACGCTGCGAGAGCGTGGCCAGGGAGATCTCCAGCGCCACCGGCATAGAGGACTACACCCTGCTCTACAGCACGCGCGAGTACAAGAAGACCCGCGTGCGCTACTTCGTCTAGACGCCTTGGCGAGCCCGGTCTACTTCCCCGTCTACCTGGACCTGCGCGGCCGCGCCGTCGTCGTGGTCGGCGGCGGCGCGGGCGGCGAGAAGAAGGTCCGCGGCCTGCTCCCCACCGAGGCCGCGATCACGGTGATCGCACCCGAGGTCGAGCCGTACGTGCGGGACCTCGCCGCCTCAGGGCGGATCGAGCACCTCGCGCGCGGCTACCGCGACGGGGACCTGGAGGGGGCGGTGCTGGTGGTCGTCGCAGACACCTCCGACGAGACCGTCAACGCGGCCGTCAACGCCGAGGCCGCGCGCCGCAACGTCGTTTGCAACGTCGAGGACGTGACGCACCTCTGCACCTTCATATACCCGTCCGTGGTCCGGCGCGGCGACGTCACCGTCGCGGTGTCCACCGGCGGGGCGAGCCCGGCCCTGGCGCGCAAGTTCAGGGAGATGCTCTCGGGATCGAGCCCGGTAGCCAACCGGCACTCCGTCATGGAGTTCGCGGACCTGGCACCCATCCTGTCCGACACCCGGCTGGAGCTCCGCAGGCGCGGGATCAGGCTCGAGCTGGACCACTTCCAGGCATGCATCACCGACGAGCTGGTCGACCTGGTACAGGCGGGGCGCGAGGCGGAGGCCAGGGAGAGGCTCATGGCCGACCTGCTCATCGGGGCGGAGTGCGGGTGCGAGCCGGGCTCGTGCAGGATGTGGAACGAGATGGCCGAGGCCGCCCGCGCCTGACGGGCGGACCCGCCATGGCAGGCGCACGCCCACCGGACCGCGTCTTTCGAATAGGCACCAGGGCAAGCCCGCTCGCTAGGGCGCAGGCGGCCGAGGTCGTCGCGGCCGTGCGCGCCGGCGACGCCGGCGTGCGGCCCGAGGTGGTCACGCTCAGCACGCGCGGCGACCGCGACCGCGACGCGCCGCTCTCCAGCATGGAGCGCGGCATGTTCGTAAGGGAGATCAACCGCGCGCTGGCAGAGGGCGCCGTTGACGCCGCGGTGCACAGCGCCAAGGACCTCCCGGCGGGCCCCGAGGAGGGCGTCTCCATAGCCGCCGTGAGCGCGCGGGCCGACCCCCGGGACGCGCTCGTAGACCGCTGGGACGCCCCGCTCGCCGACCTGCCCGCGGGCGCTAGGCTGGGCACGGGCAGCCCGCGCCGGACCGCCCTGCTGGGCAGCCTGCGCCCGGACGTGGAGGTCGTGCCCATAAGGGGCAACGTCGGCACGCGGATCGCGAGGGTGCGCTCGGGCGAGGTCGACGGGGTGGTGGTGGCGGCGGCCGGCATCGTGCGCCTGGGGCTCGCCGCGGCGGCCGCGGAGATGCTGGACCCCGACGTCTTCATCCCGGACGCCGGGCAGGGCGCGCTCATAGTGCAGGTGCGCGAGGGCGACCGCGAGGCCGGGCGGATCGCCGCGCTCGCCGACCACGCCGAGAGCCGCGCGGCCGTGGGCGCCGAGCGCGCCTTCCTCGAGGCCATCGGGGGCGGGTGCAGCGCGCCGGTGGCGGTCCACGCCCGGCTGGAGGCGGGGCGCCTGAGGATGCGCGCGATGGCCGCCGCGACGGACGGGTCGCGGGTGATCCGCCGCGGCATGGACGGCGATCCCTCGGACCCCGGAGCCGGCGGCAGGGCGCTCGCCGAGGCGCTGCTCGCTGCGGGCGCGGACGCGCTGACGGGGGGGAGATGATGGCCGGCGCCGTCTACCTGGTGGGCGCAGGGCCGGGCGATCCCGAGCTGCTCACCCTCAAGGCCAGGCGGTTGCTGGCAGCCGCGGACGTGGTGGTGCACGACAGGCTCATCGACCGCCGCACCCTCGCGCTCGCCCGCCCCGGCGCCGAGGTGGTGGACGTGGGGAAGACGCCCGGCGACCCGGCGGGCCGGCAGGGCGAGATAAACCGGCTCCTAGTGGAGCGCGCCGAGGCGGGCGCCGCGGTCGTACGCCTCAAGGGCGGCGACCCGTTCGTGTTCGGACGCGGCGGCGAGGAGGGGCTTGCGCTGGCGCAGGCCGGCATACGGTTCGAGGTGGTGCCGGCACCGTCCTCGGCCATCGCCGCCCCAGCGTACGCCGGGATACCGGTGACCCACCGGGGCATCGCCTCGTCCGTGACGTTCGTCGCCGGCAACGAGGACCCGGACAAGGAGACCTCAGGCGTCGACTGGGGCGCGCTCGCGGCCGCGGGCGGCACCATCGTGGTCCTGATGGGCCGCGACAACCTGCGGGCGATAACCGGGCGGCTGATCGGCGCGGGGATGTCGCTCGACACGCCGGCCGCGCTCGTCCGCTGGGGATCGGACCCGGCGCAGAGGACGCTGACCGGCACCCTATACGACATCGCCGCCCGCGCCGACGACGCCGAGCTGCCTCCGCCCGTCGTGCTGGTCGTCGGGGGCGTGGTGGAGCTGCGGTCCCGGCTGAGCTGGTTCGAGAGCCTGCCCCTGTTCGGAAGGAGGGTGCTGGTCACGCGCACCCGCCGGCAGGCCGGCGCGCTGTCGGCGCGGCTGGCCGCACTCGGGGCCATGCCGCTGGAGGTGCCGTCGATAGCGCTCGAGCCGATCGATTCCGACGAGGTCGCGGCGGCGGTCCGCCGCCTGTCCGACTACGGCTGGGTGATCTTCACGAGCGCCAACGCGGTCGAAGTCCTGTTCGACCGCCTCTGCGCCGAGGGCCTCGACGCGAGGGCCCTGGGCGGCGTGGGCGTGGCCGCGATCGGCCCTGCCACGGCGGCGGCGCTCGCCGGGCGGGGCGTGAGGGCCGACGCGGTGCCCGGTGTCTACCTGTCCGGGGAGATCGCCCCGGCCCTCGCCGACCGCGGCATCGCGGGCGAGAGGGTGCTGCTGCCGCGCTCTGCGGGTGGCAGGCCGGGGCTCGCCTCGGAGCTAGCGGCGCTGGGAGCGGCGGTCGACGACCTGCCCACCTACAGGGTGGTCGCACCGGCGGGCTCGGCCGAGCTCGCCGCGCGCCACCTCGCGGACGGGGTGGACGTCGCCACCTTCACCAGCTCGTCCACCGTGGAGGGCCTGCTCGGCCTCGTCGGCGGCGCGGACGCGCTGCGGGGCGTCGCTGTCGCCTGCATCGGGCCCGTCACCGCCTCGGCGGCTGGAGAGCGCGGCCTCAGAGTTGATATAGTGGCCTCAGAGCACACCGTGGACGGGCTCGTGACCGCGCTCTCGGCCCACTTCGGCCCGGGGGCCTAGCCCGGCAGGAGGCCTCGAATGGCCGCGTTCCCAAAGTTAAGAATGCGCCGGCTCAGGCGGAGCGGCGCCATCCGGCAGATGGTCCAGGAGACGAGGCTGTCGCCGGGCGACTTCATCTACCCGATGTTCGTCACCCACGGCAGGGACGTGCGAACGGAGGTGGGTCCGATGCCGGGCATCTACCAGCTCTCGCTCGACCACCTCATCACCGAGGTCGGCCAGGCCAACGACCTGGGGATACCCGCGGTCCTGCTCTTCGGGATACCCGCCCGCAAGGACCCCCTGGGACGGGAGGCGTACGAGCCGGCGGGCATCGTCCAGGAGGCCATCCGCATCGTCAAGGAGACGGCCCCCGACATGGCGGTGATCACGGACGTGTGCCTGTGCGAGTACACCGACCACGGGCACTGCGGCGTCGTGGACGGGGACCGGATCGACAACGACCTCTCCCTGGAGAAGCTCGCCGAGACGGCCGTGTGCCAGGCGCGCGCCGGCGCCGACATCGTCGCGCCCTCTGCGATGATGGACGGGCAGGTCGCCGCCATCCGGTCGGCGCTCGACGACGAGGGATTCGTCGATACCCCGATCATGGGGTACTCGGCGAAGTACGCCTCGGCCTTCTACGGGCCGTTCCGCGTCGCGGCCGAGTCCGCACCGCAGTTCGGGGACAGGCGCGGCTACCAGATGGACGGGGCGAACGTCCGCCAGGCCCTGCGCGAGATAGAGACCGACCTCGACGAGGGCGCCGACATCGTGATGGTCAAGCCCGCCCTCGCCTACCTCGACGTGCTGTCCGAGGCCAGGCGCCTGTTCCAGGCGCCGATGGCCGCCTACAACGTCAGCGGCGAGTTCAGCATGGTCAAGGCGGCGGCGGCCAACGAGTGGATAGACGAGCGCAGGGTGACCCTGGAGATCCTCACATCTATCAAGCGCGCGGGCGCCGACATGATCATCACGTACCACGCCATGGACGCAGCTCGCTGGCTCTCGGACGGGCCCGACTAGGTCCGGGACGTCCTACCCTCCCCGGCTCCAAGGCGCCCTGAGCGGCCGGGCGATCCCTTCGATCCGCACGAGCGGGACCGGCCCGTAGGTGCGGCTGTCGGTGCTGCGGGGGCGGTCGTCGCCCATCACGAACGCCTCGCCGTCCCCCAGATCCCAGGCCTCCTCCTCCATGCCCCGCGTCCTAGGGCGGCCCGAAAGGTACGGCTCGCAGAGCGCGGCGCCGTCTATCCAGACCCGGCCCCCGGCGACGCTGACGCGCTCGCCGGGCAGGCCGACCACGCGCTTTACGTCCATCTCGCCGTCCGCGCCGGGCCGGCGCACCACGACCAGGTCTCCCCTCAGCGGACCGCCGAGGGCGAGCGCCACCGGGTCGACCAATCAGCGACCGCGACCAGCTGGCCCTCCCGGAGCGTCGGCATCATGCTCACGCCGCGGACGCGGGCGAGGGCGGGCCCGCCGACGAGGCGGGCGAGAGCGCGGGCAAGGGCCCGCGCCTCAGGCATAGTGGCGCTCTACCTCCGACTCCCACCGCCTCCCCAGGTACCCGGCCGCCCCGCAGAGCCAGTCCGAGAGCCGCGTGGGGCACGGGGGCTCGGCCCCGGAGCGCGAGACGAGCAGGCCCGCGGTGAGGCCCTCCATCTCGTCGCGGGTCAGCGCGACGTCCCTGACCATCGCCCCGACGAGCCGCGCGCCCGCCATCGCCATCCACCGGGGCACCCGCACGAGCCGGCTGCGCGAGCCCACCGCGCGGGCGATCAGGCGGACCAGGTCCTCGTAGCCGGGGGCCTCGGGACCTACGGCGTCGATTTCAAGGTCGTCATCCTCGCCGGCCGCCCGGACGGCAAGCGCCGCAAGGTCCTCCACGAAGACCGGCTGGATCCCGTAGCCGCCGTCGCCGGGTATCGGGTGGACGGGGAACCTGCGGAGCAGCCAAGCGATGTTGTTGATGAGGATGTCCTCGGGCCCGAAGATCAGGGCGGGCCTGAGGATCGCGTACGACAGCCCGGACCCCCTCACGGCGCGCTCTACCAGGGCCTTGCCCCTAAAGTACGGCAGCGGCGAGTCGGCGCTGGCGTTGGTTATGCTCACGTGCACGACCCTGCGCACGCCCGCGGAACGCGCGCAGCGGAGCATGACCTCGGTGTTGCGGACCGCGCGCTCGTGGGTCAGATCCCCCCTGGCGAACCGCACCCAGTACGTGTTGAACAGGACTTCCGCCCCCTCGAGGGAGCGGGCGAGGGCCTCGGGGTCGTCGAAGTTGAACGGATGCGCCTCTACCCGGTCGCCGAACGGGCCGGGGCGGTGCGGCCGCCCGGTGAGCGTCCGAACGCGGGCCCCGCGCTCAAGCAGCAGCCGCGCGATGTACCTGCCGGTGTACCCGGCGGCGCCGGTCACGACGCACTTTGCAAGATCGGCCAAGCCCATCACCCCCTCGGGCCGACCGGCATCGACTGCCGGGGCCCCTCCCGACATTATCCGCCGCGCGCCGGCGCATCCGGTAGGATTGGCACCGACCATGGGCCAGGCAAACTGCCGCTCGGCAGCGCTCCCGGACGGGAGCCGCGTCTCCTACACGGCCTCGGGAGCGGGCGGCGACCCGGTGGTGCTGCTCCACGGAGGCACCGGGAGCCGCGGGGACTGGGACCGCGCGGCCGCCATCCTGGCGGGACGCCACCGGGTGGTGGCCGTCGACATGATCGGCTTCGGCGAGAGCGACAGGCCTAGGGGGAGGTACTCGCCCGGCCGGCTGGCGGAGTCGGTCCTGTGCGCCATGGACCATGCGGGGGCCGAACGGGCGCACCTCGTCGGGCACTCGCTGGGCGGGCGGGTCGCGCTGGAGATCGCGCTGCGGTTCCCCGAGAGGGCCGGTCGGATCGCGGTCATAGCCCCGATGGGATTCGGCCGCCTGACCGCGGCGGGCTTCGTGCTTGGCCTGGCCCACTGGGCGGCGCACCGCGCGGCCCTGAGGCGCCTGCCCTACCCCGACCTCGACGTCGAGCTAGACGACGCTGGCCTGCGCTCCGGGGCGCGCGTCTCGGCCCCGGCGAGGGTCATCTGGGGGGCGCGGGACCTGTTCTTCCCGGCGCGCTACGCGAGCAGGGCGCTCGAGGTCATGCCGGGCGCCTGCGCCGAGATCCTCGAGTCCGCCGGCCACGCTCCCCACAGGCAGTTCCCCGAGCGGGTGGCCTCCTCGCTGCTCGAGTTCCTGGCCGCCGGCCCTCCTTGATGCAGGCCGAATCAGCCTGATACCGTGAGGCGGTGGCCTGAGCCAGACAACGCCGGCGCCTACCGCGCCGCAGGAGGACCCCTACCGATGAACATCGTCTCCATCATCAAGCGCCCCTTCACCATCGCCGACGTGCACGCCCACTGCGACATCCCCTGCGGCATCTACGACCCCATAGCCGCCAAGATCGCGGCCCAGACCGTCCAGAAGATGGTGATGCGGATCGAGGCGCTCGACCCGGAGGCCTGCGACACGGCGTCGGGGAACTCCTTCACCCGGTACATCGCCGTCAAGGAGGAGCACGCCCAGCACGTCAAGGACGAGATCGCCCTGCTGTGGTCCGACTACTTCAAGCCCGAGCACGTCGACAAGTACCCGGACCTGCACGAGAAGGTCTGGAACGTGCTCAAGCTGGCCGGCCAGTGCAAGCAGACGGTCGACATGGACGCCGCAAAGCGGCTGGTTGCCTCGGTGGATGAGGTGGCGACCATCTTCTGGGCGAGCAAGGGCGTCGAGTACTCCGACCCGGTCGCCGACGTGAGGTTCGGCTCGTAGCAACGGCCCCCGCGGGAGCGGGGGCGAGGCGGCCTGCGGCGGTCAGCCGTCCGACTTTGAGTGGGCCTCGAGGTGGCCGACGTGGTGGTCCTCCTCGCAGCCCTCCAGTGACCTCTCCACCTGGATGGTGACGTGCCGCAGGTTGAACTCATCCGCGGCGATGCCGCGCAGAGTCACCAGCAGGCGGTCGACGTCGCCCCCGAATTCGGGGTCGATCAGCACGTGCGCCGTCAGCGCCCTGTACCGCGACGACACGGTCCACACGTGTATGTCGTGGACCAGCGTCACGCCCTCGATCTCCTCCATCCGGCTGCAGAGCCTGTAGACGTCCACGTCGGCCGGCGTGCCCTCGACCAGCACGCTGAACACCTTGCCGGACAGCTGCCATGCGGCCACCAGCAGCAGCGCCCCGAGCACCATGCCGACGATGGCATCCACGAGCGTCCACCCGAACACCACGATCAGCACCCCGGTCACCGTCACCCCGATCGCTCCGAGGAGGTCGACCAGCACGTTCCAGAATGCGTCCTGGACGTTGAAGCTGAGCCGGGCCGACCGGTGCAGGATCGTGAAAGCGATCCCGTTTATGACGATCCCAATGGGACCAACGATCAGAAGCAGGTCGCCGCTGACCTGCCTCCCTTCCCGGATGTGCGCGGCGGACTCGACGAAGATCCAGACGGCGATCGCGACGAGCGCGATCACGTTCAGCAGCGTCACCATGACCTCGGTCCGGTGATAGCCGAAGGTCCGGTCGACGGACGCCGGTCGCGAGGACATCCTAAGGGCGACGAACGCGAGGGAGATGGCCACGACGTCGGTCATCACGTGCGCCATGTCGGCCACCAGGGCGAGGCTTCCAGAGATGATCCCCGCCACGAGTTCGGCCACCATGTAGCCGGATATCAGCACCAGCGTGACCAGCAGCGTGCGGCCATCGACGAGGCGCCAGTTCTGCGAGCGGGAAGCCTGGTCCTTCGGCCCCCGGACTCGGTACTCGGGAGCCTTACCCTGTCGAGCGGCGCGGTCCGCTTGTGCGGGGGCTGTGTGGTCTATTGCTACGCCTCTCCACGGCCCTTGATTCGGCGAATATAGCACACCGCGAGGCGGTCCCCAGACCCCTCCCGGAACGACCCGGGCGGGCCCCCGGGGGCGCTGCGGTCAGGCGCGGCGGCGGGTCGCCACGATGGCGGCGACGCTGACCAGGACGCCGAGGCCGGCCAGCGCGGCCCCGGCCACGAGTGCATCGGAGAAGCCCAGCGCGATCGCCCGCTCGGCACCCTCCGCGGCCCCCAGGTAGAAGCGCTCGCGCACGGCGAAGATCGCCCCGGCCACCGCGACGCCGATGGAGAACGATAGCTGGCGCCCCGAGGCGATCGAGGCCGAGGCGGTCCCGTAGCGGTCGGCGGGGACGGACCCCATGATGGCCGTGGTGTTCGGCGGCTCGTACAGGCCGGATCCCACCCCTGCCAGCAGCAGCGCCCCGAGTATGGCCGCCTCGGAGCCCGAGTCCGCAATCACGCCCAGCCAGGCGAGCGAGCCGACCATCGCAGCAAGGCCGATCCCCGAGAGCGTCCAGGCTCCCAGGCGCGGCGTCAGCGCGCCGCTTATCGGCGCCAGAAAGACCCTCATCAGCGTGTGGAGCATGATGAACAGGCCC
Organism: Dehalococcoidia bacterium; assembly: GCA_963664125.2. Lineage (GTDB taxonomy): Bacteria > Chloroflexota > Dehalococcoidia > Lucifugimonadales > UBA2962 > CAUZIR01. The sequence goes on along the minus strand of OY760908.2, from coordinate 1,260,055 downwards.
ATCTTGGTCGCCGAGAACCCGAGCGCGTCGATGAAGAAGAACGGCGCCAGCAGCAGGATCGCCCCCAGCGAGGTGTAGTGGAACACCAGCACGCCGAGCCCGAACCCGTATCCGGGCCGTCGGAAGAGGCCGAAGTCGAGGATCGGGCGCTCCGATCTTCGCTGCGAGACTACCAGCACGGGCGCCGCCACGATGAACAGGCCGGCCATGGCCAGCACCAGCGGCGAGGCGAACCCGTCCTCGGCGCCGCGGTTGATCACCAGCAGGAACGAGGCCAGCACGGCGAAGAGCGCGATCGCGCCCAGCCTGTCGACCACGAAGCCCCCAGATCCCCCCTCCTCCCGGCCCTCCAGCACCCACCACGACAGTGCGGCGGCGGCGAGCGAGATGGGAATCCTCGTGTAGAAGAGGGAGCGCCACCCCAGCTCGTCGATCAGCCAGCCCCCGGCCAGCGGCCCGACCGAGAGGCCGATCCCGACCACCGCGCCCGCGATGCCGATGGCCTTCGCGCGCTCGCGCGGCCCGAACCGGTCGAGGATGATGGCGTTCACGCCGGCCAGGATCATCGCCGACCCGAGGCCCATGAACACCCGGGCTGCGATCAGCTGCCAGAGCTCGACGGTGACCGCCGAGAGGCCCAGCGCCCCCGCGTAGAGGACGAAGCCGAGCGTGTAGGACAGGCGGCGGCCCCCGACGTCGCCGAGCCACCCGATCGTCATCACCAGGCCCACGCCGGTGACCCAGAAGGCCACCGAGACCCACAGGACGGTGGACGTGCCGGTGTCGAACGCCTCCGCCAGCGCGGGGTAGGAGACGGCCATGATGCCGCTGTCGATGGTCAGCACCAGGTTGCCCAGCGCCGCGGCCAGCAGCACCAGCCACTTGCTGCGCAGGGCGGGCGCCCCCCGGGGCGCTGCGGAGGGCGGTCTACTCAAGGGAGGGAAGGACGCCGGCCGGCTCTCCCAAGCTCAACTGTCGGACGCCGGCCGGCTCAGGTGCGGGCGCCGAAGTAGTCGAGAACCAGCTTCTTGTACTCCTCGCGCGGCGGGCTGAACAGGTCCACCGCCAGCGACCAGCCGTCCAGGCCCTGCACGCTGTGCTCGACCCCGCCGGGTATCACCCAGCCCTCGTTCGGGCCCAGGCGCCTTGTCACCCCGCCTATGGTGAAGTCGAACTCGCCGTGCACCACCATCCCCGCCTGCTCGTGGGGGTGGGAATGGACGGGGACGATCGCGTACGGGGCCATCTCGATCAGGGAGATCATGATCTTCTCTCCCCACACGAGCCTGACCGTGACGCCGGGAGCCAGCTCCTTGCGCCCGATCTCCCTGAGGTCAAAGAAGTAAGACATTGCGCGCTCCTCGCTCGATGCCGCTCACGCGCGGCGCTGGTCCGCCGCGCGGCGGCGGGCCTCCCTGGCCCGACGGTCGTAGGGCGTCAGGCAGGCCGTGATGAAGTCGTTGACCGGGGTCGGCACGCCCGCCTCGCGCCCGGCGCGCGACACCGCGCCGTTGAGCACCCCCACCTCAAGCGGATTGCCCCTCTCGAGGTCCAGGTGCATCGACGACGACAGGAGGTCGGCGTGGTCGCGGAAGAACTCCATGTGCACGTGCTCGACGTCGTCGGCGACGGCTATCCCCTTCGCCCTGGCGACCGACGCGGCCTCCCTCATCACCCGCCTGGTCAGGTCGATGGTCTCCGGCGTGGCGAGGACCCGCACCATCGGCTCCCGGGTGATGCACATCATCCCGCTCAGCGCGCAGATGAAGACGAGCTTGGTCCACAGGGCGGCCAGGACGTCGTCGGCAAGCTCGGTCTCTATGCCGGCGCCGCGAAGCACGGCGTCCACCGCCACGGCCTTGGTGGTCGTGCTACCGTCCTCCTCGCCGAAGACGATCCGGCACGCCCCGCCCTGCTCGACGATCGCCCCCGGACCGGTCAGCGACGCCTCGATGTAGGCCGCGCCCAGCAGCACCGCGCCGGCGCCGAAGGCCCTGTTGAGGATCTCGCCCGACCCGATGCCGTTCTGAAGCGTGAGGATGGCGGTCCCGTCGTAGACCGCCGGGCGGATCAGCCCGATGGCCTCCTCGCTCGAGTAGCCCTTGACGCAGAACAGGACCAGGTCCGCCATGAACGATCCGTCGGGGCGGTCGGTCACCACCGGGCTGGTAACGGTGAAGTCGCCGGCGGTGGCGCTGGTCACCTTAAGGCCCGCGTTCCTCATGGCCTCGGCGTGGCGGCCGCGGGCCACGAAGAGCACGTCGTGCCCGGCCACGGCGAGCCGGCCGCCGAAGTAGCCGCCGACCGCCCCGGAGCCCATCACGAGGATGTTCACCGGCGCCCGCCCCCCTGCCGCGGCGGCGCGCCGCTGTCCGCGCCTAGCACGGGCCTACTTGAGCAGCTCGACGAGGACGTTCTTGTAGCGCGTCTTCGAGGAGTTGACCACCCGGTGCACGGTGTGCTCGCCGTGCCACTGGAGCTTTCCGGGCTCCTGCGTCTCCCAGTTGCGGGTGCCGTCCTCGAGCTCGAGCCACAGGCCCTCGCCCTCGATGGCGATCGTGATGTAGTCGTTGCCGTGCAGGTGCCAGTCGCTCGACTCGCCGGGGTCGACGATCAGGTTCCATATGCGCACCCTGTCGTTCTCGAAGATCACCCGCGTCGCGATCTCGCCAAGCTGGTCCTTGGGTATGGCCATGACCCTCCTCCTCGACTGTGTGGCGCCATTATATGGCGTCCCCCCGGGGGGCCGGAGCGCCCGGTCCCGCGCCGCTTGACACCCCTACGGGCGCCCATACAATGGCCCGGCCCGCGCTCGGGGCCAAGGTGGGTGGCATGATCAATCGCGACCGGCTCGTCGGGACCTTCATGGAGATCGTCCGCATCGACAGCGTGTCCGGCGAGGAGGACGAGATCGCCGCGGACCTTGCGCGGCGCCTCGAGGCCCTCGGCCTCGCCGTCGAGGTAGACGGGTACGGCAACCTGATCGCGAACTCCCCGCACCTCGACCCGGAGGCGGACGAGCCTCCGCTGCTTCTCTCAGTGCACATGGACACGGTCGACCCGGGCCGCGGCATAGAGCCGCGCCTGGACGGCGACGTGATCCGCTCGGACGGGACGACGATCGTGGGGGGAGACGCCAAGGCCGGGGTCGCGGCGGTGCTCGAGGCGATCGAGTCCCTGGGCGAGGACGGGACGCCGCACCTGCCGTATCAGGTCGCGCTGACCCGCGAGGAGGAGACCGGGCTGCACGGCGCCCGGAACCTGGACTACGGGAGGATCCACGCCAGGGAGGCGGTGGTGTTCGACGGCGAGGGACCGGTCAGCACCGTCACGGTGGCCGCCCCCACCTACGTCGGCTTCACGGTGGAGATAACCGGGCGCGCCGCCCACGCCGGGGTCGAGCCCGAGAAGGGCCTATCGGCCATACGGGTAGCTGCGGAGCTCATAACCCGCCTGCCCCAGGGCCGCCTCAGCGCCGACACCACCTTCAACATCGGGCTCATAGAGGGCGGCAGCGTGCGCAACACCGTTCCGGAGAACGCGAGGGTGGTCGGCGAGTTCCGCAGCCAGAACCTCGAGGCGATCGACAGCATAGGCCTCGAGATCGCAGAGGCGCTCAACTCGGTCCGCATCCTCTATCCGGAGGCCGTGATCGAGAACCACATGCACACCGAGTTCGAGCACTACGAGTTCGGCGAGAAGGACCCCACCTACCGGCGCGTCGCCGCCGCCCTCGGGGCGATGGGCCTGCAGCCAGCGCTGAAGGCGTCGGGCGGCGGAACCGACGGGAACATCTTTCGCCAGAGGGGCATCACCTCGGTGGTGGTCGGGATGGCCGACAACGGGATGCACACCGTGCGCGAGCACGTGAAGGTGCCCGAGCTGGTCGACGCCGCGCGCTTCTGCGAGGTGCTCCTCTCCACCTAGCGCACCGTGAGGACGAGGCTCGCCTACGGCGACGACGGCATCTTCGTGGAGTTCCCGGACGACCGCACGACCGTGGTCGAGCCCAGGTACGTGCCGGGCCTGCCCGACGAGGAGGGGGCGCTCCTCACCGCCATCCGCAACCCGGTGGGCTCGGCGCCCCTGCGGCAGCTGGCGTCCCCCGGCCAGACGGTCGCGATATCGGTCTGCGACGTAACGCGCCCGGCCCCCACGAGGCTTATGCTGCCCGCCGTGCTGCGCGAGCTGGGCCACGTCCCACCCGAGCGAGTCACCGTGCTGATAGCAACGGGCACGCACAGGGCCAACACCCCCCGCGAGCTGGAGGCGATGCTCGGCCCAGAGGTGGTAGCCGGCTACGAGGTGGTCAACCACGACGCCTTCGACGACTCGACGCTCGCGGAGGCCGGGGAGACCTCCGACGGCATACCCATCACGCTGTGCAGGCGCTGGCTCGACGCGGACGTGCGGATAACCCTCGGGCTGGTGGAGCCCCACTTCTTCGCCGGCTTTTCGGGGGGCCCGAAGATGGTTGCACCCGGCCTCGCCGGCTTCGGCACCACGATGCACCTGCACAACGCCGCGCGCATCGGGAGCCTGAGGGCGACCTGGGGAATCACGGAGGGCAACCCGGTGCACGACTCGGTGCGCGAGATCGCGCGGATCACAGGCGTGGACTTCGCCCTCGACGTCACGATCAACCGCGAGATGCGCATCACCGCAGCGTACGGCGGCGCCCCCCGCGCCGTTCACGCGGCGGCCTGCCAGGCATCGCGCCAGACTGCGATGAGGCCGGTGGAGCGGCCCTACGAGGTGGTGGTGACCACCAACTCGGGATATCCCCTCGACCAGAACCTCTACCAGGCGGTCAAGGGCATGTCGGCCGCCGCGGAGATAGTGAGCGACGGGGGGACGATCATCTGCGCGGCCGAGTGCAGGGACGGCGTGCCCGACCACGGCGAGTACGGGCGGCTCCTGCGCGAGGGGAGGTCACCGGCCGACCTGCTCGAGAGGATCGAGTCCGCGGCCGAGACCACGCACGACCAGTGGCAGGTGCAGATCCAGGCGCGGGTGCAGGCGCGGGCGCGGGTGCTGTTGCACTCCTCGCACCTTACCGATGAGCAGGTGGCCGCCGCTCACCTCGAGGCGGCGGACGATGTCGGGGCGGCCGTGGACGAGGCCCTTGGGCACCACGGGCCCGGCTCGCGCGTGTGCGTCCTGCCGGAGGGCCCGCAGACCATACCGTACCTGTCGGCCGGGCCGTAGCCGCCCGCGGGGCGGGGCCGGCTAGGAGACGGTCGCCTTGGCCCCGGCGGCCTCGATCTTCTCCTTGGCCGCCTCGGCGTCGTCCTTGCCGATGGCCTCCTTGACGGTGGCGGGGGCGCTCTCGACGAGCTCCTTGGCCTCCTTGAGGCCCAGGGTCGTCAGCTCCCTGACGGCCTTGATCACCTGGATCTTGTTGGGGCCGATGTCGTCGAGCGTGACGTTGAACTCCGTCTGCTCCTCCTCGGCGGCGGCGTCCGCCGCCCCGTCCCCGGCGGCCGCGGGAGCGGCGACCGCGACCGGCGCCGCGGCGCTGACCCCAAAGGTCTCCTCGAGGTCCTTCACCAGCTCCGACAGCTCCAGGACCGACATCTCCTTGATCGCGTCGAGAATCTCTGCCTTCGTCATCTTCGGTTCTCCTCCACCTCGGTGGTCACTTGCCTTCGAAATTAGCTCCGCCCCGGATCAGGCGGCCTCTCCCGCCTGCTCGACACGCCCCTGCAGCACCCTGGCCAGACCCGCCACGGGCGCGCTCAGCACGTAGGCCAGGCCGGTCACGGGTCCCTGCATCTGGCCGGCCAGCCGGGCGATCAGCGCGTCCCTCCCTGGAAGGCGGCCGAGCGCCTCGACCTGGTCGGCGTCCAGCACACGATCGCCCATCACCGCCCCGCGGACCTTGAGGGCGCTGCGGTTGGCGCGGATGAATCCCGTAAGGACCCTCGCCGGGTCCACCACCTCGCCCTTGCCGAACGCGATGCCGGTGGGGCCGGCCACTATCTCCCTGAACTGGGGCCTGCCCACGGAGTCCGCGGCGATGTAGGCGAGCGTGTTCTTCACGACCCTGTAGTCGATGCCCTCGCCGCGCAGTGCGCTCCGCAGCTGCGTCATGTCGCCCACCGACATGCCCGTGTAGTCGGTGGCTATCGCTATGGTGCTCTCGGATATGCGGTCCTTGAGCTCGGCTACGTCCTGTTCCTTCTTGGCAGTGGGCATGAATCGTCCCCGTCGTTTCGCCTATGCGGACCGGGGAGAGGAGGCTCCGGGACGCGTCCCGGGGCCCGCGGCCCGCGCAGGGGGGCCGATGCAAAGCCAGGGGGAGCGCCTCGGCAGGTGTGTTTAATCCGCTCCGCAGCGGCGGAGGGAACCTACTGTCTCAGGCCGCAGGTTGTTCGATTTCAGTCTAGCTTAAGGTCGCTGAGGGCGGCAACGTCCACGGGCACGCTGGGCCCCATCGAAGTCGCAAGGTAGGCGGAGCGGATGAACTGGCCCTTGACGCCGGAGGGCCGGGCCCGCATCACGTGGTCCATGACGGACGTCATGTTGTCGAGAAGCTGGGTCTCGTCGAAGCTCGCCTTGCCTATCGGCACGTGCATTATGGAGGTCCGGTCGAGGCGGAACTCGACCCTGCCCCTGCGGGCCTCGTCGACCGCCCGGCCGATGTCCTCAGCCGCGACGACCGTGCCGGTCTTGGGGTTGGGCATCAGGCCCTTTCGGCCGAGCACCCTGCCGAGGCGGCTCACCTTGCCCATCATGTCGGGCGTCGCGATCGAGACGTCGAAGTCGCTCCAGCCCTCGGTCTGTATCTTCTTGATCAGGTCGTCGTCGCCGATGTAGTCGGCGCCGGCCTCCCGGGCGTTGGTGATCCCCTCGCCCTGGGCGAACACGGTGATGCGCACGGGCTTTCCGGAGCCGTGCGGGAGCGAGGCCACTCCCCTGACCTGCTGGTCGGCGTGCCTGGGGTCGGCCCCGGTGCGAAGGTGCAGCTCGACGGTCTCGTCGAACTTGGAGGTGGCGGTCTCCTTGACCTTGGCCACGGCGCCCGCCGGAGCGTAGCGCTGGGCGCGGTCCACCTTGTCCGCCGCCTCCCTGTACCGCTTTCCGTGCCTTGGCAACTCCCCCTCCTTAGGTGCGGCTCCAGTCGATCCGGATGCCCATGCTCCTGGCGGTTCCGGCGACGATGCGCATGGCGCCCTCCACGTCGGCGGCGTTGAGGTCCGGCAGCTTGGTCTCGGCGATCTCGCGGATCTTCGAGGCCGGCACGGTGCCGACGGTCTCCCTCCTGGGCTCGCCGCTGCCCTTCTCGACCCCGGCCGCCTTGCGCAGCATGTCCGCCGCCGGCGGCGTCTTGAGCACGAAGCTGAACGAGCGGTCCTCGTAGACCGTCAGGTCCACGGGCACGATGGTGCCGGCCCTGGACGAGGTCTTCTCGTTGTACTCCTTGACGAAGGCCATGATGTTGACCCCGTGCTGGCCCAGCGCGGGACCGATCGGCGGGGCTGGGCTGGCCCGCCCGCCCTCGATCTGAAGCTTGAGCACCGTCCTTACCTTCTTGGCCACCTAAGCAGTCTCCATCCGCCGTTCCCGCCTAGGTGCGCTCGACCTGCAGGAAGTCGAGCTCGACCGGCGTCTCCCTGCCGAAGAACGAGACGAGAACCTTGACCTTGGCGCGGTCGGCGTACACCTCGTCCACGCTGCCCATGAAGTCCACGAAGGGACCGTCCGTGATCCGCACCACCTGGCCCTTGGAGAACCCCACCCGGATCCTCGGGGTGGACGACTCCATCTGGTCGAGGATGTTCTTGACCTCCTCGTCGTCGAGGGGGACCGGCTTGGCGCGCTTCTCGCTCTCGTCCTCCGCCGAGACGAAGCCGGTCACGCCCGGCGTGTTGCGCACCACGTGCCAGCTCTCGTCGTCCATCGCCATGCGCACCATGATGTAGCCCGGGAAGACCTTCCTGGGCACCGGGACGCGCTGGCCGTCCTTGATCTCGATCTCCTCCTCGGTGGGCACGACGACCTCGAAGATCTTGTCCGAGACGTCCATCGTCTCGATGCGCAGCTCGAGGTTGCGCTTGACGCGCTCCTCCTGCCCGGAGTAGGCGTGCACTATGTACCAGCGCGGCACGGACTCGTCGACGACTCGCGTCTTGCTCTGCGCGCTCATCGCTAGTTGCCCAGGATCACGCCTATCAGCCGGGAGAACCCGATGTCCACAAGGCCGAGGAAGACGCCGATGGCGGCGGCCACGGCCAGCACCATGATGGTCAGGCGGGTGGTCTCCTCGCGCGTGGGCCACGTGACCCGCTTGAGCTCGGAGTACACCTCGCCGAAGAACCGGAAGCTGAATGCCCTGCGGGTCGTCTCCGGGTCGACCCGGCGCGGGACGCTCTGGCTCCTAGCCATCGCCTAGCGCACCTCCCTGTGAGGGGTGTGGCGCCGGCAGCGCGGGCAGAACTTGCGCAGCTCGAGGCGCTGCGGGTCGTTCCGCCGGTTCTTGCTGGTGTGGTAGGTGCGCTCGCGGCACTCCTCGCAGCCGAGGTTTATCACGCCGCGGGCGTCTCCCTTCTTGGCCATCTGCCGGGGCCTACTTCAGGATCTTGGTGATCACGCCGGACCCGACGGTCCGCCCGCCCTCGCGCACGGCGAAGCGAAGCTGCTCGTCCATCGCGACGGGGGTTATGAGCTTGACCTTCATCTCGATGTTGTCGCCGGGCATCACCATCTCGACGCCCTCCGGCAGGGCGATCTCGCCGGTCACGTCCGTGGTCCGGATGTAGAACTGCGGCTTGTAGCCGTTGAAGAACGGGGTGTGCCTGCCGCCCTCGTCCTTGCTCAGGACGTACACCTGGGCCTCGGCCTCGAGGTGTGGGGTGATGCTGCCGGGCTTGGACAGCACCTGCCCGCGCTCGACGTCCTCGCGCTCGACGCCGCGCAGCAGCAGCCCGACCGCGTCGCCCGGCTCGCCCTCGTCCAGCGTCTTGTGGAACATCTCCACGCCGGTGACCACCGTCGAGGCGGTATCCTTGATGCCGACGATCTCGACCGTGTCGCCCGGGCTGACGATGCCCTGCTCGATGCGGCCGGTGACGACCGTGCCGCGGCCCTTGATGCCGAAGACGTCCTCGACGGGCATCAGGAACGGCCGCTCGCGGGGGCGGTCCGGGACCGGTATGTACGAGTCGACGGCGTCCATCAGCTCCCAGATCTTGCCGCCCCACTCGGAGTCGCGGCCGAGCTGGTCGTCGGGCGCCTCGAGCGCGTTGAGCGCGCTGACGCGCACGATCGGGATGTCGTCGCCCGGGAAGCCGTACTCGCTGAGCATCTCGCGCAACTCCAGCTCGACCAGCTCGAGGAGCTCCTCGTCCTCCATCGCGTCGACCTTGTTGAGGGCCACCACGACGGCGGGCACCTCCACCTGGCGGGCCAGCAGGATGTGCTCGCGGGTCTGCGGCATGGGGCCGTCGGGCGCGCTGACGACGAGGATGGCCCCGTCCATCTGCGCGGCCCCCGTGATCATGTTCTTGATGTAGTCGGCGTGGCCGGGGCAGTCGACGTGCGCGTAGTGGCGGGCGTCGGTCTGGTACTCGACGTGCGTGATCGCGATCGTCACCCCGCGGGCCTTCTCCTCCGGGGCGTTGTCGATCGAGTCGAAGGCCCGGAAGTCGGCCGTGCCGGCCGCCGCCAGCACCCGCGTCATCGCGGCGGTCAGCGTCGTCTTGCCGTGATCGACGTGGCCGATCGTGCCGACGTTGACGTGAGGCTTGTCCCTAACGAATTTCTGCTTCGCCATTCAGCGATCCTCCGTGTTTTGCGAGCCCACAAGCAGACTCGAACTGCTGACCTCGTTCTTACCAAGAACGTGCTCTGCCGACTGAGCTATGTGGGCCCGTTCGATCAAGATCTCCGGCGGGGGGCTGGACTGGAGGGAGTAGGATTCGAACCTACGTAGCCCTTCCGGGCGCCAGATTTACAGTCTGGTGGATTTAACCGCTCTCCCATCCCTCCACCACAACGAATCAGTCTAACACGTGCCGAAATCACCGGCCAAGCCGTCCCCGGCCCCGGGCGCGCGCGCCGAGGCCTTCGGATATCATGACGCCATCGCCGCACCGTCCCGGCCTGACAGGAGACCAGCGCATGACCCCCGACCCCCAGACGCTCGAGGAGCTGAGGAGCTTCGACACCCCGTCCATCACCAACGTGGTGGCGACCTACCCCACCCACCCCCTGTGCCTGGGCCTCTACGAGCCGTGGTCGCAGAACTGGTACACCGACCAGACGATCCGCTGCATGTACCCGGAGCTCGGGCGCACGGTCGGATACGCCGTGACCTGCGTCTACGGCCTTCCGGACCCGGGCTTCTCGCGCCTGTCCTTCATGGACGTGGTGGACGCCCTCGACGCCTCACCCAGGCCGACGATCCTCGTCCTCGAGCAGAGGTTCCCCAGGCGGCTCGCCGGCAAGGTGGGCCTCGCCGGGGGCAACATGGTCTCGGCGATGAAGGCGCTCGGGTGCGTGGGCATGGTCTCGAACGGCCCCTCGCGGGACCTCGACGAGGTCAGGCCGATGGGCTTCCAGTACCTGCTGACCGGGGCGACGGCCGGCCACGGCGACATGGCCGTCCACGCGGTCAACGTGCCGGTGCGCGTCGGGGGCATGGACGTCGCCCCGGGCGAGATCGTCCACATGGACGAGAACGGGGCGTGCAAGTTCCCGGCCGACCGCGCAGGGCAGGTGCTGGCCAACGCCAAGGCGCTCCAGGCCGAGGAGGAGGAGCGCATGGGCAGGCTGAGTGGGGCCCGCAGCGCCGCCGAGGTGCGGGCGATCTTCGCCGGTGAGTCCTACGGCGCCGGGGACGAGTGAGCCCAGGGCTCGGGCGGCATCAGGCTCCGGAGGGCTGCAGGTCCGCCAGGGAGGGCATGACCTCCTCTGCCAGCAGGGTCATCGAGCGCTCCCAGCTCTCGCGCGGCTCCCACTCGTGGGAGAAGGCGAGCAGGACGCCGAAGCCGCCTATGTCGTCGTGGAGGGCGCGGAGCCTGGCCGACACCTCCTCGGGGCTGCCGACGATCCAGATGTTGTCGAGCATGTACTCGAGGTCGATGTCCTCGTCCCTGACGCCCGGGTCGGTCTTCATGTGCTCGAGGAAGCCCAGCGTCGCCATCACGTTTCTGAAGTAGACCGTGAAGTCGCGGGCCATCACACCGCCCATCGCGATCTCGCGGGCCTCCTCGGTGGTCTCGGCGACGAAGACGTCGCGGCAGATCCGCCACCTTGAGCGGTCGGGCGTGTGGCCCGCCCCCCTCGAGGCCTGCGCGTACGCCTCCCACTGGGTGATCAGCGTCCCCTGCGGGACGTAGTTGATCGAGAGCGGGATCCAGTCCCGCTCCCCCGCCTTGATCAGCGTGTCCGAGCGGGGCGCGAGGCCGGCCGCGGCGATGGGCGGATGCGGCATCTGGTATGGCTTCATGTGCACGAAGAACCCCAGGTCCTCCATGGACTCGGGCATCGTGAACTTCCAGAAGTCGTTCTCGTACGTGCCGGGCTCCAGGCCCTCCCAGATCCTCAGGACCATGTCCAGGGTCTCCCACGTCAGGGCCCGCTGCTCCCCGCTCGCCGGGTCTATCCCGAACGCCCTGAAGTCCAGCGGCGTCGCGCCCGAGCCGACGCCCCACATGAACCTCCCCCTGGCCTGGTGGTCTATCTGCGCGATGCGGTGCGCGAGCCGGAAGGGATTGTGGTTGGGCAGGCACGTCACGCCCGTCCCCAGGCGGATGCGCTCGGTCATCCCCAGCGCCTGGGCGATGAACAGCTCCGGCGACGGGATGTTCTCCCACGCCGCGGTGAAGTGCTCGGCCACCCAGGCCTCGACGTAGCCAAGGCGGTCGAGGACCACCAGCTGCTCGAGGTCGTCGTGGATGGTCTTGGTGAAGTCGCTCCCGGCCGGGTGGAGGGGGTCAACGAAGTAGCCCAGCTGCATGTAGCCTCCGTCGCTGTGGACATCGGATCGGCCCGGCCGGTGCGCGCCGCCGGACCGCCGGTCGGTATTCTCACAAGTAGGGCGGGTCTTCGCAAACGGCGAACGCATCGACGGCGACGCCCACCGCCGAGATCGAAGCCGCAGAGCCCCGGAGCGGACTCGAACCGCTAACCTGCTGATTACAAATCAGCTGCGCTGCCAGTTGCGCCACCGGGGCCGCCCCATCAGGTTACACCCTGGCGGCGGGCGGCCTCGTCCGGTCGTCCCTCAGCCGCCCTCGCCGCCGGCACCGTGCACGCCCGCGGCCGCTCGCCGGGCCGCGTCCATCACGGTGCGCAGCGGGACCCGCTTCTCCAGGGCGATTCGCCTCGCGGCCTCGTACTCGGGTGCGGCGTCCACGACGGCCCCGCGCAGGCGCTTGACCTTCACAGGCACCGGCCCGAGCTCGGTCTGCACCACCACCTGCTCGCGCCCGGCCTCGTGCCTTCCGACCTCAACGGCCCTCACGCCGAGCGTGGACGTCTCGCGCAGGATCAGCTCGGCGGCCCGGCGCTCCAGGCCCGCGCCGACCAGCGCGCTGAGCACCCAGCCCGCCCTGCCCTTCTTCATGCGGGCGGGCGTGAGCCACGCGTCGCGCGCGCCCAGCGCGAGGAGCCGCTCGAGCGCGTGGGCCAGCACCTCGGGCGTGTCGTCGTCGACGTTCGTCTCCAGCACCACCAGCCGCTCCGCCGGGGCGGACGCCTCCCCGATCCACAGACCCAGGGCGTTCGGGTAGCCGGCGGGGTCCCTCGATCCGAGGCCGTACCCGGCGGCCTCGATGGTCATCTGCGGCTGCCGGAACTCGGCCAGCGTCGTCAGGATCGCGGCGCCCGTGGGCGTGACCATCTCCCCGGCGTCCCCCCCGCGCCCCGGAGGCGGGACGGTGGGCGCCCCGGCCCTGGCCAGCAGGGCGATCGTCGCCGGCGCCGGGGCTGGGGCAGGCCCGTGCCCCGTGGCGACGACCCCGGAGCCGGTGGGGATCGGGGAGCTGTACACGGACTCGACGCCCAGCTCCGCCAGTCCGGCGACGGCGCAGGCAACGTCCACCACGGTGTCGGCGCTGCCCAGCTCATGCAGGTGCGCGCTCCCTGGCTCCCCGCCGTGCACCTCGGCCTCGGCGCGGCCGATCGCGCCGAGTATGGACCTCGAGGCTGCGATCACCGCGTCGGGCAGTCCCGAGGCCTCGACCATGCCGACGAAGTCGGCGATGGAGTGGTGCCCGCCGCCGTCGGCGCGCACGGCGAGGCGGGTGCCAAAGGCCCCGCCGCGGCTGGCCCGCCGCGCGCTGAGCTCGACGCCGCCGAGGCCGAGGGCCGAGACGACCGCGCGCATGCTGTCCACGGCGAGCCCGCAGTCGACCAGCGCGCCGAGGATCATGTCCCCGCTGGCGCCGCCCACGCACTGGAAGTAGCAGACCCGCTGCGGCATGGGGCTACGGTGCTGGCGCGCGGCGCGCCGGGCCGGGTACCTGGCGGGGGACGGCCGCTAGGAGGACGCCATCGGCACGGGCGACCTGGAGGTCACGAGGAGGCCGTCCTCGCCGCCCTCCTCGCCGGCCGCCACTTCCACGACGGCCGTGTCGCCGAACCTTAGCGCGTTCGACAGGATGGCGTCCGAGAGCTTGTCCTCGAGGTGGTCCTGTATGACGCGGCGCAGCGGCCGGGCGCCGAACTGGCGATCGAAGCCCTTGTCCACGAGCCAGCTCTTGGCCTCGTCGGTCACCTCCATGTCGATGCCCTTCTGGAGGAGCTCGCTGTTGACGTCGCTGAGCATCAGGTCGACGATCTGGGCCATCTGGCCGCGCGAGAGGGAGTGGAAGACCACCTGGGCGTCCACCCTGTTGAGGAACTCCGGCCTGAAGAAGCGCTTGACCTCGTCGAGCACGCCCTGCTTCATGCGCGCGTAGCGCCGCTCGTCCTCCTCGTCGCCCTCGGCCTTGAGCGAAAAGCCCAGGGCCCTGTCGTCGCGCATCTGGGCAGAGCCGATGTTGGACGTCATGACGATTATCGAGTTGCGGAAGTCCACCCGCCTGCCCTTCGAGTCGGTCAGGTGCCCGTCGTCGAAGATCTGCAGCAGGATGTTGTAGACCTCCTGGTGGGCCTTCTCTATCTCGTCGAGCAGTATCACGCAGTACGACCTGCGCCTGACGGCCTCGGTCAGCTGGCCTCCCTCGTCGTGCCCGATGTATCCGGGGGGCGAGCCCACGAGCCTTGAGACCGTGTGGCGGTCCATGAACTCGGACATGTCTATCCGCACGACCGCCTCCTCGCTGTCGAAGAGGAACTCGGCCAGCTTCTCGACAAGGTAGGTCTTCCCCACGCCGCTCGGGCCGTGGAACATGAAGGTCCCGGCGGGCCTCTTCGGGTCCTTGAGGCCCGCGCGTGCGCGGCGCACGGCCTTGGACACGGTGGCGATCGCCTCGTCCTGTCCCACCACCCTCTCCCTGAGGGTGGACTCCATGTTGATGAGCCGCTCGGCCTGCGAGGACGTGAGCTGCATGACCGGTATGCCGGTCCACATGCTCACCACCTCCTCGACGTCCTTCGGGGAGACGACCCAGTCGCCGCTGCTCTCGCGGCTCTCGCGCTCCTTCTCCCAGTTCTGCTCCATCTCCTCGAGCCTGCCGGCGAGCTCGGCCTCGCGCTCGCGCTTGTCGGACGCGGCCTCGTACTCGCGCCGGTTGATCGCCTCCTCCTTCTCGCTGCGCACCCTGTCGAGCTGGGACCTCACGTCGTCCATCTCCGGGGACGGGGTGTCCAGCTGGATGCGCTTTCGGGCGGCCGCCTCGTCGATCAGGTCTATCGCCTTGTCGGGCAGGAACCTGTCCGGTATGTAGCGCGCCGCAAGGTGCGAGGCGACCTTGAGGGCGTCGTCCTTGATCTGGAGCCCGTGGTGCTCCTCGTAGGCGCCCTTTATGCCCCGGAGGATCTTGACGGTCTCCTCGGAGTTCGGCTGGTCTACGTTGACCAGCTGGAACCGGCGCTCGAGGGCCGCGTCCCTCTCGATGTACTTGCGGTACTCGTCCATCGTGGTCGCGCCGATGGCCTGGATCTCCCCCCTGGCCAGGGAGGGCTTGAGGATGTTGGCCGCGTCCACGGCGCCCTCGGCCGCGCCGGCGCCCACCATGGTGTGGACCTCGTCCACGAAGAGCACGCACTTGGGCGAGGCGGCCTTGACCTCCTCGATCACCTTCTTTAAGCGCTCCTCGAACTCGCCCCTGTACTTGGTGCCCGCGACGAGTGAGGCCATGTCCAGCGACACGAGCCGCCTGCCCCTCAGGGTCCTGGGCACCTTGCCCTTGGCGATCCTCTGGGCCAGCGCCTCGACGATCGCGGTCTTGCCGACCCCTGGCTCTCCCACCAGGACCGGGCTGTTCTTGTTGCGGCGGCTCAGGATCTGGGTCACCCGCTCTATCTCGGGCTCGCGCCCGACGGTCGGGTCCAGCTTCCCCTCGCGCGCCAGGGAGGTCAGGTCGACGCCGTGCTGGTCCAGCGTCGGCGTGCGGGTGGACGAGCGGCCGGACGAGGACTGGCCGGCACCGGCCGGGGCCGGGGCCCGCTGCTGCTCCGAGAGGATGCGGCTGGTCTCGCCGCGCACCTTGTCCAGGTTGACGCCCAGGCTCTCGAGCACGCCCGCCGCCACGCCCTCGCCCTCGCGCATCAGGCCGATCAGCAGGTGCTCGGTCCCTATGTAGGAGTGGCTGAGCCTGCGGGCCTCGTCGACCGCCAGCTCGATGACCTTCTTGGCCCTGGGGGTGAGCCCTATGTCGCCGCCCGCGGCCCTCTCGCCGCGGCCGATGATGAACTCGACGGCGGAGCGCACCTTGCCGAGCTCGACTCCCAGCTCGGAGAGCACCCTCGCGGCCACGTCGTCGCCCTCCCTGACGAGGCCGAGCAGGATGTGCTCGGTGCCGATGTAGTTGTGGTTGAAGCGCTGCGCCTCTTCCTGGGCGTGCGTGAGCACCTTCCGGGCGCCCTCGGAGAACTTCTCGAACCTGCTGGGCATAAGTCGTTGTTCCCTACGCTCGAACGAGCTCGCTACCCGCGAACCCCTATGTACCCGTCCCTACCGGAAGCCGAACAGATCGTCGTCGGCCTGCTTGAGGCTCAGGCCCAATCGGCGGCGCTCCGGCTCTATCCGCAGCACCTTGAGCCTGACCTTGTCCCCCTCCCTGACCACCTCCCTGGGATGCTGGACGACCCTGTCGGTGAGCTCGGATATGTGCACCAGGCCTTCCACCGAGCCCTCCACGCGGGCGAAGGCCCCGAAGTTGGTGAGCTTGGTGATCGTCGCGTCGACCACGTCGTGGACCGCCAGCTTCTCGTGGATCGTCTTCCACGGCTCGGGCCGCAGGCGCTTGAGGCTCAGGGCTATCTTCTTGTTCTCGGGGTCCACCCTGAGCACGTACACGTCCAGCTCCTGGCCCACGGAGACGACCTGGTCGGGCCTGTCGACCTGGCTCCAGGACATCTCCGAGACGTGGACGAGGCCGTCCGCCCCTCCCATGTCCACGAACGCGCCGAAGCTGCTGATGCCGGTGACCTTGCCCCTGCGGACCTCTCCCTCCCTGAGCTCCTCGATCAGCTTGGCCTTGCGCTCGTTCCTGAGCTGCTCGACGTACTGGCGCTCGGAGAAGATCGCCCTGTTGCGGCTGCGGCTTATCTCGAGGACCTTGAGGTCGAGGATCCGGCCGATGTCCGTGTTGGGCTCGGGCTTCTTCTCCTCCGGCTGCTCGGCCTCGCCGGCGGGCTCGGCGGGCTCGGCCGGCTCGGGTCCGGCGTCCTGCCCGGCGGCGTCCTGCGCCGGCTGGGCCTGGGGGGCGGCCTGCTCCTGCCTCTGGCCGCCGCGCCGCCCCTCCGACTGCTGGTCGCGGAAGCGGTCCCTGGAGATGCTGACCAGCTGGGAGGCGGGAACGAAGCCGTGGACTCCCTCGACCTCCACGATCGCGCCGCCGCGGTTGAAGCCGAGCACCTTGCCCTGCACGCTCTCGCGGGTGTCGACGTACTTGGCGAGCAGCCGCCAGCCCTTCTCGCCCACCGCCCTGTCCAGCGACAGGATCGCCGGCTGCTCGCCGGACTCGGTCCTGATCACCACGGTCACGATGTTGTCCCCGACGCTGAGCGGACCGTCCTCGCTGGCCCGGGAGGACCTCATCTCGCGGGAGGGCACGAACCCCTCGGACTTGTGCCCGAAGTTGACGTGCACGCCGTCCGACTCGACGCTCATCACGACGCCCTCGACCACGTCCCCGCGGCGTATCGGCTTCATGGCGTCGACCGACTCGAGCAACTGCCCCATGTCCTCGACGCCATCTCCCTCGCGGTTGATAGGTTCGGCTTCTAGGGAGGGTGACATTAGGCTTTTGCTCTCGGAACGGAAGGGGATGATCGGCGGGGCTAGGCGCGCCCATTATATAGCCGTCCCCGCCGCATGTAAATGCGGACGCGGCCACAAAAAAGCCCCTGGCAGTGACCTATTTTCCCACACCCTTGCGGGTGCAGTATCGTCGGCGCTGAGACGTTTCACTACCGTGTTCGGGATGGGAACGGGTGGGGCCGTCTCGCCAGAACCACCAGGGGACCTTTTGCGTTGTCGCGGAGGCGGCCGCTGAGCCGCCGCCGTGCAGCCATGTTAGCGCGGCCTCCGCGCGCCGGTCAATAGACGGGCTGCGCCGCCGCGGGGGACGGCCCTTCTCGTTGACCGCCCGGGCGCGCCGGTGCTACCATCGGCCCGAGTGCCTCGGCGTCGCGGGGCATCCATTCGATCCAACGCGGCACGGCCGCCCAGAGGTGACAGCTTGACCACCGATGCCCCGCTCATAGAGGTGACCGATCTGGCGGCCCGAAAGCTGGTCGAGGTGCTCGCCGAACAGGACAAGCCCGGCAACATGCTCAGGGTCGTGGTGATGCCCGGACCCGGCGGCGCCCTCCAGTACATGCTGGGGGTCGAGGAGACGCCCGGCGATGACGACGTCGTCGTCAAGACCGACTCGGTCAGCATGCTCGTCGACTCCGACAGCGCCCCGCTCATCGAGGGGGCGAGCATCGACTACGTCGAGGGCCTGATGCGCAGCGGCTTCGTGATCAGCAACCCCAACGCCCCGGTCGCCGGCTGCGCCTGCGGGGGCGGCGGCGGGTGCGGCGGCGGCGGGGGTGGCGGCGCCGCCGGCTGCGGGTGCGGCGGAGGCGGCGGCGCTGGCGGCTGCGGGGGCCACGGCGGAGGCTAGGGCTTCGACCAGTGACCCGGCCGGGAATGGGGCGGACGGCGGCCGCGCCCCATCGCTCGGCCGCATCATCACCGCCTCCGTGAGATGACCAAGCTCGCACTCATAGGGGCGGACGTGCTCGGCGCCTCGATCGTGCTGGCCCTCAGGAAGGCCAGGCCGGGCCGGTTCGACGTCACCGCCGCGGCCGCCGACCCCGACTCGCTCAAGCTGCTGACCAAGATGGGCGCGGCGGACCGCTCGGTCGACGGCGCCCGCAGGGCGGTCGAGGACGCCGAGGTCGTCGTGCTCGACACCCCGCTGATACACACGCGCGACCTGCTGGAGGCCCTGGGACCGGTCCTGGACCGCGGCGTGGTCGTGACCGACACGGGCCCGGTCAAGGCGCCGGTGATCCGGTGGGCCCGGGAGTTCCTACCCAGGGGCGTCCACTTCGTCGCGGGACGGCCTGTCCCGCTGGTGGACCTCGGCGGCCTGGAGGACGCCTCGGCTGACGCGCTCGCTGGGGCGGAGTACTGCGTGGTGACCGAGGCCGGCAGCGACCGGGACGCCGTCAGCACGGTGGTGAGCCTGGCCGAGGTCTGCGGGGCCCACCCCTTCTTCCTGGACGCCGGGGAGCACGACACCTACAGCGCGGCGATGGGCGCGCTGCCGACCGTCATCGCGGCGTCGCTCATGGAGACGGCATCCTCCTCCAACTCCTGGGCCGAGATGTCCCGACTGGCGTCCGGCCACTTCAGGGAGATGACCCGGCTGTCGGACCGGGACCCGGAGGAGAGCCACGCCGCCAGCATGATCAACCCCGACGACCTCGTCCACTGGATCGACCAGGTCATCGCGGGCCTCTACCGCTACCGCAACCAGATCGCCGAGGGCGGCGACGAGCTGTTCGGCTCCTTCATCAACGCCTGGGAGCAGCGGGCGAGGTGGCAGGCGCGGGCGGTGCACCCCGACGACGTCCGGACCGAAGGGCGCCAGGGCTCGGGGGAGGCGATGGCGGAGATGATGTTCGGCACCCTGCTCGTCGACCGTTACCGCAAGATGACCGGCAGGTCCCGCAAGCAGTGGGAATACTTCAGGAAGGGATAGGCTCCCCGAGGTGATCAGGACGGTCGAGCGGGCCGATCGGGTGGAGGGGGCGCCGGCGCCGCCGGGCGACAAGTCCATCTCCCACCGGGCCGTGCTGCTCAACGCACTGGCCTCCGGGTCGGCGCACGTCTCGAACTTCTGCGAGGGCGACGACCGCACCGCCATGCTCGGCTGCCTGCGCGGCCTGGGCGTCTCCATAAAGCGCGTCCGCCACACCGACGAGCGACCGTGCACGGACTGCTTCTACGTGCGCGGGCGGGGCCCCAACGCGCTGCGCGAGCCCGACCACGTGCTCAACGCCGGCAACAGCGGCACGACGATGCGCCTGGTCGCCGGCCTGCTCGCCGCGCAGCCCTTCTTCAGCGTGATATCCGGGGACCGCTCGCTGCGGTCCAGGCCCATGGACCGCATCGTCAGGCCGCTCGCGAAGATGGGCGCCAACATCATGGGCCGCGGGCAGGACGCCCTGGCGCCGCTCGCCATCCGGGGCGGCTCGCTGACCGGGATCGAGTACGCCCTCCCGGTGGCGAGCGCCCAGCTCAAGTCCGCCCTGCTGATCGCTGGCCTCTACGCGCGGGGCCGCACTACGGTCATCGAGCCCGCCCCCTCGCGCGATCACACCGAGCGCATGCTCGGCGCGATGGGGGCCGACGTGCATTCGGACTGGCCCGCCATATCCGTTGAGCGCTCCGACCTGTTCGCGATGGACGTCCGGGTGCCGGGCGACACCAGCGGCGCCGCGTTCTGGATGGTGCTCGCGGCCTGCCACCCCAGCGCCAGGCTGCGGATCGGCAGGGTCGGCATGAACCCCACCCGCACGGGCGTCGTCGACGCGCTGCGCGAGATGGGCGCCCGGATGACCCTGGAGAACATCCACGAGGACGCGGGGGAGCCCTCCGCTGACGTGGTCGTCGAGTCCAGCGAACTGCGGGGGATAGAGATAGGCGGCGACATCATCCCGAGGGTGATCGACGAGATCCCGGTGCTGGCCCTTGCGGCCTCGCTCGCCGAGGGCCGGACCGTCATCCGCGACGCGCACGAGCTGCGGGTCAAGGAGTCCGACCGCATAGCGGCCACGGTCGAGGGGCTCAGGCGGCTGGGAGCGAGCGTCGACGAGCGCAGCGACGGCATGGTCATCGAGGGCGGCGCGGCGCTGGCCGGCGCCGCGGTTGACGGGCACGGCGACCACCGCATAGCGATGACCATGGGCGTCGCCGGCGCCATCGCGTCGGGCCGGACCACGATCTCGGGCGCCGAGGCCGCGTCCGTCTCCTACCCCAGGTTCTGGGAACAGCTGCACGAAGTGACCGGCGGGGCGGTCTCCGGGGACGCGGCGGGGTGAGCGCCGGCGCAGACCCGCCGCCGCTGCTGATCATCCTGTCCGGGCCCTCCGGGGTGGGAAAGGACGCGGTGCTCACCCGCATGCGCGAGTCGGGGCTGCCGTTCCACTTCACGGTCACCGCCACCACCCGGCCCAAGCGCCCGATGGAGAGGGACGGGGTCGACTACATATTCCTGTCCAAGCGCGAGTTCGGCATGATGGCCCTGAGGGACGAGTTCCTAGAGCGCGCCGAGGTCTACGGCAACCTCTACGGGGTGCCGAGGGCGCAGGTGCGCGACGCGATGGCCGCAGGCAGGGACGTGATCATAAAGGCCGACGTGCAGGGCGCCCGCTCGATACGCGCCATCGCGCCCGAGGCGCTCGCCATCTTCCTGGCCCCCACCGGGATGGACGAGCTGCAGCGCCGGCTGACCGAGCGCCTCACCGAGTCGCCCCGCGCCCTGGCCCTCAGGCTCGAGACGGCGGCCAGGGAGATGGAGGAGTCGGTCAACTACGACCACGTGGTCTACAACCCCGACGACGGGCTGGACCGGGCCGTCGAGGCGATAGTGCGGCTGGTGGAGGCCGAGAAGGCGCGCGTCCCGCCCCGAAGGGTCGCCCTGTAGGGGGCCGGATGCACGCCAGCGCACCAGCGGGGGCCCCCGCCCCGCCCGCACCCGTCCGGCTGCCGGGGGACGTGAGGCCCACCGCCTACGACCTGCACCTGGCCCCGGACCTTGCGGGCTTTACGTTCGCCGGCCGCGTCGACATCGCCGTCGAGGTCCTCTCCCCCACCCGCTCGATCACCCTCAACGCGATCGAGCTCGACATCGGCGAGGCGTGGGTCCGCGCGCGGGGCGGCGAGCGGCTCCGGGGCGAGGTGGCCTGCGACCCCTGCGCCGAGACCGCGACGGTCACGCTCCCGGCGCCGCTTGGGCCAGGTCCCGCCACGCTTACGATGTCGTTCACCGGCGTCCTCAACGACAGGCTCAGGGGCTTTTACCGCAGCCGCTACGTCGGCGCCGACGGGCGCGAGCGGCACCTTGCCTCCACCCAGTTCGAGGCGACGGACGCACGCCGGGCATTCCCGTGCTGGGACGAGCCCTCCCTCAAGGCGACGTTCTCGGTCACGCTGGTCGTCCCCGAGGGGATGGCCGCCATCTCCAACATGCCGGAGGAGTCGGAGTCCACCGAGGCCGGGATGAGGACCGTGCGCTTCGCCGCCACGCCGCCGATGTCGACGTACCTGCTGGGCTTCGCGGTGGGAGACCTTCGGTGCGTCGAGGAGCGCTCGGGCTCCGGCACGCTGATGCGCGTGTGGGCGACCGCCGGCAACGAGGAGCGCGGCCGCTTCGCCCTCGGCGTGTCGCTGCGGCTGCTCGACTATTTCAACGACTACTTCGGCATCCCCTACCCGCTGCCCAAGCTGGACCACCTCGCCATTCCCGACTTCGCGGCCGGCGCGATGGAGAACTGGGGCTGCATCACCTACCGCGAGCCGGCGCTACTGGTGGACGAGGGGTCGAGCTCCTCGGGGACCCGGCAGCTGGTGGCCGAGATCGTCGCCCACGAGATGGCCCACATGTGGTTCGGCGACCTGGTGACCATGGCCTGGTGGAACGACCTTTGGCTCAACGAGAGCTTCGCCTCGTGGATGGGTGACAAGGCCGTCGACTCCCTGTTCCCCGAGTGGGACAAGTGGAACCAGTTCCTGGTCGACGAGACCGCGAGGGCCCTGCGGCTGGACGGCCTGCGCAGCTCGCACCCGATAGAGCAGGCCGTCGACGACCCGGCCGAGATAGGCCAGCTCTTCGACGCGATCAGCTACAGCAAGGGCGCCGCCGTTATCCGCATGCTGGAGGCGCACCTGGGCGAGCGCGCCTTCCGCGACGGGGTCAACCTCTACCTGGGCAGGCACCGGCACTCCAACGCGACCACCGCGGACCTGTGGGACGCGCTGGCGGCCGCGTCGGGGCAGCCGGTCGGCGAGATCATGGACAGCTGGACCAGGCAGACGGGCTACCCGTACCTGTCGGCGCGCGTCGAGCGCGCCGGCGGGGCGGCCGGCGTGTCGGCGACGCAGCGCCGCTTCGCCTACGAGGCCATCCTCGGGGAGCCGGACGCCGACCCGACGCTGTGGCGGGTCCCGCTCTCGGTCTCGTCCGCCGCCGGCGCCGGGGCGTCCGAGCTGATGGCCGGCCGCGCCGCCGCCGTCACCGCCGCCGGGGCGGGGGACGGATGGGTGAAGGTGAACCCCGGTCACACCGGGTTCTACCGCGTGATGTACGAGCCCGGCGAGCTCGCGCGCCTCGCCGCGGCCGCGGCGGCCGGCGAACTGTCGACGGCCGACAGGCTGGGGCTCGTCGACGACGCCTTCGCGCTGTGCCGGGCGGGGATGACGCCCGCGCCGGACTTCCTGGACCTCGCCGGGCGCTACGCCGGCGAGGAGAGCCAGCCCGTGTGGGCCACCCTAACCGCGCACCTGGCGAGCCTGGACTCGCTGCTGGAGGGCGAGGGGTTCCACGGCGCGCTGCGCGCATGGGCGAGGGAGCTGCTGGGCCCGGTGTGCGGGAGGGTCGGCTGGACGCCGGCCCCGGGGGAGGGTCACCTCGCGGCGCTGCTGCGGGGCGACGTCCTGCTCGCCGCCGGAAGGTTCGGCGACCCCGGGGCGCTCGCCGAGGCGCGCTCGCGGTTCGACCGGGACCCGTCGGGCGTCGCCGCCGACCTTCGGCGCGTGGTCTTCGTGCTGGCGGCCAGGACGGGCGACCGGGCGACCTACGACGCGATGTGGGAGATGCACGGGGCCGCCGGGCTGCAGGAGGAGAAGGTCCGGCTGCTCACGGGCCTGACCCAGTTCCCGCAGCCGGAGCTGGTCGCAGAGACCCTGGAGCGCTCGTTCGGCGAGCGCGTCAGGGCGCACGAGGCGATCGGCGTGATCGTGCGGGCGGCCGCAACGGCGACGGGCCGCGACCTCGCCTGGCGGTTCATGAGGGACAACTGGGAGGAGGTGGACCGGCGCTACGGCGAGGGCGGGTTCGGGCTGATGTACCTTGTGGAGATCACCGCGGGGTTCACCACGCGCGAGCGCCTGGAGGAGGTGGAGGGGTTCTTCGCCGACCACCCGACGCCGGCGGCGGAGCGGACCATCCGCCAGTGCCTGGAGAAGATCCGCCTCAACATCGCCTGGCTGGAGCGCAACCGCGCGGGGCTCGCCGAGCGGCTGGCCTCCGGCTGACCGGCGCGGCCCGCGCGTGAGCGCCGGAGACGGGAGCTAGCGGGGAGACATGAAGGTAGTCATAGCGCCGCAGACGTTCAAGGGCAGCATCTCCGCGCTCCTGGCCGCACGCGCCATGGAGCTCGGGGTCAGGCAGGTGGTCCCGGACGCCGAGACGATCCTGGTCCCCATCGCCGACGGAGGGGACGGGACGCTCGAGACGCTGGTGGAGGTCTCGGGCGGTCGCGTCGAGAGGACCAGGGTCACGGGACCGCTGGGAAAGCGCGTGGACGCCGAGTGGGGCGCGATGGGAGACGGGCGCACGGCGGTCATAGAGATGGCGCGAACCTCGGGCCTCGCGCTGCTGGACCCCAGGAAGCTCGACGCCCGCAAGGCGACGACCTTCGGCCTCGGGGAGGCGGTCCTGGCCGCCCTCGAGGCCGGCTACCGGCGCTTCATCATGGGCATCGGCGGCAGCGCCACCAACGACGCCGGGGCGGGCATGGCCCAGGCGCTGGGCGTCAGGCTGCTCAGCGCCTCGGATTCGGACATCGGCCGCGGAGGGGCGTCGCTGGCCAGGCTGGACAGGATAGACATATCCGGCCTCGACCCGCGCGCCAGGGAGGCGACCTTCGAGGTGGCCTGCGACGTGAGCAACCCGCTCTGCGGGCCCGAGGGGGCGTCGGCGGTCTACGGCCCGCAGAAGGGCGCCTCGCCCGAGGACGTGGGGGAGCTGGACACGGCGCTGCGGCACTTCGCGCACGTGGTGAGGCGCGACCTCGACATCGAGGTCAACCACATGCCCGGGGCGGGCGCGGCGGGCGGCCTGGGGGCCGGCATGGTCGCGTTCCTGGGCGGCCGGCTCAGGCCCGGGGTGGAGATCGTCATGGAGGCCGTCGGCCTGAGGCAGCACATGGCCGGGGCGGACCTGGTTCTGACCGGCGAGGGCCGGATCGACTTTCAGACGGTGTTCTCCAAGGCGCCCATCGGCGTCTCGAAGATGGCGCACGGCCAAGGCGTGCCCGTCGTGGCCATATGCGGATCGCTGGGCAACGACTTCGACAAGGTCCACGAGCACGGCATCGACGCCGCATTCGCGATAACCACGGGGCCCATGACGCTCGACCAGGCGTCGGAGTCCGCGGCCGAGCTGATCGCCACGACGACCGAGGAGGCCATGCGCGCCGTCCGGGCCGGATCCCAGCTCGACAGCTTCTGAAGGGGCGCGTCGGCGGGGCTAGCCCACCAGCACCAGGTGCACCTCCCCGGGGCCGTGCACCCCGGTGACCAGCGTGTACTCGATGTCCGCGGACCTGCTGGGACCCGAGATGATGTTGACGTAGCTCGTCCACTCCCCGCTCCCGGAGCCGCGGCGGAGCATGGCGAAGAGCTCGTCGAGCCCGGCGAGCACCGTCCCGCGCTCGACCACCGCCACGTGCACGGGGGGCGCCAGCGAGACTATCCTGCTGACCCCGGGGCCCGCCCTGAGCACGACGGACCCGGTCTCGGCAACGGCGAAGTCGGCCCCGGTCAGACCCAGGTCCGCGCCCATGGCCCTCTCCCTGGCCTCTCCGGCGGGGCCGTCCCCCGATCCCTCGACGGCGCCGGGGCGGCCGGACGCCATAACCGTCACCTCGACCCCCTCGGCGGCCAGCGGTCCGTCGACCCCCATCGCCGCCAGCACGGCGTGATCGGACCTCACCACCGACCGCGCGCCCAGGCCGCGCGCGATGTCCAGCACCCTTCCCAGCGCGTCCTCGGAGTCCGCGGCGCGGTGGACGATCCACCCGCCCTCCCCCGCGGACGAAGCCAGCGCGTCCATCAGCTCACCCGCCCGCGAGGCCGACTCGGCCTCGACCGCGGCCGCCCGGGCATGCGCCTCCTCCTCCGGGACGAGGGCCATCTCCCCGGGGCCGTCCACGCGCCCGTCCGCCGACCGCAGGGCCGACCTGAGAGATCCCAGGAAGCGCCCGCGGTCGGTCGTCACGCCCCGTCCCCGAGGCCGTCGGCCCACACGTCCCTGAAGGAGCGCGGCGGTATCGGCCGCATCGTGCGGTGCCTGGTCCACCCCGAGAGTGGGCCCGGCAGCCAGCGGACGGACCCGCGCCTCAACAGGGGGCGCTGCGCGATGCGGCCGAGCCGCAGGGCCAGGCCCAAGAGCCGGTTGCTGGAGAACAGCCTCCTCCAGGCGGCGAAGGCCATGCGCTCGAGCACCGGCCCCCGGCTGCCGCCGGTGTGCTCCGAGCCCTCCGCCACGTCGCGGCGCAGGGCGAGCAGCATGCGCGGTATGTCGATCCTCACCGGGCACGCCTCGCGGCACGCACCGCAAAGGCTGGAGGCGTAGGGAAGGTCCTTGGCGTCGGGCAGCCCGGTGAGGATGGGGGTGACGATCGCCCCGATCGGGCCCGGGTAGACGTACCCGTACGAGTGGCCTCCCACCTTCCTGTAGACGGGGCACGCGTTGAGGCACGCGCCGCACCTGATGCAGTTGAGCGCCTCGCGCAGCTCGGGGTCGGCGAGCATGCGCGAGCGGCCGTTGTCGACGATCACGATGTGCATCTCCTCGGGGCCGTCCTCGTCCGCGGGGCGCCGCAGGCCGTTGACCATCGTGACGTAGCTGCTGATGCGCTGGCCGGTGGCCGAGCGGATCAGCAGCCTCAGGAACATGCCGAGGTCGTCCATCGTCGGCACCACGCGCTCCATGCCGGCGAGCGCCACGTGTATGCGGGGCATCGAGGTGGACATGCGGCCGTTGCCCTCGTTCGTCACCAGCACCAGCGTGCCGGTCTCGGCCACCATGAAGTTCGCGCCCGTAACGCCCATGTCGGCGGCGGCGAACTTCTCCCGCAGCTGGCTGCGCGCGAGCCTGCCGAGCGCCTGGATGTCCTCGGTCCGCTCCGTGCCGAACCGCCGGTGGAAGAGCTCTGAGACGTCGTGGCGGTCCTTGTGGATGGCGGGGGCGACTATGTGGAACGGCGCCTCCCCGGCCAGCTGGATGACGTACTCCCCGAGGTCGGTCTCGACCGACTCGATGCCGGCGGCCGAGAGGCGCTCGTTGAGCCCCATCTCCTCGGAGACCATGGACTTGCTCTTGATGACGGTGCGGACCCCCCTGGCCTCGGCCAGGTCCAGGACGTAGCGGCTGGCGGCCTCGGCGTCCGCCGCGAAGCGGACCGTTCCTCCCATCGCCTCGACCCGGTCGGCGAACGCCTCGAGGTACAGGTCGAGGTTCGCGATGGTGTGCATCTTCACGTCCCTGGCGCGGTCGCGAAGGTCCTCCCAGCCGGGCG
Source organism: Dehalococcoidia bacterium (assembly GCA_963664125.2). Taxonomy (GTDB): domain Bacteria; phylum Chloroflexota; class Dehalococcoidia; order Lucifugimonadales; family UBA2962; genus CAUZIR01. Next base: position 1,232,917 of record OY760908.2, on the reverse strand, counting down.
TGTCCTCGGCCGCCCTCTCCCTCGACCTGTGGAAGCCGTCGTAGAGGCCCAGCAGGCTGCGCTGGATCTTCTGGTCTGCGATCGCGGCCGCCGCGCCGCGGTTGAACTCCCTGGTCCTGGGTCTCACGGCCCCGGCGCTCCGCCCGCACCGGCGCCCATGCGCCCGTCCAGGACCTGCGCGAGGTGCATCGCCCTGACCCCGGAGCCGGACCGCTCCAGGCCGCCCGCGATGTGCATCAGGCAGCTCGCGTCGCAGGCGGTGACCACGTCCGCCCCGCTCGCCTCTATCCTCCCGACCTTGTCGCGGAGCATCGCGCCGGATATGTCGGAGTACTTGACGGCGAAGGTGCCCCCGAAGCCGCAGCACACCTCGGCCTGGTCGAGCTCCCTCAGCTCGACCCCCGGCAGCGATCCAAGGAGGGCGCGGGCCTGGGTGGCGGCCCCGAGCTCGCGCCGAAGGTGGCACGACTCGTGGTACGTCACGGCCAGCGGGCCGGCCCCGCCCGCCGCCCGGCCTGCGGGGCGGCCGCATCCGAGCACGTCGACCAGGTACTCGCTGAGCTCGAACACGCGGGGGGCCAGCGCGCGGGCCGCCGCCAGGTCCTCGGGATGGTCGTGGAAGAGCTCGGCGTAGAAGACCCGGATCATGCTGGCGCAGGAGCCGGACGGCACCACGACCTGCTCGCTCTCCGAGAGCAGCCTGAGCGTCTGGCGGGCCAGGGGCATCGCGTCCGACCAGTAGCCCGAGTTGAAGGCGGGCTGGCCGCAGCATCCCTGGGCGTCGTCGAAGCGCACGTCGACGCCGAGTCCTCGAAGCACCCTTACGACGCTCTCGCCCACCTCGGGGTAGAGGCGGTCGACAACGCAGGTTACGAACAGGTCGACCGGGATCGGCGCAGCCCTAGAAGGCCCAGCCCCGGACCACCACCCCGAACAGCCACGCGACCAGGGCCGCGGGCCCGGTGGCGAACAGCCGCGTCTCGGTCGCACGCCGGGCGGGGCCGTGCATCCCCAGGTAGATGAGGTACCCGACCAGGCCGATGCCGAGGGGCCAGACCGAGCCCGCGTGGGCGCCCACGGCAAGGCCGAGGATGAAGCCCACCGCCGCCCAGGGCAGCGGGCCGTCTACGAGCCGGATGATCTGGTCGCGGTTCAAGGCAGTGGAAGGATACCGGCAGGCCCGGCGCGGGCGCAATCGCCGGCCCGCCCCCGCGCGGGCGCGTTCAGCGGCCGCGCCGCAGGGCCCGTCCCGGCAGCGCCCCCGTGTGCCTCCCCTGGTCTATCACCACCTGGCCGTTTACCACCACGTACTCCACGCCGGTCGACATCTCCTTGGGCCGGCGGCGCGTCGCGTGGGCGCGTATCTCCTTTGCGTCGAAGACGACCAGGTCCGCCCTCAGCCCGTCCCTGATCATGCCGCGGTCCCGGATGCCCACCCTGAGCGCGGGGTAGGAGGTCATCTTGCGTATCGCCTCCTCGAGCGTGAGCCTGTCCTCCTCGCGGAAGATCTCGGACAGGACCAGGGGGAAGCAGCCGTACCCCATCGGCGGGGGGAAGTCGCCGATCAGCAGCGCGTCGGAGCCGACCATGTAGAGCGGATGGGCGACGAGCTCCGGGATGGTCGTCGCGTCCACGGCGTCGGCGAAGTACGAGACCCGCAGGTCCTCGTCCAGCAGCAGGTCGCACAGAGCGTCCACCGGGTGCTGGCCGCGCATCTGGGCCACCATCTCGATCGACTTGCCCTCGTAGGGCTTGTTGGCAGGGCGCTTGAAGTAGGTCAGCCACATCTCGTCCCACCCCAGGCTCCGCGGGACGACCTCCTTGCGCAGCCGCTCCCTGCCCTCCTCGGACGCCAGCACGCCGCGCAGCGCCTCCGGTCCGCCGTCGTGTGCCCAGTCGGGGAAGACGATCAGGATCCGCGTGCCCCCATACTGGTAGGGGAAGCAGTCGAAGGTCACGTCCATACCGTCCGCCCTCGCAGATTCGACCAGCTCGAATATGGGGCCCAGGCCGCCCGGGTTCGTGGTGCGGCGGAACATGTGCGTCAGGTGCACCGGCACCCCCGAGCGCCGGCCGATCTCTATCGCCTCGCGGAACGGGTCGAGGTAGCGGTCGCCGAGGCGGTAGCGCACGTGCGTGTGGTAGAAGCCCCCGAGGCGGGCCGCCTCCCTGGACAGCTCCACCAGCTCGTCGGTATCGGCGTATCCGCCCGGGGGGTAGTCGAGCCCGGTGGAGATGCCGAACGCCCCCTGGTCCATGGCCTCGCGCAGCAGCGCCTTCTGGTCCTCGATCTCCCGGCGGCCCGCCGCCCGCATCCCCCAGCCCATCGCGCCGACGCGCAGCGGCGAGTTTCCGACGATGTAGGCGATGTTGACCGCCACCTTGCGGTCGAACATGTCGAGGAACTCCGAGACCGTGCTCCAGCGCCCCGGAAGGTCCGGGTCGCCCTCGAGGCCGGAGTTGATGCGGATCATCCGGTCCAGGTCGTCGGGGTCGCTGAACGGCGCGTACGAGTTGCCGTCGATGCCGATCAGCTCGGTCGTGACCCCCTGGTGCACCTTGGCCATGTGCTCGGGCTCGGCGAGGATCGTCAGGGCCGAGTGGGCGTGGACGTCGATGAATCCCGGGCTCACGACCTTCCCGGTCGCGTCTATCGTCCGGGCGGCCTCCACCTCGGAGACATCCCCGCGGAGCACCTCGATGGAGTCGCCCCGCACCCCCACGGAGAGGTACTGGCCGGGATTCCCGGCGCCGTCGAGCACCAGGCCTCCCCTGATAAGCAGGTCCAGCATCGCGAGATCCTCCGGTCGCCAAGGCGGGCGAGCGCGGTCAGGTTACGGACCTGCGGGGCCGGCGGTCAACGACCGCGCTGGTCCACCGCCCCGGCGCGGGGACGGCCAACGACCGCGCTGGTCCACCGCCCCGGCGCGGGGACGGCCAACGTGCCACAATGTCGGGCCAGACCGCGGGCGAGAGGGAGGGCCTCGCATGACCACGACCCACGGCCCCCGCACCAGGTGCGGGAGCACGCAGCTCGACGGGGGCGAGATCAAGGCCGCCGGATCCGGCCTGTCCGGCCTCCTCGAAGTCCGGCGCCGCAGGTTCGCCACCGCCTCGTGCTCCCAGTGCGGGTAAACCGAGCTCTACGGGAGCGGCGCGGGCGACGTCGTCGACTTGTTCATCGGCGGGTGGCCGGAGCAATGGCCACCATCGCGATGCCCCCCGGCGGGAGGCTCCCTTGAAGCTCGGGCTGATGCTGATGGGCAACCATCCCCCCGAGCGGTCCAAGCTCGACGCGCACGGGTGGGACCTCGGCGCCATCGAGCTGGGCGAGGAGCTGGGATACGTCGAGGCCTGGATCGGCGAACACTTCGCATCGGAGTGGGAGCCGCTGCCCACGGCGGAGCTGATCATCGCCCAGGCCCTGCAGCGCACCGAGAGGATCCGCCTGGGCACCGGCGTGTACCTGCTGCCGTTCCACCACCCGGTGGACCTCGCCCACAGGATCTCGTACCTCGACCACCTCGCCCAGGGCCGCTTCCTGGTCGGTGTCGGCTCGGGGGGCCTGCCGAGCGACGTGGCCCTGTTCGACGTCGACTACGACGCCGGCCAGCACCGCGAGATGTTCCGGGAGGCGCTGGACATCATGCTGATGCTGTGGCGCAGCGAGGGACCCGAGCGCTTCAGCGGCAGGTTCTGGAACGTGACCGTGCCGGGCCCCGAGGAGTTCGCCTGGGCGCGCCTCCGCATGAACTGCGCCCCGTTCACGCTCCCCCACCCGCCCATCGCCGTGGCCGCCGGCAGCCCGCGCTCGGCCACGCTCAGGCTGGCCGGCGAGCGAGGCTACATCCCCCTGACGCTGGGGCTGGGCGCCGCCTACCTGGCCTCGCAGTGGGAGGCGATGGCCGAGGGGGCTGCCGAGGCCGGGCGCGAGCCCCCGCCCCGCAGCGAGTGGCGCGTCGTGCGCGACGTGTGGATCGCCGAGACCGACGCCGAGGCGCGTAGGCAGGCCCGGGAGGGAATGCTGTGGCGCGCGTGGGAGGAGTACCTCTACCCGTTCTGGTCCTCAGGCCCGCAGCCGATCGTCCCCAGCATGAAGCACGACCAGACCGTGCCGGACGAGGCGGTGACGCTCGACTACATCCTGGACCACTGCTGGCTGGTGGGCTCGCCGGACACCGTCGCGGCCAAGATAAGGGAGCTCCACGAGGTGTCCGGCGGGTTCGGCGTCCTGCTGGCGATGGTGCTCGACCACGCCGACGACCCGGAGGGCTTTCGCCGAACCCTCACGCTCCTGAAGAACGAGGTGATGCCGCAGCTCTCAGACCTTGAGCCCTGAACGCGCAGAGAGGGGGAATCCGAGATGGCCGGACCGCTGATCATCGATACGCACATGCACCTGTACGCCACCAAGGCCGAGGGCCGGCGGTGCGTCGAGCTCTACGACGGATGGGAGTTCGACGCGGGGGGGCGGCTGCCGCCCTACGGCAAGTACGGCGGCGACCCCGAGGACGGCATCGCCGCCCTCGACGAGGCCGGGGCCGACCGGGCGATATTCGTCCACTTCGACACGGCGCTGCTCGGGCGCAGCGAGCGCCTCGCCGCCCTGCCCGCCGACCTGCCTGAGGCGGAGCGCGGCCGGCGGGTCGCCGCGATCAACTCGGAGATCGCCGCGAGCCTGCGCGAGACGAACACGTGGGCCTGCCGGGTCGGGCGCGAGCGCCCGAGGCTTCTCCCGTACGTGTGCATCGATCCGTGGGTGATGACCCCCGAGGAGAACGTCGCGCACCTGCGGGACCTGGTGGAGAACCACGGAGCGCGGGGCGTCAAGCTCCACTCCGTGATACAGGGCTTTTTCATGGGCGACCCCAGGATGCATCCGGTCTACGAGGCGTGCATCGAGATGGACCTCGGGATCGTCGCCCACTCCGGCAGCTCGCACGTCATGGACCAGTACGGCGACCCGTGGGCGTTCGCCCCGGTCTACGAGCGCTACCCCGACCTCAAGCTCGTCATGGCGCACATGGGCAACGGATCGTGGCACCAGACGAGGCGGTTCGCCGAGGCCTACCCCGGCGCGATGTACGACGTGTGCGAGCTGATGGAGTGGATCGACATCGGCAAGGGCCCGACCGCAGAGCAGTTCGCCCAGCTCATCCGGGACATCGGGTCCGACCGCGTCATGCTGGGCACGGACTTTCCCTGGTGGGACCCGATCGACTGCGTCCGAAAGGTGATGGAGCTGCCCCTGCTCTCCGACGAGGAGAAGGAGGCGATCCTCGGCCGCAACGCCGAGAGGCTGCTGGGGATCTAGCGGCCACGGGACCCGGCGCGGCGGCGCGGACCCGCGCTACGGCACCGCCCTGCCGGGGAGCGCCCCGGTCGGCTCCCCGCCCCGGACGACGGTCTCGCCGTTGACGATCACGCAGTCTATGCCCACGGGGCGCCGGCGCGGGTCGTCGTAGGTCGCCGCGTCGATCACCGTGTCGGGGTCGAACACCACGAGGTCCGCAAAGGCCCCCTCCCGTATCTCCCCGCGGTCCGTCAGCCCGAAGCGCGCGGCGGGGCGGGCGGTCATGCGGTGGACCACCTGCTCGACCGACAGGTCTCCGAACTGGCGCCTGAGCCGTCCGAGGACGCGGGGGAAGGCTCCGTAGCAGCGCGGGTGCGGCATCGAGCCGGCGGGCGTGTGGTCCGAGCAGACCATGTAGTCGTCGCGGGCAAGCAGCGTCATGCAGTCGCGGCTGACCTTCCGCCAGCGCCCGGCGCTGCGCGGCGGGGCGACCAGCCACCCCACCGCAAGGTCGCTCTCGGCCAGCAGGTCGCACACGGCCTCGGCGGCGCCGCACCCGCGCTCGGCGGCCACGTCCTCGAACGTCATGCCCTCGAGGTCCGCCGCGCCCTTCACGAACGTGAGCACCCCCTCCTCGAGCGGGGCCGGCATCTCGGATCCCGCCTCCAGGTGGCGGATGATCCTCGACCTGGCCCCGGGGTCGCCGAGGCGGTCGAGTATGCGGTCCGGGCCGCCCTCCTGCGCCCAGGACGGCAGCAGGCTGACGACGATGGATGACCCGGTCGGATACGGGTAGATGTCGAGCGTGATGTCGATGCCCTCGGCCTTGGCCCCGTCGACGGGCTCCATCAGCTCGCCCGTGCGCCCGGCGTCCTCGGCGGAGGTCCGGAAGTGGGCGAGGTGCAGCCTTGCGCCGGACCTGCGGGCGATCTCGATCGCCTCCGCCACCCCGCCCCCGCCGAAGGCCCTGTCCGGGTTGGCCCTGCGCGGCTCGCACATGAAGATTCCGCCCAGGTCCGCGACCACCCCGCAGAGCTCGACCAGCTCCTCGGTCGAGTACCACGGCCCCGGGTAGTAGGCGCTTCCCATGGACAGCCCGACGGCGCCCTGCTCGATGCCCTCCGCGACGAGGGTCTTGGCGCGCTGAATCGCACCGGCCGAGAGCGGCACGTCGCGAAAGCCGGCGGCCTCCAGGCGGACGGTCCCGGCGGGTACCAGGTAGGCCGTGTTGACGGCCACCTTGCCGTCGTAGTGGGACCTGAACGCCTTCACCGAGCCCATGTCCAGGTCCTCGGGCGGGAGGCCGAGCAGGCCGCCGAGCCAGCGGCGGTAGGCACGGTAGTTGGCCCCGGAGAGCGGGGCGTAGGACATCCCGTCTATCCCCAGCAGCTCGGTGGTGATGCCCTGGCAGATGCCGTAGTCGTGCTGGGGGTCGGTCAGGAGGTCGCCCTCGGAGTGCGTGTGGGTGTCGATGAAGCCCGGCGCGACGGCGGCGCCGCTCGCGCAGATGCGGCGCGGGGCCTCGGCCGACGCCAGGTCCCCAACGGCGACGATGCGCCCGTCCGCCACGCCCACGTCGGCCGGAAAGCCCGGGGACCCGGTCCCGTCTACGACGGTGCCGCCACCGATAATGAGGTCCAGCATGGCCCATACACTACACTGCCCACCGAGGGGTCCGGGACCGTCCACAGAGGGCGCGGGGCCCCAGCCTTGACGGGGTGTAGGGCATTGAGTGCGGACGGAACTGCGGGCACTCCCACCGACGTCGCGCTGGAATTCGTGCGGCGAATCAATCGGCGCAGCCCCGCCGATCTGGCCGAGCTGATGACCGCGGACCACCTGTTCATCGACTCGCTCGGCGAGCGGCGCTCGGGCCGCGACCGCGTCTCCGGCGACTGGGGCGGTTACCTCGCCAGGTTCCCGGACTACGAGATGGAGGTCGAGCGCACCTTCGCCGACGGAGACGAGGTGGTCGTGCTGGGCCGGGCCAGGGGCACCTACGCGCCGGGCGGGCCGCCCGCGGAACGCGGCCGATGGGAGGTGCCGGCAGCCTGGCGCGCGGTCGTGCGCCGAGGGCTTGTCGCCGTATGGCAGGTCTACGCCGACAACTCGCCGGTAGTGGAGATCATCGCAAGGGCCGACGGGCGGAGGGGGTAGCCGCAGCGGCCGGGAGGCCACCACCCGCCTCGGGCAGGCGGCCGGGCACGCACACCGGGCCGCTAGTCGCGGAAGGCCGGGATCACCTCCTCGGCGAACATGCGGATCGACGAAACCACCTGGCCGTGCGGGATGGTGTCCAACTGCATGAGCAGCAGGACCTGGTCCTCGCCCGCCTCCCTGTGGCGCTCGACACCCGCGATGCAGGCCTCGGGGTCGCCGGCGATGACGACGCCGCGCTCGCACAGCGTGGCGGCGTCGAATTCCTCGAACGCCGAGCGCTCGACCGAGAACTCGCCGCCCCCGACGTCCGCCTGCTCGGCGAGCACCCATTTGAACTGGTTCTCTAGGTGGTCGGGAATCCCGCCCCAGCCCTTGACCAGCTGCTTGTAGACCTCGCTCTGGCCCTGTGTGTACGGGCGGTCCGGCCCGAAGAACGACTTCATCGCGCTGACCGCCCGGCTCTGCGCCTCCTCCCTGTCCGGTCCGCAGTGGGCAACCGCCAGGTGCGCCCACTGGTTGTTCACCGCGCCGCCGAGCGGCTCGGCGCTCTCGATGCGCTCCTTGTACTCGGCGATGTACGGCGCCATCTCGGATGGCGCTCCCGTCGACAGCGAGAGCATGCCGAGCCCCATGTCGGCCGCGATCCGGTACGAGGACGGCTGCATGCCCGCCAGCCACATCGGCGGGTGCGGCTTCTGGAGCGGCTTGGGTATGACCTTGCGGGGCGGGACGGTCCAGTGCTTGCCCGCCCACGAGAACTCCCCGTCTTCCCACATCCGCGGGATCATCCTCACGGCCTCGTCCCACATGGACCTCGTGTCCCTGGGGTCTATCTCGAACCCGGTCTGCTCGTACGCCCCGCCCCTGCCGGTCCCGAAGTCGACCCTTCCGTCCGAGAGCTGATCGACCATCGCCACCTTCTCCGCCACCCTGACCGGATGGTGCTGGGGCAGGACGACGACCCCGAAGCCGAGCCGGACGCGCTTGGTTAGCCGGCTGGCGGCCCCGAAGAGGATGTCCGGGCTGGACGAGACCGAGAAGGTGTCGAGGAAGTGGTGCTCGACCAGCCATATGTAGTCGTAGCCCAGCCGGTCCGCCAGCACCCACTGCTCCAGCGTCTCCTCGATCAGGGCCTTCTCGTCGACGCCGTCGCCATCGGACGGGCGCTGGGTCTCGTACATCAATCCGAACTTCAAGGCATGCTCCGGCGAAAGTCGTCCCGGGAGAGCTTACCCGCTGGCCCCGGCCGCCCGAAAGCCGGGCCGTTGACCGCCGCCGGAGCCTCCGATAGTCTGGCCCCGTGCGACTCAGCGGCAAGGTGGCGATCATAACCGGCGCTGCCGCCGGGCTCACCGGGGAGATCAGGGGGATCGGCGGGGCCGCCGCCTGGGCCTTCGTCCGCGAGGGCGCCACCGTCTATCTGGCCGACATAAGCGACGAGCTCGGCGAGCGCACCGCCGCGCAGATCCGCGACTCGGGCGGCTCGGCCCACTACGTCCACCTCGACGTCACCGACGAGGCCCTCTGGCGCTCGGCGCTCGAGTCGATCGAGGCCGAGCACGGCGGGCTGGACGTGCTGGTGAACAACGCCGGCATCGGCATCCCCGACTACGGCGGCGACTTCTCGGACCCCGAGGGTCCGCGCAGCGCCGAGGAGGCGCTAAAGGTCGAGTTCACCACCGTCGAGGGCCTCGAGCACGAGCTGAGGGTGCACGCCCGGGGCACCCTACTGGGCATGAAGCACTCCATACCCCGGATGCGCCGCAGGGGCGGCGGCTCGATCATCAACATCTCGTCCATCCACGGGATCGTCGGGGCCAACACCGTCACGTCCTACCAGACGGCCAAGGGTGCGATACGCCAGATCACCAAGGCGGCGGCGATCCAGTACGCGCCGGAGGGGATACGCGCCAACTCGATCCATCCCGGCTTCACCAAGACGCCCCTTGCAAAGCCCCTGTTCACCGACCCCGAGCTGCTCGCCGACCGCACCTCGCAGGTCCCGCTCGGCCGCTTCGCCGAGCCCGAGGAGATCGCCGAGGGCATCGTCTTCCTGGCCTCGGACGAGGCCTCCTACATCACCGGCGCAGAGCTGGTGATAGACGGAGGGGTGATCGCCCAGTAGTGGGCGTCCGGCGGGGCCGCGGGAGCGGGAGGGAGTCGAACCCACCACCCCGACCGAAGGGCCGGGGCCACTGGTTTTGAAGACCAAGGAGCCCACCGGGACCCATCCGCCCCCGAGAGGCCTAGAGTCTAGCAAATGCCCGGAGGAAGGCCCGGGCCGCCTCCGGGGGCGGGCTGCGCGGCTAGGCCTCGGCGGCCTTCTTGAGGGCGCCGTCCACCCTGCCCTTGAGGACGTTCTTGGGCACTGCGCCAACGAGCTGGTCCACCGGCTGGCCGCCGTGGAAGATCAGCAGGGTCGGGATGCCGCGGACCCCGTACTTGGCGGCCGTGTCCGGGCTGTCGTCGACGTTGAGCTTGACGAACTTGAACCTGCCGTCGTACTCGTTCGAGAGGTCCTCGACGATGGGGGCGATCATCTTGCAGGGGGCGCACCACTCGGCCCAGAAGTCGACCAGGACGGGCTGCTCGGCGGAGATCACCTCGCTCTCGAATGTGGCGTCGCTTACGTCAGTAGTTGCCATCCGCTGATACTCCTAAAGGGTGGCCGCCCGCGCCGGCGCGCGGGACGGCTCGATCCGCGGCGCCCGGGCTCTGGCGCGGGCGCCGACCATGCCTTTCATTCTATCCCCATCGGCATCGCCGCGGCCGGGCCCCGGGCCCGGCGGGCGGCCTAGAACCTGCCGATGATGTCGTCGGCGGCCCTCCACCACATCGTGTCCAGGGTCAGCCCGACCGGCACCTCGAAGAAGATCCAGCCCGAGGACTGGAACCCGCGCTCGAGCTCGAAGTTGTCCCACAGCAGCGGCGAGAAGCCCTCGCCCTCCGGGATCGGCCCGTCGTGCTCCACCGCCCGCACGAATGGGGATATCGCGCCGTGGCGCTCGCCGGTCCGCCCGTTCCCGATCGAGACCGAGTCCGTGCCCACGCGCAGCTTGGTGATGTTGATCTGGCGGTTTATCACGGTGACCTTCATCGCCGCTATCCGGGTGCTGGGGTCCGGGACCTCGATGAGATAGTCGGTCCCGGCGTTGGTGAAGAACACCCTCTTTGAGACCACCGGCCTCTCGAAGACGATCTCCATCGTCCGCCCGCGGACCGCGAAGGCGTCGGGATCCCCTCCCCCGCAGCCGGCCGCGGCAGCGGCCGCGAGCGCAGCGAGGAGGACGGCGGCGAGGGCGCGGCCCGGCATCTCAGCCCGCCGCCGCCAGCGAAGGCATCGCCCGCAGCTTGGATACGAGGCCCGGCAGCGTGTCGAGCAGCGCGTCGACGTCCGCGTCCGTGCTGCCGTGCCCCAGGGTGATCCTGAGGCTGCCCTGCGCCTGGTCCGCCCCCAGGCCGATGGCCAGCAGCACGTGGGAGGGCTCGAGCGAGGCCGAGGAGCACGCGCTGCCGCTCGACGCGCAGATGCCCGCCAGGTCCAGGCCCAGCAGGATGGGCTCTCCCTCGACGGAGTCGAACGATACGTTGACGTTGTTGGGGAGCCTCTCGGTGCGGTGCCCGTTGAGCCGCACGCCGTCCACGCGCTCCATCAGCCCCTCTATGATCCGGTCCCTGAGCCGCGCTATCGCGCCGGTGCCGGCGATCCTGCGCTCCTCGGCCAGCCGGAGCGCGGCCGCCATGCCGACTATGCCCGGCACGTTCTCGGTGCCGGAGCGCCTGTGGCGCTCCTGGCCGCCCCCGACCATCTGGGGCTCGAACGGCGTGCCGCGCCGAACGTAGAGGGCTCCCACGCCCTTGGGGCCGTGGAACTTGTGCGCCGAGATGCTGAGCATGTCGACGCCAAGGGCGCGCACGCCGAGGTCCAGGTAGCCCGCCGCCTGCACGGCGTCCGTGTGCACCACAACGGTCCGCCCCTCCCGGTCCGCCCTCTCCCGGACGCGCCGGGCTATCTCCGCGACGGGCTGGATGGTGCCGATCTCGTTGTTGGCCAGCATCACGGTGACCAGCACCGTGCGGTCGTTGACGGCGCGCTCGACGGCGGCCGGATCGACCATGCCCTCGGGGTCCACCGGCACGCGGTCGACCTCGAACCCGAACTCCTCGAGCTGCTCGCAGGCGTGCATCACCGCGTGGTGCTCTATGCTGGAGGTGACCACGTGGTTGCCCGCGCTGCGCAGCGCGAGCGCGGCCCCCTTCACGGCGAGGTTGTCGGCCTCGGTGCCGCCGCCGGTGAACACGATCTCCCTCGCCCGGGCCCCCAGGGCCGCGGCGACGATCTCGCGGGCGTCGTCGATGGCCTTCCTGGCCTCCTGGGCGGGGCCGTAGAGGCTGGACGGGTTGCCGAAGCTGTCCGAGAAGTACGGGATCATCGACGCCAGCACCCGGGGGTCCACCGGCGTCGTGGCCGCGTGGTCCATGTATACGAGGCCGGCGGGCGCACCGGGGCCCGCCCGGTATGGAGCGCTCATCGGATCGATTCTAGCACGGCCCCGCATCCGCCCCACGCCCGGATCGGGCGCGCCCGGGGGGTCAGCACAGGGCGTATCCGATGATCTTGTAGACCAGCTTCGCCGCGGTGTACGAGCAGGCCGCCGGCCCCTCGCAGGGGGCCAGCTCCGAGACGTCGAAGCCCGCTATCCGCCTGCTCCGCGCGACCGCGCGAAGCAACGCGAGCACCTCCCCGTAGGTCATGCCGCCGGGCTCGGGTGTGCCCACGGCCGCCATCACCGAGGGGTCCAGCACGTCCAGGTCCAGGGATACGTACACCGGGTCGCCGAGGTGCCGCAGCACCGTCGCCACCGCCTGGTCGATGCCTCCCTCCGGGGGCCAGGTGACCACCGGCACGCGGTTGGTCCGCATCCACCCCCACTCCTCGGCCTCCGCGCTGCGCACGCCGACCTGCACGAGGCCGCACACCTCCGCGATCCTGCGGGCGGTGCACGCGTGGCTGTAGGCGCTGCCCATGTAGCTGTCCCGCATGTCGGCGTGGGCATCGAGGAAGAGCACCGAGAGGCTCCGCTCGCGCCGCGCGATCGCCCGCACGGCGCCGACCGCGACGGTGTGCTCGCCGCCGAGCACCCCCACCAGCGTCCCCTCGGCCGCCCAGGCGTCCACCGCCCGCTCCACCGCATCCGCCATCTCCCCGGGGCGGCGGTCGCCCGGCTCCACGGCGGGCGCCGTGTGGATGCCCAGCAGGGACGGGTCGCAGCCGAGCTCGACGTCGTAGTCCTCCATCTGCGCCGAGGCCGCGATGATTGCGGCCGGGCCGTGGCGGGCGCCCGGGCGGTAGGACGCGGTCCCGTCGTACGGCACGGGGATCAGGGCCGCGCGCGCGGACCCCGGGGCCACCCCCGGCGGCGGGTAGTCGAGGAAGTTGGACGGGCCGCCCACTAAGCCGCGGGGGTCAGGTCCCCGCCGCGCGCCGCGCCAGGCCGACCCGCCCGCGCACCATCGCGCCGTAGAGCGGGCGGGGGCTGTCGTAGTCGACCCCCCGGTCCATCAGCCAGGCCCTGGTCTCCACCGCGCCGAAGCTCTCTCGGAACTCGCCCTCGGCGGCGGCGCGGTCGAAGTCCTTGCACGAGAATATGTCCACGCTCAGGTAGCCGCGCTCGGGGAAGGTGTGCACCGAGACGTGGCTCTCGGCGATAAGCACGAAGCCCGAGACGCCCCAGTCCCTCGGCTCCCTGCCCCTGTAGGTGTAGACCTGGGGCTCGATGATCCTGGTCATGCCGATCGCGTCGGGGCACCTCGCGAGGAAATCGGCGACCACGCCCTCGTCCGCGAGGACCCCTGCGTCCACCCCGTAGGCGTCGATGGCCAGATGCAAGCGCGCTTCCTCCTGAAATCCAACGCTTCGGGGTGGTAGTATAGAATCCCGTCCGGCCGCGAGGGCACGCCCTCCCGCCGGTGGACTTGGAATCGGGGCCCGCGGCCCCACCCGGAATTCTGGCACATCTCCCCATCCCGTGATCATGCGACTACGACTGCACGCGGCCCGCTCGGCGGGTCGCCGCGCCCCGTCGCCCAGACGCGATGATTGAACTCGACTCCGTCACCAAGTACTACGGCAGCTTCCCGGCGATAACGGACATCAGCTTCCGCGTCGAGAAGGGCGAGGTGCTGGGATTCCTGGGCCCGAACGGCGCGGGCAAGTCGACGACGATGAAGATCGTCACCGGCTTCGTCCCGCCGACCCACGGCAAGTGCACCGTGGCCGGGTACGACATCGTTACCAACTCCCTTGAGGCGCGGCGCCACATCGGCTACCTGCCCGAGACGGTGCCCCTCTACGGCGACATGTCGGTCGAGGACTACCTGGGCTTCATGGGGCGCATCCGCGGCATGACCGCCCAGCACGTCAACCGCCGGATCGACGACGTGATCGAGATCTGCCGGCTCCAGGAGTACTTCACCACCTACATACACAAGCTCTCGAAGGGCTTTCGCCAGAGGGTGGGCGTCGCCCAGGCGATCCTCCACGAGCCGGACGTCCTGATCCTCGACGAGCCGACGATCGGCATAGACCCCATCCAGGTCGTCGAGACCCGCGAGCTGATCAGGGACCTGGGCGGCGAGCGAACCGTCATCGTCAGCACGCACATCCTCCCCGAGGTGAGCACGATCTGCGAGCGGGTGATCATCATCCACGAGGGCCAGATAGTCGCCATCGACCGCCCGGAGAACCTCGCCACGCGCCTCAGGGGCGTTGAGCGAATCGAGCTGGACGTGCTCGGCCCCACACGGGACGTGGTGGCCGCCGTCTCCAAGGTCGACGGCGTGACGTCCGTGCGGCGCAAGGCGGCCGCGGCGGGCGAGGCCCACGGCGGCTACGAGATAGAGGCCGAGCAGGGCGCGGACGTCAGGGCGGACCTGGCGGCCGCCGTTGTCGGCGGCGGCTGGGGCCTGGTCAGGCTCGAGTCGATAGGCATGTCGCTCGAGGAGATATTCCTGCGGCTGACCACGACCGAGGACGTGCCGGAGGAGGAGCAGGCCGAGGAGCAGGCCGGTTGAACGCCGTAGTGACGTCCTGGAACAACCTGGTGGCCATCGCCTGGAAGGAGCTCCGGGTCTACTTCCAGACGCCCATCGCCTACGTCGTCGGCGCGATGTTCGTCCTCCACGCGGGAATCTGGTTCGTCCTGGAGGTGCTCAGCCCCACCCCCGAGGCCACCGTCCGCGCTTTCGCCGGGCCCTCCACGACCTTCTTCATCCTGCTCGCCCCGGTCCTGACCATGCGGCTGCTGGCCGAGGAGCAGAAGCTGGGGACGATGGAGCTGCTGCTGACCGCCCCTGTGCGGGACTGGGAGGTGGTGCTCGGCAAGTACCTGGCCAGCTTCGCGATCCTCATAGCCTCGCTGGCGATGACGCTCTACTACGTGGTGATGATCTACGCCTTCGGCGAGCCGGACAGCGGCCCGGTGATGGCGGCCTACCTCGGGATGATCCTGTACGGGGCGGCGGCGCTGGCGATCGGGATGCTGGCCTCGTCGCTGACCAACAACCAGATCGTTGCGGCGGTGCTGGGCATCGGCAGCCTGTCGGTGCTCACGTTCATCGACCTGCTGGGGCTGCGCCTCCAGGGGGTCGCCGTGGACATCGTCGAGAGGATCTCCATGCAGGCGCACTTCGACGACTTCGCGCGCGGCATCGTCGACACCAGCCACCTCGTCTACTACCTGAGCATGATCGCGGTCTTCCTGTTCCTGTCCGTAAGGGCGGTCGAGACCCGCAGGTGGCGCTAGGTTGGTCGGCGACCCCTCCAAGCTCGCCCCCATGGACGAGACGCTCGGCGAGGCGCTGAGGTCCCAGGTAAGGTCCACCTCGTTCTGGGCCACGATCGCGGCCGTGGTCGGCGTGGTCGCCGTGCTGGCGGGCGGCATCCTGTACCTGTCCATCGAGGACATCGCGGGCTTCTCCCTGACCGTGCTGATCATCGGCGCGGCGCTGATCTTCGCCGCGCTGGTGCTGTCCCCGCGCGGGGTGGCGATCTTCCTGGTCGGGCGGCAGGCCCGCTACGGGACCAACATCCTGATCATGGCCGTGGCCTTCTTCGCCATCGTCGTGCTCATCAACTTCCTGTTCTTCCGCAACTTCCAGCGCTTCGACGTCACGGCGACCCGCTTCTTCACCCTGGCGCCCCAGACGGTGCAGATCCTCGACAACCTCGATCAGCCCGTGCGGGCCAACGCGTTCTTCGTAGAGGGCGACGTGCGCCGCCAGCAGGTGGAGGACGTGCTCAACGAGTTCGCCCGCAGCAGCGCCAACTTCGAGTACCGGTTCGTGGATCCGGAGCTGCGCCGCGCGATAGCGCTCAACTACAACGTCACCCAGTTCCCGGCCATCGTTATCGAGAACCTGGAGGTGGGCACGTTCCAGCAGGTCTTCCCCGCATCCGAGCAGCAGCTGGTGACGGGCATACTGGTCGTGACCGGCGTCGAGCGAAAGAAGGTCTACATCCTGACCGGCCACAAGGAGCGCTCGGCCACGCGCGACGCGGCGACCGGCCAGATCGAGCCGATCGGCTTCGACCTCGCGCTCGAGGGCCTGCTGCGCGACAACTACGCGGTCCAGGCGCTCAACCTCCTGCAGGTAAGGGCGGTGCCGGACGACGCCGCCGCGCTCGTGGTCGCCGGACCGAAGCAGGACCTGGACCCCGAGGAGTACGCCGCCCTGGACGCGTACCTGCGGTCGGGCGGGAGGATGGTGGCGCTGCTCGACCCCGGCAGCCCGGCCTCGTTCCGAGACCTGCTAGCCGAGTGGGGCGTCAGGGTGGAAATCGACACGCTCGCAGACGCCGGCAGCTCGATCGCGGGCAGGCTGTTGACCCCCCTCATCCAGCGCGCGAACGGACAGTACGTGAGCACGGAGCTCTCCGGCATAGGCATAACCTCCCAGATCGACGTCACCTTCTTCCCGGACGCCACCGCGGTCGGGGCGACGCTGCCCGCAGAGGACATCCCGCCGCAGACCCGGTTCGTGCCGCTGGCGATGACCACGCAGGCGAGCTGGCTGGAGTCCGACGTGGACAACCCGAGGCCCGACCCCACCGTCGACATACCCGGGCCCTACGCCGTGGCCTCGGCGGTGGAGGCCTGCGGCAAGGTCGCCGATCCGCCCGTTCGGTGCCTGGCGTCGCTGCCGCTTACCAAGGTCGTCGCCTTCGGCGACTCGGACTTCGTCTCCAACGAGTTCTTCACCAGCCGCGACAACTCCGACTTCTTCCTCAACTCGGTCAACTACGCGACCGACGACGTGGACCTGATATCCATAAGGCCCAAGATCTTCCCCGTGCGCGAGCTCGTGCTCACCCGCAACGAGCGCGACTTCATCCAGTGGTCGAGCTGGTTCCTCCCGCCCGCGCTGCTGATACTCATGGGGGCGTGGGTCTGGTGGAGAAGGCGCTAGCGACCTAGAGGGCTGGCCGGTGAACCTCAAGGTAACGATCGTCCTGATCGCCGTCGGCGTGGCCGTCGGCGTGGTCGTGTGGATCAACCCGTTCAGCTCCGCGCCCGAGGAAGAGCCGGACGCGCCGTGGTTCTACCAGGTCGCGGAGTCCGACATCGACGTGATCGAGGTCAGCCACCGCCGCGAGCGCGTCAAGTTCGTCCGCGACGAGGACCGCAAGTGGCAGTTCGAGGGACTGCCCGGCGTCGCGCCGAGGCGCGAGCGGTGGGGCGGCATGGTGCTCATCCTCACGGGCCCGCGCTCGCGCCGGCTGCTCCAGGAACGGGTCGACAACCCCGCCCAGTACGGCCTGACCAACCCGGAGACCGAGGTCCGCGTCAGGCTCTCCGACGGGCGGGACATAACGGTGCTGCTCGGCGACCTGACCACGGACGGAAAGCACCTATACGGGCAGGTGACCGGGTACGACCAGCTCTTCCTGGTCACGTCCACCTGGGGCACCGTGCTCTCGCGCCTGGTCACCGACCCTCCCCTGCCCAAGTGGTTCGTCCAGAGGAACCCGGACGACATCCTCGAGCTCAGCGTCATCAGGAGCGAGCACCACGGCGGCGACAGCTCGTGGGTCCAGTACAAGATCCGCGACGGGGAGTGGACGGTGCAGAACCACGACCACGACCTCAACTGGGTCGGGCTGCAGCTGGACCGATGGCAGGTGGAGGGCATTCCGCTGCTGGAGGGCCCGGTCGACCAGAGGGTGCTCGAGAACCACGTCGACGACTTCACGCCGTACGGCATCTTCGAAAAGTCGACGGCGATCCACCTTCGGTTCGCGGGCCTGACCTCCCGGGGCACGGAGTACGACGACGGCGTCATCTACCGGATCGGCGAGCTGAGCGCGGACGGAGCCGGCTACTACGCCCGCACCGAGGAGGGAGAGCTGGCCCAGCCGCTGCTGCTGCTGCCGGCCGACTGGGTCGACGCGGTCCTGGCGCTCCACCAGGAACCGCTCTACGTGGAGTCCCCACGCAAGCGCGAGGACTACCCGGCCCCTGAGGGCGGCTGAGCCCCCGGGCCGGCGGCGGCCCTACATGGTGAGCTTTCTGTACAGGTAGAGCAGCCTGTGCGGCAGCGCGTAGATGTCGTCCAGGACCTCGTAGCCCATGTCCTGGGTCATCGTCTTTAGGTAGTCGTGGCCGCTGCGGTCCACGGTCAGGCAGAACGCGTTGACCGCCTTGGCCCGCGCCTCGTCCAGCGCCATCCGGGTGTCGTGGACCGCGTACTCCTTCTCGACGCCCTCCCTGCTGTACCCGCGGTCCTGGGGCCGGCCGTCGCTGATCAGGAACAGCAGCTTGGTGCGCGCGTCCCGCTCCTCGAGCTTCGAGGTGGCGTGGCGGATGGCCGGGCCCATGCGCGTGGCGTGCAGGGGCGATATGCGGTCGATGCGCCGCCTGATCTTCTCGGAGAACAGCTCGTCGATGTCCTTGATCGTGTAGAACTCGACGTTCTCGCGCCCGTAGCCGCTGAAGCCGTAGATGCCGTAGGTGTCCCCGATGGCCTCGAGGGCGTTGATCAGCAGGACTAGCGCCTCCTTCTCAAGGTCGATTATCCGCTTGTAGGAGCGCTTGGCGCCCTCGCCCCTGCGCGAGCGCAGCCACAGCATGTACTCGACCGGGTCATCCGGGGCCCCCCAGTCGTCCGGGGCGCGCTTGGTCTCGTCGATCGCCTCGGCGGTGGACGCGCTGGTGTCCAGCAGGAACACGACGGCCACGTCGCGCTGGACCTTGTTGCGGCGCCAGTAGAGCTTCTCGGAGGGGCTGGACCCGGTGTGGATGTCGACCATCGCCTCTATCACGTCGTCGATGTCGATGTCCTCGCCGTCCTGGAGGCGGCGCTCCTTGCGCATCATCTCCGGCACCATCAGCTCGAACTGGCGGCGGACCTGCTGGACGAGCGAGCCGTAGTGCGTCAGGACCGAGCTGTAGTAGGCGGCGTCGCCCTCGGCCATGTTCTTCTGGCGAACGACGCACCAGCGCGGCTTGTAGTCGTCGGCCCGAAAGTCCCACTCGTCGTATACGAACGTCTCGGGCTCGTCCGCGTCGAGCTCCCCGCCCGACTCGTCCACGTGGACCAGGGGCCCCTGCCCTCCCTCGGCTGAGTCCGGCCGCTGGAGCCCGACCTCCTTGAGCATGTTCTCGGTCATCTCGTCCGTCAGCGACCGGGTCTCCCCCTCCGGCGACGGCTGGGCCAGCTCGACGCTCGTCTCCAGGAGCTGCTCGAGCATCTCCTGCGTGATGGGGTCGCCCTCCTGCTCGCCCTCCTCACCCTGTCCCTGGCTGCGCAGCCGCTCTAGGAACTGGGTCAGCTCGGGCTTGAAGTCGCCGCGGTACTCGACGGGCTGGGGCGAGTCGTAGTCCTCGGCGTCGGGGTCCTCCTCCCCGCCGGAGCCCGCGCCCATCTGCTCCAGGAGCGAGAGCATCGACTCCGGGTCGACGTAGGGCTCCGAGTCCGCCTCCTCCTCGACGTCCGGGGGGTCCTCCCAGTCCTCGGGCGGCACCTGCTCGTTGGGGACCTGCGAGAGGATGGCGCATATCCTGAGCGTCGCCTCGGCCGAGTCCTCGACGCTCGCCTCCGCCGTCATCGCCCGGCGGGCGATGCGCCTCAGTTGCACGGCCGCATCCACGTGCTCCGACGGAACGGGGGCGGAGGCATCGTCCGACAGGCTGACGCGTACGAGGAACTCGATCAGCGCCTCCCTGGCCGGAAGCTCGAGGATGTCGGGCCTGGTCTCGAGGGAGTCGCACTGGACGCGCTCGTAGGGCCTCCTTATCCCCCTGTAATCGGCCTTGACCCTGGCGTCGACCCGCCCGTCCTCGACGACGGAGAAGACGTCGAGCGCGAGCCGCCTGTCCTCGAACAGGTCGAAGAACCTCTGCAGGTCGGCCGCCCGGGCGGCGGATGCGCGGCCCGGGCCGGCGGCCTCCTCCATCTCCCAGCGCCGGTCCTCGAAGCGCGTGGATGGCCGGGCGAACTCGAAGCGGAAGCTCCCGAACTCCATGCGGGCGACCTGGTGGGTCGCGACCACCTTGAACCACAGGAAGTTCTCGTCCTTGGTCGGGTAGCGGTCGATCAGGGAAGGCAGGTACACCGTCGAGCCCTCGGTGGTGGGCGACTCGGACGAGACCCAGCCGATGTTCTTGTCGACCAGGTCCTGGGTGTCCGCCAGGTCCACCTCCTGGCCCGCCAGGGCCCGGCAGTACATCTCCACCACCGTACGGATGCGGTCGAACTCGACGCCCGAGGAGATCTCCTCCAGGAACCGCTCGGAGTGCGCCGACTCTATGCGGAAGAACGCCAGGCCCCCGTCGTCGTTGTGCTCTAGGACGCGCTTTCCCTCCTCGCACCAGACCGACAGCCGATCGAGCGAGACGCGCTCGAGCACGCGCGGGGCGCTCTTGACGAACTCGGGCATCGCTGGGGGCGCCATGTCGAGCACTGGCTCGGCCATGTCCAGGAGCGCGCCGTGGCTGCGGGCCTCGACGGCCTGGAGGGACTGGGATATCTCGAGCATCGTCGCGGGCATGTTGGTGGCGCCGGAGACCAGCAGCCTCTCCGACATCGCCAGGAAGCGCAGGCGCTGGCCCCGCTCCACCCGCGGCAGGGCCTTCGCGCTGGCCTCGAAGAAGGGCTTTACCTGCCGCCACCCCGTCTCGGCGAGGGTGAGCGAGAGGGATATGAAGGCGTCCTTGTCCTCGCCGACTATCGGGAACAGGCCCTTGCCCAGGGCTAGGCACTCGGTCGCCAGGTCGTAGGAGTGGCGCGACAGCACGTCCAGGAACAGGACGAAGCGCCCGAACTGCTCGAACGAGAGGTGCTCGAGCAGGTCCGGGCTGGTCTCGAAGAACTTGTTGGCGAGCGTGCTCGACTTCCAGGTGCCCTTGTACAGGCCTCGGCCGAGCTCGGTCCAGGCCTCGACGTCCTTGGCCCGCAGGCGCGTCATGGTCCTGGGACCCGCCGCGAAGTACGCCGACCCCAGCGTGGGCGACTCGAGGGCGACGGAGGTGCCGCAGTCCATCCACTTGATGAAGTAGTTGGGAGGAAGCGATCCGATGACCCCGGGGCTGGCGCGGTAGAACTGGGCGGC
This sequence comes from Dehalococcoidia bacterium, assembly GCA_963664125.2. Lineage (GTDB taxonomy): Bacteria > Chloroflexota > Dehalococcoidia > Lucifugimonadales > UBA2962 > CAUZIR01. The sequence goes on along the minus strand of OY760908.2, from coordinate 1,211,855 downwards.
CGAGTCCCAGGAGTGGGCGCTGTGGGAGGCGATCCGCACCCCGGCCTCGAACCAGCTCTCGAGCTGCTCGTCCGTCAGCTGGGAGCGCATGGCCGGCAGGGCGCGCTCGTACTCGGTCCGCAGCCCCTCGGGGTGCTCGCAGAGCGCGGCCAGGGCCCGTTCCGACGAGGTCACCGCGCCGCCCCGCTCACGCCGCCGCCCGGACGCGCGACGCGTCGAGGACCTCGACCAGCCGGTCGAGCATGCGGGCCGTCGCCCCGAAGATCAGGTTCCCCCCGTGCGCGAAAGACGGCAGCACCGCCAGGTCGCCATCGACCACCCGGACGTCGTCCCGCAGGCCGCGCCGGTCCATCAGCTCCGCTAGCGGCACCTCCATAAGGCTGTCAACCTCGGCGCCGTTGACCGTGAACTCGTAGGGACCGTCGACCGTGCCCACGAAGGCGCTGATCGCGTAGTCGCTCAGGGTGGTGAAGCGGCCGAGCTCGCCGAGCACCTCGACGTCGGACGGGTCCAGCCCGACCTCCTCGCTCGCCTCGCGCAGCGCGGTCTGGAGGGGCGAGCCGTCGGCCGCCTCGCGCCTTCCGCCGGGGAACGACACCTCGCCCGGGTGCTCCTCGAGGGCCTCGCTCCGCCTGCTGAGCAGCACCACGTCCTCGCCCGCGCGCCCGTAGACGAGCACCAGAACGGCGGCGGGCCGCAGCGCCGCCCCGTCCACCGCCACGGATGGCGGGGGCGCCTCGGCGAGCGCCCGGCGCAGGGCCTCCCGGGCCGAGCGGTCCATCAGCGGGGGGCCGGGCCCATCACTCGAAGATGGAGGTGGTGACCTCCTCGATGCTGCGCTGCACCGAGTGGTCGTCGGTGACGGCCCAGTTGACCGCCACCTGGCAGGCCCTGCGCGGGGCTATTCCGGCCTTGATCAGCTTGCCGGCGTATATCAGCAGCCGGGTGCTGGCGCCCTCGGCAAGGCCGTGCTCCCTGAGGTTTCTGACCTTCTCGCCCAGCCGGGCGAGCTGGAGGGCCGTCTCAGCGTCGACGCCGGACTCGTGCTCGACTATCTGGGCCTCGATCTCGCGCGGCGGCGGGTTGAACTCGATCGCCACGAACCGCTGGCGCGTGCTGTGCTTTAGGTCCTTGAGGGCGCTCTGGTATCCCGGGTTGTAGGAGAGCACCAGCAAGAAGCCGTCGGCGGCCTCCAGCAGCTCCCCGCGCTTTTCGACCGGCAGCAGCCGCCTGTGGTCTGTCAGCGGGTGAATCAGCACCGTCGTGTCCTTGCGGGCCTCGACGATCTCGTCCAGGTAGCAGATGCCCCCCACCTTGACCGCGCGCGTTAGCGGACCGTCGATCCAGACCGTGCTGTCGCCCTCGAGCAGGTAGCGGCCCACCAGGTCGCTCGCGGTCAGGTCCTCGTGGCATGCGATGGTGACCAGGGGCAGGTTGGCGCCGTTGCTGTCGGCCCTCGAGCGCTTGCGCACCTTGGTCAGCGGCCTGCCCAGCCGGTACGACATGTACTCGACGAAGCGGGTCTTGCCGACGCCGGTCGGACCCTTGAAGAGGATGGGGATGCGCTCGCGGTACGCCGCCTCGAAGAGCTCTATCTCGTCACCCAGGGGAACGTAGTAGGGCTCATCCTGGAGGTGGTACTCCTCGATGATGTAGCTTCGGTATAGGGTCTTGGTCGACTTGTCGGTGGTGGTCATCTGTCGCCGGCCCCGCCGCGGGCCGCCTCCGTCCATTTGCCGTAGAGCTGCTCGACTCGGCCCCTGAGCCGGTCCAAGGAGCCGTCGTTCACTATCACTTCGTCCGCCGCCGCAAGGCGGTCCTCCCTGGCGATCTGCGCCCGGGCCCGCGCCGCGATCGCACCCTCGTCCCCGCCGAATCTCGGCCCGAGCCGCTCGACCACAGCCTCCCAGGGCGCGTCGACCACGCAGACCTCGTCAGCAAGGTCGGCCCAGCCCGCCTCCAGCAGCACCGCCGCCTCAACGACCGCCACCTCGGCCCCCGACTCCCGCAGGTCGCCCAGGGCGCCTATCAGCGCCTCGCGCATCCTCGGATGGACCAAGGAGTTGAGCGACGCCAGCGCCTCGGTGTCCGCGAACACCACGGCGCCGAGCGCGGCGCGGTCGATCTCGCCGTCGGCCCCGACCACGTCCGGGCCGAAGCGGTCCACCACGGCCCTGTGTCCCCCGGTTCCCTTCCTGTAGACCTCGTGGCCGACGGCGTCGGCGTCGATCACCGAGGCGCCGAGCCCCGAGAGAATGCCCGACACCACGCTTTTTCCCGTGCCTATGCCGCCGGTAAGTCCTACAACGATCATGGGTGCCGACAGCCGGCGTGCAATTCTAGCAAATTGCCGCTTCGCGGCGTCAACGCGGGCCCGCCGCCGATGCACCGCGCCGCGCGGGCCGGGCGGGCGCCGGGCGTTGGTCTATAATCGCACCCGCCGGCGAGCCGGCCCACATCCCCACGGAGGCCCAGCCCGGGGTGAGCTCCAATCTCCGACACCTACCGAGCGTCGACAGGGTGCTCATGGACGAGCGGGTCCGATCCCTGGCACAGGACCTGTGTGGCGGGGCCGTGACGGACCTGGTCCGCGAGAGCCTGGGGCGGGCCAGGGCGGCGGCGGCCCTCGGCGCGGACGTCCCCTCCGCCGCCGCCGTGGCCGAGGAGGTGCTGGCGGCCGCGGCGGCGTGGCGCAGCTGGCCCAGGCCCGTCGTCAACGCCACCGGCGTCGTCCTCCACACCAACCTGGGACGCGCGCCGCTGAGCCGGGCCGCGGTCGAGGCGGCGGCCGCGGCGGCCGGGGCGTACGGCGACCTCGAGTACGACCTTAAGACGGGCTCCAGGGGATCGCGCCAGGCCGTGCCGGCCGAGCTGCTCAGGCGGGTCACCGGCGCCGAGGCGGCGCTCGTCGTCAACAACAACGCCTCGGCCGTCCTGCTGGGCCTGGTGGCCCTTGCGGCCGGGAGGCAGGTGGTCGCCTCCAGGGGCGAGGCCGTCGAGATCGGCGGCGGGTTCCGGATACCCGAAGTGCTGGCCGCGAGCGGGGCAGAGCTCGTCGAGGTCGGCACCACCAACCGGACCTACGCCCGGGACTACGAGGCCGCGATCACCGCGGAGACGGGGGCCATCCTCGCCGTCCACGCCAGCAACTTCAGGACCGTCGGCTTCACCCACACCCCGTCGATCGCGGAGCTTGTAGACCTAGGCGCGCGCAGCGGCGTGCCGGTCCTGCACGACCTCGGCAGCGGCTGCCTGGTTGACGCGGCGGCCTACGGGCTCGCCCACGAGCCCATGCCGCAGGAGAGCCTGGCCGCCGGCGTCGACCTGGCGTTCTTCTCCGCCGACAAGCTGCTGGGCGGACCGCAGGCCGGGCTCATCTGCGGGAGGCGCGATGCGGTCGGGCGACTGGCCCGCCACCCGCTGGCACGGGCCGTGAGGGCCGACAAGATGAGCCTGGCGGCCCTGGGCGCGACTCTGATCCACTACCTGCGCGGCGAGGCGGAGCGCGAGGTGCCCATCTGGCGCATGATCTCGGCCGCCGAGGAGGAGATCGAGGCGCGGGCGCGGCGATGGGCCGCGCCGCTGGGGGCCGGGGCCGAGGTCGTCCGCGCCCGCTCGGCGGTGGGCGGCGGGAGCCTGCCCGGCGAGACTCTCCCCTCCTGGGCGATCTCGGTCGACCCTGGCGAGCGGGGCGCGGACGCGCTGGCCGGGCGGCTGCGCGGGTGCAGCCCGCCGGTCATCGGCCGCATCGAGGCCGGGCGGGTGCTGCTGGACCCGCGCACCGTGCTCACCGAGCAGGACACCGCGGTCGAGGCCGCCCTCGGGGCGGCCATGGCGGGAGCCTGAGGCCGGGGCGGACCCGGTGACGCTCTTCGAGCACCGCGGCGAGGGCGAGCTGCGCAGCGGCGCGCCGCTCGCCGCGAGGATGAGGCCGCGCTCCTTCGAGGAGTTCTTCGGCCAGGAGCATCTGGTCGGGCCCGGGCGCGTCCTGCGCCAGAGCATCGAGGCGGACCGGCTGCCCTCGCTGATCCTGTGGGGCCCGCCCGGATCGGGCAAGACCACGCTGGCGCTGCTGGTCGCCGGCGCCACCGAGGCGCACTTCGAGCCGATCAGCGCGGTCGGATCGGGCGTGGCCGACCTGCGCCGGGCGATCTCCGAGGCCAGGGAGAGGCTCGGGGTCGACGGGCGGCGCACGCTGCTGTTCGTCGACGAGATCCACCGCTTCAACAAGGCCCAGCAGGACGTGGTGCTGCCGCACGTCGAGTCCGGCCTGATAACCCTGATAGGCGCGACCACCGAGAACCCGTCGTTCGAGGTGATAGGGCCCCTGCTCTCGCGGTCCCGCGTGTTCACCCTGAAGCCTCTCTCGGACGCGCAGGTCGGCTCGATCCTCGCCCGGGCGGCCGGGGACGCAGAGCGCGGGCTCGGGGAGATGGCCCCGACCTTCGACGACGACGCCAAGCGGGCGCTGGTCGCCCTGTCGGGCGGGGACGCGCGCGTGGCGCTAAACGCGCTCGAGATGTCTGTCGGCGCCGCCCCGGTCGGCGAGGACGGGGGCCGGCACGTAACGCGCGCGATCGTAGAGGAGACGATGCAGCGCCGCTCGCCGCGCTACGACCGGGCGGGCGACGCGCACTACGACACGATCTCCGCTTTCATCAAGTCGGTGCGCGGCTCGGACCCGGACGCTGCCGTCTACTGGCTGGCCAGGATGCTGGACGCCGGGGAGGACCCGCTGTTCATCGCGAGGCGGATCGTCATCCTGGCGGCCGAGGACGTCGGGCTCGCCGACCCCGGCGCGCTGTCGGTGGCCATCGCGGCCCAGCAGGCGGTGAGCTTCGTCGGCATGCCCGAGGGCAGGATCCCGCTGGCCGAGGCGACCGTGCACCTCGCCACCGCCCCGAAGTCGAACTCTGCGTACATGGCGATCGACAGCGCCCTGAAGGATGCGCGCGACACCCCCAACGAGCCCGTCCCGATGCACCTGCGCAACCCGGTGACGGACCTTATGGCAGCCGAGGGCTACGGTGCCGGCTACCGGTACTCCCACGACTACGAGGGCCACTTCAGCCCGATGGAGAACCTGCCGTCGAGGCTAAGGGGCAGAACCTACTACCGGCCCTCGGACCAGGGGGCCGAGCGCGAGGCCGCCCGGCGGCACGCAGAGAGGTGGAAGGGAGGGGGCGGCGGGGGCGCTAGCGGCCCGCCGGACCGCTGACGAACCGCTCCATCCACCCGAGCAGCTCGTCCGGAGTCTGGCCGGGGAAGGTCCAGAAGATGTTGGAGACCCCGGCCTCCTCGAAGCGCCGCACGTCGTCCGCTATCTGCTCGTCGGTGCCGGTGAAGGCCCTCCTTCCGCCGCCCGCGGCCGTCTCGGCGTCCCGGCGGTCGTAGACCCCGGCGTGGTATGTGACCTCGATATCCTCCGGGTCCCTGCCAGCCTCCCGGGCCAGGGCATGGAGGCGCGCCAGAGACGCCTTAAGGGCGTCGAGCGTGTCCAGCGGGTGCGAGGTGCGGTAGCTGATCGGGTACCACCCATCGCCTGTCGTCGCCGCCCGTCTCAGCGCCGGCGGGCTCTCGCCGCCCACCCAGATGGGGGGATGCGGTCTCTGGACCGGCTTGGGCTCGAAGGCGATGTTCGAGAAGGAGACGTGGTCGCCTGAGAACTCCGGGCTCGGCGCCGTCCACAGCTCGCGGAAGGCCGCGAGGTACTCGTCCGTGACGCGCCCGCGCTCAGCGAAGGGCGGCGCGCCGAGCGCCTCGAACTCCTCGCGCATCCACCCGACGCCGACCCCCAGGGTCAGCCGCCCGCCGGAAAGGACGTCGATGGTGGCCAGCGCCTTCGCCGTGTGCACCGCGGCCCTGTAGGGCACCACCATGACGGAGGTCACGAGCCGGACACGCGAGGTCACGCCCGCCACGTAGGAAACCGCGGTCAGCAGCTCGAGGAAGCTGTTTCCGAACGGCGCGGCGCCGTCGGGCGTGTACGGGTACGGCGAGGCGATCAATCTCGGGACGACGACGTGATCGGACAGGTAGGCATGCTCGAGGCCGAGCTCCTCGCCGCCGCGGGCGATCCGGGCGATCGATTCCGGATCGGCCATTGGGCCGGTGACCGGTACGTCGTATCCGAATTTCACCATGCTTGGCCTCCCTCGCCCCAAGTGTCGTGGACCGGATTGTACGGGTTGATCGACGGACAGGTCAGACGTCCTTCGCTCCCGCTCTGGAGGGCCTGCCGATACAGACGCAGCGGGCTGCGGGCCGGGCACCGGCCACGGAGTAGTCGCAACTGCAAGACCGACCCCGCGAACCCCTGCTAAGCCTTGTGCTCTGCGGTGATTGATGGCTAGAATATCCGCATATCATGCGGAGAATATACATACACGAACGTCCCGAGTGGCCTGGCCTACACTGGCGGCAGGACGGTCTGGTCGACCGGCTCGCCGACGTCAGGCACCGGCAGGGCCGCCTGCTGGGGCGGATGGAGGCGCTCGGCTTCGATCTTCGCAAGGAGGCATTCCTGCAGACCCTCACCGAGGACGTGGTGAGGAGCAGCGAGATCGAGGGCGAGATGCTCGACCCGGCCCAGGTCCGCTCCTCCGTCGCGCGGCGTCTCGGCATGGACATCGCGGGTCTGAGCAGGGCCGACAGTGCCATTGACGGCGTGGTAGAACTCACGTTGGACGCAACCGAGCATTGCGATCAGCCACTCACCGAGGATCGCCTGCTCGGCTGGCACGCGGCCCTGTTCCCGACGGGAAGGAGCGGCCTTAGGCGCATAGCGGTAGGGAGATGGCGTGACGACGGCTCCGGCCCCATGCAGGTCGTCTCCGGCCCCATAGGCAGGGAGCGAGTGCACTTTGAGGCTCCGGCGGCGACCAGGCTCGATGAAGAGATGCGAGCCTTCCTAGACTGGTTCAACGCTCCCACCCAGGGCGACGAGGTGCTCAGGGCCGGGTTGGCCCATTTCTGGTTCGTAACCATTCACCCGTTCGAGGACGGCAACGGTCGGATCGCAAGGGCCATAGCCGACATGGCCCTTGCCCGCTCCGAGGGCGGCCCCGAGCGCTTCTACAGCATGTCGTCCCAGATCCGGCGGGAGAGGGGCCGGTACTACGACATCCTAGAGAGTACGCAGAGGGGAGCCACGGACATCTCGGAGTGGATGAACTGGTTCGTGGACTGTCTGGGCCGGGCCATAGAAGAGGCGGAGGCAACGCTCTCATCGGTGCTGACGAAGGCCTGGTTCTGGCAGGAGATCTCGGCCCTGCCGATCAACGATCGCCAGCGGGACGTCATCAACCGCCTTCTCGATGGCATGGAGGGCAAGCTAACGACGACCAGGTGGGCGAGGATGACAAAGTGCTCCCAGGACACCGCTCTTCGGGACATAAGGGACCTCATGGAGCGCGGCGTGCTGGTCCGTAGCCAAGAGGGGGGACGCAGCACCAGCTACGCCTTCACAGGGACGGGAGATCGCCCAGGACTACGCCGCTAGCGGTTCGCGCAGGCTCTCGCAGGCCCGCAGATCGGCATCTTCAGGAAGCTCTAGTGTCCTGATTGAGAAGAAGCTTCGCATAGTCTCTTGACCCGTTGGAGGATGAGGTCGGCGCTGGCGGTCCAGACGAAGGGCTTGGGGTCCTCGTTGTGGTGATCAAGGTAGGCCATGATCGCCTCCTTCAGTGCCTGCACGCTGTCGAAGACGCCGCGGCGGATGCGCCTTTCGGTCAGCTCGGAGAAGAACCGTTCCACGAGATTGAGCCACGAGGCACTGGTGGGGGTGAAGTGCAGGTGATAGCGGGGGTGCTGTGCGAACCAGCGCTTGACCGCAGGGGTCTTGTGGGTCGCGTAGTTGTCCAGGATCAGGTGAACCTCCTGGTCCCTGGGCAGCCGCTCGTCCAGCAGCCGCATGAAGCGCAGGAACTCCTGGTGCCGATGTCGGCGGTGGCATGTGCCGATCACCTTGCCCGTGGCCACATCCAGTGCGGCGAACAGCGAGGTGGTCCCGTGGCGCACGTAGTCGTGGGTGCGGCGCTCGGCCATGCCCGGGCGCATGGGGAGCAGGGGCTGGGTGCGGTCCAGCGCCTGGACCTGGGACTTCTCGTCCAGGCAGAGCACGATCGCGCGGTCGGGCGGGTTCATGTATAGGCCGACTATGTCGCGCACCTTCTCGACGAAGAACGGGTCCGCCGAGAGCTTGAAGGTCCCCGATAGATGGGGCTTGAGCCCGAACGCCTGCCAGATGCGCCACACGGCGTTCTGGGTCAGTCCCACCTCCCTGGCCATGGACCGGGTGCTCCAGTGGGTCGCGTCCGCGGGCAGCGTCTCCAGCGTGCGCGTGACCACCTCCTCGACCATCGCGTCGCTGATCTTGCGCGGGGCGCCGGGACGGGGCTCGTCTGCGAGACCCTCCAGCCGGTGCTCCCGGAAGCGCTCCCTCCACTTGCCCACCGTCACCGCCGACACGCCAAGCTCCTCTGCAACCGCCTTGTTGCTCAGCCCATCCGCACAGCGAAGCACTATCCGCGACCGCAGTGCCAGCCTCTGCGAGCTCTTCGGCCGGCGGGCCCATGTCTCCAGCTTCTCGCGTTCCTCGCCACTTATCTCAAGAGGCTTCTTGGGCCTGCCCGTTCGCATGGCTCATCCCCTCGCACCCTGGAATGGAGCCAGCATCGCATACCATCACCATTTATACAACGCTTTAACCGATCAGGACACTAGGAAATGTCATAGCCTTCGGCCAAGCAGTGTTCCAAGCGCCGGTGCTTGGCGATTACGTCCCCGCCCCCGCTGCCCACGACCAATACGGCCGGCAGGTCGGCGTCGATAAGGCAAACGGCCAGTGGCCTTGTATCAGCTTGCCTCCTGCAGGATGCGGTCCTTGACGGACGCGACCTTCCCCGTTCCGTTGTCCACCTTCAGTACCTTGTAGGAGCGCCTAAGGACCCTTTGCCCAAGGGTGACCGATGCCATGCCTCCATGATCCCAAGGCCGGGAAAACCCTACGGTGACCACCCAGAATCGACGATTAGCATCAAGCTCGATCTCTTCCAAGCCGACATTGCTAATCCCCTCCTCAGCAAACAGGTCGCCCACATGCTTCTTGGCCAGTCCTGCCGCCCGCTTCACGTCCACGACACGCCTCCCGTCCGTTCCTTAAGGCTATCCGCCCTGGCAGCCGGACCTCGGGTGTGAGGGGGATTCATGTGGTCTCTCCAAGGCAATGGGCGGAAACCCACGGAGGGTCAGGAGTTGGGGGAAACCACCTGGCACGCGCCGGTCGAGATCTGCGACCTGAGTCAGTTCACCCGACCCCGCCGAGAAGGCCGCAGATAGATCCCAACGCCTGACGATCTGGCCAAGGCTATGGGGGCTCTCGCATCTAGGCGCGCCGCCGAGCGCGTTCCTATGCGACCGCGTACTCCCTGAAGGTGTCCTTGATCACGTCGAGGGCGTGGTCTATGTCATCTGAGGTGATGCCGTAGTGGGTGACGAACCTCCAGCCGGCCGGCAGTGAGAGTGCGCGCACCCCCCTCTCGTCGAGCTTGCTGAGGATCTCCTGCGGGTTCCTGGCCGTCACGTCGCAGAACACAAGGTTGGTCGGGTTGGCGTCGGGGTCGCAGCTAACGCCGTCTATGCCGCTCAGCCCGACCGCCAGCTTGCGGGCGTTGGCGTGGTCCTCCGCCATGCGCTCGACCATCGTCTCCAAGGCGACCACGCCCGCCGCCGCGATCACGCCCACCTGCCGCATACCTCCCCCCAGCGCCTTGCGCCACCTGCGAACGCCCTCGATGTCCTCGTGCCCCCCCACGACCACCGACCCCACCGGGCACGAAAGGCCCTTGGACAGGCAGAACGAGACCGTGTCGGCGTCCCTGGTCAGCTCCGCCACCGGCGTCTCGAGCGCGACGGCGGCGTTGAAGATGCGCGCGCCGTCGATGTGGAACTTGATCCCGTGCTCCTTCGCCACGGCGGCGACGCCGCCCACCTCGTCGGGGGTGAGCGCGCTGCCCCCGCACTGGTTGTGGGTGTTCTCCATGCCGATGAGGCGGGTCGGCGGATAGTGGATGTTGTCCGGCCTGATCCTGGCCCTGACCTCGTCGGGGTCGATCATGCCGCGCTCGTCGTTGCGAAGCGCCTGGACGGCGATGCCGCCGAAGGCGGAGTGGGCGCCGGCCTCGGCGTTGAACATGTGGGACTTGTCGCCCACGATCATCTCCTCGCCCCGGGTGCAGTGGGCCATCCCCGCGGCGACGTTGCCCATCGTGCCGCTGGCGACGAAGGTGGCGTCCTCCTTGCCGAACATCTCGGCGGCCATCGCCTCGAGCCGGTTGACCGTGGGGTCCTCACCGAACACATCGTCGCCCAGCTCGGCCTCGAACATCGCCCGCCTCATCTCGGGGCTGGGTTGGGTGACCGTGTCGCTGCGCAGGTCGACGACCCTGGCGCCGTCGCCCGGCGAGCCGCCGCCACCGGTGTTCGAGGAGTATCCGCCGCGCATGCCTTGCCCTCCTTGTTGGTGGGATGAACGGGAAGCGGCGCCATTCTAGCAACCCCCCGATACCGAATGCTATAGTTGCCGTCGCCATGCGGCAGACGGCCATCCAGTTCGACAGCGGCGGGATGGCCATCGAGGGGGTCCTTGCGACCCCCGAGCCGGGCGGGTCGAAGCCGGGCCTGGTACTGGCCTGCCACCCCCACCCCATGCTCGGCGGCGACATGGACAACCCGGTTGTCGTGGCCATCTGCAGGGCCCTCGACCGCCGCGGAATCGCCTCCCTGCGGTTCAACTTCCGCGGGGTCAAGGGATCGGAGGGCAGCTTCACGGACGGGCCCGGCGAGGGGGACGACCTCGTGGCCGCGGCCAGGGCGATGAGGCGCTGGCCGGGCATCGACGGCAGGAGGCTGGGCCTCGCGGGCTACTCGTTCGGGGCGGGCGTCGCGCTCAGGGAGATGGGCCGCCTCGGCAGGTTGCGGGGCGTCGCGCTGGTGGCGCCGCCCGTGTCGGCCGCCGGCGCCCTCGGAAAGGCCAAGCGCGGTCCGCAGGTCCTGTGCGTGGCCGGCTCGCGGGACGGCATCTCGCCGCCCGAGGAGCTTCGCCGCCGGCTCGACGGGGCCGCGGCCGAGGTAACGCTGACCGAGATCGCCGGGGCGGGCCACTCGCTCGCCGGGAGCGAGGACGCCGCGGCCGAGCTGGTGGCCGATTTCATGGCCGGGGCGCTCGCGTAGGGCCGCTTCGGCCGATAGGAGCAAGCTTGGAGGAGCGTGTGAGCGACGAGACCAGGACTGAGAGGGACTCGATGGGCGCCTTCGAGGTGCCGGCCGGCGCCTACTACGGCGCGAACACCATGCGGGCGGTGGTGAACTTCCCCATCAGCGCCCTGCGGTTCCCCCGCCCGTTCATCCGCGCCATGGGCGAGATAAAGAAGGCCGCGGCCGAGACCAACCGGGAGCTTGGCCTGCTCGATCCCGCCCTCGCCACGGCGATCGCCGCCGCGGCCGACGACGTGATAGCCGGTGACCTCGACGACCAGTTCGTCGTCGACATCTTCCAGACCGGCTCGGGCACCTCGACCAACATGAACGCAAACGAGGTCATCTCCAACCGGGCCATAGAGCGCCTCGGGGGCGAGCTCGGGTCCCGCGACCCGGTCCACCCCAACGACCACGTCAACCTCGGACAGTCCTCGAACGACGTGATCCCCACGGCCATCCACATCGCCGCCCTCAGGGCCGTCGAGCACGAGCTGATCCCGGCCCTCGAGGGCCTCGAGGCGTCGCTGCGCGAGCGGTCTGACGAGTTCATGGACGTGGTCAAGACCGGCAGGACGCACCTGCAGGACGCGACGCCCGTGCGGCTGGGACAGGAGTTCCTCGGCCACGCCGGCCAGGTCGAGCGGGGCATCCGCCGGGTGCGGTCGGCGACCGCCGGGCTCAGGGAGGTCGCCCTCGGCGGCACCGCGGTCGGCACCGGGGTGAACACGCACCCCGAGTTCGCCGGGCGCGTGTGCGAGCGGGTCTCGCGGTCCATGGGGATACGGGTCGAGGAGACCGCCAACCACTTCCAGGCGCAGAGCGCCCTCGACGGGGTGGTCGAGATGAGCGGGGCGCTGCGGTCCGTCGCCGTCAGCCTGACCAAGATAGCCAACGACGTCAGGTGGCTGGGGTCGGGCCCGCGGGCGGGCATAGGCGAGATCGAGCTGCCCGAGGTCCAGCCCGGCAGCTCGATCATGCCAGGCAAGGTCAACCCCGTGATCGCGGAGTCGGTGTGCATGGCCGCGGCCCAGGTGATCGGGAACGACGTCACCGTCGCGCTGGCCGGGCAGTCCGGGAACTTCCAGCTCAACGTGATGATGCCGGTCGCCGCCCACAACCTGCTCGAGTCGATCGACCTGCTCGCCGCCTCGGCGCGCAACTTCGGCGCGCAGTGCATAGACGGCCTGCGAGCCACCAGCGCCGGGCCGGACATGGTCGAGCGCGGTCTCGCCATCGTCACGACGCTGGTGCCGGTGATCGGCTACGACGCCTCCGCCGCCATCGCCAAGGAGGCCCAGGCAACGGGCAGGACCGTCCGCGAGGTTGCGGCGGAGCGCACGGACCTGTCGGCGGCGGACCTCGACGCGATCCTGGACCCGGCGGCCATGACCGAGCCCACCGCCGGCTGAGCCCCGGGCGATGGGCCGCTAGGAGCGGTCCATCCTCGAGCGCACGAACCTCCTCTCCGCCTCGGCGGAGTCGACCTCCCCGTCCAGCCTCGCGCGCAGCAGCTCGCCAAGCAGCCGCCCGACCGCCGGTCCCTCCGGCACGCCCATGGCCACCAGGTCCGCGCCGCCGAGCGCGGTACTGACCGACGCGTAGCGCGCCAGGTAGGCATCAAGTACCGAGCGAAGGACCGGGTCCGCCGTCGACGCCGCGCAAGCCCTCACCGCCGCCGCCGACATCGGCGAGAGGGCTGCGTGGACCTCGCTGGGCCTGTTTGAGCCCGGAGCGAGGGCCCCGGCGCCTATGCGCGCGGCGTCCCTCACCGCGCGCGCCGAGCGCGCGCCCAGGTTCAGCCTCTCGGCCATGCTCTTGGCGCTGGGCTCGGTCAGCCCGCAGGCGAGCAGGCACACCCACTCGTCCCAGCCTTCCGGTCCCGGCGCTGGGCTGGCCTCCTCGAGCGCCCCGGCGGAGCCCATGCCGGGATGCGCCGCATCGAGCACGCCGAGGTCGCGCGCCATCGCGAGGGCCGCGCCGGGGCACGGCTCGTCGAAGAAGCGCTCTAGCTCGTGGCGGACCCTGTCCCCAGAGAGCCGTTCGATGAGCCCGAGCCCGCCGCGCATCAGCGCCGCAGTCTCTGGGTCGATCGCAAAGCCGAGCCGGCTCGCGTACCGCACAGCCCTGAAGATGCGCGTCGGATCGTCGGAGAAGCTTAGCTCGTGCAGAACCCGCACGACCCGGCGCGCCGCGTCGCCCGCGCCGTCGAACGGGTCGACCAGGTCGCCCCACGACAGCGCAGAGCCCGGGGCCGGGGACAGGACCAGGGCCATCGCGCCGATGGAGAAGTCGCGCCTCGCAAGGTCGTCGGACAGTCCCGAGAACGTCACCGACGGCAGGGCGCCGGGCTCGGCGTAAGCCTCGGACCGGCAGCGCACCAGGTCGATCCCCAGCTCCCCGCCCGGACCGGGCACCGCGAGCTTGTGGGTGCCGAACTCCGAGCTGGCGACCAGCCGGCCCCGTAGCGCCCGCGCGACCCCGGCTGCGAACGCGCGGTCGACGCGGGGCCCGGCTATGTCCAGGTCGGGGTCCGGCGGGGAGGCGGCCATCACCAGGTCCCTGACCACGCCGCCCACAAGGTAGAGGTCGGCGCCCGCCCGCTCGGCGGCCGCTGCGCACTCCCGCAGGGCGCCAAGGCGCCCGCCGTCGAGCGTGGCCTCGAGGCCGGCGGCGAGGTTGGTCATGGCGGCGTCTCCGGGCTGGCCCGGTGCGGCCGCGCCCTCAGGCCCCGGAGGCGGCCCTCACCCTGTCGAGGTAGGCCTGCGCCCCGGCCGCGAGCCAGGGCGTCCAGCTCACGCTGAGGAACCTAGCGCCGAGGTCTATGTAGTGCTCGACGGTCGAGTCGCTGACCAGCGTACCGGGCACGCGGCCGGCGGCCGCGATCTGGCGGATCGAGCGCTCGACCGTGGCGACGACCTCGGGGTGTCCGTACTGCCCGGCGTACCCCATGCTCTGCGCAAGGTCGCCCGGGGCAACGAAGAAGACGTCGATGTGGTCCACGCGCAGGATCTCGTCGAGGTTCTCGACCGCCGCGATGTCCTCGATCAGCACGACGACCATCGTCTGGTCGTTCGCCTTGGCGACGTAGTCCGCGACGCCTATACCCTGGCGGCTGGTGAACATGCCGCGGTGGCCGATGGGGCCGAACTTGGCGGCGTCGACCACCGCCCTGGCCTCCTCGGCCGTGTTGACGTGCGGGACCGCGACGCCCATCGCCCCGGAGTCCAGGGTCCGGTAGATGACCCCCGCGTTGATCTGGTTCACGCGCACCAGGGAGGCGCGCCCCCACAGGTCGCAGGCACGGGTGAGGTCGGGTATGTCCGCGAAGTCGACCGGGCCGTGCTCCGCCTCCAGCCAGATCGCATCGAAGTCCAGCTGGCACAGGTGCTCTATCAGGTCGGCGTTCATGGGGCCGAGGGCGACGGAGACGATCCCGCCGCCCTCGAGCCTTTGCTTGGCCCTGTTGGGCCTCAGTTCCGCCATGTCAGACAGCCTCGCGGCCCTCAGAGTGTCCCGGCCCGCGCCGGGCGACTGGGCGGGGCGATTATACTCAACGCCCCGCCCAGGCCGCGAACCGCAGAGCGCCTCCCGCGCGGCGCCGCACATGGATGATCAGGTATCAGCGGGAGGCAAGGGGGTCCGCTGAACCATGCGCTACTGCCAAGCATGCGGCGCGGCGCTGACCGAAAGGCTCGTCGAGGGCGCCATGCGCCCGTTCTGCGAGAGCTGCGGCCGGGTCCACTTCCTTGACCCCAAGGTCGCCGCGGTGGTGGTCACGTCCGAGCGCGACATGGTCCTCATGGTCAGGCGGGGCGTGGAGCCCGCGTACGGCGAGTGGAGCTTCCCGTCCGGCTACGTCGACCGCGGGGAGGCGGTCGAGGACGCCGCAAGGCGCGAGGTCCTCGAGGAGACGGGGCTGAGCGTCCGGCTCACCCGTCTCGTCGGCGTGTACTCGAGCGCGGGCAGCCCCGTCATCCTCGTCGTCTTCGACGCCGAAGTCACCGGCGGGGAGCCGCGCCCGGGGCACGACGTGCTCGAGGTGGGGCGGTATCACAAGCGCTCCCTGCCCGGCCTTCCCTTCCCGCACGACCGCGCCATACTCGACGATTGGCTCGCCGGGCGGGGCCGATGCCTGTAGGCTGGGCTTCGTGGACCGGGGCGAGGCGAGCGGCAACCGCGTTCGGCTAGGTCGGGGGCCGGGACGAAGCCTCGGCCGTGCCGACGGCAAAACTCACTCCTCCCCCACCCGCCCGGACGCGGCCCACTCAGTCACACGTTCCGGCGCGAGGCGCATCACGAGCGCGCCGTCGTCCAGCATGTCGGCGTACTGCCGGTACTTGGCCCTCAGGGCCCGTACGGCCCGGGCGCGTTCCGCCTCGTCGCGGACGACGGCGGCGGTGCCGCGCACCAGCACAAAGGACAACTCGTCCCAGTCCTCGCTGTAGCGATCCACCACCAGGGCGAATCGGGGGTTGGCCTCGATGTTGCGAACGCGCCTAAGGCGCTGTAGCGGCCGGGGCTGACTTTGGCTTGCGGTCGATCGCCGTGTACAGGCTGCCGCCCTCGTGGGCGAAGCAGACCGGAACGACATGGGGCGCGCCATGCTCGTCCGAGGTCGCCAGACGCGCGACCCGGGCGCCGGCGACCCGCCTCATCTGGTCCTCGCTTACTGCCATCTCGGCCCGCGGCCGGGCGGGGCGCGGAAGCTGCCCGGCTAGTCCGCCTGCCAGACGCGGCGGTCGCCGCTGCGCACGAACCGCCCGAACCCGGGCGCCGGGAAGTGGCCGGCCTGGACGAAGACGGCGCCGGACTCGAGGTCGTCGAACACCCTGTGGCGGGTGGCGCGCGCCACGTCCGGGTCGACGTCGAAGGCCGGGCTCCAGTCGGTGTGGTACGCCTGCGCCGGGCTGTGGGCCACGTCGCCGAGCACGAAGCCGCGCTGTCCCCTCGAGGAGATCGAGACGGAGATGTGGCCCGGGGTGTGCCCGGGGGTCGGTACGGCCTTCAGCTCGGGGGTGACGTCGTGCTCACCGTCGATCAGGTCCATCACCCTCGCCTCGTCGAGCGGCACCACGCTCTCCGTAACGTGCGGCGCGTCCTCTATCACGCCCGGCGACGTCCAGTGCTCCCAGTCGCTCCTGGGGACCAGGTAGCGGGCGTTGGGGAACGTCGGGCGCCCGTCGGTGAGGTTCCAGCCGACGTGGTCGGGATGAAGGTGCGTGGTCACCACAAGGTCCACGGCCTCGCGGTCGACGCCCTTGGCCGCCATGTCCGTCAGCAGCCGTCCGTCCGGGCCGTTCATGCCGGTGTCCACGACGACCAGCCGCCCCGACGAACGCAGCGCGACCACGCCGAAGCGCGGGTGTATCAGCTCGCCGTCGAGCAGCTCCGGGTACTCGTCGCGCCACTGCTCGATGGTGCTCGCCGGGAAGACCCCCGTGGCCGGCCCTTCCCCCTGCCCGTCGGTCAGGGAGATGAGCTCGACGGCCCCCACTGTGGCGCGGTACTCAGCCATCGGACACCTCCTTCGCGGCGTGCGCCATTCTATACTGGTTCCACGGCGCCGTCGGCGGCGACGGCGACCCACCCACAGCCCCCATGGAGCGAGATGCCGCCCTCAACGCACGGCGACGGCCGGACGGTCAGGCTCACCAGCCTGGCCTCCTGCGCCGGTTGAGCCTCCAAGTTCAGTCCTGAGGACCTGGCGCAGGTGCTGCGCCAGCTGCCGCCGGTAAGCGACCCCGACCTGCTGGTCGGGCCGTCGACGTGCGACGACGCCGCCGTCTACCGCATTCGGCCCGACCTCGCCCTAGTCCAGACCGTCGACTTCTTCCCGCCGATCGTCGACGACCCGTTCGCCTTCGGCCAGATAGCCGCGGCCAACGCCCTCAGCGACGTCTACGCGATGGGCGCGAGCCCCGTCCTGGCGCTGAACGTGGTCGCCTTCCCCGCCGACCACCCCAGGGACGTGCTCGCCGAGATCCTCAGGGGCGGCGCCGCAAAGGCCGCGGAGGCCGGGACGCTGATCGCGGGCGGCCACACGGTCGACGACGCGGAGCCCAAGTACGGCCTCGCCGTCACCGGCACGGTCGAGCCGGGAAGGCAGGTGACCAACGCCGGCGCCCGGGCCGGCGACGCGCTGGTGCTGACCAAGCCGATCGGCACGGGCGTGATCACCACCGCCGCCAAGGCGGGCGCCGCGCCCGCAGACGTGCTCGCGGGCGCGGTCGAGGCGATGACCGAGCTCAACGCGGGGGCGTCCCGCGCAATGGTCGCCGCCGGCGCCCATGCCTGCTCCGACGTGACGGGCTTCGGCCTGCTCGGCCACCTGCGGGAGATGGCGCAGGCCAGCGGGCTGTGCGCACGCATCGACTCCGGGGCCGTGCCCATGCTCCCCGGGGCCGAGCGCCTCACCGCGGCCGGGTACGCGCCGGGCGGATCGCGCCGCAACCTCGAGTCCGTGGACCGCTCGACGAGGTGGTCCGGCTCCGTCGGGGACGCTGCGCGCCAGTTGCTCGCCGACGCCCAGACCTCGGGGGGGCTGCTGATCGCCGTCGCCCCGGACGACCTGGGGGCGCTCTCCGAGGCCCTTGAGCGCGAGGGGGTGCAGACAAGGGCGCGGGTGGGAGAGTTCCGCGAGCGCGGCGACGCGGAGCCCTCCGTGATCGTCGAGTGAGCGCCCCCGCGGCGGACCCCGGGCCGGCGCGGACGCGGGTGGCCGGCGAGATCGCGCTGGGCCTTGAGCGCGCGCTCGAGGCGGGGGATCTGGCGGCGCCGGCGGGGTTCGAGATGCCGCGCGTGGCCGTCGAGCGCCCTCAGAGGCCCGAGCACGGCGACTACGCGTCGAGCGTCGCGCTCCGGATGGCCGGCATCCTTCGCATGGCGCCGATCAAGATCGCCTCCGCGATAGCCGGGCGGATCAGCGCGCCCGGGCTGATCGCATCGGCCTCGGCGGCGATGCCGGGCTTTGTCAACATCGCGCTGGAGCCGGGATGGCTCGCCGCCCAGGTGGACGCGGTCCGGGCGGCCGGCGGGGACTTCGGTGCGTCCGCGGCCGGCGGGGGGGCCCGGGTGCAGGTCGAGTTCGTCAGCGTAAACCCCACCGGGCCGCTCCACGTCGGCCACGCGCGAGGGGCCGTGATCGGCAGCGGGCTCTCGGCCATACTCGGGGCCGCCGGCTACGACGTAGAGCGCGAGTACTACGTCAACGACGCAGGAACGCAGACGGACCTTTTCGCCCGCAGCGTGCTCGCGCTCTACCTGCGCGCCCTGGGCCGGGAGGCCCCGCTCCCCGAGGACGGCTACAGGGGCGGGTACGTGGCCGACCTGGCCGCCGAGATCGCCGCCGAGCGCGGAGACGAGCTGGCGCGCATGTCCGAGCGGCGGGCCGTCGCCGAGATGCGCGCCGTCGCCGTGGACAGGATGCTTGGCGCGATCCGGGCGGACCTCGAGGCGGTCGGCGTCGAGATGGACAGCTGGTTCAGCGAGAGCACGCTCTTTGCCGACGGGTGCTACGAGCGCGTAAAGGGCATGCTCGCCGAGGGCGGGCTGCTGGCCAAGCGCGACGGGGCGCTGTGGTTCACATCGACCGCGCTGGGCGAGGACAAGGACAACGTGGTCGAGCGCTCCAGCGGCGAGCCGACCTACTTCGCCTCGGACATCGCGTACCACTACGACAAGTTCGCCCGGCGCGGCTTCGAGACGGTCGTGGACGTGTGGGGTGCCGACCACCAGGGCCATGTCCCGCGCATGAAGGCGGTGGTCTCGGCCCTGGGGATAGACCCCGAGCGGCTGCGGTTCATGGTCACGCAGATGGTCAAGCTCAGGCGCGGCGACGAGGCGGTGAAGGTCTCCAAGCGCTCGGGCGAGCTGATCACGCTGCGCGAGTTCGTCGACGAGGTGGGCCCGGACGCGTGCCGGTTCTTCTTCCTGTCGCGCTCCCCCGAGAGCCAGATGGAGTTCGACATCGAGCTGGCGCGGCGCGAGTCGTCGGACAATCCCGTCTACTACGTCCAGTACGCTCACGCGCGCATCGCCGGCATACTGCGCCTTGCGCGCGAGCGCGGCATCGACTTCTCAGGGGGGGACTGCTCGCTGCTCGGCCACGAGGCCGAGCTTGCGCTGATCAGGAAGATCCTAGAGCTGCCCGAGCTGATCGAGGACATGGCCTCGCGGCTCGAGCCCCACCACCTGCCGCACTACTCCGGGGAGCTCGCGACCGCGTTCCACCTGTTCTACCAGCGCTGTCGCGTGGTCTCCGCCGAGCCGGACGAGATGGGTACGGCCATGGCGCGCCTAAAGCTCGTCGACGCATCGCGCGTCGCCCTGGCCAGGTGCCTCGGGCTGATGGGGGTCTCGGCCCCCGAGCGGATGTGAGCCGGGCGCTGCGCCCTAGCGGTCGGGGGCGGAGTCCAGCCCCTCGGCGCGGTACAGGGCCGTGTTGCGGACGTAGATGTCCCGGTAGCCCCTGGTCCGGGCGACGTCCCGGTCCGTCACCTCTCGCCTCACGCGGGCGGGAAGGCCGGCCACCACCGAGCGCGGGGGTATCTCCATCCCGTCCACCACCATCGCTCCCGACGCCACCAGGCTGTCCTCGCCCACGACCACGCCGTCGTTGACGATGCAGCCGTTGCCGAGCAGCACGCGGTCCCCGATCAGCCGGCCGTGGCAGAGCACGCGGTGCCCTATCACCACGTCGTCGCCGATCTCGACGTCCGCGTCGCCATGGACCACCGAGTTGTCCTGGATGCAGGTGTTGGCGCCTATGACGACCGAGCCCGCGTCTCCCCGTATCACCGTGCCGGGCCACACGCTGGAGCCGTCGCCGATCTCGACGTCGCCCGCCACGTAGGCGAACTCGCTGACGAACGCCCCCGGGTGGATCCTGGGACTCTTTCCGTTGACGCTGCGGATCATCTGTGCACCCCCCGGGCCCGATCCCGCCCGCGGCGGGCGGGGGTGAATTGAACGCCCGCCATTGTCCCGTGTCAATCGCCGGCCCGTGCTATTCTGGAACCCGGGACCGCGGCGACGGCGACGGCCGGGCCGCGCTGCCCGAGCGCACCCGATGACAGTCCCGGCCCCCACGACAGGCCACGCGCCCCGCATCACCCGCGCGTGCGCGGCGGCCGCCTCGGCAGCCCTCCTCGTGGTCGCCGCCGCGTGCTCCGGGGGCCCGGCGGCCCCCACCCCCGAGCCCCCCACCCCGGAACCGACGCCCGCCGAGGTTACGGTCGAGGTCGAGCCGGACGCGGCGACGCCCGACGCGGCCGCGGCCGCGGAGCCGGCGGAGGGGCCGGGCGTCGAGGAGGAGTCCGACGGCCCGAAGGTAGACGTGCTCTTCGACTACCTTCGCGCGGTCGGGCAGCTGCAGGCGGGCATGTACAAGGAGGCGGTCGGAAGCTTCAACGTCGTGCTGCGCATCCACCCGGACCTGCACCTCGCCTACCGCGGCCGCGGTCTCGCCCGCTACAACGAGGATCAGTTCGATTTCGCCATGGAGGACTTCACGCGCGCGATCGAGATCAAGCCCGACTACGCCGAGGCGCTGCGCGACCGCGGGGTGATGCTGGCCAACCAGGGCAGGCGCGAGGAGGCCCGGCGCGACCTGGAGCGGGCGGTCGAGATCTACCGCGAGAGGGGCGACCTGGTGTCGATGTCCGAGGCCCTCACCCAGCTGAAGAGACTGCCCTGAGCGCGGCGCCCTACCCGCCCCGGCCCATGAGCGCGGCCACGCGCTCGTAGTCCTCCCTCGCCCCCTCCCTGTCCCCAAGGGCCCACCTGGCCATGGCCCTGTGGTTGTAGGCGAACCAGTAGTCCGGGTCGATCTCGATGGCGCGGGTGAAGTCCGCGACCGCGGCCTCGTACTCGTAGGCGTCCGAGCGGACCATTCCCCGGTTGTTGTAGGCCTCGCGGTATCCGGGCGAGAGCTCGATGGCCCGATCGAAGTCGGCTGCCGCGAGCTCGGGGCGCAGCAGGCGGCGGTAGGCCACGCCGCGGTTGTTGTAGGCCATGGGGTCGGACGGATCGAGCTCTATCGCGGCCGTCAGGTCGCCGACGGCCTCCTCGAAGCGCCCGCCGTCTAGGTGGTGGCTGCCGCGCATCATGTACGCGCGCCTGTCCCGGGGGTCCCTCTCGATGGCGGCCGTCATCTCCAGGACCACGTCCGAGGCGTAGTCGCGGTCGCTGATCCGGCTCAGGTTGGCGTCGTCGATCTCCCTCAAGACCCGTCCTGTAAGATGTTGGCCAATCCAGCGAGGGGGCTATTCATGGACAATCCGGTCGATCCCAACAGGATACTGCTAACGGGCGAGAACTCGTTCATCCGCCTCAAGGAGTCGGAGGACGGACCGGACACGACGCGGGCCAGCCACTGGCGGATCCTCAGGTCCCCGGGGGGCCCGGGCCACGTCCTGTTCCTTCGCAGCGACCTGACCGACGACGAGGTGAGGATCTACACCGACAACGTCGCGATGACCCGCTGGCTCCAGTCCGAGATCGAGTCGGTCCTGTTCCCGGACTTCGCCGACGAGTCGATCCCCGTGATCGACTCGGCCTTCGGGCGGTCGGGGGACGGCGTGAACTGGTCCGCCGAGTCCGTCGACTCCGAGGAGGACTCGCTGCTGCTGACCTGGTACGACATCGGCGAGCCGTTCATGCTGAGCGTCGCCCCGGGGGGCATGGAGGGCAACCCGCACGGCGTCTACTCCTGCCTCATCCCCTGCGCCCGCGCGCAGCTGACGGTGAACGGCGAGGCGGCCACCGGCACGCCCTTCCCGGAGATGCTCGGCGACCACCCGACCAGCACCGCGTGCCTGGCCTGGTCCGAGACCTGGACCCACCCGCGCTAGGGCCGGCCGGCCCCCCGGCGGCGGGGGGTCACTTCTGGAATACGGCTATCTCGGCCTTGTAGGGAAGGTCCGTGCCCGACGTCCCCTCGGCGGGCAGCGGATCGAGCGAGGCCAGGGCGACGAAGTAGGCCCCGCCCGGTGTCCCGATGGTCGGGTCCACCTGCCCGTCCTCGAGCGTCAGGGAGAGTTCGCCCACGTCCTGGCCAAACCAGGCGATGTGCACCCTGATCGTCGCCCGGCCGGGGGACTCGCACGCCGCGCCCTCAGGGCAGCGCGTGTCCTCCTCCACCTCGAGGAACGTCACGGTCAGACCGTTGCCCTGGGACGGGCTGGCCATCCGCTCGCCGACGTCGAGCCTGACGAGCGTGCCCAGGGGGGCCACGGTCACCTCCTCGCCGTCCTCGGCGTCGATCACCTGGGACGAGAAGGCGAACTGCGATGCGTCCCGCCCGCTCGTGCGCGAGCCCCCGACCGGCGTGGGAGTGGGCTGCTCCTCGACCACGGGCTCGGCGGGCTCCACGCCGGTGAGGGTCGACTCGGCGCCGGTCCCGCCGGTCGAACAGCCCGCGTCGAACGCCGAACCCGACCGCTCAAGGATCTCTGACCGGATGGTAACGCTGTCCGTGCTCTGGCCGCCCACCACCAGGACGGTGCCGTCGGACAGCGCG
The DNA here is from genome assembly GCA_963664125.2 of Dehalococcoidia bacterium. Taxonomy (GTDB): domain Bacteria; phylum Chloroflexota; class Dehalococcoidia; order Lucifugimonadales; family UBA2962; genus CAUZIR01. The sequence continues at coordinate 1,189,078 of OY760908.2, read as the reverse complement.
GTCGCCGTGTGGCGGTAGCGCGTCTCCTCCATGGCCCCGGCGTCGTACCAGGCGTCGGTCGCCGGATCGTAGATCTCCGCGGTGGCCTTGTTGCCCAGGCTCCCGATGACCAGCACCCGTCCGTCGCCGAGCAGCGTCGCCGTGTGCTCCGCCCTCCCCTCGGCCATCGAGCCCGCCGGGGTCCACTCCCCGGTGCCCGGGTCCCAGATCTCGGCCGTGCCGCGCAGCTGCGAGTCGACGTCCGGCATCGGCTCGCCCTTGCCGCCGACCACCAGGACGCGCCCGTCGCCGAGCAGCGTCGCGGTGTGCAGGATCCGCGGCAGCCGCATGGAGCCCACCTGAGTCCAGGAGTCGGCCGCCGGGTCGTACACCTCGGCGGTGGCCATGTAGGGGCCCTCGGGCTTGCCGCCTCCGGTCACCAGCACCCTTCCGTCGGCTAGCGTCGTCGCGGTGTGTATGGAGCGGGCCTGGTTCATCGGCGCGGCCTCGGTCCACTCCCCGGTATCCGGGTCGAAGATCTCGGTCGAAGCCTGGTCGCGCAGGTTCTTGTTCTTGCCCCCGGTGTACAGGACGCGCCCGTCGGCGAGCAGCACGGCCGCGCCGCGCTCGCGGCCGGTCGTCATCTTGCCCGCCGCGGACCACTCGCCCGTCTGCGGGTCGCGGACCTCGGTGCCCTTGGGAGGCTCGAGCTGTATGTCAGTGCCCCCGGCCGCCAGGATGCGGCCGTCCCCGAGCGCGACCAGGGTGAAGAACTCGCGCTCCTGGGCCATGTCCCCGGAGGGGGTCCAGGCGCCGCTCGCCGGATCGAAGACCTCGGTGTGGGGGAAGAGCCGCGGCCACCTCGCCCCTCCCTTGCCCCGTCCGCCCGCGACCAGCACGGTCCCGTCCGACAGCGCGATCACAGCGTGCGAAGAGCGCTCGTTCGCCATGATCGCCTCGACCCCCGCGAAGGAGCCGAAGGGGTCGCATTCGATGCGCCCGGCCGCCTGCTCCTCCTGCTGGGCCGGGCCGGCCTCCGCCTGTTCGGGCGCGCGGGAGTCCTGCTCGGTTGGCGCGGCCGGCGTGCTCGAGCACGCGGCGGCCACCGCGGCCGCGGCCGCGGCGATTGCTATCAGCGCTAGGCGTCCGGTCACTGTCATTCCCCCGGTCCGATGGTTCGGCGTCCCAAGCCGCAAGGATACCAGCCAGGCGCCGGCGCGGCCCCCTCTAGGCGACGGCCTCGCCGATCACGTTCGGCAGCGCCACGGGAGTGCCGAAGCGCAGGTCGAAGGGCTCTGCCGCAACCGACGAGAAGCCGGCCTCGCCGACCGCGGCGACGATGTCTCGGTCCAGGTGGCACCCGCACGTAAGTCGGCTCCAGACCGGGTTGAGCCCCCCCTGCACCGCCCTGCCCACCCGGCCGCGCGCGGCGACGTGCTCGTAGAAGACGAACCGCCCGCCGGAGCGCAGCACCCGCCTCGCCTCGCTGACGACCGCGGGGAGGTCGGATACCGAGCACAGGACCAGCGTCGACACGACCGCATCGAAGCTCGCGTCGGCGAACGGCATGCTCTCCCCGCGCTCCTCGACTACCCGGACCCCGATGCCCAGCTCCGCCGCGCGGCGCCTCAGCCTGCGGGCCATGTGCGGGTTGGGCTCCAGGAAGGTGAGCCGCGCGTCCTTCGGGTAGAAGGGCAGGTTCGCCCCCGTCCCGCCGCCTATCTCGAGCACATCGCCCCGGACGCCGCCCACGCACCTTCGGCGGTAGCGCGCTATGCGCCACTCGACGGAGACGGTCAGCAGGTCGTAGCAGCAGGCGAAGAGCCGCTCGGACAGGGACATGGCCAGAGTCTAACCGCTGCGGACGGCCCGGGGGTTTGGCGATACAATCCAAAGAGCGCGGGCCGGCGCCGGCCGCGGGGGAGCGAGAGCCATGAGCGAGAGCGAAGTCTACGACGTGATCATCGGCGGACAGGGCGCCGCCGCGTTCTCCGCAGGGATGTACGCGGCCCGCTACCAGATAAGGCCCGTCATCATCGGGGACCAGTTCGGGGGCGAGACCGCCACCGGGGGCCTTATCGAGAACTACCCCGGCTACCCGGAGATAGACGGCTTCGAGCTGATGCTCAAGTTCCGCGAGCACGCAGAGAAGTACGGCGTGCCCATCATCGACGACAAGCTCGTCTCTGCGCGCAGGACGGCGGAAGGCTTCGAGGTCGGCGGCGACTCGGGCGCGACCTACTCCGGCAGGTCCCTGATCCTGGCGATCGGCCGGGAGCGAAGGTCGCTTTGGCTCGAGCACGAGGCCGAGTGGACCGGGCGCGGGGTCTCCTACTGCTCGACATGCGATGCGCCGCTGCATCGCGGCAACATCGTCGCCGTTGTCGGCGGGGGCGATTCCGCCGTCAAGGGCGCGGTGCTGATCAGCAAGTACGCCGAGAAGGTGTACATCATCTACCGGCGCGATCGGTTCACCCGCCCCGAGGCGGTCAACCTCAGCCAGCTCGACGAGGCCGACAACGTCGAACGGCTCTTCTCGACCAACGTGATCGAGCTGCTGGGCAGCGACCAGACTGGCCTCGAGGCGATCCGGCTCGACCGCCCGCACGCGGGCTCGGACGTTCTGCGCGTCGACGGCCTCTTCATCGAGATCGGCGCGGACCCCAGGAAGGACCTGGCTGTGGAGCTGGGGGCGGAGGTCAACGAGCAGGACGAGGTGGTGGTCGACAAGCACATGCGCACCAACGTGCCGGGGCTGCTGGCGGCGGGCGACCTGACCGACGCTTCCGGCGACCTCAAGCAGACCATCACCGCCGCAGCGCAGGGCTCGCTGGCGGCGACCTCCGCATACGAATACGTCTCCAAGCTCAGGACCGGGGCGCTCGCCGCCGTCACCTGAGGGGCCCCAAGGTATGCCCGCGCACAAGTGGCAGCCCATCGAGGGCCTCAACTCCCAATCGTGCAGCGTCGACTTTCAGGAGATCGACTCACTCCATCGCCAGTGGCTCGCCTTCCGGGACGAGCGAGAGCGATCGGATCCCGACGCCTACAAGGCCTTCCGGGAGCGTCTGGACCGCCTCTGGTCGATAGAGACGGGCATCATCGAGGGGATCTACGACATCGACGCAGGCATGACGCAGACCTTGGTGGAGCACGGCCTGCGACCCGACCTGATCGATCGTACGTCCACGGATCGCGATCCCTACGACCTAGTCAGGATCCTGAGCGATCATCAGGCCTCGGCGCAGTTCGTGACGGAGTCCATCAGGCAGAGGAAGCCGCTCTCGACGCACTACATCAGGGAGCTGCATCAACTGCTTACTCGGAATCAACCGACCTACACCGCCCACGACCAGTTCGGGAGGTCTTTCGAGGCCGAGCTGGACAGAGGCGGATTCAAGAAGCAGCCCAACAACCCGACCCGACCAGATGGAGGGATTCACGAATACTGCCCTCCGGAACAGGTGGACAGCGAGGTCGACAGCTTAGTCGCCTTATACCGCGAGATCGAGCGCTCGTCGGACAGCTTTCACAGGCTTCTGGTTGCGGCCTGGCTGCACCATAGATTCACGCAAATCCACCCCTTCCAGGATGGCAACGGCCGAGTTGCACGGGCGCTCTTAACCTGGCAGCTGGCAAAGGATGGGTATCTGCCCATCGTCGTATCGAGGGACGACCGCAGGCAGTACATCGAAGCCCTCGAATCGGCGGACTCCGGTGCACTCGACCCGTTTGTCGAGTTCATTGTCCGGCTGGAAGGACGAACCATCCTGCAGGCACTGGCGGAACCCGCTCCCGCTAGCGACTCCGGTGTTGTCAGCCAAGTGCTCGACCATATAACGGAGCGAGTGAAGCAGCAGCACGGAGAGCGACTCGACCGGATGCGCTCGGTCAGTAGCGTGGCGATCCATCTTCAGCGAGCCGCCTTCGCATATCTCGAATCCAGGGCTGGCTCGATCGATCAGCGACTCCCCGAGGCCGGCCTTGCCGTAAAGTGCCTCGTCGATTCGGGCAGCCCGGGCAGCAGGGGATACTGGTACCGCGCCCAAGTGGTCCAGACCGCCAAGGATTCGGGGCATTGGGCCAACGTCAATGAGGACAGATTCTTCATTCGGCTGTCCGTAAGCCCCGTCGAGCCGTCCGGGGCACCGCGCCTAACCTTCGTGATCTCCCTTCACCATGTGGGGCGCCAACTTACGGGTATCATGGCGGCCACCGCATTCGCCCAGATCGTCGGCTGCAAAGACCATGCCGCAATGGACGCTGACGAGCCTAGCGGCCCAGATTTCAGGAACTGCACCATCAATTCGTTCACTTTCACCTCGGACGACAGTGCCGAAACCGTCGAACCGAGATTCCTTTCTTGGATTGAAGCGCCCTTAGCCATCGCGCTACGTCACTGGAGCGAGTTCATTTCATGATCGGTGCGTTCCTCGAGAGCAGGGCCCGCCACCCGCAGCCCTACGTTGGGGCCCGTATTTGAGTCATGGCTCAGGGCAGTTCAGCAGACGCGGGATCAGGCGATAGAAACTCCACTGCAGCCTCCGCCTGAGATCAGATTTAGTCCGACATCGGTGGGATTGACCGAGGACCGAATGTGCGATGTCGCGAACAGTGGACTCCGATCCGTGGACTACTGAGTGGTGAATGTCAAGAGATCCCCGACCATTTGGTGTCTCAGCCCTGTGAAATAGGCGGAGATGCTTGTGCCCATCCGATCCGATGAATCACGGCCATCGAGTGCAAGTGGGCGGCCAGGGCAGAGAACTGCGTGCGATGGTGAACCCCCTTTCCGATGTCTCTCCCTCGACCTCGAGGTCAGTCCCCGCAGCCGTCGCATCCAAGCGTTCGCCGGAGTGCGCCCGGATGTCGATCGATCTCTAGTCTTTCCTTCGCCCGGCGAAAGCCTATCCGCCGCGATCGCCAAGCTGGACAAATTCTCCGAGGGCGCGGATTTCGTACTTGGTCACAATGTCATCGCCTTCGACTTGCCGCTTCTGCAAGATGTGAACCCCGGCCTGCGACTGTTGCGGCTACCGGCCGTAGACACGCTCAGACTCAATCCTCTGGCCTTCCCCCGGAACCCCTATCACCACCTCGTCAAGCATTATCAGGACGGACAACTCAAGCGTGGGCGGATCAACGATCCCTATCTGGACGCCAGACTTGCGCTGGAAGTCTTTGGTAACCAGCTAAAGGCTCTGAAACTCGCACCACAGGATCTTTCAACGGCGTGGCACTGGCTTACCACCACCGGCGATGCTGCGGGTTTCGACAAGGTCTTTACGTCACTGCGGGGCTCGCGGAGGCCATCCAATGACCAAGCACGGTACGCGATTCGCTCACGCTTGGCAGGCATTACCTGCCAAACGCACGCCGAAAGAGTCGTGGGGGATGCGGTCCGGCAAGGCTGGGCGCTCGCCTATGCGCTGGCATGGCTGTCAGTGTCTGGTGGCAACTCGGTCATGCCGCCCTGGGTGCGCCATCAGTTTCCCGAGGCTGGGCGCCTGGTGCGCAGGCTGCGGGACACCGCATGCACGGATGCTGATTGTAAGTGGTGCCACGAGCGGCACGACGCCCGCAACGAGCTTGCTCGCTGGTTTGCGTTCAAGGGATTCCGGCCAAAGCCAAAGGACGAGGATGGTCGCCCCATGCAGCAGACCATCGTAGAGGCCGCGATGGCGGGTGAGCATGCAATAGCGATCTTGCCGACCGGTACCGGCAAGTCTGTCTGCTACCAGGTTCCGGCCCTGTCCCGCTACGACAAGACCGGCGCACTCACGGTGGTCATCTCACCGCTGGTCGCCCTTATGGCCGACCAAGTCAGGGGACTAGAGGCGCGGGGCATCGGTTCCTGTGTGACCATCAACGGGCTCCTGTCCATGCCTGAGAGGTCCAACGCATTGGACCAAGTCCGGCTAGGGGATGCTGGCATCCTAATCATCTCGCCGGAGCAGCTCCGCAGCGTGTCTGTGCGCCGCGTCTTGGGACAGCGTGAGATAGGGGCCTGGGTTTTGGATGAGGCTCACTGCCTGTCGAAATGGGGACATGATTTCCGGCCCGACTACCGATATATTGGCCGCTTCATCCGCGAGAGTTCGAGGGGGGAGCCCGTGTCGCCAGTCTTGTGTCTGACTGCAACGGCCAAGCCCGACGTCGTGGCGGAAATCGTGGATTATTTTCAGGCGGAGTTGGGAATCACACTCAGAGTCTTCGACGGCGGTGCCGGCCGCGCCAACTTGGAATTTATTGTCGTGCCTACAACCAGCGCCGAGAAGTTCACCCATGTCTACCAGATTCTGGTTGCTGACCTTCCTGAGGATGGGAGCGGCGGCGCGATAGTCTATTGTGCGACGCGGCGCCAAGCCGAAGAGATCGCCGAGTTTCTGAACGCAAAGGGGGTCGAGGCGGATTTCTTCCACTCGCGCCTGTCACCGGAGACCAAGAAGGAAGTCCAAGAGAGCTTCATCAAGGGGAGGCTGCGAGCCATCGTCGCCACCAACGCCTTTGGCATGGGCATAGACAAGCCGGATGTACGCCTGGTGATCCACGCGGACATTCCGGGCTCCCTAGAGAACTATCTGCAGGAGGCCGGACGCGCAGGTCGCGACCAGTTGGCGGCGCGCTGCGTCCTGCTCTACTCGTCTGAGGATGTGGAGAGGCAGTTCGGCATGTCCGCCCGATCGCGACTGTCACGTCATGAGATCCATGGGATCCTCAGGGCCCTCCGTAACCTAGACCGAAAGAAGCGGTCGGCAGGCGAGGTAGTGGCCACACCGGGCGAGATCCTCGGCGAGGACGAGGACCAAGCATTCGAGCGAGACTCCGCGACCGACGACACCCGCGTGCGGACTGCGGTTGCTTGGTTGGAGGACGCCGTGCTGCTGACCAGGGAGGAGAACCGCGTGCAGGTTTTCCCATCCTCCCTAATGGTTACCTCCATGAAGGAAGCACGGGCAAGGCTCGTGCGATCCGGCACCGCAGCCCCCTACCGTTGCCAGCTTCTCGGCATCATCCGCGCACTTATAGAGGCGGACCCCGATGACGGAATCTCGACCGACGACCTAATGACCTCGGCAGGCCTGAGCTCCGAGAGGGTGCGCGCCGCGCTCCACGACCTTGAGCGACTTGGCATAGCAAGCAACGACACCGTGCTGACGGCCTTCATGCATGAAGGAGTGCAGCGTGCCTCTACGCAACGCCTCCAGCAAGCGACGGCTCTGGAGCGAGACCTAATCGCCCTATTGCGTGAGACTGCGCCGGACATGGATAAGGGCGACACATCCGCCTTGCATCTCCGTTATGCCACGCAGCGTCTAAAGGACGACGGTCACAAGTACGCGCTGCCGGAGCTCGTTAGACGCATGGTCCGCAGCCTCGCTGCCGATGGACGGGATGAAGGTGGCGGCAGTGGAAGCCTTGGAGTGCGGGGCCGTGATAGAGAGACCTTGCAGATTACGCTACAGCGCGACTGGAGGGCGTTGGAGATGGCCGCGAGACAGCGCCACGAGGCCGCCAGTTGCCTCCTTGCCCACCTGGCTGGGAGCCTTCCACCCGGAAGCCGGGGTACGGACCTGCTTGCTGAGACAACCCTGGGAAAGCTGCTGGCGGCAATGAAGTCCGACGCGGCCCTGATGAGCACAGTCAACAACCCGGAACGGCTGATGAATCGAGCCCTGCTGTGGCTGCACGAACAGGAGGTCATTCGACTCAACAAGGGGCTCACGGTGCTACGCCCCGCCATGACCATCCGGCTGAAGCCCGAGCGACGCGGCTTCGCCAAAGCGGACTTCGAACCCCTCAAGCTGCACTACGACGAGCAGGTTTTGCAGATTCACGTCATGGCGGAATACGCACAGCAGGGTCTGGCAGCCATTGCAGATGCAGTAAATCTGGCAATGGATTACTTTCATCTTCCACGGGAGGAATTCATGAGTCGCTGGCTGCCGGACTCCAAAAGGAGCACCGCACGCCAGACCACGCCAGAGTCGTGGAGGACCATCGTCGAGAGCCTGAGAAATCCGGTCCAACGACGAATCGTCGCGGATGACCGGGAGCAGACGAACGTGTTGGTGCTCGCCGGGCCCGGATCTGGCAAGACGAAGGTGCTGGTTCACCGCATCGCCTACCTGATACGTGCCAGGCGGGAAAATCCTCGCAGCATCTTGGCCCTCGCCTACAACCGGCACGCGGCACTCGAGATCCGCCGCCGCCTGGCGGACCTCATCGGCGACGACGCCCGTGGGGTCTTGGTGCTGACGTGCCACGGGCTCGCCATGAGACTGGTCGGCGAGACCTTTGCCGGGCGCACGAAACCGCTGCAGGACGCCGACTTTCAGAAGATCCTCGAAGATGCGGTTGCCCTCCTGAACGGCAAAGGACTGCCCCCGGAGGAGGCGGACGAGCGTAGGACACGCCTGCTGGCGGGCTTTCGTTGGATTCTGGTCGACGAGTACCAGGACATAGGCCGCGACGAGTACGAACTGATCTCCGCATTGGCGGGCAGAACCCTTGCTGATGAAGACGACAAGCTAAGCCTTTTCGCGGTGGGCGACGACGATCAGAACATCTACGCGTTCAAGGGATCCTCGGTGGCGTTTATCCGCCGCTTCGAGGCAGACTATGGGGCCAAGCCCATCTTCCTCACCGACAACTACCGCTCGACCGGCAACATCATCGCGGCCGCCAACGCGCTGATCGAACCCGCGCACCAGCGCATGAAGGCCGGACACACGATCCATGTCAACCGGACACGCTCCAAGGAACCGGCTGGAGGTGCATGGGCGGAGTTGGACCCGGTCGCTCGGGGCAAGGTTCAGCTGCTGCCAGTCGGCGACAGCCCCATCACTCAGGCCCAAACGATCGTAGCCGAGCTGAAGCGGCTGGCCGGCCTCACTCCAACCTGGAACTGGTCCAAGTGCGCGGTTGTGGCGCGCCAATGGCAATACCTAGATCCGGTTCGCAGCCTCTGCGAACGTGAGCGGATTCCCGTGCAGATGGCAAACGAGGAACTGTCGGGCATCTGGCATCTGCGGGAGACCCGTGCGCTCCTTGACTGGGCGCGGGGGGGGAGGCCGAGACTCGTGACATCCGCGGACCTAGCCGGATGCCTCGCAGACCAGCGCGCAAGTCCATGGGTGGATCTGCTGAAGGAGGCTGTGGAAGCGTATGAAGCGGAGACGAGCGGCGAGGAGATGCCAGCGGATCACTTCATCGAGTGGCTGGCCGAGTGGGGACGCGAAGCGCGCCGCAGGCAGCGCGGGCTCTTGCTGCTGACCGCCCATCGTGCCAAGGGTCTGGAGTTCGATCATGTGGTCGTGCTGGATGGGGACTGGGATGGCGTCAACTGGGGCGAGGGTCCCGACGGTCCACGGCGACTGTACTACGTGGCCATGACGCGGGCCCGGCAGACGCTCACCCTAGCGAGACTCAAAAGCCGCAACCGTCTCCAGCGCGCCCTTGGGGAGACTTCCTCGGTGCTGCGCCGCCCGGCATTCGACAGCCTCCCGCCACCGGGGCCTGAGCTCGCCCGCAGCTACCGGCGGCTTAGCCTCCGGGAAGTCTTCTTGAGCTTTGCGGGGTACAAGCCTCCCAGCCATCCGGTGCACGGCGCGATTGCCGCACTATCGCCGGGCGATGACCTGAGGGTCCGGATCAGGTCCGGTCGCCGGGAGCTCCTGAATCGCGGCGGAGCCGTCGTCGGAGGGCTTGCCGACAGGTTCGAGATCCCAGCTGGCATGCGCTGCAAGCATGCCAAGGTCTTCTCCATCGCTACCTGGAACCGAGAACGCTCTGAGCCCGAGTACCAGGCCGGTCTTCTCACCGACACCTGGGAAGTGGTGGTGCCGGAACTGGTTCTTGAGCCCGATTCCTGACTCCACGGCCAAGGGACCGCGCCCAGTCTCCATCAGGCGGACCGTTCCTGCCCGTGGGCCCTACTCAACCGCTGCGGCGCGGATGGAGCAGCGTCCATGGCCCCACAACTTGGCAAGGGCGCGGCATGCGGGCGGTCACCCTACTCTATGACCAGATACCGCTGGAATTGCTCCATGGTCATACCGTCCCGCAGATATGGGTGGGTGTAGAGTGCCAGCAGCCTCTCCTCGTCGGGCGCCAGCATGTGCGTCTGCGACGGATCGTCCGGCCTGACGCTCATCAGGTAGTTGCCCTGGGGAAGGTGCCCCATCGGCAGAAGCGCGTGCAGCAGCTCGTGCTTTAGCACCTGGCTGAAGAACTCCTGCGGAGTGGAGATGTAGACGGTCGCGAACGTCCTGCCGTCCAGTTCCTCGAGGACGCTGCAGCCGTAGCGCTCCGGGCAGTTGGCCGGCGACTGGACGCCCAGGTGCATGATAAGGTGGGCCGCCTCGGCAGACCCGGCTTCGGACACCTCGACGCCGAGCTTGTCCTCGATCCAGGGAATGTGGGAGCGGAAGTCCTCAAGCATCGCCTCGCCCTCCTGCAGGAAGTAGAGGACATTGGCGGGCAGCCACTTTACGTGCTTTCCCAGGAAGCTGAACCTTCCCCCGCAGGAGATGTCGGAGGCCTCCCGAATATCCCGGCTCTCGGAGAAGCAGTCCCAGATCCGGCGCTCGACCCTCATCCTCTGGTCCACAGGCACGACGTGGTAGGTGACGACATTCAGGCCGCACTCCGTCCCCTCCGTTCTCAGCGACAGGCCTATGCCGTGGATGTCACTCCTTGTGAGCTCCGCGAACTCCCCGGCGGATTCATAGCACCCCACCGCGAACTCCTCGACGGGAATGAATTCGACGTCGCCCTCCACCGCAGCCCTGAGGGCGCCCAGCCCAAGCGCCTGGCGCTGCTCGTTGAGCCTTGACAAGGCCGCCTCGACGATGTCCTCGGGATCGGGGGTGGGCGTCGGCTCCGGCGTGGGCGTCTCGGTCGGCTCCTCGGGAGTGTCGCCGGGCTCGGAGGGCGACGGCGCGGCGACGGCGCGGTAGGTGACGACCCTAAGACCGCACTCCGTCCCCTCCTGGCTCGGCGACAGGCCGATGCCTTCGATGTCCGCCCCGAGGAGCTCTTCGTACTCGTCGGCGGAGGCGTGGCAGCCCACCACGAACCGCTGCACGACCATGAACGAGTCGTCGCCCTCGGCCACCGCGATGAGAGCTTCCAGCCCCAGTGCCTGCCGCTGCTCGTTGAACCTCGTGAAGGCGGCCTCGACGATGCCGGCGGGATCTGGAGCGGGTGTGGGCTCCGGGGTGGGTGTCGGCATCGGAGTGGGCGTTGGCACCGGGGTGGGCGTCGGCTCCGCGGTCGGTTCGACGGGGACCTCCGTCGGGCGCACCGCCGCGGCCGTGGCGGTCGATGTCGGCGCGGGCTCCGGCGTGGCCGTCGCCGTCGGCTCCGCGGGGGCCTCCGTGGGAAGCGCGGCCACGGTCGTGGCCGTCGGCTCCGCGGTGGCCTCCGTGGCTCTGGCGGGCACGGCCGTGGCGGTCGATGTCGGCGCGGGCTCCGGCGTGGCCGTTGCCGTCGGCTCGGCGGGGACCTCCGTGGGAGGCGCGGCCGCGACGGTCGGCTCCGAAGCGGGAGTCGCCGGGAGTTCCTCGGATGCGGGGGCTCCGTCCGTGCCGCAGGCCGCCAGTGCCAAGAGCATCAGGGGCAGGACGGCCAGGCAGGCCCGCACTATCTCAGCCTTCACGGGGCGCCTCGCCCGGGGGCGGCCGCGGGACGGAGCCCGCCCGCAGGTCCCGCGTCAGCGCCCCGACCGGCGCCATGCCGTGCGGTGCGAGCGCCCGGGCGGCCAGCTCCAGCGGGGAGGGCCGCGCCGCCGTACCGGGCGGCGCGGGTCAATCGCGATCGAGTCGGCCGGGCGCCCGTCGGGCGGGGCCGCGCCTAGTTGTGGCAGCCACGGCCCGGGATCGATATCACCTGCTCGACGGCGCCGCCGCGAACGGCGACGAAGTTGTCGTAGCGGTTCACCGTCAGGTCCTGCTGCGGGCTGCGGAGCTGGAACCGGTCCCCCACCCGCAGGGGCATCGCGCCCTCGGACACCAGCGTGCACATCTCGTCGTGCAGTTCCCCGAAGGCCACGCCCTCCGGGCCGCCGGCGATCGCCGGCGCGCCGCGGCCGAACATGCAGCCGACGGCCCGGTATCCCACGTCGCCGACGGCGACGCCGGGCCTCGGGGTGCTGACGACGGTGCCCAGCACCCTCGCCGCGTACCGGAAGTGCCCCTCCATGTAGGGCAGGATCGTGCTCATCAGCGCGTACATGCCGCCCTCGACGTCGGTTATGCCGGGCACCTCCGGCGCGAAGTCGTAAGAGTAGGTCTCCCCCGACGAGACCATCTCCACGTCGATGCCCTCGGCGCGTATGGCGTCCGCGAGCTCCATCGTCTGCCTGTAGTACCTGAGCGCCTCGGACCTTCGCTCGGCCTCGTCCCTCGGCGGCGTGCGCATCGCCGAGTGGCTCATCACGCCCATGAAGCGAACCCCCGGCAGGTCCTCGGCGGTCCTGGCAAGGTGCACGCCGGCCTCGACGCTGCGCACGCCGGCCCGGCCCATGTTGGTGTCGACCTCGATCGCCACGCCCAGCGTCGCGCCCTCCTCGGAGGAGACGCGGGAGATCTCCCGAAGGTTCTCCTCGGAGTCGATGCAGACCGTGACGCGGGCGCGCTTGGAGAGCGAGGCCGCGCGGCGGATCTTGTCTGCGGTGACGACCTGGTTGGGGATCAGCACGTCGTCGATGCCGCCCTCGACCATGACCTCGGCCTCGGCCACCTTGGCGGAGCACACGCCGCCCATAGAGCCGCCGATGCGCATCTGCATGTGGGCGACGAGCGGGCTCTTGACGTTCTTGGTGTGCTCGCGCAGCTTTACGTCGGTGTCGCGGTACGTGTCCGCGATGCGCCGAAAGTTGTGCTCGAGGTCGTCGAGGTCGAGCAGCAGGCAGGGCGTGTCGAGCTCTGCTATGGGGGTGCCGACGGCGGGTCTGTAGTTGTCCACGCAGCCTCCTTGGCGAGCAGCTAGCGGTACCTTCCGCGCGCGGTGACCTCGAGCACGGCCGCCAGGCGCCCGTCGCGGGCGGCCATGATGTAGTCGAAGTGGTTGGCGGTGACGCCGATCTCGTACGGCACGAACCAGACCTTGTCGCCGATCGCCACGCCCCGCTCGGCCTCCGCAAGGTCGAGGTTGAAGTGCTCGGCGCTCAGGTAGGTGACCTTGGCCCCGGGGACGGACGCGGCCCTGGGCAGCCCGGTGTCGTTGCCGTTCGTCTTCATCCCGGCATCGCCGACCGCCACCCCCTCGACCGGGGTGCTGACGACCGTTCCCAGCACCATCGCCGCGGGCTCGACATCCCCGCGCATCTGCTCGTAGCGCACGTCGCCCAGGGCGTAGGTGCCGGCCACTACCTCCGTGACGCCCGGCGAGGCCGCGACGGCCTCGTAGTCCGCGCTGGAACCGACCGCGACCTTCCCGCACCCGAGGCCCGCCTCCTCCATCGCACGGCGCGCGCCCAGCACCTCCCCCAGCCCCGCCGGCCCCGCGTCGCCCGGCACGACCGACCCGGCGTAGGACGTGAGCCCCCCGAGCCGCACCGCCGGGGCCCGGGAGATCGCCGACGCAAGCTCGACGGCGGCCCCGCTCCCGGACACGCCGGCAAGGCCCAGGCCCGAATCGAGCTCGACCAGCAGCTCGACCTCGACGCCGGCCGCGGCGGCGGCGGCGGAGATTGCGGCCACGTTGCCCGCGTCGTCGACCGCTATGGACACCGACGCGCGGGCCGCCAGGGCGCAGAGGGAGGCGATCTTCTGGGCCGTCACGGCCCTTCCTGTGATCATCAGGTCGGCGATCCCGGCGTCGGCGAAGGCCTGCGCCTGGCCGACGGTGCCGACGGCGACGCCGCCGGCGTGCCCCTCCTCTGCGAGCTGGATGTGCGCGAGGGCCGGGCAGCGGTGGACGCCGACGAAGGGCCTGAGCGCGGACCGGAGGCCCGCGAAGTGGGAGTGGGCCCGCCTGACGTTGCCGCGGAACCGGTCCAAGTCCACCACGAGGGCCGGGGTGTCCAGCTCCTCCACCGGGGTTCCGATCGGCTTGATGATGGGCCGTTCCATGGCTGCCTCCGCGTGGCTGAGCGGAGGTTAACACAGGCCGGCGCCGTGGTACCATCGTGCCCCATGGCATCCAAGCACCGATCCCCCTCGCCGGCCGGCGAGGGCGGCGGGTGGAGCGATGTGACGGCTGACCGGACGCTCGACCCGGTCCGCGTTGGCCTCAAGGAGGGCGCGCGCGTCCTCGCCTCCCTGGACCTTCGCCGCGGACTCAGCGAGGGGGGCGGCGTGCTGCCCGACTCCCTGGTGCTGACCGACTCGCAGCTGGCGCACGTGGACAGGACCGGGAGACGCATGACCTCCTCGGTCGTCCCGGTCAGGGACGTCTCCGCGGCCAGGGTCGAGTCGGACCGGCGCGGGCCCGGCGAGTACGCCTGGGGCGCGCTGGCGATACTGCTTGGCCTGCTGCTGTGGCGCGTCGTCGAGCACCCGGCGGCCGGCATCGCGGCCGGCGCCGTGGTCGCGGCCATGGGCGTCTACCTGATCGCCGAGAAGCTGCTGCGCCCGATCACCAGCGTCGTGCTGGTGCTGTCCGACGACGGCCTTAGGCTGCGCTGCCCGCTGCGGGGCGGCGAGGCCAGGACCGACGCCTACGAGTTCATCTCCCGCATATACGCGCGAAAGGCCGAGCTGGAGCGCATCGACCGCGCAGAGGCCGCCCCCGGCCCCCGGGGTCCGAGCCGCGCAAGGTACTCGAACAGGGTCTTCAGGCGCGGCTGAGCGCGCCCCCGATAGGAAGGCCAGGGACCACGTCCATGGCCCAGTCCGAGCGCGCGGCCGCGCCGGCGTCGCCGGTCGCGACCGTGTGGAAGGCCGCAGCCGCTATCATCGCCGCGTTGTCGGTGCACAGCGAGGGGCGGGGCATCAGCACCGGGAGCGGGGAGCGCCGTGCCATCTCCGCCCTCAGCGCGGCGTTGGCCGCAACGCCCCCGCACACCACGATGCCGCGCGCACCCAGCTCGTCCGCGGCGGCGAGCGTGCGCTCGGTGAGGGAGTCGACCACCGCCTCCTGGAACGCGGCCGCGATCTCCCGGACGGTCCGCTCGCGCTCCGGCGCCTCCTCCCCGCCCCCGCCGCCGGCCACGCCCCTGGCCCTGGCGCGCTGCATGACCGCGGTCTTCAGGCCGCTGTAGCTGAAGTCGCGCGAGCCCTTGACCCTGGGCCGGGTGAACGGCTCCTCAGTCCCCTCGGCGCCCGCGGCGACCCTCTGGATCTCCGGCCCCCCGGGGTAGCCCAGGCCGAGCAGCCGCGCCGCCTTGTCGAACGCCTCGCCCGCCGCGTCGTCGCGCGTCCGGCCGACGAGCTCGAAGCGCCCGTGCCCCCGCATCAGCGCCAGGTCGGTGTGCCCCCCGGAGACGACCAGGCACATCAGCGGAAAGCCCGGATCGGCCGCGGGATCGCGCTCCTCGAGCCAGGTGGCGTAGACGTGGCCCTCCAGGTGGTTCACCCCCCAAAGCGGGAGGCCCGCGGCGAGCGCCAGGCCCTTGGCGGCGCTGACCCCGACCAGGAGCGATCCGGCGAGCCCGGGTCCGCAGGTCACACCGATCCCGTCGACGTCGCCCGGACCCGCGCCCGCGTCCGCCAGCGCCCTCCGGATGACGGCGGTGATGGCCAGTATGTGCTGGCGCGAGGCGACCTCGGGCACGACGCCCCCGAAGCGGGCGTGGAGCTCGACCTGGGAGGCGACCACGTTGGAGACGACCGTGCGCCCCGAGTCGACGACGGCGGCCGCCGTCTCGTCGCACGAGGTCTCTATGCCAAGTATCCTCACCTGCCCAGCTCCATCTCCCGCCGCGCCGCTCGCCCGGCGGGGCCCCATCCTATATCCTCCACGCCAGCACGGCGCGCCCCCTCCGGGCGCGCCCGGAGGGGAGCGGCGAACTTGAGGATATCCGTATTCGTGGGCTCGGGCGCGGCTCGCGCCGGCCTATGGGGGCTGGTCGAGACGGCCGAGCGCGCCGAGGCGGACGGCCTGGACGGGGTTTGGTACGCCCAGCTGTTCATGGAGGACGCCCTCACCGCCATAGCCGTCGCCGGCACCCGCACCCGCCGCATAGAGCTCGGCACCGCCGTGGTGCCGACCTTCACCAGGCACCCCTGGGTGATGGCCCAGCAGGCCATGACGGCCCAGGTCGCGACCGGCGGCCGCCTAGCGCTGGGGATCGGCCTTTCGCACAGGGTCACGATCGAGGGCAACTTCGGGCTGCGCTTCGAGCGCGTCGCCCAGCACGCCGAGGAGTACCTGGCGGTCGTAAGGGAGCTGGCCCACTCGGGCTCGGTGGACTTCGCCGGCGAGCGGTACCGGGTGAGCGGGACGCTGGAGGTGGCCGGCGCCGAGCCGCCCCCCATCCTGGTCGCGGCCCTGGGCCCGAGGATGCTGGAGGTCGCCGGGCGGCTGGCGGACGGGACGATCACCTGGATGGTCGGCCCGCGCACGCTGGCACGTCACGTGGTCGCACGCATGGGCGAGTCGGCCCGCGGGGCCGGAAGGCCGGCCCCCAGGGTGTGCGCGGGCGTGCCGGTGGCGGTCACGGACGACAGGCGGGCGGCGCTGGCCGAGGCCGCCGAGAGGTTCGCCGGATTCGAGCGCCTGCCCAGCTACCGGGCGATGCTCGACATCGAGGGCGCCTCCGGCCCGGCGGACGTGGCCATCGTCGGCAGCGAGGCCGAGGTCGAGCGGGAGCTGCTGCGCTACGCGGACGCCGGGGCGACCGACATACTGGCGACGATCTTTCCCGTCGGGGACCCGGGGCCCTCGATCGAGCGCACCTGGAGGCTGCTGGCCTCGCTGGCGGGACGCACCTAGCCCACCCGGGCGGCGGCCCTGATGGCGCCGATGGCGGCCGCGACGCCCGCCGGGTCGCCGAACACGGCGGAGCCCGCCACCATCACGCTCGCGCCGGCCTCGGCGACGGCCCGCGCGTTCGCCGCGGACACGCCCCCGTCGACCTCCAGCTCCGCGCTCGAGCCCTCCCTGGCCAGCCGGCGCCTCGCGCGGGCTATCTTGTCCAGCGAGCCGGGTATGAACGCCTGGCCGCCGAAGCCGGGGTTGACGCTCATCACGACCAGCAGGTCCAGCTCGGAGGCCACCTCCGCCACGGCCGACACCGGCGTCGCGGGGTTGAGCGCGACGCCGGCGCGGGCCCCCCGCTCCTTGATGAGCGCTATCGTGCGGTGCAGGTGCGGGGCCGCCTCGGCGTGCACGGTGACGTAGTCGGCGCCCGCGTCCACCAGCGCCGGCACCAGGGAGTCCGGCTCGCGCGCCATGACGTGCACGTCGAACGGCAGGTCCGTGAAGCGCCTCAGCGCCGCTATGACCGGCGGCCCGAATGTCAGGTTCGGGACAAAGCGCCCGTCCATCACGTCCAGGTGTATCCAGTCTGCCCCGCCGCCCGCTGCCTCCGCCACCTGCTCGCCGAGCCGCCCGAAGTCCGCCGACAGGACCGAGGGGGCGATCTTGATCGCGCTCAAGCCCCTAGCCCGGACGCCATCTCCAGCAGGCCGTCGCGCGCCGCGCGGACCTGCCCCGCCAGCGCCCCGCCCAGCGCGGCGGCCGAGCGCTCCAGCCCCGAGGCGGCCTCGCCGAGCGCGTCGCGGGCGGCCGCGGCCACGCGCGGGCGCGCCGTGCCGCCCTCGACGTCGCGCGCGTCGATGGAGGAGTCGACGCCGAGGCCGAGCACGTCCTCGTCGAACAGCTCCGAGTAGACCCTCAGCTCGTCGAGCGACAGGTCCGTGATCGCCCGGCCGGCGCCCTCGGCGTCCCTGGAGATGGCCGCGACGATGCCGTGCGCCTGGCGAAACGGCATGCCCCTCGCGGCCAGATGGTCCGCGTAGTCGGTCGCGAGCATGGGCCCGGAGGCCGACGCGGCCCGCATCGCATCCCGGTCCACGGTCATCGTGGCCACCATCGCCGCGCAGACCTCCAGGCAGTCGGCGAGCGTGTCGACGCTGTCGAACAGCGCCTCCTTGTCCTCCTGCAGATCGCGGTTGTAGGTCAGCGGCAGGCCCTTCAGCGTGGTGAGCACCGCCACCAGGTTGCCGTAGGCCCTGCCGGTGCGCCCGCGCGTGAGCTCCGCGCAGTCCGGGTTGCGCTTCTGGGGCATCATGCTGCTCCCGGTCGTGCACCAGTCCGCCAGCCTTACGAACCCGAACTCGTCGGACGACCACAGGACCAGCTCCTCGCCCAGGCGCGACAGGTGCATCATGCAGATCGCCGAGGCCGACAGCACGTCCACGACGAAGTCCCTGTCGGAGACGGCGTCCATGCTGTTGGCGGAGACACGGCCGAAGCCCAGCTCGGCGGCCACCGACCGGCGGTCGAGCGGGTACGGCGAGCCGGCCATGGCCCCGCTTCCCAGCGGCATCGAGTCGGCCCGCAGCGCGGCCTGCTCGAATCGCTCGGCGTCCCTGCCCAGCATCTCGAAGTATGCGAGCAGGTGGTGGGCAAGCAGCACGGGCTGGCCGCGCTGAAGGTGCGTGTACCCGGGGAGCGCCGCGTCCTGGTGGTCCCGGGCCGCCCGGGCGAGGATCTCCCGGAAGCCGTGCAGCCGCCCGAGCATCCGCGCGCACGCCTCGCGGGCGTACAGGCGCATGTCCAAGGCGACCTGGTCGTTGCGCGACCTCGCCGTGTGGAGCCTTCCCGCGGCGTCGCCGATCTTCTCGGCCAGCCGGCGCTCGATGTTCATGTGCACGTCCTCGAGCTCGGGCCGCCACGGGAACTCGCCGGCGGCGATCTCCCCGCGGATCTCCTTGAGCCCGGCCACGATGCGGTCCGCGTCGGCGGCGGGGATCACGCCCTGCGCCGCGAGCATGCGCGCGTGGGCGATCGAGCCCGAAATGTCGTGCTCGTAGAGCCGTCGGTCGTAGCCGATCGAGACGGTGAAGTCCGGCGGGCCGGCGCCTGCCATCGCCCGGGCGCCCCTCAGCCGCCCGCCGCCCGCCTGGGCACCAGGAACCTTCGCCGCAGGGTCAGCACCGTCTCCCCGCGCTGGTTCATCCCCCGCGACTCCATGTGGACGACGCCGCGGTCCCCCCGGCTCGTGGGCCTGGTGTCCAGGATCTCGCTCTCGGCGTAGATCGTGTCGCCGATGAACACCGGTGCGGTGTGGCGGACCGACTCGTACTCGAGGTTGGCCACCGCCCTGCCCGAGGTGTCCGGCACGCTCATCCCCACGACGAGGCTCATCACCAGGGGGCCGACGACGAGGATGCGGCCGTGCTGGTGGCCGGACATGTGGTGCTCGTCGATGTGGAGGGGATTGGTGTTCATCGTCAGGAGCGAGAACATGTGGTTGTCCGCCTCGGTGATCGTCTTGCCCGGCCAGTGGCGGTAGACGTCTCCGGGGGAGAAGTCCTCGAAGTACCCGCCGTAAGAGTCCCTGCCGTCCCTGACTGTTCCAGCGCTCATCCCGACTCCCTGAGCTCATCGGCGCGCCCGCTCGCGGGCGGTCGCCCTCCGGGGCCCAGTCTACCGCACCCCGCCGCCGGGCCGGACCGCGCCTAGCGTGGTGGGGCGGCCTGCTTTACCTTAGGATCTGGAGAGGGCGCGGGGGGCCCGCGCCCGCAGACACTGCCCAGGAGGCCGCCGCGTTGACCACGACCGTGCAACATAGGGTTCCCATCAGCCAGATCATCTACAAGGTCCCCCGAACGTACTTCCAGGAAGTGGTGGATGCGACGCTCGCGCGCAGGGGCGAGCTGTCCCAGGGGGCGCGCGAATCCCTGGACTCCGCCATCAGGGCGAGGGTGCGCCTCACCGGGTTCAGGGACGCGAGCAAGGCGGACGCGAACCTGCTGGGCCCGCAGGTCCTCGCACTATGCGACCTGGGGGACGACAGGCTTGCCGGAGCGCTCCTGCGGGCCTGGACGGAGGTCGAGGGCGAGCTCCACCGCACCGTCGCAGAACATCTCGAAGAACGCGGCATCCCGTCCCCGGGGCCGAACCTCAAGGACCGGTGCTTCGAGGATTGCTGGCCCGTCGCCGAGTGGGAAGAGCAGGTCCAGCAGATCCTGGACAAGAGCCCGGACCTCGACGGCTCGGCGGTGGCGCTGATGGTGTGCCTCGCCTCGGGCAGGGCGCCGGAGGGCGACGGGGCGGACCTCGCCGTCGCGTCCCCCGTCCTCAACGAGTGGATAGAGAAGCTGACGGACATGAAGTCCGAGGATCCCGAGTGGGACGAGATCTTCTCGTTCATGAGGATCGTCGGGGAGATCGCCGAGGGGAAGGCCGCGGAGCGTTCCGCCGAGCAGCTGGATCAGCTCAAGTCCAAGCTCCCCGAGATCGCCGGGGACTTCGGCGACGAGCTGGGGTACCTGGAGATCGACCTGGACCCGGAGGCCTGGGCGATGAAGGCGCTGGGGAGCGGCAGGCGGCTCGAGGACGTGCTGGTCCTTGCCGGCGACCTGGGCGAGTGGCTGGCCGAGTACCGCAAGATCCGCCCGCAGGCCGAATCGAGGCAGCAGGAAATCGAGCGCCAGGAGGCGAGGGCCGATCACGAGAAGGCGATCCTCGCGATCGCCAGGGAGTGGGAGGCCTGGAGCATGCCCCCCGAGGAGACGGATGACGAGGCCCCGCCCGAGGGGGAGGACGCGGACGGCGGCGAGGTCCCGGACGCGGGGGCCGCGCCGGCCGACCGCGACGCGGTGGCCCGGCTGAAGGCCGAGCTCGCCGCGGCCGAGGACAGGTGCGCGGCCCTGGCCGCCGAGCGCGACGGCGCGACGGCGGAGGCCGAGTCCCTCAGGTCCGAGAACGGCGCCCTGGCCGCGGCCAAGGCGTCCCTCGAGTCGCACAGGGACCGGCTCGCCCAGGAGAACGGGGACCTCAAGGAGGACCTGGCTCGGGTCACCAGCCAGGAGGAGGTGTGGCGCAGGTCCTACATCGAGTCCCGCAAGGCCGACGTGATGGAGGACGAGGGGGAGCCCGAGCCCAGGTCCGTCCGGGAGGCGATATCCCTCGCCGAGAGGCTCTTCCCGGAGCAGCTGGAGTTCGCGCTGAACGCCAAGTCCGACAAGAACAGCCCGTTCCAGCGGCCGACGGAGGTGTTCGACGCGCTGTCCTGGCTCGCCACGACGTACCACCACCAGCGCACGAACCCGGGCACGCCCCCGCAGTTCGACAAGGTCCTGAAGGAGTCGTGCCCGGGCTGGTCCTACAAGCCCGGCCAGACCAAGACGACCAAGCAGCGCTTCGACGAGTGGTACTTCACGTCCGTCAACGGCAGGACCTACGACCTGGACCACCACCTGGGCAAGGGCAACAGCCACGACCCCCAGAACACCATCCGGATCGCGTTCGCCTGGGACGAGGACATCAGCCGGGTGGTGATCGGGTACATCGGCCTGCACCAGCGCAACCGCCAGACCTGATCCCGCGCCCCCGCCGGCGGGCGGCGCATCTTGGGGCCGTCCGGCCCCGGCCGCGGCCAGCGGGCCCGCCGCCCGCCGGCGTGCCGCGCTAGCCGAGCGGCTCGAGCAGCCGGCGGGCGATCAGCAGCCTCAGCACCTCGTTGGTGCCCTCCCCGAGGATCATCAGCGGGGCGTCCCGGTAGTAGCGCTCTATCGGGAGATCCTTGATGTAGCCGTAGCCGCCGTGGATGCGCATCGCGTCCATCGTCACCTTCGAGCAGACCTCGCTCGCGAAGTACTTGGCCATCGCCGACTCAAGGTCCGCCCTCTCGCCCCGGTCCCTCTTCTCGGCCGCGCTGCGGGTGAGAAGCCTCGCGGCGTGAATCGACGTGCCCATGTCGGCAAGCGACAGGGCGATCGCCTGGTGGTCGGATATGGGCTTTCCGAACGTCTCGCGCTGGCGGCTGTAGCGCGCCGCGGCGTCGAAGGCAGCCTGCGCGACGCCGACGGCGCGCGCGGCCACGTTGATCCTGCCGCCCTCCAGCGCCGACATCACCTGCCCGAAACCCCTGCCCTCGGCGCCCCCAACGAGGTTCCCCGCGGGCACCCGCGCCCGGTCGAACACGAGCTCGCAGGTGTCGACGCCCCGGTACCCGAGCTTGTCGAGCTTCTTGCCGACGCCGAAGCCCTCGGTGGGCCGCTCCACCACGAAGCAGCTGAGTCCCCGGTGCGGCGGGTCGGCCGCGGGGTCGGTCCTGGCCAGCACGGCGAAGCCGCCGCCGTGCTGGCCGTTGGTGATGAACATCTTCGAGCCGGTGAGCACGTAGTGGTCGCCGTCCCTCTCCGCCGCGGTCCGGAGTCCCTTGACGTCGCTGCCGCCGCCGGGCTCGGTCAGCGCCAGCCCCCCGCGCAGCTCGCCCGAGGCCATCGCCGGCAGCCAGCGCCGCCGCTGGTCGTCGGTGCCGTGGTCCGCTATGACCGCGGCCATGACGTGGTGCGTGCCTATCGGCCCCGTCAGGCTCATCCACGCCCGCGACAGCTCCTCGAAGATGACCGCGAAGGTCGTGTGGTCCAGCCCGAGGCCGCCATGGCCCTCGGGAATCGTGATCCCGAACAGGCCGAGCTCGGCCATGCGGTCGACGAGAGCGGCCGGGTAGACGTCGTCCGCCTCCATCTCGCGGGCGACGGGCTCGACCTCGCGCCGGGCGAAGTCGCGAACGAGCGCGACTATCTGGGCCCTCGCCTCCTGCGGGGCATCCGCCAAGGCGCTACGGCCTCCCAACGAACGGGAGCTGCCTTGCGCCGTAGTTGCGGGCGGCGACCCCGTGCACGCGCAGGAAGCCCTCGGCGTCCAGGTGGTCGTAGTCGCCCTCGGCCTCCATCGACGAGTCCTCGGTGTAGAGGGAGTGGGCGACGTCCCGCGCCGTCTCGAACGAGACGGCGCCCTTGTAGAGCCGCACGGTCACCTCGCCCGTGACCAGCCGGGTCATCGGCTCCAGCGCGGCGAGGGCGGAGGCCGTGGCCACGTCGAACCAGTACCCCTCGTAGATCTGCGTGGAGATCGTGCGCGATAGATGGTCGTGTAGGAGCCGCGCGCGGCGGTCGAGGACCATCTGCAGCAGGAACTCGTAGGAGCGGCCGAGCAGCTCCATCCCGGGCGACTCGTACACGCCCCTGGACTTGACGCCCACGAACCTGTTCTCGACGGTGTGGATGCCGATCCCAACCCCGTGGCGGCCTCCCAGCCGGTTCGCCTCGGCGAACGCCCCCTGCGGGTCCACGTCCTCGCCGTTGACCGCGACCGGCCTGCCCTCCTCCCAGCGGATCGAGACGGACTCTGCGCGGTCGGGCGCGTCCTTGGCGAAGACCCCCATGCCCGGCTCGACGTAGTCCGGCGCGACGGTCACATCCTCGAGGTCGCCCGCCTCGTGGGTGAGGCCCAGGAAGTTCGCGTCGGTGGAGTAGCGCGACTCCGCCCTGGGCCTGATGGGCAGCGCGTTGGCCTCGCAGTAGTCGAGCATCTGCCGCCTGCCGGGGAAGGCCTCGACGAACTCCGGGTCGCGCCATGGCGCGTAGACCTCGAGGCCCGGAGAGAGCATGTTCGCCCCGATCTGGAAGCGCACCTGGTCGTTGCCCCGCCCGGTCGCCCCGTGGAACAGGACCCCGATGCCCCGGCCCTCGAGCTCGGGCAGTATCGCCGCCACCGTGACGGGACGGGCGACGCCGGTGGTGTTCCAGTAGCCGCCCTCGTAGCGAGCCTGGGCCTGGACCACCCGCAGCCCGGCCTCTGCCAGGGCCCCCCGGCCGTCCAGCACGTCCGCGCGGGCCGCGCCGCACAGGCGCATCCGCTCGGCGACTGCCTCGAGGCTCTCCTCGTCGGGCTGGCCGAGGTCCACCGTGAAGGCGTGCACCCTGACGCCGCGCTCGCCGAGCCAGTGGGTTACGGTGCAGCTGTCCAGCCCGCCGGAGACCGCCCCCCCGAAGACGGTGACCCCGCCGTCGGCGAGATCCCTCCAGTTCATCTGCCCTCAGGCCTTGGCCGCATCGAGCGCGCGCTCGAAGCGCTTGACCGCCTCGTCCACCTCCTCCTTCGTCACCGTCAGCGGGGGGAGCCAGCGGACCAGGTTGGGCCGGGTGACGTTGAGCAGCAGGCCGTTGTCGTTGCACGCCGGGAGCAGGGACGCGGCGATGTCTGCGGAGAACTCAAGGCCCACCAGGCAGCCCATGCCGCGCACGTCCGAGATGATCTCGTGCTTGCCGCGCAGGCCGCTGAGCCTGTCCATGAGGTAGGCGCCCATCTCGGCGGCGTTGGCCGGCACGTCGTTGTCGATCAGGTAGCGGGTGGAGGCGTTGGCCGCCGCGCACGTCAGCGCGTTGCCGCCGAAGGTCGAGCCGTGGTCGCCCGGCTCCAGCACGTTGGCACGCTCGTTGCACAGGAAGGCGCCGATCGGCACCCCCCCGCCCAGGCCCTTGGCAAGCGTGAGCACGTCGGGCTCCACCCCGAAGGCCTCGTACCCGAAGAGCGTGCCCAACCGGCCCAGGCCCGTCGTAACCTCGTCGAGTATCAGCAGCATGTCGCGCTCGTCGCACCAGGCCCTGACCCCCTCGAGGTATCCCGGCGGCGGCATGTTGACGCCCCCCTCGCTCTGGATGGGCTCGAGCATGACCGCCACCGTGTCGTCGCCCGTCGCCTCCCGGACGGCCCCGAGGTCGCCGAACTCGACGTGCGTGAACCCGACCGGCACGGGCGACCATGCCTGCTGGTACTTGGGCTGGGCGGTCGCGGCGACCATGTTCATGGTGCGGCCGTGGAACGAGTTGTAGGCGGTGATGATCTGGCCCGGTCCGCCCTTGTTGATCCGGCCCCACTTGCGCGCCAGCTTGACCGCGCCCTCGTTGGCCTCGGCCCCGCTGTTGCAGATGAAGATCCTGTCCATCGCGCTGTTCTCTATCAGGGCCTCGGCGAGCTCGAGCTGCGGGACCGTGAAGAACTGGTTCGAGGTCTGCAGCAGCGTGCGGGCCTGCGAGGCTATCGCCTCGGCCATCGCCTCGTTGGCGTGGCCGACGTTGTTGACGGCCCAGCCCGCCGTGAAGTCGAGGTACTCCCTGCCCTCGTCGTCCCAGACCCGCGTCCCCTCCCCGCGCACTATCACCACCGGCTGGCGGTTGACGACGTGCATGTAGTACCTGGACTCCATCGCCCTGTAGTCGGTCATTTGGTCACGCTCCAGATTTCGCCCTCGGATGGGGCAAGTATATTGCCGCGCGGGCCGCGGGTGCGGCCCTCAGCCCACGCGGGTGCCGAGGCGCCCGGCCGGGTCGGCGCCCGCGCGCTCGCCGAGCGCCTCGATGAGGACGTGCGGCCTCCGGCCGTCGAGAATCCGGGCCGCGGACCCCGCCCGCAGCGCGGTTATGCACGCCTCCAGCTTGGGGATCATCCCGCCGGCGACGATGCGCGAGTCCATCAGCCCCCTCGCCTGCCGCTCGGTGAGCCTGGGGATGAGGCGCCGCGAGGAGTCGAGCACGCCGGCCACGTCGGTGAGCATCACCAGCCGGCCGGCGCCCAGGGCGGCGGCTATCTCGCCCGCCGCGAGGTCGGCGTTCACGTTGAGCATGGCCGGCGCCGCGCCGGGCGCGGCGTTGAGAGCCACCGGCGCGACGACGGGGATGCGGCCCGCCGAGCACAGCTCCGCGATGGCGGATGGGTCCACCGAGGTCACGGTGCCGACATGCCCGAGCTCGGGCCTGTCCGCCTCGGCGCGCAGGATGCCGCCATCGACGCCGGACAGGCCGACGGCGCCGCCCCCGAGCGCCTGTATGCCACCGACCAGCGACTTGTTGACCAGGCCGGTCAGCACGGCGACCACGACGTCTAGCGTCCTGTCGTCGGTGACCCGCAGCCCGCGCACGAACCTGGGCCTTATGCCCTGGCGCTCCAGCCACTCGGTGATGATCCGCCCGCCGCCGTGCACCACCACGGGCCGCACGCCCCGCCGCCGCAGCTCGACGAGGTCCTCGAGCGTGGTGTCGCCGGAGCCCAGCGTGCTCCCCCCGATCTTGACCACCACCATCGTCGCAACGGGATCGGCCCCGCCGCCCAGCGGCGCGCGGCCGGCCGGCGCGGCGGCGTCGCCCGGGCCCCCGGCGGGGTCCGGGTCCGGGGCGGCGCGGTGCATCCACGGGTGGCGCAGGCTTAGTTGGCCGGGCCGCATGGCTAGGTGGTGTAGGCGGAGTTGAAGATGACGTACTCCTCGGTGAGGTCGCATCCCCAAGCGGTTGCCGACGCATCCCCGAGGTTCAGGTCGATCCCGAGCCGCACCTCCGGTGCGCCCATCGCGCTGACCACGGCGTCCTTGAAGAAGGAGATCGCCTTGCCCTCGTGCACGATCTGGATCTCGTTGATGAACATGTCGATCCTCGGCTCGGCCAGCTCGACGCCGCTCTTGCCGAGCGCCATCATCATCCTGCCCCAGTTCGGGTCCCTGCCGTGGAGCATCGCCTTGACGAGCATCGACCCCGCGATCTCCCTCGCGGCCGCCCGCGCGTCGGCCAGCGTGGCGGCCCCCGCCACCACGACCTCCATCAGCCTCTGGGCGCCCTCGGCGTCGCGCACGAGCTCCTTGGCGAGCTCGGTGCACACCATCCCGAGCGCGTCCCTGAAGCCGGCGGCGTCCGGCGAGCCGGCGTCGATCTCCGGGCCCCCGGCGGCGCCGTTGGCCATCAGCAACACCGTGTCGTTGGTGCTCTGGTCGCCATCGACGTCGATCATGTTGAAGGACGCGTCCACCGCCGCCGAGAGCGACTCCTGCAGGAAGGCCCGGCCGACCGGGGCGTCCGTCGATATGAAGCACAGCATCGTCGCCATGTTGGGATGGATCATCCCGACGCCCTTGGCGGCCCCGCCCACGGTGACCGTCCGGCCGCCGGACCGGCCCGAATCCAGGGAGACCGCGAACTCCTTGGGGCGCGTGTCCGTGGTCATGATCGCCCGGGCGAACTCCGCCCCCCCGCCGGCGCCGAGGGCGATGCTGCCGACGTTCTGCCTTATCAGCGCCATCGGCAGCTCGACCCCGATCACGCCGGTGCTGCACACCAGCACCTGCTCCGGGTCGACCCCGGCATGCGCGGCCGCGAGCGCGGCCATCTCGGCCGCGTCCGCCAGCCCCTGCTCGCCGACGCAGCAGTTGGCGCAGCCGCTGTTGGCGACGACGGCCCGGGCCGCGCCGGACCCGGCGCGCTCCCTGCTCAGAGTCACGGACGGGGACACCACCGAGTTGGTGGTGAAGGTCGCCGCGACGGCGGCGGGGCGCTCGGAGAGCAGTATCCCCAGGTCGAGCACGCCCTCCTCCGGGGTCTTGAGACCGGCGTAGGTTCCCCCGGCCACGAAGCCCAGCGCGGAGGTCACTCCGCCCCCGGGTATGGGGTTGATCGCAGCAGTCAAGAGCGGGCCTCCAATCCGGCCTAAAGCAGTCTACGCCCGCATGGACGCACATGCAGAGTATAGCACAGGCGCCGTCCGCCCAACCCCCGTCGGCCCGGCCGCGGGCGGCCCGGGGCCGCCGGTCGGCGCCCAGCGCGGGCGATCAGTCGAGGTCGAGGCCGTAGAGCGAGGCGGCGTTGCGGTAGGAGATGTTGCGGGCGACCTCCTCGGCCTGGGCGGTCGAGAGGCCGTCGGCGACCCAGCCGTCGAGGGCGCGGCCGAGGGCGCGGCGGTGCACCACCGAGGCGAGCCAGAAGAAGTCCGGCAGACCCGGGGCATCGGAGCCGTAGAGCACCTTGGTGGAGGGGGCGACGCTGAGGGCGTCCTCGTACGCCCTGTCGGCGTAGCGGCCGGCGACGGGCACGGTGTAGGACATGTCGAAGTAGGCGTTGCCGTACACGTGCGCGAGGTAGGCCGCCTCGGCTATGTAGGGAAAGCAGTGGAGCATCACTATCGGCGCGCCCGAGAAGGCCTCGTCCTCCAGCACCGGCCGCAGCCGGATCGGATTGGCCTCCGCCATGTCGGCGTCGGTGTCGCCGAACGCGGTGTGGAACTGCACCACTATCCCCTGCTCCGCCGCCATCTTGAGGGCGATGCGCGTAAGGTGGTCCTCAAGGGCCTTGGTCTCGATGCGGTACGGTCCGCCCCCGGCGTCGAGCGCCCTCCTGTCCGAGTCGAACGCGGCCTCGGCATCGCTCCTGGGCGTCGGCTGTATGGACAGGCCGCTGCGGTACGCCGACACGCTCTTGAGGCCGTGCACGCCCTTCGACCTCAGGCCGGCGAGCTCCTCGGAGAGCCCGTCCTCGACCTGGTCCAGCCGGTCCGACTCGGCGACGAGCCGCTCGAAGATCAGCTCGAGGCGCCACACCCGCCGCATCCGGCACCCGGCCGCCGAGACGACCTCCTCGGCCTCGTCGTAGCTTATGGCGGCGTCCACCGGGAAGCCGTGGTCCATGATCACCGCCCTGGTGTTGCCGCGCTCGAGGGCCAGCCGGGTGATGCCCTCCATGCCCAGCTCGGCGCGCGCGCGCAGCAGCTCCGCCTCCGGGGTGTCCGACGGGGCCCCGAGCAGCTCCGCCATCAGCCGCAGGGAGGCCATGTAGCCGGCGGCGTGCTGGGCGTGCGAAGCCATCATCGCCGGGTCCGAGCTCTCGCTGAAGTAGCCTCGGTACTCCTCTGGGCCGAGGCTCTGCACCCGGTGCATCGGGTGGCAGTGGTTGTCGGCGAGGGGGATGTCGTCCAGT
This sequence comes from Dehalococcoidia bacterium, assembly GCA_963664125.2. Classification (GTDB taxonomy): domain Bacteria; phylum Chloroflexota; class Dehalococcoidia; order Lucifugimonadales; family UBA2962; genus CAUZIR01. The sequence goes on along the minus strand of OY760908.2, from coordinate 1,160,456 downwards.
CTCATCTCGCTGCGGCCTCCGCTCTCACCCGCCCCCTCCGTCCGGGGTGGGGGCGCTCCGGGGCAATAGCCCCTCCTCCCTGAGCTCGTCCCAGACCGCCGCCGGTATCGGCAGGCCGATCATCTCGGCGTTCTCCAGCGCCTCCGCGCGCGAGCGCGCCCCTGGCACGGTGGCAGCCACGGCCGGGTGGGCGACCCCGAACTGGAGCGCGGCGGCCTTGAGGGGCACGCCGTGCCCGTCGCATACCGCCTTGATCCTGCGCGCCCTGTCGATCACCCCGTCCGGCGCGTCCTCGTAGCCGAACTTGGCCCCGGGCCCTATCTCGTCGTCGAGCCCAGCGGCGAGGATGCCGCTGTTGTAGGGGCCGGCGAGCGTGAGGTAGACCCCCGCCTCCTCGCACATCGGCAGCAGCTCGGGCAGGGCCGAGGTGTCGAGCAGCGTGTACCTTCCGGCGAGCATGAACAGGTCGAAGTCGGCCCCGGCACGGAGGAAACCGATCAGCGGCTCGACGAAGTCGACCCCGACGCCTATCGCCCGGACCGCGCCCTCCTCCTTTGACTCCCGCACCGCGGGGTAGGCGCTCTCCATCACCCGGTCGTAGGACTCGGGGAACATGTGTATGTAGAGAACGTCCACGCGGTCCAGGCCCATCCTCTCCAGGCTCTCCGAAAGCGAACGGCGCACGCCGTCGCGGCTGAAGTCCCAATGGAACGTGTTGGGCGCCGGGTTCAGGAAGAAGTCGTCCTCGCGCGCCGCGGCGGCCGCGGCGTCCAGCGGGTCGAGCACCCGGCCCACCTTGGTCGAGACGACGAGGCGGCCCGCAGGCTCCGCGGCGAGCGCCGCCGACAGGTACAGCTCCGCCTGGCCGTAGCCGTACAGCGGCGCCGTGTCTACGTAGTTGCAGCCGGCCTCGAGCGCGGCACGGACCGCCCCGACGGCCATGGCCTCGGTGACCCTGGAGTAGAGCCCCCCGTGCGGGGCGGTCCCGATCCCCAGCTCGGTCAGCTCGACGCCCGTGTCGCCTATGCGCGTGGTCCGAATCACTCCATCCCCAGCCCGGGCGGGTGCATCCGGTGCCACTCGGTGGCCCCCTGGTAGGCGGCCGCCAGCTCGATGATGGTGCCCTCCTCGAAGTGACGGCCCACCAGCTGGAGGCTGGCGGGGAGCCCGGCCTCCGACAGGCCGCAGGGCACCGACACCGTGGGGCTGCGGGAGAAGTTGTACGGGATGGTGAAGCGGTACCAGGAGCCCGTCCCCTCGAAGTTCCCGGTGCCGTCGTCGTTGATCGGCACGGGCAGTACCGCCAGGGAGGGGCACGCTATCACGTCCACCTCCTCGAACACGCGCCGGAGCCTGCCCGCGAACGCGCGGCCCCGGTCGCGGGCCGCGGCGTAGTCCTCGGGGCGCTGGCTCTTGGCGTGCTCGAGGAGCTGCGCGAACGGTCCGTACTCGCCCGCGCGCTCGGCGTACAGGTCTCGGTGGCACATAAGGGCGTCCACCGAGGTGATGGTCTCCCACGTCTCCAGCTCGCCCTCCAGCGCCGGGACCTCCACCTCGACGAGCTCTGCGCCGATGTCGCCGAGCGTATCGATCGCGGCGAGGACGGCCCGGCCCACCTCCGGGTCCACGTCGCGCTCGCAGTACCCGCGGTCCACCCCGACCCTCATGCCTCCGGCGGCCGCCCGGCGGGCGGCCGCGGCGTAGTCACCGGCCGCCGCCGGGACCGAGACGGGGTCGGCCGGATCGAAGCCCGCCATCGCGTCCAGCATGATCGCGGCGTCCTCCACGCTCCTTGCCATCGGGCCCAGGGTGTCGAGGGAGTTGGCCAGCGGGAACACACCGTGCCGGCTGACAAGGCCGAAGGTCGGCTTGATGCCGGTGACGGCGCAGCAGGCCGACGGCAGGCGTATCGAGCCCCCGGTGTCGGACCCTATTCCCGCCATGGCCAGCCCCGCCGCGACCGCGACGCCGGTGCCCGACGACGAGGCGCCGGCCCACCTGTCCTGCGCCCACGGGTTGCTGGGCACCGTCATCTCCGGGTGGTACCAGCCCATCGCGAACTCGGTGAGGTTGAGCTTGCCGAGTATGACCGCGCCGGCGTCCTCGAGGCGCCTGACCACCGTCGCGTCGCGGTCGGCCACGGGATCTCGCAGGGCCCTGGCGCCGGCCGTGGTGCGGACCCCCTCCATGTCCAGCAGGTCCTTGACCGCCACGGGCACGCCGTGGAGCGGGCCGAGGTGCCCGCCGGAGGCGATCTCGGCCTCGGCGCGCCTGGCGCGATCAAGCGCCCGATCGCCGAGCACGGTTATGTAGCTGTTGAGCCGCAGGTCCAGCGTGTCGATGCGCCGGAGCAGCTCCTCGGTGGCCTCGACCGGGGACAGGCGCCCGCTGCCAATCAGCTCGGAGGCCTCTGCAAGCGTCTTCATGGCATCGCCGAGGATAAGCCAATCGCACCCTCCGCGCCACCGCACAGACGCAGCGGGGCCCCGGAGAAATCTCCGGGGCCCCTTGCGAAGTGGCGCTGGTTGCGGGGGCAGGACTCGAACCTGCGACCTTTGGGTTATGAGCCCAACGAGCTGCCGCTGCTCCACCCCGCGACGCTATTCCGAATCCTGCAAACCGCCGGCCACGGGCGCGGGGGAAGTCCCCGTGCCACGGGACCGTGAACCAATGGATGGACCCCAACGTGGGTCAAGTCCTCGGCCGATTAGTACCGCTCAGCTGAAACCGTTACCGGCCTTACACCTGCGGCCTATCAACCCGGTAGTCTACCGGAGGCCTTACCCCGAACTAAATCGGGTGGGAGATCTTATCTTGGAGTTGGCTTCGCGCTTAGATGCTTTCAGCGCTTATCGCATCCAGACCTAGCTACCCGGCGGTGCTCCTGGCGGAACAACCGGTACACCAGAGGTCTGTCCCTCCCGGTCCTCTCGTACTAGGGAGAGCTCTCCTCAAATCTCCTACGCCCACGACGGATAGAGACCGAACTGTCTCACGACGTTCTGAACCCAGCTCGCGTGCCGCTTTCACCGGCGAACAGACGGACCCTTGGGACCTTCTTCAGCCCCAGGATGCGACGAGCCGACATCGAGGTGCCAAACCTCGCCGTCGATGTGAACTCTTGGGCGAGATCAGCCTGTTATCCCCGGGGTAGCTTTTATCCGTTAAGCCACGGCCCTTCCACTCGGTACCGTAGGATCACTTTGCCCGACTTTCGTCTCTGCTCGACTTGTAGGTCTCACAGTCAAGCTCCCTTATGCCAATGCACTCTACAGGTGATTTCCATCCACCCTGAGGGAACCTTTGGACGCCTCCGTTACGTTTTAGGAGGCGACCGCCCCAGTCAAACTGCCCACCAGGCACGGTCCCTCGACTTCATCGAGGTTAGAATCAAGATCACAGAAGAGCGGTATTTCAAGGGCGACTCCTCCCCAGCTGGCGCCAGGGATTCGCTGTCTCCCGCCTATCCTACACATCTGCAACCCCGACTCAGTGCCAAGCTACAGTAAAGCTCCACGGGGTCTTTTTGTCCTGTCGCGGGTAGCCGGCATCTTCACCGGCCATGCAATTTCACCGAGCCCCTCGTTGAGACAACGCTCAGGTCGTTACGCCATTCGTGCGGGTCGGAACTTACCCGACAAGGGATTTCGCTACCTTAGGACCGTTATAGTTACGGCCGCCGTTCACCGGGGCTTCGGTTCTCAGCTTCTCCCGACCGAAGTCGGGATGACCAGTCCCCTTAACCTTCCGGCACTGGGCAGGCGTCAGCCCCTATACATCGCCTTTCGGCTTAGCAGAGACCTGTGTTTTTGGTAAACAGTCGCCTGAGCCTCTTCACTGCGACCCGACAGGGCATCCGCCCGGCGTGCGGGCATCACCCCTCGGGCACCCCTTATCCCGAAGTTACGGGGTTAACTTGTCGAATTCCTTAACGAGGGTTATCTCGTTCACCTTGGGACACTTACCCCAGCCTACCTGTGTCGGTTTGCGGTACGGGCGCCACGGTCTCTTGCAGCGAGGCTTTTCTTGACGGCCTAGGATCAGCAGAGTTCCCCGGGGCGTGAGCCCTGAAGTTCTCGCCGCCCTCAGCTCTTGGCGCTGGAACGGATTTGCCTGTCCCAGCATGGCCTTCGACGGCGAACGCACCATGTCCAGTGGGCACGCTCTGCCTACCTGTCCGTGTCCCCCCTCTGCTTTATAACGAGACTGCGGCGGTACGGGAATCTTGACCCGTTGTCCATCGCCTTTGCTACTGCGCTACGGCTTAGGCCCGACTTACCCTACGTCGATCATCGTTGCGTAGGAAACCTTGGGCTTTCGGTGTCCTGGATTCTCACCAGGATTGTCGCTACTCATGCCGGCATTCTCACTTCCCAGCGCTCCACCGGACCTCGCGGTCCGGCTTCACCGCCCTGGCAACGCTCCCCTACCGACCCCCACTTGACGTGGGGGTCCCGCGGCTTCGGTGGCGTGTTTGAGCCCCGTTACATTTTCGGCGCGGGAATCCTCGACTAGTGAGCTATTACGCACTCTTTAAAGGATGGCTGCCTCTAAGCCAACCTCCTAGCTGTTTTAGCATTCCCACTTCCTTTAACACTTAACACGCACTTGGGGACCTTAGCCTGCGATCTGGGCTGTTTCCCTCTCGACAATGGAGCTTATCCCCCACTGTCTCACTCCACAGGACCATTACAGGGCATTCGTGGTTTGGTTGAGTTCGGTAAGCTCACGCCCCCTAGCTCATCCAGTGCCCTACCTCCCTGTAACTGCCTGAAGGCTGCACCTAAATGCATTTCGGGGAGAACCAGCTATCTCCGGGTTCGTTTGGCATTTCACCCCTACCCACAGCTCATCCCAGCCTTTTGCACCAGACACGGGTTCGGTCCTCCACTCCGTTTTATCGGAGCTTCAACCTGGCCATGGGTAGCTCACCCGGTTTCGGGTCTAATCCAGACAACACGCCACGCATGCTGGAGACTCGGCCGTCCTCGTTGCCCCGTCACCCGCCGGACGCCCCCGGAGGGGCGGCCATTGGGATCGGGAGCGCGGAGAGCGGACTCGCCTCCGCGCGACTCTCGCCCTGTTCGGACTCGCTTTCGCTACGGCTCCGGAACTTATGTTCCTTAACCTAGCTGCCCAGATTAACTCGCCGGCTCATTCTTCAATAGGCACGCAGTCAGCCCCCGTGGGGGCCTCCTACGGCTTGTAGGTCCACGGTTTCAGGTCTATTTCACTCCCCTCCCGGGGTTCTTTTCACCTTTCCCTCACGGTACTGGTTCGCTATCGGTGGCCAAGGATATTTAGCCTTGGAGGGTGGTCCCCCCAGCTTCCCACAAGATTTCACGTGTCCCGTGGTACTCAACAGCCCGCCGCGAGTCCGTCCCCTTTCGCCTACGGGGCTGTCACCCCCTATGGCGGTCCTTTCCAGGTTCCTTCGGCTAGAAGACGGATTTCTGACTCGCCGCCCCCCGCTGAGGCGGAGGCGGGCGGGTGTTACAACCCCCGTCAGACATAGACCCTCAGATCGTTAAGCCCGACAGGTTTGGGCTGCTCCCCGTTCGTTCGCCACTACTAGGGGAATCTCGGTTGATTTCTGTTCCTCGGGCTACTTAGATGTTTCAGTTCGCCCACTTACCCTCCCGATCGAAATCGGGATGATCCGGTATGACCCGGAACGGGTTACCCCATTTGGGAATCCCCGACTAAGCCCGCTAGACGGCTGATCGAGGCTTTTCGCAGTCTTGCCACGCCCTTCTTCGGTCCTTGGCCCCAAGGCATCCACCGTGAACCCTTACTAACTTGACCCACATTGGGGGTCATCCATCAGTTAGCAGTTCTCTTTGCTCGGTTTGACAGGATTCGGTTGTTAAGGTGCAAAAAAAGACGGCTGGGCGCTCCCAGCCGCCGCGCTGAGAAGACGGAATCGGTATGTTACTCGCGCACTCCGGTCACCGTTCTCTCCAGCCATGGATTATATTTTCTAAAGCCCGGGCCAGTCAAGGAACCCCGCGCCCTTCCGCCTAGCCCCCCACGATGACGCGGGCGATCTCGGCCGCCAACTCCTCGGTGCACGCGGCTATCAGCCAGGGCACCCTCTCGGCCGAGCGCCCCGGCTCGAAGCGGTACTCGGCCAGCTCGCCCGCCGGAGAGACCGAGAAGACCCCGATGCCCGCCGCGGCGGCGAAGCCCAGCCCCGGGTCGATCTCGGTGCGCGGCTCGTCGTACATCACGTAGGCATGGGTCAGCCCGCGGGCGAGCCACGGGTAGCTGCACGCACCGCCGTCGGTCCAGAGCCTCGCCCGCGGGCTGCGCTCGTCCATGACCCTGAGCAGCCCCGCCGACCGGCGGGTCCAGCGCCTCACGTAGTTCGGGGCCATCAGGTAGCAGGCGACGATCGACTCGTCCGAGAGCGTCCTCGCCCGGGAGGGCCGCACCCGCACCATCCCCCGCCCGTCCAGCGACTCGACGGTGACCTCGGACCCGCGGGCCGCGTACAGCTCGCGGCGGTTGATGTCCACGGCCCCCGCCATCACGGCCTCGGGGCCGCCGTCGCCCGGCCTCCAGACGGTCAGCACGCTCCACCACTCGGCGGGCAGCCCGCGCATGAAGTGGCCGGAGCCGTCGAACGGGTCGCAGGTGATCAGATAGGGAGCGCGGCCACGGCCGCCGACGCGCCGCAGGCTGTGCTCGGAGTGGACCTCGACGTCGGCGCCGCAGTCGCCCAGCCAGCGCTCGAGCAGGTCCTCGGAGTAGCGGTCGAGGCCGATCTCGACGTCCTCGGCCTCGGCCCGCCCCGCGACCGGGCCGAGCACCGAGCGGCCCTCCCCCGCCCCGAGGCCGGGCACCTCCCTCGCCAGCTGCCTCAGGTAGCCGTCGACCGCCCGGGCGATGACGTCCAGCGCCCCCGTGCTCACTCCCGGTCCTCCCCCGGTCCGGTGTATCGCATGCGCTCCGGCAGGTCGTCGATCACGCCCAGGGCCAGCGCGGTCCGGTGAGCGACGTAGTCGATCACCTGCTCCGTGGTCTCCTGCCTGAGGTAGAAGGCTGGCTCGGGCGGAATCACGGTCGCCCCGGCGGCCGCGAGCTCGGCGAGGTTGCGCAGGTGTATCACGCTGAGCGGCGTCTCCCTGGGCACAACCACCAGCGGCCGACGCTCCTTTATGGTGACGTCGGCGGCGCGGCGCAGCAGGTTGTCGGCATGCCCGCGGGCGATCGCCGCCGCCGTCGCCATGCTGCACGGCACCACAGCCATCCCCGCCGTCGGGAAGGTGCCCGAGGCGATCGCCGCCCGCATGTCCCCTATGGCGCAGTACCGAAAGTCCCCCATGCCGTCCCAGCGCTCCAGCGCCTCGCCGAACGACTCGTCCATCTCCTGCATCCAAACCATCCGGGCCGCGGCCGAGGCGGTGGATACCACCGGCACGCCCCGGCCGAGGAGCAGCTCGACGGTCGCGCGCGCAAGCGCGGAGCCGCTCGCCCCGGTCATGCCGACCACCACCGGCCTGGGGGGCGCGGGTGTCACGTCAGCACCGCCCCCAGCGTGCCGGCGAGGACCGCCGTCGAGACGTAGGCGTTGATGCGGAAGAAGGCCATCCCCATGCGCGACATGTCGTCGGGCGACACCAGAAGGTGCTTGCAGGCCAGCCCAGCCGCGGCCGCCGCGCATCCGACGTAGTAGGGCCAGCCGAGCCCCATCGCCGCCCCGAGGGCCACCAGCGCGGCGCCGGCGGCGACGTCCATGGCGCGGGCGATCGCGAAGGCGGGCCGGACGCCGAAGCGCGCGGCGACCGAGTGCAGGCCCCTCTCCCTGTGAAAGTCCCGGTCCTGGGCGTGGTAGATGATGTCGAAGCTCCCCGCCCAGAGCGCGACCCCCGCCGACAGCACCACCGGCTCCCACCCGAGCGAGCCGCGCACGCCTATCCAGGCCGCCGCGGGAGCGATCGCCAGCGCCCAGCCCAGCATCGGGTTGGCCAGGAACGTCACCCGCTTGGCGAACGGGTAGGCCACCAGGTACGCGGCGGCGACGGGTACCAGCGCCAGGGCCAGGGGGTTGAGCCTCCAGGCCGCCACGGCAAGCAGCGCCAGGCCCGCGAGCGCCAGCGCCGCCATGTCCGAGGCGAGCACCCGCCCGGTCGGCAGGTGCCGCCCGGCGGCCCGCGGGTTGAGGGCGTCTATGCGCCGGTCGATCAGCCGGTTGGCGGCCATGCCCAGGGTCCTCGCCCCGATCATGGCCGCCGTGATCCACAGGAACTGGGAGAGCGTGGGCAGGCCGCCTGCGGCCATGAACATGCCGGTGTAGGCGAACGGCAGGGCGAACAGGCTCTCCTGCACCCTGATCGCGTCGGGGAGCCGCGCCAGCCGCCTGGGCAGCGGGTCCGGGCGGGGTGCAAGCCCGGGGGCGGCCGGCGTCACAGCCCGTACTCCCCCCACCTGTCGTCCACCAGGGCCTTGACCTCGTCGCTCATCACCACGTCGTCCGGCCACTCCCTGGGGAAGCCGTCCATCTCCCCCTTGGACGTCGCGTCTATGCCCATCTTGCTCCCCTGCCTGTAGGTGGGGGTGGAGACGTCGAGATCGTCGAGCGGGCCCTCCGATAGCACGAGGTCGGTCGCCGGGTTTATGTTCGCCGTGACGCGCCACGCCACCTCGGAGGGGTCGTGCACGTTCACGTCCGCGTCGACGACGATGATCGTCTTGGTCAGCGATAGCAGCCCCAGTCCCCACAGGGCGTGCATGACCTTCCGGGCGTGCCCCCTGTACTCCTTCCTGATGGCGACGATGACGAGGTTGTGGAACACGCCCTCGGCGGGCATGTTGATGTCGACCACCTCGGGGAGCGTGAGCTGCAGGGCGGGCAGCAGGATGCGCTCGGCCGCCTTGCCCATGTAGAAGTCCTCCATCGGCGGCCGGCCCACGACGGTGGCCGGGTATATGGGGTCGCTGCGGCTGGTGATCGCCGTCACGTGGAAGACGGGGTACTCCTCCGGCAGCGAGTAGTACCCGGTGTGGTCGCCGAAGGGACCCTCGGTCCTGTACTCGCCGGGGACCACGTAGCCCTCCAGCACGATCTCCGACTCGGCCGGCACCTCGAGGTCGACCGTACGGCACCGCACCAGCTCGACCGGCGTGCCGCGGATGATCCCTGAGACGGCGAACTCGTCGACGTCCGGCGGCAGCGCGAGCGCGCCCGTCCAGATGGTGGTCGGGTCGCCGCCGAGCGCCACCGCCACCTCGAGCCGGCCGTCCCCGCGGCGCTCCCCCGAGCGAAAGTGCCGGGCGCCCACCTTGTGGCTCTGCCAGTGCATGCCCGCGGTGGCGCGGTCGTAGATCTGCATCCTGTACGTGCCGACGTTGCGGCGGCCGGTCTCGGGATCCCTGCTGATGACCAGCGGCAGCGTGATGAACCGCCCCGCGTCCCCGGGCCAGCACCGCAGCGCCGGGAGCGCCCCGAGGTCCACGTCGGCGCCGGTCGCGACCACCTCCTGGCAGGGCCCCGATCCCACGACGCGGGGCTGCGACCTCGCCAGCCCCAGCAGCTGCCCGGCGGCGGCGACCTTGTCCATCAGGCCCCCAGGGGGGTTCTGCGCCATCGACAGGAGGTCGCGCACGCGCCCGGCGATCTCCTCGGCGTCCTCCACCCCGAGGGCCCAGGCCACCCGGCGGTGGGTGCCGTACAGGTTGATGGCCACCGGCATGTCGTGGCCGACGACGTTCTCGAAGAGTATGGCCGGCCCCCCGGCGCGCACCGTCCTATCGACGATCTCGGTGATCTCCAGCTCCGGGCTCACGGCGGCCGAGACCCTCGCCAGCTCCCCGCGCTCCTCGAGCAGCGAGATGAACTCCCGCAGGTTCCTGTGGCTCACCGCGCCCCCCGCATCTCGGTGGAGGACATGTCCACGCGAAAGACCGACTCCGGGATCGGGTCGAACAGGTCCGCGACGCCCGCGGGCACGGCCAGGTCGGAGAGCGAGCGGAACTCGCCGCCGACGGCCCTGCCAGCCACCAGGAACCGGCACCCGGCGCCGCGCACCCGCTCCAGGGCGCGCAGCGGGCCGCCCGGGTCCCCGCCGTGATAGGCGGGATCCAGGATCCGCTCGGCCGTGTCGTATCCGACGACGAACGTCGTTCCAGGAAAGAGCGCCGCCTTGCCGCTGAACCTCTCCTCGCGGGTCACCACGACGGGCGCCCGCCCCCCGACCGAGCCCAGCCTGGCGGCGACCTCGTCCCGCGTCAGGTCCGGCTTGTCGACGTTGGAGATGGAGATCTCGAGGGCCACGTCGGTGCCCAGCAGGGAGCGGGCGGCCCGCGCGAGCCCCGTGTGGGCCCCGTGGAGCGGGTTGAAGGAGCCGGGCATCAGCGCGCGCTCCGCGCCGGCCTCGCAGGCCATCGCGCCGTCCCTGCCGACGCGCACCCAGTCCACCGCGCCCCCTACGAGCAGGTCCACAGGATCATCGCCGGGGCCGGGGCGCCAGGCCGCCTCCAGCCGCTCCGACGCCGAGAGCCCCAGGCCCGCGCGCCCCCCGACGCCGGCCGCCAGCGCGGCGGCGCGCAGGACCAGCACGCTGGCAAGCCTCTCCTCGCCCGCGCGGTCCCTGCGGCCCCGGTCCATGACCACCCCGAGGGAGATCAGACCGCCCTCGCTTCGGGCCGCTGCGTGGGCCCTGTGCTCGCCGCGCCTGGGGCGGTCCGTGACCAGGGCGGCGGAGCACGCCACGCCCGCCACCGGATGGTCGCCGTCCCTAAGGACCAGCGCCCTCGCGTAGGCCGCGTCGGCCATGTCGGCGGCGGCCTGCGCCGAGGCCGCGCTCCCGGGCGCCCTACCCAGCAGGTCTCCGAGGGCGGCGCGCGAGTAGGGCACCGTCGCCTCCAGGACCGTGCGCGAGGCGCCCGGCTCGCCCAGCAGCCACGACAGCGCCCCCGAGCCGGCTCCCGCGAGCGCGAACACGCACCGAAGGGGCGAAGCGTGCAGTCCGGAGACGAGGCCGTGGATTCCTTCGTTCATTGGAGATCGGGGAGGGCGCCACCCGGAAAACTATAGTGCGCCGGCGTGGGGCCCGCAATCGAGCGCCCCCGCCCCGGGCCCGCGGCATGGAGGCCCCCGGGGGCCGGCGGCGCGTTGACATCGGCGGAGCGTACAACCTAGAATCCGGGGGGCGCGCGGAGGGCCTAGAACGCCGAATTACAGGCGTGGATCGTCCGAGACGAGGCCCGCAGTCAGGACCAGGCAGACCCCCATCAAAGACCGATCCGCAGACGACACGAAGGCCCGGGCGCCCGGCCAGGCCAGCCGCGCGCAGTGGTCCCCGAAGCCGGGGGACAGGGTCGTGCGGCGGCCCCGCATCGAGGAGATCGGCCCCGTCCGCGTGACGATCGCCAAGCGCAGGGTGCAGTCCAGGCTCTTCGGCTCCCCCCTGGTCCTGTTCTACATCTTCGGCGGCCTGGTGGCGCTGGGTACCGCGCTCCTGATACCGCCCTTCGCGCACCACGGCCAGGGCACCACGCCGTTCATGGACGCCCTGTTCACCTCGACGTCCGCGGTCACCGTGACCGGCCTGATCGTCCAGGACACGGGCACCTACTGGACCCTGTACGGAAAGGCGGTCATCCTCGCGCTGATGTTCGTCGGCGGGCTGGGGATCATGACGCTGGCGGCCTTCCTGCTGGTGTTCTTCGGGCGGCGGGTCTCCCTCTTCCAGCGACTGCTGATGAAGGAGAGCCTGGGGATACTGCCGACGAACGAGCTGGGCGGGCTCGTGGGCCTCGCGGTCCGGGTCGTCGCCGTCGCCGTGGCGATCCAGCTGGTCGGCTTCGCCGTGCTCACGATCCGGTTCCTGTCCGTGATGGAGCCGCTGGACGCGGTGGGGCACGGGCTCTTCCTGTCGGTCTCGGGCTTCAACGGCGCCGGGTTCGTGGCGCTGCCGGAGGCGCAGAGCCTGGCCGCCTTCCAGACCGACGTCACCGTGATCGTGCTGATGGGAGTGCTGATCTTCCTGGGGTCCATCAGCCTGTGGGTGATGGCCGACATCGCGGCGGTGCGCAGGCTGTCGCTGCTCAGCCTCAACACCAAGCTGGTGCTGTTCGGCACCGGGGCGCTGGTGGTGCTGGGCGCGGTGGGATTCTTCGCCTTCGAGTACGGCGGTCAGACCACGCTCGGCGCGCTGTCGGTGCCGAACAAGATCATGGTCTCGTTCTTCGAGTCGGTCAGCGGGAGGACGGCGGGCTTCTCGACCATCGACTACGGCTCCACCACCCAGCAGACGGACTTCCAGTTCATCGGCCTGATGTTCGTCGGCGGGGCGTCGGCGTCCGTCGCCGGCGGCATAAAGGTCAACACCTTCGCCGTGATCATAGTCTCGGTGCTGTCCACGCTGCGGGGCCGGACCCACGCGGTCGCGTTCGGCCGCGAGATCCCGGCCACCATAGTCCAGCAGGCGATGGTCATCGGGCTGGTGGCGCTGGCGCTGGTGTTCTTCTTCTCGCTGCTGCTCACCGCCGTCGAGAGCGGGTTCGACTTCATCGCGCTGCTCTTCGAGAGCGTGTCCGCCTTCGGCACTGTCGGGCTGTCCACCGGGGTCACGGGCGAGCTGTCGAGGTGGGGCCAGCTGATACTGGTCGTGGCGATGATGGTCGGCCGCATCGGCCCGCTTGCGCTGGGCCTTGCCATGAGCCGCTACGCCGAGCGGGACAACTACAGGCACGCCCGGGAGCAGGTTACAATTGGCTAGGATCTCGGCCCCGGCGGACGCTCCGTAGACGGGGTTCAGGGGCGGTGAGCGCATGAACAAGCAGGTCGTGGTGATAGGGCTGGGCAGGTTCGGCTCCCAACTGGCGACGTCCCTCTACAACATCGGCCACGACGTCATGGCGATGGACACCGACGAGGAGCGCGTCCAGAGCATGATGGGCCGCGTGACCTACCCGGTCGCCGGCAGCGCCACCAGCGAGGCCGTGCTCAGGGAGCTCGGCGTCGCCGACTACGACGCGGCGGTGGTGGCCATCGGCTCCGACGTGGTCTCGAACATCATGGCCTCGGTGCTGCTCAAGACGCTCGGCATCCCGTACGTCGCCTCGCGGGCCCAGAACGACATACACGGCAACACCCTCGAGCGCATAGGGGTGGACAAGGTGATCCACGCCGAGGCCGAGATGGGCATGCGGCTGGCGCACAGCCTGTTCAACCCCAACGTCCAGGAGTACATGGAGCTCGCCCCGAGCTTCGGGCTCAGCCGGCTCAAGGTCCCGAACCGCTTCGAGAACATGACGCTCCGCGAGCTGGGCTTCTCCGGGCCGCGCGACAGGTACGGAATGGTCGTCCTCGCCATCAGGCGCGGGACGGACGTCACCCTCAACCCCGACGTCGACGACCGGCTCCAGACCGGCGACCTGGTCGTGCTCGCCGGAAGCGACGAACTGCTCGACAAGATGGAGTCCTGAACTTGGACGCTTCCCTGTCCTCGACCCTGGTGGCGGTCGGGGGCCTCGACTCGGACGAGGAGGCGGTGCGGCTGGCCTGCGGCTTGGTGCGCGGCAACAAGAGGGGCCGCGTGCACATCCTCTACGTGATCGAGGTCGAGCGCGCCCTGCCCGTGGACGCGGAGATCCCCCCCGCGGCCGCGAGGGGGGACGCGGTCCTGCGGCGCATGGAGGAGGTGGCCGCGTCGCTCAAGGTGGAGACCCAGGCCGAGCTCCTCCAGTCGCGCCAGGTCGGGTACGCGGTCGTCCAGGAGGCGGTCGACAGGGCCGTGGACGCGATCGTGATGGCCGTGCCCTACCGCAGCGAGTACGGCCGGTTCACGATGGGCAGGACCGTTCCCTACGTCTTCGAGCACGCCCCGTGCCGGGTGATCCTGTGGCGGGACAACACCGGCCTGGCCCAGCGCAACGGCGGGTGGTCCACCGAGGAGCGCGCGCCATGAGCCCGGAGACTCTCCCCGGGCACGCCGGCCTCGCCGCCGGGGCCAGGCGCGTGGTCGTCGTCGGATGCGGGGACGTAGGCTCCGCGCTGGCCCGCGCCCTCTCCGAGGCCGGCCACAGGGTGAGGGTGATGGACATTCGCAGGGACGCGCTCGACTCGCTGCCGGAGGGGCCTGTGGGCGAGGGGTCGATCACCCCGCTGCTCGGCGACGGCACGTCCGAGGCCGACCTGCTGGCGGCGTCGATCAGGGAGGCGGACCTGCTGATAGCGGCGACCGGCTCGGACGCGGACAACGCGCTGGCGGCGCAGATGGCGCTGCACGTCTTCGAGGTCAGGTCCGCGCTCTGCCGCTACGACGAACCGTCCGGCAGGGCCCTCTACGGGGAGCTGGGCCTGACCGCGGTGAGCGCGACCGAGCTCGCGGCGCAGGCGATCATGGACTCGGTCCGGGGGGCGTAGGCATGCACGCGGTGATCGTCGGCGCCGGCAGGATCGGGCGCTCCCTCGCCGGGTGGCTCATCTCGGCGGGCCAGGAGGTGGCGGTCGTGGACATCGACGCCCGGCGGTGCGCCGAGGTCGAGGCCGAGCTCGGGGGCATCGTCATCCCCGGGGACGGCACGAGGGCCGACGTGCTGCACAGCGCGGGCGCGGGGCGCGCCGGCGTGCTGATGGCGACCACGGGCTCCGCGGCGGTCAACATGGTGGCCTGCCAGATGGCCCGCCACCGCTTCGGGGTCGAGGGCACCGTGAGCCTGGTCGGCTCGGACGACCACGCCGGGCTCTTCAACCTGCTTGGGATCGACTCGGTGAACATGATCGAGCTTGTGTCGCGCCGGATCCAGGAGTCCCTTCCGATCGAGGGACTGGTCAGGCTGATGAACATCTCCGGGTCCACCAGCTCCGTGATGGCGGCCATCCGCGTGCCGGCCGGATCGTCGGCGGTCGGCACCAGGCTGCGGGACCTGGCGGTCCCGGCCGGCACGGTGATCCCGCTGGTGATCGCGCGCAACGGGGGCGCGGCCATACCGAGGGAGGACACCGAGCTTAGCCCCGACGACCAGGTGGTCGCGGTCACCGCCGCCGACGAGCTGGACCGGCTGCGCGACCTGTTCGGCTCGGGGACGGGGGCCTAGCCGCGGCGGTGAGCGGGTCCGGGCGCCCTCGCCTCGGCCTGGCCAGCCTCGGCTACCTGGGGCCGGCCGGGTCGTTCTCCGAGGAGGCGTCTATCGCCTTCTACCCGGGCGCGCGGCGCGAGCCGTTCCCGTCCATAGCCGCCGTCGCCCAGGCGGTGGAGGCGGGCCGGGTCGACGGCGGGGCCGTGCCGATCGAGAACAGCATCGAGGGGGCGGTCACCTCCACCCTGGACCTGCTGATCCACGAGTCCAGGCTGGTCATCTTCGACGAGGCCGTCCTGCCGGTCCACCACAACCTGATCGCCTCGCCGGGCACCCGCTCAGAGGACGTGAGGACGGTCTACTCGCACCCCCAGGCCCTCGCCCAGTGCCGCCGCTACCTCGAGGAGCGGCTGCCCGAAGCCGAGCCGCTGGCGGCCCTGAGCACATCGGCCGCCGTCGCAAGCCTGGCCGCCGAGCCCGGGTCGGCCGCCATCGGGACCCTGCGCGCGGCGCAGATCTACGGGGCCGAGATACTCGACCGGGAGATCGAGGACAACCCGAACAACCAGACCCGCTTCGTCGTGCTCTCCCACGCCGACCACGAGCCCGTCGGGCGAGACAAGACCTCGCTGTGCTTCACGTTCGACCAGGACGCGCCCGGGCTGCTGCACTCGGTGCTCGAGTGCGTGCTCGCCGAGGGGGTCAACATGGCCAAGATCGAGTCGAGGCCCAACAAGCTCCAGCTCGGGCGCTACTTCTTCCTGCTGGACATCGAGGGCCACAGGACGGACGCCAAGGTCGCCCGGGCCCTGGAGTGCATCCACCGCCGGGTCGACAAGCTGAAGATGCTGGGGTCCTACCCCCGGCACCGCCCCTAGGGAGCGGCCGCGGCGCTAGACGCGGGTGTCGTCCTTGGCGGCGCCCCCGGCCATCTGCTCGATGACCGGACCGACCGCGTCCCTGAGCGAGTCGACCGAGGGTCCCACGCTCTCGCGCACCCGGGCCGCCACCTCCTCGGCGCGCTCCCTGACCGCCTCGCCGTAGTCCGCAAGGTCCGCCCTGGTCTCCGACCCGGGCTTGGGGGCGAGCAGGAGACCCACCACCGCGCCGGCAACGAACCCGATCACGAAGGCCCCGACGTTTCCCTTACGAGCCATGGATGCACCCCCCTCCCGCCGGCTCAGTCATCCCCGCGGCTTTCGCGGCCCTGGGGCGCCACGAACGCCGCCGCGGCCCGCGCTATCCCCGCCAGGAAGCCGGCGCCGGCGCCGGCCGGGCCGACGGTGCCGGCGATCGTCGAGGTGACGTCCTCGACGCCCCTGATGATGCGCCTCGCGGAGTCGACGAGCGCGGTGACCTTGACGAACACGATGAGCACGGCCACCGTGGCCACCAGGGTGAGCGCGATGATCGCGACGTCCCTGACCACCGCTACGGTCTCAGTCCAAGCCATCTTGCCCTCCTGCCCCGTTCCGCCGCGCCGGCCTCACCAGCGCTACGGCTGGATCAGCATCCGCAGCGATCCGCTCTCGTCGCGGCGCTGGGTGAGGATGGTGTGGCGGCCCCGCTCCGCCCAAAGGTTCACGTCGTAGGTGTTGAGCACGTCGGGGATGATCACCTCGACGAAGGTGCCCGGAGCCGAGGCCACGTGCTCCTGCAGCGCCGCGAGTATTCCGGCGCAGGTCTTGCCGGTCCCGTCGATTACGACCCAACCGTTCTGGGCCGGCAGGCTGTGCGCACCGTCCCTGACGTCCACCTCGCCGGACTTTCGGATGTCGACCTGGCGCTTGAACTCGGCCACCGACTCCCAGTGGACGCCCTCGACGCGATCGCCCTTGGCGCAGACGGCGCCGCGGACGCCCACGATGTCCGGGTTGACCCTGGCGAGCTCGTCGAGGTCGGACATCTTGAGATGTCCCGAGAGGGCGGTGCTCATGCCGTCGCGCTTGCCCTCGAAGACCATCTCCGAGAGCTCCGGCTCGGGCAGAAAGTCGAAGAGGTTGCGGCCATCCTTGGTCAGCGTGTCGATCAGCCAGCCGTCGCACTCCCCGTCCCTGGCGAGCCGCGGCATCAGGTGCGGGTCCAGACCGTCCTCGTAGAGGACGTTGTCGGCGAACAGCGAGCCGATCAGCTTGGTCTCCGTGCCCTCCAGCGCCTCCCTGGAGGCCTGCAGCACCTCGACCGCCTTGCCGTACTCGGCCTGCATGAAGCCGACCTTCACGGAGGTGGCCCGCATCCGCCCGGCGGCCCAGGCCGCCATGGCCACGGTGCCCTCCTGGTTGGGCACCACGCCGAGGGTCAGGCTGGCGTGGATCTCCTCGGGCACGGCCTCGCGCACGGCCCTGAACACGCCCGGCCTCGCCGAGCCGACCAGCGCCTCCTGGAGGTTCTTGACGTCGATTATGTCCGCCCCGCCCCTCATGGCCTCGTGGGCCTCGGGAAGGTTCTGAACGCTGACCATGAGCATCATCGGATAGGGTCTCCCGCTAGGTGTGGTGCTGTGCCGGGGCGGCTCGGGCGCCGGCCTAGGCCGCGCGCACCCTGGCCACGTCGCCGGCGAGCTCGGCCTTCTCGCCCTCGGTCAGGTCGGACAGCGGCTTGCGGACGGGCCCGCCCGCCATGCCCATGATCTCGCCCCAGTGCTTGACCATCGGGACCGGCAGCGCCCCGGCCTGCTTGGCGACGGTGCGCTTCCACCACGCGTCCGACAGCTCCTTGATGGGCCGGATGTGCTCGTCGTAGTAGCCCGCGTCGAGGTCCCCGGACATCGCCCGCTCGATGAACGTCACGTAGTGGTTGGCGCCGGGGGTGTCGAATCGCCAGTCGGAGGTGTTCGCGAACATCACCCGCTGCTCGAACCCGAGCTCCGGCCCCCTGAACAGGACCCACTCGTCCGGGGTGGAGATGATCGCCGTCTCCCCGAGGGCCCGGTGGGCGGCGACGGATATCTCCGGATCGAAGCTCGCCTCCTTGACCCCCACGACGTTGGGCGGCTCGCAAACCCGCCCGAGCCCCCCCGCGTCCAGGACGATGCCGAACTGCGGGGAGTTGTAGAACATGATCGCCAGGTCCGTCGCGCCCGCGACCGCGTGCACGAACTCGACCACCTGGTCCTCGGTCCTGGTGACGAAGTAGGGCGCGGCCAGCACCAGCAGGTCGAACCCGGCCCCGCGGGCATGGTCGGCCAGGGCCACCACCTCCCGCAGAGACGTGTGGCTGACGTGCGCGGCGATCGGCCACTCGCCGCCCGCCTCGTCGGCGACGACGTCGTAGACCCCCGTGCGCTCGGCGCGGGTGAGCGACCAGAACTCGCCCATGCCCCAGGTGCATCCGGCGCCGCGCGTGCCGAGGGAGCGTATGTGGCGGATGTTCGCACGCAGGCCGGCCTCGTCCACCTCGTCGTCCTCGGTGAACGGGGTGACCAGGGTGGACCACTGCCCCCGCAGGTTCTCCCTCGCCCAGTCCGCCGCCTCGTTCTTGCTGTAATCGGCCATCTGGCCCGATGATATCGGGCGGACAAATCGGGTGTCAATGGCATGATACCCGGCCGGACGGGTCGGCGCGGGGCGCTCTGAAGGCCTCCCCGGGGCGTCAGCCTCCGGCGCCGACGGATGCGCCGAGGACCTCGCCGAGCCGCCGCCCGAGGGCCGCGTGCTCGGGCGATCGCAGGCCCGGGTCAGACTCGAGCAGGCGGTCCGCCTCGCGCCTGGCCATTGCGGCCGTAACCGTGTCGAATATGCTGGCCACCTTGAGGTCGGGGAGCCCGCTCTGGCGCGTGCCGAGGTAGTCGCCCGGGCCCCGGATCCTAAGGTCCTCCTCGGCCAGCGCAAAGCCGTCGGAGACCTTCTCCATCACGCGCAGCCTCTCCTCGGCCCCGGGACGCCCGGAGTCGGTGAGCAGCAGGCAGTAGCTCTGGTGCTCGCCCCTGCCCACCCTGCCCCGGAACTGGTGGAGCTGGGCCAGGCCGAACCGGTCAGCGCCGTCGATGACCATCACCGTCGCGTTGGGGAAGTCGATGCCGACCTCTATGACGGAGGTCGAGACCAGCACGTCGAGCTCGCCGGCGGCGAAGCGCTCAAGCACGCTCTCCTTGTCCCTGGTGCCCATGCGCCCGTGCAGCAGCCCCAGCCGCAGCTCGGGGAACACCTCCTTGGAGAGCCTCTCGTGCTCCTCGGTCGCGGCGCGCGCCTGGACGGCCTCGGATCCCTCGACGAGGGGGAAGACCATGAAGGCCTGGCGGCCCCGCTCGACCTGCCCGCGCACGAAGTCGTAGGCCTCCTGCCTTTGCTCGTTGGCGACCAGGCGGGTCCTCACGGGCTTTCTTCCGGGCGGGATCTCGTCCAGGACGGACACGTCCAGGTCGCCGAACACGGTCAGCGAGAGCGAGCGGGGGATCGGCGTCGCGGACATCGCGAGGATGTGCGGCCTCTCGTCGGTCTCGCCCAGGGCCGCGCGCTGCATGACCCCGAAGCGGTGCTGCTCGTCGACGACGCCGACGGCGAGGTCGGGGATGCTCACGGACTCCTGTATCAGGGCGTGGGTGCCGACGGCGATGTCGATCTCGCCGCCTGCTATGGCCCGGGTCACGCGATCTCGGACCGACCTGCGCGCACCGCCGGTCAGCAGCGCCACGCTGACCGACCCGCGCTCGCCGACCTCGATCCGGGCCACGGCGCCGTCCGGCTCGATGCGCCCGGGCCCGGAGGCCAGCAGGCGGCACACGGTGGCGAAGTGCTGCTCTGCGAGTATCTCCGTCGGGGCCATGAGCGCCCCCCGGCGCCCGGCGTCCACCGCCAGCAGCAGCGCCACCAGGGCCACAACCGTCTTGCCGCTGCCCACGTCGCCCTGCAGCAACCGGACCATCGGCTGGGGCCTCGCGAGGTCGCGCCCGACCTCCACCATCACCCGGCGCTGGGCGCCGGTCAGCTCGAACGGCAGGGACGACAGGAACGCGTCGGTCAGCCCCCGCCCCCCGCCCCGGGGCAGCGCGGGGGCGCGCCCTGCCTCGGCCTGCCACCTGATCCGCCTCGACCGGACGGCGAGCACGAGCATTAGCATCTCGTCGAACGCCAGCCGCCTCTGCGCCGCCTTCTTCCTCGCCGCGTCGTCCGGGTAGTGCAGCTGCGAGATCGCCTCCGCCAGGCCCATGAGGCCCTCGCGCTCGCGGACGTCGGCCGGAAGCGTCTCGGCCACGCGGCCCAGGCCGGCCTTGAGCGCGGCGCGGACTATCCTGCGGATGGCGCGCTGCGGCAGCCCCTCGGTCGTCGGGTAGACGGGCACCAGCCTGCCGGTGTGGATCAGCTCCTCCTGGCCCGTGATGACCTCGTACTCGGGCGACTCGAACATGTGCCTGCCCTTGAAGGTCCTCACGGTGCCGCTGACCACGATCTCCGCCCCGGGCCGAAGGCTCCTCGCCAGGTACCCGCGCCCGAACCAGGTGACCCGCACGCTCCCGGTGTCGTCCACCAGCACCGCTTCCGTGGAGGTGCCGCGGCCCCCGCGCCTGACCTCGGACGCCTCCTTCACCCTGGCGACTACGGTGTGCTCCGCTCCGTGCATCAGCTGGGAGATCGCAGAGATCTGCGAGAAGTCGCTGTGGCGGTGGGGAAAGTGGCGCAAGGCGTCGTCGATCGTCTCGATCCCGAGCCTCTCGAGCCGGGGCAGGTACTGGGCGATCCCGCCGGCGATCCTCAGCCGCTCGATCGAGCCGGGGGGGCCCTTGGGCCGGGCCGGGGCGCGGGCAGAGGACTGGGCCCGCTGACGCGCCGGGCGGGAGGCGGGCTCGCCGGGCACGCCGGCCGCCTCGAGCCGGGCGACAAGGTCTGAGGCCCAGCGGCGGCGCTGGTCAGCCGTCAGGGGCGAGTAAGGCTCGATCTCGCCGAGGCGCGAACCCAGGAGCTCGGCCTGCATCGACAGGAAGCGGTCGAGCCCGCCGATCACGGCCCGGTCCCTGTAGCCGCCCTCCTCCTCCCGGGCCAGGATGCTGCGAAGGACGGCGAGCTTGTCGTCTCCCCCGCCCCCGCGGCCCGTGCGCCGCGCCGCGCGGTCGCCGGCCAGGGGTCCTATCCTCCCCTGGAGGACCGGGCGTCCGTCGGGGGACCCGCGCGGCTCACTCGATGGAGACCAGGTAGTGGTAGTGGGGCTGCCCGCCGACAATCAGGTCGAACTCCGCATCGCCGAAGCGCTCCTTGAGCCTGGCCAGTTCCGCGGCCGACTCCTCATCGGAGACCGGCTCGCCCCGGTAGAGCGTCACCAGGTGATCCTCGTCCACCCCGGCAGCGGCGAGCAGCTCGTCCAGAACCCGCGACAGCGACGGCCCGGCCGCGGCGAGCGCGCCGTCGAGAACGCCGATGTACCCGCCCGCCTCCGCCCTCACCCCGTCGAGGGTGACGTCCCTGGTGGCGATCGTCACGCTCGCGCTGATGACCTCGCCGGCAGCCTCCGCCATCATCTCGAGGTTTGCGTCCGGCTCCGATCCCGGATCGAACGCGATGGCCGCGGCCACCCCCTGCTGGACTGTCTCGGTGGGCACGACCAGGGCCGGCTTGGAGGCGAGCTCCGCCGCCTGCCGCGCGGTGGCAACCACGTTGCCGTCGTTGGGGAGGACCATCGCCGCGGCCGACGGGCACCGGTCGATCGCCTCGGCCATGTCGCGCACGCTGGGGTTCATCGTGGGACCGCCGGCCACCACCTCGTACGCCCCCTGCTCGGCGAAGACCGCCGAGAGGCCCGGCCCGGCGCAGACGGCCAGCAGCGAGACCTGCCCGGGGTCGGCGGCGGCGCCGCGGTGCGCGGCGGCGAACTCCACGCGCTGTGCGTCCATGTCCTGGACGCTGCGGTCGATGATCTCGCCCAGCGTCCCGGCGTAGTCGACCATCTCGTCCGGGCGCTCGGTGTGCACGTGGATCTTGACCAGCTCCGCGTCCCCGACCACAACGACGGACGATGCCAGCTCGCCCGCCCGCCGCCTGATCTCCCCGAGGTCGGGCTCGGCCCCCTCGCCTTCCGCGGCGCGCACCAGCAGCTGGGTGCAGTAGCCGAAGCCTACGTGCTCGGTGCGCTCGAGGAACTCCTCGCTGAGCGCGACGGCGGCCTCGGGCGCACCGCCCGGCACGGGCACCTCCACGCCGGACACGGACCCTCCGGCGGCGCGGATGGCCATTCCGTTGAGTATGACCTGGATGCCGTAGCCGCCCGAGTCGACGACCCCCGCCTCCTTCAGGACGGGCAGCATGTCCTCGGTGGCCTCGACGGTGTCCGCCGCGACCTCGCAGACGGACTCCAGCGCCGGCGCGAGCCCGAGCCCGGCGTCCGCCGACCGGCGCGCCTCGGCGGCGGCGGCGGCGATGACCGTCAGCATGGTTCCCTCCACCGGCTCGACCACGGCGCCGTACGAGCGCTCGGCGGCTGCCTCGAGCGCGCTCGCCATGTCGCCGGAATCGAAGCTTTCGCGGCCCGAGAGACCCTCGGAGAGGCCGCGGAAGAACTGGGAGAGGATCACGCCGCTGTTCCCGCGGCCCTCCATCAGCGCGATGCGGGCCATGGCCCTTGAGACCGCCTCGGCCGACGACCCCCCGCCTGCCTCGCGGCGGGCCGCGTCCGCAACCGCGCTCATGGTCATGGACATGTTGGTGCCGGTGTCGCCGTCCGGCACCGGGAACACGTTGAGGGCGTTGGCGATGTGCTTGTGGGCGTCCAGCAGGGCGCTGGCGGCCTCGGCCATATCGGCCAGGTCGCGCCCGTCGACCGGGGGGGGAGGCGCGTCCGGGCGTCCCGCCCCCGCGGTCCCGTCACGCTCGTCCGAAGGCCCCTCTCCGCGGGCAAGGCTCATTGCCGACCGTATACCCCTGTGGTATCTTCGATGGGATTTCCCCGGCGCTCCGTGCGCCTGTCCGGTGCGGCAGACGGGCCCCCGGGCAGCCCCATCTTACTCCATCACCCCGCCGGCGGCATGAGGCTAACCATGGCTCGTTGCGAGATGTGCTCCAGGACCCGGATGTCGGGCAATAACGTCAGCCACTCCAAGAGGCGCACCAAGCGCCGCTGGGGCATGAACGTCCACAACTCGACCATCGTCGTGGACGGCCGCCGCAGGCAGATCAAGATGTGCACGCGCTGCCTGCGGACCCACTACAAGGCCTCCGCCCGGACCTGACCGGCACCCGGACCCGCGGCGAGGTCCACCCCAGCATGACGCCGCAGCGTGCGGTGCCCGTGCTGACTCGCTGAGTCGGCCCACCAAGCGCGTACGGCCGGACCTCGGGGGCAGTTCGCCATCCCGCAACGGCCATCGGGCGTGCCCCGCAGGCTGACCCTTGGTGTTCTACAGGTCTTGGCTGAACCCCTCGAGATGCCCCCGTGGCGGAGCCACGGGCCAGCCGAAGGGATGCGGACACTGGTGGTCTCGCCGCCTGCACTCGGCCAGCCCAGCGGCGGCTCAAGGGCAAAGGCTGCCCAGAAGCGGCCTCACCCCGCGAGTTGACGCGCGGGCGGGATCCGGCGGCCACCCCGCCTCAGGAGGCGATCACGATTTCAATCCTGCAGTGGTCGCTCGGTCCCCACTGATAAACACCGTTCATGGCAGTCACCGTCAGGGACTCCGTCATGCTTTTTGAGGCGAACACGAAGTCAAGCTGTTCGGTCGCCGTCGAGGGGGACCCGCCTATGTTGCAGAAGGTGGGAACGTTCAGGCTGTCCTTGGGCAACCAGTCCGGCCACGGGTTGGCCTGCCGCCCGTGGGGATGCTGCGGTCCGACGAGGGGAAGCCCGATGGCCTCCATCCGCTCGAAGACGGTCGCGTTGCGCCGCTTCCAGTAGTCGTTGCACCCGTAGCCGTAAGTAACGGTGAGGTCGCCCGCGGCGATGATGCGGTGGCCCCTCTGCTTCCCGATCAGCAGCGACAGGTCTGAGATGACCCGGTGGACGGAGGCGTCGAGTATGCGCCAGGACCCCTTGCCCGTGGACCGATGCGGCTTCTCGTAGTCGGCGCAGATCGAGACCGCGACAAACGGTTCAACGCCGGGCCCTTCAACTATGGCGGCGGCGATGCAGCCCGGCTGAGAGACAACAAAGTCGCCGTCATTGGCCTGGCAAAGCGGCACGGGATCCAGCCATTCGACCCGCACGCGATTGGAGAGTTTTACGACAGCCGCCCGCGAGTTCTTCTTGCCGGGGCGGCCGCAGAACGGGGCCGGATCCACGTCAACCAGCCCAGCCACACTGTCGGGCGGAGGTATTGCCTCCTGCAGCAGTGCAATGTCGGCGCCCGAGCCAGGCAGGCACAGCCAAGGGGCAAGACGGCCCGCGATGTTCCAGCAGACTAGCTTCACCAAGAGGCTCAGCCCCCTTCCACAGCCGCGCCCGGAGGGGCCGCGGCGCGCCCTATCCCGCCAGCAGGTTGAGCGCTGAGCCGGCCCTGAACCACCCGACCTGGGCCTCACCGAACGAGTGGCCCAGCTCGATCTCGTCCTCGGTCCCGTCGTCATGGTGCAGCACGCACCGCACCGCCCTTCCGGGAGCGAGGTCGGCAAGGCCGAGCAGGCTGACGCGGTCCGCCTCTCGCACCAGGTCGTAGTCGGCGGGATCGGAGAAGGTCAGCGGGAGCAGCCCCTGCTTCTTGAGGTTCGACTCGTGGATCCTGGCGAAGCTGCGCGCGATCACGGCCGCGCCCGCGAGCAGCCTGGGCGAGAGCGCCGCGTGCTCGCGGCTGCTGCCCTCTCCGTAGTTGTGGTCGCCCACGACCACCCAGCGCAGCCCCGCCGCCTTGTACGCCCGCGCCACCTGCGAGATCGAGCGGCCCGTCTCGCCGGTGAGCTGGTTGAGCGTCACCCCCGCCTCCCCGCTGTGCGCGTTAACGGCGCCCATGAACATGTTGTCGCTGAACTTCTCGAGGTGCCCGCGGTACCGCAGCCAAGGGCCCGCCGGCGAGATGTGGTCCGTGGTCGTCTTGCCGCGGGCCTTCAGCAGCACGGGCAGCCGCACGTAGTCCTCACCGTCCCAGGCCTCCCAGGGCGTGAGCACCTGCAGCCGGTCGCTGTCCGGGTCGACGCTGATGTCGATCCCCGAGCCGTCCTCGGGCGGAGCGGCGTAGTACTGCCTGCCCCGGGCGAAGTCCGCCGATGGCACCTCGGGCGCAGGCTTGGGGGGCGAGAGGCGGAAGGGGGTCCCGTCCTCGCCGATAAGCTCGTCGGTCAGGGGGTTGAAGCTGAGGCGCCCGGCCAGGGACAGAGCGACCACGATCTCGGGGCTTGCGATGAAGTTCATCGTCTCTGAGCGCCCGTCGTTTCTGCGCGGGAAGTTGCGGTTGTACGAGGTCACGATCGTGTTGGGCACCCCGTCCAGCGCCTTCTCCCTTCGCCACTGGCCGATGCACGGCCCGCAGGCGTTGGCCAGCGTCGTCACGTTGATCCCGCCCAGCGCGTCGAGCTGCCCGTCGCGCTCGATCGTGGCGCGCACCTGCTCGGACCCGGGGGTGACCATCAGTTCGATCCCGCACCTGGCCCCGCGGGCGCCGGCCTGCCCGGCCACGTCCGCGACCCGGCTCATGTCCTCGTAGGACGAGTTAGTGCAGCTGCCTATGAGCGCCGTGTCGATCCGGTCCACGAACCCGTTGGCCGGGTCCGCCACCTCCTCGGCGAGGCGCGATATGGGCCTCACGCGGTCGGGCGAGTGGGGCCCTGAGACGTGCGGCTCCAGCGCCGAGAGGTCGATCTCCACCACGCGGTCGAAGAACTCGTCGGGTCTCTGCTCGACCTCCCTGTCCGCCCTGAGCATCTCGCGGTTCGCCTGGGCGAGCTCGGCGAGCTCGCCGCGACCGGTCGCCCGCAGGTACGCGGCCATCCGCTCGTCGTACGGGAAGATCGAGGTCGTGGCCCCGAGCTCGGCGCCCATGTTGGTTATGGTGGCCTTGCCCGTGCAGCTGATCGAGGCGGCGCCGGGCCCGAAGTACTCGATTATCGAGTTGGTCCCCCCCGCCACCGTCAGCTCCCCGGCGAGGCGAAGGATCACGTCCTTGGGGGCGGTCCAACCGTCCATCTCGCCGGCCAGCCTCACGCCGATGTGCCTCGGGTACAGGAGCTCCCAGGCTAGCCCGGCCATCACCTCGACTGCGTCGGCCCCGCCGACCCCCACCGCGCAGGAACCCAGGCCGCCGGCGTTGGGGGTATGCGAGTCGGTGCCGATTATCAGCGCGCCCGGGAAGGCGTAGTTCTCCAGCACCACCTGGTGGATGATCCCCGCGCCCGGGGCCCAGAAGCCGGCGCCGAACTTCGCCGACGCGTCGCGCAGGAAGTCGTAGACCTCGCCGTTCTCCTCGCGCGACTGCAGCAGGTCGGACACGCCCTCTGCGCGCGCCTGTATCAGGTGGTCGCAGTGAACGGTGGTGGGGACGGCGACCCGCGCCCTGCCCGTCTGCATGAAGTTGAGCATCACCGTCTGGCCGAGAACGTCCTGCAGGGCCACGCGGTCCGGGCGCAGCAGCAGGTAGCTCTCCCCCGGCACCAGGTCCGCCCCGTCGGGGTCGTCGAGGTGCGAGAGGAGGATCTTGTCGGAGAGGGTCAGCGGCCTCATGGCCCGCCTGCGCGCGGCGGCCAGCCTGTCCCTCATGGCCCCGTACGCCTCGCCAACGAACTCGGGTGTGGACTCTATCTGAACCATCTGCTCCCTCAAGTCGCGCCCGTCACCGGCGCGAGCAAAGGCCCGGCGCGGCGGGGTCCTGCAAGGCCGGGGACGCCGCGCGGGCGGCTCGGCGCATGGGTGTGCCGGGGCTCCCGCCCGCTAGCGGGACTGGCCGAAGTACTCGTAGTTGAGGTCGATGTACTTCTCCTGGTCCTCGGGCACATCGTCCTCTGCGAAGATCGCCACCACCGGGCAGACCGGCTCGCAGGCGGCGCAGTCTATGCATTCCTCGGGGCTGATGAGCAGCATCTTGTGCTCGGGCGCCTCGTAGATGCAGTCCACCGGGCACACGTCAACGCACGCGCGGTCGAGCACGTCCACGCAGGGCTCGGTGATGATGTATGTCATTCTGCCTCTGAGCTCCTACTAGGTTCCGCCCGCCCTCGGCAGGCGGTCCGGGGAACCGCCGGTCTCTCGGCGGAGTCCCTCCCGCTACGATTATATGCCCTGCTGCGGTCGGCGGCCCCGCACCCGGCGGCCACCGCCCACCGCCATGGCAGCGGGCGGGCGATTTGACGATGGCCCGGGCGGGCCGGTAACTTTCGCTGGGCGGGTCCTGCGCGGCCCGCCCATTCGTCCAACTGCGCGCGGAGGAGTAAATGGGGCGACTCGACGGCAAGGTGGCCCTCGTCACGGGCGGGGGCTCGGGCATAGGCAGGGGCATAGGCAGGGCGTTCGCCCGCGAGGGCGCGAGCCTGACGCTGGCCGGGAGGCGCCCCGAGCCGCTCTCCGACGCCGCCGCCGAGTTCGCGGGGATGGGCGCCGAGGTACAGGCGACCCCGACCGACGTCACCGACGAGGACCAGGTCCGCGCCCTCTTCGAGGCCGCGCTCGGGCGCTTCGGACGGCTCGACATACTTGTCAACAACGCCGGCATGTCGGCCGGCGGCCCGCTGGAGGACCTGTCCCTGGAGGCGTGGCGCAGCGTCATCGACCTGAACCTCACCGGGGTGTTCCTGTGCACGCGCGAGGCCATGGCCATCATGAAGCGCCAGGGCGGAGGGCGGATCATCAACATCGGGAGCATCTCGGCCCAGATGCCCCGGATGAACTCCGCTCCCTACACCACCTCCAAGCACGGGCTGGTGGGGCTCACCAAGTCGACGGCGCTCGAGGGGCGCGCCCACGGCATCTCCGCCGGATGCCTGCACCCCGGCAACACGCTGACCGACATGGGGCAGGCCATACCGGGCGAGGAGCCGATGATGGAGACCGACGACCTGGCGGAGGTGGCGCTGGCGATGGCCGCCCTCCCCGGCCACGTCACCGCGCTCGAGGCGATCGTGCTTCCCTACACCCAGGACTACCTCGGCAGGGGCTGACGGCAGCGCGCGCCAGCGGGCCGCCTACAGGGGCATGGAGCGCTTCTCGCGCTCGAACGCGGCGCGCAGCGTGGCCGCCTCGCCGTTGTTTCGGCCCGGGAATGACACGATCACGTCCTTGGCGTGGAAGCGGACGAACATCAGCGAGGTGTGCGGCTTTACGCGGACCAGGCTGGTCAGGATCAGGTAGGCGGCCGCGCCGGCGGCGACCGCCCAGGCGACGAACAGGAGCGTGTTGACTATGCTCACACCGGTGGGCACAGCCGTCCGGCTGATCAGTAACGCGTCCAGCGGCACCTGCACCGCGGCGAGCGCGGCGGCGGCGGCCAGCGCCCTCAGGCCCGCGCCCATGCGGCTCTCCTGGCCCCCGTCCAGCCTGCGCACGCCGTCTATGTCCTTGACGGCGACGACGTCCTTGGCACGCCCGCCCGACCAGTTGGTCATGAGCCGCAGGTTGGTGAGCACGACGTGCTCGCGCTCGAAGAGGACCTGCTCGCCCTTGAGCAAGTCCAGGCGGCGCCCCTCGATCACTGTGTCTGCCCCCTCCGTCGGCGGTGATGCCCCGGGCCGAGTCTACAGCAACGCCGGCGCGCGGCCCGGTGGAGGCGAGGGGACGCCGTGACGCTAAAGGTGGCGATCGACGGACCCGTCGCCTCGGGCAAGACGGTGGTCGGGCGCGCCCTGGCCCGCAGGACGGCGATGCGGTTCCTCGACACGGGAACCATGTACAGGGCCGTGACCTGGGCCGCCCTCGACCGGGGGCTCGACATCGCGGACGAGGGCGCTCTCTCGGACCTGGCCGAGGCGCTCGACGTGCGGCTCGCATTCGAGGAGGGCGAGCAGCGGATCATGGTCGAGGGGGCCGACGTCACCGACGTGCTGCGCTCCCCCAGCGTCGAGGCGCAGGTCTCGCCGGTCTCGGCCGTCTCCGGGGTCCGCAGGGCCCTGGTAGACCAGCAGAGGAGGGTTGCCGAGGGCGACGACTCGGGGATCGTCGTCGTCGGGCGGGACATAGGCACCGTCGTGCTCCCCGACGCGCAGGTCAAGGCCTACCTGGAGGCGTCGCTGGCCGTGCGCGTGCGGCGCCGGCACGACGAACTGCGCAGGAGAGGCGAGCGCCGGGACCTGGAGGCGCTTACGGAGGCCGTGGAATTGCGTGATAAGATCGACTCAGAGCGTGCCGATTCGCCCCTGCGCCCCGCCGTAGACGCCGTAATCATAGACACCGACGGCCTGCGCATAGACCAGGTGGTCGGAAGGATCCAGGACCTGATCGGACGGCTCTGATCTCTCTTATGGAAGTCCTCTACCCGCTCTGCGAGTTCCTCCAGAAAAGGATGGTCGGCGTGGTGTCCGACTGGGCCGTTACGGGGGACGAGAACGTCCCGACCTGGGGCCCGCTGATCGTCGTCTCCAACCACCTCTCGCAGTCGGACCCGTCCTTCATAGGCGTGGCGATACCCCGCCGGCCAAGGTTCCTGGCCAAGCGCGAGCTGTTCTCGAACCCGCTCGCCGGGCCCCTGATACGCAGCTACGGCGGCTTCCCCCTCAACCGCCAGGGGGGCGATGTCGCGGCCTACCGGTGGGCGCTGAGCCTGCTGCGCCACGACGGCACGTTGGTGCTGTTCCCCGAGGGTACCCGCAGCCCGAAGGGGCTGCGACGGGCCAGGCTCGGCGCCACCCGCATCGCGCTTGCCTCCCAGGCGCCCCTGCTGCCCGTCGGCATAACCGGCACGGAGGGCTTCGGCACCTGGGCGCGGGTCTTCTTCCCGAACGCGCGCATCCGCGTCAACATCGGCAGGACCTTCACCCTGCCGAACGTGGAGGGCCGGCCCAGCCGCGAGGTCCTCGAGTCGCTCACCGACATGATGATGCAGCGCATAGCGATGCTGCTTCCCCCCGACTACCGCGGCGCCTACGCCTCGGCGGTGCCGGGCGGCGCGGCGGTGCCCGCGGGCGCCGACTGACATGTGCGGGATATTCGGATACACCGGCCCCCGCCCGGCGACTCCGCTGCTGCTGGAGGGTCTCGCCGGCCTCGAGTACCGCGGCTACGACAGCGCGGGCATCTGCGTGGCCTCCGCGGGCGGCGGCGCCGGCCTGCAGGTGGTGCGGGCCGCGGGGAAGCTCCCCGCCCTCAGGGAGCGGGTGGAGGCCGAGCGGCCGCAGGGACGGACCGGGATGGGCCACACCCGGTGGGCCACGCACGGCCCGCCCACGGAGGCCAACGCCCAGCCGCTCGTCAGCGGCGAGGGGCGGGGCCAGGTGGTCACCGTGCAGAACGGAATCGTCGAGAACCACGCCGAGCTGCGCAACGAGCTGTCCGGGCTGGGCTTCTCCTTCGCCTCGGACACCGACGCAGAGTGCATACCGCACCTGATCAGGCACTACATGTCCGAGGGGATGGACCTGGCCGGCGCTGTCAGGTCCGCCGCCGGGCGGCTGCGGGGCGCCAACGCCGTCGTGGCGATGGCGGCCGGCGAGCCCGACCGCATGGTGGCAATGAGGATCGGCCACGCCGGCGGGCTGGTCATCGGCGCGGGCAGCGGCGAGGCCCTGGTCGCCTCCGACCTCGCGGCGATATCGCCGCACGCCCGGTCGGTCCACTACCTCGGCGCCGGCGAGGTCGCCGAGATCACCGCCGGCGCCGTGACGCTTACCGACCTCAGCGGATCCCCGGTCGCAAGACCCCCGAGCCGCGCTCCGCAGGACCCCGCCCGCTCCTTTGCGGTCGCCCCCGGCCCCGCCGCGCGGCCGAGCAGGAACGGGTCGTCGGCGCATCGGCCGCAGGGGTCCGGCGGGCACTTCATGATCAGGGAGATCGACGAGCAGCCCGAGGCCCTGGCGAGGGCCCTGGAAGGCCGGATGCCGGCGCCCGGCGGCGCGGTCCGTCTCGGCGAGCTGTCCATCCCGGACGAGTACCTGCGCTCGGTGGGGAGGGTCGTGCTAATCGGCATGGGGACCAGCCTGCACGCGGCGATGGTGGGCCGCATGTGGATCGAGAACCTGGCGATGGTGCCCGCCGAGGTCGACAACTCCTCGGAGTTTCGCTACCGCCGCCCGGTGATCGACGAGCGCACGCTCGTGATCTCGGTCAGCCAGTCGGGCGAGACGGCGGACACGCTGGCGGCCATGGAGGAGGCGAGGGCCAGGGGGGCCGTGCAGGTCACGCTCTCGAACGCCGAGGGCTCGCACGCGACCAGGATCGCCGACGCCGCGCTGCCGATCAGGGCGGGAGCCGAGCTGGGTGTGGCGGCCACCAAGACCTTCACGTGCTCGCTCACCGCGCTTTACCTGCTGGCGCTCCACATCGGTCGCGCAAGGGGCGTATCCGCCGGCGGGGCCGACGCGGCAGCGGACCTCGCGCGGCTGCCGGAACTGGTGCGCGGGGCGCTGGGGCGCCAGGACCGATGCGAGGAGGTCGCCGGTAGGTACAAGGACGCCGGGAACTTCCTCTACCTCGGGCGCGGGCTGAGCTTCCCCCTCGCTATGGAGGGCGCCCTCAAGCTCAAGGAGATCAGCTACATCCACGCCGAGGGCTACCCGGCCGGCGAGATGAAGCACGGCCCCATATCGCTCATAGAGGAGGGGGTCCCGGTGGTGGCGCTGATGCCAGCGGGCGAGCTGTTCGACAAGATGCTGAGCAACGTCCACGAGGTGCGGGCCCGCGGCGGCCGTGTGCTGGCCGTGACCACCGAGGACGCCTCCGGGCTGGAGGGAGCGGCCAGCGACATCCTGACGGTCCCCGCCGCGCCGGCGGCGCTGAGCCCCATCCTGATGTCGGTGCCGATGCAGCTCCTCGCCTATCACATTGGCGTCCTGCTCGACCGCGACGTCGACCGCCCGCGCAACCTGGCGAAGTCGGTCACCGTCGAGTAGCCGCCCCGCCTTGACGCCGCCCAACCCGCCGGACCCGGGCGCCGCCGGACCGCTTCCCGGTCCGGCGCGGCGCCTTCCACCGGCCCTTCGGCACGGGCCCTACCGGCGCTACTGGTCCGGCGCGGTCGCCTCGGTGGGCGGCTACAACCTGGTCTACTTCGCCCAGCTGTGGCTGGTGCACGAGCTCACCGGGTCCGCGCTGCTGCTCGGTATGGTGGGGGCGGCCAACGCGGCGCCCGCCTTCCTGCTGACGATGGTGGGGGGCGTGTACGCCGACCGCATGGACAGAAGGCGCCTGATCCTGGGCTCGCAGCTCGTGCTCGCTGCCCTCGCCGCCGCCATGGCCGCGCTGGTCGCGACCGGCACAGCGCAGTTCTGGCACGTGCTGGTGATCGCCGTCGTCGCGGGCTCGGTCAGCGCCTTCGATCTGCCCGCGCGTCAGGCCTTCTACCCGGGCCTGGTCGAGCGCGGCGCGCTGACCAGCGCGGTGGCCCTGAACGCCTCCATCTGGCAGGGCGCGCGGATCGCGGCGCCGGCGGCGGCGGGGTTCGTGATCGCCCTTGCGGGAACATCGACGGTGTTCGTGATGGGGGCCATCGGGTTCGCGGCGATGGCCGCGATGCTGCTCGGCATCCGGCCGCCGCGGCCCCGGGAGGAGGATGCCGCGGGCCAGGCGCGCGGTCCGGCCGGGGAGCTCGCCGAGGGCCTGCGGTACGTTCGCACCAGGCCGGAGTTCCGGTTCATCATCGGAATGGTCATGTTCTCGAGCTTCTTCGGAGGCGGATACCTGATCCTCATGCCCGTATTCGCGGTCGACATCCTCGGCGTGGGAGCCCAGGGCCAGGGGGTGCTGCTCGCGGCCACCGGCGTGGGGAGCCTGTCCGCGACGCTGTGGCTGTCGGCCCGCGTGCGCCCCCTGCCCACCCGCATACCCCTGATCGGGGGCGCCGCGCTTAGCGGGCTGTCGATCGCGGCCTTCGCGATCACCGCCCGCTACGTCGGCTCGTACCCGCTGGCCGCCGGGCTGATGTTCGCCGCCGGCCTGTTCACGTCCGCCTACTTCATAGCGGCGATGGCCGCGCTCCAGTCGATGGTGCCCGACCGCCTGCGCGGGCGGGTGATGGCCCTGTATGGCATCAGCTGGAGCGTGATGCTGCTTGGGGGGGTGCAGGCCGGGCTGATAGCCAACTTCATCGGAGCCCCGGCCGCGGTGGCGATCGGCGGCGCGCTGGTCACCGCCTTCGCGCTGGGCCCTGCGCTGGCCAACCGCTCCGTAAGGAGCCTCGGAGCCGGCAGGGAGGGCGCGTACGCCGCGGGGGGCGGCGTCGCGGGACCGCCCGGCGGATGAGCGCGCCACCCAGGCCGGCCAGCGGGGACGACGCGCCTCCCGCGGAGCCCGGGGCCTTCGGCCTTGCGGGCCTGCACGATGCGGCCCGGCGGCAGGGGGTGCCCTTCCGCAGCGAGGCGCTCCCGTCATCGGGCCACGTCGCCGGGCGCGGCGTGCGTCTGCACTACCTGGACTGGGGGGACCGGGACCGCCCGGCGGTGCTGCTGCTGCACGGCTTCGCCCAGAGCGGGCACAGCTTCGACTTCGTATCCCTGTCGCTGTGCGACCGGCTCCGGGTCGTCGCGCTGGACCTGCGGGGCCACGGCGAGTCCGACTGGTCCCCGGACGCGGACTACCGACGCGGGTCGCATGTTGCGGATGTCGACGGGGCCATCGCCGAGCTCGGGCTGGCGCCCGTCTCCATCGTGGGGCTCTCGCTGGGCGGCACGATCGGCTACCTGCTGGCGTCGGCGAGGCCCTCGATGGTGCGCTCGCTGGTGATGGTCGACATAGCGCCGCGGGTGGAGCCGGACGGCCTGCGGCGGGTGAGAGGTTTCGTCGAGGGGCAGGACCGGTTCTCGTCCCTTGAGGAGATGGTCGACTCGGTGCGGCGCTTCAGGCCCGGGAGGACCGAGGAGCAGCTGCGCGGGAGCGTCCTGCGAAACGCCAGGAGGCTCCCTGACGGCGCGTGGTCGTGGAAGTACGACCCTGCGATGCGCCGCCCCGAGGCACGGCCGAGGACCGGGCCCGAGGAGGAGGCGCGGCTGTGGGCGGCGCTGGAGGGGCTCAGGTGCCCGACGCTCGTCGTCCGCGGGGCCGAGAGCGACATCGTCAGCCGGGCCTCGGCCGCGGAGCTCGTCCGCCGCATCCCCGACGCCCGCGGGGTCGAGGTGGAGGGTGCGGGGCACCTGGTGCCCGGCGACAACCCCTCCGGGTTCATCGCCGCGATCGAGCCGTTTCTGATAGAGACCGCGGCGGCCGGTCCCGCTTCCCCGGTCTAGCGCAGCAGCGTCAGAGAGAGGGCAAGCAGCGCCGCCAGGGCCGCGCAGCCCAGGAGCGAGGCGACGGGAGGGAGGGCTCCTCGCCTCCTGTGCCTGGAACCGGGGGCGGGCAGAGCGCCCCGATGCCCGCCGTTGGCCCGCCGGCCATCGAATACATGCTCACGCATCGAGTTAGTGTTACCTAAGTTGCCGGATTATTCAAGCCGCAGTCCGAGCATTAGCCATCCGAATGCGGCTCCTCGCCCCGGCCGGCTCCGTCCGACGGCGGACGCGCTGCGGGATAGGCCACGAAGGGCACCGACCTGGTCGGCACGAGGTCGACCGGACTGCCGACCGGCAGATCGGAGTAGGGACCCTGGCGGCAGCGCACCGTCGCGCCGGACCCCAGCCTCACCTTTAGGATCACCGCGTCGCCGCGGTAGGCGCGGGCCTCCACCCTCGCCCCGCCCCCCGCGTTCGGGAGCACCAGGAAGTCGTCCGGGCGCACGAGGATCCTCACCCGCTCGCCCTCTCCCGCCTCGAACCCGGCGCCGGACCACTCGAGGCGGCCCACCTCCGTGACGGCGCGCCCCCCCTCGATCCGGCCGTCGAGGAGGTCCGCCGTGCCCGTGATGCCGGCGACGAAGGGGCTGGCCGGGAACCGGAAGATCGCGCCGGGGCCGTCGACCTGCTCGATGCCGCCGAGGTTCATGACGGCGACGCGGTCGGCCATGGAGAAGGCCTCCCCCCTGTCGTGGGTGACTATGACGGTAGCGACCCCCCTCCCCCGGAGGATCTCCCCGACCTCGGCGCGGACCCCCGAGCGCATGCCCGCATCCAGGTTGCTGAAGGGCTCGTCCAGCAGCACCGCCACGGGCCGCGGGGCCAGGGTGCGCCCCACCGCGACCCTCTGCTGCTGTCCGCCGGACAGCTCGTGCGGGTAGCGATGGCCCAGGTCCGAGAGGCCGACCAGCTCCAGGGTCTCGGCCACGCGCTCGCGCCTCTCGGCGCGCGGGACGCGGTCCAGGCCGAACCCCACGTTCGCCTCCACGGTCAGGTGCGGGAACAGGGCGTAGGTCTGGAACACCATCCCCACCCTGCGCCGCTCCGGCGGGACGTGCACGCCCGGCGCCGACACGGTCTCCCCGGCCACGGCGACCGATCCGGAGTCCACCCTCTCCAAGCCGGCTATCAGCCTCAGCAACGTCGTCTTGCCGCAGCCGCTGGGACCCAGCACCGACACGATCTCGCCAGCGCTCACCGCAAGCGAGGCCGACTCGACGGCCACGGTCCGACCGAAGCTCCTCGAGACCGCCTCGCAGCGGACCACCTCAGTCACGCCGCCCACCGCCTCGGCCCGCCGTAGCGAAGCGCCAGCGCGGCGGCCGGCACGGCCGACAGCAGGATCAACAGCAGCGCCGGGGCGGCGGCCCGCGCGAAGAAGGCCTCCGACGACGCCGACCACACCTCGGTCGCCAGCGTGCTGAAGCCCAGCGGTCCGAGGATCAGCGTGGCGGGCAGCTCCTTCATCGCCACCAGGAAGACCAGGGCCGCGCCGGCCGCGAGGCCCGATCGGACCAGCGGAACAGTCACCGAGGCGGTGGTGCGCGCGGCCGAGCGCCCTAGCGATCGGGCGGCCTCCTCCAGCGACGGGCTGACCTGGGCGAGCGAGGAGCGCACCGAGCCCAGCGCGATCGGGAAGAAGAGCACGACGTAGGCGAAGATCAGCAGCCAAAGCGACTGGTAGACGGGCCGCGCGTAGTTGGCGCCGAAGTACACGAGCGCCAGCGCCACCACCACGCCCGGGAGGGCGAATCCTACGAAGCTGACGTGCTCGAGTGCGCGGGAGATCCTGCCCGGGTGGCGGACCGACATGGTGGCGACCGGCAGCGCCAGCGCCACGGCGATCAGGGCGGCGAGGCCGGAGCCGTACAGCGAGTTGCGGGCCGCCGGCCATAGGCCCCCTATCGTCTCCGAGGCCCCCAGTCCCCGCACCAGCCAGAAGATCAGGACCGCGGCCGGCAGCGCCAGCGCCAGCGCCGTCAGGGCGCCGCAGAACGCCAGGGCGGGCCAGCGCCAGCGGCCCAGGCGGACCACGGACGGGGCGCGCGGGGCGCCCTGCCCGCTGCGGTGGTAGCGCTCGCGCCCGCGGCTCCACTGCTCGAGGACCAGCACCCCGAGCGCGATGGCCACCAGCACCAGCGAGAGGACCGCGGCGATCGAGCGGTCGAACGCCCCCTGGTACTGCTGGTAGATCGACCAGGTGAACGTCTCGTATCGCATAAGTGAGACGGCGCCGAAGTCGCTGATTACGTACAGCGCGACCAGCAGGGAGCCCGCCGCTATCGCCGGCCTGAGCATGGGCACGGTGACGGTCATGAAGGTGCGCACCGGCCCCCTCCCGAGGCTCCTCGCCGTCTCCTCCATCGCCGGGTCCATGTTGGCGAGCGACGACCGCACTATCAGCAGCACGTAGGGGTAGCTCAGCAGCACCAGCGACAGGGCGGCGCCGGGCAGGCCGTAGATCTCCGGCAGGCGCTCGACGCCGAAGGGCGCCTCCAGCGCGCCCTGCAGCAGGCCCCTGGGGCCCAGCACCGAGATGAACAGGAACGCCCCGACGTAGGTCGGGATCACCAGCGGGAGCATCGTCAGCAGCGACCACATCCTGCGCAGCGGCAGGTCCGTCCTGGCGGTCAGCCACGCGACCGGCACCGATATCAGGACCGAAAAGCCGGTGACGATCGCCACGAGCAGGACCGTTCGGCCGAGCGTGGCGGCGGTCCGCTCCCGCAGCAGCAGCTCCCACGCCTCGCCGGAGGCGCCGGCGCCGCGCAGCAGCAGGTAGGCGAGCGGGACCAGCATCGCCGCCCCGACCGCGAGCGCCGGGAGGAGCACGGCCATGGGGGGAAGCCCGGGCCCGGGCCTCCGCTGGTGCGCGGCCCGGATCCCGGAGGGGTTCAGCGCCGAATCGGTCTGCATCGCCCTGGCCCCCGTCTAGGGGATTATCCCCAGTTCGCGCAGCACGCCCTGCGTGCCCGCCAGGTCCGAGAGGTCGGCCATGTCTATCTCCGGGATGTTCAGGTCCGCCAGCGGGGTGACCAGCCCGCCGGCGGTCAGGCCCCCGGCCAGCGGGTACTCGTGGGTCTCCCCGGCGAAGTAGCGCTGGGCCGCCTCGGACAGCATGAAATCAATGAATGCGGCGGCGCCCTCTGGGTTGCCCGCGCCGGCCACCAGGCCCGCCCCCGCCACCATGACCATCGAGCCCGGGCCGCCCCCGGGCAGGTGGTGGTTGCGCGCGGTGAAGCCCTCGCCCTCCTCTGCCAGGAAGCGGTGGAGGTAGTAGTGGTTGACGAACCCGACGTCGATCTCCCCCGCCGCGGCCGCCGCGACTATGGGCGTGTTGCCCGGGTAGATCCTGGGGTCGTTGGCGTGGATGGAGGCCAGCCACCGGCGGGTCCGGTCCTCGCCCCAGACCACCCGCATCGCGGTCACCATCGCCTGGAAGGAGCCGTTGGTCGGAGCCCATCCGATCCGTCCCCGCCAGGCCGGGTCGGCGAAACCCTCGAGCGTCGCCGGCAGGCGCGACGGGTCGACGGTCTCCGTGTTGTAGACGACCGCGCGGGCCCTGCCCGATATGCCAATCCAGAGCCCCTCGTCGGACCGGGCCCAGGTCGGCACCTTGCCGAGGATGTCCTCAGAGAGTGGCGCCAGGGTGCCCTCGGCGGCGACCGCCCCCAGGCCGGCGGGGTCCTGGGCGAAGAAGACGTCGGCGGGGGTATTGTCGCCCTCCTCGATCAGCGTCGCCGCTATCTCCGAGGTGCTGCCGTACTTGACCGACACGTCGATGCCCGTGGCGTCTTCGAACATTTCGACGACCGGCCCGACCAGCGTCTCGCTGCGCCCGGAGTAGACGACCAACTCGCCTGCGCCGCGCTGGCCACCTCCACCCGAGCAGGAGGCGGCCAGCACCAGCCCGGCCGCAAGCGCGGCGCAGGAGACGATCCCCAGCCGCGCTCTCACCGGGTTCCTCGAAATGGCACACCACGGAGCGTTAAGGACATACTAAGCCGACCGATAATTATCGACTAAGCGAGGAAATCGTTCAACTTATTCGCCACGGGCATGCCGGCCGCTCGTACGGCTTTCGACATCGGTCATGCGTGATGGATCGGAGGTCCACACGATCACCGGTCTTCCCGGGCGATCACCTTGGCCCGGCGGCTGTGTCGCCCTGGGCCATCCATGCACGGCGACCCGAAGGCACGCGACTCCCGGGTCGCCCTAGGCTACGGGTTCGGGTGCGCGTGTATTCGGAGGGCAATCTAGGGGTGCCACGCAACAACGCCGAGAGGTTAGCCAGGTCCACGCAGTTCTCCCGATCACAGTACCGGGGGGCAACTCTCATCCGGCCGGCGCGCCTCGGCCGGATGGCTGTTCCCTGGCCGTGGCCGCCGAGCCGGGCACGGCGAATGGGCCATCATCCGATCGCTGATTAGGCGTTCAGGGCCCTTTCCGTCGTATCGGTGAGCCCCCTACCACCCGTCCCGCATGCCTCTCACCGGGTCTGTAGAACGCGCCCCGAACCGCATTGGACCAATCCCCAACCTCTGGGATGTCCGTGGTGTTGATCTCGTCGTCGGGTAGGACCTTGAGGGCCGATATTTGGTCCCTCTGCCCCCGGGTCAGATCAGACATGACCCTCTTTGGGGGCCGGGCCCCTCATACCCCACAGGAAGCCCCCGAAGTTCGGGGCGCTCATCCCAGACCGTTCCCTTGGCGCACGCAGGCCCGCTTCGGCAGACGCCCGACGGGGCGGCGCGCGCCGCCCCTGCACCATCATCCCACCAGGGGATCGTCGGGGTGCTGCCCGGTCCCCTTGCCCCAGAGATCGCGGGGGCTGCGGCCCTCGCCGGTGGCCGCCTTGACGAAGATGTCGGTGCCCGCGGTGAAGCCGCCGTCCACCGCCAGCGTGACCCCGTTGACGAAGGAGGCTTCCGGCGAGGCGAGGTACAGCGCCGCGTTGGCGATGTCCTCGGGCCTGCCCAAACGCTTCATCGGGTACACATCGGCAATGCGCCCAACCATCTCGGGGTCCGACTCGACCATCGGCTTCCAGAAGTCGGTGAGCGTGGTGCCGGGCGCAATGACGTTCGCCCTCACGCCCCTCGGGCCGTAGGTGACCGCCAGGTTCCGGGTGAACATGACCACGCCCGCCTTGGCGGCCGCATAGGCCGGAAGGCCGATCGCGGTGATGCCGTTC
This sequence comes from Dehalococcoidia bacterium, assembly GCA_963664125.2. Classification (GTDB taxonomy): domain Bacteria; phylum Chloroflexota; class Dehalococcoidia; order Lucifugimonadales; family UBA2962; genus CAUZIR01. The sequence goes on along the minus strand of OY760908.2, from coordinate 1,120,982 downwards.
ATCGACGACAGGTTCACGATCGCGGCGTCGGGGCGCTCGTCGGTGCGCCTGAGCAGCTCCGGCAGGGCGGCGCGCGTGCAGAAGTACGTGGGCTTGAGGCTGAAGTCGAAGTTCCAGTCCCAGGTCTCCTCGTCGAGCTCCTCGAGCAGGTCGTCGCCCTTCCCGCCGCCGACGTTGTTGACGAGGATGTCGACGTGGCCGAACTCAGAGACCGCCTTGGCCACCATGTCCGCAGCATCCCCCTCGCGCCGCACGTCCAGCCTCGCATAGGCTGCGCGGCCCCCGGCCGTCTCGATCTCCGAGATCACCCGCCCGGAGCGCTCGGGGTCGAGGTCTGCAACGAGCACGGCCGCGCCCTCTGCGGCGAAGCGGACCGCGCAGGCGCCCCCGATGCCGGAGCCGCCGCCGGTGACTATCGCGACCTCGCCCTCGAGTCTGCCGGCCATGGGATGGCCCTTCTGGCCCGTCAGTTCGTCGAGGCCAGCTGCGCCCTGCGCTTGTCGTAGGCCTCCTGGGCCTGGTCGAGCGACTGGACCCTCAGGTCGTTGAGGAACTTGCGGCTGTCCGAGTACCACCTCTGGGAGTCCTCGACGCCGGTGAGCTGCCCCTTGAACCTGGGCATGACGTAGCGGGCGATCAGCTCGTAGCTGTGGCGCACCTGCTCCCTGGTGCCCCACTCGGTTGCCTGGATCAGGAACCCGCCGAACCCGCCGGTCTGCTCATCGAGGCGGTAGATCGTATCGATCACGTCGTCGGGCGTGCCGACTGCCCAGACGCCCTCGTCGGTCAGCTTGTCGACGAGCTGGTCCTTGGGCAGGTCCGGGAAGGGCGCCTCGACGCCCAGGGTGTTCTCGAAGTAGTCGCGCTGGTACCAGCCGGCGCGCTCGCGCGCCTGCTCCCTAGCCTCCTTGCGCGTCTCGGCGACGTGGGTGTGGACCACGACGCGCCAGTCCTCGCGGTTGACCGTCTGCCCGTGCTCCTCTGCGGTGTCCTCGGCTATCTTCCAGAAGTCGCCCAGGGTCTTTTGCTGGGTCTTGGGCCCCTTGCCCCTGTCGGCCACGACGTTGAGGGAGAGGACCGACAGGCCGTGGCGGCCGGCGGTCACCATCCCCGAGGGGGACTGCACCGCGGCCACGGCGATCTCCGGGTGGGGGTGCGTGTAGGGCCGCAGGTGGAGGCGGGCCTCCCTGAGCACGAACCAGTCCGACTCGTAGGTGATCGGCTCGGTCTCGGTCCACAGCCGCTTGATGATCCCCACCGCCTCCTGCATCCGGGGCCTTTGGGTGGGCGCGTCGATGCCCATCATGTAGGCGTCGCCGGTCAGCGCGCCGGGCCCGCACCCGAGCATCACACGGCCCCGGCTGTGGTGGTCGAGCTGTATGAAGCGGTTGGCCACCATCAGCGGGTGGTGGTACGGCAGGCTAGTCACGCCGCTGCCGAGCCTGAGCGTCTTGGTGCGCTCCAGCGCCGCGGCGATGAACAGCTCAGGGCTGGGAATCGTCTCCCAGCCGGCGCTGTGGTGCTCGCCTATCCAGGCCTCGTCGAAGCCCAGGTAGTCGAGCCACTCCATCAGCTCGAGGTCCCTGTGGTAGGACAGGTTGGGGTTCTCCCCCAGCGCGTGGAAGGGGGCCATGAAGATTCCGAACTTCATACGGGGAGGCAGCGCCATGTCAGGTGCCTTTCTGTAGCTTGGAAGTTGGCCGATTCTAGCACAGGGCGGCCCCGGACCCCGGCGCGCTAGCGGCCCAGGTCCGAGAGCATCGCCTCGATCGCGTCGGCCGCCTCCGCGGCGGGCACGGAGGAGGCCTCGTCGCCCGACCGCGCCCTGATCTCGACGGCCCCCGCCGCGACGCTGCGGGGGCTGACCAGCGCGCGGACCGGCAGGCCGATCAGGTCGGCGTCGTTTAGCTTGACGCCGGCCGACTCCCGCCGGTCGTCGAAGAGCACCTCCACCCCGCGGGCGCACAGCTCCGACTCCAGCGCCTCGGCCGCCTCGGCCACCTCGGGGCGGTGCGAGTTCAGCGCCGCGAGGTGGACGTGGTACGGGGCCACCGAGACCGGGAAGATGATCCCGCGCTCGTCGTGGTGCTGCTCTATGACCGCGGCGAGCATCCGTCCTAGGCCGATGCCGTAGCAGCCCATGGTCACCGGCCTTTGGCCGCCGTCCTCGGCGGAGAACACCGCACCGAGCGCCTCCCCATAGCCGGTGCCCAGCTTGAAGATATGACCGACCTCTATGCCGCGCCTCTCGGCCAGCTCCCGGTCGGGGCAGACCGGGCACCCGTAACCCGCCCGCGCAAGGGCGATGTCGGCCACCACGTCCGCCCCGAAGTCCCTCGGGAAGTTGGCGTTGAGCAGGTGGTGGCCCTCCCTGTTCGCCCCGGCGACGAGGTTCGCCCCCAGCCGCAGCGAGTCGTCGGCTATCACCGAGAGGCCGCCGAGCCCGATGGGAGAGGCGGAACCGGCCACCAGCCCCGCCGCCTCGACCTCGGCCGGCGAGGCCAGCCGCAGCCCGCCTCCTCCGACCGCCCTGGCGAGCTTGACGTCGTTCACATCAAGGTCGCCGCGTATGGCGACGACCACGACATCCGTACCGCCCTCCTCGCCCTCGCGGGCGTAGAAGACCGCCTTTATGGTCCTGGACTCCGGCACGGACAGGTGCCGTGCGAGGTCGGCTATGGTGCGCACGCCGGGCGTGGGGACCTCCTCCAGCTCCAGCGGGTCCTCGGGGGGGTTGGGTACCTTTGTGAAGGCGGCCCTCTCGATGTTGGCCGCGTACCCGCATCCCTCGCACACGACCACCGTGTCCTCGCCAGAGTCCGCCAGCATGATGAACTCGTGGGAGTCCTTGCCCCCGATCGCGCCGCTGTCGGCCTCGACCTGGATCGCGTCCATCCCGGCGCGCCGGTAGATCGCGTGGTACGCCTCGGCCATGCGCTCGTAGCTGAGGTCCAGCCCGCCCTCGTCGGCGTCGAAGCTGTAGGCGTCCTTCATGTCGAACTCGCGGACGCGCAGCAGGCCGCCGCGCGGGCGAGGCTCGTCGCGGAACTTGGTATGGATCTGGTACAGGAGCTTGGGCAGATCGCGGTAGGAGGACGCGTTCGCCCGCACCATCGTCGCCAGCTCCTCCTCGTGCGTCGGGGCGACCACCAGCACGCGGTCGCGCCGATCGCGCAGGGTGAACAGGTCGTCCCCGAACGCCTCGGTGCGCCCGGTCGCATCCCACAGCTCGCGCGGCTGGAGGACGGACATGCGCAGCTCCTGGCCGCCGGCGGCGTCCATCTCCTCGCGGATGATCTGCTCGATCTTGCGCAGGGAGCGCCATGCCAGCGGCAGGTAGCCGTAGATGCCGGCGCCGACTTGGTGGATCATGCCGGCCCGGAGCATCAGCCGGTGGCTGGCGAGCTCGGCCTCGGCCGGGTCCTCGCGGTGGGTCTTGCCGAACAGCCTTGAAAGGCGCATCCGCTAGAGCAGCCAGCCCGAAGGATCTATCCGAGCGGCGGGCGGCATGCTCAGGGCACCACCGGACGTCACCTGGAGGCGCCCATCACCGCAGCGCCCATCATCTCTCTGCGCGCCTAGAGACTTGTCCGCTTCCTCGGGGGCGGGCCTCGCCGCGCATTTCAGAGCCTTGGTGCCTGCGAGGCGCACCATCACTGCTCCACCGCGTCGTCCGAGCATTCCAGCGGATTCCGCCCAGTTTCTGCTCCAACACGTACGCGGCCATAAAGCTCCTCGCGGGCCAGGTTGTCCGCGGCGCGGAAGTCCCTGTGATTGGCATGGATGTCGTCCAGGGCCTGCTGAATCCGCAGGCGCTGGCGCTGCCGCGCTCCCTCCCCGGTGGCGAGTGTGGATCCCGGGTCGCCTGCACCGCCGTCAGCGAGGCCCCTGAGGTAACCGCGCACCAGCGCCGAGAGCGACGTGCCCAACTCGGCGGCACGTATGCGGGCAGCCCTAAGGGTCACCTCGTCGACGGACACGGCAATGCTTCTATTCGTCACAGCCTAAGGGCGACCTTCGATTCACACCTTAAGGAAGCTGCCGTTTGACACTCAAGGGCATACTCGCAAGTGAGCTCACCCATCTAGAGTACCGAAATCGGCCGTCGCCGCCGGAACTGGAGCGGCCCCAAGCACGCCCGAGGCGACCACCTCCCCGGCCGCCCTAGACCCCGGCGATCTCCGCCTCGACCTCCTTGATCTCGGCCATCAGTGCCGTGAGCATGTCGGCTTCCTCGACTATCTTCGACTTTCGGCCCTTGCGGAAGATGATCGCGCGCCCGACCCCCGCCGCGATGCCCACGTCCGCGTCCTTGGCCTCGCCCGGCCCGTTGACCTCGCATCCCATTACCGCCACCTTGACGGGGGTCTTGGTCTTCCTGAGCAGCCCCTCGACGGTGTTGGCCAGGCCGCGAATGTCGACATCGGCGCGTCCGCACGAGGGGCACGCGACCAGGGTCGCGCCCTCCTTGCGCAGGTTCAGGGACTTGAGGATCTCGATGCCGGCGTAGATCTCCTCTGCGGGCTCGTCCGAGAGAGAGACCCTTATGGTGTCGCCTATGCCCTCGTAGAGGAGCGCGCCCAGGCCGATCGCGCTGCGTATGCTGCCCGCCTTGGCCGTGCCCGCCTCGGTGATCCCCAGGTGCAGCGGGTACGGCACCAGGGTCGCCATGCGCCGGTAGGCCTCGATCGTTGTGTCTATGTCGAAGGCCTTGAGGGAGATCTTGATCAGGTCGAAGTCCAGGTCCTCGAGGATGCCGATCTCCCACAGGCCGGTCTCGACCATGTGGTCCACGACCGTGTACTGCCCAGCCGCGGCCTCCCCCGCCTTGGGGAGTTCGTTGACCCGGTCGGTGTGCCGCGAGACGCCCCGCGTGGCGCCGATCCCTCCCACCGGGGGCAGGCTGCCGAAGTTGACGCCGATGCGGATCGGCACCCCTCTCTCCTTGGCGGCGCGCACGATCGTCTCGACCTTCTCTCGGTCCCGGATGTTGCCGGGGTTGAGCCGCAGGCAGTCAACGCCGGCCTCGAGGGCCATCAGCGCCAGCTGGTAGTGGAAGTGGATGTCGGCGATGACCGGCACCCGCGAGCGGCGCACGATCTCGGCGAGCGCCCCGGCCGCCTCGCGGTCGGGGACCGCGCACCGGACTATGTCGCAGCCCGCCTCGGTCGCCTCGTCGATCTGCCGCGACGTGGCCTCGACGTCGCGCGTGTCCGTCTTGGTCATGGTCTGCACGGAGATGGGGGCGTCGCCGCCCACCTGGACCCTGCCGACCTTGAGCGGTTTGGTGACCCTGCGATTCATGGGGCCCAACCTATCGCAGAACGCTGCCGCCGTTCAAGACGCGCAGCAGGTCGAAGTAGCTGATTACCACCACCAGCCCGATAAGCAGGACGAACCCCACCATGTGCGTCACGCCCTCCTTGCGGGGGGAGATGCGCTTGCCCCCGCGTGCCCACTCTATCGCGACGAACAGCAGCCGCCCGCCGTCGAGGGCGGGTATGGGCAGTATGTTAAGGATCGCGAGCGACACGCTCAGCAGCGCGGTGAGCTGGAACACCCACCAGATGCCCAGCTCGTCCACCACCTCCCCCGTCACCTGCGCGATGCCGATGGGGCCGGCCACGCCCGGGCCCCCGCCCGACGAGACCCCCTGGGCGATCCCGTCCCTGGTGAGGGTGAGGATGTCGCCGATCGTGCCGAACGCCATCGGCACGGCGCGCCAGATCGGCTCGGTGGCCGGGCGCACTATCGGGTTGGCCAGGGCGATCGTGACGCCCATCGGGCCCTGGGTGAGCGTGTCTCCCAGCCCGAGCGAGGCGTTGTAGCGGCGCGCGTCTGCGAGCGAGACCTCGGAGGAAGGATCTGTGACGGTCTCGACCACGGTGAGCCGGGGCACCTCGCTCCTGGGCGTCAGCACCACCGCGTCGGTGGAGGAGAACTCGGGGGAAGAGCCGAGCCCGGTCACCGCGGCCCCCCTGCGCACCACCAGCTCGACCGGGCCCCCTCCCGCGGCCCTGACCGCGTCCACCACCTCGCCGGGCTCGGTGACGCGCCGCCCGTCCACCTGCAGGATCGTGTCGCCTCCGCGCAGGCCGGCCTCCTTGGCGGGCGAGCCCGGGGCGACGCCGGTGACGAGCACCTCGGCGCTGACCAGCTTGTCGTGGGGCAGCATCAGCAGCACCGTGAAGATGACGACCGGCACCACCAGGTTCATGAACGAGCCGGCGACCAGGACCACGGCCCGCTTCCACCGGGCCTGGATGGCGAAGCTGCGCGGGTCGGTCGGGTCCTCCTCCCCCACCATCTTGACGAACCCCCCCAGCGGCAGCAGGTTGATGCTGTAGAGCGTGCCCCTGTACCGAAGGCCGAAGAGCCTGGGCGGGAACCCGAACCCGAACTCGGTCACCCCGATCCCGAACCACTTGGCGGTCGCGAAGTGGCCGAGCTCGTGGACGAAGATCAGGAACCCCAGTATCGGGATTATCAGCAGCCAGGACGGCAGGTCCACCATCGCCGCTCAGCCTCCCCGCGCCAGTTCTGCGACCCTGGCGCGGGCCCACCCCGCCGCCTCCAGAGCGTCCGCGGGCGTCGGGTCGGCCACGGCCCGGTGGCCCGCCATCGCGTCCCCGATCACCGCCGGTATGTCCGGAAAGGCGATCCGCCCGGCCAGGAACAGGTCGACGGCGGCCTCGTCCGCCCCGCACAGGGCGGCGGGCCAGGTGCCGCCGCGGCGCCCGTACTCCATCCCGATCGAAAAGCACGGGTAGCGCCCGGCGTCCATGGGCTCGAACGTCAGCGCGCCGGTGGCGGCGGGGTCGAACCTGGCGATCCCGGGGTTGCCCAGCCGCTCGGGGTACAGCAGCGCGTACTGGATGGGCAGCCGCATGTCCGGCGGGCTGATCTGCGCCTTGACCGAGCCGTCGTCGAACTCGACCATCGAGTGGATCATGCTCTGCGGGTGTATGACGACCTCGATCCGCTCCCAGGGCACGTCGAACAGCCACCTGGCCTCTATCACCTCGAACGCCTTGTTCATCAGCGTAGCCGAGTCGATCGTGATCTTCGGGCCCATCTCCCAGGTCGGGTGCCGCAGCGCCCGCTCGGGGGTGACCGAGGCGAGCTGCTCGGCGGTGGCGTGGCGCATGGCGCCCCCCGAGGCCGTGATGATCAGCCTCGATATGGCGCGGTCCTCGCCGCGCAGGCACTGCCAGATGGCGTTGGGCTCGCTGTCGACCGGCAGCAGCGCGCCGCCGTGCCTTGCGGCCAGCTGCGCGAGCAGCTCCCCCGCCATCACGATCGACTCCTTGTTCGCCAGGGCGACCGTCTTGCCGGCCCGCAGCGCCGCGATGGTAGGCCCGAGCGCCACGTCCCCCACCGTGGCAGTCACCACGACGTCCACCCCGTCGTCCAGGACCATGTCCTCCAGGGACGCCTCCGTGCAGCCGGCGGCGGTCAGCGCGGCGCGCTCTTCCTCGTCTCCCTCGCAGTAGACCAGCCGGGGCCCGAACTCCCGCACCTGGCTCTCGAGCAGCCCGATAGAGCGGCGGGCGGCGAGTCCGACGACGCAGAGGCGGTCGGGGAAGCGCCGCACTATGTCCAGGGTCTGGGTGCCGATCGAGCCGGTCGAGCCCAGCAGCGCGATCCCCCTCCTGCGCCCGGTCAAGCGGCCCCCCTCAGCCGGCCGCCAGGGAGGCGAACGCGTAGCACAGCGCCAGGCTGAGCACCAGCGAGTCGAGTCGGTCGAAGATCCCCCCGTGGCCGGGGATCAGGCGGCCGGAGTCCTTGAGCCCGGCTCGGCGCTTGAGGGCCGACTCCAGCAGGTCCCCCGACAGCGCGCCCGCCCACAGCAGCGCCCCGAGGCCGACCGCAGCGGCCGCCGATATCCCGAGCCCGAACCCGGCGGCCGCGGCGACGGCGACGCCCATGGCCGCCGCGAGCCCCCCCGCGGCGCCCTCCCAGGTCTTCCCGGGGGACATGGACGGGGCGAGCCTCCGCCTGCCGTACGGCACGCCTACGGCGTAGGCGCCGATGTCGGCCGCGGCGACGACCGCGATCAGCGCGACCGACCAGCCGGCGCCGTTCTCAAGGCCCCTCAGCAGCACGCCGAAGCCCAGCAGCCCCCCGGCCGCGAGGGCCGTGGCCGCCGTCGCCAGGCAGTCGCGCCAGGCCTCGCCCGGCCGCCGCCGCGCGAAGGTCGCCAGCGAGAGGGCGGCTCCGGCCGCGGCGACCGGCGCCGCGGTCAGCTCGAGGGGGTGGCCAAGGACGTGGAGGTGCAACGCCACCACCATGCCCACCGACCAGGCCAGCGACACGGGGACCAGCGGCCTTGCGCCGAGCCTACCGAACATCCCGGCGAGCTCGTGCGCGCCGATGAGGGCCGCGGCGCTCAGGAGGGCGGCCAGCCAGTGCCCGCCGGCCCACGCCGCCGCCACGGCCAGGGGGGCGATGACGGCGGCGGCGGCCACGCGGCGCGCAAGGTCGGCCCCGCGCGCGCCGCGGCGCGACGGCCCGCCGGCCAGCCCGGCCCCGGTGCGGTCCACCGACACGGCGTTCATCTCCCCGACGGCGACGCCGCCGCCACGCGGCCGAAGCGCCTCTGCCGCCGGTCGTACTCCCGCAGCGCCAGCTCGAGCTCGGCCTCGTCGAAGTCGGGCCACGGCGTGGACGTGGAGTAGTACTCGGCGTACGCCGACTGCCACAGCAGGAAGTTGCTAAGCCGCATCTCGCCGGCGGTGCGGATTATCAGGTCCGGGTCGGGCATGCCCGCCGTGTACAGCCCGGCCTCGAGCATGGTCTCGGTCAGCTCCTCGGGGGCGACGCCGGACGCTATGAGCCTGCGGGCGGCACCCACGATCTCCTCGCGGCCGCCGTAGTCGAAGGCGACGCTCAGGTTGATCGCGGTGTTGGAGCTGGTGAGCTCGACGCTGCGCTCGACCGCCGCCCTGAGCGAGCCGGGAAGGCGGTCGAGCCTGCCGAGGTGCCTGATCCTCACCCCCTCGGCGTGCAGGACCGGCGTCTCGGACTCTATGGTCCGCCCGAGCAGCTCCATCAGCGCGCGGACCTCGGCCGCGGGGCGGTCCCAGTTCTCGGTGGAGAAGGCGTAGATGGTCAGGTAGCGGATGCCCCTGCCGGCCAGGGCGCGCACGACGCGGCGCACGTTCTCGGTGCCGACGCGGTGTCCCTCGGACCTGCTTAGGCCGCGCTCGGCGGCCCAGCGCCCGTTGCCATCCATGATGATGGCGACATGCCCGGGCAGCTCGCCGCTCATGACTACCGGGCCCGGCGCCCCTATACCTCCAGCACCTCGGCCTCCTTCTCGCGCCTGAGGCCGTCCATCTGCTCGATGAATTCGTCGGTGATCTTCTGCACCTGGTCCTGCGCCCGCCGCCCCTCGTCCTGGCCGAACTCTCCGTCCTTCTCCAGCCTGCGCAGCCCATCGATGGCCCCGCGGCGTATGTTGCGGACCGCCACGTGGCCCTCCTCGGTCTTGCGCGCGACCACCTTGACCAGCTCCCTGCGCCTCTCCTCGGTCAGCACCGGGAGCGTGATCCTGATCACCTCGCCGTCGCTGCTCGGCGTGAGCCCCAGGTCCGATGCCAGTATGGCCTTCTCGACGTCGCCGACGGCCCCGCGGTCCCAGACCTGGATCAGCAGCATCCTCGCCTCCGGCACGGTGATCGAGGCGAGCTGGTTGAGGGGGGTCGGGGCGCCGTAGTAGCTGACCTGGATCGAGTCGAGCAGCTGCGGGCTGGCCCGGCCGGTCCGTATGACGGCGAACTCGCGCCTCAGGGCGTCCACCGACTTGCCCATGCGGGCCCCAGCATCCTCAAGGACATCCTCTATGGCCATCATCCGGCTCCTCTCAGGTGGTCTGGGCGGCGGTCCGCGCCCGGGTCAGTGCATGCGGGTGTCGGAGACGAGCGAGCCGATGGGCTCGCCCGCCATGATGCGGATGAGGTTCTCCGGCCTCGTCATGTCGAAGACGCGAATCGGGAGCCTGTTCTCCATGCACAGCGACAGGGCCGTCGCGTCCATCACCCCGAGCCTTCGCTCCAGCGCCTCCTGGTAGGTGACGAACTCGTGCATCTGCGCCCCGGGCTCGACGTTGGGGTCGGCGGCGTATACGCCGTCGACCGAGTGCTTGGCCATCAGCAGCACGTTGGCCTCGATCTCGACCGCCCGCAGCGCGGCCGCCGTGTCGGTGGTCATGTACGGGTTGCCGGTCCCGGCGGCGAAGATGACCACCCTTTCCTTCTCAAGGTGCCTGACCGCCCTGCGCCTTATGTACGGCTCGGCGATCTGCTGGACGTTGATGCCGGTCTGGGTCCTTGTGTCCACTCCCCGCAGCCTCTCCAGGGAGTCCTGGAGCGACAGGGCGTTGACGATGGTCGCCAGCATGCCTGCGTAGTCGGCCGCGACGCGGTCCATGCCCTCGACCGCCGCGCTCGCCCCGCGCCAGATGTTGCCCCCGCCGACCACGACGCCCACCTGCACGCCCATCTCCCGGATGGACTGGATCTGGCCGGCGATGTAGTTGACCGCGTCCGGATCGATCCCGTAGCCGCGCTCGCCCTTGAACGACTCCCCGCTGAGCTTGAGCAGGACGCGCTTGTAGGCGGCCTTGTGCGGAGCCATGGTCGCTCCCGACGCTACTCGCCGAGGGCGAAGCGGGAGAACCTCTTGACCCTGATGTTCTCTCCCAGTTTTCCGGCGACCTCCAGGACCAGGTCCCTGACGGACATCGAGGCGTCCCTGATGTAGGGCTGCGCCATCAGCGCGAGCTCCGCCGGGTCGCCCGGCTCGCCCTCGGGTATGTCGGACTCGTCGACGTACCTCGGGGACATCGCGGCGATCTGCATGGCCAGGTTGTGGGCGAGCTTCCTGTAGTCGTCGGTGCGGGCGACGAAGTCGGTCTCGCAGTTGACCTCGACGAGCACCCCGACCCTGCCGGCGCCGTGTATGTACGCCTCCACCAGGCCCTCGTTGGCGCTGCGGTCCGCCTTCTTGACCGCGGCGGCAACGCCGCGCTGCCTGAGCAGTTCGCGGGCGCCGTCTACGTCGCCCCCGGCCTCCTCGAGCGCCCTCTTGGCGTCCATGACGCCCGCCCCCATCTCTTCCCTGAGGGCCTTTATCGTCGCTACGCTGATCTCCAAGTTGCCTGTGCCCCCGTCCTAGCCTTCGCTGCTCTGCGGATCCGCGGCCTCGGCCCCCGGTTCGGCGGCCTCCGGCTGGGCGGCCTCAGAATCTGAGTCCGCCTCCTCCCCCAGGTCCACCTCGTCGCGGGCGGCCTGCTCGAGGGCGAGGGCGGCCGCGGCCCGGATGGCCTCCGCCTCCGCCTCGCTCGCCGCGTCGCGCCTCTCCTCCTGCGTCGCATCGAGCCTGGCCCGGCCCTCAAGGACGGCGTTGGCCATCTGGCCGGTGACCAGCCGGATCGAGCGTATGGCGTCGTCGTTGCCCGGGATCACGTGGTCCACCTTGGTCGGGTCGCAGTCCGAGTCGACCAGCGCCACCACCGGTACCCCCACGCGCTCGGCCTCGGCCACCGCCAGCGACTCCTTGCCGATGTCGACCACGAAGAGCGCCCCCGGCATCTCGACCATCTCCTTGATGCCGCCGAGGTAGCGGTTGAGGCGCTTGATCGAGTCCTCGAGGCGCTGGGCCTCCTTCTTGGGCCTGCGCTCGAACTCGCCGGCCGCCCTGCGCTCTTCGAGCTTGACCAGGTAGTCCATGCGGGTCTGGATGGTCTTGAAGTTGGTGAGGGTGCCCCCCAGCCACCGCGTCGAGACGTAGAAGGCGCCGCAGCGCTGGGCCTCGGTGCTTATCGTCTCGTGGGCCTGGCGCTTGGTGCCGACGAAGACGACCTGCTTGCCCTCGGCCGCGACGTCGGAGATGAACTGCTTGGCCCGCTCCAGCAGCCTGAGGGTCTGCTGGAGGTCGATGATGTGGATCCCGTTGCGCGCCGAGAAGATGTACTGGCGCATCTTCGGGTTCCAGCGCCTCTTCTGGTGGCCGAAGTGAACCCCGGCCTCCAGGAGCGATTTCATGGTTACCGGGGTCCCGGGCTCGGGCATCTCCCGGACCGGTGCCTGCGTGGGTGGGTGCTCAATCAACGTGGTGCGCCGCCTGTCATGCAATTGACCGGACCCGCCTTTGGCGGGGCGAGGATTTCACTGCGCGCCGGGCGCGAAGCGACCCGCCGGGACCGGCCTAACTCGTCGCGCCAGTATAGCACGCGGGGCGCACGGACGCCTAAGGACTCGGGCGCACGCACCGGCGCGCGATTGTCCCGGGCGCCGCCCCTGTGCTAGACTTATCGTTACGGTGCGCGCGTTACGCTAGCCGCGGGTTGCGGCGCGCGCACGCCCGGTTCCGTCCACCCTAATCGGCCCTTTGGAGAACATGTACCTCGACGTAGATCGCAAGAGAGAGATCCGGGAGGAGTACCGGACCCACGAGCAGGACACCGGCTCGACCGAGGTGCAGGTCGCACAGCTTACCGCGCGCATCACCGCGCTGACCGACCACCTCAGGGCGCACAACCACGATGAATCGACACGCCGCGGCCTCCTCAAGCTGGTCGGGCGGCGCAGGAGACTCCTGAGATACCTCAACCGCGAGGACGTCGACCGATACCGGTCGCTGATCGCCCGGCTGGGCCTGCGCAAGTAGGGCCATCCCCGGGCCCCGGCCCGCGTCCGCCATCCCCCCGCACCCCATCATCCCCCGCTTCACGCACCCGCTCAATGCGGCTTTCCCCACAGGGCGGACGCGCTGCGTCCGCCCGCGAGGCCCGGTCCGAACCACACCCAGCAGGCCCGGGCGGCAGGCAAGAGAAGAGATAGAGAGGTAGATTTTGTCCACGTTTGAATTGGAATTGGGCGGGCGGCAGCTCTCGGTGCAGACCGGGAAGCTCGCCCAGCAGGCGGGCGGCTCGGCCGTCCTTCGCTACGGGGACTCGGTCCTCCTGGTCACGGCCACGATGTCCAGGCCGCGCGAGGGGATCGACTTCTTCCCCCTTACCATAGACTTCGAGGAGCGCATGTACGCCCGCGGCAAGATCCCGGGCAGCTTCTTCCGCAGGGAGGGTCGCCCGAGCACCGACGCGATCCTTATCTGCCGGCTGACCGACAGGCCGCTGAGGCCCCTGTTCCCCAAGGGCTTCCGCAACGAGGTGCAGGTGATCACCACCCCGCTCTCGGCGGACCTCGAGAACCCGCTGGACATCATCTCCATCAACGGCGCGTCGCTGGCGCTGACGCTCTCGGACATCCCGTTCGACGGACCCCTGGGCGCGACCCGCGTAGGGCACGTCGACGGGGACTTCGTGATCAACCCGACGTTCGAGCAGGTGGAGCGCAGCGCCCTTGACCTGATCGTCGCCGGCTCCGGCGACGGGGTCATGATGATCGAGGCCGGGGCCTGCGAGCTCGACGAGGACTCCGTCTACAGGGCCATCGAGCTGGGCCAGGAGCAGAACCTGAGGCTGGTCGAGTTCCAGCGGGGCATAGCCGAGGCCGAGGGCAAGCCCAAGGCCGAGTACCACCCGCCCCGCGCCCCCGAGGGGCTGCCCGACCGGATCGAGTCGATGCTGGGCGGACGGCTGGGACCGGCGGTGGAGCACTCCATCTCGCCCGAGAAGGACACCTCCCGCATCGGCGAGCTGCGCGACGAGCTCACCGGCGCACTTGCCGGCGAGTTCGAGGCGCGGGACGTAAGGGACGCGCTCGAGTCGATGGTCGACGGCGAGTTCCGCAGCCGGATGCTCGACGGGGTCAGGCCCGACGGCCGGGCGCCGAGCGAGATACGCCCCCTGTCGGCAGAGGTGGGCCTGCTTCCGAGGACCCACGGCACCGGCCTCTTCCAGCGCGGGGAGACCCAGGCCCTGGGCATCGTCACGCTCGGCTCGGTGGGTGACGCCCAGAAGCTGGACAACATCAACCCACGGGAGAGCAAGCGCTTTTTGCTCCACTACAACTTCCCGCCCTACTCGACGGGCGAGACCAAGCGCGTCGGCTCGCCCGGGCGCCGGGAGATAGGCCACGGCGCCCTGGCCGAGCGCGCCATAGTCCCCGTGCTCCCGACCGAGGAGGACTTCCCCTACACCGTGCGGGTCGTCTCCGAGATCCTCGGCAGCAACGGCAGCTCGTCGATGGCGTCGGTCTGCGCGGCGACCCTGTCGCTGATGGACGCCGGCGTGCCCATAGCCGCCCCGGTTGCGGGCGTGTCGATCGGCCTGATCACCGGCGACGGCGGGCGGTGGCTGGCCCTGACCGACATACAGGGCAAGGAGGACCACATCGGCGACATGGACTTCAAGGTCGCCGGCACTCGCGGCGGGATAACGGCCATCCAGCTCGACATGAAGGTCAAGGGCATCGGGTTCGACGTGGTCCGCGCGGCCCTGGACCAGGCGAGGGAGGCCAGGCTAGGCATCCTGGACGTGATGGCCGAGGCGATCGCCGAGCCGCGCGGCGAGGTCAGCCGCTTCGCCCCGCGCATAACGCGGATAACCATCCCGGTCGACAAGATCGGGGCGGTCATCGGCCCGGGCGGCAAGGTCATCCGCGGGATCATCGAGGAGACCGGGGCGTCGGTCGACGTCCAGGACGACGGCGACATCCTGATCGGCGCGGTCGACGAGGAGTCGGCGCTCAGGGCGGTCAAGATGATCGAGGCCCTGACCCGCGACGCGCAGGTGGGCGAGGTCTACACCGGCAAGGTGGTGAAGACCCTCGACTTCGGCGCCTTCGTCGAGATCCTCCCCGGCAAGGACGGCATGGTGCACATAAGCGAGCTCGCCGACTACCGCGTGCCCAGCGTGGAGGACGTCGTCTCCGTCGGCGACGAGATCACCGTGATCGTCAAGGACGTGGACTCGACCGGCCGCATCAGCCTGTCGAGGAGGGCCCTGCTGACCGGCGACGGCGTCGGCCTCGAGGGCGACGGCAGCGAGAACGGCGGGCAGGGCGCTAGGCCCGAGCGGCGCGGCGGCGGACACCGCGGACCGGACCGCCGCGGCGGCGGCGGCGGCGGCGGCAGGGGCCGGGGCGGACGCGGCGGCGGGGGCGGGGGCGGCTACCGCGGCGGCGGGGGTGGAGGCCAGCGCGGCGGCGGTCGCGGCCCGCGGCGCGGCTAGTGCGGTGAGCGCGGGCGGTCCCATCCGCGTGGCGGTCCACGGCGCCCTGGGGCGCATGGGCACGCGGATACTGGAAGCCCTGGCTCGGGAGGAGGACACCGAGCCGGTCGCGGCGGCCGACATGGCCGCCGAGGCGGACTCCCTGGCCCTGCCCGCGGGCGCGGGCAGCGTACCGCTCGCAAGGGACGTGGCCGCGGCGCTGGACCGCGCCGACGTCGTCGTCGACGTGACGACGGCGGACGGGGCCCTGGCCGCCATCGAGGCCGCCGCCCCCAGGGGCGTCGGCGTGGTGGTCGGCTCCTCGGGCATCACGGACTCCACCGTCGCAAGGGCCCGCGAGCTCGCCGCGAGCCACGCGGTCGGCGTCGTCATCGTCCCCAACTTCGCGATCGGGGCGGTGCTGATGACGCACCTTGCGCGCATCGCCGCGCCGTTTTTCGAGTACGCCGACCTCGTGGAGACCCACCACGAGCGCAAGCTCGACGCCCCCTCCGGTACGGCCCTGTCCATAGCCGGCGCGGTGGCGGAGGGGCGGGGCGGAGGCATGACCGCGCCGCCGGCCGAGCGCGAGACGATCCCGGGCACGCGCGGCGGGACGCTCGGGGGCGTGACCATCCACAGCGCCCGGCTGCCGGGCCGGGTCGCCGACCACCAGCTGGTCCTGGCCGCGCCCGGCCAGACGCTGACCATCCGGCACGAGTCGATCGACCGCTCCAGCTTCATGCCCGGCGTGATCGCGGCGGTCCGCGCGGCCGCGGCGGGCCCGGGGCTCACGGTGGGCCTCGAGGGGGTCCTGGGCCTGCGCTAGGCCGAGCCCGACGCCGTGGACACCTACAGCATCGCGGTGGTCGGGGCGACCGGGGCCGTCGGCACCGCGCTCCTCTCGCTGCTGGACAGGCGCATCCTCCCGGTCGGCGCCGTGCGCCTGTGCGCCTCGCCGCGCTCGGCGGGCCGCGAGCTGGCCGCGGGCGGGCGCGCCGTCACGGTCGAGGAGGTCGGCGACGAGGTCCTCTCGGCCTCGGACTTCGTCTTCATCTCGGCCACCACCGAGGTGAGCCGCGCGGTCGCGCCTCGCGCGGCCGAGCTGGGCGCCGTGGCTATAGACGACAGCTCGGCGTTCCGCATGGACCCCGACGTGCCGCTGGTAGTGCCCGAGGTCAACGCCCGGGACCTGGACGACCACCGGGGAATCGTGGCGATCCCGAACTGCTCTACGACGCCGCTGGCCATGGTGCTAGACGCCCTGGGCCGGCTAAGCCGCGTCGAGCGCGTCGTGGCCGCGACGTACCAGTCGGTCTCTGGGACCGGCTCGGCGGCGGTCGCCGAGCTCAGGGAGCAGAGCGTCTCGGTCCTGTCGGGCGACGCCGCCGAGCCGCGCGCCTACCCGCACCAGATAGCCTTCAACGCCCTGCCACACATAGACGACTTCGGGGCGGACGGCTACACGCGCGAGGAGCTGAAGATGCTCCGCGAGACCCGCAGGATCCTCCACCGCCCGGACCTGCCGCTGTCGGCGACGTGCGTGAGGGTGCCGGTCATGGTCGGCCACTCGGCGGCCGTGCAGGTCGAGCTGGCGGACCCGGTGGACCCCGGCGAGGCCCGCGCGGCCCTCGCCTCCTACCCGGGCGTGGCCGTCGTGGACGAGCCGGGCGCCCGGCGCTACCCTATGCCCGTGCACGCGGCGGGCCGCGACGAGGTGCTGGTCGGGCGCGTAAGGGCCGACTCGTCGCACCCGCGGGGCCTGGCGCTGTGGCTCTCCTGCGACAACCTGCTGAAGGGGGCCGCGCTCAACGCGATGCAGATCGCCCGCGAGATGGCGGAGCGGGGCCTGGTCCGCCCGCGCGGCGCGGGATCCACGGGGAGGGGCAGATGACCGAGATTGGACGGGTGATAACCGCGATGATCACGCCCTTCGACGAGGGGGGCCGGGTCGACTACGCCGAGGCCGCCGCGCTCGCCCGGGCGCTGGTGGCGTCCGGCAGCGAGGGACTGGTGGTGACCGGGACAACCGGCGAGTCCCCCACCCTGTCGGCCGCAGAGCGCCTCGGGCTGTACGCCGCGGTCAAGGAGGCCGTCGGGGACGGGGCGGCGGTCATCGCCGGCACCGGCACCAACAACACAGCCGAGTCCATCGCCAACAGCCGCGACGCCGAGCGCGAGGGCGCCGACGCGGTCCTCCTGGCGGTGCCGGCGTACAACAAGCCCCCGCAGGAGGGGCTCTACCGCCACTTCCGCGCCGTGGCCGAGGCGGTCTCGATACCCTGCATCCTCTACAACGTGCCCGGCCGGACGGGCCTGAACATGACCGCCGAGACGACCGTGCGCCTCAGCGAGGTCGACAACATCGTGGGGGTGAAGGAGGCCGGGGGCGACCTGGGCCAGGTCTCGCGGATCATCGACGCCGCCGGGGGCGACTTCCGCGTCTGGAGCGGGAACGACGACGAGACCTTCTACATCGTCGCGGCTGGGGGACACGGCGTGGTCTCGGTCGCGTCCCACCTCGTGGGCCGCCAGATAGGCGGCATGATCGGGATGCTGCTCGAGGGCGACGTCGAGGCCGCGGCGGCGGAGCACCGCCGGCTGCTGGACCTATGCCAGGTGATCTTCACGGTCTCGAGCCCGATCCCGATAAGGCACGCGGTCGCCAGGCTCGGCTACCGCGTGGGGGATCCGCGTCCGCCCCTGGTCCCGCTCACCGAGCGGGAGGCCGAGAGGATCGACGCGGTGATCGACCGCTACAGCATCGACCTTCCCGCCCGCTAGGGGCGGGCTAGATGATGGGCCGGACCGTGATCGCCTCCTCGCGGCGCGGACCGGTCGAGATGATGTCGATCGGGGTCCCCACCAGCTCCTGGAGGCGGTCCACGTAGGCCGTCGCCTGCGGCGGCAGGTCCTCGTAGCGTGTGGCGCTCGCCGTGGGCTGGTCCCAGCCCGGGTGCTCCTCGTAGACCGGCCGGCACCTCTCCAGCGCCACCTGCCCGCCGGGCGGCTCGGCGATCACGGAGCCGTCCAGCTCGTAGGCCGTGCAGACCCGGATCGCATCGAAGCTGTCCAGCACGTCCAGGCGGGTGAGCACGTTGGACGTGTAGCCGTTGACCCTGCTCGAGTAGCGGGCCAGGACCGCGTCGAACCATCCGACGCGCCTGGCCCTGCCGGTCGTGGTGCCGAACTCGTTGGCCAGGGAGCGGATGCGGTCCCCCGTCTCCCCGGTGAGCTCGGTCGGGAACGGCCCCGAACCGACCCTGGTGCAGTAGGCCTTGAACACCCCGACAACCCCTGTGATCTGCCGGGGGTGCAGCCCCAGGCCGACGCACGCCCCCCCGATCGTGGGGTTCGAGGAGGTGACGTACGGGTAGGTGCCGTGGTCCAGGTCCAGCAGCGCGCCCTGCGCCCCCTCGAGCACCACCGCGCCGCCGCGGCCCAGCGTATCGTGCAGGGTGCGCTCGACCGGGCCGATGTAGGGCGCCAGCGACTCGCTCCACGCCCTGCAGCGCTCCAGGACCGACTCGAAGGGCACGGGTTCCCCGCCGTAGACCCGTGTGATCAGGGCGTTGGCGTGGTCCAGCGCGGCCCTCAGCCTGGGCTCGAGGGCGTCCGGGTCCAGCAGGTCGGCGGTGCGCAGCCCGGTGCGGGACGCCTTGTCGGCGTAGGCGGGGCCTATGCCCCGGCCCGTGGTGCCTATCGCCTCGTGGCCCTTGGCCGCCTCCGAGAGCTGGTCGATGGCGATGTGGTGCGGCATGATCAGGTGCGCCCGCTCGCTGACCAGCAGCCTGCCCCCGACGTCCACGCCGCGCTCGTTCAGCGAGGCTATCTCCTCTAGCAGCTGGTCCGGGTTGACCACCACGCCGCTGCCCATGACGCTCAGGGTCTGGGGCCAGAAGATTCCGGAGGGGACCTGGTGGAGGCTGAAGTGCCCCAGGTCGTTGATGACTGTGTGGCCGGCGTTGTTGCCGCCGGCGAAGCGGGCCACGACGTCGGCCCTGCGGGCCAGGAAGTCGACTATCTTCCCCTTGCCCTCATCGCCCCACTGGGCCCCCAGGACGGCATAGGCTGGCATGGCGTTACAGGTCCGCGGCCGCCTCAGGCGGCGGAGGCCAGCTCGGCCTCCAGCTCGGAGAGCGCCGAGTCGACGCCCTCGGCGATCTCGTCCAGCTCCTCCCGCGTAACGCACAGGGGCGGCGCCATCTGCAGCGCGCGCGGGCCGAGCATCCGAAGCAGCAGGCCACGCCGGCGGAACTTCTCCGTCATGCGCCCGGGCACATCCATGCTCGCCGGCAGGTCGGCCTTGGTCTCCGGGTCCGCCACCAGCTCCATGCCCACCAGCAGGCCGGCGCCCCTAACGTCCCCGACCACGGCGTGCCGACTGCCGACGTCGGTGAGCACCTCGAGGAAGTAGCGGCCCATCTGCTCCGAGCGCTCGACCAGGCCCTCCCCCTCTATGATCGCCAGGTTCGCCAGCGCCGCCGCGGCGGCCACGGGGTGCCCCCCGGCGGTCAGGGCCGCGTGGAAGACCCTGCCCTCGCCCACGAACGCGTCCGCCACGCGCGGGGTCGCCACCACCGACCCGACCGGCACGTAGCTGCTCCCAAGCCCCTTGGCCACCGTCATCAGGTCGGCCGTCGCCCCGAAGTGCTCCATCCCGAACATCCTGCCGGTCCGCCCGAATCCGCACACCACCTCGTCGGCTATCAGCAGCACCCCGTACCGGTCGCATATCTCCCGCACCATGGGCCAGTACCCGTCGCCGGGCACCACCGCGCCCATCGAGCTGGTGATGGGCTCGCCGATCAGGGCGGCGACCGTCTCGGGGCCCTCGTCTGCGATCGCGCGCTCGACGGCACCGGCGCACAGCTCGGCGCACTCGGCGGGGGTGGTCCCCCCCAGCTCGCAGCGGTACGGGTGGGGCTGCGGCGCGTAAACCATGCCGGGCGGCGCGGGCTCGAATTCGCCCAGGGACGGCGCCGCATCGGACCTGCCGAGCCATGCCACCCCCGCCGTCGCGCCGTGGTAGGAGCCGCGGCGGCTGATCACCTTGTAGCGACCTCCCTCGCCCATCCGCGAGTGGTACGCGCGCGCCATCTTGATCGCCGTCTCGTTGGCCTCGGATCCCCCGGACACCAGCCAGGAGCGCTCCAGGTCACCGGGCGCGAGCCGCGCTATCTCCTCGGCCAGCCGCACCGCGGCCGGCGACACGGTCTGCTCCGGGTAGTAGGCGAGCTCGGACATCTGCTCGAGCACGGCCTCGGCGATCTCTGGGCGGCCGTAGCCGATGGTGACCGAGGCGTAGCCGCCGTTGACGTCCAGCCACCGGCGCCCCTCGGTGTCGATGACCGTGAGGCCGTTGGCCTCGGCGACGATGACGGGCCCGCCCTCCTCGGCCATGTCTATCCAGCCGCCCGCCTGCATCCACAGGTGGCGCAGGGCGGCGTCCCTGAGGTCCGGCGCGACCGTCACGCCAGCCTCCCGACGCCCATCTCGCCCTCGATCTCCCACAGCGCTAGGTCGATCGCGTGCACTATCTCGTCGGCCTCCCGGCTGGTAAGGCACAGCGGCGGCCCGAGGTGGATGATGTTCTCCCTGGCGCGCAGGATGAGCCCGCGCTCGCGGAACCTGTCGGTGAGCCGCCTGCCGATCTGCGCCTCGGGCGGGAAGGCGGCCCTGGTCTCGCGGTCCGTGACCAGCTCGACGGCGACGAACAGCCCGACTCCCCTCACGTCCCCGACCAGCGGGTGGTCGAGTGCGAGGCCCTCGAGCTGCCCCTTGAGGTAGGAGCCCACCTGCTCGGCGTTGCCGACCAGGCCGTCCTCCTCGATGATCTCTATGTTGCACAGCGCCGCCGCGGCCGCCACCGGGTGCCCGCTGTTGGTGAGCACGTGCCGAAGGACGTCGTCGCCCCCGCCGAAGCGGTCGGCGATCGCGTCGCTCACGATCGCGGCCGCAAGGGGCATGTAGGCGCTGACTATCCCCTTGGCCACGGTCATGACGTCCGGGACCACGCCGAAGTGCTCCATCCCGAACATCCTGCCGGTGCGCCCGAAGCCGCACACCACCTCGTCCGCGATCATCACCACCCCGTAGCGGTCGCATATCTCCCGCACCATGGGCCAGTACTCGTCGCCCGGCACGGCGGCGCCCTGCGGTATGGCCACCGGCTCGCCGATGAAGGCCGCGACCGTGTCGGGACCGTGGTGGAGGATCGCCGCCTCCACCGCCCCGGCGCACAGCTCGGCGCACTCGGACGCCGTGGTCCCGCCCAGCTCGCATCGGTAGGGGTTGGGCTGGGGGACGCTGACCATGCCCGGGTAGGCGGGGCCGAAGTCGGACTTGGGCGCCGGCGGCCCGTCGCCCGCCCACAGCACGCCCGCGGTCATGCCGTGGTACGCGCCCCTGCGGCTGATCACCCGGTAGCGCCCGCGCTCGCCCATCCGCCGGTGGTAGGCGCGGGCTATCTTGATCGCGGTCTCGTTGGCCTCCGAGCCTCCGGACACCGGGAACACCCGGTTGAGGTCGCCCGGGGCGAGCTCTGCGAGCTTGGAAGCGAGCCGTATGACGGGCTCGGCGGTCGTGCCCACGGGGCAGAAGTTCGCCCGGAGCATCTGGTCGTGGGCGGCCCGCGCGATCTCCGTCCTGCCGTAGCCGACGTTGACGCAGCTGTACCCGCCGTTTACGTCGATCCAGGTCCTTCCGTCGGCGTCGGTGACCCTGACCCCGTCCCCGGAGACGATGACAGGTGGGCCTCCCGACTCGGCCATCTCGACCCAGTCGCGGTTGTGCACCCACAGGTGGCGCAGCGCGGACCGCCTGAGGGCCTCGCTCTCTGTTGCTGTCGTCAAGTTCGACTCCTGTCACGGCTTGCGAGACCGCGAACTGCGGGCGCGGCCAACCTCAAAGCAGGCGCCGCACGCCGTCGCAAATCGGCGGCAAAAGTATACGACCCGGGCGAGTGTCCCAACAAGCGTTTTCCCGCTTACATCGGCTTGCGTATGGCATCGAGCGGCTTTGACACCCCCCCGGCCGTGCATTATGATTTCGTCACGAAATCGGCCGCGGCAACGTAGCTCAGTCGGCAGAGCGGGCGCTTCATAAGCGCTAGGTCACAGGTTCGAGCCCTGTCGTTGCCACCTCGCATTCACCCACGCGCCCCGCGTGGACGCACGGGCCGCACCTGCGATGGGCGGTTAGCTCAGCGGTTCAGAGCGCCTGTCTTACACACAGGAGGCCAGAGGTTCGAATCCCCTACCGCCCACCAGTCCCCTCTCCCCTTCACTCCAGCGGCCGTACTCGTCGATGCAGGGCCTCTGGCATCCTCGATCAAGGGAGTCCCAACCCACCTGCTGAAGACATTCGGTAGTCTTGCATCTCTTCCGTCAAATGGCTTCGGGAATCCGCTTGGAGTCACGGGAGAACGGGCGTGTCCTTGTGGGAAGGTGGGAGCGCTAGGCTGCTCACGGCGCTCCGAGGCTTGAGGCCCACCGACGCGCTGGGACCGGCCGGGGTGGCAGTCAGAGTCATCCTAGTCGCACACCCCGTAGCTTTGGCTGTGACCCTGGCCGCGTGCGGCGAGGGCTTGAACGAAGAGGACGTGGAGAAGCGGGCAAGCGAAATTGCCGCCACCATCACCGCATCGACCATCGCGGAGGATGAGGGCAGCAGGCTTGAAGCCGTCAGGGCCAGGGGCGTCCTGGTCTGCGCCTCCAACGATTCCCTGGCCGGCTTCGGCTACCTGGATGACGACGGCGACGCCGTCGGCTTCGACATAGACCTCTGCCGCGCCGTTGCGGTTGCCGTGCTGGGGGATTCAGATGCTATCGAACTCCGCCCGACCATGAGCGCTGAACGTGGCCCTGTCATGCGGTCGGGCGAGGTGGACATCATGCCCCGTAATACAACCTGGACATCATCACGGGACGCCACCTGGGGCAACTTTGCGCAGACCATGTTCTACGGCGGCCAAGGCTTCATGGTCTATGAGAGCCTTGGCGTGTCCAGCGTCTTGGAGCTGCAGGATGCAAAGGTGTGTGTTCAGAAAGGCACGACCACCGAGCTAAACCTCCAGGATTTTTCGAAGCAGAACAGCCTGAACTTGAATGTAATTGCCTTTGAGGACAACGCTGGAACCGCCGCCGCGTATCTGGCTGGGCAGTGCGAAGCCTACACCACCGACCGTTCCGTGCTGGTCACAAACCTCTCAGGTTTCGAGAACCCCGACGACCATGTAATTCTGCCAGAAACCATCTCGGAGGAGCCTCTTGGCCCCGTGGTACCCCACGGCGATGAGCAGTGGTTTGACATAGTAAAGACAGTCATGGCTATCCTGATCTATGCCGAGGCCTACGGCATCTCCTCCGACAATGTCCCGACCGCCACCACCGGCAACGCTGCCGTAGACAGGATGCTGGGATTTGAGGGCAGTTATGGACAGGATGAGATGGGGCTGACGAAGACGGCTGCCCGGGACGTGATTCGGGCCATAGGCAACTACGGCGAGATATATGACCGACATCTGACCCCCCTAGGACTGACGCGGGAGAACACCCGCAACGCGCTGTGGGACTCCGCTCCGTGTTCCGACTGCCCCAAGGGTGGACAGATATATGCTGCGCCGCTGAGGTAACACGCCTCACGAGGCAAGGCGCCAGGGGTATCCGCTCACTCAAAGGCTGGCGACTCAATGCACCTGCTCACCGCCGGTGGCCCGCCCTTGAACAGCCACGCCAACGGCCGGATCGCCACCGACACCGGAAAGTCCCTGCGATCCGCCCAATATTGGGACGGAGCAGCCTGTGTGCGAAAATTGAGCCTTTCATTCGCACCCCGGTGGAGCTGGCGACGACAAAGGCACACCATGACCTTTCGGACCGAGGAGGACAACCGCGATGACCCAGTTGGAGATCGGCAGCATTGAGAGGCTGCCCGTTGCAGAGGTATGGCCCCACGAGGCCAGTGACTTCACCCCCTGGCTGGCGGAGAACCTGGGCCTGCTTGGCACTGAGCTCGGCATGGAATTGGAATTCGAGGGCATGGAGGTTCCCGTAGGAAACTTCTCCCTAGACATACTCGCAAGAGACGCCAAGAGCGATGCAGTGGTGGCCATCGAGAACCAGATCGCCCAGACGGACCACACTCATCTTGGCCAGCTTCTGACCTACGCGGCCGGAAGGAACGCCAGCGTCGTGGTGTGGATAGCCACCAAGTTCCGCGATGAGCACAGGGCCGCGCTGGACTGGCTCAACGATCGCACGGGGGAATCGTTAGGCTTCTTCGGCATTGAGATCCAGGCGATCAAGATAGGCGATTCGGCCCCGGCTCCGCTGTTTCGCCTAGCGGCCTCTCCCAACACCTGGTCGAAGGATGTCGTGGAGAGTCAGGGCGAGGTCACTGAGACGCAGGAGAAGTACATCCGCTTCTGGCGCCCGCTGCTAGAAGACCTGCGCAGGACGCGTGGATGGAACATCGGCACGCACAACAAGGGATCGGCCTACAATGCCGGCGCCAGCATTGGCTCCGCGAGATTTGGACGCACCATGCGGTTCACATGGGAAGGCGAAGCCAGGGTTGAGTTGGTGATCAAGAGTGCGGAGACGTCTTGGAACAAGGCTGCCTTCGATCTGCTTGAGCAGTCCAAGACGGAGATCGAGCGGGAACTCGGGCCGCTGATTTGGGAACGAATGGATGACGCGAAGATGAGCAGAGTGGCAATGGCGCGGCCCGGGAGCATATACGAATCCGAGGAGGACCTGAACGAGATCCGGACGTGGATGACGGAACATGTAATAGCCATCGCAACCACGTTCCGACCACATCTGGAGGACGCCTTGGAGAGGCTGCAGGGTGGTGTACCGGAAGAGAGCTAGCCATCTCTGACCAGCGCAGGGAGTGATTGAGCCGTCATTGGGTGGTGTGAATAGCCTGCCGACACTTGTGCTAAAGGGATCTTACCGGTTCTACTTCTACCTCCGTGGCCGGGTAGAACCGCCTCACATGCATGTGAGGCGGGAGAATGAGAGCGCCAAGTTCTGGCTAGACCCCGGCACCAAGGAGAAGCTGCACCGTAAAGTCCGATTAACTTGGATGACGCGCCGCGCTCGGCCAGTCGGCGATCGTCGGGCGCTAGACAGCAGCCTAATTAAGCGGATGCCAGAAATGATCCGGCGCTTCACACACGCGCCCGACCCTCCGTCTGCCTGTCGGCACAGCGCTTCCCTGCGCGGGGCCTGCCATCATCGCTCTGAAGCCAAGTGAGCGAGACGGCAAAAGCGAAATAGGTTCATTCTGATCCCTACGGCTTTACCCTTTCGGGCGGTTCTGCACGTTGCGCCCGCGGTCCCAGGCTTGTGAACGCTGTCCGGGAGAAGGCTGCGGCCGCCTTTACCGGCTATATCGTGCGCCTCAGCTTGGGGTCCAGTATGTCCCGCAGGCCGTCTCCGGCCAGGTTGATGCCAAGGACCGTCAGCGTGAGGAAGGCGCCTGGGAACAGTATCACCCACGCTGCCCCCTTTATGTTCTTGCTCCCGTCGGCCATGATGCCGCCCCAGCTGGGCGTGTCGGGCGGAGCGCCAGCCCCCAGGAAGCTCAGCACCGCCTCCACCAGCACCGCGTCGGCGGCCACGAGGCTGGCCAGGACGATGAGGGGCACCAGGGTGTTGGGAAGGATGTGGGCGAGCATTATTCGCCACGGCGAAGCCCCCAGCGCACGGGCAGCATCGACGAAGATCTCGTTGCGCAGGCCGAGGACCGACGCCCTGACCACCCGCGTAACCGCCGGGGTGTACGCCACCGGCAGCACCAGGATGACGATCTTCACGCTCCCGCCTATGAGCGCCACCAGAGCCAGGGCCAGGATGATGACGGGAATGGCCATGATTCCGTCCATCACGCGCATGACCACGGCGTCCACGCGCCGGTAGTAGCCGGCCAGCAGCCCTATGACCGCCCCCAGAACAGAGCTGATGAGCGCCACCGAGAAACCCACCATGAGGGAGATCCGTGAGCCGAATATCGTCCGGCTGTAGACGTCGCGCCCGACCAGGTCGGTGCCGAACCAGTATGCGGAGGAGGGGGACTGGAGACGGTCGACGACGGCGAGCTTATTCGGATCCTCCGTGAAGAGGAAATTCCCGAACACCGCTATCAGCGCCATCAGTACGACGATCGCCATCCCCGCGACCATCGTGGGCTTCCTGCGACTGACCCGCGCCGCCGCCTTTATGAGGCGGTCCACCTTTCCCGGAGCGATGTCGAGGGACGCCGTCGCCACACCCGTGGAGGCTTGACGTTCCATCAGTACCTGATCCTCGGATCGAATAGGGCGTAGGAGAGGTCGACCAGTAGGTTCACGAGCAGGTATATGCCCGACACCAATATGATCGTTGCCTGGATCACCGGGTAGTCCCTCTGCAGCATGGCGGTCACGGTCAGCCGGCCGATGCCCGGAATCGCGAAGACAACCTCGGTGACGACCACTCCCGCCAGCAGGCCCGCAAACCCCAGCCCGATGACGGTCAGGATGGGCAGCGCCGCGTTCCTCAGGGCGTGCCGCAGCAGGACGCTCGTTTCCGGCATCCCCTTGGCCCTGGCCGTCCGGACGTAGTCCTCGCCCAGGACCTCCAGCATGCTGGCCCGCGTCATCCTTGTGATCAGGGCCATGAGCACCAGGCCCGTCGCCAGCGACGGCAGGAAGATGGAGCGAAGGAAGTCGTCCACACCGTCGCTGGGATGGACGAACCCGGCCACGGGGAACAGGGGCAGCCTGACCGCGAAGCCGAGGATTAGCAGGAACCCCAGGAAGAACAGGGGCATCGAGTACCCCAGGGTGGAGAACAGCATCGCCGACCGGTCGAGCCAGCTGTTGGCCTTCCACGCGGCGATCACCCCTAATGGAACGCCGAGTCCGACGGCGATCACCTCCGTGAGGATGGTCAGCGACACGGACGGCAATATCCTGGCTTCGAGCAGCTGGCTCACCGGATATCGGGATGCGATGGACTCGCCGAAATCGCCCCTGAAGATATCCCTAAGGAAGATCCCCAGCTGGACGATGATCGGCCTGTTCAGCCCCAGCGACTCCCGAATGGCCTCGATCTGCTCCTCGGGCGCCAGCGGCCCCGCCATGATTCGCGCGGGGTCGCCCGGGGTGAGGCGCAGCAGGAAGAAGGTGAATACCAGCACCACGAGGATGACCGGTATCGCGACGAGGAGACGCCGAAGGATGTATGCCTGCATCTGTTCGCCGCCCCCCGCAGGTGCGCTAGCGGTCCGTCGAGCGTGGCGCGGTCGCCACCGCCCCCGTCGGCCCCTCCGACGGTGTCACTTTCCGAGAGTCCGACTCTCGTTCAGCTCAAGGGCTGCCGGTTCACCGGAGCGGGCCTCCCCTAGGCGGTGGAGGACGTTAGCGGGCCGGGCCACGAGGGAGGCGGAGTGCGCCTCCTTCACGGCCCGGCCCAGGCTGCCGGGACCGGCAGCATATGGTCTGCGAATATCGCCTATCTGCGCTCTGCGCAGCGCGGAGCGATTCGGGCCTCTCCTAGTCCAGCCACACGTTGTAGTACGTGGGGAAGGCAGTCGGCTTCAGGTTCGCAACCCGTGTGCGATGGGGAAGCATCGGGAAGAACTGCCCGAGGACGATGTTGTACGCGTCCTCGTACGCTGCGGCCTGCATCTTGTCTACGACGGCCTTCTTGGCTGCCAGATCCGGGGCCCTGATGAACTCGGCAACGAGGTCGGGGTACCCGGGCCACCCCCAAAGCGTCTCGCTCAGGTTGTTGACGGGGCTGATGTCAGGCTGCGCGCAGGTAGAGGCCGGGCAGAAGTTGGTGAACAGGTTCCAGTCGTTGGCGCCCAGCCTCGAGATGACGGTGGCCAGGTCCATACCCGGCATCTCGACGGTAATCCCCGCCGCCTCCAGCGATGGCTTGAGGACGATGCCGAGGGGATTGAGCTGCGGATGATCGGAGGAGTTCAGGATCACGACCGTCTCGCCGTTGTAGCCCGCCTGGGCCAGCAGCTCCGCCGCCCTCTCCGGGTTGTTCTGGTTGTACAGCTCCTCGGACACGGTGCTCTCCCACGGGGTTCCGCAGAAGAAGACCGATGAGCAGAGGATCCAGAGCGCCGGGTCGCCCAGTGAGGCCATCATGGACTCGGCGTCGACGGCGGCGAGAATGGCCTGCCGCACGAGCTTGTTGTCCGTGGGGGCAAAGCTGCCCTTCGCCCACACCTCCGACTGGTTGCCGGGCTGGGTGACTACGAGGCCTATCTCCTCGTTGCCCCTGATGCGCGGGGCGAAGTCGAGGCTTATGCCGTCCACTATGTCCCACTGGCCGGTCTCCAGGCCGGCGTACTTGGTCTCGTCGTTGGGAATCTCAACCCATTCGATCCGATCGAGGTAGGCGCGCTTGCCCCCGGCCAGGAAGTTCTCCGGCTCGGGCCGGGAGATGAATCCCTCGTACCGCACGATGGACAGCTTGTTCCCAGGCTCCCACGTTTCGAACTCGTACGGACCGGAGCCTATCCACTCGGTTATCGGCTCCGAGAATGGAGCGCTGTTGGCGATGTCCTCGGGCCAGATCTGAGGCGACAGGTGGGGGGACGTTCCCAGCCCGATCACCAAGCCGCCAAATGGCTCGTTGAGGTTTATCACAAAGGTGAGGTCGTCCTGCTTGATCGCCTCCTTTACGAAGCCCGCGGTGTTCTTGACCGAGGGCGCAGGCAGCCAGCGGTTGATGGACGCTATCACGTCATCGGAAGTAATGGGGTCGCCGTTGTGGAAGGTGAGCCCGTCCCTCAGCGTGAACGTGTAGCTCGTGTTGTCGGGGCTGATGCTCCACGTGTCCACCAGCTGAGGCTGGGGGTTCAGATCGAAGTCCCAGGCGAACAGGTGCTCATAGACGTGCACGGAGGTGTGCACGCTGATGACCGCGGGCAGCGGGAGCGGATCCAGCGAGGAGAAGCTGCCCTGGGCCACGACACGCAGCGTGCCGCCGTACTTGGGCTCCGTCGTGACGATCTCCCTCTCCTTGATCACTTTCTCCTCTACCACCACCTTCTCCACTTCCACCACGACCGTCTCGCCAGGTACCTCTACCTCCCTGACCACCTCCCTCTCCACCACGACCGTCTCACCGGGCACCTCCACCTCCCTGATCACCTCCCTCTCCACCACGACCGTCTCGCCAGGTACCTCCACCTCCACTTCCCTGACCACTTCCTTCTCCACGACGACCGTCTCGCCGGGCACCTCCACCTCCCTGACCACCTCCTTCTCCACGACGACCGTCTCGCCGGGCACCTCCACCTCCACCACCTCGCCATCACCGCACGCAACGGCCGCGGCCAAGGCCAACGGGAGCACAGCAACAATGGCGAACAGGGGTCTTGGGTCTGTCAAACGCCTTATCATGTCCATCTTCCCTCCGAACGCGAATCAGCTTCTTGACGCGGTGCGGCAGGCGCTCTCGGCCGGCCGGCCACGGCACTATATAGGCTTTGCGGGTGCCAGCGCAACACATCGGCTTGGGCGGCATGGCCTCTCCAACCTATGGGATTGGAGGGGTGTGAGAACTGGGAGCGTGGGCACCCGTCCCCTGCCGGCCTCGCTGCCCTCGTCGATGAGCCAGCATCGCGTGCCTCCCGGCAGGCACCCGGCCATGGCCTGCCGTGCGGCGACGTCGGCGGCTCGCCTGACGGTGACGTTGCCGCCGTAGCCGGGGATGCCGGGGATGCCGGGGATGCCGTGCCCGTGGGGTTGGTCCTAGCGCTCCCGGCAGGGGCAGACGGGTCGCCGCTCGGCCATGGCGAGCCTGTCGGCCAGGGCCTCGCTCACGGGCTTTCCGACATCCCCGCTCTGTGCGGAGCAGGCCGTGGGTCTCCGCCAGCTCGCGGTCGACCAATGCGCTGGTGGCCTACCGCTCCCGGAAGGGTCGGCAAAGGCCCTCGGCGACGAAGCCGCCGGTCCCGCCACAGGCGGCCGCGGCTCGGAGGCTCAGCCACGGTTCGGCGACGCCGTAAGCGCCAAAGCCCTGCTCGTCCACATCAAAGGTCCTTGACCGGCGCAGCGCGATCTCGAAGAGCCGCACCGGGATGGGACGTGGGCAGGCTCCGCCCTCTCGGTGACGGCGCGAGGCCGGCGCCCGCGCCGTCAGGTGGGCGATCTCGGACTGGACGCAGACGCCGCCCGCTCCGAAGAGGCCATCGCAGCGGGCGCCGGAGAGTCCGGTGGGTCGATTGACGAGGGAGGCACCGGACGCGGCGCATCGCCAGCGGTAGCCGAGCCGTGTCCCCGCGGCGATCGCCACCGCGTGGGCCACGGTGCGCCGGATGACGATGCCCTCCCGGCACCAGGAGCGGGTGGGCGCACCCGTCCGGCGGCTGCGCCTCCCTGACCACATTCACCCCGCGACGAGCGGGGAGGCCTCAGTAGATGCGGGGACAGATTCGGTACTTGACGCGGGCCTGATATTCAGCCCACTTCTCCGCACCGTACTTCTCCGCGCAACGACTGTCGTCCTGGCGCTGACGCCAGGTGAACAGCGAAACTATGAAGACGAAGTATGTCCAGGCCCAGGGATTGCCGAAGTGGCCGAACGACAGGGCGATTGACAGGGCGAGGAAGCCCTCACCCATGTAGTTGAAGTGTCTGGCTACGCCCCACAGTCCGCTGCACAGGATCTTGCGCTCGCCGGCCTGAATGTACTCCGGCTCTATAAGCCCGAGAAACTTGCGGTCAGGCCAGCGCTTGAACGCGTACTTCTGCAGGTTCGCACCGCGCGATATGCTCCACCCTAGCAGGAACAGCGCCCCAGTCCCGATGAGCCAGACATACGTCCACGCGGTCGAGAATCCTGGGTCCGGGTGGGGCGCCATGCCCCACATCGGTAGGATGAATAGCCATCCGTAGACCACGAGTCCGCCCCAGAACAGCTTGAAGCCGAGGTTCTCGTGGATCAGGTCGTACGTGTAAAGCTGGACGCGCTCGAAGATGAAGTAGTCCAGCACGTAGAATGTGAAGAACGCCGCATACATGAAGACGCCGGGATTGGAGTTTTCGCCAAAGACCCCGTGGTGATACGCGGCGCCGGACAGCGCGTTGAGCGAGAGCATCGTCCCGCCGACGACGTAGAACCACATCTTTATGTCGAAGCGTTCGTTGAAGAACGAGATCTCCTGGGCCCGCCCCTCCCACAGGGCTAGGAGCGGATTCCCTATCTCGCCCCGCGGCTGGCTGAACACAGCGATCAATGCAAAGATGGCGGTGAAGGCCGTTCCGCCGGCCACGGCAAATATCGTGGACCGGTAGAACCAATCCCGCGGCAGCCCGAAGGCCTCGAGGGCCCACACCACCACGGCGATCGCAAACACCAGCAGGCCGTTCAGGCGGTAGTTGCGGGGCTCACCGGTCTCCGGATTGATGACGTACCCGGGAACCCGCCTCGCCGGCAATATGACCTGTGCCAGGAAGAACGCGGCGAAGATCGCCAGCGGGGTGAAGAACCCCACGATCGCCTCGGTTCGCGAAAGCTCGAAGAAGTGTTCGATGCCGAGCCATTCAATCATGACCGAATGTACCTGCCTCCAGTGGAGTCGACGTCGCGGCTAGCGTCTGGCCGGGTACGATAGCACACCCGCCGCGCGGCACCGGCGGCTTGGACGCGCCTCGAACGGGCCGCCTGCGGCCTTCGGGCAAGGCGCCGCAGTCCGGGGCGGGGCCGCGCCGAGGCCGGCCGGCCACGGCCCTTCGGCGGGTCGAGCGGCCCGGCGGGGATGGCGGTGGCCCCTGCCGAGACCGTGACCTCGGCAGGTCCGGCACGCGCGCCGGACTCGACCCCGCGCCGCACCCGCGCCCCTTGCGTCGGGCCTTTACCGCGCCGTCCATCGGCGTATCATGGCGCCGGCCATGACCAAGGACACCGCCCGATCGGCCCCCTCTGACGAGGCGCACTCCCAGGCCGGGAGGATGCGGCGCGCGCGCGGGTCCTCCCCCTATCGCGGGGACCCGGACGCGAGGGTGAGGGTGGCGGCGTTCAACTGGCTCGCGGAGCAGGTCGAGCTTCATGGCGAGGTCCTTCCGCGGGATGCGCTGGCCAAGGGATTCGACCTCGACGGAAGGCGCGTACCGCTGCTGGGCCCCCAGGGGATCTTCAAGCCGGCGGTGATGCGCGCGCCGCTGTCGATAACGACCGTCCCGAGCGGTCCATACGAGGACTCGATCGACCACAATGGGGTGCTGCGCTACCGCTACCGCGGCACCGATCCGAACCACTCCGACAACGCCGGACTGCGGGCCGTCATGAACGGGCGGCTCCCCCTGGCCTATTTCCACAGGATCGCCCGCGGACGGTACCTTGCCGCCTGGCCCGTGCACATCACGCACGATTCACCGGCCACCCTCACATTCTGCGTCGAGCTGGACGGCGCCGCCCGGGCGGCGCAGCAGACGGGCGGGGAGGTCCTGGACGCGATGCGCAGATACGGGATGACCCTGACGAGGCGCAGGCTCCACCAGAGCACCTTCCGCGAGCGGGTTCTCGCCGCGTACCGCAACCGCTGCGCCCTTTGCCGGCTCCGGCACGCCGAGCTGCTCGACGCCGCCCACATAGTGCCCGACTCCGAGGAGGGCGAGCCTGTCGTCAGCAACGGACTGGCTCTCTGCCGGCTCCACCACGCGGCCTTCGACAGGTTCTTCCTGGGCATCCGCCCGGACCGCGTCATAGAGGTCCGCCCAGACGTGCTCGCAGAGGAGGATGGACCGACGCTCACGCACGCCATCCAGGGCCTGCACGGAAAGGCCATCGTGGTGCCGCGGAAGGAGCCCGACAGGCCCAAGGTCATATATCTCGAGCAGCGCTACGAGCGGTTCCGAAGGGTCGCCGGCGGACGGTGATCGAGGCGCAGGCCCTTCAGCCGGGACCCCGAGCCGGTGCGAGCGTGTCACCCCTGAGCTCCTCGCATGCCATCCCGTCCCCGTCGGGGTCAAGGCCGTGGGGGTCGCGCCCGGGGCCGCCCGGGACCCCATAGATGGACTGGGCCTCGCTCCAGGCGTCGAAGCCCCGGTCGCTCCCGTCGGCGTCACCGCCGGAGGGTCGCGCGGTGGGCTCCGGAACGGGCGGCGAGGGCGCGGCGTCCCGCCTGCCCTGCCGGCCGCGGGCCATGGCCGCGCCCGCCGCCGGTAACGGCCCGGGCCGGCGGGGGCGGCCCGTCAGCAGATCAGGAGAGGCGGAAGGGCGGGTACCGGTCGGTTATGAGCAGGGCGTCGTAGGCGCTCACGCGCAGCGACCAGCGCTCCACCCCGACGACGAATCCGAACAGGCCGCGCGGGTACCTGCCCGTGAGCAGTATGGAGAACCACGCAGCGGCGGTCGCCAGGATGGAGAGGAAGCTCAGCGCGATGACGATCACCCAGTGCGGGATAGCCAGGAGCCACTTGACCAGCGGCATCCAACGGGTGAGGTGGTCCGGGTACTCGCACTCGAGCGTGACGGCCTGGGCGTCCTCGGTGGAGGGGTATTCGTCCGTCAGCAGAGACGCGTAGGCGCTTACGCGGGCCGCATACCTGGTGCGCTCGACGTTGAAGTCGAAGAGCCAGCGGGGGTACTTGCGCCGGAACAGTATGATCAGGATCAGGGGGATGGATACCGGCCCGACCATAAGGATGTTGAGGATCATGCACGGGATCAGCATCAGGGGGCGCAGCAGCGTCGTCAGCCGGCTGAGCCCATCCTCCGGGTAGTCGACGTCGTAGGTGAGTGGGTAGTCCCCGTTCGCCATTTGGATCTCCTTGGAGCTCGACGCGCGGGGCGGGCCGCCGGCCGCAGCCCGTCTTGGACCCCATGCGCCGCGAAGGGTACCACGGCGCGGCGCGGCGGGCCGCAATGATTCTCGGGAGACCCATACGGGTCCGCGACGGGGTGTTCCAGATCCGGGCCGTCGGCGCGCGCGTGACGGTCCTGCTCGGCGGCGGCTCCGTCACTCTCGTCGACGCCGGGTCGATCGGAAGCCACCTACCCATATCCATGGGACTCGGCTCCCTCGGCAGCTCCCTCGACGACGTCGAGCGGGTTGTGATCACCCACGCCCACCCGGACCACTGCGGCGGCCTGGGGCGGATGGTGGGGGGCAGGCGGATGGCGGTGGCGGCGCACCGGCTGGACGCAGGCGCGGTGGAGGCGGGGGTGCCGGCCCTTGGAGGCCGCGGCCCGGTCGCCGCGGCGCTGCGGCCCGCGCTGTCACGCCTGATGGGGGTTCCCGTCCGCGTCTCGGAGCGGCTGGAGGACGGGGACGTGATCGGGCCCGGGACCGGCCTCCGCGTCGTCCACGTCCCCGGTCACACCGACGGCAGCATAGCGCTGCACCTGCCGCGGGAGGGCATCTTGATCGTGGGAGACGCGCTGCAGTACAAGTTCGGCCTCAGCCTGGGGCCCCCCGCCCGGATGGTCACGCGCCGGCCGGACCTGGCCATGCGCTCCCTCGAAAGGCTGCTGGACCTGGACTTCGATACCATATGCTTCAGCCACTTTCCGCCCATGCGCTCGGGCGCGCGGGAGGCCCTGCGCGCCCTGGTCGCCCGGCACCTCGACCGGGCCGCACGCGGCTGAGGCGGCGCTCAATCCGCGGCGACACGGGAGGCTGACATGCGAGGCCCCGCAGCACCGACGACACCGACCGCCCAGACCATCGTCGATTTCCTGTCCGGGGCGATCGACGCCCACGGGGATCGCGACGCCCTGTTGATCAAGCCCGCGTTCCGGTACGTGAGGTGGACGTACCGCCAGCTCTGGGAGGACTCGGGCCGCGTCGCCGCGCTGCTCCAGAGGAGGGGGCTGGTCAAGGGGGACCAGGCCATACTCTGGGCGCCGAACTCCCCCCAATGGGTGATCGCCTTCTTCGGGTGCCTGAGGGCCGGGGTGATCGTGGTGCCGCTGGACCTTCGCAGCGCCCCGGACTACGTCGAGAGGGTGATAGCAAGGACCGAGCCCAAGGTGGCCTTCACCTCGCGGCTCACCCCCGCGGAAGGGGTGGAGCTCGGGGCCCCCGCGATAGCGCTGGAGGACCTGGAGTCGGAGATCGACGGCCTGCCGGACCCGGCCGAGGTGGACGTCGCCCCGGGGGACCTGGCCGAGATCATGTTCACCTCGGGGACCACGGGCGACCCCAAGGGCGTGATGCTCACCCACAGGAACCTCACGGCGAACATAGAGGGCATCACCCAGTACATATCCTGCGAGCCGTCGAGCCGGCTCCTGTCCATCCTTCCCCTGAGCCACATGTACGAGCAGATGGGCGGCCTGTTCGTGGCGATGCACTACGGCGCGAGCGTCACCTACCCGACCAGCCGCCAGCCGACGGTGCTGGCCCGCACGATGCGCGAGCGCAGGATCACCATCCTGCTGCTCGTGCCCCAGGGGCTGGAGCTGCTGATGAACGGGATCGAGCGCGAGGTGAGACGCCAGGGAAAGCAGCGCCTCTGGAACGCGCTGCTGCGGTTGTCGGGCCGGACGCCGTTCGGCCTGCGCCGCCGCCTGTTCGGACGCGTCCACCGCCAGTTCGGCGGCCGGCTGGAGCTGATCGTATCGGGCGGGGCGGCGCTGGACCCCGAGCTTGGCAGGAAGTGGGAGCTGCTAGGGGTCAGGGTCCTCCAGGGCTACGGCGCCACCGAGGCATCACCGGTCATCAGCAACCACTCCCTGGATGAGCGGCGGCTCGAGTCCACCGGCCGCCCCCTGCCCAACGTGGAGGTCAGGATCAGCGAGCAGGGCGAGATCTGGGTGCGGGGAGAGAGCGTGACGCCCGGCTACTGGCGCGCTCCGGAGGAGACCGCGGCGGCGTTCGAGGGAGGGTGGTACAGGACCGGGGACCTGGGGTTCCTCGACGACGAGGGGTTCCTCCACATCCGCGGAAGGATGAAGGAGATGATCGTGCTGCCGAGCGGTCAGAACGTCTTCCCGGAGGACATCGAGGCGGTCTTGCGCGGGCACCCCGAGGTGACCGACGCCGCCGTGGTGGGCGTGGAGAGCGGCTCCTCCGTCGAGGTC
The DNA here is from genome assembly GCA_963664125.2 of Dehalococcoidia bacterium. Taxonomy (GTDB): domain Bacteria; phylum Chloroflexota; class Dehalococcoidia; order Lucifugimonadales; family UBA2962; genus CAUZIR01. The sequence goes on along the minus strand of OY760908.2, from coordinate 1,084,820 downwards.
CACGCCGCGATCATATGCGCGGGCGACGAGGCGGCGGCCCGGGCGGTCGCGTGGTCCAACGAGCGGCTGGCGGAGCACCAGCGGATAAGGGGCTGGACGCTCTGGCCCGGCGAGGACTTCCCCCGCACCCACACGATGAAGGTGAGAAAGCGGCTGGTGACCGACGCGGTCGTCGGGGGAGCGCCCGCCGGGCGGGCGGCCGCGGCCCGGCCCGCCGCGGCCGGCGGCGGGCCCAGGGGCCTCGTGCAGATCGTGGCGGAGGTCGGGGGGCTCGACGCGGCCGGCGTGGACGAGGGCTCGCGGCTGGGCGACGACCTGGACATGGACTCGCTGGGCAGGGTCGAGCTCCTCTCCGCGATAGAGGCCGAGATGGGCGTCTACGTCGACGAGACCCAGGTGGGCCCGGGGACGACCCTGGGGCGGCTGGCCGCCCTGGTGGAGGAGGGCTCCAGGAACCCGCCGCTGCTGGCCTTTCCCGAGTGGGGCATGAGCTGGTGGTGCCGCATGCTCAGGGGCCTTCTACAGAGGACGCTCGTGTTTCCGGTCATGAGCCTCGCCTACGGGCTCAGGGTCCGCGGGGCGGAGAACCTGGAGGGCGTCACGGGTCCGGCGCTGCTCGCCGCCAACCATCACCTGGGCCTGGACAACCCCCTGATCATCAGGGCCGTCCCGCAGCGCTGGAGGCGACGCATGGCCGTCGCCGGGGCGGCCGAGCTTTGGCGCAACCCCCTGTGGTGGGTGATCAACCCGCTGCTGGGCAACGGGTTCCCGCTCGCCAGGGAGGGCGCGGTGCGCCCCAGCCTGGAGAACATGGGCAGGATCATGGACGACGGCTGGTCCGTCCTGATCTATCCGGAGGGGGAGCTCAACGTCGGCGGGCCGCTCGTGCCCTTCATGCACGGCACGGGCATGGTGGCGGTGGAGGGGCGGATCCCCGTGGTGCCCGTGAGGCTACGCGTGCTCAGGCCCGGCTTCCCTGCCCGCTTCCCGCTCCTTAGGCGCGGCGCCGTGGAGATCCAGCTGGGACGGCCGCTCACCTTCCCGCCCGGGACCGACTACCAGGCCGCGACCCGGTCCGTGGAGGAGGCGGTGAGGGCACTGTAGCCGGGCGGGCGCTCAGTACATGTAGGGATGGACGGAGGCGGCGACCGAGAGCTCTATGTCCTCGATCGCCTGGGACATCGCCTGCCCGATCAGGTCCAGCCTGCGCACCTGCTCGATCCTCTCCGAAGCCCTGGCCAGCTCGGACTTCGAGAGGAGCCGCCGAAAGATGCCGCACGCGTCGGCGAGGCAGATGATGACCACGTCGCGCGGGTCGGGGATCTCGTCGCTGAACAGGATGTGCATCACCCTGCGCTTCACCTCGCGCTCGGCCCTGTCGTCGACGGCCGGGTAGCGCGTGGAGCGGAAGATCCACAGCGTCCTGTCCTCGCGGCGTTCCAGGATGCCGGCCGAGACCAGTCGCGAGAGGGCCTCCGCCCGGATCTCGTCGGCGTGGCCCGCGATGTGCTCCACCCAGTACCGTGCATCACGGCCCTCGCCCGTCTCGATCTCGGACAGGGCATGGTCCAGCAGGCTGTCACCCACTGGGGTCGGATCGAGCAGGACGAGGTTGTCGAGGTCCGTATCGATCCGGTTCTCCAGGGCAAGGTCCATCAGGACCCCGCCGGCGAGCGCGTGGCTCACCGACCAGTCGGGCACGCTGGCGAACCTGCCCTCGTCGTCGAGCAGCAGCAGAATGATCTCTTCGGCGAATCTGAGCATGGCCCCCTTTGCCTCCCTAGACCCCGACGGCGCGCGCCGGCGGGTTCATTCTAGACCACGGGGACGAGCCGCGTGGACGGACCGCCGGCCGCCTTGGGCAAGGCGCAGGGGCGGCGTCGGGCGCGGCAACCGGTGGGTTCGCCGGAGCCTGCAAGCGCGGCCGCGGCGGGCGGCGCTCCGGGGCGGCGGGACCGAAAACATGACAAATGGAGCGCCGCCATGTTGGCAATCGTGCATATTGGCGTATTATTCTTGTCAGCGGCACGGCTCCCGTCCGGGTGTCGGAGGCAACCGCATAGACCCTTTGACCGGCACGGCCGTGGGCGAGGGGGGTGCGGCTCGCCTGCGCGGCCCGCGGTTGCGGGCGCGTTTCGGTGCGCCGGGGACCCGGTTCGGGCCGCCGCCACGACATGAGAGCAGCGCCGGGGGAGGCCACAGAGCCTCACGCCGTCTTAGGACATCGGGAAAGGAGATCGGTTCAATGCCAATCAGCACAGAGAGGGAGGGCGCGACCCTGATTGCGAAGACCGAGGGCCGCGTGGACGGCTCCAACGCCCGAGAGTTCCAGGATGCGCTGGAGGAGGCGATCGAGGCGACGGACCGGGCGGTGGTCCTGGACATGGAGAACCTATCCTATATAAGCAGCGCGGGCCTGCGGGTGATCCTGCTGACCGCGAAGACGCTGCGCAAGCAGGACGCCAAGCTCGCGGTGTGCTCGCTCTCCGACTCGATCAGGCAGGTCTTCGAGATCAGCGGCTTCGACAAGATCATCCCCATTCACGCCTCCCAGGCCGAGGCGGTCTCCTCCGTCGGCGGATAGGTCGCCCCTCCACCTCCCCTAGAGCCGACGCACCGACGGCCCGCCACCCCAAGTGAGGCAAGCGATGAACGAGCCCCACAGAATTCTGGTAGTAGACGACGAGGTCGACCTCGAGCCCCTGATGCTCCAGCGCATGAGGCGCAAGATCCGCTCGGGCGTGTACGAGTTCGTGTTCGCCCACAACGGGGTCGAGGCGCTGGAGAAGCTGCAGGAAGACCGCGAGATCGACATGGTGCTCTCCGACATCAACATGCCGCAGATGGACGGACTGACGCTCCTGCAGCAGATTCCCAAGGTGGACCCCAACATAAGGGCGGTCATAGTCTCGGCGTACGGCGACATGGAGAACATACGCACCGCCATGAACCGCGGTGCGTTCGACTTCGTCACCAAGCCCCTCGACTTCGAGGACCTGCAGGTGACCATCGACCGCACCCTAAAGCACATGGCGGAGTGGCGCGAGGCGCTCTCGTCGCGGGACAAGCTGGTCGCCATACAGAAAGAGCTCAATGTCGCCAGCAGCATCCAGCAGTCGATCCTCCCCACGACCTTCCCGAAGGACCAGGAGTACCAGGTCTTCGGAAACATGGAGCCCGCCCGCAGCGTGGGAGGGGATTTCTACGACGTCTATCGCCTTGAGCACGGCAGGGTGGGGCTCGCCATAGCCGACGTGTCCGACAAGGGCGTGCCCGCCTCGCTCTTCATGATGTCCACCAGGACCCTCCTCAAGGGGGCGGGCATCGGCAGCTCAGACCCGGGAAAGGTGCTGCAGGAGGTCAACAACCTGCTCAACGAGGACAACGACGCCTCGATGTTCGTGACCGTGCTCTACGGCGTTTACGACCCCGAGACCGGGCGCTTCACGTACGCCAGCGGCGGGCACAACGCTCCCCTTGTCGTCCGCCCCGACGGGACCTCGGAGCTGCTCCCCCTCACGGACGGCGTCGCGCTGGGCCTGATGCCCGGCCTCGAGTACGAGACGAACACGGTGACGCTCAGCGCCGGCGATACCGTGCTGCTCTACACCGACGGCGTCACCGAGGCGATGGACGCCGAGGACAACGAGTTCGGCGACGACCGGCTCCTGCACATCTTCTCCGAGGCGCCCCCGGAGGGGTGCATGGAGGCCAACGACGCGGTCTTCCAGGCTGTGAGGGACTTCGCCGGGGACACCCCGCAGTCCGACGACATCACCTGCCTGACCCTGCGGCGGAGCGGTGCGGAAGGCTGAGGCCGAGGCCTCCAGCGATTGGTGAGATTCTCTCCCCAGGGCGTGAAAATTGGCTGAGACCCTATACCTAAAGATCAACACCGATCAGGGCGAGCTGGAGCGCATCGCCTCGGAGATCAACGACCTGGGACAGCGGGAGGGCTGGACCGATGCGATGATCTACCGGGTCCATCTGGTGCTCGAGGAGCTCAGCCTGAACATCATGAACTACGGCTACGGCGACGGTGCAGGCGAGGAGCGGCACATCGAGATAACGCTCATCTCGGAGGCCGACGCCCTCACCATCAAGATCGTGGACGAGGGCCGGCCGTTCGACCCGATCAGCGACGCACCGGTCCCGGACACGGACGCCGCCATGGAGGATCGGCCGATCGGCGGACTGGGCGTGTACCTGGTCAAGACGATGATGGACGAGATGCACTATCGCCGCGAGAAGGGCAAGAACCGGCTGACCCTGGTCACCCGCAGGGCTGAATGAAGCGGGAGCCCCGCGCGGCCTCGCGGCTGCTGCCCTGCGCCCTGCTCCTGGCCGCAGCCCTAACAGCATCGGTCGGACCCGCCTGCGGGGGCGGCGAGGACCCGGAGCGGGCATCCCCAGAGCAGCCCGTCGAGGTCGGTTCCGGCGACGCCGAGCCCTCCCTCGAGGGCGTATCGGACGAACGCATCCTGTTCGGCCAGTCGGCGGCCTTCAGCGGCCCCGCCCAGGAGCTGGGCCGCAACATGCGGCTCGGCATCGAGGCGGCGTTCGCGGAGGCGAACGGGGGTGGCGGAGTCCACGGCAGGCGGCTGGACCTGACCCACCGGGACGACGCGTACGAGCCAGAGGCGGCCATCGCCAACACGATCGAGCTCATCGAGGGCGAGGGGGTCTTCGCGCTGATCGGCGCCGTCGGCACCCCGACGTCGCGCTCGGCAACGCCCGTCGCGGCCGCCGCGGGCGTGCCCTACATCGCCCCGTTCACGGGGGCCGAGTTTTTGCGCGACCCTAGCTGGGACAACATACTCAACCTGCGGTCCTCCTACTACCAGGAGACCGAGGAGATGGTCGCCCGCCTCACCGAGGACCTCAACGTAGAGCGCATTGCCGTCATGTACCAGGACGATTCGTTCGGACGCGCCGGCTACCGCGGGGCGCGGCTGGCCCTCGACCGCCGGGGCATGGAGCCCGTGTCGATAGGCCTGTACCCCCGCAACACCACGGCCGTCAAGACCGCGCTGCTGGACCTGCAGCGCGGCGATCCCGAGGCCGTGATCATGATCGGAGCCTACCAGCCGGTCGCCGCCCTGATCGCGTGGGCGCGCCACACCGGCCTCGATCCGGTGTTCATGACGGTCTCGTTCGTGGGCAGCAACGCCCTGGCCGAGGAGCTGGGTCCGACCGGAACCGGCGTCTACGTGACGCAGGTGGTCCCCTTCCCCACCGACGACTCCCTGGCGATCACGGCCGAGTACCTCAGGGCCCTCGGCGAGCACGCGCCGGGCGCGGTCCCGGGCTTCGTATCGTTCGAGGGCTACCTGGCGGGCCGGCTGGCCATAGCGGGCCTGGAGGCGTGCGGTAGGGACGTGGACCGGTCCTGCTTCCTGGACAGCCTGCGCGCCGCCGAGGTGGTGGACATCACGGGGTTCGAACTCAGGTACGGCGAGGGGGACAACCAGGGCTCGGACAAGGTCTTCCTGACGATGATCGGGCCTGACGGCGAGTACCTTCCGGTCGAAACGCTGAGCGACGCAACGCCATGAGAGAGCGTATCAAGAGCGCGCTGGAGATCCGGCACCGCATCTCGACCCAGCTCTACATAGGGATCGGGGGCGCGGTTCTGCTCACGGTTGCCGCCAGCCTGGTGGGCTGGTTCTCCTTCAACCGCGTCGGGGAGGCCCAGAGCCGCGTCAACCTGGAGAGCGTTCCGGAGCTGGTCGCGGCGTTCGGCGTCGCCCAGCACAGCGGCACGCTGGTGGTCGCGGCCCCCCGGCTGACCACGGCGGCGACGCCACAGGAGCTCGGTGGGGTCGCCGCCGAGATCGCATCGGCACACAGGGCACTCAGGGACCAGCTGGCCATCCTCGGCGAGGTCGAGAGGGCGGACGAGCACTTCGAGCGCGTCGAGGACGGGGCCGCCCTGCTGCTGGCGAACGTCGAAGAGATCCGAAATGCGCGCTCCACGTCCTTTGTGCTCAACAGCCGCAGCGATGCGGTGCGGACCGAGCTCGTCGAGCTAAGGGCGCGGCTGGACGACATCGTGGTCCCGGCAGTGGACGACCAGCTCTTCTACACGATGACGGGCTACCGGCAGCTCGGCGAGGGGGCGGACCGCAGGGGGCAGCACTTCTCCGAACAAGAGCTCAGGAACTATAGGCACCTGGCGGATCTGCAGGCCGACGCCAGCATCGCCTCGCACCTGCTCGAGAGCGCATACAGCGTCTCGCAGGGCCCGCTGCTGGAGCCGCTGAAGGAGCAGTTCGAGTCCTCGGCCGGGCGCATCGACAGGACGCTGACCGCGCTGGACCAGTCGGCGCTGCGCGACCAGGTCGCCCCCCTGCTCGAGAGGCTGATAGAGATGGGAATCGGCGAGGAGGGGGTCTTCTACCTGCTGACGAGTCAGCTCGATCTCGCCGACAGCCAGACCGAGCTCCTGGCGAGCAACCGCGACATAGCCGTCGCGCTCCTCGCCGACGTGGACGGCCTGGTGGGCACGGCCAACGCGAACGCCCAGGAGGCCACGCGGGCATCAACCCAGGCCACGCTGACGGGCCGCACGCTGCTGGTCGCGATCGGCGCCATCAGCGTGGGCGGAGCGCTGCTCATAGCATGGCTCTTCGTCGGGCGAGTGCTGCTGCGGCGCCTGGAGCTGCTCTCGGTATGGATGAGGCGCATGGCGGGAGGGGACCTTGAGGCCAAGGTAGAGGTCGGGGGGCACGACGAGGTGGCCGACATGGCCGCGGCGCTGGAGGTGTTCCGCAGGCACGCCCTGGAGGTCCAGCGCCTCAACCTCGTGGAAAAGCTCGCGGAGGAACTGCAGGACAAGAACGTCGAGCTCGAGAGCACCCTGAACGCCCTGAACCGGGCGCAGGACCAGATCGTGATGCGCGAGAAGCTGGCGGCGCTCGGCGAGCTCACGGCCGGAGTCGCCCACGAGATCAGGAACCCCCTGAACTTCGTGAAGAACTTCTCCGAGGTGTCCGAGGAGCTCATCGTCGAGCTCCGCGAGACCCTGGAGGAGGGGGGCGAGGGTCTCAGCGACGAGCAGCGCGAGCTGATCCAGGAGATCTCCGGTGATCTGACCAGCAACCTCGAGCGCATCCGCACGCACGGCGAGCGCGCGAACCGGATCGTCCACGACATGCTGATGATGGGCAGGGGATCCGCCGTCTACCAGGCCACGGACATAAACTCCCTGCTCGACGAGTACTCCCGCCTCGCCTACCACAGCGCGCGGGCGACCGACTCCGACTTCCAGCTCGACCTCAGGCAGGACCTCGACCCGGAGGCCGGGGAGGTCGAGGCCATACCGCAGGACCTGGGCCGGGTCTTCCTGAACATGGTGAGCAACGCGTGCTACGCTACCGACGAGAAGCGCCGGGCCGCCGCCGAGGCCGGACGGCGTTCGGGCGCCGAGCGATACGATCCGACCCTGTGGATATCCACCAAGCGACGGGGGGAGCGCGTGGAGGTCCGCATAAAGGACAACGGAATGGGGATGCCCGACGAGGTCGTCGAGAAGATCTTCAACCCGTTCTTCACCACCAAGCCCACAGGCCAGGGCACCGGTCTGGGCCTGGCGATGTCCAGCGACATCGTACGCGAGCACGGCGGCACCATCCGCGTCGAGACCGAGCCCGGCGAGTACACCGAGATGATCATCGACCTCCCCGTGGAGCAGCCCGAGGAGGCGCTGGAGGAGGCCGATAAGATCGCGCATGCCGCGGAGGCCGAGGAAGAGGGGGAAGACGGGGATGTCGAGGAGACGGAGGGAGCCGGGGACGACATTGAGGAGGCCGAGGAGTGATCGCCCCGCTCGCGACACGGGCGTTTGCGGCCGCCGACAGGACGGGAGGCCCTAGCGTTGGAGTTTGACTCCTACGGCCTAGACCCGTCCATCTACGACGAGGTCTTCCTGCCCGACGGCTCGCCGCGCGAGCACTGCGGGCCGCTCCACGAGGCGCTGCGCGCCCTCGGCGCCGAGGAGCTATCGAGCATCCAGGAGCGGGTGACCCGCTCGTTCTCCAACGAGGGCATCACCTTCACGGTGTACGGCGACGCCGAGGCCGAGGAGAGGATCATCCCCGTGGACTGCCTGCCCCGCGTGCTGTCGGGAGCCGACTGGCGGCACCTGGAGCGGGGCCTGTCCCAGCGGCTGAGCGCCATCAACCTGTTCCTGGGCGACGTCTACGATCAGGGCCGGATCATCGAGGACGGCGTGATACCGATGGACGTGGTCCGCGGCTGCCCCCAGTACCGGGTCGAGATGAGGGGCTTCTCGCCCCCCCACGGCACGTGGGTGTCGATATGCGGAACGGACCTGGTGCGCACAAACGACGGCTTCCACGTGCTGGAGGACAACCTCAGGGTCCCATCCGGGGTCTCCTACATGATCGCCAACCGCAAGGCGGTCAAGGCCAGCATGCGCCGACTCTACCGCAGCTACCGGGTGCGGGAGATCGAGCACTACGGGAGCATGCTGCGCCAGACGCTGTGCGAGCTGGCGCCCGCCGGAAGGTCCAACCCGTACATCGCCCTGCTGACGCCCGGGGTGTACAACTCCGCCTTCTACGAGCACATGTTCCTCGCCAGCGAGATCGGCGCCGAGCTCGTCGAGGGGCGCGACCTGCTGGTCGACGACGGATTCGTATACGCGAGGACCACGGCGGGGCTGCGTCGGGTGGACGTGATCTACAGGCGCGTCGACGACGACTTCCTCGACCCCCTGGTGTTTCGGCCGGACTCGCTGCTGGGGGTGCCGGGCCTGATGCACGCCTACAAGCTTGGCCGCGTGAGCCTGGTCAACGCCCCGGGCACGGGCGTGGCCGATGACAAGAGCGTCTACGCCTACGTGCCGGACATGATCAGGTACTACCTGGGCGAGGAGCCGGTGCTCCCGAACGTGGAGACCTACCTGTGCCGCCGCCGGGAGGATCTGGAGTACACGCTGGACAACCTCGACAAGCTGGTGGTCAAGCGCGTCGGCGGCTCGGGCGGGTACGGCATGCTGGTGGGGCCCCACGCGACTCCCAGGGAGCGGGAGCTGTACGCCAAGGAGATGCTGGCAGACCCGGCGGACTTCATCTCCCAGCCGACCCTGGCCCTCTCGCGCGCGCCCTGCCTTATCGAGGGCCGCTTCGAGCCGCGGCACGTTGATCTTCGCCCGTTCGTGCTGCACGGCACCGCCACCCGCATGGTGCCCGGCGCATTCTGCCGCGTGGCCCTGAGGCGGGGCAGCCTCGTCGTCAACTCCAGCCAGGGCGGAGGCGGCAAGGACCTTTGGGTGCTGGACGACTGACGCGCCGCGCCCGCCCGGCGGGGTGCGGCACGCAGGTAGCAGAGACATTAGGAGGATCGCATTGAGTGCAGTTGCGAGAGTGCTTTCTAACCGCAGGCTGGCCGCGGTCATGGCGGCCACGGGGGTCGTCACCCTCGGCTTCCTCTTCCTGCGCCCCGCCGTGGCACAGGCTGCGGGGGTCGATGACGAGACGGTCTTCGTCTTCAACACCTTCTCGTTCCTGGTCTGGGGCGCGCTGGTCATGTGGATGTGCGCCGGCTTCACGATGCTCGAGTCCGGCTCGGTGCGCACCAAGAACGCCTCGATGATATGCCTGAAGAACATCGGGCTGTACTCGATAGCCGGGCTCGCCTACTTCATCATCGGCTACAGCCTGATGTACAGCGACGTGGTGGGCGGCTTCATCGGCTCCGGCGGATTCCTCTACGGCGCGTCCGACGCCGAGATCGCGCTGGTGGAGGGCCATGAGGGCGCCACCGCCGCGGCCGTGGTGGCCGAGAGCGGCTACTCGACGATGTCGGACTGGTTCTTCCAGATGGTGTTCGTCGCCACCGCCGCCTCCATCGTCTCCGGGGCCCTGGCCGAGAGGGTCAAGCTCTGGTCGTTCTTCCTGTTCACACTGGTGCTCACCGCCATCATCTACCCCATCGTGGGCGCGTGGACCTGGGGGGGCGGCTGGCTGGCCGAGATGGGGTTCACGGACTTCGCCGGATCGACGATCGTTCACAGCACGGGCGGATGGGCGGCGCTGGCCGGGATCATCGTCGTCGGCCCCAGGCTGGGCAAGTTCCGACGGGACGGCACCGCCAGGGCCACCCCGCCCTCCAACATCCTCGCCGTGACGCTGGGGGTCTTCGTCCTGTGGTTCGGGTGGTTCGGCTTCAACGGCGGGTCGCAGCTGGCCCTGGGAAGCGCCGGCGACGCGGTGGCGATGAGCCACGTCCTGGTCAACACCAACCTCGGAGCGGCGGCGGGCGTGATGGCGGCGCTGATGGTCTCCCGGCCCCTACTGGGCCGCATGGACCTGTTCGCGGGCCTCAACGGCGCGATCGCCGGGCTCGTCGCGGTCACCGCGGGCCCCACGATGGTCGACCACTACTGGGCCATCGTCATCGGCGCGATCGGTGGCGGAATCTGCGTCGTCGGGATAAAGGCCTTCGAGATGGCCAAGCTCGACGACGTGGTGGGCGCGGTTCCCGCCCACCTGCTCGCGGGCATCTGGGGCACGCTGGCGGCGTGCATAGCCGCCGGCGGCACCTTCCACGTCCAGCTGGTCGGAATCCTCGCCATCGGGGCGTTCGTGTTCACCGTATCGATCGCCCTGTGGAAGATCCTGGACATGACGGTCGGAGCGCGGGTCTCCCACAGCGCCGAGCGCCTGGGGCAGGACGCCGCCGAGCTGGGCATGGAGTCGTACCCCGAGTTCGTCCTGATGCCCGAGATCGACGACGAGGACGAGGAGGAGGAGGGCCAAGGCTGATGCTCGCCCGCAGCGCCCAGGGACTGTACTGGATGGGCCGCTACCTGGAGCGGGCTGAGCACCTGTGCAGGATGCTGCGGCTGCAGTCCGAGACGCAGGTGGACCGACCGCTGAGGGAGATACACCTCGGATGGGCCCGGATGTACGGCTGCGTCGGGAGGCAGCCGCCGCTGGGCGAGATCGCGGTTCTCGAGGACACCGACGGTGCCCTTGCAGACTCGTACGCGCTGGCCGACTCCTACACCCTGGCCGACGACATGACCTTCGAGCGCTCAAACCCGGCGTCGGTCTGGAGCAGCTTCTCGCTCGGGCGCGAGAACGCCCGCCAGATGCGCCAGCACATCAGCGCCGAGATGTGGACGCACCTGAACCTGGCCTACCTGCGCATCCAGAAGCTGGACATAGGACAGATCTGGCCCACGTCGCCGGAGAGCTTCTACGCGGAGACGGCGGCCGAGATAGACACGTTCGCCGGCGTGGCCGCCGCGACGATGTACCGGGACGTGGGCTGGAGCTTCATGCAGCTGGGCGGGGCCATCGAGCGGGCCCAGCTGACGACGGGCCTGCTCCTCGCCCACATCGCCGTGGCGGGGATGGGCGAGGACTCGTCCGAGGCGGACTGGACGAGCCTGCTGAGGCTCTACCATGCGTTCGAGGCGTACAGGCGCCGCTACAGCGTCGAGGTCGTGCCGGGCCAGGTCCTGGACCTGCTGGGCACCGACCCCATGCTGCCCGGCTCGCTGTTCAGATCGCTGGACGGCGTGGCCGGCGAGCTGGAGGCGATCGGTGCGGGTCCGGACCCGGCCGCGAGCGCGTCCGCGCTGCGGATGGCCGGACGGATGACCTCGCTGGTCCTCCACGAATGGCCCGACCGCGAGGACCGGGAGGACCTGATACGCCAGATCGGCGGGCACTGCCGGGACCTGCACGAGCGGGTCACCGAGACCTACTTCGACTACCCTGTCGAGGACCTGCCGACGCGCTGAGTGGACTCACCGGTGGTTTCGGAGGAGATGCCGCTGGACGCGCGGGGCAACCCACCTAAGACGGTTGACGCCGCCGCCCGTGCGGCGGGCCCGGGGAGCAGCTGATGGCCGAGGCCCTGCTCCACATAGGGCTGCTGATCGTCGTCTCCAAGCTGGCCGAGGGAGTCTTCCAGCGCCTCGGCATCAGCTCGATAGTCGCCTACACGGCGACGGGCGTCGTGCTGGGACCCGTCCTGGGCCTGGTGGTCCCCAGCGCCGAACTGAATATCTTCCTCGGAATCGGCGTATTCGTCTTCTTCTTCCTGATCGGGCTGGACGAGATCGACATCCAGGGCTTTCTGGCGACCATCCGCGGCCGGTTCTTCGTCGCCGCCGCGATATCGGTGCTTATATCGCTCCTCGCCGCCCTCGCGGCCACATCCGACCTGCTAGGCCTGAGTTTCGCGCTAAACCTGAACTTCAATGACGCGCTGGCCCTGGCCGGCATCCTGTCGCTGTCCAGCCTCGGCCTGGTGGCCAAGGTGCTGGCCGACGGCGGGAACCTCAAGGAGCCGATCGGGCTCGAGATCTTCACGACGGTGATCATCGCCGAGCTGATCGCCCTGCTGGTCGTCGGGTTCACGATAGGCGAGCACGGGCACGAGGTGAACGCCGTGGCCGTGCTCATCCTGCTGGGGCAGATAGCCGGCTTCGCCGTGGTCGCCTGGCTGCTGTCGTCGAGGATCCTGCCCCCGGTCATAGTCCACCTCCAGAGGCTCCTCAAGACCCCTGAACTGTCCTTCGGCCTGCTGCTGGGGGGCCTGTTCCTGATAGTGGTGGGAGCCGAGCAGATAGGCCTTCACGGCACCATAGGGGCGCTCCTGTTCGGCGCTGCCCTCTCGGGCATCCCGAGCCAGATCCGCCACGACGTGATGCCGGGGATGCGCAGCACCGCGGAGGGCCTGTTCGTTCCCCTCTTCTTCGCCTCCGCCGGCCTCTACATGGACCTGTCGTTCCTGGATCTGCCCACCCTGACCATCGTCGCGCTGGTCGTATTCCCGCTGCTGGGCAAGTTCGCCGGCGCGTTCATCGGCACCTACGTCGCGCGCCTGGACAAGCCGCTCGCGCTGGCCACGGGGCTGATGGCCAAGGGGGTCGCCGAGATCGCGCTGCTGCTGCTGCTGCTCGAGATCGGCGTGATCGAGCAGGACGTGTTCTCGCTGCTGGTACTGATCATGTTCGGATACATCCTGCTGATGCCGTCAGCGATCAGCATCGTCGTCAAGCGCGCCAAGGTCTCCCACCGCCCCACCCTGCCCGGCGCCGTGCCGCCATCCTTCGCCCGATACGCGCTGGAGGGCGTGACGGTAGGCCACCTGATGGACCCGACCAGGGACTACCCGGACTCGAGCATCACGGTGCAGGAGTTCTCGGACGAGTGGATGGTGCCCGGCCAGCACGACTACCTGGTGGTGGACTACGGCGAGGTCAGGGGCATCGTGTCGCTGACCCGGCTTCGCTTCGTGCCCAGGCGCAAGTGGCGCACGACGCTGCTGAGGGACGTGCTGCGGCTCCAGACCCCGTGGGCCTTCCCGGAGGAGCCGATCGACGACGTCCTAGAGCGCATGAACAGCCACAGCCTCTCGGTGATGCCCGTCATGGACAACCGGTCGCGGGAGTTCGTGGGCTCGCTCACCAGCCACGACGTCATCGACCTCGTCGAGCTCAAGTACGAGGTGTCGCAGGAGATGGACGACCTGCCGCGCGGAGCCGCAAGGAACCGACCCTAGCGGCCGCGATCAGTGCGTGAGGATCTGGTCCAGGAAGAGCCTGGTCCGCGACTCCTTGGGGTTGTCGAAGAACTGATCGGGCGAGGCGGTCTCGACGATCTCACCCTCGTCCATGAAGATCACCCTGTCGGCCACGTTCCTGGCGAAGCCCATCTCGTGGGTGACGCACAGCATCGTCATGCCCTCGTCGGCCAGCTCCCCCATCACCTTGAGGACCTCGTTGATCATCTCCGGGTCCAGGGCCGAGGTGGGCTCGTCGAACATCATCACCCTGGGATTCATCGCCAGCGCCCGCGCTATCGCGACCCTCTGCTGCTGACCCCCGGACAGCTGCCCGGGAAACTTGTCGGCCTGCTCGGGGATCCCCACCCGCTCCAGGAGGCGCAGCGCCAGCTCGTCGGCGTCCTCGTGCGTCATGTGGCGCACCTTCTGCGGGGCGAGCGTGACGTTGCGCTGGACGGTCAGGTGCGGGAAGAGGTTGAACTGCTGGAAGACCATGCCGGTCTCGGCGCGTATCTGCGCCAGGCTCCGGGAGTCGTCGGTCAGCTCTATGCCGTCGACGACGATCGTTCCCGACTCGTGCCGCTCCAGCTGGTTGATCGTCCGCAGGAGCGTGGACTTCCCGGACCCCGACGGGCCGATGATCACGACGACCTCCCCCTCCGTGACCGACAGGTCCACCTCGTTGAGCGCCGTGAAGTCGCCGAACCGCTTGACGACCTTGTCGAGCCGGACCATCTCCTTGCCGTTCTTCTTCTTCATGGAACCGTCCTCCCGTCGGGTCCGGGCATCAGCGCCTGCCCACGCCCAGCCTAGCCTCGGCGGCGCCACCCAGGCGCGAGAGCAGGTACGACACCACCCAGTAGATCAGCGCCACCACGATGTATATCTCGAAGAACGCGCCGTCGGCTATGTCGGTCTGGCCGCCGAGGACCTTCTTCGCCTTCTCCAGCGTGTTGACCATCGATATCGCCGCCAGCAGGGCGGTGTCCTTCCACAGGGCGATGAAGCGCCCGATGATGGCCGGGATGACCGCCTTTATCGCCTGCGGCAGGATGACGAAGACGTACTTTTGGGTCGGATTCAGCCCGATCGCCTCGGCCGCCTCGTGCTGGCCCCGCGGTATGGACTGCAGTCCCCCGCGCACCACCTCGGCTATGTAGGCCCCGCCGAACAGGGCGAAGACGATCATCACCCTAAAGGCCAGATCGATGTCGCTGAAGAACGCCCCGATGGGACCCAACTCGTCGTCCAGGAAGGTGGCGAACAGGAGCCAGACCAGCAGGGGCGCGGCCCGCACCACCTCGATGTAGCCGACGCACGAGTACCGGACCGCCCTGAACGGAGAGACCCTGCCCAGCGCGAGCGCGATGCCTATGAAGAAGGAGAAAAAGCCCCCGACGGTGAACACCAGGATGTCGAGGAACGCGCTCTCCCAGTGGTTGCTCGAGACGCCCGCCTGGAGCAGGAAGATCACCGGTATGAGCAGTATCCAGGCGGCGCCGACCGCCTGGAGCAGTATGGGGTTGGACTTCCAGCGCGACATGTAGCGACCGACCCAGGCCGCCGCCGCCAGCATCGCGAGGAGTCCGGCGATCATCCACCAGCTCTCGCCGTACGGCACCGCCAGGCCCAGGGACACCGCGTAAAGCCAGCTGGGCGCCCAGCCCCGCTCGGTCTCCAGCTCCCTCTCGATGCCGGTGATGACGGAGACCTCGCCGTCGGCCGAGAGGATCTCCTCGCTGTACTCGCTCTCGGTTATCCGCTGCTCGGTGCCCAGGCCCAGCGTCAGCATCAGCACGGCCACGACCCCCAGGGCCACCAGGTAGGGGCGCAGCCGCCCGGCCCATATCCCGTAGCTGATGCCGATCAGCGCCGCGGCGAGGAAGACCGCGGTCCAGATGCGGAACGCCTCGTCGGCGGGGTAGCTGCCGATGAAGAACAGCTTGCGGTTGATCGCCACCAGCCCCCAGTTGGCCTGGAACAGGACGAACCGCGCGAGGACGTATATCAGCGCCCCCCCGGCGAGCATGGACGCGACGCTGAGGATGGAGTTGCGCCAGGAGTCGAAGAGGTTCTCCCTGGCCCACTCCACCTGCCGGCGCGTGGCGGCGCGGTATGCGGCTGCGCCGGTCACTTGACCTGCACGTTCCTGTTGATGGTGTTCATGATCAGCGAGATTACAAGGTTGGTGACGATGAAGATGAAGAAGATGAACAGGTACGTCTGCAGCAGATTGCCGGAGTTGTTGACGATCCTGTTGGAGATCAGCACGATCTCGCCGTACGCGATGGCGTGCGCGAGCGTCGAGTCCTTGTTGGCGTTCTGGTACTCGTTGTTCAGGGACGGGATCATGGTGCGAAGGGCCTGGGGCAGCACGATCAGCGTGAACTGCTGATAGGCGGACAGCCCCAGCGAGGCCGCCGCCTCCGTCTGGCCGCGCGGCACCGCCTGGATGGACCCACGCACGATCTCGGCTATGAACGCGCTGAAGTAGAGGGTCAGCGACACCAGGGCGCTCAGGTAGCCAATGCCGAGCTCGTTGCCCCCGGCGTAGTCATAGAACCCCGCCGCAGACTGGGTCACCTCGGGGAGGCTGACCCGCACGGGAGCTAGCATGGCGCCGTACGAGACCGCGGCGATGGCCACGAATATCCAGGTGGCCCACGCGTTCGGCCTGAGCGTCTCGCCCGTCTCGTCCTCCCTGAGCATCCGCGCCCGCCTGACCCACCAGGCGAGCGCGGCACCGGCCAGGACTATCACGAGCCACAGCCACCACATCGAGTGCGCCGTCGAGGGCCAGGGTATGGCCAGGCCGCGGTTGCTCACGTACAGGAAGCCGCTCAGCCCGATGCGCTCCTCTATCCTCGGCAGCTCGCGGAAGACCGCGAAGGCGAAGAAGAACATGATCAGCAGCAGCGGCAGGTTCCTGAAGAGTTCGACGTAGACCTTGCCCAACCTGTTGAGCATCGGGTTGGTCGAGAGCCTCGCCACGCCGATGGCGAGACCAAGGAGGGAGGATAGGATTATGGCGAAGAACACCACGGAGATGGTGTTCCCGGCGCCCTTGAGGATGCCCACCCACCTCGCGTCGCTGGCCTCGACGTTCAGCTGCTGGAAGACCGAGCTCCTGTCCGGGCTGCCATAGGGGCCGAACAGGAAGTCGAAGTCGAAGAGGTTGACGGCTATCGAGTAGACGAGATAGCCGACCACGATGCCGGCCACGGCCCCGACGGCGAGGTTAATGACCAGATACCGCGAGCGCTTGTGGAACCAGATATCCCTGAGGCGCTGCTTCATCTCGAACCTACCGGACGGGACCCTAGCGGGTCGTGCCCGCGCCGGCGGCGATCACCGCCGGCACGGGCACATTGCCTTTAACTTGTGAAGGCTCTAGCGCATCGGCGGGGCGTAGATCAGGCCGCCGTCGAGGTACGAGGCGTTCGGCGAGCCAGCGCGCGCCAGACCCACTCGGGCGAGGGTCCTCTCGTACGCCTCGCCGTAGTTGCCTACCGCGCTTATCACGTCCTGCATGAAGGTGGAGTCGATCTTCCCGTGGCCGATTCCCAGGTTGCTGGGGGCGCCGCCGTCAAATCCGACCCCGAGCAGGCGCGCCACCGTGTTGTTGGGCGGATTGGCCGCCATCTGCTTCACGTTGGCCTGCGTTACGCCCTGCTCCTCGGCGATGATCATGCCGTTGACCACCCAGCGCACGACGTCCTCCCACTCGGAGTCGTAGTCGCGCACGCTCGGGCCGAGCGGCTCTTTCGAGAGCGTCTCGGGCAGCACGATGGCGTCCAGGTTGTCGTCCGACTTGAGCGTGAACTGGTGGCCGCCCAGCTGCGACTTGTCCGAGGACCAGCCGTCGCACTGGTCGCTGATGAAGGCCGCGCGGAGCTCTGGGTTGGCCTGGAAGGTCAACTCCTCGTAGGTCATGCCCTGCTCGGCGAAGAAGTCGGAGACCGCCCCCTGGGTGCTGGTGCCGTCGAGGATGCAGATCGTCGCCCCGTCCATCTCCGTGACGCTCGAGACGTTGGCTTCGGCCTTGACCATGACCCCGGCGCCGTCGTAGAAGGTCGTCGGGGCGAACGCCACATTGAGGTCGGCGTCGCGGCTCGCGGTCCAGGTCGTCGTGCGGATCAGCACGTCGATCTCCTTTGCCGCGAGGAGCTCGAACCGGTTGGCCGAGGTGGCCTCCTTGAACTCGACCTTGGACTTGTCCCCGAACAAGGCCGCCGCCAGCGCGCGACAGTACTCGACGTCATTGCCCTCGGCCGTGCCGTCCGGGTTGAGAACCCCGAAGCCGGGCGTGTCGGCCTTGATACCGCATATCATGACCCCCCGGTCGAGGATCACGTCCAGGGTGTTCTCCCGTGCGCTCTCGTCACCGTCGCCGCCGCACGCCGCGAGCGCCAGAACGCCCACCAGCGCCGCTGCCAACGCGGCGAGAAATCGTCGACTGATATTCATGTTACCCCCTGAAATGGTCTTCTCCCTCTGCTCCGCCACGCTACCAGCGTCGCCTGTTATCATTATGCCACAGACGGCGTGACAATCCGCGCCGAAGCGCAAATGCGTAGTACAACCGATCGCAATTGCTGAGTCGCAGGGCTCCGCGGGCATGGCGGCCGCTACCGGTCGGCCGTGATGCACCCGACTGCGGCGGCTCTGCCAGGGGCGCCAGGCCGTTGACCGTTCCCCACACCACCGAACGGGCACCCGTTGGGCTCAACCCGCCAAGGGCGCCATCGCCTTGAGGGTCCGCGATCTCGGCGAATTCGGCCTGATCGACGTCCTCGCACGGGAGTTCGAGGCGGGCTACAGGCCCCCGCGCCCGGCGCGAGGGCCGCGCCTGGTCGTTGCCAACGGCGACGACGCGGCGGCCTGGGAGGCACCCGCGGGAACGACCGTGCTCACCTGCGACGCCGTCGCGGAAGGCTCACACTTCGACCTGGCCATCTCGGACCCGCAGGACGTGGGATGGCGTGCGATAGTCGCGTGCCAGAGCGACATAGCGGCCATGGGGTTCGCCCCCTCCCACTCGACCGTGACCCTGGGCCTGACCGGCAACGAGACCGTCGAGATGGCACGCCGGATGTACGCCGGAATGGCGCAGGCGTGCTCCCTGTTCGGGGGCCGGGTCGTGGGCGGGGACGTGGTCAGGGCCGGCGCGCTCTTCCTGTCGGTGGCGATGGTGGGCGTCGGCGCCGGGCCCTCATGCCCCATGACGCGCTCGGCGGCGCGGGCGGGCGACGTGGTCGCCGTCAGCGGACCGCTCGGGGGTTCGGCGGGGGGACTAATGGCGCTGAGGTCCGGCCGCGCCGCCCCGGACGGCGCGGCCGAGGCCCTCATCAGCGCCCACCTTCGGCCCGAGCCCAGGGTCGAGACGGGCGTCCTCCTGGCCGGGGCGGGCGTGCGATGCGCGATCGACGTAAGCGACGGCCTGACCGCGGACCTCGGACGCATCTGCCGGGCGAGCGGCCTGGGCGCGGCCATCGACATGGCCGACGTGCCGGCGCACCCGGCCCTGAGTACGGCGTTCCCGGACGAGTGGCCGCGGATGGCGCTGAGCGGCGGCGAGGACTACCAGCTACTGTTCACGGCGCCCGGGGAGGTGGTCGATCGGGCGCGGCGTCTCGACCCGGCCATCACCCCCATAGGGCGCATGGCGCCCGGCGAGCCCGCCGTGCGCGTGCTCGGCCCAGACGGAGGGGAGATCGAGGCGGGGGACGGCTTCGACCACTTCGCGCCTTGAGGACGGTGCGGGTCAGGTTCGAGGGCGGCGACGGGTTCAGGCCAAGCGAGATCGTCGCGGACCTGCGGACCGTCGCCGAGACCCTTTACTTCCCGATGAGGATGTGCGGGTTCTGGGACCGGACCAACGACCTCCACCTCTGCCCCCAGGCCGAGCGCAGGCAGGACTGCCCGCACCTGCCGTCTGGAGAAGGCCCGGGCGCCGAGCCGTACGAGCGCACGCTCCAGAGGGAGCGCCAGGCGGTCCTCGAGGTCGACTTTCCCCACGCCGGCATAAGCGTGTTCCTCGGCTGAGGACCCGGCGCCGACCCGCGATCGGTCCGGTGGGATTTTGGTACCATCGCCGGACGGGCGGGACGCGCGGCACAGGGCGACCGCAGCCCGCAGCAGGGGGACTCAGACCATGGGCAGACACTACGACGCGGCGGCCATTCCGAGCGAGATGCGGCGCGGCCACGACGTGTACGACCGCATCGACCACCTTGGGATCGACCTGGGCTCATTCGAGGAGGACGTTGTCTCCCTCGCAGGCGCCGGCATCGCCAAGGCCGTGATCCACGAGAGCGGGCTCGTCTACCTGTCGGGCACGATCGGCGGGGACTACCCGATGAACGACGACCCCGAGCGCGTGCGCCACGGGTTCGAGGGCGGACAGCTCGCGGCGGACGTCCACATCCGCGCGCTCCACTGGGCGCTCAGCTGCGGCGGGGAGGGCGACCTCAACGACGTGCTCTACACGGTGAAGGCCCTCGGCATGGTGGTCTCGCCGGGCGGGGGCGCCTTTGCCGGGGCGCCCCTGGTCACCAACGGCTACTCGTTCAGGTGGCAGTCCGTGTTCGGCGGCGGCATGGGCTCGTTCGCCGCGGACGGCGTCGACGCCGGCGGCTTCGCGGGCGTCCACGCCCGCAGCGCGATGGGAGGCTTCGACGGGCGGTTCTCCATCGAGCCGGAGATGATAGTGGCCATACCGGCCTCCCTGGCGACCGAGATCGTCGGGGGCCGCGGCTGGGTGTATCCGCTCCCCCCGGACATCCTCCAGAGGGTGGCCTCGGCCAGAGCGTAGCCCCGCCGGCCGGCCCGGAGCTGCCGTCGCTTGCTCATAGACCTGTACCTGCTGACCATGGCGCAGGCCTACTGGCGCAGCGGCCGCACGGCGCCCGCCACGTTCAGCCTGCACTACAGGACGCTCCCGCCCGGGCGCGGGTACCAGGTCTTCATGGGCCTCGAGGACGCGCTGGGAGAGCTGGAGCATTTCTCCCTTGGCGGGGCGGAGCTCGACCACGTCGCGCGCCGGGGCGACTTCGAGCCCGAGTTCGTGCAGCACCTGGCGGACCTCGAGTTCACCGGCTCCGTGCGTGCCATGCCCGAGGGAACGCCCTGCTTTCCCGGGGAGCCGGTCATGGAGGTGACGGCCCCGGTGATCGAGGCGCAGCTGGTCGAGACGTGCCTGATCAACCACGTCAGCCTGCAGACGACGCTGGCGACCAAGGCCCGCAGGGTCGTCTCGGCCGCCAGGGGCGCCGCGGTCATCGACTTCGGCGCCCGCAGGGCGCACGGCGCGGAGGCGGCCGCCAAGATGGCGCGGGCGGGCTACGCGGCCGGCTTCGCCGCCACCAGCAACGTCGAGGCCGCGGAGCGCTACTCGATCCCGGCCGCGGGCACTATGGCCCACTCGTTCGTGACCGCCTTCGACACCGAGATCGACGCCTTCCGGGCCTACCTGCGCTCGTTCCCGGACTCGGCCACGCTGCTGGTCGACACCTACGATCCCATCGGGGGCGTGGCCTCGGCCATCGAGGCCGCCCGGGAGGCCGGGGGCGCGGGCGTCGCCGCGATCCGGATCGACTCCGGCGACCTCGCCGACCTCGCCGGCCGCGCCAGGTCCATGCTCGACGCCGCGGGGCTCGGCGGGGTGCGGATCGTCGCGAGCGGCGGGCTCGACGAGCACTCGGTGGACGGGCTGGCCGGCGGCGGCGCGCCGATCGACGCCTACGGCGTGGGGACCATGGTCTGCACGTCGGCCGACGCTCCCTACACCGACTGCGTCTACAAGATGGTCGAGTACGATGGCCGCCCCGTGGGCAAGCTCAGCCCGGGCAAGGCCGACCTGCCCGGCCGAAAGCAGGTCTACCGGCTGAGCGGGCGCGGAAGGCACTCGGGCGACCGCCTCCAGCGCGTCGACGAGGCCCCACCGGCCGGGACCGGCTGGGCCCCGCTGCTCGGCGAGGCGATGTCCGGCGGAGGGCGGACCGGGCCGGCCCCGCCGCTGGCGCAGGTCCGCTCGCGCCTTGCGGCACAGGTCGAGGGCCTGCCGGAGGGGGTCAGGCGGCTCGCCGAGCCGCAGGCCTACCCGGTCGGGGTATCGGAGGGGCTGCGGGTACTGGCGTCGTCGCCGGGCGGCCCGGCGCCTGCCGGAGAGGAACGAGCGTAAGGGGGACAGCCATGGCCAGGGTGCCGTACGTAAGGCGGGAGGACATGCCCGCGGACCAGGTGGGCACATACGACCGGATAGCCAGCACGCGCGGGTCGGTGCAGAACGTGTTCGCCGCCCTGCTCAACAGCCCGGAGGCGGGCCGCGTCGTCACGGAGGTCGGCGAATACCTGCGCTACCGCTGCCCCCTGGATCCGGCGATCAGGGAGACGGCGATCCTGGCGACGGCCCGCGAGGTGGGGAGCCGCTACGAGTGGGCCCAGCACGAGCCGGTCGCAAGGGAGGTGGGCGTCCGGGACGAGGTGATAGAGGCGGTGCGCTCGGGGCGGGCGCCGATGGGGCTGCCGCCCAAGGAGGGCGTGTTCGCCCAGGGCGCCAGGGAGCTGGCCCGCGACCGGGCGCTGTCGGCCAAGACCTTCTCGGCGATCGAGCACCTGCTGGGCACAAGGCAGACGGTGGACTTCGTGGTGCTGTGCGGGTACTACTCGATGGTCGCGGGAATAATCGCGTCTCTGGATGTAGACTTTGACGAATGGCTTTGCGAGGAGACCGGCTTTTGAGCGAATCTGGCAACGGGAAGGCGGCAGCGGGGGCGGGCGAGTGCGTCATAGAGGCGGACCGCGTGCGTAAGGTCTACTCGACCGGGCGCGTCACGGTCGAGGCGCTGCGCTCGGTCTCCCTCAGGATCAGGCGGGGCGAGATGGTCGCCGTCATGGGGCCGAGCGGGTGCGGCAAGACCACGCTGCTCAACTGCCTGTCGGGCCTCGATGACCTGACCTCCGGCAGCGTCCGGATCAACGGCTCGGAACTCTCCGAGATGTCCGACGCCGTCAAGACCCGCTACAGGGCGCAGCGCATGGGCTACGTCTTCCAGGCGTTCAACCTCCTGCCCGTCCTCACCGCAAGGGAGAACGTCGAGATGCCCCTGCTCGTCTCCGGCACGCCCTCCGGGCAGGCGCGCGGCGCGGCCGAGGAGGCGCTGGAGATGGTCGGGCTCGGGGACGCTCGCGACCAGTACCCCTCCGAGCTGTCCGGGGGCCAGCAGCAGCGCGTGACGATAGCGAGATCCCTGGTCAACGGCCCGGAGATAGTCTGGGCCGACGAGCCGACGGGCAACCTCGACAGCGAGAACGCAGAGCAGGTGATGGACCTGCTCTGCGGCCTGAACGCCCGGAACGAGCAGACATTCGTCATCGTCACCCACTCGGACGAGGTCGCCGCGCTGACCCACCGCACGGTGCGGATGCGGGACGGCCTGATCGAGTCGGACGGCACCGACGCCGCCCCGGACGCGGCGCCCTAGCCGGGGGACGGCATGGACGAACTGTTCGGGGTGCCGCTGATCGGCTACGCCATCGTGCTGGGGGTGATCTTCGCCGTCCTGGCGGCGCTGCTCGCCTTCGTCGCGGTCCGCAACCCTATCCTCGTCAAGATGGCCGCGCGCAACGTGGTGCGCCGCCCGGCGCGGGGCCTGCTGATCGTGACGGGCCTGATGCTCGCCACGGCGATCATCTCGATCGCCTTCACGATGGGCGACTCGATGACCTTCAGCATCAAGAGCGACGTGACCGACGCGCTCAGGGAGATGGACGAGTACGTCGCGGTCGACGGCGACTCGGAGGTCTGGGAGGGACGGGCCGTGCCCGAGACCTTCCCCGAGGAGCTCTACGCGCAGATAGGCCCGGCGCTGGAGGCGGACGGGGACGTTGACGCCACCCTGCCCGTCTTCTCGGAGAGGTTGGCCGTTGCCAACCTCGAGGGGCGGCGCTTCGAGGTGAACGCCCTGCTCGTGGGGCTGGACGCCGGGCGCGTCGACGACTTCGCCAGCCTCCTGGACACGGACGGGAGGCCGGTCGACATAGGGGCGCTGGGCCCCGACGAGGTCTATCTCGACAGCGAGGGCTCGGAGCAGCTCGGGGCGGGGCCCGGGGACCAGATCCAGCTCGTGCTAGGGCAGGACCTGTTCATCCCCTTCACGGTCCGGGCAGTGTCGGACGGCTACTACTGGAGCTCGGGGGACGCCGGCGCGATCGTGATGACCTCGCTGGCCCGAGCCCAGGAGCTGCTGGGCGCCGAGGGCGAGCTCACGGCGGTCATGGTCACCAATCGCGGGGGCCCGCTCGACGGCGAGCGCTACTCGGCGGGGGTCCAGGAGCGGCTGGGCGACCTGCCGGCCCTGAGGGACAACGGCCTTGAGCTGGTGCCCATCAAGTCGAACCTCCTGGACGTGGCCAACCAGGCGGGCAGCCTGTTCGTCTCGCTGTTCACGACTTTCGGCCTGTTCTCGATCGGCGTCGGCCTCCTGCTGATATTCCTGATCTTCTCGATGCTGGCGGCAGAGAGGAAGTCGGAGATGGGAATGGCCCGCGCGGTCGGCATGCAGCGAAAGCACCTCACCCGCATGTTCCTGACGGAGGGGGCGATGTACGGCCTGGGCTCGGCGGCCGTCGGGACGGTGGCCGGCGTCGGCCTCGGGCTGCTGCTCGTCAAGGCGGCGACCAACCTGTTCGCTTCCGGTCCCGAGGGGCTCGTGCTGCGGCTCCACGCCAATCCCCTGAGCGCGGTTACCGCCTTTCTGCTGGGGGCAGTGATCACGCTGCTCACCGTCTACTTCGCCTCGAGGCGCATCAGCAGGCTCAACATCGTCCGGGCCATACGGGACATCCCGGATCCGCCCGCGGGCGCCGGGGGGCGCAGGGACCTGGTCTGGGGCCTGGTGCTGGCCGGGGCGGGGCTGCTTATCGTCCTCGCCGGCACGGCCAGCTCGCAGCTGCCCGCGGTGATGTTCGGGGTGGCCCTGATCCCGCTCGGCGCGGCCCTGCTGATGAGGTGGCTCGGAGTCCCGCAGCGCGCGGCCCTGTCGCTGGCGGGCCTGGCGCTGGTCATCATCTTCGTGCTGCCCGACTCGACCTGGGACCTGGTCAAGGACGACTGGAGCGACAACTTCGCGAGCTTCTTCATCACTGGGGCCTTCCTGGTCACCGGGGCGGTGATGCTGGTGATGAACAATTCGCGCGTCGTCCTGGCCGCGATGGTGAACACTGTGGGCAGGTACAGGCGCCTCACGCCGGTCGTGAAGTCGGCGGTCGCGTACCCGCTGAGGTTCGGGTTCCGCACCGGCCTGTCGGTCGCGATGTTCGCGGTCGTGATCTTCTCGGTGGTGGTGATGATGGTGATCATCGAGGCCTTCGTCGGCCTCTTTGGCGACCAGGAGCGCCTCGCCGGCGGGTACGACGTCTACGGCTTCGTGCGCAGCGACCTCAACCCGATCGACGACATGTCGGAGCGCGTTGCGGGCGACCCGGAGCTCGCCTTCGTTTCCGGCGCGGACGGCCGGCCCCGCGTCGGAACCCTGCGGACCGTGTGGGCGGCCGAGGGCCACCTGCCCGACCATCCTCCGCCCGGCGAGGACCAGGGCTACCAGGATACGAACCTGACCGGGGTGGACCCCGACTTCGTCGCGTCCAACAGCTTCGTGATCGAGCTTGCGACCGCCGACTACGCCACCGGGGACGGCTTCGACTCGCGGCGGATCTGGGAGGACCTGCTGGCGAACCCGGGCCTGGCGGTGGTCGACGCGCTGATGCTCAACACCAGGAACAACTTCCAGTTCAACCTCTCCTCCGAGCGCCTCATGCTCGACGTGCCGGAACTGTACCTTGAGAACGAGACGATGGACCCGGTCCGCGTCGCGGTCCGGGACCTTGAGAGCGGCGAGGAGTTCGAGCTGACCGTGATCGGGGTGATCGACTCGTTCGCCTCGGCCGGGCCCATCCCGTCCGGGATATACACGTCGTCCGAGTTCCTCTCGGACGCCACCGGCCACCGGCTGGAGGCGACGCAGTTCTTCTTCGGCGTCGAGCCCGGCACGGAGGACCCGGCGGGCATGCTGGAGGCCGCCCTGTTCGCCCACGGGGTCGAGACGCTCGACATCCGGGAGACGATCAGGGAGTTCCAGGGGTCCCAGCGCTCGTTCTTCGACCTGCTGATGTCCTTCATGCTCCTGGGCCTGGTGGTCGGCATCGCCGCCCTGGGGGTCATCAGCGCCCGCGCGGTCGTCGAGCGCCGCCAGGCCATAGGCGTGATGCGGGCCGTGGGCTTCTCCCGGGCCGAGGTCTGGCTGACGTTCATAGCAGAGTCGTCCTTCATCGGCCTGCTCGGGATAGCCATCGGCCTGGTGCTCGGCATAGTCAACGGCTTCAACGTCATAGGGGCCATCAGGGCCGAGGAGCCGAACGTGCAGTTCATCCTGCCTTGGGCGGGGCTCATCCTGCTGGCCGTGGGCGCGTACGCATGCTCCCTGCTGACCACCCTGCTGCCGGCCAGGCAGGCCTCCCGGATAGCGCCCGCGGAGGCCCTCCGCTACCAGTAGGCCCGGCCCCCTGCGGCCGGCCTGGCGCGCCAGCATTGAGCCGGGTTCCTCCCCCACCCCGATCGTAGGCCGACTGGAGAGCGCGATGCCCGCGGCCAGGATTCTCGTGGTGGAGGACGAGGAGAACCTCCTGGAGGCCATCAGGTACAACCTCGAGGGCCAAGGCTACGACGCGCTCACCGCGCCCGACGGCCAATCGGGCCTGGCCACGGCCCGCGCCGAGCGTCCCGACCTGGTGATCCTCGACGTGATGCTGCCCGGAATGGACGGGCTGGAGGTCTGCCGCGCGATCAGGCGCGAGCAGGACATGCCCATCCTGATGCTCACGGCCCGCGACGAGGAGGTCGACCGGATAGTCGGGCTCGAGCTCGGTGCGGACGACTACATCACCAAGCCCTTCAGCATGCGCGAGCTTATGGCGCGGGTCAGGGCGCACATGAGGCGCTACCGCCCGCGTGCCAGGCCCGGCGCGGCGGAGGCGGGAGAGGGAGTGCTGGTGTCGGGGAACCTGGAGCTGGACGTGGCCGGGCACAGGGTTCGGCTCGCCGGAAGGGAGCTGAGCCTGCGGCCGCGGGAGTTCAGGCTGCTCGCCCTGTTCATGCGCAGGATGGGCAGGGCGCTCACGCGCGACCAGGTCCTGGAGGCCCTCTGGAGCCAGGACTACATAGGGGACGCGCGAACCGTGGACGTGCACGTGCGCTGGCTCAGGGAGAAGATCGAGGATGACCCGGGCCGTCCGACCCGGATAGTGACGGTCCGCGGAGTGGGCTACCGGTTCGAGGGGTGAGGTTACCCAGGTCCCTCCACTGGAGGATCGCCGCCGCCTACACGGCGCTGCTGTTCGTGACCATGGGGGCGGTCAGCGCATACCTGATCGACTTCGTGCACGACCGGTTCGTCGAGGACCTCCAGGACCGCCTCGCCAGGGAGGCCGCGCTCGTCGGGCAGACCCCGGGCATCTTCGACCCGGACGCGGCCACCGCGGAGGCCGTCTCCGCCTTCGCGGGCTCGGTCAACGGCAGGGTGACCGTCGTCGACGCCGCGGGCGAGGTCGTCGCGGACTCTTCGGGCCCGGTCGGCCCCGTCGCGCGCGTGGACCCGGAGTTCTCCGAGGCGCTCATGGGACGCGCCTCCGGAGTCGTTAGGGCCGACGAGTCCCTCGGTGGCGAGGAACTGCGCTATGCGACCGTGCCGGTCGAGGTGGGGGGCGACCTGGCGGGCGCGGTGCGCGTGGGCGTGCCCACGTCATCGGTGACGGAGAGGGTCAACCGGATCATCATCACGGTCACCGCCGCCGGGGCGGCGGTGGCCCTGGCTTCGGTCGCCCTGGGCTGGTACCTGGCGAGGAGGACCACCCGCTCGGTGCTGGCCGTCACCGCCGGGGCCCGCCGGCTCGCCTCGGGCGACCTCGATCACCGGGTGCCGGCCATAGGCACCGACGAGTCCCGTGACCTGGCGATAGCGTTCAACCGCATGGCGCGCACCATCCGCTGGACCGTGACGGCCCTCGAGGGCGAGCGCGCCAAGCTCTCCGCGGTCCTGGACACGATGGACGACGGCGTGGTGGTGGCCGATTCGGACGGAGCGGTGACGCTGGTCAACCCGGCCGCGGTCGAGATGCTGGGCGAGCCCTCCCGCGGCGCGGTCGGCGGCAGGCTCTCGGGGGCCGTCTGGGACCACGACCTCGTCCGGCTGGTGAGGGAGGCGGTGGAATCCGGCGAGCCGCGGTACGGCGAGGTCAGCCTCTCCCACAGCAAGAGGACGGTCAGCGCGGTGGCGACGCCCGTCAGGCAGGGGGACGGGGGCAGCGTGCTCCTCACCCTGCACGACCTGACCCGGCGCCGCCTGGTGGACACGACCCGCCGCGAGTTCGTCAGCAACGTCTCCCACGAGCTCCGCAGCCCGCTCGCCTCCATGAAGGCGATGGTCGAGACCCTGCAGGCGGGGGCGGGCGAGGACCGGGCCAAGGCATCGGAGTTTCTGGGCAGGATCGACGGCGAGATCGACCGGATGACGGCCCTGGTGGCCGAGCTGCTCGAGCTCTCGCGGCTGGAGGGCGGCCAGGTCGAGATGGACGCCGAGCCCTTCGACCTCGCACCGGTGGTTGCGGAGGTGGTCGGCAGGCTCGGGCACCGCGCGCAGGCGAGCGGCGTCTCCATCGAGAGCGGCCTGCCCGACGGGCTGCCCAGGCCGTTCGGGGAGGCGGCGAAGATCTCCCAGGTCCTGTTCAACCTGGTCGACAATGCCCTGCGCTTCACGCCCGAGGGGGGCTCCGTGCGCATCGACGCCGAGGTGGCCGACGGCTTCGTCGAGGTCACCGTGGCCGACACCGGCTCGGGCATCGAGCCGGAGCACCTGCCACACCTGTTCGAGCGCTTCTACAAGGTGGACCGCTCGCGCAGCGGGGGCGGGATCGGCCTGGGACTGGCCATAGCCAGGCACATCGTCATGGCCCACGGCGGCGACGTGAGCGTGAGCAGCGAGCCGGGACTGGGGGCGAGCTTCAGCTTCACCGTGCCCATCGCCCGGGACGCCGGTCCAAACGCTCCGTTAAAGCCGCGTTAAACCTCCCTTAACTGCGATCCGGCGGGGGCCGCGTAACCTTGCCTTCGTGTTCCACCACTCCCCGCGCGGCAGGGCCCCCGCCCGCCTGAGCCCTTGGACCTGCCGATAGCACCACGCCCCCGCCCGATGTTCGGCGGCAGGGCCGTCGACGAGCGAAGGCCGATGTTCCGGCGCAACCGTGAGCGCGACGACGTCGCGGGCAGGGCCGTCCGCTGGCTGCTCCTGCTCTGCGCGCTGCTGTCTATCGGAACAACCGTCGGCATCGTGGTCACCCTGCTTGCCCAGGCGTGGAGCTTCTTCATGGAGGTCTCCCTCTGGGAGTTCATCACCGGGACGCGCTGGTCGCCCATCCTCAAGCCCAACTCCTTCGGCGTGCTCCCGCTGGTCGGCGGCACGATGCTGGTCTCGCTCATCGCGGCGGCGGTCGCGGTGCCCGTCGGCCTGGGGGCCGCGATCTTCCTCTCCGAGTACGCCCCCGAGAGGCTGCGCCGGATCGTCAAGCCGGTCCTCGAGGTGCTCGCCGGGGTGCCGACGGTCGTCTACGGGTACTTCGCGCTCACCTTCGTGACCCCGCAGCTGCAGGGCATAATCCCGGACCTGCTGGTCTTCAACGCGCTGAGCGCGGGGCTGGTGATGGGCATCATGATCATCCCGATGGTCTCCTCCCTGAGCGAGGACGCGATGGTGGCCGTGCCAAGGTCGCTCCGTGCGGGGGCGTACGCCCTCGGCGCGACCAGGTTCGAGGTGGCCCTCAAGGTGGTGGTCCCGGCCGCCCTGTCGGGCATCGTCGCGTCGTTCATCCTGGGCATCTCGCGCGCGGTGGGCGAGACGATGCTCGTGACCATCGCCGCCGGTGCCACGCCCAACCTCACCGTCAACCCGACGGAGAGCATCCAGGCGATGACCGCCTACATCGTCCAGCTCAGCCTGGGCGAGGCGCCCCACGGATCGATCGAGTACAACACGATCTTCGCCGTCGGGCTGCTGCTGTTCGTGATCACGCTGGTCATGAACCTGCTCGGGCACTGGGCGGTCTCACGCTGGCGGCAGAAGTACGAATGATCGGCGCGACGACGCACCCGCAGGGATTCGACCCCAAGCTGCAGTTCCGCAAGCGCCTCGGGACGATCATATTCTTCGCCCTGATGGCCTCCGTGCTGGTGGGGATCGTCGGGCTTACGATCCTGCTGGTGCAGGTCCTGGTCGAGGGAGTCCCGTGGCTGAGCTGGGGGTTCGTCGACAACTTCCCATCCCGCCACCCCGAGCAGGCCGGGCTGCGCTCGGCCCTGTTCGGCACGATCTGGATCATCGCGCTCACGGCGCTGTTCACCGTCCCGGTCGGCGTGGGCGCGGCGGTCTACCTGGAGGAGTACGCCCCGAAGAACCGGCTCACCTCCCTGATCGAGATCAACATCGCGAACCTGGCCGGCGTCCCGTCGATCGTCTACGGGCTGCTGGGCCTCGCCCTGTTCGTGCAGTGGCTCGCGCTGGGACGCAGCGTCGTGGCCGGGGCGCTCACGATGACGCTGCTGGTCCTGCCCATCGTGATCCTGGCCTCCCGCGAGGCCGTGCGCGCGGTGCCGGACTCCTACCGCCAGGCCGCCTACGCGATGGGGTCCACCCAGTGGCAGGTCCAGAGGCTCGTGGTGCTGCCGGCCGCGCTGCCCGGAATCCTCACCGGCGTGATCCTGGCGCTGTCGAGGGCCGTGGGGGAGGCGGCCCCGATGATCGCCATCAGCGCCCTGGTGTTCCTGACGTTCTCCCCCACCGACCCGCTGGACCGCTTCACGGTGATGCCGATCCAGATCTTCAACTGGGTCTCCAGGCCGCAGGAGGACTTCCGCGGCCTGGCGGCGGCGGGCATCATAATCCTGCTGATCATCCTGCTGGGCATGAACTCGCTCGCCATCTACCTGCGCAACCGATACCAGACGAGGTCAGAGGAATAGGACCATGCAGAGCGCAACCTTCAAGACCGAGGTGGCGGCGGGGGTCGCCGACGCCGCCGCGAACGGTGCGGACACCGTGGTGGAGGTCCGCGATCTCGCCGTCTACTACGGCGACTTCCGCGCGCTGAAGGACGTCTCGATGGATGTCGGGCGCCACCGGGTGCTGGCGCTGATCGGGCCGTCGGGCTGCGGCAAGTCCACCCTGCTGCGGTGCTTCAACCGCATGAACGATCTCGTGCCCGGGACCAGGATAGCCGGCTCCATCGTCTACGACGGGCAGGACCTCTACGGCTCCGACACCGACGCGACCGAGGTCCGCTCGCGGATCGGGATGGTATTCCAGAAGCCCAACCCTTTCCCCAAGTCGATCTACGAGAACGTCGCCTTCGGGCTGAGGGTCAACGGCTACAGGGGCGACATCGAGGAGGCGGTCGAGGGGTCGCTGCGGCGCGCCGCCCTCTGGGACGAGGTCAAGGACCGCCTCAAGGACAGCGCCCTGGCCCTCTCCGGCGGCCAGCAGCAGCGCCTGTGCATAGCGCGCGCGCTGGCGGTCGAACCGGACGTGGTGCTGATGGACGAGCCGTGCTCGGCGCTGGACCCGATCGCGACGCTGGCGATCGAGGAGCTCATACGCGAGCTGGTCGCCGACTACACGATCATAATCGTCACGCACAACATGCAGCAGGCGGCTAGGGTGTCCGACGAGACGGCCTTCCTGATGGTCGACGAGGACCGCGCCGGCTACCTGGTCGAGCTCGACAGCACCCACCAGATCTTCACGAACCCCAGCAATCAGCGGACCGAGGCATACATAACCGGCCGCTTCAGCTAGGCCGGCCCCCGGCCCGCAAGGGAGGTCAATTGGCGCGCACAGACTTCGACAGGGACCTAAAGGTGCTCCAGGACGACCTGATGTTCATGGGCAGCATGGTGGACAAGGCGATCGCCCGATCGCTCGAGGCCCTCAAGACCCGCAACATGGAGCTCTCGAGGAGGGTCATCGACGAGGACGACCTGATCGACGCCAAGAGCTCGGAGATCGAGGACAAGTGCATCGACCTGATCGCGACCCAGCAGCCGCTGGCCGGCGATCTGAGGATCCTGATCACGGTGCTCCAGGTCTCGGTCGAGCTGGAGCGCATGGGCGACTACGCGGAGGGCATCGCCAAGATCAGCGTCGCCATAGGCGACGACCCGCTGCTCAAGCCGCTGATCGACCTGCCCAGGATGGGGGAGATGGCCGGGCGGATGCTGCGCCGCAGCCTGGAGTCGCTGGTCAACAGGGACGTCGAGTCGGCCCTGGACGTGATAAAGAGCGACGACGATGTCGACCAGATCTACGAGCAGGTCTACCGCGAGCTGCTGATGTTCATGATCGAGGACCCGGGCACCGTGAAGCGCGCCACGTACCTGCTGTGGGTCTCGCACGACCTGGAGCGCATCGCCGACCGCGCCACCAACGTCGCGGAGCGCGCCATCTTCCTGGTGACGGGGAGGATGCCCGAGGAGGAGTCCTCCCGCTACTAGCGCGCGCGGCCTAGAGAAGGCCGATGCGGCGCAGCAGCGCCCGCACCAGCGCCCATATGCCGCCCGGACCCCGCGCCGCGGGTCCCGCGCGGCGCGCGCCCTCGCAGGCCACGCACGTGCACGCCGGGGGATGGCCGTCGGGGTAGTGCCAGCCGGGCCGCGCCACCCGCCGAAGCTAGCTCTGCGGGGCGTCGGGGTGTCCGACGGCCTGCATTCGGCCGTAGCGCTGGGCCTGGCCCACCACGTCGACGCCCACGCGCTCGGACCATGCGGCCAGCAGCTGCCTGGTGACCGGGCCGGGCGCGCCGTCCCCGATCGTGCGGCGGTCCACGGTGGTCATGGGCAGCACGCACGGGCCGGTGAAGGCCAGGAACGCCTCGTCGGCCGTGTACAGGTCGTAGGGCTGCAGGTCCTCCACCACCACCGGTATCCCGAGCTGCTCGGCCAGGTCCATGACCGTCCAGCGCGACAGGCTCTGGAGTATCGCGGTATCGGTCGGGCACCTGAGCGCCCCGCCGGTGACCAGGAAGACGGAGTTGATGGTGCCCTCGGTGAGGTTGCCCGCCAGGTCGAGCATCACCGGGTAGGCGCCCTCGTCGATGTCCCAGGCCTCCATCTCGGCGAGGTTCATGTTCATGCGGCTCTGGTGCTTTATCTTCGCGTCGACCTGGTCGCTGGACAGGCTGCGCGACCTGGGTATGGCGCCCTTGACCCCCTCGTCGAACCACTCCGCCCAGCGCCCGAAGTAGAGGGGATACGCCTCGCAGGCGACGGTCGGCGGACCGGAGGCCGGGGCCGGGTGCCCCATGCCCCTGGTGACGAACGGGTAGATGTAGAAGTCCCCCGCCGCCGGGAGCAGGTGCCGGTTCCTGTCGACCGACTCCTGCATGATCGCCTCCCACTCGCCGGCGGTCAGGCCAGAGTCGATGCGGGCGTACCTGAGCGACCGGGAGAGCCTGTCGGCGTGGCGGCCCAGGTTGAAGATCTCCCCGTCGAAGGTGCGCGCCGTGTCGAACACCACGTCACCGGTGCGAAAGCCCCGGTCCCTGCGGTCGATCCTCAGGTGGTCGGAATCGACCCAGTCTCCGTTCAGATAGGCCAAGTACTCGGACATCGTCTCCCCCATGCCGGCGGCCGTCGCCGCACGGGCAGAGACTACCCGCCCGGGGCCGGGGGCGGCAAGCCGGGCAGGCGGCAACATCCCGTGCCCGTGCGTTCGGGTAGACTGGGCGGCATGGCGCCGGCATCCCCGCGAGACCGCACCCCCCGGGCGGCCCTGCACGCGCTGGCCGCGCTGGCACTGGCCATCGCGCTCGGCGCCTGCTCGGCTCCCCCCGAGCAGGCGCCGAGCGCACCCGACGCGGACGCGGAGCCAACCCAAGCCCCGTCTGCGGGCCGGTTCGAGGCGACGGCACCGATGGGAAACGACCGCCAGTACCACGCCCTCGCGATCCTTCCCGACGGCAGGGTGATGACCGCGGGCGGCCGCGGCAAGGGCGTGGGCGGCCACAGGGCGCTGGTGCACGCCTCCGCCGAGATCTACGACCCGGACACCGGGGAGTGGGCCTTCACCGGGGACCTAGCCGAGGGGCGCCGAAAGCACCTGCTTGCCGCGCTGCCGGGCGGCTCGGTGCTGGCGGCGGGCGGCACCGATCTTAGCGGGTTCGAGGCCATGCGCACGGCCGAGGTGTGGGACCCGGACACCGGGGAGTGGAGCCCAACCGGCTCGATCGTCACCGCGAGGGAGAAGGCGGCATGGGCATCCCTGCCGGACGGGCGCGTCGTGCTGACGGGCGGGGTGGATACCAAGAAGCTGAGGCGCCTCGACTCAGTGGAGATCTACGACCCGGCCGGCGGCGAGTGGGCGGAGGCCGCCCCGATGGGAGCGGTGCGAACGCTGCACGCGGCCACGACGCTGTCCGACGGGCGCGTGCTGGTCACCGGGGGCGGCAAGCTGGACGGTCCGCACCTCGACTCGGCGGAGATCTTCGACCCGGCCGCCGACGCCTGGAGCGACGCCGGGACGATGGCCGAGGGCCGGGTCCTGCACACCGCGACGCTGCTGTCCGACGGGCGCGTCCTCGTGGTGGGCGGCACCGGAAAGAAGACCTCCGCGGAGATCTTCGACCCGGAGACATCGACATGGACCGGGGCCGGCCGGACCTCGCAGCCGCGGGCGGAGCACGCGGCGGTGCTGCTGTCCGACGGGCGAGTGCTGGTGACGGGCGGGCTGGGCGTCGGGGCCTCCGCCGAGATCTTCGACCCGGAGAGCTCGTCGTGGACGACGGCTCCCGACATGGAGCGGGCCAGGTACCGCCACCTGGCCGCCCTCCTGCCCGACGGACGGGTGCTGATCGCGGGGGGCAACGGCCAGGACGAGGCGCTGGCCGAGAGCGAGCTCTTCGTCCCCTAGGCCGCCCCGCAGTTGCCGCGCCTGAACGATTTCCAGTAAATCGGCTATCCCCGCGCCCAATTTAACCCTCACTTAACAGTTCGGTCACGGGCAGTTAACTCTTCGCTGCTAACGTGGAGGGATGGTCAAGGGGCATCCCGGACGGGCGAGCCGATGACGATCAGGGCGGACCTGCACGTCCATGCGAAGGTGTGCAAGTCGGCGGCCTTCGACCACGACCAGTTCCGCGCGACCGTCGAGCGGGCGAGGCGCGTCGGCCTTGACGGCTTCGCCCTGACCGAGCACATCGACGCCCCCGGCTTCTGGGAGATGCTCTTCGAGCTCCGCCGCGTCTACCCCTACCGCGGGGGGCGCCTGTCCATCGGCGACGGTCTCGGCGTGCTGACCGGCGCCGAGCTCACCGTCGCCGAGGGGGCGGACGCGGTCCTGATCGGCGATCTCGAGGCCCTCGGAGCGTTCGACCGCAGCTTCGATGCCATGCCCAGCCGCGGCCACCGCCCGCCGCTGTCCGGGATCTTCGGACCGGCGAGGGAGGCGGGGCTGGTCGTCATCGCCGCCCACCCCACCCGCAGCGGCAAGTGCACCGTCGACGTGGGGCGGGGCCTCCTGGACCGCTTCGACGCGATGGAGGTCAACGGCAAGGACGAGGCGCTGTCCCGGTCCGGGCGGCGGGTGAGCGAGCTTGCGGGGCGGCTCGGGCTGCCCGTAGTCGGCGGGTCGGACGCGCACGTCTGGCCCCAGGTCGGCGTGGTCAGCACCGTCATGGAGGTGGAGGAGCTGACGCAGGAAGGACTGAGGCGCAGCCTCGCAGGGCGCACCACCTCGGTCGAGACCGCGCCGGGGATCGCCTCGCTGGTGCGCATAAGCAAGGCCCACAGGTCGATCGTGCGACGGCGCATCGCCGCCGCGGCGCCCGCGAGCGTGGGCCGGATGGGAGCGCCCATCGGCGTTCCCGTGCCCGCCTAGTCACGGGAGATGTCCACCGGCAAGCTGAGAAAGACCCTCAGCCCGGAGAGGGCGGCGGAGAGCATCAGCTCCATAGCGCTGGGCCTTGCCACCGGCAGGATACGGCTGGGCAAGGACTTTTCCACCAAGCCGGCAGGCCCTGTCGAGCTGAGCGTCAAGGGCAGGGAGTCCCGCAAGGGCGGCAAGGTGACCATAGAGGTCTCCTGGAAGTCCAAGGAGGACTGAGGCCCGCCGGGACCGGAGCGGTGGCGCCCCCGGCGCGACTCGAACGCGCGACACCCGGTTTAGGAAACCGGTGCTCTATCCACTGAGCTACGGGGGCCCCGCATCAATCTTACCGGAGCCCGCCGGGCGGCGCGGCGCCGGTCGCCGGCG
Source organism: Dehalococcoidia bacterium (assembly GCA_963664125.2). Classification (GTDB taxonomy): domain Bacteria; phylum Chloroflexota; class Dehalococcoidia; order Lucifugimonadales; family UBA2962; genus CAUZIR01. The sequence goes on along the minus strand of OY760908.2, from coordinate 1,048,923 downwards.
AGGAAGCGGCGTGCACCGCGGGGCCCGGGGCGGCCGTGGCGGGACTCACATAAGCCGCGTTGCGGCGAGCGATTCCCCTATCCGGTCTATCTCGACCTTGTTCATCAGGTAGAACACATCGTCGGCGTCCCCGCCGACGAGGCCGATTGCAATCTCCTCGATCCGCGGCTGCAGCAGCCTGTTGAGCCCCATACCGACGCCTGCGCCGGCAAGGGAGCCGCCGATCCCGCCGGCGACGTTGCCTGCTCCGGGCACGACGGACCCGAGCGCCGTTCCGCCCGCGCCGCCCGCCATCACGCACACCTGGCTGATGCCGAAGCGCGCAGCGAGCGCAAGCGTCCTTATGCCGTGAACCCTCGCCCGGCTGCTCAGATCGACCCCGGCAAGCTCCCGTTCCGAGCTGGCCATGCTCCAGATCAGCCTGAGCCCCAGGATGACGTCGCCGACGTACGGAAGCGCCTCCCCCAACGAGTCGGGTACATCCACCCCGAAGCTGCTGGCGAGGGAGGCGAGCCCCTCCTCCACCGACTCGGTCAGCTCTGCCGCCGGCCCCAAGTCCGTCAACCTCTCGACCAGCTCCGGGTGCGACTCGGCGATGCTCCCGTACACCTCGGTGCTGACCGCAAAGGGATAGTTCGGCTGCGCGCCCATGGCCCCGACGACATCGCCCGCGTAGGCCGCGGCTCCAAACTTGACCTGGACGAGGATCTCCGGTCCCTCCTGCGACGTGCCGACGAGGTCCCACCCGGCCTGCGTCGCGCTCGGGGCGAGCTCGAAGTCATATCCCGGGTTTTGCTCTTCCAACATGTCCTCGGCCCTGAGCTCCGCCATCTTCCCCTTGAGGTTCGACACGAAGCCTTGGGCCGACTGCTGGCCCCTGGACACCACCTCGCGGTAGTGGTCGTGGACCGATATGCCCTCTTCGGCCACCCTGGGGAAGGCCCTGAGATGGGCGTCCGCCAGGTCGGCGGCCATCCCCTCGGGCGCGCCCTGCGCTTCGAAGAGCGGCTCCAGCGCCTCATCGGTCGCCTCGCATACGCCGATGGCGAAGTGCCCGCGGTCCATGGAGCGAATGCGGGCCATCGCGTCTCCGCCGTCCGGCGCGGCCGCGCCCTCGGCTGCGGGGAGTTTCCGCAGGTCCCGCAGCAGCTCCAGGGACTCCATGCCCATGGCCTACCGCACCGCGGCCAGGACCAACGCGGCGGCGGCCAGCGCGAGGCCCGCGTGCGGAATCCAGCGCGAGAAACGGCTGTTCGACCGCCTCTCGAGCTCCGCCAACCGGACCTCGAGCGCCCCTATCTGCCCCCGTGCAAGTGAATCGCCATCCTCGTGGCTCTCGATGTGCCTTGTGAGCAGTTCGTGGCCCTTGATTACCCTCGGGATCAGCTCGCGATTTATGCGGTCCTGCTCCTCCCAGAACTTGACCCGCTCGGCGATCTTCGGCTCGTCCATGTGCTCCCCTCCTTCGGTCCACTCCACGCCAGGTCGAAGACGCTAGGCCACTTGGACAGTCGGGACCCGGCCCGCGCCCGCCCGCCGACCGGGGCGTACCCGCCCGTAGACGGGCGGCGCGGCGTCTGCACGATTCTATCCGCGCAGCGGAGCCCGAGCGCGGCCGCGGTCCGACCGGCCCCTGCGCGTGCGCACCGCCGACGCTGCTGAAGGTGAAGTTCAAGGTGCGGGAGCGCGCTCGGGCTTGCAGGAAGGAGGAGGCGCGGAGGGGCAACATGCCCTGGACCGGCTGCGGCGGTCGCGTCGCCTGGTACCCCCGGCGGGACTCGAACCCACGCACCTGGCTCCGGAGGCCAGTGCTCTATCCGCTGAGCTACGGGGGCGTACCCGCCGCAGAATATCAGCGGCGGCGCGGACCCTCAACCGGCGGGGGAATGTCAGCGCGAACGGCCGATCTCCCGGACGTCCTCGGGGAACGAGTCCCTGAGCCCCCTGATCAGGTCCCGCAGGGCACGGCCGTCCTGCAGCGACGACAGGCCCTCGCAGAACGGCTCGAGGAAGTCGGCGAGCCCCTCGGTGAGGGCGTCGAGGACCAGCGGCTCGACCGATATGGTCTCGGAGTGGACGACGACCCTGTAGTGGCTCTGCCCCTCGGGCAGCGCGCTCAGGCTCACGGCCCCCAGGTCGGACCGGAACTCGTGCGAGGAGAGGCGCCCCAGGCGCCCCCCGACGCCCAGGCGGATGAAGCCTACGCGGCCCATGTAGGCGAGGAACGTCTTCTGGAACATCTGCCGTCCAGCGGTGTCGACGACCACCTCGTACGTGTCGCTCATTGGCTGCCTCCCTCCGCGTGCTCCGCCCCCGCGGCCGGCGGATCCGGGCCGCTGTCCGCTGCGGGGGCACCGCGGTACCCGCTGGTGCCGGACCTGAACGACCGGGCCAGTACGACCGGCGCGGCGACGGTGGTGACTATCGTCATGATTATCGAGACGCCGAACAGCTCGGCCCCGATGATGCCTTGGCTGACCGCCACGCCTCCCATGATCAGCGCCACCTCGCCGCGCGGGGTCATCCCCACGCCTATCCGCCAGGCCCCGGTGGCGTTGAAGCGAATGCCCAGTGCGGGGACGCCCGAGCCGAGTACCTTGCCCGCGATGGCCGCGACGCTCAGCACGAGGCCGAAGACCCACACGCCGCCCAGCTGGCTCACGTCCACCATCATGCCCATGACCACGAAGAAGATCGGCACCAGGGCGTTGTAGACGCCCTGCAGCGGCTCCTCCAACCTGCGGGCCAGGGCCGTGCCGGAGAGCGCGAGGCCTATGGAGAAGGCGCCGACGATCATCGCGAGTCCGAAGCTCTCGGCGAGGGCCGCCGCGAGGAACGCCAGGGCGATGGCCAGGGCCAGGGCCGCGCCCGCCACGCTGAAGCGGTCGAAGAACCGGGAGATGTGCCTCGACAGGGCGACGCCGAGGGCGGTCAGGACCAGCCAGAAGCCCACCGTCTTGCCGGCCACCACGGCGACGGAGCCGGCGGAGAAGCCGCCGGTGATGTGGATGCCTATCACCACGGTGAGCACGAGGATGCCCAGGATGTCGTCGAGCACGGCCGCGGCCAGCGTGGTGATGCCCTCCGGCGTATCGAGGCGGCGAAGGTCCCCCAGCACGCGCACCGTGATGCCGATCGAGGTCGCGGTCAGGATCGCTCCCATGAACAGCGCCCTGGGATCGGAGTAGCCGTCGGCGAACCCGAAGGCCACGGTCAGGCCCACACCGGCGGCGAACGGGACGACGACCCCTCCGATCGCCACGACGGTGGCGGGGCCTGCGTAGCGAAGGAACTGCCGGAGGTCCGTCTCGAGGCCGGCCGAGAACAGGAGGATGATCGAGCCGACCTGGGCGATGGCCCACAGGCTCTCCGAGACCGGGATGGCGCCGACGCCGTGGGCCCCGCCCACGTCCGGAAAGAGGGCCCACCCGGCGATCGCCAAGCCGCCGAGCGCGTACGGGCCGATGAGGATGCCGGCGGCCAGCTCGCCCAGCACGGAGGGGATGCGCAGGTATCTCTGGAAGACCTCGCCGCCGACCTTCGCCGCCGCCAGTATGGCGGCGAGCTGGAACATCAGCCTGATGATTTCGTCGTGCGAGTCCAATCGTGCGTGGTCGGGGCGGCGCTGGCGCCTCTTATGGCGGCGCAGCCGCGCATTGTAGCAAAGGCTGCGCGGCCCGGGGCCGGCCGCCCCCGGTCAAATTTGACACGGCCCGCCTGCGGATGCTATCATCGGCACTTGGTCGAACCATGTCCTTGGGCGCTCTGCGTTTTCCACATACGGACGCTTCACGACTGTAACCGTGCCGCCTGCCTAGCCGCCGTGGGCGAGCCGCGCCCATCTCGGCACCTGGCCTAATCGTTCTCGCCCTCATGGAGTGTGCTATCGCATGACCCTCACCGCGTCGCCGGTCCCTGCAATTGACAGCAACTCGAAAGCCCCAGACAAGAATGCAACGCCAAGAAGCTCATACTCCAGAATACCCGCGGTCCTCAGGGTCCCCAACCTCATACAGGTCCAGATCGACTCGTTCAACTGGTTCAAGACCGACGGCCTCGCCGACCTCCTCAGCGAGATCTCGCCGATTGAGGACTTCCCAGGGGGCAGGTTCGAGCTAAGCTTCCTCGACCACTACTTCGAGGAGCCCAAGAGCACCGAGGAGGAGTGCCGCGAGGGGGAGATCTCCTACTCCGCGCCCCTGTACGTGACGGTGCAGCTGCGCATCAAGGCGCAGGGCTCCGGCCAGGGCGAGATCAAGCAGCAGACCCTCTTCGTCGGGGACATCCCGATGATGACCAAGAGCGGCACGTTCATCATCAACGGCGCCGAGCGCGTCGTCGTCAGCCAGCTCGTGCGCTCGCCGGGCGTCTACTTCACCACCGACACCGACCCGACCTCGGGCCGGACCCTGTCGTCGGCCAAGCTCATCCCCTACAGGGGAGCCTGGATGGAGTTCGACACCTCCAACCGCGACATCATCTCGGTCAAGGTGGACCGCAAGCGCAAGACCCCGGTGACCATGCTGCTGCGGGCGATGGACTACAAGGACGAGGACATACTCGGCGAGTTCGAGGACGTGGACGACGACCCCGAGCACCCGTTCATCAAGACGACCATCGACAAGGACACCCCGGTCGAGTCCACCGAGGAGGCGCTGCTCGAGTTCTACCGCCGCCTGCGGCCCGGCGAGCCGCCCTCGGTCGAGAACGCCCGGAACATGCTGGACAACCTGTTCTTCAACCCCCGCCGCTACGACCTGGGCCGGGTCGGCCGCTACAAGCTGGACCGGCGGCTCGGCATCAGCCGGGACGACGACGGGGGGAACCGCACGCTCTCGCGCGAGGACATCATCGGCCTGCTGCGCGCGATGATCGCGATCAACAACGGCGGCCGCGAGCCGGACGACATCGACCACTTGGGCAACCGCAGGGTCCGGGCCGTCGGCGAGCTGATCCAGAACCAGGTCCGGGTCGGCCTGCTCCGCATGGAGAGGGTGATCAAGGAGCGCATGACCACCCAGATGGACCCCGCCACCACCACGCCGGCCGCGCTGATCAACATCCGGCCCGTGGTCGCCGCGGTGCGCGAGTTCTTCGGCGGCTCCCAGCTCTCCCAGTTCATGGACCAGACCAACCCGCTGGCCGAGCTGACCCACAAGCGCAGGCTCTCGGCCCTCGGGCCCGGCGGCCTGTCCCGCGAGCGCGCCGGCTTCGACGTCAGGGACGTGCACCACTCGCACTACGGGCGCATCTGCCCCATCGAGACCCCCGAGGGCCCCAACATCGGCCTGCTGGGCTCGCTCGCCACCTACGCTAGGACCAACCAGTACGGCTTCATCGAGACGCCCTACCGCGAGGTCAAGACGACCATCTCCAACAAGGCCGAATCCCTGCTGGGAAGGACCACGTTGCAGAACATCGTCGGCGAGGACGGCAAGACCATCCTGCGGGCGGGCAAGGTCATCAGCAAGCGGGTCCTGCGCAGGATCCAGGCGCTCAGCGAGCGGGAGCTGGCGGTCAGGCCCTACGTCTCGCTGGACCCCGAGGACGTCGTCTACCTGTCGGCCGACAAGGAGGAGGAGGAGCACATCGCCCAGGCCAACTCGCCCATCGACGAGAACGGCCAGTTCAGGGAGGACAGGGTCGAGACCCGGATAGGCGAGGGCGTGGGGATGGAGCCGCCGGGGAACGTCCGCTACATGGACGTGTCGCCCATGCAGCTGTTCAGCGTCTCGACCTCTCTCATCCCGTTCCTCGAGCACGACGACGCGAACAGGGCGCTGATGGGCTCGAACATGCAGCGCCAGGCGGTGCCGCTGGTCAGGTCCGAGCCGCCCCTGGTCGCCACCGGCATGGAGGGCAGGGTCGCCAAGGACAGCGGCCAGCTGATGATCTCGGAGGTCGAGGGCATCGTCCAGGAGGCCACCAGCGACCGGATACTGATCGTCGACTCCGACGGCACCGAGCGCGAGTACAGGCTGCGCAAGTTCCTGCGGTCCAACCAGGGCACGTGCATCAACCAGCGCCCGATCGTGCGCCGGGGCGACCGCGTCAGCAGGGGCGACGTGCTGTGCGACACGTCCTCCACGGACGAGGGCGAGCTCGCGCTCGGGCAGAACGTCCTGGTCGCGTTCATGAGCTGGGAGGGCTACAACTTCGAGGACGCGATCATTCTCAGCGAGAGGCTGGTCAAGGAGGACCGCTTCACCTCGATCCACATCGGCAAGTACGAGCTGGAGGCCCGCGACACCAAGCTCGGCCCCGAGGAGATCACCCGGGACATACCCAACGTGGGCGAGGAGAGCCTGCGCGACCTGGACGACGATGGAATCATCCGCATAGGCGCGGAGATCGGCCCCGGCGACGTCCTCGTCGGCAAGATCACGCCCAAGGGCGAGACCGAGCTCAGCGCGGAGGAGAAGCTGCTGCGCGCGATATTCGGCGAGAAGGCCCGGGACGTAAAGGACACCTCGCTGAGGCTGCCGCACGGGGACCGGGGCAAGGTCATCGACGTGCGCGTGCTCAGCCGCGAGGACGGCGACGACCTCCAGCCCGGGGTCAACAAGCAGGTCCGGCTGTGGATCGCCCAGACGAGGAAGATCTCCGAGGGCGACAAGATGGCCGGGCGGCACGGCAACAAGGGCGTGGTCGCAAGGATCCTGCCCGAGGAGGACATGCCGTTCCTCCCGGACGGGACGCCCGTCGACATCATCCTCAACCCCATCGGGGTCCCCTCCAGGATGAACCTGGGGCAGGTGCTTGAGACCCACCTGGGCTGGGCCGCCCGCGCCCTGGGGTTCAGGGCCGAGACCCCCGTCTTCGACGGCGCGCTGGACGTCTCCATCGAGGACGCCCTCGCCCAGGCGTGGATCGTCGAGCGGTCCGGCGCGGTGGACGCCAGCAACGGAGCCGTGGGCGGGATGGTCCGCATAGACCTGGGCAGGGTCTCCGCCTGGCTGTCCGAGCGGGGCTACGAGTTCGGAAGGGTCATGGGCAGCACGCCCGGGGTCTCGGAGGTTGGCGGGGAGGCGAGGCGCGCTTGCCACAGGGTGTGGCTCGCCGAGGAGGTGGGCATGGATGTCGCCGGCATGTCCGACGAGGACGTGGACGCCGAGGTCATGCGGCTCAACCGGGAGCAGCGCAGGGCGGCGCCCACCATGGGCAAGTCGGTCCTGTACGACGGGCGCACCGGCGAGGCGTTCGACCAGCCGATCACCACCGGCTACATCTACATGATGAAGCTGATCCACCTGGTCGAGGACAAGATACACGCGCGCTCGACGGGGCCCTACTCGCTGATCACCCAGCAGCCGCTGGGCGGCAAGGCCCAGTTCGGCGGCCAGCGTTTCGGGGAGATGGAGGTGTGGGCCCTCGAGGCCTACAGCGCGGCGTACAACCTCCAGGAGATGCTCACCGTCAAGTCCGACGACGTGGTCGGGCGCGTCAAGACCTACGAGGCCATCGTCAAGGGCGAGGACGTCATACAGCCGGGCATTCCCGAGTCGTTCCACGTCCTGCTCAAGGAGCTGCAGAGCCTTGGCCTGGCGGTCGAGTTGCTGCGCGAGGACCCGGTGCTGCCCGAGTTGGCGGACGATGGCGAGTCGCTGCCCCTCGACCGGTTCGACCTGGCGCTGGAGGCGCTCGGCGACGACGGGGCGGGCGGGCTCAACGGCTTCGACGTCGTGGCCGGCCAGCTCCTCGACTCCGATTCGGCGCCCGAATCCGACCCCGGGCCGACCGAGCCCGGGACCGACTCCCAGCAGGAAGAGGCCTAGCTCCGCACCGCGCCGGGGCGCGCGGGCGGCGATCGACGGCGGTTAGGAGACCTTACGCATGGTGCAAGCGGGTAACGAGTTCAACGCGGTCCGCATATCCCTGGCCTCCCCCGAGCAGGTCAAGACCTGGTCGTACGGGGAGGTCACAAAGCCCGAGACCATCAACTACCGGACCCTGCGTCCGGAGAAGGACGGCCTGTTCTGCGAGAGGATCTTCGGTCCCACCAAGGACTGGGAGTGCTACTGCGGCAAGTACAAGAAGATCCGCTACAAGGGCGTGATATGCGACCGCTGCGGCGTCGAGGTGGCGCGCTCCAAGGTGCGGCGTGAGCGCATGGGGCACATCTCCCTGGCCGCCCCGGTCGCCCACATCTGGTTCTCCAAGGGAACCCCCAGCCGGCTCGGCCTGCTGCTCGACCTGTCCCCCAGGAACCTGGAGCGGGTGCTGTACTTCGCCCAGTACCTGGTCACCGAGGTCGACGACGAGCTGCGCACCGAGAAGATGGAGGCCCTGCAGGCCGACCTCGAGGAGGGCCTCGCCCAGCTCGACGAGACCGCCGAGGTCAAGATCGAGAGCCTGACCATGGCCGAGGTCGACGGGGACGAGGCGGCCGAGGTGCCGGCCGGATCCGACGCGGCCGAGGGACCGGACCCGGAGGTTGCCGACAAGGTCGAGAAGATCAGGACCCAGCTCAAGGAGGACAGGGACAGGCTGGAGGAGGAGATCGAGTCGCAGATCGACGAGCTGGAGGACCTCAGGGTCGGGCAGCTGCTCCCGGAGTCGCGGTTCCGCGACCTCAGGGACCGCCACTCCGGCATCTTCAGCGCCGGGATGGGCGCCGAGGCCGTCCTGAGCGTTCTCAAGGGCATCAACCTCGACGACAAGAGGGACGAGCTCCAGCGGCTGATCCAGAACACCTCCGGCCAGAGGCGCAACAAGACGATCAAGACCCTTCGCGTCGTCGAGGCGTTCCGAAAGAGCGGCAACAGGCCGGACTGCATGATCTGGTCCGTCCTGCCGGTCCTCCCCCCTGAGCTGCGCCCGATGGTCCAGCTCGACGGCGGCAGGTTCGCGACCAGCGACCTCAACGACCTGTACCGCAGGGTGATCAACCGCAACAACAGGCTCAAGCGCCTCATCGAGCTCCAGGCCCCGGAGATCATCGTCCGCAACGAGAAGCGGATGCTCCAGGAGGCGGTGGACGCGCTGGTGGACAACGGTCGGCGCGGCCGGGCCGTGTCGGGCAGCCACAACCACAAGCTCAAGAGCCTCTCGGACCTGCTGCGCGGAAAGCAGGGCAGGTTCCGCCAGAACCTGCTCGGCAAGCGCGTCGACTACAGCGGCCGCTCCGTCATCATCGTGGGCCCCGGCCTAAAGCTCCACGAGTGCGGCCTCCCCAGGCGCATGGCGCTCGAGCTCTTCAAGCCGTTCGTCATGAACAAGCTGGTCGTCAAGGGCTACGCCCACAACATGAAGAGCGCAAAGCGCATGGCCGAGAGGGTCAGGCCCGAGGTCTGGGACATCCTGGAGGAGGTGATCAAGGACCGCCCGGTGCTCCTGAACCGGGCCCCCACGCTCCACCGCCTGGGCATCCAGGCATTCCAGCCCAGGCTGATCGAGGGCAGCGCCATCCGGGTCCACCCCCTGGTGTGCACCGCCTTCAACGCGGACTTCGACGGCGACCAGATGGCCGTGCACGTCCCGCTCTCGCGGGAGGCGGTGCTCGAGGCCAGGAAGCTGATGCTCAGCACCCTCAACATGATGTCCCCGAGCTCCGGGGAGCCGATGGTGGCGCCCACGCTGGACATGGTGCTGGGCTGCTACTACCTGACCATGGCCAGCGGGGACGGCGGGCCCTCCGAGACGGTGTACGGCAGCGTGGAGGAGGCCAGGCTCGCGCTCGAGCTCGGCCAGGTCGACCTGCGCTCGCGCATCAAGGTCAGGGTGTTCGACCGGGTGGTCGAGAGCCAGAACGGCGCCCCGGGCCACTCCGAGAACGGGGACGCGGCCGGGGGGGACAGCAACGGCTCGGGGAGGATCATCGAGACGACCCCCGGGAGGATCATCATCAACGACGTGATCCCGCCCGAGCTGGGCTTTTGGAACTTCGAGCTCGACAAGGGCGGCCTGCGCGACCTGGCCGCGGCGGCCTACAGGAGCCTGGGCAACGAGGGGGCTGCGGTCGTGCTCGACTCGATCAAGGACCTCGGCTTCCACTACGCCTCGCGCTCGGGCACGACCATAGCGATCAACGACATCGAGGTTTCCGAGGAGAAGTCGGACATCATCGCCGAGGCGGAACGCATGGTCGACGAGCTGGACCAGCGCTACCTGGAGGGCGAGACGACCTCCGAGGAGAAGTACCGGCTGACGGTCCAGATCTGGACGGCCGCCAACGAGCAGCTCACCCGGGTGGTGGAGACCAACCTGGGGAACTACGGCGGCATCTACCTGATGGCCACCTCGGGCGCCAAGGGCAACATCGCCCAGATCAAGCAGATGGCCGGCATGCGCGGGCTGATGTCCGACCCCAAGGGGCGCATCATCGACCGGCCCATCAAGTCGAACTTCCGCGAGGGGCTCTCGGTCCTCGAGTACTTCATCTCCACGCACGGGGCGCGCAAGGGGCTGGCGGACACCGCCCTGCGCACCGCGAACTCGGGCTACCTGACCAGGAGGCTGATTGACGTCGCGCAGGAGATCACGGTCTCCGAGCAGGACTGCGGCAGCGAGTCGGGGGCCTGGATCCAGGAGGACCCCGACGCGGCGCTGGCCAGCGCGTTCGCCGACAGCCTGCGCAGCCGGTTCGCGGCCCAGCCGGTCGCCGACCCGTCCACCGGCGAGGTCCTGGTCGACTCCGGCGAGGAGCTGGACGACGACGCCATCGGCCGGATAAGGGTCGCCGGCGTCTCCGGCCTGGTGGTGCGCTCGCCCCTGTTCTGCGAGGCGCGCAGGGGCGTGTGCCAGATGTGCTACGGCATCCAGCTGGGCACGGGCGGTCCCGCCATGCTCGGCGAGGCGGTGGGGATCATCGCCGCACAGAGCATCGGCGAGCCGGGAACGCAGCTGACGATGAGGACCTTCCACACGGGCGGCATAGCCGGGGCCGACATCACGAGCGGTCTGCCCAGGGTCGAGGAGCTGTTCGAGGCCCGCGCCCCCAAGGGCGAGGCGGTGCTCTCGGAGATCGACGGCGAGACCGAGGTGATCGAGGACGTCGAGGGCAGGACGATACGGGTCACCAGCATGACCGAGTACACCGACGAGTACGCGATACCCGAGGGCCACAGCCTGCAGGTCTCCGACGGGTCCGACGTCGCGATCGGCACGCCGCTGACCGCCCCCGACTCGCAGGACGAGGGGGAGGAGGAGACCGCGCTCCGGCCCGGGGACCAGATCGCGCGCGTGTCGGGCAAGGTGAGCGTGGTCGGGCCGAAGGACAGCCCGGAGGCCGTGACGATCACGTGGGTGGACGAGGAGCAGCACGAGTACACGGTCCCGGCCGCGTCCCAGATCATCGTCAGCTCCGGCGAGCAGGTCGCCGCCGGGCAGGCCCTGACCCAGGGCCCCAAGAACCCCCAGCAGATCCTCCGCGTCCAGGGCAAGGAGGCGGTCCAGAAGTACATGATCGACGAGGTGCAGGCCGTCTACCGATCACAGGGCGTGAAGATCCACGACAAGCACATCGAGCTGATCACGGCCCAGATGCTGCGCAAGGTGCGGATCGTCGATCCGGGCGACACCGAGCTCCTGCCGGGCGAGCTGGTCGACCGCCGCAGCTACGAGGAGACCAACGAGGCGATCCTCGCCGAGGGCGGCGAGCCCGCGGTGGCCAGCCCGGCGCTGCTCGGTATCACCCGGGCGTCGCTCGACATGGAGAGCTTCCTGGCCGCCGCGTCCTTCCAGGAGACGACCCGCGTCCTGACCGAGGCGTCGATCAACGGCAAGGTCGATCACCTGCGCGGCCTCAAGGAGAACGTCATCATCGGGCGGCTGATACCCGCCCGGCTCGACCAGTCAGAGGACGGGCGCCAGAAGCTGGGGCTGCCGGAACTGGGCGACATCGCCGAGGAGCAGGCGGATTACTTCAACGCGGAGGTCCCGATAGGCGTCCTGGCGCGGTCCGACGATCCGATCGACAACCCGTTCGAGCCGGAGCCGTCGATGGAGGACCTGCCCACGCTCTAGAGCGGTCACATGCCCCGATTCGTTGACCGCCCAGCCGGGCGGTTGCTAGACTCGGAATTCGGAATACGGTCAGGTAGAGGGCGGTTAGCTCAGAGGCCCAGAGCGCTGCGTTGACATCGCAGAGGTCACTGGTTCAAATCCAGTACCGCCCACCACCGGACCGGCCCCGGCGGAGGCGGGCCCGTCTCCCTCTCCGCCGGATCACAGAGCGGCCTGATGCAGCCCGCGCCGATGCGCGGCCCCGTGGTGTAGCGGTTTAACATACCGGCCTGTCAAGCCGGAGATCGCCGGTTCGAATCCGGTCGGGGTCGCTCCCTACATCCATCCCCTGGACGCCGCGCGCAGACGCGGACACGTCCGCCCTGCCCTCGCTCGCCGGTCCGCCGGGTGCGGACGGGCATGCACTTCCACCTCGGGGCGTCGGCACCGGCCCGGCTCGGGGCGATCGCGGACCCGGCCGCGCGGCCCTTGAGCACGGGTGGATTGCGCCCAAGCCGATCGACCGTCTCCTGCGGGCACCCCCGGGGAGGGCGACGCCGCGGGCGAGAACCCGGTGGCCCGGCCCGTAGACGATCAGATCGGGGGGAGGATTCCTCCGCCCAGGCCGTGGTCACCGGGCCCGGGATGGACGGCTCCGAAGCCGCAGTGCTGGTTGTGGTCGGCGCGGAGCTCGACAGCCGCTCCGGGCGGCAGGCATCCCGGACGTCCGGGGCGTCCCTAGCCTTCCGCCGAGCAGCCCGATGTCCGGCCCCTGCGGTCGGCGACGAGCCTGTAGACCGGAACGCCCACCAGGCTGACGCCGGGCAGGTGCATGATCGCGCCGAGGAGCCACAGCGCCGGAAGCGCCGTCAGCAGCCTGCGGATGGCGAAGAAGCCCTCCAGCAGCTCACCCGGGCCGCACTCGAGGTAGGCCGAGCGCGCCAGGTCGTCCCATGTGAGGCCGGCCGGCGGGCGCTCAAGCGACTGGGAGGGCCGCCAGGCGATGCGCCCGCGCCGGTCCAGCCCCCGCAGGCGCCGGACGAGCGCCGCGCACATCCCGCACTCGCCGTCGTAGTAGAGGGTCCAGGCCTCACGCGCCACGGCGGCGCCCCGGGCTAGCCGCCGACCGGCGCCGGCACCTCGAACTGCGCGGCCTCGGTCGATCCCTCCATGGCCGCGGTCCGGGCCTCGCCGCCCGAGGCGGCCGCCAGCACCCGGTCGAAGACGCCCGCGCCCACCTCCTGCTGGTGGCGGACCGCGGTGTAGCCGTCGGCCTGCCGCCCGAACTCCCGCTGCTGGAGCCTGGCGTAGGCGCCCATGCCCTCGTCCCGGTAGGCGGAGGCCAGCTCGAACGCGCCCAGGTTCACCGAGTGCCAGCCGGCCAGCGTGATGAACTGGAAGCGGTAGCCCATCTCCGCGAGCTCGCTCTGGAACGCGGCCGCACGCCGCTCGTCCATGGCGCTGGTCCAGTTGAAGGAGGGCGAGCAGTTGTAGGCGAGCAGCTTGCCCGGGTGCTCTGCGTGGATGGCCTGGGCGAACTCCCTGGCCTCGCCGAGATCGGGCAGCGAGGTCTCGCACCAGACCACGTCCGCGTACGGCGCGTACGCGAGGCCCCGCGCGACGGCGGACTCCATGCCGCCGGTCACGACGAAGTAGCCCTCCTCGGTGCGCTCGCCGGTGATGAACGGGTGGTCGCGCTCGTCGGCGTCGCTGGTCATCAGCCGCGCGGCGAGCGAGTCCGTCCTGGCGATCAGCACCGTGGGGACGTCCATCACGTCCGCGGCCAGCCGCGCGGCCCGCAGGGTGCGCACGAAGCTGGAGGTCGGCACCACCACCTTGCCGCCCATGTGACCGCACTTCTTCTCGGAGGCCAGCTGGTCCTCGAAGTGCACGCCGGCCGCGCCGGCCTCGATCATCGAGCGCATCATCTCGTAGGCGTGGATGGGGCCCCCGAAGCCCGCCTCGGCGTCCGCGACGATCGGGACCAGCCAGTCGGCGGCTCCGCCCCCGGCGAGCAGGTCGACCTGCTCGCGCCTCAGCAGCGCGTTGTTGATCCGCCTGACCAGGTCGGGCGCGCTGGAGGAGGGGTAGAGGCTCTGGTCCGGGTAGGTGCGCCCGACGCCGTTTGCGTCGGCGGCCACCTGCCAGCCGCTTACGTAGATGGCCCGCAGGCCCGCCGCGGCCATCTGGACGGCCTGCGAGCCGGTCAGCGCCCCGAAGGTCGGGACGTAGCCGTCGGCGCGCAGCGACTCCCACAGGCGCCGCGCGCCGTGGTCGGCCAGGCTGTGCTCTATCCTGATCGAGTTGCGCAGCGCCAGCACGTCGGCGGCCGAGTGGTCGCGCCTGATCGCGGCCTGCCTCGGATCGGTCGCCCACCTAAGCTCGATCTCGGTCTCCCGAAGGTCCTGGGACCCGTTCCTGTGCCCGTTTTCCACTCCGTGCCTCCTGCCGCCGGCCGCCGCCGGCGCGTCTCTGCGAACAGTGTGACGGGCCCTGGGCTATAATTCATACCCCCGTTTAGCTATCGGACGTATAGGAGATGCCTATACCTGGCGGACGGGCATACGGGCGAGGACGTGATGGAGCTGCACCAGCTGGAGTCGTTCCTGGTGGCCGCCGACAAGGGCAGCTTTCGGCAGGCTGCCATCTCGCTGAACCTGTCCCAGCCCTCGGTCAGCGCGCGGGTCCGCACGCTCGAGGACGAGCTGGGCGTCCCCCTGTTCCACCGCGCCGGCCGCGGCGTGCGGCTGACCGAGATGGGCAAGGCGCTGCTGCCCTACGCGCAGAGCGCGCTCGAGTCGCTGCGCGAGGGACGCGAGGTGCTGGCCACGGGCCGCGACGCGCGCGGCGGGCTGCTGACGATCGCGGCGGCGCGCAACATCGGCACCTACACCCTGCCGTCCATCCTCGAGCGGCTGCGCCGCAGGCACCCGGACATAAAGGCGCACATAACCGTGGGGCGCTCGAGGGACGTGCTGCGGATGGTCGTCGCCGAGCAGGCACAGCTGGGCCTGGCGCGCGAGCTGCGGCACGAGGAGATCGAGACCACGCACCTGTACGACGAGGAGGTCGTGCTGGTGACCCACCCGGGGCACCGGTTCGCAACGCTCGGAGCCGCCAGCCTGGCGGAGGTTGCCATCGAGCCGTTCATCCTCTACGACCCGGGCTCGGCCTACTTCCGGCTCATCCAGACCTACTGCCGGCGCGAGGGCATACAGCCCAGGGTCGAGATGAGGCTGGACAGCATCGACGCCACCAAGCACATGGTCGAGCTCGGCATAGGCATCTCGTTCCTTCCCAGGAGCGCGATTCGCAGGGAGGTGGAGCGCGGCGGCCTGCGGACGATCTCCCTCGGCCCGGACAACCGCGTGGTGCTGCAGACCAGCCTGCTGCTGCGGCTCGCCGACTCCCATCCGCCCCAGGTCCTCGCGCTGCTCGGCGTCCTCTCCGAGATGTACGGCGCCCGCTTCGAGGCCCTCGACCGCGCACGGCGCGGCGCGGGTCTTGGATCCAACGGCCGGGCGGCCCCCGGGATGGCCGATGCCCGCTAGCGACGGCGACCCGGCAGCGAGGGTGGCGCACGGCCTCGAGGGCGTGGTCGCCTTCGAGTCGGCGGTGGCCTTCATAGACGGGCACGCGCCCGAGCTGACCGTCCGCGGATACGACATAGCGGACCTGGCGCGCGGGCTGTGCTACGAGCAGATGGCATACCTGCTGCTGTTCGGCCGCGTCCCCACGGCCGCAGAGCTCGCGGCCCTGCGCTCAGAGCTCGCCGGGCTGCGGGCGCTGCCCGGGCCGGTGATGGACCTGCTGGCCTCGGCCCCCCAGGCCGCGCACCCCATGGCGGTCCTTCGCACCGCGGTCTCGATGCTGGGCGTCCTGGACCCGGCCGCCGAGGAGCGGAGCGGCGACGGGCTCATCCCGGCCGCCAAGGGCCTGATCGCGCGGCTTCCCACGATCGTCGCCGCCCAGGTGCGGCTAGGCGAGGGCCTCGACCCGGTGCCGCCCCGGGGGCCCGAGGCCGGGCACGCCGAGAACTACCTGCACATGGTCTCCGGGCGCGAGCCGTCCGGGCCGATGGCCCGGGCCTTCGACGCTGCGCTGGTGCTGTACGCCGAGCACGAGACCAACGCCTCGACGTTCGCCTGCCGCGTGGTCGTCGGCACGCTGTCCGACTACTACTCGGCGATAGTGGCCGGCATCGGCGCCATCAAGGGCCCCCTGCACGGCGGGGCCATCGACGACGCGATGCGGCTGCTGATCGACATCGGCCGGCCCGAGCGAGCGGCCGGCTACGTCGACGAGGCGCTCGCTGCGAGACGCAGGCTGCCGGGCTTCGGGCACCGCGTGTACCGCGCCGGCGACCCCAGGGCCTCAGAGCTCCGGGAGATGGCGCTGAAGATGGCCCGGGCCCTCGACGACAGCACCTGGTTCGACATCGCCGCGGCGGCCGAGCGGCGAATGGCGCAGACCAAAGGGATCATCCCCAACGTCGACTACTACGCGGCGCCCGTCCTCTACCAGCTGGGATTCCCGCTAAGGCTCATGACCAACGTGGTCGCGTCCGCGAGGGTCGCCGGCTGGTCCGCCCACATATCGGAGCAGTACGCGGGCAACCGGCTCATACGCCCGCGGGCGCTGTACGTCGGCGAGCGCGGCAGGCGCCTGGACGCCGCCGATTGAGCGGCGACCTGCGCATCCCCGCAGTCTTCGCCAGGGGGGGCACCAGCCGGGCGGTGCTCTTCCACGGCCGCGACCTCGCCGGGTTCGACCGGGCCGGCCGCGACGCCGTCATCCTCACCGCCCTGGGCAGCCCCGACCCCCACGGCAGGCAGGTCGACGGCCTGGGGGGAGGCGCCTCGTCCCTGAGCAAGGCCGCCGTGATAACGCCCGCCCCGGACCCGGGCGCCGACGTCGAGTTCGAGTTCGCCCAGGTGGACGTGGGCAGCGCGCTGGTGGACTGGTCCGGCACGTGCGGCAACATCTCGTCGGCCGTTGGGCCCTTCGCGATAGACGAGGGCCTCGTCGCGCCGGCGGAGCCCGTGACCGAGGTGCGGGTCGTGGCCGCCCCCGCGGGGGGCCGGTTCGTCGCCAGGGTCCCGGTCGAGCACGGGGCCCCCGCGTCCGGGGGGACCCTCTCCATCGACGGCGTGCCCGGGGAGGGCGCGCGCATCGAGCTCGAGCACCTGGACCCCGCCGGATCGCTGGGCCGCGGCCCCCTGCCCACCGCGAGGGCCGCGCAGCCCCTAGCGCTGGCGTCGGGGGGGAGCGTCGAGGTAACCCTCGTGGACGTCTCCATACCCGTGGTGTTCGTGGCCGCGCAGGACGCGGGGGTGGACCCGGCCGCCCCGGCGGCGGCCCTGGACGCGGACGCGGGCCTGCTGGGACGGCTTGAGGAGGTCCGCCGCGCGGCGGCGGCGGCGCTCGGGATGACGGGGGCGCCGGGGGGCGCCCCGCCCGCCGTGCCGAAGATCGCGGCCGTCGCTCCGCCCGCCGCGTTCGAGGCGTCGGACGGGCGGCGGGTCGAAGCCGCCGGGACCGACGTGCTCGCCAGGTGCGTGTCCATGGGGCGGTTCCACAGGACCTATCCGATGAGCGTCGCGATGGCGACGGCGGCGGCGGCGAGGATACCGGGAACCCTGGTCGCCCGGGCCTGCCGGGGCGGCGAGGGGCCGGTCCGGATCGGCCATCCGGCGGGCGTGATGCCGGTCGAGTGCTCGGTCGAGCCTGCCGGCGCTCGCTGGCGCGTGCGGTCGGTGACGACCTACCGCACGGCCCGGCGTATCATGGAGGGACACGTGCTGGTGCCGCGCTCGCGGCTCGCCCGGCGCCGCTAGCGGCGCGCGGCCCGCCCCTCCAATGCCCGACCCACAGAACCTGACCCGAAAGCTCATCGGCGGACACCTCGTCGCCGGGGAGATGACCCCGGGCGAGGAGATCTCCATCCGCGTCGACCAGACGCTCTCGCAGGACGCGACCGGGACGCTCGCGTACCTCCAGCTCGAGGCCACGGGCGTCGACCGGGTCAGGACGGACCTTTCGGTCAGCTACGTCGACCACAACATGCTCCAGGCCGACTTCCGCAACGCCGACGACCACGCCTACCTCCAGGACGTCGCGGCCAGGTTCGGGATCCACTTCTCGCGGCCAGGCAACGGCATCTGCCACCAGGTCCACCTCGAGCGCTTCTCCGTGCCCGGCGCCAGCCTGATCGGCACCGACTCGCACACCCCCACGTGCGGCGCGATGGGATCCCTCGCCATAGGCTGCGGCGGCCTGGACGTGGCGACCGCCATGGCGGGAAGCCCCTATCACATGCGCATGCCGGCCGTGCTGGGCGTAGAGCTCACCGGCGCGCTCACGCCCGGGGTATCGGCCAAGGACGTCATCCTCGAGCTGCTGCGGCGGCTCTCGGTGCGCGGCGGCGTCGGCCGCGTGCTCGAGTACCACGGACCGGGCGTCGCGACCCTGTCCGTCCCCCAGCGCGCGACCATCGCCAACATGGGCGCCGAGCTCGGCGCGACCACGTCCGTGTTCCCCAGCGACGAGATGTCCCTGGACTTCCTCAGCCGCCAGGGAAGGGCGGACGCGTACCGCCCGCTGGCGGCGGACGGCGGGGCGGCCTACGACGAGGCGGTCTCGATCGACCTGTCCTCACTGGGCCCGCTGGTGGCGCGGCCGGACAGCCCCGACGCCGTGGTCCCGGTGGCCGAGGTCGCCGGCACGCCGGTCGACCAGGTCGCCGTCGGCAGCTGCACCAACTCGTCCTACGCCGACCTCGCGGAGGTGGCGGCCATGCTCCGCGGGCGCACGGTGCACCCGCGGGTCGCGATGGTGATGAGCCCGGGCTCGCGCCAGGTCCTAGAGCTGATCGCGGGCACGGGCGCGCTCTCGGACATCGTCCGCGCGGGGGTGAGGCTCCTTGAGTCGGCCTGCGGGCCGTGCGCGGGAATCGGCCAGGTGCCGCGCCACGGCGGCGTCTCGGTCCGCTCGTTCAACCGCAACTTCCCGGGCCGCTCGGGCGGGCTGGACAACAGCGTCTACCTGGCCTCGCCGGCCGTCTGCGCCGCCGCGGCGCTGGCCGGGGCCATCGTCGACCCCAGGGAGATCGCGGCCGGCCGGCCCGCGCCCGCCCCTGAGACGCTCTTCACCGACGACTCGGGGATCATCCCGCCGCCCGCCGACCCGTCCTCGGTGCGGATCCGGCGGGGGCCGAACATAAGGCCGCTGCCCGCCGCGGAGCCGATGGCTGACTCGATCGGGGGCGAGGTCCTGATAGCGCTGGGCGACAACATATCGACCGACCACATCCTCCCGGCCGGGTCCGCCACGCTGGCCCTGCGCTCGAACATTCCGGCGATCTCCGGGCACGTGTTCGCCTACGTCGACCCGGGCTTCGCCGAGAGGGCGAGGTCCGCCGGCGGCGGCGTCATCGCGGCCGGCGAGAACTACGGCCAGGGCAGCTCGCGCGAGCACGCCGCCCTCGCCCCCGCCTACCTCGGGGTGCGGATCGTCCTGGCCAGGTCTTTCGCTCGCATACACCGCGACAACCTCGTCAACTACGGCGTGCTCCCGCTGACGCTCGACGGGCCGGGCGACCGGTGCGAGGTCCGCGCGGGCGAGCGCCTCATGCTGCGGGGCGCAAGGGACCTCGTGGCGGGGGGAGCGACGCAGGTCTCCCTCGAGCGCGGCGACGGGGGCCGGCCGGTCGGCGCGCGCATCGAGCTCAGCTGCCGGCAGCGAAGGATCCTGCTGGCCGGGGGGCTGCTCAGCTACGTCGGCGCCGGCGGAGCGTGAGGGCCGGCGGGCGGCGGGCGAACGGTTAGGATCAGGCCGCGCGGCAGGCGCGAGGACCATTTAGGAGGGACCGACATGTACCTGTACCTGGAGCTTTGGAGCGCCCGCGAGGGGTGGCTCAGCAAGACCGCAGAGGAGCGCAGGGCCTTCTTCGAGAGCGTGGAGGGCGTGATCGCCGAGATGGCGGACAAGGGCGCCGAGATGATCGCCATCGCGCGGGCCGACGACGACACCGACCGGCGCGCCGACTACGAGTACATGGCCCTGTGGCGCATGCCCGACCGCGAGACCGCCCTGGAGTTCGAGAGGATCATCGCCGGGCTGGGCTGGTACGAGCTGTTCCACCAGCACAACATGCGCGGCGAGCAGGTCCCGGCCGAGGAGTGCCTCGCCCACATGATCAACCGCTAGCCCCTGCCCGGCTATATGCCGGGGAAGGTCGGCTGGGGCCCCGGCGCCGCGGCCGGCTGCAGAGGCAGCACCACGCACGAGGGGCGCCCCGAGTCGTGGTACACGGACTGGACCGCGGGGACGCGCGAGCGGTCGGTCCCGAGCGGACCGCCGGTGTTCGGGTTCACGTCGAACCTCGGGAAGTTGCTCGAGGAGATGTCCACGCGGATCCTGTGCCCCGCCCCGAAGACGTTCGACGTCGGGAACAGCTCGAACTCGAACAGGTAGGCGCGCCCGGGCTCCATCATCTCCTCGCGGTCCCACCCGTCCCGGTAGCGCGCGCGGATGATCGAGTCCGTGATGTTGATCGCCAGCCCGTCCGGGCAGTCTTCCGCCGGCGGCACCACGTCGATGAGCTTCGCCGTGAAGTCGGTGTCGACCGCAGTCGAGGACGCCCAGAGCCTGACCGTTATCGGGCCCGTGGCCTCGACGGCCGACGCCAACTCCTCCGTCTGGAAGGTGAGCACGTCCGGGCGGGCGGCCAGCGGCATGCCGTCGACCGAGCCGATGAACCTCGGTCCGCCCCGCTGGTCGTAGGCGCCCGGGTTCATCCAGGGGTTGGCCGCGGAGATCGAGCCGCCGATGGTCGGCACCGGGTCCGAGGGATCGAACGTGAACCGGCTCGGCGGGACGTCGGCGCCTGAGGGGGGCGCGGTCGACAGTCCCCCGCCGGCGTGCAGGTAGTGCTCGGTCGGCCGCGTCCCCTCCGGGGGCCAGACCTCGGACGAGCGCCAGTACCCGCCGCGGCTCAGCAGGCCCGACGCCCCGACCGAGTGGTCGCCGGTGCCCATGGTGAAGTAGCGCACGGGCGGCCATCGCCCGGCCTCGGTGTCCATGCCCCTCAGGTAGCGGTCGAACCAGCTGAGCTTCAGGTCGTCGTAGTCGATGTGCGACTCGGTGCCGAAGTCCGAGTCGCCGGAGTTGGTGATCTCGTACTGGCCGTGGGTCCACGGACCCATGAGCAGGCGCTGGTCCGATCTCTTGAGCGCGGTGAAGTCCAGGAAGTTGGCGATGGTGTTGCGGGGGTAGGTGTCGTACCAGCCGCCGAGGTACAGCGTCGGCACGTCGGCGTGCTCTTCGGCGTACTCGCCCGGGGCGTAGCCGCGCTGCATCCAGTACTCGCCGTACTTGCCGTGGGTGAGGATGTCGATCGCCCAGCGCTCGTAGCTGGGAAGGCGCCGCAGCACCGTCGCCCCCTCCTTGAGGGGGAACGACTCGATGATCCGCGCCAGCGCGAGGCGGTCCCTGCTCTCGCCGGTGGTGAACGCTCCCACGTCGCGGAGCTCGGGGGGCCAGTGGCGCAGCAGCTCGGCCCTGAGGGCCGGGTCGC
This sequence comes from Dehalococcoidia bacterium, assembly GCA_963664125.2. Classification (GTDB taxonomy): domain Bacteria; phylum Chloroflexota; class Dehalococcoidia; order Lucifugimonadales; family UBA2962; genus CAUZIR01. The sequence continues at coordinate 1,027,403 of OY760908.2, read as the reverse complement.
GGGCCGCCTCCTTGCTGTCGGCCGCCATGCGGAACGCGTATATGAGGAAGCGCTGCTCCAGCGCGCCGTTCTGCCTCATCGACGAGTGGTAGTAGTTCGAGGCGCCGACCGCGACGATCATGGTCGACAGGTGCGGGGGGTCCAGCGTGGCGAGCGCGGACTGGACGCTGCCCGGGTACGAGTCGCCCATCGTGCCCACCTTGCCGTCGGACCAGGGCCGCGACGCCAGCCACTCGACGGTGTCGTAGCCGTCCGGGGCCTCGCGCGCGAACGCGTACCACTCGCCCTCCGAGGCGAACCGCCCCCGCACGTCCTGTATGGCGCACACGTACCCGCGCCTTGCGAAGAACTTGGCCTTGGCGACGTTGGGGGCCGAGGCCTTGTTGTACGGGGTGCGCTCGAGGATCGTCGGGAACGGACCGGCGAGCGCCTCGCCGCCGGCGGCGGGCAAGTAGATGTCGGTGGCCAGCCCCACCCCGTCGCGGGCCGGGACCATCACGTTCGAGTCGCAGTGGACCCCGTAGCGCTGGCTGGAGCCCTCGTATCCCGGCGTCACCTGTCCTATGGCCTCCCCTCTCCCGGCGGGCGCAGCGTCTGGACCGTCCGGGCGGCCGCCCGGACCGCCCCCGGGCTGTAGGTCATCGGGACCATCTCGAGGTCGCGCCACGCCGGCAGCTGGTCCGCGTAGTGCGGGCTGCCCGGGTGGCCGGAAGCGCCCAGCGGCACCACCCACCGCGAGCGGTCCCAGTCGGACGGGTCGAACAGGTAGCGGGCCACGGACGTGGACATGACCGTGAACGGGTCGGACGGGTCGAAGAAGCCCGCCTGGGGGGTGTCGCCGTCGCCCCCGATCGGGGCGGCCGGCGGGTCGAGCACGCCCGCCAGGTCCGGGAACGAGGCCGAGAGGGTGTGGGTCGGCCGGGTCACGTGCACCGATCCCCACGTCCACGCCGCCATGTCGTCTCCGAGCCTGCCCTCCAGCATGCCGAGGCCCTCCGAGAGGGCGTCGGCCAGGGCGCCCGCCCAGTCCGTCCCCTCGGGCAGGACCGAGACGTCGCCGTCTCGCGCCCAGGCGACGAACAGCGCCTCGAGCTGGCGAAGGTGGGCGGGGATGCCCCTGCCCGCGGCCGCCGCGGCCTCAGCCGCCAGCGGCCCCAGGCACAGCTCCGCCAGGCGGCGGTTCAGCGACAGGCGCATCGCGGCGTAGATGGTCGGCTCGGCCCGGTCAGGGTCCATCGAGCAGTCCCACTCCGACAGCATCTCCCGCGCCCGGTCCCAGCGCCCTCCCCTGCCCTGCGCCCCCGCGAGCAGGCCGACGTACACGGTCGCCGGGATCGAGACGCGCTCGGCGTGGACCGAGGCGGCCATCTCGGGCGTCGCCGAGTCCATCTCGGAGAGGCGGTCGAGGATGCGCCGGGCCCGGTACCCGGGGGCGTAGTCCAGCGACAGAAGGTGCGGGTAGTCGGGTCCGACTATCTTCTGGTTGGCGGTAACGATCAGGCCGTCGGGCGGATCCACGATGCGGGGGAGGTCGGCGTGATCTATGAACCCGTCCCACTCGTGCTCGCCGCTCCAGCCCGGCACCGGCAGCCAGTAGTTGGCCTCGGGCCTCACCGGCACGCGCCCCCGGTTCAGGTACCTGACCGCGCCGTCCACGTCGGCGATCATGAAGTTGTTGCACGGATCGACCCAGCCCTCCATCGCCTCGTCCATCTCGGCCGCCGTGCGGACCGTCAGCATCGAGAGCAGGTGCTCGGCCAGCGGGTTGGGGCCGTCGAGCGCCGTGTACCTCATCGCTACGGCCGCACCCGAGCGCCTCTCGCCCCACACCACCGGCCCGTGGACCGTGCGGACGGCCTCGATCTCGACGTCGTCCCCGCCCCTTACGCGGATGGTCTCGGTGCGCACCTCGGCGGTCAGCCACCGGCCGCGGTGCTCGTAGAGATCGGGGTCCTCAGCGCTGAAGCGCTCGATGTACAGGTCCTGGTAGTCGGACATCGCGTGCGTCACGCACCAGGCGACGCGCTCGCCGTGGCCGAAGTGCGGGAAGCCCGGGCAGCCCGGGAACGAGAGCCCTATCACGTCGAACTGCGGGCAGGCGACGTGGTTCTGGTAGTAGACGTTGGGCACGTCCAGGCCCCTGTGGGGGTCGCCCGCAAGGAGCGGCGCCCCGGTGCTGGTGCGCCCGGGGCCGAGGGCCCAGCTGTTGGACCCTGCGTCGGGCTCAGAGAGGGCGGAGACCGCCTCGGCGAGCTCGCCGAAGTGCGCCGAGCCGTCGGCGTAGTCCCCGGTGTGGGGCTCGCCGGGCGGCACGAGCAGGAGGTGTCCGGGCTGGTATCCGCGGCACAGCGCCGCCGCGCGCTCCGGGCCGAGCGACGCCACCAGCCTCGCGCGCCACAGCTTGCCCTCGAACCCACCCATCATCACGTGGCGGACCACGTAGACCGCGAGGCAGTCCCAGGGGGCCCAGGGCTCGGGGGCGGCCCCCACCAGGGCGTACTCGGCGGCCGGGTGCTCGGCGGTGCGGATGAACTCGTTGACGCCGGCCGCGTAGGAGTCGAGCATCCCCCTCGCCGCCTCGCCGAGCGCGCGGTAGTCGCGCTCGGCCGAGCGGCGGATGCCCAGGCGCCGCATGAAGGCGTCGCCCGCGGCGCCGGGCGGTCCCGCGAGCTCTGCCCACCTGCCGTAGGCGCGCATCCGGTCGTAGTCCATGTGCCAGAGCCGGTCCTGCGCCGTGGCGAAGCCCTGGCCGAAGAACGCGTCCGAGGCGCACCGCGCCCGGATGTGCGGGATGCCGCGCGAGTCGCGCGACACCTCGACCGGCGCGCTGGGCCCGTCGACCACGACCTCGCCCGCCGTGTCCGGCACGGCGGAGCGCAGCTCGGCGGCCGTGATGGATGGGGCCGCGCTCACCGCTAGACCAGGGCCAGGATCCGGGCTGGGTTGTGAACGAGCATCGCGTCGATGTCCTCATCGCCGAAGCCGCGGTCGCGCATCCTCGGCACTATCCCAGAGAGTATATGTCCGTACCCGGTCCCCCCGTGCCGCACCAGGCGCCAGCCGTGGCACACGTCGTGGGCGATCACCACCCGGTCGCGGTGCCCCAGCTCGATCAGCAGGCCGATCATGTCCAGGCGGGCGGCGTCGGTCGGCATGGGAATGGCGGTCGCGTCGCCGGCGTATGCCCCGTGCTCTATTCCGAACGTGTCGAACTCCAGGTAGGTCCCGGCCGCGGCGAGCTCCGCAAGGACCGCCGGATCGACTATCCGGGCGTCGAGGTGCCCCAGCACGACGCGGGAGGGATCGGCGCCGGCCTCGGTGAGCACGCCGAGCATGCGCAGCGGCTCGCGCTCGCCGTGCCCCGGGTGCACGAGGATGGCGGCGCCGGTCTCGGCCTGGGCGCGGGCCGCCGCGCGGGCCACCTTCAGCACGTTGTCCGTCGGGGGCGCGACGCACCCGATCTCGCCGATGATCCCCGACCTGACGCCCGTCTCGCCGACGCCCTCGACGATGTCTCCGACTATCAGCCGCGCGATCTCGTCCTCGGTCATCTCGTCCATGCCCGCCGGGTGCGAGACCGGGACGTAGTACCCGGCGCCCATCACGACGCCGATGCCCGCGGCGCGGGAGATGCGCGCCAGGGCCAGCGGGTCGCGGGCGATGCCGATCGACGTGGCGTCCACGATCGTCCCCCCGCCGCTCAGCCGCCACTCGGTGGCCTCCTCGACTGCCGCCCGCTCGTCGATCAGGTTCATCGTGGGCCGGTGCGCCCTCCAGCGCCCGGGGAGACCGCCGAGGGTGTCCATCGACACCGGCGCCGCGGCCAGGCCGCGCGCCGTCGCCTCCTCGGGCTCCAGCAGGTAGCAGTCCAGGCTAAGCAGCAGGTGCTCGTGCATGGAGGTGGGCCCGAGCGCGGACGGCTCCGCCGGGCCGAGCACGGTCTGGACCTGGCCGGGGGCGGCCCTCGTCTGTCTTGCAAGTAGCGTCATGGGATCGGCGCCGGGGGCGGCCCGATGTTATGCGGGCCCCCGCCGCCCGCGCAAGGAGCGCCCGCGTCCGGGGGCCGGATCCCTCCCGGCCCGCGACGGCCGCGGCGCGGGGGGCCCGGCCGGCTATGCGGTCCGGAAGATGTTGTACAGGTGCAGAAAGAGCCTGAAGCCCTCCGAGAGCAGGCCCGCCGGTCCCACCGGCTCGGTCGGGTCCACGTGCGAGAAGAACGAGAACTCCGTGTAGTACGGGTTCCCGCTCCCTTCGACCGCGTCCAGGAGCCGCCGGGACTCGTGGTAGGGGACGAGGTCGTCCTCGCGGTCGTGCATGATCAGCAGCCGCGCCTGCAGCCGGTCCAGGCCCGATATCGGCGAGATGTCCCTCAGCGAGCGCAGCGTCGGCGCCGGCAACTCGGCGAGCAGCGCCCGCGCCTCGGGTCTCGACGGGCGGCTGAGCATCGCCAGCACGGCGGCGGCCTCGCCGGAGAGGCCGTCGAGCTCGGCGCGCGTGACCGGCTCGCCGCGCAGGAAGGCCCGCTCAAGGACGTCGCGCTCGGCGGGGTCGGCGACGTCTCCTATGAGGTGGATGCGGACCACCTCGGTCGATAGGGCGGCGGGCTGCCAGGGCTCGACCTCGTCCCCGTAGGCGCGCGTGGCGCTGGCCACCGAGACGACCAGCTCGGCCGCATCGAGATACCCGCCGAAGAAGTTGACGTACGCGACGCCGTCGGCGATGAGCGGGTCCTGCGCGGCGACCGCGGCCATCGACGCCCCGACGCAGAGGCCGGCCATTCCCACCCGGTCCGGGTCGACGAACTCCAGCGCCGCAAGGTGCCGGAAGGCGCTCACCAGGTCGCGGGCATCGGAGGCCTCGACGCGCTTTGCAACCATGTTCGCGGACCACGGGACCATCACCACCCTGCCGGTCCTCGCCAGGCCGCCGGCGAGGTTGACGACGCGGGGGTCGTCGCGGCCCGCCGGGTTCACTCCCAGGAACAGCAGCGTGGCGGCGAACGGCCCCTCGCCCCCCGGGACGTACAGGTCGGCCTGAAGCTCGCCGCCCTCGCCCTGCAGGCGGATCTGCCTGCGCTCCGGGTCGGGCGTGAACCACTCGAGGGGCTTGACGGGGACGGCGGGGACCACCTGCATGGCGAACATGACGGCGCTCGCGCCCGTCCGCCCCTGCGGCGTCGCTGCGATCAGCACGGTCGCGAGCACCAGCAGGAAGAGCGCGACCCTGGCGGCCAGCCCGGCCGCCCTCGCCACCCTAGCCACAATCCGAGCCATTAGCCATTAGCATAGATAATACTTGGAGAGCGGAGGCACTGGATCGTTGGAACTGTACTGGCAGCACACGCGAAGGGGGCAGCGGCTGGTCCTCGACCTGGGGGCGGAGGGGCTGGCGGAGGTCGGCGGGGTCCGGGAGACCAAGCGCGGATTCGACGCATTCGCCCAGACCTTCGGATACGACCCCGGAAGGGCCCAGAAGGGCATCGCCTCGATGGACGAGGCCAAGGCCTTCGTCGAGTCCTTCAGGCCGTGGGAGATGTACGGGGGCGCCGACCGCCTGGGCGTCGAGCCGGAGGTCAGGGCGCGCGAGGCATGAGGCCTTGGGCGCGGTAAGCAGTCTATAGACCGCTTTAAGGCAGCCGCACGGGTTTGACCATCCGGCGGCCCGCTGCTAGAATCGCCATCCGCTGAGCCCCGCGGCGCGGGGCCCGCCACTAGGCGCCCAGGCTGGAGATGGGGAGGTCCCTATGGCACGGAATCGCTTCTTGACCCCGCTGGTGGTCTCGCTCGCCGCGCTGGCGCTCGCCGCAGCAGCCGCGTGCGGCGGGGGGGGCGGAGGCGGCGATGGTGGCGGGGAGGCGCCCGCGCCCGCGCCTGAGGAGAAGGAGGACGAGACCTTCGTCGTCCAGGCGCCCGGCAGCAAGTCGGAGGAGGACGAGCTGGCCAGACTCGCGGCCAGGCTGCCGGGACGGCTCATCGAGCCCAGGATCTACCACACCGCCACCCGGCTCGAGGACGGGCGGGTGCTGGTCACCGGCGGGCGCGGCCGCAGCGGCGCCGGCGGCGGCTACACGACCCCCCCGGGGGACACCGCGGAGATCTTCGATCCGGGGACCGGCGACTGGACCGCGACGGAGCCGATGCCCTCTGCGCGGGAGAACCACCGCGCGGTGCTGATGGAGGACGGGCGGGTCCTGGTGACCGGGGGCATCGGGCTGGTCTCGTACCCGCTCTCGACGATCCTGTTCGACCCGGACTCCGAGGCCTGGGCCGAGGCCGCCGACATGAACAGCGGGCGCTACTCGCACACGGCGACGATGCTAGAGGACGGCCGCGTGCTGGTGGCCGGAGGAAAGGTCGCCTTCTACCTGGACACCACCGAGCTCTACGATCCCGCCAGCGGCGAGTGGAGCGACGCGGGCGCCCTGTCGGCCAAGAAGGCCTGGCACCGGGCGACGCGCCTGGCCGACGGCAGGGTGCTGATCACCGGCGGCAAGAGGGCCGGAACGGCGGCCGTTGCCGAGGTGGAGATATACGACCCGTCCAGCGGCGAGTGGCAGACCGCGGCCCCGATGGCCACGGCCCGCAACTCCCACACCGCCAACCTGCTGCCCGACGGGCGGGTGCTGGTCGTGGGCGGCTACGGGGCGGACAAGGACCCGGTCAACACCTCCGAGATCTTCGACCCGGGGTCGGGGACGTGGTCCGACGCCGGTACGCTCAGCGAGCCGCGGGCCGATCACACCGCCACGGCGCTCGAGAGCGGCGACATAGTCGTCGCCGGCGGGCTGGGCGAGTTCACTCTCGCCGAGGTCTACGAGATCGGGACCGGGACGTGGTCCGAGGCCGGCAACACGAACCTGGCGCGCTACCACCACAGCGCCGAGCTGCTGCCCGACGGGACGATCATGATCACCGGCGGTTTCGAGGGCGGACAGGACGGGCGGCGCTCGGACTCGGTGGAGGTGTACGACCCCGTCAGCGGGGAGTGGCTCACCGTCGGCCCGTCCACCGTCGAAGAGGAGGGCGAGCAGCCCTAGGCGCATCGGGTCGGGGCCGCCCCGCCCCACCCCGATCTCAGGGAGGTCCCGATGAACGTGGGATCGGTCCTGCCGGCCCTGGCTGGCTTGGCGCTGGCCGCCGGGCTCGCGTGCTCCGGCGGCGCCGCCTCGGACGACGCCCCGGTCGAGATCGTGCAGGCCCCGGGCACCAAGTCCGCCGAGGACGAGGAGGCCCGCATCGCGGCCCGCCCGCCCGGGCGGCTGACCGAGGCACGCGTCCTGCACACCGCCACGGTGCTCGCCGACGGGCGCGTGCTGGTCGCCGGCGGCAAGGGGCTGGTCATAAGGGGCGCGCCCACGGCGGCCGTCGAGATCTTCGACCCCGCCACGGGCGACTGGTCGATGGTGGCGGGGCTCCCGCTGCCGAGGGAGAACCACCGGGCAACGCTGCTGGACGACGGCCGGGTGCTGGTCACCGGCGGGCGGGGCTCTAACTCGTATCCGATGTCCGGGGCGATATACGACCCGGCGTCCGGGTCATGGAGCAAGGGCGCCTCGATGGGGACAGGGCGCTCGGGCCACACCGCGACGGCGCTGCCCGACGGGCGCGTGCTCGTCACCGGTGGCAAGACGGCCCTCTACCTCGACGGGGCGGAGATCTACGACCCGGACGACGACTCGTGGGGCCCGGCCGGCACGATGACCGGCAAGAGGGCGTGGCACCGCGCGGCGGCGCTCCCCGACGGGCGCGTGCTGGTCACCGGCGGAAGGCGACCGGGCGTCCAGGCCCTGCCCGAGGCGGACATCTTCGATCCGGAGACCGGGCTGTGGTCCGCGGCGGCGCCCATGGCGGCCGCACGCAGCTTCCATACGGCCACGGCGCTGCCGGACGGGCGCGTGCTCGTCGTCGGGGGATACGGTCCGGACAGGAGCCCGGTCGCGACCGCGGAGATCTTCGATCCCGCCTCAGGGACTTGGTCGGATGCCGGGGATCTCGGGGCGCCCAGGGCGGACCACACGGCCACCTCGCTCGCGGACGGGAGGGTCCTGGTGGCCGGCGGCGTGGGCGAGCACTCCCTGACGGAGATCTTCGATCCCGCCTCAGGGACATGGTCGAATGCCGGGGATCTCGGGGCGCCGCGCTACCAGCACACCGCGGCCTCGCTCGCGGACGGGACCGTGATGGTCACCGGCGGGCTGGAGGGCGGCGCCGACGCGGGGCGGTCGGCGACGTCGGAGATCTACGACCCGGCCTCCGGCGAGTGGCTCGCGGTCGCCCCCGAGCCCGTGGAAGAGTGAGGCCGGCGGCGGCCGTATCAGCGGAGGTGATCGGATGACCGAGCAGGGCTACACGATGGGCTACGGGGAGGAGTTCACCCAGCTCCTCGATCGCCGCAGCGCCGCCGGCCAGGCGGCGCACCTGATGCCGCACCTTAGGCCCGGCATGCGGGTCCTGGACTTCGGGTGCGGACCCGGGTCCATCTCCGTGGGCCTGGCGCAGGCGGTCGAGCCCGGCGAGCTGCACGGCGTCGACATGGAGGAATCGCAGATCGAAATCGCCCGCGCGGCCGCGGCCGCGGGCGGGCACGGCAACGCGCACTTCCAAACAGGCGACGTCACGGACCTGCCCTTCGAGGACGGGTACTTCGACGCGGCCCACTGCCACGCCGTGCTGATGCACGTGCCGGACACCGAGCGGGCGCTCGCCGAGGTGCGGCGGGTGCTCAGGCCGGGCGGCGTCGTGGCCAGCCGCGAGATGATCGTCGACTCCTCGTTCCTTGAGCCGGCCAACGAGGGCACCGCCGAGGCCTGGGCCACGTTCGCGGGGCTGCTCCTGGCCAACGGCGGGCACCCCCAGATCGGCAGGGAGCTCAGGGCCCGCTTCCACGAGGCGGGGTTTGAGGACGTGCGGGCGGGCGGCTCGTTCGACTTCTTCGGAACGCAGGGCGACGTCGAATTCCTGCACGGCTTCATCTCCGACTGGTTCTACTCGCCGAAGGTGATGGCGGCGGCGGTCGCGCTGGGCCTGGCCACGCAGCAGCAGCTCGACGAGTGGCGCGCCGACCTCGACCGCTGGAAGGGCTGCGACGGGGCCGTCGGGGCCCTGGCCTTCGGCGAGGTGGTCGCCCGCAGGCCCTGAGGGCAGCCCCGCCCCGGGGACGGACGGCGGCGAAGGCGACCGGCGGGACGGGCGGCGGCTTCCTTGACCGGCCCGCGGGCCGGGGTCTAAACTTGGTCGACAGCGCCCAGGAGGTCTGGCCCCTCGGACGTCACGCCGAGGGGCCTTTTCTTGGCCGCGCACCGGATCCCGCCTGAGGCCCGCTTGACCGACCCCGCCGCAACCATCAGCCGAGCCAGAATGCAGGCCGCCGAGGCCGAGAGCCTCGCCGCGCGGTTCGAGGACGACCGCCCCGAGGAGGTGCTCGGCTGGGCGGTCGAGCGGTTCGGGGATGCGCTGGCCCTGTCCACCAGCTTCCAGGTGACCGGCATGGTGCTGCTCGACATGCTCAGCCGCATCTCCCCGGGCACGCGGATAATCACGCTGGACACGGGGCGGCTGCCCGCCGCGACCTACGACCTGATAGACCGCACCCAGATGCGCTACGGCTGCCGCATCGAGGTCCACCACCCGGACCCGGCCGAGCTGTCCGAGATGGTGGCGAGGCACGGCATGAACATGTTCTACCGCAGCTACTCGATGCGGCTGCGGTGCTGCGAGGTCCGCAAGGTCAGGCCGCTCGAGCGCGCGCTCGCGGGCCTCGACGCCTGGATCACCGGGCTGGTCAGGTCCCAAGGCGGAACGCGCGCCGACACCCCCAAGGTGGAGATCGACTCCGCGCGCGGCGGACTGGTCAAGATCAACCCCCTGGCCGACTGGGACGAGGGGCGCGTCTGGGCCTACATCAGGGCGAACGAGGTCCCCTACAGCGCCCTCTACGACAGGGGCTACACCAGCATCGGCTGCGATCCGTGCACGCGCGCGGTGAGGCCCGGCGAGGACCCCAGGGCCGGTCGCTGGTGGTGGGAGGACGGCGTTCCCAAGGAGTGCGGCATACACGTCGGACCGGGCGCCGCGAGCCCGCGCGGAGGCCTGGGCACATGAGCGCCGGGGAGGCCCGCGCGGGCCTGGTCACGCCCTACGGCGGGGGGCTGGTCGACCTCACCGTCGGCGCAGAGGAGGCGGCCGAGCTCAGGGCACACGCGGCCTCCCTGCCCTCGGTGCAGCTGTCGCCCAGGGCGATGTGCGACCTCGAGCTGCTGGCGACCGGGGCCTTCTCGCCGCTGGACCGCTTCATGGGAGAGCAGGACCACCTCAGAGTTCTCGAGGACATGAGGCTGGCCTCGGGCACGCTCTTCCCGATCCCGGTCACGCTTCCCGCAGAGCCCGCCGAGGGCGTGTCGCTCGACGCCGAGGTCGCCCTGCGCAGCCCGAACAACGACCTGCTGGGCACGATGACGATCGCCGAGGCCTACGAGTGGTCCGCCGACCAGGTGGCGCGCATGGCGTTCGGCACGACCGACCCGACCCATCCCATGGTCGCCGAGATGGCCGGCTGGGGCCCGGTCAACCTGTCCGGCCCCATCCGCGTGATCCAGCTCCCGGTCCACCACGACTTCGCCGAGCTCAGGCTCACGCCCGAGCAGGCGCGGGCCAGGCTCGGGACGTTCGGTCGCCCGAACGTGGTCGCCTTCCAGACCCGCAACCCCCTCCACCGCGTGCACGAGGAGCTGACCAAGCGCGCGGCCGAGGCGGTGGACGGCGTGCTGATGATCCACCCGGTGGTCGGGCTGACCAAGCCCGGCGACGTCGACCACTACACCCGGGTCAGGACCTACAAGGCGCTGGCCGACAGGTACTACGACGGCGACCGGGTCCTGCTGTCGCTACTGCAGCTGGCCATGCGCCTTGGCGGGCCGAGGGAGGCCGTCTGGCACGCGATCATACGGCGCAACTTCGGCGCCAGCCACCTGATAGTCGGGCGGGACCACGCCGGTCCCGGCCTGGACTCCGCCGGCAACCCCTTCTACGGCCCCTACGACGCCCAGGAGGCGGTGGCCGAGCACGAGCGGGAGCTCGGCGTGAAGATGGTCCCGTTCCAGATGGTGGCCTACCTGCCGGACGAGGACCGCTACGAGGAGATGAGCCGGATCCCCGAGGGCACCCGGACGGCCTCCATCTCCGGAACCCAGGTCCGCGAGCAGTACCTGGCGGCGGGCAGGCCGCTGCCCGGTTGGTTCACCAGGCCCGAGGTCGCGGAGGTGCTCGCCGAGAGCTACCCGCCGATGCACCGCCAGGGGGTCTGCGTGTGGTTCACGGGACTCTCCGGGGCCGGCAAGACCGCCACGGCGGACGTGCTCACCAACCTGATCATGGAGCACGGTCGACAGGTGACCGTGCTCGACGGCGACGTGGTCCGCACGCACCTGTCCAAGGGCCTGGGATTCTCCAAGCAGGACAGGGACACGAACATCCGCCGCATCGGCTTCGTTGCAGGGGAGATCGTCAGGCACGGAGGCATCGCCATCTGCGCCGCGGTCAGCCCCTACATCGCCACCCGCAACGAGGCCAGGGAGATGTGCGGCGCGGACCGGTTCGTCGAGGTGTTCGTGGACACGCCCCTGGAGGTGGCCGAGTCGCGCGACGCGAAGGGCATGTACGCCAAGGCCCGCAGGGGAGAGATCAAGGGCTTTACGGGGATAGATGACCCCTACGAGCCCCCGCCCAGCCCCGAGATCACCCTGGACACGGTCGACTGCTCGGCCGAGGAGAACGCGAGGCGCATCGCCGCGCACCTAGTCGACCGCGGCTTCCTGCTCTCGGGCCGCGGCTAGCGGCTCCGTCAACTCACCAGCGATGCCATCAGGTCGTCGATGGCCGATTCCGGGTCGGTCGTCCTGAGCTCAAGCGGCCGGCGACCTCCCGCCAAGTCGTGATCTGACACCCGGACGTGGGCTGTCCATCCGGCGGGATGCCGCAGCCGCACGTACCGCGAATCGGACCGCGGCGACGGCTCGGTCTGCACCGCGAATCCCGCGGCTCGGGCCTTGGCCTCCAGCAGCATCGCCAGTTCGACTGCGGTCACGATTGCCTGACAGGACCCTGCAGGCCGCGCCGGGACCGGTCCCTCATGCGCCGTCCCCGAACTGCCGTCGCGCAGCGCGTGCGCCGGCAAGCGGCGAGCCGGGGCGCCGACCCAATCAATGGAGAGGAGTAGAGGCCGGGCGCGGGCGGTCCGAACCTCGTGGGCGGGTGTGCGGAGACGGCCCCTTCGAAGGAAGGGGCTCTGCGGGGGGAGGGGTGCGCCCCGGCCGGGCGGCCGGGGCGCCGAAGGGTCTGCTAGGCCTTGCGGGGCCTGGGGCCGCTGCGCCTGCGGCCGTCCTTGATCCAGAAGTACACGGCTCCCTCGCCGCGCCTGATCTCGATCTCCCTGCCCGACAGCCTGGCCGCGTCGCCCAGCCTGCGCCTGACCGTGGAAAGGCTCTCGCCCTGCGACGGCTCGACCACGCCAGCGCTCCCCCTGTCGAGGGAGTTGATGCTCTCCAGATAGGCGGCTAGATCCTTCTGCCTTTTGCCGCCGCCGGTGAGCCTAAGGGCCTCCTGAACGGACATGGTGCTGAAGTTCGGCATCTGCTACACGAGCCTCCAATGATGATATTCGCGCCTAGACCGACCGAGATCGGTCGACGCACGTTTCCCCAATACTATTGCACATCTCACCCGATTAGTCACCCCAGACGATCCGCCGGGCCCGGTCGGCGTCTCCGCGTTGACCCGCGCTAACACTCCCCCAACGTTCCGCAAATCCATCCGGGGGCTACGGTGACATAGAGCGTGCCGACCCGATGTTCCACTGGCGGACCGTAACGCGCGCGTCAAGATGCCCAAGTCCGGGCGCGCGGCGCGCCCAGAGGCGACCGGAGCCATGGGCTGCGGAACACTCCAATCTGGGCCCAGGAAGGGCGCCGACGTCCGGCGCAGCGAAGTCCAAATGCCCGGCCGAAATCCGCGCCTACACGCGGCCAACCAACGCCGATCCGGGCGGGCCGCACCCCCTGCGGCCAGGCGCTAGTCCCCCTCGCCCTCCCCTTCCTCTGGGACCGGGGGCTCGAGGATGCGCACCGCCAGTTCCCTGGCCTCTTCGATAGTCTCGACGATGTTCTCCCGTGGGACGGCCCCAAGCGCGTCGAGAGCGTCGAGGGCCTCCGCGGGACGGCCGGACAGGCCCATGACTATGCAGGACGTGTCGTGCGCCGCAGCCGTGTCGATCAACTGCTCGACCACCAGGGCCGCGCTGTCGTCGATGTATATCGTCTCCGAGAAGTCCAGAATCACGACCTCGTGGTCCCTGATGTCCCCGGTGATCGTGTTGATCAGCTTGTTTGACGATGCCACCGTGAAGCTCCCCTTTAGGGATACCAGCCCGACCCGTGCCGCGAACTCGTCCGCATCCTCCTCATCGAGATCGCCGGCGATGTCCGTCGCCTCATCGACGCGGGCGCCGCTCCCTCCGACCGGCAGGAAGCTCCTGTCCAGCAGCGGCACGGAGAGGACGCTGTCGAGCTGGAGACGCTCGAACTGGCGAGCGCTCGCCATTCCGGCGACGATCAGGCCGATGGTCACCGCCGTTATGAGATCCAGGAAGACTGTCAAACCAAGCGTGACCACCATCACCAGCATGTGCTCGCGCTGGACACGGCGCACGCGGGTGACGAAGCGCCAATCGATTATGTCCCAGCCCACCTTCATGAGTATCCCCGCTAGAACCGCGTGGGGAATCGCCTCGACATACCTGCCTAGACCCAGCACCAGCGCCACCAGTATCGCCGCGCACAGCACGCCGGACAGGGGCGTGGTCCCCCCGGCGCGGATGTTGACCACGGTGCCCATGGTCGCGCCCGCCCCGGGCGTGCCCCCGACGAACCCGGTCGCCATGTTTCCGATGCCCTGGCCCACCAGCGTGCGGTTCGGGTCGTGGCGCGTGCGCGTCATGGAGTCGGCGACAAGGGAGGTCAAGAGCGTGTCTATCGACCCCAGCAGGGCGATCGTCAGCGCCGGCTGAACCGCGCTCGCGAGAACGCCCGGCGACATCTCAGGCAGCTGGAGGCCGGGCAGCCCCGTCGGCACCTCCCCGATAACCGGCGTGCCCCCGAGCCAGAACACGGCCAGCAGCGTTCCCGCTATCAGGGCCGCCAGCGCGGGCGGAAGGACCTGGCGGAGCTGCCTGGGCCAGCCGACCACCACGACGAGCGTGAACGCGGCTATCGCGACGGCACCCAGGTCGGCGCCGGCGAAGGCCTCGGGCCAGGCCCCGACCGCCCCCAGCGGTCCGCCCTTGGCGACGCTCTTGCCCAGGAAGGGCATGGTCTGGACGAGGATGATTATCAGGCCGATCCCGGACATGAATCCGGATATCACCGAGTAGGGCGTGTAGGCGATGAACCGCCCTATCCTCAGCACGCCGAGGAGGACCTGGAGCAGCCCCGCCATGATCACGACCGTGAACACCTCGGCGAGGTTGTCCGGCCCGTGGGCGGTGACCACGACCGCCACCGCCACCGCCATAGGGCCCGTGGGGCCGGTTATCTGGGTCCTGGTGCCCCCGGACAGGGCCGCGAAGAAGCCCGCCGCTATCGCCCCGTACATGCCGGCGACCGCACCGAGGCCGGATGCCACGCCGAACGCGAGCGCGAGGGGCAGGCTCACCACGGCGGCCGTGACGCCGCCGAACACGTCTCCCCGGACGGTCTCCAGATCCGGCCGCATCGCACCGAGGTCCAGCTTCACGGCGCCCCTCCCGCGCACCGGTACGGACGCGCCAGATCCGCCGGCTCAAGCTGCGCCGCGCGGCGAGTTGCGAGCGGCACCGACGGCCGCGACCCGAATCCCACGGGGAAGAGTCTAGCGGGCGCCGAACCCGCTGTCACAGATCGCCGCCCGCGAAGCGGCCGGGAGATGCGCTGGCTCCGCAGGTTGGATTCGAACCAACGACCGGTCGGTTAACAGCCGACTGCTCTACCGCTGAGCTACTGCGGAGCGAGGGCGGCCGCGCGAGGGCGACCGCAGGCAAAAATTGTAACACCCGGGGGCCGTCAGCCGACCCAGGGAAGCGCCCTGATGCCGTGGTGGCACAGGTACGCCAGGGCCACGCCCTTGATCGCCTTTCCGACCAGCACTATGCCCAGGAAGCGGAACATCGGGTACCGGGTCGCGCCGGCGGCGATTCCCACGAGGTCGAAGAGCGGGTTGGGGACGATCGAGACGACGAGGATCACGAACCAGCCGCGGGCGATCATCCACCGGCGCACGCGCTGGTAAGTCCGGCTCTTCTCGACCACGCCGCCCCCGCCGTACCCGACCGCGTACCCGGAGATCTCCCCGAGCGTCTCCCCGGCGGCGGCGAGCAGCCCCAGGAGCAGCGGGTTCAGCACCACGCTGACCGCGCACAGCGAGATCAGCCCCGGCACGGGGAGCACCAGCGCCGCGCTGCCCAGGAAGCTGAGGAAGAAGACGCCGGGATAGCCGACGTTCGAGAGCTGGCCCACGTCGGCGTACCTGGTCCCGATCACCGAGGCGGCGGCGATCAGGCCGACCCCGGCCAGCAGGAAGCCGATCTGCGCGGCCCGGCCGGGCCGAAGCAGCCGGCCGAGCCGCGACGCCGCCGCGACCAGCGGCGGGGGCCGGGAGTGTTCTGGGGAGCCCGCAGGGCCGGTCTCGTCCACGGGCGTTCATTCTATTGGACGGCGCGGCCCGGGCCGCGGGGCCGCGGCGGGCCCGGGACTAGGCGCGCCCCACCTCGAACGTGAGCCCGTCATCGCCGGCGTCGACCGTCACGTGCCCTCCCTCGGAGAGCTCGCCGGAGATGATCCTCGCCGAGAGGGCGTTCTCGACGTGTCGCTGGACCGCGCGGCGCAGATGCCTCGCCCCGTAGTCAGGGTCGAACCCCTGGTTCGCGAGCCAGGCCCTGGCGGCCGCGGTGAGGTCGAGCGAGGCCCCGCGCTCGGCCAGCCTCGCCGAGACGTCGGCCACCATCAGGTCGACGATGCGCTCGACCTGCGACGGCGCGAGGGGATCGAAGACGATGGTCTCATCCACGCGGTTGATGAACTCGGGCCGAAGGTGTCTCCTGAGCGCCTCCCGCGCGGCCGCCTCGCGCGATGCGGCGTCCCCGGCCCCCGCGCCCCTACCGGCGAAGCCGACCTGCCCGCGGGAGATCTGCTCGGTTCCCAGGTTGGAGGTGAGGATCACGATCGTGTTGCGGAAGTCGACCGTGCGCCCGTGCCCGTCGGTCAGCCGCCCGTCCTCGAGGATCTGCAGCAGCAGGTTGAGGACGTCGGGGTGCGCCTTCTCCATCTCGTCGAAGAGGACCACGCGGTACGGGCGGCGGCGCACCGCCTCCGTGAGCTGGCCGCCCTCGTCGAAGCCGACGTAGCCCGGCGGCGCGCCTATGAGCCGGGACACCGAGTGGCCCTCCATGTGCTCGGACATGTCCACGCGGACGATGCTGTCCTCGTCGTCGAACATGTACTCGGCCAGCGCCCTGGCGAGCTCGGTCTTGCCCACGCCGGTGGGCCCGAGGAATATGAAGCTGCCGATCGGCCTGCGCGGGTCGGACAGGCCCGCGCGGGACCGCCGGACCGCCTCCGAGACCGCCGAGATCGCCCGCTCCTGGCCGATGACGCGGGCGCCGAGGTCCTCCTCCATGCGCGAGAGGCGGTCGGCCTCGGCGGACAGCAGCCGGTCGACCGGTATCCCGGTCCGGTCTGCGACCAGCCGCCCGACGTCCTCGGCCGTCACGGTCCTGCCGCGCCCCGGCCGCCCGTCGCCGGCCCCGAGCGCGTCCATGCGATCCCTCTCGCGCGCGCCCTCGGTCCTGAGCCGCGCCGCCTCCTCGTATTCGCCGCGGGCGGCGGCGTCCTCCTCCTCGGCCCTGAGGCCGGCGATCCTGCGCCTAGCCTCCCGCACCTTCGGCGGATCCCTCTCGGCCTCGATGCGCAGCGCGCTGGCGGCCTCGTCGAGCATGTCGACGGCCTTGTCGGGCAGCCTGCGCCCCGTCACGTACCTGCGGCTGAGCCGCACCGCGGCCTCCAGCGCCGCGTCCGTCACCTCGACGCCGTGGTGCTCCTCGTACCTCGGGCGCAGGGCGCGCAGCATGTCAAGGGAGGCGGCGTCGTCCGGCTCCTCGACGACTATGGGCTGGAACCTGCGCTCCAGGGCCGCGTCCTTCTCTATGTAGCGCATGTACTCCGCCTCGGTGGTGGCCCCGATGGCCTGGAGCTCGCCGCGGGCGAGGGCCGGCTTCATCATGTTGGCGGCGTCGATCGCCCCCTCCGAGCCGCTGGCGCCGGCGCCGACCACCGTGTGGAGCTCGTCGATGAACAGGATCACCTCGCCCGCGGCGTGCTTGGTCTCCTCGATCACCGCCCTGAGCCGCTCCTCGAACTCGCCCCTGAACTTGCTGCCGGCGACCAGGGCGGCCACGTCCAGGGCCAGCACGCGCCGCCCGCGCAGCGCGGCCGGGACCTCGCCCGCGGCGATGAGGCTGGCCAGGCCCTCGGCGATCGCGGTCTTGCCCACCCCGGCCGAGCCGATCAGCACCGGGTTGTTCTTGGTCCGCCGGATCAGCGTCTGGAGCACCCTCTCGATCTCGGCGTCCCGGCCCACGACCGGGTCGAGTCCGCCGGACCGGGCAAGCGCGGTCAGGTCCACGCTGAAGCGCTCGAGCGCCCGGTAGCGCCCCTCGGCGCCCTCGTCGGTCACGCGGTGGCCTCCCCTGACCGCCTTGAGGGCGCCGTAGAGCCGCTCAACCGTGATGCCCGCGTCCGCCAGCACGCGTGCGAGCTCGCTCTCCCTCCCCTCCTCGCTCATCACGACCGCGACGAGGAGGTGCTCTGCGCTGACCAGCTCGTCCCTGAGCCTGCGGGCCTCGCCCCTGGCCAGCTCCAGCACCGCGCTGACGCGCGGCGATGCGTAGAGCTGGGCCGCGGGGCCGGAGACGGTCGGGGCCAGCGCCAGCAGACGCCCGACGGAGGCGCGGACGCCCTCGGGGTCGACCCCCATGCCGGCGAGCAGCGACGCCGCGACGCCGTCCTCCTGGTCCAGGAGGGCGCACAGCACGTGCTCGGTCGTCCACTCGGCCTGCCGGCCCTCCCCCGCCAGGCGCTGAGAGGCGCGCAGCGCCTCCGCGGCCTGATCGGTCAGCTTTTCCGGTACCATCGCCATGATGCGTTCCACCTCCGGCCGGCGTCGGGCCGGCCCGCCTGGGTCCACGGATCGATTATAGAATCCTGCGCGTCTGTGGTCAATTAGCTTTAGTCGCTACATATCAAGTCTGTGGGCGCGGACAGGAGCTGCGGCGGGCCGTAGTAAGGTTTATGGTGCCGCCGGAGCGCGGCGACCATGGGCAAGCCGCTTCTCGAGGTAGAGGGCCTTCACACCTACTTCCACACCGTCGACGGCGTGGTCAAGGCGGTGCGCGGCATCTCCTTCGAGGTGCCGGAGCGCAGCGTGGTCGGCATCGCCGGCGAGAGCGGGTCCGGGAAGACCGTGACGGGCCTTTCGATCATGGGCCTTGTGCCGAGGCCCGGCAGGATCGAGGCCGGGGCGATCAGGTTCCGGGGGCGTGATCTGGTCGGGCTCGAGGAGGCCGAGATGCGGGCCCTGCGCGGCAGGGAGATCGCGATGGTCTTCCAAGACGCGCTCAGCGCGCTCAACCCGGTCGTCACCATCGGCGAGCAGATCGTCGAGGTTCTCGAGGTCCACACGGACCTGAGCGTCAGGCAGTCGACCGAGCTGACCGTGGACCTGCTGGCCCAGATGGGCATAGCCGACGGGCGCGGGATGCTCGATCGCCACCCCTGGGAGATCAGCGGCGGGATGGCCCAGAGGGTTATGCTCGCGATGGGCCTCGCGCTCTCCCCGAGGCTGCTTATCGCCGACGAGCCCACCTCGAACCTCGACGTGACCGTCCAGGCGGAGATCCTGCACCGCCTCGGCGAGCTTCGCCGCGAGACCGGCACCTCGTTCGTGCTTATCACCCACGACCTGGGCGTGATGGCGCAGATGGCGGACGTGGTCCTGGTCATGTACGGCGGATACCGCCTGGAGCAGGCCGACACCCCGACGCTCTACCGGCGCCCGCAGCACCCGTACACCAGGGGCCTGCTGGATGCGGTGCCCAGGTTCGACAGGCCCGTGAGGCGCCTGGCCCCCATAAGGGGAGGGCTGCCCTCCCAGCTGGACGCGCCGGACCGCTGCCCGTTCCTCGATCGCTGCGATCGGGCGCTGAGCGAGTGCCGGACCGGCCCGATGCCCCCTCTCTCGGAGCCCGAGCCCGGCCACCTGGTCGCCTGCTACAACCCGGTCCCCGCCGGGGCCCCGAGGCCCGGCTAGCGCGCCCCCGCCAGCTCGGCAAGGTCCGCCACTAGCACGTCGAGCGCCACCTCGTCGCGCACGGCGCCCGACTTGATGCGCTCGTCGGTCTCGGCCAGCAGCCGGTGCGCCGCCGCCAGGTGCCCGTGCGAAAAGCGCGGCGCCTGCTCCAGCGTCTTCTTGAGCGGGTAGCCGCTCACCCCGAGCCGGGCGGGCATCTCCCTTGCTCCCACGCGCTTTCGCTGCAGCTCCTTGGCGAGCATCAGCAGCCGCACCTGGCGGTGGAGCATGTGCAGCACGTAGCCCGCCGACTGCCCGTCGGCGAGCGTCCGGCGGATCTGGGTGAGCGCGGTCTCGGTGCGGCCGGCCAGCGCCGCGTCCGCCGCGGCGAATATGTTCGCCTCCCGGCTCGAGGCGACCATCGCCTCGACGTCGGCCGGCGAGATCGGCCGCTCGCCCGCGTAGATCGACAGCTTCTCTATCTCGGAGTCCAGGGCGATCATGTCGGACCCTGCCGCGTCCTCGAGCATCGCGGCGGCGCGGCCCTCCACGGAGGCGCCCCTGAGCGCGGCGCGCTCGGAGATCCAGGTGCGCATCGCCTGGCCCCGGGGGGCCGGGTGGCGCCTGACGGTGGCCCCGGCGCCCCCGCTGAGCTCCTTGAGGAGCGGGCCGCCGGAGCGGCTCAGCGCCCCGTCCGCGAACGCGAGCACCGTCGTCTCCGGAAGCTGCGAGAGCCGCTCGCCGATGCCCTTCCAAGGGCCCGGCGCCGAGGCGCGGCGGCCGTCGAACCTCCCGAGCAGGCCCCTTACTATCACGAGCCTTCGGTTGGACAGGAACGGGGCCGACATGGCCGCCCCGAGCAGCTCGTCGGGCGACAGCGCGGCGCCGTCGAGCGTGGAGATGTTGGCCTCGCGAAGGTCGGCGGGCTCCACCGTCTCGCGCAGGGCGTCGAGGTCCTCGCGCACGGCGATCTCGTTCGCCCCGCACAGCACATATATCATCTTGTCACCGCGGTCCCTGCGCCCGGGACCCCATCCGAGATGCTCTCCATACTCCGCCTCATCAGCCTGACCGGCCTGCCCCGCCTGGTGTACCGCCTGGTGATGGACCGGCGGGTGCCGCTTCTGACCAAGCTCATACTCCCGGCCGCCATAATCTACCTGATCTCGCCGATCGACCTGTTCCCCGATTTCCTGACGCCCTTCGGGAGGATCGACGACCTGCTGGCGCTGATCGCAGCGCCGATCCTCTTCGTCGCCCTGGCCCCGCGCGACGTGGTCCTGGAGCACCTGGGCCGCCGCCCCGGGGGCGACGACGAGCCCAGCCCGGTGGAGACGACCGGCAAGGTGGTGGACGAGGAGGAGGCCGATGAGCAGAGGCGCTGACCTAGCTTGGAAGTAGGCATCGTCGGCCTGCCCCTCAGCGGCAAGACCACCGTGTTCGGGGCGGCCACGGCGGGCCGCGCGCCGGCCGCCACGAGGCCCGACAGGCCGGCCGCGGGCGTCGCCAGGCTCGCCGACCCGCGCCTCGGCGAGCTCGCCCGCATCGGCGGGTCGGACAGGACAGTCGAGGCCGAGGTGACCTACCTGGACCTGCCGCGCGCCCCGGAGGGGTTCGGCCGCGGCGCCGGCATCGGCGGCGAGATGCTCACGCACCTGCAGCGCGCCGACGCCCTGGCGCTCGTGGCGCGCGCCTTTCCGGACCCCGCCGTGCCGCACGTCCTCGACAGGATCGACCCGGCCGCGGACACAGCGGCGATGCTAGACGAGCTGGCCCTGGTGGACATGGGGATCATAGAGAGGAGGCTGGGCAGGCTGGCCGCGGGCGTAAAGGGCGCGAGGGCCGCCGAGCGCGCGGCGATGGGGCGCGAGCGCGGGCTCCTCGAGCGGCTCGGGGCCGGCCTCGAGAACGGCGTGCGGGTGGGCGACGCGCCGATGACCGCCGAGGAGCGCCGGGGCGTGTCCGGCTTCGGGCTGCTGACCGCAAAGCCGCTGGTCGCCGTGGCGAACCTGGACGACTCGCAGGTGGACGGTGCCGACTCGGTGGTGTCCGCGGTCGCCGCGGCGCTCCCCGCGGGCCGGGCGCGGGCGGTCGGGGTGTTCGCCCGCGCCGAGGTCGAGCTGGCGGCGATGGACCCGGCCGATGCCGAGGAGCTTAGGGCCGGGCTCGGGATGGGGGAGCCGGGCCTTGCGAGGATGGTCCGCGCCTGCTTCGATGCGCTGGACCTGATCACCTTCTTCACGGTCGGGCCGCGGGAGGCGCGGGCGTGGGCCGTGCCGGACGGCACCTGCGCGGTGGACGCCGCCGGCGCCATCCACACGGACATGGCCCGCGGCTTCATCCGCGCCGAGGTCGCCTCCTGCGAGGACTTCGCCGCA
Organism: Dehalococcoidia bacterium; assembly: GCA_963664125.2. Classification (GTDB taxonomy): domain Bacteria; phylum Chloroflexota; class Dehalococcoidia; order Lucifugimonadales; family UBA2962; genus CAUZIR01. Next base: position 1,005,658 of record OY760908.2, on the reverse strand, counting down.
TCGGGGGGCGAGGCCGGGGCCCGCCGAAGGGGCCTGCTGCGCAGCGAGGGTCGGACCTACACCGTGAGGGAGGGCGACGTCGTGCACGTCCTGTTCAACGTGTGAGCGCCCCGCACCCGGGAGCCGGGCCCCTGGCGCTCTACCTGCACGTCCCGTTCTGCGCGACCAAGTGCCCCTACTGCGACTTCAACACCTACGCCGGCATCGAGGGGCTGATGGACCCCTACATGGACGCGGTCCGGGCCGAGATCGCGATGTGGGGCGAGGTGCTGGGCGCGCCCCGCGTATCGACCGTGTTCCTGGGGGGCGGGACCCCCTCCTACCTGCGGCCCGGGATGGTTGGCGCGCTGCTCGGCGCAGCGCGCAGCGCGCTGTCGATCGACCCCGGGGCCGAGGTCACCGCCGAGGCCAACCCGGACGATCTGACCGAGAGGCGGCTGGCGGAGCTGGCCGAGGCGGGCGTTAACCGCCTCAGCGTCGGGGTCCAGTCGCTCGACGACGGGCTGCTGGCGGACCTCGGGAGGAGGCACGGCGCGGACCAGGCGCGCGCCGCGGTGCGCAGCGCCGCGCGCTCCGGGTTCCGGAACCTGAGCGTCGACCTGATGTACGGGCTCCCGCGCCAGAGCCTCGCCCAGTGGACCGAGACGGTGGACGGCGCCCTGGACCTTGGGACGGCGCACCTGTCCGCCTACGCGCTGACGCTGGAGCGCGGGACGCCGCTCGCCCGCGCCGTCGAGTCGGGTGAGGTGCCCGAGCCGGACCCGGACCTGGCGGCCGAGATGTACCTGGCCGGCGGCGAGGCGATGGCCGGGGGAGGGCTGCGCCGCTACGAGATCTCCAACTGGTGCGCCCCGGGCCGCGAGAGCCTCCACAATCTGGCCTACTGGCTCAACCGCCCCTTCCTTGGGGTGGGGCCCGGCGCCCACTCCCACCTCGGCGGCGCGCGCTTTTCGACCGTCCGCAGCCCACGCGAGTACGCGCTAGCGCTCTCCGGCCCGGCCCGCCCCGGCCGCGGCGCGTCCTGGCCCGAGATGCTGCGCTCGCTTCCCGCGGTCGACACCGTCACCGAGATAGACGCAGAGGGCGAGATGGCCGAGACGATGATGCTGGGAATGCGCCTGGAGGAGGGGGTCTCGGACGGGCGGTTCCGGGCCCGGTTCGGGCGGGGGCTGGGGGAGGCCTACGGACCGGTCCTCGCGGGGGCGGCCTCGGACGGGCTGGTCGAGTGGAGGCCCGGCCTCCGGGGGTACGCCCGGCTCACGGCGCGGGGCCGGCTGCTGGGCAACGAGGTGTTCGCGCGGTTCTTCGGGCCCGGCGCGTGACGCTCGCCCCGGTGCGGCGCGGCGCGGTGATATCGTGACGGCCTGATGTACGTGGTCGGAACCGCGGGGCACGTGGACCACGGCAAGTCGACCCTGGTGCAGGCCCTCACGGGCATGGACCCGGACCGCCTCGCCGAGGAGAAGGAGCGCGGCCTCACCATCGACCTGGGCTTCGCGTGGATGACGCTGCCCGACGGGCTCGAGGTCAGCATCGTGGACGTGCCCGGCCACGAGAGGTTCGTCAGCAACATGCTCGCCGGCGTCGGGGCGATCGACATGGCGCTTTTGGTCGTCGCCGCAGACGAGTCGGTGATGCCGCAGACCAGGGAGCACCTGGCCATCCTCGAGTTGCTCGGCGTTCCCCGGGGCCTAGTCGCCATCACCAAGTGCGACCTGGTGGACGCGGAGCTCGCCGAGCTCGTCGCGGCGGAGGTGGAGGACCTGCTAGACGGGACGTCCCTTGCCGGCTCGGAGGCCGTCGAGGTGTCGGGCGCCACGGGGCGCGGCGTGGACGAGCTGGCCGCCGCGATGGCGCGCAAGCTCTCCGGGGCGGGGGCGCGCAGGGACGTCGGGCGCGCGCGGCTCAGCGTGGACCGCTCGTTCACGATGCCCGGGTTCGGGACGGTCGTCACCGGCACGCTCACAGGAGGGGCCCTCGAGGTCGGCGACGAGGTCGAGCTGGTCGTCTCGGGCGTCCGCGCCCGCATAAGGGGCCTGCAGAGCCACCGCAGCAGGCTCGAGCGCGCCCTTCCGGGAAGGAGGGTCGCGGTGAACCTGTCCGGGGCCGCGCACGACTCCATAGGGCGCGGCGACGTGCTCGCAAGGCCCGGCTGGCTGCGGCCCACCACCTCGGTCGACGTGCGGCTGACCGTGCTCTCCGACGCGCCGCGTGCGCTGCGCCACAACATGCACGTGACGGTCCACTCGGGAAGCGCGGAGACAGTCGGCCGCCTGCGGCTGCTAGAGGGCGACCGGGCCGAGCCCGGCGGGCAGACCTGGGCGCAGCTCAAGCTGGAGGTGCCGATCGCCACCGTAAGGGGCGACCGAATCGTCATACGCTCCAACAGCGCAACGCTCGGCGGCGGCACGGTGGTCGACCCGCGCGCCCCGCGCCACCGCCGCCGGCACGCCCCGCTGCTGGACCGCCTCACGGCCCTAGAGGGCGGCTCCGCCTCCCAGGCGCTCGCCGCCAGCATAGACCTGCGAGGCCCGATCGACCTCGGAGCGCTCGCCGCAGAGGCGGACATGGCGCCGGACGAGGTCGAGGCCGAGGTCGGGCGCATGGAGGCCGTGGGCGACGTCATCGCCCTCGGCGCGGGCCCGGCGCGCTGCTACCTGTCGGCCGCGGCCTGGGGGCGGATCGCTGAGCGCGCCCGCCGGTCGGTCGCCGACCACCACCGGCGCTTCCCTGCCCGCCCGGGCGAGCCGAGGGAGGAGCTGCGCAGCAGGCTGGGCTTGGTACCCGCCCTCTTCGGACCGGCGCTCGAGCGGCTGGTGGATTCCGGAACGCTGGCGGAGGCCGGCGCCGCGGTACGCCTGCCCGACCACCGCCCCAGGCTGACGGCGGACCAGCGGGCCCGGGCCGACGCGTTCATCGCATCGCTGGCATCGGCCGACCCGTACTCGCCCCCGACGGATGCGCTGCCCGACGAGGACGTGCTGGAGGTGCTGGAGGCCGAGGGCCAGGTGGTGCGCGCCGGCGCGTCGGTGGTCTTCACCGCCGAGGCGTACGTGCGCATGGTGGAGGCGATCGGGGCCAGGGCGGCTGAGAGCGGGCAGGTGACCGTCGGGGACGTGCGCGACATGTTCGGCACGAGCAGGAAGTACGCCCTGGCGCTAATGGAGCACCTGGACAGGACGAGGGTGACGCGGCGCGTCGGCGACGCGCGGGTGATGCGCTAGCGGGGCCGACGTCCGGGAAACAGGCTTGGGGCGTTTCGCTAGCGCCCCAGCTCTCCGAGCCGCTCGTCGTCGATGCCGAAGTGGTGCGCTATCTCGTGGACGACGGTCGCGGTGACCTCGGCCTCCATCTCGCTCCGCGACAGCCCCAGCGCCTCTATCGAGCCCTGGAAGATGGTGATCTTGTCGGGGAGCACCTCACCGTAGTCGTAGCGCTCTGTCAGCGCGATGCCCTCGTAGAGCCCGAGCAGCAGCTCCCCCTCGGGTATGTCGTTGCCGGCGAGCTGCTCGCGCGTCGGCATGTCCTCGACTACCACGTCGACGTTGTCCAGGCATCGGCTGAGTTCCTCGGGGACGGCGTCGAGGGCGCGCAGGACCAGCCTCTCGAACTCAGCCCTGTCCACGGCCCCGGCCCCCCGATACCGCCTGTCCTAGCGGTCGATTGTGATACATTGCACGCATGGCGCGGTCTCCTTTGACCACGGTCGGCCCGGACGGCTCGGGCCTGCGGCTCCGCTGGGTTCCGGCCGCGCTCGGTGCCGCGAGCGCCGCCCTGATGGCGATCACGCTGTACATGGTCTTCTTCTGGGTCCCCACCGAGGCCAACCTCGGCGTCTCCCAGCGCATATTCTACTTCCACGTGCCGCTGGGGATAATAGGCCTCATCGCCATCGTCGTGGTGGCGATCGCCTCGGCGATGTTCCTGCTGCGCGGCGACAGGCGCTGGGACGACCTGGCCCACTCGGTCGCTGAGCTCGGGATGATCTTCGCGACGCTGATCCTGGTCACCGGCGCGATCTGGGCCAAGCCCGTGTGGGGAGTGTGGTGGACGTGGGACCCGAAGCTGACGACCACGCTGATCCTGTGGTTCATATACGCCGCCTACCTGATGCTGCGCGCCTACGGCCCCAAGGGGATACAGCAGGCGCGCTACGCCGCGGTGATCGCCCTGGTCGGCGCGATCGACGCCCCGATCATCTACTACGTGACCGAGATATGGCGCAACGCGCACCCGGACCTCGTGATCGGGCCGCTGGCAGAGTCGGACGCGCTCGCGCCGCGCATGACAGTGGCGCTGCTAGTCTCGATGGTCGCGTTCATCGTGCTGTTCACCTACATGGCGATGGAGCGCTACTCGCTGCGCCGATCGGAGGGAAGGCTTGACGAGCTTCACCAGGCCGCGTCCCTTGGCCGCTAGGGCCGCGCTGCTGCTGGCCGCCCTGGCCCTCGCGGCGGCAGCGCTCGCCGCGCCGCCGGCCGTGATGGCCGCCTACGACTCGGCGCCGGAGGAGGCGGCCGCCGCCCAGCCGGCCGCCCAGGAGGGCGACGACGGACCGGAGGCCAACCTCCCCTACCTGTTCGCCGTGTTCATCGTCACCTGGGGCCTGTTCTTCGCCTACACTGCCTACATGTCGCTTCGGCGCCGGGCCATGGAGCGCGAGATCGCGGCGCTGCAGTCGGCCATGGAGGAGCGGGACGAGCCGCCCGGAGACGGGCGGGACTGACCTGATGTCGCAGACCGACCGATACACGCCGGACCCGTCGCCCGAGGAGATCGGGGAGGGCTCGTTCATCGCCGCCCACCGCGCCAAGCTCCTCATCGGGGCGGCGGTCGTGGTCGGGGCGCTGGCCTACCTGGGGTTCGTCGCGTTCCAGAGCGCGACCGTCTACTACTACACCGTGGGCGAGGCGCACTCCCTCGGGCCCACCGAGGAAGGGAGGCTGCTGCGCGTCAGCGGGAAGCTGCTGCCCGCCTCGTTCGAGCGCGCACGGGGCTCTGCGACCGCCGAGTTCGAGCTGACCGACGGCGCGCAGACCCTCAGGGCCGTCCACGACGGGGTGCTGCCCGACCTGTTCTTCAACGACCACTCGGAGATCATCCTTGAGGGCTCGTTCGACGAGCAGATGGTCTTCCACTCGGAGAACGTGATCGTAAAGTGCCCCTCCAAGTACGTCGCCGCGGAGGAACAGGCGGGCTAGGCGCCCGCGGCCGTCAGATCGTCAGCGCGTCGACCAGCTCCCGCGCCGTGCGCGGGGTCGTCCTCGCGGTCATCTCCGCCACGCGGTCCTCGAACGGCGGCCGCGAGCGGTCGCGGTAGACCACCCCCAGCGGCACCCCCGGCGACCCGGCGAGCGCGCGGGCGGCCTCGGGGTCCTCGGCGTCGTGCTCATCTGGGATCTGCCACGCCAGCGGCGCTATGCCCTTCTTGACGCTGCCCTTTAGCTGCTCGTAGGTGTCGTTGTACGTGGTGCACGGGGACTGGACGTGCACGATGGCAAAGCCCGGGTGGTCCATGCCCTCGACTATCATCGACGCTAGGTCCTTCACCTTGGACGACAGGGCCGAGGCGACGTAGGAAACCCCCAGGGTCAGGTACAGCGCCAGGGGGTGGACCTGCTCTTCGACCTTGCCGTAGGGGGTGGACGAGGTGACCATGCCGAGCTCGGACGTGGGCGAGGACTGGCCCTTGGTCAGGCCGTAGACGCCGTTGTCCATCACCACGGCGCACACGTTGAGGTTGCGCCCGGCCTGCGGGGCGATGTGCTCCATGCCGATGCTGAGGAAGTCGCCGTCGCCCGCGACGATCACGACGTTTAGGTCGGGGCTCGCCATCTTCACGCCCATCGCTATCGGGAGCGTGCGCCCGTGGATGCCGTGGATGCCGAAGGGCTGGTCGCCCTCTAGGAGGTGGACCATGTTGCCCGAGCAGCCTATCCCGGCCACCACCACGTTGCTCTCGATGCGCTCGCCGGTGGCGGCCATGCGCTGTGCGACGGCCGACTCGATGGCCCGCCTCACGCCGAAGTCCCCGCAGCCGGGGCACCACTTGAAGTCGTACTCGGGATTCTTAGCGCTCAAGCTGTAACGTGCTCCTTGCGCGCAGCCGAGAGCCTGGCCTCGATCCTGCGCGTCAGCTCGCCCACCTTGAACGGCAGGCCCGTGTACTGGGTTATCGACTCCGCCCTGACCCCGCAGGAGCGCAGGATCATCGAGAACTGGCCCTGGTAGTTGAGCTCGGGCACCAAGACCAGGTCCTTGTCCCGCAGCTGGGCGAGCATCTCGGGCGGCAGCGGGTTTAGGAACATCGTGTAGTACCAGGCGAGGTCGCGGCCCTCAGCCACCAGCTCCTCGTAGGCCTCCCTCGCCGGCCCCTTGGTCCCGCCCCAGGGGACCAGGGCGACCCGCGCAGGGGCGTTGTCGGCCTCGAAGTCGCCGTCCTCGAGCAGCCTCAGCTTGCCCCAGCGCCGGTGCGTCATCTGCACGTGGCGCTCGGCCAGGTGCGTCGTGTCCCCCATCCCGTCGTGCTCGCTGCCGTTGGCTACGTAGCTGCCGGGCCCGCCGGGGATGGGCATCGGCGAGAGCTCGGTCGGCTCGTAGCGCTGGTAGCCGTTGGACCCTGAGTAGACGACCCGGTCCTCGACGGCGACGGCGGACAGGTCGGGCTTGGGTATGTTCTGGTTGCGCTCAGAGAGCGCGTGCTCGCTCAGCAGCACGACCGGGCCCTGGTAGCGCTCCGCCCAGTTGAACGCGCTGACCGCGGCGTAGAAGCACTCCTCTACCGTGCCGGGGGCTATCACCGGCAGCCTGACGTCGCCGTGCGCAGGGAACATCGTTGACAGGAGGTCCGACTGCTCGGTCTTGGTCGGAAGGCCCGTGGCGGGCCCGCCGCGCTGGACGTCGACGACCACCAGCGGGATCTCAGCCATCCACGCCAGCCCCAGCCCCTCGCTCATCAGCGAAAAGCCCGGGCCCGCCGTCGCGGTCATCGCCTTCCTGCCCGCGAACCCGGCCCCGATGCACGCCGTGATCGACTCTATCTCCGAGCTGACCTGGTAGACGAACCTTTCCTGCGAGGGGGCGTTTCGCTCCATCCACACCAGGATGGAGGTGGCGGGCGAGATCGGGTAGCCGGCGTAGAAGTCCATGCCGGCGTGGATCGCGCCGAGGCACACCGCGGTGTTGCCGTTGACCAGTATCTGCTCGTGGCCCGGGGGCTGCGCCGCGGCGAGCTCGCCCACGCTGTGGCCGCTGCGCTCGGCCTCGGCGCGCCCCAGCCGCATCGCCCTGAGGTTCGAGTCGATGATCTCTGCGTCGTTGGGCCGCCCGCGCGTGAAGCGCTCGGTGACGAAGTCGTCGAGGATCTCCTGGCGCATCCCGACAAGCTCGGCGAGCGCGCCGATGACGACCATGTTGGCCGCCCGCGCGTTGCCCGTGGACTTGGCCAGGTCGTCGAAGTCCATGCCGAGCGCGGTCGGCGCGCCCTCGGGCTCGAAGGCCCCGGAGTTGTAGACGACGACCGAGCCCTCTCCCACCTCCTCGCGGTGGTTTTGGTACGCCTCCTCGTTGAAGCACACCAGCACGTCGAGCCGGTCCCCCGAGCTCCGGACCGCGGAGGTGGAGATGCGGGTCTGGGTCCAGGTCGGACCGCCCATGATCTGGGAGGGGAAGGTGGCGAAGGTCTGGGCGTGGTACCCGGTCCTGGTGGCGGCCTGGGCGAGGCCCTCTGCGGACGTCACAACGCCCTGTCCGCCCTCGCCCGCGAAGCGGACCACGAAATCGCTCTTTCTCACCGCGCTCTCCATCGCATCAGCCGATAATCCGGGGTGGACCTAGACGGGGGCGCACCGCGCCCAAGGCGAGCGGGCCCAGACTCGAACATAGCAGGCGAAATTCCGGGGTGTCAATCGGGGCCGCACCCCCATTTACGCCGTGCCACAGGCGTCTGCATCCCCATGGGACCGGCGCGCGTGCCCCCGGTATCGCACCGGCGAATGTCCGGCGGATGTTCATCGCGTGCGCCGATGCAGCGCCGGCCCCGGGCGCGCGGCTCAGTCCTGGACGACGTATCCGAAGGCGACCGCGCACACCACCAGGAACACCGCGTCGTAGACCGCGAGGATCGGCAGCCACGGCAGCGCCCCTCCCCAGGGGTCGGAGACGAGCGCGGGCCCGGAGGCCTCAACCGCCGCTATCACCACGGGCGCAGCGACCGGCAGGAACAGCAGCGGCAGCATGACCTCCCGCGCCCTGGTGTTGACCGCCATGGCCGAAAATAGCGTCCCGACGGCGGCGATGCCCACGGTGGCGAGCGCCGCCACCGGGACGAACCCGGGGGCCAGCAGCGGCAGGTCGTAGATCACCGCGAACACGGGGAACGCGACCGCCTCTACGGCGGCCATCATCGCGAAGATCGAGATCGCCTTGCCCAGGTAGATCTCGTCGCGGCCGGCGGGGGTGAGCAGCAGGCCCTGCATCCCCCCCCTCTCCCTCTCGACGGCGAACGCGCGGGTCATGCCCACCACGCCCCCGAACGTGAACGAGATCCACAGGATGCCGGGCGCGAGCAGCCCGACGCTCTGCGGGGTCGGGTCGAGCGCGAAGTTGAATACGACGATAGAGAGCAGGGCGAAGACCGCGACCGCGACGACCGTGTCCTTGCCGCGCACCTCAAGGAGCACGTCCTTGTAGGCCACCGCCAGCGGCGGCCAGCCAAGCAGCCGGCCGAGCGCCCCCCTCACGGCTCCGGGCCCCCGGCGTGGCGAAAGTACGCCTCGCGCAGCTCGCGCCCGCCCGCGCCGCCGGGGCCGAGCGCGCCCTCGTGGGCCACGGCGCCGCGCGCCAGGATCGCCACGCGGTCGCCCATGGCCATCGCCTGCTCGAAGCTGTGCGTTACGACGAGCACCGCGCCGCCGCCGGCCTTGGCGTCCCTGACCACCCCGCGAAGCAGCGAGACCGCCGACTGGTCCAGCCCGCTCTCGGGCTCGTCGAAGAGCAGCACGCGGGGCCTGTGCAGCAGCGCCCGGGCGATCGAGACGCGCTTTTGCATCCCGTGGGACAGGACGCCGGTCCTGCTGCCGAGGCGGTCCTCTACGCCGACGCGCGCGGCCGCCTCGGCTATGCGCTCGGCGGGGCGGTCCAGGCCGAACATCCGGCAGTGGAAGCGAAGGTTCTCCCCGGCCGTGAGGTCCGCGTAGAGCATGGGCTCGTGCATCACGACGCCGGCGGCCCGGCGCACCAGGGACCCGGCGCGGGACGCGTCGATGCCGGCGACGCGGACGGTGCCGGCGTCGGGGGCAGTCAGCGTGGCGAGCACGCGCACCAGGGTCGTCTTGCCCGAGCCGTTCGGGCCGAGCACCGAGAGCGCCTCGCCCCACCCGAGCCGAAGGTTAAGCCCGGCCAGGACCGGCGTGCGCCCGTAGGACTTGGACAGGCCCTCGACCTCGATGGCCGGCGCATCGCCGCGGCCCGCGCGCGCGGGCGCTTGGGCGTCTACGTCGTTTCCCATGGGCCCCGGTACTGTAGTATATGCGCCGGCGGGGCGGCAACGCCGGCCCCCCGATGCGGAGGGCGCAAGATGCCGACGATCGACCAGCTCAGGGAGCGCTACCTGGCCCTGGGTGAGGGGGCCGGCCCCGCGCCGACCGACGAGTCCCAGATAGACCCCTCGACGCTGATGTGCTTCGACTACGACTACCCCGAGAGCGGGGCCGAGGTCACCATCGTCACCGAGGAGTTCACCGCGGTCTGCCCGTGGACGGACCTGCCCGACCACGGCACCCTCACCGTGCGGTACGTGCCCGACGCGCTCGCGATAGAGCTAAAGTCCCTCAAGTACTACCTGCTCCAGTACCGCTCCGTCGGGATCGTGCAGGAGCACGCGGCCAACCGGATCCTGGGCGACCTGGTCGGGGCGGCCCGGCCCGCCTCGATGAGCGTCGAGCTCGACTACCGCGTGCGGGGGGGCCTTGGCACCTCGGTCTCGGCGAGCTACCGGCGCGGGTGAGCTCGCACGGCGTCAGCCTGCTGTCCGGCGGGATGGACTCGGCCGCCGTAACGGCCGGCGCGCGCGGGCGCGTCGACTCGCTGACCGCGCTGACCTTCCGCTACGGCCAGACGCACGCCCGCGAGGTGGACGCCGCGCGGGAGATCGCCGCCGACCTGGGGATAGCCCACCGCATCGTCGACATCTCCTTCCTGGGAGAGGTGGCCTGGTACTCGGCGCTGACCAGCCCGGCCCGCTTCCCGGTGCCGGCCGGCCGCACCGGCGCCGGGATCGGCTTCGGCGTCCCGATTACCTACGTGCCGCTGCGCAACACGATCTTCCTGGCCCTCGGCGCGGCGCTCGCAGAGAGCGAGGCGCTCAGCGCGATAGAGACGGGGGGCGACCACCCTGCCGAGACCGACGCGGTAGTGTTCCTGGCCCCGAACGCGATCGACTACAGCGGCTACCCGGACTGCCGGCCCGAGTTCTTCGACCGGGCGATCGAGACGATCAACCTCGGCTCCAAGCTCGCCACCGAGCACGGGGTGCGCATCCGCGTCGAGACCCCGATCATCGACATGACCAAGGCCGAGATCGTGCGGCTGGCCGTGGACCTGGGGGTGAGGCTGGAGGCGACCTGGTCGTGCTACCGGGGCGGGGCGGCGCCGTGCGGGGAGTGCGAGTCGTGCGCGCTGCGCGCCCGCGGGTTCGCCGAGGCCGGCGTCGTCGACCCAGCAGCGGCCGGGCCCTAGCCCGCGGCCATGGCCCTGCGCCTGAGCCGCCTGGAGACGGGCCGCGCCGAGATATTCCTCTCGCTCCAGGGGGAGGGCCGCACCGCCGGGACCCCCTCCGCCTTCGTCCGCCTGGCCGGCTGCAACCTTTCGTGCAGCTGGTGCGACACCGCGTACACGTGGGACTGGACCGCATACGACTACGCGACCCACGCGATGGCGATGGAGACCCGGGACGTGCTCGCCCTGGTGCTCGCCCTGGGCCCGCACAACGTCGTGATCACCGGCGGCGAGCCGCTGATCCAGCAGGCGGACCTGGCGGAGCTGTGCGGGCGGCTCGCCGGGTCCGGCCGCAGCGTCGAGGTGGAGACGAACGGCACCGTCGCCCCGGACCCGGCGATGGTCGCGGCCGTGTCGCGGTGGAACGTCTCGCCCAAGACCGCCGGCTCCGGCAACCCGCAGCGAAGGGAGGTCCCCGGCGCCCTCGCGGCATTCGCCGCCCTGCCCAACGCCGACTTCAAGTTCGTGATCTCGACGCGGGCGGACGCCGAGGAGGCCGAGGCCATCGCCCGGCGCTACGGCGTCGCGCCGGGCAGGGTCGCTCTCATGCCCGAGGGGGCAAGCGCGGCCCAGCTCGCCGAAAGGTCCGCGTGGGTCCGCGCCGAGGCGGCCGCGCGCGGCTTCCGCTTCTCCTCGAGGATCCACATCCTGCTCTGGGGCGACGGGCGGGCCAGGTAGCGGGCCCGCCGCGCCCGGTCCGGGCCCCGGCGACCATCCCTGACGTGCGCCCTGCCGCCGTCGGCGCGGCCGCGCCCAGCGGACCGTCGCCCCGCCGGCCCGGCTCCCTGAGATTCGCATCCCTGAACGATTTCTTGTCCGGATATTGCACGAAGGCCACTGCCAGGACTTGAACCGCTGCGATGCTCATCCGGGCCGGTGTCGGGCGGCGATGGTCACCGCTCCGCACCCGTAGTGCCGCCGCCGACGGGCGTACGCAGCGCCGGCGCGGCGAGGGCGAGCCTGCGGGACCGGGGCCCGGCCGATCCGGACGATTGCTGAACCTGGTCCAATATCAATGCAAGCACGGGGCCGAAGTGCCGCGGGGTGCCCGGGCCCTCGCGACGGCATGCGCCTGCGCGGTGCGCAGCGACCGGCGGCGGGGGCAGGGCAACGTCGGGGCCGGTGCTATAGTCATGCGATCGCCACAGCACCAGGAGCCGGGATGAGATGAGGTACGCACGCTACGAGGCCGACGGCGGCGCACGGTACGGGATCGTCGAGGGTGACTCGATCACACCCATCAGCGCCGAGCCATGGGCCGAGCACGAGGCGGCCGGGGAGCCGGTGCCCCTGTCCGGGGTGCGGCTGCTGGCGCCGGCGGCGCCGTCGAAGCTGGTGGCGATCGGCCTCAACTACCGCAGCCACCTCGGCGACCGCGAGCCGCCGAAGGTCCCGGAGCCTTTCCTCAAGACGCCGTCGTGCGTCGTCGGTCCCGGCGATGCGATCGTGCTGCCGGCCGAGTCGGCCGTGGTCCAGGAGGAGGCCGAGCTGGCGGTGGTGATCGGCACCAGGTGCCGGCGCGCCAGCCGGCAGGACGCGCTCGGATTCGTGTTCGGCTACACGTGCGCCAACGACGTGAGCGAGCGCGACTGGCAGTCCGGCGACCTGCAGTGGTGGCGGGCCAAGTCCTCGGACACCTTCGGCCCCCTGGGCCCGGTGATCGCGACCGGCCTGGACCCCTCGGGCCTTGCGATAGAGGCGCGCGTCAACGGCGAGGTGGTCCAGCAAAGCAGCACGGCCGACCTGCTCTTCGACGTCCCGGCGATCATCGAGTGGGTCAGCCGCGCCATGACCCTCGAGCCCGGCGACGTGATCCTCACGGGCACCCCGGGCACGACCGCTACGCTGTCCGCCGGCGACACCGTGGAGGTCGAGCTCGAGGGCATCGGCGTGCTCTCGAACCCCGTCGCCTCCGAGTAGCACTGCCCCGGCGCACGCGCCGGGGGCGGAGGCGGCAAGGGGGCCATAGAGACCCCGGCGGCGCGGCCGCCGTCGCTCGCGCCGGGCCCTTCCCGAACGTCATCCGCCCGCCCCACCGCGCCGCCCCACGCCGTCCGTGCCCGACCGCCCGGCGGCGGCCCGGCCTTCGTCCAGCCTGCGGGCGACGGCCCCGCAGGCCACCTCGCATGCCCCGCCCGGGCCCGGCGGCAGGGCCGGGATCGCCGCCCCCACGGGTTAGGATTGGGCCCGGCAACCGTTTCAAGAGATCTGAGCAGGAGGCCGGGCATGGACGAGCGGACGGGCAAGCGCGGGACGGCGGCGGACGAGCGCCTCAGGCGCCGAGAGCAGCTCCTCGAGCGCATGGAGCGAATGACCGAGGTGCCCCTATTGATCATGGCGGCCTGCATGATCCCGCTGCTGATAGGGCCGTTTCTGTGGGAGCTCACCGAGCACCAGGAGGACGTGTTCTTCATCCTGAACACGCTGATCTGGGCGGCGTTCGGGGCGGACCTGATGATCAAGACGGCCGTGGCCCCCCACAGGCTCGCCTACCTCAGGGCCCACTGGCTCGACATCGCCATACTGATCGTGCCGCCGTTCAGGCCCCTGAGGCTGGCCCGCCTGGTCCTCTACGGATCGCGCCTGCTGGTGGGCCTGCGGCGAATCTCGCAGGTCGACTACCTGCTCGTCTACGCCGTGCTGCTCGTCATGGTGTCCGCCACCGTCGTCACCAGCGTCGAGACCGGCGAGAACGCCCAGATCACCTCCCTCTCAGACGCCCTGTGGTGGGCGACGGTCACGGTCACGACCATAGGCTACGGCGACATAGTCCCCGTCTCGGAGACGGGAAGGGCGATGGGCTACGTGCTCGTGCTCGGCGGCGTGCTGCTGTTCAGCGCCCTGACCGCGAACTTCGCGGCGAGCCTCGTACGGGGGCAGCGGCGACGGGCCGACGGCACGGACGAGCTGCTCTCGGAGGTAAGGGCCCTTCGGGAGGAGCTGGCGGCGCGGCGCGAGGCCCCGCTCCCGTCGCGGTAGCGGCGGACCCGCCCGCAGCGCGGGGGCCGCCGGCCGCCCCCGGGCGGCCCGGCAGACCGGAGGTGAGCGGGGGGCGGGACCGCGGCGGCGGCGCCCGCAGCCCTACCCGAAGTACTGCTCGACCCGGAGCCTGAACAGGTCGCTGCCCGATCCCGCGGTCCAGTAGTAGATCAGGTAGGCGCCCGCCCCGACCATGGCCAGGTTCCCGATCGGCTCGACCCACTCGAGGACCCTGCGGATGGTCCTCTGCGCGACGCCCTTGAAGAACACGACGCCGACCGCGACGGCGATCATCACGACCCCCATCCCGAGCCCGTAGGCGAGCGAGCCGACGACCGTCACGGCGAAGCTCTCCCCCGTCAGGGTCTGCCCGGCGACGATGCCGACCGCCGCCAGGAATATCGGCAGCGCGCAGCTCAGCGACGCGATGGCGTAGGCGATCCCGAACAGGAAGACCTGCGCCACCCCCCTGCCCGCCCCGAGGTTGACGCGGCTGGCGGCCATGATGCCGATCTTCCTGCCGGAGACCACCAGCCACAGCCCGAGCGCGGCGATGGCGATCCCGACAGCGAGCCCGGCGAACGGAAGGAAGTGGCCGACCACGCGGCCGCCGGCCGCAAGTATCAGCCCGACGGCGCCGAAGACCACGACGAAGCCGGCTGTGGCGGCAAGCCCGAGCGCCACGCCCCGCAGGCCTGCGACGACCGGGCTGCGCTCGGCCTCGGCGCTGCCTAGCTGGTAGCCGACGTACGCCGGGAACATCGCCGCCCCGCACGGGTTGAAGGCGGCGACGATGCCCCCTGAGAAGGCGAACGCCAGCGGAACGTCTATCATCTGTGCCCTCCGCTAACCTGCGGCCCGGACGGGCCCCGACGGGGCCGGGCCGCTCTGTAATGTTACGCGCGCCGGGGCCCGGTCCGATTCCGGGCGGCGGCGCGGCCCGGCAAGCAGTCAACCAAGCCGTTCCCGGCCCGCGGGAGTGTTGACACGGCGGCCCGGTCGCTGGTAACTTCGGTTCGGTGCCGCCCCCGCCGCGACGGCGCGCGCGGGGCCCGGGGCACCGGGCGTCGCCGAGCGGGAGGGACCTAGACATGACCCAGACCAGACCACAGGCCGCGGACCGCGTGATCCCGTTCGTGCCGCAGGAGCTGGACGACTTCGAGGACGCGGTCAGGCGCTTTCGGGCCGGCGAGTGGGAGGAGACCGACTTCATGGCCTTCCGCCTGCGCCAGGGGGTCTACGGCCAGCGCCAGCCCAACGTCCAGATGGTGCGCGTCAAGGTCCCGTTCGGGGGGCTGACCGCGGACCAGCTCGACATCCTCGGCGAGTTCGCCGCGCGATACGCGCCCCTGGGCAAGGGCCACGTCACGACCCGCGAGAACTTCCAGTTCCACCATGTGCCCCTCGCCGACGCCCCAGACGCCCTGCGGCTGCTCGCCGAGGCCGGGCTCTCCACGCGCGAGGCGTGCGGCAACACCGTCCGCAACGTCACCGGCTGCCCGATGGCGGGCGTGTGCTCCGACGAGCAGTTCGACGTGACGCCGTACGCCGCGGCGTATGCGCGCTACTTCGTGCGCCACCCGTTCACCCAGTCGCTGCCGCGCAAGATAAAGACCGCCTTCTCCGGCTGCGCGAAGGACTGCGCGATCACGCCCATACACGACATGGGCTTCGTCCCGCGCGTGGTGGGCGGCGAGAGGGGCTTCCGTATGGTCGTGGGCGGCGGGACGTCGATCATGCCCCGCATCGCCCCGACGCTCTACGAGTTCGTGCGGATGGACGAGTACCTGCGGGTAACCGAGGCGTGCCTGCGCGTGTTCCACCGCTCCAACGAGCTTCGCCGAAACCGGATGAAGGCGCGCATAAAGTTCCTGGTCGACCGCATCGGGATCGACGAGTTCCGCGCCGAGATCGAGCGCGAGATGCTCCAGCCCTGGGCCCAGCGCTCGTTCGACCCGGCGGACCTGCTGTTCATCGAGGACGAGGAGGCCGATGCGCCGGCGCTCGACGGCGACTACGCCCCCACCGTCCCGGACCCGGACTTCGAGCGGTGGGAGCGCTCCAACGTCGCCGACCAGCGCCAGGCGGGCTACGCGGCCGCGACGGTCAGGCTCCCGCTCGGGGACATACAGGCAGAGCAGTTCGGAAAGCTCGCCGACATGGCGCGGCGCTACGGCGGCGGACGGTGCCGGATCACGCACCAGCAGAACCTGACGTTCCGCTGGGTGCCGCGCGCCGCGCTCTACGAGCTGTGGCTGGGCCTTCGCTCCATAGGGCTCGCCGAGTCCGGGGCGCACCAGATACGGGACGTGGTGGCCTGCCCTGGGACCGACAGCTGCAAGCTCGGGATCACCTCCTCGATGGGGCTCGGGCGGGCCATGGGCGAGGCGATTGACGGGCTGGACACCTCGGACCCGCTCGTAAAGAAGATGCACGTAAAGATCAGCGGCTGCCCCAACGGGTGCGGGCAGCACCACGTGGCCGACATCGGCTTCCATGGCGCGGCGGCCAAGGCCCCCGGCGGCCAGGTTCCGGCGTACGAGCTGTTCCTCGGGGGGAGCTACGAGCCCGGCGACCCGCGGTTCGGGATCCGGACCCGAACCAAGGTGCCGGCAAAGCGCGCCCCCGAGGTCCTGCGGGCCGTGATAGGCATGTACCTCGCCGAGAGGAATGATGGCGAGGAGTTCCGCGACTTCGCCGCGCGGACCGGCAAGGAGCGGTTCGACGAGCTCTTGGCAGACTACAAGGAGGTGGGCGAGCTCAACCGCGAGACGCTCCCGGCCTACATGGACTGGGACAAGACGATCAAGTACGTCCTCGAGCGCGGCGAGGGCGAGTGCATGGTCTGACGCCCCGGCGGCCACGCGCGGTTCAGCCACTGCCCCGGATCGTTCAGAGGTAGGCGCTCAGGACGCCTCGTACAGCACCAACCCCTCTCGCAGGGCGGGGCCGTATACGGCCCCGATACTGTCCTTGTAGCGCTCTATGTCATCGGGCGTCGCCACCACAATGTCGAGTGACGCTCCCACTCCGTACAGGCTGCGGCGTATCTCCACGCCGAGCCTGCGCCGGTGCACGTCCGCCTTGATGACAAGCAGGTCCAGGTCGCTGTGCGGGCCCATGTCGCCGCGCGCGGCCGAACCGAAGAGGACGATCCTCTCAGGCTGCACGACCTCCACTATTCGCCGCGCTATCTCCTCAACGTCGCTCATCGTCAAGGCGGTGTTGCCTAGGGAAGTTCCGTTCACTTGCCGTACATCCTCGCGGCGGCGTCTGCCAACTTGTCGCCTTTCGCATTGGCCAAGTCGCGGCGGTCACCTTCGGTCTGCGGCGCAGCGCCCTTCCCATATCGTGCCGGAGGATCTGGTGGTTTCCCAGGTGGATCCCACGCCCACGGTTCTGCAGGGCCGACCGGCCGCTGCCCAGAGCTGGTGCCAAGCCCAGCGGGGCCTCGCTGCACTGGGCCGCTTGGCTGTGAGGCGCAGCGTATCAGGCCCGGCGCTAGGCCCTTGACCCCTTCCGGGCGCAGGGTGCGGAACGTCACGGCCAGGGTTTCTGTAGTGCAACGGGACTCGGTGTGAGTCCCCACGGGTGGGTACTCATGGCCCTGAGACGTGCGGCAGCAGGGACTCGCAACCGCCGACCAGCGCCCCGAGAGTCGGCACTGGCGCGGTGCTATAATCGCCGCCCGTGAGCCGCAGCGCCGCCCGCCAGTTCATCAAGTACACCGCATACAAGCTGGACCCGGCCTGGCGAAGGCTGGACGCCGGGCGACGCGAGGCCGACAGGCGCGAGCTGTCCGCCGTGGTCTCGGAGATAGCCTCCGGGATGATGACCAGGACCTACAGCGCCGTCGGGCTGCGCGGCGACGCCGACCTGCTCATCTGGCAGTCGGCCGACCGCCTCGAGCAGATCCAGGACTCGGCGGCCCGCATCAACGCGACGGCGCTCGCCGGCTACCTCTCGATCCCCCACTCGTTCCTGGCGATGACGCGGCGCTCGCACTACATCGACGACCACGCCCACGCAGGGCAGGAGGGCACGACGGTGTCGCCGTCGGAGGGCGCGCCCTACCTGTTCGTCTACCCGTTCGTGAAGACCCGCCAGTGGTACCTGCTCGCCGCCGAGGAGCGCCAGGCGATGATGACCGAGCACTTCCGGATCGGGCACCGATACCCCTCGGTGAAGATCAACACCGGCTACTCGTTCGGCCTGGACGACCAGGAGTTCATGGTCGCCTTCGAGTCGGACAGCCCCTCTGACTTCCTCGACCTGGTCGAGGAGCTTCGCGGGTCCCAGGGCAGCGCCTACACGCTGCGCGACACCCCGATCATCACCTGCGTGCGCGCCCCCATCGAGCGCGCGCTCGAGATGCTGGGGGCCTAGTGGCGCCGGTGCGATACGAGGCGGGGGACGCGGCCTACGAGCTGGTCGAGGGCTGGGGGCGGCTCCCGCCCGGCTACATGTTCCACCGCGTCGCCGGGGTGGCGACGGACGCGGACGACAACGTCTACGTCTTCAACCGCGGCCCGCACAAGATGATGAAGTTCGCACCGGACGGCGAGTTCATCACAGACTGGGACGCGTTCTTCAAGATCCCGCACGGCGTCGCCGTCGGCCCCGACGGGGCCGTGTACACCGCCGACATGGGGACGCACACGGTCGAGCGCCACGCCGCGTGGGGCGGGCTCGAGATGACGCTCGGGACCCCCGACCGCCCGGCTGACACAGGCCGCAACGACGGCTTCCTGGTAGAGCGCGCGGCGGGGCCGTTCAACATGTGCTGCGCCGTCGCGGTCGCAGAGGGCGGAGACGTCTTCGTGGCCGACGGGTACGGCAACGCGCGCGTGCACCGCTTCGCGGCCGACGGGCGGCTGATCGCCTCGTGGGGCAGGCCCGGCAAGGGCGGGCCCGGCGAGTTCCACCTCCCGCACGGGATCGCGATCGACCGCACCGGCCGCGTGCTGGTGTGCGACCGCGAGAACGGCCGTATCCAGGTCTTCGACATGGACGGCGAGTTCCTGGACATGTGGGACGGTCTGCTGCAGCCGACCTCCATCGCCCAGGGCCCCGGCGGCGAGCTGTTCGTTCCCGAGCTGCCCGGGCGCCTGACCGTGCTCGGCGAGGACGGCTCGGTGATCGCGCGCTGGGGCGGTGAGCCCAGCCGGGCGCCGGGGGCGTTCGTCGCGCCGCACGACGTCGCGGTCGACTCTGCGGGCGACGTGTACGTAGGAGAGGTGCTCGAGGGGAAGCGCATCCAGAAGTTCGCGCGCCGCTAGCGCGGCGCATATTCGGATCGGGGGAGAGATGAACGTAGACACCGCAATATGCCGGATCCTCAAGGCGGAGGGGATCGAGTGGATAGCCGCCTTCCCGCACCAGACGCTCATCGACGCTGCGGCAAGGGAGGGCATCCGCCCGGTGATCGTGCGCCAGGAGCGCGCCGGGGTGAACATGGCCGACGGCCTGAGCCGGATGACAGACGGGCGCACGATCGGGGTGTTCACGATGCAGTACGGCCCGGGCGCCGAGAACGCCTTCGGCGGCGTCGCCCAGGCCTACGCCGACTCGGTCCCGGTACTGCTGCTGCCCGGGGGGAACCCGCAGGACCGCCACGGCGTGCACCCGAGCTTCGACTCGGTAGAGCACTACCGCGGCGTCACCAAGTGGGCGGGATACCTGATGTCGGCGGACCGCACCGTCGACGTGATGCGGACCGCGTTCAGCCAGCTTCGCAACGGGCGGCCGGGCCCGGTGCTGGTAGAGATTCCCGCCAACGTCGCCGGCCAGGAGGTCACGGGGTTCGATTACAGCGCTGTGCCGCGCACGCGGTCGGCGGCTGACCCGGGCGATGTGCGCGACCTCGTCCGCGCCGTGCTGGCGGCCGACCGCCCGGTGATCATGGCCGGACAGGGCGTGATGAACGCAGGGGCGACCGCGGACCTGGTGGCCTTCGCAGAGCTGACCGGGGTGCCGGTAACGACGACCCTGGCCGGAAAGAGCGGCTTCCCTGAGGACCACCCGCTCTCGCTGGGGTGCGCGGCGCGCACCGCGACGGGGATGGCGGCCGGCTTCCTCGCCGATGCGGACCTCGTGGTGGGGATAGGCACCAGCCTGACGGTCTCGGTCTTCGGCGCGCCGCTGCCCGGCGGGGCCCGGGTCGCGCAGGTCACGAACCGCGCCGAGGACCTGCACAAGGACTATCCGGCCGACTTCGGTGCCGTCGGCGACGCGAAGCTGGTGCTCGGGCAGATGTCGGAGGAGGCCAGGTCACAGGGCGTAGCTGCGCGCCCCGGCGTTGCGGACCGCATAGCGGCGGCGCGCGCGGCGTGGCTCGCCGAGTGGGAGGACAGGTTCAGCTCGGACGAGACGCCGATGAGCCCGTACCGTGTGTTCCGCGAGGTCGAGCGCGCCGTCGACGTAGCGAGCACGATCGTGACGCACGACTCCGGATACCCGCGCGACCAGCTGGTCCCGTTCTGGCGCCCGACGACCCCGCGCAGCTACATCGGCTGGGGCAAGTCGACCCAGCTCGGGTACGGCCTGGGCCTTGCGCTGGGGGCGAAGATGGCACGGCCGGATAGCGACGTGATCAACTTCATGGGCGACGCGGCGTTCGGGATGGCCGGGCTCGACATAGAGACCGCCGCGCGCAACGGCATCGGGATCACCACGATCATCCTGCACAACGGGGTGATGACCGGGTACGCGGCCAACTACATGCCCGTCGCGGCGGACGCGTACGGGACCCACGAGCTCGGCGGCGACTACGCCGCCGTCGCCCGCGGCCTCGGCGCGCACGCAGAGCGCCTGGAGACCCCCGATGCGATCGGGGACGCGGTGAGAAGGTCGCTTGACGCCAACCGCGAGGGGCGCCCCGCGGTCATCGAGATGATGACCAAGGAGGAGCCCTCCATCTCCAAGTACTGGTAGGGGCTAGCCGACCGCGCCCTCGGCCCTGAGCCTGGCGACCTCCTCTTCGCCGTAGCCCAGCTCGGCGAGCACCTCGTCCGTGTGCTCGCCGAGCGCCGGCGCGGGCCGGCCCGCCGCGGCCGCGGTGCGGGAAAAGCGCACCGGCGGACCCATCTGCCTGACCGGGCCAATATGGGTCTCGGCGGCAACGCTGAGCCCCGTCGCGAGCGCTTGGGGATCGTCGTGGACGTCGATTGCGTGGCGCACCAGCGCGCACGCAACGCCCGCCGAGCGCAGAACGTCGACCGCGGCCGGAGCTTCCAGGGCGGCGAGGGCCTCGCCCAGGGCCCGCTCGATCTCGCCGCCCGCCCGGCGGCGCGAGGCCGCGTCGGGGTACCTTGCGGCCAGGTCCGCAAGGCCAAGCGCCCGCGACGCCGCGGCGAAGTCGGGGTCGGAATCGCACGAGACGTAGACGTGCCCGCCGCGCGCGGCGTAGATGCGCCGCGTGGCGCACTCGGCGGGATGTACCTGAGCGCCTGGGGGCGCCCCCTCCCGGCGCACTAGCTCGGCCGCCTGGACGGCGACGCCTGCCGCCAGGAGCGACGTCTCCACGCGGTACCCCGCCCCGGTGCGCGCGGCGGCAAGCAGCCCCGAGGCCGCGCCGAAGCACGCCAAGAGCGAGGCGGCGTAGTCGGCGACCGCCACCCGCAAAAAACCGGGTCTCCCCCCGCGCCCTGGGCGGCCATCGCGCCCGTCAGGGCCTGTATCAGGGGGTCGAACGCCGGCTCCGCGGCCAGCGGGCCCGCCGCGCCGAACCCGCTCACCGAAAGGTAGACGATGCCCGGGTTGAGCGCCCTTAGCGTGTCCTCGTCCACGCCGAGCCGGGCGGCCGCCCCGGGCCTGAAGTTCTCTGCCACCACGTGCGCGGAGCGGGCCAGGTCGTGGACGACCCGCCTGCCTCCCTCGGTGCGCAGGTCGGCGACGATGCCGCGCTTGCCGCGGTTCCACGCCTGGAACGAGCCGCCTATCATCCGGAACCCGTCGCCGGCGGGCGACTCGACCTTGACGGCGTCGGCCCCGAGGTCGGCCAGCAGGCTGACGGCGTACGAGCCGGCGATGTACCCGGTCAGGTCCACGACGCGCACCCCGGAGAGGGCGGCCCCCGTCCCGCCCGCAGGGCGGCGAGGCGCGGGTCTCGCGGGGACGACCGGCCTCTGAGAGACCCGGACCGGCGGCGCCATCCAGGTCACTCGCCCGAGCTCGGGGTCGTCGTCGGTCCTCAGCACGCCGGCGCCCGCGGCCTGGGGGTGGTCGAGGAACTCCTCGCGGGTGTGGACCAGGCCGCAGGGGACGTCGGCCTCGCCTAGCGCGGCGATCCAGTGGGAGGAAGGGCGCTCGGCGAACTGCTCCGCCAGCAGGGATGCGAGGGCCGGGCGGTGGCCGGGCTCGATGTTCCATGGCGCGCCCGTAAAGCGCGGGTCCTCGGTCCACTCGAAGCGGCCCAGCGCGATGCAGAGCTTGTTCCAGAACGTGTCGGTGCCGCACGTGATCATCAGCCACTCGCCGTCGGCGCACCTGTAGAGCCGGTAGACCGGGTTCAACCCGAGCTGATTGGCGGCGTCGCGCACCCACGACCGTACGGCCGGGCCCGTGACCAGCGTCCCCGACTGCATCGCCAGCGCCCCGGCGTGCAGCGACACCTCCACCTCTTGGCCTAGACCGGAGCGCTCCCGCTCGGCCAGCGCCGCGGCGATCGCGCCGACCGCCAGGAACGCCGCCCCGTAGCTGGGGATCGGCAGCCCCACCCGGACCGGCGGAGCGTGCCAGCCTCCCTGGTCGCCGAAGATGCCGGCGTGCGCCGCCACGGCGCCGTCGTCGGCCGGGGCGCCGGCCAGTTGCCCCGATTCCCCAAAGGGGGGGATCGCGCAGTACACGAGCCGGGGATTGAGTTCGCAAAGCGCGCTGTACGAGAGGACACCCGAATCAGATTTCTCTAGGGGCATAGTGCGCACCAGAACGTCGGTCCGGCGCGCCAGTTCCAGTAGCGCCGGCCTGTCACGTCCGGCGACCGGATCGAGGCGGATCACGGCCTTCGAGCGGTTCCAGAGCCTGAAGCTCGGATCGGCATCGATCCCACCGCTGTCGACCCTAGTGGCCTTGGCGCCCAGATCTGCGAGAAGCATAGTCGCGTAGGCGCCAGCAGCGGCCGATTCAAGATCAAGTACGTGTATCCCAGAATAGGGTGCAGTACCGGGCATCGATACCCCGTTCGCCATGAGCGGATTCTTGCCGGCCGGGCATGGGGCGTGCAAGCGGCTGACAGTATACGTGGCCCCTTTGCGGGGCGTGCAGCAGGGTCGCGGGGTTGCAGCCATGGGCACTGCGAGGCATCGCGCGGCCAAGGACCCGCATACGCACCTGAAGGTTGAATCTGCCCCAAGGACGAGTCACGGCCCGAAACGCCATGCAAGCCCGGGTGGCAGACCTAACCGAGCGTCGCCGCTCCACTGAAGGCCGGTCTAGGGTACCGCCGCTCCGCGTCTAGCGAAGCCGCCCAGCCGATTGGCGGCGTTCGCAAGGCCTGCTATATTGGATCCTGCAAGGGCTAGCATCGGTGTTTCCGGCGTACGATGGGGCTGTAGCTCATCTGGGAGAGCGCTTCAATGGCATTGAAGAGGTAGGGGGTTCGAGTCCCCCCAGCTCCACAACCCGCGCTGTACTGCCAGGCAAGCTGCCAGGTCGGCCTTGCTGCCTGTCGCAGTCCTTCGTCATGGGCTTTGCGCCAGTCCGATGGGTGCTGGGCCGATCGATCGCCGGTGACTGCCCCCAGACCGTAAGGTACTGCACGCCGCTCACGCCACGAGCCAGCACGCATCGGCAGGAGGATTTGCGAGCGGCACATCTGCCTGCAGAAAGAGGCCAATAGCTACGTGGGAATAGTCGCCGTCGATGTGTACAGTACAAGTTGGTTGGTCGCCGACGGCGAGATTACTGCGGTGAATCGCTTGGACAACATTCACTCTTCCTACGCGAACAAGGTAAATCACTATGTATGATGAAACGGGCACAAAAGACCTTACCGAACTTCTAGGCCAGATTCACCGTGGGGAGGCTGTATTGCCAGATTTCCAACGGGATTTCGTTTGGGATTCTAAAGCCACTAGGGAACTGATCATATCGATTGTCAAGGGGTTCCCTGCAGGCAGTATTCTTCGGATACGCAATACCAAGAATCTCTTCTCCTACCGTCAATTCCAAGGTGTTAGTCCACTCCAAGCCCAGCACCCTACCTTTCTGGTCTTGGATGGTCAACAACGCTTGACTTCACTCTATCAGGCCTTCTACGGGGCGGGACAGTTTCGCTATTTTCTCAATCTGCAAAAGCTACTTGATGGCGAGGACTTTGATGAATGTGTCTTCTCACTAAGGGCAAGTAGACCTCAAGCACGGAGATACTCGAACATCGACAATCAGGCCAAGGATCTTATCTTTCCTCTTTCAGTACTGATCGGCGAAGACAGCAACAGCGAAGGGTTCAGCGACTGGAAACTACGCGTCTCCCAAACTCGGTATCCTGATAATCCATGCCTTACGCTTGCGATGATAGACAATCTCCAACGGATAGAAAATAAATGGATGAAAGCGATAAGCAAGTACCGGTTTCCCGTTTTCACCTTGTCCGATAGCACCGATATAGAAGCTATATGCACTATCTTCGAAACATTGAATCGGACTGGTGTAAAGCTGACCGTGTTTGACTTGCTCACTGCCAGATTTTGGCCTCAAGGAATAAACCTACGTGAGGAATGGGATAAAGCCAGGCAAGAGCATCTGATACTTGGAGAGATGGAGGTTGATCCGTATTATCTGCTCCAAGCATTGAGCCTGTGCTCCCGGCAGACGCCTGGCTGCAAACGTGGCGAAGTTTTATCGCTGAGTGGAGATTCCTTTCGGAAGTGGTGGCCGGTCGTAGTACAAGGCTACGCCAACGCCCTAGAAATCCTACGAGACGACTGTGGTGTCATCGCTCCGAAATGGCTGCCCTACGCAGTCATCCCCATTCCGATGGCTGCTGTTCTCGCAAACGCTAGGTCAATGTCAGGTCCGATTATCGGAGCCAATCGGAAGAAGCTGGTGCGATGGTACTGGTGTTCAGTGTTGGGTCAGACGTACGACAACCCTCCTAACAGCCAGGCTGCAAAGGACTTTGGTGAGCTCCGACGATGGCTTGGTGATGGAACTCTACCAGAATCAATATCAAAATTTAGCACCGACAGCATCGGAGATTTCCGAGATATCACCTTTAGGCAACGCGCTCTATACCGTGGTCTCATGGGCCTAGTTCTCCGAAATAGGCCAAGAGATTTTCACAAGGGGAACGAGATTACCAGTGAATCAATGCGCGGCCAGAATATCGATGATCATCACATCTTTCCTGATGCATACCTGAGTGAAAGCCAGCAAGGCTATTCTCCAGGTTACGGTGACCATATCCTCAACCGAACACTGATCGACAGTGAGACTAACAGAAGGATAGGTAAGAACCCTCCATCGGTTTACATACCTGCAATCGAGAAAACCCTTGGGGAGAGCACAGTGGGTCTGCTCCGGTCTCACCTTTGCTCTATAGACAAGCTCAAGACAGATAACTTCGAAGCATTCATAACGGATCGTGACAGGAAGATGCGAACTGCAATTGCGGCAGCGACGAGCTAGCTCACCCCTTCCACAGACCGGGCTTGCCTGAACGGTCCACCCTGCGGACGGATTCTCCCGACCTATGCAGGCGTACCTGCGGCTGTTGCAGGGCGCATTGTCTCTGATGCTAGGAGAACCTCCCACTGGAACGTTCGCCATTAGCCATTCGTACGCGCTGGCCCATCAAACTGGACACGGGGTCAAGTCGGCAGTCGACGCGGCCTTCAGCAACGGGGCCAACTGCCACGGCGATCGCACTGGGCCGAACCTCAATTTGGTCGCGAACACCGACCATGCCGATCGGGGTGGGAATCCGATTGCCCCGGTCAAAGAGAGCCGCAACGAGGACACGGTCTATGCAGGGTGCCGTATTCGCCGTCTTCCTGCTCCCAGCTTTTGATATAAAGGCCGCAGCGGCAAGTCCAAATGTGCATCAACATCACGCTTCAAGTATGATTTAATTCTCCTATGCTCACTTGATACACGTCTCAAGGTTATCACGCTTCCGAGACGAATACATCCGGATGCTCTTGGACCTGTTCAGCGAAAGAGCGTTCGTATCTGATGCTAATGACTCGGAAGCCGACATCCTGCAGCTGAGTGCGGATACGTGTATCAGCGTCTCGCTGTTCAGATCCGTCGTGATGAGGGCCGTCCACAAAAACGCAAACGCCGGGGCGGTTCTCCCGTCTATAGTAGAAGTCGGGCTGGACATGCACTTCCGGAGTTGGGCGACTCTGAGTGTCATCAGGGAGCCGAATTCTGTTGTCATACAGGAAGCTGAGAAAATCCCTTTCCAGTGAAGCATTGGGATCCACAATGCTTCGGAGCCACTGATACTGTCCCTCTCTGTCCCGCTCCCGTTCCAGTGTGGTAGTTGCCGAAGCCATGCGATGGAGAAAGCTCCCAAGCAGTCGTCGGTCAATGTACCGATGATGTGGTTGATTGGAAAATGCAAGCAGACACTCGTAGCAGGCAAGCGCGCATTTCGCAGAATCGTGCTGCATCATGTCATCGACCGTCTCCGGATCGAAGTGACAGAGGATCAAAGCTCGGCCTGCCACCTCCGCCAACGCCCCGGGCTCCTGGGCCAGGCGCTCCCACACCCCTGTGCCACCCTCAGCATCCTCCCAGAATAGTAGCTGACGACGGTTTCCTTGGCCTATGAGTTCAGTACCCACCTCCCGTTCCTCTACTTGATAGACGAACTGTATCGCCCGCTTCAGAGCGTAGAGAAGAGAAAGTTGGAATTCCTGTGATTCGTCGTCCCAAGAGGGACGTAGCATCAGGATGTTTCGTCCGTCTTGAACGTATGGCTTGATGCCGGTAATCGGTTGCAGAATATCGGGTCCGCCGTCGTCTGCATAGTCTTCAGCATCACGTCGGCCCCATCGTCCATTGCGAGGATCTATTGTGAAACCGTCTTGCCTTCCTCTTCGCCAGCCGTGGTTTATCCGCCAGAGGCGAGCCGCAGGCGCGTAAAAGACATCCAGGATAACATCTTCGTCGGCCGCGACTACTCTGGCTCGCTGGCTGCGGCTCCCCGGAAGGCTGAAGTGTGTAGTGACATAGTAGCCGCTCCGCACCCGCTCCTCCTCCTCGGAAGATATGCGATCGACTACGCGCGCCCGCATCGCAGGCTGGTTAAGCAGGCGCTGTGGGAAGTCGGACGTATCCGCCTCGAGCCGAATCCCGCAATGTTCGCAAAGGTCTAGGTCGGCGGAGGCTCCGCCGTGAGCATAACCGCACGCGTTGCACAATCGTGCCCGGGTAAGCCGTCCTTCAATTCCAGCGGGAGGCATAACTGCGGAATGGATTCGATGCTTCCGGCCTTCATGGTAGACCTGGTTACCCGGACCGAGCTCCGAAAGACCAAGGAATCGAGGGCGATCTATATAGTGGACCGTATCGCGTACGGTTACGGAGGTTCGCACGGGAAGGTGTGGGAAGTTATAGCCCGGGAGGAATCCTTCTCCTGCCATATATCGGTATGGGTAGAAATCAGATTCCTCTTGCCGGTTAGTCTGGTTGAGCAACACCATAATTTCTCGCCGCGCCTCTGTCTCTCGGCGCTCTGCTTCCTGACGTTCATCCCTACTGGCGTGAGGGTCATCGCCCACCCGCCGCGCTCTATCTCGCAGTTCGCACGCCGACCGATAGAGTTCGCGCCAGGTATTGAAGGCGGCGTCAAGTCGCTCCGGAGCTGAGCGCAGAGTTTCTTCGATCCAATTGTCCGAGAACCAGCTGGCTCGACCAATGTCCTGAGTTCTCCTCACGATTCGTCTACTGAGTGCAACAGCGTCGTTGAATATGCGCTCCCTACTCTGTCCTTTTATGGCAGAACGTTTATCGGCAACAATGGGGTACGCGGGATCATTGAGATCAAGTACATCCGCCATACCGTTGCCTAGGGACAGTCCGGTCAAGGACAGCCATGTAGAGTACAGGTGTGCCTTCACTAGTTCCTCGTTCTGGAGATCCATACGGGCCGGTGCGACCGCTCCCGCTATCATATCGCCTCGTCTCCCAAAGAAGTATTGGTCGTGGGCGTTGCCTTGAGCAGCGAAGGCGACGATAAGTGCAGGCCGCCCTCCCCTTCCGGCCCTGCCGCTCCGCTGGGCATAGTTGGCCGGAGTTGGTGGAATGTTCCGCATGTGAACCGCGTTGAGGGTTCGAATGTCCACCCCAAGCTCCATCGTAGGGGAGCAGAACAGCGCAGGCAACACGCCTTGGCCAAATCTCTCCTCTCGCTGTTCACGGATGTCCGCTGCAACCTGTCCCGTATGCTCGGCGGCGACCATGCCGCGTAGATGGCGAGCATGGTACTTGTAGAGATTGGCGAAATAGCTATTGGCCTGACGCATTCCGGGAATGTCGCGTCTCAGGTGGAGCGACCGGCTGCGTACAGGGTCAGGCGGCAAAGGATTCCCATCCCTTGCGGACCAACGCATCGCGCCTGCCAAAACACGCACACCCCTAACTTCATTGCGGTTGTCAGCTACCTGAGCAAGGAGGTGTCCCCGCAAGGCAGCGACGATCCCCCGTACGAGGTCCTCGGCTTGATCCGCCGACAGATTTCGGTCGATACGCCAAGTGAACGACGAGCGCAGGTATCTGGCGACTGAAGAACGAGATCCTAAGCGCAGAGTCCCACGCTGCCTCGCCTCTCCCTGAGTTGGTTGGATCCCAGGAAGGAGTGCGATCGCCTGGGTTCGCAGATAGTCTCGCTCATCCAGCCGCCACGGGTCTCTCAACCATTGACTGGTGTTGCGGATCAATCGACGGGTAGATGCACTGGTCAGTTGCTCAACATCGATGGCCAATTGCATGCGCAGATGATCCAAGACCGCGCGAAGAACGGTCGCCCTTGTACTATCGGAAGCATCCGCGATGGCGGGTAGGCCAGTCCACAGCGCATCGTCCGAAGCAAGTTCCCAAAGCCCTTCGTATTCGATTTTCAAGAGCCCGGTCTGTTCCAGGTTTGGCTGGGTGATTCTCCATCCCCGGGTCAAGTCTTCCAAAGTCCTGTACTCAAGCAGATCCGTCATAGCCCGCTTGCCCTGCTCGTAACCCGTTCCTCTGTCCACCGGATCTCTCAAGAAGTCGCTTGGGCGGAGCTTGAGGGCGTCGAAGACCGCCGGTCCCAGCCGGTCAAATGTCAAGGTACCGTTACGCCGGATAGCCTCCACTATCCCCGCCCGTAATAGGGCGACCTGCACAAAGTCGTTTAGATGTCCGGCCTGCAAAGATGCGTCCTGCCGATTGTCGGTAAAGCTCAGGGACTTGGCCTCCACTGGGGGCAGGTCCTGTGTCGCCAGCCCAGCAACCACTGCGTTGACCCCCACCGTCGTTGCGGTTGACCTACCGGTCTGGCTCAAGGAAGAGAGCTTGCGATAGTCGCCTTCTCTTCGATCGTACACGGCCCGACAGCGAAGGCAAATCAGGAAAGGGCGTGGCTGGAACCACCCGCTCACACCCTCGCTTCCTAGCTCGTTGAGTCTTCCATCGGGCGATGCTGCATACTGTTGAGGACGGAACCGGGCGTAGCTGGGCTTGATGACCCGCCCGGAGCGACGCTCGTTGAACCATGGCTCGGGCAGTTCGTCGTCATCCCCGGACCATAGCTCCCTGTGTTCCACGGCAAAGAAGCCGTCCTCTGCCTCTGGATCTTCCTCGACGGCGCCGACCATCGGTGAGCGCGGTAGCAGACGTTCCACACCCTGTTCCTCTATTCGAGACACAAGGTAGTATTCCTGTCCGCACTCTCGACAAAAGGCCAGAGGGAATAATACTCGCTCGTCGTCGGCTCTGTACTGGCCCTCCATTCTGCATTCGCGCACCTCAGGCGGCTGCAGGGTCGCGTAGATACTGTTGCCAGACGACAGCCACTGATGAAGGCGGAAGGCGAAAACCGGGTGTCCGTCATCCAACACTGCCTCGTTGCCCGCCCCTAGTACCGCTTGCAGCCGGTCCATGCACAGGCTTGACGGCAGACCGCTTTCGTCCGCCAATCGGCGGACCGCTGCCTCGACAGTCCTTGGAGCGCGCCGAATGAGCCGACCCTCTTCGCTCTCGATGCCGAAAGCCTCCTCAGCCCAGGCGGCTAGAGGATGGTGACATACGGCCTCTGCGGCCACAACGGGTGGATCTGCCTCGACAGCAGATCGGATTTGCTCGGCCCCACGCGGAACCGGTACTAGGGCTACCCTGCGGAGCGTCTCGTCAACAACGTTCGCAGCCGGTATATCCAACCCAAAAAAGCGCGACGCTAGGTCGGCGACCGTTGCTTTGCGATCCGCTCTGGAACCTCCGGTCACCATGGTGGCGCTTGTGGCCACGGCCTGGAGGTCGCGTCCGGCGCTTTCCTGAAGCCTGCGCGTGAGCATGGCGACGTCAGCGCCTTGGCGTCCTCTATAGAAATGCAGTTCATCCATGACCAAGGTACTCAGGTCCCGGGTCGCGGCGGCGAGCAAGGGTCGCTCGCTGGGGCGGACCAAGATGTACTCGGCCATGACGTAGTTAGTTAAGAGGATGTGCGGCGGGTCCGCCAAAATGCGAGCTCGGTCTTTCTCCCGCTCCTGTCCAGTGTAGCGGGCGAAGCGCACTGGAGAATCAGGAAAGTTATTGTCCTGAAAATCACGCAGCGCGTCGAGTTGGCTGTTGATCAGGGCGTTCATCGGGTAGACGAGCAAAGCGCGCACCGAATGTCTTTCCGGCTGATTGCGGATAATCGCGTCGAATATGGGAATCAAATATGTCAGGCTCTTTCCGGATCCTGTCCCCGTCGTAACGATATAGGACTGACCTCGACGCGCGATGTCGATGGCCTCACGCTGGTGTCGGAAAAGCCTAAGGTCGTCGCCGAAAAATTGGGCAGTTTCATGAGCGACTACGCCGTTGGCAGCCAGTCTGCCCAACATTTGGTCCATCTCGAAAGCCGGGTTGAGTTGAAGAACGGCGTCGGGCCATAGCTCTCCCTCGTCCAGCCGACGGCTCACGAAGTCATCAATGCGTGCATCCAATACACGGATGAAGCTGCCTACGTAAGCCCGGTATTCATTGACGACGCTTTCGCGAAGTCGAAACACGTCTAGTGTCACAATTGTCTTCTCAACATTCTTGCTTTTGGCTTAGATCTGCACGAAATTTCTCTCAACTGGGGCCGGAACAATGATCGCAAGACGCCCTCTACGGTGTTGAGAGAGCTGGCCTTGCTCCCAACGAGTGTATCTGGCTGCCACGATCGCTTTGTCGTCGTTCCACCACACGTCATAGACGTTGGAATCGATGGTCTCCTCAAAGAATACGAAGCACGATGGAAGCGATCCAATCTCATCAAATCCATTTATTCTTCGTGTGCCGTTTTGATAGGTCTTTGATACTGTGATGTCCTTAGTAAGTGCGGGTGTAGCTGAGTGTGCTGGCAAGAACAATCTAATGGCAATCCGCCTAGATACAGTACCCGGTCCAAAGAATCTCTGTCCAACCCCAAGAGGAATCTGTAGCTGCTGTTGCGCGCCTCCAGTTTCCCAACTGTGACGCTCTACGATTAGGCATCGTCGTTGAGTGGATGAATTGGACATATTTATCCTCCTGCCACGTTTAGACTTGTCGTTAGTGAACAGCTAATTGATTTCCATTGACAGAAGTTCTTGAATCAATAAATCGATCTCAGAGTCAATATCTTCATTTTTCTGGTCCTGGCGGCGCTTTGCATTTGGATTCTCTCCTCTCTGAGCAATTGTAGCTCTCTCAATACGCTCACGTCCCACGTAGTTTAGCCGATTCAGGCCATCCTCATATACGGGTGTTCCATCATTCAACAAAGGGAGTGGCAACTGCTGAAGGTGCTTGATTTTTAGTTCTGCGAAGACGCGTCCCTTTCGCGGCTCAATCGTCCTAAAATACCAAGTCATAGGCCTGCTGTTAAGAAGTGCACACAATCCTTCTAGTGCAAGGGCACAGGATCGGCGTGGGAAGATGACGAAGAAGTTATTGCTCGCGAACCAATCGTTCCGATCTAGCGCGGCAATAATGCGATCTCCAGTCCGTCTAACCAATATTTTGTCTTGTTCATACCAATCGATCTTGCCCAGATTAGCGTATGCTTCCTTTGTCCTCTGAGAGGGAATGGCGTCAAGACGAATGTACGTCCCTGACCAATCTATCCCATATGGGTAGAGTTCGCGTCCCCTCATAATCAATGGGCGACAGCTTTCATCAATATTTCTAGGCACGAATATCTGGGAGCGCATGTTGCCACTGTGGACTCCTTCGTGGATTTCGAAAAAATCCCCCAATTTCGGATATGTGTCAAGTCTTGTGATTTCCTTGCGCTTCTCAGGTGTGAGGAAGAGATTGAATGTAAGTCGCGGATTCAACCAAAATTCTCTTTGAGGTATGCTATGGGTTAAGGTCTGCCGCGAATCAAGAACCTTAACACGCACCATATGGTCGTCACTTACATTGTCGAAGGATCCGGCTATCGTAGTAACGTCAATCGTAGCGGCTGAGAATACGGCACCCCACCAAGTTATTGACTCTATCTCAGTGCGTTCAAGCAGATATCGTCGAGTGGCTTCATAGTTCTTCAGCAATATCGTGTCTGGCAAAACCAATCCAAAGCGACCCCGACTACGGAGAAGTCGTAAACTGCGCTCGACGAAGAGGCGAAACCAATCGAATACCCCCGTCACAGAACTGTAGCTGCCTCGTACGAACGCTGAGACCGCTTGCTCTCTTTCTATCTGTTTCTGGCCCCACGGCGGGTTGCCTAGCACCACGTCAAAGCCGCCGCGCTCGAACACGTCAGGGAACTCCAGAGGCCAATGGAAGAAGGGATGACTCTCTGACGTTCCAACTGCCTGACCTCTAAGGTATTGGTCCACCAGCGTTCCGTTCAACGCATTGCGCACGTTGTCCGTCGTCGGCACGTGGTCCAAGCCATTCACTTCAACTGTTTGGAGGGGTGCGAAGAAGACGTAGGTCCAGAGGTCACACGCAGTCTTCACGTCCCACCACCGGGTTCCCGACCCCCTTAGCTGCCGGTAGAGGTCCTCTTTCACCTGTACATCGGCCGGGCTGCGCTCTTCCAAATCTCCGAACGTCGCGAAGTCCTCCGCCAGCATCAGGGGCCATCCCTGTCGCTTCTCGAGGATCATACCCAGCTGACCGGTGCGCTCTGTCCTGTTGCGCTGGCGGTAGCGCTTAGCCGCCTCCTTGTCATCATCAGTTGCCGCCTTGTATGCGTCGTCAGGGATGCCCTCGGTCAGGACGGACAGGTCGGCGACCCCTACCAGGCTGTCCCCGCACTTGACGTGGTGGTCGAGGAAACCCAGGGGCAGACCTGCGGCGTGGCCCTCTATCCACAGCGCCACCTTGCACAGGTCGACGGCCAGCGGATTTTTGTCCACGGCGTAGATGCAGTTGCGTACCACATCTCGGATGGCGGCTCGGTACTCGGCGGGAGCGGGTTCTTCCTCTCCCGTGCGCGCCTTGGCAAGCTCGCGGGCGATGCGCCGCGCCGCGGCCAGTAGGAAGTGCCCCGAACCAGAGGCGGGATCGCAGACCCGCAGGCCCAGAAGGGCCTTTTCCTTGCTTTCCGGCGTCTTAGCCCCGGCCAGCCGTTCTTCCAACACCGGGACAAGTGCACCATCTATGAGTTCGCGCACCAACTCCGGCGGTGTGTAGTAGGAGCCGGTCTGCTTGCGTTCGGCACCGGGCGCTAGCATGAAGCGAGGCGGCGCGCCCGACGCGCCACCCAGGTCGACAATCGGACGATAGTCAAGCAGGCTCTCGTAGACGGAGCCGAATTCCTCGACGTCCAAGTGGGCGTAGTTCACGCGCCGTCGGACGCCATTGTCATCAAAGGTGGAGAGGTGTCGCATGGCTATGAGGAGCCTCTCATTGGTACAATATGCCGTCTCTATTTCGCTACAAGCAGACCAGCCAAACAACTCGCCATTCAGAGGCGAGAGACCTAGCTGCTGAGCAGAGCTCTCGTTTCGGAACGCGTGGAAGGTCTGAGTTAGACACTCCCACAGGTCGCCGTGGCCGTCTCCCGCAAAGTACCGCTCCGCACGATCTCTCAACTTCGTCACGCTGTAGTAGCGGTCATAGACCGATTGGAGCTCGGCGTCGGTACTGACGGAGAGGAGCCTCCGTTCCTCGGTAACCATCAGGAACAGCATCCGGTATACGAAATTGAGGAGCTGGCGATAGTAGCGGGTCTCGTCCAGCCGCTCGCTATGGATTTCATCCCTTAGGGAGCCGTTGAGGGGATGCTCAATGAGAGCGGTTCCAATGACTTGCAAGGCGCTCTTCACGCCGTCCCGGAGTTTCTCCCGGACACGGCCGCCCTCCTCGATTCCCTGCGTGTAGTAGCTCTCCAGCAAGCACTCGTTAGCCTCAACGCCGTCCCGTGGGAAGCGCGTCGCATGAAGCAGGCGATAGAAGAGCACGAACTCGCGGTATACGTTCCCTTCGATCATCGCCTGAATGTCGAACTCCAAGTAGATGGGCTTGGAGAGGCGCGCACTGTCACGGAGCAGCCGGAGCTTGGCTCCGTTGGTGACCACGCCCCAAAGAGACTCTGAGCGGTTCAGGAATTCTTGGACTAGAGCGTGGGGAGTGCGACGGTTCGCTGACCCTCGATAGTCAAGTTGCTGGTCAACGCCGACGATATGTACAGGCGGAGCGTTTTCCGCTCCGTGGGTGCGGTGGGAGATAGGGAAGAGCGCGCCCCCGACATCCGCAGCAGTCCGCTGATACTCTAGGGGCTGGAATCCGAGGACCTCGAAAAGCTTAGCCGCCCAGTCCTGGCGGGTCAGGGTCGTGCGGCTCTCCCTAGAGCGTTCGAGCCGGCGTCCGAACGACTCCCAGTGGACGCGCGTATCGGAGAAGCTCCTCTGTATCTCGTCGAGCAGATGTCTGCCGGACGACAGCCCAAAGTCGCTGGGCATCTGACCACATACTCCGCCATCGCCGAGGGCTATTCGCTCCAACAGGTCCGGAGGGAAGAGGCCGCCCTCAATGGCGATAGTCGTGTAATTCATATCCCAACTACTGTCGGGACCAACACGTAGCAGCCGATGATGTCGGGGGGCGGATGGGGCGTCACCCTCGCCTTCGCATTCTTGACGGTCTGCCTAAGCCTCGCATGGGCTGCTCTAAGCGCGGAGACTCGCTCGGCTACGATACCGTCGGCCCAATCGCCTTCCAGCATCGCCAGCGCCCACTGGACGTGATCTTTGCGCTCGGAGGGCGGCATGTTGGCCGCGACATCGGCGTCCCTCAGCAACCGGACGGCCTCCCCTTGCAACGGGGTCAACCATCGAAGCTCGCCGCCATCACTGCTGAACGCGGCCAGTACGACCTCTTCGGCGAACTGCTGGGCATCCGAGTCGATCAGATAGCGGAGCCGCAGTATAAGAACGGCGGTACGGCGTTCTATCGCCTTGGTGAAGATCGCGCCGGACCTTGCAAAGCGAGCATCATTTCCCTCCAGCGCCCGAGCGAGTACAACCTCCGCGGCAGTTGCGATGATCGGGTGATTGCGGCCCAGCAAAGTCACGCCGGGCGGCGGAATACCTTCAAACGATACGAGCATAGGAAACCTCAATCGGCCGTCGCGGGCTGCCATGCGGCCACGGAGGTCTCCGGGCAATAGCTGGAAAACTCCGTCGGTCCTAGTCGCGCGAAGCTCGCCGTTGAAGCGCTGCGCCGCGTTGGCAAGAAAGCGGTGCACGTCCTGAGCGCTCCCCAAGGCGGGCTCCATCTCCGCCAATTCTTTGGCCACCTCGTCCGGCTCGATGCCGTGCTGGGCAAAATAGGCCCGCGACCTATTCTCCTCGCTCGCCATCTGCTCCCAAACCTCGTGCAGACGGCTCACGGACTCATCCTCTAGAGCGAGTCGGAATTGCCGCCCCCGTCCCAATCCTCTCAACAGAACGCTGTTCACGAGGGCATTGACGACTTCCTCGGACTCAACCGGCACGGGCACTGAGATGCCGAGGCGCTGTCTTATGGTCTGCGCCTTCCGCAGCAAGACGTCAAGCACCACGAGGTCAACTTCGTTATCCGCTCCGTAGAGGAGCACGGTCTTTACCACTGCCTTGCTCTGGCCGAAACGATCCACCCGGCCTTCCCGTTGCTCCAAGCGGTTGGGGTTCCAGGGCAGATCGTAGTGCACGACTGCATTGTAGTATTCCTGTAAGTTGACTCCCTCGCTCAGGCAGTCTGTCGCCACTAGAACCCGTACAGGCTCCCTCGCCAGTGTCAGCACTATCTCATTGCGCTGTTCACTGTCTCCTTCGTTCCCCGTCACCGCCCTAACCTGCAGCCCTGCATGCCTCTGTTGCAGGGTGCTCTGAATCTGCTGTGCGACGTAGTATGCAGTCTGAATAAAGCGGCAATAGACGATCGGGCTATAGCCGTCAACCAGCAAGTCTGAAACGGCATCGGAGGCCTCTCGAATCTTGACGTCACCGCCGGGGCCAGCGAGGGCGTCCGCCCGCTTAAGAAACGTGTTCAGCCTCCTTAATTCGTTGGCATCCAAACCAGGGCCGTCGTCCAAGGATGCAGTAGGCACATAGTCGGTAGCCTGATCCTCGTCGGCGGAGTCCACAATCTGGCTACTGAACGCTTCATCGATCGCGCTCCCGTTCACCCCCGCCCCGGACGGCGGCTTGCGGTTCTCCAGCACCGCCCTCGCAGCCATTGGACTGGATAGCACGCAGCGTAGGATGGACAGCGCGGCCCAGTAGCGTACTCGCTGGCGCTGCTCGGCCATTCCACGATTGGCCACGTACTCTCTACAGTATGCCAGGATGTCCTGGTAGAGCCGATGATAGTCCGCCGACATCCGATAGCTGCGCTCAATACCCTCTCGTACAGGGAACGGCGTGTCCACGCCGAGCCAGCGCTGAAGGTCCGCACGCTTACGCTGGATGAAGTGCGGCGTCAATTTGGAACGGGGCACGTCGTACTCCTGTGGCGTGTCGAACGACGGGTCCAAGAGTCCAAGCAGCGACCTGAAGCTCCCCTCTATGCCGCTGTGCGGCGTCGCTGTTGCCAAGATCAGGTGCCTCTCGGGGCTCTTGGCGAGCTTCTTGATCAGAGCGTATCTCCGGTGCTGTGCGCCGCTGAGATCGCCGCGTGGCCTCGCCGCTGTGTGTGCCTCGTCCACGATAATGAAGTCAGGAGCGTTATCCAAGAAGCGTTGGCTGTTTCGCTCCGACTTGACGAAATCAATGCTGACCACGAGGTGGCGATAGTGCTGATACAGAGAGATGTCGCCCCGGGGAAGCCCGCGTTCCAGCCGCCCAATGCGCGAAGACTGGACCACCGCAGCGTCGATGTTGAACTTCGTTCGCAACTCTTCTTCCCATTGCTCGCACAGGTGCGGGGCGCAGAGTACGCAGATGCGTCGCACGACGCCACGGTCCAGCATCTCGCGGGCTATCATGGCCGCCTCGATAGTCTTTCCTACGCCTACGTCATCCGCAACGAGCAGGCGCACAGGGTCGAGCCGCAGAGCCATGATGAGCGGAACAAACTGATATGGGCGCGGCACCAGGGACAGTCGCCCAAGAGAACGGAACGGTCCTGCACCGCTTCTTAGGCCAAGGCGCACGGCGTCGCGCAGCAGGAGCGAGCCGGTGAAATCTCCAGACAGGTCTGGATCGGGTTGCTCGTACTCCGATGGCCGGAGAGCGTTTGGCTCCAAGGGGAGATATATGCCAACAGCTTCGTCGTCGGAGCCGTCGACAGGCCGGAGCCTCACCACGTCTTTCTCGTCTCGCGGCAAGACCACCCAGTCACGGCCCCGGGCACGAACCAGAGCTCCTGGCGCGTAGTTGTTCCTCTCAACGGTGGTCAACGGACGAATTATCTCAGTCCCTGCCCCGAACTCGTAGTCTCCACAGCGAATCTTGGCCTAAACAGCGTCTCGCTCACGTTGACGCGCTGAGTCTGCTCGCCGCTGTAGGAATGGCCTCGCCAGCATTCGACTCCACCGTGTAGAGAGTAAGCTGACCGAAGCGGGCCTCCCTATGCTGTAGGGCTCGACCAAGTGGCTACCATCCCGATAGCGGGGTTCAACGCACAGATGGTTGGCGTCAGCGAAGCGTACCATCTTGAAAGGGCCTCTGAAAGCCCAAGCCATCATGGTCGCAGGAGGATTCCACGCCTCGTCGGCCTCATCCAAGGCGGGAGTGCGAGGCATGGCAGCTGACAATGAAGAATCCCCTTCCAGTCATGCGTGCATGCTGGGACCCTCCTCCCACAGTGCGGAAAAGAGTGGCAGTGCAGGGAGCTGGTGACCGAGCATGTTGGGCCCGTCGCCTTCTAATTCTCTCAGGAATGGCGAAGCCTGGATATCCGCATGGCTCAAGGCCACTACCCCTTTGGACTTGCATTTTTCTTCGTGGACTGTACGGATGGCAGCGGCAAGGTGGACAACGTCCCTCGTTGGGCCTCGCGGTCGCGGTGATCGAGCTTATGGGCGATGTAGTACGTGGGACGGTCATATTTGGAGAGGCTGACGTTGAGCCACTGTCGAGCGTCACAGCGCCCGAGTCCGTGGGCGTTGAAGTGAACCCGCCTAACCGGCGGCGGAAGAGGCTATCAGCCGTGTGGCTCAAGGGAATGGCCTGACAACAGGGAAGCCTGAAGTCCGAAGCCAAATCAGTTGAAGACCTCGCCTCGGCTGCCCGCAAACATGCTCTGCGCTTGATGATGCGGCGATGCCCCCGCCGGTCAGCACGATGCCAAGACGCGCCGCCCCAAGAGGCGGCTTGACGTTCTGCTAATGCAAGCATCCGCGCTCTGCCTGAGGCCATTCCCGGGCTACCGCCCGGGCGCGCCGGACGCTAGATGGCGGGCTCAAAGCGCACTGATCTCCTCCAAAGATTTAGCCTAGCGAGCTGAAGGACAGTACGGTCCCCGGCCGCCACGCCGACCGGCAGATTGGCTCGGACCCTCATGGGGAACTCGGTAATCTCGCACACCGTGGGCCCGCGCCTCTCGGCGTCCAAGACGGTCGCCTCGTAGTCCGTGCGCCCCTCTTCATTGCACACCTCTAGGAGGCGCAGCATCCAGTAGCGCCGCCGCTCGGCCTCGACCCTCGCCATCTCCCTAATCTGAGCCCCAGCTTGTTGCGCCAAGCTGGCCATGTCCTGCACCGAGTGGGGCGGGTCGGCACCTGCGAGGTGAGCCGACAACTGCCTCTGGATAGCCAAGTCTAGGTAGCGCCGAAGCGGCGAGGTCGCCTGCAGGTACGGCCCGACCCCGAGGCCGTGGTGGAGCCCGGGCTCGGCGGACAGCTCCGCCGCAGGCACCAGCCCGGCCAGCCGGTACGCCGCCACCGGGTCGTATCCGTCCCCGGGCACGAGTCCCAGTCCCGCAAGCTCCTCGGCCGGGGCACCCTGGACGCGGTATGCGACCGAGAGGCCTACTTCGGCACACCGAGATGCAGCCAGCTGGTTGCACAGGATCATCATCTCGGCGACCGCCCGCCGGCAGGCCGACGCGGGACCGAATACCTCTATAGACGGACGGGGCCTTTGACCGGGATCACGCAGAAGCCGTACCGATACGTCCGGGCGCTCGATCATGACCGCCCCGTCACGTACTCGGCGGTCCCTGAGCCACCCGGCCGCCAGGACGAGCGCCGCCAACACCGACGAATGCGGACCGTCCCCGCGCCCGACGGCGCGGTCCGCACCGGCGTAGTCGAGCGCGCCGTCCGAGACCACCACCGAGCGCATGATCTCACAGTCCGCGACCCCACCCGCCGCGTCCACCGTCGCAGCGACGCTGATCGCGGGCATCGGACGCCCGGGCGAGATCGACCCGGCCCCCTCGCTGAGCGATGCGGGAACCATGGAGGCCCGCAGGTCCGGGGTGTAGAGGGTCGCCATGCGCGAGCGGGCCTCTACGTCCACCGCACCGCCCGCCGGGATGAGCGAGGCGGCGTCGGTGACGTGCACCCACACCCGGACACGCCCATCCCCCAGCTCCTCGGCCGACAGGGCGTCATCGCGGTCGGTCGCGCCCGCCGTATCCACGGTCAGCGTCGGCAAATCCGTGAGATCGATGCGACCCGCCCGGTCCAGCTCCGCCTCGGCGAGCCGGGCGGCCTCGTCCTCCGCCTCCCTCGGCAGGCGGGCGGATATGCCCGCCCGCTCTATCTCGATCGGCTCGTCCGGCGCCATGAGCCCGGCCCCGACGAGCAGGTCGAACGCACGCCTCCTGGCATCGCCGGACGCCGGCGGGGCCAGCGCCAGCGACCGGCGCGCCCCACGCGCACCGGGGGCGTCATCGCCGAAGACGACGAGGTCCCTGAGCTCCCCGACCACCCTGCTGCCCTCGACGCAGTCCGGGTCCGGCGCCCTGCCTTCGCTCAGCGCCTCGACCGCGGCCGTCCGGGCGGCGGCGCGCCGCTCCTCGGCCCGCCTGCGGGCAATCGCGGCCTCCACCTCGGCCTCAGAGCGGGCGAGGTACGCGCCCTCCCCCCGCCGAAAGCGCAGGTCATCCCCCTCGAGCGCGATGGCCGCGGCGGCGATGTGCTCCGGCCGCGGACCCGGCCCGAACGCGAGCTCGGCAGCATCGCGGGCCGTTACCTCCCCGCCCGCCGAGGCGACCACCTCCCACACCTCGGACAGGGCTAGCCCGGCGGCGGTCCTGGCCGCGCCCGCCCGCAGCTCCTCGAGCCCTGCGTCCGACAGATCGGCCAGGCCCAGGACGGCGACGACCCTGCCGGCCGGGATGCGCGCCGCTTTGCCCCTGCCGGCCAGCACCGCGACGCGCCCTTCGCCGCAGTCCAGGCACCGCGCGATGGTGGGCCCGGAGCCTAGTACCGCCACCACGACTTCGCCGGGCCGGGGTCCCGGCGACGGGTCCGGCGCGCGCTCAGCCATCGGCCGCGGCCGCCCGGCCCGGCCAGAGGCGATCGATGGGCGCGAGCGTCACCACCGTCGCCAGCACGATGATGCCCGCCCCTATCCGGAAGGCCAGCGACATGCCGTCGACGAACGCCTCCGCCGCCGCGGCACCGGCGTCGCCCCCGACCTCGGAGAGCGAGGGCACCAAGCCGCGCGCGGCCATCACCGCCGTGACGATCGATACGGCGATGGCGACGGCGGACACGTTCGCTGAGTACCGCACCATCAGCGTCGCCGACGTGGCCACGCCCTGGCGCCCCGCCGCGACCCGGCTCAGGGCGGCCGACGTGGTCGGCGAATACCACAGCCCGATCCCGAGCCCCAGCAGTACGACCAGGCCCCATGCGGCCCAGAGCGGTCCGGCCGTTCCCAGCAGCGACATCAGCGCCATGGCCCCCGCGATCGCCAGCGTCGACGCGGTCACGAAGATGCGCCAGTCGAACAGGTCGGACAGGTACCCGACCAGCGGCCCGGTGGCGGTGAACGCCACGGCCGCAGAGGCCATGACCATCCCGCTGACCGCGGCCGAGCGCCCCAGGACGTCCTCGATGTAGAAGGGCATCAGCACGAAGACCGGCAGGTTGCCCAGGATGATCAGCGCGGTCAGCATCACCCCGCGCACGAAAGGCGGGTTGGCGAGCAGGTCCGGCGGCAGCAGCGGCGCCGGCGCCCTGCGCTCCCAGACCATGAACGCAGCGGCCAGCGCCGCCGACGCGGCGAGGCCCGCGGCGGTCGGCGCGGAAGACCACCCCCACGAGTTGGCGTTGGACATCGTGAGCAAGAGCGCCACGACCGCCCCCGTCGACAGGGCCGCACCCGGCCAGTCGAACGGCTCGGCGCGGCCCGGCCTCGCCCCCTCCCCCGCCCGTCCGACCCAGAGCAGGGCCGCCAGGGAGGCGAGCCCGAAGGGCGCGACCATGAACACCATCCAGCGCCAGCCCAGCCAGGAGATGACCGAGCCCCCGGCCAGGGGGCCGAAGATGAACCCGGACCCGCCCACGAGCATGTAGAGCCCGATCGCCCGGCCCCTCTGCGACGGCGGGAAGGCGGCGGTGAGGATGGCGAGGCTGGTCGCCTGCACCGCGGCGTTGCCCACGCCCTGCAGCGCCTTGAGGCCCGCCAGCGAGGCCAGGCCCGGGGCCATGCCGGCCGCGATTGCGCCGGCTGTGAAGAGCGCGGCGCCGGCCAGGTAGAGACGGCGCGGGCCGATCATGTCCGCGATGCGGCCCAGGGGGATCATCAGCGAGCCTATCGCCAGGATGTAGGCCAGGACCACCCACTGGACCTCGGGGATCGTCGCCCCGAACTGGTCGGCGATCCTCGGCAGCGCGAGCGTCAGCCCGGCCTCGTCCGCCAGGGCCCCGAAAAGCCCCGGGCTCAGGGCCGCAAAGACGACCCAGCGGCCGGGGCGACCGTCTTCGGTCAGCTGCCCTCCCCCGCGGCGGAGAGCCGCAGCCCGATCTCGACCGGCTCGCCGCCGACCGTGAGCGTCCCGGAGTGCGCCCCCGCCGGGGCCGGGCCCTCGATGAGGTCCGTCGCGAGAATCTCGCGGGCGATGTGATCCGCGTGGCGCTCGATGACGGCGGCGAGCCCGGGGCCCGCGCTGTAGTTGGCGACCACGCGGTCGGCGATCCCGAACCCGGCGTCGCGCCTAAGGCCCTGGATGCCGTGGACGATCTCGCGCGCCGTGCCCTCTGCGATCAGCTCCGGGGTGAGCGCGGTCTCGATCGCGACGGTGTAACCCCCGTCTGCCGCGACCGAATAGCCCTCGCGGTCGACCGCGGAGATGAGCACCTCGTCCGGCTCCAGCTCGTAGCCGGCGGCGCTGACCGCGCGCCCGGCCGACACCGCGGCGTGCACCTCGAACGGGTCGAGCGAGGCGAGAGCGGCGCGGATCTCCCTGACCCCCGCCCCGTACTTTCGCCCCAGGACCGGCAGGTTCGGGCGGACCGACAGCGCGGAGACCCCGGACAGGTCCTCTGTCACCTCGATGCGCCTGACGTTGAGCTCGTCTAGCACCTGCGCCTCGACGGCGCCGAGCGCCTCGCGCTCATCGGCAGAGCGCAGCCCGACGAGCGCGGCCGCGACCGGCTGGCGCACCCTTATCCCGGCCCGCGAGCGCGCGGCGCGCCCGAGGCTCGAGAGCGTCATCGCAAGGCGCGTGGCACCTGCCAGCGGGGCGTCGATCAGCTCGGGGCGCGGCGCCGGATAGTCGGCGAGGTGCACGCTCTCGGGGGCTCCCGGCACCGGGGCGGTGAGGTTCCTGTGCATCGCCTCGGGGGCGAACGGCATGAACGGGGCGATCAGCCGGCACAGCGT
Source organism: Dehalococcoidia bacterium (assembly GCA_963664125.2). Classification (GTDB taxonomy): domain Bacteria; phylum Chloroflexota; class Dehalococcoidia; order Lucifugimonadales; family UBA2962; genus CAUZIR01. The sequence continues at coordinate 962,531 of OY760908.2, read as the reverse complement.
CACCAGGCAGTCGTGGAGCGTGGCGTACGCCCCCAGCTTGTCGGCGTCCCCCGCCCCCTCGCCGAGGGCGCCGGCGCGCCAGAACCTCCTTCGCGAGCGCCGCACATACCAGTTCGATAGCCGGTCCACGAACGCCTCGATGCGCCGGGCGGCATCGTCCGGGCGGTAGCCGTCGAGCGCCGAGCGCACCCCCTCGATCAGCTCCGCGAGCTCAGAGAGCACCCAGCGGTCCAGCTCGCTGCGCCTCTCGGGCGGCGGGGCGGCGGGGCCGGCTGGGTCGTAGCCGTCGATGATCGCGTAGGTAAGGAAGAACGAGTACACGTTCCACAGCGGGATCAGGACCCTCCTCCTGGCCTCGTCGGCGGCCCCGTACCCGAAGTTGAGGTTGGCGGCCGGGTTCTGGCGCGCGTACAGCCAGCGCATCGTGTCTACGCCCATGCGATCCGCCGCGTCCTCGAACCAGATCGCGTTGCCCCGGGACTTGTGCATCTCCTCGCCCGACTCGTCGCGCATCAGCGCGTACGAAAAGACCGTCCGGAACGGCTCTGCGTCCTCGAGCACCGTGCTCATCGTCAGCAGCGAGTAGAACCAGTTGCGGAACTGGCCGGGGAAAGACTCCGAGATCCAGTCCGCCGGGAACCACTCGGCCCAGTATTCGCGGTCGGAGCGGTACCCGAGCGTCGAGAACGGCACGATCCCGGCATCCAGCCAGGGGTTGCCTACGTCAGATATGCGCGGGACGGCCTGCCCGCACGACTTGCAGGCGATCTTGACCGCGTCGATCCAGGGGCGGTGCGGGGAGTGGCCCTCGAACTCGTCCCAGCCCTCGACGGCGCGCTCGCGAAGCTCGTCTTCGGAGCCGATCACCTCGAACTCGCCGCACTCGCATCTATATATAGGAAGGGCGAGGCCCCAGTAGCGCTTCTTCGAGACCATCCAGTCGTCCATGGCCGCGAGCCAGTCGAGCTCGCGCCTTAGGCCGAACTCGGGGACCCAGGTGATCCTCCGGGTGACGTCTGCTATGCGGTGTCGAAGCTCGTCCATCGAGATGAACCACTCGTCGACCAGCCTGAAGACCAGCTCGGACTGGCAGCGCCAGCACACCGGGTAGCGGTGCGAGTAGTCCTCAAGCCGGTAGAGCGCGCCGCCGGCCCGCAGCCCCTCGTACACCGTCTCCGGCACGTCGTAGACGTTCATGCCCGACAGAGCACCGAACCCATCACCGAAGTCGCCGAACTCGTCCAGCGGGGCTATCTCGGCGAGGCCCAGATCGCGCCCGAGCCTAAAGTCCTCGCGCCCCGCCCCCGGCGCTATGTGCACGATGCCCGTGCCTTCCTCCGCGCTGACCTCGTCCCAGGCAACGACCCGGTGCTCGACCCCGGCCTGTGCGGGAAGGTCGTCGAACGGGCCTCGGTAGGTCAGGTCGGCGAGAGCAGAGCCCGGCAGCTCCCCTAGGACCTCGCGCGGTCCGGGGACCGACTCCGCGAGCCGCTCGCGGGCGACGATCAGCACCTCGGATCCGCCCTTGGGCGCGGGGACGCGCACGCGCACGTACGCGATCTCCGGGCCCACGGCTGCGGCGACGTTGGCGGGAAGGGTCCAGGGGGTGGTGGTCCAGATGAGCAGCGACTCGGGCTCCGGGCCCTCGCGGCCGAGGACCGGCAGGCGGACGAACAGGCCGGGGTGGACTATCTCGCGGTAGCCCTCGGTGACGATCTCGTGCTCGGAGAGGCCGGTGCCGCAGCGCGGGCACCAGGGCATTACGTCGCGGCCCTCGTAGAGCCAGCCGCGCTCTGCGCAGCGCTTTAGGAACATCCAGATGGTGTAGTTGTTCTCGTCGGACATCGTGTGGTACGAGTTGTCCCAGTCCATCCAGTAGCCGAGCCGCTTGGACTGCTCGGTCTGGATGGCGCTGAAGCGGCGCACGCGCTCCTTGCACAGCTCGACGAAGCGGCCCACGCCGAAGGCCTCGATGTCGCGCTTCGAGGTGAAGCCCAGCTCCTTCTCGACCTCGACCTCGATCCACAGCCCCTGGCCGTCGAAGCCGTTCTGGTAGCGCTGGCGGCACCCAAGCATGGTCTGGTAGCGCTGGAACAGGTCCTTGTACATCCGCCCCCAGGCGTGGTGCACGCCCATGGGGTTGTTGGCGGTGATCGGCCCGTCTATGAAGGAGAAGCGCCGCTCCGAGCCGTCGTTTCGGCGCAGGTAGCGCGCGACGGTGTCGCGCTCGCGCCACCACTCGATGATCTCGCGTTCGAGGGCGACGAAGTCGACCCCCGGGCCCGCCGGCTCAAATGCGCCCATGCATGCTCCCGCTCAGGCAAAGTAAGACGCCCGCCCCCTCGCTAGGGACGGGCGTCGGATCCCGCGGTACCACCCTGGTTCCCCGGCACGGGCCGGGGCGGCTCTTCGGGCGCCCTGTCTCGGAGAGGCGGGCGCCCGGCCCCGGTAACGGGGGGCCGGATCGGCGGAGCCTACAGCCGGTGAGCGCCGGTTTCGGTCCGCGGCTCGGGAGGGATTTTTGGCCCGCCGGATCGCGTCCGCTCACACCGCACCGGACTCGCTCGGCTCCCTGCGCGGGCCTACTCGTCTCCGTCAGGGCCTGTCCGTTCAGGTTAGACGGCCCTCGCCGGGGCGGTCAAGCGGCGGGCGGGCCGCCGCAAGGACGTTTCGCAGCCGCCTGGAGGGCCCGACGGGGCGCAGTGGATGCCGCCGGCGCAGTCCCGGGAGGCGGCATCTGTGGTCACGGGCTCCTGCGCCCGAACCGGGCCTCGTCATCCTGCGCGTCGAGCCCTCTGGTCCGGTCGAGGTCGACTCCGGGGCGGGCGCGAGCTCCGCGCACGGTCACCGGCTCGAACGTCGGCTGCGGCGTCTCGCGACGGTTCAGGGCATCGTCCAGCGTCCCGGCGATAAAGGCGCTGGTGCCGATGCCGCGGGCCGCGGCCGCGCGGCGCACCTGGCCGGCTAGCCGGTCGTCGAGCGAGATCGTGATGCTCATGATGCGTCAGCATAGCAAGCGCCCATGCCCCTGGAGTGGACGAATGAGACCGCCGGCGTCCGAATCGAGGCCCACCGCGGAGCCCGTCGACGGGAGGAATCCAGGTGCTGCGCGGCAAGAAATGAGGCGGCGTTGACGCTCCGTGGGCCCCTCCATACACTGGCCGCCAGCCCACCCCGAGAGGTCGTGCTCCATGGGATTCAAGCTGGTGATTCTGCCGCCCGAGGGCATTGGCGACTCCTCCGTGGTCGAGACGTGGCCCGGGCTGCTCAGGGAGGCCGTACCCGGCATCGAGGTGGCGCTCTGCGCGTCCGCGGCGGAGGCGATGGAGAGCATAGGCGACGCCGACGCCGCGTTCGGACGCATCGGGCCCGAGCTCTTTGAGCGGGCGCACAGGCTGCGCTGGATCGCATGTCCCCAGGCCGGACCGGACGCGGGGTACTACCACCGGGCGCTGATCGAGAGCGACGTCGTCGTCACCAACACCCGCGAGATCTACAACGAGCACATCGGATCGCACATCATGGCGCTCGTCCTGGCGTTCGCCAAGGGTCTGCACGTCTACCTGCCGCAGCAGCTGCGCGCGGAGTGGAGGCCGGCCCACGATCCCGTGCACCTGCCGGACTCGACGGCGGTCGTCGTGGGGGTCGGCGGCATAGGCGCAGAGGCGGCGCGCCTGTGCGCGGCGTTCGGCATGACCGTGCTCGGCATCGATCCCAGGCGGCGCGACGCCCCGGCGGGCGTGGCCGAGCTCCACGGGCCCGGCGCGCTCGGCGAGGTCCTGCCCCGCGGCGACTTCGTCGTCGTGACCGTGCCCGAGACCCCGCAGACCCAGGGGATGTTCGGGGCGCGCGAGTTCCGGGCCATGAGGCGCACCGCCTTCTTCGTCAACATCGGGCGCAGCGCGACCGTGGTGCTGGAGGACCTGGCAGACGCACTCGAGGAGGGGGAGATAGCCGGAGCCGGCCTCGACGTCTTTGAGGTCGAGCCGCTGCCGGCCGGGCACCGGCTCTGGCGGGCGCCGGGGGTGATCATCACCCCGCACGTCGCGGGCCTCGGGCCGTACCTCGACGAGCGGCGGACCGAGCTGTTCATCGACAACTGCGTGCGCTTCGGCGAGGGCAGGCCGCTTCGGAACGTGGTCGACAAGAGGCTCTGGTTCTGAGCGCGCCGGCGGATGGCCCGCAGGCGGCAGCGCCGCATATGACTGCCCGCACCCCGATCATCGACTCGCAGGTCCATGCCTACGAGCGCGACCGGCCCGAGCGGCCGTGGAGCGGGTTCCTGGAGGGACCCGACGAAGTGACCGGCGACGACATGGTCGCGGCCATGGACGCGGTCGGCGTCGACGGGGCGCTGCTGGTCTCGCCGTTCTCGATGTACCGCTACGACGCAAGCTACGCGCTGGAGATATACGCGAGCCACCCGGGCAGGTTCGGCCTCATCAAGCCGTTCGACCCGCGGTCCGAGGCGGTCGCAGAAGAGGTGGCGGAGTGGACCGCGACGCCCGGAGTGGTCGGGGTCCGCCTCATGCTCACGTCCGAGCGCTGCGAGGCGGACGACCCGGGGCTCGGCCGCATGCTGGCCGCGGCGGCCCGCGCGTCCGTCCCCGTCAACGTGATGTGCGTCGGCAGGCTGGCGCTGCTGGGCGAGCTGGCGCGCCGCCACCCGGACGTCCGGCTGGTGGTCGATCACGTCGGCCTCGCCCAGCCCCACGAGCCGCCCCCGCCGCCGGAGCCCTTCGCCGACCTCGGCGAGGTCCTCTCCCTGGCGGAGCTGGAGAACGTGGCGATCAAGATCTCCGGGGCCTGCACCCTGTCGCGGCGGCCGTTCCCCTACCCGGACATTTGGGAGCCGCTCGGCAGGGTGTTCGAGGCGTTCGGCTTCGAGCGGTGCATGTGGGGCACCGACTGGACCCGGGCGGTGAGGCTCCTTACCTACGAGCAGGGGGTCGAGGCCTTTCGCCTCGCCGACCATCTCTCGGACTCGGAGCGGTCCGCGCTGATGGGCGGGACCCTGGAGAAGATATACGGCTGGTCCCCGACAGTTAGCACATAGGCCCGAAACGCGGCGGGAGGGCCTGCGGATATCCCCCGCGTCCACGACCCGCAAGGGCACAGCCCCGCGGGTTCGGCAGGACGCTCCTGGCGTAGCCTGGGTGGTTCACTCCCCCCGACGGGTACGCGGGCTGTAGGACTCCCTACGCGGGACTCCCAAACCGAAGTGGTCCATCTTCAGTTTCGAGCGGGATTGCCCGTCGCCCCGCCCGGGGCCCCGACCACCTCCCCCGTCCGCCTTAGGCTTACGGTGGTGCAGTCAGTCGCCTCGTACCGCTGTACCTGCTGCTCCTTGGCCTCGAGTCGATCCGCAAGATCCCTTTGGCTCAGGCCCCGGGATATGAGCGCCTCGATCAGACTGGCCGGCAGTTCTGCAGCCATATTCAGACCCTACCTATTGGGATCGCCGACCTTGAGGGATTCATACTCGCGCAGTTGGTCCTCAAGGTCTGGCAGCTGGCTCCTCAGGGCGTCCTCCTGCGCCTTGGCGATGGCGTGATGCACTTGCCCGCCCGCATCCCCCGAGCGACGCCCGAGGCTGGCGAGGGTTCGCGAGAATCGATCCGCCTGGTTCCTCGCTATCCGGTACTGCCGTTCGTTCTGGATCACGTGAGCCCTCTCAGATCTATGGCAACGATGCCCTTGGGTCGCCCGGTCTCCCCGTCCGCCTGGAAAGACTCCAGATACGGAGACCCATCCGCGACGAGACTGGCCTTTAGGACGGTCATCAGGCCAGCGCTTCGCCTCTATCGAAGTGGCGGATTACCGGATGCGGCGGCGAGTGTCTGGTCAAAGGTCTTGATCTCTCGGACTCCACGCCTTCGACAGCTGGCGAGGTGGCACAGATCCCGGGCCTGTAACGAGGGGTATCGCTGATGGAGCTGGCGGGCCAGGGCCACGTCCTCCTCCTGCAGCGGCCAGACCTCGACTGCGGCGCTTGCCATCAGGCCCAGCGCGGCATCGAACGTCTTAAGCCGTGCGGTGGGCAGATACGCGTGGGCCAGTTCCTGCATCACCTCCGCCGAAGTGCACAGTGGCGTGCCGCTTCGGTTAGCCTCTACGAAGAACTCCTGGGCACTCTCTTGGAGAGAGTGGGGGCGCCCCACGGCGTACATGAAGACGTTGGTGTCAACGAAGATCACGTCCCGGTAGCTCCTCGGCCACGCGATTCGTCCATGACGCGCAGGTGCTCATCCCAGTCCGGCTCCGCCTCCGGGCCTTCCAGAGAAGCGCATGACCTGAAGAAAGCCTCGACATCCTCTGGGGACTGGAACAGATTGACTCTCTGGCGCCTCTCAAGGCGCTCGCGCGCGGCCGCGCGCAGCCAGGCGCTGAGAGACATTCCCTCTTGCCGCGCCTGGTGAACGAAGCGGTCCCGGTCATCGTCCGCCATTACCAGTTGCACCCTGGCCATGTGACCCTCCCCACCAAACCGAACGAGTGTGTAAGATGGTTACACATTGCTTGGGCGAAGTCAAAGTACATGCTTTCGCCTCGAATTCGCAGCTGCCGCCAGCGCCCGGCCGGAACCCTCCAGGCCACTGGCGGCGTTCACCACCTGCTCCCTGAACCGGGCCTCCCCGGGGATCCACCTCCGGAGTTGGATGGGGCCCAGTGCCCGCAGACGCTCCCGTGCGCCTATTACGCTGGCGGAGATAGCCTGCTCACCGCCTTCCACGTCGATTGCAACTGTCGCCCCGTCGGTCGCCTTCGACCCGCGCCCGGATGTTCTGCTCGTATATCTCTACCGGAGCATCCTGGCAACTAGCCGATCAAACATGCGATCACTGAGCAGCCGGCGCAAGAGGAGCAGGGGGATGGCATATTGGCCAGCTACGTGGCGGGGGCCTGAGGCGGTCGGCCTTGACCGCCTTGCCGATCGTCCCTGCACTGACTGACTGAGGGGAACCGACCTAACCGCCGCTCCCGATCCTGGCTCCCATGTCCAGCATCGCGTCGACGAGCCCGGAACAGGCGGTGCTGCGCGAGCGCTCCAGCGCCGGTCCGAACGCGACGTCACCGAATTCCGTTCAGAAGGGCGTCGGTATCGCTATCGCATTGGCGTCAACGTGGACCAGCCCGCCACTATGCGGTGTCAACGGCCCCATGATTCCTTCTCTGCTCTCAGGTAGGCCGCTACGTCCGCCGCCGTCTTGAAAACCAGACCACCCGGCGCCCCGGACAGAATGTCGACCGCGGACTGCCGTTCGGTCGCCGGCGACTGGCTGACGACCACGTCAACGGACTCCCCCACGGGAAGTCCCTCATCCACTGTCGATGCAGGAGTGGCTCCCTGAGGATCACCTGTCGTACTTCATTTCGGATGTCGTGGACCGGCTGGACCTGTCGGAGATCACGGATGGGTATGAGCGTGAGGGCCGTGGAGGGCCTCCGTACCATCCGGCGATGATGGTCAAGGTGCTGATCTACGGGTACTGCAACGGGGTGACGTCGTCACGCAAGCTGGCCAGGCGGCTGCACGAGGACGTGGGATTCCGGGTGCTGGCGGCGCACAACACGCCGGACCATCGGACGATATCGGACTTTCGCAACAGGCATCTCGATGCGCTGTCGGGCCTGTTCACCCAGGCGTTGGCGATGTGCGCGGAGGCTGGTCTGGTCAGGCTCGGGCACGTCGCCCTGGACAGCACGAAGATCAAGGCGAACGCGTCGAAGCACAAGGCGATGAGCTACAGGCGGATCAAGGAGAGGATAGCCGAGCTGTCGGGGATGGTGGAGGAGATGTTGAGGGAGGCCGAGAGGGTCGATGAGGACGAGGATGGCCGCCATGGTCCGGGGCGCAGGGGCGACGAGATGCCGGAGGAGTTGGCCTTCAAGCGGGCGCGTCTCGAGAGGCTGGACGCGGCCAGGGCGGCGTTGGAGGCGCACGCCGCGGAGGAGGCCGCCAGGGCGGAGGCACAGGGACGCAGGCACACCGGTGTGCCCGCCGACAGCGCTCAGATCAACTTCACCGACCCCGACTCCAGGATCATGCCCGCACCCGGCGGCAAGGCGTTCGAGCAGTCGTACAACTGTCAGGCGGTAGTCGACAGCGAGCGCCAGGTGATAGTGGCGGCGCGGGCCACGAACGAGACCACGGATGTGCACCAGGCGGCGTCGATGATCCGCAAGGCGATCGACAACCTCGGAGCGGTCCCCAGGGAGATGTCGGCGGATGCCGGGTACTACTCGGCCCAGGCCGTAAGGGAGGTGGAGGCGCTGGGAGTGGAGGCGTTCATAGCCCCCGAACGGACCCGGCACGGCAGGAAGGCGCCCCCGGCTCCGAGGGGACGGATACCGGCGGGCCTGTCACCTCGGGACCGGATGATACGAAAGCTGCGGACGAAGAGGGGCCGGGAGCGTTACTCGCTGCGGATGAAGGTGGCAGAGCCGACGTACGGACAGATCAAGGAGGGTCAGGACTTCCGGGTGATGTCGATGCGCGGCCTGGCCAAGGCGGACGCCGAGTGGCTGGTGGTGTGCACCGCACACAACCTGCTCAAGCTGTTCAGGCACACGGTCAGAACGGCCGGCAAGCGGACCGCTGTGTGCCCGAGCCGTCCAGACAGGCCTCGGAGGCGCCGGCTGCGGCCATCGACCCACCTCCAGAAGGCCAGGATGCGTGAACACATCGCTCAACCGGCCGCTGCGGTGGGACTCGCCGCCTGATGACCGCTCACCGCCACAGCCTCCTGAGCATTACCCGGGCAAGCTCCTAGGACCGCGATACGCCCTGAAGCAAAGTTGCTGGGTAGAGATGTCTATTCCGCTTTGGTCGTATATCGTCCACCGATCCGCCGAAAGGCATCGACAAGGAACCTTCCGTCCAATTGACCGGCGTCCTCAACAGTGAAATCCAGAACCTCCGAGAGTCGATAGGTTTCTAGGAGGCACTTCTTGAGGCAAGTCCCTCCCTTGAACACCCAGGCGGGGCCGAGGTCAGGGTGGGCATAGATTCCCGCCAGCATCCAGCCTAGGACGTGGTCCTTCTCTATCATGTCGACCCGGAGACCGCGCTGGCCGGCAATGGTGAGCACCTCGCTCCGGTCAATGATGTCTCGGCTCCTCCCAAGACCTCGGTATCCAGAGCCGCCATCGCTTTACGAGCCGCCGGGAAGGGGTGGACGGATCCAGTTGAGCGTTTCCCGCCGTGAGTCGGGACCTGCATTCGTCCAGTGTCTGTTCCTCTACGCCTAGCCGCGAGAGCAGGAACCCTAGGCGCTTGAAGACAGCGCCGTTGCCTAGGCGGTCCGCATACCCGATAAGCTTGGGGAGGTCGGCCTGCTCAGCCTGAAGGTAGGTCTGGATGCAATCAAAGACATGCCGCATGCCTCCCCCGATGCGTGGTTCGTCCAGCATGTCCACCACCGTCCGATGCATGTCGGAGACCTGCACCTTCACCTTTCCGTACCACACGGGCCGAGTGCCGAAGATCTTGTCGGGCTTGACTCGCTTCAAGACGAAGATCGTGCCTTGTATCCGCTGCTCGCGGGGCTTGCTGCCACTCGCCGTGCAGACGACTATGCTGAGAAACATCTGCTCGGTGAGGTTCCAGTGTTCCGCTGCGGACCACCCTCCGACGTACCCAGGTTCAAATAGCTCAGGAACCAGAATCCACGGCTCCGCTAGCACCTGAGCCTGAAGAGGAGAGTCCGGCGGGATGGGAGCGTAGAGACCGCGCCTGACCTGCCGGAACCAACCCTGCTGGCTCCATCGCCACAGGGTCTTGGCGGCGTCTTGACGCGACACGCCAAGGGACTGGGCCGCATCTTCAACGGTCACTAGCACGCCCGCGTCTCGCAGGACGCTAGCTAGCCTTTCCCTTCCTATGCTGCGTCTCATTGGCGCTCAATCCTGCTCCGTCTTGAGATATATCGAACGGCCGCTTGTTCTCCGTTAAGAAGAATTGACATCCTTATGGTATACCTACCAGGAGGGTGCCCTTTGGTATAACATCTGAGGTATTAATCTCCAAAATAGCGAACTGAGCGCCAAGTAATATACCATGCTTGAGGCGATGGCGGCTGGCACTTTCGGCGAAGGCCCCATTGGCAGAGCCCATGCGCGCTCTTCGTGCGCGTGCCCACGGTACGGCCATGCAAACCGAGACCGCGGGCGTAGTCGATTCCCGCTACTACAATGGAGCGATTCCCTGCGAGCAGTTCGCAGCTCCGGCACTGTAGGTCGCCGACAGCCTCCATGCGTCCGATGCCGAGCCCCAGTTGTTCCTCATGGGAGTGGAAGCGCCAGGACACACCTAGCTCTCGCGGGCTAGACGAGGCCCGCCGGGGTCACGCTAAACCGGGGATCACCGCTCCTATCGGAGCATCCTGGCAATCAGCCGGTCAAACATGCGATCACTGAGCAGCCGGCGTAGAAGGAGCAGGGGCTTGGCATACTGACCGGCGACGTAGCGGGTCCTGGGACGGCTGGCCCTGAGTGCCTTGGCGATCGTCTCTGCGATCACTGACGGAGGCGACCCGACAGAGCCGCTGCTCCTGATCCTGGCTCCCACGTTCAGCATGCCATCGGCCAACCCGGAATAGGCGGTGCTGCGTGAGCGCGCGAGCGCCGCTCCGAACGCGACATCACCAAATTCCGTGCGGATGGCCCCGGGCTGAATGACGATCACATCGATGCCAAAGTCCTTCAGCTCAAGCCTCAGACAGTCCGACCATCCCTCGAGCGCATATTTCGTCGCGTGGTACCAGGACCCGAGTGGGGTATGGATCTTCCCGCCTATCGAAGAGATGTTGATTATCTTCCCCGCGCGTCGTGCGCGCATGTGTGGAAGTACGAGCTGCGTAAGCCGCGCCGCTCCAAACAGATTCACCTCGAACTGGTATCGCGCCTCGTCAAGCGGAATGTCCTCGACCGCCCCGTACAGCCCAAACCCGGCGTTGTTGATGAGGATGTCGGTGCCCTCCCGTTCCGCGTTGATCCGGTCCACGCCGGCCACGATGTCGTCCTCCCTGGTGACGTCCATCTTGAGTGCGACAGCGCCCGATGCCTCGAGATCGCGCATCTGCTCGACCCGGCGTGCCGCGGCATAGACCGAATAGCCATCTTCGAGCAGCCTCATGGCCGTCGCCTTGCCTATGCCGGACGAGGCGCCGGTGATCAGCACGGTCGGACTTAACGAGCACTGGACCGTGCATCGGGTTGAAGTGGTCACTGTAGGGGCTCTCCCCTGCTGGCGGTGCTCGGTGCTAGAACGCGTCATGTGCCGGCACGCCGTCATGATGTGCAGCCAGTCGCGCAATGGGCTCCATCTGGGGAGACAGCAGGTGCGGTCATCGTCCACGGTAACCCGGGCTTGACTCCCCGTCGTAGCAGCTACAAGTCTGGTGGCCAACGTGTGCCTTGCTGCAAGTCTTTCGCTGTAAGACTTCACTATGACGCAGAGTCATAGGGTCGCCGTGAGGCTTCGCGAGCCTCTGGCCCACCGGGACGGCGGGCCGTGAGTCTTGTCAGAGATGAAGTCATCTCTGCGGCGACGGTCACGCAACAGTCCTGCCTCCCACATCATCAATGCTGTGCCTTCGCAATCAAGGCTGCGCATCCCGACGCAGCTGTCCATCCTGCGAAACCAACGGGACCCAATTCAAGCTTGCTACCTTCTCTGGTCAAGATTCACCGCTGTACGCGGGTGTATTCCCCTTGCAGTGTTATCGACCATAGGGCTTTGTCAAGGTCCAAACGGATTTGCTTTCGCAGATTCCGCAGTCTACGCCTCTGTTTCTGTCCGTAGTCCCTGTTACCGTTGCTTAGCAAAGCCTGTTGTAAGACCTTTTGGTTTTCTTTCACGAATTCGGGGACAGTTCCTCTCATTTGAATGAATTTTCTAATGTCTTGATTGGCTTGTTTGAGCTTTCCTTCAAAGCCAAAGCACAGACCTCGCAAATAGTAACCTGTTTCACTGTTGACACTATTATCAAGTCGGATGAGCGATTCTGCAAAATAGAAGGCCCTCTTTTGTTCTCCTGTTCCCAGCAATCTCATCGCCATGTGACATATCGCCTCGATTGGGGCGTAGTCTTGTTCATATCTGATGTAACCCTCAAGGTCGTTGAACAAGGTTCGGACGGACACGTCAATCCGATTTAGAAATTCATTCAGATGACGTTTGCTCTCGGGTGTTATCTTTACCACTTCTTGCAAGTGGTTGGGTGAAATTGTTCCCGCGATTGGGATCACCACAACACCCGACTGACGTTGCCATCTATCCTGTGGAACTGGGCTTGCTTGATGTTCCAGTGAGTGGATCTCCAAATCATCATATTCCCTGCTGTAGTCGAGAGCATATATCCGGCCCCTTGTGTAGCGCCTGGGAGGAATTCTGTCATCTAAACACGCGAAGAACAGGGCAATCCAGATCTCGGTTGAAAAGTCCACCAAATTGGTAACCCCTCCCATGTGTCGAACGAGAGCGGACGTTTCTAACTCGCCGGGTCGCACACCTTGCAGATATTGCCGTGCCCTATTCAGGTTGCCTTTGCTGATTATTCTCAAGGCATCGGGACTGTCGGTGTTCCAGTGTCTTGCTAGTGTGGATCTCACACTGGAGTATAGATCTGATTCCCCTCTGAATATAAGCTGTCCTTCTCCGTTCTCGCCGATGTCTTTGAGGGTTAGTAGTGTCCTCCTTACCTCTGGATCGATATCTGGATCCTTGCAGTAGATTTCTACATACCAGGGCGCTACATGCCTGTGCAGCTTCGTGGTCTGGCCGGTCGGCTGTAGAGTGAACTTGACGTCTTGCGTATGATCTGCTCCGTCCGATTCAAAGTCGAATTTGACGCGAATCCCCAGTCGGCGCATGTCTTCAGCCATCAATTCGGCTACGTTCCTTGGCGCAATAATCTCACCGGAATGAGAAAACGAAAACTGTCCTTCACGCAAAGAGGGAATGGACTCTACTTCACAGAAGAACACAGATGGATTCTGCACGCGACAGATGCCCTGCAGGCCGTGCGATAGTTGCCGGTCAGCGAATCGTCGGGCTTCCTCTGGCATTCTCATCTCCGGCGTAAGAACGGAATGGCGTGGCCATAAACGGACGCGTTACAAAGCGGTGAGTGCTGGTGGAGCTGACGGGATTCGAACCCGTGACCCCCTGCTTGCAAAGCAGGTGCTCTCCCGACTGAGCTACAGCCCCCCGCGGCCCAAAGCGAAGGGGGCCGGAACGGTCCGGCCCCCAGCCTTAACAGCCAGATAGTGGAAGGAAATGCCTTTCTCACACCGAAGTGTTGTGCGAGCCTCTCATCTCGCGCGACCGGTGCCTTTCGGCCCGATTGGATTGGAGCCACATGGCCCCTGGCGGATGCGGTGCATCCGCAGACGACGGGCTTAGCGGGTCCGCCTCCCGGCGTCCCGGAGAGCTCCCCCCTACCCGGCCGAAGCCTGGTCGGGGTCGTACTCGATCCGTTAGCCGTCGGGCGGCCCACCCATCGATCGACCTGGATTCCCCGATGGTCGCCCGCGAGAGCGAGCCACCGGTTCCTCCTGCTCCCTAGAAAGGAGGTGATCCAGCCGCACCTTCCGGTACAGCTACCTTGTTACGACTTAGTCCCAGTCACCAACCCCACCCTCGGCGCCTGCCTCCCCGAAGGGTTAGCCCAGCGACTTCAAGTGTTGCCGACTTCCATGACTTGACGGGCGGTGTGTACAAGGCCCGGGAACGTATTCAACGCAGTGTGCTGACCTGCGTTTACTAGCAACTCCGCGTTCATGCAGGCGGGTTTCAGCCTGCAATCCCAACTGGGACCGGCTTTGTGGGATTAGCTCCGGATCGCTCCTTGGCAACCCTCTGTACCGGCCATTGTAGCGTGTGTGTAGCCCAGGACGTAAGAGCCGTGCTGACTTGACGTCGTCCCCACCTTCCTCCCCCTTGTCAGGGGCTGTCTCGCTAGAAAAAGCAACTAACGACAGGGGTTGCGCTCGTTGCGGGACTTAACCCAACACCTCACGGCACGAGCTGACGACAGCCATGCAACATCTGTGCAATGGTCCCCTAAAGGAAAACCCGGTTTCCCGGGTGGTCCAAGGCATGTCAAGCCCTGGTAAGGTTCTTCGCTTAGCATCGAATTAAACCACACGCTCCGCTGCTTGTGCGGGCCCCCGTCAATTCCTTTGAGTTTTAGCCTTGCGGCCGTACTCCCCAGGCGGGATACTTATCGCGTTAGCTACGACCCGGAGGGGGTCGATACCCCCCAGGCCTAGTATCCATCGTTTAGGGCATGGACTACCCGGGTATCTAATCCGGTTTGCTACCCATGCTTTCGCGCCTCAGCGTCAGGGGCAGCCCAGAGAGCCGCTTTCGCCTCTGGTGTTCCTCCCGGTATCTACGCATTCCACCACTACTCCGGGAATTCCGCTCTCCTCTGCTGTCCTCAAGCTCGCCAGTTTCCCATGACCCCTCCCGGTTGAGCCGGGAGATTTCACATGGGACTTGACGTGCCGCCTACTCGCCCTTTACGCCCAATAAATCCGGACAACGCTCGCCCCCTACGTATTACCGCGGCTGCTGGCACGTAGTTAGCCGGGGCTTATTCGTCAGGTACCGTCCCTTCTCTTCCCTGACAAAAGAGGTTTACAACCCGAAAGCATTCTTCCCTCACGCGGTGTCGCTGCGTCAGGCTTTCGCCCATTGCGCAAGATTCCCTGCTGCTGCCTCCCGTAGGAGTGGGGGCCGTGTCTCAGTCCCCCTCTGCCCGTTCGTGCTCTCACACCGGATACCCGTCTTAGACTTGGTAGGCCGTTACCCCACCAACTATCTGATAGGCCGCAAGCCCCTCCAGGAGCGGCCGAAGCCTTTCCTCCCATGGCCGCAGCCACGGGAGCGTACGGGGTATTAGACCGGATTTCTCCGGCTTGTCCCCCGCTCCAGGGTAGGTCACTTACGTGTTACTCAGCCGTTTGCCACTCTCCGTCCCCGCCGAAGCGGATGGGTTCGTTCGACTTGCATGCATTAAGCGCACCGCCAGCGTTCGTCCTGAGCCAGGATCAAACTCTACGAAACTGACATTTCCTTCCACTATCCAGTTGTTAAGGTACCCGCCGTCCCGCAGCGTAGGCCCCGGGACAGCAAGGCCCTGCCTGCGCAGGGCCGGACAAAAGAATATAGCCGCGGTACAACAATTCGTCAATAGGATTCACGCCCCGCGGCGGCGCCTCCCGGCCGCTCGGCGCGGTGGCACAGGCGCTCACGCCGCCCGGCTGGCGAACCGGGCTCCGGGCGTTCGGCGCGGGGTTGGCCGCTCACACCTAGCCCATCGAGGCCCCGACCCCGGCTGGGGCCTTCCCCGAGGCCAGGGCCGGACCAAGGCGGACCTAGCGCTCGTAGGCGGGCAGGTAGCCGGGGCGGTAGTCGGTCTCCTCCCAACTGGCGTCGTGCTCGTCCCACACGTAGGGGAGCTCTGCCACCTCGCCGGGCACCGTCATCGCCTCC
Source organism: Dehalococcoidia bacterium (assembly GCA_963664125.2). GTDB lineage: Bacteria > Chloroflexota > Dehalococcoidia > Lucifugimonadales > UBA2962 > CAUZIR01. The sequence goes on along the minus strand of OY760908.2, from coordinate 947,026 downwards.
GCCGCGGCGAGCGCGTCGACCACGATGCTGCGCTGCAGGGCGGTGTCCCCGGGCCTGCCCGTCTGGTGGCCGAGCGGGAAGTTGACGAAGACGGAGCGCGGCGGCCTAACGGCCCGCGTTATGTCCAGGGCCGACGTCATCGCGACCGTGGGTATCCCCGCCTCCTCGGCCGCCCTGGCTAACAGTCCGACGGACTGGTGGCACACCGGTCAGGCCGGCACCAGGAACAGCAGGTCGACCCTGCCCGCCGACAACCGCCCGATCAGGTCCGGGCACAGCTCGTCGGTCACCCGGCGAACCGAGTAGATCCCGCCCATGAAGCTGTAGGCGGGGTCCCACAGGTCCCCGATCACGCCCTCGGCCGCAAGCTCCCGCATGCGCTCGATGGGGAACACGCAGTTGGGGTCGGCCCGGGCGTCGTCGGTCAGGTACCCGAAGTGGCGGACCCTCATGTCCGAGACCGGCGCGTCCCTAGGGATCTCCCTTAGGGACGTGTCGTCCCTGATGTGGAACGGCTCCTGGTCCGCCATGTGCACGCCGCCCGAGGTGACCAGCGCGACCGTGCTCTCGGCTACGGGCCGGCGAAGCGGCGTCCAGGGCGCGTCCTCGCTGACGACCCAGCGGTAGGCCAGGTAGCCCGGGTACATCTCCCTGGTGCGCGGTATGTAGTCTATGGGCGCCATGCGACCGGCCTGCCGGGCCCGGGGCGGGACCCGGCCTGCGGGCAACAAGGTAGCACAGCACCTGCGGCGGGCCCCCGCCGCGCGGAGCCCTCCCGGCCCTCGGCGGACGCCGCCTGGACGAAGGGCCGCCGGCCGCCCTGCGACGCCGGACCCGCGGGGGCTGATAGCATCATGGGGGACGCCCGCATCGCCGGACCCGGTCCGGGAAGCCGGCGCCTCCCGACCCTGCCTTCAGGTGAGCCAAGCCCTCATGACCGCCCCTGACCATGCCCTGCCCCGCCCGCGCGCCCGGGTCCTCGAGTTGGCGCCGGCCGGACGGCCGCGGCCCGCGGCGATCCGTCGGAGTCCCACAGGTGGGTAGCCCGGGGGGCGCGGCGCCGGGCAGCGGCCCGGCCGTGGAGGCGTTCGGGCTCGGCAGGTCATACGGCTCGGTCCGCGCCCTGCACGACGTCGACCTTGCCATCCCGTACGGGACGGTGCGGGGCCTGCTGGGTCCGAACGGCGCCGGCAAGACCACGCTGGTCCGGCTGCTGGCGACGCTGCTTCGGCCCAGCGCGGGGAGGGCGGAGGTGGGCGGCTTCGACGTGGTGCGGCAGGCCGGGCGCGTCAGGGAGGTGATCGGCCTGGCCGGCCAGTACGCCGCCATCGACGAGAACCTGACCGGCCGAGAGAACCTGGCGATGGTCGGCAGGCTCCACCACATGGGCAGGGGTGCCGCCGCCCGGCGCGCGGACGAGCTGCTCGACCGCTTCTCGCTCGCCGACGCGGGGGGCAGGCAGGCCCGGGGCTACTCGGGCGGGATGCGCAGGAGGCTCGACCTCGCCGCCAGCATGGTGGCAGAGCCCCGGATCCTGTTCCTCGACGAGCCGACCACCGGCCTCGACCCCCGCAGCCGACTGGACCTGTGGGAGGTGATCGCCGAGCTGGTCTCCGACGGCACCACCGTGCTGCTGACGACCCAGCACATGGAGGAGGCCGACCACCTCGCCGACGTCATCACCGTGATCGACCGCGGCAGCGTCATCGCCGAGGGCACCCCCGGGGACCTGAAGGCCCGCTGCGGCGGGACGCGCCTCAGCATCCGCGTGGCGGACCCTGCGCGCACCGAGGACGCGCGCTCGGTCGCCGCCGAGGTCGGGCTCGACGCGCCGACGGTGGACGGGGCCGAGGGCCGGGTCGAGGTCACCGTCGAGTCGGCGGCGGGCCCGCTCGCCCAGGCCGTCCGCCGCCTGGACGCCGCCGGCGTCGCGATCTCCGACATCTCCCTGCGCCAGCCGACGCTCGACGACGTCTTCCTCGCGCTCACCGGCCAGAGGATCGAGGGCGAGGAGCAGGAGGGGTAGCCGTGAGAGTGCTGGCGGCCGCCGGGCGAGCGGCGTTCTGGACGGTGGCGGACACCGCCACCATCGCCGAGCGCAACCTGCTGCGCTACGTGCGCTCCCCCGACCTGCTGATCTTCCTGACGATCCAGCCGGTGATGTTCGTGCTGCTGTTCAACTACGTGTTCGGCGGCGCGATAGCCACTGGCGGGATCGGCTACATCAACTTCCTGCTCCCGGGCATCATCGTGCAGACGACGATCTTCGGGGCGACCCAGACCGGGATAGGCCTGCGAGACGACCTGGACAAGGGCATCGTCGACCGCTTCCGCTCCCTGCCCATGGCGCGCGCGGCGGTGCTCGCCGGACGGATATCCGCCGACGCGCTCGCGAACGTGTTCGTGCTCGGGCTGATGGTGGGGGTCGGGTACGCGATCGGCTTCCGGTTCTCCAACGGCCCCGCCGCCGCGCTCGGCGCGGTCGGCTTCGCTCTGTGCTTCGCCATGGTCTTCTCCTGGATATCCGCGCTCATCGGCGTCGGCACCCGGACGATAGAGGCCGCCCAGGCCGCCTCCTTCACCTGGATATTCCCGCTCACGTTCATCTCGTCGGCGTTCGTCCCGGTGGTCACCATGCCCGGGTGGCTGCAGGCGTTCGCCAAGGTGAACCCGATGACGCTCACCGTCGACGCGATCCGCGCGATGTGCAACGGGGGCGAGGTGGCGGACCCGGCCTGGCAGGCCGCGGTCTGGATGGCCGGGATACTGATCGTCTTCGTCCCGCTCGCGGTCTGGCGCTACCGGCGCGCGGCGTGAGACCGTCGCGGCGGCAATGCCGCGAGGCCAAGTCTGGTTACCAAGGCAGGCGGGCGCATTGGAGCCGCCTCGCGGATCGCCGGCTCATCATCCCCATGAACAACCGCCGCTTCCCCTCCGGGGCACTTGAGGAAAGCCTTGCGAGGGCACCCCGCCTGGCGGCTGGCGCCCTTACAGATGGGCACCTTAGGACAGTCGCTAAATCCGTCTCAGGAGCCTGTCGTACTCGTGGTGCGGTCCGATCCAGAACCACACGATGTCGCCCTCGTAAAGGACCCCAAGGACACGGTAGTCGATGCTCACCCGCGCCGAGTACACCGATCGCCGCCGGCTCACCCGCTTGAATTCCAAGCCGGGGTGATTGGGGTTCGACTCAAAGAAACGGTAGGAGTCGCGGGCCTGTCGCTTTATGTGGGCGGGGAGACTCCGATAGGCGTCCCAGAAGCTCTCGTGTGCAAATGAGCGCACGCCTAGAGCTCTGTGGGATCGAGGGGGCGAGTCAGTCCTTTCCGATGCGCCGCCAATGCATCGTCGGCCAGTCGCTCCAGCAGTTCCTCGGACTCTGGACGGGTGAACAGCTCCGCCCAACGCCGCTCCGACCCCAGTTCAGCGAGAAGGAAGCGCGCGAACCTGTCCTGTTCGTCCCGCGGAAGCTGAGAGGCTCTCTCGAAGGCCTGCTCAAGAAGCTTGGTCATCTGCTCTCCTCCCTGCAGATATAGTAATCGCATGCTGGCCCGACCACGAGCCTACCCGACGCCACGCCATGCAGCTTCTTGCCGAGGCGCTCGCTAAGCTAAGGAGGGTACCCACCGTGGCGGGGCCTCCCATCGGATGCTGGAAGGCCGCTCCGCAGGGGTCACAGTTTCACCGTAGCGGGAGATGCCAGTGGCCGGGCCGCCGAATCCGGGGCCCTCGACATGAGACGGAGCCGCACGGCGGTCGCCTTGACGGGCTCGCGGGGCTGGTGCAATCTTCCGGCCGGGAGGAGATCGCGTGATCGACATCGGCTCGGGCGCCTGGGCGGCGCTCGCCCTCGGGTTCCTGCTGGGCCTCAAGCACGCCACCGACGCCGACCACGTCGTCGCTGTGGCGACGATCGTCGGCGGCAGGGACGAGGGGATCCTGCGCAGCGTCTGGATAGGCGCGTCATGGGGGCTGGGACACACCCTGCCGCTGGTCGCAATCGGGGCCGCGGTGCTCGCCGTCCCCGACCGGCTGCTCGACCCGCTCGAGGGCATCTCGACCTACCTGGAGTTCGGGGTCGGTGCCATGCTCGTCGCGCTCGGCGCGCTCGCCCTTTGGAACCTGGCGCGCGGCCGGCTCCACCTGCACTCGCACCTCGACGGCGGGCGCCCGCACGTCCACGTCCACGCCACCCACTCCCACCCGCCTGTGGGCCAAGGCGCCGGCTCGCCGGGGTGCGAGCACGGGCGCGGGCACGGCGTGCGCCACTCTGCGCGGCCCGAGTTCAGGCCTCGCTCGTTCGCCATCGGGATCGTGCACGGCCTGGCCGGCAGCGCGGCGGTGATGCTGGCGCTGCTGCCCTCCATCGGCTCCGCCGCGGCGGGTGCCGGGTACCTGGCGCTCTTCGGGGTCGGCACCATCCTCTCCATGTCCGCCATCACCCTGGCGATGGGCGCCCCGCTGGCAGCCGCTTCGCGCCTGGCGCCGCTGCGCACCGCTATGGTCGCCGCCGCGGGCCTGGCCTCCCTGGCCGTGGGCGGCGCGCTGATGGCCGGGATCGCCTCGGGCTCTGGCGTCATCTTCTACTAGCGCAGGCCCGCGCCCCATCCGCGCCGGGCGGCGGGAGGCCGTGCAATGCACCTGAGCGCCCGGCTCTGGCGCCTCACCGCCGGCTTTCGCCTCAGGCTGTGCGTCGGCGTCGCCTTCGGGCTTCTGACCGCGGCGGCCGGCGTTGCGCGCTTGGCGATGTCGGGATACGTCGTCGCGCTGGTGTTCTCGGGCGAGCCTATGGGGCGCGTCGTGCCGGCGATCGCAGGGGTGGTCGCCGCGGTCGCTGCGCGCGGGGTCTTCCAGTACATAAAGGAGATGACAGGGCACGAGACCGCCCTGCGCATCCAGGTGGCGCTGCGCCGCTCCCTGTTCTCCCGCGCCCTCGACCTGGGGCCGTCCGCGCTGGCGCGCCTTCGCACCGGCGACGTGGTCGTCTCGATGGTCGAGGGGGTCGAGCAGCTCGAGACCTACTTCGGCGAGTACCTGCCCCAGCTGCTGGTCGGGCTGGCCACGCCGATCGGGCTCTTCGTCTTCATGGCGTTCCTGGACCTTCCGACCGCGCTCGTCTACCTGCTCTTCGCGGTCGGCACTCTGCTGGCCCCGGCCGCCTTCCACCGCTGGAACGAGCGCGGGGCGCGCGAGCGCCGAAGGGCCTACGGCGAGATGAGCGCCGACTTCCTCGACTCGGTCCAGGGCCTGGCCACGCTGAAGGCCTTCGGCCAGGGCGGCGCGCGCGGCGACGCGCTCGCGGTCCGGGCGCGCGAGGTGTTCCGGTCCACGATGGCCATACTCGCTGCGAACCAGGCGACTATCGGGGTCACCTGGCTGGGCATGGCGGGAGGGGCCGCGGTCGCCCTGGGCTGGGGCGCGGTCCGGGTCGGGTCTGGGGACCTCGATCTCGGGACGCTGCTGATCGTGGTGATGATGGGCGTCGAGGCCTTCCGCCCGCTGCGCGAGCTAACGCTGCTGTACCACGAGGGGATGCTGGGCATGGCGTCGGCGCGCGCGGTCTTCGACCTGCTCGGCGCCCGCCCGCAGGTGGCCGACGCCCCCGGGGCCGCCGCGCCGGCGGTCCCGGTCGCCCCGGGCCTTCGGCTCGAGGGCGTGACGTTCCGCTACCCGGGGGGCGCAGAGCCCGCGCTGCGGGACGTCGACCTGGAGGTGGCGCCGGGCGAGACGGTGGCGATAGTCGGCCCGAGCGGGGCCGGCAAGAGCACGGTCGTCTGGCTCGCCGCGCGCTTTTTCGACCCGGACCGCGGGACGGTCTCGATCGGCGGGGTGGACCTGGCCGCGGCGCCGGCGCGCTGGGCGCGCGAGCAGGTCTCGCTGGTCACGCAGGACACCTACCTGTTCTCCGGCACCGTCGCCGACAACCTGCGCTTCGGCTCGCCCGCGGCGGGCGAGGCCGAGCTGCGCGAGGCGGCCCGCACCGCCGGGGCGCTGGGGTTCATCGAGGCGCTTCCGCGCGGGTTCGACACCGTCGTCGGCGAGAGGGGGGTGCGGCTGTCCGGCGGGCAGCGACAGCGCATCGCGATAGCCCGGGCGCTGCTGCGCGACGCGCCCATCCTGATTCTCGACGAGGCGCTCTCGAGCGTCGACGCCGAGAACGAGGCGGCGATCCAGGCGGCGCTCGACGCGCTGATGGAGCGAAGGACCACGCTGGTCGTCGCGCACCGCCTCTCGAGCGTCGTCGGCGCCGACCGCACGGTGGTCCTCGACGACGGTCGGGTCGCGGAGCGCGGAACGCACGCAGAGCTCATCGCCTCAGGGGGCCTGTACGCATCGCTGATGGCCGCCCAGGCCCGCGGCGAGGCCGGCCCCGCGCCGGCCCCGGCCCGGGCCCCCGGCGCGGGGGCCGGCGCCGAACGGATGCGCGGGCCGGCGGCCGTGGCGGTAGAGCCCGCGCGGGTCGGGCCCTTCGGGGTGCTCGGAAGGCTGCTGGGGATCATGCGGCCGTGGCGCGCCCAGCTGGCCGCTACGTTCGGGCTCGGGGTCGGGCGCGTGCTGGTGGTGGTCGGCCTGGGGGCGGCGAGCGCGCTGGTGGTGCGGGAGGCGGCGTCCGGGGGCGACCTGGCCCCGCCGCTGATCGCGCTGGCCGCGCTCGCCGCGGCCGCGCCGCTGGTGCACTGGTGGGAGTCGTGGGTCGCGCACGACATGGCCTTTCGGCTGCTGGCAGAGCTGCGCATAGACGTCTACAGAAGGCTCGAGCGCCTGGCGCCAGCGTACCTGGTCCGCCACCGCTCCGGCGACATCATCTCGGCGGTCACCACGGACGTGGAGACGGTCGAGCTGTTCTTCGCCCACACGATCGCGCCGGCCTTCGTCGCCGTCGCCGTCCCCGCGGCGGTCCTGGTCGTGATCGCCGTGATCCAGTGGCCGCTCGCGCTGGTGCTCGCCCCGTTCCTGGCGCTGGTCGCGTACCTGCCGTTCAGGGCCCGGGACGACCTGGACCGCCTGGGCCTCGCGGCCCGCGAGCAGCTCGGGGAGGTCGGGGCGCACATGGTCGACGGCGTCCAGGGCATGCGCGAGATCCTGGCCTTCGGCCGCGAGGCGGAGCGCCTCGACGAGGTCACGGCGCAGCAGCTGCGCTACGGGGCGCTGCGCATGCGGTTCTTCAGGATGCTCACCGCGCAGCGCGCAACGATAGAGGTCGCTATGGGGCTGGGCGGCATCGCGGTCCTGGGGACGGGGGCGGCCCTTGCGGCCTCGGGCCGGATGCCGGCGGACCTGCTGCCTCTGGTGGCGATCATCGCCTACACGACGTTCCTGCCGATCTCCGAGGTCGCACAGGTCGGGCGCCAGCTCGCGGACACCCTGGGGAGCGCAAGGCGCATCTTCTCGATCTTCGACGCCCCGGAGCCTGTCAGGGACGGCCCCGGGGCGGGCGCGCCGGGCCGCGGCGCGGTCGAGCTGCGCGGCGTAACGTTCTCCTACGGGCCGGGGCTGGTCCCGGCGCTCTCGGACGTGTCCTTCGGCATCGAGCCCGGGCGGACGGTGGCGCTTGTCGGAAGGTCGGGGGCCGGCAAGACGACGGCCGCGCACCTGCTGATGCGGTTCTGGGACCCCGACTCGGGGTCGATAGAGCTGGACGGTGCGGACCTTCGCGAGCACCGCCTCGACGAGCTTCGCTCGCGCATCTCGCTGGTCGCCCAGGACACGTACCTTTTCAACTCGTCGATCCGCGACAACCTTCTGATCGCCCGGCCGGACGCATCCGAGGCCGAGATCGTGGAGGCGGCCCGGGCGGCGGCGGCGCACGGGTTCATCAGCGCGATGCCGGAAGGCTACGAGACCGCAGCCGGCGAGCGCGGGGAGCGGCTCTCCGGCGGGCAGCGCCAGCGCATCGCGATAGCGCGCGCGTTCCTTCGCAACTCGCCGATCCTCATCCTCGACGAGGCGACCTCGCACCTCGATGCCGAGAGCGAGGCGCTCATCCACGCATCGCTCCAGCGCCTGATGGCCGGGCGCACGACGCTGGTGATAGCCCACCGCCTCTCGACCGTGCGCTCGGCGGACGAGATCGTCGTGCTCGACGCCGGCTCGGTCGCAGAGCGCGGCGACCACGGCTCGCTGATGGCGGCGGGGGGGCTGTACGCCCGGCTGGTCAACGCCCAGGTCGCCGCCGCGGCCGGGGCCGCGGGCCGGGTGTAAACTGCGGCGCCGAGACCGGCGCGCGGGCGCCCGAGGAGGAGCGAGTTGCAGGGAAGGTACCTATTCATGGCCAGCATGGACGTCGAGCCCGGGGCCGAGGGGGTCTTCGACGAGGTCTACGACTCGGAGCACGTCCCGAGCCTGGGCGCGGTCCCCGGCGTGCTGTCGATCGCCCGGTACACGACCGCCGAGCTGCGGCTGTCGATAGGCGGGGAGGTGAGGACGATCGAGGCTCCCGGCCAGCCGCGGCACACGGCGATCTACGAGGTCACCGGCCCCGAGGTGCTCGTGAGCCCCGAGTGGGCGGAGGCGGTCGAGGCCGGGCGCTGGCCCACGCAGGTAAGGCCCCGCACGACCAACCGCCGCCACGTGCTTCTGCGCCGCAGCGGCCCGTGAGGGACGGCGTCTTCGGGCCGCGCAGCGCGGCGCCCGAGCGCGTGGTGCGGACCATAGAGGGCCTGCCGGTCCATGGGCTGATCACGATGCGCGCGCTGATGGCCGCAGAGCACATCCTGATGCTCGAGCTGACCTACGAGGCCGGGGCGGGGGCGGCGCCCCACGTCCACGACCACGAGTCTCAGTGCTACGTGGTCTCCGGGAGGATGCTCGCCACGGTCGCGGGGGAGAGCCGCGAGATGGGCCCGGGCGATGCGTGCCTGCACCCGGCGGGCGTGGAGCACGCGATGGAGGCGATCGAGCCCTCGGTGGTGGTCGAGGTCAAGTCCCCGGCGCCCGACCCCAGCCGGTTTCTGGCCTGAGGCGGCTCCAAGGCACGCATACCCTGCGACCGCTCACCTGCAGGTAGGAGCTAGCCCTGCGAGTGGGGCACCACCATGCTCAGTCTCCGGGACAGGCGGTCCCCGGCGAGTTCCAGATCGTACTGGCTCTGCAGCCCCATCCAGAACTCGGCGGAATTGCCAAAGAACCGCGAGAACAGCAGGGCCGTCTCCGCCGTGACGGACCGCCGACCGCGGACGATCGAACGAATCCGGCGTGCATCCAACCCTATGGCCTTGGCCAGCCGGCACTGGGTGACCTTCATTGGGAGAAGAAACTCCTCCTTGAGGATTTCCCCAGGGTGAATTGGAGGTAGCCTCCCAGGGTCGCGCACTGTCTTGCTGTCCATAGATACCACTTCCTGCTGGCTTCGCTCCCACGCGACCCCGGCGATCGGGCGTGCCTCCCCAATTGCCTTGGAACGCCGAGACCTCAGACCTGAGCATGCGCAGGAGCAGGCACCGCTCATCGTACTCCAGCCGACGCCCTCTGCTCAGCTTACCCAGATCCTTTCATGCAGCGGTACAATTGCATACGCAGAGGCTTGTCTGCGCGAAAGGGACGGATGCAAGGCAAAGACACCATAGCGCCCACGCGGTCACCCAGGCCCGCCACACCAAGTCGCCGCGGCGACGAGATCGCTCGCCTGGGTGACGACATATACGAACGGAACATCCGGCGGCAGGTGGAAGCCGACCACCACGGAGAGGTCGTCGCGATCGACGTGGACAGTGGCAGCTGGGCAATTGGCGGCAACGTGATTGCCGCGACCGACCGACTTCGGGCGCAGCGCCCAGATGCCATTGACGTCTGGTTGCTCCGCGTCGGGCACCGTGCCCTGCATCACTTTGGAGGCCGCCCGCTGCGGAGAGCCGAGTGATAGAGGGTGTGGTGAACGCGGCATATGAGCCGGCGGTGACCCTTGCCGTGCGAGGTCCATCGGGGCAGACGAGTGAAATAGAGGCCGTTATAGACACCGGCTTCACCGGGTTCCTGACCGTGACCCCGGCGTTGGCGACGGAACTGGGCCTAGACTTCAGGGGCATTGGCCGGGCGACCCTGGCCGATGGCAGCGAGGCGACGTTTCTCCAGTACGGCGCTGCCGTGCTCTGGGACGGCCAGCCACGATATGTGGAGGCGGACGCCGCCGACACCACCCCCCTCGTGGGCATGCGGCTGCTATACGGACACAGCCTGCTCGTGGAGGTCAGGGACGGCGGTCGCGTGGTCATAGAGGCGTAAGCCGTCGGGATCGGAAGGTGAGAGATCTGGGCCCAGCGGAGAGCTAGGCTATGCGCCGGTTGGCGCCCGTCTCCTCCGCACGGCAGGGCGCGCGGGTGATCCGCTACTGGCTGGCCGCAGCGATTGCTCGGCGTCGCCCGGCCCGGGCGCTCCCCGGCCCCCGGGCAGCAGACCCTGTCCATAGCCTCGCACACGCATCGCCTGGAAGGATCTCCTTAGGCACCCATTCGCTGCGGCGACGGACGATCGAACCCGAGACGCCGGGCCCTCTCCTCCTTGCCAGCCCGTCTCGTCCGGTTGGACCAGTCAGCGTTGCAGGAGCGACAAACACTGCGTGCGGCACGCGTCACCCACCGCCGCCCCTAGACGCTTCTCAACTCAGGAGCGAGGCCTCCATCAGGAAGCTCCGCGACCGCGCCTGGTCGGCCGCGATCGCGCGCATCCGGGCACGCCAGGCCGAGCGCGCATCGGGGTCGGCGAGGGAGATGGCGCGCGCGTTCTCGTCGGAGAGCCGCCCCACCCGCCCGAGGGCGAACCGCCTGCGGCGCTCGGCGTAGTCGTCCAGCGCTACGTCGTGGGTGCCTGAGGCCATTGCTCCGGCGATGGCCTCGGCGAGCGCCTCTGCGTCCGCTAGCCCGCCGTTGAGACCCATTCCGCCGAGGGGGTTGTTCACGTGAGCCGCGTCGCCGGCTAGCAGCACGCGCCCGGCGCGAAGACGCGAGGCGACGCGCATGTGCACCCGGTATATGCGTGCATGCTCGATGTCGGGATCGATGTTTCCCCCGGCGATCGCCGCGAGGCGGCACGATATCGCCTCATCCGACACCGCGGTGCCATCGTCCTCGTCCGCCCTCGCCGGATAGAGCACCCGCCAGTGCTCCGGGGCCCTTAGCAGCGCGGTCCAGTCGACCGGGTCTGAGACGTAGGCCACGGGCCCCAGGCCGTCGATCGCGCGCTCCAACTCGCAGTGGGCGAAGACCGTGACGTAACGCTCAGGGTACGTCGTTCCCTCAAAGTCGATGCCCGCCGAGCGCCGCACCACGCTGTTCGCTCCGTCCGCCCCGACCATGTACGCTGCGCGGAACCGCGTGGGGCCATCCGGCGAATCGACGTAAGCGACCGCGCTCCCAGAGGCCTGTTCCACCGACCGGACGGCGTGGCCATGATGAATCCGCACGTCCGGCCGGGCCGCCAGGCGCTGAATCAGCATCTCCACCAGCTCGCCCTGGTCCTTCTGGACCCGGAACGGGTGGTCGGTAGCGCCGGCGAGCACCGAGAGGTCGAGCTCCGCGATCAGGCCCTCGCGCCAGTCGCGGTACTGGACCGTGCGGGCGACCGTTCCCGCCTCGATCAGGGGCTCGGCGAGGCCGTAGCGGTCCAGGAGGTCGAGCGTCGCGGGGTGGAAGGTCGAGGCGCGGTAGTGCCGTGTCTGGGCCTCCCCGGACTCCAGCACCGTCGCGGGGATCCCGCGGGAGCTCAGGCCTAAGGCGGTCATCAGCCCGACTGCACCACCCCCGGCGATCAGCACGCCGGGCACATCCACCGCTTGCGGCCGACCGCCGCCCACGCCGGCTACTCCGTGATAGTCCTGGGGTCGACCGCCGCACCCGAGTCCGAGGCTAGATAGGGCGCCAGCGTGAGCTGAAGCGTCGCCCGCGACATCGCCGTGTCCATCATCTGCTGCTCGCCGGAGATGATGCCGTCGACGAACGCCGCGGCCGCGCCGTTGAACCCCTCCACCCAGTCCGACGGGACGTTGAAGGAGCGGCTGTCCGTGCCCCGGAAGAGCATCACCGGGGGCAGGTCGTGCATCTCTCCCGTGCAGCGCGTAACCCATATCGACCCCTCCGAGCCCTGGAACTCGAAGAAGTCGTCGACCGGGTAGTAGCGCCCTCGTATCTGCATCCCCGGTGCGTATACGCACTCAAGGATGCCGACCAAGTCGCGCCCTGCGTGCTTCCAGATGACCGCGGTCGGCGACTCGATCATGAAGTCCTCGGTGCGCGTGATGATCGCAGAGACCGTCTCCGCCTCACCGCCCAGCCACACCGCGGTCGCGAACTTGTGCCAGCCGGAGTCGTAGGTCAGCCCGCCCGGGTTGTCGGCGGGGACGCGCCTCCACTCGAGGGCATCCTCGGTGATCGTCATCTCGGACGCCGCGAGGTCCCCGCCCGTGAAGGTGCGCATGCGCATAGAGGACATCTCCCCGATCGCCCCCGAGTCGATCAGCTCCTTGGCCCTGACGAGCGGCGGGTAGTACAGGAAGTTCTCGGTCACCCGGAACATCGCCGCAGAGCCCGCCGCCGCAGCGGCCACGCGGTCTGCGTCCGCGACCGTCGGGCCGATCGGCTTCTGGGTCGAGACGTGCTTTCCGGCCGCGAGCGCGGCGATGCTCTGGTCCGGGTGCATGTGCGTGGGCGTGAGCAGCTCGACCGCGTCGATCCCTGAGTCCGCGAGCACCTGGTCGTAGTCCGTGTAGATCCGCGGGGAGATGCCCCACCGGCGCGCGGCCTCCTCGGCCCTCTCCCGAACGTGGTCGCACAGCGCCGTGATCTCTGCGCGCGGGTGGCGAAGGTAGCCCGGGAACGTTACGTACGAGATGGCCCCGCATCCGACTATGGCGATCCTGACCCTGTCCATCGCTGGTCCCTCCCTTCGCCTGCGGCGCATGCGGGATTGACAACCCGCCCCCGCCCGCGCAGTCTACCGCCAACCCGAGGCAAAAGGGGGCGCTCCGTGGCAGCATCGAACGTAGGGACCAGAAGGATCAAGGCGCTGTTCGACCTGCGCTGTCCGATGCGCGACGGCGTCGAGCTGATGACCGACGTGCACATGCCGGCCGAGGGCGGCCCGTTCCCCACGGTCGTGATGCGCACCCCGTACGACCGCGGCCACGAGATGACCTTCTCGGTCCCATCCGCGATCGACCTCGCCCAGCGCGGGTTCGCCGTGGCCTCGCAGGACGCGCGCGGGCGCTACGACTCCGGGGGGGACTGGTACCCGTTCCGCAGCGAGGCTGACGACGGCGCGGACGCCCTGCGGTGGGCTGCTGCCCAGCCGTGGTCGAACGGCAGGCTCGGGATGATCGGGGCGTCGTACTTCGGGCTGACGCAGTGGCAGGCCGCCCAGAGCGGCGATCCCAACCTGCTGGCGATCGTCCCGCGCGTCGCCTACTCGAACGTCTACCACAACTGGGTGTACACGGGCGGCGCGTTCCAGCTCGCGTTCAACCTGAGCTGGTCCATCGCCATGGCGACCCGGACCGGGCGCCCGCACCACATGTTCTTCCCCGAGGAGATACACCTGTCGACCCTGTACTGGAACCTGCCGCTTATCGAGGCCGACGCCATGTCCGGGCGGCGCATAGAGCACTGGCGCGACTGGATCTCGCACCCCTCCTACGACGGGTACTGGGAGTCGATGCGCCCGATCGAGAGCGCCTACGAGAACGCCGCCGCGGCCGCCTACCACATGGGGGGCTGGTACGACGTGTTCCTGCAGGGAACGCTGAACAACTTCATGGGCATGAGCGCCAGGGCGGCGACCGACCGGGCGCGAAGGACCCAGAAGCTGATCGTCGGGCCCTGGACCCACCACCTCGGAGAGCTCGGCACCGTAAGGCGCACCGGGGACGTCGACTTCGGGATCGACTCGCTGATCGACCTGCAGGCCGAGCAGGCGCGCTGGCTCGCCTGGCAGCTGGCGGGCGAGGACGACGGGATCGGCTCTGAGCCCAGGGTCCGCGTCTTCGTGATGGGCGCCAACCGCTGGCGCTACTCGGACGAGTGGCCGATCCCCGGAACGCGCACAGAGCCCTGGTACCTCGGCTCCGGCGGATCGGCGAACTCGATGCTCGGGGACGGGACGCTCTCCCCCGAGCCCGGCGGCGGGGCGCCGAGCGACGGGTACGTCTACGACCCGATGCACCCGGTGCCGACGCTGGGCGGGAGCACTTGCTGCACCGAGGAGACCAACCCGGTGAGCATGGGCCCGCGCGACCAGAGGCCGAACGAGTACCGGACCGACGTGCTTTGCTACACCTCGGAGCCCCTAGAGCGGCCGCTGGAGGCGACCGGGCCGGTGCGGGCGGTCCTGTACATATCGTCGTCGGCGCCCGACACGGACTTCGCCGTGAAGCTCGTGGACGTTCGGCCCGACGGGTTCGCGGTCAACGTGGCCCAGGGCATCCAGCGCGCGCGCTACCGGAACGGCTTCGAGCGCCCCGAGCTGATGGAGCCCGGCGAGGTGTACCGGATCGAGGTTGACCTGTGGTCCACGAGCGTGTGCTTCCTTCCCGGCCACCGCATCCGGCTGGAGGTCACCAGCTCGAACTTCCCGCAGTTCGACCGCAACCCGAACACTGGCCACGAGTTCGGAATGGACGCAGAGTTGGCCGTCGCCCGCCAGACGGTCTACCACGACGCCGAGCGCCCCTCGTGCGTGCTGCTGTCGGTGGTGCCGGACGGCGAGGTGGACACCGGCAATTAACTGAGGACCTAGAAAGAGCCCTTGACGGCGAGATGGTCGCAATCTACCGCAAGGCGGCCACATCCGGCTACCGGCCAGCCTATATGCTAGGCATGATCGGCGAGGACGGGGGTTTGGAGGCGGACAAGCGATTTCTGAGGGGCGGCTGGACCCGTCAGCCGAGGCGCTCACGGTGCGCGAGCCGTGGAATTCGCTGTTCGTCGGAGAGGAGGTCGCAAAGGTCTGCCGCAGGCTGGACGTTCTAGGATACGAGCGGTCGCTCCGGCGCTGGTCAGGTCGGGCCGGAGTCCTTGGTACGCGTCACCAACGGGCTGGGCGACGGCTGGGCAGGTGCAGGCCCCAGGTCTGGAGTGCCCTACCCACAGGCCAGCGGTAGGCCGACACACACGCTCCCCCCGAGTTCAGGTCTGGCCACGACAAGGCCCGCGGCGAGACCAGACCCGTATTGCGCGTAACATCGACGCCGACGCGCGCGGAGGGTTGTCCAGTTGGTTGTCGTGCCATGCCCCCCGCCTCCCGCGTCAGGCGCGATCAAGGGGGATCCCAAGCGTGGCACGTGAGCCCAGTCACCCGGATCCAGATCATCGCATCAGGGCACCGCGAGCGTCACACACCGCTGGAACGCCTGAATCGCGCCCCGATTCCCATGGTGACTAACAGAAGGGACGGCCTTAAACTATGGGAACCATCTAGCTCCGCGAGGCGCTGAGACCGACACCGGATCGGCGGGCGGCGGACCGGACACTCCGACCGCGGTGCTTTGGCGCGGCGCGGTCGGCTGCATGCTGGTCGGTGCCATTTCAGGGGTAGAATCGGGGGAAGGCGCATTGCTATCAACATCCCAGCAAAGCGATCTAGGAGCGCATTTTCGAAGATGCGCTCTCCAGGTAAATTCGCACCGTTACGCAGCCTCATTTCGCGGCGGTGGTAACGCGGCTAGCCCGATCAAGCACGCCGAGTCGATAGTCCATAAGGCCGTGGAATCAGGGGTGTCGGCTCTCGCAATTACTGAACACAATGACGTCAGTGCGGTCGAGGCTTTCAGGGATGCATCTGTGAACACCGGACTAACGATCTTCCCGGGTTTTGAGCTTGCTTCCTCTGAGGGCATTCACATTCTATGCATATATCCGCAAGACTCCGAGGTGTCTAGACTCGAGAGGTATCTCGGCGACTTCGGCATCCACGCCACCGGACCCTCATCTGCCCTATCGAAAGACCGTTTCGGAACCGTTCTGCGGAAGGTCCGCGAGCAGGGAGGGGTCACCGTTGCCGCCCATGCATCATCCGACACTGGGGGCTTGTTGAGGGTTCTTTCAGGACAGGCGAGGATAAAGGCTTGGCAGAGCGAAGACCTACTGGCGGTTCAGATCCCGGGTGATCCCGAGGCACTACCCGATGGTCTTCGGCAGATCGTAGGCAACGAGAACCCTGACTACCGTCGCACCGTTGCTCCAGCCGCCATAAATGCCAAGGACATCGCGGAGCCGGGCGATCTAGACCGAGCTGCGGCTACATGCCTGATAAAGATGTCCGAGATCAGCGTCGGTGGGCTGCGCCAAGCGTTCCTAGATCCAGAGTCCCGCGTAAGGCTCAGCAGCGACCCCCCTCCTGAGGGGCACGCGGAGATCCGCAGGGTCGCTTGGGAGGGAGGCTTTCTAGACGGAGTGGCGATCCACTTCAACCAGAATTTAAACGTCCTAGTGGGAGGGCGCGGAGCGGGGAAATCTACTGTCATCGAGAGCCTTAGATACGCGCTCGCCCTAGAGCCGATGGGAGAGCAGGCGTCCAAGACCCATGACGGCATGGTGCGCAACGTACTCCGGGCTGGGACAAAGATCTCGGTGTTCGTACGAACGCACCGTCCAACAGCGAGAGAATACCTGATCGAGCGCACCGTCCCAAACCCTCCAGTTGTGCGCGATGAGAGCGGATCAAGCACCAATCTGCTTCCCAACGACATTCTGCCACGCGTCGAGATCTACGGGCAGCACGAGATCTCAGAACTTGCCAGATCTCCAAACAGCCTCACAAGGCTGCTTGATCGCTTCTCCGAGGGACGCGATGCCCTAGTCCGCCGCAAGGAGGCCCTGCGCTTGGAGCTGGAGAGTTCGAGGAGGGCCTTGGTGGATGTGCGCGCCGAACTATCACAGATCGGCGAGCGCTTGGC
This sequence comes from Dehalococcoidia bacterium, assembly GCA_963664125.2. Lineage (GTDB taxonomy): Bacteria > Chloroflexota > Dehalococcoidia > Lucifugimonadales > UBA2962 > CAUZIR01. The sequence continues at coordinate 930,147 of OY760908.2, read as the reverse complement.
CTCTCTGCCCGCCCTACAGGAGACGCTCGGCCGATACCGCGAAGCTGGCCTAGAAGACCGGCTCCGCGAGCAGAGCCTGCTCGTCCGAGAGGAACGGATACTGGACTCGATCCCTGAGAGGGTTAGTGGCGTCAGGGAGAGCTTGGATTTGCTCCGACAACAGTTGCCCATTGACGCAGACTTCCTATCACCAAGATCACTGGAGGCCCTGCCGGGCAGGGACATACTGGCCGGCGCTCGTCCCCCGCTGGAACGGCTATCCGTTGATCTCCAAGGATCCGCCGAGGCGATTGCGGAGGCCTTGGAGCGATGCGACGAAGCGATGGGAAGTGTCGGTCGCCGATGGCAGGTCCGCAAGGGAGAGGTTGAATCCCAGTACCAAGAGATACTGAGACAACTGCAACAGTCCGCCGTGGACGGGGAGGAATTCATTCGACTGCGCAAGGAGGTCGAGGATCTCCAACCACTTCAGCGGCGCCAAGCCATCCTGGTTAACCTAGAGGCGGCCCGCGGCAATGAACGAAGGCGGTTACTCGCCGAGTGGGATGAGATCCAGCGAGAGGATTTCAGCATCCTAGACGGGGCCGCCAGAGACGTTAGCAGCCGGCTGAAGGGCCGGGTGAAGGTGGAGGTGACGCGGGCCGGCGACAGGGAGATCCTGTTCCGAGCGCTCAAGGAGGAGATCGGAGGTCGGCTCGCCGAGACGGTTGACAGGATCGACAAGCTGCCCGATTTCTCCCTTTCCAGATTCGTGACGTGCTGCAGGGAAGGGGCGGAGACCCTGAAGAACGAGTACGCGATTCCCCTAGCACAGGCGCAGAGCCTTAGCGAGGCTTCGGCCGAAATCCTGATGCGGCTGGAAGAACTGGAACTGTCTCCGTCAACGGTTGTTCGGCTCAACACGGCGCCGGCCGGAACGCCCACCGCATGGCGCGCGCTCGCTGACCTCTCGACCGGCCAGAAGGCCACCGCAGTCCTTCTCCTCCTTATGCTGGAATCGGACGTGCCTCTGATTGTCGACCAGCCCGAGGACGATCTTGACAATCGCTTCATCTCCGATGAAGTTGTGCGCAGGGTGCGACTTGCAAAGCGACGTCGCCAGTTTGTCTTCTCGACCCACAATGCCAATATTCCGGTGCTCGGAGACGCTGAGCTTATACTCGGACTGACCCCCTCAGGTGAAGGGGACAGTGGAGTCGCAACGATCGCCCAAGAACATGTGGGGGCAATCGATTCGGTCACGGTGCGCGAACTTGTCGAAGACATCCTCGAGGGGGGCAAGGCCGCCTTCGAGACCAGACGATTGAAATACGGGTTCTGAGGCGGCGCATTGGACCTCTCCGGGCTGCTGGAGCTTATTCGACGCAGAGAGGGCAGCAGCGTCGAATTCAAGCGGGATACCGATCACCCGGAGTCGATTGCCAAAGAGATGTCCGCCCTTCTCAATCTGGAGGGAGGTCACATCCTACTCGGCGTCGAGGACGACGGCGAGATCACCGGCCTAAAACGGAGTCCAGAAGAGGCCGAACGCTGGATCATGGACATTTGCTACCAAAGCATTCAGCCCGGCATCGTACCAATCTGGTCGGCGATCGCTACAGGGCGCGGCTGCGTAGTGGGGGTAGTAGAGTTACCTGCGGACAGTCCTGGCAAGCCGCACAAGGCTAGGCGAGGAAGGGCGTGGGTGACATTCGTCAGGGTCGGAAGCACGTCGCGCGAGGCACGCAGGGAGGAGGAGGCTCGGCTGTATCAGCAGGCCCATCTCATTCGTTACGACACCGTTCAGGTACCCGGAACTGGCATTGACAGCCTAGACATTGAACGACTGAGGAACTACCTTCAGGTGGTACTCGGGCGGGATGATGTACCACGTGCGAGGGATCTAGCCGAATGGCGTCGCATCTTGTGCAATATCGACTTGCTTGTCGAAGCATCCGGAGAGACGGCAGCCACGGCGGCCGGCCTGCTGCTGTTTGGCATCAATCCGAATCGCCATCTGCCGCAAGCAGGCATCACGGCCGCCGCGTTCCCTCGTTCCGAGAAGGACTACGACACCACCGACGAGGAATCGATCAGGGGTCCGCTTGTCTCCATGCTTTCCAAGCGGAAGAGGGCCCCCCAAGAGGCGGGAGTAATTGACCGCGGGGTCGCTTTCGTCGCCCGCAATATGGGAACTACTGCGTGGATCGAAGGGGGGCGCAGAAGGAGGCGACGGGCGCTGCCAACGGATGCGGTTCGGGAGGCAATCGTCAACGCCGTGGCCCACAGAGACTACACCCTGACGGGAACAGACGTGGAGGTCTCCCTCTACTGCGACCGACTCGATGTGATATCGCCGGGAAGGCTGCCGAACGGCGTCACGGTCGACAAGATGAAGGAGGGCGTCCGCGCCGCCCGGAATGCGATGCTGAAGGATATTCTGAGAGACTATGGATACGTGGACCACCTCGGGATGGGGGTGCGGAATCGCATCATCGGCTCGATGCGCAGGCACAATGGCACAGCGCCGGACCTGATCGAAGAAGAAGACCGATTCATAGTGCGCCTCTGGAAGAATCCCGAGTCTCCCTAGAGGCCGCGTCCTAGGGTGGCGACCCAGCGGTAGGTGGGCGCACAGTGGGATAGGGCCGCCCCGGCGTGAGGCTGCATGCGGGCCGCTGGCTACCGTAGGAGGAGCGTCCACATGACCTCAAGAGTTCTCCTCTACCTAGCGGCGTGCCCCATCTTCCCACCAGCGAAGGGCAGCCTGCCCCGCGAGGGTATAGAGAGCCCGACAGCGTCGCAGACCCCACACCTTTCCCGGCCGGATGTGGTCCCCCGCCCAAAGGCACACGTAGCTGTAGGGATTTCGTCCGTCATCGCTGTCCGCAGGCATCGTGTGGACGCGGCCCGACATCCGTTCCGGCGCGCTACCGGCACAGGTAGGGTGGGGCGCACCGTGCCCGCCGATCACAGTGCCCCATAACTCCGCAGGATCGACGCCCCTCTTGGGCCAAACGCCCGGCTTCAACTCGCAGATGGCCGTCAGCACGGGCTCAGGGCACGGCGTCCACCCGGGCCCCGTCGAAGATCGACCGGGCCGGTCGCAAATCGGCGCAATGCGCCGGACCGGCAACTGAAAGCCTGCGGAGTCTGTGGAGACGACTAGCCGGAGGAGACGACCTGGGTCGAGTGCTTGACCATGAACTCGGGGTCGCCCTCGGCGTTGTAGCGGATGCTGCCGTCCTCGTCGAGAACGTGAAAGAGCCTCGCCACGGTCGTCTTGACCCTGACCGAACCGCCATCGAGGAGCCTGTACTCGTTCCAGTCCTCGCGGACGATCTCGAAGTCGGCCTCCCTGACGTTGACCTCACGGTCCCCGACCCTGAGCTTCTTGACGGGCCTCATCGAATCCCCCTGGGGCCGCCCGCGGCGGCGGCCAAAGCGTAACGAGCGGCGGCGCGGGCTAGGGCGCGTATATCTCGGCCGAGGCGAGCGCCCCCTCCACGCCGTTGCCGCCGACCACCAGCACGCGGCCGTCCAGGAACTGCGCCTGGCCGTAGTTGTAGCGCGCCTCGGCGAGCTTGCCGACGATCTCCCACTCCCCTGTCTGCGGGTTCCACACCTCGGCCGAGTCGCGCCTGCCTATGCCGGCTATGACCAGCACCCGCCCGTCGGGGAGCAGCGCCGCCTCGTGGTCGGCCCTGGGCTCGTTGGAGTCCCCGACGCGCTCGAAGGTCATCGTCTCCGGGTCCCAGACGTCGGTCGTGACGCGCTTTCCGCGCCCGCCGACGACCATCACGCGCCCGTCGGCGAGCCTGGTCGCAGAGTGCGCGGTCCGGGAGGAGGTCATCTCCCCGGCCAGGGTCCAGGTGTCGGTTGCGGGGTCGTAGACCTCGCCGGTCTTCGAGTACGGCGGGTCCACCTTCCCGCCGCCGGTGACCAGCACCCGCCCGTCGTCAAGCAGCGTCGTGGTGTGCTCCATGCGCCGCTCGTTCATCGGCGCGACCAGCGTCCACTCGTTGGTCGCCGGATCGAAGATCTCGACCGAGTCCATCAGCCCGAGGCCCTCGGAGCGCCCGCCGGCGACCAGCACGCGCCCGTCGGCGAGCAGCACGGCGTCGGTCAGGTCCCTCGCCTCGTTCAGGGGGCCGGTCTCCGTCCACTCACCGGTCTGCGGGTCCCAGGTCTCCGAGGAGTTGATCGGGATGTTCTGCTCGCCCTCGCCGCCGGCGGTCAGCACGCGCCCGTCGGCGAGCACGACGGTGGGGGCCGCCGCGTGCGCCATGTTGGTCTCGCCGGTCAGCGTCCAGGCGCCCGTCGCCGGGTCGTAGATCTCGGTGGAGAACTCGTAGTTGAGCCAGAAGCCCCCGCCGCCGCGGCCACGCCCGCCGGTGACCAGGACCCGCCCGTCCTGGAGGGTGACCATGCCGGGGGACTCCCTTAGCGACTTCATGTCCCCGGCCTTGCTGAACTCGCCCGGGGACGAGCTGACCGCCGGGGCCGACTCGCCGCCCGAGGTCTCCGCGGCCGCACCGCCCCCGCCGCCGTCGCCACCGCCGCCGCAGGAGGCGGCTAGCGCCGCGGCAAGGATGATCATGCCTGTGAGGAAGGAGCGCTTCATGGACTGTCCCCGCGTGGAATCGTCGTCGGATCGTCGCCGGCCAATGGTTCCGGAGGGCATATTGTACACGCCCGGCCCCCTCCCAAATGGGGGCCGGGCCGGGTGGTACGATCGGCCCCATGGAGCCCGCAGCGCGCCCGGGTCCGCACGGCCGGCACGTACTCGTCCGCCGCGCCGGATGCGGATGCCTCCCGGCGCTGATCGCCGCAGCTGCGATCGTCGCCATCGCCGTCTCGGTCGGCGTGGCGCTCTCGCGCGGCGGCGACGCGGGCTCGGCGGCCGCGTGCGGGCTCTTCGAGCGCTCGATGGCCCCGGGGCGGGGGGCGGAGCTGGCCGATTACGAGCTCTTCGGCGCGCTCGACGAGGTGCGGCGCCTCGCCGAGGGGGCGGACCCCGCGGTCCGCGAGGCTAGCGAGGCGCTGCTCGCCGCATCGCAGTCGGGCCGGGCCGCCGGGATCATGGCCGCGGCGCACGCGATGACGTCGGCCTGCGCGCGGGCCGGCCACGGCCCGTAGCGCCCGCCGCCCCCGCCCGGGCTTTGGTCAAAGTCCAAGAAACGTACGAAACGGCCCGCAAAACTCATTGAAGCCCGTGCGGGCGCTCCGTACCCTGCCATACGTCCACTTATGCCTCGGGTCCCACGCTGGGACGAGACTACGCACGGGAGGGGATGGATGGAGCTCGTACGCGCCAGGGTCACCAACTACAAGAGCATCGACGACTCGGGCTGGGTCTCGATCGACGGGATCACCTGCCTGGTGGGGAAGAACGAGTCGGGCAAGACCGCCTTCCTCCAGGCGCTCAGGAAGCTGAACCCGGCCTCGGGCGCCAGCGGCGACTTCAGCCTGCGCGACTACCCGCGCAAGGGCTACTCGCGGTACCGGCGCGTCCACGCAGAGCGCCCCGCCAAGGTGGTCAGCGCCGAGTTCGCGCTCTCCGACGACGAGGCGGCCGAGCTGCCGCTGCTCGCCTCGCGGCGCGTGGTGGTCCACAAGGACTACGCCAACCACCTTACCTGGGACCTCAAGTTCAACGACCCGTCCCCCAGCGAGCGCGCCGCGGGCCAGGTCCGCGAGCGGCTGTGCGCGATGATGCCGCAGTTCGTGTACTTCGACGACTACAGCGTCATGCGCGGGCGCATATCCGTCGAGGGCCTCCTGGAGCGAAAGCGCCGGGCGGAGGAGCTCGACGACGCCGACCACGTCTTCCTCGCGCTGCTCTCCGTCGCCGGCATCGAGGTCGAGAACCTGCGCATGCAGACCAACTACGAGCACCTGAAGGCCGAGCTCGAGTCCGCGGCGATCGGGATCTCCGACGAGCTGTTCGAGTTCTGGAAGCAAAACAAGCAGCTGCGCGTAGAGTTCGACCTGTCGCTGGCCAACCCCGCAGACCCCCCGCCGCTAAACAGCGGCACGATCCTGCACACGCGCATCTGGAACGAGCGCCACCGCGTCTCGGTGCCCTTCGACGAGCGCTCGCGCGGGTTCGTGTGGTTCTTCTCGTTCCTGACGTACTTCTCCAACCTCGAGGAGGAGATGACCAACAGCCTGGTGCTCTTGCTGGACGAGCCCGGCACCAACCTTCACGCGATGGGCCAGACGGACTTCCTCCGGTTCATCGAGGAGCGCCTGGCCGCAAAGCACCAGGTGGTCTACTCGACCCACTCGCCGTTCATGGTCAACCTAAGGAGCCTCAGCAGCGTGAGGCTGGTCGAGGACCTCGACAGCACGGGCACGGTGATCAGCGACGACGTGCTCGGCAACAACAGCGAGACGGTGTTCCCGCTCCAGGTCGCCCTCGGCCACCAGATGGCCCAGAGCCTGTTCCTGGCGCCCCACGTCCTTATGGTCAGCAGCCCGACCGACGCGATCTACCTGCAGGTGCTCGGCGACGCCGTCGCGGAGGCCGGCGGGCAGCGCATCGACCCGCGCTGGACGATCATCCCGGTGGGTGCGCCGGAGAACGTGCCGACCTTCGTGTCGCTGCTCGGCGAGAACCACCTTACGGTGGCGGTGATGATGGACGTGGCGCCCAACAGGCGGATGCGCGTCGAGGCCCAGGCCCGCGAGGGCAAGGCGCCGATGGCGGACCCGGTAAGGTGGGTGGACGTCACGCGCTCCCGGGACGGGGACGTCGAGGACCTGCTCGACCCGGAGTTCTACCTCGGGCTGGTCAACCGCTCGTACGCGGGCGAGTTGCACGCGGAGCTCACCCGCCCTGCGATCGCGGACTCTGCGACGTCGCGGATAGTGAAGCGCGTGGCGGCGTACTTCGCGAAGGAGGACGTCGACGGCGGGCAGTTCGAGCGCGGCCGGCCGGCCGGCTACCTTCTCGGCAAGCACGCCGACCTAGCCCGGGAGATCGACGAGCGGACGATAGAGCGCGCGTCTGCGCTGTTCGAGCGCGTCAACTCGCTGCTCCCGCCCGGCGCCGCCGGGTCGGCCGCGGAGCGGGCCGAGGTCCGGCGCCCGCGCGCCGTGGCCTGAGGCCGGAGGGGCCCGCAAGCCCGGCCGGGGAAGACGGCCCCGGCGCGGCGGGGGCCGAGACATGCGGACTGCCCAGGCGGTGAGGTCGCGATGAGCGAGACCCTGCGCGAGGGTCCGGCAGATCGGACCGCGCCGGACCGGTCCGCCCGGAGCCGCCCTCCGCTCCGTCCGGTGCGCGGCGCGCGCGTTCCGCCGGCCGCCGCGTGCCGGCCTGCCCGGCCGCCCGGCGCCCGGCGCTCACCCCCTGCGGGCCCCCGGCGTTATCATGACCGCTCCCCGGGCGGCGACCCGGCGGCGCCCACGGGCCCGTTTGCGGGCCCGCGGGAACGGTAGGATGCAGCAGGCCGCGACAGCACCCAAGACCATCATCCCCAGGGCGGTCCTCATCGCCGCCGGGGTGCTCGCCGCGGCGGCGCTCGTGCTGGCCCTGTCCGACCGGACGGCGTTCGCCCAGAGTCCATACGAGGTCGAGTACCCCGAGAACGGCCGGGGGGCGGTCGCCGTCTTCACGGCGCAGGACCCCGAGGGGGACGCGATCACCTGGACGCTCGGCGGAACAGATGCTGAAGACCTGTCCCTATCGTCGACAGGCGTGCTCTCGTTCAAGTCCCGGCCCGACTACGAGGGTGCCGCCGACGCCAACACGGACAACGCGTACGAAGTCACAGTCAGTGCGACCGACGGCGGTGACGGCCACGAACAGACCGCAACGGTCACGGTCAAGGTCACCAACGTCGATGAGGCGGGGGTGGCCACGCTGCCCAGGGTGCCGGAGCAGGCAGAGGCGCTGAAGGCGGCGCTCAGCGACCCCGATGAAGTCACCGACGGCACCACGACCTGGCAATGGGCGTGGTCAACCTCCTCGTCCTCATCCGGCACGTGGACCGAAATCCCCGGCGCCACCGAGGCCAGCTACACGCCGAAGGGCGCCGACGTGGGCAGGTACCTCAGGGCCACGGCCACCTACGACGACGGCCACGGCGACGGCAAGACCGCCCGCGTCGTCTCCGCCGCCGCCGTGGCCACCAAGGTGTATCCGGCGCCTGAGTACGACGCCACCACCACGCGGAGGATAGCCGAGGACGCATCCAAGGGAGACGCGGTCGGGGCACCAGTGGCTGCGCGCCACAACGCAAACGACGTCCTGACGTACACGATGGCGCCGCAGGGCAATACGCCGGCGAACTACTTCACCATCAATCGCAGCACCGGCCAGATCTCTGTCGGCAGCGCCGCCATGCTGGACCACGACGGCGAAACGCCGAGCCACACGGTGCGGGTCACGGCCACCGACCCAGCCAGCAAGTCGGCCTCAACGACCGTGACCATCCAGGTAACGAACGTTGACGAGCCGCCCAAAGACATCGCGTCAACCACCCCAGATGGCACTCACTTTAGCGGCTGTTCGGGAACCACGATCAAGTACCTCGAGGAAGGCACAACCACAGAGACGTCGCTCTGCAAGTACACAGCTACCGATCCAGAGGGCAGTCTCTTCATAGAGTGGTCCCTGGCCGGCGCGGATGCAGCGGACTTCCATATATCCAACGAGATAGGAAGCGAAGGCCAACTCTCCTTCAGGTCCGTGCCCGACTACGAGAATCCCGACGACTCCGGGTCGGACAACACGTACAACGTGACAGTCAGGGCCACCGACCGCACCGGCAACGTCGCCTCCCTGAACCTGATCGTCGGCGTCGAGAACGCAGCAGAGACGGGCGTCGTCACGCTCGGTAGGCTGCAGCCGGCCGAGGGAGTCGGGTTCACCGCCAAGGTCGTCGACCCCGACGGCCGCGCCACCAGGCCGAGGGACGACAATCTGACCTCCGACGCCACGTGGAAGTGGGAGCAGTGCGAGTCAACCGACAGTACCTGTTCCACTCCCACCGAGATATCCGGCGCCACAAGTGCGACCTACACACCCACCACGGGCGTCGTCGGCAAGTACCTAAGGGCGACGGCTAACTACACAGATGCGCAGAGCGGCACGACGCCACGGACCCCGTCGGCGATCTCCAAAAACGTCGTGCTGGCGGCCAATTCCAGCAACACGCGGCCAGAGTTCACCAGCCGCAGCCATACCTTCACCATCCCGGAGAATACAGCTTCCGGAGAAAATGTCGGAGCGCCCGTAGCAGCAACCGATCCCGACGGTTTAGATCAGAAGTTGACATACGTGCTGAGCGGCAGCAATGCGAGTTTGTTCCAGATCGCAGCCGATAGCGGCCAGATCAAGGTGGGGCCAGACGCGGTCCTGAACTACGAGTCGGGACGGCGCAGCTACAGCCTCTCGGTCCAGGCGACCGATCCATTCGGCCTGACGGCCAACGCGGCCAGGGTCACCATCAACGTCACGAACAAGGCCGAGCCGCCGGTGTTCGATGATCCAGACACATTGGTCTACTACAAGGAGCATGGACAGGGCCCCGTGGCGACGTACGACGCGGACGACCCCGAGAGGTCAACGGTCATCTGGGACCTAGGAGGCGACGACGCCAGCGACTTCTCCATAACGCAGCGGGGCGTGCTCTCGTTCAAGTCCCCGCCCAGCTACAGCTGCCCAGCGGCAGACAACGTGTATTCCGTGAAAATCACCGCGTCGGACGGGGTGGCGGATCCGACGGAGCAGACGGTCACCGTGAGGGTCGAGAATGTCGAGGACGCGGGCGTCGTCGGGCTCTCCTCGCTGCTGCCCCAAGAGGGCATCGCATTGACCGCGAGCCTCACGGATGGCGATGGCCGCTACGGCGAATGCTCAAACAAGGACCTTCGCGACCATACAGGCGATACGGAGAGCCGGACCAAGTGGCAGTGGGCCCGATCCACCAACGGCCAGACCTGGGTCGACATAGTTGAGGCCACCACCCCGGATCACACCTACACGCCGGTCGAGGAGGACGTGGGCAAGTTCCTCCGCGCGACAGCAACCTACAGGGACTACCTCTCGAGCGACTACGAGATCAAGACGGCCTCCCAGGTATCCGCCAACAAGGTGCGCATCCAACGCTATACCGCTCCAAAGTTCGAAGATCCCCCGGGCACGGAGGTGAGCGCCACAACTAGGACCGTCGCAGAGAACGCGGCTGCGGGCTCCGCGGTGGGCGCGCCTGTATCCGCGACCCACAACGCGGGCCAGGTGCTGACCTATGCACTGGAGGGCACGGACAAGGACTCGTTCACCATCGACTCCGGCACGGGCCAGATAAGGGTGGCCGCGGGCACCTCGATCGACTACGAGACCAAGCAGGACTACTCCGTCACGGTTCAGGCCAGAGACGCAGACCCAACGGCCACGGAGATCACGGTGACCATAAACGTCACCGACGTGAACGAGTATCCCTCGGTGATCACCGGATCCAGTTCGGTGGCCCATGCTGAGAACACCGCCGCCAGCGTCGCCGTGCACGACTACGAGATACGGAGCGAGCGGGAGACCGATGAGGGCGACGACATCAAGTGGACCCTGTCCGGAGCCGATGCCGACGACTTCACCATCGACGGCGACGGCGTCCTCAAGTTCAAGGACAGTCCAGACTACGAAGCCCCAACGGACACGGGCCGCAACAACAGGTACAACGTCAAGGTCGAGGCCACCGACGACGAGGGCAAGAACGCCTACCTCGCGGTCACGGTCACGGTCACGAACGTGCAGGAGGACGGAGAGGTGACGCTGTCCACGGTCCAGCCGGAGGTGGGTACCTCGCTGTCCGCCAGCCTCACCGATCCCGATGGCGTCGTCTCCGGCACCACCACTTGGCAGTGGTCCAGAAAAGACTCGGGAGGGGACCGATGTCCCACAGACCGACCTGCGCACAACGACTCCGACTGGGCTGACCTGTCCGGCCAGACCTCAGCGCGCTACACGCCGATAGCGGGGGACTCCGGGTACTGCCTGCGTGCGGTGGCCACCTACCGAGACCGGCTGGAGAGCGGCATCAACGTCTCGTCGCACAGTTCGGTGTACCCGGTCCAGGCCCGCGACACCTCCAACCAGCTGCCCCTGTTCCCCAACCAGAACGCGGCCCAGACCATCACCGTGGCCGAGAATTCCACGGGAGCGCTCTCGCCAAGGGTCAAGGCGGAGGACGAGGGCGACAAGGACAACCTGACGTACACCCTCGGCGGCACCGACGCGGCCTCGTTCACCATCGTCTGGGGCAACGACCCGGCCAAGACGAATGACGACGCAACTCAGACGGCAGGCCAGATCAGCGTCGCCAGCGGGACGAAGCTGGACTACGAGTCGAAGTCCACTTACCGCGTCACCGTCAAGGCCACCGACCCGTCCGGCAAGAGCGCGTCGGTGGCCGTCACCATCAAGGTCACCAATGTGAACGAGCCCCCCGCGCTCACGCTCGACTCTTTCGTCGTCTCCGGCGCGTCGGTCGTCGACTACCCCGAGACCACGACCGGGTCGGTGGGCACGTACACAGCGGCCGGCACCAAGGCGGCCGGCGTGACGTGGTCGCTGTCCGGCACAGACTCCGGCGACTTCCGCATCAGCACAGCCGGCGTGCTCACGTTCGCGAGCCAGCCGAACTTCGAGAGCCCGGCCGACTCCAACCGCGACAACGAGTACGAGGTCACCGTGCGGGCAAGGAACAGCTCGGGCAACTTCGCGCTGCGCGACGTGACCGTGAGCGTCGGTAACGTCGACGAGCCGGGCCGGGTCTCGCTCTCGCGAACCAGGGCGAGCATCGGGACCGCCCTTACGGCCAGCCTCACCGACCCCGACGGAGGCGTATCGACGGTCGCCTGGCGGTGGTCGAGATCCCTGGACGGGGCGACGCGCTTTACCAACATAGCCGGGGCGAACTCGGAGACCTACACGCCAGTCCAGGACGACCTGGGCAAGTACCTTCGTGCGACGGCCAGCTACCCCGACGCCCAGGGCACCGGAAAGAGCGCCAGCACGGTCACCGCGTCCGCGGTCACCTCGCTGCCGGACACCGACGGCAGCGTCGCGCTGTCTACGACCCAGCCCACCGCCGAAACCTCGGTGACAGCCACGCTGTCCGACCCGGACACCCCCATCGCCAACCTGTCCTGGCTCTGGGAGAGCGCCGCCGCCACGGCGGGGCCGTGGTCGACCATCATTGGCGCAGTCGCGTCCTCGTATACGCCCGTCGACGGGGACATCGGCCGGTACCTGCGGGTCACGGCCAGCTACGACGACGCACGCGGCACCGGCAAGACCGCCTCCGCCACCTCCTCGAACGCCGTCCGGAGGGTCCAGACCCTGCAGGACAGATACGACGCGAACGGCAACGGCCAGATCGACAGGAGCGAGGCCATACAGGCCATAAACGACTACCTGATCGCGGGGACGCTCACCAGGGCAGAGACGCTCGAGGTGATCAGGCTCTACCTGATCGGCTGAGGCCAGGCCAAAGGTCCCCCGACCCGCCCGCCGACCGGCCCGGCGCGGCCGCGGCCCGCGACCCTACCCGCCTGCGCCAATCCTGCAGGCGTCCGGCGCGCCAATGGCGGCACGTACCTGGGCCGCCCCCGGGCCCTCTTAATTCGCGCACGCCCGATCGGTGTCGATCACACCGGACGCCCGGGGCGGTGCCGGCCGGAAACCTGGAGGCGAGACGGAAGCGCGGTGGGTCGGTCCCGTCAGCGGTGGCGGCGCCGCACTCGGGCAGGACCGCCGAGGCCCGGGCCCTGCCGCCCCAGCCTGCAGGCCCTGATCGCCCGCGCGGCCACCCGAGCCCGGGGGCCGGGCCCAGCCGAGGACGCAGCGGCTACGCGCACGCAGCCTGCTCTCAGAGGGGTATGGGAAGGGGGGATCTGGAGGGGCGGCCCTGGCGGCACGCGCCCTTAGGGGGACCTGGGGCCCTGGCTCGGGCCCGAAACTGCAGGCTCCGGGCTGGGGATGGGGGTCGGGGTTCTACCGCCGGGCGGACCCGCTGGGGTCGCGGCTGGCCCCGAGAAGCGCGGGCGGCCCTGATCGTGCCGCCCGTTCGTGTGGGAGGTGCCTAGACGACGAAGGGAGCGGCCACCAGCAGGGAGGCGGCGGCGACCATGAGCGCGGGCCGGACGAACCTGGACCAGTGGATGGAGCGCCCGCCGGCCGAGGCCGAGAGTCGAACCGAACTGTTCATCTGTCCGGCGATTGGGTGCGTCTGTGCCATCGTCACTCTCCTCAGCGCTGGGAATCTATGCACCTGCAACGATCGCGACCAATCATATTTAGCGGCAATATCTTTGTCAACCCCCTCTTTTGGACTATATCTCCGTTGCCCGACCTATCGGTTGGCGGGTAAGCATCGGGGGGCCCGGAGGCCGGCATCCCCGCCGGCACGGGGTGCCCGGGGGCGCCCTGGGAGGCGGCGGCGGGCGCCCCAAGAGGACCGCCCCAGCGACGGCCGGACCGGCGCGCGAGCCGCCAGCCCATGCGATGAACGGCCGCGGGCGAAGTGCAACCCCCCGGCCGGGACACCGCGCCCCCGGCGCCGACGGGCGCACCCGCGGAGATCAGCTCCGATGTCGTGCACCTGGCGCCACAGACATGCATCCCGGCGGCGGTCGAGGGCCGCCCCGGGCGGCCGTCTCCGCGCCGTCCGCCCGGTCATACGCCGTCGCGCAAGGCCCCGTGCGGCACCCGCCTTCCCCGCCGCCGGGCGCCGCGGGGCGCTGCCGGGCGCCCGGCGGCGGCAGGAGCCCCTCCTCCATTCGGGCGCGTCCGGGACCGAGGCGACCCGCCGCGGGACGAGCGCCGGTGACCGCGCCGCCCGCCCGTCAGCGGACCCCGGCGGGGGCATCCGGGGGCCGGCCGGCACCCCTGCGCATCCCCTGCATACATAGGAGCGGGGCCGAGACCGCCGGTCCCGCAGCCGGCGAGGCGACGGTCCGGGCGGGCCCGGCCGCGGGCGTTCACGGCGCCGTCCAGGCCGCACCACGGGCCGTGCGAATTTCGGCTCGGCGCAAATTCCTTCCCGAAAAGGTTGCAATCGCAATAGTTTTGCGCAATAATATCGGCGTCCCAAGGAGGAAGGCCAGTCGGCACCACCGGGGAGCGCGGCGGGAACCCCGCGACGGTCGGACGACCGGTGCGGGGTCCACGGCACCGAGGCCCGCGGCCGCGTCCCGGGGTGCCTGTCCCAAGGAGTGAGGATGAACGAGCAGCTGGATATCGGCCCGCAGTCCGGTTCGATTGCGTCCATGCAGGCCGCGCAGCTTCAGGGTGAGCTGACCACCCTGATCAACGCCATAGTGAAGGGAATAGACGACCGGCTCGCCGCGTACGACGTCGACGCGGCGAACTACGCGGTGCTGGCCGCCCTGTTCACCAACGGCCCTACCGAGATCTCGGGCCTGAGGAGAATGATCCCCATCGACCCCGGACGGATGAGCCGGATGGTGAGCGCCCTGGCCAACAGGAACCTGGTCCGCAAGATCCGTCTCCAGAGCGACCAGCGTGTGGTGAGGGTCGAGCTGACCAGCGAGGGAGAGGCGGTCGCCCCAGCGCTGATAGGGCGCATCGAGAGCTTCTACACCGAGTTCATGAACGGCCTCAGCGACAACGACCTCTCCGAGTGCATGACCACGATCGAGACCCTCACCGCCAACGCCCTGGCCTCCTCGCGGAACTGGGAGGTCGAGCACCAGGGATCGCGACCGGGCCCCGGGTCGCCCCAGGGCGGTTCCCCGGCCTCCCCCAAGGCCGACCCGCCCCCGCGGGGCAGGTCGGACGCAGGGGTGACCCTGGCCGTCGCCCCCGCGTAGCGAGGGTGCGGCGGGCAAGACCGTCGGCCGGGGCGTCGCCGGGCGCCGCGCCCCGGCGCGTGCAAGGGCCCGGGCAAGCCCTTACAATGTCGGCAGACCCGGCGGGCGGGCCCCCGGTCCGGGGCGGCTCCGCCCACCAGCCCGCACAGTCCATTCCCAGCCGGGGAGGAACGACTCCCGCTTGAACCAGCAACCGCCATCAGAGCCCCTTGGTCAGACTGCGGCCTCCGTCATGGCCGCCAAGCTCCAGAGCGACCTCTCGGGATTGGTGAACGCCCTGGCGAAGGGCATGGACGATCGGCTGGCACCGTTCAGCATCGACCCCATCAGCTACATCATCCTGGTCCACTGCAGCACGGCGGGCCCGACCGAGATCTCGGCGCTGAGGCGCGCCATCCCCACCGACCCGGGCCGCATGAGCCGCCTGATCAGCGCCCTCGCCTTCAGGAACCTGGTGCGAAAGGTCCGGCTCCAGAGCGACCAGCGCGTCGTCAGGGTGGAGCTCACCGGGGAGGGGGAGACCATGGTCCCCGAGCTCATGAGGCGCGTCGAGGCCTTCTACGGCGACATCCTGGCGGGGGTCAGCGAGGAGGACTTCAGCGCCTGCATGGCGACCGTCGACAGGCTCGTGCAGGGAATCAACCAGGCCCAGGCGCGCTTCCGCGAGGAGAGCTGACGGCGGGGCGCGGCCGGGCGGGCGGCACGGGCCCGTTGCTATAATTTCACACGGCGGGCCGGGCCACGGCCCAGCCCCACGGCGACACCCAGGGCGCCGCAGACCCCGGCCCGGGGCGCGCGCCGCCAGCGAGGCCCAGAATGCAGGACATCGCAGAGAGGCTTGGACGTACCAGGCAGCGCATCTCAGATCTAATGGTGCGTCTTTGACCTCGACTCCAAGCGCCGGCAGATAGAGAGCCTGGAGACCGCGGCCGCAGCCGCGGACTTCTGGGAGGACCCCCGCGCGGCCCAGGACAAGATGCAGCGCCTCTCCGCCCTCGGCAGGCAGATCGCAGAGTGGCGCGACCTCGACGAGCGCTCGGCCAACCTCGCGGAGCTGGTCGACCTCGCCATCGAGGAGGGCGACGACTCGCTGTCGGAGGCCTCCGGGCTCGAGCTCGCCGAGATCGCGGAGACGCTCGAGCGCCTCGAGATCGGCCTGACGCTCTCCGGTGAGTACGACGCGCGCAGCGCCATCGTCGCGCTGCACGCCGGGGCCGGCGGGATCGACTCGCAGGACTGGGCGGGCATGCTGACGCGCATGTACAGCAGGTGGGCCGAGTCCGAGGGAATGGGCGCGGAGGTCCTGGACGCGTCCCCCGGCGACGAGGGGGGCGTGAAGCGCGCGACGATCCAGGTAACCGGGCCCAACGCCTACGGCTACCTGCGCAGCGAGCGGGGGGTCCACCGCCTGGTGCGGCTCTCGCCGTTCGACGCGGACCACGCGCGCCACACCTCGTTCGCGCTGGTCGAGGTGATGCCGGAGGTCGAGCGCGGCGCGGACGTTGCGATCAGCGACGACGACATAACGGTCGAGGCGTTCCGGGCGGGGGGCCACGGGGGGCAGAACGTGCAGAAGAACTCCACGGCGGTGCGCATCACCCACCACCCGACGGGGCTGAGGGTCGTGTGCCAGAACGAGCGCTCCCAGCACCAGAACCGGACCATAGCGATGCGCATACTGCTCTCGCGGCTCGCCGAGCTCGAGCGCAGGCGGCGCGACCAGGAGCTCGCCGAGATCAAGGGAAGCCACGTGTCGGCCGAGTGGGGCAACCAGATAAGGAGCTACGTCCTCCACCCCTACAAGATGGTCAAGGACCACCGCACCGGGCACGAGACCTCAGACGCCGAGGGCGTGCTCGGCGGCGACGTGGGCCCCTTCATGCGCTCGTTCCTGATGTCCACGGTCGGCCCCGGCGCGTAGGCGCCCACCAAACCCGGGCCGCCCGGCGGCCGTTGTACCTACTACAGACCCCAACCAAGTAGCCGCCCCGGGCCGATGCGCCGGGGCCCTGGAGAGCCCATGAGAATCCTCGCGCTCGCAGCGCTGATCACAGTGACGGCGGCCCTGGCCGCATGCGGAGGGGGCCCGTCCGTAGCGGTGCCCGACCCCACCCCGCCGCCCGCACAGACCCCCGAGGTTGAGGCCGAGACGCAGGCGCAGGCCGCCGAGGTGCGGCCCGAGCCCGAGCCGGACGACGCGATCACCGAGGCCCCCTCCGGCGGCGTGTTCCGCAGGGTCTGGTCCGACCCGCCGACGCTCGACCCCGCGCTGGTGACGGACACCACGTCCTCGGGGGTAGTCGTCGAGGTCTTCAGCGGCCTGGTCGCCCTTGACTCTGACCTTCGGCTGGTCCCGGACCTGGCGGAGAGCTGGGAGATCAGCCCTGACGGGACCGTCTACACCTTCACGATCCGGCCAGACGCGACCTTCCACGACGGCACGGCGGTCACCGCGCACGACTTCAAGTGGTCGATAGAGCGGGCGGCGGACCCGCGGACGGCCTCGCCCGTTGCGGACATCTACCTCAACGACATCATCGGAATAGACGACGTGTTCGAGGGCCGCACGACGGAGATCGCCGGCATAACGGTGATCGACGACCGCACGATCCGCTTCACCATCGACTCGCCGAAGGCGTACTTCCTCGCCAAGCTCACCTACCCGACCGCCTACGTGCTCGACCGCGAGAACGTCGAGGAGGGGGGCTCGACCTGGACCGACTCCCCTAACGGCACCGGGCCGTTCCGCCTCAAGGAGTACAGGATCGGCGAGCGCATCGTCCTCGAGCGCTTCGAGAACTACGCGCGCGGCGGCCCGGGGGTCGACACGATCCTGATGAACCTCGCCGGCGGCCAGCAGATGGCCATGTACGAGAACGACGAGATCGACATAACCGGCGTCGGCCTGTTCGACCTGGAGCGCGTGCTGGACCCGGCAGAGCCGCTCAACCGCGAGCTGGTCATCGCGCCGCCGGACTTCAGCGTCTCGTACATCGGCTTCAACGCGCAGATGGCCCCGTTCGACGACGCCAACTTCCGGAGGGCCCTCAACCACGCCATCGACAAGGAGCTGATAGCGACGGAGGTGCTCTCAGAGCTGCTGACCCCTGCCTACGGCATACTGCCCCCGGGCTTCCCCGCCTACAACCCGGACCTGGTGGGCCTTCGGCACGACCCCGAGCTGGCCCGAGCGCTGCTGGCCGACTCGGCCTACGCGGACCCGGAGACCAGGCCCAGGATAGTCGTCACCGTGCCCGGCAGGGGCGGCACGATAGGCCTGGACCTCGAGGTGATACTCCAGATGTGGGAGACGGTGCTCGGCGTCACCGTGGAGATCCAGCAGGTCGAGTGGGCCACCTACCTCGAGGACCTCAACAAGCAGAAGTACCAGGCCTACGCCGGCCTGGGCTGGTCGGCCGACTACCCCGACCCGCAGGACTTCCTCGACATACTCTTCCACACCGAGAGCGGCCTCAACCACGGCGCCTTCTCGGACCCGGCGATAGACGAGGTGCTGGAGGAGGCCCGCATCGAGCCGGAGGCGGTCAGGCGGATCGCGCTGTACCGGCAGGCCGAGGAGATGATCGTGAGCGCCGCGGCGTGGGTGCCGCTGTGGTACCAGGGCGAGCGGCACGTGCTGATCAAGCCGCACGTGAAGGGCTACCGCCTCACGCCGATGATCATCCCCAAGCTCACGCAGGTGAGGATCGAGGGCTGACCGGCGGCACCGTCGCGGAACCGCCGCCGGTCTGAGGGGCTTCCGGCCCAGACATCCGGAGCCGCCGCATACCGCCCACCCCGGGCCGGCCGCAGGTATGGTCGGTTCGGATCGTCCGCTCGGTGGACTCGCGGCTGGTTCGACGCCGCGTGCATAGACCGTCGGCGCTCTGCTACATCAGCGCATGAGGCCGGTCCGCAGCCATGGAGTCTGACGAGACGGCTGGTGGGCAGTAACCGTCAACGAGAGTAAGCTGCGCATAGGTTCTGAGGGGCAGAACATCCGATAAGCCTTGGCAAGGCGGTAGACCAATGGCGGCCCGAACTCGCCGCAGGCGGAGCCAAAGGCAAGATTGTCGGAGCCTTCCGCCCCGCGCTAGCATGTCCTACTGACAATACGGTCGGCCCGCCAAGGGTGCCAAACTTCCCTTCAATTGACGCAATTGCCGAGACTGGTAGCAGCTCACTCAGTGGGGGTGAGAGCCTGTCCGCAGGACAGGAGCACGCTTCGGGGCGATCTTGCGGACCGTCATGCCGCGCTGCCGGGCCGCCTCCCACCGCTCGCATTTCCAGTTCCTACACTTGACTCTGCGACTCCGCTATCGCCCTGCTGCGCGTCTACCGTGGATCGCTGCTAGACGACGACGGGCTGTAGGTGAGCAATCCGTGCCAGCAGGTCACTCATGGCTAGCGATCGTCATTTCGATCTAGGCTTTCACCTCACCTGCATGATCTTGCATGACACGGTTACTCACCAAGTGCCAACGGTTCCCACATCCTCTTCCCATCAATCCACTCATCAACTGTGCGCAGTCACTTGGAGGCTTCAATGCGATACGGCTTGTGAATGACTCTGGTATAATCGCACGTCGACATCTGGCTTCCGACAGGGAACAGCCGTTAGCAGCTCCAACAATTGCAGCCAAGCTAGCAATGACGATGAGCTAATCCGATGACATTTTCTTGTAAGGACAAGTCGATAGAGCGCCTGCAACGCGCACTGAACGCGGTTGAACAGCTTAAGCGTCTCCCTCGCTTTTCGCCTCAGTTTAACAGGTGGCGTAGAAACACAAGAGTTGCGATACAGAACACGTTTACGCACAAACCCGAATGCGTTAATGATTTCACTGCCATTAGATACAGCCCGAGTGGCTATATTGCGGCTATGCCTGGATCCCCGTGCGAAGTCAAACTGCGCAATCAGGCCTTTGTACAGGGACTAGAGTTGGCGGCTTCCATGCTTGAGTCAATGATAGATGAGATTAAGGAGTACTGGGAAGACGATGACCAGTCAGTACAGGCTGCCGATGTCAAAGCTAATGAGCCGGAGACGACTCGCAGGATCTTCGTCGTGCACGGCAGGGACGACGGAGCCAAGGAAACCGTCGCTCGACTTCTGACAGAATTGGATCTGAAACCAATAGTTCTTCATGAACATCCGAATCAAGGCCGTACGATAATTGAGAAGTTCGAACAGTACTCAGATGTCGGCTTTGCGGTCGTGCTGCTTACTCCAGACGACAGTTGTACTGATTCACACCAATCAGCCACTCCACGACCTCGTCCAAGACAGAATGTGATTCTTGAACTGGGGTTTTTCCTTGGGAAATTGGGGCGGGGTCGAACTTACGCCCTAAAGAAGGGAGATATGGAGCTACCTTCAGATTATAGTGGCGTCTTATATATATCTATGGATGACCAAGAGGGTTGGAAACTCAAGCTTGCTGAAGAGCTGCAGGCGGCAGGACTAGATATCGACGCGAATCTGCTGCTGCGAGGCTCAGCCCGAGATCGCAATGCTGGTGACCGCTCACATCACAGTTGATGAGTAGATTGGCCGGAAGAGGGTGTCGGAACCGCTGGTGCAGGGGCGGTGATCGTGTCACGCAGGAGAGGTGACCGCTGGCCAAGCAGCGTTGAGGAACCATATGCCTGACGTGAGTTTCGATTGCGAGTGGTTGGAGGTGAAGGGGGTGGCGGGACCAGAATTGGCCGCGACATGGGCCTCACTCAGGATCGTTGCGTGTGGTTCGGTAGTCACCCGCGTCCTGGACGATGGATCGGGAAAAGTGCGGGAGTCCGTGTTCGTTCCGCTCTATCCCCTTGCCGAGTGGCTAGCGATGAACTGGTGGTTCCTGTCATACGAGTTCGAGAGCCCAGCCAAGCGGCGCGACCGCGCATTCCGGCTGAGACATTGCCTGAGCGCAAACAGGGAGGGCTATGCATTTCCCGACCTAGAGGTGGTTTCGTCCGGCGCCAGGACCAGCCTTAAGTGGAAGCGCTACGCGCCGCGCTGGACCAGAGTTGAATTCCTTGACGAAGGGCAGGCGTCCATCGAAAGGCTGGCGTTTCGGCGAACCTGCACCGAGTTGATCGACGGAGTAATTCAGCGGCTGGACTCCCAAGGCATAGAAGACACTGCACTGCACCAAGAGTGGGCCGCGATTCAGGCCACGGAAGCGGACGAGGAGGAGCTAAGGTTCTGCGAGATTGCCGCCGGGCTAGGCTTGGATCCGTATGACCTGGATGATTCGTCACGCGACGATATGCTGCGGCTGGCCGGCAGCGGTCCGAGAGACTGACGGCGAAGGGTGACCGGCGTCCGGGCCGGGGCGCGTTGCGTCGCGGCGGGCGGGGGCATAAGCTGGCCGGGCCGAGCCGACCATGTGGATCTACATAGCCCGGCGGCTGGTCTGGCTGCCGTTCCTGCTGCTCGCCGTCTCAGCGGTCACCTTCGCCCTGGGCCGCTTCGGCCCGGGCGATCCCGTCGTCGTCACCCTCGGCGCGCGCTACACGGAGGAGGCCGGCGACCGCCTGCGCGAGCAGCTCGGCCTCAACCGCAACATCGCCGTCCAGTACGGCGACTACATGTGGGGCTTCGTACGGGGCGACTTCGGCGAGAGCCTGCGCTTTCGCGGAAGGCAGGTCCGGGAGCTCATAGCGCCCAAGATGTGGGTCTCCGCCCAGCTGGCGTTCGCCTCGCTGGTCATCAGCGTCGGGGTGGGGCTGCCGCTGGGCTTCTACCTGGCGACCCGCCAGGGGCACTGGGTCGACCCGGCCGCGGTCGCGGCCGCCCTGTTCGCGATGTCCGTCCCCGTGATGGTGACCGCCCCCGGGCTGCTGTGGATCGGGTGCCTGAAGCTGGGCTGGGTGCCGTGCTCGGGATGGGGGGGCTTCTTCGACACGCGCATCATCGTCCCCGCCATAGTCCTCGGCGTACCGGGCATAGCGGGCATGACCCGCCTTATGCGGGCGAGCACGCTGGACGTGCTGGGCCAGGACTTCATACGCACGGCGCGCGCCAAGGGCCTGTCTGAGTGGTCGGTCAGCTCGCGCCACGTCTTCCAGAACGCGATGCTGCCGGTGGTGACCGTGCTCGCCTTCGCGCTCGCCGGCCTGATAGGCGGCGCGTTCATCACCGAGACGATACTGGGCATACCGGGCATCGGGCGCTTCGCCGTCGACTCGATATTCGATCGCGACTACCCGGTGATCATGGCCATAACCCTAGTGGGGGCCGGGGCCTTCGTCGTCGCCAACCTGCTCGCCGACATCTCCTACGCCATCATCGACCCGCGGATAAGGCTGCGGTAGGCCGTGGAAGCCCCGGCCGCCCGCACAGCCCCCCGGCCCGCCCGGAGCGCGGCCGGCACGGGCCACCTCTCGCGCGCCCTGCGGCGCCTTGCGCGAAAGCGGATCGCGGTCGCGTGCATCGCCGCGCTCGTCGTCGTCTACACCGGCGGCGTCTTCGCCGAGTGGATAAGCCCCTACGGCTACAACGACCAGGACTACACCGCGATCCTGCAGGGCCCGAACGCCGACCACTGGGCGGGCACCGACCGCACCGGCAGGGACGTGCTGACCCGCACGCTGTGGGGCATTCAGAACACCGTGATACTCACCGCCGTCGCCATGATCACCGGAGGCATCGTCCTCGGGGTGACGCTCGGCCTCATCTCGGGCTACCTCGGGGGCCGGGCGGACGCGGTGATCATGCGCGTGGGCGAGGTCTTCGCCTCGTTCCCGGACGTGCTGCTAGTGATCATCCTCGCGGCCACCCTAAGGCCCAGGATCCTCGAGGGCGTGCGCTGGCTCGAGGACAACACCGCCCTGGACGGGCTGGTGCGGACCGGCGTGGTCGACTACTTCGTGGTCTCCATGGCGCTGGTCGCCTTCGGGTGGGTGGGCATGGCGCGGCTGGTGCGCGCCCAGGTCCTGTCGCTGCGCGAGACCGACCACGTCGCCGCCGCGATGGCCATCGGCGCCTCGACCAAGCGCATCCTGTTCGTGCACCTTTTGCCCAACTCGATCAGCGTCATCGTCGTCACCGTGACCATGGGCATGGGCGCGCTCACCGGCACGGAAATAGTGCTCAGCTGGCTGGGCCTCGGCATCCAGCCACCGCGCCCGAGCCTGGGCACGATGCTTCTGACCGCCGGCAACATCGGCACGCTGAGGGAGACCCCCTGGCAGCTGCTGGCCCCGGGCGCCGCGGCGTTCCTGATGGTTGTGGCCTGGAACCTGCTGGGCGACGCCCTGAGCGACGTCCTCAATCCCAGGACCCGCTAGCGCCTCCTGCGGCGCACCGCCGCACCCGCCCCGAGACCGACCACCAGCACCCCCATCGCCGCCACACCGGCGTCCGCTCCGCCGGCGGCGCGCGCCCGCATCCGCCGCCGCCGTCTGCGGCCGGTGACGGCGCGGGCGTCGGCTCCTGCCCCCCGCCGCTTTCCGGCGAGGGGACCTCCCCGGGGTCGTCCGCCGCCTCCGGCGTCGGCTCGGCCGCGGCCACGTCTCCCACCGTCTCGCCCCCCGCCTGGGGCGTGAGCGTGAAGGCCT
Organism: Dehalococcoidia bacterium; assembly: GCA_963664125.2. GTDB lineage: Bacteria > Chloroflexota > Dehalococcoidia > Lucifugimonadales > UBA2962 > CAUZIR01. Next base: position 906,771 of record OY760908.2, on the reverse strand, counting down.
GGACCGTCGGATAGGCCACCGCCGTGGGCCGCGCCTCGGCGGTCGTCGGGGGAACGTACGGCTCGGCGCCGATCGCCGCGCGCCACGCGTTGGTCAGCGCCAGGCGGTCGAGGCCGTAGACCTCGGTCAGGGCCCGGTCCATGCCGACCCCGTCCTTGAGGAGCGAGAGCAGCCGGCGCATCCCCTCCTCTCCGCGCAGGCCGATCATGAAGTTGACGACGCTCTTGGACTGGCCGTAGAAGATGATCACGTCCTCGGGGTCGCCCGGCAGCGTCTGCATGAACAGGTGCGGAAGCAGCCGGTCGGTCGCGACGGCGAACTCGAGGGCGACGTCGTAGGAGAAGCCCGGGTCCACGTTGCCGTACTCGGCCAGGCCCTCGTGCAGCCAGGAGGGCAGACGCCGAAAGATGCTGTGGCCGGCGCGGTAGTTGAGGATGTGGGTCACCTCGTGCGAGGCCGTGCCCAGCGCCAGCCTCCCGCCCGCCAGGATCAGGAGGGTGCCCAGCTCGTTGAACGCCTGCCCCTCGGTGACCAGCTCGCGCCCGACCGCAGCGCTCTTGGGGGGCAGTGCCTCGAGCATCTCCTTTCGGTTGTTGTACAGGGCCACGCGGATCGGGTCGTCGATGTCGGCCCCCAGCACCGGCCCCATGTTCTCAAGGGTCTGCAGGATCGCGTCGAGCACCGCCTCTGCGCGCGTGATGACCGGGCCGTGGTAGGCGACGGTGACAGGCCCGCCGGACACGCGCTCCCACGTAAAGCGCACGTCCTCGTAGATCAGCTCGCGCTCCTCGGTCGAGAGGCGGTTGCCGTCGGCGTCGACCACCTCGAAGCTGTAGGTGATGATCGTCTCGGGCGGTATGTACCCCCCGGCCGTCGCCGTCCGCCACAGGATCTCGCCGTCCACGGAGCGCCCGGGCGCAAAGTCCAGGTACTCGTAGACCCCGCGCTGCTGGAGCCCGACGCGGAACCTGACCGCGATCTCCGCTATCTCCGCGTCGGACTCTGCGCTCAGGCGAAAGCGTATGCCGGTCGGGAACTCGCTCTCGGCCGATTCGGAGAGGATCCTGATCGGCCCGGCCTCCTGGGCCGAGGCCGCCGCGGCGACGGCCAGCGCCGCCGAAAGGGCCGCGGCCGCCGCGAGCGCACGGAGCGCCGCGCGGGTCAGTCCCCGGCCCCCGGGCCGCGGCAGACCACCACCAGGCGCTGGATGGAGGTGAGGATGGTCAGGGCGGCGATCACGCCGAGGGCGATCGGCAAGAACGGCTCCCACCAGTTGGCGACGATCAGCCCGCCGGCGAGGTTGAGCACGCGCTCGGGGCGGGTCATCACGCCGCCCCTGACGCTCAGGCCGAGCGACTCTCCCCTCGCCCGCAGGTAGCTGACCGTCACCGAGCCCCCTACGGCGGCGAAGGCCAGCCCGACCCCGACCACGTCGCCGTCGCGAGCGAGCAGGATGGCCGCCGCGGCCAGCAACCCGATCTCGCCCACCCTGTCGGCCACCGAGTCGAGCACCGCCCCGGCCGCCGACTCGCGCCCCGAGGCGCGCGCTACCGCGCCGTCGAGCATGTCGAACAGCCCCGAGGCCAGCACCACCAGCCCCGCCGCGAGCAGGGCCCCCTCGGTGATCAGGTAGGCGGCCCCGCCGGCGACGGCGAGCCCGGCGAGCGTGAGCATGTTGGGCGTAATGCCCGCGGCGATCAGCGCGCGGGCAACCGGGGCCTCCACCCGCCGCGAGAGGGCCGCCCGGAGCCGGTCGCGGTCCACCCCGTCCCCTAGGCCGGCGCCGCCCGGGAGGCCGCGGGAGCGCCGTCGCCGGCGCGGCCCCGCCCGGCGCTTACCGCCGCGGCGCACTCTGCGTAGTACTCGAGCACCCTAGCCGCCACCTTGTCCCAGCTGTAGCCCGCCGCCGTCTCGGCGCCCCGCTCGCTGAGCCGGCGCCGCAGGTCCGGGTCCCTGAGCAGCCTGTCGATCGCCCCGGCCAGCGCCTCGTCGTCCTTCGGCGGGACCAAGAGCCCCTCGCGCCCGTCGGTCATCACGCTCGCGTAGCCGTCTATGGAGGTGGCGACGACGGGGCATGACGAAGCCATCGCCTCGAGCAGAACGATGCCGAAGCTCTCGCGGCCCGTGGCCGGCGAGCAGTAGATGTCGGCGGACCTGTAGTAGCGGGCCTTGTCCTCCTCGGAGGCCGGGCCGACGAACTCGATGTCGCGCAGGTTGCGCTCGCTCATGATTCGGTACGAGTCGGTGTCCGGCGAGCCCGGGCCCACGACGATCAGCCTAAGCTCGGGCCAGTCCCACTTGAGCCTGCCGTAGGCCCCCAGCAGGTAGCGAAGGCCCTTTCGCTTGTCCATGCGGCCGACCCACAGCAGGTTCGGCCGCCCGTCGCGCAGGTGCTCGAACGGGCGGGCCGAGGCGAAGGTCTCGACCCTGACGCCGTTGGGGATGATCCGGTAGTCGCCCGGGTAGTGCCTGGAGATGAAGCGGCGGGCGGGCTCGGAGACCGCTATGCGCCCGTCGAGCCTCTCGAAGTAGGGGTTGCCCAGCCAGCTCAGGCCCAGCTGGTAGGCCCTGTGGCCCCCGAAGGTGTGGAAGGTGCCGACGTTGAGGGCCGTCGACTGGCTTAGGGCGGCGAGCGTCAGGAAGCCGGCGAACGGCTCGTGCAGGTGCAGGACGTCGAAGCGCTGGGCGTCGAGCATGGCCTTGGTGCGGCGGCGGTTCCAGACCGACATCGACACGCGGGCCCACGAGCCCCCGGTGGGGATCACTATCGGGCGGTCCATCGGTATGAAGTTGGGGTCGTCCAGGCCGTCGCGGTTGGAGCACGGGGCGATCACCCGCACGTCGTGGCCGAGGCCGCGGAACTGGTCGGCGAGGTTGACCACGTGCTCTCGGACGCCGCCGTGGGCGGCGTGGTCGTAGGCCGAGAGCAGCCCTATCTTCATCGGGGCGCCCGGGTCCGCGGGGCCGGGGGCGGGGTCCATGTGGCCTGCCTGCGCCCTACTCGGTGCCGGCGATGAAGTCCTCGACCATCTCGCGCGCCTCGGAGTCGGTGTACTGGACCGGGGGCGACTTCATGAAGTACGCCGACGGCCCCGTTACGGGGCCGGACAGGCCCCGGTCCAGGGCGATCTTCGCGCAGCGCACGGCGTCGATCACCACGCCGGCCGAGTTGGGGCTGTCCCAGACCTCGAGCTTGAGCTCGATGTTGATCGGGGCGTCCCCGAACCCGCTGCCCTCCATGCGGATGTAGCACCACTTGCGGTCGTTGAGCCAGGGCACGTGGTCGCTGGGGCCTATGTGGATGTCCTCCCGCGCGAGCTCGTGGTCGAGCTGGGAGGTGACCGACTGGGTCTTGGAGACCTTCTTGGAGGCGAGGCGCTCGCGCTCGAGCATGTTGAGGAAGTCCGTGTTGCCGCCGAAGTTGAGCTGGTAGGAGTCGTTGAGCCGGACCCCCCTGTCCATCATCAGGCGGGTGAGCACCCGGTGGACGATCGTCGCTCCCACCTGCGACTTGATGTCGTCGCCGATTATGGGCAGCCCGGCCTCGCGGAACCGCGACTGCCAGAAGTCCCCGGCGCCGGAGGCGATGAACACCGGGACGCAGTTGATGAACGCGCACCCGGCCTGGAGCACCTGCTCGACGTACCACTTGGTCGCCTGCTCGGAGCCGACGGGCAGGTAGTTGATCACCACGTCGACCTCGCGGTCCCTGAGGATCTTGGCCACGTCGTCGGTGGGCCCGTCGGCGCGCCGGACCACGTCGGACACGTACTTGCCCAGCCCGTCGTGCGTCATGCCGCGCTGGACCGTCACCCCGGTCGGGGCGACGTCGGCGAACTTGATGGTGTTGTTGGGCTCGGCGTGGATGGCGTCGGCCAGGTCGAGGCCGACCTTGTTGGCGTCGACGTCGAAGGCCGCGACGAACCTGATGTCCGCGACGCCGTACTCGCCCAGCACGGGGTGCATAAGGCCCGGCACGTCGCCGTTGGTGGACGCGTCGGCATACCTGGTGACGCCCTGCACGAGCGACGAGGCGCAGTTGCCCACGCCCACTATGGCGACGTTTATTCCGGTGCTTGACACTCGGGCAGTTTATCACGGGGCGCCGAAAGGCCGTCAGGCGCGCCGAGAGCCGGCGCGTCGGCCGGAGGGGGACGGTGCGTCCAAGCGGGACCGGAGGGGGCGCGGGCGCCCGGGCGGCGTCGGCGCTAGACCGCGCCCCTCTCCCTCAGGGCCTCGACCTCGGCCGGGTCCATTCCCAGCAGGTCGCAGAGCACCTGCCCCGTGTGCTCGGAGAGGTGGGGCGGGCTGATGATATCGACCTCATTGCCCTCCACCTTGATCGGGCAGCCTATGGCGGTGAAGTCCCCGCGATCCGCGTCGGCCACATCGACCATCATCTCCCTCGCCCGAAGGTGCGGGTCCGAGATCAGCTCGACCGTGTCCCGGATGGGGCTGCAGGGTATGCCCAGATCGCTGACCGCCTCTGCTACCTCGTCCTTGGTCAGCGTCTCGGTCCAGGCCGACACGATCGCCTCGACCTCGTCGCGCCGCTCGATCCGCGCCTCGTCGGTCGCATAGCGCGGATCGCCGATCAGGTCGGCGCGGCCGGCCAGGGCCAGGATGCTGTCCCACGCGTCGCCGCCGAACACCATCGTCACGTAGTCGTCCGTACCGCCGGGCGCGCAAGGAAAGACCAGGCGCGGCCCCGTCCAGATGCTGTTGCCGCTGCGAACGACCGCCTCCCCGGTCGCGAACGTCTCGACGTAACGGACCCTCATCAGATTGAGCACCGCGTCCTGCATGGAGACCTCCACGCCTGGGGCGACGCCGGTGGCGTCGCGCTGCCGCAGGGCGGCGAGGATCCCTATCGCCAGGTGCAGCCCGGAGCCCGAGTCGCCGATGCCGGCCGACGTGAACAGCGGCGGCCGGTCGGCGAATCCATTGGTGCTCATGGCGCCCCCCGCCGCCTGGGCCACGTTCTCGAAGCTCTTCATGCCCGCCCTGGGACCGTAGCTGCCGAAGCCCTTGATGGAGGCGTACACCAGGTGCGGGAAATCGGCGGCGAGGCGCTCGGGCCCGAGGCCGAACGACTCCATGCGGCCCGGCGCGTAGTTCTCGACCACGACGTCGGAGACGGCCGCCAGGCGCCGGAATATCTCCGCGCCCTCGGGGGACTTGAGGTTCAGGGTGATCCCCCGCTTGTTGGAGTTGAAGACCAGGAAGTAGTGGCTGTCGATCCCGGGCCTGTCGGCCATCTCCCAGCGGGTGCGGTCTCCCCTGCCCGGCTCCTCGATCTTGATCACGTCGGCCCCCAGCCAGGCCAGCAACTGGGTGCAGGAGGGGCCTGCCTGGACCTGCGTCAGGTCCAGGACGCGCACGCCGCCCAGGGGGCCGCTCAAGGGCGGGGCCGGCCGCGGGCGCCCCTCATCCGGCGCCCGGGCCGCGTTCCATGGAGTAGGGCTGCCAGCGCCTGAGCCCCGTGCGGGGAAGCACGTCGGGGTTCACGCACGTCCTGGGCCAGCGCCCGGAGAGCACCAGGGCGATCTCCTGGCCGACGCGGCGCCTCGCCTCCGGGGCCATCCTCATCGACGCCGACGCGACGTGCGGGGTGAGGATCACCTGGTCCATCGCAAGCAGCGGGTTGCCCGGGTCCGGCGGCTCCGTCTCCAGCACGTCCAGGCCCGCGCCCCCTATCCAGCCCTCCCGCAGCGCGCGGATGAGCGCGGCCTCGTCCACCGTCGTGCCCCTGCCGGTGTTGACGAACAGCGCGCCGGGCTTCATCAGCCTGAAGTGCTCCTCGCCCAGCATCCTCACCGCCTCCGTGGTGGAGGGGGCGTGCATCGAGACGATGTCCGAGCGCTGGAGCAGCTCGGTCAGGCCCACCGGCTCGACGCCGTAGTCCGACATCACCAGCTCCTCGATGTACGGGTCGTGGGCGATCATGCGCACGCCGAAGGGCGCGGCCCTGCGGGCGGTGAGCCGCGCTATGTGCCCGAAGGACACGAAGCCGAGGGTCTGCCCCATCAGCCTGGGGATCTGGGAGAGCGCGGGCCGTCCCTCGGACCACCGGCCGTCGCGCGACATGCGGTCCTGGACGACCAGGCGCCGGAAGGTGGCCAGTATCAGCATCATCGCGTGGTCGGCCACCTCCTCGACGAACACGTCCGGCACGTTGGTAACGGGTATGTCCCGCTCGGTCGCGGCGGCCACGTCCACGGAGTCCGCCCCAACGCTGCCCAGGGCTATCACCCGGCAGCGCTCCAGCGAGTCGATCACCGACGCGGTGATCGGCCCTGCGCGGGCGATCAGCGCGTCGGCGTCCCGCGCCGCCTCGATGAACTCGCCCTCCGAGCCGTCCACCTCCACGATCCGCGCGCCGACCGGGCCCAGGGCCTCCATCTCAAGGTCGAACGTCCCGCCCGCAGAGTCGAACGCGCCCTCGGGCAGGCTGTGGGTGACCACCTTGAATCCGGGCATCGCTGACCTCATATGGGGGATCGGGGCGCCCGAAAGCGCCCCGGGGCGAGAAGAATAGATTGCGGCCTGAGGGTTGTCTAGACGCAGGGGGAACACCGGGCTTGGGAGCCGATCAGGACCGGCAGCATGCGCGTCCCGGGAGCCGCCGCCCCTCCTAGCCGGACCGGCGGCGATTCGACAGTTCCGGGGCGCCGCCGACCGGAGCCTGCCAGGGCGGTGACAGATGGCGACTCCGCGCCCGGTTGCGCCAAGTGGCCGGGCCCTGGGATCGCCCTCCGCGGGGACCCGCGCACCCGGTCCTGCGCCTCGGCGGGCCGGAGAAGGGCAGCCTCGGCTAGCGCGAGCCTCGCAGGCGGTCGCCCGTCACCAGCCCTTCCCGCTGAATCCAGCGAGCATGTCGTCGGGAAGCGGATCGAAGAACGTCTCCGGCACCGCAGCCAGTCCCTTGCCCAGGCCTATTGGACGGGGCTGCCCCGGTGGCGCAGGGAGGGGCTCAACCTCCGCGACGGGACGGTCACCGCGGCAGAGGATGATCCGGTCGCCCTGCCCGAGCCGGGGGACGTACCGCGAAAGGTGCGCCCCGGCCTCTTCGATGCGGAGCACCTTAGTTGAGTTGTCACTTTCCCAACTCCTTGCCCCGATCGCCGTGGAGGCTAGACAGTTAATCCCCAGAGCCGCGTACCGACACCACCCGCAGGTCGACTGCTGCGGGGAGCAAGCAGGCTGCGTCCAAGCAGCTTTCGTATCATCGCCTCGGGAACCTGATCGCCCGCGCCCTCCAAGCAGGCGAACTCCATCGTGGCAATCGCCGGGACGGCCATCTCAAGCTCCCCCCGATCGGCCTGTGCGATGGTGTTCTCGCAGGCATCCGCCACCTCCGTGCTGCCGGCAATGTAGCCTACGATGACGCCCGAGTCCCACGGGCGGCGAGGCTTGGTCAAGGCCACCGCCCTAGCCGGCCCTCCTGACGGAACTGAGCCATTCCGCGGCGCCCACACGGCGCACGCCCTCGTCGGGGATCGATCCGAACTCTGCCCTCGGCAGGCTCGGATCAGGAGTGGCGTCCTCGATGTCCGTGACATCCGAGACGGATCGCGGCGTGCCGTTAGCGAAGTAGCGTATGTTGCCGGTGATTGAGACTCTCCTGTCGAGGAGATCCTTCGCGCGGCTTATCCACTCTTGTTCACGGGGGACTGCGCACCTGACCGGCGATCCGCTGATCCTGTCCCATATCGTCACCTCGGCGGTGCTGTGGACGTCTATGGCCTCCAAGCTCCCCTGAAGCGATCCGAGGTTTCGGTATCCGGCGGTGAGGATGCGGTCCACCTGCTCCGAGATGTTCTTGTCTATGGTGGCCGCCCGTCGACCATCGGCAACTAGGACGATGGATCTGGCCCTGTCTCGACCCGAGAACAGCCGCTTCATCCTCTGGAGATCAAATGGCGCCTGCTCGGAGAAGTACCGGGGCGGACGATCCGTCCCAGCGGTAACGGCCCCCACGCCACTGGCAACCGCCTGCGGCACATCGCAGCCGCTCCGGTGCGACCGAACCGTGATGGCCGGGGACCTCGATTCCAGCCGCTGCACGAGCCAATGGCTCCGGGACCTGACTCCGTAGGCTGCCATATCCACGTCACGGAGCAGCCGGCGGATGTCCTCCAGCGACTTGAGCAGCAGGCCGAGGGAGGCGACATCCTCCTCGGGGTTGATCACGAAAGTCAGGTCGTCTGCCATACGTGTGGCCCCCACCACGGTAAGCATGGAGCATCGTAGCAGCATCGCGATCGGCAGGCCGATCATGCACGATTCCAGGCGCGTCTGCACGACGACGAACTCCGCCCGGATCCGCACGCATGCGGACGCACCCGCCTTGACACCGTCTCGGAGCGATTGCTAGCATGGCGATGCAGTTGGATACACCCGTCGACTTAGCCAGCCGCGGCCCCTGGCCCCGCGCATCGCGCGGCGGGCCTCGCTTGACCGGGTCGCCGGCCCCTGCCCCCTCACCTTGACCGCCCCCGTCGCCGTCGTGCTCGCGGCCGGCAGGGGGTCGCGGATGCGGTCGGAACTGCCCAAGGTCCTCCACCCCGTCTGCGGTCTCCCCATGGTCTCCCACGTCGTCGCGGCGCCGCGCCGCGCCGGGATCCCGGCCGTGGTCGCCGTGGTCCCGCCCGCGTCCGAACCCATCAGCGACGCCCTAGGCGGATCGGCCGAGCTCGCCGTCCAGCCCGCCCCGCGCGGCGGCGCGGACGCGGTGCTCTGCGCCCGCAAGCTACTGCCGGCGAAGGGGCCGGTGGTCGTTCTGTGCGGCGATGCGCCGCTCATACGCCCGGAGACGATCACGGAGATGCTCGGCGCGCACCTCGGGGCGCGGGCCGCCGTGACGCTGCTCACCGCCCGCGTTGACGACCCGTCCTCGATGGGCCGGGTCGTGCGTGGGCCGGGCGGGGGCGTGGTGGCCGTGGTCGAGGAGGAGGACGCGGACGCGCGGGTGCGGGGGATCGACGAGGTCAACGCCGGGGCGTACGTGTTCGACGCGGCCTGGCTGTGGCCGGCCCTCGAGCGCCTCGAGCCCGCGGGGAGCGGCGGGCTCCGGCTGACAGACCTGGTCGCCGCGGCCGCGTCCGGGGGCGGGCCCGTGGCGGACGTTGCGCCGCCCTGCGCCCTGGACGCGCTCGGCGTGAACGACCGTGCGCAGCTCGCCCGCGCGGAGGGGGTCATGCGCGCGCGCATCCGGGAGAGGTGGATGGACGACGGAGTGACGATCCCCGACCCCGCCACGGTGTACATCGACGCAGGGGCGACGGTCGGCAGCGACTCGGTGATACTGCCCAACACCCACCTGCTCGGATCGACGCAGGTCGGCCGCGGGTGCGTCGTCGGACCGAACTCCGTCGTATCCGACAGCGTCATCGCCGACCGGTGCCGGGTGGTCTCGTCGTTCGTGTCGGGCTCGCGGCTCGCCGAGGGCGCCGAGGTCGGCCCGTTCAGCAACGTCCGCGACGGGACGGTCATGGAGGCAGGGGCGAGGGTCGGCAGCTTCACCGAGACCAAGGAGAGCCGGCTCGGGCGCGGCACGCGCGCCCTGCACCTGAGCTACATCGGCGACGCCGACGTGGGGGACAACGTCAACGTCGGGGCCGGCACGATCACCTGCAACTTCGACGGCGAGCGCAAGGCGCGGACGAAGGTGGGCGACGGCGCCTTCATCGGGTCCGACACCATGCTCGTCGCGCCCGTCGAGGTCGGGGCGGGGGCCTCGATCGGGGCGGGCAGCGTGGTCACGCGGGACATCCCGCCCGGCGACCTGGTGGCCGGGGTGCCCGCGCGCACGCTCAGGCGGGGACGTGGGAGCGAGTAGGGTGCGCAGGCCCGGGACGCGACGTTGCTAGACACGGCGCTGGCCTCGTGGCTGGTCGGCTCCTTCATGGCGGCGTACCTGGCCGCCTCGGCGCTCGAGTCCGGGTTCGTAGCCTGGTCCAACGCCCGGCTGCTGGGCGCCTCATCGCCCGGCCGCGCCCCCGACAACGACGAGCGCGCCGGCATGCGCACGTCCGCCGACGCGCTGCGGGCCCTGCGCAGGATCTCGTTCGCCGCCTCCATGGTGACGGCGGTCGCAACCGCCGTGTCCGTCGCCGGCGTCTCGTGGTACTGGATGACGCTGGCCTCGGCGCTGGCCCTGGGGACGCTGGCGGTCCTGGGCGGGGCTGGCCGGGCGCTGGCCGGCCCGGTGGCCGGCATGCTCGACCGCCGCGGGCGCGGCGTCGTGGACGTCATCGCGGTGGCGTTCACCCCGTACCTGGCCGCCGAGGAGGCGGTCGCCAGGGCCATCTCCGCCAGCTTCGGCGCGGGGGAAGGGGAGGCCGGCGACCTGCGCTACGCGGCCGGCGGTGCCGTCGGGTTCGGGGGCGAGCTGCTCGACGAGCGCGAGGTGAGGATGATCAGGGCCGTCGTGCGCCAGGACAAGACGGTCGCCCGCGAGATCATGGTCCCGCGCGTCGACATCACGGCGGTCGAGGTCTCGGTCCCCATCTCCGCGGTCGCCGCCCGCATGATCGAGTCCGGTCACAGCAAGCTGCCCGTCTACCGGGAGACCCTGGACCGCATCGAGGGGTTCGTCTACTCGATGGACCTGATACGCGTCATCGGCGCGGACGGAGGGACGGACGCCTCGCTCTCGGACCTTGCGCGCCCCGCGCTGCTGATACCCGAGTCCAGGACCCTGGAGGGGCTGCTGCGGCAGTTCCAGGAAAAGCGCGTGCAGATGGCCGTCGTCGTCGACGAGTACGGGGGCGTCTCGGGGCTTGTGACCGTGGAGGACCTGCTCGAGGAGATCGTGGGCGAGATCGAGGACGAGTTCGACGTCGACGGGCCGCAGGTGGTCGACCTGACGGGCGCCGGCGCGGACGCGCCGCTCGACATGATCATGGACGCCCGCATCGGCGTGGACCAGGTCGCCGAGCTGACCGGCGTCGAGATGAGGGGCGAGGGTTTCGACACCCTCGGCGGGTTCGTGCTGGACCGGCTGGGCCGCATTCCCAGCCGCGGCGACGCCGTCGACTACGACGGGGTCAGCATCCGCGTGGTCTCAACCTCGGGCCGGCGCCTGGGGCGGCTGCGGGTCACGCGCACGCCCCCGCCGGCCTAGGCCCTACTTCTCGTCGACCACCACCAGCGGCCACGTCGCCCGCCGGCCGGACTCGCCGGTGGCCACGGCGGTGTAGACGCCCGGGTCGAGGTCGATCCTGGCCTCGAGCAGCACGGCGCCCGAGTCGTTGGCGCCGCGGGCCACCAGGATCTCGGGGCCCCCCACGATGCCCAGCGAGACCATCTCCCCGGGCTCGAAGCCCGAGGCCCAGAACGTGTTGGTGGCCCCGGTCAGCGCCACGGTCGCGACCAGCGTGGCGGCGGAGGCCGGGGCGGGCGTGGCCTCCGGGACCGCCGTGGGCGCGGGCGTGGGCTCGGGCACCGGGGCCGGCCGCTCCAGGATCACCGCCACCGCGGCGCTCGCCGCGCTTCCCTCGGAGCCCAGGGCGAGGAGGGTGTACACCTGTCCGTCCCGCACCCGTGAGCGCAGCCGGGCGTCGCCGCCGACGCCGTCCACCACTATGCGGAACGCCCCTCCCTCGCTGGCCGCGGCGTCGCCCACCACGCGCTGCACGAGGTCGTCTATCTCCAGCGACACGATCACGCCCTCGCCGGGCGCAAAGCCCGCGCCCCACACCTCGAACCTCTCGTCCAACGTGATCGTCCCGGCGCTCGCCGCAAGGCTGGCCTGCGGCCGGGGGGCGGCGGGGCCCGACTCCCCGGCGGGGCCGGTGACGCCCGCGGGGCCGCGCTCGCCGGAGGGGCCCACGGGGCCCGTCTCGCCCGCGGAGCCGGGGGGACCCGCGGGTCCGGCCTGGCCCGCAGGGCCAGCGGGTCCGGTCTCGCCCGCAGGGCCGGCGCACGCAGCGAGCGCCAAGGAGACGCACAGGGCCGCGGCGAGCGCCGCGGCCAGGGGCCATGCCCGGAGTGAGGACCGGACCGGATGCGCCATCTCACCCACCTCCGCGCTCCAATCTAGGCCGGGAGTCCGGCGCCGGGAAGAGGTGGAGACGCCACGTCCGTGGCAAACGAAGAGGCCTCCGCCGCGGGGCGGAGGCCTCCAATCGCTCAATCCGCTAGGGTCGGAACCCTACTTGGGGTCTCCGACGATCAGCGGCGCCGTCGCCTCGGTGCCCCTCGAGCCTATGGCCCAGAGGCTGTAGACGCCGTCAGCCACGGTGACCGTCATGGTGATGCTGAACGCGCCGGCGCCATTGGCCCTGGCGCTGCCCACCGGGGAGTTGCCGGACTCGGAGGCGATCACGATGGAGATCTCCTCGCCCGCGCTGAAGCCGGAGCCCCAGACGCCGACAACGCCGTTGCGGTCAGCCGCGCTGGCCACCAGGTCCGCGGACGGGTTGACGGCGTCAGCGCCGGCGGGTCCCTGCGGGCCCTCGGGGCCTGCGGCACCGGCCGAGCCGGCGCGGCCCGCGGGTCCGCGGTCGCCGTCAGCGCCATCCGCACCGTCAGCTCCAGGAGGTCCAGGAGGTCCGGCGGGTCCCTGGGCTCCAGCCGGTCCGGCGGATCCCCTGTCGCCGTCGGAGCCGTCGGAGCCGTCCGAGCCGGCGGGGCCGGCGGGTCCGGCGGGCCCTGCGGCACCGTCAGCGCCGGCTGGGCCTGCGGGGCCCTCGGGGCCTGCGCAGGCAGCGATGGCGGCGATGGCCAACACCGCCAGAATCAGGGCAAGGGCCCGGCCCCTTCCACTAATCAGCTTTATCATTTGACCCCCTGAGACCGAAGATTCTGTGAGCAATTCGAGCCGCGCCACACAGGCGACGCGACCCGGCCGGAACGGCTCTCCGCAACCCTGGCCGACGCGCGGCGTGCCGGTGCAACCCGTATGAAGCACTTTACGGCGGGTCAATCATAGTGACGGGAATCGAGCGGTGTCAAGCCTTTTCGGCCCTGTCCAGACGCCCACAATGGCGGCCCCGGGGCCGCCCGTGTAAAATGCAGGGACTTGCCCGCCGCCGGTAGCCCGAACGTCCCGTTGTCGCGGCGCCCGTCGTCGGGCCTTCGTTCATTCTAGCTGGGAGGCACGTATGCCCAAGCCAAGTTTCCGCGCAGTTTTCGCCGCCGCCGCCCTGGCCGCGCTGACGGCCGTGGCCGTAGCCTGCGGCAGCGGCGACCCCGAGATCGTCGAGGTCGAGGTCGTCAAGGAGGTGGAGGTGGTCAAGGAGGTCGCGGTCCCCGGCGAGACGCAGATCGTCGAGGTCGAGGTCGTCAAGGAGGTCGCGGTCCCCGGTGAGACGGAGATCCGGGAGGTCGAGGTCGTCAAGGAGGTTGAGGTGGTGAGGGAGGTCGAGGTGCCCGGCGAGACGCAGGTCGTCACCGAGACCGTCGAGGTGGTCAAGGAGGTCGAGGTGGTCAAGGAGGTCGAGGTGCCCGGCGAGACGGTCACCGTCACCGAGACCGTCGAGGTCGAGGTCCCGGCCGAGATCCTCGATCCGCTGATCGTGGGCCACCTCAACGCGCTGACCGGTTCGCTCTCCTACTTCGGCGAGGCCCACCAGACCAGCATCGGCCTCGCGGCCGACCATCTCAACCGCGCCGGCGGCATCCAGGGCGGCTCGGTGGTCCTGGTGCACCGCGACACCGGGGTCAACCCCGTGCAGGGCGTCGCGGCCGCCGAGGAGCTGGTGAACCTTCAGGGCGTGGTGGCCATCGTGGGGGCGCTGGCCAGCGGCGTGACCATACCCGTCGCCACGTCCGTGACCGTTCCCAACGGCGTCCTCCAGGTGTCCGGGGCCTCCACCGCGCCGGCGATAACCGTGCTCGAGGACGACGACTTCCTGTTCCGCACCTCGCTGTCCGACGCCACGCAGGGCGTCGTCCTCGGCGGGCTGGCCCGCGAGCTCGGATACGAGACGGCGGGCATCATGTTCATCAACAACGCGTACGGCGAGGGCCTGGCGGCCCAGTTCACCGCGACGTTCACCGCACTCGGCGGCACCGTCACGGCCTCGGTCCCGCACGAGGACGCCCAGCCCACGTACGTCTCCGAGCTCGAGCGCGCCACCGAGGGCGACCCGGACGTGCTGCTGGCGATGAGCTACCAGCAGGCCGAGGTCTACCTGCGCGAGGCGCTGGAGGGCGGATACGCCGACACGTTCATGTTCGTGGACGGCACCAAGCTGCCACAGTCGTTCGAGGTCGTCGGATGGGACCTGCTCGAGGGCAGCTACGGGACGGGGCCGGGCTTCGAGGCCAACCCGTCGACCCAGGCGTTCATAGACTCGTACATCGAGACCTACGACGTGGCCCCCGAGCACCCGTTCATGAACGAGACCTACGACGCGATGATCCTTATCGGGCTCGCTGCGGCCAAGGCCGGCTCGACCACGGACTCGGCGGCCATACGCGACGCGCTGCGCGACGTGGCCAACCCGCCGGGCGAGGTGGTCACCGCCGGGCCCGAGGGCGTGGCCCGGGCACTGGAGCTGATCGCGGCGGGCGTCGACGTCAACTACGAGGGCGCGGCCGGCTCGGTCGACCTCGACGAGAACGGCGACGTGATCTCCGGCCACATCGAGATCTGGAAGATCCAGGGCGGCCAGATCGTCTCGCTCATGCAGGTCCCGGTCGACCTGGGAGGCTAGGCGGCCAACTAGGACAGCAGTCCCGCTACCCCTCCCCGTCGGGCGGGCGCCCGGGGGGCGGGGTAGCGGCGGCGGCGTGCCGGCGCGTGATGCGCCTTCGCTCGCCCAGGATTCCACCCGGGCGGGCCATGATCACGCCCACGATCAGCGCCCCCACCAGGAACAGCCGGAAGCTGGCCTCGCCCAGGAGCCCGGGCAGGGACTGGGTGGCCACCCAGATCCCCCAGACCACGAACGCCCCAAGGATCGCGCCGCGGTTGTTCGCCGTGCCGCCCACCATCAGCATCGCCCAGATCACGAAGGTGGCGAAGAGCGGGTCGAAGGTCAGCGGGGCCAGGAACCTAACGTGGTGGGCGTAGAGCGCCCCGCCGACGCCCATTATCACCGCGCCAAGGATGAAGGCCCGCAGCTTGAAGGCGAACACGTCCTTGCCGCTGGCCTCGGCGGCCGTCTCGTCCTCGCGGATGGCGCGCAGCACCCGGCCCCACGGCGAGCCCACCGCGCGCTGCACCGCCAGGTACAGCGCGGCCAGCACGAGAAGCACCACCGCCACGTACAGGTAGTTGTACGCATCCGGCGGCACCGCGTCGCCCAGGAACTTGGGGATCCGGTACAGGCCCTTGGAGCCGTTGGCCAGCCACTTCTCGTTTAGGAAGATCAGCCGGATCGCCTCGGCGATCCCCAGCGAGGCGATGGCCAGGTAGTCGTCGCGCAGGCGAAGCGCCACGTACCCGATGCCGGCGGCTATCACCCCGCAGCACAGCCCCGCCGCCGCCACCGCCAGGAAGAACCAGGCGTCGAACCCCCAGTCGAGGCCGCCGGACTCCGCCCAGTTCCCTGCGAAGCGGAACTCCTCGAAGAACCCCGGGTCCGGCGGGGCCGTGGTAAGCAGCGCCGAGGTGTAGGCGCCCACGGCGAAGAAGCCCGCGATCCCGATGTTGAACAGCCCGGTGAACCCCCAGTGGACGTTCAGGCCCAGCGACAGCACAGAGAAGATGCCCGCGACTATCGCGAAGGCCACCGCGTAGTCGACGACGCCCATCAGTTCCACGGGATCCCTCCCCCGCCCCGGCGCCTCACCGCGGCCCGGCCCCGAAGAGCCCGCGCGGGCGCACCAGCAGCACGGCGATCATCAGCGCGAAGGCCACGGCCGGCTTGTAGCTCGGGTTGATCCACTGCGTCGAGGCCTCGGAGGTCACCCCGATCACCAGCGCCCCGATCAGCGCGCCCTGCGGGCTGCCGACCCCGCCCAGCACGACGGCCGCGAAGAGCGGTATCAGGAACTTCCACCCCATGATCGGCAGCATGTTGGCCTGGAACACGGCCAGCAGCAGCCCGGCCGCGGCGGCGAGCGCGGCGCCCATCGCCCACGTCCACCACACGACGCGCCCGGCGTCGATGCCGCTGACCAGCGCGAGGTCGGGGTTGTCGGCGGTCGCGCGCATCGCCTTGCCCATCCGCGTGCGGTTGAGGACCAGGTAGACGGCGACCACCAGGACCACGGCCACGATGGCGATGAAGACCGCGTCCGGCGGGATCCTGACGTCCATCGGCAGGTGGAACACCTGGCGGCTCTCCCGCGGCAGGCGCTGGACGTCCCCGCCCCAGATCAGGTGCACCACGCCGCGCATCGCGATCGCCAGGCCCAGCGACGCCATAGAGACCACGACCACGCCCGCCCCCCGGTCGCGCAGGCGCCGGTAGATCAGCACGTCCAGGGCGATCGCGACGGCGGCCACGACGACCACGACGATCGGCAGGGCGATCAGAAGCGGGTATCCGAAGGTGAACGGGCCGAGGCCCTCTCCCTCGACGCCGATGACCGGCAGCGCCGTTCCGACCACGAACAGCCCGACGTAGGCCCCCAGCGTCATGTAGTCGCCGTGGGCGATGTTCGCGAAGTTGAGGATGCCGTATATCAGCGTCAGCCCGATGGCGCCCAGGGCGATTATCGCGCCGATGAACACGCCGTTTACGATCAGCCCCATCTTCACGAACGGGAGCAGGCCGACCGCGATCGCCAGCGCCAGGAAGAGCGGGCCGGCGTAGGCGGCGCGCCAGGCCCGGACGGCGCGGTGCGCGCCGCCGCCCAGCGCCCTGCCTGCGGCGCGCACCGCCGCGCAGCGCGGCTCAGCCACCGAGGTACAGCGCGGCGACCTCCGGGTCGTCGAGCAGCTCCGGGCCGGGGGCCTCGAGCCGGTTCTCCCCGGAGACCATCACGTAGCCGCGGTCGGACATGCCGAGCGCCTGGCGCGCGTTCTGCTCGACGAGCAGCAGCGCAACGCCCCGGCCGTTTATCTCCCGGATCCGGGCGAACACCGAGCCCACCATCGCCGGCGAGAGGCCGGCGGACGGCTCGTCCAATAGCAGCACCTGCGGGTCCAGCATCAGCGCCCGCGCGATCGCCAGCATCTGGCGCTGGCCGCCCGACAGGCTGCCCGCCCTGCGCCCGGGCCTTACGGCGAGGTCGGGGAACATGCGCATCATCTCGTCGATGCGCCCGGACCACTCGTCCCGCCTGACGAAGGCGCCCATCTCCAGGTTCTCGCGGATGCTGAGCGACGGGAAGACGTTGGCGGTCTGGGGCACGTAGCACAGCCCGGTCCGCACGATGCGCTCGGGCGGCAGCTCGGTTATGTCGCGCCCCGCGAGGGTGACGCTCCCGTCGCGGGCGCGCACCAGGCCGACGATGGCCTTCATCAGCGTCGACTTGCCGCACCCGTTGGGGCCGATGATGGTCACGATCTCCCCCTCCTCCACCCTCACCGACACCCCGTGGAGGATCTCGGTCTCCCCGTATCCGGCGACGACGCCGCGCACGTCAAGCAGGGCCATCGCCGCCTCCGCCCCCCAGGTAGGCCTCGAGCACGCGCGGGTCGCTCTGGACCTCGGGCGGGGTGCCCTGCGCGATCACCGCCCCGGCGGCCATGACGATGATCGGGTCGCACATGGCCATCATGAAGCGCACGTCGTGCTCGATGATCACGAACGTCACGTCGCGCTCGACGCTGGCCACCAGGATGGAGCTGGCGATGTCGCGCAGCAGCGTCCGGTTCACGCCGGCCGCCGGCTCGTCGAGCAGCACCATCTTCGGGCGCGCCATCAGCGTCCTGGCGAGCTCAAGGAGCTTCTTCTGGCCGCCGGACAGGTTGCCCGCGTACTCGTCGACCAGGTGCGAGAGCCCCACCATCTCGAGGACCTCCAGCGCCTGGGCCTCGATATCCCGCTCCTGGCGGGAGACGGCGCCGGGCAGGAGCCAGGCCCGCAGCAGGCTCTCCCCGACCTGCGGGGCGGGCACGAGCATCAGGTTCTCGAGCACCGTCATGCGCTTCATCTCCCGGGGTATCTGGAAGGTGCGCATCAGCCCTAGGGAGAAGGTCTGGTGCATCATCATGCCGTCGATGCGGCGCCCCCGGAAGCGGATGCGCCCGGAGGTGGGGGCTAGCGCGCCCGACACCAGGTTGAAGAGCGTGGTCTTTCCGGCCCCGTTGGGCCCGATGATCCCGGTGATCGACCCGGGCGTCACGCTGAGCGTGCAGTGGTCGACCGCGCGCATGCCGCCGAAGTCCTTGACCAGGTCGCGAACCTCGAGGATGGGCGGACCGTTCGTCAATCTATCTCCTCGCCGCCCCGCGGGCGAATCCGGACCGGGCCGCGGGCCGCGAGTGTACCAGCCGGGTCACCGGCCCTCGCACCCGTAGGTCCTGCCCATGACCGAGCCGCCGTAGCCGACCGGCTGGCCGACGCCGATGCCCAGCTCGGCCGCGCGCCCGGCCGCGATCTCGATGACCCAGGCGGCGATGGCCGCCGGGCGGTGGATGGGCACCGCCCCGTCCGGGCGCTCCGGGGCGGGCACGTCGGCGTGGATGTCCACCACCTCGCAGTCCGGCCCGATCCACACGAAGTCCAGGTCGAAGAGCATTCCCTTCATCCACAGCGAGGTCATCCGGCCCCCGTCCGGGCTAAAGAGCATCCCGTCGAGCGCCCCCAGGTCCGTCCTGCCCGACAGGCCCGCCTGGCGCTGCGCGGCGGTCGCCGCAACCTCGACCACCAGCTCCGAGTCCCCGACCGAGACCGTCAGGACGTCCATCTCGCCGATGGGCACGGGCTCGGTGGGCCGGGGCGTGAGGACGTCGAGCGCGAGCGAGGGCGCGCCCCCCTGCCCGCCGCACATCGGCCCCGCGCAGGCCGCGGCCGCCAGCGCGGCGGCCAGCGCCGCCCCCAGGACCCGCGCGGCGGCGGCTAGACGAGGTCTACGCGTGTCGATCCCTCCCCGCCGCGGCCCGGCTCCTCGGCCGCGTACGACCTGACCAGCGGATGGCCGTCGAGCCGCTCGCGGACCACGCGCCTCAGCACCCCGGTGGCGCGCCCGTGGACTATGCGTACGGAGGACAGCCCGTCCCTCAGCGCCCTGTCGAGGAACAGGTCGAGCTCGGACTCCGCGCCGTCGGCGCGCATGCCCCGCAGGTCCAGCTCGCCCGACCCGAGCGCCGGCCCCAGCGCAGTCGCCACCACCGCCGGCCCGGGCTCAGGGCGCCGCCCGGTGGGGACCAGCCGCGCGGGGTCTATCCTGAGCCTTACTCCCCCCATCACCACCTCCGCCTCCCCGGCGTCCGGGTCCAGGCGCCGGACCGTCCCCGCCACCCCCAGGCCCCTGACCTCGACCTCGGCGCCCTCCTCGACCGCGGCATCCACCGCGCTGACGGCCGCCTCGCGCGCCTCGGCGCCGAGCGCGGCAAGGGACTCCCCCGCCGCGGACAGGTCTCCGGCCGCGGCGCTGAGAGCAGCGCGCCCGTCGCCCGCGGGCCCCGGGGCCGCCGCTGCGGTCCCGGCCGGGACGGCCCAGGAAAGCGCCGCCTCGGCGCGGCGCAGCCGGCGCCGCAGCTCGGCGTGGCGCCGGGACAGCTCGGCGTGCATCGACTCGGCGATCTCGGCCCTGCGAAGCGCCATCGCCGCGCGCTCTGCGTCCAGCTCGATGCGGGCCCGCTCGGCCGAGGCCGCGGCGCCCTCGGCGCGGGCCAGCGCGGCCTCGGCGGCCTCCGAGCTGCGCTCGAGCCTGGCCACGGACTCGTCGTAGCGCACCGAGCCCGGGTCCAGGTAAGACCTCGCGGCCCGCAGCACCTCCTCGGGGATCCCGAGGCCCGCGGCGACCGACATGGCGTAGCTTCGGCCGGGCGCTCCCATCGTCAGCCGGTAGGTCGGCTCCAGCGTGACCGGGTCCAGCTCGACGCTTGCGTTCTCCATTCCGGGCGCGGCGGCGGCGTGCGCCGCGACGGACCGGTGGTGGGTGGTGGCGACCGTCGGCACGCCGCGCCCGGCCAGGGCGTCTAGGACGGCCCTTGCGAGGGCCGCGCCCTCCTCGGGATCGGTGCTCGAGCCCAGCTCGTCGAGCAGCACCAGCGAGCGCGGGCCCGCCCCGTCCAGGATCTCGGAGACCCTGAGCATGTGCGAGCCGAAGGTGGACGCGCCGCGCTCTACGCTCTGGCTGTCCCCGAGGTCGACCCGTATGGAGTCGAACACCGCCAGTTCCGACCCCTCGGCCGCCGGCACCTGCATCCCGGACTGGTTCATGGCCACCAGCAACCCAACGGTCTTCATCGCCACGGTCTTCCCGCCCGTGTTGGGACCGGTCACAACCAGCACCGACCAGCCGGGCCCCTCCCCGGCCGCGCCGAGCCGCACCGTTATGGGCACCGCCCCGTCGCCGAGCAGCGGGTGGCGAGCGTCGACGAGCCCGAGCGCCGCGGCACCGCCCCCGGGCGCCGGCGCCGACACGGCCCGGGCCGCGGCACCGCACCGCGCCCGCGCGAGCACCAGGTCGATGGCCGCGGTGATCTCCGAGCCCAGGGCGAGGTCGCCCGCCGACCGCCCGACCATCCCGGAGAGCCGGGCCAGGACAGAGGCGACCTCCCGGCCCTCCTCCAGGGCCGCGCCGCGCCAGGCGTTGCCCAGCTCGACGGTGGCCAGGGGCTCGACGTAGACCGTCGCCCCCGTGTTGGAGGCGTCGTGGACGATGCCGGGCACGCGGTGCCTCATCTCCGAGCGCACCTGCAGGCAGAGCCGGTTCGACCGCAGCGAGATCACCCGGTCCTGGAGCGCGCCGCCGTCATCCGCCTCGATCATCGACGACAGCGCCCCGGTCACGTCCCCGTACGCCCGCCTCACGCCTGCGCGCAGCGCGCCGAGCCGCGGGGACGCCCCGTCGGTGACCTCGCCGCGGTCAGAGACGGCGCGGCCTATCGCCTC
The DNA here is from genome assembly GCA_963664125.2 of Dehalococcoidia bacterium. Classification (GTDB taxonomy): domain Bacteria; phylum Chloroflexota; class Dehalococcoidia; order Lucifugimonadales; family UBA2962; genus CAUZIR01. The sequence goes on along the minus strand of OY760908.2, from coordinate 885,859 downwards.
CTCCAGGCGCGAGAGGTCGGGGATTCCCCGGGCCATCCGGGCGAGCGCCGGGGCGCGCCCGGCGGCCCGGATGGAGAGGGAGGCGGCGCGCGACTGCACGCGGACGGCGGCGGCCACCGCGGCGAGCTCGGCCCCGGAGATGACGCCGCCCAGAGCGGCCCTGCCCACGGCGTCCGACGGGTCCTCGGACAGGGCGAGGTCGACGTCCCCGTCCTCCTCCAGGAACCTGCGCGCCTGCGCCGTCTGCTCGCCGAGCCGGCGCACCTCGTCCGGGTCGAACGACGGCGAAAGGGCGAGGGCCAGCGCCCTTGCGGGACCGTAGCAGACCCGGGCGGCCAGGGCGGCGCGCACCGCGCCGAAGTCCAGCATCTCGAGGGCATCCTCGGCGCCCGGGGGGACCGGGGGGACCGCGGGCGGTCGCTGGGGGTCGTCGCTTGCGGGCGGGAACGTGGTGGTCATGGCCTCGACGCGCCGTCGAGATGCGGCGCGCATGCTATCATAGCCCCCCGGCCGCGGCCGGACCCGCCCGGCCCCCGCGGGCCGGGCGCGCCGCGCCCCGGACCCCCTGCTCCCGAGCCCACGAGTTGCACAAGATCACCGTAAAGACCGCCGCTACGGCGGCGAACATGGGCCCCGGCTTCGACTGCATGGCGATGGCCCTGGACATCTGGAACACCACCACCGTCGAGGTGCTCGGCGGCGGGGGGCCGGTCTACGACGTCGAGGGGCACGGCGCAGAGTACCCGGACGACATGTACGCGCGGCTGGTGCACCGCTGCCTTGCGATGCCGTTCGAGAGGATGGGCGCCGAGCCGCCGCCGGTCAGGATCGTGTGCAGGAACGACGTGCCGGCAGGCAGGGGCCTCGGCAGCAGCGCCGCCGCCATCACTGCGGGGCTGGTCGCCGGCGACGCGCTTTCGGGCGCCGGGCTCGGCGACGAGGAGCTGCTGGACATGGCCGTCGAGGTCGAGGGGCACCCGGACAACGTCGTTGCCGCCCTGTTCGGCGGCTGCCGCATCGTCGTCCCCTCCGGGGGGCACTTCGCCACGGCGCCCGTCCCGCTGCCGGACGAGCTGCGGGCCGTGCTCTACGTGCCGGAGCGGCCCATGCCGACCAAGCTCGCGCGGCAGATACTGCCCGACGTCGTCGAGCGGCGAGACGCCGTGTTCAACATGGGGCGCGTCGGGCTGCTGGTGCGGGCGCTGACCACCGGCGACCTTTCGATGCTGGGCGTCGCCACCGAGGACAGGCTCCACCAGCCGCTGCGGCTAGAGCAGTTCGCCGGTCTTGGCAACCTGTTCTCCGCCGCGCTGTCGGCGGGCGCCCTGGGCGTGTTCCTGTCCGGCTCGGGGTCGAGCGTGCTGGCGCTCACCTCGGGGCGGGAGCTGACCATCGGGTACGAGATGGCGGACGCCGCCGACAAGTCCGGGATAGCCGGGGACGTGCGCATCTGCCGCCCGACGTCCCGGCCCTTCCAGACCCTGGCCGCCGCGGCCGAGGGCTGACCCGGCGGGGGAGGCGGCCAGTGGCCGGCATCGTGGTGCAAAAGTACGGCGGCAGCTCGCTCGCCGGCGCCGACGGCATCCGGCGCGTCGCCTCCCGCATAGCGGCGCGCCGGCGCGCCGGGGACGAGGTGGTCGCGGTGGTCTCGGCGATGGGGGACGCGACCGACGAGCTGGCCGCGCTGGCCCTGAGCGTCAACGAGCGGCCCGACCGCCGAGAGCTCGACGTGCTGCTGTCCACCGGCGAGCTGGTCTCGTGCACCCTGGTGGCGATGGCCCTCGACGCCCTGGGCGAGCGGGCCAGGAGCCTGGCCGGATGGCAGGCGGGCATCCATACGACCGCCCGCTTCGGGCGCGCCCAGATAGCGAGCATCGACGTCTCGCCCATCCGAAGGGAGCTGGACGGCGGCAACATCGTCATAGTCGCCGGCTTCCAGGGCGTCGCGCCCGGGCGCGACGTGACCACGCTCGGGCGCGGCGGGTCGGACACGACGGCCGTCGCCGTCGCCGCCGCGCTGGGGGCCGGGCGCTGCGAGATCTACACTGACGTGGACGGCATATACACGGCGGACCCCAGGCTGGTCCCCGGCGCGGGCAAGCTCGACGAGATCGGCTTCGAGGAGATGCTGGAGATGGCCAGCCACGGGGCCAAGATGCAGCCCAGGGCCGTGGAGCTGGCGATGGCCTACGCGGTGCCCACGTACGTCGCCTCGAGCTTCGACGACGTGCCGGGCACCCTGATACACGAAGGTGCGGACATGACCGAGGACAGGGGCGTTGGGGAGCTGCGCAAGCGCGTGCGCGGCATAGTGACCGACAGGGGCTTTGCGAAGATAACCCTGCTCGGCGTGCCGGACAGGCCCGGGCTCGCGGCCCGCGTGTTCGAGCCGCTCTCTGCGGCCGACGTGAGCGTCGACGAGATCGTGATGAACGCCGGCCCCGACGCGTTCACCGACTTCACCTTCACCGTCAGGGCCGCCGACCTGGGCGCTGCGCTCGAGGTGGTCCGCCCGCTGGTCGAGGAGATGGGGGGACGGGGGACGGTGAGCGCGGGCGGGCTGGCCAAGGTGAGCATCGTCGGGACCGGCATGCGCGACGAGCCGGGCTACGCGTCGCGCATGTTCGGGGCGCTCGCCGGGCGCGGCATCAACATAGAGCTGATCACCACCTCGGAGATACGCATCACGTGCATCGTCTCGGAGGAGCGCCTCGCCGACTCGGCCGGCGCGCTCCACGACGTCTTTGAGCTCGGATAGCGCCGCGGGCCCCGGCCTGTCCGTGGTCGTCCCGGCCTACAACGAGCGCTCGCGCATCGAGCGCTCGCTCGGCACGCTCACGGGCTACCTCTCCGGCCGCGACCTGTCTTGGGAGGTGATCGTCTGCGACGACGGCAGCGACGACGGGACCGCGGAGCTGGTCGAGCCGGTCGCCGACGGCGAGCGGGTCAGGCTCGTCCGCCTCCCCCACCGCGGCAAGGGCGCGGCCGTGCGCGCAGGGATGCTGGCGGCCCGGGGCCGCCTGCGCATGATGTGCGACGCGGACCTTGCGATGCCCGTCGAGCAGATCGCCGACTTCCTGTCGGCGATGGGGCGCGGGCGCGACATCGTGATCGGGTCCAGGCAGATCGAGGGTGCGCGGCGCTTCGACGAGCCCGCCGCGCGCCACCTGATGGGCCGGCTCTTCAACCGGTGCGTCAGGCTGATCGCCGTCCGGGGCTTCGAGGACACCCAGTGCGGGTTCAAGTGCTTCACCGACCGCGCCGCCATGGCGCTCTTCCCCCTGCAGCGCTCGAGGGGGTTCGGCTTCGACGTCGAGATCCTGCACCTGGCGGCCCGCGCCGGCATGGACGTCGAGGAGATACCCATAAGGTGGCACCACCAGCGCGAGAGCAAGGTCAGGCCGCTGCTCGACCCGTTCCTGATGCTCGGCGACGCGCTGTCGGCCAGGGCCCGCACCGCCTTCGGCCGCGGCCCGAGGCCCGGCCCGCCCGGCCCGGGCGCGGGGGAGCCCGATCGGCGCGGCGGGGGCCCGCCCGCGGTGACCGTGGTCGTCCCCACCTACAACGAGGCCGAGAACATCCCCGAGCTCGCGCGCCGGCTGTTCGCGCTCGAGGGTATGGACCTGCGGATCCTGGTCGTCGACGACGGCTCGCCCGACGGCACGGCGGCGGTCGCGCGGGAGCTGTCCGGGCGGTGCGGCGGGCGGATCGACGTGATCGAGCGCGCGGGCAAGCTCGGGCTGGGCACGGCCTACAGGGAGGGGTTCGCCGCCGCGCTCGCCGGCGGCCCGGACTTCGTCTTCCAGATGGACGCGGACCTGTCCCACCCGCCGGAGGAGCTTCCGGCCATGCTCCGGGCCCTCTCAGGGGCCGACGTCGTGGTCGGCTCGCGCTACACCAGGGGCCCGGGCAGGGTGGACGCGGCCAGCGGCTGGGGGGCGCACAGGGTGGCGATCAGCTCGCTGGGCAACCTGTCGATCCGGCTGGTGGCCGGCCTGCGGGTCAGGGACGCCACCTCCGGCTTCAAGGGCTACAGGGCGGGCGCCCTCGCCGCGCTCGACCTCGGCTCGATGCGGTGCCGCGGGTTCGGGTTCCAGGCCGAGGTGGCCTTCGCGTGCCAGGCCCGCGGCCACTCGGTCGCGGAGCACCCGTACGTGTTCGGGACCCGGCTCCACGGAACGTCCAAGATGAGCGCCGGGATAGTGATCGAGGCGATCGTCTCGATCACCTGGATGCGGATGAGGGCGCTGCTGGGGCGGCTCTGACGGGCCGGCGGCGCGCCGCGCGGGGCCACCCGGGATCGGCCCGGGAACGGGGCGCAAATCTCATTGCGGGCCCCCCAACGCTGCGCTAGAATTCGCCGAATTTTGACCCAGGCGGGTTCCAGGAACGCCTGTGAAGGGGGCCTTGCGGGCCATGATCGAGACCAAGGGAGCTATCGACGAGCGGGACAGGGCGGCGGTGGAGCTGGCCCTGGCGGGGAGCTGGAGCGAGGCGGCGGACCTCAACCGGGAGGTCCTTCGCGACCGCCCCGGCGACGTGGAGGCGCACAACCGCCTCGGCAAGGCCCTGATGGAGCTCGGCTCGACGGACGAGGCGATCGGCGCCTTCGAGCGCGCCCTCGCTCTCTCGCCCCACAACCGCATCGCGCGCAGGAACCTGGATCGCATCTCCTCGCGCCGCGGCATCGGCGCGGCGCGGCGCGGCGCGGGCGCCGAGGAGAGGGCCCGCGTAAGGGAGGAGACCGGCAAGTCCGCGGTGGTGCCCCTGGTCAACATCGCAGGGCCCGCGGCGCTCTCGCGGCTAATGCCCGGCGACCCGGTCGACCTCGTCCCCTCGGGCAGCGTCGTAAAGGCCGTCTCGGACGGGGCGCGCATAGGGCAGGTCGAGCCGCGGCTCGGGGCCCGCATCTGCCGGCTGATGTCCGGGGGCAACCGCTACAGCGCCCGGGTGAGGGACCTGTCGGCGGGCGGCGCGAGCCTGCTGATCAGGGAGGTCTACAAGCACCCGTCGCAGATGGCGACCGTCTCGTTCCCCGACCGAAAGGCATCCGCCCCGGTCCGCCACGCCCCGGCGGTGCGCGCGATGGGCGCGTGGGAGGCGGACGACGGGCGCGCCGCCATGAGCATGCTCAAGGACTGGACCGACGACGACACCGAGCCCGGCGACGACGACGCGTTCGCCCCGGTGGTGCACCGGGTGATCAGCTCGGCCGACCCGGACGCCGGCCTCTAGCCCTCCCCCCGGCCCTCCTGAGGGCCGGCCTCTCCGTCTCCATCGGCCCCGGCGGCGAGCGGCCTGGGCCGGAAGTAGATCCCCCAGCGCTGCATCGCCTCGTGCACCCGCGGGTCGTCCAGCTCGACCAGCTGCCTGAAGAACCCGGCCAGGGCGTGCGCGTGGCGGAGCTCGTCCGTGCACACCCAGCTAGCCTCGCCTGGCACCACGTAGATCAGGCCGTTCTGGTGCATGCACTCGACCTCGATCCGGCGCCCGCCGGTCTCGCCCCTGACCGTAAGTCCGTACTGGCTCATCGAACCTCCTCGCCCGCCCGGCCGCGGCGGGGCCGGTGCGGGGGCGATTATATCAGCGGGGGAGGCGCGCCCTTCGTCTACAATGGGCCGCGCACCCCGCCCCGGCCGCCCGGCCGGAGAGACGAACCGGAGGCCACATGACCGCGATCGCAGACCCCGCCCCCCACCGCTCCGACCCGGACCTGACCCTCTACAAGTTCCCCAGCGGCCCCTACGACAACAACTCCTACCTGCTGGTCTGCCCCCGGACGAACGAGAGCATCGTGATCGACGTGCCGGCCGACGCTTCGGCGATGCTGGCGGCCGCCCGGCGCACGGACGTGAGGGCCATACTCATCACCCACGGCCACTTCGACCACATCATGGGCTACGACGACATCGTCCCGCACCTGGGTGCGGACGTGTGCATCGGCGGGGGCGACGCCGCCGACCTGCCCGCCCCGCCCCAGCGCGTCATAGAGGACGGCGACGAGTTCACCGCGGGCGGGGTGACGCTGAGGGCGATCTTCACGCCCGGGCACACGCCGGGCTCGACATCCTTCATCATCGGACGGCACCTGTTCACCGGCGACACGCTCTTCCCCGGCGGGCCCGGAAAGTCCACGTCCCCCCAGACCTTCAGGCAGCTGGTCGACAGCATCGCCTCGAGGCTGCTCACCCTGGACGGCGAGATCACCTTCTACCCCGGGCACGGCGCCGACGGCTCCTTGGCGGACGCAAGGCGCGAGCACGCCACGTTCGCGTCGCGGCAGCACCCCGATGACCTGTACGGGGACGTGCTCTGGCTGGAGAGCTGACCGACGCCGACGTCCTGGTGGTGGGCGCCGGGATCGTCGGACTGTCGTGCGCCTACCACCTGCTGCGGCGAGGCCGCGGCGTGACCGTGGTCGACCGCGAGGGCCCCGGGGCGGGCAGCTCGTGGGGCAACTCCGGGCTGATCGTGCCGAGCCACTCGATCCCGCTGGCGGCCCCGGGCGTGATATCGCGCGGCCTGCGGTGGCTGGCCGACCCCGCGAGCCCCTTCTACGTCCGCCCGCGCCCGAGCGCAGACCTCGTCCGATGGCTGCTGCGGTTCCGGTCCGCCGCTCGCGGCGGGCCCATGGAGAGGTCCGCCGCCGTCCTCGCCTCCCTCACCCTGGCCGGCGTGCGCGCCTGGGACGAGCTGGTCGAGTCGGAGCGCATCGAGTGCGGCTACGCCAGGCGCGGCCTGCTGGCGCTGTACGCGACCGACCACGGCATGGCCGAGGGCGCCGAGGAGGCGGAGCTGCTAGGCCGCCTCGGGGTGCCCGCGGCCGTCCTCGACCGCGACGCGGTCCTGGAGATCGAGCCGGCCGCGTCCGGCGAGATCCGCGGCGGGGTGCACTTCGGGGCCGACGCCAACCTCGACCCGGCGGCCGCTGTCTCGGGCCTGGCGCGAAGGGTCGAGGAGATGGGCGGGAGGATAGAGGCCGGGCGGGCGGTGACCTCCATTGCGGTGAGCGGCGGCGCGGTCGAGCGCGTCGAGGCGGGGGATGCCTCCTACCGCCCGCGCGAGGTCGTGCTGGCCGCCGGATCGTGGTCGCCCGGGATCGCGCGCACGGTGGGCATCCGCCTCCCCGTCCAGCCCGCCAAGGGCTACAGCGTGACGATCCCGTCCACTCCCGACGGGTGGCGCCCCCGCATCCCCCTTATGGCGCACGAGGCAAGGGCCGCGCTCGCGCCCATCGGCGACGGGATGCGCATGGCCGGCACGCTTGAGTTGACCGGCATGGATCTCTCCATCAACCGGCGGAGGGTACGGGCGATCGCCTCCGGCCTGGGACGGTACGTGCCCGGCCTGGCCGGGATGCAGGTCGATCCGGCACAGGTGTGGTGCGGCCTGAGGCCCTGCGCCCCCGACGGGTTGCCCATAATCGGCCGCCCCGGGGCGGTGGGCGGACTGATCGTCGCCACCGCCCACGCGATGATAGGCATGACGCTCGGCCCGATCACTGGACGGCTGGTGAGCCAACTTGCGATGGGCGAGCGGCCGGAGCTAGACCTCGCCCCCGTCTCCCCCAACCGGTTCGGATAGGAGCCCTGCGCCACGGAGAACATAGGGCCCGTGACCGTTTGCGCATGACCGAGACTGGGACGGGGCAGCATGAAGAGTGTGCCGCGGAGAGCGCCTGGATCCATAGGCTCCTCACTATGGGTCCGTCACGCGTTTCGCTGACCGGCGAGACGCTGCAACTTGCCGGAACCATGGGTGGCGCGTCCACGGACATACCGGTGGGCGCCATCGACTCGATCACCATCCGACCGTCGTGGTTCCGGCACCGCCTGACGATTCGTCTGGGCGACGGCACCCAGCGCTCGATTGATGGACTCGACGGCGAGGAGGCCGCGCGGGTTCGCGACGGTGCGGTCGCGGCAGCCGGCCCGGTTGCCCGGGCTCTGGCCCCGAAACTCAGGCGACCCTATGAGCAAGCGCGCCGGCTGTTTCTAGGCGATAAATACGCGCGGCACGGTGAATGCCGGGAGTTCCACCGGGACCTCGCATCGGTCTTGCGCGAGTGCAATGGCCTCGTCCGCGAGCATCTCGACGGCACCGCCGGGATGGCGGTCGACCGGCTTGCGCGCTTTGGGACGATTGATGGCCTGGAAGCGGCGAGGGAGCGCGCGAACAACCTGTTCGTCTGCCGCAGCGTCGCCACGGTTCGGACCACCTCACAGCAAGCGCTCGGGAGACCCTTGACCGAGGAGCAGGCCGGAGCTGTCGTCACGGACGAGGATGTCACGCTAGTGCTTGCCGGGGCCGGAACCGGCAAGACATCTGTAATAGTCGGAAAGATCGCCCACCTCGTTTACGACCAAGGTGTCTCCCCAGACTCCGTGCTGGCGCTGGCATTCAACCGCAAGGCGGCGCACGAGATACGGGAACGACTCAAGGGTGACCTCTCTGCCGTCCACGTAGAGACGTTTCACGGCTTCGGCAGCCGCGTCATCAAGGAATCAGGCGTCGCCTCAACGATATCCAAGCTGGCAGAGGACGAACTAGCGCTCAAGCTCTCCATAGATACGATAGTCGGCGAGCTGCTCAACGACCCGGAGCAGTCCTGGATCGTCGTCGACTTCATCGCCAACCACCGCGCACCCTACAGATCGGCCTTTGACTTCGACACCTATGACGATTACGAAGAATACGTGCGCAGCGTCGAGTTGCGGACGCTCAGCGGCGCTCTGGTCAAGAGTTTCGAGGAGTTGCAGATCGCCAACTATCTGACGGTACACGGCGTCGAGTTCAGGTACGAGGAGCCCTACGAAATCCAGACGGCGACGCGGCAGCACCGTCAGTATCAGCCGGACTTTTTTCTCCCCGGCCACGACATCTACATAGAGCACTTCGCGCTGGACCGGGAGGGCCACCCCCCTCCGGGCTGGAAGGGGTACGCGAAAGGGGTCGAGTGGAAGAGGGGGATCCACGCGCGGCGCGGGACGACCCTAGTGGAGACTTACAGCTGGCAGCACCGGCAGGGCGTCCTGCTCCCGACGCTTCGAACGCGGCTGCAAGAGGCCGGAGTGCCCTTCGTCAGGGTTCCCACTCAGGCGCTGGTTCAGCGACTGGCCAACGCCCAGACCTCATGGCTTGCGGGGCTGCTGGGCACCTTCCTGAACCACGTAAAGGGCGGCTGTATCTCGGCGCACGAACTGCGCGCGCGCGTTGAGAGATCCGCGAACCCGCGGCGCTGCGAGGCCTTTCTGGCCGTATTCGAACAGGTGCACGAACGCTACCAAGGGCTGCTTACGGACCGGAGCGAACTGGATTTCCACGACCTCATCAACTGTGCCGCGGAGCGAATCCGCGCTGGCCGCTGGAAGTCCGAATACCGGCACATTCTGGTGGACGAATTCCAAGACATATCAGCGGGTAGGATGGCGCTCATACAGGCCCTCAAGCGCCGAGATGTCGCCTATTTCCTAGTCGGCGACGACTGGCAGTCGATCTACAGGTTCGCCGGAAGCGACGTCGGCATCATCCACAGGTGCGACGAACTGCTCGGGCACGTACGGCAGCTTACGCTGAGCAGGACCTTCCGATTCGCCAAAGGGATACTCGGCCCTTCGACCGCGTTCGTAAGACGGAATCCGGAGCAGACACAGAGAGCGCTGCTGGCCGCAAGCCGAGCCGAGGACGAGGGCGTCACCGTGATTGCCGACCACGACCCGCGGCGGGGCCTCGACTGGGCGCTGCGGGACATAGAGTCAAGGGCCGGGGGCCGGCAGCGAACCGTCCTCGTGCTGGCGCGCTACCGAAAGAGCCTGGAAGACTGCCCGGCACCTGCTCGGAGCGGATCCCTGAGCGTTGAGTTCAGCACCGTGCACCGCGCTAAGGGCCGCGAGGCCGACCACGTGGTCGTGCTTGATCTCAAACGCGGACGCTGGGGGTTCCCATCCCAAGTCGAGGACGACCCCCTGCTTGAACTCGTTCTCACCCCAGTTCTTGGGGGAGCGTATCCGTTTGCAGAGGAGCGGCGCCTCCTTTACGTGGCGATGACCAGGGCGCGGATCGGTGCATACCTGATTGTAGACCCAATGCAACCGTCACCGTTCGTGGAGGAGTTGCTGGAGGAGCGGGACGGGCTGCGGCTGATCGGCGAACTCTCGGGGCAAGTGTCCGCGCTGAACGCGCGGGCGTCTTGGAGAGAAGAGACGGCAGGCGCGGCCCCTTCTGGGGCTGCACCAGGTACAAGTCCAGGGCGGGCTGCCGATATACGGAGAACATTCGCTAGGGAGCCGTACGTGACAGCTGAGAGGGAAGCTGCGGTACTCCCTCGCACTCTCGACCCAAGGGCGGTGCGGCCACCCCGCGCATGACCGGCCTTTGCGTACCAAGGCCGAGTCGGTACGCCAAATCCGCTCCACTTCCATTAGGCAGCCATAGGTTGAACCACCAGCAAGCAGACCGTGAACAGCTTTAGACCACGCGCGGTGCATTGATGCTCTTTCTGCGTTTCTCCTACAGTTGCGCAAGGCATCTCGTTCCAATAGGGGGCCAACGATGGAATCCAAGAAAAAGAGGCTCACGCTAGACTTGGAGCCCGACCTTCACCGTCGGCTGAGGGCGATCGCCGCACTCAAGGGCGTGAGCATGCGCCGGTACTGCCAGGCGGCCATCGGCAGGGAGCTTGCAAGGGACGAGTCCGGCGGCGAGATTGGCCCGCTGGCCGGCAGACCCGACCACGAGTTGTACGCGGAGCTGCGACGCGAGATATCCGGAGCCAGGCCTCTTTCCGGAAACTCCGCCGACCTGCTCCGGGAAGCCCGAGAGATAAGGGATGCCGAAGTTGCGCGATGGTCATGAGCGGCGCACCGGATGGCGAGTAGACGGCCATGGCACTTTTGACATGCGACCTGCGGTTCGGCTCAGCATCCAGGCCGTCCGATCTCCTCTCCCCTTGACGGGCTCCCTGCGCCGCGTCGGCGCGAGTAGGCCCTGGCCCTGACGCCGGACCCTGACGCGCAGGGCTCGCCGCTGAGAGTAGAATCGAGCCATGGAGAACCGCATAGACGCAGCGCTCTCGCGCCTGCGCGGGTCGGGCACGGCTGCGCTGGCGCCGTTCGTCACGTTCGGCTACCCGGACCCCGGCACCTCGCTGCGCATCGCGCGCGCGGCGCTGGACGCGGGCGGGGACCTGCTCGAGCTCGGCGTGCCGTTCAGCGATCCGCTGGCCGACGGCCCGACGATCCAGATGACCAGCGCAAGGGCGCTCGCCAACGGCGTCACGGTCGAGCGGTGCGTCGAGGCGGTGCGGGAGCTGCGCGAAGGGGGCGCCTCTGCGCCCATAGTGCTGATGGGGTACGTCAACCCCTTCCTGAGCTACGGCATCGACCGCCTGGCCCGCGACGCGGCGGCGGCGGGGGCGGACGGGCTGATCGTTCCGGACCTTCCGACCGAGGAGTCCGGTCCGCTGGCCGAGACCTGCCGCGCCGAGGGGATTCACCTGGTGCCGCTGCTCGCCCCGACCAGCACCGAGGAGCGCATAGCGTCGGCTTGCGCGGGTGCTGGGGGCTTCATATACTGTGTGAGCCTGACCGGCGTTACCGGTGCGCGCGGGCGCATGGCCACGGGCGCGGTTCGCCTGGTCGAGCGCATCAGGGCCCACTCCGACCTCCCCGTGCTGGTGGGATTCGGCATATCCCGCCCGGAGCACGTGGCCGAGGTCTCGGCCTTCGCCGATGGGGCCGTCTTCGCCAGCGCCATGCTCGACGCCATCGACAGATCGCCCACGCACGACGCCGCCGAGGTGGCGGCGCGGTTCGTGCACTCCCTGCGGGGGAGCGGGGAGCCGGCGCCTTGATGGTCCGGGGCATCAGGGGGGCCACGACGGTCGGGGCCAACACCAAGGAGGAGATCGTCGAGGCCACCGCGGAACTCCTGGTGGAGATCGTCGACCGAAACGGGATAGACACGCACGACATCGCCGCGACGGCGTTCACCGCGACGCCCGACCTGAACGCCGAATTCCCGGCGGTCGCCGCGAGGGTGAATCTCGGGTGGAACGACGTTCCGCTGCTGTGCGCCCGGGAGATGGCGGTCCCGGACGCGCAGCCGAGGACGATACGGGTGATGATCCTCGTCAACACCGACAAGGACCCGTCCGAGCTCAGGCACGTCTACCTCAGGGACGCGGTGAACCTGCAGATGCGGGGCACAGGCAGCGACGGAAGGAGCACGAATTGATCGTAGTAATGGCCCAGGGGAGCACCCCCGACCAGGTGGACGCGGTGCGGACGCACCTCTCGGAGCGCGGGCTCAGGGCCCACGTGTCCGAGGGGGTGGAGCGCTCCGTTATAGGCGTGATCGGGCAGATCTACCCCGAGCTCCAGAACGAGCTGGAGGTCATGGGCGGCGTCAGCGAGGTGGTGCGGATCTCCAAGCCCTACAAGCTGGCCAGCCGCGAGTTCCACCCGGACGACACCGTGATCGACATCGGCGGCGGGGCCGCCAGGATCGGAGGGGGCGACTTCTGCGTGTTCGCCGGCCCCTGCGCGATCGAGAGCGAGGAGCAGGTGATCGCCACCGCTCGGGCGGTCAAGGCATCCGGCGCCAGCGTCCTGCGGGGCGGCGCGTTCAAGCCCCGGACCTCGCCCTACAGCTTCCGCGGCATGGGCGAGGACGGGCTCAAGCTGATGGCCTCGGCGCGCGAGGAGACCGGCCTGCCGATCATCACCGAGGTGATGAGCGAGCACGACGTAGAGCTGGTCGAGCGATACACCGACGTGCTGCAGGTCGGCGCGCGCAACATGCAGAACTTCGCCCTGCTCGACCAGGTCAGCCGCACCAGCAAGCCGGTGATGGTAAAGCGCGGCTTCTCGGCCACGTACGAGGACTGGCTGCTGGCGGCCGAGTACGTGATGGCGGGGGGCAACACCGACGTCATCCTGTGCGAGCGCGGGGTGCGGACCTTCGAGTCGTTCACGCGCAACACCATGGACATCAACGCGATGCCCGTCATAAGGCGCCTTAGCCACCTGCCCGTGGTGGCCGACCCCAGCCACGGCACGGGCAAGTGGTACCTGGTCAGCCCCGTGGCGTGCGCGAGCGTCGCCGCCGGGGCCGACGGGCTGATCATCGAGGTCCACCCGAACCCCGACACCGCGATGTCCGACGGCGCCCAGTCGCTCACCTTCGAGAACTTCGCCTCCATGATGGAGCGCGCGGCCGCGATACGCCGGGTGGTCGCCCCGGCCGTCGCGACCGGGTAGCGCGGCCCCGGGCGGCGGAGCGCACCGAGGCGCCTTGGCCCCGGAGGGAGCCAGCGGAGGCGGCGCGGACGGCTGGCCGGGCCTGCCGAGGGTGGACGGGCCGTGCGCCGTCACGATCGGCGTGTTCGACGGCGTCCACCGCGGGCACCTGCGGCTGATCGAGGCGCTGCGCGAGCGGGCGCGCTCGGACGGCCTGCGCCCGACTGTTGTCACCTTCCGCAACCACCCGCTCTCCGTGCTGCGGCCCGACTTCGAACCCGCCTACCTGTGCGGGGTGGAGCGGCGGGTCGAGCTGCTTTGCGCCGCGGGGGCCCAGGTGGTGGAGGCGCTGGACTTCACGGCCGAGACGGCCGCCGTGCCGGCCGCCGATTTCGTCGACGCGCTCACCGCCCGGATGGGCATGAGGGCGCTCGTCGTCGGCCCCGACTTCGCGCTGGGCCGCGGGAGGGAGGGCGACCTCGCGTTCCTCACCGAGGAGGGCCGGCGGCGCGGCTTCTCGGTGGACGCCGTTAGGCCGCTCGAGGATGGCGGGCAGCGCATAGGCAGCACCCGGATCCGCCGGGCCTTGGCCGCGGGCGACGTGGCGGGCGCCGCCAGGCTGCTGGGCCGCGGCTTCGAGCTCACTGGGCTGGTCGTGCGCGGCCACGGCCGCGGCGGGCCGCTGGGCTTTCCCACCGCGAACCTCAGCGCCGACGGGTCGCTCGCCGTGCCCGCGACGGGCATATACGCGGCCTGGGCGCGTCTCGGCGGCCCCGGCCGGGGCAGGATGATGTGCGCCGTCAGCGTCGGCACCAACCCCACGTTCGACGGGACCGAGCGCACCGTCGAGGCCTTCGTGCTGGACTTCGACGGCGACCTCTACGGCGAGCGCCTCACCCTCGAGTTCGTCCGGCGCCTGCGCGACGAGGAGCGCTTCGACTCGGCGAAGGCGCTGGCCGAGCAGGTGCGCCGCGACGTCGAGGACGCGCGCTGCGCGCTGGGCGGAGGGCGCTGATGCCCGAAGCGCGCCCGGACTCGCTGCTGACCCGGGGGGTCGCCGAGGTCATCGTCTCGGGCGAGCTGGACCGGCTTCTGTCCTCGGGGGCCTCGCTGCGGCTCAAGATGGGGTTCGACCCGTCGGCCCCCGACATCCACATGGGCCACGTGGTCGGCCTGCGCAAGCTGCGCCAGTTCCAGGAGCTCGGCCACCAGGTCGTGCTGATAGTCGGCGACTGGACCGCGCGCATCGGCGACCCCAGCGGGCAGTCGGCGACCCGCCCCGTGCTGACGGCGGAGAAGGTCCGCGCCAACGCCGAGACCTACCTCGAGCAGTTCTTCCGCGTCGTCGACCGGGCGCGCACGGAGGTCAGGTGGCAGAGCGAGTGGTTCGAGGGCTTCGGGCTGACCGACCTGGTCGGCCTGACCGGCAGGTTCACCGTGGCGCAGTTCCTGGCGCGCGAGGACTTCGCCGCACGCTACCGCGCAGGGCGCCCCATCGCGATCACCGAGCTGCTCTACCCGCTCCTTCAGGCCTACGACTCGGTGGCGGTCGGTGCGGACGTCGAGTTCGGGGGCACCGACCAGAAGTTCAACCTGCTGGTGGGCCGGGACCTGCAGGGCATGATGGACCAGCGCCCCCAGCAGTGCCTGCTGGTGCCCATCCTGCCCGGCACCGACGGCGTCAGGAAGATGAGCAAGAGCCTGGGCAACTACATCGGCGTGGACGAGCCGCCGGGCGAGATGTACGGAAAGACGATGTCGGTGCCCGACGAGATGGTGGGCACCTACCTCGAGCTGCTCACCGACATGCCGGACGATGAGCTAGGCCGCGTCCGCGGGGCCATCGCGTCCGGCGACGTAAACCCGATGCAGCCCAAGAAGGACCTCGCCCGCGCGCTGGTTTCCGCGTTCCACGGACCGGGGCAGGCGGCGGCGGCCCAGGAGCACTTCGAGCGGACCGTGCAGGGGGGCGACGCGCCGGGTGAGATGCCCGAGCTGGCTCTCCCGCCGGCCGCGGACCGCGCGGCGACGCGGCTCAGCGCCCTGCTCGTCTCCGCGGGCCTCGCCCCCAGCGCCGGCGAGGCCAAGCGGCTGATAGACCAGGGGGCCGTCAGCCTGGACGGCGCCCCCCTGCGCGCCAACGTCGCCGCCGACGCCCTGGCCGCCGGCGTGCTGCGCGCCGGCAGGAGGAGGTACGTAAGGCTGATCGAGCCTGCGGGAGGACCCGGCCCATGACCAACCTTCGAATACCCGGCCCCACGCCCGTGCCCGGTCCCGTCCTAGAGGAGATGGGGCGCCCGATGATCAACCACCGCGGGCCGGAGTTTAGGGACATCCTAGAGCGCACGACAGAGCGGCTGCGGCGCGTCTACGCGACCCGGGGGGACATGTACATCCTGTCGGCGTCCGGCACCGGGGCGATGGAGGCAGCCGTGGTCAACACGCTCTCGCCCGGCGACCGGGTGCTGGCGGTCACGGTCGGCGCGTTCGGCGACCGCTTCGCCCGGATAGCCGAGGTGTTCGGGGCCGACGTATCGGTGCTGCGCAGCCCCCTAGGCGAGGCCGCTGACCCGGAGCGGGTGCGCCGCGCGCTCGCGGCCGACGGCTCGATATCGGCGGTGCTGGTCACCCACAACGAGACGTCGACCGGCGTCGCGAACGACCTGGCGGCCATCGCATCCGTCGCCAAGGGCGAGTTCGGAAAGCTGCTGCTCGTGGACGGGGTGAGCAGCGTCGGCTCCGTGCCGCTGTCCACGGACGAGTGGGGCTGCGACGTGGTGGTCGCCGCGTCCCAGAAGGGCTGGATGGCCCCCCCGGGGCTCGCGTTCATGAGCTTCAGCGCCGACGCCTGGCGCGCTCACGCCCGGGCGGGCATGCCGCGCTACTACTTCGACGCGGCCGAGTACAAGCGCTACCTTGAGGCGGGCCAGCCTCCGTGGACGCCCGTGGTCTCCGTCGCGTACGCGCTGGACCGCTCGCTCGGGATGATGCTGGACGAGGGCATGGACGCGGTCCACGCCCGGCACGCGCGCGCCGCGGAAAGGGTCAGGCGCGGGATAGCGGACCTCGGGCTCAGCCTGCTGCCCAGGCCGGAGCACGCCTCGGACACCATCACCGCGGTGCGGGTTCCCGACGGCATCGACGCCCGGGAGCTGCTGCGGACGCTCCGGGAGCGGCACCAGGTCGTGCTCGCGGGCGGGCAGCAGTCGCTGGCCGGGAAGATATTCCGGATCGGGCACCTGGGCATGGTGACCGACGAGGAGATCGACGGCGTGATGGCCGCCCTGGGTTCGGCGCTCCCGGCCCTGCGGGCCGCGCCCTAGGCCGAGGCGGCCGAGGCCGGCGAGGCGGGGGACGCCGCCGGCGTGCTCTCCGGCGCCTCGTCCGACGGGCCGTCGTCCGGCTCTGCGGGCGGGGCCGGTGCGGCGTCCGCCTGGGACGGGCCGTCCGACTCCAGCAGCGCGGTCAGGGCGTCGCCCTCGATCGACTCGTGCTCTATCAGGTAGTCGGCCAGCTGCTCGAGCTTGGCGCGGTTGGCGTTTATCAGCCTGTCGGCGGTCTTGTAGGCGTCGTCGACCAGCCTGCGGACCTCGTCGTCGATGGTCTCGGCGACGCTGTCAGAGTAGTCGCGCTGCTCTGAGATCTCCCTGCCGAGGAAGACCAGTTCCTCGCGCTTTCCGAAGGTGCGCGGGCCGAGCTTCTTGCTCATGCCGTAGCGGGTGATCATGGTCCGGGCGATGTTGGTCGCCTGCTCCAGGTCGTTGCTGGCCCCGGTGGTCACCTCGCCGAAGACGATCTCCTCTGCGGCGCGCCCGCCCATCGCCGCCGCGATGCGGTCCTCGAACTGGGCCTTGGTCCACAGGCTGCGGTCCTCCTCCGGCAGGAAGCGGGTGTACCCGCCCATCCGCCCGCGGGAGATTATGGTGACCTTGAAGACGGGGTCGGCGTGCGGCAGGAAGTGGCCGACCAGGGCGTGGCCCGCCTCGTGGTAGGCGGTGATCTCCTTCTCCCTGGGGCTGATCACCTTGCTGCGGCGCGCCGGGCCCGCGATCACCCGGTCGATCGACTCCGCGAACTCCTCGGTGCCTATGGTCTCGCGGCTGCGGCGCGCGGCCAGCAGGGCCGACTCGTTGACCAGGTTGGCGAGGTCGGCGCCCGAGAAGCCCGGCGTCTGCTTGGCCACGGTCTCGAGGTCGACGTCCTCTGCGAGCGGCTTGCCCTTGGAGTGGACCTCGAGGATCTGCACGCGGCCGCGCACGTCGGGGGCGTCCAGGGTCACCCTTCGGTCGAAGCGCCCGGGCCGCAGCAGCGCCGGGTCCAGGACGTCCGGCCGGTTGGTGGCCGCGACCACGATCACGTTCGTGCCCGACTCGAACCCGTCCATCTCGACGAGGATCTGGTTGAGGGTCTGCTCGCGCTCGTCGTGGCCCCCGCCCAGGCCGGCGCCGCGGTGGCGCCCCACCGCGTCTATCTCGTCGATGAACACGATGCACGGCGAGTTGCGCTTGGCCTGGTCGAACAGGTCGCGCACGCGCGAGGCGCCCACGCCGACGAACATCTCTACGAACTCGGAGCCGCTGATCGAGAAGAACGGCACGCCCGCCTCGCCGGCGACCGCCCTGGCCATCAGGGTCTTGCCCGTCCCCGGCGGACCCATCAGCAGCACGCCCTTGGGGATCTTCGCGCCCAGGGCGAGGAAGCGCTCGGGGAACTTGAGGAACTCGACGACCTCCTGGAGCTCCTGCTTGGCCTCCTCCACCCCGGCCACGTCCTCGAAGGTCACGGTGGGGCTGTTGCCCATCGTCATGCGGGCCTTGCTGCGCCCGAAGCTGAAGGTCTGGTTGGTGTTGCCCTGGGCCTGGCGGACCATGAAGAGCAGGATCGCCCCGAAGATGATCAGCGGCAGGAAGTTGAGCAGCAGCCCGAACAGGTTGCTCAGGCCGCTCGATCCCTTGACGGTGACGTTGGTGCGCGAGACCAGCGGGTCGATGTTGGCGGACTCGAGCAGCTCGACGACGCTGGAGCCCTCCTCCTTGCGGGAGGTCATCGTCTCGCCGTTGCTGGAGGTCACGGTGAGGCGGTCGCCGCTGACCTCTATGGACTCCAGCTCCCCGCTGCCGGCCATGCGGACCACCTCGGAGATGGGGATCTCGCGCGATCCGCCGAGGGGGTCCGAGAACAGCGTGAAGAAGATGGCGACGATCGCCACCACTATCAGCAGGTAGATGAAGCTGTTACGCATCCGAAGGGAGCCCGCAACCCCTTAAGGGCCGGCGGGTGGAGGGAGAGGGAGAGCCGGCCAACCGTTCATGGGAGCCCCGGCCGCGCCGGGGATCAACAGTCCCATACTACATCACGCGCCGCGGGCCGGCAAAACGGACCGGACGCGGGGAGTGATCTTGGTGGAGACGGGGGAGGGTCGAACTCCCCGTCCAAAGAGCGCTCCTTGCGGGATGTGCTACAGGCTTAGCCGACCGTGTCTCTCGCCTGCGGGCTCCCTGTCGGCGGGGAGGTGCTCGCCGGCCAGCCGATGGGTCTTTTGCCCCGGCCCATCGGCAAGGCCGGAACAGCACCCCGGGGAATGGCGCCGGTCCGACCCCCCCGGGGAGGGGGCCGGCGACGTGACCGCCCTCTAGGCGGCCAGTGCTAGCTTCTTATCGCCAGTTACTTTTTTGCCGCCGGATTAGCGAGGTTGGCGGCACCTCGGCCTGCAATCCCGAGGACGGGCTCCCTGTCGAAACCACGCGTCCCCAAGACGGCCATTGTAGCAGACCCCGGCGGACCCGCGCCGACCCCTCCGCCGCGGGGCGACCGCGTCCAGGCCTGGTCTCGGCCCCGGGCCGGTCCCGCGGGGACCGCGCCCGGTGCCCAGCGGCGGCGCTGCGAGGCGGATTGGCGGCGCTCCCGGCAGGCTGCTACATTTCGGACGCGCGGGGCCCGGCACCGTCTCCCGTGCGGTGGCCGGGCCCCGGCCCGCACGATAGGGCGGCCCGGCGACGCCGGATGGCAGGGGGAGGCCCCCCTTCCCGCCGGGCCCGGCGGCCCGGGGCGGATGTGGGCGGCCGGGCGACGCCGGCCTGGGAGGGGCTGAAGATAGAGCGCGTAAACGCGAACATCCGCTACGAGCCGGACGACCGGTGCCCGAGGCCGATCTCGCTGGGCGTCGCCGCCCAGGGGGTGATGCTCGCCCTCGCCAACACGGTCCTGTTCGTGACCGTCACGGCCGGGTCGGGCGGCGGGTCCGAGGACTGGCTGGCCTGGGCCATATTCTCGTCGCTGGCGATCGGCGGGATCGTCACGGCCCTGCAGGCGCATCGCGCCGGGCGGTTCGGCGCAGGACACGTGCTGATGACCGGCGCGGGCCCGCACTTCATAGCGGTCGCGGTCCTGGCGATGGCGGCGGGCGGGCTGCCGATGATGGCGAGCCTGATCGTCCTCGCGTCGCTGGTGCAGTTCGCGCTGGCCGGGTGGTACCCGCTGCTGAGGCGCGTCATCACCCCGGCCGTCTCGGGCACCGCGCTAATGCTGATAGCGGTCACGGTCACGTCGATCGCGATCGACAGGATCGGGGAGGCGCCGCAGGGGGCTCCCTCGGCCGCGGGCCCGATCGTCGCCGTGACCACGCTGGCGATCGCGGCGGCGCTGGCCCTGCGGGCCTCGGGGATCTGGCGGCTGTGGGCCCCGCTCATCGGAATAGCCTCGGGCTGCGCGGTCGCCGCCGGCTTCGGGATGTACGACGCGGGGCGGGTGGCCGATGCGCGGTGGTTCTACGTGCCGGACGCCGGGGCGTGGCCGGGATTCGACCTGAGCCCGGGGCCGGAGTTCTGGTCCCTGCTCCCGGCCTTCCTGATCGTGAGCCTGGTGGTCGGCATCAAGATGAGCAGCGACGCGGTCGCCATCCAGAGGGTCTCCCGGGTCAGGCCGCGCGCCACCGACTTCCGCGTCGTGCAGTCCGCCGTAACGACCAACGCCCTGGGCTCGATGCTGGCCGGGATAGCGGGCACGCTGCCCACCATCAGCTACACGCCGTCCGTGGTGACCCTGATCACCTTCACAGGGGTCGCGGCCCGCAGCGTCGGCTACGCGATCGGCGGCTTCCTGGTGGTGCTGGCGTTCCTGCCCAAGCCGGCGTCCGTCCTGCTCGCGATTCCCAGCCCGGTGATGGGGGCCTTCCTGCTCATCGTGATGGGCCTGCTGTTCATGGAGGGGGTCAGGCTGGTCGCCCAGGACCGCATCGACCATCGAAAGGCCGTGGTGGTCGGACTGGCCATCACCGTCGGGGTGGGAATCGAGAGCCAGAACATCCTCGCCGAGCTTCTGGGCCGCAACTGGGGCGCGCCGCTCGGGAACGGCCTGACGCTCGGAATGCTCGTCGCGATCCTGCTGAGCCTGTTCATCGAGCTGACCAGCCCCCGCCAGAGGCGCCTTGAGACTACCCTGGGCACCGCCGCCCTGCCCGAGATCGACGGGTTCCTGCGCGACCTCGCGCAGAGGATGGGATGGAACGAGGCCTCGACCGACAGGCTGCGGGCCGCGGGCGAGGAGACCCTGTCGAGCCTCATGCACTCCGTCGAAGGTGCGGATGCGGGCGGCGCGGCGGCCCCGCCGCCCGGCGATGGAGACGGCGCAGCGCCCCGGCTGCTCGTCTCCGCCCGCCGCGACGACGAGGGGGTAGAATTGGAGTTCCTGGCGGTATCCGACGGGAGCAACATCGAGGACAGGTTGGCGCACATCAGCGAAGAGTCCGAGGCCCCCGAGGAACACGAGATCTCCTTCTGGCTGCTGCGTCACTACGCCTCCTCGGTGCGCCACCGCAAGTACCACGGCATAGACATCGTCACGGTGCACGTCGAGGGCTCCCGGTAGCGACCGCCCATGGCTGCGCAGACACCCGGGGCGGCCCCGTGCGAACCGAGGGAGTTAGACAGGACAGGAGAGGACCAATGGCAGGATACGTGATAGTCGACAACAAGGTCACCGACGAGGCGCTCTACGAGGAGTTCCGCACGCAGGTCGCTGAGACGGTGGCGGCCCACGGGGGCAGGTACCTGGTGCGCAGCGCCAGCGCCGAGGCCATCGACGGCGACTGGGAACCCGGCCGCATGGTCGTGGTGGAGTTCGAGAGCGTCGCGGCGGCGAAGGCGTGGCTGGCCTCGCCCGACTACGCCGCGGCAAAGGCGAACCGCATCAAGTCCGCCACCGCCAGCGTGATCGTCGTCCAGGGAGTGTAGCTCCCCGGGCCGCCGCCAGGGGCGCGGCCGCGGATCAGGCCCGCGCCCCCCGGCCCGTCCTCCCGTCCTCGGCGTCCAGCCACTCCCGGTAGGGGCGTGGCGCGGGCACGGGCCCGCCCAGCCCGGCCTCCGCGCGCCACCTGAGCAGCGGGTGGCTGCGGTCGGCCTGGGGCAGCGACACCGCCCGCCCGTAGGCCGCCGACTCGAAGGCGCCCAGGATTATCTCCAGGGCGTGCGTCGCCTCGGCGGCGCTCGCCTCGTGCTCGCGCCCCTCGTCCAGGGCCCCCACGAACTCCTCGACGAACCAGTACTCGTCCAGCGCAGCGGCCTCGTCCGGGTCGAAGCCCTCCGGGACCTCGGCCTCGATCGGCCGCCACGCGTCGTGCTCACCGTCCGGCAGCAGCCACGGGCTCTCCAGCAGCCACGCGCCGCTCGTCGGGTTGAAGAGCAGCCGACCGTCCGTGCCGAACACCTCGAGCGTGCGCCGCATCGAGCCGGCGACGGGCATGCGCTGATGGAGCAGCGTCGCCGTCACGCCACCGTCGAACTCCAGCTGCGCCGTGATCGAGTCGCCCGCGATCACCCCCATTCCCAGGGGGGACCAGAGCACATCGCCGGGACCGATGGGGCGCCCATCCCTCGTTGCAGTGGCGTACACGCGCCTGCACCGGCCGGCCAGCCTCGTCATCGAGTTCAGCGAGTGCGTCCCGATGGTGACCAGCCCGTACCCGCCGTAGTACCCCTTGCCGCTCGCGCTCATGTGCTGCACGCTGCCGATCCGCCCGGCGGATATCGCGCGGTGCGCCGCCCGCATCAGCCCTCCCGAGCGGAACTGGTGGTGCACCGCCACCGCAGCGCCCACCGCCGACGCCTTCGCCAGAACCTCGTCCGCGTGCCCGAGGTCGGCGCAAACCGGCTTCTCGACGTCGACGCTGACCCCGTGCCCGAGCGCCCGCATCAGCAGGGGGTGGTGGGACTCGGTGCCCGTCGCAATCACCACGATGTCCGGCACCGTCTCGGCGATCATCGCGTCCATGTCGCCATACTGAGTGGCACCGCCGAGCTCGCGCCCAAGAGCCCGGGCGCGCCCGGCCAGCAGGTCGCACACGCCGACCACCCGGGTGCGCGGGTGGGCGTGGTAGGCGCGCCCCGCCTCCGTCCCCCTCTCCCCGCATCCGACGATCGCCGCCCGGTAGGTCCTAATGGTGCACTTCCCTCCAGCAGCCTTCCGGCCGATTGTACCGGCGCACGGGCGGACTCCAGCAGCGAGCATCCGTCCACCGGCGACCCGCGCTGCAGCGGATCAAGCGGCCAGGATCCGCCTGCGGGAGGACGCCCTGCCGAGATGCGAAGGTCCTCGGCGCGGACGGCGGAGGGTCGCATCCACCCTCCAGGGAGCGCCGGCCGCGGGATGTGCCGCAGGCCCTGCCGGCCGCGTCTCTCGCCCGCGGACTTGCCGTCGAAACCGCGCGTCGGCGGGGCGGTCATCGCAGCGGACCGCGGGGGCGCGGGGTCCGCTTCGGCCTTGCTATAATCCCGCCCCGACCAATGATATCCGTCCCCTTCGATAGGCACGTGCTGGCGAACGGGCTGCAGGTGATCCTGCACCGCGACGACGCCGTGCCCGTGGCGGCGGTCAACGTGTGGTACCACGTGGGCAGCAAGAACGAGCGGCCCGGCCGCACCGGCTTTGCGCACCTGTTCGAGCACGTGATGTTCGAGGGGTCCAAGCACCACGACCGGTCCTACTTCGAGCCGCTGCAGAAGATCGGCGCGAACCTCAACGGGTCGACCAGCCCGGACCGCACCAACTACTGGGAGAACGTGCCCTCCAACTACCTGGGGCTGGCGCTGTGGCTGGAGTCGGACCGCATGGGCTTTCTGCTCGACGCCCTGGACCAGCGCCGGTTCGACGTCCAGCGCGACGTGGTCAAGAACGAACGGCGCCAGAGCTACGAGAACCGCCCCTACGGCATGGCCTACCTCACCCTCCAGCCGGAGGTCTTCCCGCTCCCCCACCCCTACCACTGGCCGACCATCGGATCCCAGCAGGACCTGGACTCGGCCGACCTGGAGGACGTGAAGGGGTTCTTTCGGACCTACTACTCCCCGTCCAACGCCTCCCTGGCGATCGCCGGGGACATCGACCCCGACCGGGCGCTGTCGTGGGTCGAGAGGTACTTCGGCGATCTCCCCGCCGCCGAGCCCGTCGCCAGGATGGAGCCGCTGGAGTCGGGCCTGTCGGGCACCAGGACGATATGCATCGAGGACGACGTGAGCCTCGAGCGCCGCTATGTGGTGTGGCCCACGGTGCCCACCTTCGACCGGCGCGAGCAGGCACTGGACATGCTGGCGGCGGTCCTCGGGCAGGGGCGGGGCTCCCGGCTCCAGAGGAGGCTGGTCCACGGGACGCAGGTGGCCAAGGACGCCGCGGCCGCCTCCCACTGCCAGGAGCTCAGCGGCGAGTTCGTCATCATGGTCACCACCGCCCGCGGCCACGATACCGAGCGGGTGGCCGAGGCCGCCGCAGAGGAGGTCGCCGCCCTGGCCGAGGCCCCGCCGTCCGACGCCGAGATGGAGCGGGCGAGGAACCTGGTCCGAACGCACATAGTGGCGAGCCTAGAGCGCGTCGGCGGGTTCGGCGGAAGGGCCGACCAGCTCAACTACTTCAACGTCATGGGCGGCGACCCGGCGCTGATGTCCGAGCACTACGAGCGCTACGACCGCGTCTCTGCCGAGGACGTCTCGGAGGCGGCGCGCGAGTTCCTCGGGGACCGCAGGGTCGAGCTCACGGTCAGGCCGAGGGAGCGGGCGGGCGGGTGACGCTCGACCGCACCGTGATGCCGGGGGCGGAGCCGGAGCCGGCGTTCGCCCCGCCGGTCCCGTCGCGGGCGCGGCTGGAAAGCGGCATGTCCGTGCTGGTCGCCGAGAGGCCGAAGCTGCCCATGGTCGCCCTGGCGCTGGTGCTCCGCGCCGGCTCTGCGGCGGACCCGGGCGACGGGCCGGGCCTCACCGACCTCACGGCGGCGATGCTCGCCGAGGGCACCGAGTCGCGCACCAGCGAGGAGGTGGCGGACGAGATGGAGCGCATGGGCTCCTCGCTGCGGGTGGGCGTTAGCCAGGACCGCACGGTGATCTCGGCCGAGGCGCTCGCCCCGCACTGGGAGGGCGTCCTGGCCGTCATGGCCGACGTCGCCCTCAGGCCCGCCTTCCGGGACGGGGACCTCGAGCGCGTGCGAACGCAGAGGCTGACCGACCTCGCCCGGATCGCCGACAACCCGGGGGCGGTCGCGCGGCGCGCCCTGCGGGCCCTGCTCCACGGCGCCGGCACGGCGTACGGCCACCCCGCGTCCGGGACGGAGGCGTCCATCGGGTCGATGGGCCGCGCCGACCTGCGTGCGCACCACGCGCGGGCGTTCGGCCCTGCGGGGGCGACGCTGGTGGCGGCCGGGCAGGTCGCGGCCGCCGAGGTTACCGAGGCCGCGGAAAGGCTCCTCGGGGACTGGCGGGCGCAGGGGCGCCCGGAGCGGCCCGACCCCGGCCCGCCGGATCCGGGCGCTGGGCTTGGCCGGGCCATACACCTCGCCGACAGGCCGGGGGCCGCCCAGTCGGTGATACGGTCGGGGCAGACGCTGGTCCCGCGCCACCACCCGGACCACGCAGCGCTCGTGGTCCTCAACCAGGTCCTCGGCGGCGAGTTCTCGGCCCGGCTCAACATGAACCTGCGAGAGGACAAGGGCTACAGCTACGGATACATGTCCTCGATCTCCTGGAGGTGGGGGCCGTCGGCGCTGGTCGCCGGGGGGTCGGTGCAGACCGCCGTCACCGGCCCCGCCGTGGCCGAGAGCCTGCGCGAGTGGTCCGAGATACGCTCCGACCGCCCGGTCGAGCGCCGCGAGCGCGACGACGCCGTGCTGGGACTGCTGCGCGGGTTCCCCTCCGGCTTCGAGACCCAGGGCCAGATCGCCGGGCGCCTGGTGCGGATGGCCGCGTTCGACCTGCCCGACGACCACCTGGCGCGGCTTCCGGAGGAGATCCGGTCGGTGTCGCTCGAGGACGCGCAAAGCGCGGCGCTCGAGCACCTGCGCCCGGCCCCCGATGTCGTGGTCGTGGTCGGGGACCGCGCCGAGATCGAGCCCGGGCTGGCGGAGCTGGGGATGCCCATAGTGCCGATCGACTCCGACGGCGGGAGGCTGGCGTGACGGGGCAGGCGCTCGGGGGACGCGTCGCGGTGGTGACGGGCGCCGGGGGCGGCGTGGGCCGGCGGATCGCCCTCGAGCTCGCCGCCCAGGGCGCCGCGGTCGTGTGCGCGGGCGGGCGGGAGACGGCGGACGAGATCCGGGCGCGGGGCGGGCGCGCGGCCTTCAGCGACGCGGACGCATCGGAGATGGACGGGGGCGAGCGGGTCGTCGGGCTGGCCATCGAGGAGTTCGGGCGGCTGGACATCCTCGTGAACGCGGCCGCAGGGCTGGACCTTGCGGACGGCCCCGCCCGGGGCGCGGGCGTCGCCGACCTGTCGCCCGAGGACTTCTACGCCGCAGTCAGGACGCCCCTGCGGGCGACGTTCGCCCCGACCCGCCACGCCGCGGCGGCCTTCAGGGCGCAGCGCTCCGGGCGCATCGTAAGCATCACATCCGACGACGGGCTCGGCGCGCCCGGGGCCGCGGCGGCGGCCATGGTCTCCGAGGGCATCGTCGGCCTGACGCGCACGGTCGCGCGCGACCTAGGCAAGTACGGGGTCACCTGCAACGCGGTGGTGGCCGACGACGCAGACGCCGGCGCCGTGCTGGCCGCCGCGCTGTGCACGGACGCGGTCCCCGACCTCAACGGGCGCACCCTGGGGGCGCGGGACGGGGCGATCTTCCTGTACGCGGAGCCCGAGACGGTCGCAGGGGTGCACGGATGGGGCGGGCTGGACCTTGACGACCTGGACCTGATGGTGCCCCGGGTCATCGGGCCCGCGCTTGGCGGGGACGGGCCCTGATGGGCGACCGGCTTTCCGGCAGGGTCGCCGTCGTCACGGGCGCGGGCGGCGGCATAGGCCGCACCGTCGCGCTGCTGATGGCGGGCGAGGGCGCCTCGGTCGTGGTCAACGACCTGGGCACGGGGGTCGACGGCTCGGGGCGGTCGTCGTCGGCCGCCGACGCGGTGGCGGCCGAGATCGCCGCGGCCGGCGGCGCCGCGGCCGCCAGCTACGACTCGGTGGCGGACAGCGACTCGGCCCGCGCGATCGTCGAGACCGCGGTGGGCACCTTCGGCGGTCTCGACATCGTCTGCCACGCCGCCGGCATCCTGCGCGACCGGATGGTCTTCAACATGACCGAAGACGAGTGGGAC
The DNA here is from genome assembly GCA_963664125.2 of Dehalococcoidia bacterium. GTDB lineage: Bacteria > Chloroflexota > Dehalococcoidia > Lucifugimonadales > UBA2962 > CAUZIR01. The sequence goes on along the minus strand of OY760908.2, from coordinate 859,053 downwards.
GCCGTGCACTCGGTCCACCTCCAGGGAGCCTTCAACGTCCTGTCCTACGCCATCCCGCACATGCGAGAGCGCCGCTACGGGCGGGTGGTCCTGCTGGCCTCGATATCCGGGCTGCGGTCCTCGGGACAGGCGAACTACGCCGCGGCCAAGGAGGGCATGGTCGGCCTTGCGCGCGCCGCCGCGGCGGACCTGGCCCCGTCCGGCATCACCGTCAACGCCGTCTACCCCGGCGGCCTGACGCGGATGACCGAGTCCATACCGCAGGCCTCGCGGTCCGTTCGCGCCGGCGGCGACCCGCGCCTTGCGGCCGTGGCGGACGCGCTCGGGACGGGCGGCGCGCCCGAGCAGGCCATGGACCCGGCCAACAACGCCGCCAAGATCGTCTACCTGTGCACCGAGGCCGGCGGGGCGATCACCGGGCAGGTGATCTCCACCACGGGCTGGGACATGTCGCTGTACTCCCGGCGCCGGCCGGCGAAGTTCATCCACTCGGGCGAGGGATGGACGGTGGCGAGTCTCTCGAGGCTGCTGCCGGTCTCACTGGCTGCAGGCGAGGTCAACCCCGCTCCCCCGCGACAGCGGCCCCGCTAGATCAGTCCCTGCATTCCCTTTGGGCGGCAGTCCATGCAGATGCAGAAACTGTGTCAGGCTGTAATACATTTCCTTGCATTACTCCCTGCATCGCGGCCTTCGATCGACCGCTACGAATACAAGCTTATCTAGTAATCGGCTTCGCTGCGCTCAGCATCACGGGCCGTCTCTCTATGGCAGATCTAGGTTAAAATCAAGGTATCCCTTTGGTCCTTGCCTTGTGTACCTGTAAATGCCTGACATCGTCATATGCCCTTGATACTGCGACTGGGCTGCTCCACCGAGTATAAATTTTTCTCCGTTCACGACCCAGCAGAGTGTCCATTCTCGATCCTCCAGGCACTGTTCCAGTAGTGCTTTATTGACGACTAAAGCGGTTGGGCCCTCCTCATGCGCCGTCGGGTCAAAGGCCACCAGTGCATCTGTCTCGTTGCGGTAGTCGGCAGCCTTGCCTACCCAGTTAAGACCGAGGCTATCCAGTAGTTCACTATGCGGCAAGAGCAGCATATAGTGCTCGTCAATAGAGCAATCAAATCCTCCTGCCTCCGCCTCATATGACGCCACGACAGGTCGCACCACCACCGCGCGCCGCCTTTCGTCCGGACCGACCCAAAGTTCGCCGCCGCTGTAGTTTGACAGCTGACGTTCCAATGCTGGTCGCCAACCGTATTCGCCCAAAAATATACCACCTAGAGACATAGTCCGCCGACTTGGTAATGACCTTGGAGAATAGTGGCCGCTTTGAATCGAGCCCACGAAACCTTCGACATCATCAGAGCGGAGCAAATATGCATCCCACTGTAGACTCAATTGCCTCCGCTCAATTCCGTAAGGCTCAACATCTACAGGGTGCGGCTGCATCCAAACAAAATGGCCGTACACATTGAGCCAGTGATCTCCGCTGCCAGGATGGAAGGCCTGTAGCAGCTCCTCAATTTCAGGGATGTCCGATTCCAGCGCTAACCACTGTTGATGACTTAGCTCGTCGGCCCAAGCAGTATACGGGGTGTCACCCCACCACGCCGGTGCATGGGGTCCCCACGACGTTCCACCACGAGTAGACCTCATAGTGCAGGAGGGGTCGATGTCCCTTATACCGAGTTGCCAAGGTCCTTCGTATTCACAGTCGCCATCACCGTCAAAAGCAGGCTCCCGGTACTGATAATGGTCAGATATGTAAGCGAGGATCTCGTGGTAGGCTATCCACTGATATTTCTTTCCTATACGCTCTGCTTTGTCTGTCGACCTACCATGGTCTCCAATCGAGAATCTATCAAATTTCCCGAATCTGTCGATCGTCCATCCTAAGTCAAATACTCGCCACAGGACGTACCGTTGAATGGCACGTACATCAAACCGGGGAGGACCGGAAGCCTCGTCTCGTCCGATTGATTCCATCTCTGATCTATGTTCTTCGGTAAGTGTCGACATTAGCGTCCGCTGCGACATTTCGACTGTATCTTGATGGCTTTCCATCTCCTTGATGAAAGCTGCTGTTTCGCCTTCGCTGCTAGCGTGGCCGCTTCTTGCCCTGTCAATCCAACGCGGCGTGGCACCTTTGCTTCTCTTAAATGCTTCATAAGCGTCTCTCTCGGCTCCGTCAAATTTCCTCACCAAGGCATTAATGCGCTCTTCGGGCGATTGCCAAGCTCTCTCATCTAGTCGTAGCGAAAGCCAAAAGGGCTCCGACTCCGTTCCAATCACATATCGAGCGAAATCATTAAGGTATTCGCCTATTACCGAATTGTGGATTCGATTCCTAGACCATTCCAAAGATCCGCTGTCCCATGAGCCTTGCTGCAACTTTGGAGTTAAGGTCTCCACTTCCTCTTCGCTCGGTATATTCGGCCAAGTGCTCTTGTAAGGTGGCCGTATGACTAAACTGTTGAACGAGCCGTCTACTCCAAGATAAATCGCACGTTCAATAACGCCGCGAGCGTAATCGCGAAGGAGAATGTGAGGCGGCGTGGGAGTTTCGGATGCAAAGATATGTTCGTACACCGCCGACGCCAATCTTCCAACCGCGCCGGCATCATCGCTGCGCAACGCAACGCCGTAAGCGACCGCATACACACGCTCGGCCACGTATGGATCGTTCACATAGCGAAACCGATCCACCAATCGTGTCGCCGATTCCAGTCGTCCAGTCAGCAAGTTCACCAAGGCCTTAGTCGCACCATCGCGCAAGAATCGATTGGAGGTCGTAAACATCCAGGCAAGGGATATCGCGGCAAGATCTACCACTTCAGCGTCTAGGTTTTCCTCCGGCGACAAATTAACTGCCCAATCCACTAAACGATCCACCGGACTTTGAGTCCTCCACGCATTGTGTAGATAGATGCTCCATATTGCATCGCGATCAGGCATAGAGCTTTGATGAAGGGCGTCAGTGAGCGAGTTGGCGTTGAATGGATGATCAGGGACCGTCGACACCGACATCATCGTGTCCAAGGCTTCTTCGCGAGTGTCGTCGCGTTGAACGAATTCATTCAACATGGCTCGAGCTTCTTTCGAAAAGGCATCGTGCCTGCGCCATACAATGCTTTGGAGGAAGGAATAGGCGATGCCATATCTATTCATCAAGCCAGGTGCCAGTCTGAGCAGTTCTTTGCCTGTACGCTCCGGTACTTGAACGCACAAAGCTTCCAAAAGCCCGTGTGCAACGTACTTCTCTTTTTCACAAAGGAACGCTAAGCCGCCATTTGCTGAAAACGCAGCATCGAAGTCATCTACATCGAGATATGCATTGAGCAAATGGTCCGCGATAATATGATCTGCAAGGCGATCGTAGGCTATCGAAACAATTTCCTCGTGGAGTTCCTCTGCAATCTGGTTCATGTCCTCGATTAGGACCCTTTCAGTTACCAAGGCTGTGTAGAGAGATTTGCTATAGTCTCTTCCCGGTAGCAGTTCGTTTACAATGTCTTGAGCCTCTGAGCGTGGCAACTGTCGAGTATCGTGCCCCGCCAACCGCTCAGCCAGTTTCTCGATGGCCTTACGCACAAGGTTAGTGTTCGGATCATAATCAAGTGCTTCCGGCCCAGAAAGAGACTTATGGACAGCCTTGAGGTAGATGTCGAATACCGCCGTAATGCCATGGAAGCCTGTTGGAATTCTACGGTGCCCGCCGGCCTGTAGCCCTTCGCAGATCGCCTTTAGAAAAAGAGGGTTACTGAATTCAGGCTGCAAGATCGGACTTGCTGGAGATTCTATGTTGTAATGCGAAAAGAAGATTCTCGTCGCATCAAACTCGTTTCCCGCAAATCCAGGATGGGTAATCACTTCAGCTTCCGCTCTGACATTCTCTGGAATGACAATTTCCTCATAACATGAACGAATCGAAAGCACTACACTAACCCAGCGGGATTCGCAAAGCCGGGCCATGAATGAAGATAAATGAGCCATCCAAATCTTGCGACCATTACCTTCGTTTAGAGCATCAACCATTATCAGCACACGACTGTTTGACGCTTGGGCAGCCGATTCCAGTGACCCTACAAATTCGTCAGCACTGAGCTGGGACAGGTCGAGCTGCTGCAACAATTGCGTCCACGGATCATCGTCGCTCAGGAATCGCTGACCCATCAGGAGGAGGGTTGGCAATTGATCTTGGAGACGTCTCTGAGCGAAGTTGCAGAGCAAATGAGTCTTACCTGCTCCGCCATCGCCCCTCAAGATGAGCAACTGACTGTTCATCAGTGAATTCGCGTGGTCACTAGCCTCGGTCACATTCTGCAGAGTCAGTTGAAGTCGATATACGTAGTCCATGATATCTTCAAGAGTTTCCCGTCGACTGTTCGACGAAGTTGGGTCATCATATTGCAATCGCCTAACATGCGATAGAATTTGTTGTCCTTTGTCGCAGGCTTTATTTGCGGCTTCCGTTATCTCTGCGAGCGGTAGTTTGCCAGTGGGCATCATCTCTAACCGACTTAGTGCATCCAAAACCTCATTCGCTGCGCTTGAAAGGCCAACAAGATCCAAAGCTTCGACAAGCTGTTCTGATAACCCTTGAATTAGTGCCGAGCGGTCGCGTGCCCTACGAATTGGCAGTGAGAGAGACTTGATGTATTCCAAGGAAGAAACTGACCTGCTGAACCGTTCTATATCTTGAGCAACTGATAGATCGATATGGACATCCGGAGTGTATCTAGGACCAGCCGCTCTCACGGCTTCTTGAAGACGACGGCGAAACCAATCTTGGCCAAATTCGTGCTGACTGAACCAGAAAAAGCGACGACCGCTATGCTCGTTGCGGGACAGTCTATCAATGAGCTCAGACGCTCCCCACCAGACAAACTCCACGTCCATGCATCTGTCTCGTGCCCAGCCCTGCCATTTCCGGACACAATCTTCCCAGCGTTGTAGAGCAGATACACGGCCTGTAGCACGGGCATCTGATCGATCGATCGGCATACAAACAAAGTAGCGTACCAATCTAGGATGTTTATCTAAAGCAGCCTTAACGGAGTCATCGAATTGCGTCATCTTAGTGGCGTCAAAGAGATACTTGGCCTGCCAACCCCATTCGAGTCCATCAGGAAGAACACAGAAGCACTCCACTCCAGCGTCGTGTGTACCCTTCCGATGGAACTTCGCTTCCTCTGGGATTTCCGCCCGTGCCAGTTGCGCGCACAATTCCTCAAATCCACCAAACTGTGAGCCATTCCAAGAACGTATGGTTTGCCAGTTGAAGTCGGTCATTGGATTTTCTTGGCTATATTCGAACTAGGGACTAAACTGGCGCGTATCCATGACTGTAGAGCAACAAGCATCTACGATCTTCACATCTTGTATATGCCGGACCCTGTAGGAAGACGGGAGGAACTGCCATGACACCATCACCATTGGAACTCAGCACACGCTTACCCTGTCGAGTGTCATTGTACCGCCTCTTGAGCCACTCGTGCCGCTGCTCAACGCTAGGATATGGTCGAAGGCTCAGGCTAGGGCGACTGGTATGATTCCCGCTCCACGCGAGTGGAGCGCCGCCGCACCACGCACGATCGGCCCGGGCGTCTACGGGGGACTTCGCCTTCAACGCCTTTCAGATAACGTCTCATGGTCGCCTCTGCGAGTATCGAGGGCGTTGCAGGGGTTGCTGCCTAGGCATGTGGACCGTGGCAACAGACCGTGCTTGTGGCCATGTACGAGACCTATGAGCAAGTGGCGTGGGGTTCAAGACAGGGGCATCTCGGGGAACCCCATACACCTAGGCTGCGACCACGTCGCAAGATCCGGTGGCCCGCAATGGGCTCCAATGAAGTGGCCTCTCTCCGTTTCATGGGCCGGCCACGCCGCTACGCTGCCACTGATGACCACGCCTGCACCGCCAGACAAGTGCCACCTTGATGGGAGTCCGCGGCCTGATTCGGTATCATCTCCCCTGGCGCGCTGCGATGAACTGGCTCGACATCCTACTAACCATACTGCTGATAGGCGGGCTGATCCTCGGACTGCGGATGGGCCTGATAGGCGCGCTGTTCATCGCCGCCGGCGTGATCGCCGGCTGGCAGATAGCCGGCCACTTCGCCGACGACCTGGGTGCGGTCACGTCGGGCTCGGCGGCGGCGGACACCGTGTGGACCTTCCTGTGGTACTCCCTGATCTTCTCGGCGGTCTCGCTGCTCTTCGGCCTCGCGCTCAAGATCGTCCGGCCCATGCTCTCGACCTCCTCCGCCGGGACGAGCGACGCGGTGGACAAGGTGGGCGGGATCGCCGTGGGCGCGGTGCTGGCGGCGCTGGTGTGCGGCGCGGTGATCACCGGGCTGACGCGGCTCGCCTACGACTTCGACCGGCCCCTCGGCGGCGCGGCGGCGGTCCACGCCCGCGACGTCAGGGACGGGCTGGACGCCGCGCTGGTCGGATCCGTCTTCACGCGCACGTACGTGGAGGTCGTCTACAATGTGCCAGGGGACGCGATGGGATTCGTCCCGGACGATTTCGAGACAGCGGTGACGATCCTCAAGGGCCGGATCGACGCCGGCCGGTACTAGACACAGGCAAGCCCGCTCGCAGAGATGATGATCCACGCCCCCGTACTGGTACTCAACCAGAACTACCAGCCCCTCAACGTGTGCAACGTCCGGCGCGCGCTGGTGCTGCTCGACCGCGACAAGGCCGAGCTCATGGAGAACGGCCGCGGCTACATCAGCACCGTGTCGCGGCCGTTCCCGGTCCCGTCGGTGATCCGCCTCTACCACATGGTCAAGCGCCCGCTCGTGCGCAGGCGCCTTTCGAGGCGCGCCGTCTTCGCGAGGGACCGCTACACCTGCCAGTACTGCGGCCTGCAGTCGCGCTCGCTAACGCTCGACCACATCCACCCGCGCTCCAAGGGCGGGCGGCACGAGTGGGAGAACGTGGTCTCGGCCTGCAAGCGGTGCAACCACCGCAAGGCGGGCCTCACCCCGACCCAGGCCGGCATGAGGCTCCAGAGGCGGCCTGCGGCCCCCAGGCCGAACCCCTTCTACCCGTTCGAGAGCCGGACGGTGCTGGAGGAGTGGCGCCCCTTCATTCCCTGGGTCGACTAGGGCCGGGCCCGGGCGGGCTCCCCTCCCCGGCCGCCGCCGAGACCACGCGGCCCGAGGTCGCGGCGACCTGGCTGAGGATCACCTGGCCGGCCGCGACGGCGACCACCGCCTCCCTGGGTTCGGGGCAGCAGTCCAGCACGACCTCGACGCGCTCCCCGACGCCCGGGTCCAGCCCGCCGTCGTCGACGTAGCGCAGCCTGCCGGAGAGGGTGAGCCTTACCCCGACCATCGCCATCAGGCACCGCCCCCGCGCGGCATGGTCAGCATCATCTGCTCTATGGCCAGGGGGGCCGCGACGTTCATGTCCAGCCGCTCGGCGGCCCTGAGGGCGGCCCCGAGCCCCGCCGCGGCGCCGGCGGCGCCCAGGGCCGCGGCCGCCCGGCGGATCGAGTCCGCGCGCGAGACGTGCCCGACGAAGTCGTCTAGGCCGTGGCTGGCGAGCAGCACGTCCCGCCACCACCCCGTCCACTGCGCCATCTCCCGCCTGGCCCCCTCCCGATCCCTGGAGAAGAGACGGGCCAGCGTGGCGGCGTAGCCGAAGCGATCCTCGAGGTCCGCCGCCACGGCGGCCTCGATCCGATTGAGCGCCTCCTCGAGCCCGGCGGCGAAGGACTCGTCGGTCACCATGCGGATCGCGAGGCCCGGCCGCCCGCCGCACGTGCGGGCAAGCTCCAGGGCCCGGTCCTCGGACAGGGCGAACCTGGCGACCAGCTCCGCCGAGAGCTCGGGCCACGGCACCGGGCGCAGCCTGAGGTGCTGGCAGCGCGAGGCGATGGTGGGGAGCACCGCCGCCTCCCCGGAGGCCAGCAGCGAGATCGACACGCGGTCGGGGGGCTCCTCCAGCGTCTTTAGCAGCGCGTTGGAGGCCTCTTCGGTGAGGCGGTCGGCGTCCTCGAAGATGAACACCTTTCGGTCCCCCTCGAACGGCTGGAGGGTGGCGTCGCGCGCGACCCTGCGGACCTGCTCGATCGTGACCATGGTCCTGGCCCTTCGGTCCTCGTGCAGCGAGCCGTCTGAGTCCACCGGCACGACCGTTACGTCCGGGTGCACCCCACGCCGCACGCGCCCGCACTGCCCGCACTCCCCGCCCGGGTCATCCCCCGGGCAGTTGAGCCTCCTTGCGAGCTCGCGGGCCACCGTCATCTTGCCGACGTGGGCGGGCCCGGTGATCAGGTAGGCGTGCGAGGCCATGCCCCTCGCGAGCGCCCTGTCCAGGACCGAAAGCGCCCGCGCGTGCCCTATCACCCCGGTCCGGGCGTCGCCCCCCGTCATAGGGCGTCGACCTCGAGCGCCATCATGTCGGCGTACGTCTCGCGGCGCCGCACCAGGGTCGCGCTGCCGTCCTCGACCATGACGACGGCCGGGCGGGGGTTGAGGTTGTAGTTGCCCGCCATCGACATGCCGTAGGCGCCCGAGACGGGCAGGGCCACAAGGTCGCCCGTGCGCGGAGACGGCAGCATGGCCTCCTCGACGAGGATGTCCCCCGTCTCGCAGTACTTGCCCACCACCCGCACGGCCTCGTCGGCCGCGTCCAGGGCCCTGTTGGCGAGCAGCGCCTCGTACCTCGCCCCGTACAGGGCGGGCCTGATGTTGTCGCCCATGCCGCCGTCCACCGACACGTAGCGCCGCAGGCCCGGTATGTCCTTGATCCCGCCGACCGAGTAGAGGGCGACGCCCGCGCGGGCGACTATCGCCCTGCCCGGCTCGATCAGCAGCCTGGGCTCGGCGATCCCCAGGCCGCGGCAGCGCCCGGCCACCGTCCGGGCTATCACGTCCGCGTACTCGGAGACCGGGGGCGGGAGCCTCTCGGCCGTGTAGCCCACCGCGAAGCCGCCGCCTGGGCTGAAGTCCCTCAGCGATAGGCCCTCGCCGCACAGCGGGGCGAGGAAGGTGAGCGCGGCGTCTATTCCGACCGCGTAGGGCTCGAGCTCGAATATCGGGGAGCCGAGGTGGATGTGCGCCCCGGTCAGGTCCAGGTGCTCCGCCTCGAGGGCCATGCGGACCGCCCGCTCGGCGTCGCCGGTCTCGATGGGGAAGCCGAACTTGGTGTCGAGGATGCCGGTGGTGGTCTTGGCGTGCGTGTGGGCGTCGACGCCCGGAGAGAGCCTGAGCATGACGGGCTGCACGACCCCGCGCCGCGCGGCCTCCGCCTCGACGAGCTCCAGCTCGTGGAAGCTGTCCGCGACGAAGCGCCCGATGCCGTAGTCCATCGCCTCGCGCACCTCGGCCGTGCTCTTGTTGTTGCCGTGGAAGAACACGTCCCCGGGCTCCATGCCGACCGCCCGGGCGACGGCCAGCTCCCCGCCGGAGACCACGTCCATCCCGAGCCCCTCCTCGGCCACCAGCCGCGCCATCGCCGTGCCGAGGTAGGCCTTGGCCGCGTACAGCACGCGCGAGTCCGGGTAGCGCGCGCCGAACTCCCCGACGAACTCGCGGCACATGGAGCGCACGGTGCCGACGTCGTATACGTACAGCGGCGTTCCGTGCTCGGCGGCAAGCTCGACGGCGTCGCAGCCGCCGATGCGCAGGTGCCCGTCGGGGCCCGCGGAGGCGCCCATCGGCAGGATCTCGGAGAGCGGGAGGTTCACGGCGCCTTCAAGTCTAGCGGGCGCGGGGCCGCGCCGTCCGGCGGGGGGCCTGCCGGCCTAGCGCAGGTCGGCCACGGAGAGGTCTATCTGCGCGAGCTCCAGCCAGTTGCCGTCCGGGTCCTGGGCGTAGGTGAGGACCTTGCCGGGCTCGGTCTGGACGGGGTCGTTGTGCCGGGTCCCCCCGTACTCGACCAGCGCATCCAGCGCCGCCTCCACGTCGTCGACCAGCAGGGCCAGGTGCGCCGAGCCGATCACGTGGCGCTCGGATATCTGCCGTGCGGCGGTCCTGGGCTCGACGTACTCGAGCAGCTCGAGGATGGCGCCGGGGCCGACCTCTAGGAGCGCGCCCTTGACGTCCACCCGCTCGTAGGCCAGCACCTGGGCGGACGGGGCGGAGTCGGTGCGGAAGCGGCGGATGAGGGACAGGCCGAGCCCGTCGGCGTAGAAGCGGACGGACCTGTCGAGGTCCGCGACCACGAATCCGCTGTGCCAGTAGCCGGTGACCAAGCCCACCTCGCGCGTCCAGTAGACGCGCCGGACTATATTTCACCGCACGCCCGGCCCGCAACACGGGCCGCGTGCGCACCGGCGGCGCATCGTGGACAATGTGCCGCGGCCCCGGCGACGGGGCGCCGCGACCGAAGGAGACCCGGACCTATGAGCGAGATGATGGCCGCCGCGCGGGCGCTAGGGGTCCGCGACATCAGGTGCGAGGAGATCGAGGCGCCGGAGCCCCGGGACGGGATGGTGCTGGTCGAGACCCGCCTGGCCTCCATCTGCGGCAGCGACCTGCACGTCGTCTACATGGGCTACACAGGCTACGCCTCGGACTTCCCGCTCCCCCACGGCCGTCCCGGCCACGAGGGCCTGGGCGAGGTGATCGACGGGGGCGGCACCGGGTTCGAGCCCGGGGAGCGGGTGCTCACCGTGCCCAACATCTCGATAGCGCAGACCTTCGCCGGGCGCCAGCTGCTCGACCCGCGCTACCTCGCCCGCCTGCCCGACGGCGCCCCCGAATCGCACCTGCTGATGGCCCAGCAGCTGGCGACCGTGGTCTTCTCCTGCGAGAGGCTGCCCGCCGTCGAGGGGGCGACCGTGGCGGTCATAGGGCAGGGCTCGGCCGGCCTGTTCCACGACTTCATGCTCCGCAGGCTCGGCGCGGGACGCATCATCGCGATCGAGCCGGTCAGAGAGCGCCGCGAGCTGTCGCAGATGTATGGGGCCGACATCGCCGTGGACGTCGCCGGCGACCGCGCCACCGAGGCCGTGCTGGACCTGACGGGGGGCGAGGGGGCGGACCTCGTCGTCGAGGCCGTCGGCAGCGCCGAGACGCTGAACCAGGCGATGTCGATGGCCAAGACCTGGGGCCGGGTGCAGGCCTTCGGGCTTCCCACGGGGATGGGCCCGGTGCCGTTCGACTGGAACGCATTCTTCCGCAGGCGCCTGACGCTCAACTCGACCTTCGGCTCGCAGGACGAGCCCGGACTTCCTGCCGTCCACAGCGCGCTGGGGATGATAGCGGGCGGCGAGATAGACGTCGCTCCGATCGTCACGCACGCCATGCCGATCTGGAGGGTCGGCGAGGCGTTCGAGCTGGCAGCGTCGCGCGCCGACGGCGCTATCAAGGTGTCGCTGACCTTCTAGCTAGACGATCCTGGATGGAGGCTGCGCGACCTCTCAGAGCCGCATTCGAACCGTCCGTGTCCGGATATTCCGCAAGGCCCGTGCCAGTCCCCCCTCCCGGCAGAAAGACCCTATGGGCAGCCCAAGGTAGAAGCGCCTCCGGACCCCGTCTCGTCCACGCGCCCGGCGACGCCGACTGGGCCGCGCCTGCCCGGCATCACCTCGATCGGCGTGGGAATCAGCCATTCGGATCCGGCCTTGGTCGCGCCGCGCACCCGGCCTTCCTGGGCCAGCTTGCGCACCCGGCGCTCCGATATGCCAAGCCTGACGGCCGCATGCTTCACGGTGACGTTGGCGACGTCGTCTGCAGGGGCCTCGGACACCAGCTTGAATTCGACGGGGCTTGGCTGCCTCAGCGTGCTCATACCATGGATTAGGAAACCGATGACCTCGCCGTCGTCGTCGAGCCGCTTGAGAATGCGCTCGTCGTCGGTGGGGGCGAAGTACCCCTCCCTGAACGCCCACAGGACCTCAAGCATGTCTCCCTCGTCGTCGTACCAGACGGATACATCTCTGCTCGTCATGCTCGCTCCCCTTTGATTCGTCGGTCGAGATAGGCGGTGAGTATGAAGGGGTGGGGCGTCCGCTCCCTTCCCACCACAATGCAGATATAGCGGTTCCTGGCCCGCAGGTCCGGGTACATCCGGTAATAGAGCCGGACCGATGGGCCGGATGCGGAGGGTCTCACAGCATCCGGACTGGCCAGCGTCTCCGCGAACCGATGCATCTGGAAGGCCATTTCAGGATGCCTTTGCAGGATGTGCCTTAGGGCGTGTTCACACTATCGCAGCGCGTCGAAGATGAGTGCCACGAGTATGAATCCCTGGAAGAGCGCATCGAGCTTGTCGAAGCGAGAGAAGATACGGCGAAAGCCCTTGAGCCTGCGGAACAGCCGCTCGATTTCGTTGCGCCTCTTGTAGAGCTCCCTGTCGTATTCCCATGGATGGACACGGGTCGAGAGCGGCGGTACCACGGGCGTAAACCCCAACTCCAGCGCCAGTTGACGCGTCTCGTTGCCCTCGTATGCACGGTCCATCACCAGGGCCATGACTCCCTGCTGGGGTCCGAGGCGCCTGAGCAGCTCGCGCCCTTCAGGCGCGTCGGGAGCCTGGCCGGCGGAGAGCGAGAGTGTCACCGCCGTCCTGTCATTCGCGGCAACCATATGAATCTTGGTGGTCCATCCGCCTCGGGACCTGCCGATCGACTGGGGTCCGTTTTTTTTGAGCGCCAGTGCCGTCGGGGTGGACCTTGACAATCGTGCTGTCCATGGAGACCGCCTCGAGCTTGATGCGCACGATCTGTTCGCGCTGCAGGTACTCGAACACCCTGTCGAGCACACCACTCTTAGCCCAGCGGTTCATGCGGGTGTAGACTGTGTGCCACCTGCCGAAGCGGGAAGGCAGTCCCCGCCACTTGCAGCCGTGCTCGGCGACATACAGGATGGCGTTGAGCACCTGTAGATTCGAGATGCTCACGTTGCCCCGCTGCACCGGTAGCAGCGGCCTAATCCGTTCGTACTGTTCCTGCGTGAGTTCCATGCGCCAAGAGTACCACACTCGGCGCTATAGTGTGAACAGGCCCTAGCCGCTCTTCAGTGAGCCTGACCTCGTTTCCGTGCTCATCGCTGAAGCGTCGCACGCCCGTCTCCGCCGCCAGGTACCATACCGTAAATTATACCGTCAGCGGCATAGAAAGGCCCCTCTGCGACGCCGCAGTGTAGTAGCATCCAGGCCGCGTGTCCGTGCGGAAACGGCTCAGTCCTAGGTTGGAAGCCTCCCATCACCGCCGCAACGCGCCATGCCAAGCTCGAAGTAGCGGTCAAACTTTCGGACGAATCGATGCCCTGGGGCGCTCACGGAGGGGGGGGGCGATCCTGCAAAGGCCCGACTTCAACATGCGGTCGCCCTCGCCCGGCTGCCTCGCGTCGGCCCCGCGTGACGAGGGCGGGGACGCGGCGGGGCAGCGTGCGCCGGGAGTCCGGTCGGCCTTTGCCCGACCGAGTCAGCCGTCGTCGGGCCTGCCGAAGTCCTCGTAGTACTTCCTGTGCCAGTCCGAGCCGGCCCAGGAAATGATCCTGTCAGGCTCTATGCTGACCAGCACCCTGGGGATGGCCTTGGTCTTCTCGTAGTAGGCGTGGCCGGCGTCGGGGCCGATGTACCTCACGGCCAGCGGCTCCCACTCCCCGGTCCAGCTCCTGTCCACTATCGAGGCGATTCCCCTGATCAGCACCCGGGTGTACGGCGCGTCGGCCGTGTCGATGCAGGCGCCGACCCTGCCGTCGGCCTCTATGTGGCGCAGCCACTCGTTCTGGCGCCTCGCGGCGACCAGGAACCTCTCGGACTCCCACCAGAACCAGACGGGAACCACGTATGGGTGGCCGTCCGGGTCCAGGGTGGAGAGCTTCATGATGTTCGCCCCGGTGGTGAAGAACTCCTCCATCTGCGGCCTGGTCAGCGGTGGCATCGGGCCCTCCTCTCCTCGTGTATAGTCACCTCGGCCCGGATTCTACACGCCCCCGGTCCGCCCACGCCCGGAGCCCATGCCACCACCGCACGAGATGTCCGCAGCCCAGGCCGCGGGAGCCGTGCGGGCCGGCGAGATCTCGGCTTCCGAGCTGATGGAGGCGCTGCTGCGCCGCTCCGAGCGCCTCGAGCCCGCGCTCGGCCTGTGGGCGACGCTCGACCCCGAGTACGCCCTCGCCCAAGCCCGCAGCGTCGACCGGCTGGCGGCGAGCGGCACGGACCCGGGCCCACTCGGCGGGGTGGCCGCCGGGATCAAGGACATCTACGACACCGCCGGGCTGCGGACCGCCTTCGGCAGCCCGATCTTCGCCGCCAACGTGCCACGGCGCGACGCGGCGTCGGTGGCGGCGCTCAGGGCTGCTGGGGCCGTCGTGATGGGCAAGACGGTCACGACCGCGTTCGCCTGCGGAGACCCCCCCGCGACGCTCAACCCCTGGCGCGCCGACCGCACCCCGGGCGGATCGAGCACGGGCTCGGCCGTCGGGGTGGCGGCCCGCGCCTTCCCGCTGGCCCTAGGCTCGCAGACCGCGGGGTCGGTGCTGAGGCCCGCCGCCTACAACGGCGTGGTCGGCCTCAAGCCGACGATGGGCAGGATCAGCCGCCGCGGGGTGCTCCCGGTCTCGTGGTCCGTCGACACGATGGGCACCTTCACTCGCACGGTCGAGGACGCCGCGCTGGCCCTTTCGGCGCTCTCGGTCCACGATCCGGCCGACCCTTTCAGCAGCGACGCCCCGGCCCCGGAGTGGACCGGCCCGCTGGACCGTCCGCCCAGGATCGGGCTGCTGCGCACCTTCTTCCTTGAGCGCTGCGACCCGGCGGTAGCCGGGCACGTCGAGGGGGTCGCCGCGCGGCTGGAGGCGGCGGGGGCCGAGGTCGAGGTCCTTGGCCCCGACCTGGGGATGGACGCGCTGCAGGCGGCCCACCGCACCGTGATGAACGTCAACGCCGCGGCCGTGCACGGCCGGCTGTTCCAAGAGCGCCCGGACGACTTCTCGCCCGACGTGCGCAGGACGATCGAGATCGGCATGCTCACCCCGTCGACCACGTACGTGCAGGCCGAGAGGGTCCGCCGCGCCTTCAGGGAGCGGCTGCTCGCGGCGATCGCGCCCTACGACGCCGCGCTTACGTCCACGACCAGGGAGGCCGGGGCGCCGGCGACCGACACGACGGGCGACCCGCGCTGGCAGGCGCCGATCACCACCGCGGGCCTGCCGGCCGTCAGCATCCCCTCGGGCCTGACCGGGGACGGGCTCCCGCTCGGCGTGCAGCTCTTCGGACCGCCGATGGAGGACGCGCGGGTGCTGGCGGTCGCGGCGTGGGCGGAGGCGGCCATCGGCTTCTCGCATGCGCCGCCGGTCCCCGGGCCATAGCGGCCGGAGCGACCCGGGACGCGGGCGCACGGTCCCCGGCGGTCGCTGACATCCACCCACCGCGCAGCATCTCTCACAGGTGACGGACGGGGGCCGTAACTTGGCCCCGGCGCTCCATCTCGTCGGCGACCCTTCCTCGGTGGCACGATTGCCTGTCTCGCTCGTAGCACGTCAGCGCGACGCTCTCTCCCGACCGCATCCACCCGTCGATGGCCGCCAGCGGCCCCGACTGCCGGGGCAGATCGCGTCGCTCGTAGGCGTCGAGCAGGTTGCGGTAGTCCCCCGGGCTCCGCAGGCCCCGGCGCTCCCGGGAACTGATCCCGAGCTCGGGGACGTGCTCGTAGCGGATGCCCAGCGCGGCGCAGGCGCCGCCCAGGGTCGATCGGGCAAAGCCGTACTTCCTGCTGACGGCGTTGCGCCGCACGTCGCACAGCAGCGTCACCCCGGCTCCCACCAGCAGGTTCAGATAGCAGTCCAGGCCCCGCCGCTCGTACCCGATCGTGAGCAGGGCGCCCGGGTCCCTCCGGGGGCGGGCGGCGTGGATCCGGCGCAGGGCGGCCCGGTCCCCGCGCAGGACCTCCCCGGCGACCTCGCTGCGAACCGCGTGGTAGGGGAACCGGCGGTATGTCTCGGCCGCGAGCGCGGCATCCGGGAGCGAGCGATGGCGGTCCGCGAAGCGGGCCAGGTCCGCATCGACCAGGCCGGCGGCCGCGCGCGCTCCTGCCGGCGTGAGCCGCCAGGCCGACTCCCCGTCGGCCAGCATCCCGCGCTCGGTGAGCCTCAGCAGGTCGGCATGGCTGACGAAGGAGTATGCGCCGAGGCGGCCGGGAACGAACTCGTACGACCGGGGCGCGACGGATTCCTGGCAGCAGAGGAACAGCAAGTGCTGGAACCGGTCATCCGGCACGGGGCGTCCGAGCGCGGCGAGCAGGCCCAGCATAAGCCGCTGCCGCGGCGGCAGGCGCCTGGCCCCGTTTGCGGTCTTGCCGTCCATGCGCGTGCCCATCGTACCAAGGCGCCGCCGCGGCGTCGGCGCCGCGCAAGGGCGGGTGGTTAGGCCCAGACGGACCGGGGCGCGTGATATAATGACCATCTTGCCGGCGGCGTCCCGACCCTGCCCGCGGACGCGTGTAACAAGCCATGGAGCCCTGATTGAAGATCACCCAAGCGGAGGAGGTCGCGCGCCAAACGGTCCTCGAGATCGAGCTGGACGACCAGGATCTCGAGCCGTACCTGGACCGGGCCTATCGCCGGGTGGTGCGCAAGATCAACGTCCCCGGCTTCCGGAAGGGAAAGGCGCCCCGCGGAGTGATCGAGGGTCGCTTCGGGCGCGGGGTCCTGATCGAAGACATCATGGACGAGATGGTCGCCGAGGTCACCGAGGGGGCGATATCCAGCAGCGAGCTCGACCCCGTCGCGAGCCCGCGCCTTGCGATCCTGGAGACGGACCCGTTCAGGTTCACCGCCACCGTTCCCCTCGAGCCCACCGTGGAGCTTGGGGACTACGCCTCGCTCAGGGTCGAGAGGCAGAGCACCGAGGTGACCGACGAGCTCGTCGAGCGATGGATCGACAGGCTTCGCCAGGGCATGGCCACCTGGGAGCCGGTCGACAGGACCGTCACCGAGGAGGGGGACTTCGTCGTGGCCGACGCCACGATTAGCGTCGAGGGCGCCGCGCCCGACAGTCGCAAGAACCTGACCTTCGAGCTGCGGCCCGGGTCGGACTATCCGTATCCGGGCATGGCCGAGAGGATGATCGGGGCGAGCGTGGGTGAGCCGACCGGCTTCTCGCTGACCGTAATCGCGGACGAGTCCGAGGCGCCCGGCGGGGGCCAGGCCGTGAGGGACGCGCAAGTCACGGCCACGGTCCGCGAGATCAAGGTCCGCAGGCTGATGGAGCTAGACGACGAGTTCGCGAGGACCGCGAACCCCGATTGCTCCGACCTGGAGGACCTGCGCGGCCAGGCCAGGGAGACGCTGATCGAGCAGGCGCGGCAGGCCGACGACGAGACGCTGAGGGGGGCCGCGCTCGGCGCGCTGCTCGAGGCCGCGGAGGTGACGGTCCCCGATGTGCTGGTCGACAGGCGCTCGCGAGCGATCATGGAGGACCGCCTGCAGAACCTCAAGCGAATGGGCCTGAGCCTCGACGCGTACCTGAGGGCTGCCGGCGAGACCCAGCAGGCCTTCGTCGGCGAGGCGTTGAGCGGTGCGAGGAGGCGCCTCGAGGCCGAGTACGCCCTCCGCGCCCTGGCCGAGGCGGAGGGCCTCGAGGTGGGCGATGAGGAGATGGCGAAGGAGATCGAGGATCTCAGGCAGGTGGTCAGGGCCGGCGGGGGCGACGGAGGCGACGGGATCGACCCGGACTCGGAGGAGACGGCCGAGTTCCTGCGCGACAGGATCCGGCAGGGAAAGGCGCTCGACCGGCTGGTCGAGATAGTCGGCGGCGAGCCGACGGAGGAGACGAGAGGTGAAGACGATGCGGCCTGACGCTGCGGTGCCGAGCGGACTCATTCCGATGGTGGTCGAGACGGGGGCGCGTGGAGAGCGCGCCTTCGACATCTACTCCCTGCTGCTCAAGGAGCGGATCATCTTCCTGGGCACGCCGATCAACGACCACGTGGCCAACACCATCATGGCCCAGCTCCTGTACCTGGACCGCGAGGACCCGGACAGGGACATCAGCCTGTACATCAACTCCCCCGGGGGCTCGATCACCGCCGGGCTCGCGATCTACGACACCATGCACCTGGTGCGCCCGGACGTCTCGACCATCTGCGTGGGGCAGGCCGCCAGCATGGGCACCGTGCTGCTGACCGCCGGCCACGCGGGCAAGCGCTACGCCCTGCCCAACTCGACGATCCACATGCACCAGCCGTGGTCGGGCGCGCAGGGACAGGCGTCGGACATCGACATAGCGGCCCGGGAGATCCTCCGGCTCCAGGACAAGATGCGCCAGATCATCTCCAAGCACACCGGCCAGCCCTACAACAAGATCGCCCGCGACACCGACCGCGACTACTACATGACCTCCGAGCAGGCCCAGGAGTACGGGCTCATCGACGAGGTCCTCGCCTCATCCGAGGCCGGCCCCGAGGCGGCGGAGACCTCCTCCTAGGGCCCCCGGGGTGGACGACGCGCACAGCCCGGTGCCGAGTTGATGGCCCCGCAGGCCCTCATCCCGATGGTGGTCGAGACCGGCGCCCGCGGCGAGCGCTACCTCGACATCTACTCCCTGCTGCTCAGGGAGAGGATCGTCTACCTGGGAGATTCGATAGGCAACGATGTCGCGAACACCGCGATGGCCCAGCTCCTGTACCTGGACCGCGAGGATCCCGAGGCCGACATAAGCCTGTACATCAACTCGCCCGGCGGCTCGGTCTATGCCGTGCTCGCGATGTACGACACGATGAGGCTCGTGCGCCCGGACGTATCGACCATATGCGTCGGCGAGGCCGCCAGCGGGGCCGCGGTGCTTCTGGCCGCTGGGCACCCGGGCAAGCGCTACGCCCTGCCCAACTCCACGGTCCTGATACACCAGCCGTGGTCCGGCGCCGAGGGGCAGGCGACCGACATCGACATCGCGGCGCGGGAGATCCTCCGGCTCCAGGACAAGATGCGCCAGATCATCTCCGGGCACACGGGCCAGCCCTACGACAAGGTGGCGCGGGACACGGACCGCGACTACTACCTGACTCCGCAGGACGCCCGCGAGTACGGCCTCATAGACGAGGTGCTGGCCCACGGACCGGGAGGCGAGGCCCCCCGGAAAGTCCCGGCATGATGGCCCCGCAGAGCCTCGGGCCGGGCGCCGCAGTGTTGTAACCTAGGGGGTCGGGAGGCACATGGCCACATCAGCGCGAGGCGGGGGCTCCGCCAGCTACGAATGCTCTTTCTGCGGCAAGGCGCAGACCCAGGTAAAGCGGCTCATAGCGGGCCCGGACCGGGTGTTCATCTGCGACGAGTGCGTCACCCTCTGCGACCAGATAATCACCGAGGAGACCCCCTCCGCGGCCGAGCAGCCCGACGGCCAGCCCCCCGGCGGCTCGAGGCCCAAGAGCCCCAAGTGCATCTCCAAGAGGCTCGACGAGTACGTGGTGGGCCAGGACCGGGCCAAGAAGGTCCTGAGCGTCGCCGTCTACAACCACTACACGCGGATAGGCGCCGCCCCGCAGCAGGGGGACGACGAGGTCGAGCTGCAGAAGGCCAACGTGCTGATGCTCGGGCCGGCGGGCTCCGGCAAGACCCTCCTGGCCCAGACCCTCGCAAAGGTGCTCGACGTGCCGTTCGCCATAGCCGACGCCACGTCGCTGACCGAGGCGGGATACGTGGGCGAGGACGTCGAGAACATCCTGCTGCGCCTCATCCAGGCGGCCGAGTTCGACGTCGCCAGGGCCGAGAAGGGGATCATATACATAGACGAGATCGACAAGATCGCGCGCAAGAGCCCCAACCCCTCGATCACGCGCGACGTGTCGGGCGAGGGCGTCCAGCAGGCCCTGCTCAAGATCATCGAGGGCACGACGGCCAACGTCCCCCCGCAGGGGGGCAGGAAGCACCCCCACCAGGACTTCCTCCAGATAAAGACCGACAACATCCTGTTCATGTGCGGGGGCGCCTTCGAGGGCATCTCGGAGATGATCGAGCGCCGGGTGGCCAAGGACAAGTTCAGGCTTGGCTTCAGGCCCAACGGCGCGGGCGCGGACGACGAGGCGGGCTTTTTGCTGGACCTGGTCAGCCCCGACGACCTGCTCGAGTACGGCTTCATCCCCGAGCTGGTTGGCAGGCTGCCCGTCGTGGTGGGGCTGGAGAGCCTGGACTCGGACGCCCTGATCCGGGTGCTGACCGAGCCCAGGAACGCCCTGGTGCGCCAGTACAGCTACCTGTTCAGGCAGGACGGCGTCGAGCTGGAGTTCACCCCGGAGGCCCTGGAGGCCGCCGCCGAGATGGCCATAATGAGCAGCACCGGCGCCCGCGGGCTGAGGATCATCCTCGAGCGCGCGCTGCTCGACGCGATGTACGAGGTGCCGACCATGACCGGCGTGACCAAGTGCGTCGTCGGACCCGAGGCCATACGGGGCGAGTCCGAGGTGTCCTGGATCAACGAGGCCGCGCAGCTCCGGCCCCCGGCGGTCGACCGCAAGAAGACCGCCTAGGCGCCCGGCCGGGCATCGCCGGGTCGCGCCCGGCTACGGCCCCGGCGCCCCCCCGACGCGCCGCTCCACGCGCCCGTCCAGGCACAGCCCTCCGCCGAGCGCCGCGCCCCCGCCGTCCTTGACGCTGCCGCCGCGGAGCACCAGGTCCCGGCGAGACAGCGCCAGCAGCGTCTCCAGCAGGAGGGGTCCCTCGCGCCGCAGACCCTCGGACCTGATCGCCGCGAACAGCGGCTGATCCTCGCCAGCTGCGCGAAGGCCCTCCGGGGGCGTCGCCCGCGCGTCCGCCCAGAGCCGGTCGAACCGCGGTCCGGCTATGGGATACGAGCAGTGCGCGACCACGGGACCCGCGTCGAGCACCTCGGTCGCGACGTGGACCGTGACGCCGCTGCGGTCGGCCCCGGTCTCGATCAGCTCCCAGATCACGTCCTGCCAGGTGCCGGTCGGCCCCCCCGGCGCGGCCGGGTGCAGGTTGAGGAGCGTCATCTGCCGGCACATCTCGTCGCTGGTTATCAGCATGTAGCCCGCCATCACGCAGCAGTCGACGTCGAAGCCTGAGATGCGCCGCATCGCCTCGTCGTGGAACTCGTCGCGGTACCCGGTCCACCTACCGCCCCCGCGCTCCCTGCGAAAGCGGGCGGACGAGAGGCACACCAGGGGGATTCCCAGCTCGCGGACCCGCCCGAAGAACGAGTCGCTCCCCTCCCCCTCTCCCGGCTCGCGGTTGCTGAAGACGAACTCTATGCCCGCGTCGAGCTCCCCGGAATCGATGGCGCCCGCCACCGTCTCGAAGAACCCGCGCGAGCCGGGTCCGCGGGCCGTCGTCAGCCAGCCCAGGCGGAGCACGCGTCCCCTATATGAGACCGGCCCGGCGGACCTCGGAGAGGGACTCGGTCATCGCGCCGACGGCCTGGTCGATGTCCTCGGCGCTGTGGGCGGCCCCGATGTAGCTGATGTGCGTCGGGCCCATGATCACGCCCCTGTCCAGCAGGTTGACCATGAACTGGTCGTCGGCCTCGCGCAGCGAGGGGTCGATGTCCCTGACCGACCCGATGGCCCCGCCGGGCTGCATGCGGAAGTAGAACATCGACAGCGCGCTGGAGACCAGGGCGGGCATCTCCTCCGCCCGGCAGAAGCGGTTGACCTCGTCGGCGAGCCGCATCCCCTGCTCGGCGAGGTGCCTGTAGATCTCCGGGTGGTCGCGCAGGTGCGTCAGGGCCGCGGTGCCGGCCGCCATCGTCATCGGGTTGCCGCTGAAGGTGCCGGCGGTGAAGACGCTCGCGCCCCCGGTGCCGTCGTCGTCGTAGATCTCGAACTGGCGCGTGAAGACCGACATCACGTCCTCGCGGCCCGCGATCACCCCCAGGGGCATCCCGCCGCCCGGGGCCTTGCCGTAGATGGCCATGTCGGGAACCGCTCCGAAGAACTCCTGGGCGCCGCCGTAGGCCAGCCGAAAGCCGGTGATCACCTCGTCGAACAGGCACAGCACCCCCGCCTCGCGGCAGACCCGCACCAGCTCGCCGAGGAACTCGCCGGCCTCCAGGTGCGGGTGCGAGCCCTGCACCGGCTCGATCATCACGAGCGCCAGCTCGTCGCGGTGCTCGCGGATCATCTCCAGCGCCCGGTCGCTCATGTAAGGGAGCATCATCATCGTCGAGCGGGTCTCGGCGGGGATGCCGTCGCCCATCGGGTACGTGAAGGGCGCGTCGAGGGAGCTAGACGTGTCCACCTTGGCGAGGACGTAGTCGTGCGCGCCGTGGAATCCCCCCTCGAACATCGCGATCTTCGTCCTGCCGGAGAACGCGCGCGCTGCGCGTATGGCGTACATCGACGCCTCGGTCCCGCTGTTGCAGAACACCACCTTGTCGGCGCACGCCACCGCGTCGGTCACGAGCCTCGCCAGCGGCTCCTGGTAGGGATTGTGGAGGCCGAACTGCACGCCGCCGGCCGCCGCCTCCTGCACGGCCCGCACCACCACCTCGGGTGCGTGGCCCAGCACGTGGGGGCCGAAGCCGCCGACCAGGTCGATGTACTCGTTGCCGTCGACGTCGGTGAGCCGGGAGCCCTTCGCCGAGGCGATGTACACCGGGTACGGCATGTTGACCGTGTCGACGATCTCCTGCGCCAGCACGGCGCCCGACCGCTCGTGCATCTCCCTCGAGCCCGGGGTCCTCGCCTCTATCCGCTCCAGGGCACTGGTCATAGCCCGCCTCCTCGGCGCATGGCGGACCGCGCGGCCCCGCCCGGAGCGCGGCGATCCTTCACGACCCCTCCGCCATCCGGTACAGGAGGTCCACAGCCTCCCGCCTCGTTTCCGTGTCGGCCAGTCTAGCAGCAAGGGCGAGGTCCCGGATCGAGCCGTCGCGGTCGCCCCATCCGCTCCTGAGCTGGCCCCGCAGGAAGTAGGCGCGGCCCAGCGAGGCCTCCGGTCCCAGGCCCTCGCCGATGACCATGTCGAGCTCCTCGCCCGCGCGCTGCAGCTCCCCGCCGTCTATGAGGCGCTCTGCCCGCAGCACGTGGGTGAAGGCGTTCGGCGGGAGCGTTTCGTTTCCCATCCAGATCCCCGCGGCGAGCACCGCGACCGCCAGCGGCGTGATCCACAGCCCCCTGTGCCAGCCCCGGTTCACCTCTACGAAGAGCGCGGGGCCCCCGGCCTCGGGGACGACAGCGCGGTACGCCGGCGAGAGCGCGAGGCCCATCGCGAACCCGGCGGCGAAGCCGCCCACGTGGGCCCAGTAGTCGATCTCGGGCGTCAGCACCCCGAAGACCACGTTGACCCCGCCCAGCACGAGCAGGACGTAGAGGTTCTGCCTGGCGGCGCTCCCCATAACCCGCCGCTGGACGGCGAAGTAGGCGGTGAGCGCGCCCATCAGGCCGAAGACCGCCCCGCTCGCGCCCACGGCGATCGCTATGGGGTTGAGCATGTAGGACACGGCCCCGCCGATCAGTCCGGACAGCAGGTAGACGAGCGCGAAGCGTCCGCGCCCGAGCGCCTCCTCAACCATGCCCCCGAAGACCCACAGGCCGAAGACGTTGAAGGCGAGGTGGACGAACCCGGCGTGCAGGAACATCGCCGACAGGATCCGCCAGTACTCGCCGTCGGCGATGTTCGGGCCGTGCATCGCCCCGTAGAAGAGCAGGACCTGGCCGTCCGTCGACCCGCCCTCGAACGCCTCCAGGAAGAGGAGGGCCGCCACGTTCGCGGCCATCAGCGCATATGTGACGTACGGGCGGCGGCCGGCCCCGGAAATCCTCAGCCCGGTGCCGAGGCCGAGGATCCCGCCCGACGGCCTTGTCTTGTCGGACGGCTCGCCCATGTCCCCCCTACTTTACAAAAGTCGGGCGGCGGGCCGGCCCAGCAGGCCGAGCCGCCTCGCGAGCTTGGTCGCGGTCGTCGCCACGTGGATCAGCGGCGTGATCGGGCGCTCCTCGAGCCTGGCCGAGCGCAGGGCCCGGAGCAGGGCGTCGGGCGAGGGCGGCCCGTCCAGCTCCAGCTCGGTGTAGGACCTGCCAAGCTCCGCGGCGGTGTGTGCGTCCGAGACCGCCGTCACGGGCAGGCCGTGCGATTCGGCGAGGCGGCGGGCCCTTGCGTTGGACGAGGCGAGGGTGTTGCGGGCGTTGAACCCCTCGACGATGTCGACGAGGCCGATCACCTCGCCGAGCGCCCAGCGATCGATCACGTTGCGCCGGAACACATCGAACGGATGGGGGACCGAGACCAGCCCCCCCTGGTCCGCTATGCGCCGGGCGGTCTCGGCGGCGGAGAGGCCGCGGGGCACCGCCTCCGACAGGAACAGCCCGGTGAGCTCGCCCTGGGCGGTGGTCACCTCCTGCCCCACGATCACCGGGAGCTCGGACATCTCGCGAGCCCTGAGCGCGCCGTCGATCGTGTTGTGATCGGTGACAGCTATCAGCCCCAGCCCCGCGTCGCGGCAGCGTCGCACCATCACCGGCACGGGCAGGACCGAGTCCGGGGAGTGCTCGGTGTGGATGTGCAGGTCGGCCCGGATCAACCGCAACGGGCCGCTACCCGGCGTCTCCGTCAGCCTCCGGCCCGCTCCCCTCGATCATGCGCATCTGCTGGCCGTAGGCGGTCCTGACCTGGTTGATCTTCAGCTCGGCGGCGGTTATGCGCTCGCTGCAGTACCGGGCCAGGCGCACGCCCCGCTCGTAGAGCCCGGTCGACTCGTCCAGCGTAAGCCCCCCGGACTCAAGGCGCCGCACCGTCTCCTCGAGGGCGGCGAGCGCCTCCTCGAAGGACCCGGGCTCCCCGGGATCGTCGGCCGGCCGCGCGTCTTTGGCGCCCGCCACCGCTAGCCCCCCGCCACCGAGACCACCTCGGCGTCGAACCGACCGCGGGCGAGGGTGACGCTGGCGGCGTCGCCCGCGCGCAGCTCGGAGGCGTCGCTCACGACCGCGCCGCCCGGCCCCGCCTGCACGATCGCGTAGCCCCTGGCCAGCGTGCCAGACGGGCTGGAGGCGCGCAGCCGCGCGGACAGGGCGTCCACGCGCACCGCCGCGGACCCGGCCATGGTGCCGGCGAGGGAGGCCGACATGCGCAGCAGCTCGTCGATCCTCATGCGCATCGAGTCCGCGTCCGGCAGGGCGCCCTCGATCCTCTCCCACATCGAGTCGAGGCCGCGCCGCGTCGCCCTGACGGAGGCCGCCGCCGCGCCCTCGGCGTTCCTGACGGCGGCGTCGACCGCGGCCATGATCTCCGCTATGTCCGGCACGGCCATCTCGGCCGCCGCCGAGGGGGTGGGGGCCCGCAGGTCGGCCACCCAGTCGGAGATGGTGACGTCGGTCTCGTGGCCGACCCCGCTGATCACCGGGACCCCGCAGGAGAAGACCGCCCGGGCCACCGCCTCCTCGTTGAACGCCGCCAGGTCCTCTGCGGACCCGCCGCCGCGGGCGAGGATGATCACGTCGATGTCGCCGAGCCCGTCCAGGGCCGCCAGCGCCTCCGCGATCCCGGCTGCGGCGTCCTCGCCCTGCACCGGCGTGGGCGCGATCAGCAGCTCGGCCAGCGGGTAGCGGCGCGCGACGACGTTGCGGATGTCGTGCCAGACGGAGCCCGAGGGCGATGTGGCCACGCCCACGCGCCGCGGGAAGCGCGGAACCTCCCTCTTCCTGGCCCGGTCGAAGAGCCCCTCGCGCTCGAGGCGCGCCCTCAGCTCCTCGAACCGCAGCTGCATCTCGCCCACGCCCTCGGGCTGGACGAGGTCGACGACCAGCTGCAGGTCGCCCCTGGGCGCGTACATGGATATGCGGCCGTGGGCTATCACCTCGGCCCCCGCCTCAAGCAGGTCCGCGCCGTGGCCCGAGTGCTTGAACATCGCGCAGCGCAGCGCGGCGCCGGAGTCCCGGAGGCTGAAGTAGACGTGGCCCGACCCGGGCCGCGCCAGGTTGCCCACCTCGCCCCTGATCCACACGTCGGCGGAGAGGGGGTCCGAGGACAGCAGCGCGCGCAGGTGGGCGCTGATCTCGGAGACCGTGTGAACCCGGGTCGCCACGGCCGCCCTAGACGCGGGAGAGGTAGTCGCCGCTCCGGGTGTCAACCCTCACGGTCTCGCCCTCGGCCACGAACAGCGGGACGTTGATGACGAGCCCGGTCTCCAGCGTGGCGGGCTTGGTGCCGCCCTGGGCGGTGTCCCCCTTGAAGGCCGGCCCGGTCTCGGCGATGCGCAGGTCGACGGTGATCGGGAGCTCGATGGCGATGGGGCTGCCCTCGTGGAGGACCAGCTCCACCTCGGTCTGCTCGACCAGGTAGTCGGTCCCGGCCCCGATCTCGGCCCGGCCCAGGGGGAACTGCTCGAATGACGAGGTGTCCATGAAGTAGTACAGGTCGTCGTCCCGGTATATGTACTGCGCGCTGCGCCGCTCCACCTCGGCCACCGTCAGCCGCACGTCGTACCCGCTGAAGGACCGGTCGACCACGCGCCCGGTGCGCAGCGACCTGAAGCGGATCCGCATGGTCGGGGCGCGCTGCTGCATCTTGGAGCGCTCGTACTCGACGACGACGTGGGGCTGGCCGTCCAGCTCGATGGCCAGGCCCTTCCTGAGTTCCCCGTAACCGATCGTCATCTCGCCTTCCCCTCAGTGCTCGGCCTTGGCGGCCGCGCTCAGCACCCTGGCCCTGCCGCCCTCCATGACCGCCATGTCCTCGATCCGCACCCCGCCCCAGCCGGGGATGTAGATGCCCGGCTCGACCGTGAAGACCATGCCGTCCTCCAGCACGTCGGGGGCGCGCGGGCCCACCCAGGGTCGCTCGTGCACCTCGAGGCCCACGCCGTGGCCGAGGCTGTGCCCGAACCGCTCGGCGTGGCCGGCCTGGGCGATCACCTCCCGCGCCAGCGCGTCCGCCTGCTCGCCGGTCATGCCCGACCTGACGTCGCGCTCGGCGCGGAGCTGGGCCCGGAGCACGGTATTGTACACGTCGCGAAAGCGCCGGTCGGGCTCTCCGACGAAGATCGTCCGGCTCAGGTCGCTGCAGTACCCGCGGTACACGCACCCCATGTCGATCACCACCGGATCGCCCTCCCGGATCGCCCGCTCGCCCGCCCTGTGGTGCGGCAGCGCCCCGTTCTCGCCGGCGCCCACGATGATGTCGAACGAGAGCGCCTCGGCCCCCATCTCGCGCATCGTCCTCTCCAGGTCCCAGGCGACCTGCGCCTCCGTCATCCCCGGCCCGACGCCCGGGGCGACCGCCTCGAACGCGGCGTCCGCGATCGCGGAGGCCCTCTCGATGAGCTCCAGCTCCCCCGGGTCCTTTATCCGCCGGAGCCCGGGCACCAGGCCGGGCGAGGCGACCATGGCGGGCGCGTCCGCGCCGCCCCGCCCCAGCGCCTCCTCGATCGCCGCCAGCGACGCGACCGACAGGTGCTCAGAGTCGAAGCCGACGCTGCGCGCGCCCAGGTCGCCGAGCAGGCCGGAAAGCCAGTCGAACCGTCCGCCGATGCGGTGGACGGTGAATTCCGGGGCCTGCTCGCCCGCCTGCTCGGTGTAGCGAAAGTCCGTGGCGAGCACGGCCTCGGACCCGGTGACGAGCAGGTAGCCGGCCGAGCCCGTGAACCCGGAGAGGTACCGCCGATCGTGCGGGCCGGAGATGAGCAGGCAGTCCAGCCCGCGCTCGCCGAGCGCCGCGCGGGCGGCCCTGAGCCTCGCGGCGGTCTCAGCCACGGACCCGACCGACCACGGCCTCCAGGGCCATCACGTAGCCGCGCCCGCGGTGCCCGGCGACCTGGGAGATCGCCAGGTCCTCAAGGACCGAGCGGCGGCGGAACTCCTCGCGGCCGTGTATGTCGGAGAGGTGGACCTCGACGAACGGCAACCCGGAGTCCGCGACCGCGTCCCTGAGCGAAAGGCCGTAGTGCGTGAGCGCCCCGGGGTTGATCACCAGGCCGTCGGCCCCATCGGCCGCCTCCTGCAGGAAGTCGATGATCGCGCCCTCGTGGTTGGACTGGAAGAACCCGACCTCCACGCCGAGCTCGCGCGCCCTCGCGCGCACGGCCTCGCACACCTGGTCCAGGGTCTCCGAGCCGTAGTGCTCGGGATCGCGTCTGCCCAGCATGTTCAGGTTCGGACCGTTGACGACCAGGACCCTCAGGGCGTCTCCCCTCCCGCCGGCGCCGCGCGGCGCGAGCGCGGGTGCGCCGAGAGGTAGACCCTGCGGGCCGCGGCCCCGGTGACGTGCGTGTAGACCTGCGTCGTCGCCGGGCTCGAGTGGCCGAGCAGCTCCTGCACGACCCGCAGGTCCGCGCCCCCCTCCAGCAGGTGCGTGGCGAAGGAGTGGCGCAGGGTGTGCGTGTGCACCCCGTCGATGCCCGCCGCCGCCGCGCGGCGCCTAACGCGCTCCTGGATGGTCCGCTGCGAGAGCCTGCCCCCCTTGTTGTTGAGGAAGAGCGCCGGCTGCACCCGGCCCGGCGCCAGCCCCGGGCGCACGTCCCGCATGTAGCGCTCGAGCGCGGCCGCGGCGGGGCGGCCCAGGAGCACCACGCGCTGCTTCGAGCCCTTGCCGGTCACGCGCAGCTCCCTGGCGCCGAGATTGACGTCCGGGACGTCGAGCCCGTGCGCCTCGCTGACCCTCAGGCCCGCCGCGTATATGACCTCCAGAAGGGCGCGGTCCCTGATCCCCGCGGGGCCGGAGTCGTCCACCCCCTCCAGCAGCTGCGCCGTCTCCTCGGCCGAGAGGAAGCGCGGGAGCCGGCTGTCCTTCTTGACCACGCCGCGCCGCGGCAGCGGGTCCGCCGCAATGATGCCCCGGCGAAGCAGCCACCTGAGCAGGCCGCGCAGCGTGCTGAGCTTGCGCACAACGCTCGAGCGCACGTACCCGAGCTCCATCAGCCAGGCCAGGTAGTCGCGCAGCGCGTGGCGGTCGAGGTCGGCCACGCTCCGGATGCCGGACCTGCGCATGAAGTCGAAGAGCGGGCGCAGGTCGCTGCGGTAGTTGCGGATCGTCAGGTCCGCCAGGCCCCTCTCGGCCCGCAGGTGGCGCTCGAACCCGTCCATCAGCGCCGCCCAGCCCTCCTCGGTGGCGACGCTGGCCGCGGGCGCGGACGGCGGCACGGGCGCTCGGTCCCCGGCCTAGGCGGGGGCCGCGACGGGCTCCGGCACGGGGCCCGCGAACTTGCAGGCCAGGCACCGCGCACGGTCCCGTCCGGAGGCGACCAGCATGCCCGAGCACTCGGGGCAGGGCGCATCGAGCGGCGGCTGGCTGGTGGCGAACTCGCACTCGGGGTATTTCGAGCAGCCGAAGAAGCGCTTGCCAGGCTTGCCCTTGCGGCGCCGCTCGACCAGGTCGCCGCCGCACTGCGGGCAGGTGCCGACCTTGAGGGCGCGGGAGTTGCGGCAGTCGGGAAAGCCGCTGCACGACAGGAAGCGCCCGTAGCGGCCGGTCTTGATCACCATGGGCCGCTCGCACTTCTCGCAGACCTCGTCGGACTCCTCGTCTATGTCGCTGCGCGGCACGCGCTCGGCCTCCTGGTCGGCGCGCTGGACCGTGTCGTGGAACGGGCCGTAGAAGTCGCGCAGCACCGGGACCCACTCGCGGTCGCCGCTCGCTATGTCGTCCAGCTCCTCCTCGACTCGGGCGGTGAAGCCGATGTCCACCGTGTCCGGGAAGTGGCGCGTGAGCAGGCCGTTCACTGCGACGCCGAGCTTGGTGGGGACGAACCGGCCCCCGTCCTTGCGCACGTAGTCGCGGGCCTGTATTACGCCCAGCGTGGGTGCGTACGTGCTGGGGCGGCCGATCCCCTCCTCCTCCAGCGAGCGGATCAGCGTCGCGTCGGTGTAGCGCGGCGGCGGCTCGGTGAACCGCTGCTCGGGCTCGACCCCGCGGCAGTCCAGGGGGTCGCCGTCGGCGAGGTTACGCAGGCTGTCCAGGGCCGCGACCGCCAGGTCCGCCTGGTCCTCCTCCTTACCCGCGTCGTCGTCCCGGCCCTCGAGGTAGAGCTCGCGGTAGCCGGAGAACTTCATCACCGAGCCGGTGGCGCGCAGCGAGTAGACCGTCCCCGCCCCGGCGTCGGCGGCCACGTCCACGGTCGTCTGGTCGAGGACCGCGTCGGGCATCTGGCTGGCCACCATCCGGTTCCATATCAGCCGGTAGAGCCGGTTCTGCTCGCCCGACAGGTGGGGCCGGACGCTCTCGGGGGTGTTGAAGACCGAGGTCGGCCTGATGGCCTCGTGGGCCTCCTGGGCGCCCCTGACCCTTCGGCGGTACAGCCTGGGGGACTTGGGCGCGTACTGCTCGCCGAAGCGCTGGCGGATCAGCTCCGCGGTCTCGTCGAGCGCGCTCTTTGCGACGTTGGTCGAGTCGGTCCTCATGTAGGTGATCAGGCCAACCGACCCCTGGTCGCCGAGCGCGATTCCCTCGTAGAGCTGCTGTGCGACGCTCATCGTCATCGCGGCGCTGAAGCGCAGCTTGCGGGAGGCCTCCTGCTGGAGCGTGGACGTGATGAACGGCGGAGAGGGCCGCCGGCGGGTCTCCTTGGTGGCCACCGAGTCGACCGCGTACTTAGCCGCGCGCAGCTCCCCCACTATCCGCGCGGCGGTCTCGCCGTCGCCGACCTCGAGCTCGCCCTTCTGGCCGCGGATGCCCCTGAACCTGGCGGTGAAGGGGGCCTGGTCCACGCCGCGCTTGGCCAGATCGGCCCTGATGACCCAGTACTCCTTCTTGACGAACGCCTCGCGCTCGGCCTCGCGCTCGACCACCATGCGGACGGCGACGGACTGGACGCGCCCGGCCGACAGGCCGCGCTTGACCTTCTTCCAGAGCACGGGGCTCAGCTCGTAGCCGACCAGGCGGTCGAGGACGCGACGCGCCTGCTGGGCGTCGATCAGCCTTCGGTCCAACTCGCGCGGGTTGTCGAACGCCTCCTGCACGGCGGCGGCGGTGATCTCGTGGAAGACGACCCTCTTGGCCTTGGCGGGGTCGATCTTGGCCGCCTCCATCAGGTGCCAGGAGATCGCCTCCCCCTCGCGGTCCGGGTCGGTCGCCAGGTAGACGTTCTCGGCCTCCCTGGCGGCCTGGCCGAGCTCCTTGACCAGCTTGCCCCGGTCGCGCACCAGCCTGTACTCGGGCTCGAAGGACAGGTCGTCCACCTTGACCCCGAGCTTGCCCTTGGGCAGGTCCCTTACGTGACCCATCGAGGCCATCGCGGCGTACTTGCTCCCCAGGAATCGGCCCACGGTTCGGGCCTTGGTGGGGGACTCGACTATCACCAGGTTCTTGGGCATCGGAAGCTCACCGCGGTAGGACTCTTTTTTATCCGTCGCGCGCGCAGCCCGAAAGGGCCCTGGGGGTCGTCAATCGGAGAAATCTGAGCGCCGGTCGGCGGCGCGGGGGACGGCGAAATGAGTCTAACACAGGTCCCCCCCGCCCCCTCAGGGATGGGCGACGGGGGGGACCCGGAGGTGGTGCGGTCCGGGGCGGGGCGCATCGCCGACGGACCGCGAGGAAATGAGCTAGGGGATGGCCCCCACGCTCCTGAGGAGCTCCTCGGTGCCAACGAGGTCATCGAGCAGCGCGAAGTCGATCTCGGGGGACTGGAGGCTTTCGATCGGCGGCAGCAGGTGGTGGGTCTTGACCCCCTCGATCAGGGGGTACTCGAAGACCGACGCCGCGAAGTACTGCTGCGCCACCTTGGACAGTAGGAAGCGGACGAAGCGCTCGGCGTTGTCCGGGTTCGGGCTGGTCCGAAGGACGCCGGCCCCCGCGATCATGACCAGGCTGCCGGGGCCGCCGTCGTTGAGGAAGAGGTTCCTCGCCCCGAACCCGTCCCCTTGCTCGGCTATGAAGCGGTGCAGGTAGTAGTGGTTGACCAGCCCCACGTCCACCTCGCCCTTGCCGGCGGCGTCCACGATCGGCGTGTTCTTCGGGTAGACGGCGACGTCGTTGGCGATCATGCCCTCCAGCCACTCGCGGGTCCTGTCCTCGCCCCACATGTGGCGCATGGCCGTCACCATGATCCTGAACGAGGCGTTGGTGGGCGGCCACCCGATCCGCCCCCGCCACCGCGGCTCGGTGAGCTCATCGAGGGAGGCGGGCAGATCGTCCGCGGACAGGTCCGTGCTGTAGACGATCACGCGGGCCCTGCCCGTCACCCCCACCCATGTGCCGTCGCCCGCGCGGGTCCACTCCGGAACGGCGAGCACCATGTCGGACGGCAGGGGTGCGAACATCGAGGAGAGCGCGACGAGGGCGCCGGGGTCCTGGGCCCAGAACACGTCGGCCGGAGAGTTTTGCCCCTCCTCGAGTATCGTCGCGGCGATCGCCGACGTGCCGCCGTACTTGACCCGCACGTCGATCCCGGTCGCCTCCCTGAACTGGTCGATGACCGGTCCGACTAGGGACTCGCTGCGCCCGGAGTAGACGACGAGGGTGCCGGCCCCCGCCTCCTGGGCCATGCTGGCCGTGAGGGCCTCAGCCGCGCTCTGGGCGGCGTCGGCGGCCCGCATCGCGTCCCCGCTGACGGCCGCGGCCCGCTCCGCCGCCTCCGCGGCGGCCCTCGCCGACTCGGCGGCCTCAGACGCAGCGGCCGCCGCCGCCGTCGCCGCCCGCTCGGACGACTCGGAGCCGGATGCCTGCCCTGCGGCCGCGGCCGACGCCTGCTCCGCGGCCGCGCTCGCCTCCGCCGCGGCCCTGGCCGCTTCTCCGGCCGCCCTCGCGGCCTCGCTGGCCGACTCGGCGGCCATGTTCGAGTCCTCGGCGTTGCCGGTGCCGGCGGCCGCGGCGTTCCGCGCGGCCACCCCGGCCTCCTGGGCGGCGGCGCTGGCCTCGCGCGCAGCGTCGGCCGCCGCACGGGCCGCGTCCGCGGCGCTCCGCGCGGCGGTGGCGGCCTCGCCTCCCGACGAATCGCCCCCGGCGCAGGCCGCGGCCAGCAGCCACAGCCCCACCAGGGCGACGAGGCCCAGGCGCGGCAGGGCCCGGCCGATCACTGGGTTGGTAGCATTCATCTGGCTATCGATCCTCCATGAGCGCTGTCAGTGCGCCCTTAGCAATTTACTTAGTCTAGACATAGTTTCTAACGCTGTCAATCATATCATCTGGACTAATATCTTTCTAAGTTGTCGCATTCGTCCCGCCTAGACTGCGTTCCCACCGGTCGGCAGGCGGCGCACGCCGGCCCCCGCATCCGGCTATAGTGCTCAGGCGGACACGACCCGGAGCCGCCGGGCCCTTGGCCGCGCTCAGCGCAAGACGGGGGACTGAATGCACCGCGCATCGCTAGCCATCCTGACCGCAGGCGCGGCCTGCGCCGTCTGGCTCGCATGCGGAGCGGGGCCCGAGGACCCGCGGCGGGCCGCCTCCTCGATCGTCGAGCCCGGTGCGACGCCGCTGCTGGAGCCGGAGACTCCCCCCGATCCGGAGCCCGCCGGGCCGGCGGACGTCCCGACGACCGAGGCCCCGGCGACCGACGCCGGGGGCGGGTCCGACCCGGGGCCCAGGGCGGCCCCGGGCCCCGGGCTGTGGGCCGGGGACCTGGTGCCCGGGCGCGGATCGTTCCTGCCGCCGTGGCTCTCGGTCCGCATAGAGCCCGGCCGGGACCCGGACGTCGATCCGTGGCGGCTCGAGGCCGGGCCCATGCTGGCGCTGCTGCCGCCGGCGCTGGAGTGCCTTCCCGCGCCCACCGAGCGTGGCTGGAGGCTATCGCGCTGCCGGGGGCTGGTCGACGGCGACCTGACCGCCCTAGTGCCCTACGAGCCGGGCCGCAAGGCGGAGGTCACGCTGAGCATGTGGGGGGCCCGGGCCACGGCGCGGCTGATCCGCGTCCCCACCCGCGCAGAGCCGGCGTCGAGCGACAACGTGGAGGTCCTGTGGCACCAGCCCGGCTCGGGGCTGCACTCCGACATCTGGGCCGCCGACGGCCTGGTCTTCGCCCCGAGGCTCGACGGGGCGGTCGAGATCATCGACGCGGCGACCGGCGAGATCCTCGGGGAGGCGCTGGGCCCGGACTCCGCCCTCGACGTCAAGGCCGCCGGGGGGATCCTCCACGTGGCCACGACCGCCACGGGCATGTGGAGCTTCGACGTCTCCGACCCGGCCTCGCCCCGGCCGATCGGGCGGTTCAAGATCCCCCCGGACGGCGAGGGGCGGGAGCCCGAGGCCCACAACTTCCACAACATCGCCCTGTCCCCGGACGGGCGCACCGTCTACGTCATCAACAACTCCGACTTCGGGGACACCGACCTCACTGTGGTCGACGTCTCGGACCCGGCGAACCCTGTCCGCTCTGGCCGCTACCGGCTCGACTTCGACGCGGGCGACCCCTACGGCATCACGCACGACGTCCAGGTGGTCGAGGCCGGCGGCAGGCTCATCGCCTACCTGAACTACCTGACCGCCGGCCTGCTGATCCTGGACGTGACCGACCCCGAGGCCATATCCGTCCTGGGCTCGGCGGAGTGGGACGGCATCTTCAGCCACAGCGGCTGGCCGTTCTCGGCCGGCGGCAGGGACTACTACGCCCACACGTCGGAGGGATTCGACCGCCACATGACCGTGCTGGACGTGACGGACCCGTCCGCCCCCGGGGTCGTCTCGCGCTTTTCGACCCGCAGGGGCGTCTCCATACACAACGTGCAGGTGGCCGGGGGCATCGCATACGTCTCCTACTACATAGACGGCCTGCGCGTGATCGACCTGCGGGACCCGCACTCCCCGCGGGAGGTGGCCCACTTCGACACCGTTCCCGAGGAGGCCGAGCGCGGCATCCTCCAGGGGGCGTGGGGCGTGATGGTGCTCGACGGCGTCGTCTACATATCGGACATAGAGTCCGGGACCTACGCCCTGAAGGTGCACCTCCGGTGAACGTGCGGGAGGTGACCGGGCGGCGGCCCCGCCGCTCACCTCCCTAGGCGCCTGGACACCCCCCACGCCGCGAGCACGACCGCCGCCGCGGCCACCGCTGCCAGGGCGGCGTGGCTAGCACCCCAGCCCCCCGGGCCCGCGGGCCCGGCACCGCCGGACGCGGGGTCGGCGCCGCCGGGCAGCAGCAGCGTCGCCTCCAGCTCCGCGCGGCCCGCCCGGCCGACCACGCTCACCGTCAGCGACACCTGGCGGCCGGGCGGGCGGGGCAGCGCGATATCCACCTCGTACGTCGACGGATGGTCGGGGGCATTGAGCGCGGCCTCGGGTCCGACTGCGCCGCCCGGCCCCGCCGCGCGGGCCGTGACGACGACATCGGCGTCGATCACCGGGGCGTCCCCCTCGGCCAGCGTCACCGCGACCAGCAGGTCCGCGCGCAGAGGGCTGTAGGGGCCTACGGCCACCTCGTAGACGTAGGGGCCGGACTCGCCGGCGGCGATGGGCACGGTCCCCGCGGGGTGCGCGGCCGCCGGGCCCGGCAGCGAGAGCGCGGCGGCGGCGAGGACCGCGAGAGAGGCGCCCCTCATGGGAGCATGCGGGCGGGCGCGGGACGTGGACGAGGGGTGCGGCGGAGAGGGCGGGATTCGAACCCGCGGTACCCCGTAAAGGGTACACACGCTTTCCAGGCGTGCCTATTCGTCCACTCTAGCACCTCTCCACACCGTGGCCGCCGGCTTCCTCGGGCCCCGTGAAGCGGACTGCCGACACCCGCGTCGGCGGGCCGGGGCGGCGGAGAGGGCGGGATTCGAACCCGCGATGCGATTGCTCGCATACTAGTTTTCGAGACTAGCGCCTTAAGCCGCTCGGCCACCTCTCCGTGCGCCGCTCAGTTGACGGCCCGGGCAGGCTGCGGCGACCGTGGAATTATAGCACGGAGGCGGCCCCATAGGCGCCGGTGCGCCGCCGCCCGGACCGCCCCTAGACGATCCTCAGGCCCAGCTCTCCAAGGTGCCGGTCCTCGACCGGCCCGGGCGCCCCGAACAGCGGGTCGACCGCGCTCTGGGTCTTGGGAAAGGCTATCGTGTCGCGGATGCTCTCCAGCCCGGCGAGGACCATGACCAGCCGGTCGATGCCGGGCGCGATCCCCCCGTGCGGGGGCGTGCCGTACTCGAAGGCGCCGAGCAGCTGCCCGAAGCGCTGGTCGATCTGCTCGTCGGTGTATCCCAGAACGCGTAGGATCCGCTCCTGCAGGCCGCGCTCGTGCACCCTGATGCTGCCGCTGGCCATCTCG
Organism: Dehalococcoidia bacterium; assembly: GCA_963664125.2. GTDB lineage: Bacteria > Chloroflexota > Dehalococcoidia > Lucifugimonadales > UBA2962 > CAUZIR01. Next base: position 823,023 of record OY760908.2, on the reverse strand, counting down.
TAGCCGTTGGCCACCAGGTCGTACGAGTCGGCGAGGACCGAGCCCGGGTCGCTCTCGATGGCGGGGGCGTGGCCGGCCTTTGGCATGGTGAACGCGTGGTGGGCCGCGGTCCAGCCGCCGGACTCGTCGTCGCGCTCGAAGAGCGGAAAGTCGTAGACGAACGCGAAGGCGACCATGTCCGGGTCGGCGAGGCCCAGCCTGCGCCCCATCTCGGTCCGCAGCTGGCCCAGCGCGGCGGCGGTCGATCCCGCCGGTCCCGCGACGATCAGAACCAGGTCCCCGGCCCCGGCCCCGGTAGCGGACGCGATCGCGCGCACCTCCCCGGCCGACAGGAACTTGGCCGCCGGGGACCTGACCTGCTCGGGCGTGAGCCCGGCGGGGTCGACGCCGTCCGGGAGGCCCATCCACACCAGCCCCGCCGCCCCGCGCGCCCGCGCGAGATCGACCAGCTCGTCGAGCCGCCTGCGCGGCATCGCCCCCTGGCCGGGCGCCGCGAGCCCCCTGACCACCCCGCCGGACTCGATCGCGGCGCTGAACACCCTGAACCCGCTGTCCGCCGCGGCGGCGGACAGGTCCGCTATCGGCATGCCGAACCGAAGGTCGGGCTTGTCGGTCCCGTACGTCGCCATCGCCTCTGCGTGCGTCAGGCGCGGGAACGGCGAGATCAGCTTCCTTCCCGGCGTCACCTCGGCCACCAGGGAGGTGAACAGCTCCTCGATCAGCGCTAGCACGTCGTCGCGCTCGACGAAGCTCATCTCGAGGTCGAGCTGCGTGTGCTCTGGCTGGCGGTCCGCCCGCAGGTCCTCGTCCCTGAAGCACCGGGCGATCTGGAAGTAGCGCTCGACGCCGGCCGCCATCAGCAGCTGCTTGAGCTGCTGGGGGGACTGGGGGAGGGCGTAGAAGCTGCCCGGGTGGACCCGGCTCGGGACAATGTAGTCGCGGGCTCCCTCCGGCGTGCTCTTGATCAGGATCGGGGTCTCGACCTCCAGGAAGTCCCGCGCATCGAGGAAGTCGCGTATGAACTTGACCACGCGGTGGCGCAGCGCCAGCACCCGCGCCATCTGCGGGCGGCGAAGGTCTATGTAGCGGTAGCGCAGCCTGAGCAGCTCATCCACCTCTACGTCCTCGTTGACGTAGAAGGGCGGGGTCCTGGACTCGGCCAGAACGCGCACCTCTGCGGCCTCCACCTCGACGTCGCCGGTCGCAAGGTCCGGGTTGCGGCTGCCCTCGGGCCTCTCGGAGACGGTCCCGGTCACCTGCACCACCCACTCGCTGCGCAGCATGCCGGCGACCGGGTGGGAGTCCGGGGCCGAGGCCGGGTCGACGACGACCTGGACCAGGCCGTCGCGGTCGCGCAGGTCGACGAATATCAGCCCGCCGTGGTCGCGCCGGCGGTGCACCCAGCCGGCGAGGACCACCTCCCTGCCGGCGTCCGCCGAGCGCAGCTGTCCGCAGCCAATGGTCTTGAGCAAGATCGCGCTCCGAAGTGGTGGGATGCGGCGGCGGCCGCGGGGACCTTCGCCGGATCCCGATTATACGTGCGGCGGACGGCTAGGAGCCGGCCCCCCTGCCCCGGCGCCTGGGCCCAAGGCTGACGAACGTCTCCGTCCTGCGGACGCCCGGGATCGCGCCGAGCTCCGCCCTGAGGAAGCGGCTCAGCGCCTCGGTGGACTCGACCGCGACCCAGGCGAACAGGTCGTAGGGCCCGGTGGTCACGGCGACCCAGCCGACGCAGCCCATACCGGCCAGCTCGTCGGCGACCGCATCGACCCTCTCGGCGTCCACCCTCACGCCCACCAGCGCCTCGGCGAAGAGGCCCATCTTGGCCGGATCGGGGATCGCGACCACCCGCACGTAGCCCTCGTCGATCAGCCGCTTGAGCCGGCGCCTGACGGTGCCCTCGCTGACGCCGAGCCGGCGGGCGATGTCGGCGTTCGCGGCCCGGCCGTCGCCCCCGAGTATCCCGATGATGTCGGAGTCGAGCTGGTCCATCACCGGCGGGAAGGGGCGACCCGGCCCGGCCTCACCGTACCCGGCCGATTCCGAGGAAGACCGCCGCCACGGCCCCGATCAGCGTCCAGGGGGTGAAGGCGCGGCCGAACATAAGGGCCACGGCCAGAGCGAGGACGATCCCCCCGCCGACCACGTACTGCATGGTCCGGCCCCGCCGGCGGTTGGCGGCGGCCGAGGCGGCCTCGGCGACCAGGTATCCGATCCCCAGCATCAGCAAGGCCCCCCACGCGAGGCCCGAGAACAGCAGGCCGTAGACGAAACCACACGCGGCCCCTACAGCCGCGGCGGCGGCGGCCGCGCGCACGAGGTACGGGCCCGACACGTCGTAGACCGGCGATAGCGGCGACTTGCCGCAGTCGGGGCAGCGCATGCCGACGGGGCCCTGGACCGTGCACGCCGGGCATATGAAGTCCTCGCAGCTGCCGCACCTAAGGCGGGTGGCCGCCTCCGGGTGCTTCCTGCACCGCCCGTAGCCCGGCGCCGCGCCGGGCGGCCCGCTATCTGACATCGAGCGGCGCCCCCGAGCCCAGGTTGCGGTCCATCCACGTCTTGCGGTCCGGGATGTCCCTGTCCCACAGGAGCCGGCAGGCCATGACCACGTGCAGCGGGAGGTGGCCGGAGGGGCGCTCGAAGTTGCCCGTCAGCCGCTTGGCCAGCAGCAGGCCGCCCATGCCCGCGCAGGCGTACACGACCTGCGGGGGCTGGCCGAACACCAGCGCCAGGACCGGCAGCAGGATCATCGCGACGAGGGTGAGCAGGCTCATGTCGTCCACCAGCAGCCGCCCGATCCCGCCCATCACCACCGCCAGGATCAGGAACTCCTTCCACATCAGCAGGCCCAGCACGACCCCTATGGTCACCGACACGCCCCTGCCGCCGGTCAGCCGAAGGTAGGGGGCCCAGTTGTGCCCGGCCACCAGGGCGAGCCCCATCGCCATCTGCGTCCAGATGTCGAGGCCGACAAGCTTGGCCAGCAGGATGGGGGCCATGCCCTTGCCGAGCGAGTCGAACGCGCCGATGAGCGACCCGAGCTTCCACCCGGAGGTCTTCATCAGGTTCGACGCCCCGACGTTCCCTGAGCCGACGGTCCTTATGTCTATGCCGTGGCGCATCCGGGCGACCAGGTACGACGTGGGGATTCCGCCCCACATGTACGACCCCGCGACCGCCACCGCGGCCCAGCCCTCCGGGCTCATACCGCCGCCCCCGCGCGGCTCCTCGCCTCCCTGAGACGCCTGAGCTCGCGGACCGTCTCCATGGGGGGGCCCACCGAGCCCGGCACCGGCTCGCGGGGGTTGTCCGAGCCGTGGTAGTCGCTCCCGCCGCACGGCACCAGGCCGAACCGGCGGGCGGTCGCCCCGAGGCTGGCGACCTGCTCCGCGGTGTAGTCGCCGTAGTGGACCTCCAGGCCGGCCAGGCCGGCGGCGGAGAGCTCGGCCAGGACGTCCTCGAGGCCGTCGATCTCGCGGCGGCCGGACTTGACCGCCGAGACCAGCGGGTGGGCCAGCACGGCCAGGGCGCCGTTCCTGCCCAGCATCTCCACGGCGCCGGCGGGGGTCAGGCGGCTGCGCGCCACGTAGCCCGCGCCCCCCCTGCCCAGGTGGGTGTCGAAGGCCTCCTTGGTGTCGCGGACGTGTCCCGCCTCCACCATGGCCCTCGCCACGTGTGGCCGGCCGACCGATCCGCCCGCGGCGATCTCGAGGACGCGTTCGAAGCTGACCCCAACCCCCGCGCGCGCCAGCCGCTCGACCATCCGCCTGCCGCGCTCGAGGCGCGCGGTCCTCGCCCGGTCGCAGTGCTCGCGGAGCTCCTCGCCGTCCGGGTCCACGAACAGGCCCAGGACGTGCACCTCGCCGAGCGCGGTCTCGCAGCTGAGCTCTATGCCGGGGATGATCTCCGGGCCGCCCAGCCGGGCGGCCTCCTCGCGCGCCTCCCCGATCCCCTCGGTCGAGTCGTGGTCGGTCAGCGCGGCCACCCTCAGGCCGGCGCCGGCGCACAGCCGGACCAGCTCGGCCGGGGCTAGCCGTCCGTCGGAGCGGGAGCTGTGGAGGTGGAGGTCGACCTCGGCCATGTCACGCGGGAGCGGAAGACCGCGCCCGCCGGCCCCTAGCGGGCGTACTCCACCTTGCGGCTCTCCCTTATGACGGTGACCTTGATCTGGCCCGGGTACACCAGCGTGTCCTCGACCTTCCTGGCGATGTCCCGCGCCATCATGGTGGCCATGTCGTCGTTGACGTTGTCGGGCTTGACCATCACCCGGACCTCGCGCCCGGCCTGGATGGCGTAGCACTTCTCGACGCCGTCGAACGCGCCGGCGACGTCCTCGAGCGCCCTGAGCCTCTTCATGTAGTGCTCGACCGTGTCGCTCCGCGCCCCGGGCCTCGCGGCGCTTATGGCGTCCGCCGCGGCCACGATGAAGCCCTCCACCGAGCTCGGCTGGTCGTCGTGGTGCTCGCCGATGCAGGCGCAGACCGCCCTCGAGACGTTGTACTTGGCCGCGACGGAGGCCCCTATCTCGGCGTGGGGCCCCTCCACCTCGTGGCTGAGCGCCTTGCCTATGTCGTGCAGCAGCCCGCCGGTCTTGGCGACCTTGACGTTCGCGCCCATCTCGCTTGCGATCATGCCCGCGAGGTTCCCCACCTCGATGCTGTGGAGCAGCACGTTCTCGCCGTAGCTGAAGCGGTACTTGAGCCTGCCGAGCAGCCTGACGACCTCCGGGTGCAGCCCCCGGACCCCGGTCCGAAAGACCGCCTCCTCCCCGCTCTTCCAGATGTTGTCGCGGACCTCTTTCTCGGACCTGGCGACGGTCTCCTCTATGCGGGCCGGGTGTATCCGTCCATCGACTATGAGCCGGGACAGCGCCACTCGCGCGACCTCCCTGCGGACCGGGTCGAAGCACGAGAGCGTGACGGCCTCCGGGGTGTCGTCGACGATCAGGTCGACCCCGGTTGCCCTCTCGATTGCCCTGATGTTCCGGCCCTCCCGGCCTATGAGACGACCCTTCATGTCGTCGCTGGGCAGGGGCACGGTGGTGACGGTGATCTCCGACACCACCTCGGAGGCGAGGCGCTGGACCGCCTGGGCGACCAGGTCGCGGGCCCTGTCCTCGGCCTCCTTCTTTGCTCGCTCTTCGTGGTCTCGATAGCGGACGAGGATCTCGTGCTGGATGTCGTCCTCGGCCCGCCGGAGCAGCTCCGCCTGGGCGTCCTCGACCGAGAGGTTGGACAGCCCCTCGAGCAGCTCGATCTCCTTGGCCCTGAACTCCTCTAGCTCGGACTCCCTGCGCCTCTTGGCGGCCTCAAGCTCGGTTTCCCTGCGCTTGTTGAAGGCCTCCTGCTCCGCCGCCTGGCGCTCCCTGCGGTCCAGGTTGCCGCTGCGTCGATCGAGCTTCTCCTCCCTGTTGGAGAGCCTGCGCTCCTGCCGCTTGAGCTCCGAGCGCCGCTCCCTGACCTCCTCCTCGGACGCAGACCTGATGCCCAGCGCCTGCTCCTTGGCCTCGATGATGATCGACCGCCTCTGCTCCCCAGCCTCCTCGATGACGCGGGACGCATCCGCCTGCGCCGCCTCGTAGCGCTTTCGAGACAGGATTCTCCTGACGAAGAACCCCAGCAATGCCCCTGCTGCCAGGCCGATGAGGACGGCGACGACTGCGACCAATGCGCTAGTCACGCGCGCACCTCCTGATTTATTTGGTTCTCGGCCTAGCCGGGCCCCCGCAGCCGGCGGGCGCCCGGGTAAGCTTGGCGGTGCGATTGTACGCTTTGGGGGCCGCTTGCGTCAAGGCTCCGATTCGCCATAGACCGCGGTATTGACGGGCGCATGGGCCAGCGCCCCGGGCCGGAAGAGGGGGCGGGAGCGGGGGGCGGCCTGTAGGATAGGCACCGTGGCGCATCCACCCCACAGAGCCGCCCCCCCTGCCGGCCCGGGGCGGCCGGCGGGGCCCGGGCGGAGCCGGCGGCGCGTGCGCCCCCGGCGCCCCCCGACCACCTTCAGGGCGCTGGCCAACCCCCACTTTCGGCTGCTGTGGCCCTCCAGCCTGCTGTTCTACATCTCGAGGTGGATGCAGCTGACGCTGCTGGGCTGGATGGTGCTCGAGCGCTCGGACTCGGCCCTGCTGGTGGCCCTGGTGGGGCTTGCGCTGATGGGCCCGCTGCTGGCGTTCGGCCTCCTGGGCGGGGTGGTCGCCGACTCCCCTTCCCGGCTGCGCGTCAACCGCGCGCTCCACGCGGTCAACCTGGCCGCGTCCGCCGCCCTCGCCGCGGCGCTGGCGGCCGGGGACGCCCCGGCCTGGAGCGCGTACCCGGTGGCGATGGCCACCGGGACCGCCTGGGCGTTCGACCAGCCGTTCAAGCGCAGGGCGGTGCGCGACATGCTGGGCACGGCCGGCGTGACCAACGGGATAGCCCTCGAGTCCGTCGCCATGACCGCGAGCCGGCTGCTGGGGCCCGCCGTAGGCGGCGTGCTGATAGCGACCACCGGCGTCGCGGCCGGGTACCCGGTAGTGGTCGGCCTTGCCGCGGCCGCCCTGGCGCTGATACTGGTCGCCGACGTCCCGCCGCCGTCCGGAGTCGGTCCCTCCAGCGGCGGGAGGCCGCGCGTCTCGACGCTCTTCGAGGGGCTGCGGCACGTCGCCTCGAGCCGCCTGCTGGCCGCAACGGTGGCGGTCACTTTCGCGGTCAACCTGCTGATCTTCCCCTACATGCAGGTGATACTGGTGCTCGCCCGCGACGTGCTGAGGGTCGAGTCGGGCCTGGGCCTGCTGCTGGCCGCCGAGGGGCTGGGCTCGCTGGGAGCGGCGCTGGCGATAGCCACCTTCTACTCGAGGTCGGGCCGCCTGGGGCTGCTCTACCTGGCCGGCTCGACGCTGGCCGGCGCCGGGCTGCTCGCGCTCTCGTTCCAGAACGGCTACGTCGGGGCGCTGCTCTCGCTGCTGGTGATGGGCGTGGGCCTCGCCGGGTTCTCGACGATGCAGGCGGCCATAGTGGTGGTCAACACCGGGGACGAGGTGAGGGGAAAGGCGCTGGGGGTGGTGACCCTGGCCATAGGCGCGGGCCCGCTGGGGGCCGTGCTCGTCGGGGTCCTGGCCAGCTGGCTGGGCCCGCAGATGGCGATAAGGATCGACGCCATCGCCGCCATGGCCGCCGTCGCGGCGCTGTGGATAGCGGTGCCGGAGTTCCGGGCGCGGATGGGCGCGGGCCGCGCCCGGCGGGCCTCGAGGCCGGGCCGGCCGGCCGGCAAGGCGGGCTCTCGTTGACCCCCGACCGGGGCGCAATATATGATCCGGCGCGGAAGGGCCCCGGCCGCCAAGCCAATTCGAATGACATCGAGCCTCCCGAATCGCGTGCCGCCCCCCGGACCCGGTATCTCCCCCGCGCCCTGCAAATGACGCACCATCCAGGCCCCGATGACCGGCCGCGCGAGGAGTGCGGCGTCATCGGCGTCTACGCCCCCGGCGAGGAGGTGGCCCGGCTCGCCTTCTTCGGGATCTACGCCCTCCAGCACCGCGGCCAGGAGAGCGCCGGCTTCGCCTCCGCCCACCAGGGCGCCATACGCATCAAGACGGCGATGGGCCTGGTGTCGCAGGGCCTGGACGAGGACGACATAGCGCTGCTGCCGGGCCACGCGGCGATCGGGCACACCCGCTACTCGACCACCGGCTCCAGCCGCCACCGCAACGCCCAGCCCATACGTTCCTCGGGGCCCAACGGCGAGATCGCCCTCGCCCACAACGGCAACGTCGTAAACGCCGTCGACCTGCGCGAGGAGCTGGGGACCTGGGGGTGCCGGTTCGAGACCTCCTCGGACTCGGAGATCATCGCCCACCTGCTGAGCCACTGCGCCGGCGCCGACTGGGGCGAGCGCGTGGCCGCGATGATGCGGCGCCTGCGGGGCGCCTACTCGCTGACGGCCCTAACGCACGACGCGCTGCTCGGCATCCGGGACCCGCTGGGGGTCCGGCCGCTGTGCATAGGCCGCCTGGGCTCCGGGTGGGTGCTGGCCTCCGAGACGTGCGCCCTCGACCACATAGGCGCCGCCTTCGTGAGGGAGGTCGAGCCCGGCGAGGCCGTGCTGGTCGACTCGGACGGCCTGCGCACCGTGCACAGGCACGGCCCCTCCAACGGGAGCGCGGCCAGCGCGTCGTGCGTGTTCGAGCACATCTACTTCGCCAGGCCCGACAGCGTCATCGACGGCAGGCTGATCTACAACCAGCGCGTGCGGATGGGCGCCGAGCTCGCCAGGGAGCACCCGGTGGCCGCCGACATGGTCATAGGCGTGCCCGACAGCGCCATAGCCGCGGCCGTGGGCTACGCGCGCGAGTCCGGCATCCCCTACGGGGAGGGGCTGGTAAAGAACCGCTACGTCGGCAGGACCTTCATCCTGCCCGACCAGCGCCTCAGGGAGCTGGGCGTGCGCCGCAAGCTCAACCCGCTGCCCGAGGTGATCTCCGGCAAGCGGCTGGTGGTGGTCGACGACTCGATCGTCCGCGGGACCACCACCCCCCACGTCGTCGGCCTGCTGCGGCGCGGCGGCGCGCGCGAGGTCCACCTGCGCATCTGCGCGCCGCCGATCAAGCACCCCTGCCACCTGGGCGTGGACCTGGCCACGCGCCGCGAGCTGATCGCCGCCGGCAACTCGGTCGAGGAGATCCGCGAGCTGGTGGGCGCCGACTCGCTGGGCTACCTGAGCATCGGTGGCCTGCTGAGCGCCGTCGACCTGCCCAGGAACCGCGTGTGCCTGGGCTGCTTCACCGGGGACCACCCGATACCGGTCCAGCTGGAGATGGACAAGCTGGCGCTGGAGGTCTAGGGGGGCCTTGCCCTCCCCGACCCCAGCCGCGCCCGGGCGGACCGGGCCCGCGGCGCCAGCCGACTACCCCGCCGACGCCTACAGGGCCGCCGGCGTGGACAGGGACCTGGCCGAGCGGGTCAAGGACGGCCTGGCCGCCGTCGCGCGGCGCGCGTCCGACCGCCGGGTGGTCGGGGGGATCGGGGGCTTCGGGGGGGCCTTTCGGCTCGAAGGCTACCGGCGGCCCGTGCTGGTCTCCAGCACCGACGGCGTCGGGACCAAGGTGATGCTCGGCGCGTGGACGGGCCGCTACGAGCCGCTGGGCCGCGACCTGGTCAACGCCTGCCTCAACGACGTCGCCGTCACCGGCGCGGACCCGCTGTTCTTCCTCGACTACGTGGCCGCGGGCGCGGTCGACCCCGCCGCGGTAGAGGCCCTGGTCCGGGGCATGGCGGACGAGTGCGCCGCGGCCGGTTGCGCGCTCATCGGCGGGGAGACGGCCGAGATGCCGGGCGTGTACGGCGAGGGCGGGTTCGACATGGCGGGATTCGCGGTCGGGGCGGCGGAGGAGGGGGCGCTGTGCGACCCGGCGCGCGTGCGGGTCGGCGACGCGCTCGTCGGGCTGCCCTCCAGCGGGATGCACACCAACGGCTTCTCCCTGGTCCGAAGGGCGTTCGGCCTGGACTCGGACCCGTCGGCGCTCGAGGCGCACGTGCCCGAGCTCGGGCGCTCGCTGGGCGAGGAGCTGAGCGAGCCGCACCGCTCCTACGTGCACGCCGCGGCCGCCATCAGGGACCGGGTCAGCGTGATGGCGCACATCACGGGCGGGGGCCTCGTCGAGAACGTGCCGCGCGTGCTGCCCGACGCGGTGGGCGCGCGGTTCTTCGAGGAAAGCTGGGAGGCGCCCCCCATCTTCGCGCTGATCGCCGCGGCGGGGGGCGTGTCCGCCGGGGAGATGCGCCGCGTGTTCAACATGGGCCTGGGGCTGGTCGCCGCGTGCGACCCGGAGCGGGCAGGCGACGTCGCGTCCTCGGTGCCGGGGGCACGGATCGTGGGGGAGACGGTGGCCGCGGGCCCGGGCGCCGCTGCCACCGACCGCGTCTGGTTCGAGTGAAGGGGGGAGGTCCGCCCAGCGCGGGCGCCTGACGGACGGCATGAGAGCGATACTGAGCGTCTACGACAAGACGGGGGTGGTCGAGCTGGGCCGGGCCCTGTCCGGGGCCGGCATGGAGCTGGTCAGCACGGGCGGGACCAGCGCGGCGCTAGCGGGGGCCGGCCTGGCCGTGACGGCCGTGTCCGAGGTCACGCGCTACCCCGAGATGATGGACGGGCGCGTCAAGACCCTCCACCCCGCGGTCCACGGCGGCATCCTGGCCCGCAGGGACGTGGCATCCGACATGGCCCAGCTCGCCGAGGCCGGGATCGGTACCGTCGACCTGGTCGCCGTCAACCTGTACCCGTTCGAGGAGACGGTGGCACGCCCCGGGGTGGGCCTCGCCGAGGCGCTGGAGAACATCGACATCGGCGGCCCGACCATGCTCAGGGCGGCGGCCAAGAACTTCCCCCACGTGCTCGTGGCCGTCGACCCGGCGGACTACGGCTGGCTCGCCGAGCGCATCTCCGAGGGGGGACCCGGCGCCGTGCCGCTTGAGCGGCGCAGGCAGCTCGCCCGCAAGGCGTTCGCCCACGCCTCGGCGTACGACTCGGCCATCGCCGCCTACCTGGGCTCAGAGGGCGGCCCGGGAGGCGGGGAGGCGGGGCTGCCGGCGGCGATCTCGCTCTCGCTCGGGCGCTCTGCCGAGCTGCGCTACGGGGAGAACCCGCACCAGCCGGGCGCGCTCTACAGCGGGGAGGGCGGCGGCGGCGTGGCCCGCGCCCGGCAGCTTCACGGGCGGGCGCTGTCGTTCAACAACCTGCTGGACGCGGACGCCGCCTGGCGCGTCGTCTCGGACTTCCCCGGCGGGACGGTGGCGGTGATAAAGCACAACAACCCCTGCGGCCTCGCCTCGTCCGACGACCAGACGGCGGCCTACGGGGCGGCCCTGGCCGGCGATCCCGTCTCCGCCTACGGCGGCATAGTGGGCTTCAACCGCACCGTGGGCGCGGCGGCGGCCGAGGCGATGAGGGGCGTCTTCTACGAGGTGGTCGTCGCGCCCGGCTACGACGACGACGCCCTCGCCGTCCTGCGCGCAAGGAAGAGCCTGCGCGTGCTGTGCGTGGACCCGGAGACCGGCCCGCCCCTTCCCGAGATGAGGCGCATCACCGGCGGCGTCCTGGTCCAGGGGCCGGACGACCTCGAGGAGGACCCGGCCGGCTGGAGGGTCGTCACCGATAGGCGGCCGACGGCGGAGCAGATGCAGGACCTGGCGTTCGCGTGGACCGCTGCAAAGCATGTGCGCTCGAACGCGATAGTGCTGGCGCGCGACCGCTCCCTGGTGGGCATGGGAGCCGGCCAGCCCAACCGGCTCAACAGCATCCACCTGGCGGTGCGTGCGGCGGGGGACCGCGCGGCGGGGAGCGTGCTCGCCTCGGACGCGTTCTTCCCGTTCGCGGACAACGTGGAGATGGCCGCACGGGCCGGGGTCGTCGCCGCCGTCCAGCCCGGCGGGTCGATCCGCGACGACGAGGTGGTGGAGGCGGCCAACCGGCTGGGCCTGGCGATGGTGCTGACCGGCGCGCGGCACTTCAGGCACTGAGCCGAGCGGGGCGCGGCGCCTTGGCCAGATCGCTCGAGATCGTCATCCCGGTCCTCAACGAGGAGAGGGTGCTCTCGGCCTCGGTGGGGGCGCTGCACCACTTCCTCGGCGGGCACCTCGGCGGCTACAGCTGGCGCATCACGATCGCCGACAACGGCTCGACCGACCAGACCCCGCAGGTCGCCGAGCGGCTGGTCGACTTCTACGACGGGGTGCGGTACACGGCGCTCGAGCAGCGCGGGCGGGGCAGGGCCCTGCGCCGCGCCTGGCTGGAGTCGGACGCGGACATCGTCGCCTACATGGACGTCGACCTGTCGACCCAGCTCGACGACCTCGTCCCCCTGGTGGAGGCGGTCTCGGGGGGCGGATACGACCTCGCGATAGGCTCGCGGCTGATCGAGGGCTCGCTGGTCGAGGGCCGCTCGCGCAGCAGGGAGGTGACCTCCCGCGCCTACAACCTGATCATCCGCGCCACCTTCCTGGTCGGCTTCCGCGACGCCCAGTGCGGCTTCAAGGCGATCACGCGCCGCGCGGCGGACCTGCTGGTCCCGCTGGTCCGCGACACCGGCTGGTTCTTCGACACCGAGCTGCTGATACTCGCCGAGAAGAACGGGTTCTCCATCAAGGAGGTCCCCGTCCGCTGGCACGACGACCCCGACACACGGGTGAGGGTCCTGAGCACGGCGGCGCACGACCTGGCCGGCCTCGCGCGGCTGCGATTCTGGGGGCTGCGGAGCGCCTCCCGCAGGCTCCGCCGCCCCGCCTAGCGGGGGGCCACAGGGGGCGCGCGGGATGTCCGATCCAGGGCCGCCGGGCAGTCTACAGACGGGCTTAAGGCGTGCCGCCAGCCTTGATGTTTGCCCCCGCCGGGGTTACCATGCGGTTCTGAGCGCCGCCGGGCCGGCCGAGCGGCAAGGCCCCTGCGGCGGGGAGGCACTGGCGATGGCCAACGCGGTCCTGGTGGTGGACGCCCTGGTCGGGTTCCTCGAGGAGGGACACAACCTGTACTGCGGGGACGAGGCGAGAGAGATCATCCCCCGCATAAGGAGCCTGGTCGAGCGCGAGCTCGGGGCAGGTTCGGAGGTGTTCTTCATCGCGGACAACCACGATCCCGACGACCTGGAGTTCAGGATGTTCCCGGTGCACTGCGTCAGGGGGACCGACGAGACCAGGGTCGTCGGGGAGCTGGCCGACCTGCCGGGCACCGTCATCCCCAAGCGGCGCTACAGCGCCTTCTTCGACACGGACCTCGCCGAGCGCCTGGCGGCCCTCGGCCCGGACAAGCTGATCGTTGTGGGCGTGTGCACGGACATCTGCGTGATGCACACGACGGCCGACGCGCGCAACCGCGACTACGCCGTGGAGATCCCCGTCGACTGCGTCGCCTCGTTCGACCGCGCCGCGCACGATTCGGCCCTGCGCCACATGGAGAGGATCCTGGGCGCCACGCTGGTCGGCAGCCGCGCACCGGTCGGCGCTTGACCCCGCGCCCCGTTCGGGGCGACCCTCTGATTGGAGCCGGATAGCCCTTGGCAAGTCCCGAGTTCGACGTACAGCGCCCCACACTGATCGGAGACACCGCCGACGTGCGCCTCTCGCGCACGCTGCAGGTGCTGAGGAGCGAGGGCATAAACCCCGTCGTGACGATGGAGTTCTCGCCGGCGCGGGCGGGGCTGCTGTGCGGCATGTCCGAGGTGCGCACCCTGCTCGAGCGCATACTGCCCCAGAGCGGCGTCGAGGTCTGGGCCCTCGACGAGGGGGCGACCATCGAGGCCAGGGAGGTGGCCCTCAGGGTCAGGGCGCCCTACGGGTCGCTGGGCCTCTACGAGACGGCGATCACCGGAATGCTCGCCTCCTCGACCGGCTGGGCCGCGGCGGCGCGAGAGTGCGTGGATGCGGCCGCGGGGACGCCCGTCCTGGCGACCGGCGCCCGCAGGCTTCACCCGAACATGGCCGCGCTGATGGACTACGCGTCGGTGATCGGCGGCTGCGCCTCCTGCTCGACCGCGCTCGGCGCGAAGCTGGCCGGGGTGACCCCGACCGACGGCATGACCCACGCCCTCTCCCTGATCCTCGGCGACGTCGTCAGATCCCTGCAGGCGTTCGACCGCCACACGCCCCAGGACGTGCCTCGCCTGGCGCTGGTCGACACCCACAGGGACGAGGCCGAGGAGGCCGTGGCCGCATCGAAGGCGCTGCGCCAGAGGCTGCGGGGAATCGTGATGGACACCGCGCCCGAGCGCGGCGGCGTCAGCCCGGAGATGGTCAAGGAGGTGCGCTCGCGCCTCGACATGTCCGGCTTCCGCCACGTGGACATAACCGTCTCGGGCGGCCTTGACCCGGATCGCATAGCCCTGTTCGTTGCGGCCGGGGCCCCCGTCCAGCGCTTCGGGGTCGGCACGTACATCGCCTCGGCGCCGCCCAACGGCTTCACGGCGGACATCCGCGAGGTCGACGGCAGGCCCACGGCCAAGCGCGGCAGGACCCCGGGGGTCACCCCGAGCCCGCGCCTGAACCGGGTCATGTAGGCGGGCGCGCCGCCCGCACCCGCAGCCACCTCCCGGCGCCCCGCGGGGCCGTCGCCCACCCGGCGACCCGCCGCCCGGCCACCCACGCAATCCCCCGCTCGGAGACCACGAGCGGAACCGATCGCCGCTCCTCCCTGGGAACCCGGTCGTCCACGAACAGGTCCTGCAGCTTCCTGGTGCCGGTCATCCCCGACGGCTGGATGCGGTCTCCGTCGATCCAGCCCCGCACCCACAGCGGCCCGTCCGCCAGCGCGGGGTCGAGCCTGGCGGTAAGCGCGCCGTCGGCCGGGGGCCGGTCCCCGTCCCCGGCGTCCTCCACCGAGGTCGAGATCAGCCACCCCGACCAGGTGGCGGTGCCGGGCACCGGCAGGGGCAGGGGGCCCTCGGGCCCGGCGGCGCGGGGCGGGCCGGGCCGGACGACCACCGCGTCCCCGCGCGCCACCGCCTCCAGGCCGCCCGGCAGCCGGACCGTCCGGCCCCGGGCACCGCGCAGCAGGTCCGCCACCGCGTCCACGTGGCCCTGGCGCACGTCCCTGAGGTCGCCCTTGACCCGCGCGACCGCGCGCCTAGCGATCGCGCCTGCCACCGCCGGTGGGAGGGACGACGCCGAGCGGGCTATCGAGACCGATCCGCCGTCCTCGCGGGCGCACTGAGGCCAGAGGCGCTCCGCCTCCGACTCGACGAGCTCGGCCGCCCGCGAGGCGTTCTCGGCGAGGCGGACCAGAGCGTCCTCGACCGCCGGGTTGAAGGTGCGAAGGAGCGGGACGAGGGAGCGCCGCACCCGGTTGCGGGCGAACTCGCCGCTCTCGTTCGACGAGTCGAGCCGGGGCGCGAGCCCCGCGTCCTGGCAGTACCGCGCCAGCGCCGGCCTCTGGACGGAGAGCAGCGGCCTCACGACCCGCAGCTCCCGCCCCCCGACGGGCAGCACCGAGTCCTCGCGCATGGCGGAGAGGCCCGCGAGCCCGGCCCCGCGGACGATGTTGAGGAGGACGGTCTCGGCCTGGTCGGTCGCGCTGTGGCCCACCGCGACCGCGGCAGCGCCGGCGCGCTCCACGGCCAGCGAGAGGAAGCCGTAGCGCGCCTCGCGCGCCGACTCCTCCCCCCGGATCTGCCGGCCCTCCTCGGCCGCGCCGGCCACGCACTCCAGGCCCGCCCGCTCGCAGTGCTGCCTCACGAACCGGGCGTCCGCCGCGGACTCGGCGCCCCGCAGGCCGTGGTCGAAGTGGGCGCAGACGAGCTCGAGGCGCAGGGGCCCGCGCAGCGAGCAGAGGGCGTCCAGCAGGGCGAGCGAGTCCTGCCCCCCGGACACGGCGACGACGAGCCTCGCCCCCTCGAGGTCCGCACGGCGCAGCGCGCCGGCGACGGCCGCGCGGGTCTCGCGGACGGCCCCTGAGGTCCGGCCCCGGCCCGGCCCGCGCCGGGGCGGCGGGGCCGTCATTCCGCCCCTGTACGGTCGCCGGCGTCGTCGCGGCCGGCGTCCAGCTTGGTGAGCCTGAGGGTCTCGATCTTGAGGTTCCTCATGCTGAGCACCTCGAGCCTGACGCCGGCGCCCTCGAGGTGCTCTCCCTCCCTGGGTATGTGCCCCAGGGCGTCCAGCGCGAACCCGGCCACGGTCTCGTAGCTGCCCCGCGGCAGGCTGAGGCCGAGCTCCTCGTTCGCCTCCTCCAGCGACATCGCTCCGTCGACCAGGAAGGTGAACTCGTCGATCGAGCGGTACTCCTCGGCCGGCGCCTCCCCCTCCTCGCCCACCGGGCCGGCCAGCTCCTCGAGGAGCCGCTTGAGCGTGACCAGGCCGGCGAGTCCCCCGAACTCGTCCACGACTATGGCCATCTGGCGGCCCAATCCGCGCAGCTCGTCGAACAGCTCGGCCGCGCGCTTTGTCTCCGGGACGAAGTGCGCATCGCGGACCACGTCGGTCACCGACCCGCCCCCGGGCCCAGCGGGCAGGGAGCGCAGGACGTCCTTGGCCGAGACGATGCCCACGACGTTCTCGGTGTCGCCCTCGTACACCGGGAAGCGGGTGTGGCTGTGCTCTGCGTAGATCTGAAGGAAGTCGCCGAGCGCGGTGCCGCGCTCGACGAAGACCATCTCGGTCCGCGGGGTCATGACTTCCCTGACCTGGCGGTCCCCGAACCGGAACACGTTCTCGAGCAGCTCGGCCTCCTCGGGCTCGAAGGCGCCCTCGGCCTCGCCGATGTCGATCAGCGCGCGGATCTCGCCCTCGGTTATCGACGGGGACTCGCCGTCCCTGTCGCCCCGTCCGGGCAGCACGGCCTTGCTGATGAGCTGGAGCGCGCTCACCACCGGCCACATCATCACCTCCATCGCCTGGAGGGGACGCGTGTAGGCGAACGCCAGCCGCTCCGGGTACCTGACGGCGAACGCCTTGGGGATTATCTCGCCGAACACGAGCAGGATGGCGGTGCCGGACGCGGTGGAGACCACCGCGCCGATCGCCGCGCTGTCGATGAACGAGAGCGTGACCATCGTGATCATCGTGGCGAACAGGATGTTCACCAGGTTGTTGCCGAGGAGGATCGTCGACAGCAGCCTCTCGGGCTGCTCGAGCATGGCGGCAACGCGGCGGGCGCCGGGGTCGCCCGTGCTCACCAGGTGCTGGAGCCTCGGGGAGTTCTGCAGCGAGAGGAAGGCGGCCTCTGAACTGGAGAAGAAGGCCGACAGGCCCACCGACACCGCTATCAGGATTATGTTGGCGGTCAGGCCTTCCACCGGAGCACACGGTACCGGGCGCGCCGCCGAAGCCGGCGCGCCCGGGGAGTTGATCGGATAATTCTACAGGCCGCGGGGGAGCGGGCTGCGGGCCGGGGCGGCGCCGCGGCGTTCCCAAGCCTCGCGCACCACCGAGCGGACCAGGTCGGCCGGATAGCCCCTGCGGGCGATGCGCCCCGCCAGGCGACGCGCGAAGACCTCGAAATCGTCCGCGGGGATCGACCCGCAGAGCCTCTCGGCAAGGGCCCTCGCGTTGGCCTCGTCATCGACGAGGCCGACGGCGCGGGCGATCACGTCGGCGTCCACTCCCTTCCTGGCGAGCTCGGCCCTGATCATCGCGGCCGCCATCGGCCTCGACCCGGTCCTCGAGTCCGTCCACCACCTTGCGAACGCCTCGTCGTCCACGAGGCGGGTCTCCCTCAGGGACTCGACGGTGGCCCGCACCGCCCCGTCCGAGAATCGCTGGCCCAGCCGATCGCTGAGCTCGCGGACCGAACGGGGCCGGCGGGCCAGCAGCCTCATCGCGGCCAGCTTGGCGCGGTCGGCCGCCTCGCGTCCGGCCGGGGCGCTGGTGCCCACCCTAGGAATCGGCCGGGACGGCGGCCGCCGGGCGGGCGCCGTTGCGGGAGGGGGCCGGGCGGGGTTCGGGCTCGGCCGCCTCGCGGATCCTCGCCTCTATCTCGGCGGCGATGTCCTCGTTGTCGCGCAGGAAGTCCTTGGCCGCCTCCCGGCCCCGGCCGAGCTTGACCTCGCCGTACGAGTAGAACGCGCCGCTCTTGCGGACGATGCCCAGTTCGTCGCCGAGCTCGAGCAGGTCGCCCTCCCTGCTGATCCCCTGGTTGAACATGATGTCGAACTCGGCCACGCGGAACGGGGGGGCCACCTTGTTCTTGACGACCCGGGCCCGCACGCGGTTGCCGACCACCTCGGTGCCGAGCTTGATGGACTCGACCCGGCGAAGGTCGATGCGCACCGAGGAGTAGAACTTGAGGGCGCGGCCGCCGGGGGTGACCTCGGGGCTGCCCCATATCACCCCCACCTTCTCCCTGATCTGGTTGATGAACAGGACCGCGGTGTTGGAGCGGCTGATGGCGGCCGTGAGCTTGCGCAGGGCCTGGGACATGATCCTGGCCTGGAGGCCGACGTGGGCGTCGCCCATCTCGCCCTCGATCTCGGCCTTGGGGACGAGCGCGGCCACGCTGTCGATGACGACCACGTCCACCGCGTTGGAGCGCACCAGGTACTCGCATATCTCCAGCGCCTGCTCGGCGGAGTCGGGCTGGGAGACGAGGAGGCTCTCGATGTCGATGCCGCACCGGCCGGCGTAGCCCGGGTCCAGGGCGTGCTCGGCGTCTATGTAGGCCACGGTGCCGCCGGTGCGCTGGGCGCTGGCCATGATGTGGTAGGCGACGGTGGACTTGCCCGAGGACTCGGCGCCGTAGAGCTCGGTGACCCTGCCCTTGGGTATGCCGCCGACCCCGAGCGCGATGTCCAGGGCGATCGACCCGGTGGACACCCCCTGCACCGCCCCGCGGTCCTCCGCGTCCCCGAGGCGGATCACGGCGCCCTTGCCGAACTGCCTGTCGATCTGGCCGATCGCCACGTCCAGTGCCTTGACCTTGTCGTCCCTCATCTCGTTCTCCCGTCTGGATTCTTGCGCCTCCCCGCGTGCCGGGGAGGGCGCGGCGCGGCACGCTCGCGTCCGGCGCGGCGGCGCCATCTGGGATGCTAGCACCCGCCGGCCGTATTGTAAAGACAAATGTTCTAACACCGGGCCGGGGAGACCCATTGGGTATACTCAGCGGCGGGGTCCGCGGCCCCTCGCCCGGGGGCGAAACCGGGCGGACGGACCTCCTCGATTCCCCGAATGTCCGGTTGAGAATGTCCAAGCCAGTGATAGGCGTCACCGAGAGCGAGGCCGAGTACATGGCCCCCTTCATCGATGTGATCGAGAAGGCCGGGGGCGAGCCGTGGCCGATATACCCCGACCACGGCCTTCCCGCCGGCGAGACCGTCGCGCGGATGGACGGCTTCCTCGCCGGGGGCGGTCCGGACATACGGCCCTCGGAGTACGGGTGCGAGGTGGACCCGGCCGCGAACGTCAAGTCCGAGCCGGCCAGGGACGAGATGGAGCTGCCTCTGCTGCGGGCCGCCATGGCGGCGGACATGCCGGTCCTGTGCGTGTGCCGCGGCATGCAGGCCCTGAACGTGGTCAGCGGGGGGACGCTCATCCAGGACCTCGGGGAGACCCACCCGGGCCACGGCTCCAGCCTCGACGAGCGGGGGGAGCAGACCACCTCGCGGCACCGCATCTTCATCGCCCCGGGCTCGCGCCTGGCCGCGTGCGTCGGCTCGGGCGGGACGGTGATGGTCAACAGCTGGCACCACCAGGGGGTGGCCGAGGCGAACAGGTCGCCGAGGCTGATGGCCTCTGCGTACGCGGTCGAAGGCGGCCTCATAGAGGCGCTCGAGAGCCCTGCGCACAGCTGGGTGCTGGGGGTGCAGTTCCACCCCGAGCTGAGGGGCGAGATGCCGCCGCATTTCGACCGCCTCTTCGGCGGCCTGGTGGCGCGCGCGGACGCCCGGAGGCGGGGCGACTGGCCGTAGGACAAAAATTCCGGCCTTTTTGTGCGAATAGGTCGGGAAAACGTTTGGCTACGGGCAAAGCTGCTGCTACAATGCGCGCCAGCCATGCGCGGGCGAAGGCGGGGGCCGCAGCGGTCCCGGCGGGGCGTCCGTACCGACCTCTCGGGCGCCCGTCCCACCCGGCCACACCGGCCCCCCGGCCGTCCCAGCCGCAGGCGCCGCCCGGCGGTGCTGCGGCCACGCTTAGATCGGAGTAGCAGATGGTTAGTGGCAGGACAGAGCACGGACTGATCAAGCCGACCAGGCTCACCGACGAGATGCGCTCGTCCTACTTGGACTACGCGATGAGCGTGATCGTGTCCCGGGCGCTCCCGGACGTGCGCGACGGCCTCAAGCCGGTGCAGAGGCGCATCCTCTACGGCATGCACGAGCTGGGGATGAGGCCCAGCACGGCCTACAAGAAGAGCGCCCGCCTCGTCGGCGAGGTGCTGGGCAAGTACCACCCGCACGGCAACGACGCCATCTACGACGCCATGGTCCGCATGGCCCAGGACTTCTCGATGCGCCTCCAGCTCGTGGACGGCCAGGGCAACTTCGGCAGCGTCGACGACGACCCGCCGGCGGCGATGCGCTACACCGAGGCGCGGCTCTCCAAGGTCGCCGAGGAGATGCTGGCCAACCTCGACCAGGAGACGGTCGACTTCGCCGACAACTTCGACAACACGCTCCAGGAGCCCACCGTCCTGCCGGCGCGCCTCCCCAACTTGCTGGTCAACGGCGCCGCCGGGATCGCAGTGGGCATGGCGACCAACATCCCGCCCCACAACCCCGGCGAGGTCTGCTCGGCCGTCGCCCGGCTTATCGACAACCCCGACCTCTCCATACCCGAGCTGATGCGCTCGATCAGGGGCCCCGACTTCCCGACCGGGGCCTCCATCAAGGGACGGGACGGGACGATAAGCGCCTACACGACCGGCAAGGGCCAGATCGTCGTGCGCGCCAGGGCCGAGATCGAGGAGGTCAAGCGCGGCGGGCGGCTGAGGATCGTCGTGACCGAGCTGCCCTACCAGGTCAACAAGGCCACGCTCATAGAGAAGATCGCGGGCATGACCAGGTCCAAGCGCTTCGAGGGCATCACGGAGATCAGGGACGAGTCGGACCGAACCGGCATGCGCATCGTGATGGAGCTGCGCTCCGGGTCGCAGCCGCTGGTGATCCTCAACAACCTCTACAAGTACACCGCGATGCAGTCGAGCTTCTCGGCCAACATGCTGGCCCTGGTCGACGGCACGCCGCGCGTGCTGGACCTAAAGACGGCCCTGGTCGAGTTCATCAAGTTCCGCAGGACGGTCGTAACGCGCCGCTCCGAGTTCGAGCTGGCCAAGGCCCGCGCCCGCGCCCACATACTCGAGGGCCTGCGCCTTGCGATCAACGACCTCGACGCCGTGATCGCCCTGATACGCGCATCCGAGAGCGCCGAGGCCGCCAAGCGCGGCCTGATGGCGACCTTCTCCCTGAGCGACATCCAGGCCCAGGCCATCCTCGACATGCAACTGCGGCGCATCGCCGCCCTCGAGCGCCAGAAGATCGAGGACGAGTACGCCGAGGTGACCGCGCGCATCGCAGACCTCGAGGCCCTGCTCGCCGACCCCGCCAAGGTGGACGCGGTGGTAAAGGAGGAGACGCTCGAGGTCAAGAAGAAGTACGGCCAGAAGCGCCGCACCCAGATCGAGGAGGCCGTCGGCGACCTCAACCGCGAGGACCTCGAGCCCCACGAGAGCGTGGTGGTCACCCTCAGCCAGGGCGGCTACATAAAGCGCATCCCCGCCACCACGTACCGCAACCAGCACCGCGGCGGCAAGGGCGTGGTGAGCATGAGGACCAAGGACGACGACCCGGTCCGCACGATCCTGGTCTGCGACACGCACGACACGCTGCTGTTCTTCACCGACCTCGGCAGGGTGCTGCCGATCAGGGCGTACGAGCTGCGGGCGGACACCAACCGCAACACACGCGGCGTGCCCCTCGTCAACGTCATACCCCTCTCGGACGGCGAGGGTGTCAACTCGGTCATCGCCGTCAGCGACTTCGACGCCGAGGGCAGGTACCTGGTGCTGGCCACCAGGAGCGGGCAGATAAAGCGCGTCGCGCTGGCTGCGGTCTCCAACGTCAGGCGGGCCGGGATCAAGATCATGACCCTGCGGGGCACCGACCAGCTGGTGACCGCGCGTCTGGCCCGGGACGACGACGACATAGTGATGGTCAGCCAGCGCGGCATGTCGATACGCTTCCCGCTCTCCGACGTCAGGCCGACGGGCAGGATCGCCGGCGGCGTCAGGGGCATGGACATCCGGCCCCAGAAGATCAAGGGCCGAAGGCCGCCGAAGGACCTGATCGTCGGCATGAGCGTGGTCGAGCCCAGGAGCCAGGAGAAGCTGTTCGTGATCAGCAAGAACGGCTTCGGCAAGCTCACCGCGCTCAAGCTCTACCGGCGCCAGAGCAGGGGCGGGCGCGGCCTCAAGACGTTCAACATCACCTCCCGTACCGGCCAGGTGGCCGCGGCCGAGGTCGTGACCGACAGCCTGGAGGTCTACGTCGTCTCCGAGCAGGCGCAGGTGCTGCGCACCAACCTCTCGGAGATCTCGAGCCAGAGCAGGATCACCCAGGGGGTGACGGTCTTCAAGATGCGCAAGGGCGACGCGGTCTCGTCCATCGCCTGCTGCGGCTCGCTGGAGGAGGCGTCCAAGGTGGACGTCGAGGCCCTCAACCAGCAGCTCGGCGGGAACGGGAGCCGCCCGGGCAGGTAGCCCCGGGCCCGGCCCCGCGGCCGGGCCGGCGCCCCATCCCTCCGCGGCGGCCGCGTGTTACCCTCGGCTGCCATGTTCGATGCGCTCTCGGCCAAGCTGACCGACGTGCTCGGCCGGCTGGGCAACAGGGGCCGGCTCGAGGAGAGGGACGTCGACTCCGCGCTGCGCGAGGTGCGCATGGCGCTGCTGGAGGCCGACGTCAACTTCAAGGTGGCCAGGGACCTTGTGTCCGCCATCAGGGCCCGCGCGCTGGAGACCGACGTGCTAAGGAGCGTGGCACCCGGCCAGCAGGTCGCCAAGATCACCCACGACGAGCTAACCCGCGTCCTTGGCGGCAGCGCCAGGGGGCTCAGCCCCGGCGCCGAGCGGCCCTACAGGGCGCTGGTGGTCGGCCTGAACGGCTCGGGCAAGACGACCACGGCGGCCAAGCTCGCCGCGCACCTGCGGCGCTCGGGACGCAGGGCGCTGCTGGTCGCGGCCGACCTCGCGAGGCCCGCGGCGATAGACCAGCTCTCGGCGCTCGGGGCCCAGGTGGGCGTGCCCGTGCACGAGGACCGCTCCGGCGCTTCGCCCGTGGAAGTTGCGCGCGACGGGGTCGCCGAGGCTGGCAGGACCGGGGCGGACTGGGTCATCGTCGACACGGCCGGGCGACAGCAGGTCGACGAGCCGCTGATGGAGGAGCTGGGCCGCGTCGAGCGCGCGGTGGAGCCCGACGAGACGCTCCTTGTGGTCGACGCGATGACCGGCCAGGAGGCTGTGAGCGTGGCCGAGGCCTTCGCCGCGCGCGTCTCGGTGACCGGGCTGGTGCTGACCAAGCTAGACGGCGACGCCAGGGGCGGAGCGGCGCTGTCGATCTCCGCGGTGACGGGCCTGCCCGTCAAGTTCGTCGGAACCGGCGAGCGGCCGGACGCCCTGGAGCGCTTCCACCCGGACCGGCTGGCCTCCCGCGTCCTGGGCATGGGCGACGTCGTCTCGCTGGTAGAGCGCGCCCAGGAGACCTTCGACGCCGAGCAGGCGCGCGCCCTAGAGAAGAAGATGCGCCGCGCCACCTTCGACCTCGAGGACTTCCTCGGCCAGCTCCAGGGCCTGCGCGGCATGGGCTCGATCACCGAGCTGATGGAGATGCTGCCCGGCATGGGCGCCGCCAAGAGGCGGGTGGCCGGCGACGGGGACGTGCTGGAGTCCCGGCTGAGGAAGGCCGAGGCGATCATCCGGTCGATGACCCCCGCGGAGCGCAGGAGACCGGAGATCATCGGCGGCAGCCGCAGGAGGCGCATCGCCGCCGGCAGCGGCACCTCCCCCCAGGACGTAAACAGGC
Organism: Dehalococcoidia bacterium; assembly: GCA_963664125.2. Taxonomy (GTDB): domain Bacteria; phylum Chloroflexota; class Dehalococcoidia; order Lucifugimonadales; family UBA2962; genus CAUZIR01. The sequence goes on along the minus strand of OY760908.2, from coordinate 799,559 downwards.
TGCTCAACGAGTTCCGCCAGGCCCGCAAGGTCATGAAGCGGATGTCGTCCGGCAAGGGCCTGCGCAACCTCGCCGGGCTGATGCGGTAGCGCCCGGCGGGCCCGCGCCCGGCCCCCTCAGCCCCCCTTGCGCGAGACAGCCCTCCTGACCGCCGCGGCGACGTGCCCAGCGGTAAGGCCGTACTTCTCCAGAAGCGCCGCCGGCGCTCCCGATTCGGCGTAGCCGGTCAGCCCCACCATCTCTACGGGCGTGGGCGCCCTCACGGCCAGCAGCCGCGCCACGGCGCTCCCCAGCCCGCCCTGCAGCAGGTGCTCCTCGGCCGTCACCACCGCGCCGGTCTCCCGCGCGGCCGCCATGACCGCGTCCTCGTCCAGGGGGCTGACCGTCGACATGTTGACCACCCGGCACGAGATGCCGCCCCGGGCCAGCTCCTCGGCCGCCTCCAGCGCCACCGCTACCATGATCCCGCACGCGATGACGGCGGCGTCGCGCCCCTCCCGCATGACGCCGGCCCTGCCCACGACGAAGTCGCACCCGCCTTGGTGCACGACCGGGGTGGGCGGGCGAGAGAGCCTGACGTAGAACGGTCCGGGCGTCTCGACCGCGGCCCTCACTGCCTCGGCCGCCTCGGGCCCGTCGGCCGGCACGACCACGGTGAACGAGGGCAGAGCCGAGACTATTGCCACGTCCTCGACGCTCTGGGCGGACGCGCCGTCCTCGCCGGTCATCAGCCCAGCGTGCGTGAGCACGAGCTTTACGTTGAGCCGCGGCTGGGCCACGCCGACGCGCAGCTGGTCGTAGGGGCGCGCCGAGCCGAAGACAGCGAAGGTGCTGACCACCGGTATCTTGCCTGACGCGGCAAGCCCGGCGGCCACGCCGACCATGTTCTGCTCGGCCGGGCCGAAGTCGAAGAACCGGTCGGGGAAGGCCGCCTCGAACCTGTTGGCGAAGGTGGACTTGTTGAGGTCGCCCCCGACGACGACCAGGTCGGGGTGCAGCGCGCCGAGCTCGACCAGCGTCGCGCCCGCCACCTCGCGTGTCGAAGCGGTCGCGCTCACGGCCCCGCGCCCAGCTCCGCGAGCGCGCGGTCCAACTCCCCTGGGGACGGGGCCTTGCCGTGGAAGTCTGCGTTGTCCTCCATGAAGGAGACCCCCTTGCCCTTCACGGTGTGGGCGATCACGACCGTCGGGCGGCCCCTGGTGGCGGCGGCGCGGTCGAAGGCGGACAGCAGCTCTGCGACGCTGTGTCCGTCGGCCTCGGCGACCTCCCAGCCGAACGCGCGCCACTTGTCGGCGAGCGGCTCGAGCGTCATCACCTGGTCGGTCCAGCGGTCGTTCTGGATGCGGTTGCGGTCCACTATCGCGACCAGGTTGTCGATGCCGTGGTGGGGGGCGGACATGGCCGCCTCCCACACCTGGCCCTCGTCGCACTCGCCGTCGCCGAGCAGGACGTAGACGCGCGTCGGCCTGCCGTCGAGCCGCGCCGCGATCGCCGCGCCCAGGCCGAACGAGAGCCCCTGGCCCAGCGAGCCGCCGGACATCTCGACGCCCGGCGTGGCGACGTGCGCGTGGCCCTGCAGCCGCGAGCCGATCTTCCTGAAGCTGGAGAGCTCGGCGGCCGGGAAGTAGCCGCACTCTGCGAGCACGGCGTACAGCGCCGGGCAGGCGTGCGACTTGCTGAGCACGAAGATGTCGCGGTCCGCCATGGCGGGGTCGGACGGGGAGTGGTTCATGACCGCGCCGTAGAGCACGGCGAGGATGTCGGCCTCGGATAGCGAGCCGCCCGGGTGGCCGCTGTTGGCCGCCGCCACCATCCTCAGGGAGTGCGCCCGGACGCGCCGGGCGAGCCCCTCCAACCCGGCTGCGTCTGCTCTGCGATCCGTCACGGCGCGGGCATTATAAGCGGCCCCCACACCGCCCGCCACCTCTACGGATCGGCCCCGACGTCGGGGGCCTCGGGGGCGCCGGCGCCCCCGCCGAGCGCTTCCGCCACGACCCGGAGGACCTCCGTATCCGGGGCGAATACCACGTCCGTCGCAGGGCCGCTCCCGACCGCGTAGACCGCCCGGTCGCCCAGCTCGACCAGGAAGCCGTCCTCCCCGGCCGGCGACGAGGGACCGGCCCCCGGCCTGCCCAGGGTGAACGCCTCGAGCGCGTCGAGGAACTCCCCGGCGTCCGGCACCGAGTCCCAGGCGTGCCTGTGCACCACCAGCGTCTCCCCCTCCGGGCCGGCGTAGACGGCGTACTCGTCGCCGCCCCAGCCCGCCGCCGCCTCCGCGGCCGCCTGCGGGGCCAGCAGGTCCTCGAGGTAGGCCATCAGGGCGAACTCGCCCAGGGTGCCCCGGCCCACCTCGGTCCAGCCCGCGCCCAGCGCCCCGTCCAGGACCGGGACCTCGACAGAGGCGGGCCCCTCGCCGAGGACGTACTTGCCCGGGTGCAGGACCTGCTCGGTGGAGACCGGGGGACGGTCGTACAGGGCGTCGACGTCGTCCCAGCCGCCGCCGGTGAGGAACTCGTACACGAACCGCGCGCCCTCTGAGTACGGGAAGGCGATCATCCTGCGCACCATGTGGGGGGCCGCTAGGAACGCGCTCATGTCCACGTCCAGCCCCTCCTGGACCAGGGCCTGCTCGGCCTCGGTCATGTGGTTGACCATGTACAGCGTCTCCACCAGCACCGCGTCCCCCTCGACGAGCGCGACGTAGGCGGCCCTGCGGTCGGCGCTGGCGTCCAGCTCGGGCGAGTCGAGCATGTCGCCGATGCCGAAGTGCTGGTGCTGAAGGGCGTGCATGAACTCGTGGGCGTAGGTGAGCGTGCCGGCGGCGGACAGCTCTGCCGGGTCCTCGCCGGCGACGTAGAGCTCGCCCGACTCGGCGTCGAACATGCCGACCACCACCGCGGCGGTGGCCGCGGCGTAGAGCTCGTAGAAGTCGGTGCCGGGCCCGATGACCCCGAGCGCCTGGTAGAGCCGGCCGAGGATCTCGAGCTCGTCCCGCCTCTCGGCCATCCGCCCGGCGACGATATCGGCGAGCTCGGACCTCGAGACGAACCGCCTCGGCGGCTCGGAGACCGCGTAGAGCTGCCGAAGCAGGGACGCCCGCGCCTCGATGCGCCCCAGGGCCGCGTCCGCTGCGCCCGGCGCCGGGGTCGGCGCCGCGACGGTGGGCAGGATCACGTCGCCGGGATCGAAGGTGGGCGTCGGGGCCGGCGTCGGCGCCGGGACGGCGGTCGCGGTGGGTGCGGCCGTTGCGGTGGGGGCGGCGAAGGTCGCGGTGGCCCGGTCGGATTGGACGGGGCGGTCCCCGTCCCCGCAGGCCGCCGCCAGGAGCGCGAGGACGGCCAGCAGCCCCGCCGCGGCCGCCGCCGGACTGGGCCTTGCGGCACGACCGCGTGCGCGGCTCCGGGCATGGAGGTGGACCGGGGACGCCGGGTCCGGGCCTATAATCTGCGCCCGGGCCCGGCGATGCGGAGAGGAGGGGCACGTGAGAGGGGTGTTTGACGGCAGGTGGCAGCTGCCCGCGGGCGCGGCGATGCTCATCGTCGGCGCCCTGCTCCAGATCGACGTCGTGGTCTCCGCGGTCAGCTTCGTCCTGATCGCCCTGGGGATAGTCGTCGGCATCGTGGGCCTGATCAACATGATGTCCGGCCGCGGGCGCCGCGACTTCGACGACCTCTAGGGCCGGGGCCGGGACGGCGCATCAGAACGGTATGCCCGAGAGCCCGTACCAGTGCTCGAGGGACGGCTCGACCTCGACGCGGCCGCGCTCCATCAGCTCGCCCAGCCGCAGCTCGGCCTCGTTGTCGCGCCGGTCGCCGTCGCCGCGGCGCACCAGCGGGTGGAAGCGCCCGCGCCTGTAGTTGTAGATCCAGTACGCCGCGCGGCGCTCGAAGTCCACCCTGGCCACAGCGGCCAGCAGCCGGTCGCCGTTGCCGCGCGCGAACAGGGTCTCGTTGACGGCGCAGAGCGCCTCGATGAGCGCACCGAAGTCGCGGTTGTCGAGGACGATCCAGCCCGTCTCGAACTCGTCGAGCTCGATCTCGACCCGCGTGCCGGACAGGTTCCCGCCGAGCGCCACGACGCCCCGCAGCTCGCCCTCGAGGGCCGGGATGGACGCGCCCACCTCGGGGTTGAACAGGACCCCGGCCCGCTCGCCCGGGCGCAGCTCGCCGCCGGCGGCGAGCTGACGGGCCGCCCTGGGCAGGGCCGCGAACCTCTCCGGGCGGGGGGACCTCGCTCGGCCGCGTCGGAGCAGCGGTCCCAGGAACCCCATCGCCGGACCGCCGCGGGCCGCCTAGACCCTGAACTCGCGGTACTCGGTGGCGCCGCGGCGCATGGCCCGGTCGATCGCGCGCAGCTTGGCGACGCGGTCCTTGACCGGAGGGTGGCTGGAGAACAGCGACGTCATCCCGCCGCCCTTCAGGGCCGGGATTATGAAGAAGGCGTTGGCGTGCTCGACCCTGCGAAGGTCCTTCTCGGGGATCTTGAGGACGTCGCTCGATATCTTCTGGAGCGCCGAGGCCAGCTTCATCGGACTGCCGGTGATGATCGCCCCGTCCCTGTCGGCGGCGAACTCGCGGCAGCGCGAGAGGGTCATGATCAGCACCTGGCTCAGGAAGTAGACGAGGATGGTGCAGGCGTAGACGGCGAGCATGACCATGAACGCCTGGCCCGCGTCGCGGCCGCCCCTGCGCCCGAAGCCGCCGAACAGGCTCATCCAAAAGAGCATCTGAAGCAGGAAGCCGGCCATGATCACTATGACCGAGGCCCACGTCAGCACCATGACGTCGCGGTTGCGGACGTGGCTGATCTCGTGGCCGAGCACGGCCTCGACCTCGTCCTTGGAGAGGCGGCTCAGCAGGCCCCGGGTCACGGCCACCACGGCGTTCTTCGGGTTGCGCCCGGTGGCGAAGGCGTTGGGGACGTGCGTGTCCATGATCGCGATCTTCTTGGGCTTCGGTATCCCCGCCGCCGCCGCGAGCCGGGCCACCGTCTCGTGCAGCCACGGCTCCTCGCGCTCGTCGACCTCCCGCGCGCCGGTGGTCATCAGCACGAGGCGGTCCGAGCCCCAGTACTGGAACATCGCCAGGGCGATGGCGATGACAAGCACCACGAACCACGGCACGCCCGCCCAGAACAGCACCCCCATGAACGCCACGAACAGCAGCGCCAGCAGCAGCATCGTCCCGTACATGCGGACGGTCAGCTCCCCGTCGCGCCCGATCTGAACCTGCCTTCTCATGTCTGCCGGGGGTCCTCCCTTGCGGCCGTCAGGGCCGCCGCAATTCTAGCGCGCCGCGCCGCCGGGCGCGCGGGCCTACTCGATGATCGGCTGCGAGATTATCCACAGGCTCACGGCCGTGTAGGCGACCATCAGCACCAGCATCGGGTACTGGCTCCTTAGCGCGGCGGCGTGGTCGGGGATCGCCCGCAGCGCGGCGACGTGCGCAATGAACACGGCGGCCACGTGCCCCACCACTATCACCGCGACCGAGAAGAACCAGGCGGCCTCGGCGTTGAGCACGGTAATGTCTTCCCGGTAGCCGGAGGAGCCGAACAGGTCCCAGCCGAACCCGAACGGGTCCGAGGCCAGCGGCACTACCTGCTGGCCCTGGATGAGCAGCAGCGCGAGGTAGTGGGCGAAGTGGTAGGCGAGGGCGATCGGGACCAGAGACATCACGAACTCGCGAGCCGCCCGGCCGGCGTCGATGGCGCCGCCGGACATCCGGGCCATGCCCCAGCAGAAGGCCACGTAGACGGCCATGAACGCCGCGGGCACCCCGAAGAGCCCGATGGTGTCGACGGCCTGGGCGTCGAGCCCGCCCAGGGCCCTGTGCACGGAGCTCCAGGCGGGCGTCTCCTTGAGGCCGTCGAAGGTGACCGCGGCCAGCGCCAGCATCACGAATACCGTGGCCGCGCCCGTCACGCGCCCCGGCGCCATGAGCCCGGCTCCCGGCGGGCGGGCGTACACGCCGCGCCGCCCCGGCGCCGCGGCCGCAAAGCAGGCGCGGCAGTCGACGCACTCCCCGTCCCCGCCGCCGCAGTCGAGCTCGCAGCGCCTGCAGGCCCGCGCATCCGCCGAGCGCATCTCGGTCACGGAAAAGCGCGAGAACAGGCCGAAGAGCACCGACAGCGGATCGCCGAAGCGCAGCCACGCCTCCTTGCCGAACCAGAGCATCCCCAGCCACTGGATGACCGAGTAGACGACGATGATCGTCCCGAGGTCGGCGGGAACGGCGGCCCCGGAGTAGACGTTCTCCACCCAGGCGAACGCGGCGAAGAGCGCGACGGCGGGCCACACCGACCACGAGCGCGGGTAGCGCTGGAGCGGGCTGAAGCCGCGGCGCGGCGCGAGCAGCCGCTCGGCCGCTTCGAAGACGGCCCTCCAGGGGTTGATGGCCGCCCACACGTTCCCGACCGTGGCCGAGACGAAGCCGGCGCCGACCCACCAGATGATCCAGACGAACACCGGCGAGAGGTTCTCCAGCGGCTTGTGGGACCCGAAGAGCGAGGTGGCCACCACCAGCCCGAGCAGGAACACCGACGCGAGCCGGGCGATGAGCAGCGCGGCGGGGGAGCCCACAGTCCAGTCGAACCAGCGCCGCCCGGTGAGCTCGTACGCCGGATAGGCGCCGCCGGCCCCGGCGCCCCGCACGAACACCCCCACCACGACGAACGAGAGGGCCACCGCGGCGGCGGCCCCGGCCACGAAGTAGGATAGGGGGACAGGCAGGTCGTAGCGCGCACCGAAGCCGTGCGCGTACGCCGGCTGGGCCGCCGCCAGGGCTGCGACAACCGCCGGAGCCGCGAGGAGCGCCGCTGCGCGGCCGGACCTCACGGCGCGGCGCGGCGGGCGGCGGGCCCGCGCCTCACCTGGGGAGCACCCTGAGCCAGCCCAGCCTCACCTCCGTCTCCTCCGCATCGCCGCCGCCGTCCATCTCCATCCCGCCATGGCCATCGCCGCTCCCGTCCATCTCCATCCCGCCGGCGTCGCTGGCGAGGGTGAACTTGTGCAGCATGATCTCGAATCTCCCGGTGGCGTCCGCGTCGAACTCGATGGACGCCGGCTCGCCGGGGGCCACCACCTCGAACAGGTCGTAGCCGTGGAGGTGGAATCCGCCCCGAACGTCGGACTCGACGCTGACCGTGACCGTGTCCCCCTGGCGGACGTCGATGTTGTCTCCGGGCAGGTTCCACGCGTCGTCGCTGATGTCGATGTCGAAGATCAGCGCCTGCGGCTCGGAGCCCCCGCAGGCGGCCGCCACCGCGAGGGCGGCCAGCGCCGCCGCGCCGATGGCCGCCGCGGGGTATGCCCTCAGTCTCATCTCGTTCCTTCCTCGACCGCCGTCCGCGGCGCCTACCTGCGCATGCGGGCCAGTATGTCCGCGGAGACGAGGCGGTCGCCCGCGCCGCGGCCGACATAGGCCCAGCGGACCGTCCGGTCGGGATCTATCGCGAACACCGACGGGGCCGCCACGCCGTCTCCCAGGAGATCGAACACGCCGTAGGCCATCGCGGTCCGCCGCGTGGGATCGGCGAGGACGGGGAACTCGGCGCCCACCAGCTGCGCCATCCCGGCGGCGCCGCGCGCGTCGTCCACGCTTATGGCGGCCACCGACACGTTCATCTCCTCGAATCCCTCCAGGTTCTGCTGCAGCTCGCCGAGCTGGCTCCGGCAGGTGCCTCAGAAAAAGCCCCTGTAGAAGACGAGCACCGCGGCCTCCCTGCCCTCGAGCAGGTCCGCGAGCGAGACCGACCCGCCCGCCGCGGAGGCCAGATCGAAGTCGGGCGCCAGAGGACCGCCCGCCTCGCCGCCCTCGGCGGTCGGGGTGGCGGCGGGGGTGGGGGTCGCGGCGACCGGCGTCGCGGTCGGGAGCGCCGCGGTCGGCTCCGGCGGCGGGGTCGAGGTCGGGCTGGGGGGCGCGGGCGTCGCGGAGGGCTCGGGCGCCGGGGTCGCCGCCGGAGTGGCGCAGCCGGCGGCCAGGGCCGCCGCGGCGGCCGCAGCCAGGATCATCCGCGTCGCTGCGCTCATCCGCCGCTCCTCGCCCTCCTTGCTCCCAGATAGGTGCGCATCGCCAGCGCCACCACAGTTAGGAACGCAACCAGGCCAACTATGGTCAGGATGCCCGGGACCGGGCTCGAATCGCGCACGCGGACCGAGAAGTCCGCCGCCCCCTCGCCCGGTCCGCCCTCCACCTCCACCGTGAACACCCAGTCCCCGGCGCGCTCGACGGCGAGGTCTATGTCCCAGAAGACCGGGTCCTCCTCGTACAGGTCGGCGTCCACCCCCTCGAACGACTCCAGCGCCGCGCCGCCGTCGCCGAGCACCCGCCCGGACATCGTCACACTCGCGCCGGGGACGGCCAGGCCGCTGCCCGCCTCGATCACCCTGAGGGAGACGTGCATCGGCGAGCCGGGCGAAGGGGTGCGCGGGCTGGTCCCGAACGCGACCTCGTAGGGTCCGGCGGTCTCGCGCACGAAGTCGGTGACCCCGCCGTGGGCCTGCGCCGCGGGCGTCCAAGCGGCGAGCGCCACCGACGCCACCGCCAGCGCGGCGAGCGCGGCCGTGCGCGGCCTCATCGTGCGGATGGAACGGCCTCCCTGCAGCCCCGCTCTCCGGCGCGGCGCGTCCGGCCCGCGCGCCGGCGGCAGAGGCGGCGGATCAGGCGGGGGCCCGCGGCGGGCGCGGCGCAGGGGGCGGGACCTCCGCCCGGGCGCATCTACCCCGCATCCCCCGCCCGCCAGGCCGAGACGGTCTCGATGTCCTTGTCGCCCCGGCCGCTGAGCCCGAGCAGGACTACGGAGCCCTCCGGGAGGCCCGGGGCCCACCGGGACAGGTAGGCGACGGCGTGGGCGGGCTCGAGGGCGGGGATGATCCCCTCGGTCCGGCACAGCAGGCCGAACCCCTCCATCGCCTCGGCGTCGCTGACGCTCACGTAGCGGGCCCGGCCGGTGTCCCGCAGGTGGCTGTGCTCGGGGCCCACGCCCGGGTAGTCGAGGCCGGCCGAGACGCTGGATGTCTCGATCACCTGTCCGTCGTCGTCCTGGAGCAGGTACGACATGCTGCCGTGGAGCACACCGACCCGGCCCGACACCAGCGTGGCCGCGTTCTCGCCCGGGCCGTCCCCGGAGCCGCCGGCCTCGACGCCGATCAGCTCCACCTCCTCGTCGGGTATGAAGGGGTGGAACAGCCCGATCGCGTTGCTGCCGCCGCCCACGCAGGCGACGACGTGGTCGGGCAGCCGCCCCTCGGCCTCGAGCACCTGGGAGCGGGCCTCGGCGCCTATCACCGACTGCAGGTCGCGCACCATCGCCGGGTAGGGGTGCGGGCCGACCGCGCTGCCTATCAGGTAGTGCGTGGTCTCGACGTTGGTGACCCAGTCCCTTATGCACTCGTTGATCGCGTCCTTGAGCGTGCGGCTGCCGGACGCGACGGGCCTCACCTCGGCGCCCAGAAGCTCCATGCGGAACACGTTGAGGCGCTGGCGCGCCATGTCCTCCTCGCCCATGTACACGACGCACTCGAGGTCGAGCATCGCGCACGCCGTGGCCGTCGCCACGCCGTGCTGGCCCGCCCCGGTCTCGGCGATGATCCGCCGCTTGCCCATGCGCTCCGCGAGGATGGCCTGGCCGAGGGCGTTGTTTATCTTGTGGGCGCCGGTGTGCGCGAGGTCCTCGCGCTTTATGTGGACGCGGACGCCGCCGAGGCTGCGGCCGAGGTTCTCCGCCAGGTACAGGGGCGTCGGGCGCCCGGTGTAAGTGCGGCCGAGCTCCTCGAGCCTGCCGGCGAAGCCGGGGTCCGAGCGGGCCTCGGCGTATTGCCCCGCGAGCTGGTCCAGGGCGTGCATCAGCGTCTCCGGGACGTACCTGCCGCCGAAGCTGCCGAAGCGCCCGCGCTCGTCGGGCTGTGAGTACATCTGCCGCATCTCCTACCGCCGGGTCCGGGGCTCCATTATATGGACGGGGCGCAGGCCGGCACCGCGGCCGGGTGCTAGAATCCGCCCCGGGGCGCTGGGCCCCCGCGGCCGGCGGGGGCCGCATGGAATGGCAAGACCGAGGACACGATGAGCCGATGGATCGGGACATCCCTTGCGCTGGCGGCGCTCGTCGCGGCCGCCGCCTGCACCCCCGCCACGCTCGACGTCGACGTCTCCCTCGACGGGGCTCGGGTCCGCGCGGCCCGCGGCGACTTCCTCTCGGTGGCGCTGCCCTCGCACCCGGACGCCGATCCCGGGTGGGTCGTCACGGTGCTCGACCGCTCGAGGCTGCGGGCCGAGGAGCCGCCCAGGTTCGTCCCCCGGTCCGACGCCGGCGAGGCGCCCGGCGTGACGCTGTTTCGCTACCGGGTGATGGCGGACGGCGAGACCTACCTGGGGCTCCAGTACGTGCCGGGCGGCGAGTCCGCGGCGCTGGAGACCGACACCTTCGGCGTGACCCTGGTCGTCGGCGGACCGGCGAGGCACTACCCGTAGCCGTGCCGATCTACGAGTACGACTGCAGGGCGTGCGAGCGGACCTTCGAGCTTCGAAGGTCCATCTCGGCGATGGACGGCGAGGCGAGGTGCCCGCGCTGCGGGCAGGCCGGCACCCGGCGCATGTCGCTGCCCTCGCTGGTCGCGGCGGGGGGCCCCCGCGCGCAGGGCGGCGGAGGCGGCGGATGCTGTGGAGGGGGGTGCTGCGGGGGAGGCTAGCCGCGGCCCGGGCACGTCACCTGGGGGCGGCCGCGCCCTCTGCGGGACCCGAGGCCGCCCGGCGGCCTCGCAGGAACCGCACGACGGGATAGACCGTCAGCGCAAGCGCCTCGACGACCGTCGCCCCCACGATCCACAGCGTGGCCTCGAAGAAGAACCCCTCCGGGAACATCATCAGCAGCACGTCGCGGCTCGGGTCCAGGATCCACAGGTCGTTCGAGAACGAGATCAGGTGGAAGGCCAGGAACAGCCCCTCGAACCCGATCAGCACCGCCAGGCCCACGGCTACGACGATCCCAAGCGTGATCGCCCCGCCCCAGCCGGCGAGGCCGGCCGCCATGCCGGGCCACCGGCGCCTGTAGACCAGCGCCCCTGCGAGCAGGAACGCCCCGATGAACCCCCCGGTCGCGACGTGCACGTCCCACACGCCCCGGACCAGCCGCTTTACGTCGACCATGTGGGCGGTCTCGCGGTCGTTGTATATGCTGGTCAGGACGCCGTTGCGGACCGCCCGCACCTCGAGGACCTCCTCGTCGTTGTTGAAGTAGTCCCGGAACGCGGCCCCGACCCTGAGCAGCTCGTCGCGCTCGATGCCCGAGGCCTCGGCCGACCCGTACTTGTCGAAGCCGTAGCTGTAAAGCAGCGGCGCGTTTATCACCCACCTGACGTTGGACGTGACCAGGAAGACCGGTATGCAGGCGATGAACAGCGCGGCGAGGGCCAGCCTCAGGGGGTCCACGGCCCGATGTTAGCACAGCGATTTCGCCCCTCCGCCCGATGAGACCGGCGCCGGGCGCCCGCACCGCGGACGGCGGCTTTGCGCCCACGTTCGAGGGGCTGATGGCCCTCCTCGCGCGGCTTCGGGGCGAGGGCGGATGCCCCTGGGACCGCGAGCAGACCGCAGAGTCGCTGCGCGACCGGTTCCTCGAGGAGGCCTGCGAGCTCATCGAGGCGATCGACGCCGCGGACGCCGAGGGCATCGCCGAGGAGACCGGCGACGTCCTGATGCACGCGGGGCTTCAGATCCAGCTCGGCGCCGAGGAGGGCAGCTTCTCCGAGCGGGATGTCTTCGGCGCGCTGATCGCGAAGCTCGTGCGCAGGCATCCCCACGTCTTCGGCGACGGGCCGGGGGGCCTCAGCGCCGAGGGCGTCCTGGCCAACTGGGACGACATCAAGCGCGCCGAGGGCGGGAGGCACGGGCGCGAGTCCGCCATGGACGGCGTGCCCCCCGCGCTGCCGTCGCTGGCCTCAGCCCAGGCCATCCAGCGCAAGGCGGCCCGGACCGGGTTCGACTGGGAGGACGCCGGCGGGGTCCTCGACAAGGTCTCAGAGGAGCTGGATGAGCTGCGGGCCGCGGACACGCCGCGCGAGCGCGAGGACGAGTTCGGCGACCTGCTCTTCGCGCTCGTCAACGCCGCGAGGTGGCTGGAGATAGACGCCGAGACCGCCCTTAGGCGCGCCAACCGGCGCTTTGCCGACAGGTTCAGGGCGATGGAGCGGATGGCCGCGCGGGACGGGACGGACTTCGCGTCGCTCGCGGCACCGGAGAAGGAGACGCTGTGGGAGCGAGCCAAGCTGGCGCGGCCCTAGCCTCCCGATAGGCGCACCATCTTTCCGATTCCCTAATCTCCCAGCCCCCGATATCGCATGACCTTCGCCGAAGTCGGCGCCGACAGCACGGCGTAGGTCTCGCCGCGCGAGGGGGCGGGGATGTCCCTTCGGTCGTGGATGCGGGCCGCAATCGCCTCCTCGAGCGCGTGGACGGAGCGGGCGATCGCCTCTTCGCGGTCGTCCCCGAAGGTGGTCAGCTCCGGGAAGTCCGGGCAGGTCGCCAGAACGGGTTCCGTCATCGTCCTCAAGGTCTATCGGATAGGCAAGCATCGGTCCAACTCCAGGTCCCTAATGATACTAGCAACGGGTCCGCGCCCCTGTTCCTCCCCGCCTCCGTGCATGGGCGGCCGGCTGGTGCAATCCCCGGGGCGGACGGACGTTGGAACGGCGCTAGCGCAGGGAATGGACCCAGAGCCGGCGCTCCAGCTCGCCGGCAACGGACTCAACCAGCGATTCCGACAGCGGCCGCAGCAGCCGCTGCCCGAGGCTCCTTCGCGGGGCCATGCGCTCAACGGCGATCCGGCAGCCGGCCATCTCGGCGGCGCGCCGAACGGCGGTCTCCAGGTCCCCGAGCTCGTCCACCAGCCCGGCCCCGAGGGCGCGCTCGGCCCAGAACACCTCTCCCGTTGCCAGGTCCCTGGCCGCGTCCTCGGACAGGCCCCTCGCCCCCGCGACGATCGCAACGAAGCGCCCGTAGGACTCGTCGATCAGGTCCTGCATCCTCCCCTCCTCCTCGGGGGTCGCGGCGCGCCAGAGGGCGCCCATGTCCTTCAGGTCGCCCCCCTTCGTGACCGAGACGTCGATGCCCAGCCTGCCGAGGGCCTCGGCGAGGACGGGCCGCACCGAGATCACCCCGATCGACCCGACCATGGCGCCGGGCGTCGCGACCACGCGATGGGCGGCGCACGCCAGCATGTAGCCGCCGGAGGCGCCTACGCCGCGGATGGAGGCCACCACGGGCTTTCGCGCGGCCACCTTGAGCGCGGAGCGGTACAGGTACTCGGAGGCCGGCACCGACCCCCCGGGCGAGTCGATGTCCAGCACCACGGCGCCGATCGACCGGCTGGCCCCGGCGCGCTCGAGCACCTGCTCGTAGGGAGCGGACCTGACCGCGCCGCCGATCGTGCCGAAGATCTCGATGACCGCGACCTTTCCGCGCCTGCGAAACCGGTCGAATGGGAACATCGGCCGATTCTATCCCAGCCGCAGCGCCCCGCGCGTTGACCGCCCTCCCCGCCGCTCCTTACACTTCCGCGGTCCCGACGACCCCCATGTCACAGCCCGCAGACGACACCCCGACGACGACGGCAGGCGGCCTGGCCGAGATCGAGCGCGAGGCGGCCTCGGCGGCGCGCGAGGCGGGCGCCCTGCTCATGGACCACTTCGGCGGACCGCTTAGGGTCGACTACAAGGACGAGCGCCGCTCGGACCCGGTCACCGAGGCGGACAGGCGCAGCCAGGCCCTGCTGGCCGGCCGCATACGCTCGGCCTTTCCGGGGCACGCGATCGTCGGCGAGGAGGACGAGGCTTCCTCCGACGATCCCCTGCCCGACCACGTGTGGGTGCTCGACCCCCTCGACGGCACCAGGAACTTCTCTCAGGGCCTGCCGATCTTCGCGTGCTCGGTGGGCGTGATGCACCGCGGGCGCCCCGTCGCCGGGGCCATCTTCATCCCCTGGCCGGGGACCTGCGGGCGCGTGCTGCACGCCGCCGAGGGCCGGCCGGCCTCGTGGGACGGCGAGCCGGTCGAGGCCCTGGCCCGGGCGGTGCCGGAGTCTCGCCGGCTCGCGGGCCTGCCCGGCGGCTTCGGCTATAGGTACCGGTTCGATGCGTCCGTGCGCCGCAGGGCCGGCGAGCCCAGGCAGATCGGCTCGATCGCCTACGAGGCGGCGCTGGTCGCCGCCGGGGTCTTCCAGTACAGCGCGCTGACCGGATCTCTCTCGCTGTGGGACGTCGCCGCGGCCTCGGTGATAGTCCCCGCGGCCGGCGGGACCGCCCTGATCGGCGATCCGGGCGACGGGGAGCCGCGATGGCGCGGTCTCCGCGAGCTTGTGGCCGGCTGGTCGGACGACCCTCCCAGCGCCGCCGACCTTCGGCGGTGGCACAGGCCAATGATCTTCGGGGCGCCCGGCGTCGCCGACGCCGTGGCGGCGGGCATGAGACCGCGGGCGCGGTGGGCGAGGCGGATCAGGCGGTCGCTGCCGTGAGGGCGTTCCGGCCCGCGGCGGTCACACCAGCGGCCAGGGGACGTTGCGGTAGGGATCGAGCACCGGGTGCACGGGGGACTCGAGGATCCCCGACAGCCGCCCGCGCAGGGCGGTCAGTTCGGCGGCGCTGACCAGCCCGTCGAGCGCGGCCGACAGCCCCCCTCCCGGCTCGAGGTCCGGGACGAGGCCAGCCAGGTCCTCAACGAGGGCGGCGGGAATCGGCTCGCCCCAGAACTCGAGCATGACGGTCCTGAGGGTGAAGTGCTCGCTGAAGGTCAGGCCGTGGTCGACGCTCCAGACCCGCCCGTCGCCGTCGGCCAGGAAGTGGCCGCCCTTGCGGTCGCCGTTGTTGACCAGCAGGTCGAAGGCGGCGAATGGGGCCAGGTCCCCGAGGCGGTCCTCCCGCAGGTTGAAGTAGGTCACCGCCGGGTCGAACTCCACGAAGCGCTGCATCGAGCCAGGGCCGTAGGGGCCGTCCCTGATCACGGTCATCGGCACGGGGGGCCATCCCAGGTGCTCGGCCGCAAGGTAGGCGGCGCGCTCCCTCTTGTAGAGGGTGCCCCCCGGGTAGTCGGCGAGCGGTCGCTCCCCGTCGCGCGGCTTGTAGATGGCCCGCATCACCCGCCCGTCGCCCCCGGCGTCGAGATGCACCAGGAACGTGAAGTTGGAGCCGAGGCGCACCTGGGCGCCGGCGACTATCTGCGCCGACTCGAGTATGGTCCGGGCGAGGTCCTCTGGCGGGTCGAAGGGCCGCGGGCCGGACCCGCCTGCGTCCCGGGGGGCATGGCCGGTGTGGGCCTCGCCGTCCATCCGGCCCGGGGGCCCGGCTAGCTTGCGCCCGGCGAGCGCACGGCCCGGCTGCCGTTGACCCGGGGGCACCTGTGGCCGCCGCGCTCGGCGGGCTCCATCGGCGCCCCGCACAGCGGGCACAGCGGCCGGCCCGCCGCGCACACCTCCAGCGCCTGCTCGGCGAAGCGCTCGAGCCTGGGACGCGGGGCCCACAGGGCGATGTCGGCCGGGGCGTCCTCGTCAGTGATCCGCGGGGACTCGATGTCGTGGGCCTCGACGATGAACATGCCACGCGAGTCGTCGTGGCGCAGCCCCAGCCGTCCCGCCTTGAAGTCGACTCTGGTCAGCGGCGGGGCCTCGAGCTCCTCGTCCGCCGAGGAGGCCGCGGCGGCATCCTCCCCCTCGCGGACCGCGTCGAGCATCTGGTGGATGGCGAGGGCCAGCTGGAAGAGCTGCTCCTTCTCGAGCCAGACGTCGGCGCGGCTCGAGTCGCTCTCGGCCAGGATGTGGAAGGTGCGCTGGCCAGGCTCGCCGACGGCCACGGCCTCGAGACGGTGAATCCTGGTGAAGTCGACCCTAGCTTCGGCCATCGGGCCCCATGTTAGCAGCCCGCGCCGGGGCAGTCCGTCCCAATGAGACGGCCGGCGGGGAGGCCGCAGGGGGGAGCTTGCGCAGGGGCGCCGGCGGCCGGCGGCCGCGCCACGCACGGCAGCCGGCTACGGGGAGGCGAGCATGTCCACCAGCCTGAGGACCGTTCGCCAGTTCCGCATGGTGCTCGCCGTCCCCAGCCGTGCGGCCAGGTACTCGTTAGTAAGCCTGCTGCGGGCGGAGCCGTTGGGGTAATGCAGGTAGACGCAGCGCCCCCGCACCTCGAACGCATCGGGCGGCGAACGCTCAGGGTCGAGACGGGACATCGACTCCGCAGAGGGCGCGTCCTCGAGAAACGCCACGTGGAGCAGCCGCGGATCGCCGGAGGTGTCGAAGGGGTTCGAGGCCGCGACCTGCCGCATCTCACGGCTCGAGCGCACGACGACTTCGGTCTCATACCCGAACCGCCGCCGAATCGCATCCGTGACGATGGCGGGCACCCGCTCGGCGAGACCCCGCTCAGCCTCGAACAGGACGTTGCCGCTCTGGATGTAGGTCCGCACCTGCGCGCAGCCGGCGTCAGAGAACATGCCCCTGAGGTCCGCCATCTGAAGCCTGTTCCTGCCACCGACGTTGATGCCCCTCAGAAGCGCGACGTAGCGGCGGTCGGCGTCCGTTGCGGACGATTCACCCTGCTGGCCCATTCGGAGGAATGGTACCGGACTGCCCATTGGCACGGGCGCCCGGCGGACCGCCGCTACTCGTTGCGCAGCGCGGCGATCGGATCGACGGTGGTCGCGCGGTAGGCGGGATAGCTCCCGCTCGCGAGACCCACGCCCACGGCCACCAGGAACGCCGCCGCGATGCTCCACGGCTGAATCACCACCGTCATCGCCTGCCCGCCCAGCTCGCGCCCGTCGACGGCCATCGAGACGCCCACGCCGATGCCGATGCCGACCACGCCGCCGAACAGGCAGAGCGTCAGCGCCTCTACCACGAACTGCCTGACGATGTCGCCGCCGGTGGCGCCGACCGCGCGGCGGATGCCTATCTCGCGCGTGCGCTCGGTAACGGAGACGAGCATGATGTTCATCACCCCGATCCCGCCGACCAGAAGCGATATGCCGGCGATGCTTCCGAGGAGGATCGAGAGCGTGTTGCTGACGTCGGTCGCGGCGCCGATCAGGTCGTCCTGGCTCTGGATCACGAAGTCCGGCTCTGTCGTCTCGTGGCGGAACAGCAGCAGCTCGCCGATGTCCTCCTTGACGCGCTCGTCGTCGGCCCCCTCCGCCATCTGGACGTCGATCTGCGTCACTCGCAGGTCCCCCTCCGGCGTGTAGAGGAAGCGCAGCCTGCCCGCGACGGCGCTCAGCGGGATGAAGACCTGGTCGTTCGCCTCGCTCGCCCCGCCCTGCTCCCTGAGCACGCCGATCACGACGAAGCTGAGCGTGAAGCGCCCGCCCGCGAAGGAGAGACGCACCTCCTGCCCGACGGGCTCGAGGCCGGGGTACAGCGTCCCGGCCACGCGCGCGCCCAGCACCGCGACCGCCGGGCCGTCCTCGTCGTGCGCGGGGGTGATGAACGAGCCGGAGCTGACCTCCAGGTCGCGCACCTCCGCATAGGAGGTCGTGGTGGAGACGATCTCGGCGCCGACGTTGTTGGCGCCGGCGATCGCCTGTGCGTCTATCGCCGCCTGCGCGGCGACCGCGGCGACGCCCGGGATGGCGTTGGCGCCGATCGCCGTCGCGTCGCCCAGTACCAGCGTCGACTCCTGGGGGCCGGCGGGGGCGGCCGCCTGGGACGTGGTCGCCGCCGCGCTCGACTCGACGAATATGAGATCGGTGCCGAGCCCGCGGATGCTGTCGGTGACCTCCCGCTGGGTGCCCTGCCCGACCGCGATCAGCAGGATCACCGAGCTCACGCCGATGACGAGGCCGAGCGAGGTCAGCGCGCTGCGCAGCCGGTTGGCGAAGATCGCGCGTAGCGTGGTGCGAAACGCGTCGAGCAGGCTCACGGCCCGGGGGCCTCCCCGCGCCCGGCGGCGCTGTCGTCGATGATCCGCCCGTCGCGCATGCGGACGGTGCGGCGCGCGTGGGCGGCGACCTCCGGCTCGTGCGTAACCTGCACCACCGTCAGGCCCTGCTCGTCCACCAGCTCGGTGAGCAGGGCCATCAGCTCGGCGCCCGTGGCCGTATCGAGCGCGCCGGTCGGCTCGTCGGCCAGCAGCAGGAGCGGGTTCACCACGAGCGACCTTGCGATCGCCACGCGCTGCTGCTCGCCGCCGGACAGCTCGGTCGGGCGGTGCATGATGCGGTCGCTGAGGCCGACGCGCACGAGGGCCTCGGCCGCGCGCCGCCGCCGGTCCGGGGCGCCCTGGTAGACCAGCGGGAGCTCGACCTGCTCCAGGGCCGTCATGCGGGGCAGCAGGTTGTAGGACTGGAAGACGAACCCGAAGGCGCTGCCGCGCAGGCGGGCCCGGGCGTCCTCGGTCAGCGCCGCCACGTCGCGCTCGGCGAGGATGTACTCGCCGGAGCTGGGCCTGTCGAGCAGGCCGATGATGTTCATCAGCGTGCTCTTGCCGGAGCCGGACTGGCCCATGATCGAGACGAACTCGCCGCGCCCGATCTCGAGGCTGACTCCCGCCAGCGCGTGCACGGCCGCGCCGCCGGCCGCGTAGACCCGCGTGATGTCGCGCAGGCTGATCAAGGGCGGCCGCCGGGCGGGCCGACTCCGGGGAAGCCGCTGAGGTCCGGCCCGGGGATCCGCCGGCTCTGCGTGGCGCTGAACGCGGCGCCCGCGCTGTCGGCGCCGATCAGCACGACCGCGCCCGCCTCGAGCCCGGCCGCGATCTCGACGCTGGTGCCGTCCGACTCGCCCAGCTCCACGGCGACGCGCTCAAAGCCGGTCCCGGCGCCGGCCCGAGCGGGTACGGCGACATGCCAGGCTCCGTCGATCTGGCGCACGGCCGAGACGGGGACGAGCACGGCGGGCTCGCGCAGCTCCGTCAGGATCGTTACGCTCGCGCTCATCCCCGGCGCCGGCAGCGGGCGGGCGCCGGGCAGGGCCGCCGGCCCGCCCGCGCCGCGCCCTCCGCGCCCGCCCAGCAGCCCGGCCGCGATGCGCTGCATGTCCTCGGGAGCGATGTCGAGCCCCTCGGGCAGCGTCACGCCCTCCGGAAGCGGCCCGCCGCTGGCAGCCGCCTGCAGGATGTCGCGCAGCGTCACGCCCTCGGGCAGCTCGAAGCCGGGAGGCATCATGCCGGGGCCGCCCGGTCCGGCCATCGCCCCTAAGTCGAGGCCGCCGGCCCCGGCGCCCCCGAGGACCGCCAGGTCGCCGGCGACCTCGGCGATCTCCGGGCCCGAGAGGATCCGCGCCTCGGCCTCATACGTCACCACCCCCTGCGCGGCCTCCGGCACGCGGGTGATCGAGGTGATCCGCACCGGGTACTCGACCCCGCTCAGCGCGTCGAACGAGGCGAGGCCCGCCTGGCCCACCTCGAGGTCGGGCAGGTCCGCCTCCGTCACGGTCAGCTCTACCAGCACCCGGTCCGTCGTGCTGAGCGAGAAGGCGGCCAGGTTCGCCGTCACGCGGTCGCCCGGGCCGACGTTGACGGCCTCGACGATGCCGTCGAAGGGGGCCACCACGGAAAGGTCGTCGAGGGCGGAGCGGGCCTCGGCGAGCGATATCTCGGCGAGGCGCACGCTCTCGCGCTGCTGCTCGACAGCGTTCTCGGTGGCCCCCGCCATCAGCTCGTCGAAGCGCGCCTGCGCGGTGGCCAGGGCGGCACGGGCGCTCTCCAGCGACGCCCGGGCCTGCCCCACCTCGCCCTCACCTGCGGGCGCGGACACCTCCTCGAACCGGGCGACCGACGCGGCGTGGCTCGCACGGGCCGCCTCGACCGCAAGCTCCGCCTGGTAGACGTCCTCTGCGCTCGACTCCTCCCCGAGATCGGCGAGCCGGGCCTCCGCCGCCGCGTGGCTCGCACGGGCCGCCTCGACCGCAAGCTCCGCCTGGCGCACGTCCTCGCCGCTCGACTCCTCCCCGAGATCGGCGAGCCGGGCCTCCGCCGCCGCGTGGCTCGCGCGGGCCGCCTCGACCGCAAGCTCCGCCTGGCGCACGTCCTCGGCCTGGGCGGGCGCGACCAGCTCCGCGAGCCTCTCCTCGGCGGAGGAGAGCGCGGCGACCGCCGCCTCCCTGGCGGCCTCGTCGGCAACGAAGGCCAGGTTGGCGGCCATGAGGCCTGTCGCCTGGCGCTGGTAGGCGCTCGACCGCCCGTCGAGCGAGTCGCGGACGACCGCGACATGCCCGTCCGACAGCGGCAGCGCGGCCCCGCAAACCTCCTGATCCGCCACCCTGAGGTACCCGTAGAGGTCGCAGTACCTGTCGAACGCCTCCTCGAGTGCGATGAGCGAGTCCTCCGCCCGGCTCGTCGCGCTCGTGACCTGCGCCTGCGCCTGCGTCACCGCGGACCTACCGGAGTCGGTCTCGGCCTCGCTCGGACCCGCGAGGAGCGTGTCCAGGGCCTCCTCGGCGCTCAAGAGCTGGCCCAGCGCGCTCGCCACCGCCTGCTCCGCGCTCGCCAGCTCGCCAGCCTCCGGCGGCTCGGAGAGGGCGGCAAGGGCCTCCTCGGCGCTAGAGAGCTGGCCCAATGTGCTCGCCACCGCCTGCTCCGCGCTCGCCAGGTCCCCGGCCTCCGGCGGCTCGGAGAGGGCGGCAAGGGCCTCCTCGGCGCTAGAGAGCTGGCTCAGCGCGTTCGCCACCGCCTGCTCCGCGCTCGCCAGGTCCCCGGCCTCCGGCGGCTCGAGCAGCCGCGCCAGCGCCTGCTCCGCGCTCGCCACCTGGGACCTGGCCGAGGCTATGGACTGCCTGGCGGAGGCGACGTCGGCCTCCTGCGGGTCGGCGAGAAGGGCCTCGAGCCGCAGCTCGGCGAGCCGCAGCTGGACCGCCGCGGTCTCGACGCGCAGGGCCGCGGCCGAATCGTCGATCGCGGCGAGCGTGTCGCCGGCGCGCACGGAGTCGCCCACCCCGACCGCGACCGAGGTCACGGTGCCGGCGGCCTCGAAACTGAGCTCCGCACTGCGCTCGGCGGCCGCGGCGCCCGAGAGGTCGACCGTGGTGCTCAGCCGACCGGTCTCGGCCTCTGCGCGCTGCGGCTCTGTCACGACCCCGGGCTCGTCCGGCTGAAGCAGCAGGAATGCGCCGACCCCGGCGCCAGCGGCCACCGCCACGGCGAGCGGGATGAGCCAGCGCCAAGGGGGGCCGCGCCTTCGTATCAGGGCGTCGATGTCTACTTCACTCACCTAGTCTCTCCTGCCGCCGGGGCTTCCGGGAGCGATTGCTCCACAGTATGGAAACGACGGCGCCCCGCGCGCGTTAGGGCAATGGCAGGGCCGCGCACGCGGGGGCCTGCGGGCCGCTACGCCGCACCCCGCGCCGCCGGGCGGACGAGCGGCTGCCCGCTCCTGTAGGTCGCGACCCGCCAGAGCCACTCGGCGGGCCCGAACAGGAAGCGGCTCAGCCACGCCTGCGACCACCACAGCTGCAGGGCCCAGACCGCCAGCACGAACGCCAGGACAAGGCCGCGGCCCACGAAGTCGACGTCGCCCAGCACCACCGTCAGGAAGACCACTCCCAGCACCGACTGCGCCAGGTAGTTGGTCAGCGCCATCCTGCCGACGGCGCGCAGGCGCCGCTTGATCCGGCCGTCCGCGCGGTTGCTCCACAGGATGATCAGGCTCATGTATCCCAGCGAGGCGGGAATCGTGCCGATCGTGTTGGGGATCTGGCCCACCAGCGCCACGTCCGGCGAGTAGTCGCTGACGGCCGTGATGACGACGCCGGCCGCGGCGAGCGGCAGGCCCACGGCGAGCCCGGCGACCGCGGTGCGCCGGTAGACCCTCGCGGGCAGGGCGCCGCTGATGAAGCCGGTGCGGTACAGGCCCGCGCCGACCAGGATCAGCCCCAGCGCGCGCAGGAAGAAGCCGAGCAGGAAGACGAGCCCTGCGGGGTCCTCGGTCGAGATCTCGCCGGGCGTCCACAGCCCTGCCAGCGACGCGTCGCGGGTGTCGACCAGGTGCTGGGCGATCAGCGCAGAGCCTATGGACAGCGAGAACACGACGACGCCCGCGAAGATCAGGGCCCAGTTCGGCAGCTTCCTCAGTGCCAGTAGGAAGACGGCCGACACCGCGTAGGCCATCAGCACGTCTCCGTCCCAGAGCAGAAAGTGCAGGATGCCGATCAGCAGCAGCAACGCGTTGCGCCACAGGTTCAGCGCGACGGCGCGCCTGCCCTTCTCGCTGGCGCGGTCGATGAACAGGATCATCCCGGCCCCGAACAGAAGCGAGAACAGCCCCATGAACTTCTGGTCTATGAATATCTCGCCGAACATGCCCACGCCCCAGTCGAGCCACATCTCGGAGCCGCCGGCGCTCAGGTTGAAGTAGGGTGCCTGGCCGAACCTGAAAGAGACGGCGTTCATCAGCAGGATGCCGAGCACCGCGACCCCGCGTATCAGGTCGAGGCTGGTTATCCGCGAGCGCTCGCCGACGGGGCCGGAGCCTGCGGCCTCGCCGCGTTCCTTCAATGCTCGATCGCCGTGGGGGATCCCGGCGGCGCCCCGCGAGGGCCGGGGTCTGCCGACCCCGCAGGGGGTGCAGGGGGTGTGGACGGGCGACGCGCGCGGCCCGCGTTGCGGCGAACTGGCGCCGTCACCGTCCCCGGACGGACGCGGCCAGGCGCTGCGTGCGGGCGGCTAGTAGACGTAGGCCGGGCCGGGCACGTAGGGGTGGCGCTCGGCGAGGCCCTCCCTAAGCGTGAACCCCAGGCCCGGGCGGTCCACGGCCAGGACGCGGCCGCCCTCGATGGGGAAGGGCTCCTCGAACAGCTCCCAGATCAGCGGCGAGGAGCTCTGGGAGACCTCGAAGATGTGGCAGGCGGGGGCGTGCATGGCCAGGTGTATGGAGGCGGCGACGATCACACCGCTGGACCAGACGTGCGGGGCCACCCTGACGCCGTGGGAGTGGGCCAGCGCCGCTATGCGCCGGCACTCGGTGAGCCCTCCCGCTATGGCCACGTCCGGCTGCAGGACGTCCACGGCCCGGCACCGCAGCAGGTCCAGCACGTCGAAGCGCGTGGACTCGCTCTCGCCCGAGGAGATGGGCACGGTGGTCGAGGCTCGCACCTCGGCCTGCCCGACGTGGTCGTCGTACGAGACCGGCTCCTCGAACCACGCGACGTCGTGCTCCTCGAGCGCCCTTGCGAGCCGCTTGGCGGTCGAGACGTCGAGCGAGCCGTGGGCGTCCACCATGATCTCGACATCGGGCCCGACGGCCCTGCGCGCCGCGCCCACTCGCGCGTCGGTCTTGGCTATCGAGAACCCGTCGCGCCCCTCGGCGCGCATCTTGACGGCCGAAAAGCCCTTGGCCGCGTAGCCCGCCATCTCCTCTCCGGCGGCCTTCCCCGGGGCCCAGCCCCCGGAGGCGTAGGCGCGGACCGAGGTGCGGGAGGCGCCCAGCAGCCGGTAGACGGGCTGGCCGAGGCTCTTTCCCAGGATGTCCCACAGGGCGATGTCGACCCCGGCGATGGCGCACAGGGTGTCGCCGCGGCGCGACCAGCCGGGCTGGGGATGGCCGCGCTCGATCGCCGGCTCCCCCCTGGACCCGCTGTACATGCGCTCCCACAGCCCCTCGATCATGGCCGGGTCCTCGCCGATCAGCTGCGGGCGCAGCTGGGTCTCCACCACGGCCCTCACGACCTCGGGGTTGCCCTGGCCTGCGCCGATGCCCGTTATGCCCTCGTCGGTGTCGACCTCGACGATGCAGTTGTCCATCTTGACCGCCACGCCCAGGTCGGTGCGCCAGCGCCGCTCCTCGGGCACGACGGCCGACAGCAGCGTCGCCCTAACGTCGGTGATCCTCACGGCAGCGCCTCCAGCTTGACCACGGGGTTGTCGGCCGGCTGCGGCCAGCACGAGTACAGGTTGCCCGCAGAGTCGCCCCAGATGCCGTGGCCGCGGTGCAGCCCGCGGGCGATGACCTCGCCGTCGAGCGTCATCACGGTGAGCCTCGGCACCTGGTCCGTCACGTAGACGCGGTCGCGGGCGTCGACGTAGATGTCCATCGGCTTGTAGTGATCGCGCCACTCCTCGATCAACTCGCCCCCCAGGGTGAAGAGCTGGATGCGCATGTTCTCCCTGTCGGCCACCAGCACCCTGTCGCGCCGGTCGATCCAGATGGCGTGGGGCACGGTGAACTGCCCGGGGCCCTGGCCCGCCTCTCCCCAGCCGCCGATCAGCTCGCCGGATGCCGAGAAGCGGTGGATGCGGGAGTTGCCGTAGCCGTCGGAGACGAAGATGTCCCCCGTGGCGCGGTGCACCGCAACGTCGGCCGGGTGTCCGAAGGGCGCCCCGAGGGTCGGCGAGTCAGGAGTTCCCAGCCGAAGCAGCGCCTCACCGCCGGTGCTGAACTTGACGGCCGTGTGTCCGTCCTTATCGGTGACCCAGATCTCGTCGTCGGGGGTGATGGACATGCCGTGGCCCTCGATGAGCTCGCCCGACCCGAACGAGCCCGCGTAGGAGCCGTCCGGCTCGAACACCAGGATGGGAGGGTCGGCGCGCCGGAGCACGTACACCCGGTCAGACGAGTCTACGCAGCAGGCGCTGACCCCGCCCCATGTCATGCCCGCCGGCAGGTCGCCAAAGGGCCTGACGACCTTGAACGAGACCGAGCCGGAGCTTCCGATCACCCGTCTTCGCATGGGGGGATTCTAACCGGGCCCGGCCCTGCCCGCGCCGGCGGCGATGACGGCGGCCATGTAGCCGGCGCCGAACCCGTTGTCGATGTTCACCACGGCGACGCCGGCCGAGCAGGCATTGAGCATCGTCAGAAGCGGCCCCACCCCCTCGAAGCTCGCCCCGTATCCGATGCTGGTAGGCACAGCGATCACGGGCGATCCAACCAGCCCGGCAAGGACCGAGGGCATCGCCCCGTCCATGCCCGCGACCGCGACTATGGCGTCGGCCCGCCGGATGTCGCCCAGCCTGTCCAGCAGCCGGTGAAGCCCGGCCACTCCGACGTCGTGATGGCTCTCGACATGCCGGCCCATCCACTCAGCCGTGACGGCCGCCTCGGCGGCCACCGGAATGTCCGAGGTGCCTGCGGAGACCACCGCCACCAGCCCCGCTGCCCCTGCGCCCTCGCGGGTGTTCAGGGATATCGTCCTTGCGACCGGGTCGTAGGCCGCCCCCGGTATGGCCTCGGCCACCGCGTCGCGCATCTCCACGGTCGCGCGCGTGACCAGCACGCGACCCGAGCGGGAGAGTATCTCCTCCGCTATGCTTCTAACCTGCTGGGGGGTCTTGCCGTCTCCGAAGACCACCTCGGGAGCGCCGGTGCGGAGTTCCCGGTGATGGTCCACGCGCGCGAAACCCAAGTCCCGATAGGGCAGCTCGGCGAGGCGAGCGACCAGTTCACCGGTGTCGATCTCGCCGCTGGCGTGGCGGTCGAGCAGGGCCTTCAGTTCGGCTCGGTCTATCTCGCGTCTCCCATCGGGCTAGTATAGGCAACGGGACCCGCGGGTTCGGTTTGAGCGGCCCATGGCCGCTTGCTAACATGCCGGCGAGCCGCGCGCGGCACGGCCGCCGGCCAGAGGAGGCGCCCCTTGGAGATCGTCGGCTACGCAGACCGCTTCAGCGTCCATCCCGGTGAGACGATCAGGTTCATGGTCAGCTCCCAGCACGCCGCCTACCGCGCCGGCATAGTCCGGCTCATACACGGCGACGAGAACCCGCTGGGCCCCGGCTACAGGGACGAGAGGGTCCCGACGGCGGCCGACGGCGAGTACCCGGGATCCGTCCAGCCCATAAGGAACGGCTCATACGTCGTGGTCGGGGACCATCCGGACCTCGAGCCGGCGGGCGCCCTGTCCCTGCAGGCCTGGATCTACCCGACCACCCCCGACAGGGAGCAGACCATCGTGGGCAAGTGGTCGGCCACATCGGGGTCGGGCTACCGGCTCATGGTCTGCGAGGACGGCTCGCTGGGCGTGTCCTTCGGCGACGGGTCACGGACCGAGACGGTCTCGACGGGCGTGCCCATGAGGAGCGGCGTGTGGTACTTCGTCGCGGCCTCCTGCGACGCGGCCGCGGGCAGGGTCTCCCTGCACCAGGTGCCCATGACGATCTGGCCCAGGGAGCCGAGCCTGGCGCGGGTCACCCGCGAGTGCGGCGCCCTGCCGCTCGCCGGGTCGGGGGCCCCGCTGACCATGGCCGCGCACCTTTCCTACCTGCCCGACGGCAAGCCGGTGGCCGAGGCCAAGTACAACGGGAAGATCGACAGCCCGCGCCTCTACGCATCGGCGCTCACCGACCAGGAGATAGAGCGGCTGCGGCGCGACGCCCCGGCGGCCGAGGTGGGCGACGGGTCGCTCCGCGCCGCCTGGACGTTCACCACCAACTTCTCGACCGACGCGGTCGACGACATCTCCGGGCGGGGCCACGCCGGGCGCGCCGTCAACCGCCCCTACAGGGCGATGACAGGGCACCTTTGGCGGGGCCAGGAGCACAACTACCGCATCGCCCCCGAGCTCTACGGGGCGGTCCACTTCCACGACGACCACCTGGACGACGCCGGCTGGGACGTCGGCTTCGAGCTGACCGTGCCCGAGACGATGCGCAGCGGGATCTACGCCGCCCACCTCCAGGCCGGAGGCGCCGAGGACCACGTCCCGTTCTTCGTGCGCCCGCCGCGCGGCACCTCCACCGCCCCGACGCTCTTCCTGGTCCCGACCAACAGCTACCTGTCCTACGCGAACATCCACATATTCGCCTACACCGACATCAAGTACACGGAGATGGGCAGGCTGTCCGGGGGAAAGGAGATCACCTTCGAGTACCCGGTGGACGCCCGCGACGAGTACATGATCGACAACAAGCTGCGCAGCCAGTACGACCGCCACACCGACGGCAGCGGGGTCTCCCACTCGTCGCGGCTGCGGCCGATCCTCAACCTGCGCCCCAAGTACCACTCGCCCCTGCTGCACTTCGGGAAGGGCGCGCCCCACCAGTTCAACGCCGACCTGCACCTGACCGACTGGCTCGAGCGCATGGGCCACGAGTTCGACGTCGCGACGGACGAGGACCTGGAGCGCGAGGGGGCGGACCTGCTGCGACGCTACCGCGTGGTCCTGGCCGGCTCGCACCCCGAGTACTGGACCTCCCGCGGCCTGGACGCGCTCGAGGAGTACCTGCGGGAGGGAGGGAGGCACATGTACCTGGGCGGCAACGGCTACTACTGGGTGACATCGTTCGCCGCCGGATCGACCCACTGCATAGAGGTGCGCCGTCACCGCGGCACCGAGGCGTGGGAGGCCGCGCCGGGCGAGTACTACCACCAGAGCACCGGGGAGCTGGGCGGGCTATGGCGCTTCCGGGGCAGGCCGCCACAGCAGCTGGTCGGCGTGGGCTTCACCTCGCAGGGCTTCGACGAGTCGCTGCCGTACAGCATGGAGCCCGGCGCCGCCGACCCGCGCGCGGCCTTCATCGTGGACGGCCTCTCCGAGGGCGAGAGCTTCGGGGACTACGGTCTCACCCAGGGCGGTGCGGGCGGCTTCGAGATCGACCGCGCCGACCCCGAGCTCGGGACCCCGCCCCACGCCCTCGTGGTCGCCACCACCGAGGGGTTCTCGGACGTGTACCAGCACGTCATCGAGGAGGTCCTCCTCAACGACGGGCTCCAGGGCGGGACGGTCAACCCGCTGGTCCGAGGGGACATCGTCTTCTTCGAGGGCCCCGGCGGCGGGGCGGTCTTCTCGGTCGGCTCGATATCGTGGTGCGGGGCCCTCTCCCACAACGACTACGACAACGATGTGTCCCGCATGACCGACAACGTGCTTCGGCGCTTCATCTCCGAGGACGACGTGTGAGCCCGGCCGCCGCCCCGGCCCTCGACCGAAAGCGCCTCGCGCTCGACCGCGAGCTGCGCGGCTACGGCTCGGTCGTGGTCGCCTACTCCGGCGGGGTGGACAGCGCGCTCGTGGCGGCCGCCGCGCACGGGGCCCTCGGGGGCCGCGCGCTGGCGGTGACCGCCGACTCGCCCAGCCTCGCGCGCGACGAGCTGGCGGGCGCGGTGGAGACGGCCGGCCGGATCGGGATCGCCCACAGGGTCATCCGGACCGGTGAGATCGAGCGCGAGGGGTACCGCGCCAACGGGCCGGACCGCTGCTACTTCTGCAAGGACACCCTCTACGCCGACCTGGACCGGCTGGCGGAGCGCGAGGGGTACGCCGAGGTGGCCAACGGCGCGAACGTCGACGACCTCGGCGACCACCGCCCGGGGATGTCCGCCGCCTCGCGGCACGGGGTGCGCAGCCCCCTCATGGAGGCCGGGCTGACCAAGGCCGACGTGCGGGCGATCGCCCGCGACATGGGCCTCGCCATCTGGGACAAGCCCGCCCAGGCCTGCCTGTCGTCGCGGATTCCCTACGGCACGCCGGTCACCGAGGAGGCGCTAGGGCGCATAGGCGCCGCCGAGTCGGCCCTCAGGGCCCTGGGGCTCGACCAGCTCAGGGTGCGCCACCACGGCGCGGTGGCCCGGATCGAGGTCCCCGCCGCCCGCATCGAGGAGCTGGCCGCGCCCGGGACCAGGGAGCGGGTGTGCGCCGCCGTAAGGGCGGCCGGCTACGCGTACGTGGCGCTGGACCTCGACGGCTTCCGCTCCGGATCGATGAACGAGGCCCTGGGGACGGGCGGGGCCGCCCCTTGAGGCTCGGTGGGAAGGTGGCGCTGATCACGGGGGGAGCCGGGGGCCTGGGCGAGTGCCAGGCGAGGCTGTTCGCCCGGGAGGGCGCCGCCGTGGCCGTAGCCGACGTCAGGGCGCGGGAGTGCGAGGACCTGGCCGGGTCCATCGAGAGCGAGGGCGGCCGGGCGCTCGGGGTCGAGCTCGACGCCGCGGACGAGGCCTCGTGGGAGCGGGCGGTGCGCGAGACGGCGCGCGGACTCGGGAGCCCGACCGTGCTCGTCCAGAACGCCGGGATCTACGCCCGCGAGCCGATCGCCGAGGCGACGCTCGAGCAGTGGGAGCGCGTCATGGCGGTGAACGCCGGCGGGGTCTTCCTGGGCACCAGGGCCGTAGCGCCGCTGATGGCCGCGGCGGGCGGCGGGTCGATCATCAACGTCTCGTCCACCTCCGGGATCGTCGGCAGCCGCATCTCGGCCGCCTACAACCCCTCCAAGGCCGCGGTCCGCGTGCTGACCAAGTCGACGGCCATCCAGTACGCCGCGGAGGGCATACGGGCGAACTCCATCCACCCGGGCCCCGCGGACACGGCGATGCTCGACGAGGTCTACCCCACCGCGGAGCTGAGGGCGGACAGGGAGGGCCAGGTCCCGCTCGGGCGCCTCGCCTCGGCGCTGGACGTGGCGTACGCCGCGCTGTTTTTGGCCTCCGACGAGTCGTCGTACGTCACCGGCGCGGAGCTGGTGGTCGACGGCGGGCTGACCGCGCTGTAGATGGGCGCGCAACTCAAGGCGGTGGGCTGATGGACCTGGGTATGAGCGGCAAGGTAGCGCTCATCGGAGGGTCGTCCCGCGGGATCGGCAGGGCCATCGCGCGCTCGTTCCTCGCAGAGGGCGCAAAGGTGGCGATCACCGGGCGCGGCCCGGGGCCGCTCGCACGCACGGCCGCCGAGCTGTCGGCCGAGTTCGGGCAGGACGCGGTGCTGGCCATCGAGGGGGACCTGACCAGGCCGGGCCCGGTCGGGGACGCCGTCTCGCGTACGCTGGAGCGGTTCGGGGCGATCGACTGCCTGGTCGCCAACATCGGCAACGCCCTCACCGAGGAGACCGGCTGGGACATCCCGCCAGAGAGCTGGGACGCGGACATGGCGTCCAACCTGTTCTCCGGGGTCGGCCTTGCGCGCGCGGCGATACCGGCGATGCTGCGGGCCGGCGGGGGCTCGATCGTGTTCACCAACTCGATAGCGGGCATCGAGGCCCACCCGGCGGCGATGCCCTACGACGCCGCCAAGGCGGCCCTGGCCAGCTACGCCAAGAACCTGGCGGTCCGCCTGGCACCCTCTGGGATAAGGGTGAACTCGGTGGCGCCGGGGAACGTGATCTTCCCCGGAGGGTACTGGCAGGGCGAAGTGGACTCCGACCCCGACGCGATGGAGAGGATGCTGGAGCGGGACGTTGCGATGCGCCGGTTCGGGCGGCCCGAGGAGATCGCGGACCTGTGGTGTTCGTATCGTCCGGGCGCTGCGGGTTCATGACCGGCGCGATGATCGTCGCCGACGGCGGCCACACCCGGCGGATCTAGCCCGCCCGCGCGTATAATCGCCCCGGGCCGGCGGCAAGCGAGCGCCGGCCGTCATCCGCGCTCAAAGAGGAGCTGACATGACAGACGCCATGGGCCGCGAGGCGGCCACCTACACGGCCAACCACCCGGTCTCCAAGGAGATGCAGGCCGAGGCGCGCAAGTACCTGCCCGGCGGAAGCTCGCGCGGCACGGCGTACTTCGACCCCTACCCGTTCTTCGTGGACCGCGCGGCGGGCCACCACGTCTACGACGTCGACGGCAACCGCTACCTCGACTTCATGATCAACGCCACGACCTACATCGTCGGCCACGCCAACCCGGCGGTCGTGGGCGCCGTCAGGGACCAGGCGGAGCGCGGGCTCAGCTACTCGGCCCCCACCGAGGCGCAGGTGAGGCTGGCCAAGATGATCTGCGAGCGCGTGCCCTCGGTCGACAAGGTGCGCTTCACCAACTCCGGCACCGAGGGGACGCTGAACGCGATCCGGATGGCCAGGACCTTCACGGGCAGGACCAAGTTCGCCAAGTTCGAGGGCGGCTACCACGGCAACCACGAGTTCGTCTCGGTGAGCGTGTACGCGCCCCTGAGCAAGCTGGACCCGGACCGCACGACCCCGGTCCCCGAGTGGCCCAGCCAGCCGCAGGCCGTGGTGGACGACGTGGTGGTGCTGCCCTACAACGACCTCGAGCGCTCGGAGCAGATGATCCGAGAGCACGCCCACGAGCTCGCGGCGGTGATCATGGAGCCGGTCGCCTCGAACTTCGGGTACATCCCGGCGAGGCCCGAGTTCCTCAGGGGCATGCGGGAGCTGACCGAGGAGCTCGGCATCGTGCTGATCTTCGACGAGGTGCAGAGCTTCAGGCTGGGGCCCGGGGGCGCGCAGGAGATGTTCGGGGTGATCCCGGACGTGACGACCTTCGGCAAGATCATCGGCGGCGGGCTGCCCGTTGGCGCCTGGGGCGGCAGGGACGACCTGATGGCCCTCTACGACAACGAGAACAGCCCGGCCATCACCCACGCCGGCACCTTCAACGCCAACCCGCCCACGATGGTCGCCGGCGAGGAGACCCTAAAGCAACTCACCCCGGAGGCGTTCGAGCGCATGAACGCGCTGGGCGACCAGCTGCGCGGCAAGATCAACGCGGTGTTCGGCGAGCTGGAGATGGAGGGACAGGCGACCGGCATAGGGTCGCTGTTCGGGATCCACTTCACCTCGTCGGAGATCTCCGACTACCGGGACATGATGCGCGCCGACCAGGACCTCAAGACGGCCTTCTACACCGGCATGATGAACGAGGGGGTGCTGATGTTCAGCCGGGCGCAGGGCGCCCTGTGCACGCTGACCACCGAGAGCGAGGTGGACGACTTCGTCGACGCCTCCCGCACCGTGCTCCAGCGCATCCGCGGCTAGGGGTCCGCCCGGGCACAGCCCGGCGCGCTCAACCGTCCTGCGTCCGGGCGCCGGCGGCGCCCGAGCCGCGCAGCGCCGCTATCTCGTCCTCGGAGTAGCCCGCCTCAGCGAGCACGGCGTCCGTGTGCGCTCCCAGATCGGGGGGCGGGCGGCGCAGCGCCGCCGGCGTCGCCGAGAGCTTGGCTGCGGGGCCCACGTTCCTGATCGGCCCTAGCGTGGGGTGGTCGATCTCCATCTCCATGCCCCTCGCCCGCACGTGCTCATCGCCGTAGACCTCCGCGACGTCGTAGATGGGGCCGGACGGGACGTTCCCCTCCGTGAGCCGCTCGCACCAGTGCGCCGTGGTCGCGCGCGCCAGCGTCTTCTCAATCTCCCTGCCCAGCACCTCCAGGTTGCGCACGCGGTCGGCGTTGGTGAAAAAGCGCGGGTCGTCGCGAAGGTCCGGGCGGTCGATGGCCGCGCAGAACCGGGCCCAGGTGTTCTGGTTCGCGACGCCGACGTTCACGTGGCCGTCCGCCGTGCGGTACGCCTGGTAGGGAGCGGTCATGCGGTGGCGCGAGCCCACCGGCCCCGGCACCTCGCCGCCGTACCAAAGGCCCGCCGACTCCCACACGGTGTATGCGATCCCGCCCTCGAGGAGGGAGGTGTCGACGAGCTGTCCCCGGCCGGTCCTTAGCGCGTGCACGTACGCCGACAGGATGCCGTAGACGGCGAACATGCCGGCGTTGAGGTCCGTGATGGGCGTGCTCACCTTGACCGGCGGGGCGTCCGGGTGGCCGGTGAAGCTCATGTGCCCGCTCATGCCCTGGGCCACCAGGTCGAAGCCGAGGCGCTCGCGGTACGGCCCGCTCGCCCCGAAGCCGGAGATCGAGCAGTAGACCAGCCGGGGGTTGCCGGGGGCCAGGTCGCCGTACGCAAGGCCCAGCCGCGCCATCGCGCCTGGGCGCAGGTTCTCGACGAGCACGTCTGAGCGCGCCGCGAGGCGCAGGAAGGCCTCCCGCCCGCCCTCCGACCGAAGGTCCAGGGCGACCGAGCGCTTGTTGCGGTTGACCATCAGGAACGCCGCGGCCGTTTCCCCGACGAAGGGGGGCCCCATCCGCCTTGTGTCGTCCCCGCCGGATGGCTTTTCGATCTTGACCACATCGGCGCCCATGTCGCCGAGCAGCATCGTGCAGAACGGCCCGGCCAGGATCTGCGTGCAGTCCAGGACCCTGACCCCGTCCAGGGCGCCGGGGTTCACCCGCGCCCCTCGGGGCCGCCGCCGGCACGGCGCATCGCGCTCACCTGCCCCTAAAGACCGGCCGGCGCTTTTCCAGGAAGGCGGCGCGGCCCTCGCGGAAGTCCTCGGAGTCGAAGTTCGAAAACGGCAGGTCCTGCTCGGCCTGCGAGAGGTCCGAGAGACCCGGGTTGCCGAGCACGGTCCGCATGATCTGCTTGTGGCGGGCCTGGGTGAGGGGCGCCAGGGGCACCATGGACTCGGCCAGCTCTCGGACGAACTCCCCTAGGCGGTCCGCGGGGTGGACGCCGTTGACGAGGCCCATGGCCAGCGCCTCTCGGGCGTCGAAGATGCGACCGGTCATCAGGATGTTCGAGGCGTTGCCGGGCCCGACCAGCCGGACCAGCCGGGACATCTCCGAGTAGCCGACCAGGATCCCGAGCCGGGCGACCGGGATGCCGAAGCGCGCGTCGTCCGAGGCGAAGCGAAGGTCCGCCGCCATCGACATCTCGCATCCCCCGCCGATGCAGTAGCCGCGTATCAGGCAGATGGTGGGCTTCGAGATCGCCTCGATGGCGTCCATCGCCCCCTCGAACGCTGCGGCGTAGCCCCTCGCGCTCGCAGAGTCCGAGCGGTGCTCTTCGAAGTCCGCTATGTCGGCGCCGGCCGAGAAGGCCCTGTCCCCGGCCCCGGTGATCACGACAACGCGCACGGCGGGGTCCGCCTCGAGCCGCTCGGCGGCGGCGCGCAGCTCGAGCCAGCCGGCGTAGTCGATGGCGTTGCGCCGCTCCGGGCGGTTGATCGTAACCGTCGCGACGCCGCCCTCTGCGTCCACCAGGATGGCCCCCTCCCCGGGCCGGCGGCCGCTCACTGCGGGTTCGGCAGGAAGCCCCACGGGTGGGGGCCCCAGTCGGGGGGTATGACCTCGCCGGCGCGCACGGTGAGCGCGGGCCTCAGCGCAAGGTCGATCCGCAGCGTCTCGCCCCGGACGTCGGAGACCTCCCAGTCCCCGGTGCACGGCTCCAGCACGCTGATGTCCGCCTCCCTGCCGGGGGCGAGGCTGCCGAGAGAGTCCTCCATGCCGAGGGCCCTCGCGGAGTTGGCCGTCGCCATCGCGATGACCCCCTCGAGCGGCACGCCCAGGGCGAGGAAGCGGGTGAGCATCTCCGTCATGCTGAACACGGTGCCCTCTCGGCCCGGCACCGTCATGTCGGTGGCGATGGTGTCGGGCACCAGCCCCTGGTCGAGCGCGCGGCGCGCGACGTCGAACCCGAAGTTGAAGCGCCCGAAGGCCGTGTCGAGCGTTACGCCCCTGTCCCTGGCGTCGAGGACCTCGGGAAGGACCCTGCCCGCGTCGTCGAGGATGCGGCCGGGGTTGGGGGTGAACGAGTGGGTGAGGATGTCTCCTGCGCCGAGCAGCGGCAGCAGGGAGCGCGTGAGCGTCGGGCCGTCGTGGTACAGCTCCCCGATGTGGACCATCAGCCGGCTCTCCGACTCGTCGGCCGCGCGCTTTGCGAGCCGCACGATCTCCAGGCCCACGGTCGGCACGAGGGGCCCGATGGCCCTTATCTTGACGCCCTGGGTCAGCGGTCGGTTGTCGCGGACGGTGCGCGCGGTCTCGGCGACGTCGATGTCGTCCAGGGACCGCAGCTCCGGCATGCGCGAAAGGCCGTTGGCGCCGATGTGCACCATGCACATGACCCTGGTCCTGGAGGACGGGGCGACGTAGGCGGGAAAGCCGCCGAAGTTGGCGTGTCCGGCGCTGCCCCCGTCCACGACGGTGGTCACGCCCGAGCCCACCCCGGCCACGTCCGGGTGCACCCCGGTCGGGTTGACCCCGTGGTAGACGTGGCAGTGGAGGTCTATCAGGCCCGGGGCGACGATCATGCCCGGCACGTCCATCACGGACCCGAAGCCCGCCGGGTCGATGCCCTCCGCCACCTCCGCGATGCGGCCGCCCGACACCGCAACGTCCATTTGGCGGTCGGTCATGCCTTGGGCGGGATCGTAGACGCGCCCTCCCCTGATAAGCAGATCTGTCACGTGCTCCTAGCCTCGCTCAAAACGCCGCCGGATGGTATATCAGCCGCCCATGCCCATCAAACGACCCACCCGCGGCCGTGGCCGCCCGCACGGGCGGGTACTTGACCGGCCGGGAAGGCGGGAATGGAGGCCCCCCGGCTGGGTGCCCTTGGGCGTGCCGCGCCCGTGTGCCCCCGGGTCGTGGCCACATGGCCGCCTGCCGCCGGGCGGCGAACCAAACCATGGCCTCCGGCGATGGCAACGGGCGGACGGCGCGAGCCGCGGAGAGCTATCTCCTATACCAGGCAGGGGTCAACGCCCGCGGGTTCTACTCGCTGGCCAACTACTACTATCGAAACCGCGCGGAATACATCAACCACCTGAGGCGTGTGCAGTCCCGCGCGCGCGATGATCTGACGCGTTTCGTTCTATTCGCGCTGCGGGGCCTGTCGGAGGAATTGGAGGCTGTCCACGGCGATGTGATCGACGAGGTGCGCATCATCTCCTTCCGGGACCATGCGGGCGAGGTGCTGCGATGCGCGGGCAAGCTGGGAACGCCAGCCGGCACGCGCCTCCTCGACCTCCTGGCGGGGATCGACAGGGGAGAGGCCTCGCGGAGGTGAATCGGCGCTCTGCGACACGTCCTCGGCACTCTCGACCACCTCCCCAAGGCGAGTCATCCGAGGAGCAGACAAGCCGTGAACACGAGGGCCACTGGCCGAAACCGTAAACGGCGCTTGGCCGACCCGCACGATCGTGCAGAGTCCGCGAGTCTCAGTACTAGGCCGGCTTGCATAAATCGTAAGGATTGCGCACATGCGCAAGGCACAGCATAAAGACAACCTGGCAGACTCCGCGTGAGCCCATGTCAATTCGTCAGGCGACAGAGCGCCTAGTCGAGGTCCTTGGCGTCACCGACCTCGCCGGGCATGCACAGTTCGATGTTCGCACTCGTGACGGTCGAGCTTGGGACGCCGTCCTCGCGGTTCGGGGACGTTCCTCAGGATGCCCTCGGCACTCTTGATCGGATCGCTGAGGCGACTCCTCCGAGGCGCGAACCTGCCGCTAGCACGAGCGCCATTGGCCGATGCGGGGGGCTGCGCAGGCCTTTCCGAGCCAGGGTGACGGGCGTCGGTCATCCTTGCAGGGATCTTGCGTCATGGGAGCAATTCGGTAGGCGGCAGGTCCGGCCATCGGCTCCGCTTCCAGGCCTGCCGACAGGTCCTCGCCTCTCACCAGCTCCGAACTGTTACTCCTATCTCGCTCAACCGCGCCATCTCCTATAAGACTCCTCGAACCGCTTCTCGTCATCCTTGAGGGAGATGGCCCGAAGGTACGCACCCTCGATCTCGGCTGCGGGTTCACCCAGCCACTCGAGCGTCCTCGCGAGATCGAACCAGCACCAAGCCTCGCGAACCGGATCGTCCGTCAACTCTATTGCCCTGCGCAGGAGTTCCGACGCCTGGCGATTGAGCGTCCTCTTGGCCGGGTCTCCTCGCCCCAGTGGCCGCGCCAGGCCCACCTTGGTCTGAGCAAATTCTTGCAGGAACCTGGGGTCCTCTCCGGAGTCCGACGACGCCCGCTCGAACAGCTGGTGAGCCTTCCTGAGATCCCCTCCGCGCCGACTCAGAATCGCGGCCTCCGCGAGGCCGGCGCCTCCCCCCTCGGCTGGGGTCAGATCCAATATTCGCATCGCCTCCCCGCGGTCGCCCCGATTGAGCATGGCCGCGGCAAGTCTCAGATAGGGCTGCGGCAAGTCCGTCCTGTCGGCCGCAGCCTCGAAGCGCCCGAAGGCTTCCCTGGCGAGCTCTAGGTCGTCCAGCGTGGCGGCGTACTCGATGATCTGTCCCGCCAGCGCACCGGATCCCGGCCGGTCCCTGGCGGCCCGCAGCAGATGCCGCAGCGAGCCTTGCGTGTCGCCGGTCGCCCACATGAGGGCGCTCTCCCTGAGCGCATGCATGACCCGGTAACGCGGATGCGCCGGGAGGACGACCCTGAAGTACGTCCGACCGTCGTCGAAGTCGAAGCGGGGCTCGGGAGATCCGCTCTCGCTCATGCGCCTGCGTATCCTGGGCAGACCCGTGCCCCTCGCCTCCGCCAACTTCAGTTCCTTCAGTAGTTCGCCGATCTTCCGGTTCCTGGCAGGAACGGGTGGCACCGAGCCCCCGCTCGCGAGGTGATGCGACTCTATTCCCTGCACGGGCCCCGGGTAGCTGATGATCTCCATTCGATCGGGATAGAGGTAAACCTTCGTGGGTTCCGTGACTTCATATGAGCGATGATACACGGCATTCACAACCGCTTCTCGCATGGCATCGTACGGATAGTTCACCGTCTGCTCCGCTTCCGCGCGGTCGGAGATCTTTTCCAGGAGGACATCGCCCAGAGAAGACAGGTACTTGAGCGTCTGTCTAATCTGATAGTGAATCGGCCCACGAATGGTCCTCTCCGCAACGACATTTCCGCCGGCATCATCTGCGAACTGGACAACTTCTATTCTGGCTCCGGGGAAAATCTCCTCCGGATCGTCCACGAAAAACAGCAGGGCGAAATTTCTCGGCACGTCGTGGGCGTTCATGGGGGCCAGCATGCGCATGTTGGAGTAGGCGCTGCGAGCGTCGAACGTGGGTGCCCTAACGATATCGCTGCGGACGTCGGTCAGGAACTCCTTGACCAGTCTCTCCGATATGGCCTCCATGCCCGTAGACAGGCTGCGCCGATCGTCGAACGGCACCCTCGCCGCCTGCTCGAACAGCTGGGTGCGAAGCGGCCCCCTGGCCTCCACTGTCTCCGACCCCTGCCGGACGAAGTAGTGAGCCTTGCCGCCACCGCGCGCCGGGGCCTCGTACGGCCGGGTATCCCCGCCGGGCGCCCAGATCACCAGCACGGTCCTGTCCCCGAACGGTTCGACGAAGATTATCGGCTGATATGGGGGATCTATCCGGTTGCATCGGCCGCGTATCTCCCTCTGAACGCCGTCCAGATCGGTATCGTGGATCCCCCTTGGCGGGAGAATCGGCTGACCCGCGTCGTCCGTCTCTACGCCAATGATCACGTACCCGCCGTTGAGGTTCAGCAGATCGTTGGCAAAGGCACATACGGTGCGCACCACCGCGTCCCTGGTGGACTCGTTCCAGGCGGCCTTGAACTCCCTGCGATAGCTCTCCACAGACTGGGCGTGGATCAGGTCATGCAGTGATATGGGGAGCCCGCTACGCATCTCTGAAAGGTGTCTACTCGCAGTCATCCTCGGTTCACGAGAGCCGCCGGACGGCGTTTCGGCAGTCGACCCAATCATACCGGTGGTCACCCGTCCCGTACCGCTCTAAGGGGACCGGGGGAGCGCTGGCGGCGGACGGGCCGCAGGCGGGTAAAGAGACATTTGAACCGCGTCGTGGGCAGGCCGCTGGAGGACGGACTCATCGAGCGGGCAGAAGATGGCATCCGCGTCAAGGATCATGGAACGCTGCTGGATGCCTGGCGGGAGAAGTACAGGTTCGACCAGCACCACGTGATCCGGGTCCGCATCCCGGCTGGAGACGGCGTCACCCTCACATACTGCTTCGCTGAAGTGCTGTCCCGGGCTGAAGCTCCGTATGCGGCGACGGGACTCCCCTCAGCGTGGCTGCTGACACGATGCGCGGGATTTCGTATCTCTACCGTTTACCTCTCCGTTCTTCCGACGGCAGGACTCAGGAACAACTTGGACCTTCGAGAAGAGCCCAGGGGGGCGAATGCCTAGCTAGTCGTACCTAGCGACGAAGCCGTCTTCGACGAAGCGGAGCCCGTCGACGGCGTGCAATGCGTCCACCCGCTACAGGCCTACCTGGTCCTGACCGGCCATCCGGAGAGGGCGGAAGAGGCGGCCGCGGAACTCCGCAGGAGGCTGCTGTCGCCGGGCTATCGTTATCCCTCGACCATCCGGCGGCGGGGGGTACGGCATCGATCGACTGGACCTTGTCCGCTGTTGCATCCATCGCTGAGCTGTTGTAGCAGGGAGATACCAGGTTGAGGATGGTCCGACATCACGGGAGTTTGAAACTGCTTACTGAGCGCCTTGAGATCGACGAGGGCGCGGCATCAGCCTTGCGACCGCTCGACATGCACCTGCTCGGAAAGACCCAAGTCTGCCAGGGCCTGCTCCAAGTCCAGTTGGATGCCCTGCGATAGACCCGCATCCACAACAACCGAGAACTCGACACCCACGCTCAGCCCGTCCCCGGAACGCAACTTGGGCAGGATCCTCGTGCCGAGCCGGTTCCAGACCTCCGGGGGAACAGTCCCCTTGAGCCTCAGGGTGGTCCTTTGGGCTGTGCCTGTAGCAGGTGGCTCTGTACCTGAACCGGTTGCGGGATCCCCCAGAGCCAGGCCCGTGTCCACGTTGCCGCCCGGTGTCGCAGCGGGCTCCGCCTGAGCCTGCCTCTGGCCTTCCTGGGCCGCCCGGCACCGCTCGGCCTCGGCCCTGGTCAGCAAGAAAACCCCGGACTCGAACGCCACCTCGTCGGCTCCTATCGCCTCCCCGAACCACAACCGTTCATACTCGCCGCCTGCCTTTTCCCCAGAGGCGAGGCCGAAATCTCCGGTCTCAACGAAGTCGATGATTCGCCTCTGGAGAACCGCATCCGGGTCGACAAGACGCGTCAGCGCTCCGTTCAGGAAGCTCTGGCGCAGGCTGGTGAGCGGCCAGGCTCCGGCGTCCTTAAAGGCGGGGGGCCAGTGCCGATCGATGTAGCCGGCGCCGACGGACTCGCTGAGCAGTGCGCCCGACTTCAGCGAGGCGATGACCCTCCCGCAGAGCGTTTCGCTGCCGCTGGAGTGACCAGCGCCCAGGTCGATGACCTTCAGCCCGCGCGCCGCCTTGGCGTCCGCCAGTGCCACGAAGCGGTATCCTGCCCACACTTCGTCCTTGGCCGCGTCTTCCGCTTCCCTAAGCCTGGCCCGAACCTCAGCACGCTCGGTTTGGTCGAACTCAACGCCGAGGATGCCCTGCGAGACCTCGTGTGCGACGCGGCGCCATGCAAGCAGTAGCTCGACACTCCCTTTCAACTCGCGTCCTGGCTTCCTGACGCACCAGACCAACGCCCCGGGATAGAGTCGCGGCGACCTGCCCCTCTCCCTAGTCCATTGGGCAATGCTCTCCGAGAGCTGCCCACCTTCACGCCACTCCTCCGCAGGATCCAGAACGACCAAGGTCAGCCGCGGCGAGTCCTGCACTGCGTCGCCATTCTCCGGGAAGTAGGCGACCGGAACCGACGCGCCGTGGGAAAACTCCTCCTGGACGATCCTGCGCACCGCCGGCTTGACCTCCGTCTCTTCGTCAAGCGAGGCGCGGCGATCGCTGACGACCTTCCTCAGCGTCGCCTGATGGTGGATGCGATAGCCGTCCGTGCCAACCTTGCGTATGAAGAAGCCGGACTTCTCCAGGGCCGACGCGGCATTGTCTACGGTCGCCGTATCGACCTCCGGCTCGCCGAGGGCGAACCTCAGCTCCGGCAGATGCGCCACCTTGTCCACCTGCCCGCCGGAGGACTCGAACAGGATGGCGGTCCCGACCCGCCGGTGGATGTCCCGCAGGGCACCCTTGGTGTCCGAGTCCAACGCCTTGCTGCGTGCGGTCTCGCCAGCGAGGTCCGCCTCTATGGCGACATCGAGCCGGGACTCCCCCAACTGGCCCAATACCACCGCGCGAAACTCGCGCAAGTGCAAGGGAGCCGAGCCGAGCGTTATCAGAGGTTCGTTCCGCGCCTGCCTGAACTGCTCCCGCGCCGCCCAGGCGATCCACTGCGCCAGCATCGCCAGAGCCCCTCGGGTCTGCTGGAATTGGGCGAGGGCGCGCCACTTCCGCTGAAATACCGAGAGAGTAGATGGATGGAACGGATAGGATGACTCGAAGCGCTTGCGGAGGAAGTCACGCGCCCTGCTTCCGGTGGTCGCCGTATCCACGGCCGTCCACTCGGACGGCAGCCTAGCGGTCCTTTCGAAGCACCAGGCGGCGTAAGTCCTCGCCACGTTCTGACGAACACGCTCGCTGCCCAGGTCTTCGAAAAGCCGCCGGCGCACCACCTCGCTGATCTCGGACTCATCGTTCGCGATCAGATCACGGGCGACGCGACGGACAACTTTGGTGATGCGGTCCTGCCACTCTTGGTCCCATTCGGTCATCTCCACCTGACTGCGGGGAAGGCTTATGACCGCCGCCGCGTGATTCGCTCCGGTAACGGCAACTGTCAGGTTCTGGAGGAAGGCGTGGAAGCTCTCCGCCATGCCGCGGTGGCGGTTTACGAAGTTCAGCACCTCGTCGAACAGGAGCAGTACGGGCGCATTCGCTGCTGCAAACACTCTTGCCAACGCCTCGGTCCCAGGCGGCGTGGTCTGCGCCGCGTCGCCCAGCGCGGCCACGCCTGCATCTCCCGCAAGCTGCCGGGCCAGATCAATCCATGGCGTCTCCCGCCCTTCCGAAGGGTCCCAGGCGTTGCCCACGAAGACGCCGACGTGGACGTCGGGGCTGCCGGATATACCGGAGTTACGCAGAAGCCTGGAGACGCCGGGCAGGTCATCGGCGTCCCGGCCTGCGTTGGCGAGGTGATACAGGAATGTCAGCGTGTGGGTCTTGCCGCCACCGAACTGGGTTATCAGCGTCAGGACGGGCGCGGTGTTCTCCGTCCTTCCGGACAGGCGGCGCAGGACCATGCCGGAGTGCTCTGTCAGCGCGCGGGTAAAGCACGTACGCGAGAAGAACTGCCCCGCGTCGCTGTAGTCCGGGGGAGCGGTCCCTGCAACCACCTGCTCCAGCGCGATGGCAAACTCGTCCGGGCTAAAGGAACGTCCCTCTCTGACTTCCTTTCGCAGTCTTACAACCCTATACCACGGCTGCATCGGCAAGTCTCCTTATGACTGACAATCACTGCGACGGTGGATGCGAAATCCTGATTCTCCCGCCACGTACTGTTACTACGGCTCGCTCTTCAAGTGCTTGTCGGTGATGGTCGATCACTGCTCTGACCGCCTCAATCCGGTCTGGGACACGTCTATCGGGGAGGAGGATGAGTCCAGCGTGGGGTACCCGTCGCAGATAGATCAGTTCTCCGAAATCCTTGTCCATCGTGATGAGAACCCGGTCCTCTGCCCTCGCTCGCTCCAGCAGAGCCCCGTCGCCTGGGTCCGGGCCGAGGGCCTGCCCTTCAACAACATCGTGGCCGTTGCTGCGAAGCCATTCGGCCAACTGTCGGCCCGCACATCGATCAGTGAGGAATCTCACTGCCCCGCAACTGAGACGGGAGCCAGTGTATCGCCGGCTATCACCGTGTGGGCGTAGGCGATGCAAGCGCGGATGTCATCCGGCTCTAGTCCCGGATAATCGTCCAAGAGTTCCTCCTGTGTAGCCCCTTGACTCAGGAGGCTCAGAACGAGCTCCACAGATATTCGCATGTCGCGGACGATGGGCTTCCCGCCGAAGACATCGGGGCGTGCCGTTATACGGGCGAGAAGCTTATGGTCAGTGGTCATTTCTGTTTCCTCCGTTCTAAGGGCAGTCGATTACCTCGGCACGGCCAACAACATGGCATCGAGCAGTCGCTTCTCCTCGCTGGCGCGGGGGTAAAGGGCAGTGAGGGCGTGGGCGAGGCGCAGGAAGTCGGGGCCGCGATCCTGCTCGGCGCGCAGCAGGTTGCGCAGCGCCTGGCTTCGGCCCGAAGCCTGTAGCAGCATGGCTGCGTGAACCCGATCAAGTGTGGTCGCCGCCACCGTAAGATCTGTATCGTCGTTGGTCAGCGTCGTCGACCTTCCACGACGCGGCGTCCGGCCTCGAACCTGAGGCACGTCTTCCGGGAACAGGCTGAGTTGCGGCGAGACGTTAGCGGCCGCCTCCATCTCGTCGGCCACCGCATCGGCTCCGAACTCGCCGAAGAGTTGCTTCCCACGCTCGTAGACTGACAGCAAGCGCACCACGCCACTCTTCGTCTCAATGATGCGCGATTCCCAGTCGCCGAGGCGGATGCCGAGGGGCTGGGCGAACCGGCGCGTTACGTCAAAGGGCAGGCTGTAGGCAGACGACCTCCTGCGCGGTATTTCGCCATCTTCGCCGTCTCGAGCCGCCCCGTCACCTGAGAACGCGCCTTCCGACGTGCTCTGCATAGTCCAGAGGAACAGCGCCGTCAGCCGGGAGTCTTCCTCCAGCGCATCAGTATTGCCGTTACGCGCCTGCGCTTCGGCCGTGCTCAAGACCTGCTCAAGGGCCTCTCTGCCCACTACTTCCCAGACCTTCTTGAGGTATTCAGGCAGATCTACTTCGTGTCCCTCCGCTGTCTCCACGGCACGGTAGCGGCTGTAGATTTCCAATGCGGGGCCGACACAGGCGAAGACTAGATCCGCGCCACGGATGCCTTCATCTTGAAGTCTCCGCATCCAGTCAGCAACGCGACCCGGCAATTCGCGTATGACGTCGGCCCAATCGCCGATAGGGGCATCTGCGGGGCGTGGGCGACAGATAAGGTGTACGCTGGTAGCTAGGACAGCGGATTCGCGGGCTCTTAGCCGCGACGTCATTTCGGTTGCTATTGGCCACGAGCCGGTAATAGTCCAACCACCGCGAATCACTCCCGACAGCAACGCCTCCCAACCCTCGGTGGTCTTGTGAGCGAATACGACCGATGCAATGCCATCATCACTTAGTATGCGACGACCTTCAAGAAATGCCTCAGCCATCCGTTCCTCAAACCATGTGCGATCCTTTATTCGACCGTTGTCCCACTTGGTCTCATCCTGCACAATTTCGCGAATTTTTGGCGACATTGAATTGCTAGAGTCCGGAAAGCCCTGCAGTGCAGGATGGCCTGGAAGAATTCGTCTCAGCCAGACGAGAAAGAAATCTGACAGATCTGCATATGGAACCGCATCATAATAGGGTGGATCTGTGAACCAAATATCTGCCGACAAATCTGGTAAGGGATGTTCAGAGGCGTCTGCCTTCTGAGTCTGTCCTGTTCTAGAAATGCCTTGACGCTCAATAACTTTGCTAACCCATTCTACATGGGCCATCCAGTTGCCTGTTGCATTGCACAGAGGGTTCGATTCCGTAAAATCCCACACCATGGGGACTGCTTGTCGGGCGAAAAGGTTTCTCACCTTTTCGCCCGACAAGTGCCAAGATACCAAATTAGAACAATAGTCCGCATTTTTTGACACGGCGAGTGCCAAACTACTTCGCACGGGATGAGGAGAGAATTCTGCACCTATTCCATCTACCAAGCTCACCAACTGAGCTAAAGCCGCCTTTTGCCTCGCTGTGAACAGGTCGCCCCACTGGAGCATCCCATAGCGCTGGACACGAAAGCCGAGCGTTCCTATAGGTGGCAAGGGCTCATCTGGCACTGGGCAGAGATCCTGCTTACCACCCTGCCCCCACTCGTCCAGCAGGTTCTCCACTCGCTCCTGTGCGCGCATAACGGCCGCGTAATCTTCTGGCGTCGGCATGCGGTAGTGGCGACCCTGCTCGCCGGGCTTAAGCGTTACAACCGCCGTTATGCGCGCGCCACCGACGCGCCGACCGATATCATCGAACACAGGATCAGCTCCACCGCGTTGTTCTGCAAGCTGTGAGCGCACGCGGTCAGGCGGCAAGACCGCGTGGCAGCAGAGGCAGGTAGCCCTAGCGCGCGATACCGTGCCGGCCGCGACGTCCGCCTCCGATTCCGGCTCGAATACTTCGAACGAGACTTGCCGCGGCCCCTCCATGGGGCGTCTCAGCGAAGTTCGCAGGGCCCGCTTACGGTTGGGCTTCCGACACAGCCACATCGAGCGTAGCAGGGGAATCTCCGCGCCACAGTCCGGTGCCTCGCATCTGACCGTGCGCGCCCACAGATAGGCTATGGGCATCGTGCCGTCTTCATCTGTGGGGTATAGCTCGGCCAGATCCCGCTCGGCTTGGGACTTAACTTCCGCCCCAGCCTTGCGGACTT
The DNA here is from genome assembly GCA_963664125.2 of Dehalococcoidia bacterium. Taxonomy (GTDB): domain Bacteria; phylum Chloroflexota; class Dehalococcoidia; order Lucifugimonadales; family UBA2962; genus CAUZIR01. Next base: position 754,762 of record OY760908.2, on the reverse strand, counting down.
CATCGGCCAGTCCGGGACCGTACCGGGGAATATCTTCCAGCATCGCCCTCAGAATTAGGCAGGCGACCGGGTTGATGTCACTGGCGAACGTCTCGCAGCCCAGCCGCAACGCCTCCAGCGGGATGGAGCCACCACCCGCGAAGGGATCAACGACGAGGGGCGGCTCCTTGGGGTGGGCGGCACGAACAAGCGCACATCCCGCTTCGAGATAGTCTGGTCTAGCCGAGTTGTCCCAGTTTGCGAAATCCGCCGCAAACTTCAGCAGCGCCCTCCGCAGGCCCTCGTCCGTCCTGACCTGCCTATTCCATCCCGACGGTCGGGACGTCATTCCTAACAGCACTTCTCTGGCCTGGGTTCTGAATGTTTCGGGGCAATGCGGATCGCATGGATCAGGTAGGAGCAGGGCCAGCAAGACGGCCCTAGATGAGGCCAGTGGCCGTCGCGCCCACCACAGATGCAGCGTCGAGGGGTGTCCATGCCGGATTGACTTTTCCCTAACCGCGTGCCTCGACACTTCGGCAATAGGAAAGTCGACTTCGGCAAGGCGCTTACAGGACTTGGGAATCATCTATGATCCTTCATGAGCATACTCCGGTAAGGGCTAGAATCTTGAGAAACCACATTGACAAAGTCTGTGGCGGTCTTGCCAATAGGGTGGCGATGTCGAGGGTACCATCGTCTGTCATAGCGTCTTCGATATCTTCAAACTTGCGTGGGACTAGTCGTGAATGGCGTCTACCTGAAGCCAGTAGCGCTGTACCTTGCTCACTTCGTGCCACTGGAAGCGGGCGGGGTCCTTGATGGGCTCCTTCAACTGCGGCTCGGCAGCGCAATCGGTTACGACGTAAAGCCAGTAACAGTCACGGCGATCTTCAGCCACACGGTGCTCATTTGGGGTGAGCAGGATCGTGCCCGATGGGGCGGCTAAGCCCTTGACCTCAATCAGCCGCAATTCGCCGGACTTGACGTCGAGGCTGGTCACGTCGTATCCCAAATTCTTCTCATGCACGTCAAAGACCTGGCGGCCCTCGGCCTCCTCGTGCTCCATGACCACTCGCATGGCGGTTAACTCCGTTTGGGCGTTAGGGCGCAAGCGTTTCACTTCCGGGGCCTCGCGCTCCGGGTGGGGGAGAACCAACGCGCTGGCGAGTCGCTCGACGCCTTGCAAGGTGAGCGCTCGCTGCTGAGTGAGCTCGCGTCGCCGGCGTTCGCGTCTCGCCATGGCCTCGTCGTAGCGGGCCTCGGCTTGAGCAAGCCGTCCTTCGGCACCCGGAACCTGTTTTTCCGAGTCATCTGAGGCGCGGCCGATCTCTTGGTCGATTCGCTGAAGCACCTCGGTCAAAGACAACTCGACATGCTCGGCGATCCGGTCCACTTCTTCCAGCCGCTCGGCGCGCACCTCTTCAATGAAAGGAACAAGAGCATGTTCGTGCAGCCATCCCGCAGCCTCCGGCAGAGACGCAACGGCGGGAGGACCGTCCAGAGCGGAGGCGGGCGTCAGATTGCCAAGGATGTCGGGTTCTCTCAATCGCGGTTCGCCACCCTCCGAAAGCTCCGCGACGAACATCCGCTCGTGGATGACGTGGCCGAGGCCGTCTACGACCCGGGCGCGATAAAAGTCGAGGCGGACCGGAGTGTCGTGGTCCAGAGAGTGGAAGCTCGCGCCCCTGGCGAAGGCATCCCTGCTGGTATCGGCACAGTGACGGCGGAGGGCTTCAAACAGCGGATGCCCAGGGGTGACCCACTCCAGGTTGTGCGCCTCTGCTGTGTCCCGGTCGGTAGAAAGCCGTGGGTAACGTGTCAGGAGGTCGGGAAGACGCCAGTCTGAGTCACGTTCGTGCTTTCTCAGGGCCGTCGGCGTCCGGCCCGGCTGAAACGCATGGCGCAGGTGGTTGACCGGATTGAGAATGAACCCCGCGTTGCCGGAGCTCTCGGACAGGAAGCGGGCGATGGTCTCGGGCACCACGCGACGCTCCTGGGCGCGGGCGCGACGCTGCACAAGCATGTCCAAATTCAACTTCTTGGCGGCCAAGCCCTCCAACGCCGTCTGGCAAATCTCCCGGAAGCGTCCCTCGTCCACGTCCCGCATCAGTCGGTCTTCCAAGTCGGCATCGCCCAGCTTTCCGGAGTAGTAATCGCGGAACACTCGATCCACCTGAGCGGCCGGTAGAACCTCACCTACAACGTTGAACACCGCGTCATCGTCGAGAGCGTCGCGGATCTCCTGAAGCTTGGCCAACAGGCGCTGGAGCACTTGACCCTCGATGGTGTTGGTGGCAACGAAGTTGAAGATGAGGCAGTCGAAGCGCTGTCCGTAGCGATGGATGCGGCCCATGCGCTGTTCCAGCCTGTTGGGATTCCACGGAATGTCGTAGTTGAAGAGGATGTGGCAGCACTGGAGGTTGATCCCCTCGCCCGCTGCTTCCGTTGCAACCAAGACCTGTGTCTGGCCATCACGAAACTGTTGCTCGGCATAGAGGCGGGAGCCCGGCTCGTCCCGCGAGCCGGGCCTCATGCCGCCGTGGATAGCGCCCACGCTAAGGCCCCAGAATTTCAGTCTTTCTACTAGATAGTCTAGGGTGTCCTTGAACTCCGTGAATATGAGCAGCCGCTGACCGGGGTCGTCAAAGAACCCCTGTTCCCGCATGATGTCGTTCAGCCGCGTGAACTTGGCCTCCTGGCCAGCCTCCGCCACGGTCGCCGCCTGTCCCGCGAGTTGTCGAAGCTCGCCGATCTCCCTGCGGACATCATCGGCATTCCCTGCCAGCGTGACCGCATCCAGCAGTCGTTCCAAGCGCTCGCGCTCCATATCCTCCAACTCTTCCAGATCATCCCAGTCGGGAAGGTCGGGCGGCGCCGTCCGCGCCAAGTCCTGGGCCTGCTTGAGGCCCTCCTCGAGCCGTTTGGCCCGGTTTTCCAGTGATCGCCGCATGGCATGGGCGCTTGAGGCGAGCCGTCGTTGGTACAGGGACATCAGGAAGCCGACTGCACGAGCCCGCGGGTCGTCACCCCGCTCCGCAGCGAGGGCGCTCTGCCGCTTCACGAAGCGTGTGACCGCCTGATAAAGATCCAACTCGGCTCCTTCAATGCTGAAGCCAGCCGTGGTCGTGATTCGCTTGGTAAACACCGGCTTGGCGGCCCATGAGCCGTCCTCTTGTCGCTCCGGGAAGTAGACCATGGCCTCCTTGGTGCGGCGAAGATAGAAGGGGGCCCGTCTGCGTTCCATCGCCTCCTGTATGGATTTCACGTCGGCGTAGGCGTCTCGGTCCAAGAGCTGCAGAAAGAGAGTGAAGTTGCGAGGGTCACCCTTGTGGGGTGTGGCAGTCAGCAGCAGCACGTTGTCGGCGCTGTCGCGCAGCAGTTCGCCCAAGCGGTAACGTTGACTCTTGTGTGTCTCGTCCCGTGCCGACATGCGGTGGGCTTCATCAACGATCACCAGATCCCAGTGCACCTGACGCAAGCTAGGTAGGATGTCCTCTCGCTTGGCGAGGTCAAGGGACGTGATGATCTGCTTCTGCTTGAGCCACTGGTTAACACCGAACTGGTCCCGTACGTCGCCTCCCTTCATTACAACAAACTGCTCGTCGAATTTCTCCTTGAGCTCGCGCTGCCACTGAAAGGCTAGGTTCGCCGGACACACCACGAGGACCCGCTCGGCTAGGCCCCGGAGCTTAAGCTCCCTGATGAGCAGACCGGCCATGATGGTCTTCCCGGCGCCGGCGTCGTCAGCCAAGAGGAACCGTACGCTGGGCAGCTTCAGCAGATAGTCATAGACGGCCTCGAGCTGATGGGGCAACGGATCCACTCGAGAGATGGAAAGGCCGAAGTAAGGGTCGAACTCGTAAGCGATGCCAAGCGAGTAGGCTTGAAGGCCGAGGCGCAACAGCCGGCCGTCCCCGTCGTACGACGGGGCGGACACAGCGATCGTCAGCGCCGAGACATCGTCCGAGGTCAGTGTGACACGCCTGAACTGCTCCGTTCGCTGTCCGACGAGGCCCGCCTCCACGGAGCCTACCCCGTTCACTCGAACGGTCTCTACTCGCATCGGCTCACTGAACTGCGGTCCGGTCAGGACTTGGCCTTCACGGATCGCGGTGTGGGCGGTCAATCGTTACATCCTCCCTGTCCGATTCATCAAGGGCGCGTATCGGCAAATGGCAAACGCTGCGCTCGCGGGTTTGACGATCCGATTGATCATGATTGGCCACAACTCCGCCATCTTGTGAAGCCCCCCACTCCTAGGCTTTGTACAAAATTTAAGAGGAATTTGGGAACTGGATAAGCCTCCCGGTCGCCTGACGCACCGTGAGTCAGTCGATGCTTCCCCTGACTGAAGCTATTGTATCGCCGTCGGCGCCGTTAGCGCCTCCGGCCCTGTTCCACGCCGGGATGTGGCCAAAGGCCGACTTCCTGATTGATCGGTATCATCCCCTCCCCGCACGTACTGGGCTTGGCCGGCGGCCGTGGCTTCGCCGTCCACCGTAGCATCGTCAACCGTGCCGGTTGGTCGCGACCCAAGAAGCGAAGTTGCTGGTCGGTGAGCCGGAATCCGCCGGCGCTCTTGGTCTTTGCCGGGAACAAAACATTTGAGGGACGCGCGGCTCAAGGCCCCATGGCTCCACTGGGTATCCTATGGGGTGCGGCGCGCTCGGCGGTGAAAGATGTCAAGGGCACCAGAGGACGCGATGGGCCATCCTGATTCCGCTAGTTCTAATTCCAGGTGTCAGACGGATTGGTGAAGCGTTGCCGGCGGCCGTGGCTGGCCTCTCGGTGGCGTCGCTCCGCGCCATCCGACGCCCCCGCTGCCTTGGACAGGCTCCTTGATGCTATTCCCGCGGACCGTGCGCAGGGATGGTTACCCAGCCCGACCGTGGCGGAGCTTCAGCCGAACGGCAGGGGCTCAGGCCTGCCCTCAGCAGCGCTCCGCTGCGCCCTACCGGACCGGACCGTCGGGGCGCAGACGGTCCAGAAGCGCCCGCGCCTTCCGGGAGAGTCGGCCGCCGGCCCGGCGGCGGCGCGCCAGGAGGTCTAGCGCCAGCTCAGACAGGGACTGTTCCGGGCGCATCTCCTCCGGCATGTAGCGAAAGCACCGTCGGGCCAGCACCCTGGCGGGCCGCGCCGACTTCTGGGCGCATGCGTAGGCGTACGGGCACATGTACGCGTAGCAGACGGTGACCTCCTGGTGGAGCTGCCTGACCGAGCTGCGCGACGGCGGGAGGCGGTCGCCTAGAAATCCCTCCAGCTTCGCCTGTGTGGTTCCTGGTATCGGGGCTGCCATGCGTTTCGGAACAAATATTCCGAACGAAAGTTATACCAACGCCCGGCACCCGCACAAGTGGTTTCGGGCCCCGTCCGGCGCGGGAGCGCCCGCGGTCAGTCCCTAAAGCGCCGCCCGTAGCTGGCGCGCTCCTCCATTCGGCCGTCGTTGAGCCGCATCACCTGGTCGGCCATCGCCAGCAGCGTCGAGTCGTGGGTCGCGGCGACCACGCTTATGCCGCGGCCCTGGACCATCTCCTTGAACAGCCCGAATATCGACCTCGCGTTCACCGAGTCGAGCTCGCCGGTCGGCTCGTCGGCGAGGATGAGCGTCGGGCCATGCACGATCGCGCGGGCTATCGCCACGCGCTGCTGCTCCCCCCCGGAGAGCTCGTAGGGACGGTGGTGCGAGCGCGCATCGAGGCCCACCATGTCCAGCGCCTCTTCGGTCCTTCGGCGGCGATCCCCGGCCCCCACCCCGGCGATCCGAAGGGGCAGCTCCACGTTCTCGGAGGCGGACAGCAGCGGCAGCAGCCCGAAGGACTGGAACACGAAGCCGAGGCGGCTGCGCCGCAGCCCGGTGAGCTGCGCCTCGCTCATCGCCGCCATGTCGGCGCCCTCGAAGACCACCCGGCCCGCCGAGGGGCGGTCGAGCCCGGCCAGCAGGTTCAGGAGCGTGGTCTTGCCCGAGCCTGAGCGGCCTATTACGGCTATGAACTGGCCTGGCATCACGCTGAAGTTGACCCCGCGCAGCGCGTGCACCGTCTCTCCCGCCAGCCGGTAGCTGCGGTCCAGGTCCTCGGTCGCGACGATGCGCGGGTCCGCCGTCACCGCAGCCCCTCCCCTGCCCTAGGCATCGCCCGGCCTCAGGCGGACCCCGTCGTCGTCGGCCGACACCCTGGCGCGCTCGCGGATCCTCAGGCTGTCGAGGACGTCCCTCGGGATCTGCACCCGGCCGCTCGGGTCCACCAGCACGAACTCCTCGAGCTCGGCGGAGCGCGGGTCCTCTTCCTCGGGGCTCGGGCCGTAGCTGACGCGGCGCCTGATCTCGGTCGAGAGCTTGCCGTCGCGTATCAGCACCACGCGGCCGACCTTGTAGGCGATGTCCGGGTCGTGCGTGACGATCAGCACCGTGGTGTCGAGCTCCGAGTTGACCGCCGCGAACACGTCCAGCACCTCGGCGGCCGTCGCGTCGTCGAGCTCCCCCGTCGGCTCGTCTGCGAGCAGCAGCGACGGGGAGTTGGCCAGCGACACGGCGATGGCGACGCGCTGCTGCTCGCCGCCCGAGAGCCGGTCCTGGGTGTGGTCCATGCGCCCGCCCAGCCCCACCAGCTCCAGCAGCTCCCTCGCCCGGGCCCTGCGCTCGGCCGGGGGGATCGCCGTCAGCATCATCGGCAGCTCGACGTTCTCGCGGGCGGTCAGGTAGGGAAACAGGTTCCGTCCGGTCTGCTGCCAGATGAAGCCGACCTCGGCGCGCCGGTAAGCCTCGACCTCCATCGCGCTCATCCTCAGCAGGTCGCGCCCCCCGACCGCGACGCGGCCCGCAGACGGCAGGTCGTAGCCGGCGAGGATGCTCAGCAGCGTGGACTTGCCGGAGCCGCTGGCCCCCACTATCGCGACGACCTCCCCGCGCTGGACCCGAAGGTCCAGGCCCCGCAGGGCGACGACCTCGAGGTCGGCGAGCTTGTAGATCTTGAACACGTCCTCGCACAGGACGTGGGGGCGGTCGGACCGGGTCACGGCGTCAGTTCTCCCCGAGCCTGAGCGTGCGGACGACCGATATTCGCTGGGCGAACGAGACCAGCAGCGCGGTTATCACCAGGAACACTCCCACCATCGCCCCGTAGGTTATCCCAAGCAGGGTCCAGTCCACCTGTATGACGAACGGGGGCAGCACCCGCCCCCCCAGCTCGTCGCTCGCGAGGAACGGCATGACCACCGCGCCGAACCTCTCGCCCATCCAGGCCCCGAGCGCCATGCCCGCGCCGATCACCAGCATCTGCTCGAGCGCGACGACCGTCGCGAGCTGGAGCCGGGAGAGGCCGACGGTGCGCATCAGCGCGAACTGCACCCTCCTGCCGACGTAGGAGACGTGCGCGTGCACGATGAAGCCGACGCAGCTGAGCACGAACACCGCCCCGAACGCTATGAACAGCAGCGCCCTCCACCCCGCCCTGGTCAGCGGGTCCACCCGGCTGGCGGCCACCTCCTGCTCGCGGTCGCGCACGCCCCCCGCGCTGAACGGGTCGTACCTTAGCGCGCTGCGCAGGTCGGCCCGCTCCTCGCCGGCGGCCGCAGAGGCTATCCAGACCTCGTTCGGGCGCAGCTCCGCGGCCGACGGGTCGGCGTTGGCGTAGGCGACGAGCGAGTCCAGGTCGGCCACGACGAACGTCTCATTCTCGGTGTCGAGCGTCGGGAAGTAGCGGAAGGTCTCGGCCACGTGCACCTGCACCCGGTGACCGGCCAGCGACAGCGCGAAGACGTCGCCGAGGGCGTGGCCGGACTCGTCCATGAACGACTCGCTCGCGGCGACGGGGAGCGACGGCAGGTCCGGGCCGAAGTACACCCCGCGCGCCTCGAGGGCCGGGCCCTCCGACCAGGTGAAGCGCATCGAGCGCCCGTCCCCGCCCTCGGCCCCCAGGCCAGACGGGCTGAAGCTGTCCGAGGCGGCGTCGGCGGAGGTTCGCAGGATGCCCCAGCCCGACAGGTCTGAGAACTCGTCCATCACGGTCAGCGCCCCATCCCCGGAGCGCACGCCGAGCCGGTCGATCAGGATGGAGCCCGCGAACGTCCCGCGCTGGGTGTCGGTCTCCGAGACCGCCACCGAGACCAGCGTCAGCGGCCAGGCGGGCTCGAGGCGGCGGGTCCTGCTGCGGAAGTGGCTCAGGCGCGAGAGCGGCACCTCGTAGGTCCTCCAGCTGGCCGACTGCAGGGCGCCGAGGTCGTAGGTGAAGTGGCGCCCGTTGGCGTCGGCGACCCGGGCCGTCAGCCGCATGGTCGGCTGCGGGCGGTCGATGCGCGCCACCACGGCCAGCGTGCGGGCCTCGTCGGGGAGCGCCATGCCCTCGGGCCTTGCGTCCGGCCTAAGCGATGCGACCAGCTCCGGCAGCGGGCGGGAGGCGAAGTCGCCGCGGTGCCAGGCCACCTCGCCGAAGCTGTCGGGGGACACGGCGAGCATGCCGACCTCCTCGGAGACCAGGTTGGTCAGGTCGAACGCCCGCCCGCGGTAGGCCGGGGACGCGGCGTCCACCCCGGCCAGCGCCTCGTAGCTCTCCTCGACCGGCCTGGTGGACCCCGAGGTGTCCAGGACCACGTCCTGGGCCCGGAGGTCGCTGCCCGTCGAGTACAGGACGCGCTCAGAGAAGCTGCGCTCCAGCGTGCCGCCGAAGCTCGCCGCGAATATCCCGAGCCCGGCGGTGAGCATCAGCAGCAGCGATATGCGCGCGTAGTAGACCGGGTTCCTCGCCATCTGCCACACCCCCAGCGCCGGGCCCGCCGGCAGCCACGGAGACAGGGCGCGGCTCGCGAGCCGCATCGCCAGCGGGAAGAGCCGAAGCAGCAGCATCGAGACCGCGAGCAGCGTCACCGCGGGCAGGGCCAGGATCAGCTGGTTGACGGCGAACTCGCCGAAGACGCGGGTGGCAACGACCGAGCCCTGCTGGGTGAGCTGTCGGAACAGGACGATGCTCACCACCAGCAAGAGCACGTCGATGTAGAGGCGCTGGTAGAGCGGCGCGCCCTGGGGCCGCGCGCTCATGCGCCTGTGGCCGGTGACCGAGACGCGGGCGGCGGCCACGGCCGGGATCATCAGCGCCAGGAACGAGAACGCCCCGCCCACCGCGCTCAGGCCGTAGGCGGCCCCGGAGATGCCGACCTCGAGGCCGCGCCCCGAGCCCAGGCCCGAGAAGGCCGGGCTCAGGCCGGCGACCTCGATCGCTCCTGCGGCCAGGAGCGGGCCCGCGACCACCCCGAGCCCGGCGACCATCAGCCCCTCCAGGGCGAAGATGGAGACCAGGTGCCCGGTGCCCGCCCCGCGGCTGCGCAGCAGCGCTATCTCCCCGCGCTGGCGCTCCATGAGCAGGGCCGACAGCGTGACCACGTAGTACAGGACCACCACCCCCACCATGATCATGACCACGAACATCGGAAGCCGGGAGAAGAACACCCGCTGGTCGTGCAGCGCCAGCAGCTGGTCGAGGGACGTGAACTGGCGGTACGCGAAGAGCGTGGCGTCCAGCCGGTCGCGCATCAGCGTTATGCCGAGCCGGGCGCGGGCGGCGGAGTCCGCCCCGATCCGGCCGGGGTCGACGGACAGGAGCCACCCGTAGGTCGTGTCCATGTCCGCGAACGTCCGCCCGACCCCGTCGAAGTAGCCGGCCTCGGACACGAACAGCGGCACCGTGGTGAAGCTCTCGCCGGTGGCGGCGCCGATCACGCGCCGGTCCAGCGTCCAGAACCTGTCCCCGGGGTCCAGCGGGCGCACCAGCCCGGTAACCACCACGTGCGCGTGGGGGAAGCGGTCGTCCCAGTAGGGCACGACGGCCACCGTGTCGCCCACGGCGACGCCGGCGGCGATCGCCGCATCCTCCGAGGCCAGCGCCTCGATGACGGGCGTTCCGTCCGGGCCCGCGGCCGCGCCGCGCACCGGGGGCCTGCCGCCCTCGATGAGCCCGGCGAACTCGGTAAGGCGCGGGGCGTACACGAAGTAGGCCCGCCTCCCGTCGGTCCCGGCCAGGTCCTCCTCGCCGGGGCGCGTGCGGAAGAACGTCGCCGATGAGGCGGCGGCGATGCGGTCGTCTACGAACCAGCCGACGTGGGAGTCGACGCCCGAGCGCACGACGGCGGCCACCCGGTCCCTCTCGGCCGTGGTCGTCGGGCCGCGCACCGTCTTTAGGGAGATGTCCAGCTCGTCGCGGTGCGCCGCCCCGAGCGTCTCGTCGAGGGCCAGCTCCCTTAGGGCGTCGAAGTAGATGACCGTGCCCGACATGATGGCCGAGGCCAGCACCACACCGACGACGACCGCGGACAGCAGCCGCCAGTGCGCCAGGGCGCGCCTTACGACGAAGCGCCAGGTCGCCGGAAGGTCGGTCAGCATGGCCGGGGCCCCGCGGTCGGTCCCATCACATGCGCCCCGGGCCGGGCCCGCCTAGAGCGCGTCCTCCCTGGCCACCGAGTGCAGGTCGAGCCTCGAGGCGGCGCGGTGGAGCGCGAGCGTCGCTGCGACGAAGAAGCACCCGAGCGCGGCGTAGACCGGGCCCAGCACGGCCCAGTCGGTGACCAGGACGAAGGGCGGCAGCACCGCCGAGCCGTCCTCGGTCACCGCGACGGCCGAGACCATCATCCGGCTCATCTGAAAGCCCGCCCAGGTGCCGAGCCCGAGCCCGACGCCCACGATCATCAGGTGCTCGATCGCCAGCAGCCCGAGCATTTGGCGGCCGGAGGCCCCGATCGACCGAAGGGCCGCCATCTCCCCGCGGCTGCGCCCGGAGAAGGCCAGCAGGTACGTCGCGTAACCAAGCGAGGCGGTGAAGATGATCACCGCGACCGAGATGATCACCACGGCGCGCCAGCCCGCCGACACCAGCGGGTCGAGCCGCACGGCCGCGAGGCCCTCGTCGCGGCTGTAGATCCTCACCGGCGCGGCGCGGCCCACCATCGCGGTCAGCGACCCGACGACGGCGTCCCCCGCCCCGGGCGCGTGGGTGACCAGCAGCTCGTTGGGCGTGACGTGCGAGGTCGGGCTGACCATGCGCAGGTGGCGCAGCAGGGCGTCGAGGTCCGCGAGCATGTAGCCGCCGCGCTCGGGCCTCGCGGTCGGGAAGTACCGCACCGTGTCTACCAGCCGGACGGGCAGCAGCCGCCCGTCCACGCTGACGATCAGCTCGTCCCCGACCGAGGTGCCCGCGGCGGTGGCGAGGGTCTCGCTGGCGACGACCGGCACCACGCCGCCGGTCGGGCTGTGGTAGAAGCCGCGGATGCCCCGGTCGGTGTCCTTGCCGAACCTAAAGCGCGCCGAGCGCTGCCCGGAGTAGGGGCCGTCCGCGGCCGCGGACAGGTCGCTCACTGCGAGCGCCGAGGCGGCCAGAGGCACCCAGGCCATCCTGCCCTCGAAGTCCTCGAGCACGACCATCGAGCCGCCCTCGCCCTCCTCGCCCGCACCCACGGCGGCGTGCAGGTCGTCGAACGCCACCGAGCCCGGGGTGCCGGTCGGCCCGAACGCCGGCTCGTAGATCTGCACCGATACCAGCCGCAGCGGCGGCCTCGCCCGCTCCGGGATCTCGGCCCTCATGAGGTTCCAGCCCGGGGGGCCCATGCGCCCGAGCGTAACGGTCGTCAGCAGCCCGTCGGCGTCCTCGACGATCATCCACACGAACATGTTCGCGTAGGCGCCCTCGGGGTTTGCGAACAGCCCAAGGGCGTTCGCCTCGCGGGGTATGGCGATCGGGTCGACCAGCGCGCCGGTCCTTAGGGTCTGCATCAGCTCGGCCAGCGTCCGGTCGGAGAAGTCCTCCCTGTACCAGGAGATGAAGGGCATCTGCTGGGTCTCGAGGCCGATCATCTCGAAGGCGGAGCCGCGCCCCGAGCTGCCCACGGTCCCTCGCTCCCTGAGCAGCATCGAGACGGCGGTGACGCCGGATATCTCGGCGTAGCGGCGCTTGAGCGCGGCCGTGCCGCGCGCGAGGTCCCCGGGCACCCCGGCCACGCGGATGTCCGCGGCCGCCTCGTAGTGGACCCGGTCGCGCTGGCTGCGGTCGAGCGTGCCGCCCACGGTCGTGGAGAGCACCCCCAGGCCCGTGACCAGGACCATCAGCAGCACCAGCCAGCTGTACTGCAGGGGGTTGCGGGCCATGTGCCACAGGCCCACCGAGAGCCAGACGGGGGCGCGGGCCGCGGCGCCGCGCAGCGCGGCGAACAGCGCCTGGGCCGGGACCAGCGCGATCGCGCACGCCCTCGCCGGCTCCAGCCAGTCGCCGCCGCCGACCGGGTCCGCCCACAGGTACAGCCCGGCCAGCGCCCCCTGGGCGGCGAGGCCCGCCGCCAGCCGGGCCCGCGAGCCCCCCGTCCCGTCCTCCAGCGCCGGCCTGGTCCACCAGTACGCGGCCCCCAGCGCGAGGGCGACCGCCAGCTGCCGGGCCCAGGGCCCCCCGCCGTCGCCCGCAAGGGCGAGCGCCGCGACGGCAGGGCCGAGCGCGGCGACCGTGGCCGCGGCGGCGATGTGGACGATCGCCGCGGACTCGCCGGCGACGAACCTGATCACGAGCGGGAAGAGCCTCATGAACGCAAGCGCGACCGCCATCAGGAACAGCACCGGCGCAAAGAGCAGGGCCTCGTTGACCGCGACGTCCGAGAACAGGCCCCCCGACACCAGCGTGCCGCGCGAGCGAAGCTCCCAGAAGACCAGGGCGCCGACGGCCAGGAGCGCGACGTCGATGTAGTAGCGGTGGAAGAAGGGCTCTGTGGCGGGCCTCGAGGCGCGCAGGCGCTGGCCGGCCACGCCGGACCGAGCGCCCGCGGCGGCGGGCACGACGTATATGGCCAGGCACGCCGCCCCCACCGCCGCCGCGACGGCGAACGGCTCCCAGGTGAGCGCGACGGGCAGCGCCTCGCCCCCGGTGATCGGAGCGAAGTACGGGAGCGTCCCGGCCCCGGCTATCAGACCCATCGCGACGAACGGCGCCGCGGCGACCGCAACCGAGGTCAGGACGGCGCCCTCCAGCGCGTAGAGGCGCAGCAGCGCGCCCGAGCCCGCGCCCCGGGTGCGCAGCAGCGCCACATCCGACTCGCGGCTCTGGACCAGGTAGGCGACCATCATCGCCAGGTAGTAGAGGACGGTCACGACCATTAGGGTGAGAAGCAACAGCAGCGGGACGCTGGAGAAGAAGCTGCGGCGCTCGAAGCTGTCGAAGAGCCTCGGCACGCCCGAAAGGACCGCCGAGCCCGGCAGCGCCCTGGACACCTCGCCCCGAAAGGTCGAGAACCTCTCTCGCCCGTCGTCGACCGGGTAGGTCTTTAGGCCGTCCTTGTCCATGAACAGCAGCCAGGTCGAGTCGACCAGGCTCCCCGGGTACGCCGCGCCGATGGCGTCGACCATCGCGTCGCGGGTGGTGAACAGGGGCAGGGGCGGCTCGTCGGGGTCGACCGTTATGCCGACCTCCGGCACCTCCTGCGGCGGCTGGGGCCGAAGGAAGATGTTGGCGTTGCGGCGCCAGTAGTCGGACTGCGGGTTGACCGGCTCGAAGATGCCGACGATGCGGGCGTAGATGCGCGACTCGTGGGCGACGAACGGCGTCATCTCGACGACGTCGCCGACGGCCAGGTCGAAGTTCTCCAGCGACGGGGCCCCGAGTATCACCTCGACCTCGGGCCTTCGGCCGTCGCCGCCCACGGCGTCGGTCGCCATGCGCCCCTCGATGAAGGAGACGTGGCGGTCGATGTTGGTCATGTGCTGGATGTAGCCCCTCGAGGCCACGCCGGCGGCGACTTCGCCCAGCGGGCGGTAGGGCAGACCGGCCAGGTAGGTGTCGCTGCGCAGGAACCGGCGCTCGCCGTCGTACGCCTCGGAGAGGTTCCCTGAGACCGCGTCGTCGATGACCCGCTGGCTCTCCGAGAGGCCCGCGTCGGAGAGCGGGATGTTGGGCGAGTAGACGTGGACGTTGAGGATGAGGTTGGAGGTGCGGTCTATCTCGGTGTTGGCGCCGAGCCTCTCCAGGGACCGCAGGTATATGGGCGCCCCGGCGACCAGCGTGGTGGCGACGACCACGCCGGCCAGGATGCAGGCCATCAGCCGCCACCTCTCGCCGAGGCGGCGGAGGATCAGGCCGGGCGTGCTGAGCGGCCGCTTAGTCGCCATGGCACCCCCTCGGTCCGTCTGAACGCGGCTGCACGGGGCGGATCAGCCGATCTCCAGCACGGCCGGCGGGGCGGCGCCCGCGTCCGCGGCCGCCCCGCGGAACTGGTCCACCACCTGCGGCTGGCAGGTGAACACGAGCACCTGGTTGGTCCGCGACAGCTCGATGAAGGCGCCGGCGGCCCGGCGCGCCCTCTCCGGGTCGAAGTTGACCAGTACCTCGTCGACGACCACCGGCAGCGGCTCGGTCGCCTCGCCGAGCTCGCGGACGAGGCCGAAGCGCAGGGACAGGAACAGCTGCTCGCGCGTGCCGCGGCTCAGCTCGGCGGGCTGCTTGGTCCGCCCGTCGGCGTCCGTCACCGTGATCGTCTGCTCGCCGAGCGGGGCGTAGAGCTGGCGGTACCTTCCGCCCGTGATCCGTTCGAAGAAGCCCTGGGCGTGGCGCACCACCCCGGGCTGGCGCTCGCGCTCGAACCTCTCTCGCGCGCGGTCGAGCAGGCCCTTGGCCAGAGTCAGGCGGCTCCAGTCACGGGCGCAGTCGCGGACCTGCTCTGCCAGGACGCCGCGCTCCATGCGGAGCCGGGAGGACTCCTCCTCCCCCGTGAGGCCGCCCCGCTCATTCTCCAGCGAGCCGCGCTCGGTGAGCAGCTCCTTGCGACGACCGTCCAGCGCCTCGATCCGCTCGTTCAGCTCGGCGAGCGCGGAGCTGATGGACTCCGGGTTCGTGCCGGCAAGGTCGGCCCTGAGCGCCTCCAGCGGCTCGCCCGGACCGCTGACGCGCTGAAGCCTCAACAGCGCATTCCTCGCCGCCCCGGAGAGCTCGGTGCGCCTCTCGGACACCGCGGCCCGGTCGCGGAACTCCTCGGTCGTCCCCGCGCCGCCGCGCTCGAGCAGGTCCCCCAGCTCCGCCTCGATCCTCCCGAGATCCTGGCTTCGCTGCTCGAGCCGACGCTCGGCGTCCTCCAGCTCCAGGCGCGCCCGGTCGCGGTCGCGCACCTCCGCCTGCACCCGCTCGAAGATCTCGATCAGCCTGTCGGCGGCGGCGGCCACCGACCTGTGTTCGCAGGACTCGATGTCGACGCCGAACTCCTCCGCCAGCGGTCCGACGACCGCGGCGTACCCGGCTATGTCCCTGTCGATCTTCGCAATGCGCCGCTTCCACTCCCGGACGTCGCCCAGCTTGCTGCGGCACAGCTCGACCTGCCCCCTGAGGACCTCGGCCGTCTCCGGGGTGTAGCTCTCCAGCAGGCCCCGCTCGCCCAGCCAGCCGCGCCACGCCTCCCTGGCGGCCTCGAGGTCGCGGCCCGCGGCCTCCGCGACGGCGGCGAGGCGCTTGACGCGGTCGCTTCGCCGCTCGGCGAGCGCCCCGGCCGTCCGGAGCGCCTCCGACAGGCGGCCCCTCTCGGAAAGGACGCGCTCGCCCTCTCGCAGGGACTCCTCGGCCCCCAGCAGCGTCGCCTCGTCGATCGCCTCCAGGCCCAGTGTCTCCGCGTCGCGCGCGAGCGCCGTCTCCAGCGCCGCGATGTCGGCCTCGGCGCGCCTCAGGGAGCTTCGGATCGGTACGGCCAGGGGCGAACCGGCCGCGGCCAGGGATGGGAACCTGCCGTGGGAGGAGACGTACGCGGCCGCAGAGATAAGGACGAGGCCGGACAGGAGCCCGGACGCGATCCCAAGGTAGAGGGCCTCGCCGCCGAGGACAACGCCCGCGGCCACCAGGACCGCACAGGAGATGACGCCGAGGGCGGCAATCCCAATGCTCACCCCCGGACGGACGGACGGCGCCGCGGCGGCCTCGATGCCGTCGAGCTGGGCGGACAGATCGGACTCGGTCCGCCTCAACCGTCCAACCTCCGAGAGGCGCACCGACGCCTCGCGCACCGCGCGCTGCCGCTCCCTTACCTGGGCCTCGTCGATGCCGGGGGCGGGCAGCGACTCGAGCTCGCCCCTCGTCCTCTCCTGTTCCCTGGCCAGATCGCCGAGCGCCTCGCGGGCCTGCTCGAGGGCCTGGGCGCTCCGCGAGCTCTCCTCGGCCGCCGCGCGCATCCGATCGCCGTGCTCGGCAATCCTCTGGCGCACCGCCATCGACAGGTCGAACTCCTCGAGGCGGTTCTCGTCCCAGTCCGGGCCCAGGCCCCGCAGGCTCTCGGCGAACTCCCTGCGGTATCCGGCGAGTTCCGCCTCGCGCTGGGGAAGGTCGCCGATGGAGCTTTCGAAGGCGCCCCTGCCCTCCCGGACGCGCCTCATCTCGGCGCCGCGGACGGCGATCGCCTCGCGGTCTATTGACGCCCCGGCCTCCCGGCGGGCCCGGTCCACCGCCTCGAGCTCGGTTTCACGCTCCCGGCGGGCGATCTCGATGCGCTGCTCCAGCCTCTCGAGCCGGCCGACCCCGTCGGACGGGAAATCGTCCACCCCCGGCAGGCGGGCCAGCTCCGCCTCGGCGTCGCCGAGGGCGTTCCAGTCGTCCCATCCCGCGCGGAGCATCTCCTGGTGCGTGCTGAGCGCTCGGGCCTCCTTGAGGCCGGTCTCGAGCCCGGCCAGATCGGACCCGATCCGCTCAAGCCTTGCCGTCAGCTCCCCGTAGCGGGCGGCGTTGCCCTCCACCTCGCTCAGCCCGCCGTCGATCCTGCCAAGCCTCTCGCCGAGCCCGTGCATCTCGTTGCTGCTGCCACGCTTCAGGAAGATCGCCCGGCGCCTGTCCTGGATGGCCTTGAGCGCCGCGGGAAGCGCCGTCGCCCCCATGCCGGCGCTGTATATCTGGCCGTTCACGTTCCCGTCGCTGAGCAGGTCCAGGCTGTGGAGCTCGTCCAGGCCGAACGCGAAGATGCGCTCGAACACCAGCCTTGAGTGATTGCCGAGCAGCCCGGCCAGCGCCGCCTCGCCCAGATCGGCCCCGGCCTCGGACGCGACGGTCAGCCGCCCGGAGCTCCCGCCCTGCGAGCGGCGCACGACGAAGGTCCGGCCGTCGCCGCCCTCCAGCACCAGGGCGCCGCCGTGGGTGCCACCGGCCAGGGGCGGGTAGCGGCCGGGCCGACCCCCGGGGGGCACCTTGCCCTTCTTGGGCCGAAAGCCGAACAGGACCGCGCGCACGAACTCCAGCAGCGTGCTCTTGCCCGCCTCGTTCGGACCGAAGAAGATCGCGACCGGTCCGTCCAGGGGCCCGTAGGTCTCCCCGGCGAACCGCCCGAAGCCCTCGATCCGGATCTCCCTTATCCTCACGGCTCTTCCTCGGCCAGCAGGCCCACGACCATCTCCTCGGCCTCCGCCAGCAGGGTCTCGATCTCCTCGCCCCCCGGCTCACAGTCCCTGAGGTGCTTTCGAAATCTCCCGAGCTGGTAGAGCTCGTCGAGCTCCTCCCTCAGCCCGGCCATCAGCTCGGGGTCCTGCCTGGCGCGGTCCGCGGTCCTGAGAACCTCCGCGACGAAGTCGGAGCCGGCTGCGAGCCGGTCGCGGTCAAGCTCGCCGGCGGTGCCGTCCTCGATGCGCTCGCACCACGCGAAGGGCGAGCGCGCGGCGAGGTCCGCGTTGAGGTCCTCCCTCAGCTCCTCGGCCAGGCCGGCCCTGCGCAGCGAGCCGTGCAGCGCGCCCCTGCCGCCGAGCTCGACCCGGAGCACGACCGGCCGGCCGCCGGCGCGGTCCAGCGCGGTCTCGGCCGCCGCGTGCAGGCCGTCGACCAGCTCCTGCTCGGTCTCCATCCCGGATATGTCCACCTGTGGCCTCTCCCAGCGCACGACGTCGAGCGCCCGGAACTCGAGCCGCACGGCCCCGCCGTCGTCCACCTCGACCAGGTAGGCCCCCCGGGGGCCGGTCTCGCCCGGGTGGCGGCCCTGGGAGTTGCCGGGATAGACGACCGCAGGCGAGCGCTCGCTGAGCACCTGGCGGGTGTGGACGTGCCCGAGAGCCCAGTAGTCCACTCCTGATTGGCGCAGGTCCTCCAGGGAGCAGGGCGCGTACGGGTCGTGGTCGGGGTTGTTGCCGACGTTGGCGTGGATGAGGCCGATAGTGAACGGGCCGGGATCGACCTCCCCCAGGCGCTCGACGAGGTTTTCGCGGACGACGCGGGTCGGGTAGCTGATTCCGTGCACGACGGCCCGCCCGGGCTCGCCCGGGAACACGGGCGCTGCGGTGAACTCGGGGCCGAACCGCGTGCAGCCCGGCGGGTAGTCGATCCTGGCCTCCCAGCCGTCGAGCGGGTCGTGGTTGCCGTGGCACACGAACGAGCGTATCCCGGCCCGGTCGAGCCTCCTGAGGCCCTCGACGAAGCGCAGCTGCGCCCGCAGGCTGCGGTCGGCCGAGTCGTACACGTCACCGGCCACCAGCAGGGCGTCTGCGCGCTCTTCGACGCACAGGTCGACCAGCTTGGCGTAGGCGTCGAAGGTAGCGGAGCGCAGCGCGGCGGCCACGTTCTCGGGGGCCTGCGCCCGGAGTCCGATGAAGGGGCTGTCCAGGTGCAGGTCGGCTGCGTGTACAAAGCGGAGTCGGGCCATGCACTCCCCATCGGGTCCGGTCGGATGGCCGGGCAAGTATAGCCGACCGCGCCCGCCTCCGGGCCGGCGTCCCCCACGAGCCGGACGCCGCAACGCCAGCGCCCCAAATGCATCCCCTACCCGCCCCTGCGCTCCTGCGCCAGGTCAAAAGAGGCCTGCCTGCGCAGCCAGAAGTCGGCGCTGGACCATCCCGCCCTCTCGAGGCGCATGGCCATGTCGGACGATATCCCCGCGTGGCCTTTCAGTGCCCGGTCGAGGTCGCTCCGGTCGACTCCCAGAACCTGCGCCGCCTCGGCGGCGCTCAGGCCGAGGGGATCAAGGCAGTTCTCCCGGATGCTGCGTCCGGGATGAGGTGGACTCTTCATGGTCACGGTTCTTTCCCCCTCGCTGGCGGCGGTCGACCGGCCTCACCGCAGTGGATGCGGATCGCACCCGTGGGGGACGGCGCCCGTCCTGCGGAGCCGCCCAAGCCCCGGAGCCTCCCCACCCCTCCACGCGACGGTCCGATCATGGATCGACCGTACCGCGTTCCGGCATACGCGACAGCATATCCACGGCCCTGGCTGCGCCGCCGGATGGGGCCGGGCGTACGGTGCGGCAAGATACGCCGGTCGCGGGCGACGGCCTCCAACGCTCCAGCCGGGGGACGAAGGATGGCGGCACGATCGAGCCGGCCGGCGACCGCGAATCGCCCTAGCCCCGCGCACCGCCGCCCAGCACCTCGGCCGGGACCAGCCGCAACTCGTCGACCGCCGCGCTCTCCACCTCCGATGCGGACCAGGCGACGGGCACGCCCCGGCCCGCGAGCCAAGGCCCGACCAGGTCCCGGTAGTTGGGCGAAAGCGGGTTCCCCGACTGCCCGCCCGCGAGCGAGTACGTCGACCGCGAGAAGTCGCCGACATCGATCACGCACCGCATAGACGGGATGACCATCGGGTTCGCGAGGGGGTCGAGAGGGCCCGCGGCCGCCTGCGCGACGGTGTTGGTGTCGCCGCCGAAGTCGATCGGACCGACGTCGAACACCCCCGCCAGGGGCCACAGCCGACCGACGGGGTGCAGCAGCGTCATGGGCCTCGCCCTCCCCCAGGCCCAGCGGTCCGG
The DNA here is from genome assembly GCA_963664125.2 of Dehalococcoidia bacterium. Taxonomy (GTDB): domain Bacteria; phylum Chloroflexota; class Dehalococcoidia; order Lucifugimonadales; family UBA2962; genus CAUZIR01. The sequence goes on along the minus strand of OY760908.2, from coordinate 735,073 downwards.
GTCCCGGCCCAGCCGCCCGGCCAGGTTCCGCATGGCCTCGGCCAGCGCCCTGGACAGGAGCTGCTCCCACTGCCCGGGCGGGTGGCCGGGCCCTCCCTCCCTGAGCAGCCGGCTGAGCCGCCCCGCGCGGCGGAATGCGAGCATGTTGGGAACGCCCAGGCCCACTACGTCCTCCCCGACGATGTACCTGCCCGCCTCCGGGGCGTGGCCAAGGACGTCGAGCAGGTCGATGCCTAGCATCAGCGCCTCGAAGATGCACGCGGCCGCCGACCCCGGGCTAACCACGCCGTCCCACTCGCCGAGCATCTCGATCGCCCGCGCCGAGGCCCCGTCCAGGGGACGGATCGCAAGGACGGCGTCCCTGACCTCCCCCCACTGCAGCGAGAGCTGGTCGAGCTGGAGGTCGGCCGCCGAGTCGACGTCCCAGGAGTCGGACCCGGACAGCGCCTCGGCAATGCGTGCCGCCCTTAGCCCGTCCGCCCAGTCGACGCCCAGAAACGGTCCCACGCCCTCGGGCGCCGGGCGCTGGTTGGCCGAGACCACGAAGCCCAGAGGAGGGTCGGACTCGCCCGGCATCTCAGCGTAGGGGACCGGGTCGGGCTCCCAGTCGCCGTGGCGCGTCCACCCCGGCGAGGGCAGCGTGCCGTGGCCGGACCTTCGCACGGGCACGTCGCCGGCCAGCTGCCAGCCTATGGCCCCGGACACGTCGGCGAACACCACGTTCAGCGGCATCAGCGGCCACTCGCCGAACGCGGCCCGAAGCTCGGCGCAGCTCCGGGCCGCGGGCGCGCGCAGCAGACCCCCTATGGGCAGAGGCTCCATCCACGTGGCCCTGAGAGAGATGGACGGTCCCCCGCCACCGGAGGGCCGGGAGATCACCGGGCCGCGGGGCGTCACCACCGCCTCGTCGACCAGCGGGCGGCGCCAGGTCCTCACCCGTATTTCCTCGCGGTAGGCGACGGTCTGGGCCGACCGCATCGCCTCCGGGCTCCAGACGTACAGGTCGGACACGTCCGCAAGGCCCAGGGTGATCCCCCAGGCGACGGCCCCGTTGTGCCCGGCGGCGAGGGCGGGCAGGCCCACGAACGTCGCCCCCGCCGCGGTCCACTCCCCGGCGTCCAGGCGCGCCAGGTACCAGGGGCACGGCAGCCGCGGGGGCAGGTGCGGGTCGTTCGCCAGCAGCGCCCGGCCGGTCGCGGTCCGGGACGGGGCGACCGCCCAGGCGTTTGAGCCGCCCGACATCCCCAGCGCGTCCGTGAGGGCCGCGACGTCGCCCGAGAGGCGGTCGATCTGCTCTCCGGAGACCTCGCCCAGCGGCGAGGCCACCGGGTGCCAGGCCGCGTACTCCGCGTCGACGTGGGCGAGCGCCGCCGCGCCGTCGCTCCTCAGCACCCGCGTCCTGGCCAGCTCTGCGTCCCAGTTCGCCGACATGGCGAACGCCATCAGCTTGGCCACCGCCAGCACCTCGACCGTCTCCCACGCCGGCGGGCGGGTGCGCATCAGCGAGAACTCGTGGGCCCTTCGCCCCTCCCCGGCCTCGAGGCCCAGTCCGACACCCTCGCGGTAGGCGTCGAGGGCACCGAGCGCCTGTGCGTCCAGCTCGCCCAGCTGCGCCCGCGCCAGCCGCATGAAGCCGACGCGACGCGCCAGCCTGTCGGCGGGGATGGCGCGCGGCCCGGCAAGCTCCGCAAGCGTGCCGGTGGCCAACCGCCTGAGGGTCTCCATCTGGAAGGCGCGGTCCTGCGCGTGGCAGAAGCCCAGGCCAGTCCACGCGCCCGGGGGATCCTGAGCGGTTATATAGGCGATCCCCCAGCGGTCGCGGGCGATCTTGACCCGGCCGCCGAGCCCCTCGACGAATATCCTGCCGCGGGACGGTCGAAGCCGCCGCCCCATGGCAAGGCGCATGAGTAGCCGGGCGAGTCCCAGGCCTCAACTCCCTCCGGCGCCGACCGCAGCGCCGCGTAGCTCGGAGGCATCCGCCCAGGCGACGGGCCGTCCCAGGGCGCCGCCCAGCGCCGCGGCCAGCGCTGCGGCCACGTCCCGGACGTCGGCGCGTACCCCTTCTCGCGCCATGGAAGTGACGCGGATCCCCGGCATGCCGCACGGGACGATGCGATCGAAGTGGGCGAGGTCCGGGCTGACGTTCAGGGCGAGGCCGTGGGTCGAGACCCCGCGGCTCACGTGCAGGCCTATGGCCCCTATCTTGGCGTCGCCCACCCAGATGCCGGTGGGCCTTTCCTCGCAGGAGGCGTCGATTCCGTGTCCGGCGAGCGTCTCCACCGCGGCGGCCTGCAGCGCGCACACGAACCGAAGCGGCCCGCCGACCGGCCGAAGGTCGACGACCGGGTAGCACACCAGCTGCCCCGGACCGTGGTAGGTCACCTCGCCCCCGCGGTCCGTCTCGTGCACCTCGACGCCGAGGGCGCGCAGCTCGTCCGGTTCGGCCAGGATGTCTGAGCGCCGCCCGCGCCGCCCCAGGGTGTAGACGTGCCCGTGCTCGAGCATAAGCACGGTCTCCTGCGCGGCGCCGTCCGCGACGCCCCGCCCCAGGCGGCGCTGCAGGGCGAGGGTACCCGCGTAGTCGGCCGAGCCCAGCCAGGCCGCGCGCAGTGGCGCGCCGGACGCGGCGCTAGGGGACAAGCGCGACGGGGCGGTCTAGGGGAGTCCCGGGTCCGACCGCCTCTATGGCGCCCCTGACCGCCTGCAGGAAGGCGCCTGCCCCAGCGCCGTCGAGCAGCCGGTGGTCGAAGCTCATGCACATGTTCATCACCGGCCTCACGGCGACCGCGTCCTCTCCCACCGCCACCGGGCGGCGGACGACGGCCTCTGTGGTGAGGATCGCCGCCTGGCCCGGGACGATGATCGGCCCGGAGGCGACCGAGCCCAGCGCGCCGGTGTTGTTGACCGTGAAGGTCCCGCCCCGCACCTGACCGGGCGAGAGCGAGCCCGAGCGGGCCGCGCCAGCCAGCAGGTCTATGCGCTCGGCGGTCTCCGCGATCGACAGGCGGTCGGCGTCCTCGATCACCGGGACGATCAGGCCGTCCGGTGCGGCGACGGCCACTCCGATATTGATGCGGCCCCTCAGGATCACGTCCCCGCCGTCCCAAGAGGCGTTGACGTGCGGGTGCTCGCGCAGCGCGGCGGCGGCGGCCGAGACTGCAAATGCGAGGTAGGTCAGCGGATGGCCCGTTTCGCGCAGGAACCGGTCCTTCTCCGCCCGCCGCAGGGCCACCATGCCGGATGTGTCAACCTCGACCATGCCCCAAGCGTGGGGAATCTCGCCTGCGCTTCGGGCCATGTTCTCGGCGATCATCCTGCGGACGGTCGAGGCGGCAACCCGCCGGTCCTCGCCTGATCCCGCATCCGCATCTTCGCCGCGGGCTTCGCGCTGCGCCAGATGCTGCTCGACGTCCTTGCGGGTGACGCGCCCACCCCTACCAGTGCCCGGGATTGCGGACGGGTCGAGGCCGTGTTGCTCTGCGAGCCGCTTTACAGCGGGCGAAAAGCGGGCCGCGACGGCCGAGGCCTTGCGATCTTGCGCTCCCTTTGCAGCCACCAAGCCGGCGGCCTCAGCGGCGGCCGGAGTCGGGCTGGAGTCCCGCTGGGGGACGTTCGCCGCGCCGGTGGGACCAACGGCGACCCCCTGAACCAGGGTACCCAGCGTGTCGGCTGGCGGGGTGGGCACCGACGCGTGCCCGTCCTCTGCGTCGATCTCCGCGATCACCGCCCCCATCGGCAGGGTTTCGCCCTCGGCAGCAACGATCTTGGCCACCACGCCGGACACGGGCGAGGGCATCTCGATGTTCACCTTGTCAGTGATCACCTCGACGAGAGGGTCGTACTTGCGCACCGCCTGACCCTCAGACACGAGCCACCTGCCGATCACACCCTCGGTGACCGATTCGCCGACCTGTGGTAACTCTACCCTGAAGATCACGCTAGCGTCCCGTCCCCAACTGTTGCTCGAATTTGAGTCTGCCTATTGGACGAAACTCACTTCCCTCGTTCTTTACGAAGCATGAAGCTCTCTCCTAGCCAGTCCACCGGAAAAGGATGTCAGCCAGCCTTGATGCTGTGAAGGGGCAGCGCCTCGGTTTCCAGCGTGGACAGATCCAGGCGACGGGACGCCTGGTCAATGTCAAAGCCGACCACGCCGCCGTGGGCATCGATGTCGACATTCAGGCCCTCGGTCACTTCGATGGTCTTCGCACCCGGCCCAGCCTTGAACTCGACGTAGAGACTGTCGGTCTCCGGGTAGTAATGGAGTTTCATGGACGTTCCTCCTCCCGAAAGCGTCGATCGAAGAATGCGTTGTGAATGGTCTGGCCATCCCGCAATGTCACCACTCGCAGGTAGCGGGGTGCGGTCTCGCCGGGCAGGGTCATCTCTCCCCAGAAGCGCAGGCGCCCGTCCGACTGCTCCTCCCAGTGAAGCGGCGCAGAGACAATTTGAGCGCACCACTCCACCTCGATGTATGGCCGCTTGCGAAGCACCTGCTCATCGAAGTAGCGAGTCGTCTTCATCTGGACCTTGCACAAAGTCTAGGCGAGACATGAAGCGATGCCATGCCGTCCTGGTCCCCGTTGCCGCAGCGGGCCACGGCATGCGCACCTTGCAGGGCGCCATCGTATCACTGCTGAATTCGCTCATGCCGCTGTTCAACGCTAAGGCTCGAACCGACCATGCCGGGCGGCATGGACTTTGCGCCACGCAGGCGGACCGTCAGTGCCGCCCAGCGTGCCATGAGCCTAGGCGCTGTCTCAACTCGACTTCCACGCGGTCATCATCAGTAGCATTGCCTAGTACGCAGCGAGATCCCTGATCGCGTCGGCGATGCGTGAGGGGCCGATCATGAACTCGGCCTCAAGGGGCGAGCTGAACGGCATCGCCGGCACCTCGGGGCCGGCCAGCCGCCGCACCGGCGCGTCGAGGTGTTCGAAGGCGTGCTCTGCGACGACCGCCGCCACCTCGCCGCCCACCCCCACGGCCTCGGTGTCCTCGTGCACTATGAGCACGCGGCCCGTCCTGCGCGCCGAGGCCAGGACCGTCGGGCGGTCGATAGGCCTGAGGGTGCGCAGGTCCACGAGGTCCACGCCGATGCCCTCCCCCGCCACCTCGCGGGCGGACTCGGCGCAGTGGTGGAGCATCAGCCCGTAGGTGACGACCGTCAGGTCGTCGCCGGACATCTTTATGTCAGCGCGGCCCAGGGGCAGCGTGTACTCCCCATCGGGCACCTCCCCTTTGACCAGCCGGTACGTGCGCTTGTGCTCTAGGAAGATCACCGGGTCGTCGTCGCGGACCGCGGACTTTAGCAGGCCCTTGGCGTCGTAGGGCGTCGCGGGGGCCACTACCTTCAGGCCCGGGGTGTGGGCAAAGTAGGCCTCCGGGCTCTGGGAGTGGAAGAGCCCGCCCCGGACGCCGCCGCCGTAGGGCGCGCGCAGCACCATCGGCACCCCGACCGCCCCGTTGGTCCCGTACCGGGCCCTGGCGGCCTCGCCGACGATCTGGTTGAAGACCGGCCAGATGAAGTCGGCGAACTCCACCTCGGCGATCGGGCGCATTCCGTGCATCGCGGCGCCCATGGCGACGCCCGCGATCGACGACTCCGCGAGCGGCGTGTCGATCACGCGCTCCGGACCAAAGCGCTCCAGGAAGCCGTCGGTGGCCAGGAACACGCCGCCGCGCGCACCGACGTCCTCGCCCAGCACGAAGACGGAACCGTCGCGGTCCATCTCCTCGCGCATCGCGTCGCGCACCGCCTGTATGACCGTGATCTCGGGCAAGACCCGGCCCCTACCCGCGTCCGGCCTCTGCGCCGTAGACGTGGTCGCCGAAGGTCGCCGGGTCCGGCAGCGGGGCGGCCTCCGCCCTGTCGGTCGCGTCGTCCACCTCGCCCCTCGCGGCATCGGCGATCGCCTCATCCTCGGCCTCGGTCAGCACCCCGGAGGAGACCAGACGCTCCCTCAGTGCGGTCACCGGGTCGCGGGAGCGCAGCCCTGCCAGCTCCTCCGCCCCGCGGTAGCGCCGGTCGTCGTCGTCCCCGGTGTGCGGCCTGAAGCGCTCGACCATGGCCTCGATCAGCGTCGGCCCGGCCCCGGACCGCGCCCTCTCGGCCGCGGCAGCGGTCGCCTCATAGACCGCGGCGGCGTCCATGCCGTCCACGCTCACCCCCGGCATGCCGTACCCGGCCGCGCGCGATGCCACCGAGTCGACGGCCATCTGCGCGCTGAGCGGCACGGATATTGCGTAGCCGTTGTTCTCGCAGATGAAGATGACAGGCAACCGGTGGACCGAGGCGAAGTTCATCGCCTCGTGGCAGTCCCCGGTGCTCGACGCGCCGTCCCCGAAGTAGACCGCGACGACCGCCCCCAGGCCGCGCATCCGCATCGCCAGGGCGGCCCCCACCCCCTGGGGCATGTGCGTGGCCACCACGTTGGACAGGTTCACCAGCCCCAGCTCGGGCATTGCCCCCTGGGTCGGGAACTGGCGCGCGCCGCTCATCGGCTCCCCGGCCCTCGCCATGTAACCGAGCATCATCTGGTACGGCGTCATGCCCAGCGAGAGCATGACCCCCAGGTCCCGGTAGTAGGTGTAAAAGAGGTCCTCGCCGGGGCGCAGGGCGGCGACCGAGCCCACCTGGGCTGCCTCGTGCCCCTGGCCCTGGCAGGAGGCGACGAGCGCCGCGCGCCCCTGGCGGTTGAGCTGCCAGACCCTCTCGTCCAGCGTGCGGGTGAGGACCATCTTTCGGTAGATCTCCACCAGCGCCGCGTCGGAGATCCCAGGGGCCCTGTGGGGCGCCGTGGCCCGGCCCTCGGCCACAGTGGGCCGTGTCCCGCCCGCGCTGTCCATGGCGCGGATTATACAGGCGGACGCGCTGCGGCCGGGCCGATCGGCTACCGCGCGGCGGACGCGCCGGCGATCTCCCCGTAGAGCGCTCCCAGGCGCCGCAGGCCCTCGCGGATCTCGCCCGCCTCGGACATGGCGAAGCACAGCCGCAGGCAGTTGGTGAACAGCCCTTCTCCAGAGAACGCGGGCCCGGCCCTGAAGGTGACGCCCGCCCCCGGGGCCCTGCGCTCGAGCTCCGCTGCGTCCGCCCCCTCGGGCAGCGCGGCCCAGAAATAGTAGCCGCCGCCCGGTGTCCGAAAGTCGGCGCCGGGCAGCTCGGCCGCGATCCCATCGGCCATGGCGGCGGCGCGCTCGCGGTACGTTTCCCTCAACTCCCGCAGGTGGGCCGCGAGCATCCCTGAGCGGATCGCCTCGTCGACCATCGCCGCGGCGAGGTTGTTGCCCCCGCCGCTGTAGTTGGCCCCGGCGTAGGTGTAGCGGTCGACCAGCGCCGCGCGGGCCTGGACCCAGCCGAGCTTGATGCCCGGGGCGAGCACCTTGGAGAACGAGCCCAGCGAGACGACGCACCCGCCGTCCGAACGGTCGTAGGAGGCGAGCGGCGGCGGCGGGGGCTCTGCGTGGTGGAGCAGGTGGTATGCCTCGTCCGCGGCCACCATGAACCCGCGACGCGCGGCGAGGTCGGCCAGCATCTCGCGCCTGCGCGCGGGCATGACCCCTCCCATCGGGTTGTGATAGGTGGGAATCACGTAGACCAGCGCCGGTGCGGGAAGCTCCCCGCGATCGAGCATGGCCGCCGCGGCGGCGACGTCGATGCCGTCGCGGTCGGTCGGGACCCCGACTATCCTCAGCCCGTGATCGACTAGGACCTGCCTGACCAGGTAGTAGCTCGGCTCCTCGACCCAGACGACGTCGCCGGCCCGCGTGAACAGCGTGCAAGCCACGTCCAGGCCGTGGGACGCGCCGTAGCTGACGTAGAGCTCGTCGGCCCCGACGGGCGCCGTGTAGCACGGCTCTTCGGAGAGGAACCCGGCGAGCGACTCGATCAGCGGGCCGTAGCCCTGGTACCCGCTGTACTGCAGGGCGGCCACCTCGCCGCGCTCAAAGACGCGCTCGATGGCGGACCGCAGGGTGTTCATGGGGTGCAGCCGCTCGGACGGGTGCCCCCAGGCGAGGTCGATCGCCCCGGCCGGGCGGGCGAACATGATCTTTGGGAGCGGCGCGGTCACGGCACTGCCCCGGGTCCGGCGAGGGGCGGTCGGACGGTCAGAGGTGCGCCAGGTACTGGCCGGCGATGTCCATCCCGACCAGCCCCGAGTAGGCGTCCATCAACCGCCCGGTGACAGGGCCCGGCACGCCTTCGTGCGACGGTGCGGCGCCGTTGACCGAGGCCACCGGGCATATGCAGTAGCTGGTCGAGGTGACGAAGATCTCGTCTGCGGTGTAGGCGTCGTACAGGTCTATGTCGGCCTCGTGGAGCGGGATGGCGAGCTCGTGGGCCAGCTCGATCGCCACCGAGCGGCTGATGCCGGCGAGGATGAACTGCTCGCGCGGGGTGTAGATCTCCCCGTCGCGCACCAGGAAGATGTTGGCGCCCATGCCCTCGCACAGGTTTCCGTTGGTGTCGAGCATCAGCGCCGACGCCGCCGGGTTCTGCGCCTTGACCTCGAGGTCCGCCTGGACGATGTTCACGTAGTTGTGGACCTTGGCCCTCGGGCTCTGCGACTCCGGCGGGGTGCGGCGGATCGAGGGGGTGACCAGCTCGAGGCCGTCGCGGTAGAGCGGGGCGCGCTGCTTGAGCGGCAGCGGGAAGCACTCGATCACGACGGTGGGACCCGAGAGCCCCTCCGGGGTCCGCGTGCCGCGGCTCACGCGCTGGGACACCCAGTAGTCCTCGTTCTCGCCGAGCAGCGGCAGGTTGCCGTTGAGCACCTGCATCGTCACATCCGCCATCTCGGCCTTCGTCATGCCCGGGTCGACGCGCATGTACCGCAGCGAGCGGTAGAAGCGGTCGAGGTGCTCGTCGAGCCGGAAGATGACCCCGTTGAAGGTGCGGGTCGTGTCGAAGACGGCGTCCCCGTACAGGAACCCGACGTCGTTGATCGAGACCGCAGCGCGGCTCTCGGGGACGATCTCTCCGTTAACGTAGGCGATGCGCTCGGTGGCCATCGTTGCTCCTCCCTCAAGGCCCCGCCGGGCCGTCAGCGGACTATATGGCAGCCCCGGGGACGGTTCAAGACTCGCCGGCGCGGCCCTCGACGAACTCCATGACCTGCCCGGCCAGCTCCAGCGCGCGGCCGGACTCGAGCTCGTCGAAGGCGTCGGCGGGCAGCCCGCCGGGGAGCATGTCGGGACGCAGCGTCGCCGAGGCGTACTTGTCCAGGAACACGGTGTCCGACTTGAGCACGAAGAAGGCCTGGTCGAACACGGCGGCGTCCTCGCACAGGTCGGCGACCGAGCCGCCCCACACCGCCTCGGCGCCCTCGGCGTACAGGTACCCGGTCAGCGCCTTGACGGCGGCCTGGTGCGCCATGAAGCACGCGGTGCTGTGGCGCCCGCCCTCGCGAAGGTAGCGAGCGTCCGAGAGGTCCCGCGCCGCCTGACCGCGCCAGCGCGCACCGAGCGCGGCCGCCTCACCCAAAGATCGGCTCCCCGGAGCGGATGAGCCTCCCGGCAGGGCTCGCGGACTCCGCGACCTCCTCGAACTCTTCCCGTGAATACACCGTCACGTCGAGCGCGACCCTGGGCTCGAGGTGCCCGTAGAAGAAGTCTGCGCGCCTTGAGAACGGGTCGTCGGTGTCGCGCACCACCACCAGCTCAAGAGGGGTGTCAGGGCCGATCCTTCCCGCAGGCAGCGCCCCGACCACGATGGCGCGGTCAACGCCCAGGGTCGGCATGAGCCCGGCGTAGCGCTCGACCTCCCTCCGGAGGGCCCCCTCGCGCTGGGCGGAGAAACCGACCATCATCGGCAAGGCGGGCGGCCCCCCGCGGGCTCAGAGGTTGAACTGCGCCTCGGCGTAGTCCCTCTCCCTGACGTAGATCTGGAGCCGGCCTCGGTTGGTGTCGGAGACGACGATGCGGTCGTCTTCGTCGATGTCGATGCCGGTGGGCCGGTCGAACCTGTAGAGCGGGGTCATGTCCTCCACCCTGCGGTAGGCCTTGACCACGTCGGGGTTGGACTCGACCACCGTCCTCGCCCACTTGGAGAACTCCTGGGCGTCTCCGCTCAGCGAGACGATGGGCGAGCCGCCGGGGTCGTAGATGCGCACGCGGTGGTTGCCCCAGTCGCACACGTAGATGTCGCCCGCGGAGTCCACGGCGACGTCCGAGGGGCGCAGCAGCCCGGTCATGCGGGTGTTCTCGCGCCCCAGTGTCATGACGTGCTCGCCGTCCGCGGTGAACTTCTGGACGCGGTCGTTGCCCCAGTCGGCAACGTAAACGCACCCCTCGCGGTCGACGGTGATGCCCCAGGGCCGGTTGAACTGTCCCGGCCCGGTCCCCGGACCGCCCCAGCCGCCGAGGCATTCGCCCTCTGCGGTGAAGCGCTGGACGCGGTGCGAGCCGGTCTCTGCGACGTACAGGTTGCCGTCGGGGTCGAACGCCATCCCGGACGGGCCGTCGAGCTGCCCCGGGGCGCCGCCCTTCTCTCCCCACCGCCCCACGCGCTCGCCGCCGGCCTCGTGGACCGAGATGACGCAGAGGTGCTCGTCCGAGCAGTAGAGCCTGCCCGCGGGGTCCACGGCCAGGTCCACCGGCCAGACGAACTCGTCCCAGCCGAACTCGCCGACCAGCTCCTGGTCGATCGTCAGGTGGGAGATGCGCTGGTTCTGGGAGGTGACGCCGATGTCGCCGCCGGCGTGCCCGCGGTTGAGCACGTAGAGGTTCGAGCCGGGCGCACACGCGACGGCGGTGGGGCCGAAGAAGCCCTCGCCCGCCGAGGCGATGCGCCCGATCGCGTGGCTGAAGTTCCAGGTACGGCCCATGGCCGTGGTGGTCAGCACGGCCGGCCCCTAGGCGCCGTTTGAGCCGTTCGATCCGTTGCCGACGAAGGCGAGCTTTTCGAACGACCCGTTCACGATCGGCACGGCGTCGATGCGCATCCAGTCCTCGAGGATCGAGGTGTACGAGCTGCGGAAGTCGACGTTCGGGACCAGGTCGCCCTGGTCGAGGGCCTCCGCCCTAGTCTCGGGGTACGTGCTGTACATCCCGCCCCGCACTCTCGGTCCGATCACGAACGAGACGCCCGCGGCGCCGTGATCGGTGCCCGAGCCGTTGTCGCGAACGCGCCGCCCGAACTCCGAGAACAGGTACATGATCACGTTCTCGTCCGCGTCGTGCTCCCTTAGGTCGTCCCAGAAGTCGGAGATGGCCACCGACAGCTCGCTCCACAGCTTGTGGTGCACCGCGGCCTGCCCTGCGTGGGTGTCGTAGCTCCCGTGCTGGGTGTAGAACACGCGCGTCCCGAGCCCGGCGAGGTGCGTCATGGCGATGTCGCGCAGGCTGCGGGCGATGCCGGTGTCGGCATACTCGACCGTGGACGAGTACTGCGCGGGGGCCGCCTTGAGGATGTCGGCGCCCTTGAGGGCGTCGCGCCCGGTCTGGCCCAGGTAGTCCATCACCTGCCCGGCGCCCACGGCGGGAGCGTAGATGTTCGAGAAGCGCCGCAGCACCTTCTCGCGGTGCTCGCGCTCCTCGATGTCCGTGAGCAGGCCGTAGGTGGCCAGGTCGGCGACCGAGGCCACCGAGACCCCGGGGGCGACGAGGGCGCGCGGCAGGCCGTGGCCTATGTTCACCGCGGTCACCGGGTTCTCGCCGCGCGGGTCGATCTCCCTTATGGCCCGCCCGAGCCAGCCCTCGGTGCCGACCTTCTCGGGCTCGCACGTGTGCCAGATGTCCATCGACCTGAAGTGCGATCGCACCGAGTTCTCGTAGCCGATGCCGTGTATGACCGCGACGTCGCCGTCGGCGTACATGCGCGCCAGCGGGCCCATCGCCGGGTGGAAGCCGAGCTGGTCGTCGATGCGCAGGACCCTGTCCTCGGGGATGTTCAGGGTCGTGCGGCTGTCGTAGTAGTTCTGGTCGGCGTAGGGGACGACCGTGTTCAGGTAGTCGTTCCCCCCGGACAGCTGCACCACTACGAGTACAGGATCCCTCTGGGCTGTGGTCATCTGCGCGCTCCTTGCCTTCCCCCCGGCGGAGGGTCTATCGCCCGTGCCCTAGCAGAACTGGTACTCGCGGGTGGCGGCCACCAGGGACATCATCTCCATCACCCTCCGGTCGCCGCCGCCGTCCCCGTTGAAGGCTATGGGCCCCCCGTCGGCGGCGTGCTCGACGAGCTCGCGGCGCGTGTCCTCCCCGACCTCGACCATGCCCATGTACCGCAGCACGCCGTCGACGAAGCCCTCGGGCTCGGTCGAGGCCTCGGCGGCGGCGACGCGGTCGATGATCCCGCGCACCCCCCTGTGCTCGGGGTTGCTGACCATGCCCGACACGAAGTTGATACGCGCGACCAGGGAGCCGGAGTAGATCCACTCCTTGCCGGTGTGCCAGCCCTCGACGCTGGGCGGGTCGAGTATGTCCTGGCCCATGTAGCCGGGCTGGCGCGACAGGTCGAACTCCAGGTAGGGCACCGGGCCCTTCATCTCCTCGATCATGTTGAGCGTGCCGACCACGACCTCGGCGGGCGACTTGACCCGCTTAAAGCGCACGGCCTCGGACTTGAAGAAGTCGGAGTTGAGGATGAAGCGCATCACCGGGCGAAGCTCGAGGTCCGACTCGACCAGCACCCTCGCGATGGCGTCGACGGCCTCGGGATCGCCGGGCTCCTCGATCTGCCAGGCCGGGACCTGCGGCTCGTCGGCGACGAAGAAGTTGTAGAGGTGGCGGGCGACGAAGCGGTGGCAGGCGGGCTGGCCCACGACGATGTCGATGATGTCGTAGCCGTCGAGGTTGCCGGTGTGGCCGAGGAAGGTCTTGTCGGTCTCGTCGTGGTCCTCCGGGCGGAACTCGAACTTCCAGGGGAAGCGCCCGTAGGGGAAGCGCGGCATCTTCGCAGAGATCGTCCAGCCGGTGAAGGCGCGCGACGCCTCGAAGACGTCCTTCTCGGTGTAGGTGCCCACGCCCATCGAGAACAGCTCGAGGAGCTCGCGGCCCCAGTTCTCGTTGGGCGCGCTCCTGTGGTTGTCCTGGTTGTCCAGCCAGTAGATCATCGCCGGGTCCTGGGCGAGCCGCACCAGCATGTCGCGGTAGTTGCCCAGCCCGTGGTCGCGGAACATCTGGACCTGGTCCATCAGGTGGTTGCAGTTATCCACCTTGCTGTTGCCGGTCGCGAAGACGTGGTGCCAGAACAGCGCCATCTTCTCCTCGAGCGGGCGCGGGGTGTTGATCATGTGGAACAGGTAGTTGGCCTGTCCGTGGGCGACGTTGCCGCCGGGGATCTCGGTGGTGGGGTGGTACCTGTAGAGGAGGAACTCGTCGACCGGGGGCTGGTCCTCGGGGTGGAGCAGCTCCTCGACGGTGCGCTCGTAGCCCTGCTCGGCGAGCCTCTCGATCTCCGGCCACGAGGCGCCGAACCCCGCTCGGCGCATCAGGTGAGCGGTTAGGGCGTACTCCTGGTCGGTGGCCATGGGCGACTCCTGGGGCGTGGCTCTCCGGGGCTAGCGGGAGGGGGCTGGGGGCTTTCGCGGATGGGCGGAATAATAGCACAAGAATTCCGGTCATTCTGCCTGTTTCGCGCCCCGGCGGCGCTAGAATTGCCCGGTGCTGGCCGCCGACCGAGACGTAACCTCCCACGTGACGCGCTTTTGCCGCGCGCTGAGGGACCACGGCATGGCGCCGGGCCCCGCCGACGCCGCAGACGCCCTCAGGGCCATGGCCCTCGTCGACCTCGCCGCGCCGGGCGGCGTCTACTGGGCGCTGAGGTCGGTGCTGGTGTCGGCCCGGCACGAGATACCGGTCTTCGACGGCCTCTTCGCGCGCTTCTGGGACCCGGACCCCCCGCCCGAGCGCACCGCCCGCCGCGGGGCGGGCGACCTGCCCGGCCGCGCCAGGGCCAGGCCCCGCGCGGCCCCGGGCGGCGCCGCCGCGGACGCCGAGGACGTGCTGGTGCGGCTCTCGCGCGTCGGCGCGAGCGCCCGCGAGGTCAGCCGCGAGCCCGACCTCTCCAGGCTCGCCGGGGACCGGGCCGAGCGCGTCCTGCGGGTGGCGGCGCGCATCGTCGACTCCCTGGCAGAGCGCCCGAGCCGAAGGCTGAGGCCGAGCCGGCGCCGCGGCAGGGTGCACCTGCGGGGCGTGCTGCGAAGGAGCCTTAGCGGCGCCGAGGTGCCCGTCCTGCCGCGGCGGGTGCGGGTGCCGCGGCGGCCCAGGATCGTCATGCTGCTCGACGCCAGCGGCTCGATGGACCGCCACGCGGGCCTGATGCTCGAGCTTGCCTGGGCGCTGGCCCAGCGCGCACCGCGCCTCGAGGCCTTCGCGTTCAGCACGTCGGTGAGCCGGATAGGGGCACACCTTCGCACCCCGTCCTACGAGGCCGCGCTCGGGCGCGTCGGCGAGGTCGTCGACCACTGGTCGGGCGGCACCAGGATCGGCGATTCGGTCGCCCTGATCCGCTCGCGGCACCCGGGCCTGCTCGACCGAGGGACCACGGTCCTTTTGGTGAGCGATGGGTGGGACACCGGCAGCCCGGAGCGGCTCGCTCGCGAGCTGCGGCGCCTGCGGCGCGGGGTCAGGCGGCTGGTCTGGCTCAATCCGCTGCTGGGGGCCGAGGGCTACGAGCAGGCCACCCGAAGCCTTGAGGCGGCCCGGGGATGCGTCGACCGGTTCGCGTCCATCAGGGACATGGGGCAGCTCAGGCGGTTGCCCGGCCTGCTCTCGCGCACATCGGCCGCCGTGGCCGCGGGCCGGGGCTGAGGGGCGGGCCGTGCGGATAGTCTTCATGGGGACCCCCGGCTTCGCGGTGCCGGTCGCAGAGCGGCTGATCTCGGCCGGGCACACGATCGCCGCCGTCTACACGCAGCCGGACAGGCCCGCGGGCAGGGGCCGTCGCACCGCGCCCCCGGCCGTAAAGGAGTTCGCCCTGCGGTCGGGGCTCCCCGTGCTCCAGCCGCGCTCGCTCGGGAGCGCCGAGGCGCTCTCGGAGCTTGCGGAGCTGCGCCCGGAGGCCGCGGTGGTCGCCGCGTACGGGAGGCTGGTGCCGGCGGCGGCGCTCGGCGTGCCCCCGCTCGGGTTCCTCAACGTGCACCCCTCCCTGCTCCCCCGCCACCGCGGCGCGTCCCCGGTGGCCGCGGCGATCATGGCCGGGGACGAGGTCACCGGCGCAACGGTGATGCTCCTCGACGAGGGTCTCGACACCGGACCTGTGCTGGCGCAGCGGCGGACCGCCATCGGGCCCCGCGAGAACGCGCAGGACCTGACCGCGCGGCTCTTCGAGACGGGGGCGGACCTGATGGCCGAGATTCTCCCGGCCCATGCGCAGGGCGCCACCGAGCCCCGGCCACAGGACGGGTCGCGGGCCACGATGTCCGCGAGGCTGACCCGCGAGAACGGGCGGATCCGCTGGGGAGATCCGGCCGAGCTGATCGCCCGGATGGTGCGGGCCTACCACCCGTGGCCCGGGGCGTTCACCGCCTGGGAGGGCAGGACGGTCAAGGTGCTGGAGGCGGCCGCGGGACCGGGATGGGATGGACCGCCCGGCACGGTCCGGGCGGAGCGCGGGGCCGTCTCAGTCGCCACCGGATCGGGGGCGCTCTTCGTCACCCGGCTGCAGATGCAGGGGCGCCGGGCGGCCTCGGCGCCCGAATTCCTCGCCGGATACCCAGGCATCCGCGGGGCCGCCCTCGGGCGGGTCGCACCGTAGCGGCGCGGCGACGCGACCGGTCCCGCTTCGCTGCGCACGCCAGCGCCCCTGGGAACGGATCGGTCATGTGCAGTTACCCGGTCCGGGCCGGCGGGCCGCCGCCGCCAGACCTTAGCGGCGGCATGCCGGCCACGGCCACGGCGCGCGGGGGCTACGCCCGCCGGCGATGCAGCTCGAAGTGCTGGTTCCAGCGGGTCTCGAGGAAGCGGCGGACGCGGCGCGAGAGCAGCTCGCGGTGCCGCTCGGCCGCGATCACGAAGTAGAACCTGACCGTCCCGCGCCGGTAGATGAGCGCCTCGGCCCCTCGCCCGAGGTGCTCTCCTATCTCGTCCAGACGGCGCTCGACCTGGCGCGGCACCGGGCCCGTGCGGTCGGCGTGGTGGTAGACGACAAGGCTCTGGTCCCTCAGCACCATGGGCTTGAGCTCGTCGTAGTACGCGTACTTGGGACCCAGCCGGTGCAGGTGGTACCCGTCCTCTCCCTTCACGCGCAGGCCGTTGTCCGGGTCGACGAAAACGACGTCGCGGCCGTCCATGCGTCTCTGCATGCCGCCGACCCACTCCCTGCGCAGACTATCCCTGAGACCGGGGCCGCGCAGGTCGTGGAACCCCAGCGGGGCGTCGTGGTAGACGGTGCCGTCGGGCAGGACGCCCGCCTCCTGGATGCTCCCAACGCTCCGGCGGCCGTGGCGAACGATCTCGCCTAGCGCGTCGTAGAGGTCCGGATCGCAGTCGCGGAACCGCTTTCGATTCCTGCGCGAGATCTCCGGCAGGCACTGGCACAGGTAGCTGACGTGGCCGCCGTCGGCGCTGCCGGCCTGATCGCGGCGGTGGTGCGGGTGGAACAGGTACCAGGCGACGCCGAGCGTGAGGTCCCTCCGATCGTCGGGACCGCCCGGGGAGCACAGGGACCTCAGCAGACCGTACTTGCCGAAGTCGCCTATGTCGCCCGCGTACCCGTCCTGCATCCCAGCTCGACCCTCTAGGCCACGCCCCGGACCCGCAGGTCAGCCCGCGTCGGCGCGCCGCCGGACACGCCGCTCCCGGGCCGCGGCGCCCTCATCCTCCAGACACCGCGATGGTCAGGACGTATGTACCCGTGCCGTAGGCGCCGACCATGACGTGGTGCACGCCCGTGGTCTCGGCCTGCCAGAAGATGGTCGACGCGATCACGTCTCCGTAGTCCTCGCCAGCCTCGAGGGGAAGTTCCTCCCAGAAGAGATCGACCCAAGGCTCATCGACCGAGCCCGGGGCCACGTCGATCTCGTAGATCTCGCCCTCCACGGCATCGAATGCGAAGACGTCCACGTCCCCCTCGTAGTCGATGGATCCCGCGACCGGCTCGCCGACGGCCACCGGGCTCGCGCCCGCGGCCGAGTTCGGGTGGTCGTCCTCCACGTCCGCGACGGACAGGGTGAGCGTGTAGGTGCCCGTCCCGTAGCCACCCACCGCCACGTGGTACCGCCCCGTCCCCTCGGCCTGCCAGACGATGCGCGACGCGGTCGACTCCGCGTAGTCGTCGTTGTAGCCGACGACCCAGAAGTCCTCTCCGAAGATCTCGGCCCACGAGTCGGGAAGCGTGCCGAGAGCCACGTCGACCTGGTAGAGCTCGCCCTCCATCGCGTCGAATGCGAAGACGTCCACGTCCCCTTCGTAGTCGATCGAGCCGGACACAGGCTCGCCCGCGGCGACGGCGCTGGCGGCGGCGGCCGAGTTCCCGTGGTCGTCGTCTATGTCGAGGACGGACACGGCGAGCGTGTAGGTGCCCGTCCCGTAGCCGCCCACCGCCGCGTGGTACCGCCCCGTCTCCTCGGCCTGCCAGACGATGCGCGACGCGAACGAGTCTCCGTGGTCGTCGTTGAACTCGATAGGCCAGTCGTCCTCATCACCGTAGAGCTCGACCAATGA
The DNA here is from genome assembly GCA_963664125.2 of Dehalococcoidia bacterium. GTDB lineage: Bacteria > Chloroflexota > Dehalococcoidia > Lucifugimonadales > UBA2962 > CAUZIR01. The sequence continues at coordinate 717,469 of OY760908.2, read as the reverse complement.
GTCGGGGAGCGTCCCCAGCGCCACGTCGACCTGATAGAACTCGCCCTCCGTCGCGTCGAAGGCGAAGTAGTCCACGTCCCCCTCGTAGTCGATCGAGCCGGACACGGGTTCGCCCGAGGCGGCGGGGCTGGCGCCACCGGCCGAGTTCGCGTGGTCGTCGTCGACGTCGGGGACGGACACGGCAAGGGTGTACGTACCCGTCCCGTAGCCGCCGACCGCCACGTGGAGCCGCCCCGTCGCCTCGGCCTGCCAGACGATGCGCGACTCGAACGAGTCTCCGTGGTCGTCGTTGAACTCGAGGGACCGGCCCTCGTCGCCGTAGAGCTCGGCCCACGAGTCGGAGAGCGTGCCGAGGGCGACGTCAACCTGGTAGTACTCGCCCTCCGTCGCGTCGAAGGCGAAGTAGTCCACGTCTCCCTCGTAGTCGATCGAGCCGTCCACGGGTTCGCCCGAGGCGACGGGGCTGGCGCCTGCGGCGGTGTTGGCGTGGTCGTCCTCGATGTCGCCGGCGGACACGGTCAGCGTGTAGGTGCCCTCGCCGTAGCCGCCGACCCCCACGAACATTTCGCCCGTGCTCTCGGCCCGCCACACGATTCGCGACGCCAGGGAGTCCCCGCGGTCGTCACTGTAGGCAACGGCCCACTCGTCGGCGTCGTAGAGCTCAACCCACGAGTCCTCAAGCGTCCCCAGGGCCACGTCGATCTGGTAGAACTCACCCTCCACCGCATCGAAGGCGTAGAAGTCGGTCTCGCCGGAGTCGAGGGATCCCTGGACGGGGCCGCCGACCTCGATCCTGACGGCGTCCGCGCTCACCAGGCCGGGTCCGCCCCCGGGCGGGACGAGGTCCTCGAGCATGCCCCCCTCCATCATGCCGAGGACGCACCCGAACATGGCCTCCATCATCGACTCGGAAATGGCCTCCTCCGAGGTCGCGGCGCCCCAGTCGGTGCCCGTGAGCCACTCGACCAGGCAGGCCGCCTGTTCCGGGGTCACCTCCTGCGAGCCTGCATCCATGTCATCCGTTCCCGCCAGTACGCCGGCCACGAACTTGTCGGGGACGCAGCCCCAAACGCCCATCGAGAACGCCAGGATCTGCCCGTCCGGCTCGGGCGAGAGCGCGATGTCGCTCCAGTCCACCCGCGAGAACATGTCCTCAAGGCAGGACTCCTCGGCCGCGGTCAGACCACCCACCTCCACGCCCGTCTCGGCGACCATGCCGCCGATGAACACGGCCGCCACCAGCTGCGGAGGCAGGCATGCGTAGGCCTTCGGACCCCACTCCGACGAGTCCCTGCCCCCGGAGACGTCCGCGGGGGGCTCGTCGTCCGAAAGGACGGGTTCGTCGAGCACCCACGCGAGCAGCTCGTCTCCCAGGGCATCGTCGAGGCACGCCCGCTCCGACGCGCTGAATCCCCCGTACAGGTCCCCCCATGTAGCGCCCGCGACCATCGCGTCGACCATGTCCCCGACGGACGCGGGGGGCTGGACCGCCGACTCTTTCGGCGTGGGCAGCGGCGTCGGCACCGGCGTGGGCGTAGGCGGCAGGGGCGTGGGCGTGGGCGGCAGGGGCGTGGAGGTCGGGGCGGGCGTGGCCGTCGGCAGGGGCGTCGGCTCAGCCCCCCCACCGCACGCGGCCAGCACCGCGGCCGCGGCGACGAGTCCGATCAGGGCGAGAGCGGCCGGCATCCGGGAGGAGGTGACCTTCATTTCGAGTCCGTCCTTGTCCAAGTGATCCGCGTCCTGGTCGGGCGGAGGGCGAGAGGGCGAATGAGGGGGAGCCGGCCCGCCGCGGCCCGTCCTGGCCACTTCCACCAATTGTTACATCGCAGCCCCTCGGAATTGACCTGCTTTCGGGCGCCTTTCAAGACTCTTCCGAAAAACGGCGGACCGGCCGCCTCAGCCCGCATCGTGCGGCGCCTCGAGCGGACGAACCGGCGCGGCCTCACCGGGCATCGACAATCAGGACGTAGGACCCGGTGCCGTGGCCCGAAACCGCGACGTGGAGCTCGCCGGAATCGGCGGCCTCCCAGACGACCCGCGAGGCCAGGGAGTTGCCGAAGTCGTCGTTGGCCGCAAGCAGCCAGCCGGCCGCGTCGAAGAGCTCGAGCACCGTGTCGAAGAACGCGCCCGGCGAGGCGTCGATCCGATAGACCACGCCCCGCTCCGCCTCGAAGCTGAAGTAGTCGACGTCGCCATCGAAGTCCACGTCCCCGGCGACCGGCTCCCCAACCGTCACGGCCGTGGCGTCCCCGCCCGAGTCGGCGTGGTCGTCCCGGACCTCGGAGACCGACACGGTCAGAGCGTACCAGCCGGTGCCCAGCCCGATCACCTCGACGTAGTACTCCCCCGCGGAAGGAGCACGCCACACGATCCTCGACCGGTCGCCGGGCTCGAAGTCGTCGTCGCTCGCCAGCCACTCGACGCCGGCGGTGAACAGGCTCACGACGGAGTTGGCCAGCGTGCCCAGCTCGACGTCGATCCGGTACACGGCCCCCTCGTCCGCGGCGAAGGTGAAGAAGTCGACGTCCCCCTCCTGCTCGATCACGCCGCGGACGGGCTCACCCAGGCGGGCGGGCGTGGCGCCTCCAACCGTGTTTCCGTGGTCGTCATCGTCGTCGGTCCGCGTGACGCTGAGCTCGTACGAGCCGGTGCCGTAGCCGGAGACGACCACGTAGCGCCCGCCTGTGTCCGGGGCCCGCCAGACGATGCGCGAGGCCAGGGACGCCCCGTGGTCGTCGCTCTCGGCGAGCCGCAGGCCGCCGGGGCCCAGCAGCTCCGCCCGCGAGTCCTCCAGCGTGCCAAGGGCGACGTCGACGACGTAGGTCTCGCCGCCGCGGGCCGGGAAGGAGAAGTAGTCGACGTCGCCCTCGTAGTCCAGGGCGCCCGCGACGGCCTCGCCCACCGCCGCCGCGGTGGCGCCCTCCTCGGAGTTGGCGTGGTCGTCCACCACGTCCGAGACCGCCACCGTCAGGGCGTACTCGCCGACGCCGCGCCCGGAGACAGCGACGTAGACCCGGCCCGGCACCTTCGCCTCCCACACGATGCGCGAGGCCGCAGAGCCCTCGAAGTCGTCGCTGTAGGCCAGGTGCCACCCGTCGGCGTCCAGCAGCTCGACCTCGGAGTCGGGCAGCGTCACGAGGGCCACGGCCACGCGGTAGAGCTCGCCCCGGCGCGCCGTGAAGGCGAAGACGTCCACGTCCCCCTCGTAGTCGACGACGCCCGGTACGGCCCGGCCCATGGTCGCCTCGGTGGCGAGCGCGGGGGTGTTGCCGTGGTCGTCCCCCGGGTCCAGCGCCGTGACGATCAGGGTGTAGGACCCGGTGCCGGTGCCCGACACCTCGACGTGGAGTGGGCCCGTCTCGGCTGCCTTCCAGTCGATGTGCACGGGCGCCGGGGCACCGGGGCCGCCCGCCGCGGAGAGGCGCAGGCCGGCGCCGTCCCGCAGGCCGACGACGGGACCGCCCAGGGTGCCCGCCGACACCTCCACCCGGTAGGCCCGCCCCCCCTCGGCCATGAACACAAAGACGTCCACCTCCCCGTCGAGGTCGATGAAGCCGGACACCGTCTCGCCGACCCCGATGGGCACCGGGCCTCCCTCCCCGCCGTCCGTCGGCTCATCCGCTCCGGACAGGGAGCGGACGCAGTCGGCCGCCCGCTCGATCGCCCCCGGCCCGCGGTCGGCGCCGGCGATCCACGCCCCGAGGCATGAGCGCTCCTCTGGGCCCAGGCCCGCGGCGTCAAGTCCCAACTGCGCGCTCAACGCCGACAGGAACGGTCCCGGCGCGCACGCCAGCAGCCCATCGATCAGCCCGCCTGCGACGGCCGGTTCGCCGGGATCCGTCAGGGCCCGGGCCGACCACCCGGCATCGGCGATCCACGCCTCAAGGCATTGGCGCTCGCCCTCGCCGAGCCGGCCCTGCGGCACCAGGCCCGCGCCGATCCGGGCGACCAGCAGCCTGGCGATGTCCCCGCCGTCGAGGCACGACGCCAAGGCCGCGAGCCACTGAGCGGGCTCGCCACCCAGGAGCACCGGCAAATCGAGAACCGACTCCACCAGCGCGCCGCCCGCCGCGTCAGTGACGCAGGATCGCTCCGCGGGCGCCAGGGCCTGCATCACCTCACGCCAGACGGTGTCGCCGTCGATCTCGAGCTCCGGCACCGGCGTCGCTGTGGGCTCGGCCGTGGGCGTCGGTACAGGGCTCGGGGTCGCGGTGGGCCGCGGCGTCGGCGAGGCGGTCGGCGTGGGGATCGGTGCGGCCGTGGGCGTCGGCACGGGCGTCGGCGTCGCGGCGGGAACGGCGGTCGGTACCGGGGTCGGGGTGGCCGTGGGCGCCGCAGCGGTGGGGGCCGGGGCGGGAGTGGGGGTGGACTGCGCCCCGCCGCCGCAGGCGCCGATCGCCGCGGCAACTGCCAGGGCCGCCAGCAGGAGCGGGAGCCGGGTGCGTTGAATCGACCAGTTCGTGACCATGCTGCCGGGTCAATCGTACGCCCCGGCTCGCGCCCAGGCGCAAGTGCGGCCCGCGCGGCGCTGCCCACGTCCGCCGCAGGAATCGCGCTCGCAATTCACGTCGTGAATGATCATCATTCACCGCATGAGCGCAGATGTCCTTCCCAGAGTCGTGGCCCCCGGCCTCGCCGAGCGCCTCGGGGTGATGCCCGCGGTGGTCGTCACCGGCGCCCGGCAGACCGGCAAGAGCGCGCTGGCGCGGCAGCTCGCGCCGGGCGCTCGGCGGTTCCTGCCCCTCGACGACCTGGACATCCTGGATGCTGCCAGAAGGGAACCGGACTCCCTGCTGGCGGGCGATCGGCAGGTCACCATCGACGAGGTGCAGCGCGAGCCGGGCCTCCTGCACGCCGTAAAGCGCGCCATAGACCGCCGCCGCCAGCCGGGCCGGTTCCTGTTCACCGCATCGGCCAATCTGCTGGTGATGAGACGGGTGTCCGAGTCGCTGGCTGGGAGGGCGAGCTACCTGACTCTGTGGCCCATGACGCGCGGCGAGCAGATGGGCCTGGGCAGCTGCGGGATCTGGGGAGGGCTGCTGGGTGCGCCGGACGCGGACTGGCCCGGCCTCGTGGCCGGGCGGGACGCCCCTGCAGGGGACTGGCGGGCGCTGGCGCGCCGCGGCGGGTTTCCGACTCCGGCCCTGGAGCTAGAGTCCGACCGGGACAGGGCCATCTGGTTCGACGGATACGTGCGGACCTACCTCGAGCGCGACCTGCAGGCGCTGTCATCCATATCCGCCCTGCCCGACTTCAGGCGGCTGATGCGCGCCGCATGCCTGCGCATGGGGCAACTGGTGAACCAGACGGAGCTCGGGCGGGATGCCGCGCTCCCGCAGCCCACGGTGCGCCGATACCTCGGCCTGCTCGAGACCTCATATCTGCTGGTTCGCCTGCCGGCCTATGCGGTCAATCGCACCAAGCGCCTGATCAAGTCCCCGAAGCTGTACTGGGGCGACACCGGCGTGGCCATGCATCTCGCCGCGGAGACGGAGCCGAGGGGCGCGCACCTCGAGAACCTGGTGCTCGGCGACCTGCTGGCCTGGCGCGACTCGCAGGTCGAGCGCGTCGAGCTGTTCTACTGGCGCACCGCCATCGGCGAGGAGGTCGACCTGGTGATCGAGGCCGGGGACAGCCTGCTGCCTATCGGGGTCAAGGCCACCAGCAGGCCGCGCTACAGGGACGCGGCGCACCTGCGCACCTTCAGGGCCGAGTACGGGGAGAGGGCGAGGCCGGGGCTGCTGCTGCACACGGGCGAGCTTGTCGACTGGATCGCCCCCGGCGTCCTGGCCGCGCCGTGGTGGAGGGTCCTGTAGGCGGCCATGCACGCGCCGCGGCGGCCCGGCGTCAGCTCCGGGCGGATACCTCGGCCCAGCGAAAGCAGCCGACCAGGTGGTCATTGACCATCCCGCACGACTGCATCAGCGAGTAGCAGATGGTGGGGCCGACGAAGCTGAAGCCCAGGGCCTTGAGGTCCCGGCTCATCTCCGCCGACAGCTCGGTGCTCGCGGGCACCTCCGCGGCGCAGCGCCATGCGTTTCGGACCGGGCTGCCGCCAGCCAGTCGCCAGAGCCGCTCCGAAAGCCCCCCGCCAGCCCGGCGCAGGGCGAGCGCCGCGGCGGCGTTAGAGACCGCAGAGCGTATCTTGGCGCGGCTGCGGATGATCCCCGTGTCCGCTTCGAGCCGGGCGATGTCGTCCTCGCCGTAGGCGGCCACGGCCTCGATGTCGAAGCCGGCGAAGGCGCGCCGGTAGCCCTCGCGCCTGCGCAGCACGGTCAGCCAGCTAAGGCCGGCCTGCGCCCCCTCCAGGGTCAGCATCTCGAACAGCCGGCTTTCGCCGCGCTCCGGCACGCCCCACTCATCGTCGTGATAGGCGGTGAGGAGCGGGTCCGATTCGGCCCAGCCGCACCGGACGGTCGCGCCGGAAGGTGCCTCGCTCATCTGCCGTCCTCGAAGGGCAACGTCCCATGCTTAAAGCAGCCCTCGCGGTGGTCGTTCACCAGGCCCACCGACTGGATGTACGCGTAGACGATGGTGGGCCCGCAGAAGCTGAAGCCCCGCCGCTTCATGTCCGCGCTCAGCTCCGGCGCCGGCGGGGCGACCGCCGGGACGCTCTCCCCGCGCGGCCAGCGGTTGACCCTGGGCGCTCCGCCCACGAACGACCACAGGTAGCCGGACAGCCCGTCGAACTCGGGCACAAGGCCCAGGACCGCCCGGGCGTTCGAGATGATCGAGTTGATCTTCGCCCGGTTGCGGATGATGCCGGCGTCTCCGAGCAGCCGGGCGACGTCGTCCTCTCCGTAGCCGGCGACCGCCTCGGGGTCGAAGTCGTCGAAGGCAGCCCGAAAGGCCTCGCGCCGCAGCCAGATGGTCCACCAGCTGAGCCCGGCCTGCATGCAGCTGAGTGACAGGAACTCGAAGAGCCTGCGCTCGTTGCGCGAGGGGGTTCCCCAGTACCGGTCGTGGTAGACCAGACGCGTCTCCGAGTCGTAGTTCTCGTCGTGGCAGCGCACCAGCCCGTCGGCCGGCACTACCACGGCCGAGGCCCTACGCGGGGAGTCACTCGAGCCCCGCCAGCCTCGGCTGGAGCGATCCCGCGTCCTCGTCGGCGTCGGGCTCGGAGTCGAAGCCCGCGACCCCGACGCCGAGGAGGCGGAACCGGCGCCCCTCCTCGAGCTCGCGGCGCAGCATGCGGTCGGCCGCGGGGCGGATCTGCCTGGCCGAGCTCACGGGCCCGCCGGGCGTCACCTGGCGCGTGAAGGTCGTGAAGTCGTCGAGCCGCAGCTTGATCTTCACCGTCCTGCCCGCAAGGCCCCGTCGCTCGAGCTGCCCGCCCACCCGCTCGCTGAGGTCGCCCATCACGCCGGACAGGCGCTCGGGGTCGCCGGTGTCGACCGCCAGGGTGGTTTCGGCGCTCAGGGAGCGGCGGACCCGCTCGGTCACCACCGGCCTCGGGTCTATGCCGCTCGCCAGGTCCCGCATGAACGGCCCGCTCGACCCGAACAGGGAGCGGAACCAGGCGGGGGGCCGCTCGGCAAGCTGGCCCACGGTGGCGACATCCTCGCGCGCCAGGCGCTCGCGGGTCTTGGGCCCGATGCCCCAGAGGGCCCCGACCGGGAGCGGGGCCAGGAACTCGCGCTCGGTCCCCGGGGGCACGACCGTCAGCCCGTCGGGCTTGTCCATGTCCGAGGCTATCTTGGCGACCGACTTGCTGGCCGCGACCCCCACCGAGATGGTCAGGCCCGTGCGCCGCGCTATCCGGGCCTTGAGGCCCCGCGCTATCCGCTCGGGCGTCCACTCGGAGTCGACGCGCATGGTCACGTCGAGGAAGGCCTCGTCAAGGGACAGGGGCTCTACCATCGGCGTGACGACCCGGAAGATGTCCATCACCTCGCCGGAGACGCGGCGGTAGACGTCGAAACGCGGCGCCACCCGGACGGCGTGCGGGCACAGCCGCATCGCCGTCTTCATCGGCATGGCGGAGCGGACCCCGTAGCGCCGCACCTCGTAGGACGCCGCGGCGACCACGCCGCGGGCGTCGGGGTCCCCGCCCACGACGACGGGCCTTCCCCGCAGGGCCGGCTCGTCGCGCTGCTCAACCGAGGCGTAGAAGGCGTCGAAGTCCGCGTGCAGTATGGCGTTCATCGCGCCCGCACCCGTTCAAAACGCATGTTCTGCGCATCCTACACCACGGCGGACCCCGGGGCCCGGGTTCAGCCGTCTGGCAGGATGCTCGCCAGGTCCAGGTGGTGGATGCGCTCCGGGCGCAGCGTGATCAGGACGCGCTCCTGCCCGTAGAGCTCCTCCATCCAGGGGCCGACCTCCTCCGGAGCCATGTACCGCTCGCAGATGGCCCGGGTGGGCTCCCATATCCCGTCGTCGTCGGAGAGCTCGGCGGTGCCCGTGATGGTCGCGTAGACCGGCGCCAGCGGCGGATCGTAGACGCACACCGACATGCGCCCGTCCCTGGCGAGGTTCCTGTACTTGATGCGGTCCTTCGTGACCGACATCAGCATCGCCCCGTCCCTAAAGTCGTACCAGACCGGCGTGAGCTGCGGCATGCCGCCAGCGCCTATGGTGGCGGCCACCGCGATCAGCGGCGGCCGAAGGAACCTCTCCAGCCGGTCGATCTCCTCGCGCGTGGGCACGTCGCACCTCCCCTGCGTCTACAGCGAGCCGTCGATCACCACGTCCAGGACCGCGGGCCGGCCCGAATCCAGCGCCCGCCCGATCTCCGGGCCTATCCGCTCCGGGTCCTCGATCCGGACGCCCCTGACCCCCATCGCGTTGGCCATGCCCGCCAGGTCCAGGCGCTGGGGGAAGTCCATCGCGATGTATCGGCTCTTCGGCGGGTCCTGGCCGACCACCAGCTGCTTGTAGACGTCCATGTTGACCTTGAGGACCCGGTAGGACTCGTTGTTGCAGATCACGTAGACGACGGGGATGTTCTCGATCGCCGCAGTGTAGAAGCCCTGCACCGTCATCATCGCGCTACCGTCGCCGACGATCGCGACCACGGGCCGGTCGGGGTTGGCGAGCTTTGCGCCCATGCCCGCGCCGATGCCCCAGCCTATGGCCCCACCCCTCTCGCCGAAGACCTGCCCCGGGCGCTCGAAGCCGATCGCCCCGGTAACGGCCGCGCGGGTGGTCACCGAGTCGTCCACTATCACCGTGTCGTCCGGGATGGCCGCGGCCACCTCGGCCATCATGCGCTCCGGCGACATCGGCCGCCCCTCCCAGCGCTCGGCGACCCTCCGCTCCCAGGCGGCGCGGGCCGCGGCGGTCTCGGCGGCCACGGTCTCAGCCCGCCCCCTGGCCGCCTCCCTGGCCGACCCGCTCATCCCGGCCTCGAGGGCGTCGGCGAGCTGGGCGAGCCCGGTCCTGGGGTCGGCGATGACGCCGACGTCGGTGGGCTCGCTCTTTCCGACCTCGGTCGCCGAGGCGTCCATGTGCACGACGGCCGTGCCCTCGGCGAACGAGCTCGCGCCCTCGTCGGGGAAGAAGAAGTAGCCGGCGAAGGTGTTGCCGACGGCCAGGACCGCGTCGGCGTCGGCCAGCGCGGCCCTGCCGTCCGGGAAGCCCCAGCGCAGCGGACCGCGGTAGAGCGGGTGGCGGGAGGGGAAGTTCATCTCCGAATACAGCGTCGAGTGCACCGGCGCACCGAGCAGCTCTGCGACCCTAACCGCCTCCGCCGCGGCCCCGGACTGGGCGACGCGGTCGGCGACGAGCATCACCGGGCGCGAGGCCGCCCCCAGCACGTCGGCCGCCCTGCGGACGGCCTCGGGGTCGGGGGCCAGGCGGTAGTGCCCCGGTGAGTTGGGGACTATCTGCATCTCCGCCTCGCCGTCGAGGGAGTTGGCCGAGAAGGCGACGAAGGTCGGGCCGGTCGGCGGGGTGCGCGCCTCGTTGAAGGCCCTCCTGACGGCCGCCGGCACCTGCTCGGGGTGGGTGAGCTCGACGCTCCACTTGGTGAAGAGGCGGACCATCTCTGCGAGGGGCGTCCTTCCCTCGACGAGCTTTCGCATGTCCTTGTTGCCGGCGGTCAGCACCAGCGGCGTGCCCCCGGCGGCGGCGTTGTTGAGCAGGCTGATGCCGTTGGCGAGGCCCGTCTCGATGTGCAGGTTTACGAAGGAGGGCCTGCCGGTGGCGCGGGCGTAGGCGTCGGCCGCCCCCATCGCCGCGCCCTCCTGGGTGACCAGCACGTAGTGCAGGTCCGGGTAGTCCTCGAGGGCGTCCATGATCGCCCCCTCCGAGGTGCCCGGGTTGCCGAATATGTACCGGACGCCCTCGGCCCTGAGCATCTCGAGCAGCGCCCTCTTGCCGGTCATCCTAGGCATGTGTACAGCTCCGTGGCCCGGCGGGGCCGGCCCCGCCCGCCGCTCAGGCCCTGGCGAGCAGGTCCGCCAGGGCGCCCGACCGAAGGTCCGAGAGGTCGTCGGCGTCCTTGATCAGCGCGCCGACGGTGCTCCCTACGGACTCGGCGTCCACCCGGTCGCAGCCCATCACGACCATCGCCCGGGCCCAGTCCAGCGTCTCGGATACGCCGGGGGCCTTCTCCAGGTCCAGCCCGCGCGCATCCGCGACGAACCTTACCACCTGGGCCGCCAGCCTCTCCCCCACACCCGGCACCTTGGCGCGCACGATGCGCAGCTCGCGCTCAAGGTCCGGGTAGTCCATCCACAGGTACAGGCAGCGCCTGCGCAGGGCGTCGGAGAGCTCGCGCGTGCGGTTCGACGTGAGGATGGCCAGCGGCGGGTGGACCGCGCTTATCGTGCCGAGCTCGGGGATGGTCGCCTGGTAGTCGGAGAGCACCTCGAGGAGGAACGCCTCGAACTCCTCGTCCGCCCGGTCTATCTCGTCTATCAGCAGCACGGGCGCTCGGTCGGGCTCGGTCAGCGCGGCGAGCAGCGGGCGCTCGAGCAGGAACTCGCGGGTGAATATCCCGCGCTCGCGCTCTGCGACCGACATCCCCGAGCCCTCCTCGAGCCGGATGCGCAGCAGCTGCCTGGGGTAGTTCCACTCGTACAGCGCGGTGCTGACGTCCAGCCCCTCGTGGCACTGAAGGCGGATCAGCCGGGTCCCGAGGAGCCCGGCCATCACCTTGGCGATCTCGGTCTTGCCGACGCCGGCCCTGCCCTCGATCAGCAGCGGGCGCTCGAGGCGCTGGGCCAGGTGCAGGGAGGTGCCGATCGCCGGATCGGCCATGTAGTCGGCCGACTCGAGGCGGCGGATGATGTCCCCGACCGGGTCCGGGCGGGGGGCGGCGCTGGTCACCGGGCGCCGGTGCGGGCCGGGCCCGTCAGGACCGCGCGCCCTGCATCAGCCGCCAGACCCTCTCGGGCTTGGCCGGCATGTCCAGGTGCCTGACCCCCATGTGCGATAGGGCGTCGACGACGGCGTTGATGACGGCCGGGGAGCCTGCGATCGTCGCGGTCTCGCCGGCGCCCTTGACGCCCATCGGGTTGACGTTGGTCGGGGTCACGGTCCTGTCCACCTCGAACGACGGCAGGTCCTCCGCGGACGGGACGGCGTAGTCCATCATGCTGCCGGTCAGCAGCTGGCCCTCGTCGTCGTACACCGCCTCCTCCTGAAGGGCCTGGCCCAGTCCCTGGGCGGCCCCGCCGTGCACCATGCCGTCGACGATCATCGGGTTGATGACGTTGCCGACGTCGTCGACCGCTATGTAGCGAAGCGGCGTCACCTCGCCGGTGTCCGCGTCCACCTCGACCACCGCAATGTGCGTTCCGAACGGCCAGGTGAAGTTGCTCGGGTCGAAGAAGCTGGTCTCCTCCAGCCCGGGCTCTAGGCCCTCGGGGAGCTCGCCGGCGTAGACGTGGGCGGCCAGCGCTATGTCGCCGAAGGTCTTGGCCTCCGACGGCGCGCCGCGGACGAAGAGCTTGCCGTCCTCGTAGACGATGTCCTCGGGGGCCGCCTCGAGCAGGTGGGCCGCGAGGCGCTTGGCCTTGTCCTTTATCTTGGTCAGGCTCATGTGGATGGCCCCGCCGCCGACGGCGGCGCTGCGCGAGCCGAAGGTGCCGGTCCCGAACTGGACCTGGTCGGTGTCGCCGTGGACTATCTCGACGTTGTCCATGTCCACGCCGAGCTCGGCGGCGACCAGCTGGGCGAACGTCGTCTCGTGGCCCTGGCCGTGGGTCGATGCGCCCGTGAATACCCTCACGGTCCCGGTGGGGTTGACGCGCACGGTCGCGCTCTCCCAAAGCCCGGCGCGGGCCCCGAGCGTGACCGCCACGTGCGAGGGCGCCCCGCCGCAGATCTCGACGTAGCTGGACAGGCCGATCCCAAGGTAGCGCCCCTCGGCGCGAGCCTCGGCCTGCTCCTTTCTGAACTGCTCGTACCCGACCATCTCAAGCGCGAGGTCGAACGCCGGCTCGTAGTCTCCGCTGTCGTAGGCGACGCCGGTGGCCACCTCGCGGCCGTCGTCGAACGGGGCTATGAAGTTCTTCCTTCGCACGTCGGCGGGGTCCATCCCTATCTCGGCGGCGAACATGTCCACTATCCGCTCGACCAGGTACGTAGCCTCCGGGCGCCCTGCCCCTCGGTAGGCGTCGACGGGGGTGGTGTTGGTGTAGACGCCGGTCACGCGGCAGCGCACGTTGGCAAGGTCGTACGGCCCGCTCATCATCAACCCGTAGAGCAGCGTGGGCACCAGCGGCGCGAAGGTCGACAGGTAGGCGCCGAGGTTGGCGGTCGTGTCCACCTCGATGGCGTCGATCGTCCCGTCCCTGCTCCCGGCGATCCGGGCCGTGCTGACGTGGTCGCGCCCGTGCGTGGTGGCCAGGTAGGCCTCCTGGCGGGACTCGATCCACTTGACGGGCCTGCGGACCCGCTTGGCCACCACCGCCGCGATGACCTCCTCTGCGTACATGTACAGCTTGCTCCCGAAGCCGCCGCCGACGTCGGGCGCGATCACCCGGATCAGGTGCTCGGGGTGCCCGAGGGTCAGGGCGAGGAGCAGCCGCACCAGGTGCGGGATCTGCGTCGAGGTCCACATCGTCAGGTGGTTGGTCCCGTGGTTGTAGTCGCAGACCACGCCGCGGGTCTCCATCGCGTTGGGCACGAGCCTCTGGTTGGTCATGCGCTGCTCGACCACCACCTCGGCGGCGGCGATCGAGGCCTCGACGTCGCCGCCTGCCACCTCCCACTCGAACGCCACGTTGCTGGGGGCGTCCGAGTGGAGCTGAGGGGCGCCGGGGGAGGCGGCCTCATCAGTCTGCACCACGACCGGGAGCGTGTCGTACTCCACGTCCACCGCCAGGGCCGCGTCCGCCGCCGCCTCGGGCGAGGAGGCGACCACGGCCGCGACGATGTCGCCGACGAACCGTACCGTGTCGATCGCGATGGGCGGGTGGGCGACCTCCTTCGTGTCGGGGACGACCCAGCCGCACGGCACCGAGCCCTGCTCGTCCTTGACCTGCTCGCCGGTCAGCACCGCCACGACCCCGTCGAGGGCCTCGGCGGCCGACGCGTCTATCGAGGTGATGCGGGCGTGGGCGTGCGGGCTGCGCACCAGCTGGACGTGCAGCATTCCGGGCAGCTTGATGTCGTCGACGTACCTGCCGGTGCCCTGGATCAGGCGCGGGTCCTCGCGCCTCTTGACGCTTGAGCCGAACAGGGAAATAGTCATCGGATCCTCCTCCTCTAGCGCGCCACCGGGCCCGCCGCGAGGCCGCCTGCGGGCCCACGGGGCCGGGTCGCGCAGGTACTCTAACGCACCGCGCGCGCACCTAACAAGGCGAGCCGCCGCGGCGGCCAGTCCCGCCGTGCGCCGCGCAGCAGTCGATCGCTCCGCCCGGGACGCGCCGCCCGGGCGAGGGCCGATGGACGCCCGGGGACCTCGGCACGAAGCGCGCTTCCGCCGGGCTCAGAGGGCCAGGGCGCCGCACCGGAAATGAGCCGAAAGCGGGCTGGCGTCGCGGTCGAGGTCCGCCCCGCCGGTGCTATCCTGATGGGCCAACGGGCCGGCAACGCCAGCGGGGCGTCGGCCGGGACGCCACCGGCGGAGGTCAGAGCCGATGAAGCATCTTGCAATTGCGGCAACGCTGATATGCCTCGCCGCCGCCGCTTGGGCCTGCGGCGGGGATTCATCCGCCGCCCCCGGGGAGGCCCAGGCGGCCTCCAAGGCCTCCTCGTCCAGCCCATCTGACGACGGCTCCGGCGGCGATCGGTCGGCCTCCCCGGAAGGCGACTCGAGCCGCGTCGAAGAGGTCGAGCGCAGCTCCCCGGACGTGGACGGCTCCGACGGCGAGCACTCCTCCTCCTCGTCGGGGGATGACGACCCGGCCGGCCATGGCAACGGAGACGACGACGGCTCCGACAGCGGCTACTCCTCCTCGCCGGAGGATGACGGCTCGACCGGCCATGACAACGGAGACGACGACGGCTCCGGCAGCGGCTACTCCTCCTCGTCGGAGGATGACGGCTCGACCGGCCATGGCAACGGAGACGACGACGGCTCCGGCAGCGGCTACTCCTCCTCGTCCGGGGATGACGACGTGGTGGCCTACGAGAACCCGGGCTTTATCGGCGTGCCCTTCGACGGCAGCCGAAACGACGCCCTCGTGGGCGCACAGCCCCTGGACGTCGTCACCTGGACCGTCGAGCCCACGGCCTCCTTCGGGTCCCTTGAGGCGGAGGGCGTCCTGGGCGACGGCGCCACGCTCTTCAACCCGAATGTGGACGGCGAGGGAGCGGGCTTCATCATCTACTTCAAGGACTTTCTCGAGCCGATGGTCCTGCTGCTCCCCGATCTAGGCCCCCTCTACATCTGGGAGACCGACGAAACGGTCGCACCTACCGAACTTGAGGTCGAGGGCGGGTCGTTCACGCTCAGGGCCTACTCCCCGCTCTTCATGGACGTCGGCCCGGGCGACCTGACGATCCGGCTGTTCGGCTACGACGGCAACGGCGAGGACGCGCTCCTGGGGGTCAGGCCGGTAGAGGCAGCGGGGCCCTAGCCCTCCCCTCCCTGCTGGGAACCCCGCCGGGGATAAGCTCAGCGATCACATCGAGCGCGCGAGCCGGTACCCCTACGGACGGAGGGCAAAGACCGGCAGTCGACTTCGTCGAGCCGGGAGGCTCCGGCAAAGGAGGCCCGGCTCCCGATGCCCGGCGTCGCGGCGAGGCGCCACGCCGGGCCCGTGCCCCCGGACCGCAGCCCGGGGGACTGTCGGCGATGCCCGACTGCACGCCTGGGGCGTGCAGGCCCTTGACCGGCAGTCGGGTGCTGGCATGACCGCGTCCCGTCAATGGCGGCAAGGTTCATTGGACACTGTCCAATTATCGCCATATGACTGCAAATGCCAGATGTGCATACGAACCCGGAGTGCTTGAGATGACCGCCAGCGCCGCAAGGCCCAAGCAATCGTTGCTGGGTATCGAACTGGTCCGCCTGCTCGCCTACGAGGGCGACCGCATCTTCACCATAGACCGGGCCAGGCACCTGGCGCCTCGCGTGGGCCTCAAGGCCGCCTACGTCGCCGAGTCGCTCTACCACCTGCGGAGAAACAACTGGATCGTGTCGCTGCGCCGCGGCCTGTACGCGCTGTCCCCCACGGTGCCAGGAGTCGCCGCCGCCCACGAATTCGAAATCGCCATGGCGTTGGCCGACCCGTCCATGGTCGCCTTCTGGTCGGCCATGCAGCATCACGGGCTCACGGAGCAGATACCCACGGATGTGTTCGTCCTGACGACCGGGGGGGCCTGGATTCCCCGCACGGCGAGGGGCGGGCGGCGGCATGGCGGAGGTGGCTGCACTGTCCTGGATGTGACGTACCGCTTTGTCCGGGTGAGGCCCGAGCGCTTCTTTGGCGCCGAGAAAGTGTGGGTGGGCGACGGTCGCGTGTCCATCACCGACCTGGAACGCACCTTGCTGGACGGGCTAGCGATGCCCCAGCACTGCGGCGACTTCGCGGAGGTGCTCCACGCCTTCGGGGTGGCAGCCGCCCGGCTGAACACCAGGCGCATCACGGAGTACGCAATCAGGCTTGGAGCGGCGACGGCCAAGCGCCTGGGGTGGGCGCTGGAAGCCCTGGGGGTCCCGCAGTCCGAACTGGAGGACTTGGCGACGCTGCCCATCAGGGGCTACCGCAAGCTGGACCCCACGGGGCCTCGGCGCGGGCCCTGCAACCGCCGCTGGATGGTCCAGGAGAATCTGCCGGGGATGGCCTCGGCATGACGCGCCTGCGCTGGCTGGACCATCCGGCAGGTGCGGCCCCCGCGGACCAAGGCCCGTCGCTCCGGCCGACGGCAGGCCGGCTTGGAACCCTGCCTGCCGGCCAAAGAGGGGCCGGACCGCGGGCGGCCCGGGACGAGACGGCTACCGGGCGGGCGCCCCGGGCCTGGCGGCCATAACCCCGTCCAGGAATCCCCACCACCCGTCGAGCGCCTCCTGCAGCGCCGCCTCGACGGCCGGCTCAAGGTCCGGGCCCGTGTGATCGACTATGCCGTCGCGCTCGCGGTCCGAGTGGTCCTCGTCCAGGACGCTGTGGACCTCGAAGAAGCGCATCGCGTCCTCGCCATCGATCCCGAAGTGGTCCCTCAGGCCGCGCATCTTCTCGACCATCACGGCGGGCACCTGCTCCTCGTAGGCGTAGATCGCGGCCAGGCCCTCCTGGAACGTCCGGCCGCCGCAGGCCGCGCGGTAGCTCTCGAGCATGGCGGCGGTGTCCGGGAGGGGCTCTGTGGACTCCGGCTCGTCCCTACCCAGGCCGATCGCCTCGCAGAAGTCGAGCCACATCGCTCGGTGGTTGCGCTCGCCGTGCTCCTCGTCCCAGAGGTTGTCTAGGATCGACTGGCGCACCTCCCGGTCGCCGCAGCGCGAGTGCACCGCGCTCAGCAGCCTGGGGAACTCGGCCTCGAAGTGGTAGTACTGCGCGGCGTACACGCGCAGGTCGCCGATCGACAGCTCGCCCGCCGACCACGCCCTGTAGAACGGGTGGTCCAGCAGCGACCTGCCGGCTATGCGGTCCTGGATGCGGGTGAGGAGGTCGTCGGTCAATTGCGTCTCCGGTCGTGTGATCTGCCCTCGGGCACCGGGCGAATGCTAGCGGGGCGCCCGCCCCCGGGCAAGGGCCCGCCCGCCGTCGTGCAGGACGACGGGGCCGCCGCCGCGGGGATGCGGCGCGACCACCACCTCGGCCCCGTAGACCTCCCGCACGGCGCCGGGGGTGAGCACCTCCGCGGGCGGTCCGGCCGCGCGCGCGGCGCCCGACTCGATAAGCACCAGCCGGTCGCACCACTGCGCGGCGAGCGTGAGGTCGTGCATGGCCAGCAGCACGGCGCCCCCCCGGTCCGCGCAGGCCTCGCGGGCGAGCGACATGACCGAGGCCTGCGCGGCGAGGTCGAGGTTGGACGTCGGCTCGTCGAGCAGCAGGACGGGCGCGCGCTGGCAGAGCGCCATGGCGAAGAAGACCCGCTGGCGCTCCCCTCCCGACAGCCGCCCCACCGGGCGGTGCGCCATCTCCGACAGGCCCGCGCGCTCCATCGCCGATGCGGCGGCGGCGCGGTCCTCATCGCCCTCGGCCTGGAGCAGCCCGAGGTGCGGGTTGCGGCCCATCATCACCAGCTCCGCCACCGTGAATCCCGCCGGGGCGACCGGGTCCTGCGGCACGGCCGCGACCAGCCGGGCCCGCTCGCCAGGGCTCAGGGCCGAAAGGTCCGCGCCGTCGACCTCTATGCGCCCGGCGTCGGGCCTCAGCGATCCGGTGATCAGGCGGATCAGCGTCGTCTTGCCGCAGCCGTTGGGGCCCAGCACGCCGACCACCTCCCCGGGCTCGACCCGGACCGACATGCCGCTTAGCACGGCCCTCTCCCCGTGCGAGAACCACATGTCTCGCGCGGCGAGCCTGGGGACGGGGGCGCCCGCGCCGCTCGCCGTCACCGCGCCGCCGCCCCGCGCGCCAGCAGGAAGATGAAGAACGGGGCCCCGGCGAACGCGGTGACTATCCCCACCGGCAGCTCGGCGGGAGCGGCCAGCGTCCTGGCCCCCAGGTCCGCGAGGATCAGGAATCCGGCGCCGACCAGCGCGGACATAGGCATCAGGAACCGGTGGTCGGGGCCCCAGAGCATGCGCACCACGTGGGGCGCGATCAGGCCGACGAAGCCGATCACGCCGCTGAACGCCACGGCGGCGGCCGTCAGCAGCGAGGCCGCCCCCAGGACCGCCACCTTGGCCCGCTCGACGTTCGCACCCGCCGCACGGGCGTGCTCGTCGCCCAGCTGCAGGACGTTGAGCACGCGCGAGTAGGCGAAGAGGACCGCCAGGCCGGGAGCGGCGTACGCGACCAGCAGCCATGCGTGGCCCCACCTGGCGCCCGAGAACCCGCCGAGCAGCCAGGACAGCAGCGGGCGCAGGTCCGGGTCGCTGCGGATCATCAGCAGACTGGTCGCCGCGCCGGCCAGGGCGGACACCGCCACGCCAGCGAGTATCAGCGTCGTCATCGGAAGGCCGTCCGACCTCCTGGCGACCAGATACGCGATCGAGACTGCGCAGAGGGCGCCGGCGAAGGCCGCGAGGGGCAGCAGTCCCGAGCCGACGGCGAGGGCCGACGCTCCGGTGAGGAACACCACGGCCGCCCCGAGCCCGGCCCCGGACGCCACCCCCACCAGGTAGGGGTCTGCGAGCGGGTTGCGGAACAGGCCCTGGTAGGCGGCACCGCTCACGGCCAGCATGCCGCCCACCAGCCCGGCCACGGCGACCCTGGGGAGGCGAAGGTCCCCCATGATCGTGCGCCAGCTCTGCGGCCAGTCGCCGTCTACGGAGACACCGGGAAGCAGGTCCACCGCGATCCCCACGGTCGCGTCCAGCGGTATGCGCACCGCGCCGACCCCCGAGGCCAGCACCGCGATGGCGACCACCGCCGCCGCGCCGGCCGCAAGACGCAGCGCGGCCCGCCTGCGGCCGGCCCCGTAGGGCCCGCGGGAGACCTCGGACCCGTCCAGGCCGCGCCCGAGCCCCCGCAGCCTGGGGTGCAGGCCAGAAGGGACGATCACTGGAACAGGTCGGGGTAGATCGCCCTTGCCAGGTCCTCTACCCCCTGCATGAAGCGGGTCCCGGGCACGCTCAGGGGCTCTCCGTCCATGCGGATTACCCTGCCCTCCCGCACGGCCGTTACGGAGGAGAAGGCGGGATCGGAGTCGACCGTGGAGAACTCGGTCGCGATGATCACCTCGGGGTCGCGCTCGACGACCACCTCGGGGCTGATCTGCGCAAAGCCGCTGATGTCCGCCGCTATGTTCTCGACTCGGAGAAGGTCGAGCACCTCGCCGATCAGAGTATCCGGTCCCGGGGTCCACAGCCCCCCCTCGTCGCGGAACACCCTGGGACCGGACTCGACCCCGGCCAGGGTCTCGCGCAGGGAGGCGAGCCGCTCCTCGAAGTCGGCGGCCAGCTCCTCGCCGGCCGCGGGATTGCCAACTATCCGTCCCCACAGCCGCATGTCCTCCGCGGTGTCGGCGAACCCGGCGCTGCGGGAGGGCAGGTACAGCACCCTCAGGCCGGCGGCCCGGAGGTCCTCCACAAAGCCCGGGGAGAACAGGAACACCAGGTCGGGCTCGAGGGCCAGGATGGCCTCGACGCTGATGTCGAAGGCGCTGCCGACGCGGGGGACCGAGGCCGCCTCGGGGGGATGGGTGACGAAGTCGTGCGTGGCCGCCACCCTGTGCCCCTCTCCCATCGCGAACAGGATCTCGACCACCGAGGCGTCGTAGGCGACGATCCGCCCGGGCGGCTCGTCGAAGACGAACGTATCGCCGTTGCCGTCGACCACCGACACCGGCTCGTGGGCCGGGGCCGGCTCCTGCTCGGCGACCGCCTGGCTCGTCGCGGTGGGGCGCGGGGCCGCAGTCGCGGTCGGCTCCGGGGCCGGCGTCGGGTCCGGCGCGGGGGGCGGCGGGCTCCCGCACGCCGCGGCCACCGCCGCCAGCAGCGCGGCCGCCGCGATCAACGGGCCGGTTGCCACGCCCGTCCTGACGCCTTTGCTCATGTCGGCCACTCCTGCCAGCCCCGCCGCAGCGGGGTCCTAAGGGCACGAAAAAACCCCCGACCTTTCGGGGGTTGCCTCGGGGCCCCGCGCCGCGGGCCGCGGCCATCTCTCTCGATGGGCTGTGCGGCGCCGGCGATGCTGGGCCGACGTGCCTGTACCTTTGCCTCGAAGGTCATCAACACGGGACGCGGGCAGTCGATCGGACTCGCCCCGACCGTCGTCGGGGCCTACCGCTGCGGGACAGCGCCGGACTTAGACCGGCTTCCTCAATTAAGCCCTGGGCCCCCTGACAGGGGGCGCGCGGGCACCCGCATCCCAGATGTATTTCTCTTTACGCAAGGCCCGCGGGCCCTGCGGAGGCGATGCTACTTCGGGGTGCCCGGGGTGTCAACGCCGGGCGTGGCGGCCACTCCCGGCTGGAGGGGATGGGGCATCAGAACATCGGCGCGGAGCAGGTACTGGAATGCAGCGGAACCGTCACGTCCACGCCGACCCGTCGACAGCCTCAAAGACCTGAAGGGCCTTTTCACAGGAGCCTCAATGCGGCCTGATTTACGGAGATGGCCTCCTGGTTGGCGAGACCGCGGATTGCGGCGCTCAAGTCGTCGTCGAGTCCCCTGACCGTGAGTTGGTCCATGCGGTCCCACACCCCGAGTCTCAACTGGATGCAACGCGAGTCGCTCCACCGACCGCTCGGCCGCCCGGCAAGATCGGCCGGTCGACCTCCCACATTGCCGGACGCCGCGCCTGGAAGCGCCGACGGCCGGCCAAGGGCATCGGCATCCTGAGCCCTCCCATGTCGCTCCCGCGCACCTCGCGCCGAATGCCCGTGCGACTCCTCGACCGGCGCGCAGCCGGCGCGCCCAGACCTGCTCCCCGGGGCGCCGGGACCGGCCATTGACACATGGGCCCCCGTCGGTCAGCATCGGTCCGAGTCTGCGGCCACGCCGATCCGGCGGCGGCCATGCGTACGACGTCAGCCTCCGCCGGCCGGCCGCGCCGGTTTGGGAGTCCGACACCCGCCAGACACTTTAACTATTGTCTAAAAATTGGTAAGATTTCCGCACCGGTCGGAATCCCTCCCTGGAGCAGTAGATGGCGCAAGGCAGCAACCACAGAAACGGCGATTCGGGCGACATCTACTCGGCCAAGGACATCCAGGTCCTCGAGGGGATGGAGGCCGTCCGCAAGCGCCCGGGCATGTACATCGGCTCGACCGACCAGCGCGGGCTGCACCACCTGATCTACGAGATCGTCGACAACGCGGTCGACGAGTTCATGGCCGGCTTCTGCTCCAAGGTGGACGTGCACATCGACAGGCAGGGCCGCGTGACCGTCAGCGACGACGGGCGGGGCATCCCGGCCGACCGCCACCCCGTAACCGGCCTGTCGGCCATCGAGACGGTGATGACCACGCTGCACGCCGGCGGCAAGTTCGGCGGCAAGGCATACACGGTCTCTGGCGGGCTGCACGGCGTGGGCGCCTCGGTGGTCAACGCCCTGTCGGTGGAGCTGGCCATCGAGGTCCGGCGCGACGGGCGGGTGCACCGCCAGGAGTTCTCGCGCGGCAGGCGCGTCACCGACCTCGAGGTCACCAACGGCCACCCCGAGTCCGAGCACGGCACCACCGTGTCCTTCACGCCCGACCCGGAGATCTTCGGAGATTTCCTATACGAGTTCGAAACTCTGTCTCAGAGATTCAAGGAGATGGCGTACCTCAACCGGGGCCTGCACATCAGCTTCCGCAGCGAGATGCACGCCGACCTGCTCGACGACGCCAAGAGGGCCGAGTTCCGGTACGAGGGGGGCATATCGCAGTTCGTGGCGGACCTGGTGCACGGGCGCGCGACGCTGCACGCCGAGCCCATCCACATCGAGAGGCGCTGGGAAAGCACGATCGTCGAGGTCGCCCTGCTCTACAACGAGAGCTTCAGCGAGACCGTCCTGTCCTTCGCCAACTGCATCAACACCGTCGACGGCGGGTCGCACCTGACCGGCCTGCGCTCGGCGCTGACGCGCGTGATGAACGACTACGGGCGCCAGCACAAGATCATCAAGGACAACGAGCCCAACCTCGCCGGCGACGACGCCAGGGAGGGTCTGACCGCGGTGGTCAGCGTAAAGCTCACCGACCCGCAGTTCGAGGGCCAGACCAAGGCCAAGCTGGGCAACCCCGAGATCCGGGCCCAGGTCGAGAGCGCGGTGGTCGAGGAGCTGGGCATCTACCTGGCGGAGCACCCCAGGGAGGCGCGGCGGATCATCGACAAGGCCATCACCGCCCAGAGGGCCAGGGAGGCGGCGCGCAAGGCCAGGGACCTGATCATCCGCAAGAACGCCATGGACGGCGGCGCCCTGCCCGGCAAGCTGGCCGACTGCTCGGACAAGAACCCTGAGAACTGCGAGCTGTACCTGGTCGAGGGCGACTCGGCCGGCGGCACGGCCAAGATGGGCCGCGACCGCAGGACCCAGGCCATACTGCCCCTGAGGGGCAAGATCCTCAACGTCGAGAAGGCCCGCGCCGACAAGATGCTGGCCCACGAGGAGATCAGGGCCATGATCGTCGCGGTGGGCGCGGGCATGGACGACGAGCTGGACATCTCGCGGCTGCGCTACCACCGGATCATCATCATGACCGACGCAGACGTCGACGGCTCGCACATACGCACGCTGCTGCTGACCTTCTTCTTCAGGCACATGTACCCGCTGATCGAGCACGGCCACCTCTACATCGCGCAGCCGCCGCTGTACCGGATCACGTCGGGGCGCACGAGCGCGTACGCCTACTCCGAGGGCGAGCGCGAGGGGCTCATGCTCCAGCTGCGAAACAAGCGCAGCGTCGGTGTCCAGCGCTACAAGGGCCTCGGCGAGATGAACGCCGAGCAGCTCTGGGAGACCACGATGAACCCGGACACCAGGACGCTGCTGCAGGTCTCCGTCGACGACGCGGCGGAGGCGGACCGCGTGTTCACCCTGCTGATGGGCGACATGGTCCAGCCCCGCAGGGAGTTCATCGAGACCCACGCGCTAGAGGTCAAGAACCTGGACGTCTGAACGCCTGGGGGCATCCGGGCTTGACACATCGCGCCAGACTCGACGAGTTCACCGCCGGGCACCCCCTGCTCGGCGCCATCGGAGGCACGCCCCTGATAGAGGTGGCCCTGCCGCCCGGCGTCGCCCCCGGCGGAGGCTCGCGCGTGAGCGCAAAGCTCGAGAACCTCAACCCCGGCGGCTCCATCAAGGACCGCCCCGTCCTTCGGATGATCGCGGAGGCCGTGCTCGCCGGGGACCTGCCCGAGGGCAGGACGATACTCGACTCGACCTCGGGCAACGCCGGGATCGCCTACGCGATGATCGGCGCGGCGATCGGGCGCCGGGTCGAGCTGGTTATGCCGGGCAACGCGTCAGCCGAGCGCAAGATGCGGGTCGCAGCGCACGGGGCGACCGTGATCGAGACCGACCCCCTGCTCGGCTACGACGAGGCGATGCGCGAGGTCGCCCGCCGCCACCGGGCCGACCCGGACCGCTACTTCTTCTGCGACCAGTACGCCAACGACTTCAACTGGAGGGCGCACTACGAGACGACCGCAGAGGAGATCCTCGCCCAGGCGCCCGACCTGACCCACTTCGTCGCGGGCGTCGGAACGGGCGGGACCATCACCGGCGTCGGCCGGCGCCTCAAGGAGCACGACCCGGGCATCTCGGTCATCAGCATCGAGCCGGGAGACTGGAGGGGCATCGAGGGCCTAAAGCCGCTGGGCGAGGAGAGCCTGGTCCCCCAGATACTCGACCAGGGCGTGATCGACAGGCGCGTTCCGGTGGGGCTGGACGAGGCGTACGCGATGGCCAGGGTCCTTGCATCGCGCGGGGTGTTCGTCGGCCAGTCGTCCGGCGCCTACCTGGTCGCCGCGCTGGACGCGGCCTCGTCCGAGCCCGGGGCACACGTCGTCACTATCTTCAACGACCTGGGCGAGCGCTACTTCAGCACGGGGATGTGGGACTAGCGGGGGCCGGGACCGCATGGCCGACGCCACCGAACCGGATGCGGCGGACAGGGCGCGTCTCGGGCCGCTGCGGGCAGAGATAGAGCGCCACAACGCCCTGTACTACGGGAGCGACGCTCCCGAGATCACCGACGCGCAGTACGACGAGCTCATGCGCGAGCTCAGGGACCTCGAGGCCCGGTTCCCCGACCTCCTCACGGAGGACTCGCCCACCCAGACCGTGGGCGCCCCGCCCTCGACCGGCTTCGCGCAGGTCACCCACCCGGTGCCGCTGCTGAGCCTGGGCAACGCGTTCGATCTGGAGGAGCTGGCAGCCTGGCACCGGCGGGCCGCGCGGCTGATAGGAGACGAGTTCGAGATGGTCTGCGAGCTCAAGTTCGACGGCCTGGCCGTGGCGATCACCTACGAGGACGGCCGGATCGCGAAGGGCGCGACCCGCGGCGACGGGCGCGTAGGGGAGGACGTCACCGAGAACCTGCGGACGATCGGCTCCCTTCCCAAGGAGGTGGGCGCGGAGGCCCCGGGGCGCTTCGAGGTGCGCGGCGAGGTGATGTTCCCGATTTCGGAGTTCGAGTCCCTCAACCGCCGGCGCGAGGAGGAGGGGCTCGCCCCCTACGCCAACCCGCGCAACACGGCCGCCGGCTCCCTTCGGCAGATCGACCCGTCCGTCACGGCCGGACGCCCCCTGCAGATCTTCGCCTACGGCCTGGGCTACCCCCAGGACGGGATCGGCGCCGACACCCACCTCGCAACGCTGGGGTACCTGTCGGACCTGGGCTTTTCGGTGAGCCCGAACCACCGGACCGTCGACACGGTCGGCGAGGCCGACGACTTCTACAGGGAGTGGCTCGAGCGCAGGGAGGAGCTGGACTACGCGTGCGACGGCGTGGTGGTCAAGGTCAACCGCCTGGACTACCAGCGCCACCTGGGGCACGTGGGCAGGGAACCGCGCTGGGCGGTCGCCTACAAGTTCCCGGCGGAGCGCAGGGAGACGGTGCTGATCGACATCCGGTTCAACGTCGGGCGCACCGGCACGATCAACCCGTACGCCGTGCTCGAGCCGGTGGTGATCAGCGGGGCGACGATCAGGCAGGCCACGCTGCACAACGAGGACAACATACGGTCGAGGGACCTTCGGAGGGGCGACCGCGTGGTCGTAGAGCGCGCCGGCGAGGTGATCCCCCAGGTGATCGCCTCGCTTCCCGAGCACCGTGCCGGCGACCCGGACGAGTTCGAGATGCCCTCAGAGTGCCCCAGCTGCGGGCACGGCGTCGTGCGCCCCGAGGGCGAGGCGATGTCGCACTGCATGAACTCGGGGTGCCCGGCCCAGCTGACCCGCCTGATCGAGCACTTCGTCTCCAGGGGGGCGATGGACATCGACGGCCTGGGCGAAAAGCAGGTGGCGGTGCTGCTTGAGAAGGAGCTGATCGCCGACGCCGCGGACATCTTCCGGCTGCAGGAGAGGCGGGAGGAGCTTGTTGCGCTCGAGCGCATGGGCGAGACGTCGGTCTCGAACCTGCTCGGCGCGATAGAGGCCGCGCGCTCCCGGCCGCTGGCAAGGGTCCTGGTCGCCCTGGGGATAAGGCTGGTCGGGGCCGAGGTGGCCTCGCTGCTGGCGCGCAGGTTCCGCGACATGGACGGGCTGATCGCCGCCTCCCCCGAGGAGATGGAGGCCGTGCCCGGCATAGGGCCCAAGATAGCCCGGAGCGTGGCCGACTACTTCTCGGACGAATCGAACCGCGACCTGGTCGACCGGCTCCGCCGCGCCGGGGTGAACCTGGCCGACGCCGACCGCGCCGAGCCGCGCGAGCAGGTGCTCGCCGGCAAGAAGTTCGTCGTGACCGGGCGTCTGAGCCGGTTCAGCCGCTCGGAGATACAGGACATGATCAAGGACCTGGGCGGGTCGGTCAGCGGGAGCGTCAGCAAGCGGACCGACTTCGTCGTGGCCGGCGAGGACGCGGGCTCCAAGCTCGCCGCCGCGCTCGAGCTGGGGGTGCAGACGCTCGACGAGGACGCCTTCCTCGCGATGGTCGACGGCACGGACGCGCCCGGCTCCCCGGAGCTCTGACCGCCGCCGGTCGGAGGGCCCGGGATGCACCTGACCCACCTCGGACTGAGGCGCTTTCGCAACTTTCCGCGCCTCTCGCTCGACCTCGGGCCGGGCTCCAGCCTGCTGTCCGGCGACAACGGCAACGGCAAGTCCAACCTCCTCGAGGCCCTGTACATGCTGGCCGTCGCCAAGTCGCCGAGGGCCGGCTCCGACCGCGACCTGGTCGGCTTCGGCCCGGCGCACGGGGAGGACGCCGACGCGCCCGGCCAGCTCCACACGGCCGTCTCCGCCGTCGTCAGGCGAGGGGACGCCGAGGTTCGCATCAGCATCGACCTGCTCGGCCCCGACCCGGACGCTCCGGGCGCGCGGGAGCCGGCGGGGCTCCAGAAGGTGATAAGGGTGAACGGGGCCCCGCGGCGCGCGGCGGAGCTGGTGGGAGAGTTCAACGCCGTGCTCTTCTCGGCGCAGGACCTCGAGCTGGTGTACGGCCCGCCGGCCCAGCGCCGGCGCTACCTGGACGTATTGATCTCACAGCACGACCGCGAGTACCTGCGCGCCCTTCAGCGCTACCAGCGCGCGCTGACCCAGCGCAACCACCTGCTGCGGGCCATCGGGGCCGGCCGCTCGGCCCCCGCAGAGCTCGCCCCCTGGGACGAGCGGCTCGCGCAGGACGGCGGGTACGTGGCGGCGGCGAGGATGGCGTCCATGGAGGCGCTCGGCGGGCACTCGGCCTCCGAGTTCGACCGGCTCTCGGCCGGCTCCCTCGAGCTCGCGGCTAGCTACCGCCCCAGCTTCGCGTGCGAGGCCGGGGCCCCGGGACCGGCCGCGGAGGCGCTCGCCGCCGCGCTGGCCGAGGGGGCCGGGCGGGACGCCGCCCGGGGACACACCGGCGTGGGGCCGCACCGCGACGACGTCCGGATCGAGATAGGGGGCTCCGATGCGGCCCGGTTCGCGTCCCGCGGCCAGGCCAGGACCGCGGTCCTGGCCCTGAAGCTGGCCGAGGCGCGGTACCTGTCGGAGGCGCGCGGGGAGGCGCCGGTCGTCCTGCTCGACGACGTGCTCTCTGAGCTGGACCCCGGGCGCAGGGAGCTGGTGCTGGGGCGCGTGTCGCGCTACGACCAGTGCCTGATCACCACGCCCGAGCCCGGCTCGGTGCCGCGGGCCCTTCTGGAGGGCATGCGCCGCTACGCCGTGGGGGGCGGGACGGTCACGGCCGTCAGCGCGCCGTGATTCCCCCGTCTATTACGAACTCGGCCCCGGTGACGTAGGCGGACTCGTCGCTCGCCAGGTAGAGCGCGGCCCAGGCGATGTCCTCGGAGGTCCCTATCCTGGCGACGGGCGTTCGCTCCACCAGCTTGGCGCGCTCGACCGGGTCGTCCATCAGCCCCGCCGACTGCGGCGTGTCGATGAAGCCCGGGTGGACGGAGTTGACGCGTATGCCGTCGGGGGCGAGCTGCACCGCGGCGGCCTTGGTCAGCGAGCGCACCGCGCCCTTGGAGGCGGGGTAAGGGGCCTCTGACGGCGCCCCGACCAGGCCGTAGATCGAAGAGACGTTTATGATCGAGCCCCCGCCCGACCGGCGCATGGCCGCCGCGCCGTGCCTGGTGCCCAGGAAGACCCCGGTGGCGTTTACGGCCATCACGCGGTCCCACTCCCCGGTCGTGTACCCGTCGACCATCACGGCCCTTCCGCTGAAGATGCCCGCGTTGTTGACGAGCACGTCGAGCCGCCCGTGGGCGCTCTCGGCGCCGGCGACGGCCCGCTCCCACTGGGCCTCGTCGGCCACGTCGAGGTGCACGTACTCGGCCGCGGCTCCCGCCTCGCGGATGGACCGGGCCGCGGCCTCACCCATCTCGTCCTGGATGTCGGCGAGGACGACGCGCGCGCCGTGACGCGCGAAGAGCGCGGCCTCCGCCGCGCCCATCCCGCCCGCGGCGCCCGTGATCAGGGCGACCTTGCCGGCCAGGCGGGTCACTGGGCCGTTATGCCGCCGTCGATGACGAACTCGGCTCCGGTCATGTAGGCGGACTCGTCGCTCGCCAGGTACAGCACGCCCCAGGCGATGTGCTCGGGCCGGGCTATCCAGCCCAGGGGCGTGCGGGCCTCAAGGTCCCGGACCACGTCGGGGTCGGCCATCATCCAGCGCGTCTGCGGGGTCTCGATGAAGCCGGGGTGCACGGAGTTGACGCGTATGCCGTACGGGGCCAGCTGGACCGCGGCCGCCTTGGTCAGCGACCGCACCGCGCCCTTGGAGGCCGGGTAGGCGGCCCCCATCGGCGCGCCGACCAGGCCGTACACCGACGAGATGTTGATGATCGACCCGCCGCCCGTCCTGCGCATCGCGCCGGCGGCGTGCCGCGTGCCCAGGAACACGCCCGTCGAGTTCACGGCCAGGACCCGGTCCCACCCGTCGACCGACAGGTCGGTCACGTCCTGGTCGCCGCCCCCGATGCCGGCGTTGTTGACCAGGACGTCCAGCCGTCCGTAGGCGCCGAGGGTGCCCTCCACGGCCCGGGCCCAGTCGCGGCCCGAGGCGACGTCGAGGTGCACGTAGCGCGCCTCCCCCCCGTCCGCCGCTATCTCGCCGGCGAGCGCCTCGCCCATCTCGTCCTTTACGTCCGCAACGACGACGGAGGCGCCCTCCGCGGCGAAGAGCCGGGCCTCGGCGGCCCCCATGCCGCCGGCGCCCCCGGTGACTATGCAGACCTTTGCGCTCAGCCTGGCCACGGCGGCGAGTGTATGGGGGCGCCCGGGCGGTGTCAACGCGGACGCGCGCGCCCGCACCGGCCGGCGCGGCCGGCCGGGGGCAGCCGTATAATCGGGGTCCCGTGGACGATCCAGGGCCAGATCCAAGGGACCTCGGCGACGGGGAGCTGCTCGGGCTGATCGCCGGTCGGAGCCGCGACGCGCTCACCGAGTTCTACGCCCGCCACTGCGGCGCGGTCTACTCCCTGGCGCTCAGGATGCTCAGGGACCCGGGCGCTGCCGAGGAGGTCGCCCAGGACGCCTTCATGAGCGTGTGGCGCCGCGCCGACAGCTACCGCGGCAACCGCGGCTCGCCCACCTCGTGGCTGCTGAGCATCGCCCATCACCGCGCGATCGACGAGATCCGCCGCCGCAGCCGCAGGGACAGGCACGCCTCGACGCGGGAGGTGGAGACCGTCGACGTCCCGTCGGACGAGTCCAGTGATCCCGTCCGCTACGCCGCCGCCCGGGGCGACAGGGACGCGATCGACGAGGCGCTGGAGACCCTGCGGCCGGAGCAGAGGGCGGTCGTCGAGCTGGCCTACTTCGGGGGGCTGACCCACGCCGAGATCGCCGAGCGGCTCGGACAGCCGCTGGGCACGGTCAAGACGCGGATGAGGCTGGCGATCAGGGGGCTTAGGGAGGCGATCAGCCCCGAGGCGGTCGGACGGTGACGCGCCCCCGGCCGGGACGGAAGGCGGGGCCGGCCCCGCGGCGCGACTGCGCGGGAAAACCGGCGGCGGCCGCCGCTGCGTCAAATAGTGGGTGAGCCATGCGCTGTGAGGACATAGAGGACATCTTCGAGTCGTACGCGCTCGGGGCCCTGAGCGCGGCGGAGAGGGCCGGTGTGGAGGCCCACCTGGCCGGGTGCGACGGCGAGCACCCCCGGCTGGCGGAGGCGGTCGAGACGATGGGGCTGGTGGCGGCGTCCGCGCGGCGGGTCCCCGCGCCCGGCCGCGTCGCCGAGGCGCTGCGCGCCCGTGTGGACGGCGAGCTGGGCCGGCGCCCGGACCGGACCGCCGGGCGGGCTCGCCCGCGCTGGTGGACGCCGTGGGCCGGGGGGCTCGCCCACCCGGCGACGGCACTGGCCGCGCTGTCGATCGCCGTGCTCATCGCGGGAGGGGTGTGGCTGGACGGGCGGCTGGACTCGGTCGAGCGCGGGTCGGCGGGGATGGCCAGGGTGGACGAGATGCTGGCGGAGGTGATGGCAGAGCAGGCCGAGCTCTCCGGCCGGGTGGGGGACATGGACGCGCTGGACTCCGAGGTCATGGACATGGTCAGGGACCAGCGGACGCTGACCTTCATGGCGGCCAACCCCGACGGCACGGTCCACATGCTGCGGGCCGGCGGCGCGGCGCGGGGGGCGCACGGGATGGCGGTGGCCTCCGCGGACGGGCGCTCGCTGATGCTGGCTGCGGCGGACCTGCCGGCCCTGCCCGCCGGCCTAGAGTACCGGGTGTGGCTCGGCGGAGGCGCCGGGCCCATGGACGGGGGGGTCCTCGACGTCGACTCCACCGGGTTCGGCCAGGCGCTGATCCGCTCGCCCGAGCCGATGTGGGAATACGACTCGGTCGCCGTAACCGTCGAGCCCGTCGGCGGCAAAGGCGGGCCGACGGGGGAGCCGGCGCTGATGGGAGAACTCTAGCGCTTTGTGCTAAAATCGCACCGGCAAGCCTAGGCCGAAGTGCGGGCTTGTGTTACCTTTTTTGTCAACTGCGCGGCCGGAGCGCCGGCTTTGCCAATCACAGGGGGTTAGCTGCTACATGTCCACTAAGAGACCCGGGGTCAGGTTCGCGGCCCTCCTGGTCGTGCTACTTGCGATGGTGATTCCCAGCGGGCTGGCGCTCGCACAGGAGCCGGAAGGCCCCATGAGGACCGCCGTGATCTCGGACGGAGCGAACCCCGGAGACACGCTCACGATCACCATCGAGGCCGTTCCCGCCCAGCAGCCCGGCACCGCCCTGGAGGGCTGGCTGGTCACAGACGACTGGGATGGATTGGTCAGCACCGGGACGATGTCCATCGACGGCGAGGGCAACGTGAATCACACGTACGTATCGCCGACCGGCGACAACCTGGTCGCCGGCTTCAACAAGTTCGTCGTCACCATAGAGCCGGTCCCCGACCCCAGCGCCGACCCCTCCGGCAACTACGCATTCGGCGCCCGCGTCAAGCTGTCCGCCATGGACCACATCCGCTACCTGCTCATCAGCTGGCCCCCGGGCTCCGACAGCGGCGTGATCCACAACCTCAGCGCGCAGCTGTCGCTGGCCATCGAGCACAATCGCCTGGCGTCCTCCGCCGGCACGCTCGAGGACATGCAGATGCACGCCCAGCACGTCATCAACATCATCGAGGGGTCCGGCGGGGCCAACTTCGACGCATCGGCCGGCAACCCGGGCGACGGGGTGGGCGTCATGACCCACATCTCGGATCTCGAGAACGCGATGTTCGCGTCCGAGGAGGACCCGGACAACATGCTCATGGCCCAGCACGCGGCGCTGGTGGCGGCTAGCGCCGCCAACATCGATGCCCGCGTCACCGACGCCAGGGACGCCGCGGTCAGCTCGCTCGGCCAGTCCTCCGTCCTGGACGCCAGGCTCGACCTGATCCCCGTCGCGGGCCTGCTGAGCAGCGCCCTCAACGGCCTGGACGCCAACAGCGACGGCATGATCGAGTCCGGCGGCGCCGAGGGCGGTACCAGCCAGGCCTACGTGGAGTCGCAGCGCATGGCCACCTACCAGCTGATGGAGGGAGAGCTTCCCCCGCTCGGGCCCGAGCTGGGCATCGGCCTGTCCCGGACCGGCGGCGAGGCCGCCGGCGCCGCGACCCTGATAGCCCTGGCCGCGGCCGCGGTCGCCGCGGTGGGCGCCGGCGCGCTGGTGCTCAGGCGCAGGAGGGCGCGAAGCGACCGGTAGGGACCCGGCCGCCCGTTGATCGAATCTGCGGAAGGCCCCGCCGTCGACGGCGGGGCCTTCCCGCGTTCCGGGCACCCGTCCCACCGCGACGCGCCAGCGGTTAGAATGGCCCGATGCTAGGCCTGAGGATGACGGTCCCGGTGCTCGGCGCGGCGCTCATCGCCGCGGCCGCCGCCGGCTGTGGCGGCCCACCGCCGGAGCCCACGCCTACCCCGGAACCCACCCCCACCCCGACCCCAACCCCGGTTCCACTCACCGCCCAGGAGGTCCTGGATCGGGCCGGGGCCTTCCTGGGTGAGGTCGACTCCTTCGGGTTCGAACTCACCCACGAGGTGGGCACCAGCGAGTTCCTGCCGGGGCTGCAGGTCGAGCGGGTCACCGGAACTGTGGTCGTTCCCGGCAGCTTGGAGGTGGAGTTCACAGGCCTGTTCGGCGACCTTCCCATCCGCGTGAAGCTGATCGCGATCGGCGACGCCAACTGGCTGACCAACCCGCTGACCGGGGTCTGGGAGTCGGTGGAGCAGACTATCTCACCCGTCGCGTTCTTCAAGCCCGACGAGGGTCTGATCGCCGTAATGGCATCGATAACGGAGGGCGTGTTCGTCGAGCCCCCAGGGAAGGTCTACCGGGTCTCCGGACGCATGCCTCCCCGCGCCTTGGCGGCGCTGATGGGCCCGACCGTGGATGACGGACTGGTCGACGTCGAGGTCGAGATAGAGGCGGACACGTTCAAGGTGACCAAGGCGCGCTTCTCCGGTCGGGTCGTCGCCCTGGACGGACCGGACACCGTCCGCATAGTGACGATGTCGAGGTACGACGAGGCGACCTCCATACAGGCCCCAGACCTGACTCCCTAGCGGACCGTGGACCGCGGGGCCGCACAGCAGGCGCCGGGCGGACGGACAGCGGGCCGCGCCCTGCTGGGCGCCTCGCCCTACGTCGCGCTGATCCCCATATGCCTCGGCGTGTTCGTCGCCGCCGACGACCAGACCGTGCTCGTCACGGTGCTGCCGGACATCATGCTCGATTTCCGGATACCGCCGACCGAGCTGGACTACGCGTCCTGGACGATCACCGCCTACCTGCTGGGCTACGTCGCCGCCATGCCGCTGATCGGCAGCATGTCGGACGCCTTCGGGCACCGGCGGATCTTCGCCGCGGCGATGGTGCTGTTCATGCTCACCTCCGTCGCGGCGGCGATGGCGCCGAACATGCCGGCCCTGATCGGCATCAGGGTCATCCAGGCCGTGGGCGCGGGCGCGATGCTCCCGATAGGGATCGCAGTGGTGGGCGACCTGTTCCCCCGCGGCGGCAGGGGGATGGCCCTGGGACTGGTCGGCGCCTCCGCGGAGGCGGGGGGCGTGATCGGCCCCCTGTGGGGCGGCCTGGTCGCGCGCTTTTTGGACTGGCCCTGGGTGTTCTGGATGAACCTGCCCCTGGGCGCGATCGTGCTGATCGCGCTGTTCGCCCTGCTCGGCCCGAGCCCGCGCTTCAAGTCGTCAATCGACTACGTCGGCGGGGGGCTCATCGCCCTGTCCCTGGCCGCGCTGACGCTGGGCCTGTCGCGCATCGACCGGATGGACGTGGTCATGATCGGCTACTTCCTGGCCGCGGGCTTGGCGCTGGCCGCCTTCGTGCACCGCCAGCGCACGGCCGAGGTCACCCTCCTGCCCAACGACATGTTCCGCAGCCTCACGGTCGTCGCCTCCAACCTGACCCACCTGCTGATCGGCGTGTCGCTCATCATAGGCATGGTCACGATCCCCTTCATGGCCACGTACCTGGTGGGCCAGTCCTCCCTCGAGGGGGGGCTCCGGCTGCTGCGCATGACCGCGGCCATGCCGCTGGGCGCCCTGCTAGGGGGATTCGCCTGCCAGCGGATGGACTACCGCTTCCCCACCGTCCTGGGGCTGATGCTGATGGCCGCCGGCTTCGGGCTGATGACCACCTGGGAGCTGGACGTCGGTGAGCCGCACCTGACCACACACCTGGCGATGACCGGGCTGGGCTTCGGGCTGCTGATAGCGCCCATCGCGCTGGGGGCGACCGAGCCGGTCGGCCACGGCGACCGCGGGGCGGCGGCCGGGGTGGTCACCGCGATGCGGCTGCTGGGCATGACCCTGGGCCTGGCGGCCATAACGGCCTGGGGCTCGCAGCGCTTCTCGATCCTGGTATCGGACCTGTCGATCCCGCTCCCGCTCGAGGGCGAGTCCTCTGAGGCGGCCGCCGAGAGGTTCGCCGAGTTCCAGCAGACGGTGACCCTGATCGGCATGGACCTGTTCGTGGAGTTCTTCGTGATCGCGGCGCTGGTCGGCGCGGTCGCCATAATTCCTGCCCTCGCCATGGCCTGGAACCGCTCCAGGAGCCACGAGGTCGAGCGCGCCGAGGCGGCGCTCGGCGACCCTTAGCGACGCCGTCTCAGCGCGCCAGCCAGCCCCCGTCCATCACGTACGCGGCGCCCGTCACGTACGACGCCGCCCCGGAGCACAGCCACAGGATCGCCGCCGCGCACTCGGCGGGCGTGGAGATGGTGCCGCTCGGGTGCATGTCCGCGACGCGCGAGACTATCTCGGGGGAGTCCCCGCCGAATATGCGCGAGTGCATGGGCGTCGCCACGCTGGACGTGCACAGGGCGTTGATGCGCAGGCCCTTCGGCGCGTACTCGAGCGCCGCCGCGCGGGTCAGTCCCACCGCCGCGTGCTTGCTGGCGATGTACGCCGGCACGTCCACCCCGCCGATAAGGCCGTTGCCCGAGGCCACGTTGACGATCGCCCCGTCCCCGTCGCCCTCGAGGATGCGCGGTATCTGGTACTTCATGCACAGGAACACGCCGTGCAGGTTCACCCCCATCACGCGGTCCCACTCGGCGAGCCCGAGCTCCGCCGTGGGCGCGCGGGCGCCCTCGGTGCCCGCGTTGTTGATCCCGTAGTCGATCCGGCCGAACTCGTCCACGGCGCGGCCGCAGAGCCGCTCGACCTGGTCGCGCTCGGCGACGTCGGTGCACACGAAGACCGCCCTCCCTCCGGCCGCGGCTATTCGCCCGGCGACCTCGGCCCCCTCGCGCTCTCGGCGCGCCGCCAGCACCACCGAGGCCCCCTCGGCGGCGAAAGCCTCGGCGGTCGCAGCGCCTATGCCGCCGCTCGCCCCGGTCACGATCGCCACCCTTCCTTCGAACCTTCCCATCGCCTACACCTTCGAGTGCAGCGGCGCCGCCGTGTAGGTGCCGTCCGGCAACCGGTCCACCGTAAAGTCGCCGAACAGCAGCGGGGCCTCGGACCGCAGCAGCTCCAGGATGCGCAGGGCCAGCCTCCTGATCTCCCAGTCGGCGTAGGGGGCCGCCCGCATCTCTATGAAGTGGCGCCAGGCCCGGACGTTGGCCGTCACGAAGATCTTGGTCTCCGTGGCGTTGGGCAGCACCGCGCGCGCCGCCTGGCGGATGGCCTTTCGCCGGTCCGTCCTCAGCTCGAACATGTCCTCGGGCAGGGCGCCCTCCAGGGCCTCGACCATCTGGTCGTAGCTGTGGGACGCGAGCTCGGCGGCCTCCTCGAAAGCGCGGGCGGCCGGCCCGCCGCCGTCGCGGGCCAGCGCCGGCGGAACGACGAAGGCGGCGCCGGACTCGTCGACGTAGCGCTGGGAGCGCTGGCTGAAGGCGAACCCCGCGCGGTGGCGGACCAGCTCGTGCGTGAGGCTGCGCGACACGCCGGTGATCACGAAGCCGTAGCTGACGTGCTCTAGGACGCTGCCGTCCTTGGAGGAGAGCAGGTTGCCTATGAAGTCCGCGATGTCGCGTCGCCCGCGCCCGTAGCTCATGTAGCACATGCGGGCCGATATCTCGACCACCGCCGCGGACTCGTCGTCCCCGGCGCGGATGCTCTCGGGGATCGGCGGGACGCCCTCGGCCGCCAGGAACTCGGCCACCGCGTCCCAGTCCACGGCGGTCCTGGTCGTCAGGAAGACGCGCGGCTCGGAGATCAGGTCCAAACGCAGGGGCCGCCCTTCAGACCAGCAGCCGGTAGGGGTTCTCCAGGATCGACTTGATCTCGCCGACGAACAGCGCGCCCTCGGCGCCGTCGACCACCCGGTGGTCGGCGGACACGGTGGCGGTCATCACGTCTGCGACCTCCACGCGGTCGCCCCTGACCACCGGCCGCCTTGCGACCGAGCCGACGGCGAGGACCGCGGCCTGCGGCGGGTGGATGATGGCGACGAAGGCGCTGACGTCGAACATGCCCAGGTTGCTGACCGTGAAGGTGCCGCTGGTGTACTCGTCGGCGGTGATCGTGCCGCCCTTGGCGCGCTCGGCCAGGTCGCGGCTCGCGACCGCGATCTCCCTGAGCGACATGTCCTGCGCATCGTTGATGGCGGGCACGATCAGGCTCTCGTCCCCCGCCACCGCCATGCCTATGTTGATGCGCTCGTTCATCCGGATGCCCCCGGAGGAGAACGAGGCGTTGAACTTCGGGTAGCGTCGCAGCGCCTCGACGCCCGCCCGCAGGATCAGGTCGTTCACCGAGACCCTCGCGCCCTCGAACGCGGGCGAGGAGTTGATCTGTCCGCGCATCTCCATGGCGCTAGTCATGTCTATCTCCGTGGAGACGTAGAAGTGCGGTATCTCGGTCTTGCTGCCGACGGTGACACGGGCCACCTGCCGGCGCATCCGCGAGAGAGGCTCCGCGCCGGCGACGTAGGCGGCGGCCTCCTCCGCCTCGGCCAGCTCGGGCTCCGGGGCGGGCGCGGCATCCTCGGCGCCGGCCGACGGCTCCTCGGCCTGCGCGTCCTCCGCGCTCGGCTCGCCGCCCGCGGCGGCCCCCCAGCCGGACGGGGCCGGCTCCTCGGCCGCATCCTCCGCGCTCGGCTCGCCGCCCGCGGCGACCTCCCACTCGGACGGAGACGGCTCCTCAGCCGCATCCTCCGCGCTCGGCTCGTCGCCCGCGGCGGCCCCCCAGTCGGCCGGAGACGGCTCCTCAGCCGCATCCTCCGCGCTCGGCTCGTCGCCCGCGGCGGCCTCCCAGTCGGCCGGAGACGGCTCCTCAGCCTCCGCATCCTCCGCGCTCGGCTCGTCGCCCGCGGCGGCCTCCCAGTCGGCCGGAGACGGCGGCTCCTCCTGCGCTGCGGCCCCGTCCTGCGGCGGCTCGCCCGCGACGGGCGCTACACCGTCGGCCATGGCCCCGTCGGTAGCGGACCAGTCGTCCCCGTCCCAGCCGTCGCCGGGGGCCTCGGCCTGCTCCACGTCCTCGCGGGTGATGCGCCCGCCCGGACCGGTTCCGACCAGCTGGGCGAGGTCTATGCCGCGCTCTTCGGCGATCCTGCGCGCCACGGGAGAGGCCCGGACGTGATCGATCTCGGGTCTTGCGGGCGGGGGAGGCGGCGGCAGCGGCACCGCCGCCGCCGGAGGGGCAGGCGCCTCGACCGCCGGGGGCGCCTCCTCGGCGGGAGCCTCCGGGGCGGCGGAGACCGGGGTCGGCGGCGCGACATCGTCCGCCCCCTCGCCCACCATGGCGATCGGGGCCCCCACCGGAACGGTCTCGCCCTCGGGCACGATGATGCGCTGGAGCAGGCCGTCGGCGTAGGACTGGAACTCGACCACCGCCTTGTCGGTCTCGATCTCGGCGATCGGCTCGCCCTTGCCGACCGCGTCCCCCTCGGCCTTGAGCCAGCGGACGACGGTGCCCTCCTGCATGTCGTATCCCATCTGGGGCATGGTCAGCTCAATCGCCATCTCTTCGCGCTCCCAATGCCGTCTCTAGGTTCAGATGCCGAACAGCTCGGCCACCTCGGAGGCCACGCGTCCGGCGTCCGGGATCGCCGCAGCCTCCAGGCGG
Source organism: Dehalococcoidia bacterium (assembly GCA_963664125.2). Lineage (GTDB taxonomy): Bacteria > Chloroflexota > Dehalococcoidia > Lucifugimonadales > UBA2962 > CAUZIR01. The sequence continues at coordinate 679,930 of OY760908.2, read as the reverse complement.
CCATTGTAAGGGAACGGCACCTCCCTGCCACCCACGCGGCCGACCGGGCCGTCGAGGGAGTCGAAGGCCCCCTCCTGCACGGCCGCGGCCACCTCCGCGCCGAATCCCCCGGTCCTCCAGCTCTCCTCGACGACCACGGCGCGCCCGGTCCTGCGGACGGAGGCGACCACGGTGTCGATGTCCAGCGGCCTCAGGGTGCGCAGGTCGATCACCTCGGCCTCGACGCCCCTCTCCGCGAGCACGGCCGCCGCGTCGAGGGCGACGCCGGCCATCCGCGAGTAGCCGATCAGCGTCACGTGCCGGCCCTCGCGCCTCCTCGCCGCCTTGCCGAACGGCACGGTGTACGGCTCATCCGGCACGTCCCCGCGGGCGCCGTAGAGCATCTGGTGCTCGGCGAATATCACGGGGTCCTCCGAGCGCACCGCGGTGCGCAGCAGCCCCAGGGCGTCGTACGGCGTCGCGGGCGTCGCCACGCGCAGGCCCGGGACGTTGGCGTACCAGCCCTCCAGGCTCTGGGAGTGGGTGGCCCCCAGCTGGCCGCCCCCTCCGGTGACGGTGCGCAGCACCATCGGCACCGAGATCTGGCCGTTGGACATGTGCCGCAGCTTGGCGGCGTGGTTGACGATCTGGTCCATCGCAAGCAGCGTGAAGTTGATCGTCATCACCTCCACTATCGGGCGCACGCCCCCCATCGCCGCACCCACCGACGCGCCCACGATGACCGCCTCGGAGATGGGGGTGTCGCGGACCCGGTCCCGGCCGTAGGCGTCCAGAAGGCCCCTGGTCACGGCGTAGGCCCCTCCGTACTCGCCGATGTCCTCCCCGAGCAGGATCACCCGGTTGTCCGAGTCCAGCGCCTCCCTGAGGCCCCGCGCAAGGGCCTCCCTCAGCTGCACCTCAGCCAAGGACGTGCTCGTACATCGACTCGACCGAGGGCTCGGCGGACTCCTCGGCGAAGCGGACCGCCCCGGCGACCACCTCCTCCACCTCGGCCCGCGCCGCGGCCAGGTCATCCTGGCCCACCAGGCCGGCCGCGACCGCCCGGTCGACGAAGCTGGGGATGGGATCCCTGGCGACCCACCGCGCGACCTCTTCGTTGTCTCGGTACTGGACCGGGTCGGCCATCGAGTGGCCCCGGTAGCGGTAGGTGACCGCCTCCAGGAAGACCGGGCCCTGGTCCGCCCTCACGCGGCGCACCGCCTCGGACGCGGCCTCGCGGACGGCGACGACGTCCATGCCGTCGACCTGCATCGCGGGGATGTTGTACGAGTCGGCGGACGTGTAGAGGTCGCGCCCCGCGGCGTGGGTGTGGTCGATGTGGCTGCCCATGCCGTAGAGGTTGTTCTCCAGCATAAAGAGCACCGGCAGGTTCCACAGCTTGGCCAGGTTCAGCGACTCGTGGAACACCCCCTGGTTGACCGCGCCGTCGCCGAGGAAGCACATCACGATCCGCTCCTCGCCCAGGTGGCTGATCGCGAGCCCGAGGCCGGTGGCCACGGGGAGCTGCCCGCCCACGATCGCGTAGCCGCCCATGAAGCCCCGCGAGACGTCGAACAGGTGCATCGACCCGCCCCTGCCGGCGCTGAGCCCGGTCGCCCTTCCCATCAGCTCCGCCATCACCGCCGACGGGTCGAGGCCCTTGGCCAGGGCGTGGCCGTGGTCGCGGTAGTGGCTCACCACGTAGTCGTCGTCCTCCAGGGCCGATATGGCCCCGACGCCCACCGCCTCCTCGCCGATGTACAGGTGCAGGAAACCCCGGATGCGGCCCCGCATGTACTGGACCGAGCACTCCTCCTCGAAGCGCCTGATCAGCTGCATCTGCCTGTAGATCTCGAGGGCCAGCGCGGCGTCCATGTCCAGGTCGGCCGTCACGGCACCACTCGCTCCTCGTCCGATCCAGCGCCGGCGGCGGGCACGCTATACGTGGATGGCCTCCCCCTCGGCCGCCAGGGCCGCCTCCTTGAGGGCCTCGGAGATCGTCGGGTGGGGGTGGACCAGCGCCCCCACGTCCTCGGTGGTCGCCTCCAGCATCCTCGCCATCGTCGCCTCCCCGAGCAGCTCGGTCACCTCGGCGCCGATCATGTGCACGCCGAGCACCTCGCCTATCTCGGCGTCGGCGACCACCTTGACGAACCCGTCCTGCTCGGCGAGCGCGAGCGCCTTGCCGGACGCCGCCAGCGGGAACCTGCCGACCCTCACGTCGTGGCCCGCCTCCCTGGCCTGCGCCTCGGTCAGGCCGAAGCTCGCGACCTGCGGGCGGCAGTACACCGCCCTGGGCATCAGCCCGTAGTCCAGGGGGCGCGTCTCGCGGCCCGCGATGCCCTCGACCGCCGTGACCGCCTGGGCGGAGGCGACGTGCGCCAGCGGCATCCTGCCCGTCACGTCGCCTATCGCGTGCACGCCGGGCACGTTGGTGGCCATCCGGTCGTCGACAGGTATGAAGCCGCGCTCGGTCCTCACCCCCGCCTGCTCGAGGCCTATGCCCTCGGTGTTGCCGGTCACCCCGACCGCGACGAGCACCCGGTCGCACTCGATCGCCGACTCGGACTTCCCGTCCGACACCGCGACCGACGCCCCGCCGGGCCCCGCGCTCACCCCGAGCACACGGGACCCGGTCATCACGGCGATCCCCATCCTCCTGAACGAGCGGGCCAGCTGGTCGCCGACGTCGGCGTCCTCCTGGGGAACGAGCCTGGGCATCAGCTCCACGAGCGTCACCTCGGAGCCGTAGGACCTGTAGAGGTAGGCGAACTCGGCGCCGGTCGCCCCTCCGCCGACGATCACCACCCTGGGCGGGGCCTCCCGCAGCTCGAGCGCCTGGCGGCTGGTGATCACCGTCTCCCCGTCGACCGGCAGCGCGGGGAGATCGACCTGGCGCGCCCCGGTCGCGACGATGACGGCCGACGCTGGGAGGGTGCGGGCGCTCTCGCCGCTCACCGAGACGGCCCGCGGCCCGGAGAGGGCGCCGGCGCCCCGCACCACGTCGACTCCCCCCCTCTGCAGGAGGTGTCCGATGCCCCTGGTGAGGCGGCCGACGACCTGGCGGCTGCGGTCCACCGCCGCCCCGAAGTCGGCGCTCAGGCCGTCGACGTGGATCCCGAAGCGCTCGGCCTCGCGGAAGAGGCTGAGCACCTCGGCGTTGCGCAGGAGGGACTTGCTGGGGATGCACCCCCAGTTGAGGCAGAGGCCCCCCAGCTCGGCCCGCTCGACCAGGGCGGTCCTCATTCCGAGCTGCGCGGCCCTGAGGGCTGCGACGTAGCCGCCCGGGCCGCTGCCAAGGATCACGAGGTCGTAACTCGAGCCGCTTTGAACCAAACATCACCTCGGCCGCACGGAGTCGGCTGGCGTGGTGATTGTAACACCGGGCGGCCGCACGCCCCCGCCCCGCCGCCCCGCGCCCGGGCGGCGGACCGAGACCCGCGGTTAGACGCGGCGCGGGACTTTGGCTAAGATTCGTGCCGCAGCCAATCCGATGGGAACGGTGAGCATTGAGCACGGCCCCGAGACAGCACAGCCAGAGCCGCGCCCCCGGCTCGATCACCGACGTTGCGGGCATCCGCGTCGGCCACTTCACCGACCTCGAGGCGGCCACCGGCTGCACGGTGGTCCTGTGCGAGGGCGGCGCCGCGGCGGGCGTCGACGTCCGGGGCGCGTCGCCCGGCACCCGCGAGACCGACCTGCTGCGGCCCACGTGCGCCGTCGAGCGCGTCCAGGCGGTCCTGCTCGGCGGCGGGAGCGCCTTCGGCCTGGGCGCCGCCCAGGGCGTGGTCGACCACCTGGCGCGGCGCGGCATCGGCCACGAGGCCGCTGGCGCGCGCGTGCCCATAGTCCCGGCTGCGATCCTCTTCGACCTTGCCCTGGGGCCCGCCGCCGCGCCCGGACCGGAGCAGGCCCGCAGGGCCTGCGAGGCCGCGTCGGCGGACCGGCCCGCCGAGGGCACGGCGGGCGCCGGCACCGGCGCCACCGTGGCCAAGGTGCTGGGGCCCGGCCGGGCGGTGAAGGGCGGCGTGGGCACGGCGGCGATGCGCACGGGGGACGGCGCGGCCGTCGGCGCGCTGGTGGCCACCAACGCGGTCGGCGGGGTCTACGATCCCTGGACCGGGCGGCCGATCGCCGGGCCGCGGACGCCGGACGGCTCGATGGAGTGCGCCGAGCGGGCCGTCCTCTCGCCCGAGTGGGCACCGCCCCACCGCGCGGCGGGCGCCAGCACCACCATCGGCGTGGTCGCGACCGACGCGACCCTCTCGGCGGCGCAGGCGTCGCGGCTGGCGTCGGCGGCCCACGACGGGCTGGCCCTGGCGGTGCGCCCGGCCCATACTGTCCACGATGGCGACACGTTCTTCGCCCTGGCGACCGGTGCGGACGCCGGGGGCGTCGAGCCGGCGCGCCTGGACGCCATAGCGGCCGCCGCGGCCGTGTGCGTGGCCGAGGCGATCGCGAGGTCGGTGCTGACGGCGACCGGCCTCGCGGGCGTGCCGGCGCTGGGAGATCCGGGCGGCCCGGGGGAGGTGCGGACCGATGGCATGGGATAGGAGCTCGAGGATCGCGTTCGTGGGCTCGGGCGCGGTGGGCAAGACCCTCGCGGTCGCGCTCTCGCGGGCCGGCCGCCCCGTCGTGGCGGCCGCCAGCCGCACGTTCGCGTCGGCCGAGGACCTGGCGGCCCGAGTCGAGGGCTGCGAGGCGCTCGGGAGCGCGCAGGAGGCCGCGGACCGGGCCGACTTCGTGCTGATCACCACCTTCGACGGGGCGATCGGTCCGGTCGCCGAGTCGATCCGCTGGCGCCCCGGCCAGGGCGTCGCGCACTGCTCGGGGGCGACCTCGCTCGACGTGCTGGCCGCCCCGGCGGCCCAGGGCGCGGGGATCGGCTCCCTGCACCCGCTGCAGGCCTTCGCCTCCGTGGAGATGGCGCTCTCCGCCCTGCCCGGCTCGACCTTCGGAATCGAGGGCGAGGGCGACGTGCGCGACTACCTGACCGCCCTCGCGCTGGACCTGGGCGGACGGCCGATCGCGCTGCGCTCGGAGGACAAGCCCCTGTACCACGCCTCGGTGGTCGCCATCGGGGGGGTGCTGATGGGCCAGGCGGCGGTGATCGCGCAGATATGGGAGGACCGGTTCGGCACGCCGCGCAACGAGGCCAACGCCTCGCTGATGCCGATCATGAGGGGCGTCGCGGACGTCCTGGAGCAGAGCGGCTTTCCGGACGGCATCGCAGGGCCCTACGTCCGCGGGGACGTGGGCACCGTGAGAAAGCACCTCGATGCGATGAGGAGCGTCGGGACCGAGGCGCTGCAGATGTACGCGACCGCGGCCCTGGCCGGGCTGCCGTTCGCGGTGGAGAAGGGGGTCGCGGACCCCGGGGACGCCGACGAGATCGAGCGGCTGCTCAAGGGCTACATCGCCGACAACCCAATAGCATAGGGACCCCCGCGGGGCCGTCCCCGCGGGGCGATGCGCAGGCCCTCACTCGGGCTGGATGGAGGAGGTACCGGATGCGCACAACCATACGCCGGCTGGCGGACATGAAGAGCCGCGGCGAGCCGATCGGGATGATCACCGCCTACGACTACACGTCCGCCCGCATCGTCGACTCGCTGGGCTTTCCCGCCGTCCTGGTCGGGGACTCGATGAGCCAGGTCATGCTCGGCTACGACGACACCGTCCCGCTGACCATGGAGGAGTCGCTCCACCACGCGCGGGCCGTCGTCCGGGGCACCTCCAGCTCCCACGTCGTCGCCGACATGCCGTTCCTGAGCTACGCCGCGGAGTGGCCCGAGGCGGTCCGCAACGCCGGCCGGTTCCTCAAGGAGGCCGGCACCCAGAGCGTGAAGGTCGAGGGCGGCCGCCGCCTCGCGCGGGCGGTCGGGCGGATGGTGGCGGCCGGGATCCCGGTCATGGGCCACCTGGGCCTGACCCCGCAGTCGGTGAACCAGCTCGGCGGCTACAGGGTGCAGGCCACGACCGCCGCGGAGGCGCGCGGGCTGCTCGAAGACGCCCTGGCACTCCAGGAGGCGGGGGCGTACGCGATCGTCCTCGAGCTCGTGCCCGCAGAGGTGGCCCGCGAGGTCACGGCCAGGCTCGACATACCGACCATCGGCATCGGGGCCGGACCCCACTGCGACGGGCAGATCCAGGTCCTGCACGACGTGCTGGGCCTGTTTGAGGTCTTCGTGCCGAGGCACACGCGCCGCTACGCGTCCATGGCCGACGACATGCGCTCCGCCCTGGGCCACTACCTCGAGGACGTGCGGGCCGGTACCTTCCCCGGCGAGGCGGAGACCTACCACGCCGACGAGTCGGTGGCGGAGGCGATGGCGCCCGACCGGGGGCCCTCCGGTCCTTGAGGGTCGCGCGCACCGCAGCGGAGGTCCGCGCCGCGCTCGCCGGGGCCGGCCGGCCGGTGGGCCTCGTGCCCACGATGGGGGCGCTGCACGCCGGGCACGCCGCGCTGCTGCGGGCGGCGCGGTCCGAGTGCGCGACGGTGGCTGCGTCGATCTTCGTCAACCCCGCCCAGTTCGGGCCCGGGGAGGACTACGACTCCTACCCGCGGGACACGGACGGCGACCTCGCCGCGATGGAGCGCGGGGGCGTCGACGTGGTGTTCGCCCCCGACGTGGCCGAGATGTACCCGGCCGGCTTCGACACGACGGTATCGGTCGGGGCGCTCTCTGCGCGCCTCGAGGGGGAGTCGCGCCCCGGCCACCTCGCCGGGGTGGCCACGGTGGTGTGCAAGCTGCTCTCCATCGCCCGGCCGGACAGGGCCTACTTCGGGCGCAAGGACGCCCAGCAGCTGCTCGTCGTCCGGCGCATGGCCGGGGACCTGGGGCTGGGGGCCGAGATCGTCGCGGTCCCGACGGTAAGGGAGCCGGACGGCCTGGCGGCCAGCAGCCGCAACGCGCGCCTGGGCCCGGGCGAGCGGGCCGCCGCGCTGGGCCTGCGCGCGGCGCTGCGAGCGGCGGGTGAGGCGCTCGGGCGCGGGACCAGGGACGCGGGCGCGCTGCGGGAGGCGATGCGCCGCGAGATGGAGGCGAGTGGCGCCGGCGTCGACTACGTGTCGGTGGCGGACCCCGAGACGCTGCGGGAGCTGGAGCGGGTGGACGGCCCGGCCCTGGCGCTGGTGGCGGGCTACGCGGGCGGGACGCGGCTGATCGACAACGAGCGGCTGGGCGGCGTAGGATGCGGGCCATGACCCCGCCCGACCGCGCCGCCGCACGAGCCCCGTGAGGTCCGTAGCGATCGCCGGGGCGGCCGAGTCCGACCTGATCGGCAAGGTGCCGGGCAAGTCGTCCCTGCAGCACCACGCCGAGGCCGCGCACAACGCCCTGGCGGACGCCGGCATCGGGGTCGGCGAGGTGGACGGCGTGCTCACCGCCGGCTACTCGTCGATGGTGCTCGCCGAGTACCTGGGCATCACGCCGCGCTACACGGACGGGACGTACGTGGGGGGCTCGTCGTTCGTGATCCACCTCGCGCACGCCGCGGCGGCCGTGCGCGCCGGCTACTGCGAGGTCGCGCTGGTCACCCACGGCGAGGCCGGCAGGAGCAGGACCTCGCGCGCCGCGCCCGACCCGGCGGAGCCGGGCCAGCAGTTCGAGGTCCCCTACGGGATAGTCAACGCCCCGGTCGCCTACGCGATGGCGGCGCGGCGCTACATGCACGTGTACGGCGCGGAGCGCGCCCGGGGCGCCATGGCCGAGATAGCGGTGGCGACCCGCAAGTGGGCCCGGCTCAACCCCCGCGCCTACATGCAGGACCCCATGAGCTTCGACGACTACCACGGCTCGCGCTGGGTCTCGTGGCCGTTCCACCTGCTGGACTGCTGCATCGTCACCGACGCCGGCGGCGCCTACGTCGTCGTCTCGGCCGAGCGCGCCCGCGACCTGAGGAAGAGGCCGGTGTGGCTGCTCGGGGCGGCCGAGGGACACGACCACGCGATCATCAGCCAGATGGCCGACCCCACAGCGCCGATCTCCCGCGAGACCGGCCCCCGGGCCCTGGCGCGGGCCGGCGTGTCGCACTCGGACATAGGCCTTGCGATGATCTACGACTCGTTCACCTACACGGTGCTGGTCACGCTCGAGGCGCTGGGCTTTTGCGCGCCGGGCGAGGGGGCCGACTTCGTCGCCGGCCAGCGCACCGCCCCGGGGGGCGACTTCCCGATGAACACGTCGGGGGGCGGGCTCTCTTACACGCACTCGGGGATGTACGGCATGTTCCTGGTGATAGAGGCGGTGCGCCAGCTGCGGGGCGAGGCGGGGGACAGGCAGCTCGAGGAGCCGGGGATCGCGCTGGTGAACGGCACCGGCGGGTACCTGTCCTCGACCGGCACGGCGATCCTGGCGGCGGACTGAGATGGGCGGCCCCGGCCTTCCCCTGCCGTCGCCCCAGGGCGAGTCGCGCTTCTACTGGGACGCCGCGCGAAGGCGCGAGCTGTGGCTGCGGCGCTGCCGGGGGTGCGGCGAGGCCTACTTCTACCCGCGGGACATCTCCCCGTGCTGCTTCTCGCGCGACACCGAGTGGATGCGGGCGAGCGGGCGGGCGACGCTCTTCACCTTCACCGTCGTGCACCGCTCGCCCCACCCGGCCTTCCAGGAGATGGCGCCCTTCGTCGTCGCGATCGTCGAGCTCGAGGAGGGGCCGCTGATGGCGACCAACATAGTCGGGCTGGGCGCGGAGCCAGACCCCGCCGACCTCCGGATAGGTATGGACCTCGAGGTCGCCTTCGAGGACGTCTCTGAGGAGGTGACGCTGCCGCGCTTCAGGCCGGCGTAGGCGGCGCCACCAGCTCCGCGATGGCCCGCACCACCCGGTCCGGGCGCCCCGTGCGGTCCGGGGGAAGGCCCACGCCCTCCCAGTCGACCCAGATCCCCCGCAGCCCCAGCCTCATCGGGGCCAGCACGTCCAGCTCCAGGCTGTCCCCGGCCATCCAGGCCCGCTCGGGCGCCGCGCCGAGGCTGCTCAGCGCGTGGGAGTAGGCCCTGGGATCGGGCTTTCCGAAGCCGACCGCGCCCTCGATCTGGACGTGGTCCACCAGGTCCCTTAGGCCCAGGATATCGACCTTGGCGGCCTGGGTGTCGGCGCTGCCGTTGGTCACCAGCCCCAGCATCACCCCGCGCGACCTGAGGGCGCGCAGCGTCTCGAGCGCGCCGGGGAAAGGCCTGCACGCGCTCCACCGCACGTCGTTCCAGGCCTCCGCCATCTCCTCGACCAGCCCCGGGACCGGGTCGATGCCCGCGATGCCCAGCCCTCCCCTCACCGTCTGGCGCAGGGCCTCGGCCGGGTCGAGGCGGCCGACCCGGTTTCGCTCGGCGTCCGTCCAGAACCACATCCGGTACTCGTGGATCGCGGCCCTGAGCCTGTCCGGGGATACGCTGTGGCCCATCTCGGCCAGCGCCGGGGCGAAGCGGTCCGTCACCGCGGCCCATGCCTCTCCGGAGCCCTCCGAGGTGGCCAGGATCGTGTCGTCCAGGTCGAAGAGCACCGCCTCGGGAAGCCCGTCCGGCCCGTCCCGCGCCGGCGCCCCCTCAGCCATCGCCCCCGGGGGGCTCGCAGGGCAGGATCCTGCGGATCACCTCGAAGGGGTAGATTCCGGTGTAGTGCCCGTCGCTCCACAGGAACTGGACGGCGTACCGGCCCACCAGCAGGTAGTCCTCGGCGCGGATGTCGGCCGGCACCGAGGCGGGGTCGAGGAGCTTCCTCTTGGTCCACTCCTCCACGCACTCGGCGCAGCCGCAGTTGAGGCGGAGCTCCCTCGCCGGGTAGCGGCAGCGCTGCCCGTCGCTCCACTCGATGGTCACGCCGTCCTCCGTGAGGAGGATGCGGCTCGCCCCTATGTCGCCAGTATCCATGCCTTCCGCCGCCGCGCCCGCGGCGCGGCAGGCCCATCTTATCGCGGGCGGGCCACGCGGCGCAGGCGGGCGCCGCCGCGCGCGGTTCCTTGTGGGCCCCCGAGACGGCGGGATATCCTAGCCGGAGGGACAGCGCGCCGCATGAACCAACCGAGCGACTTTCTATCCGTTGCCGACCTGCAGCCCGAGGGGGTGGCGGGTGCGGTCGAGCGCGCCCTCGACCTCAAGTCCGGGGCCGACCCGGGCCGCCCCCTCGACGGCATGGTCGCGGCCCTGCTGTTCGACAAGCCCTCGCTCAGGACGCGGGGGAGCTTCGAGGTCGGGATAAGGCAGCTGGGCGGGGACTGCGTGTACTTCGCGCCCGAGGACGTCGGCCTCGGGCGCAGGGAGCCCGTCTCGCACGTCGCGCGCGTCCTTGAGCGCTGGTTCGACCTCGTGATCGCGCGCGTGTTCTCGCACGACGCGCTCACCGAGCTGGCCGACGGCGCGTCGGTGCCGGTGATCAACGCGCTGTCGGACGCGGAGCACCCCTGCCAGGCGATGGCGGACCTGCTGACGCTGCGCGAGCGGCGCGGGTCCCTCGCCGGCGCCAGGCTCGCCTACGTCGGCGACGGCAACAACGTCGCCGCCAGCCTCGCGATCGCCTGCGGGTCGGTGGGGGCCCACTTCTCGATGGCCAGTCCCCCCGGCTACCGGGTCGCCGGCGGGGCGTGGGAGGAGGCGCTGCGCCGCGCGGGCGGCACGGGCGGGTCGGTCTCCTGGCACGCAGGGCCCGCGGAGGCCGTCGGGGGCGCCGACGCGGTCTACACCGATGTGTGGGTCTCCATGGGCGACGAGGCCGAGGCCCGCGAGCGGCTGCGCGCCTTCGACGGGTTCCAGGTGGGCCCCGAGCTCATGGAGGCCGCCGGGCCCGGCGCCGTCTTCATGCACGACATGCCCGCGCACGAGGGCGAGGAGGTGGCGCCCGGCATGCTCGACCACCCCCGCTCGGTGGTCTTCGACCAGGCGGAGAACCGCCTGCACGCCCAGAAGGCGATCATGCTCGGGCTGATGGCCTGAGCGCGCGGCCGTGACCAAGCCGCTGGTCGCGATCGTGGGCCGCCCGAACGTGGGCAAGTCCACGCTCTTCAACCGCATAGCCGGCGACCGCTCGGCCATCGTCTCCGAGGTGCCGGGCACCACGCGCGACCGGCTCGCGACCCAGGCCGAGTGGGCCGGCGTCGGCTTCGTGCTTTTCGACACCGGCGGGCTCGAGACGGCCCCCACCCGTGCCACCGGGGCGGCCGGCCTGACCGACAAGGTGCGCGCCCAGATAGAGGTCGCCATAACCGAGGCCGACGCCATCATCCTCGTGGTCGACTCGTCGGAGGGGCTGACCCCGGACGACGAGGACGTCGCCCACGGCCTGAGGATGACCGAAAAGCCCGTGGTCCTCGCCGCAAACAAGGCGGACAACGCCGAGCGCGAGGCCGCGGCGGCCGAGTTCTACCGGCTGGGCATGGGCGACCCGGTGACGCTCAGCGCGTACCACAACCGGGGCGTGGACGACCTGATGGCCGAGGTGGTCGCGGCCCTTCCCGACGCCGGCCCGGACTACGGGACCGCGGCGGACATCTCCCTCGCGATCGTCGGGCGGACCAACGTCGGAAAGTCCCAGCTCCTCAACGCCATCGCCGGCGAGGAGCGCTCCATAGTCAGCGACGTTCCGGGCACCACGCGCGACGCGATCGACACGCTCATCGAGCGCGACGGGGCGTCGATCCTGCTGATCGACACCGCCGGCATACGCCGCCGGGGCAGCATCGAGCCCGGGATAGAGCGCTACAGCGTCCTGCGCTCGCTGAGGGCCATAGACAGGGCCCAGGTCGCCGTGCTGGTGCTCGACGCGACCGAGCTGGCAGCGGCCCAGGACGCGCACATAGCGAGCCACGTCCTCGAGGCGCACAGGGGGATCGTGATCGCCGTCAACAAGTGGGACCTTGCGGGCGGTCTGGGGATCACCAGGCCCGACGCCGAGCGCACGGTCCGGGAGCGCATGAAGTTCCTTCGCTTCGCGCCCGTCCGGTTCATATCCGCGCTCACCGGCGCGGGGATCGGGGAGCTGCTCGACTGCGCGGCCGCGGTGCACGCGGAGTGGACGCGCGGCCTGCCGCGCTACGACCTTCGCAGGACGGTCCTGAACGCGGTCTCGGAGCACCCCCCGACATCCGGGGCGCGGCACGGCCTGAAGGTCTACGGGGTCACCCAGGACTCGAAGGGTCCGCCCGGCTTCACCTTCTACGTCAACCGCGGGGACCTGGTGCACTTCTCCTACCGGCGCTACCTGGAGAACGCCATCCGGGGCGCCTACGGCTTCGAGGGGGCGCCGCTGAGGATGCGCTTCCGCGGCAGGGGGGAGCGTTGAGCGCGGTCGACTACGTGATCTTCATCGCCGTTGGATACGTCATCGGCTCGGTGCCGTTCGGCCTGCTGGCGGCGCGTTTCGCGAGCGGGGTGGACGTGCGGGAGCACGGGAGCGGCAAGACGGGCATGACCAACGTCATCCGCACCTCCGGCAGGAAGGTGGGCGCTGCGGTGCTGTTGCTGGACATGTCCAAGGCGGTGGTGGCCATCGCCCTCGCCAGGTACGCCTACGGCGCCGAGCCCGGCGTCCACGCCGCGGCCGGGCTGGCCGCGCTGGTGGGCCACAACTTCCCGGCCTTCGCCGGGTTCAGGGGGGGCAGGGGCATAGCCTCCGGGTGGGGCGGGCTGTTCATCTTCACGCCGTGGTCGGGGCTGATAGCCACCGCCGTCGGCATCCCGCTGGTCGCGATCACCAGGTACGTATCGCTGGGCTCGATCGCCGGCGCCACCGCCGGGTCCGTCTCGCTGATAGTCTTCGCCGCCGTCGGCTTCGTCGAGACCGAGTACATGTGGTACGGCATCGTGGGGGCACCGCTGGTGCTGGTCCGCCACCACGACAACGTGGCGCGCCTCATCCGCGGCACCGAGCGAAAGCTCGGCGCGGGTGCGGCGAGCGGCGACGGCGGGGGGGCGGAGTAGGCCATGACGCGCGCCGCCGTCGTGGGCACGACCAGCTGGGGCACCACGCTCGCTGTGCTGCTGGCCCGGGGCGGCGCCGAGGTGGGCCTGCTCGCGCGCGGGCGCGAGGAGGCGGAGCGGCTCGGCAGGCTCCGCGAGAACGAGCGGTTCATGCCGGGCGTGGAGTTGCCCGCCGGGATCTCACCGACGGCGTCCCCCGAGCGGGCCATGGAGGGCGCGGACGTGGTCGTGATCGCAGTGCCCTCGCGCTCGATGGGGGAGAACCTCGCCGCGGTCGCGGGCCACGTCCCCGGGGCCGCCGCGGTGGTGAGCGCCACCAAGGGGCTGGAGATCTCCTCGGGCAGGCGCATGACCGAGCTGATCGCGGACCGGCTCGACCCCGGCCGCGACGGCGACGTCTGCGCGCTCTCCGGGCCCAACCTGGCGGCGGAGGTCGCCGCCGGCCTCCCGTCCACCACCGTCGTCGCCGGCCCGGCCGGCGCCGCGTCCCTGGTGCAGGGGGCCCTTGCATCCCCCTCGTTCAGGGTCTACACCAACCGGGACGTCGTGGGCGTCGAGCTCGGGGGCGCGCTCAAGAACATAGTCGCGATAGGCGCCGGCATCTGCGACGGGCTGGAGCTGGGCGACAACGCGAAGGCCGCGTTCGTCACCCGGGGGCTCGCCGAGATCGCCCGGCTCGGGGTGGCGGCCGGCGCCGAGCCGATGACGATCGCGGGCCTGGCGGGCATGGGGGACGTGATGGCGACGTGCTACAGCTCCCTGAGCAGGAACCGCCACGTGGGCGAGGAGCTGGCCCGGGGGCGAGACCTGGCCGGGATACGGGGCTCGATGCGCAACGTCGCCGAGGGCGTGGACACCACCGCCGCCGCCGTGCGGCTGGCGGGCGCGCTCTCGGTGGACATGCCCATCGCCCGCGCGATCCACTCGATCCTCTTCGAGGGCGCGACGATAGGGGACGCGATATCCGACCTGACGGGCCGCGAGCCCGCCCCGGAGTGGAGCGGGCTCGCCCGGGACGGCTAGCGGCCGGCCAGGATCGCCAGCCAGTCGCCCTCGCGCCTGGTCTCTGCGACCGCGAGGCCCGCATCCTCGAGGGCCCGCTCGACCCCGGCCCCTGCGGAGGCGACCACGCCGCTGACCACCGCCGAGCCCCCGGGCGCGACCGCGGCCGTGACGTGCGGGGCGAGGTCGATCACCACGCGGGAAGATATGTTGGCGACCACCACGTCGAACGCCGAACCGCCCGCGCCGTCCGGCAGGGTCCCCAGCGCGACGGTCGCCACGCCGTCCACCCTGTTGCGGCGCAGGTTGGCGCGGGCCGCGTCGATCGCCTGCGGTTCGACGTCGAGGCACAGCACGCGCCCGGCGCCCAGCCTCGCGGCCGCGATGGAGAGTATCCCCGACCCGCACCCGACGTCGAGGAACCCGCAGCCCGGCCGCACGAGCCGCTCGATGAGCTCCAGGCACATGGCGGTGGTAGGGTGATGCCCGGTGCCGAACGCGAGGCCCGGGTCCAGCCTGATGACCTCCCGGCCCCGGGGGCGGACCCCCTCCTCCCAGGTGGGCAGCACGAGCAGCCGCCGTCCCACCCTGAGGGCCCTGAGGTGGCGCCTGTAGGCGTCCCGCCACTCGTGCTCCTCGATCGTGCGCTCGGTCAGCTCCCCGACCTCGCCGACGTGGGCGATCAGCCTGATGCCGGTGTCGATGCCCGCGCGCACGGGAGCCAGGTCGATGTCGACCGGGAGGTAGGCGCGCACGGCGACCCAGGCCCCGCGGGGAGGGGCCTCCCCCTCGTCGGGGTTGTAGCCGCCGGCCTGCTCTATGGCGACGCCCCGCCCCGCGTACCTGCGGAGCAGCTGCGAGAGCGGCTCGGCGAACTCAGGGGGCGCGCTGACGCTGAGTTCGACCAGCTTCACGCCGCCGCCCTCGGGCCGGACGTCCGCCCGGCGGCCGTCCCGCCTAGATGCCGGCGATGGTGTCCCGTATCTTCCCCACCCAGCCCCGGCCGTCGCCCGGGGCGACGTCGGCCCCCTGCGGCAGCGTGGCGCCGAGCTGCTCCAGGAGCTCTCGCTGCTCGGCCGACAGCCCCTCGGGGGTGAGGACGAAGAACTTGACCAGCTGATCGCCGCGGCGGCCCGGGTTGTCCAGGTGGGGGATGCCCAGCCCGCCGAGCCTGATCACGTGCCCCGTCTGCGTCCCCGCGGGCACGTCGACGGCCCTGTCCCCGCCGAGCGTCGGGACCGTCAGCGTGGTGCCGAGGGCCGCCTGCACGACGTTGATCTCGCGCACCAGCCTCACGTCGTTGCCCTTTCGGTCCAGGTGTGGGTGGGCCTCCACCCTGACCGACACCAGCAGGTCTCCGCTGGGGCCCCCGTCCAGCCCGCAGTCGCCCTCGCCGCGCAGCCTGAGCCTCTCGCCGTCGCCGATCCCGGGGGGGACGGTCACCTCGAGGTTGCGCACCATGCGCTGCGTCCCCGCGCCCCGGCAACCGCCGCACGGCGTGGAGATCACGCTGCCGGCCCCGCCGCAGGCCGAGCACGTGACCACCTGCACGAACTGGCCGAAGAAGCCCTGCTCGACGCGCCTGATCCGCCCCTTGCCCCGGCAGTTGCCGCACGCCTCGGGGGAGGTGCCGGGCTCGGCGCGGCTGCCCATGCACGCCTCGCAGCTCTCGGTGCGCTCGACGGCTATGCGCTTGCCGGTCCCGAAGGCGGCCTGCTCGAACGGGAGCGTCACCCCGACCTGCAGGTCGGCACCGCGCCTGGCCGACCTCGTGCGCGATCCGGCGCCGAGGTCGCCGAAGAACGCGTCGAAGATGTCGCCGAAGCCGCCGAAGTTGCCGGCGCCGGCGAAGCCCGTCTCGCCGCCGTTGACGCCCGCGTGGCCGAACTGGTCGTAGCGGCGGCGGCGGTCCTGGTCGGAGAGGACCTGGTAGGCCTCGTTGATCTCCTTGAACCGGTCCGCCGCGCCGTCGGACCTGTCCACGTCGGGATGGTAGCGCTTGGCCAGCTTGCGGAAGGCCCTGAGCACGTCCTCGTTGGACGCGTCCCTGGCGATGCCCAGCACGTCGTAGTAGTCGCGCCTCTTGGTGGTCATGGCCCTGAAGCGGCGGGAGGCTCAGCCGCCCGAGCCCGGGGCCACGATCTCGGTCATCACCGAGGTCATGAGCCGGACGCGGGCGATGGTGTGGGCGTACCGCATCCTGGTCGGGCCCACCGCCGCGATGGCGCCGACGGCGGCGCCCGCGGCGCCGTACCTGCCGATCACCACGCTCAGCGGACGCAGGACGTCCCCCCTGTTCTCTGCGCCTATGACGACCCTGAGGGCCGCTCCGTCGGGCGTCTCCTCGAGCACCGCCTGCGCCAGCGTGCCGTCCTCGAACCCCTCGATCAGCTCCTGGACCCGGCTGTTCTCGGAGAACTCGGGCTGGGCCAGCAGGTTGCGCAGGCCGTCGAGGTAGTGATCGCGGAACAGGTCCCTGTCCTCCTCCTCCAGCACCGCGACGGCCGACCTGAGGAAGTCCATCTCCAGGGGCGTCAGGTCCTCGTCGATCCCGGCGATCTGCCTTCGGGTCTGGCCCTCGACCAGGTCGCGCACCCGGTTGGCCGAACGCGCCAGGTCGTCCGGGTGCACCGGGCGCGCCAGCCGCAGGAGATGGCGCCTGAGCCGGGCCTGCTCGAGGATGACGATCATCATCGCCACCAGGCCGTCGAGGGGCACCACCTCGAGCCGCATTACCCTGGACTCGGCGGCCTTCGGCGGCGTGGCAACGGCGAGGTTGTCCACCATCCGGGCCAAGGCGGCCGCGGCGGCGCTCGACCAGTCGTGATCGTCCATCTCCGCCCTCGATAGGCGCTCGCGCACCGCGCTCCTGGCCGTGGCGGGCTCGGCGGGCTGCGCGCTGCGCGCCACCCCCTCGACGTAGAGCCTGTAGGCCTTGTCGCTGGGGACGCTGCCGGCCGACGAGTGGGGATGGGTGATGTAGCCGTGCTCCTCTAGGACGGCCACCTCGTTGCGGATCGTGGCGGAGCTTACGCCGAGGCCGCTCCTACCCGACAGGGCACGCGACGACACCGGGGCCGCATCGACCACGTAGCGCTCGACGATCGAGCTGAGGATGGACCTTTGCCGCGAGGTGAGCATCTGAGGTTCGGCATATTCTACTCCCCTCGGCCCCGCACGCGTCGATAGGCGTACAGCGCCGCCAGGGGAAGGAGCAGCGCCAGCCCGCCGACGGCCCCGGCCTGGACCGGGGTGTCGTCACGCGGCGCGCCGCAGCTGCCGAAGAATCCGCCCGACGACCCGGACGGCGTCGGGGTCGGCTCCGCCGTGGCCACGGGCGCCGCCGCGGGAGTGGGACTCGGGGCCGGGGGCGGCGTTGGCGTCGGCTCCGCGGTGGGCTCGGGCGTCGGCGCGGGCGTGGGGCTCGGAGACGGCGTCGGCGTCGCGGTGGGGGTGGCGGTCGGCTCCGGCGTGGGGGACGGTGTCGGCGTCGGCGTTGGAAGGTCGGAGAAGACCAGGTCGAGGGAGCGGTCCGATCCGCTACTCGCGAACTCGACCAACGTGCTTGACGGCACGCCGTCGAGGAAGAACTGCACCGCACGGCCTATGAACGATGGATCGACCGGGTCGACCACGAGGTTCTTGAACTCGTCGCCAACCACCAGGGCGGGCAGCGACTCGTAGTCGCCTATCCTGGCGACCAGCGTGGCTCCCTCGGGGATCACCCCTCCACCCACAACGACGATGTAGCCGGCGAAGATGGCCGGGCGGGCCACCACCGGCGTGGGGGTGCTGACCGGGGTCGGCGTCACCGTCGGGGTGGGGGTGTTGACCGGGGTCGGCGTCACCGTCGGGGTCGGGGTCGCAGGCGGCGTCGGCAGCCTTGGGAACGTCAGGACCACCCCGACCGGGAAGCCGCCGGGCCTGAAGGTGATCCGCTCGCTCGCCTGGACGCTGTCGAAGATCTCGCCGGTCTCCGCGTCGATCAGCACCAGGAAGAACGTCACCTCGCGGTTGGACAGGCCCGGGTCCTGGGGCGCCACGACGAAGTCCTTGAACTCGCCGTTCCTCACGGCGAACGCGGGCGTCTGGTACTCGTTTGCGATACGCCCGATCAGGAGCACCCCGTCCGGCACCGGGGCCCCTCCGGACACCATGGCCGTGCCATTCATGACCATGGGAAACGGGGGAGGTGATTGGGCCAGCGCGGGATGCGCGACCAGGGTGGCCAGCATGGCGACGGCCAGCGCGGCCACAGCAGCCCACCGCCCGGAACCCGTTCCAGCTGTCCTCATTACTTCCATAAGCAAAGGGGCCTCCCTCCCCAGGAAGAGGAGGGAGGCCCCCTGTCTAGTTTCCTGTTCGTCCGTCCAGACTAAGGCGCTATGTCAGACACCGCGCTGGAGAACACCCAGTAGGCTCGCCCGACCGAGAGGGACTCGCTGGAGTCGCCGTCTGCGACCGTGCTGGTGTGGTCCACCACGACCCAGCCCTCGAGCGGATCGTACCAGTAGACCTTGGTCACCGTGCCCGCGCCAGCGAAGTAGGCGCTGGGAGCGATGCCGTCGCCGCCGCCCATGTTGCCCTTGACATCAAGGATGGGAACCAGGTTCCAGCCCTTGACCAGACGTATGCTGGGCGGGGACTCGGGCGTGCCGGTCGCCGCGCCGCCGGTCCTCCTCGGGATGAGGGTGCTGATGGACTCGAGTCCATCGGACAGGACCCAGTAGCCCAGACCGGACCGGACGTGGGTCAGCGTGCCCTCGAAGGAGTCCGCGCTGCTGGCCCGCCTGGCTATCAGCCACAGGGACGGACTGCTCGGATCGTAGGCCATCACCACGGTGACGGGGATCGATCCGATGACCGCGTCTATCGACGGGTCGGCGGGATCGCCGGGGAAGCTGACTAGGTTCCAGCCGGGCCTCAGGCCGATCTGCGTGTTCTGCCGCTCCGTGACCGTGAACGTGTGGCTCCAGCTCTTGCTGTTGCCGGCCACGTCCGAGGCCGTGATGGACAGGGTGTGCTCGCCTATCGACAGGCTGGAGGCCTTGTACAGGAAGCGGATGTCGTCGGCGGTGGTTATGCCGTCGAGTATGTCGCCACCGTCCAGCGAGGCCGCCGTGATCGTCACGGTGCCGTAGCTGTCGTAGTTGGTGACCACCTGGTCCGCGATTGCAACGTCCCTGCCGTTAGCGTCCAGACCGTACTCGCGTCCCTCCCTCGCGAAGTCGATGGAGATGATCGCGTTCGTGTTGTCCGTGGACGCCGCGGGCACGTAGCTGGGATCGGGTATGCCGGTGTCGACCTCGAAGACGATCGCGTCGCCGAGGCTGATGGCCGGCGAACTGACCGTGCCGTCGTCGCCCGTCACGTCCGCGGGGTTGTCCTGGACGCCGACGTAGCCGTAGTTGACGGTGCGGTTGAGGTCACGCGCCCTGGCGGACAGGTTGTAGACGCCCGCCGTGGTCCTGTTGACACCGGCGGTCCAGGAGGTCGGCCCACCGCTCTCGTTGACCGTGGTGCCGGAGCCCTCGAACCTGCCGCCGTCGCCGATCTTGCGGACGGTGATGGTGACGTCAGTGCCCCTCTCGTCCGAGCTCAGCATGGCGGTGGCCATGCCGGTCGTGACTGGCCTCGCCGCGTCGGGCGTGGCATCCGATGTAACGGAGAGCGAGAGGGTCGGGACGATGTAGTCCTCGGCCGCGTCGACGGTGCCGGAGTCGGCCTCGTTGCCGGCCTTGTCGCTGATCTCGCCGACCAGCTCGACCTTCGGCCTCGCGTTCGAGTCAAGCGCCGCGACGGTCAGGAAGACCGTGCCCGGTGCGCCATCGTAGACGCCGGCGTCGAGCGGGGTGGCTCCGTCCACCTCGAAGTCGGTCCTCTCGACGGTGTCCGCATCGAGCGTGTCATTGAAGGTGACGGCGATCGAGGTGCTGTCCACCATCGTCGGGGCGTCGTCGCTGGAGTCACCCATCTTCGACGAGGTTGCGGAGTCCCAGTAGACGCCGGTCTTGGCATCCTGCAGGTCCGGCGACGTGCGGTCGATGTCGATCACGTAGCCCTGGCAGCCATGAACGGCGGCCGAACTGGTGACCGTCACGCCCCGCAGGCTCATGGAGAGGAACGCGTCCGCGCCACAGGCGTTGGGGTTGCCGTCGCCGTCAGCCGGAGTCGCGTCGCTCACGAACTTGTTACCGGCCGAGTCCTCGCCGACGATCCACCAGTAGATCTCGTGGTCGTCCTGCTGGTTGAAGCCGGGGACATTTGCCCTGACCCTGCGCTCAATGGTGTAGCCGGATTCGATGGCCCGGATGTCCGCCGAGAGCGGCTGCAGGCTGTCGGTCGTCGCCACCCTGCCGCTGCCTCCGGAAACGAAGGCGAAGATCACCCTGAGGGAGTCCCTGTCAACCATGGAGTCGGTGTCGGTGATCTCTCCGCTGACCGTCGGCAGGTTGTTGGAGGTGGACGTGCCGCTCGCGGGCGAGGTGTTGGCCACCGTGGGAGAGGTGGTCTCGACCGAGATGCTCTGCGTCCTGGTCACCTGGGCGGGGGCATCCCCGTCCGTGTACGTGACCACCAGGGTGTCGGAAGCGTTGACCTTGAGGGTGGGGGGATTGTCCCGTACGGTGCCGTCCTCGTTGGCGAGGGTGACCGTGGCCCGGAAGGTGCCACTCTGGTTCGAGGTCTCGGTCAGGGTGACCGCGAGGCCGTCGGGGTGCAGGTCGCTGGCGACTCTCACCCTGTCGCCAGTGTTGTCGACGCCAGCCCTGCTGTAGCTGAGCTGAACGGCCGTGCCGGCAGCGAGGCCCGCGCCGGTGCAGCGCAGTACGACGATGCCGTTGGAGCCGTCCACGCTGCGCACCTCGACGAGGCTGCGCTGGCCCGCGTTGGCCACGGTGACGTCGGCCCGGTTGACCCTGCCGTCTCCCGTGCTGTCGAGGACGGTGACGCTGCCCGGCAGCGTGTGTTCGAACGTGTCACCGGCGACGCATGCGTTGACCCCACCGACTGCCGTGGGATCCGGTGGCACCGTTGCGGTGGTGCTGTCCGCCCTCCCCACGTCAAGGTCGGAGTCGGTCACCTCGATCAGGACGGTACCGCCCTGGCGGACCCAGCTGACCTCCTCCTCGTCGTTGGCCGGATCCGGGAATCGGATGACCCCGGTGGCTCCGAACGCGGGCACGACTGCCAGAAGCGTCAACAGCGCGACCACCGCGCCGATGAGTATCGCCAGTCTCTGCTTGCTTTTCACTGCCTACCCCCTCTTAAGGTGTTTCCGCTTGCCGAATCCTGAACGCTCAGGGCCGGCCTGTACCATGCCGTGCTGACAATAGACTAAGGGCGCACAAGGCGCCCGGGACGGTTCCAATTCGTCCGCCTGCTGGCTGGTTCTGGCCCGTTTAAGCCGATGTTTCGGCTTTTCTGGCCAATCCGGTTGTAATTTGTACACGACGCCCCGAGCATATGTCAAGGGCCGGCAAGCCTAGATTGACGGCGAATCATAGGCGCGCGTGCCATGGGCCCGCCCATCCGACCGACCGTCCCTCGACCCCGCCCGGGCGACCTCAAACGTCCCGCCCTAGGTTGGTGAGGAACTCTGTATTGTCCTTCGACTTGTACATACGTTCCAGAACCTTCTCGATCGCCTCCGAGGAGTGCATCGAGTCCGACGTAACCATGCTCACCATGCGGCGCAGCAGCCAGACCTGCTTGAGCGTCGTCTCGTCCAGGAGCAGCTCCTCCCTCCTGGTCCCGCTCTTGTGTATGTCTATGGCCGGGAAGATCCTGCGCTCGGCCAGGCGCCGGTCCAGGTGGACCTCCATGTTGCCCGTGCCCTTGAACTCCTCGTAGATCACCTCGTCCATGCGGCTCCCGGTGTCCACCAGGCAGGCCGCCAGTATGGTCAGGCTCCCGCCCTCCTCGGTGTTGCGGGCCGCCCCGAAGAACTTCTTGGGCGGGTAGAGCGCCACCGGGTCGATGCCGCCCGACAGCGTCCTGCCGCTGGTGGGCACCGCGAGGTTGTAGGCCCTGGTAAGCCGCGTGAGCGAGTCCAGGAGGATCACCACGTCGGTCCCGTCCTCGACCAGCCGCTTGGACCGCTCGAGCACCAGCTCGGCCACCCGGCAGTGGTCCTCTACCGGCTCGTCGAAGGTCGAGCTGAAGACCTCGCCATTGACGGACCGGCGCATGTCGGTGACCTCCTCCGGCCGCTCGCCGATCAGGGCCACCATCAGGTGTATCTCCGGCGCGTTGGCGGCGATGCCGCGGGCGATGTCCTTGAGCAGCGTGGTCTTTCCCGCCTTGGGCGGGGACACGATCATGCCCCTCTGCCCCCTGCCCACGGGGGCCAGCAGGTCTATCAGCCTGCTCGAGAGCTTGCGGCGGTCCGTCTCGAGGGTTATGCGGTCCAGGGGGAAGATCGGCGTGAGCCGCTCGAAGTGCGGCCTGCTTCGCGACTTGTCCGGCTCGAGGCCGTTGACCGTCTCGACCCTTATCAGCCCGAAGTAGCGCTCGCCGTCCTTCGGAGGGCGAACCTGGCCGCCGACGTCATCGCCGGTGCGCAGGCCGAAGCGCCGTATCTGGGACTGGGACACGTAGACGTCGGAGGTGCCCTGGCTGATCGACCCCTGCCTGAGGAACCCGTACCCGTCGTTGACTATGGACAGGATGCCGCTGACCTTGACGTTGCCGTTGCGCTCCGAATAGGCCTGCAGCACCTTGCGCAGCAGGTCGTGGCGGCGGCCGGAGATCCCGTTCTCGGGCACTCCGAGCTCGACCGCGAAGCGCTTTAGGTCGTCGTCTGTGAATCTCTGTAGCTCTAGTAGGTCCATTGTCCTGGACTCCGCCGACCGCCCCGCGCGCGCAGGGCGGGCCTTGGTGGTTGACATGCGATGGTGCTGTGCCTCCGCCCGGTGCGGCCGTCCGCGCCCTCCTCGACGCGCGGACCCGCCCTAAGAGGGAAGGTTCGGGGGTGTGGGTGGACTGGCTCGGGCTAGCCGGAGGCCCTCTCCCAGTCCTCGCTGAACCTGGCCACGCCGGCGTCGGTCAGCGGGTGCCGGGCCATCTGGCCGAGCACGCCAAAGGGAACGGTGGCGATGTGGGCCCCCGCCCTCGCCGCCATCAGACAGTGTACAGGGTGACGGATGCTCGCCGCGAGCACCTCGGTCGAGATGGGGTGCCGGGCGAAGACGTCGACTATGTCGCGCACGAGCTCCATGCCGTCCTGGCCCTGGTCGTCGAGCCGGCCGACGAACGGGCTAACCATCGATGCCCCGGCCTGCGCGCCTATCAGCGCCTGGTTCGTCGAGAAGCATAGAGTCTGGTTGATACTGACCCCCTCCTTGGAGAGGTGTGACATCGCCTCGAAGCCTGTCCTGGTGCTGGGGAGCTTGACCACCGCGTTGGGGTGCCACTGGGATATGCCCCATCCCTCCTCGATCATGCCCTCGGCGTCCTGGCTCACCACCTCGACGGAGATGGGGCCGTCCACTATGTCGGCGATCTCCAAGACCGCGTCCCTGTAGCCGGATGGGGTGCCTATGCCCTCCTTGGCCGCCAGGGAGGGATTCGTGGTGACTCCGCTGATCGCGCCCATGCGGGCAGCCTCGCGGATCTCGTCTACGTTGGCCGTGTCGAGGAATAAGCGCAACGGGGACTCCAAGAACATAGCACAGTCGCGCCCGGCGGTAAACGCAGGGGCGTCCGGCTAGTTTGCTTCCTTGACCGCCAAGGTTACACCATGCGCCGGCCCGCGGACCGTCGCCGCCGCCCCCAGGGGCAGCACGTGCTGGCCGCCCTCCCTGATCACCCGCTTGGCGACGCCGACGAATCCCTCGAACAGCGGGTGGGGCCGGTTGGGCCTGGAGAGGAACTCCGGGTGGAACTGCACCCCCAGCATGAACGGGTGCCCGGACAGCTCCATAATCTCCACCAGGTTGCCGTCCGGGGAGAGGCCCGCCGGCACCAGCCCGGCCGAGCGGAACGCCGACCGGTAGGAGTTGTTCACCTCGAAGCGGTGGCGGTGACGCTCGGTCACGCGTTCCTCGCGGTACGCCGAGTGCGCGATCGTGCCGGGGACGAGCTCGCAGGGATACACCCCCAGCCTCATGGTGCCGCCCATGTCCACCACGCCCCTCTGGTCCCTCATCAGGTCGATCACCGGGTGCGGGGTGTCGGGGTCGAACTCCGAGGAGTTCGCGCGCTCGAGCCCCAGCAGCGCCCGCGACGCCTCGATGACCATCACCTGCATGCCCAGGCACAGCCCCAGGTAGGGCACCTCCCGCTCGCGGCAGTAGCGCACCGAGTCCACCATGCCCTCCACCCCCCGCGAGCCGAAGCCGCCGGGAACGACCACGCCGCTCACCGACTCGAGCAGCGGCTCCGGCCCCCGGCGCTCTATCTCCTCGGAGGCGACCCAGCTCAGGTCGATGTCCATGTGGTGGCTGAGCCCGGCGTGGATCAGCGCCTCCTTGACCGACAGGTAGGAGTCCTCGAGGTCGACGTACTTGCCCACCACCGCGATGGAGAGCCTGTCCTTGGGGCTGCGTATGGCGTGGACCATCGACCGCCACCGGTCCATGTCCCGCCCCGTCGCCTCCAGGCCCAGCGTGTCGACGATCAGGTCGCCGAGGCCCTCCTGCTCCAGGACCAGCGGCACCTCGTAGACGGTCTCCAGCGTCGGCAGGGACACCACGCCGCCCTGCGGGACGTCGCAGTGGACCGAGATCTTCCCCTTGATGTCGTCGCCGACCGGCTCGTCGCTGCGGCAGACGATCGCGTCGGGCTGGATCCCGATGGACCTGAGCTCGCGCACGCTGTGCTGCGTGGGCTTGGTCTTGATCTCGCCGGTGGAGGTGATGCGCGGGAGCAGCGTGAGATGCACGTACATCACGTTGTCGCGCCCCACCTCGTTGCGCATCTGGCGTATGGCCTCGAGGAAGGGCAGTCCCTCTATGTCCCCGACCGTGCCCCCCACCTCGACCACCACCACGTCCGCGCCGCTCTCCTCGGCGAGGCCGAGGATCCTGCGCTTGATCGCGTCGGTCACGTGCGGGACCGTCTGGATCGTGCCGCCCAGGAACTCGCCGCGGCGCTCCCTCGCTATCACCTCGCTGTACACCTGGCCGGCGGTGACGTTGGAGGAGCGGGTCAGGTCCATGTCTATGAAGCGCTCGTAGTGGCCCAGGTCGAGGTCGGTCTCGGAGCCGTCCTCCGTGACGTAGACCTCGCCGTGCTGGTAGGGCGACATCGTGCCGGGATCGACGTTCAGGTACGGGTCGAGCTTCATCACCGAGACCGACATGCCGCGGCCCTTGAGGATCCGCCCTATGGACGCGACGCTTATGCCCTTGCCGACCGAGCTGACCACCCCCCCGGTGACGAACAGGAAGCTGGTCACCGGGCGGCGGAGGCGGGGGGTGCAGGATGGGCGGCGCGGCCGGGCGGCGGGGGGCGTCGGATAGCCGGGCGCCCCGGATTGGGGAGGGGCCCGGACGGGCGTGTACCGGCGGCTGGGGTGGGCCGGCGCTTGGGGGGGAGTGGGGGTCTGGTGATGGCCTTTTTCGGACCGGCGGATCTGTCCTTGCCGTGTCGGGCGGAGTATAGGCGGCCCGAAAAAACCATGTCAACGACGGCCGCGGCCCGACCGCCTCACATCATGCCCGCGGCGCAGGCGCGGTCCAGCGCCTGCTTGACGAAGTCGAACCCGGCCTCGTCGACCCAGGCGTCGAGCAGCCGGCGGGTCACCGGGCCGGGGAGCTCGGAGCCTATCCCCAGGCCGTTGACCGTGGCCACCGGCAGCATGCAAAAGCGCGTCGAGCTCACGAAGGCCTCCTCGGCCGGGTAGACGTCGCCCACGCAGTAGTCGCCCTCGTCCACCCCGATCCCGAGCTCCCCGGCGAGCTCGAGGACCGTCTTCATGCTCACGCCCGGCAGCACGCCGGAGCGGTCGGGCAGCTTGATCCGCCCGTCCCTCACGAACATGAAGTTGCCGCCCTGGCACTCGGTGACGTTGCCCTCCGCGTCGTTCATCAGCGGAAAGCTCATCTGCCGCCCCGGCCTCGCGGTCGGCGGGACCTGGTAGGTCGTCGGGGTCACCACCCTGACGCCGTAGCCGTAGCTGAGCGCGAAGGGCAGCGGGTCGAGGAACTGGCAGTAGATCGCGACGCTGACCGGCCGGCCCGCGTCGCCCTGCGGCGCGGAGTCGGCGTCGCCGGAGGCGGGGGACGCCACGCTGACCACCTGCGTCACCAGCAGGTCCTGCCCGGGACCGAGGCTGCCGGCGTTGCTGCGCACGAGCTCCGAGGTCAGCCGGGCCATCTCGTCCCTGGACATCCCCGGGTCGATGCCGGTGTGCTCGAGGCCCCGGTAGAGCCGGGCCAGGTGGTCGTCGAGGCGGTAGAGGGCGCCGCCGAAGGTGCGCTCGACGTCGTAGAACCCGCCCGCCGACTCGAGACCCGCCGCCCTCATGGCCCGGGCGGCCTCGCCCAGGGGCATGCGCTCGCCGTTGAAGTAGGCGGCCAGGCCCGCCGCGCCCCCCTGCCGTCCGCCCGCGCCGGGCGCGGACGGACCTACCGGCACGGGAGCACCGAGCGGGTGGTCGAGCCGATGTCGGCGGGGGTGGGGACGGTGACCGCGCCGGCGCGCTCCAGGGCCCGGACCTTCTCTTCGGCCCTGCCCGCCCTGCCGGTTATGATAGCCCCGGCGTGGCCCATGCGCCTTCCCGGCGGGGCGCTGCGCCCGACGATGAGCGCGACGACCGGCTTGGCCACCTCCGAGGCGATGAACTCGGCCGCCTCCTGCTCCTTGGTCCCCCCGATCTCGCCTATGAGCACTATGGCGTCGGTATCGGGATCGCCCTCGAACATCCCCAGCACGTCCACGAACCCCGACCCGCTGATCGGGTCCCCCCCGATCCCGACGCAGGTCGACTGGCCTATTCCGATGGGGGTGAGCTGCCCGACCGCCTCGTACGTCAGCGTGCCGCTGCGCGACACGACGCCCACCCGGCCGGCCGCGTAGACGTGGCCCGGCATTATGCCCACCTTCGCCCGGGCGCCGGGGGAGATGACCCCCGGGCAGTTCGGCCCGACCAGCGTGGCCCCCGAGCGCCGCACGAAGTCCACGACGCCCACCGTGTCGCGGACCGGTATGCCCTCCGTTATGCACACTACCGTCCCGATGCCGGCGTCCACCGCCTCGACTATGGCGTCGGCGGCGAAGGCCGGGGGACGAATATGAGTGAGGCGTTGGCGCCCGTCTCGGCCGCCGCGCGGCCGACCGTGTCGAAGACGGGGACCGAGTCCGCGAATGTCTGCCCCCCGCGCCCGGGGGTCACGCCGGCCACGACGCGGGTGCCGTACTCCATGCAGCGGCCGGTGTGGAAGCTGCCCTCGCGCCCGGTGATGCCCTGCACGCAGAGCCGGGTGTCGGCGTCCACCAGGATGGACACGGCCCTAGCCCAGCTCCCCCAGCGCCGCCGCCGCGGCGCCCATGTCGTCCACGAGCGTCACCTCGAGGCCCGAGCGCGAGAGGATCCCCCTGCCCTCCTCGGCGTTGGTGCCCAGCATCCTCACGACCATGGGAGGGATCGGCCCCTCGGCCCTGCCGGCCGCCTCGACCACCCCGCGGGCGACCACGTCGCACCTGAGTATCCCGCCGAATATGTTGATGAGCACGCGCCTGACGGCGGGGTCGGACAGCAGCAGCACCACCGCCCCGGCCACCTTCTCCTCGTCCGCGCCGCCGCCCACGTCCAGGAAGTTCGCGGGGGCCGCGCCGGCGGCGACGGCCACGTCCATGGTGGCCATGGCCAGGCCCGCGCCGTTGACCAGGCACCCCACGTCCCCGTCCAGCTTGACGTAGCTCAGGCCCAGCCCGTGCGCCCGCGCCTCTATGGGGGCGTCCTGCGAGGGGTCGTAGAGACCGGCCAGGTCCGGCTGGCGGAAGAGCGCGTCGTCGTCGATAGTCACCTTGGCGTCCGCGGCGACGATGCCGCCGCCGGTCGTCAGGACCAGCGGGTTGATCTCGACGAGCGAGCAGTCGTTCTGTGCGAAGGCCCCGTGGACCGAGTCCACCGCGCGGGCCAGCCCCCTGGCCGCGGCGCCATCGAGGCCCAGGCCCCCGGCCAGCTTGCGCGACTGGAAGGGCATCAGCCCCAGCGCGGGGTCGACGGCCTCCACCAGGATCCTCTCCGGGGTCTCCTCGGCGACCGCCTCGATGTCCATGCCCCCGGCCTCGCTGGCCATCACCACCGGGCGGCCGACGCCGCCGTCCACCAGCATCGCCAGGTAGAGCTCGCGCGCGATGTCGACCGTCTCCTCGACGAGCACGGCCCCGACCGGGACCCCCTCGGGCCCCGTCTGTGCGGTCACGAGCCTGGCGCCCAGCATCTCGGCCGCCGCGGCCGCGGCCTCGTCGGGCGTGGCGGCGAGGCGAACGCCCCCTGCCTTGCCGCGGCCGCCGGCGTGGACCTGGGCCTTGACCACGACCGACCCGCCGGTGCGCATGGCGATCTCCCGCGCCTCGTCCGCCGAGCGCGCGACGCCGCCCGCCGGAACGGCGACGCCGTGCCGGGCCAGCAGCTCCTTGGCCTGGTGTTCGTGCAGCTTCACGCTTTCCTCAGCCGGCGCCCGGCGCCTCGCCCGGGGAGCCGATCGGGGGGTCCGGGCCGGCGGAGGGGGTGGGATTCGAACCCACGATCCCTTTCGGGAAACCTGTTTTCAAGACAGGCGCCATAGTCCACTCGGCCACCCCTCCCCGGCCCCACATTCTAGTGGCTGCCCGCCCCCCGGCGCCAT
This sequence comes from Dehalococcoidia bacterium, assembly GCA_963664125.2. GTDB lineage: Bacteria > Chloroflexota > Dehalococcoidia > Lucifugimonadales > UBA2962 > CAUZIR01. The sequence goes on along the minus strand of OY760908.2, from coordinate 651,243 downwards.
CCGGGCCGGCCTCCGGCCGCGGGCCACGGGCGCGGGCGCATCCGCCTTGACCCGCTTTTTGACCGTTGTTACACTCGCGCCCAGCGGCGACGCATACAGCAGGAGGGCGCCCCACGCATGACCGTCTCCACCCGGCACCAGCCCCTCGAAGAGTTCGCCGCAGCCCGCTACCCCTCCGCGGGCCCCCTCGCGGGCCTCGGGGACGTCCTCGGGGCCATCGCGGCAGGCGCCCGCGAGCTCGACTCCCAGATCCGGGCCGCCGGGCTGGCCGGGATCCTGGGGACCACCGGAGAGACCAACGTCCAGGGAGAGATCGTCCAGCGCCTGGACGCGGCGAGCTCGGACACCTTCGTGAGGGTGCTCGGAGAGTGCGGCAGGGTGGCGCTCGTCGGGTGCGAGGAGATAGAGGGGCCGGTGACGCTCGGGGACGGCCCCGGCCACCGCTTCATGGTCCTGATGGACCCGCTCGACGGCTCCTCCAACATCGACGTCGCCGTGAGCATAGGCTCCATCTTCGGCATCTGGGAGAGGGCGCAGGGGGCCAGGCTCGCGCCGGACTCGCTGCTTCGTCCCGGGTCCGAGCAGGTGGCCGCCGCGTACGTGGTGTACGGCTCGAGCACCGTGCTGACCGTGGCGACCGAGGGGCGCGTGGACGGGTTCACGATGGACCCGGGTACCGGAGACTTCGCCCTGACGAACCCAGGCCTGCGCTTCCCGGAGAGCACGCCGTACTACAGCGTCAACGACGGGAACACCGCCCGGTGGCGGCCCGGGGTCGCCAGGGCCGTGGACGACCTGCGTGCCGGGCGCTCCCAGCGCTACATAGGCTCGCTGGTGGCGGACTTCCACCGCAACCTGCTCAAGGGCGGGATATTCCTCTACACGGACGACAGCAGGAACGTCGACGGGAGGCTGCGGCTGATGTACGAGGCCAACCCCCTCGGCTACGTCGCCGAGCAGGCCGGCGGCGCGGCCTCGGACGGCCGGAGGCGGGTGCTGGACGTGGTACCCTCGCGGCTGCACCAGCGAACGCCGCTGATAATCGGCGACCGCGCCCTGGTCGAGACCGCGGTCGCCACCATGATGGAGAGCTGACCCACAGGGCCCCGAGGAGAGCCGATGAACACGGACAGGCTGGTCGAGACCGCGGTCGCCATAGTCGCAGAGGGCAAGGGCATCCTGGCGGCCGACGAGAGCTCGCCCACGATAAGGAAGCGCTTCGACTCGATCGGGGTCGAGTCGACCGAGGGCAACCGCCGCGACTACCGCGAGATGCTGTTCCGCACCGAGGGCGCCGCGGACTTCATCAGCGGGGTCATCCTCTTCGACGAGACCCTCCGCCAAGGCGCCGCGGACGGCACGCCGCTGGTGAGGGTGCTGACCGACCGCGGCGTCATCCCCGGCATCAAGGTCGACAGGGGCGCGAAACCGCTCGCCGGCGCCGCCGGCGAGACGGTGACCGAGGGCCTCGACGGGCTGCGCGAGCGGCTCGCCGAGTACGCCTCGCTCGGCGCCCGCTTCACCAAGTGGCGCGCCGTGATCGCGATAGGGGACGGAATCCCGTCGGCCTACTGCATCGACGCGAACGCCCACGCCCTCGCCAGGTTCGCCGCGCTCAGCCAGGAGGCCGGGCTCGTGCCCATCGTCGAGCCCGAGGTGCTGATGGACGGCGACCACGACATCGACCGCTGCTACGAGGCCACCGCCGCGACGCTGAGGGAGGTCTACTACCAGCTCGGCCGCCAGCGCGTCGCCCTCCCCGGCACGCTCCTCAAGCCCAACATGGTGCTCAGCGGCGCGTCCGCGCCCACGAGGGCCGGCCCCGAGCGCGTGGCCGAGGCCACCGTAGAGTGCCTGCTCGAGACGGTGCCCGGCGCCGTTCCGGGCATCCTGTTCCTGTCCGGCGGGCAGGGCGACGAGGAGGCGACCGTCAACCTCGACGCGATCAACCGCCGCGCGGCGGCCGTCGGCGCGCCCTGGGAGCTGAGCTTCTCCTACGGGCGCGGGCTGCAGGCGGCCCCGCTCAGGGCCTGGGGCGGGCGCGCCGCCAACCGCGCCGCGGCCCAGGCCGCCTTCCTCCACAGGGCCACCGTCACCGCCGCCGCCCGCCGCGGGGCCTACCGGCCCGAGATGGAGACGGCATCCGTCTCCTGATAGCGACCCGCAACCCCGGCAAGCTCGCCGAGATCCGGGAGATCCTCTCCCCCTGCCCCGTTCCCCTGACCGACCTCGCGGCCGAGGGCGTCGATGGCGAGGTCGCCGAGACGGGGCGGACCTTCGAGGAGAACGCGGTCCTGAAGGCGGCGGGGTACCGTGAGATGAGCGGGCTGGCGGCGCTCGCCGACGACTCGGGCCTGGTCGTCGACGCCCTGGGGGGGCGGCCGGGCGTGCGCTCCGCGAGATACGCCGGGGAGGGGGCGACCGACCGCGAGAACCTGGAGCGGCTCCTGCGCGAGATGCGCGGCGTGCCGGCCGGGGCGCGCACCGCGCGGTTCGAGTGCGTGGTCGCCGTCGCCCTCGACGGGCGGGAGGTCGCGACCTTCTCGGGGACGGTCGAGGGCTCGATAGCCCCCTCGCCGGCCGGCGACGGCGGGTTCGGGTACGACCCGGTCTTCCTGGTCGGCGGGCCCGGGCCCGCCGCGCGCACGATGGCACAGCTCTCGGCGGCCGAGAAGGCGGCCGTCGGCCACCGGGGCCTGGCCGTCCGCCGGGCGGCCGAGTGGCTGCGCGGCGCGCTGGCCGGGGGCGCCTCCAAAATATAATTGGAGCCATGGATCGAACGGCCACAGGGGACTCGCTGGGAAGGCCCCTCAGGGACCTGCGCATATCGGTCACCGACCGGTGCAACTTCCGCTGCACGTACTGCATGCCCGCCGAGGTGTACGGGGAGCGCTACCGGTTCCTGACCCGGGCCCAGCTGCTGAGCTTCGAGGAGATCTCGCGGGTCGCCCGCATCGTCGCCTCGCTGGGCGCGGTCAAGATACGCCTGACCGGGGGGGAGCCGCTGGTGCGAAGGGGGGTCCCGGACCTGGTGCGCATGCTCGCCGGCACGGACGGGGTCTCGGACCTGACGATGACCACCAACGGCCAGCTGCTGCCCAGGCACGCCGCCGCGCTGAGGGAGGCCGGGCTGGACCGGGTGACGGTCAGCCTCGACACGCTGGACGACGCTATCTTCCGGCGAATGAACGGGCGCGAGTTCGGCGTCGACGGCGTGCTCGCGGGCATCCGGGCGGCCCGGGAGGCCGCGCTGACTCCGATAAAGGTCAACGCCGTCGTCCAGCGCGGCGTCAACGACCACACCGTGGTCGATCTGGCGCGCCACTTCCGAGGCACGGGAATCATCGTGCGGTTCATAGAGTTCATGGACGTGGGGACGCTGAACGACTGGCGCATGGACGCGGTCGTCCCGTCCGCCGAGATCGTGGCGAGGATAGACGCCGAGATGCCTCTCGAGCCGGCGTCGCCGTCCTACCGGGGCGAGGTGGCGAGCCGCTACCGCTACGCCGACGGGTCGGGGGAGATCGGGCTGATCTCCTCGGTCACCGAGCCTTTCTGCGGCGACTGCACCAGGCTGAGGCTCTCGCCGGAGGGCGAGCTCTACACGTGCCTGTTCGGCTCGGTGGGCACCGACCTCAGGACGCCGCTGCGCTCCGGGGCTGACGACCGGGAGATCGAGGCGGTGATCCGCCGGACATGGCTGGCGCGCCGCGACCGCTACTCCGAGGAGCGCACCGCGGCGACCGGGGCCCGCGCCGGCAGGGTCGAGATGTACCACATCGGCGGCTAGCGCCGCCGCGGGAGACGCGTCGAGTGACGGACATCTACACGGACGGAGCCTGCTCGGGCAACCCGGGCCCGGGGGGCTGGGCCGCGATCGTGCTGGACGGCGGCGAGAGGCGCGACCTCAGCGGCGGAGACGACCGCACGACCAACAACCGCATGGAGCTGGTGGCCGCCATCGAGGGGCTCGGGGCGACGGCCCCCGGCTCGGATGTCACCGTCCACAGCGACAGCTCCTACCTGGTCAACACCATGACCCGCGGTTGGAAGAGGAAGGCCAACGCCGACCTGTGGGCGAGGCTGGACGCCCTGTCGGCCGAGCGCCGCGTGGGCTGGACGTGGGTCCGGGGCCACTCCGGCCACCCCCTCAACGAGGAGGCCGACCGCATGGCCTTCCGCGAGTCCCAGGCCCGCGCCGGCCGGGGGGGCGCCGGCCCGTCCGCAGGCGAACTGCAGGTCCGGGACAAGGGGCCGGAGCCGCATCTCACCCATGTCGACGAGTCGGGGCGCGCATCGATGGTGGACGTCGGGGACAAGCCGACCACGCGCCGCGTCGCGGTCGCCGAGGGCCGCGTCGCGATGCGGCAGGGGACGGTCAGGCTGATCCTCGACGACGGCATAAGGAAGGGCGACGTCCTGGCGGTGGCCAGGGTGGCGGGCATCATGGCCGCCAAGCGCACGCCGGACCTTGTGCCCCTGTGCCACGTCCTGCCGCTGGACTCGGTCGCGGTCGACCTCGAGGCGGACGAGGCGGACCGGTCGGTGCGCATCCGCGCGACGGTCTCCACCACGGCCAGGACGGGCGTCGAGATGGAGGCGCTGGCGGCGGTGACCGCCGCCGCCCTGACCGTCTACGACATGTGCAAGGCGGTGGACCGGGAGATGCGCATCGAGGGCGTGCGGCTGGCGAGCAAGACGGGCGGGCGCTCCGGCCCGTACCGCCGCCCCGCGGGGGACCGCTAGGCGCCGTGCCCGCGGGAGGGGGCCGCGGCTGGCCCGGACGCGGGATGCTCGGCAGGATCGCGCGCTCCGCCCTGGGGCGGCCGGACGGGCGGACCGTCCCGGACCTGGTGGTCATGGGCCTCGGGAACCCTGGACCGCGGTACGAGCGGACCCTGCACAACGCCGGCTTCTGGGCGGTCGACGAGCTGGCGGGCGCGGCCCCGATCGACCTCTCCGAGCGGCGCCGCTCGTGCGTGCTGGGAGAGGGCGCGATGGAGGGGCGGGCGGTGGTCCTGGCCAAGCCCAGGACGTACGTCAACCTCAGCGGCGCCGCAGCGAGGTACCTGCTGGACCGCTACCGCGTGGGCCCCGAGCGGCTCCTCGTCGTCTGCGACGACATGGACCTCGCGCCGGGCGCGCTCAGGCTGCGGGCCGGGGGAGGCCCCGGCGGGCACAACGGCATGAGGTCGGTGGCACAGGCCGTCGGGGACCGCGGCTTTCCCAGGCTCCGGATAGGCGTTGGGCGCCCATCCGGTGACAGCGACGACGTGGAGCACGTCCTCGGGCCGCCCGGCGAGGCCGAGCGCGAACTGATCGACCGGGCGGTATCGCTCGTGCCGCGGGTCGTCGCCGGCATCCTCTCCGACGGGATCGAGCGGACGATGGACTGGGCCAACCGCCGGCCCGAGGGCTAGGGCGAGAAGAGCTCGGTGCCCTGGAGCAGGGCCTCCTTGCCGTTGCCCCCGACGACCATCACCGTGCCGTCGCCGAGCACGGTCGAGGTGTGGAAGAACCTGGACTCGAGCATGTCCGCAACGCGCGTCCAGGTGTCCGAGGCGGGATCGTAGATCTCGACCGAGCTGCGGTTCCCCAACCCGCCGGCCACTAGGACGCGACCGTCGTCCATCAGCACCGCGGTGTGGTTGGTCCGCGGCTCGACCAGGTCCGGCGTGCGGGTCCAGGTGTCCGCCGCCGGGTCGTACACCTCGGCGTTGTTCCTCTTGCCGCGCCCCCCGACGATGAGGACGCGCCCGTCGTCCAGCAGCGTCGCGGTGTGCGAGGCCCTGGAGATGTTCATCTCGGCCGTCGCCGTCCACTCGTCGGCCGCCGGGTCCCATATCTCGGCGCTCTTCATGTACGGCCCGTCGAACTTGCCCCCGCCGACGACCAGCACCCGGCCGTCCTTGAGCAGCGTGATCGTGTGCAGGCCCCTCTTGACCGACATCGGCGCCGTCTCGGTCCAGGCGTCGGCCGCCGGGTCGTAGACCTCGGCGGTAATGATGTGTCCGTAGTCGCGGTTGGTGCCGCCGGCTATGAAGAAGCGCCCGTCGTCGAGCACGACCCCCATCACCTCGTCGCGCGCCGTGTTGAGGGACGCAACCGCGGTCCACTCGCCCCTGGCGGGGTCGAATATGTCGACGTCGGGAAGCGCGTGGGTCAACACCCCGCGCCCCCCGGCGGCGATGACGCGCCCGTCGCCGAGCAGGCCGACGGGCATGGTGTAGCGCTCGATGTTCATGTAGCCCGTGTCGGTCCAGGTCCCGGTGGCGGGATCGTAGATCTCGGCCGAGCCGTGGATGGTGGTGTTGTGGCTGGTGCCGAAGTTGGGCGCCTTGCCGCCCATCACCAGCACCCTGCCGTCGGCCAGGCTGACCGCGGCGTGCTGGACGCGCGCGGCGGACATGTCGCCGGACTTGAGGAACTCTCCGGTCGACACCGCGGGCGCCGCGGCGTCCGGCTCGGCGTCGGCGGACGCCGCCTCCCCGCCGCCGGACGCCGGCTCGGACGGCGCCGCGGCGGGCTCCGCGCCGCCGCAGGCCGCCGCGACGAGCGCGGCGGCGAGCGCCATGGCGATCAGTGCCGCATTGAGCGGGATCCTAGGGAACATCCGGCATCCTCCAGCGTTGGCGCTAGGGCGTGAAGAGCTCGGTCTCGGCCAGCAGGCCCTCCTCGCCGTTTCCTCCTATGACCAGCACCCTGCCGCCCTCGAGGACGATCATCTGGTGCCGGTACCTGGTGTCGTTCATGTCGCGGATGCGGGTCCACTCCCCGGTGGCGGGATCGAAGACCTCCGCCTCCCTGCGCTTGCCCACGCCGCCGGTGATCAGCACCGAGCCGCTGTCGAGCAGCACGGCGGAGGCCTCGAACCGGGGTATCTCGGTGTCGCCGGTCTTGGTCCAGGTGTCCGAGCCGGGGTCGTAGACCTCCGAGCTGATCCTCTTGCCCCTTCCGCCGACCACCATCACGTTGCCGTCGGCGAGGCGGACGGCGGCGTGCGAGGCCCGCCCCGTGGACATCTGGGCCACCAGCGTCCAGGAGTCGGAGGCGGGGTCGTAGATCTCGGCCGACTTCTCCCAGGGCTCGTCCTTCTTGCCGCCCCCGGTCACCAGCACCCGGCCGTCTTCGAGCAGCGTCGCGGTGTGGCGGGCGCGGCGCGCGGACATCGGCGGGGTCTCCGTCCACTCGCCCGTGGCCGGGTCCCAGATCTCCGCGGTGTCGAGGAGCTGGTACTCCTTGCCCTCGCCGCCGATGACCAGCACCCGGCCGTCGCCGAGCGTTACGCACGGCATGTGGTCGCGCTCGGTGATCAGGTTCGCCGTCAGCGACCACGTGCCCGTGGCGGGGTCCCAGACCTCGGCGGTGCCCATGGCGAAGTTGAGCTTGCCGCGCCCGCCCGCGGCGAGCACGCGGCCGTCGGAGAGAAGGGCGCCGCACAGGTCGTGGCGCTGGTCCTGCATCTCGCCGGTGAGGGTCCACTCGTCCGCCGCGGGGTCGTATATCTCGGCCGACTCGTAGACCGTGTTGTTGAGGTTCGCCCCCGGGCCCCTTCCGCCGACCACGAACACCCGGCCGTCGGGGAGCCTTACGGCCGCGTGCAGCTGCCGGGCCGCCTTCATCTCGTCCACGTTCACGAACTCGCCGGAGGCTCCCGCCGACTCGGTGCGCCCGGCGGACCCGCCGGACTCCTCCCCGGACGCGGGCGCCTCGGCGCCCCCTCCGGACGGCGCCGGGGCATCGTCCCCGCCGCCGCCCCCGCATCCCGCCGCGACCAGCGCTGCGACTAGCGCTGCGGCGATGAGCGCAAGGGCTGTTGCGGGCGCCCGGTCGGCGCCCCTCGCTCTAGTGGATCTCATGGGACTTGCCCCGGTGTGGTATTTGCAATTTGCTGGCCGGGCCGCAGGGCCGGATCTCGGGGCTGCCGGCGGCCCGGAGCCTGCCCGCCGCGGGCGGCGGCCTCGCCGAACGGATGGAATTCTAGCGGGCGCGGTGTGGCCTTACAAGTGCGGCCGAGCGCACCGCGATGCGCGGGAAACGGCGGTTTGCTAAACTCTGGTGCGCCCCCTCCCCGGTCCCATGGAACTGTCTAAACGAGACGTAGAGCACATCGCCAGGCTGGCCAGGATTCGGATGACCCCGGAGGAGACCGAGGTCATGAGGGGCCAGCTCTCGGACATCCTGGGCCAGTTCCGGGCCCTCGCCGAGGTAGACGCCGACGGCGCCGAGACGACCGCGCACCCGACGGGCGCCGCCGGCGCGCTCAGGCCCGACGCGCGCTCGGAGGGCCAGGGCCGGGAGCAGACGCTGGCCAACGCCCCGAACCGCCACGGCGAGTTCGTCCGCGTCCGGGCCGTCCTCCAGTAGCTTGGGCGGACGCGGCGCCGACGCGCACCCCTGGGCGCTGACGATAGCCCAGGCCAGGGAGGCGCTGGACGCCGGCCGCCTCTCGGCCGCGGAGCTCGCCGCCTCGGTCCTCGGGCGCATAGAGGACGTCGAGCCCGAGATCGGCGCGTTCGTCACGGTCACCGCCGAGCGCGCCATGGAGCAGGCCCGCCGTGCCGACGAGCGCATCGGGAGCGGGCGGGCGGGGCCGCTGACCGGCATACCCGTCCAGCTAAAGGACAACCTGTGCACGCGCGGGATACCCACGACCTGCTCGTCGAGGATGCTGCAGGGGTTCGTCCCGACCTACGACTCGGCGGCGGCCGAGCGCCTCGAAGCCGCCGGGGCCGTGCTGGTGGGCAAGGGGAACCTGGACGAGTTCGCCATGGGCTCCTCCACGGAGAACTCGGCCCTCTTCCCGACCCGCAACCCCCACGACACAACCCGGGTGCCCGGCGGCAGCAGCGGCGGGCCCGCCGCCGCGGTCAGCGCCGGCGAGGCGCTCTTCTCGCTGGGCTCCGACACCGGGGGAAGCATCCGCCAGCCGGCCTCGCTGTGCGGGGTCGTCGGCCTCAAGCCCACCTACGGGCTGGTCAGCCGCTACGGCCTGGTCGCGTTCGCGAGCTCGCTCGACCAGGTGGGCCCGTTCACCAGGACCGTGGCGGACGCAGCGCTCGTCCTGTCCGAGATCGCCGGCCGCGACCCGAGGGACGCGACCTCGCTAGACCGGCCGGTCCCCGACTACACATCCGCCCTCACCGGGTCCGTCCGCGGCCTGCGCGTCGGCGTTCCGAGGGAGTACTTCGCCGAGGGCATCGAGCCCGGGGTCGAGGCCGCGGTCCGCGCGGCGATAGGGGTGCTGGAGGACCTGGGCGCGGTCGTGTCGGAGACCTCGCTCCCGCACACGCGGCACGCGCTGTCGGTCTACTACATCATCGCCCCGGCGGAGGCGTCGTCCAACCTGGCGCGGTACGACGGGGTCAAGTACGGCTACAGCGCCGAGGCCGAGACGATGGACGAGTCGCTGGAGCGGACGCGCAGCGAGGGCTTCGGCCCGGAGGTGAAGCGACGGATACTGCTGGGCACCTACGCCCTGTCCGCCGGCTACTACGACGCCTACTACCTCAGGGCGCAGAGGGTGCGCACGATCATCCGGCGCGAGTTCGCCGAGGCGTTCGGCGGGTTCGACCTGCTGGCCACCCCCACCTCTCCCTCCGTGGCCTTCAGGCTGGGGGAGAAGGTCAAGAGCCCGCTCCAGATGTACCTCAACGACGTGTTCACGATGCCGGCCAACATCGCCGGCATACCGGCCATCTCAGTGCCGGCGGGCATGGTCGGCGGGCTGCCGGTCGGCCTGCAGCTGATGGCCCCCCACCTCGGGGAGGAGGCCATGCTGCGCGCCGCCGACGCCTACGAGCGGGCGGCCGGGCACCGAATGGAGCCGGCGATCGAGAGGGGGAAGGCCCCCGCGGGAGCGCCCGCGCAGGGCGGATAGGAGGCATCGAGATGGGCGAGCTTTCGGGAAAGGTTGCGGTTGTGACCGGGGCGGGCAGGCTCCGCGGCATCGGCAGGGCGGCCGCCGTGCGGCTCGCCGAGCTGGGCGCGGACGTGGTGGCGACCGGCACGGGCCGGGACCCCTCCACGTTTCCGGACGACGAGAGGGCCGCGGGCTGGCGCGACGCCGAGAGCACCGCCGAGCAGGTCAGGGCCGCGGGATCGCGGGGCCTGGCGCTCGTGGTCGACGTGACCAGCCCGGAGCAGGTCCAGGCGATGATGGACCGAACGCTCGCCGAGTTCGGGCGGGTGGACATCCTCGTCAACAATGCGGCGGCCCCCATAGGCGCGGACCGCGCGCCCATAGTGGACGTTGAGCCCGGCGTGTTCGCCCGCGTCATGGACGTCAAGGTGACCGGCACCTACCTGTGCACCCGCGCCTTCCTGCTGGCGGGCCCCGGCGCAGGCGCGGGGGGCAAGATCGTCAACATCTCCTCGACCGCGGGCAAGCGCGGGGTGGTCAACACCCTCGCCTACAACGCCGCCAACTTCGCGGTGGTCGGCATGACGCAGTCGATGGCAAGGGAGCTCGGCCCCATGAACATCAACGTCAACTGCGTGTGCCCGGGGGCCACCGAGACGGCCCGGATGGACGAGCTCGACCGCGACGGCCGCATGGCGCGGATCGCCGACGACACGCCGATCGGGCGCAACGGCACCGACGAGGAGGTGGGCGGCCTGGTGGCCTACCTGTGCACGGAGGCGGCCAGCTGGATCACGGGCCAGTCGATCAACATCAACGGCGGCACCGTGATGGAGCACTGAGGGCGCGGGCCCCGGGCGGCATCGCACAAGGAGGCGGACGCATGGAACTGGACCTGGGCGGAAAGGTGGCCCTGGTGACCGGCGGCAGCCGCGGGCTCGGCAGGCACTGCGCCCTGTCGCTCGCCCGCGAGGGGGCGGACGTTGCGATCTGCGGGCGGACCCCCCAGACGCTCGAGGCGGCCGCGGCCGAGCTCGCCGCGCTGGGCGCGAGGGTCGCCACCGTCGTGGGCGACGTCGGGGAGCGGTCGGACATAGGGCGCATCCACGCCGCCGCGACGGCCGCGCTGGGGCCGGTCGACATACTGGTCAACAACGTGGGGGGCACCCGCTCGCGCGAGGACATATCCGGGACCGGCCTGGACGACTTCGCGGGCACGTTCGACCTCAACCTGTTCGGCGGCTACGAGCTGACGAGGCTGGCGCTGCCGCACATGAGGGAGCGCGGCTGGGGCCGGATCATCAACATCGCCTCCATCTGGGGCCGCGAGTACGGGGGCAACATCTCGTACATGGCGGCCAAGGCCGCCCTCATCGCCGCGACCAAGCACGCCGCCGTCTCGCTCGGCCGCCACGGGATCCTGGTCAACTCCATAGCCCCCGGGTCCATCTCGCACCCGGGGGGGACCTGGGAGCGCTTCCAGCGCGACAGCCCCCCGGAAGCCGTCCGGGACTTCATCGACCGCAACCTGCCGCTTGGGCGCTTCGGCTGGCCGGAGCCGGTGGGCGACCTGGTCGCCTTCCTCGCCTCTGACCGGGCGGGAATGATCACCGGCGCGTGCATCCCGGTCGACGGGGGCCAGGGCATCTCGATGATCTGACCGGGCCCCGCGCCCGTCAGGGCCCGGAGATCGGCGCCCGCGTCCTGCCCAGCACCTCGCGGTTGTAGAGGTTGCCGGGCATGCGCCCGGCGAGCACGTCCGCTATGGACTCGGCGGCCCGGCGCTGCAGCTCCCTGGTCGACTCCGGCGAGTAGAAGGCCACGTGCGGGGTCACGATGACGCCGTCCATGCCGAAGAGCGGGTGGTCTGCCGGGGGGTGGTTGGACTCAAGCACGTCGAGCCCGGCCCCGGCTATCGACCCGGCCGTGAGCGCCTGAACCAGGGCCTTCTCGTCGATAAGCGGGCCCCGCGCGCAGTTGATCAGGAACGCCGAGCGCTTCATCCGCTCGAGCTGGGCGGCCCCGATCATGCCGCGCGTCTCGTCGCCGAGCGGCGAGTGCAGGGTGACGAAGTCGGACTCGGCGAGGAGCGTGTCCAGGTCCACCAGCCGACCGCCCTCGGCGGCGACCGCCTCGGCGTCCACGAACGGATCGGCGGCCAGCACCCTCAGCCCGAATGCGAGCGCCTTCCTGGCGGTGGCCCGACCGATTCGCCCGAAGCCCACGACGCCGATGGCGAGGCCGCGCAGGCGGGTCATCGGCAGGTCCAGCTCCACCGAGCCCCAGCCGTCCCTCCTGGTGGCGGCGTCGAACATGATCACCCGCCGGTTGAAGGCCAGCAGCATCGCCATCACGTGGTCCGAGACCTCGTCCACGCAGTAGTCGGGCACGTAGGTCACGGCGATGCCCAGCTCGGTGGCCGCGTCCACGGCTATGTTGTCGACCCCCACCCCGTAGCGCGCCACGACCTTCATGCGCGGGGCCGCCCCGAGCACCCCGGGCGTCACCTGAGCGAAGCACGTGAGGATGGCGTCGGCGTCCCGCGCCAGCCCGGCGAGCGTGTCCTCGGAGCCGTCGGGCGACTCGACCAGCTCGATCCCCAGCGGGCCCAGTATGGCCCTCTCCGGCTCCAGGTCGGGCCAGACGTAGTCGGTCACCAGCACCCTGCCGTTCCCGCTCATGCTCATCCTCCAGCGATCGGGCGCGCCCGGGCGCCCGGCGTTTTCCCGCCTCCGATGCCCGGCCCCGGGCGGCCGGGGCCCGCTCACGCCACGGCCATGGGCCTGAAGTGGCAGCCCTCGACGAACATCTCGAAGAAGTCCTCGGCGGTCTCCAGCTCGACGTGCTGGACCCGGCCTGCGAGCTCCTCGATCCTGCGGCGCATGGAGGCCGACGTCAGCATGATGGTAGCGCCCTCGAGGGAGGCGTTGCCGACCTTGACTATCCGGTCAGGTGGCACGCTGGCTATGAAGCCGATGTCCACGGCGCTGCGCTCGTCGATGTAGTTGGCGAACCCCCCGGCCAGGTAGAGCCTCGAGACGTCCTGCGGACCGATGCCGTAGCTGCGCAGGACGATTGCCTGCCCGCAGTAGTTGGCCGACTTTGCCTGGGCCAGGGCCGAGACGTCCGCCCGAGAGAGGGTCATCCCCCTCTCGGGAGCGAAGGCGAACTCGGCCGCCCCGTCCGCGAACACGCCGAGCTCGGTCATCAGGCCCGCCCTGCGCAGCTCGGCCAGCAGGTCGACGAGGCCGGAGCCGCATATCCCCTCGGGTTCGGCGCCCCCGATGGTGGTCAGCTCGACCCTGCCCCCGTCGATGCTCACCGCCTCCACCGCCCCGTCGTAGCCCGGCATGCCGTACGTGACCTCGCCGCCCTCGAACGCCGGGCCCGCCGGGCAGGACGCGGCCATCATTCGGCGCCGGTCCCCCACCACGACCTCGGTGTTGGTGCCGACGTCCACCAGCATGACGACCTCCTCGGCCTCGTCCATGCCCACCGCCAGCATGTCCGCCGCCACGTCCGCCCCGACGTGGCAGCCGACCAGCGGCCCCCCGTAGACGGCGGCCCCGGGGAAGATGCGCAGCCCCATCGCCCGCGCGGTCTCGCGGATCGCGGTGCCCCTCCCGCTCGCCCCGCTCGCTCGCAAGCTCGGTCGTCGACTTGTAGGGCCTCTCCCCTATGGTCTGGACTTCCAGGCCGAACAGGATGTCGCGCATGGTCGCGTTGCCGACAAAGACCGCCTCGTAGATGCGCCGGCGGTGGAGGCCCAGGCCCCTGCACAGCTCGCCGATCTCGAAGTTCAGCGCCGAGAGCATCACGCCGCGCAGCTCCCCGCGGTGCTCGCCGCCGTCGTAGGAGATGCGGTGCATCACGTCGCTCCCCCCGAAGCGCTGGGGGTTCTCGAACGAGGACGTGGACATCACGCAGCCCGTCTCGAGGTCCACCAGGTTCATCGCGACCGTGGTCGTGCCGACGTCGACGGCGATGCCGAGCACCGCCCCGCGGTAGGAATCGATCCGCTCCCCGGAGCGCACGACCGAGTCCCCCTCCCGCCGGGTGAGCGGGTCGATCTCGACGTGCCGCCTGACCGCCGCGGTCAGGATGCGGGGCTGGCGCCTGAGCACGGCGAACTCGACCTCGGCGTCCGGGTCCGCCACCGCCGCCTGGCAGGCCAGGCGGTAGCCGCCCCGCAGGAAGGACTCCGCGCCGGTGGGCGCCGTGAGGGCGGATGCGCCGCGCCTGACCTCGACTATGCACTCGTGGCACTCGCCCGTGCGCCCGCACGACGTCGGCACGCGCACCCGCAGGTCGTCGGCGTAGTCGAAGAGCGTCCTGCCCGCCGCGAGGTCGAGCCGGCGACGCCCGTGGAGCAGCGGGCTCAACGGCGGAGCGCCCGGGCGGCGGTTCGGCTAGGGAGGGGTCGTCTCCCAGGCGCTGCGGTAGTCGAGATCGTCGCTGCCGGTGCACAGGGCGGGACGGTCGGGGCCGTCGACGTAGCTCTGGTTGCGGCAGCCGAAGCGGGCGGTGCAGCGGTCATGAACGTCCTTGTAGGGGCAGCGCCATGTCGAGACGGCCACGGCCGAGGCGGAGATGCCCCGGTAGATCTCCTCGAGCCTGGCCACGCTCGCCCTGTACCGCTCCTTGTCAACACGCCCTTCGCCGGCCATTGTAGCGCCCGGGGCAGATTATTCGGGCGCGGCGCGCGGCGTGTCAATGCGGCGCGCGGCCAGACCCGCCTCCTCGACTATCTCCGGCACCAGCTCCTCCTGGCGGTACGCCATGACGTGCACCCCGCGGACGCCCTCGATCTCCATCACCTCCCGGATGATCTCGACGCATATCCTCTTGCCCTCGCGGGCCTGGTTGCCCCGGCCGGGCGGGACCCCGCGCAGCCGGTCGATCACCGCGTCGGGGATCACGAGCCCCGGGACGTGGGTCCGCATCCACTCGGCGGCGCGCGCCGAGCGCAGGGGGCCGACGCCCACCAGGATGTACGCGCGCTCGTGCAGGCCCATGGCCCGGACGGCGTCCATGTAGCTGCGCAGGCGCCCGACGTCGAAGCAGTACTGGGTCTGGATGAACTGGGCGCCGGCCTCGATCTTCTTGCGCAGGCGCAGGGGCCTGAAGTCGTAGGGCGGGACGAACGGGTTGGCGGCCGCCCCGAGGAACAGGCTTGGAGGGCTCTCGAGCTCGCGCCCGGACAGGAACGTGCCGCGGTCGCGCAGGATGCGCGCCGTCCGCAGTAGCGTCACCGAGTCCAGGTCAAATACCGGCCTCGCCTCGGGGTGGTCGCCTGCCTGGACCCCGTCGCCGGTCAGGCACAGGACGTTCCTCACCCCAAGGGCCGCCGCTCCAAGCAGGTCGCCCTGGATGGCGATCCGGTTGCGGTCCCGGCACGACACCTGGAGCACCGGCTCGTGGCCCGCTCGCGCCAGCAGGGCCGAGACCGCGACGGAGGACATGTGGACGCTCGCCCCGGCGGCGTCGGTGGCGTTTACCGCGTCGCACGCCCCGGCCACGGCTGCGGCCCTCTCGACGACCGAGCGGGGGTCGGCCGAGTCGGGCGGATTCAGCTCGGCGGTGACAGCCACGCGGCCGGACCGCAGGACCTCCTCCAGGCGCGAAACCGCCCCTACCACCGGGCCGCTCCAGAGGCCCTCGACCTGCCCAACTCCGTCAAGACCTCCTCCGAGACCGTCATGTCGAAGTGCGGACCATCGCGCAAATTGTATAACCGCATCCGGAACAATCCGCAGACGGGCGCTGCACCATGCCGCGGCGGGGGACATGCCCTGCCTCGCCGCGCCCGCCCGGCACCGGGAGATGGTCGGGGAGCATCCGCCGTCCGGGACGTTCCCCACGAACTCCGACGCCCCTATCCCGATGCTTGGAGTTTGCGCAGAGCTAGCCGCGCCAGCCCGCTGGAACCCGGGCCGATCGGCCCGTCAGGTCGTTCACCCAGGCCGAGCTGCCCTCGAGCGACCGGTCGAGCGGGGGCGCTATCTCAAGGATCGCCGGGCCGTACGCCGGCATGCGCCTTGAGCGCTCCCAGGCCTGCACCCAGACGCACGCCATCTCGGGCCTGACCTCGCACCGCCCGTCCTGGCCGACCCCGCCGCACGGCCCGTTGCGAAGGTTCTTCGGGCAGGTCATCGGGCAGGTCATGCCCGTGGTGTGCAAAACACACTGCCCGCACATCCGGCAGTCGAAGATGGGGCCCTTGGTCATCCGCTCGACCCTGACCATGATCGACTCGGCCGCCCCCCCGGACCGCAGCACCGGGGCCAGAGTGCGGAGCGCCGCTGCGGCGGCCCTGTAGACCAGTTCCAGCAGGCCGGGGTAGCGCTGGAGGAACCTCATCGCCCCGGGCCCGAGCCGGCCGCCCTACGCCTCGGCGGCGGCCTGGACCATGGACTTGGCCAGGTCCACGCAGGCGATGGCGTCCTTGCCGTAGCCGTCGGCGCCCATGTCCTCCGCGAACTCCTGGGTGACCGGGGCGCCGCCGACGATCATCTTGAACTCCTCGCGGACCCCGTTGTCCTCGAAGAACTCGATCGTGCGGCCCATGTTGGGCATGGTGGTCGTCAGCAGGGCCGACATGCCCACGACCTGCGCCTCGTGGTCCAGCGCCGCGTCCATGAACTCGTCGGGCTTGGTGTCGACCCCCAGGTCGTGGACCGTGAAGCCCGCCCCCCTGAGCATCATGATGCAAAGGTTCTTGCCGATGTCGTGCAGGTCGCCCTTGACGGTGCCCATGATGACCGTCCCTATCGGCTCAACGCCCGAGGCCGAGAGGATCGGCTCGATGTGAGCCATCCCCGCCTTCATCGCCCTCGCGGCCACCAGCACCTCGGGAACGAAGATCACGTTGTCCCGGAACTTGATGCCCACGATGGCCATCCCCGAGATCAGCCCGTCGTCGAGGACGTCGTTGGCCGTGTAGCCGTCGTCCAGGGCCTGCCTGGTCAGCCGGTCGACCTCGTGCTGGTCGCCGTAGATCAGGCAGTGGGCGATCTGCTGCATGAGCATGTCGCCCGAGGCGAACAGCTCCTCTATGTGCTTTCGCTCGAAGGGCTTGGTGACGTACTGCATCTCGCCTGCCAGCCCCTCGTGGACTATGGCCATCTGTCGGGTTGCCTCCGCATCGGCGGCGCCGGGGTCTCCGGCCTCAGATTGTCCGGAGCGCGGGGGAGCGGTGTCAATTCCCCGGGCCCCGTCCGGGCGCGGCGAGGCGGCCGTCCTTGTAGGCGGCTATGTAGTCCATGCAGTACTCGTCCCGCCCCTCCAGCACGTCGACGGCGAGCGCGCAGCGCGGCTCGGCGAGGTCCATGTCCATCACGCGCCCTATGCGGCTCTGCACCGGGTCTATGATCCCGCCGTCGGCCCCGGAGTCGATGGCCAGGCGGATGAACGCGTCGTTGATGAGCCGACGCATCGGAAGCCCGAACGAGACGTTGCTGAGCCCGCCGGTGACGTGGATGGAGTCGCCGTACCGGCGGCGGATCCCCTCGACGGCGTCGAGGTAGTGGCGCCCGTAGGCGCCGTCCACCGCGATGGGGAATACCAGCATGTCGACGTGCAGGTCCCCCGGGGCCATGCCGCGGCGGGTCGCCTCCTCGATCAGCCGCGAGGCGTTGTCCACGCGCTCGGCGGCGTCCGACGGCATCCCCGACTCGCCGGCGGCCGTGACGATGGCCCTGCCGCCGTGGCGGGCGACCATGTCGAACACCTCCGGGCGCTCCAGGGCGACCGAGTTGACCAGGGGGCGGCCCAGGGCCGGGTCGCACTCCTCGAGGCCGGCCCCGATGATCTCGGGGTTGGACGAGTCTATCGACAGCGGGACGGTGGAGACCTCCTGCACGGCGCGCACCAGCCAGCGCATGCACCGGACCTGCACGTCGAGCTTGTAGGAGACCTCGTCGACGTTCAGGTCCAGGTAGTGGGCCCCCGCCCGGATCTGCCGGAGCGCCTCTGCCTGGACGTATGCCGCGCCCTCGGCTCGCTCGGCCTCGCCGCCCTCGGCGCCGCCGCGCACGGCGATCATGAAGTGCTTTATCTGCCCCTGCTCGTAGGGCTGCGTGCGCCTTGCCCACTCGGGCAACCGCATCGCCGCGGGCTCGCCCGCGGCGTCGGTGTAGGTGACCACCTCCGTGCCGTCCTCCAGCGTGCGGTGCCTGCGCCCGTTGCGCAGGACCACGCGGGTCGCGTGGATGTTCTCCCCGACGATGACGAACTCGTCCGGGCCGGCTATGACGGCGCTCAAGGCGCCCCGGCGGCGGCCGCGCGGCCGTCGGTCCAGTCCCGCACCGCCCGCGGTATCTCCAGCAGGTTCTCCATGCGCGTCGCCAGCGGGATGGCGCACTCGGGCGCGATCATCTGCACGCCGGCGTCCAGGCAGCGGTAGACCTCCTCGCGCACCTCCTCGGGCCCCCTGGAGTAGAGGGTCACCGGGTTGTTGACGTTGCCGACGAGCCCCACCCGGCCCCCGGCCACGGCCATGGCCTCGGCGGGATCGTTCTTGGAGTCGAAGTGGAAGCTCGCCATCCCCGACTCCGCGATGTACCCGAGGCGGTCCACGGTGTACCCGCAGATGTGCAGGATCAGCGGCACCGGGAGCCGCTCGACCATCTCGCGGTGTATCTCCAGCAAAAAGCGGCGGTAGTACTCGCCCGAGACCAGGTCGCCGGTGGCGTGGTCCGGGAAGGTGAGCACGTCCGCCCCCGCGGCGATCTGCGCCTCGCCGAACAGAACGGATATCTCCTTGAGGCGGTGGAGGGCGTCCATCGTCATCTCGGGATCGTCGATGGTCATCAGCAGGAAGCGCTCGACGCCGAACACGTGGTAGGCGAGCGTCCACGGGCCCATGGTCTTGCCGACGATGGCCACCGAGTCGCCGAACTCGGCCCTCAGGATCTCGATCGACCGGGTTATCGTCATCGTGTCGCGGTGCTCGAGGAATCCCGGGGGGATTCGCACGTCCTCGGGGCCGCTCCAGATCGGCCTGGTCATGCGCACGGTGGGCCAGTTGTCCTTGCCCTCCCACTGCATCTCGCAGCCCAGGGCCGACGACTCCTGGATGATCGTGAAGTAGGGGGCTATGGCGTCGAAGCCCAGCTCGGTGTGCCCGGTCGCGGCGAGGCGCGCGTTCATCTCCGGGTCGCGGTTGGCGTCGGGGAAGGGCGCGTCGACCATGTCCATCAGCTCGACGGTGGCCACGTTCGTGGGATTGCAGACGGGCGCGCGGTCCACCGGCCTTCCGGCGAGGGCCGCCATCACCCTCTGGCGTGACGTCATGCTCATGCGCCGTTCACCTCCGCGCCCGGGGCGGGGCCCGCGCCGCGGCCCCGGGTGTACACGCTGTCGGGGTTGGCCGCCGCCCAGTCGGCGACGGCCCTCGGTATCTCGAGGACGTTCTCGAGGCGGGTCTGCAGGGGGATGGCGCACTCGGGCGCGACCAGGTCCACGCCGGCCTCGAGGCACGCGTTCACCTCGGCGCGCACCTCCTCTGTGCCCCTGGAGAAGAGGGTCACGGGATTGTTGACGTTGCCCACCAGCCGGATCCGGCCCTCCGCGAGCTCCATCGCGCGCCGCGGGTCGTTCTTGGAGTCGAAGTGGAAGCACGCCATGCCGCTGTTGGCCAGGTACTGCATGCGGTCGAGGGTGTAGCCGCAGATGTGCAGGATCAGCGGCACGGGAAGGCGCTCGGCCATCTCCTGGTGGAGCTCCATCAGGAACCGGCGGTAGTACTCGCCCGACACGAGGTCCCCGGTGGCGTGGTCCGGGAACATCAACACGTCAGCGCCCGCGTCTATCTGCGCGAGGCCGAACATCACCGAGACCTCCTTGAGCCTGTGCAGCGCCCGCAGCGTGAGGTCGGGGTCGTCGATGCTCATGAGCAGGAAGTTCTGCACCCCGAACGTGTGGTAGCCCAGCGACCACGGCCCCATGGTCTTGCCGATGATGCAGGCCTCCCCTCCCACCTCGCGCTTGAGGATCTCGGTGGCGCGGGTCACGCACAGCGTGTCCGGGTGCTCGAGGAAGCCGGGGGGTATCTCGATCTGGTCGGGGTGGTCCCATATGGGCTCGCTCATCACGACGGTGGGCCAGTTGTCCTTCTGCTCCCACTGTATCCTGCACCCGAGCGCGGACGACTCCTGGACGATCGTGTAGTGGTGGTACGTACAGTCGAAGCCCAGCTCGGTGAAGCCGGTGGCGGCGAGCCGGGCGTTCAGGTCGGGGTCGCGGCACGCGTCGGGGAACGGGGCGCCGGTCAGGTCCATCAGCTCGACCGTCATTATCGAGCCGGGATTGATGACCGCGGGGCGGTCCACGGGCTCGCCGGCCAGGGCCGCCAGCACGCGCTCTTTGGGCCTCATCGTCCCCGCCGCCTTCATCTGGCCGCCGTGCGCCCGTTCCGTCCGGCTACTGGGAGAAGCCCAGCGTGCCGGTGGTCATCTGGCCCCGGGTGTCGAAGGCCTCGAGCATGTCCTCGGTGCCGCTGACGTTGCGGGCATAGGGCATCAGGACCCGCACCAGCCCGTCGTACCGGCTCCCGCACGGGAAGGCGACCCGCGTCTCCCCGACCCTGACCATCTCGCCGTAGCGCTCGAGGCCCGCCACCGTCGCGCGGATCCTGAGCGCCGGGCGCCTCGCCTCGCCCTCCCCGTCGACCTCGTAGGCCCACCCGGCGTCGGTCCGGTGGGGCGTGGCGAAGAGGATCATGTCGCTCTTGAGGTCCTTGACCTCTATCCGGCCGGCCGGGACGGGCAGGTGGGGCGACTTCTCGACGGCCTGGCGCGCCAGGAACCTGAACGCGCGGCCGTAGATGCGCCCTCCCGGGAAGCGCATCTGCGTGGGGCTGCCGTCGACGGGCTCGAGGTCCGCGATCGCCACCGCGCGGTCGCGGATCTGCGCCAGGCGATCGGCGGCGCCCGGACGGCGGCTGAAGCTCCAGACCGTGATGACGCCGTCGCGCTCGAAGAAGCCGACCGATATCTCGTCTCCGTGCGGGTCTATCGGTATCAGCTCGAGGCACCTTCCGAGGCGCTCGAGCGTCGCCGTGACCGGCTCCCTCCCGGCGCTCACCGGCCCGACTCCCCCCGGACCGCCGAGGCCAGGGCCCTCACGTGGGCGGGGGTGGTGCCGCAGCACCCGCCGAGTATGTTCACCCCCATGTCCGCGAGCCGGGCGAAGCCGTCCGCCATCCTTTCCGGCCCCTCCGGGTAGATGATCTGGCCCTGTCGGATGACGGGGATGCCGGCGTTGGAGTTGAGCCAGACCGGACGGTCGGTCGCCTCGCGGAAGATCTCCCCGAGCTCGACCATCACGTCGATGCCGTTGCCGCAGTTGGTGCCCACGATGTCGGCCCCCGCCCCGGACAGCTGCTCGGCCGCGGACCGCGGCGTGTCGCCCATCATTGTGAAGTAGCCCCGCGGGCCCCGGTCGAAGGTGGCGAGCGCCGCGACGGGCAGCGCCGTGCGCTCCTTGGCGGCGCGCACGGCGAGCTCGGCCTCCTCGACGGAGATCATCGTCTCCACCACCACCAGATCCACGCCCCCCTCCTCCAGCGCCGCGGCCTGCTCGGCGAAGGCGTCGTAGACGTCTGAGGCCGGCGTCTCCCCGACCGGCTCGATGAGCTCGCCGGTCGGGCCGATCGAGCCGGCGACGTATCGCCCGGGGCCGAACGCGTCGGCCTGGGACCTGGCGTGCCGGGCGGCCAGGCGGCTGAACTCGGCGGCCCGGTCGCCGTGGCCGTACTTGGCCTGCATGAACCGGCTCGCCCCGAACGAGTTGGTCTGGACCATGTCGCTGCCGGCCCGAAGGTACTCCGCCGCCATGGTGGTGACGATCTCCGGGTGCGTCAGGTTCATCGCCTCCGGGTCGCCCCCCGGCTCCAGGCCCTTGGCCTGCAGGTAGGTGCCGGTGGCGCCGTCGGCTATGAGCGTGGCGCCGGCGCCCAGCCGGTCCAGGAAGACGGTGCCGTTGCCCCGTCCGGCCGTCAAGGCAGCCACCCGTCTATGGAACCGGGGCTCGGGTCGCGCATGCCCTGCGCCTCGAGGTCGCGGATGCGGGCCACGAAGTCGGCGGGCATGCCCGAGTTGTAGCGCTCGGCGAGCTCGGCGGCGGCGCTGCGGGCGGTGGCCTGCACCTCCCGGGGCTCCGTCCAGCACCAGCCCTCCAGGTACTCGTCCGAGCCGTAGCTGCCGTCGAACATGGCTATCGCGTCGGCCCCCTCCTGGAAGCGGGCGTCGAGCACCACCGAGACCCTGCCGGACTCGTCCTCGGCCTGCACCTGGACAGGCACCTCCTTCCAGTACAGAACCCGCACCCTGGCGGTCATCGGGGCAGTCATCGGGGGGCAGTCTCGCGCCAATCATACCACCGCCACCCGGTCCGCCCGCGCGTTGACGCACGCGCGCCGCCGCGCCTACGATGGCGCCGCCCCGGCCGCGGCGCCGGGAGGGAAGACCCGCATGACATCCGCCCACCCGCCCGAAGCCGAGCTGGCCTTCGCCCCCGCGCTCGAGCTTGCCGAAATGGTCGCGCGCCGGGACGTCTCCCCGGTCGAGCTCGCCCGGCTGTACCTGGACCGCATCGAGCGCCTCGACGGGTCGCTCGGCGCCTACCTCACCGTCGACGCCGAGGGCGCCATGGAGGCGGCGGGCCGGGCCGAGGGCTCGGTCATGCGTGGCGAGGAGCTGGGCGCGCTGCACGGCGTGCCGATCTCCATCAAGGACCTGCAGATCACGCGGGGCCTGCGCACCACCGGCGGCTCGGCGATCTTCGCAGACAGGGTGCCGGCCGAGGACTCGATCGTCGTAGAGCGCATCCGCGCCTCAGGGGCGGTGGTGCTGGGAAAGACCAACACCCCCGAGTTCGGGCTGCTCGGCGTGACCGTGAACGACCTCGGCGGGCCGTGCCGCAACCCCTGGGACCCGGAGCGCACCACCGGCGGTTCGTCGGGCGGCGCGGGCGCCGCCGTGGCGGCGGGGCTGTGCGCCCTGGCCGAGGGCAGCGACGGCGGGGGGTCGATACGGATACCGTCGAGCTTCTGCGGCGTGTTCGGGATCAAGCCCACCCAGGGCCGTGTGCCCAAGTACGCCGGCGCCGGCATTCCCCTCTCCGCCAACCACTTCAGCCAGGCGGGCCCGATGGCCCGCACCGTGCGGGACGCGGCCGCGCTCCTGGAGCTGCTCTCCGGATACGACGACCGCGACCCGTCCTCCATCCGGGACCCGGTTCCCGACCTCATGGGGGCCGCCGGCCGCGGGGCGGACGGCCTGCGCATAGGATGGAGCGCGGACTACGGCTACGCCGCGGTCGATCCCGAGGTGATCGCGGTGTGCCGGGCGGCCCTGGGCGGCCTCGCCGAGGCGGGCAGCGACATCGGCGACTCGGACCTTGCGCTCGACGCCCCGTTCGATGCATTCCGACCGCTGTTCGCGGCGACGGCCTATGCCTCCTACGGCTCGCTGCTGTCCGGCGAGCTGACCGACTACGCCCGCAGCACCATCGAGCACGGGGCCACCGTCACCGGCGCCGAGTACGCGCTGGCTCTGGGGAGGATGGACATGGTGCGCGCCGCGATCGAGGGGCAGCTGGACCGCTTCGACCTGGTCGCCTCCCCCACCCTGGCCGTCCCGGCCTTCAGGGTCGGCGGGCCCCTGGACACGGTCACCGAGATCGACGGGCGCGAGGTGGACCCTTGGTGGGGGTACTTCCCCTTCACCTTCCCGATCAACATGGCCGGGCTCCCCGCGGTGAGCGTTCCGGCCGGCCTGTCGGCGGACGGTCTCCCCATCGGACTCCAGCTGGTCGCGCGCCGCGGCGCCGAGGACGTGCTGGTGGCAGCATCGGCGGCGCTGGAGGAGGCCCGGCCGTGGGCCCACCTGCGCCCCCGGGTCCACTAGGCTAGCTCGCCCGGCCCCTGGTCCGGCGGCCTCGGCACATGTCGCGCGGGATCCGCGCCTGACGGGCCGTCGTCCGCGGCCGCATCGTCGTCGGCGCCCTCTAGGCCCTGCCTCCACCCGTGACCGTCTCCGCAGGTCCAACCCCTTCGCCCGCCCCAGAGGTATCGGCTTGACCGGGCATAGACACCATGAGGACATATGTGCGCTCGCAGTTGGTGGCAATGCGGCATGTCACGAGCCCCTTGCGCGGCGGAACCCGACCCGTGGAGGGAAGACCAGGAGGAGAGAGCCTGTGCAGACCGATTCGCAGCGCGCCCGTGCCTTCGCGGACGACAGGCAGTTCGGCGGTACGAGCCGCGAGTCGATATGGAGCGTGAAGAGGGGCTCCAAGTCCGCGTACTACGCGATCTTCTCGCTGCTGTTCCTTTCTGGACTTGGATTCGCGGTTCGGCGACAATTCCTTGGCGACGCACCGATCGAGGACCGCGTCTAGTCTGCGGTCGAGTTCATGGGGCCACTCGCAATCGCGACCGCGGCAGGCGCGATCGTCATGGTTGAGATGGGAGGTCAGGTGACGGTTCTAGCAGAAGCGACACGCGAGTGGCTCGACCGTCGCAGGGAGCGTGCGATAGCGCAGGCCCGGGCGGAGGCCCGGTCCGAAGGCCGACTAGAGGAGCGGGCCGAATTGCTGAGGCTGCTCAAAGAGTCGAACCCCGAGCTGGTGGTTCCGGACCTGCCTCCCCTGCCCGATGACAACGGTCAGGAGCCGGCCCCTTAGCGCCCGGTTCACCCAGGGCAAACGACTGACCGTGGGATCCAGGGGCTTGGCGAAGCGCTTGATGACACGCGGCCAAACAGCCGGTAGGCAGTCCGCGGCGTGGTTCTAGCGGAGGCAACCCGCGAATGGCTCAACCGCCGGCGGGAGCGGGCAATAGCGCGGGCCCAAGCGGAGGCCCGCCGAGCGGAAAGGGATGAGCTGCTGAGGCTGCTGAAGGAGTCGAACCCCGACATGGTGGTTCCGGACTTGCCTCCCCTGCCCCGAGACAACGGTCAGGAGCCGTCCCCCTAGCGCCCGGCACCGCAGATGGTCGCCGTCGACCCGGTGACCGCGGGATGGCTGTCGTCTCTCGGGACTCTCGGCAGCTTCGGCTGCAAGTCCGTCGCTGCGCGGGTCCCAGACGAAGGCCTCTTTCGGCCCCACCGCAGGCGCGTCCGTCGACACATCCGGACCGACGGCGGCAGCCCGTCGACCCCGCCGCGCTGGCGCCCGCCCCGGGGCTCCGTGTAGGCGGACCCTATAGATCAGACCCCGACTGCGCGTGGACGGCCCCGGTCCGCAGCCGCCTTCCCGACACACGCATCGGTCTCTTCGGGATCCGTGGGTCTCCAGCCAACGGGGCTGCAATTAGAATTGCATGATGAACGAAGGCGACGCAGCGGGCGGTGGGAGCGGCGGCCCCATCCTCCTGTGCCCGACGTGCCTGACCGCCAACCCGCCGGGGACCGAGAGGTGCGGCAGCTGCATCAGGATCCTGTCCGACCTCCGGCCGGTGGGGGCCGAGGTGGCCGCCCGGGTGAGGGCCGAGAGGCGCAAGCGCAGGCGGCGCAGGCTTCTCATCAGGCTCGGGGCGGTGGCCGTCGCGCTGGCGGGCCTCGCGGCCTGGCAGGCCTTCGAGTTCTACGGCCTGGTCCGCTTCATGGGTCCGCCGGTGAGCGCGGTGAGCGCGGCCCCCTCCGGGGAGGGGGACTCGGACTGGCCGATGTACCAGCGCGACCCCTCCCACGGCGGCTACGACCCCGCGGGCGAGATCTCCCCGGCAGGAGAGGTCATCTGGAGCTTCGACATGGGCACTCAGGTGACGACCCCCCCGGCCGTGGTCGACGGGACGGTGTACCTGGGGGCCGGCCTGCGGGGCGTGGTCGCCCTGGACGCGGCCACCGGCCGTCTGATCTGGCAGTACCCGGTGAGGGGCGAGATCAAGGCCGCCGTCGCGGTGGCCGGCGGCCGGGTGTTCGCTGGCCTTCGGGACGGGCGCGTGGTCGCCCTGGACGGGCGGACCGGGGAGCTCGACTGGGAGGTCCAGACCGGCAACAAGATCTTCTCGTCGCCCGCCGTGCTGGACGGCGCGGTGTACGTGGGCTCGGGGGACTCCTTCCTCTACGTCATCGACGCCGAGACAGGGGAGGTGCGCTGGAAGTACGAGGCGGGCGACTCCATCGTCTCCGCGCCCGCCGTAAGCGAAGAGGCCATGGCGTTCACCGCCCAGGACAAAAGGCTCTACGTGGTAGAGACCTTCTCCGGCAAGCTGCGCTTCGACTACCGGCTCGACTACGTCGCCGGCGCGCCGATCATCCGGGGCGACCGGGTCTACGTGGGGGACGAGGCCGGCATCCTGCGGTCCATCGACTGGCACCAGCGCACGTTGCCGTTCGAGAAGGCCTTCGCCAAGCTTCGCTTCTACGGCTGGTGGTTCGGCCTCGCGTCCCTCGACCACCAGAAGGGCTTCGTGTGGGGCTTCTCGCCCCCCGGGGGCCCGCCGCTGGGCACGGCCGTCGCGACCGACGAGATGGTGTTCGTCCCGGCAAGGGCCGGGCGCCTCTACGCGGTCGACGCAGGCACGGGGGAGGAGGCCTGGAGCTTCCGGGCCGCAGGGCGGGTGCCCGGCGCGCCCGCGGTGGTCGGCGACACCGTGCTGATCGGCGACTCGCAGGGGCGGATCTACGGCATCCGCGCCTCCACCGGCGAGCCGCTCTGGGAGATCAGGGGCCTGGGCGGGGCGGTGGCCTCGACCCCCGTGGTCGCCGGCGGGACCATCTACGTCGCCACCGAGGAGGGGCGGCTTGTCGCCATTCGCTGAGGCGCGCGCGGGCCCGCCCCTCCTGGCGCTCATCGCCGCGGCGGTGGCCGTGCTCGCCGCTGCGTGCTCCGGCGCGCCGCCGGCGCCTCCGTTCGACCCGGCGGACCTGGGCCCGTCCTCAGAGGACCTGCCGGCGCTTGGCGGGCCGGAGCGCGGGGCCGTCCGGCTGGAGATCATCGTGTACACCAGCCCCACCCCGGCCGCGCCCGGGGAGCCGCGATACGGCGGCGAGCTCCGCGTGGCGTGGACGGGCCCGGTCATCCGGCTGGACCCGGTCACCACGAACTTCTACACCGTGGCGAGCGAGTACCACTCGGCGGCGGTCGGCTCCCACCTGTTCGAGTCGCTGCTGCGATGGGACGAGCACGGGGCGGCGCGGCCCTCGCTGGTCGAGTCGTGGTCGGTCTCGGCGGACGGGCTCAGCTACACCTTCCGGCTCCGGGAGGGCCTGGCGTTCCACGACGCCTCGCCGGTCACGTCAGAGGACGTCCGCATGTCCCTGGACCGGTGGAAGGCGACCGGGTCGACCCAGTCGTCCATAGTGCGCAAGTTCGCCCCCAGCTCCTGGCTGCAGACGCCCACGGAGGACACGCTGGTGGCGACCCTCCAGCGCCCCCTGCCCAGCTTCATCGACCTCCTGGCGGCACCGCACCTCTCGCCCTACGTGATGCCCCGCTCCCAGGCGCTGCGCCAGCCGAGGCGGACCGTAAGGGAGCTGGTGGGCACAGGGCCATACGCCTTCGCGGCCTGGAGGCCGGGCGAGAGCGTAGAGATCGACCGGTTCCGCGACTACTCGCCCCGCCCCGAGCCGACCAGCGGCTACTCGGGCGCGCAGACGGCCTGGATCGACCGCATCTCCTGGGTGGACGTGCCGGACCCCGAACTGCAGATGGCCGCGCTGCTTACCGGCGACGTCGACGTCGTGGACGGGGCGGACCTGTCGGCTTTCGGGGAGCTGAGCGACGATCCGGGGGTGAAGGTGATGCGCGCGCGGCCGGGCATCCGCGCGGTCGCATACCTGAACCCGGCCGCCCCGGTCTTCCAGGACGAGCGCGGCCGCCTCGCGGCCCAGGCCGCGGTGGACGCCGGGGCGGCCATGGAGGCGATGGGCGACCCCGAGCTGTGGTCGCTGTGCCCAGCCGTCTACTGGTGCGGCACCGGTCTTGACGTGCGCGACGGCGCCGAGCTCTACGGCGGCGCCGGGCCCGAGAGGGCGCGCGAGCTGCTCTCCGGCTCGCCCTACGGAGGCGAGACCATAGTGGTGCTGGGTGCCGCGGACTCGGCCTGGACCGCGCCGCTCGTCGGGCCCGTGGCGGACGGGCTCGAGGCG
This sequence comes from Dehalococcoidia bacterium, assembly GCA_963664125.2. Lineage (GTDB taxonomy): Bacteria > Chloroflexota > Dehalococcoidia > Lucifugimonadales > UBA2962 > CAUZIR01. The sequence goes on along the minus strand of OY760908.2, from coordinate 623,283 downwards.
GCGGGCTTCAGCGTCGAGCGACTGCCCACCGACTACCGCACCCTGGGCGGCCTGCTCCAGAGGTCCGGCAACTACCAGGTGCTGATCGGCTGGTACCCGCACTGGGCCGGCGGCTCGCCCCTGACCGACCCCACGCTGAGCACGTCCAGCAGGCTGGTCGCCGAGGACCTCGACCTCGTCGAGCTTCGCAACCGCTACGCCCTGGAGTCGGACTCGGAGGCACGTCTGGGCATCGTCCGGGAGATCAACCGCCTGCGGCTGGAGCGAGCGACGGCGGTGCTGCTGGGCACATTCGACCACGTGCTGCCGGTGACCGCGGACCTTCGGGGCGTGGCGCTGTTCGCCCTGCCCCACTACGCCAACGCCTGGCTTGAGCGCTAGCGCCCCCCGACCCCGGCGCGCCGGGCGGCGGCCAGCACGGCCCCGCCGGCCCGCATCCCGAATATCGCCTCGGCGGCGGCGATCAGGGTGAGGACGCCCAGCACGGCGCGGGACGGCGTCCCCGGCCCGGCGCCTAGGTGCAGCGCCAGCGCCGCAGCGCAAAGCGCCAGCCCGAGCGCCTCGCCGGCACGCGCGGGCGCTGAGGGGCCGGCCTCCCGGCGAACCCTCAGCAGCGGCAGGATCGCCCGCTCGGCGATCACGGCCATCGGGCTGAGCCCCGGGGCCCCCGCGGCCCGCACCGCGTAGCCGTAGGCCAGAAGCGCGAGCATCCAGACATCGCCGCTGACGATCGCGGCGAGGGAGAGCACGACCACCATGGCGGCGACCCACCGCGAGGACGCAGGGCCGAGCGCCCCGGGGTGGCCGGCGATGCGGGTGAGGCTGTCGCGGAGCGCCGCCATGCGGGCAGTCTATTTTCGGGCGCGGACCGGGTCAACGGCGCGGCGCGGCGGTCTGCTAACCTACCGGCGACCGGGCCGGACCGGACCGGCGGGCCCGATTGGGCGGACAAGGAGGCGAGGATTGGCGACACCGCAGCGCACCTACCAGCTGGAGCAGGGCAGCGCGTCGCGCCCGCGCACGGGCCGCCCGGTGGTGCGCTCTGGCCGCGGCGTGGTGTCGTCCGGTCACGTGCTGACCTCCATGGCGGGCATGAGAATGCTGATGGACGGCGGCAACGCCTTCGACGCGATGGCAGCCGCGACGTTCGCCGCCGCCGTGGTCGAGCCCATAGCGTCCTACTCCCTGGGCGCTGAGTCCGTGTTCATGGTCGGCGACGCTGCCTCCGGGGACCTGAAGGCGGTCAGCGGCCAGGGCGTCGCCCCCGGCGCCGCGACCATCGAGAGCTACGAGTCGATGGGGCTGGACGGGATCCCCACTGGGCCCGGCGACCAGGCCCACCTGTCGCTGACGGTGCCGGGAGTGGTGGACGCGCTGGCGGTCATCATGGAGCGCTACGGGACGATGACGCTGGGGCAGGTCCTCGCCCCGGCCATCGAGTACGCCGAGGAGGGCATACCCAACTACGAGTACATGATCGAGGCGCTCGACTCCGAGCCCACGCGCGCGCAGTTCGACGCCTACCCGCCGGGCGGGTGGGACGTGTTCTACAGCGGCCGGGAGCTGCCGGCGCCGGGGTCGACGCTGCGCCAGGAGGCGCTGGGCGAGGTCCTGCGGGCGATCGCCGGCGGCGAGGCCGGAGCCTCGGGAGGGCGCCGCGAGCGGCTGCGGGCCGGGCGCGACGTCTTCTACCGCGGGGACGTGGCCGCGCGCATCGCCGGCTGCGCTGGCGCCGTCGGGGGAAGCCTGACCGCAGCGGACCTCGCGGGGTACTCTGCGAGCGTCGAGGAGCCGGTCGGCACGACCTTCGCCGGCCACCGCATTTACGGGCAGGGCCCCTGGACCCAAGCCGCCGTCGCCCTGCAGGCGCTCAACATCCTCGAGGGCTTCGACCTCGCGGCGATGGGCCACAACTCGCCGCGCTACATACACACGGTCGCGGAGGCCCTCAAGCTGGCGATGGCCGACCGCGAGGCGTACTACGGCGACCCCGACTTCGCCGAGGTGCCCATCGAAGAGCTGCTCTCGAAGGAGTACGCTCGCGAGCGGGCCGCGCTCATAGACCCCGAGCGCCCGCACCCCGAGCTGCCCGCGCCCGGGGCCGTGCCGTCGGCCGGGCCGGCCAACCGGGTCGTGTGGCGCGGCGAGGCCGCCCTGCGGGGCCGGGGCGCCGCCCGCGGCAGGCCGGACGGGACGACGCACGTGGCGGTCCAGGACGCGGCGGGGAACCTGGCCTGCGCCACGCCCTCGGGCGGCGCGTTCACAAAGTCGGTCTTCCACCCCGAGCTCGGCTTCGCGCTGAGCACGCGGATCGAGATGTTCAACCTCGAGCGCGGGCACCCCAACGCGCTGGCCCCTGGAAAGAGGCCGAGGACGACGCTGATCTGCTACATCGCGGCCAGGGACGGGGCGCCGGTGATGACGTTCGGGTGCCCGGGGGGCGACCACCAGGCGCAGGCGAACCTGCAGCTGATGCTCAACACGTTCGTGTTCGGCATGGACCCTCAGGAGGCGATCGAGGCTCCGCGCTTCGCCACCGACAGCGTGCCCAACTCGTTCCATCCCCATGTCTACCACCCCGGCCAGCTCTCGGTCGAGGACGACCTGGCCGCCGACACCGTCTACGACCTGAAGGTGACGGGCCACCGCGTCGTGCGCGCCGCGGTGTGCGGCATGGGGGCCACCATCACCGCGCGCGACCCCGCGACCGGATCGATGAGCGCGGGGGCAGACCCCCGCAGGGCCTCCTACGCCCTGGGGTGGTGACCGCGTCCGCCCCGGCCGGGGCGGACGCACCGCAACGGGCGCGCAAAACTCCTTGTTAGGCCCGCGGGAGGCGCACTACGATTGGGCGAACGAGCATCCCGCCCGCATGAGCAGTCCCCTCCACGCCCCCGGCTTCCGGGCCGCCCGACTGGCGGCGCCGGCCCTCACCGCCGCCGCGCTCGCGGCCGCGGCGCTCATGGCCGCTGCGTGCGGCTCGGGGCCGGGCCAGCTGGTGTTCACCTCGGAGCGCGACGGCAGCCGGGACGTCTACTCGATCGACCTGTCCACCCTGGAGGAGACGAACCTGACCGCCTCGTCCGGCGACGAGCACACGCCCCGGCTGTCCCCCTCGGGGGACAGGGTGGCCTTCGCCATCGAGCAGAAGGGGCGCACGACGGTCGAGGTCATCGGGCTCTTCGGCGAGGACAGGGGCCGCATGCCGGTCAGCGAGGCATCCGGCTCGCAGCTGGACCAGCGCTGGTCGCCGGACGGCGCGCGCATCGCCTACATCGTCGACGACGAGGGGCGCAGGACGGTCTTCACCACGTCCCTGGACGACGGCCGGGCCACGCGCGTTACCGTCATCGAGGCGGACGAGCTGGGTCCCTGGTCGCCGGACGGGCGGTTGCTGCTGTTCGTCGTCCACTCCGGCGAGGCGAGGGGCATCTACGTGCGCAACCCAGACGGGGTGAACGAGATCCGGTTGACCCACGAGTCCGACTCGGGACCGGTCTGGTCGTCGGACTCGCGGCGCATCGCCTTCATCTCCACCCGGGACGGCGGCCCGGAGATCTACGTGATGAACGCCGACGGCACCGACCAGCGGCGCATCACCAACAATGAGGACGCAGAGTCCGACGTCGCCTGGGCCCCGAACGGGCGGCTCATCGCATTCGTCTCCGACGCCGACGGCAACCCCGAGATCTACACGATCAAGCCGGACGGCTCCGACAGGGAGCGGCTGACGATCAACTCGGTCCGGGAGGCCGGCCCGGTCTGGTCCTCCGACTCGCGGCGCATCGCCTTCGTCTCCCACATCGACGACGACAGCGAGATAGTGATCATGAACGCCGACGGCACGGGCCAGCTCAGGCTGACCAACAACGATGCCGACGACACCCAGCCCGACTGGTAGCCGGCGCGCGCGCCCTGCGCGCGCCGCCCCCTCCGCTTGAGCCGCCGGCCGGGACGGATCGTCGTAAAGGTCGGCAGCGCGCTGCTGACCCACGGCGGGGAGCGCGTCAACGACGGGGTCCTCGAGTCCCTGGTCTCCCAGATCGCGGGCCTGCACTCCCGCGGCGCCGAGGTGATCCTGGTGTCGTCGGGCGCGGTCGCGGCGGGGCGCACCGAGGTCGCGGTGCCCAGGGCCGGCATCGACGTGCCGCTCAAGCAGGTCCTGGCCGCCGTGGGGCAGGGCCTGCTGCTCCACCGCTACAAGCGCGCCTTCGAGTCGCACGGCGTCACGGTCGCCCAGGCCCTGCTGACCCGCAACGACCTGGAGGGCCGGCTCGGCTACCTCAACGTCCGTAACACGCTGCTCAAGCTGCTCGAGCTGAGGGTCGTCCCGATAGTCAACGAGAACGACGTGGTCAACATAGAGCAGCTATCGGGGCGGACCTTCGGGGACAACGACACGCTGTCCGCCCTGGTCGCGAACCTTGTCGACGCGGACCTGCTGGTGATGCTGGGCGAACTGGAGGGCCTGCACACCGCCGACCCGCACGTCGACCCCGGCGCGCGTCTGATCCCCCGCGTCGAGAGGATCGACGCCGCGACGCTGGCGATGGGCGGCGAGTCCCACCCGACCGACGGGGTGCGCCGGGGCTACGGCGGCATGGCCGCCAAGCTCAGGGCGGCCAGGCTGGCCACCGCCTCCGGCACGGCCGCCGTGATGGCCAGCGGGCTCGAGGACCGGGCGCTGGTGCGCCTGGCGGAGGGCGAGATGCTGGGCACGCGCTTCGAGGCGACGGGGAGCCGCCTCGAGAGCCGCAAGAGGTGGATGCTGAGCGGGGTGGGCTCCCGCGGCCGGGTGGTTGTGGACGGCGGGGCCGCCTCCGCGCTGACCGACGGCAACCGCAGCCTGCTCCCCGCGGGCGTCACCGGCGTCGAGGGCGGCTTCGGCAGGGGCGATGTGGTCACCGTCGTGGACCCGGCGGGCACTCCCATAGCCGCGGGCATCTCCAACTACGATTCGGGCGACGTATCCCGGATGCGGGGCATAAGGTCGGACCGGATAGCCGAGGTGCTGGGCCACGAGTACGGCGAGGAGATCATCCACCGCAGCAACCTGGTCAAGCTCTAGGTAGCGGCCCCCAATGCGCGCCCGGTGCGCTACGATGGTTCGCACCCCTGCGGACCCCCATGCGCGCATGACCGAAGCTGACCTCAAGGTGGACCTCGACCGGATCGGGCGCGACGCCCGCGCGGCCTCGCGCGACCTCGCCCGCGCGGGGCCGGGCGCGACGGACCTGGCCCTCTCCCTGATCGCCGAGGCCCTGACCGTGCGGGCCGCCGAGATCATCGATGCCAACCGGGGCGACCTCGAGGCGGCGCGCTCCGCCGGGCTCGGCGAGCACATCGTGGACCGCCTGGCGCTCGACGAAGGGCGGCTTGCGGCCGTCGCCGACGGCGTGCGGTCCGTCGCGCAGCTGCCGAGCCCGGTCGGCGTGGAGATGGAGTCGCGGCTGCTGCCCAGCGGGGTGAGGCTCTCGCGCCGCCGGGTGCCGCTGGGCGTTATCGGGGTCATCTACGAGAGCAGGCCCAACGTCACGGTGGACATCTCCGCCCTGTGCCTGCGCTCCGGCAACGCCGCGATTCTGCGGGGCGGACGCGAGTCGATCCGCACGAACACGGCGCTGGCGGGCGTGATACGCGGGTGCCTTGAGCGCGCGGGGCTGCCGGCGGACGCCGTCCAGCTGATCGGCACGACGGACCGGGCCGTGGTCGACGGGATGCTCGGGATGCGGGACCACATCGACCTGCTGATCCCCCGCGGCGGCGCGGAGCTGGTGATGCGGGTCGCGCGCGAGGCGCGGATGCCGGCGATCACCGGCGGCATCGGCGTGTGCCACACCTACGTGGACGAGGCCGCGGACCTCGGGATGGCGGAGTCGATCACCTTCAACGCCAAGGTGCAGAGGCCCTCGGTCTGCAACGCGATGGACACCGTGCTCGTCCACTCGGCCGTGGCCGGGGCCTTCCTGCCGAGGATGGCGGCGATGATGGGCGAGGCGGGGGTCGAGCTGCGCTGCGACGCGCGGGCGCTCAGCATCATCGGCGAGAACGGCTCGGCCCGCGTCGTCAGGGCCGGCGAGGAAGACTACGGGTGCGAGTTCCTGGCGCTGGTGGCCTCGGTCAGGGTGGTCGACTCGATGGACGAGGCGATCTCGCACATCGAGCGCCACGGCTCGGGCCACTCGGAGGCCATCGTCACCGGGAGCTACGCCGCCGCGTCGCGGTTCGTCGACGAGGTGGACGCCTCGGCGGTCTTCGTCAACGCCAGCACCCGCCTCAACGACGGCGGGGTGTTCGGGCTGGGCGCCGAGGTGGCCATCAGCACCAACAAGATGCACGCCCGCGGCCCGATGGGCCTCGCCGAGCTCACCTCCTACAAGTGGGTGGCGCTCGGCTCGGGGCAGGTCCGGGAGGGCTAGACAGGCTTTGGCCGGCTTCTACTTCGAGCGCGAGTGCCGCACCCCGTTCTCCGAGTGCTACACCATCGTCGAGGAGGACGTCGGCGTGGGGCGCGTCGACCTGCACTACGCCGACGGGGTGGTCCACGCGACCATCAACGTCGCCGAGAGCCTGACCACGTCAGCCATACACGAGCTGATCGACACGATCGACCAGGAGCTGATCGACTCGGTGGGGATCATCCGCGACGACATGATCTTCCACGTCCACCAGGGCCGGGACCTCGGGGTCTACTCGAACCCGAAGTACGAGGACAACGGGGGCGGGCGTCCCCACATGGCCTAGGCCCCTGCCCGGCACGCGGCCGCCGGGCGCGTCATGACTTTCATCCGCACCGAACCGCCGGGGCCCGCCAGCTATCAGGGCCCGCCTGAGGCCATGGCCTTCGACCTGTACGGCACGCTCGTCGACACCGCATCGGTGGCTCCCGCGTGCGAACGGGCCTTCCAGGGACGGGGCGCCGATCTCAGCTGTCTGTGGCGCGCGAAGCAGCTCGAGTACACCTGGCTGCTCAACTCGATGGGCGAGTATCTCGACTTCTGGGAAGTCTCGCGCCGGGCCCTGGAGTTCACGTGCCGCTCGCTCGGCCTCCCGCAGGACCCGAGGGCGGAGCGGACCGCGATGGAGGCGCTCTTCGAATTGGCGCCCTTCCCGGACGCCGCGCCGGCGCTGGCCCAGCTCTCCGGGAGGGAGGTGCCGCTGGCGGTGCTCTCCAACGGGACGGTGCGCATGGTCGAGCGGGCGATCGAGAGCGCCGGTCTCGCGGGCATGCTGGGCCCGGTCCTCAGCGTGGACGCCGTCCGGGCCTACAAGCCGGACCCACGCGTCTACCGGATGGCCGCAGAGCGCATCGGCCTGCCGCCCGAGCGCATCGCCTTCGTCTCGGGCAACGCCTGGGACGCAGCCGGCGCCGCCTCATCCGGGCTGCGGACGGTGTGGGTCAACCGGTCCGGTGGGCCGCCCGAAGGCATAGGCGGCGCGGCGAGCGAGGAGGTGTCCTCGCTGACCGACCTTGCGGCCGCTCTCTGGGGCCGTGGCAACTAGCCGACCCGGCCGGCTGGAGGGCCGGGTGGCCCTGATCACCGGCGCCGCCCGCGGCGTCGGGCGACCCATGGGCTTCGGGGGGGCGGCCGCAAGGCTGTTGGCGAGAGAAGGAGCGGCGGTCGCCGTCACGGACGTCGACCGCGACGGGATCAAGGAGACGGCCGACGCCATCGGACGGGACGGGGGGAGGGCGATCGCCCTGCCCCTCGACGTCACCAGCGACTCCGACTGGCGGGCGGCGGTCGACGGGGTTCTGGCCGAGTACGGACGGCTCGACGTGCTGGTCAACTGCGCGGGCACCGTCCACGTCCACACCATCGACCAGCTCCCGCTGTCGGTGTTCAACGAGCAGCTGGACGTCCATGCCAAGGGCGTGTTCCTCGGCACCAAGCGCGTCATACCGGTGATGCGCCGCCAGGGAGGGGGCGTCATAGTCAACGTCGCCTCCATGGTCTCGCACATAGGCGCCGCCTACGGCCCGGCGTACGCGGCGGGCAAGGGGGCGACGCGGATATTCACCAAGGCGACCGCCATCGCCCACGCCGGCGACGGCATCCGGGCCAACTCCGTGCACCCGGGGTGGTGCGACACCCCACTGTCGAGGCGGATCATGTCCGAGGTCGACCGCGACGGGGATGACGACCCGCGGCTGGGGCGGATCCCGATGGGGCGCTTGGGCACCGCCGAGGAGGTCGCGTCGGCGGTGCTGTTCCTGGCCTCGGACGACTCGTCCTACATGACCGGCGCCGAGCTGATGGTGGACGGGGGAGTCACCGCCCAGTAGCGGTCGGGCGGCCCCCTACAGCACCGCCCGGGCGAAGCCCTCGAGCTGGGCCAGCGCCTCGTCGGATCCCGCGGTCTCGAGCTCCAGTATCACCCGGTCCGTCCCGGCGCGCCCGAGCCGCTGTATGAGCTCCGGGTCGGCGGGCTGGTGGAAGGCCGACACCTCGATCGCGGCCGGGTCGCGGCCGGCGGCCTCGCACAGCCTGTCGAGCTCTGCGCGGCCCGCCGCTATCGACTCGGGCGTCGCCAGCGTGGGCACCCAGCCGTCGCCGTACTCGGCGACCCGGCGAAAGACGTTCCTCGCGCTGCCGCCGAGGTGGACGGGGGGATGCGGGCGCTGCACTGGCCTTGGGAACGAGTACACCGGGGGGAAGTCGTAGAACTCGCCGTGGAACTCGCTCTCGACGGTGGTCCACAGCTGCTTCATGGCCAGCACCGACTCGCGCGCCTGGGACCAGCGCCGCTCGAAGTTGCCGCCCATTATCTCGGTCTCCTCTTTCAGCCAGCCGGCCCCCACGCCGAGGATGAATCGCCCGCCGCTTATGACGTCCAGCGTGGCGACCTCCTTTGCGAGCAGCAGCGGGTTGCGCTCCGGGAGCAGGGCGATGCCCGTGGCCAGCCGCAGCCGGGAGGTCGCCGCGGCCGCGGCGCCGAGGGCGACCATCGGGTCGACCACGTCGAAGTACTTCTTCGGCAGGACCCCGTCGGTGCGGCCCGGGTATGTGGCCTGGGTGCGGGCGACGGGGATGATGGGGTGCTCCGGGAGCCACAGCGACTCGAAGCCGAGTTCCTCGGCCCGCACCGCCAGGGTGGCGACGTCCACCGAGTAGTCGGTCAGAAAGCAGTAGATCCCTATCTTGACGCTCAAGCGCACCGGCCTCCCTCCCGCGGCCCCTCGCCGCCGGGCCGGGCCATTATGGCAGGAAATACGCACGGCGGCCCGCTGCGTATAACCTAGCGGGGAGCGCTAGATCGCGCGGCGCGGCGCCGCGGCGGAGGAAGACTTGACCGGAGCCCTGGCAGCCCACATCGCGGCGGCGGCGATGCTGGCGGTGGCGGCCGCCGCCTGCGGCGGCGGGGGCGAGGGCGGCGAAGGGCCGCTGGTCGAGCGCGGCCAGCCGGAGGCGAGGCGCTCCGGCGAGGAGGTCGCCGCGGAGGCCACCTCCCGGGCCTCGCGCCCCACGCCGTCCCCGGCCGGGGAGCCGGCGGCCCCGCGTACCCCCTCTCCGGCGCCCCCGACCCCCACGCGGGCAGCCACGGCCGCCCCCAGCCCGACGGCGCCCGCCGGGCCGACCCCGGCGGCCCCGCGGATACCGACCGGCGACGAGTACGACCCCGACCTGAACATGTACCTGTACCTGTCGGGCGGCGGGCACCGGGCCGAGCTTACGGTGCAGGCGCTGGCCGCGGCCGTCGAGAACGCCGACCGGTCCCAGGTCCCGGTGATCATCGAGGGCATGCGCTTCCTGGGCAGCACCTCCCTCGCCGAGCTCTCCACGATCGCCCTCTCCGAGCTGACCGGCGAGAACCTGGGGCTGGGCATCGGCTCCTGGCACGGCTGGATGGAGTGGTACGGGCGGCGCGCCGCCGACTTCCCTCCCCCGGACGGGTACGTTGACTGGAAGGTCCACGTGCTCTCGCAGATCGACCCGGCGTTCGCGCAGCTGCTGATGCCGTGGGCGCTGACCGGGAGGATCGACCCGACCGAGATCGTGTGGGGAGGGGTGCAGAAGGACGGGATCCCGGACCTGCGCGACCCGCCTCTCGTGAGCCCTGAGGAGGCCGCGGGGGCCTACATCCGGCCCGGGGACAGGGTCTTCGGGGTGTCCATCAACGGCGAGCACCGCGCCTACCCGCTGCGCATCGTCAACGCCCACGAGATGGCCAACGACGTGCTGGGAGGCGAGCCCATCTCGCTCGCCTACTGAACGCTCTGCGGGACCGGAATAGTCTATTCCGGCAGGATCGAGGATGAGGCGACCACCTTCGGCACGTCTGGCCTCCTGTACCGGAGCAACAAGCTGATGTACGACAGGGCCACCCGCACGCTCTGGCACCAGCTCACCGGCGAGCCGGTGGTGGGCCCGCTCGCCGACAGCGGCATCCGGCTTCGGTTCTTCGCCGTCGAGCTGACCACCTGGGCCGAGTGGCTCGGGCGCCATCCGGACACGACCGTCCTCTCGAACGACACCGGCCTGTATCCGCCGGACTTCTACGCGCCTGAGGGCGACCCGCGCGCCATCTACACCGACTACTTCGCCTCGCCGGACACGATGTTCCCGGTCTGGCGGCGCAGCGAGGCGCTGGCCCCCAAGGAGATGGTCCTGGGGCTGCGGGCGGGAGGCGCGGCGAAGGCGTACCGCATAGCCGCCCTTAACGGCGCACGGGTCGTAAACGACGAGGTCGGGGGCCTTTCGGTCGTGGTGATCGCCTCGTCGGCCTCGGAGGCGGCGAGGGTGTACGAGCGCCGGTCCGTCACCTTCCTGCCGCCCCCTGATCTGGGGGAGGCGCTGCCCGGCGCCCTCGTCGACGCGGACGGCGGGCGCTGGACCGTGACGGAGGATGCGCTGGTGTCCGCGACGGGGCAGACGCTGGCCCGGGTGCCCACGCACCAGTCGTTCTGGTTCGGGTGGTTCCAGTTCCACCCCGAGACCGAACTGTTCGACCTTGACGAGGCCGGGCCCTAGCGGCCTGCATGGTCCCCGGCGGGCATGCCTCGCGGCTGAAGGGAGGAAGACATGCGATCGCTGACGCCGAGATGCACCAAGCGCATGGTAGGAGATATGCCTTGAGATCATTCGACAGGATCACCGTCGACCCCGGCGTCATGGGGGGTAAGGCGTGTGTTCGGGGTATGCGCGTGACGGTCGGGACGGTGGTCGGCCTTCTGGCAGCCGGCCGCTCACCTGCCGAGATACTTCGAGCCTATCCGTATCTTGAGCGGGAAGACATTGACCAGTCCCTGGCCTACGCTGCCTGGAGATTGAAGGAGCCCGAAGTTCCTTTCGCCCGGCACGAGGCAGAGACCCCTCCCTGGCATGACTCCGTCGCCTGAATTGGTGCGAGCTCTGCGAAAGCGGGCCGGATAGCCGCCTTGACCGCGCCCGCCCCGCCAACGGGGAAGTGGGGGGCCTCTCGGTAGCGGCGATCGGCTCGTCCGGGTCCAAGGCGACCAGGGTCCACGAGCGCCGGTCCGTCACCTTCACGCCGCTCCGGACCTGGGGAGGCCAGCCCGGGTGCCCGCTCGCCAGTCACCCTGGTTCGGGTGGTTCCAAGTCCACCCCGTGACCGGGCTGTTCGCCCCCCGCGGGGGCGGGTCCTCTAGCCCCTGACGCTCTCCGCAGTCGCGGCGGGCGCCCCGTAGAGGAACTCGAGCCGGCTCTTGGTCAGGTGGTCCGCGCCGACGTGGTCGCGGATCGTCTCGAGCATGTCGAAATCGGCCAAGTCGGAGACGAACAGGTACGCCGTCCCCTCGCGCCCCATCCTTGCCGTACGCCCGATGCGGTGGACGTACTCCTCGAGGTTGTCGGGCATGTCGTAGTTGACCACGTGCGAGACGGCCGGGATGTCCAGCCCGCGGGCCGCCACGTTGGTCGCAATGAGGATGCGCAGCGCCCTGTCCCTGAACCGGCCCATGACGCGCTCGCGGTGGGCCTGGGTCATGTCGCCGTGGATCGCCTCGGCGTCGTAGCCCTCGCGCCTAAGGAACGAGACCAGGCGGTCGACCCCTATCTTGGTGCGGCGGAATATCAGGGCCTGCGTGACCTCGCCGGGATCCCTCAGCAGCTCCCTCAGGGCCTGCTGGCGGTCCTGTGCCGCGACCTCGAAGTAGACCTGCTCGACCTCGTCCACGGTCTGGGACTCCTCGCCGACCCTGAACCACCTCGGCTCGCGCAGATAGCGGCGCGCTATGTACTTGATCGGCCCCGGCATCGTCGCCGAGAACAGGGCCGTCTGCCGGGTCTTGGGCGTGCGGCGCAGGATCCGCTCGATGTCGTCGGCGAAGCCAATGTCCAGCATCTGGTCGGCCTCGTCGAGCACCACGATCCTCACGTCGTCGAGCCTTATCGTGCGGCGCTCCATGTGGTCCATCAGCCGGCCCGGGGTGGCCACCACCACGTGGGCGCCCTCAGCGAGAGCGTCCAGCTGGACGCTCATGGCCTGGCCGCCGTACACGGTCACCACGCGCACCGCGGCGTGGGCGCCGAGCCGCGTCAGCTCGCCGGTGACCTGGACTGCAAGCTCACGCGTCGGGCACAGCACCACCGCCAGCGGGCTGCCCCCGGGGGCGGGCTCGCCCTTGAGGGCCTCGACCATGGGTATCCCGTAGGCCGAGGTCTTGCCGGTGCCGGTCTGCGCCTGGCCGACCAGGTCGCTCCCCTGCTTCATGTGCGGGACGACGAGGGACTGGATGGGGCTCGGGAGCTCGTATCCCATGGCCGCGAGCGCCCTCTCGACCGGCTCCGAGACCTCCAGCTCCCCGAACCTGCCCGTCGGCCGCCAGCCGGCGGGGGCGTCGCCCACCTCGACCGGCGCCGCCGCGCCCACCATCGAGTCGCGGGCCGCGCCGTTGCGGGACGGCCCGCCCCGCCCGCCGCGCCGCCGGGCGGGCCTCGGCCGATCGCCCTGCTCCCGCGGCCGCTCGGTGCGGGCCTCGGGGGCGGGCTGGGGCGCACCTCCGCCGCCGCGGCCCCTGCGCCTGCGGCGGCGCCTCGGCGGGGCGTCCCCGGCGGCGGCGGCGATCCCGGGAGCGGGCTGCGTGGCCGCGGGGGCCTCCGGCTGGACGGACTGCTGTGCCTCGGATCCCGGGCGGCGCCGGCGGCGCCGTCTGGGAGGCTCTGCGGGGGCATCTGCCCCCCGGGCCCCGGGGTCGGTGTCCCGGGGACCGGATATGAACGTGCTGAGGTGTCGGGAGATTCTGCCTAGGATGTCGCTGCCTTCCACCGGGTCGTGCCGACGGGAAAGCGGGGGGCGCCGGGGCGGCCCCGGGGGTTCCAAGCGGGTGCGCGGGGAGTTCGCGCTGTCGAGTGCCGGTTCGTGGGGATTTCGGCCAGTATAGCAGACGGGAGGGCCGCCGCCGCCTGTATGATGGACCGGCCCGGGCCGGGGCCGGGGCGCCCGCGACCATGGAGATCCGACTGCTCAGCTGGAACGTCAACGGCATACGCGCCGCCTACCGCAAGGGCCTCGCGGACTGGGTGGCCGCAGAGTCCCCCGACGTGCTGTCGGTGCAGGAGCTAAAGGCCCAGGAGCACCAGATCGGCCAGGGCTTCGACGCCCCGGGCGGATACGGCGCCACCTGGTCGTTCGCCGAGCGCAAGGGCTACAGCGGCGTGGCCACCTTCTCGAAGGGCACCCCGGTCAGCGCGCGCAGCGGCTTCGGGGAGGAGAGGTTCGACTCCGAGGGCAGGACGGTCGTGACCGAGTTCCCCGGCTTCGTCCTCTACAACATCTACTTCCCCAACGGGCAGTCGAGCGCAGAGCGCCTGCGCTACAAGCTGGACTTCTACGACGCGTTCCTCGAGCACGCGCTCGGCGAGGTGGCCGCCGGCAGGAAGCTGATCGTGTGCGGCGACTACAACACCGCCCACCACCCGATAGACCTTGCGAGGCCCAAGGAGAACCAGAACACCTCGGGGTTCCTGCAGGTCGAGCGCGACTGGCTGGACCGCTGGGAGGCCGCCGGCTTCGTCGACGTGTTCCGCCGCGGCTGCGACGAGCCGGGCTGGTACACCTACTGGGACCAGAAGTCCCGGGCCCGCGACCGCAACGTCGGGTGGAGGATCGACTACTTCTTCGTGCACGAGTCGGCGGTCGGCGCCGTCACGGGGGCGTCGATACACACCTCGGTGATGGGCTCCGACCACTGCCCCATCGAGATCCGGCTGGACCCCTCGCGCCTGTAGGGCGTGTTAACATTCCCCCGAGACGCCCCGAGCGGTCGGGGCCCACCTGTTGCGCGGCGCGGCGGCCGGGCGCACCGCGTCCGATGGCCCGCCGAGGGCGCGCGTTGGAGCATCGATATGTCGCAGGCAGCAGGCGGCGCGGCGCGCGGCGAGGTCGCATCCCTCACCCTCAGCCCCCGCACCACCATGGGCAAGAAGACGGCGCGCCTCAGGCGCAGCGGCGAGGTGCCGGTCCACCTCTACGGCTTGGACAAGGAGCCGCTGGCGCTGCAGACGCCGTACGGCGAGCTCCGGCGCCTCCTGCCGCGGGTCGGCCTCAACATCCCCGTTGCCGTCAGCGTCGAGGGCTCCGAGGGCGAGGACATCTGCTTCGTCCGCGAGGTCCAGCGCGACCCGGTGACCGACGAGGTGATCCACGTCGACTTCCTGCGCACGGACGTCGCCCGAAGGATCAGGGCGGACGTGCCGGTGGTGCTCAAGGGGGCCGCGCCCGCGGTCGGCATGATGGGCGGCACCCTGATACAGAACATGCTGACCGTGTCCGTCGAGGCGCTCCCGCTGGACATGCCCCCCTCCCTTCCGGTGGACGTGTCGGGGCTCGTGGACTTCGACACCACCATCCACGTCTCGGACATCCCCAGCGGCGAGGGCGTGACCATCGTCAGCACCGGTGCGGACCTCGTGGCCCGGGTCGCCGCGCCCAGGGTCGAGGTGGAGGCGGCCGACGAGGCGCCCGAAGAGGAGACGGAGGCGGCCGAGGGCGACGCGGCGGCGGCGGCGGAGCCGGGCGAGACGCCCGGCCAGGACTAGCGGGGCCGATGGCGGACCGGGTCAAGCGCGACTCGACGGCCTGGTGGGGCGAGACCGGCAGGGAGTCCAACCGCCCGTCCCTGCTGGGGATGGTCAAGAACAACACCCTTGACCTTAAGCTGGCGGCGATGCTGTGGCTGCTGTTCGACCGCAGGGCGTCCGTGGTCTTCGCCTCCATGCCGGACATGACCGGCCGCACGGCGATGCTCTCCGCCCTCGTCGACTTCATACCGCCGGGCGTCGCCCCCCTCTACGTCTACGGGCCCGAGTTCGACGAGAAGAAGCTCCCGGACGACGCGGTGCCCGAGAAGACCTACCTGCTGGTGCCCGAGCTGAGCGCGGACCGCGACTCGTACCTGTGGGGCAAGTACGTCGCCAGGCTGTTCCGCGCGGTAGACCGCGGATACGCGGTCGGGACGACCATGCACGCCGACTCGCCCGAGCAGGTGATCAGCCTCCTCAACAGGACGCCGAACAGGGTCCCCCGCAGGCTGATCGGCGGGCTGCACGCCGTGGTCAACCTGCGGACCGTGCCCGGCGGCAGGAGCGCCGCCCGCAGGGTCGCCCAGGTCACGCTGCTCACGCCCTCGCCGGACAGGGAGCCCGAGCAGCTGACGCTGGTCGGCTGGGAGACGGACGCCGAGAGCTACCTGTACATGGACGCGCCCTCGACGACCGACGCCCTCGCCGAGCGGCTGGGGATGTCCGCAGACGAGCTGGATTCGGAGCTGACGCGCCTCCGGCGCCGGCTGGAGGCATGGCTGAACGTCGGCACCCTGACCGCCAACGACGTGCGCAAGGCGGTCGCCCGCTACCACCTGAGCCGGGCGGGGTAGTCCTCCCCCTGCCGCGGGCGCTCGGCGCCGGCCCCGCGCCCGACGTCGCGGTCGTCGGGGGCGGCATCGCCGGCTGCGCCGCCGCCTACTACCTGTCCGGGGCCGGGGCCTCCGTAACGCTGATCGAGCGCTCCGGGCTCGCCGCGGGCGCCTCGGGCCTCTCGGCCGGCGGCCTCAACCCCCTGGAGGGAGAGCACATCCCCGGACCGCTGTCGCGCCTGGCGATGTGGTCCTACCGCCTGCACCTCGGGCTCTGGGAGGAGCTCGCCGGCCGCACCGGCGCCGAGCTCTCCGGGCGGATGGTCCCCTGGCTCAGGATCGCCCTCGCCGAGGAGGACATCCCCGACATCGAGCGCTCGATGCGGGCCTTCGGGGACGCGGAGGGCTTCGGGGCGCGCATGCTCGGGCCCGCGGAGGTCCTTGAGCTCGAGCCCCGCGTCAGCCCCGGGGTGCTGTGCGGCGCGCTTCTGTGGGGCAACGCGGCGGTCGACGGGCGGGCGCTCACCGCGGCGCTGATGGCGGCGGCGGAGGGCATGGGCGCGCGCTTCGTTCGCGCGCCGGGCGGGGTGCGCGTGCGCGCCCGCGGCGGGTCCGTCGAGGTCGCGGACGGCACGGACGCGCTGCGCCCGGGCGCGGTCCTGGTGGCCGCGGGCCCCTGGTCAGCGGAGGTGCTCGCGCCTGCGGGCGCGCGCCTGCCGGTGCGCCCGGTCAAGGGCGAGATCCTCAGGATCGATGCCCCGGGGCCCGCCTACCGCGTGGACGTCGCCTATCCCGGCGGCGAGGCCCATCCCAAGCCCGACGGGCTGGTGTGGGTCGGCGCCACGGTCGAGGAGGCCGGCTTCGACGCCGGGCCCACGGCGGAGGCTAGGCGCTCGCTGATGGCCGACGCCGCGCGGGCCATCCCTGACCTTGCGCGCGGCCGCGTGGCGGCGCACACGGCCTGCCTGCGGCCGGCGGCGCCCGACGGGCTGCCGGTGATCGGGCGGGCGGCGGTCCGGGGGGACCTGTTCGTGGCCACGGGGGGCGGCAAGAAGGGCATCCTGCTCGGCCCGGCGATGGGCCTCGCCGCGGCTGACATCATCGTGCGGGGCCGCACGGAGGCGCCGGTCGCGGGCCTCGGCCCAGAGCGCTTCGGCTGAGGGCCGGTGCTAGAATCGGCGCACAGGCCGTCGGGCATCCGACGGCCCGCTCGGCGTTGGCCCCCGGCCGGCGCCGGGACATCCGTCGCACATGCAGGCTCTGATCGGCCTAATGGCCGAGACCCCCGAGTTCGGGCGGCTGGCGCGGTCGCTCGGGCCGCGCTCCGCCGCGGCGCGCCTCCAGGTGATCCGGGAGGCCGCGCCGGCGGCGCTCGCCGCCCTGGCGCGCGAGCTCCCGGGCCCGCTGCTCGTCGTCGCCCCGAGGCCGGAGGAGGCGCGGGCGATGTGCGAGCAGGCGGGCGTCTGGGGCATGGAGGGCGCCCGGCTCTTCCCCGAGTCGGAGGCGCTGCCCTTCGAGCGCCTGAGCACCGACGCCGACACGACGCACGAGCGCATATCCACCCTGGAGGCGCTGCTCGCCCGGGGGGACGGCCCCCCGCCCGCGGTCTTCGCGTCGATCACCGCCGTCAGCCAGAAGACGACCCCGCGCGAGCGCTTCGAGGAGGCCTCGCACGCCCTGGCCAGGGGCGAGAGGGTGGACATCGAGGAGCTGCTGGACCGGTGGCGCCGGATGGGGTACGCCCACCAGCCGGTCGTGGACGTACCGGGGGCCATGGGGCGGCGCGGCGGCATCATCGACGTGTTCCCGGTGGGGGCGGACCACCCGGCGCGGATAGAGCTGTGGGGGGACGAGATCGACTCCCTGCGCGCCTTCGACCCGGCCACGCAGCGATCGGTCGGCATGTTCGAGTCGATCCGGATACCGCCCGCCGCGGAGACCCTCCCCGGCTTCGCGGATCCGGCCGCCGCCGCGGCGGCGATAGGCACCATGGACCTGTCCAACCTCAGGGCGGCGGAGCGGGAGCGCTCGGAGCGCGAGATCGAGCGCCTCCTGGACGGCTACGACGTGGAGGAGGTCGGCTACTACGCCGGCGTCTTCGACACCGGCTGCGTCCTGGACTACCTGCCGCCGGGGACGGTCGTGGCCGTCGTGCGGCCCGACGACGTGGCGCGGGCCGCCTGGGAGGCGGAGGAGCGCACCCGTGAGCTGCGGCGCGTGAAGGAGGGCCGCGGCGAGCTGCCGGGCCGCTTCCCCTCGTCGCACCTCGGCTGGGAGGACCTCGAGCGCCGGCTGGCGAGCTGGCGGCCCAGGCTGGAGATGATGCCCTGGGGGGCCGGCGACCTGTCCGGGGCGGGCCTGATCTCGCTGCCGGCCGCCTCGGCGGAGGGCTACTTCGGCAACCTGGCGCGGTTCTCGGCGGCGGCGGGGGAGATGGCCGGCGCCGGCGCGAGGGTGGTCGCGGCGACGTCGCTGCCGGGCCGCCTCGGCGAGGTGCTGGCAGAGGCCGGGGTGGCCGCCCGGGCGGTGGACCGACTGGACGATGTGCCCGGGCCCGGCTCGGTCACGATCGTCCCGTCGACGGGCGCGGGGCTTTCGGCGGGGTTCGTGCTCGGCTCGGGCCGCGGGCGGCTGTGCCTGCTCAGCGACGCGGAGGTCTTCGGGGTCGCCAAGCGCAGAAGGGTCGGCCGGCGGCGGGCGCAGCAGCGCCGAGAGTCGCTCCTGACCGAGCTGAGCCCCGGGGACTACGTCGTGCACGTAGAGCACGGCATCGGGCGCTTCCTGGGCACCGGCGTGCCGCAGGGCGGGGACCCCGGCGCCGAGTACCTGATGCTGGAGTACTCGGTGGGCGACCGCCTCTTCGTGCCGATGGAGCACCTAGACCGCGTCAGCCCGTACGTCGCGCCCATGGACCGCGCCCCGCACCTGAGCCGGCTGGGCTCGCAGGAGTGGCGCCGCACCAAGCGGCGCGTCGCCGAGTCCACGGCCGAGATGGCCGCAGAGCTGCTGGGCCTGTACGCGACCAGGGAGGCGGTGGACGGCCACTCCTTCGGCGCCGACGCGGCCTGGCAGGTGCAGCTCGAGGACTCGTTCCCCTACGAGGAGACCGCGGACCAGGCGGCGACGGTCGCCGAGGTCAAGGGGGACATGGAGAGGGCGCGGCCGATGGACCGGCTGGTTTGCGGCGACGTCGGCTACGGCAAGACGGAGATCGCGCTGCGGGCGGCCTTCAAGGCCGTGATGGACGGAAAGCAGGTGGCGATGCTGGTGCCTACGACGGTGCTGGCCCAGCAGCACTACGCCACCTTCTCCCAGCGCCTTGCCGCGTACCCCGTGCGCGTCGAGGTCCTCAGCCGGTTCCGCACCGACTCAGAGCAGCGCGAGATAGTCGGCGGCCTCGCCTCCGGCAAGGTGGACGTGTGCGTGGGCACCCACCGCCTGGTCCAGCGCGACATCCGGTTCGCGGACCTGGGGCTGGTCATCGTGGACGAGGAGCAGCGCTTCGGCGTCGCCCACAAGGAGCGCCTAAAGCGCATGCGCAGCGAGGTGGACGTCCTCACGCTCACCGCCACCCCGATACCCCGGACGCTGCACATGGCTATGGCCGGGGTGAGGGACATGAGCACCATCATGACCCCGCCGGAGGAGCGGCTGCCCATACGGACCTACGTCTCTGAGTTCTCAGACTCGCTGATCCGCGAGGCGATCCTGCGGGAGCTGGACCGCCAGGGCCAGGCGTATTTCCTGCACAACCGGGTGCACAACATCGACCACATGGCCCTGTACCTGCGCAGCATCGTCCCCGAGGCGACGGTGGGGGTGGCGCACGGGCAGATGGCCGAGGGCGAGCTGGAGCGGGCCATGCTCAGCTTCGCTGCGGGCGAGCTGGACGTGCTGGTGTGCACCACGATCATCGAGTCGGGGCTGGACATACCCAACGTCAACACGCTCATCGTCAACCGCGCCGACACCTTCGGGCTGGCCCAGCTCTACCAGCTGCGCGGCCGGGTCGGGCGCGGCGCCAAGCGCGCCTACTCCTACCTGCTGATCCCGCCGGCCCGCGCCCTGACCGAGCCCGCGGAAAAGCGCCTCAAGACGATGCTGGCCGCGACCGAGCTGGGGGCGGGGTTCCGCATAGCCATGGCAGACCTGGAGATCCGGGGGGCCGGCAACCTGCTCGGCGCCCAGCAGAGCGGCCACATCCACGCTGTCGGATACGACCTCTACGCGAGGATGCTCTCCGACGCCACGGAGCAGGTCCGGGCGCGGATGGCGGGCGGCGACGGGGCGGACCCGGGGGAGGCGGCCGATGGTACGATGCGGGTCCCCGAGAGGGCGTCGGTCGACCTGGGCGTCCCGGCGAGCCTGCCGGAGGGGTACGTGGCGGACCTGCCGACCCGCATAGACCTGTACCGGCGGCTGGTCGCGGTCGACACGGCGGAGGAGCTGGAGGGACTGGAGGCGGAGCTGCGGGACCGGTTCGGCCCGCCGCCCTGGCAGGCGCAGAACCTGCTGTACGCCGCCCGCGTGCGCGTGCTTGCGGGCGGCGCGGGCATCTCGGCCGTATCGCGCGACGACAGGCGGATCATCCTCAGGCTCGGGGAGAACACCGGCGGCGCCAGGGCCGCGCTCCAGCGCCGCCTCGGCCCCGGCGTCGAGGTGGGAAACGCCCAGATCAGGGTGCCGATCGACGGGGGCGACGGCTGGGAGGGCGCCCTGATCGAGCACATCGAGGGCCTGGCGCGCTTCCGCGCCGACCTCGTCGGCCGGGCCGCCGCGCCGCGGTGACGGCCGCGGGCCGGATCGAGGGACATCGCCGGCGTGTCCGGAGGCGCCGGCGCGAACATACGGGGATGCGATGCAGCGCCCGTGGGGGCGCTCAGAACGAGGCGCTGTAGCTGAGCGGGGAGAGCCGGACATCTCTCTCCAAGGGCGGCGTCAGGCGGTAGGCGCGCACCTGCCGTCGGAAGCCGTACAGCCTAACGATCTCGAACGTGTCGGGACACTGCCTCGAGACTTGGAGCTCGTTCCTGGTGATGAAGAACGGCGTTGCCCTGGTCCCGTTGGTCGTCTTTACCTCCAGCAATCTCTCCCGCTCGGGTTCGTCACCAACCCCGGCGAAGGAGCGGATGTCGTATCCGTAGCCGTCGCCGTCGTCCCTTGCCACCCATCGGACCTGCTCCGAAAGGTCTCCCCGGCCTATTCCGCACAGGCGGCGCCTCTCCGTCTCGTAGACGAGCCGTTCACCGTCCGTGCCGAGTTGCCGGTTTCGGGCATCCCTCTGCGCTGCGGGCTCAAACCTACGGATGATGCGGCGGATATCCGCGGGCAGATCCTCTCCAGGGGGCCCGAGCGGCGGCGGCCCGTCGTCGAAGACGATGTTTGAGGGGGAGACGGACTCCATGACCCAGAGCCGCGACCGATCGATCTGCCCCGTCAGAAGGGCATGGAGGCAGGGCTTCTCGCGGAGATGGTACCCAACCGCCTCGAACAGCGCTCTCTGGAAGTGTCGGTACGGCTTGTAGCCCTCTATGTGCGGGAGGCCGAGGGCGACCATCACCGCGCTGACGTTCATGTGCTTGCGCTCGACGGACCCATTGGATCGCCCCGTGGCCTCCATGAGAGCGCGCCTGTGCTCGGACTTGTTGTAGGCCCTGCCGGTCTGCTCTCGCTCGAGCATGTCGAGGTAGTCCCGGACGATGGCGTCTATTTCGCTGTCCGACCAGTTCCTCGCCATGGGGCACCATGCGGCCCGCGCCCGTCATCGCTGCGGGGGAAGCGGGCCAGGTTCGTCGAGCTGTGCGAAGCGCGCGGTAGTGTACATCCCGCGCGGATACGGGCCGCAGCGCCGCGGTGACGGTCAGGCCAGACCCAGCGCCCCGGCCAGCTCGGCCAGCCCCTCGATCCGCACCGCGCCGCGGTAGTCCGGGTGGTTCCCGTCGCGGTCTATCAGGACCGGCTTGATGCCCGCGCGCCGCGCGCCCTCGACGTCGGAGGTGATCTGGTCGCCGACGTGGGCCGCCTCGGCGGCCTCCACCCCGGCCCGCCCCAGGGCCGCCGCGAATATCGGTCCGTAGGGCTTCTCCGCGCCCACGTCCAGCGAGGTGACCACGAAGTCCACGCTGTCCTCGATCCCCAGCCGGGCGGCCAGGGCGGGGCCGGTGCTGTTCATGTTGGAGATCACGCCCAGCGCGATGCCGAGATCGCGCAGCACCCGGAGCGCCGGCTCCGCGTCGGGGTAGACGGCGAGGTCGTACGGGGCGCGGCGCACCCTGCGCCAGACGGCGGCGGCGGTCTCGGTGTCCACCTCGATGCCGGAGCCCTCGAGCACCCTTCGCTCGTACTCGACGAAGAAACGCTCCCTGGCCTCGCGGTCCAGGACCCTGAGCGGCTCGCGTGAGTTCTGCTCCGCCATGAAGGCGTCCGCGGCAGCGTAGCCGCGAATCACGCCCTCCTCGGTGAGCTCGAGGCCGAACCGGGACGCGGCGCCCGACTGGATCTCGAACCGCGAGGGCGAGAAGCCGGCGAGCGTGCCGTACAGGTCGAAGAACACGGCCCTGATCATGACGCCCCAATCGTACTCCGGCGGCCCCCGGTAGGGCCCGCGGGTGACAAACGCGCCGATTTGGCCAAAACTACCCGGACCCCATGACCGACCCCGACTCCGGATCGAATCTCAGGGCAGGCAAGCTGCCCCCCGAGCTGCTCGGGCGTCTCCTCGGGGACGTGCCCCAGGACGACCCGCGCGTCGCGCTGGGGCCCCGCGTGGGCGAGGACGCGGCTCTGATCGACATGGGCGGGCGCTACCTGGCGGCCAAGACCGACCCGATCACCTTCGCCACCGACCTGATCGGCTGGTACCTGGTGCAGATCAACTGCAACGACCTGGCGGTGGTCGGCGCGACGCCCAGGTGGCTGATGGCGACGCTGCTGCTGCCGGAGGGAACCGCCGAGGGCGAGGTCGAGGCGGTCTTCGGCCAGCTGACGGGCGCGTGCGCAGAGCACGGTATCTCGCTGGTGGGGGGCCACACTGAGGTGACCTACGGCCTGCCGCGCCCGATGGCGGTCGGGGTGCTGCTCGGCGAGGCGGAGAGGGACGAGGTCGTCCTCACCTCGGGCGTGAGGGACGGCGACGCAATCGTCCTGACCAAGGGCGTGGCGATCGAGGGCGCCTCGGTGCTCGCCCGCGAGGCCGCGGACGAGCTGGCCCGGGCCGGGGTGGACCCGGCCGTGATCGAGGCCGCGGCGGGGATGCTGTTCGAGCCCGGCATCGGGGTGAGGCGCGACGCGGAGATCGCGCGCGGGGCGGCGGACGTCCACGCGATGCACGACCCGACCGAGGGCGGGATCGCCTCAGGCCTGGCGGAGATGGCGGCGGCGGCGGGGGTCGGGCTGACCGTCGACCGCGAGGCGATACCGGTCCTGGCCGAGTGCCGCGACATCTGCGACGCGCTGGGGCTGGACCCGCTGGGCCTGATTGCGTCCGGCGCGCTGCTGGTGGCGGTCGACCCCGGGGACGCGGCGGCGGTGACAGCCGCCCTGGGCGGTGAGGGGATCGCCGCGCGAGTGATCGGACGCGCGGACGCCGGCGCGGAGGGGGTCTGGATGCGCTCCGGCGGAAGGGTGGAGCGCATGCCGGTCTTCGAGCGCGACGAACTGGCCCGGCACTTCGGGGCGTGAAGGGTTGACCTCTCCGTCCGTTCGCGGGAGCGGCGGCGAGATGGAGCGGGCCTAGAGCGGAGCGGTCGCGCGACCGCCGGCACGCCCCCTCACGGCTCGGGGAGCTGGGAAGGGTCGATCAGCGCGGTCAGGGACGTGCCGAGGGCGTCGGCGATCCTCATGGCCGCCGCTATCGTGATGTTCTGCCTGCCCTGCTCCACCCTGCTCAGGTAGGTGCGGTCCAGGTCGGACCGGGATGCGAGCTCCTGCTGGCTCCATCCGAGCTCTCTCCTGAGCTCCTGGACGCGCCGCCCGAGGGACCTTAGCTGGACCTCGAGGGTCAGGCGCTCCCTGCCCAGGCCCAGGATCTCCCTGGCGACCCGAATCGCCTGCAGCGGGTCCGAGATGACCAGGTCCGCCTCGATTGCGCCCCTCTCCCCGGCCGGCGAAATGCCCCTCCCGCCGACGAACACGGCCGGCGCGTCGCCGAGGGCCTTGAGCATGGAGGCGGCCTCGGTCGCCGCTGGCAGCCTCTCCGGGTGGGACACGGACAGGACCACGAGGTCGGCCCTCCGGTCCCTGACCAGTTCCACCAGGTCCGCGGCGGGAGTGTCCTGGCCCAGGTGCGCCACGTCCCATCCGTCGATGTGGAAGAGATCGGCGATCATGCGGGTCCCCACCGAGTGCATCTCCCCCTCCACGGCCGCAACGACGACGGTGGCGCCGACGTCATCCTTGCGGCGGCCCGCCTCCCTTACGTATGCCATCTGCTCGAGGGTGATGCTGGTGGCCAGATGCTCGCCGGCTATGCTCATCTCCCCCCTCGCCCAGGCCTCTCCCACCTCCCCCAGCGCGGGGCCCAGCACCTCGAGGCAGATCGCCGCCCGCTCGACGCCACGGTCTAGGGCGTCCCTGACCACCCTCGAAGCCTCGCGGTCGTCGCCGACCAGCAGGGCGGCGGCATAGCGGCCACGAAGGAGCCCCGTCAGCCCCATGCGATCCGTTGCCCCTGCGCTCTCAGGAGCCAAGGCGGCTGTAGCTTATATTTGACAGCTTGTGGTGTATAGTCTTATCCTGTGTCGAGCATATACCGCAGAACGGCGCGCAGATGCTAATCATCGCCGACAGCACTGTCAAGGCTGCGGGGAGCCCCAAGGAGGCCGAGATGGTCAAGAAACTGGCTGATAACCTCGCTAACGGAGCGGTCCGAACGCTCCTTGGAGCCGGAGGCATCGTCCTCCTGGGTCTCCTGCTCGCGGCCGCGGCCGCCTGCTCCGGCGGCCCGGATCCGACGCCGGTCCCGCCCACGGCAACCCCTGCCGCACAGGCCGAGCCTGAGCCCGCGATGACGACAATAGTCGACATCGCGGTCGGAGACGGCAGGTTCCAGACACTCGTCGCCGCCCTGCAGGCGGCCGGCCTGGTCGAGACCCTACAGGGAGACGGGCCCTTCACCGTCTTCGCCCCCACCGACGACGCGTTCAGCAAACTGCCCGACGGCACCGTCGAGGCACTGCTAGACGACATCCCCGCGCTGACCGAGATCCTCCTGTACCACGTCGTCCCCGGAAACGTCTCCGCAGACGCCGTCGTGCGGCTCGACTCGGCGACCACGGTCCAGGGCGACTCCGTCACCATCACCGTCGACGGCAGCGCCGTCATGGTCAACGACGCGCGGGTCGTGATCACCGACATACAGGCCTCAAACGGGATCATCCACGTCATCGACTCCGTCCTCCTGCCCCCGCAGGAGCCCGGCTCCATCGTCGACATCGCGGCAGGCGACGGCAGGTTCCAGACCCTAGTCGCCGCGCTGCAGGCGGCCGGCCTCGTAGACACCCTGCAGGGAGACGGACCCTTCACCGTCTTCGCACCCACCGACGACGCCTTCGCCAAGCTGCCCGACGGCACCGTGGAGGCGCTGCTCGGCGACGTCGCCGCAATCACCGAGATCCTCCTCTACCACGTCGTCCCCGGCAGCGTCTCCGCGGAAGCCGTCGTAGGCCTCGACTCGGCCGCCACCGTCCAGGGCGACTCCGTTGCCATCACGGTCGACGGCAGCACCGTCATGGTCAACGACGCGCGGGTTCTCATCACGGACATACAGGCCTCAAACGGAGTCATCCACGTCATCGACTCCGTGCTCCTGCCCCCTCAGGAACTCGGTTCCATCGTCGACATCGCGGCAGGCGACAGCAGGTTCCAGACCCTAGTCGCCGCGCTGCAGGCGGCAGGCCTCGGCGACACCCTCCAGGGCGACGGCCCGTTCACCGTCTTCGCACCCACCGACGACGCCTTCGCCAAGCTGCCCGACGGCACCGTGGAGGCGCTGCTCGGCGACGTCGCCGCCATCACCGAGATCCTCCTGTATCACGTCGTCCCCGGCAGCGTCACCGCAGACGCCGTCGTGCGACTCGACTCGGCCGCCACCGTCCAGGGCGACTCCGTCACCATCACCGTCGACGGCAACACCGTCATGATCAACGACGCCAGGGTCGTCATCACCGACATACAGGCCTCAAACGGGATCATCCACGTGATCGATTCCGTACTCCTGCCCCCGCAGGAGCTCGGCTCCATCGTCGACATCGCGGCAGGCGACGGCAGGTTCCAGACCCTAGTCGCCGCGCTGCAGGCGGCGGGGCTGGTCGAGACCCTCCAGGGCGACGGACCCTTCACCGTCTTCGCACCCACCGACGACGCCTTCGCCAAGCTGCCCGACGGCACCGTGGAGGCGCTGCTCGGCGACATCGCCGCCATCACCGAGATCCTCCTGTATCACGTCGTCCCCGGCAGCGTCTCTGCGGAAGCCGTCGTAAGCCTCGACTCGGCTGCCACCGTCCAGGGCAGCGAGGTCACCATCACCGTCGACGGCAGCGCCGTCATGATCAACGACGCCAGGGTCGTAATCGCCGACATACAGGCGTCCAACGGAATCATCCACGTCATTGACTCCGTTCTGATACCCCAGCAGTCCCAGGGTCCGTGATCGTGGTTAGGAACGGCGCCGCGCGGGCTCGCCGGCCCGGGGCCTGGGAAAGACCTGATCCACCCAAAGGGGAGGCGAACAGAGCTTCATCTCGCGCCGCGAGCAGGGCATTTCCGCAGGCGCATTCACATGCCATGCGACGCGGCAAGCAGCGCAGCATCGCCATCTACGGGCCTGTCAACAAGTGAACCGGATGACGGATTCGACAAGTTCGCACGGCCCGCATGTCGGGCGGGGCCCTACCCCCCAGAGTGAAGGCCCTCGCCCCCATGCCTCGCGATCGTACGACGGCCCACACGGACCGGGACTCAACACGCCGCTCAAACGCTCCATCATCCACCTCGAGCTTGAGCGAGCGGGGCGCATCAGCCGATACCTGACCGCCGCTGCGCTGCAGACCAGCCTCGCCACCTCCTCCCGATAGCCGGGCAGCCGCGCAGCCGGCGGTCCCGCCCTCCGAGAGCCGTCCACCGACGCGTTGCTGGGCGGGACTCTGGGGCGAGGTTGCCATGTGAAGGTGCAGCCCCCGGGGTTGTTCGGCGCCTAAGCCGCACGGCTGGCGATGGCAGCCCGCCCTTCGACGCGAGGTCGATGGTTCGCCGCATCGGCCGGTGAAGAGCTGGCCAGGCCCTCCTCACCGCAGCGGGTCAATCACGCAGCCGGCCGCAGCGTCGCCAGGGCCTGTCCTCCAAGCATCCCGCCACATGCCTGGCATGGACCGACGTCGCCGCGCCGCGCCGCTACCCGCGCCAGTATGGAGAAGCTTGGCGGCTGCCGATCCTTGACACGGTTGAGGCGGGCGGCCACAATGCGCCCACCGCTAGAGACAGGTTCCAACCGCCGCCCCGCTGCGTCCAGCCGGTCGGCGATCTTCCCAGAAAGCCTTGGCTCGGCCGCCGCCGAGCAGTTGTAGGCCCCGAGATCGGCGGGCCCGTTCGCCGGCAATCTGGACTTTCCGAAAGTCCTAAGGGGGTGAGGACATGGGACGTCTCTCCGCATTTCTAGCTCTGGCCCTCGCAGCTTCCGTCGTGGCCGCTGCGTGCGGTGGGGATACCGAGGTGGTCGAGAAGATCGTCGAGGTGCCGGTCGTGGAGGAGGTGGTCAGGGAGGTCGAGGTCGAAAAGGTCGTCGAGGTGGAGAAGGAGGTGGTCAGGGAGGTCGAGGTCGAGCGGGTCGTCGAGGTGGAGGTCGAGGTGGAGAGGATCCTGATCGCCACGCCGACGCCGCCCCCCGTGACCAGCGGCCCCCAGTTCGGCGGCACCCTCAGGATCGTTTCCCAGGCCAGCATTCCGAGCCTTGACCCGGCTTTCTCTGGCGCCTACGTCTCGGTGGCGGTGGGATCCCACATGTTCGAGGCGCCGCTCGGATGGGACCTCAACCTCTCCGACCAGCCCCGCATGGCGGACAGGTGGGAGCTGAGCAACGACAACCTGACCTGGACGTTCACCCTGCGCTCGGGCATGAAGTTCCACGACGGCCAGCCGGTCACAGCCAAGGACGTGGTGACCTCGATGGGCCGCTACCTCAACGGCGGCCACTCGACCGCGACCCTCATGCGCGACTTCACCGACAACGAGAACCAGTTCACGGTCATCGACGACCTGACGTTCACGGTCAACCTGCTCGAGCCCTACGGGGCCGTTCCGGTGGGGATCGCAAGGCCCTTCGGCAGCGTCTACGTCATGCCCGACAGCGTGATCCACGACACGCCCGCCACGGCGGGCGCGCCCGACTGGGTCGGGTCGGGACCCTACGAGTTCGTGGAGTGGCGGCAGGGCGACAGGGTGACCCTGCAGCGGTTCGAGGACTACGTCGCGCGCACGGAGCCGAACAGCCTCTACGCGGGGGAGCAGACCGCGTACATCGACACCCTGACATGGCTCGAGGTCCCGTCGGAGGAGACCAAGATCGCGGGCCTCGAGACCGGCGAGTGGGACATCGTCGACGGGGCGGGCCTGGACTTCTTCGAGCGGACCGACGAGAACCCCGACCTGGTGGTGCCCGTCTACAAGCCCGGCCACCGGTCGGACTTCCGCCCGTGGGCCGGCTTCCCACCCTTCGACGACCTGCTGGCCCGGCGGGCCCTGCAGGTCGGCATAGACATCGAGGCGGCGATGTTCTCCCTGGGCGGCAGGGAGCTGTGGGACCTGTGCCCCGCCGTCTTCTACTGCGGCACGCCGCTGGAGACGGACGTGGGAGCCGACCAGTACTACAACGTCAACGACAAGGAGCTGGCGCGCGAGCTCGTCGCCCAGTCCTCGTACAACGGCGAGACCGTCGTCCTCCTCAATCCGAACGACTACGCGACCATCACCCCGGTGGGCCTGGTGATCAAGAAGGAGATCGAATCCCTCGGGTTCAACGTCGAGCAGCCCGCGCTGGACTGGGCGACGGTGATAGGCACCTTCGGCGAGGAGCGCAGCACCACATACGCCGGCCTGACGGCCTGGGCGTCACACTGGTGCTGCGGCGAGCCCCTGAGCGACTTCTACCTCGACGGCGACGGGTGGTTCACGGCCAAGATCCCCGAGCTCAAGCGCCTGCGCGTCGAGTACGCTCAGGCCTCGACCCAGACCGAGCAGTTCCGGATAGCCGAGGAGCTCCAGCTCGAGGCCTACAAGAACGTCGTGGTGGTCTACCTCGGGACCTGGTACGCGATATTCCCGCACACCAAGAAGCTCCAGAACTTCCAGGTCAAGGCGTTCCCGTACTTCGCGAACGTCTGGCTCCAGCCCTAGGGGGCGCGACATGAAGGAGGCGGTCGAGGTCACCTGCGACGTGCGGGTGCCCATGCCGGACGGGGTGCTGCTGGCCGGCAACCTGTACCGGCCCGCCTCCGCCGCCGGCCAGCTCCCGGCCATCCTGACGTACATCCCTTACCTGAAGGACGGCTTCGGCGGTCTCGGGGGCATGGACCCCTACCAGCGGCACTTCGCCTCCAGGGGCTACGCCGTCCTGCAGCTCGACTTCCGCGGCGTGGGCTCCTCGGAGGGCGTCAATCCCCATCCGTTCGACCCCCGGGAGCGCGACGACCTCCACCAGGCAGTGGAGTGGACCGCCGCGCAGCCCTGGTGCGACGGGTCGGTCGGCATCTGGGGCGTGTCGTACGGGGGCATCACCGCCATCGCGGCCGCCACCACGCGACCGCCCCACCTAAGGGCGATCATCCCCGTTCACGCCACGGACGACAACTGGGGGGCTATGTTCGTGCACCGCGGCTCGCGGCTGATGCTCCTAGCCGATCCGCACTGGGGCCCGGGCATGACCGCCAACAACCTGCTGCCGCCCCTGCGGGCGGACGGCACCCCCGACTGGATCGAGCGGTGGTTCGAGCGCCTGGACCACAACGACCCGTGGCACCTGGCCTGGCACGGCGAGCCCCCCTCGCCGGACTACGTCGAGCGCCAGAGGGCGGACCCGGGCCTGATCGACGTGCCCATGTTCGCGATATGCGGCTGGCACGACGCCTACCCGGAGGACACGCTCCGCGTCTTCGACCGCGCCCGCGGCCCCAAGAGGTTGTTGTTCGGGCCCTGGAAGCACGCCTTCCCGGACCAGGCGTCCGCAGAGCCGGTCGACTTCGTCAGGGAGATGGACAGGTGGTGGGACAGGTGGCTCAGGGGCGACCGCAACGGGGTCGAGGACGAGCCACCCGTGACGATCTACGTGCAGGGGGCGGGACGGTGGCGCAGCGAGATGGAGTGGCCGATCCAGCGGCGCCGCGAGGAGAGACTGTTCGCCGCGCCCCGGGGCCGGCTCTCGCAGCAGGCGCCCGCGCCGGGGCGGCCCGCCGACAGGTACGACTACGACGCCAGGGGCGGGCTGGTCTCTGCGGCCTACGACTCGGTGCTCGAGCCCATAGCCTACCCGCAGGACCAGACGTCGGACGACCCCGGCGCGCTGAGCTACGACTCGGAGCCGCTCGCGGAGCCGGTGGAGGTCACCGGCCAACCGTCGGTAAGGCTCTTCTTCAGCACCGAGGCGGCCCCCGAGGAGATAACCCTCGTGGCCAAGCTCCTCGACGTGGCCCCGGACGGGCGCTCGTACCTGGTGTGCTTCGACAGCCTGAGCGGGGCCCTGGCCCGGCCCGCCGGCGGCGGCGTGCTGGAGGCGGAGATCCCCCTGCGCCCGACGTCCTACGAGTTCGGGGCCGGCCACCGGATGCGGCTGCGAATCTCCGGGGCCAACTTCCCCGCCATCTGGCCCACACCCCGCAGGTACTCGCTCCTGGTCCACACCGGCGCCCCCCACGCCACCGAGCTGACGTTTCCCGCCGTCCCGCCCCAGGCGCCGGCCCTGCCCCCGCCCGACCTGGCCCCCCTGCCCGGGCCGGCGGCTCCCGCGCCGGCGGTGCTGGACAGGGGCGCGGCCTACTCGGTCAGCCGCGACCTAGTAACGGGGGTCAGCTCGTTCCGCGGCAGGCGGTGGGTCAGCCTCCAGGTGATGCCGCACACGCGGTACTCGAACCGCCAAGAGTTCACGCTGGACGTGGACGCCGATCACCCCGACCGCGCCAGCACGTCGACGAGGGCCCTGGCGAGCCTCGAGCGGCCGACGGGCGCGGTCGAGGTCCGGGTGGACGCCGCGACCACGCTCCGCGCCCTGACCATACGGGCCGAGGTTGACCTGGACGGGCGGCGCTTCTGGGAGCGGGACTGGCGGAAGCGATGGTAGGGGGCTCCGGAATGGGCATGCGGCCGGCGGAGCGGGCGAACTCGGGGCGACGGGCGGGCCGCGCCCGGGCCGCGCCCCTCCTCTGCCTGCTCGCGCTTGCCGGCGCGTCCCTGCTCGCCCTCGGCGGCTGCGGCTCCGGCGGCGGGACGCTGCACCAGGAGGTGCCCACCCCCGGGGGGGAGGACTTCGCGATCACGCCCGTGCCCACGATCGGCGGGCTGATAGGCGGCTGCGAGATCGGGCAGGGGGCGGAGTGCCCGGGGGCCGACTTCAGCCACCAGGACCTGGGCGAGATAATCATCGGGTGGCGCCAGCTCGACGAGCTCGGCCGCGACAGCGCCGACCTGGAGGAGGCCAACCTGCGCGGCGCGCTGTTCGTGGGCGCCAATCTGGAGGGGATAAGGCTCGGCCAGGCCGACCTCAGGGAGGCGGACTTCTTGCTGGCCAACCTCACCAAGGCGTCGCTGTTCGGGGCCGATGCAAGCGGCGCCAACTTCGAGAAGGCGACGCTGGACAACGCCGAGCTCAAGGGCGCCACCTTCAGCGGCGCCAACTTCGAGGGCGCCTCCATGAGGGGCGCGGACCTGTCGCGGGCCGACCTCTCCGGCGCGGCGCTTCGGGGTGTGGAGCTGCTGGGGGCCTTCCTGACCTACGCCGACCTGCGGGGGGCCGACCTGACGGATGCCAACCTCACGTTCGCCGACATGACGGGCACCGAGCTGGAAGGCGCCATCCTGTGCAACACCACGATGGCCGACCGCAAGGTCAGCAACGAGGGCTGTCCCTAGGCCGCCGGGGCCGGCGGACCGCGTGGCCCGGCCTCCCGACGCCGCCCGGATGGGGTGCCCGGCTTGAGGGTCCGGCCCGCCCGGCTCGCGATCGCGGTCGCCATGGCCGCGGCGGCCATCGCCCTCGGATGCGGCCAGGCCGCGGACGAACCGGCGGGGGAGCCCAGTCCCCGGGACCAGTCCGTCTTTGCCGAGAGCGACGAGGCGGCGGCCGAGCGCCTGGTCCGCTCCGCGGCCGGGCTGGAGGCGCAGGGCGATGTCCGCAGGGCGATCGAGGTCCTGGACCGGGCGCTCAAGCTGGACCCGGACAGCGCGGCTGCCCACTACCACAGGGGAAACGCGCGGTCAGGGCTGGACGACCTGGAGGGGGCCGTCGCGGACTACGGCGAGGCCATCCGGATCGACCCCGGCATGGCGGAGGCCTACCTGCGGCGCGGGGTCGCGCGCTCGCGGCTGGGCCGCTTCGAACTGGCGGTGGAGGACCTGGACCGGGCCCTGGCGCTCTCCGGGCCGGACGCTGTCGCCCACCGGGCGCGCGGCCTTGCGCACTACGGCCTCGGCGACTGGGAGGCGGCGATCGAGGACCTGGACCGGGCCATAGAGCTGGACCCGGGCCTGGCCGCGGCGTTCAACGACCGCGCCCTGGCGCTGGTCAACCTGGGCCGTCACACCGAGGCGATAGAGGACTTCGGCCGGGCCATCGAGCTCAGCCCCGACACGGCGGTCTTCTACGACAACCGGGGCGGCACGTGGCAGGCCATGGGCAACTACGTGTGGGCGGTCGAGGACTACGACCGGGCGATCGGCGCGGACCCGTCCTTCGCGCCGTCCTACGAGAACAGGGGCAACGCCTACCGCCGACTAAACGAGTACGCCCTGGCGATAAGGGACTACGACGAGGCCATCAGGCTCGCCCCTTGGTCCGCGTCGGCCTACTTCAACCGCGGGTTGGCCCATGGACTGATGGGAGAGTGGGAGGCGGCGGCGCGCGACCACGGGTGGGCCACGGACCGCAACCCGTTCCACGCCGATGCCCACCACCACCGGGCCAGGGCGCTCTTCAACCTGGGCGACCTCGAGGCGGCGGTCGGGTCCCTCGACAGGGCGATAGAGCTCCAGCCGAGCTGGGCCGAGCCGCACCACGACCGGGCCAGGGCCAGGCTCGCGCTGGGCGACGCCGAGGGAGCCATGGCCGACCTGGACCGGGCCATAGAGCTGGCCCCCCGGTTCGTCGCCGCCTACCTCAACAGGGCCGGAGCGGCCTACGACGCGGGGGACTACGAGCAGGCGGCAGCGGACTACACCGAGGTGATAAGGCTCAATCCGGAGGCGCTGGAGGCATACGAGAGCCGGGCGAGGACGTACGCTGTGCTCGGTCTCGACGAAGAGGCTAGGGCCGACCTGGCCACGCTGGCCGCAATGGGCCTGGACGTACGCGAACTGGAGGCGGAGCTCGCCGACGCGGGCGCGCGCAGGTAGCCCCGGCCCGGAGATCAGGAGGAGACGATGAACGGGATCAGCGACGGCCGCATGGCGGCGGCCGAGGAGTACATCACCGGGCGCTTCGGGGACCTCGGGTCGCCGGGGCTCGCCGCCGGCATCGTTCGCGACGGGGAGCTGGCCTGGACCGGCGGCTTCGGGGTGGCCGACCTGGACGCCGGCAGCGCGCCGGACGCGGGCACCGTGGCCCGCGTCGCCTCGATCACCAAGACCTTCACCGCCACGGCCGTCATGCAGCTCAGGGACCGCGGCCTGCTGCGGCTGGACGACCCTCTCACCGTCCACCTGCCGGAGTTCGGCGCCGCCGTCGAGACCGGGGGACGCGTCGCGGACGTGACGCTGCGGCGGATGCTGACTCACCACTCGGGCCTGTCGACGGAGACGGCGCTGATGAGCTGGGGAGCGGAGGAGTTCCCCGGCCGCGACGAGGTGCTGGGCGCGCTGCCAAGGACCGAGGTCGTGATCCCGGCCGACTCGCAGTGGAAGTACTGCAACCTGGCGTTCGGCCTGCTGGGCGAGGTGATCTCGAGGCTCTCGGGCGTCGACTACGCGACCTACCTGCGCGAGAGCGTGACCGGACCGCTAGGCATGGACTCCACCGCCCTCGAGCGTGGGGACCTGCCCGCCGGACGGCTGTTCACCGGGTACGACGCCGCCGTTCCCGGGGTTCCTGGCAGGGGCGTGCCGCGGCTCGCCGAGTACCGGCACCTAAACGGCATCGCGGCTGCCGGGCAGCTCCACTCGACCGTCGAGGACCTGGCGCGGTGGATCTCGTTCCAGTTCCGGGCCGGCGACGGGGTGAGTCCGGAGGCCGGGGTGCTCAGCGCGCGCGCGCTCTCTGAGATGCACCGGCCCCAGTACGCTGCCGCGGACTGGTCGAGCGGCCAGTGCCTGCCCTGGGCGGCGGAGCGCGTGGGGGACCGCGTCTACCTCGGCCACGGCGGCGGCATCCACGGGTTCTCGTCGCAGATCTGCTTCAACGTCCCGACCCGCTCGGGGGTCGTGCTGCTGGCCAACGCGTGGCCCACGGCCGCCACCTACCTCCTGGGCGTCGAGGTAATGGAGGTGCTGCTCACCGGCTCGCCCCCGCCCGCCCGGCCCCCGTCCGGTGTGGCGCCCCCGGCGCCAGCGACCGCGCCCGACGACCTGGCGCCGTTCACGGGCCTGTTCGTGGCCGAACCCGGGATAGCCGCGGGAGTCGAGTACAGGGGCGGCGGCCTCTGGATCACCGCCCCGGCGGGGGAGGGGGTGTCCATCCACGCCCCGGCGCCGATGGAGCGGGCCGGGCCGGCGCCGGACGCGTTCGTCCTGCGGGCCGGCAGGGGGGTGGGCGAGCGCGCCGTGTTCGACGCGGACCGCGAGTCGTTCTCGCTCGGCGGCTGGCTCTACCGCCGGGTGGCGCAGTGAGCGCCGTCCGGGCGCGGGCCCCGGAACGGGCGGCGGCGGCTTTTGACACCCGTTCCGGGCCGGTGTTAGGTTGAGGGCGCTCGGTTGAGCCAGGCCAGGTAGCCCACTTGCCGGAAGGGTACACCCTCAACTGGATCGCGGTCCTGATCGTCGCCCTCGTGGGCGCCGCGGGGGTGGGGGCCATATTCGCGGTCTCCCGCATCATGGCGCCGAGGCGGCCCTCGGCCGTCAAGGACGAGCCGTACGAGTGCGGCGTCGAGCCCGAGCCCTTCCGCTGGTCGCAGATCCAGATCCGCTACTACGTGTTCGCGATCCTGTTCCTGATCTTCGACGTCGAGGCCGTGTTCCTGTTCCCCTGGGCCGTGGTCTTCCTCAAGTCCACCCCGGCCGTCTTCTACGAGATGCTGATCTTCATCGGCATACTGTTCTTCGGCGTCGTCTACGCGTGGCGAAAGGGCGTGCTCCAGTGGCGCTAGGGCGCCGGAGGCGACTGCCCTGACCGCCGAGCGGCCCGCCTTCTCCGACCTCGGGGCCGGCTTCGACGGCGCGACGCCCCCGGGCGGCAACTCCCCGGCCGACAGCGTCTTCGACAAGGTCCTGCCCAACGCCGTGGTCGCCCGCTCCAGCGAGCTGTTCGCCCTTGCCCGCAAGTCCTCGCTTTGGACGCTCTCGTTCGGGCTGGCGTGCTGCGCGATCGAGATGATGTCGGCGCACATGTCGCACCACGACCTCGACCGCTTCGGCGTCGTCACCTGGCCCTCGCCGCGCCAGTCCGACGTGATGATCGTCGCCGGCACCGTCGTAAAGAAGATGGCCGACCCCATCGTCCGCCTCTACGAGCAGATGCCCGACCCCAAGTGGGTGATAGCCATGGGCAGCTGCGCGACCAACGGCGGGCCGTACTTTCGCTCCTACTCGGTCGTCATGGGCGTCGACCACCTCATACCCGTCGACGTCTACGTGCCCGGCTGTCCGCCCCGCCCCGAGGCGCTGATGTACGGCATCATGGAGCTGCAGGACAAGATCAGCGCCGACGCCAGGGGCGAGGCCCGCGTCCGCCCCGAGCGCCCGGCGGGGCCGGCCCCGGAGTAGATGCCGCCGGAGCCCGGAGACCCGGCGGGCGGCGCCCGCGCCCGTCCCGCGGCCGCGAGGCCGGCGCGGCGCGGGCCGAAGGTGGAGGTCGCCGCCGACGCGCTTAGCGCGCGGGGGACCGCGCTCGCGGCCGCGGTCTCCGAGTCGTTCGGCGACCAGGTGGAGGTCGGCACCGAGGTAGACGAGGTCAGCGTGCGGGTGGCGCCCGAGCGCGTCGCCGACGTGTGCGCGAGGATGAAGGCCGAGCCCGGGCTGGACTTCGACTACCTGCGCTGCCTGTCGGTCGTCGACTACGAAGAGCGCCTCGAGGTCAGCTACCACCTGTTCTCCTACGGGCGCCGCCACAAGCTGGTGGTGAAGGCCGACGTGCCCCCCGACGACCCGCAGCTGCCGTCGGTGACCGGCGTGTGGCGGGCGGCCGACTGGTTCGAGCGCGAGGGCAGCGACCTGTTCGGCGTGCGCTTCCGCGGCCATCCCGACCCCGCCCCGCTGCTGCTCTACGACGGCTTCGAAGGCACGCCGGGCCGAAGGTCCTTCCCGTTCCACGACTACGACGAATGGTAGGGCCGGGGGCCGCGGGGGCGGCGGGCATGGCGGTCACCCGGGAGGCCTCGGGCTCGACCGTCGACATGATGATCAACATGGGGCCCCAGCACCCCAGCACGCACGGCGTGTTCCGCCTGGTCCTGCACCTCGACGGCGAGCGCATCGTGGACGCGGTGCCCCACATCGGATACCTGCACCGCGGGTCGGAGAAGCTGTGCGAGGGCGAGACCTACGCCCAGGTGATCACGCTCTTCGACCGCCTCGACTACGTGGCGAACCTAAACGGCGAGCTCGCCTTCTGCATGGCCGTCGAGAAGCTGATGGGCGTCGAGGTCCCGGAGCGCGCCTGGTACATCCGCACCATCCTGTGCGAGCTCAACCGCGTAGCGTCCCACATGCTCTTCTACGGCGTGTACGCCCTGGACGCCGGCGCGATGACGCCCATCCTCTACGGCTTCCGCGAGCGAGAGCGCATCCAGTCGCTCTTCGAGTCGGTCACCGGCGCGCGGATGATGCACAACTACATCCGCATCGGCGGGGTCAAGGAGGACCTGCCCGCCGAGTTCCCCGAGCGCCTCGCCGCCGCGACCGACGAGCTGAAGCGCGCGGTCGAGGAGTGCGACCGGCTCCTGTCCGAGGGCGAGCCGTTCCTGGCCCGCACCCGGGGCGTGAGCCCGCTGTCGGTGAGCGACGCGGTCGACTTCGGGGTCACCGGGCCGATCCTGCGCTCGACCGGCATGGTCGAGGACGTGAGGGTCTCCGAGCCCTACGGGATATACGACCGGTTCGACTTCGGCATCCCGGTAGGCGAGACGGGCGACTGCTGGGACCGCTACTACGTGCGGGTCGAGGAGATGCGCCAGTCGCTGTCGATCGTCGAGCAGGCGGCCGCGCAGATCGAGCCGGGCGAGATACAGGCGAAGATGAGGCGCATCGCCCGACCGCCGAAGGGCGAGGTATACGTGCGCACCGAGTCGCCGAGGGGCGACTTCGGGGTCTTCGTCGTAAGCGACGGCGGCCCGAAGCCGTACCGCGTCAAGGCAAGGACCCCCTCGTTCTCCAACCTTCAGGCGATCCGCCACATGCTGCGCGGGGGCTACGTCGCCGACGCCGTGGTGGTGCTCGGGTCGCTGGACATCGTCCTGGGCGAGGTCGACCGCTGAGCGCGCTGACGGTCGTCTACTACGTGCTCGGGGCGGTCGCGCTGATGGGCTTCCTGTCGGTGACGGTCATGGCGCTCACCTACATCGAGCGAAAGTTCCTGGCGCGCATACAGCAGCGCATGGGCCCGATGCGCGTCGGTCCGCACGGCACGCTCCAGCCGGTCGCAGACGTCGTAAAGCTCACGCTCAAGGAGGACATCCTGCCTTCGTGGGCCGACCGCCCGGTCTACTGGCTCGCGCCCCTGGCCA
This sequence comes from Dehalococcoidia bacterium, assembly GCA_963664125.2. Classification (GTDB taxonomy): domain Bacteria; phylum Chloroflexota; class Dehalococcoidia; order Lucifugimonadales; family UBA2962; genus CAUZIR01. The sequence goes on along the minus strand of OY760908.2, from coordinate 585,399 downwards.
TCTTCCTGCCGGCGCTCGCGGTCTGGGTGACGCTGCCGCTGGGAGAGGGCCTTGTCCTGCGCAACCTGGACATGGGGCTGCTGTACATAGTCGCCGTCTCGGTCCTCTCGGTGCTGGGGCTGGTGATGGCCGGTTGGGGCTCCGCCAACAAGTACGCGATGCTGGGCGGGCTAAGGGCCGCGGGCCAGCTGATCTCCTACGAGATCCCCTTCATCCTCGCGGTGCTCGGGGTGGCGATGCTCAGCCAGAGCCTGGACCTCACGCGCATCGTCGCGGACCAGACCCGGATCGCCTACGTGATCGTCCAGCCGATCGGGCTGTTCATCTTCCTTATGGCCGGGCTCGCCGAGCTCGGCCGCACCCCGTTCGACATCCACCACGCAGAGTCCGAGGTGGTCGGCGGGCCGTTCGTCGAGTACAGCGGGGCGCACTGGGCGATCATCCAGCTCGCCGAGTACGTAAACACCTTCGCGGTCGCGGCGCTCGTGGCGCTGCTGTTCCTGGGCGGGTGGCGCTGGCCGACGATGCCGCTGGACGGCGCGGCGCACCAGGCGCTCTCGCTGCTTTGGCTGCTGGCCAAGACCTACGCCGTCGTGCTGGTGATCTTCTGGATCCGCGGGACCTACCCGCGCCTTCGCATCGACCAGCTGATGGCCTTCAGCTGGAAGGTGCTGGTGCCGGCGGCGTTCCTCAACATCGTGCTCACCGGGCTGGTGCTCTTCTACGGCCTGCACTGGTCGGTGCTGACGGCGCTGTCTTTGCTAACATTGGCCGCCGTCGGCTACGTCGTCTACCGCCGGCCCGGATCCGGCGCCCGCGGGGGGACGGTGCGGGTGGTCCCGGCGAGCAGGGCCCGCGGCGCCGGCGGGGCGCCCTAGCCCGGAGGCGGCTTAAGAGCATGTTGGGAAGCCTTAGGGGACTGGCCGTCACGCTGGCCACGATGGTGCGCAGGCCGGTCACCGCGCAGTACCCCGACCCCGCGCTGCGCCTCGACATCGACGAGCGCTTCATGGGCTTCCCCGCCCTGCTGTGGGACGACTCCAACGACGAGCCTTACTGCACCGGGTGCATGGTCTGCGTCAGGGAGTGCCCGACCCAGTGCATGAGCGCCGAGATGGCCGACAACGAGCGCTTCGCGGCCGGGGAGTCCACCCGCAAGAAGATCATCGAGAGCTTCGAGATCAACCTCGGGCGCTGCATCGTCTGCGGCATCTGCGTCGACGTGTGCAACTTCGACGCGATCGAGATGAGCCACGAGCACGAGCTGGGCAAGTTCGAGCGCGACGCCAACCGCGCCGACCTGCCCGCGCTGCTCGAGATGGGCAGGACCTGGCAGGCCGAGGCCGGCTGGTCCCCCGCTCCAGGCCAAGAACGTCGGGGACCCCGAGGCCCGCAGGGCCCGGCAGGAGGCGGAGGCCGCCCCCAAGACCGGGGCGGCGCCGGTCGAGATCGCGCCCGCGCCCGCGCCGCCCCCGGAGGGGCCGGCCGCGCGCTGATGGCGTCGGCCGTACTGTTCTACCTGGCCGCGGCGCTCGTCCTGGGCGGCGCCGTGGGGGTGGTGACCACCCGCAACATCGTCTACGCCGCGTTCGGCCTGCTCGCCTCGCTCATGGGGGTGGCCGCGCTGTTTCTGCTGACCTTCGCCCAGTTCCTGGCCCTGGTCCAGGTGCTGATCTACGGCGGGGCGGTGGTGATCGTCATCATCTTCGCGCTGATGCTCACAAGGCTCGACGACTTCCGCCGCCTCACCGAGCACAGGGGCTGGCCCCTCGGCGCCGCGGCTGCGATCGCGGTCTTCGGGCTGATGGTCGCCGCCATAGTGCGCACCGCGGTCAGCACCGGCCCGCGCACCGGCGTCGGGTTCGCCGCCGTCGGCGAGAGCCTGTTCCGCGACTGGGCCGTGCCCTTCGAGGTGGCGTCGCTTGTGCTGCTTATAGCCCTGATTGGGGCGGTGGTCATGGTGCGCCGCACCGGCCCCGGCGACGACGGCCCGGGGACCGACCGTTGATCGACCTCGTCCACTTCCAGGTGCTGGCGGCGGCGCTGTTCGCCATCGGCCTGTACGGCGTGCTCGCGCGCCGAAGCGCGGTGCTGATCCTGATGTCGATCGAGCTGATGCTGAACGCCGTCAACATCAACCTGATCGGCTACGCCGCCTTCGTCGACTTCAGCGAGTCCCAGCGCGCCCTGGGCCAGGTGCTGATCGTGTTCGTGATCACCATAGCGGCGGCCGAGCTGGCCCTGGCGGTGGCCATCATCCTCAGGCTCTACCGCAACCGCTCTACGGTGAGCGCCGACGAGCTGGACATCATGTCCGGGTAGCCCGGAGGGGAGACGCAGCGCAGCGGAACCGATGGACGGGGCGAACGCCATAGGGATGAACGCGGCGTGGGTGATACCCGCGCTCAGCGCCGCCGCGTTCGTCGTCATAGTGGTGGCGGGCCGCGCGATCGGCGCCGCGGCGCCCGGCTCGCGCGCCCACTCGGCGCTGGCGCCGGCGGTCTCCATAACCGCCATCGGCGCCGGGTTCGTGCTGTTCTGGGTGGTGCTGGCCGACCTGCTGGAGGGCCATGCCACCTCCTACTCGATCTCCTGGCTCTCGGTCGGGGGCGCAGAGATCGGCTGGGGCATGCTCGTCGACCGGCTCTCGGTGGTCATGCTCGGGCTGGTCACGTTCGTCGCGCTGCTCGCCCAGGTCTACTCGGTCGGCTACATGAGGGGCGACCCGCGGCTGGGGTGGTACTTCGCCGCGCACGCGCTCTTCGCCGCGGCGATGCTCGCGCTCGTGCTCGCCGACAACCTGCTGTTCCTGTACATCGCCTGGGAGCTCGTCGGCCTGGGCTCGTACCTGCTGATCGGCTTTTGGTGGGAGCGCCGCCCGGCCGCCGAGGCCGCCAAGAAGGCGTTCGTCACCACGCGCATCGGCGACGTCGGGCTGCTCATCGGCATCATCCTGCTGTTCCGCGCGACCGGCACGTTCGACCTGTCCACGATCTTCCACGTCGCCGCCGCCGGAGGCGTGGGCGACGCTGCGCTCAACGCCTCGGCGGCTCTGATCTTCATCGGGGCGATGGGCAAGTCGGCCCAGTTCCCGCTGCACGTCTGGCTCCCGGACGCGATGGAGGGCCCGACCCCCGTCTCGGCCCTCATACACGCGGCGACCATGGTGGCCGCCGGGGTCTTCCTGGTCGCGCGGATGATGCCCCTTTTCGCGCTCGCCCCGGCCGTGATGCACGGCGTCGCCGCCGTCGGGCTGGCCACCTTCCTGGTCGGCGGCACGATGGCGCTTGCCGCCGTCGACCTGAAGCGCATCCTGGCCTACTCGACGATGAGCCACCTGGGTCTGATGATGCTCTCGCTGGGCGCCGGCGCGCTGGCGGCGGCGGTGCTGCACCTGATCGCCCACGGGGTCTCGAAGGCGCTGCTTTTCCTGGGCGCCGGCAGCGTCATGCACGGGTGCGGCGGCGAGACGGACGTGCGGCGCCTCGGCGGGCTGCGCCGGCGCATGCCGGTCACCGCCTGGACCTTCGTCGTCGGCGCGGCGAGCCTCGCGGGAATCCCGCCGCTGGCCGGCTTCTTCTCGAAGGACGAGGTGCTCCTCGGCGTGCTCGGCGACCTGGGCCCGGCGTTCGTGGCCGCCGGGCTGATCGGCGCGTTCCTCAGCGCGCTGTACATGACGCGCGTGACGGCGCTCGTGTTCTTCGGGCCGCCCGGACGCCCGGACGCACACGACCCGCCGGCGGTGATGTGGGTGCCGCTGGCGGTGCTCGCCGTGCTGGCCGCCGGGGTGGGCCTGCTCGCCCTGGACTACGCCGGGGGGTACGCGGGCTTCGCCGGGTTCTTCGAGCCGGGCCACCACTTCGAGGTCGAGCCCTGGCTGATGGCCGTGTCGATCGCCGTCGCGGCCGGCGCGGTCGCGGGGGGCTGGCTCGCCTACGGCGCCCGCGCGGCGCAGCGCGAGGCCCTGGTCGCCCGGATGGGCGCTCTGCGGCGCGCGGCCGAGCGCGGCTACTACCTGGACGACGCCTACCAGTGGGCGATCGACCGGGTGGTGCTGACGGCGGCCGGTGTGGTGGCGCTCTTCGACCGGGTCGTCGTAAACGACACCGGCGTCGACGGCCCGGCCCACTCGGTGCTTCTCTCGGCCCTCCGGGCGAGGGCGGTCCAGACCGGCCGGCTGTTCACGTACGGGGCCGCCATGGCCGTCGGCGTCGTGGTGCTGGCGGTGATCTGGTGGGCGGCGTTCGCTTGAGCGGGGCGGATAGCTGATGGCCGGGTTCGACGGCTGGGTCCTCTTCCTGGTAATCGTGCTGCCGCTCGCCGGGGCGGCGGCGCTGATGGCCGTGCCGGGCCACCGGCACGAGGCGCTGCGGTGGACGGCCTCCGCCGTCGCGCTGGCGACGATGGCGCTGTCGATGTACGTGTTCGCCGCCTACGACCACGGCTCCGGGGGCTTCCAGTTCGAGCGCACGTGGGGCTGGCTGAGCCTGCCCGGGCCGTGGCCGCTGGGGGACCGGGCGATCGAGCTGAGCCTGGGGGCCGACGGCATTTCGGCCCCGATGATCATGCTCACCGGCGTGGTGATGCTCACCGGCGTGCTGGTCTCGCGCTCGATCACCGACCGCCCCAAGGAGTTCTTCGTCCTGTACTTCCTGCTCCTTTCGGGGGTGTTCGGGGTCTTCTCGACGCTGGACCTGTTCTTCCTCTTCTTCTTCTACGAGCTGAGCGTGCTGCCGATGTACCTGCTGATCGGCGTGTGGGGCTCGAGCACCGACTTCGGGACCTTCCTGCGCACCAAGGAATACGGGGCGATGAAGCTGATGCTCTACCTGGTGGCGGGCAGCGTGCTGATATGGATCGCGCTGCTGGCCATCTTCGTAGAGTCCGGGCTGGGCACCTTCAGCATCCCGGCCCTCGCCGGTGCGGACTTCTCGCGCGACTTCCAGCTGGTGTTCTTCCCGCTGCTGATGGTCGGGTTCGGGGTGCTGGCCGGGCTGTGGCCGTTCCACACCTGGTCGCCCGACGGGCACGTCGCCGCCCCCACCGCGGTGAGCATGGTCCACGCCGGCGTGCTGATGAAGCTGGGGGCCTACGGCATCATCCGCGTCGGGGTGTTCCTGCTGCCGGAGGGCGCCGACCGCTGGATGCCGGTCCTGGTGGGCCTGGGCACGGTGAACGTGCTGTACGGGGCGGTATCCGCCCTGGGCCAGCGCGACCTAAAGTACGTGATCGGCTACTCGTCGGTCAGCCACATGGGGTACGTGCTGATGGGCATAGCGACGATGCACCCGCTGGGGATGTCCGGGGCCGTGCTGCAGATGTTCTCCCACGGGGTGATGACCGCGCTGTTCTTCGCCGTGGTGGGCGTCATATACGACCGCACGCACACGCGCGACATCGGCGTCCTGCGCGGCCTGGCCGGGCGCATGGGCTGGACGTCCGCCCTGTTCGTTATCGCCGGCCTCGCCTCGCTCGGGCTGCCGGGCCTGTCCGGCTTCGTCGCGGAGCTCCTCGTGTTCCTGGGCCTGTTCAAGACCTATCCGGTGCTGGGGGTGCTTGGCGTCATCGGCGCCGCGATCACGGCCGTGTACATCCTGCGGCTGGTGTCCAGCGTGTTCTTCGGAAGGTCCGACGACGCCGAGTGGGAGGCGCTCCTAGATAAGCGGTACGCAGGCGCCCCCGACGGGCACCGCGCCGAGAGGGTGTCGGCGCTGGTGCTCGCCGCGTTCATCGTGCTCGTCGGGCTCTTCCCGTTCCCGTTCATCCGCGTTATAGACAGCGGCGTCAGCGACCTGCTCGCCGCCGTCGCCGGGACCTTCGCGTGAACAACTTCGCCCTGCTGCTCCCCGAGATCCTGGTCGCCGCAGTCGGCTTCGGCGTCCTGGGGGCGGACCTCGTGCTCTCTAGGGCGAGAAAGCACCTGTCGGCGCTGGTCGGCGTCGCCGGGCTCGGGGCCGTGCTGGCCTTCACGCTCGTGTACATGTGGGGCAAGACCGACTCGCTCTACGGCGGGCTGATCCTCATAGACGGCTACGCCCTGTTCTTCAAGGCGGTCTTCATCGTGCTCGGCGGGGTGCTGATCCTGGCGTCCGTGGACTACGTCAGGCGCCACCTCTCGCACCCGGGCGAGTACTACGGGATCCTGGTGCTGACCGTCGTCGGCATGATGCTCCTGGCGGCCTCGGGAGAGCTGCTGACGGCCTACATCGCGCTCGAGCTGCTGAGCTTCGGGCTCTACGTGCTGGTCGCCTACGACCGCTACAACCCCAAGTCCAACGAGGCCGGGGTCAAATACATCATCCTCGGGGCGCTGTCGTCCGCGATCCTGCTCTACGGGATCAGCCAGGTCTACGGCCTGCTGGGCACGACCCGCTTCGACGAGATGGGCGCTGCGCTCTCGTCCGTCGGGGACATGAGCCCGGGCCTGCTCGTCGGGATCGTCATGGTGATCGCTGGGCTGGGCTTCAAGGTGGCCGCGGTGCCCTTCCACATGTGGGCGCCCGACGCCTACGAGGGAGCGCCGACCCCGATAACTGCGCACCTTGCGGTCGGGTCGAAGGCCGCCGCCTTCGCCCTGGTGCTGCGGCTGTTCTCCGAGGCGCTGATGCCGGCCTCCGAGGGCTGGCACGTGCTGCTCCTGGTCCTTGCGGCGGCGACGATGACGCTTGGCAACCTGCTCGCGCTGGTCCAGACCAACGTAAAGCGCCTGCTCGCATACTCGTCGATAGGGCACGTCGGCTACCTGCTCGTGGGGATCGCCGCGCTGGCACCCGCCGGCGCCGCTGCGCAGGACCCGTCGGTGCAGCGCCTCGTCGCCGCCGGCGTGATGCTGCACCTGGTCGCCTACGGGCTTACGAGCGTGGCCGCCTTCCTGTCGATCTCGACGCTGTGCCGCCGGGCGGGGGCCGAGGACCTGTCCGAGCTCGCCGGGGCCGCGCGGAGGTCGCCCGCGGTCGCGTTGGTCTTCGTCGCCTCGGTCTTTTCGCTCGCAGGGCTCCCGGTGTTCGCCGGGTTCGTCAGCAAGTTCTACCTGTTCACCGCCGCGGCCGCCCAGGGCCTTCTGTGGCTTGTGGGCCTCGCCATCTTCATGAGCCTCGCCTCCCTGTACTACTACCTGCAGATCGCAAGGCGGCTGTACATGGAGGAGCCCGCGGACCCGGAGCCCATACGCCCGGGACGCCTGACGCTCGGGCTGCTGTGCGTGCTGCTGGCCGCGATGGTAGTGATAGGGGTCTACCCCGCGCCGCTCATGGACGCGGTCGGCCACGCCGCCGAGGCCATCCTCCCCGGCGCGGACGCGGGCCCGGCTGTCGCCGGGCGCTAGTGTCCTGATCGGTTAAAGCGTTGTATAAATGGTGATGGTATGCGATGCTGGCTCCATTCCAGGGTGCGAGGGGATGAGCCATGCGAACGGGCAGGCCCAAGAAGCCTCTTGAGATAAGTGGCGAGGAACGCGAGAAGCTGGAGACATGGGCCCGCCGGCCGAAGAGTTCGCAGAGGCTGGCACTGCGGTCGCGGATAGTGCTTCGCTGTGCGGATGGGCTGAGCAACAAGGCGGTTGCAGAGGAGCTTGGCGTGTCGGCGGTGACGGTGGGCAAGTGGCGGGAGCGCTTCCGGGAGCACCGGCTGGAGGGTCTCGCAGACGAGCCCCGTCCCGGCGCCCCGCGCAAGATCAGCGACGCCATGGTCGAGGAGGTGGTCACGCGCACCCTGGAGACGCTGCCCGCGGACGCGACCCACTGGAGCACCCGGTCCATGGCCAGGGAGGTGGGGCTGACCCAGAACGCCGTGTGGCGCATCTGGCAGGCGTTCGGGCTCAAGCCCCATCTGTCGGGGACCTTCAAGCTCTCAGCGGACCCGTTCTTCGTCGAGAAGGTGCGCGACATCGTCGGCCTCTACATGAACCCGCCCGACCGCGCGATCGTGCTCTGCCTGGACGAGAAGTCCCAGGTCCAGGCGCTGGACCGCACCCAGCCGCTGCTCCCCATGCGCCCGGGCATGGCCGAGCGCCGCACCCACGACTACGTGCGCCACGGGACCACCTCGCTGTTCGCCGCACTGGATGTGGCCACGGGCAAGGTGATCGGCGCATGTCACGGCCGACACCGGCACCAGGAGTTCCTGCGCTTCATGCGGCTGCTCGACGAGCGGCTGCCCAGGGACCAGGAGGTCCACCTGATCCTGGACAAATACGCGACCCACAAGGCCCCCGCAGTCAAGCGCTGGTTCGCACAGCACCCCCGCTATCACCTGCACTTCACCCCCACCAGCGCCTCGTGGCTCAATCTCGTGGAACGGTTCTTCTCCGAGCTGACCGAAAGGCGCATTCGCCACGGCGTCTTCGACAGCGTGCAGGCACTGAAGGACGCGATCATGGCCTACCTCGATCACCACAACGAGGACCCCAAGCCCTTCGTCTGGACCGCCAGCGCCGACCTCATCCTCCAACGGGTCAAGAGACTATGCGAAGCTTCTTCTCAATCAGGACACTAGGAGAGCGTCCGGGGCACTAAAGGGCGGAGTGCGCCGAAGAATCGCTCCCGGCCACGGACCATGGGGCTCTGTTTCCCATCTTCCGCACTCCGAGTCGTGCATAAGTGCGGCCGGCGGAGCGGTTGCGCTAGGTGCGCCCTGCGGAAGCAGTCTCGTTTCGTAAAGGCGTGTGGACAAAACACGTCAACACGGTTATGCTTGCGCCATGGCCGCAATCGAAGCACTAGCCGACGTGTATCAAGGTCTGGCCCGGGCAGGCCGGGGAGCCGGAGCGCGGGCCGGAGATTGGAAACTGCGGGTCGTTGAGAGCCGCGACCTGCGAGACGACCGGTGGCCACAACCTGACAGCCTCCAGGAGATCAAGGTCGCGCGGGGCGTCCGCACGGAGCGTCACCTGCTGCGCCCCTTCGACGTGCTCGTGACGGCGCGCTCCGGGTCCGTCCAGGTCGCCCTCGTGCCGCCCGGGGTTTCGAGGACGGTTGCCGGGGTAACGCTGCTAGTCGCCCGCCCCAGGGAACCGGCGTCCGGCATGGGCCACTGGCTGTGGTATTTCCTGACCTCGGCCTTCGGTCGAGAGCAGTTGGCTAGGCGTCTGACCGTCACCGCCTCTCTGAGATCGCTGTCCGCCGGGAGCCTTGGCGGCGTCGAGGTCCCCGTGCCGTCGGCACGCGACCTCGACGCACTGGCGCTTATCGTGGATGCCTCCGAGACGGCGTATGCTGAGACGATGGAAGCGGCGCTGCTCAGGCGCTGGGCATTGCGCGACTCGGTCGTGCACGAATTCCGCCTTAGGGCCATGGCGGCGAGTTGAAGGAGAGGGGGATGTCGCTGACGAGACAGGAGTTGGAGTCGAAGCTGTGGCAGGCTGCCGACATCCTGCGGGGGCAGATCGACGCGGCCGACTACAAGAACTACATCTTCTCCATACTCTTCCTAAAGAGGCTCTCCGACCGCTTCGACGAGGAGGTGGAGCACGCCGTCGCCTCCGGCGTGGCCCGCGAGGTGGCGCTCACCGACCGAGACGAGCACGAGTTCTTCGTCCCAGAGTCGGCGCGATGGCCAGCCCTGGCCGCCGCGTCCATGAACCTGGGCGAGGCCATCAACATCGCCAGTCACGCCATCGAGGACGCCAACGCTCCCCGGCTGGACGGTGTACTGGCATCCACCAACTGGAACGACGAGTCCAAGCTCGGCAGCCCGGCGAACCGCGAGCGCATCATCCGGACCCTGCTCAACCACTTCTCGGGCCTGGATCTCCGGGATGCGAACCTGCGCGAGGGCCCGGAAGGCGAGGGCAATGTACTCGGTGACGCCTACGAGTACCTCATCAACCAGTTCGCCGACGACGCCGGCAAGAAGGGTGGCGAGTTCTACACCCCCCGCTCCGTGGTGCGGCTCATCGTCGAGTTGCTACAGCCCCGCGAGGGGATGCGCATATGCGACCCGACGGCCGGCTCGGCGGGCATGCTCATCTACACGGCTCAGTACGTAAGGGAGCGGTGCGGCGACGTGCGCAACCTGGCCCTGCACGGTCAGGAACGCAATCTGGGCACGCTTGCCGCTGGCAAGCTCAACCTGCTGCTCCACGGCCTGCGGGCCGCCCGCCTGGAGGCCGGTGACGTCATCGCCGAGCCTAGTCTCGTGGACGATGAGGGGAGGCTGCTCTCCTACGATCGCGTCATCGCCAATCCGCCCTTCAGCCTCAAGAACTGGGGGTACGACTTCGCGCCGAATGACCCGCACCATCGCTTCACCCGCTACGGTGCCATTCCGCCTAGGACTAGGGGCGATCTGGCCTTCCTACTGCACATGCTGGCTGTGACCAGCGCCCAAGGTATGGTGGGCGTCGTCATGCCCCATGGCGTGCTGTTCCGGGGCGGCGCGGAGGGCAAGATACGCCAGGGCGTCGTCGAGGCCGACCTGTTCGAGGCAGTCATCGGCCTCGCTCCAAACCTGTTCTTCGGGGCCAGCATACCCGTTGCCATCTGCGTGCTGAACAAGGCCAAGCCCCCCGAACGGCGTGGAAGGGTGCTGTTCGTCGACGCCGCCCAGGACGGTTGCTTCCGTCAAGCCAAGGCTCGGAACTTCCTAGATCCCGAACACATCACTAGGATTGCCGATGCGTACCGTTCCTACGAAGAAGTGGACCGCTTCGCCCACATCGCCGACCTCGATGAGATTGAATCCAACGACTTCAATCTCAACATCAGCCGATATGTAGACACCACGGAGCCGGTGGTGGTGATGACCGTGGAGGAGGCCCTGTCGCAGCTGAGGGAGGCGGAGCGGCGGCGCGACGAAGCCGTTGCCAGGATGGACGAACTGCTGGCGGACTTGGGTTATGCCCGATAGCCGGAATCAGGAGAGCCATGCCGACACTGCTGCGACGGGGGCCCTACCGGTCTCGCTTCCATGTCGGCGACCGGCCCGAACCGCCTCACGTGCACGTTCAGCGAGACGATCACGTAGCTAGCTTCTGGCTGAACCCGGTCGCCCTGCAGAACGCGGACGGCATGAGGCCTCACGAAATTCGACGCATCGAGCGTATCGTCCGAGCGCATGAAAAATCGTTCTTGAGGGAGTGGAATGTACGTTTCAACGACTGAAATCAACGTGCCGGGAGCCACCACCGTCTCTATCACGGAGGACGTTCTTGCAGTGAAGCTGTCCGATGGACGCGACCTCTCTGTACCGCTGTCGTGGTACCCGCGACTAGTGCACGCGACGCCTGAGGAGCGAGAAAACTGGGAGCTCATCGGAGATGGTCAAGGCATACACTGGCCCGACTTGGACGAAGACATCAGCGTCGAAATGCTGCTGGGGGGCCGCAGATCCGGGGAGAGTCGGCGTTCCTTCAAGCAGTGGCTGGAAGCCAAACGTGAAGGTCGGGGGCTCACGCTGTACGAACTGACGGCCCATGAACGGAGTCCGGATAATACATAGATGAACGGACAGTTGATAGTCGGTGTCGGGCTTGTGGTTGCCAGTATAGCCTTCCTTGCCGCAGGAATCAGTGGCACATTCTCATTGGCTCAAGCTGTGATCGGCAGCATATTGGCTGGACTAGCAGGAATTGCACTTAACGGTGCCCGACGAAGGTAACGTGTCGAGAGTGTCCTCAAGGACTGCCCAACCACTCCCCGACGGCTGGCATCTAGTACGCTTGGGAGATATGCTCAAACTCCAGTATGGCTATTCCCTACCTGAGCGAGACCGATCCCCAGGTGCCGTGCCAGTCATAGGTTCAGCTGGGGTAGTTGGCTACAACATGCGAGCCACCAATGCTGGCCCCGGGATCGTGGTTGGCCGCAAGGGCAGCATCGGCTCTGTCACCTATTCAGCTTGCGACTTCACTCCTATCGACACAACCTACTTTGTCGTTCCGATGGATGGCAAGGTCGACCTTCGCTGGGTATACCATCTGCTAACCCATGAAGACTTCTCTAGGCTGAACCGTGCTACCGGTATACCCGGCCTCAATCGAGACGACGTTTATTCGCTGAGACGTCCTTTACCGCCCATTTGTGAGCAGCGATGCATCGCCAAATTCCTAGACGCCATCAGCGCCGCCATCGCACGGACCGAAGCAGTCATCTTCACGACGGAGCACCTCCGCGAGGCTCTCCTCCACCAGTGCTTCGCTCACGGCCTTCCTGGCTGGCACACGACTTGGAAGGAGGTGCCAGGCGGGGATAAGGCGCCTGCCGCTTGGAAGGTCGTGCGGCTGAGCGACGTGGCCGAAGTGACTGGAGGTAGTACTCCCTCCAGAAGCGTCCCAGAGTTCTGGGGGCACGGCATCCCGTGGGTGACACCGTCCGAATTGACACAGCGTCCCGGCAAGTATCTGCATGTGACTAGTGAATCAATTACTGACAAGGGGCTTGCGTCAACCGGACAGAAGCTTATACCAGCGGGATCTGTACTCCTCACCAGCAGGGCCACTATTGGTCTAACAGCCATCAACGTCGTTCCAGTGGCCACCAATCAAGGCTTCCAGAACCTGGTTGCCAAAAGTGGCATTCATAATCTGTGGCTGTATTTCTATATTCAGACGATGAAGCAAGAACTGCGCAGACGGGCGTCAGGTAGCACGTTCCGCGAAGTCTCACGTAGTGCTGTTCGCTCTCTTCCTATGCTGCTTCCGTCCTTAGCGGAGCAGCGGTGCATAGCCGCCGTGCTACATTCCATAGACACAGCCATCGAACAGCTCCTTCAGGAGCGCCAACGACTGCAGCTCCTCAAGGCGTCCACGGCAGCGGCGCTACTCACTGGGCAACTACGAGCCTGCCCTGGGACACACGAACACCGACTGGAGAAGCATTGATGAAACTAGTTTCCGTTAGAGTGCAAAACTACAAGTGTATCGATGATTCGGAAGACTTTACGATTCATGACCTTACATGTCTCGCGGGCAAAAATGAATCTGGCAAGACAGCCCTGCTTCAAGCCCTTCGCCGTCTCAATCCTGTTGAGGACTCTGAAAGGCAGTTCAATAGACTAATGGAATACCCGCGTCGTCGCCTTCACGAGAGTGAACGACCTGACGTCTCGTCATGGGCCGTGCTCACTACTACTTGGAGCCTGTCCGATGATGATCTTGCCGATGTCGCCCGCGTCGTAGGTGAATCTGCAGCTGGATCCTTGGTCGTCACGATACGCCGTGGCTACGACAATATGACCTGCTATCGCATCGCTTTGGACGAAGCCGAGTTAGTTCCCTTCCTTGTCTCGCAAATCGCCGAGCTTACGGAAAAGGCTGCGGCACGTATTCGCAGATGCTCTACTCTTGCAAGCCTGTATCACTATCTGACAACTAGGCATAAGCCGACCAATGGAGAGAGACTACTTCTTGATCATATTCACGAACACTTCCCTCAAGACGATCCTTGGCAACAGGTCCGTTCGTTGCTACATGACCGCCTCCCGCGATTCCTCTATTTCCCTACCTACGGCACCTTGCCGGGTAGGGTTCCAGTCGAGCATATCTCGAGCAAGGTAGATGAAGAAGCCGCCTTGACTGAGGGGGAAGAGTATTTCCTCGCGCTACTCAAGCTTGCGGGTACAGACATCAAGGAGTTGCAAGGGGCGGGACAGTTTGAGGAACTTAAGGCCAGACTGGAGGGTGTTTCGAATCGCCTAAGTGACGAGATTTTCAAGTACTGGACTCAGAATCGCGACCTTGCGGTTGAATTCAGTTATGACGAGGCAAGGCCACAGGATCCCCATCCTTTCAATCAAGGGCATGTCTTCCGCTTGCGTGTAAAAAATCAACGGCATCGTGTCAGCGTTAGTTTTGATGAAAGAAGTGCCGGATTCGTTTGGTTCTTTTCATTTTTGGTCTGGTTCTCACAGACAGAACAGAGCTACGGTGATAATCTAATAATACTATTGGACGAGCCAGGATTGAACCTCCATGGGAAGGCACAGGGAGATCTACTCCGTTACATCAAAGAAAAGCTATTGCCGAAATATCAGGTCATATACACTACGCACTCTCCTTTCATGATAGACATCGACAATATTTTCAGTGTGCGAACTGTAGAGGACACAGTAGCAAATGACGTGTCAGTGGGTACGAAAGTTGGCGATAAAGCCCTTAGTGCTGATGCCGATACGCTTTTCCCCCTACGCGCTGCGCTTGGCTATGACATCACACAATCGTTGTTCGTTGGCGAACATTCTCTGCTTGTCGAAGGCCCTTCCGATTTGCTTTTCTTGAGGTGGTTCTCACGTCAACTTTCTGCGAGAGAACGTATTGGGCTTGACTCTCGCTGGACTGTCACACCAGCAGGAGGTATCGACAAATTAGGAACCTTCAATTCCTTGTTCGCAGGCAACAAGATCCATGTCGCCATACTTACCGATTTCCATACTGGGGACAAACGCAAGGTGCAGGCATTGGAAGAATCGGGCCTCCTCAGAGCTGGTCACTTGTTCCGAGCAAGTCAGTTCACTGATCAGCCAGAAGCTGACATCGAAGATATGATTGGTAGAGATCTATATGTTCACCTTGTAGATCTATGCTATGAACTTACTGAAGAAAACAGATTGCCGTCAGCGCCGTCTCAAGGTGCTTCAGAGCTTGTACTTGAGGAGGTCAAACAGCATTTTCGGACTATCGCTATTTCTGGATCAGAATTTAATCACCTGTCACCTGCGGTATATCTCGTAGAGCATGAAAGTGCTTTCAGCGACGCCAAGGGCATCGAAGTCGCTCTTGACAGATTCGAAGAATTCTTCAGCAGGGTCAATGGTCTGTTGCCGCCGCCATAAGTTTCCCCATTCGACCATTCGAGTGACCGCACATTGACTTCCACCGCGAAGCTAAACGAGTTCGATCACGCCGAGACGCCAGCTCGTGTGCTCCTGAAGCGCTTGGGCTGAGAGTACATGTCTGATGCTGCATTGGCGTTGGAGCGTGGCGACCAGCGAAATGTGCTGCTGAAGGGCCGGTGGCGTGGCGCGCTGCTGAGGCTGAACGAATGGATGACGGCGGAGCATGCAAACCGCGTCATCCTTGCTAGTGGAGTCACACGCTTCGGGCCAACGTTGAGTGCAGCGCGGTCTTTGTCAATTGCACTGCCTTCCCTTGCCGAACAGAAGGCCATCGCCATGCTGATGGCAGGCGTCGACGAAGCCACTGAGAAGGCGCAGGAGGAAAACAGTCACTTCAATCGCTCAAGGCATCCGCTGCCGATGCACTGCTGACGAGGCAACTAAGGGTGAGCAGAAAGCAGGGACAAGAAGCTGTGAGTTATTTCAACGTCATGATAACGACCAGATCCGGAGCAAGCAGAGTTGCAATTGAGTTGGATATAGGCTCTAATGAACTAGAAAAGCGCTTCCTCAAGCCATATGGACTTGGAAGGCCGATAGTAATTTCAGGTAGAACCGTTAATGCATCCGATTTAGAAAGTATGCAGATCTTTGAGACTCCGCATCACTCCAACATGATGAACGAAATTTTGCTGAGAAGAAAAAGAGCCAATAATATTGCTGCATCAGTCGACGTTCGCGGACTACTTGATCCTGTCACTCTTTGTCGATCTGGAACTAATGTCACAACACAGTACATAAAGGCTCCATCAGGGGATGTCGTAAAAAGTGAAAGTGAGTCAACTGCGAGGATGCAGCCTGACACAGATGCACGCGAAGTTTTTGTTGTTCATGGACGCAATTGCGCTGCACGTGAGGCACTATTTGAATTCCTAAGAGCACTAGACCTCCACCCGCTAGAGTGGTCCGAGTTCGTTATCGACACGGGCAAAGCATCACCCTACATCGGGGAAACATTGAGTGCTGCCTTCTCGCGAGCACACGCAATTGTAGTTCTCTTTACGCCAGATGACGAAGCTAGGATCAAGCATCAATTCCGTGTCGAAGGCGATCCTCCACACGAATTTCAACTCACAGTCCAAGCCAGGCCCAATGTTCTGTTTGAGGCTGGCATGGCCATGGCCAGAAGCCAGAACCGTACTGTACTCGTAGAACTCGGCAATCTGCGGCCCTATAGTGATGTTGGAGGCAGGTATACTATTAGGCTCGATAACTCCACTCAGCGGCGTCAAGAGGTCGCTCAAAGGCTGCAGGCCGCAGGCTGTCCGGTGAACCTGGAGGGGACAGATTGGCGCACGGTGGGCGATTTCGAGAGTGCGATCGACGAAACGAACCGCAGTCCTACCGATGCAGCTGATCAGAATTCTCGGTTGCCGATTGCCCCTACGATTTCCGAAGACGCCAGAGAGTTGCTGCTGGCGGCAGCGCGGAGTCAAGATGGTGCAATTAGGGCCAAAGCGGTGCTGGGCGGTTTGCAGATTCATACAGAAAGCGGGACATTTGGGGAACCGGGTGATCGCAGGGCAGCGGCCCGCTGGAACAGCGCTCTAAGAGAACTTAAGCAAAATAGGCTCGCTGAGACATTCTTTGGCTATAAGGGGATTTTTCAACTCACTCATACCCGGTTTATGATGGCAGACACTCTTGACCATAACCTGAAGGCAATCCAGGCAGAGTCTCCGTGACTTCTTCTCCGACCAAGCTTAACGAATACAACCACGCCGAAGAGCCCGCACGCGTGTTGCTGGAGCGCTTAGGTTGGACGTACGTGCCGCGGGAGAAATTTGCCAAGGAGCGCGGTGATGGGCGAGAGGTCTTGCTGAAGGGACGGCTGCGCGGCGCTCTGCTACGACTGAACGAATGGATGACGGAGGAGCATGCAAACCGTGTCATCTTCGACCTAGAGCACGTGGACGCCATAGGCATGGCCCGCAATCAGCGAGTCCACGAGTACCTGACCTACGGCATGCCCCTGACATTAGACACGCCGCATGGCAGGGACACCCGCACCGTCCGCTTCTTCGACTTTGACCACCCGGAGGGCGGTCTCAACGAATTCGTCGTCACAACCCAATTTCGTGTCCGCCGTGGCAATGAGTGGAACGGTATAGAAGACGACGAGCGGATGGCCATCCCGGACTTGGTCCTGTTCGTTAACGGCATTCCACTGGTGGTGATGGAAGCCAAGGCACCATCGCTGTTGGAAGTGTGGAAGTCCAAAGCGGTGCGGCAACTGCACCGCTACCAAGAGGCCGGGCCGGAGTGGCACGGTGCCGGTGCTCCGGAGTTGTTCCATTACAATCTGCTGTGCGTTGCCCACTGCGGGGCCGCTGCAGCCTACGCCACCGTGGGAGCGCCTGAGAACGCCTACTTCGAGTGGAAGTCGGTCCTCCCTTACTCCGATGACGAGGTGCGGCGGCGATTCGGCTTCGAGCCGCTGGGCCAAGCTCAGCTCATCCTTGGTCTTCTGGCACCAGCGACGCTGCTGGATGTCCTGCGCGACTACGTAGTCTACGAGCCGGAGCGAGGGCGCCTAGTGAAGAAGCTGCCCCGTTACCAGCAATACCGAGCTGTGCGCGCCGCCCTAGAGCGGCTGCTGAGGGGACACACGCCGCAGGAGCGCGGCGGCGTCGTGTGGCATACCCAGGGCTCGGGCAAGTCGCTGACTATGCTGTGGCTGGCGACAAAGCTGCGCCGAGAGCCGCGCCTCGCCAACGCGACAATCGTCGTCGTCACCGACCGGACGCAACTGGACCGGCAGATCGCCAGCACCTTCGAGCGATGCGGATTCCCGGCACCGCAGAGGATGGACCGCTCGCTTCCCGAATCGGCCGAGCGCAGGTCGCGGCGCCGTGGTGCGGCGTCGGACCGGTCGGCCCCCCTAGACCTGCAGACCACGCTCCGGGAGGGCGTGGGCCGCACGGTGATGACCACCGTCCAGAAATTTGAGGATGCGCTGACCACTCCACAGGGTGAGCTTGACGTGCTCAACGCCTCGGAGAACATCTTCGTCATGGTGGACGAGGCGCACCGCACTCAGTACGGCATCCTCGGCGGTCGCATGTCCAAGGCCTTGCCCAATGCGGCGTTGATAGGCTTCACCGGCACGCCCATAGAAAAGAGCTACAAGCACAGCACCATAGGGCGCTTCGGGCCCCTCATAGACTCATACACGATCCCGCAGTCGGTGGCCGACGGCGCGACGGTGCCCATCTACTACGAAGCACGCCTGCCGGACCTAGCCATCGAAGGCCCAGAGACGCTCGACAGGCTGTACGAGGCGATGTTCGGCGACGAGCCGCCGGAGGTGCAGGCGCAGATCCGGCGACGCTACGCCAACAAGGAGACGATCGCAGAGGCGCGGGAGCGCATCCAGATGATCGCCCTGGATATCGCGGATCACTTCAAGGACAGGCTCCGCCCCAACGGCTTCAAGGCCCAGGTCGTCGCACCAAGCCGGGCGGCGGCCCTGCGCTACTCCGAGCACCTCAACAGCTTCGGCGTGCGCGCCTATCCCATCATCACGTCCGATGCCAATGACGGCCCAGAGTTCAGGGCGGCCCGCGAGCTCGACCAAGAGCAGGCCATAGGCGCCTTCGTGGACCCTGATGGGGAGCCGGAGATACTCGTCGTGGTGGACATGCTGCTGACCGGATTCGATGCGCCGGTTGAGCAGGTCCTATACCTCGACCGGCCGATGAAGGAGCACGGCCTGCTCCAGGCCATAGCCAGAGTCAACCGGCGGTTTTCCAACCGGCGGGATGGCGTCGAGACCGAGAAGACCTACGGCCTTGTGGTCGACTATCACGGCGTCTCGCGGGACCTTGAGGAGGCGCTCTCGACCTTCGACTGGCCGGACGTGCAGGACACGATGTGCAGGCTCGAAGAGGACCCGGCGCCGGTCATAGAGGCGGCCGCCGTCCGGGCGGAGTCGCACTTCACGGGCCTCGACCTGGGCGACACCTGGGCCTGCGTCGCCGTCTTCGCCCCAGATGCCAGCACGGAGGGCAACTTTAAGGTCGACTTGTTCGGGCGGTTCAATTCAGACTACCGGCAGCTCTCGCGCCTGATGGACCGCTACCTGCCCGACCCGAACGCCCTGCCATACGTGGATCGACTGGCGCGCCTTACGGAGATACGTGCCTACGCTCGGTCTCAGTTCCTGCGCGAGAACGCTGACGTGGATTGGACCGAGATCGGGGCAAAGGTCAAGAAATTGGTGGACGACCGCATCGGCGCCGAGGTGCGCACGCTGATGAAGCCGGTCTCGGTTCTGGACGGTGATTTCAACGAAAAGGTCGCAGGACTCCCCCACGACGAGGCGCGCGCCTCGGTCATGGAGCACGCCATCCGCGCCCAAGTGCACGAGCGCCTCGCAGAAAACCCCGCGTTCTACGAGAGGATCTCAGAGCAGTTGTCGCGAATCATCCAGGACCTTCGCAACCGGCTGATCGACTCCGCCGAGGGGTGTCGGCGCATGGCCTCGCTCAGCCAGCAACTGATGAGCGAGGCCGATATCGCATCGACGCACGGCCTTACGCCGGTCTCGTTCGCCATCTACGGGCTGCTTGAAGGTAATCCAGAAGAGCCGGGTGCCATCTACGGAAGCCGCGACGAGCAGGCATCCGACAGCACCGGACTCAATGAGGAGACCAAGGGGGTCGCAAAACGCGTGGAGGCCGTGGTCCTCCGCCACAGCTCGGTCGTCGACTGGCAGTCCAACGAGGAGGTCAAGCGGCTGATGCGCCGAGACGTCAAGCGTGAACTCAGGACGACTGGAGACTACGCCGAGGACCAGTTGGAGGCGCTGGCGAGCCGAATCCTCGAGCTGGCCATGACGAGGAGCGGGCGGTGACCGCACGGGACCGCGTCCGCTACGGCAACACGACCATCGATTACCGGGTCCGGCGCAGCGAACGGCGCAAGAAGACGGTGCAGATCACCGTGGACGGCGCGGGCGTGCATGTCTCGGCGCCCTTGGTAACGTCCGACAGCGAAGTGAGGGCCATCGTGCTGAAGCGGGCGCCGTGGATACTGAACCAGGCCTCCGACTCGATGCTTGAGGCCGCGCCCAGGCGCTTTGTGAGCGGCGAAACGCTTCCCTACCTGGGCCGCAACGTCCGCATCCTGGTTGAATCCGCCGACGGCAAGGGGCTCCCAGACGTCCGTCTCGACCACTGGCGGTTCAGGATTGCCGTGCCGGACAGCCTGAGCGGCGAGGACCGCCGCGAGGCCATTCGCAGGGCCGTGGTCCGCTGGTACCGGGCCCGCGCCGCCAAGCGGTTGGAGGCCATCGTCGCGCGGTGGTGGCCGCGGTTGGGCCGCGGAGAGATGTCGCGGGTGCTGATCCGCGACCAGCGTCTACGATGGGGGAGTTGCGCGCCCGACGGCACGCTGCGCTTCAACTGGCGGGCCGTCATGCTGAGGCCCTCACTCATCGAATACGTGGCCGTGCACGAGCTGGTGCACCTCACTCACCGCAGTCACTCGGCGGACTTTTGGGGCTTGATGTCCTGGGCGATGCCTGACGCTCAGCAGCGCCGTGTCCGACTGCGGGAGGAGGGACGCGCGCTTCCGCTGTGACCCCGTTCCGCAAACGCTCCTTCCATGTGTGTCAGGCACGACACGAGCTTCATAGCGATGATGGCTTGGGCCCATATCACCTCTTGACGCCACCAGCGCCTTGTACCTAGGGATTAGGCCGACGGTATCAGAGGGATGGTACCCGTCAGTTTGCAAAGGGCAGGCAACCAACAATGATCGGCGAGCAGTTGAGAATCGGACCCGCCCGCATGGAAGTTCGGCTCCAGGACTGGCCTGATGGCAATCCGGGCGTCTGGGTCCAGATAGGCGACAATGGCTTCCTGTTCACCATCGAAGGGGCCGCCAGGCTGAGAGATGCCCTGAACAACCATGTTTCCCTAGCTGCGGAGACGGATGAGGCCATGGCCAATGCCAAGCCGACAGGCTGACAAGCAGCAGACCGAGCGGTGGGTGGCTGACCCTTTGGGCGAGACGGTCAGCCGCCTAGAGGGCAGGCATAGGGGCACCAAGGCCGATCTCGCGGATGCCATGAGGAATCTCGACCGGGTCGAGACCCGACTGACACGCTGGTTCATCGCCATCGTAGGACTTGGCGCCGCAGTCGTAATCCTGGTCGACCAACTGGCCGGCGGCTAGCTTTTCCCAAAGGATTGCAGAGCCTACCTCGCCTACAGCGGCATCACAACGCACTCGGGCTCCTGCCACGAAAGAGTCCATGCGCGACGCGAACGCTGTAGGAGGACGCGCGGAACGAAAGTGGCAGCCCGGACGCCTGCTGGCACTGGCTGCCAAGAACTGCGATCGGCGCGGCGGGGTAGGACGGATGCGTCCTAGCTGTCACTGCCAGGTGTACATACGGAAGCATCGGCTGCGCTCGCTGCCTGACCGATGCCAATCGCTAGCGATTAGGCCTCAGTAGGCGTGTCGAGGCTGCGGATGTTGTGATCGATCCAGCCCCAGCCCAAAAGGATCGTACCTGGGCGGCTACTAAGGCGCGCATCATGTGTGGCCCCGTGCTCTCTAGCGCGGCTGCCGATCATGGAAGATGCACATGACCGCGGCCCGTGCATGGGAAGTCGGCACCATCCTAAGGGCTGTATCCCGAGTCGTCCTGCGAGCCGTCCGGAACGCTCATCAGCAGCGCCTCCAGCACGTATAGGAAGTCGTCGAAAGCGGCCAGGTGTCCCAAGTCGCCCTGCAGGGCCAGTGCGCGGTCCCGCAGGCTCCACAGGTCTTGGGCGTGCTGGTGGCTGGGCTCGGCGGGTTCGCCGATCGCGCTATACCTGTCCGCGGTCAGCGCCACGACAGCGCCGAACTCCAGCAGATGATCATCGCCAAGGCGCGCGATGCGCCCGCCGCTCACCAGTTCGCTGCTCTGGCTCCGGGCGCGCCCGGTCTCCGGCTCGACCCACCGCAGTTCCACCTGCCCAAGCCCGCTCTTCTGCCGGAAATCGTCGTGCAGCTCCAGTTCGTAGAAGACGGTGGTGGCCGCCCCCGAATACACCTCGGCGAACTCCTGCCGGTCCTGGGTGAACGACTCTGCGGACGTGACACGGTTCTCGTAGCCGACGATGCGCCACGACCGCACCGCCTCCGGGTTCCAGACCACCTGGGCGCGCGTCTGGTCGGCGACCGGTGTGGCCAAGGCGAGCCAGTTGTCGCGACGGAACGTCGAGCGTGCCTGCTCGACACTGAACAGGTAGCGGTACCAGCCGTCGCCGTGCTGGGCGAGCTGCTCAAGCAGGTAATCGTTGTAGTTCGAGATGCCGACCCCCACGGTGATTAGTCGCAGCGGATTCGACCCGGCCGGCGCTGACGTGGCGTCCAATATAGCGAACGGATCGGTCGCGTCCACGTTAGCCACGCCGTCCGACATGAGGACGATGTAGTTGATCGCCCCGGGGCGCTCGCGCCGCATCCGGTCCGCCAGCCGCACCCCCAGGTCCAGTCCGGCCTGCACGTTCGTGCCTTCGTGCGGGGCCAGCCGGCCGATCGACCGATCCACTGCGGAGTCGTCCGGCAAGGCACCCTCGACCGTCAGATCGCCAATCACGTGGGTAGTGAAATGCACAACCGAGATCCGGTCGTCGCTGTCCAGGCTGCTGCGGATGGCCTCTGCGGCCGCGCGGGCGATGTCCACCCGGTTGCCGTCGGCCATCGAGCCCGAGGCGTCCAGCACGAGCGTCACGTTGAGCGGGGCATCCGACAC
This sequence comes from Dehalococcoidia bacterium, assembly GCA_963664125.2. Lineage (GTDB taxonomy): Bacteria > Chloroflexota > Dehalococcoidia > Lucifugimonadales > UBA2962 > CAUZIR01. The sequence goes on along the minus strand of OY760908.2, from coordinate 562,817 downwards.
CACCGGCGGCGCCTTGAACGCCACCCGGGCCATGTACCTGCCGCCGCCGAGCGGATGCTCTAAGAGGTCCGACGTGATCGCGAAGCGCTCGTGGGCGGCCGGGGCAGCGTAGCCGTAGTCGAACGCGTTCACCCACTCTTCGGCCCGCACCGAGTCCGGGTCCACCCGGTATCCCGACCGGGCCCAATTGAGCGCCAGCTCGAAGGAAGTGCGGTCCGTGTCCAGGCTGAAGGTTGAAACGCCGTCCTCGGCCACATCGGTCATGGCCTGACGCTCGTTGTCTTCGAACAAGGTCGCGTCCGGCTCGACAATCCGCGCGACTTCGACCTCGACGATCCTCTCTTGGGCCACCGGCACCTCAAAGACCCCGACAAAGTGGGCGGCGGGATCGGGCCCGCTGTCGCGGCCGACCGTGAGCCAGACGGAGCCCGCCACCGCCGCGACCACTACCACGGCCGCCGTCGCAGCGAGCGCCGACGTTCGAGCGAAGCCGGCGTCGGGGATCGCCCAGTCGCGAATCCATCCCCACAGGTGCCGCGGCGACTGGTCGCCCAGCCGGCCCTCCAAGCGGGCCCACAGGTCCGGCGTGGGGGGAGCGTCGCCCCTCTCGGACGCGAAGTGCGCCTCCAGCAACCGCTCCATCTCGGGGTCTCTCGCGTCCCTAGCGTTCATCGCCCTCCTCCACCGCTGCATCCGTGCCGGCCAGCGCCTCCCGCAGCGCCCGGTGGGCCCTGTGCAGGCGCGACTTGACCGTGCCCTCCTTGAGGCCGGACGCCATGGCCACCTCCGGCACCGTCATCTCCGCGAAATACCTGAGAACCACCACCTGCCGGTGCTCGGGGCCCAGCGCGCCGACGGCGCGCTGCAGTGCCTGACGCCGCAGCCTGGACTCGACCAAGGCCGCGGTGCTCCCCGCGTCATCTGTGCCGCGGGTCTCGTCGAGCGGCGCGGTCTCGACCCTCCTCCTGCGCCGGTGCGCCATTGCCGCGTTGACCAGGATGCGCATCAGCCAGGGCTTGAACGGGCGTCCGCGCCGAAAGCCGCGTATCCCCCTCCAGGCCGACAGGAACGCCTCCTGGGCCATCTCCTCCGCCACCGCGCGGCTTCCGGTCATGTTGTAGGCCGTGCCGAACACGACGTCCTGATAGCGCTCCACCAGGTGGCGGAATGCATCGCGTTCGCCCTGCTGGCAAAGCTGTACGGCATGGTCCTCTGTCATGCCCGCTCCAAGGGCTCGGCCCCCGCCGGGGCCGCGAGCGCCCTGTGCCGGATAATATGCGCGCTCCGCCCGAATCGTTCCCGCGGCGCCGCAGGAGCGCGGGGCGGGCCCAGCCGGTGGAGTGGCATTAAAATGCTGAGACGGCCCGCGAACCCCCGATCGCGGGCCGTGCTGGGATCGATCAGCAACAAACACAATCAGGAGCCAAGCCCGCACATGAGACCGGACCTGGAGGAGACCGACGAGGGATACGGACGCGCGATGGTCGTCGTCGCGCACCCCGACGACGCTGAGTACGGCTGCTCGGGCACCGTTGCCCGCTGGGTCCGGGAGGGGTGGTCGGTGACCTACGTGCTGTGCACCGACGGCTCCAAGGGCACGTCGGACCGCAGCATCACACCCGAACAGCTGAGCGCCATGCGCTACGCCGAGCAGCGCGCCGCGGGCGAGGTCCTCGGGCTCAAGGACATAGCATTCCTGGGCCACCCGGACAGCTACCTCGAGCCCACGCTCGACCTTCGCCGCGACATAGCCCGCGAGATTCGCCGCCACCGCCCGGGCGTGCTGATCTGCCCCTACCCCCTGCGCCACCTCGACGGCCCGTACCCCGGCAACCACCCCGACCACATCGCGGCAGGCGAGGCCGCGATGGCCGCCGTCTTTCCGTCCGCCCGCGACCACCTGTCGTTCCCCGAGCTGCTCGAGGACGGCCTCGAGCCCTGGTCGGTGCGCGAGGTCTGGGTGATGGGCCACCCCGACCCGGACGTGTTCGTCGACGTTACGCGCGACTTCGACACCTCGGTAAGGGCCCTGCTCTCGCACGCCTCGCAGATGCCCTGGCCGCCCGACGAGGTCAGGGCCCGCACGGCCGAGTGGAAGCGCCGCGCCGCCACGGGCCGGGGGATGGAGTACGCAGAGGCCTACAAGCGCATAAGATACCGGTTCTAGGCCGCCGGGCCGCGGCGAGGGAGCCGGAGCGAGGAGGGATCATGGGCGACGCCATCGTATGGACGGACGCCACCGAGCTCGCCCGGTTGGTCCGCGAGCGCCGGGCCTCCCCGGTGGAGATCGTCGGGGCCTTCCTGGACCGCATCGATTCGGTCAACCCCGCGGTCAACGCGGTGGTCACCCCGGCGCCCGACGCCATGGACCGGGCGAGGGAGGCCGAGAGGGCCGTCGCCGCGGGGGAGGCGCTCGGCCCGCTGCACGGCGTGCCGTTCACGGTCAAGGACTGCATCGACACCGCCGGGCTGAGGACCACCCGCGGCTCGCTCCTGTTCGCGGACCGCGTCCCCGACGCCGACGCGACCGTCGTGCGGCGGATGCTCGGCGCAGGCGCCATCATGCTCGGCAAGACGAACATGCCCGAGTTCGCGCTCGACGCCGATTCCTCCAACCGCGTATTCGGCACCACCGAGAACCCCTGGTGCCCCGGGCGCAGCCCGGGCGGGTCCAGCGGGGGCGAGGGGGCGGCCATAGCCGCCGGCATGTCCCCGCTGGGGCTCGGCAGCGACGTCGGCGGGTCGATCCGGATACCGGCCTCCTTCTGCGGGATACCCGGGCTCAAGGCGACCCACGGGCGGATACCGCTGACCGGCCACTGGCCCGACATCCTCCTTAAGTCCATGCACGTCGGGCCGATGGCCCGCAGCGTCAGGGACAACGCCCTCGCCCTGGGGGTGCTCGCCGGGCCGGACGGGGCGGACCCGTACGCCAGCGCCATCGGCCCGCCGGGGCCCGTCGACTTCGGCGCCCCCCTCGACGGGCTCGCCGTCGCCTGGAGCCCGGAGGAGGGCTTTGCGCCGGTGGACCGGCGCATACAGCGCGCCGTGGAGTCGGCGGCGGAGGCGCTCGCAGGCGCCGGGGCGCGCCTTGAGCGCGTGGACATGGGCCCGCTCGCCAGGCGCGAGTTCCCCGAGGACCACCTGTGCGCCTTCAACTTCGAGGCCGTCCCGGCCATAGGCAGGCTGGCCGAGGGGCGCCGCGGGGACCTGGCGCCCAGCACCCTTTGGTTCGCCGACGCCGGGATGCCCAGCTGGGAGCGCTACCTGGTGGCGCGCTCGCGGATCGCCGAGCTGCGGGACTGGACGGGCGAGCTGCTGCGAGCGCGCCACGCGCTGCTCATCCCGTCCTCGCCCATGCCCGCGTTCCTGCGGGGCCGGTCCGACGACCCGGTCAACGGGCGGCGGGTGACCAAGTACCACGTGACCAAGACGACGTCCCCCTGGGACTACACCGGCTCGCCCGCCCTCTCCGTCCCCTTCGGGCTGACCGACGACGGCCTGCCCATCGGGGTGCAGGTCGTGGGCCGAAGGTTCGACGAGGCCACTGTCCTGCGCGTCGGCGCCGCCCTCGAGGCCGCGGCCCCGGACGCCGGGCGCCGGCCCCCCGCCTGAGGGGCGCCGCGGTGGCGGGCGGCCTGGACCTGCTGGTCCTTCGGCACGGGAGGGCCGAGGGGCGCGACCCGGCGAGGTATCCCGACGACGGCGACCGCCCCCTGACCGACAGGGGCCGCGTGCGCATCGCCCGCCAGGTGGCGGGCATGGCGACGATCGGCGTCCTGCCGGACGCCGTGGTCTCCAGCCCGCTCGTCAGGGCGCTCGAGACGGCCCGGATCGTCGCCGAGGGGCTGGACCTGCGGCCGGGCGTGGCGGAGATGGAAGAGCTGTGCCCCTGGGCCGACCCGCGCGCCACGCTCGCGAGGCTGGTCGCGGCCCACCCGCCGGGCTCCAGCGTGATGGTCGTCGGACACGAGCCGCACCTGAGCTCCCTCGTATCGCTGGTCGCGGCGGGCTCGCCCGGGCCCATCGTGAGGATGCGCAAGGGCGCGCTGTGCCGCCTGACGGTCCTGCCGCACGCCGGCGGTCACTCCGGGTGGATAGAGTGGTCGCTCACCGCCCGGCAGATGATCGCCATGGGCTGACCCCCAGCGGCGGGCCTCAGGGCCGCTGCCGCCGCGTGCGTATCGGCAGCGCGGAGACCGCGAGACCTGCGGCCACCACGGCCGCGCCCACAAGGTAGGCCCGCGTCATGCCGCTCATGAAGGCGTGCTCTATGCCCGCCGCGCCCCCCTCCCTGACCGCGTCCAGGCTGGGCTCGTAGCCCAGCGAGCCCATGGTCGCGGTGACGATCGCCGTCGCCACGGCGATGCTGCTCAGCGTGGCGGCGTTGCGGGCCATGTTGATGAACCCGGTCACCACGCCCTGGCGCCCGGGCCTTATCACGCCGTAGATGGCGTTCTGGGCCGGGGAGAAGATGAAGCCGAGCCCGAAGCCCATCAGCGCCATGGCGGCGACCGAGAGCCAGATGGGGCTGCCCGCGTCGAGGCGCGTGAGCATCACCATCGAGGCCGTCCCCATCGCGAGGCCCAGGGGCACGAAGCGCCTCCAGCCCCACCGGTCCGAGAGGTTGCCGACGGCGGGCCCGGAGACCAGGAACGCGACGGGGACGGCGGCGACCACAAGGCCCGAGAGGACGGGGCTCAGCCCGGCCACGTCCTGCAGGTAGAACGGCGTCAGGAAGAAGACCGCCGAGTTGCCCAGCACCATCAGGAACATCGTCGCCTGGCCGATAAGGAAGGTGCCGTTGCGGAACATCTCCAGCGGCAGCAGCGGGTCCTCCGTGCGCAGCTCCCAGGCGACGAATCCCGCCAGCAGGGCACCTACGGCCGCGAAGCCCCCGACCGCGGCGGGCGACGACCAGCCCGCCTGGTTGCCGTTGGAGACGGTCAGCAGGAAGGCGACCAGCGCCCCGGTAGACAGCGCGGCCCCCGGCCAGTCGAACCCGCCCAGCGGGCCCCGCCGCCCGGCGCCCGCGGCGGGCGCGTCCGGCTCGGCCGCCGACTGCGGGTCGGAGAGCCCCAGGACCCTGAGCGCCAGCACGACCGAGACGATGCCCACGGGCGCGGCCAGGTAGAGCATCGCCCGCCACCCCAGGAGCGTTACGGCCCCCCCGCCGACCACCGGGCCTGCGATCGCGCCCAGGGCCAGGACGGCCATGAACATGCCGAGCGCCCTGCCGCGCTGACCCGAGGGGAACGCCGAGGTGATGATGGGCACGCTGGTCGCCTGCACCATCGCCGCCCCCACGCCCTGGAAGACCTTGAAGCCGATCAGCGCCCCCAGCGACGGGGTGGAGCCGGCCAGCACGGCCCCGGCGGTGAAGATGACCATCCCGGCCAGGTACATGCGCCTGAGGCCGACGATGTCGGCGAGGCGCCCGAGCGCCAGCAGCAGCGCGCCGACGGTCAGCAGGTACCCGAGGACCACCCACTGGACCTCGGGGATGGTGGCGTCGAAGTGGTCGGCAATCGGCGGGACGGCCTGGTTGAGGCCGAACTCGTCTAGCAGCGTGACGAAGATACCCGGCGCGACGGCGCCGAACACCACCCACTTGCGGGCGTTCAACCCTGGCACGGTGGGCGCGCCGGGATGGTATGCACGGGCCAGACGGCGGGGGCGCGGCGGGGCGTGTCGGGTCCGGCAGGCTCGGTCAGTTCGCCAGGCTGACCAGCCCCAGCAGGCCGTAGAGGATGCCCAGGCCGACCGCCGTCCACACGGCGGCCCAGATGATCGCAGCCCTGAGTGTCATCGCCAGCTCGAAGGCCACCGCCCTGAGCACCGGGGCTCCGGGCCGCAGCAGCCTGCCCTGGTGGAGCGGTCCGCGGTCCCTGCCCCTCAGGCCTCTCGTCCAGAAGGATCCGCTGGACTCCTCCTCCTCGCTGACGGTCGGCCACGCGGGCGTGAGGGGGCGGTTCGGGTCGGGGTACCTCAGGATCGCCATGGCGCCGTGATCATATCACCGGGGCGGCCCGTCCCCGTCCCCATGCGGGTCGGGGGCCGGCGCGGGCGCGGGCACCTCGCTGCGCTCGAGCTGCTCCTCCAGCCGGTGCAGGGCGTCGCGCGCCGAGCGCAGCTCGCGCAGCAGCTCGTCCCGGGTGTGGGGGCGCTCGAGCTCCCTGAGGCTCTTTTGCTTCGCCTCGTCGAGGTTGTTGATGACGACGGCTATGAACAGGTTCACCACCACGAAGGTGGCCAGAACGACGTAGGACACGAAGTAGATCCACGCCAGCGAGTGCGCCTCCATCACCTTGTGCATGATGATCGACCACTCCTCGAGCGTGATCACTTGGAAGAGCGTGAGCACGGACACGGCGAGGTTGCGCCAGCGCGCCGGGTCGTGCTCGGCGAACAGCTGGTGGCCGATGATGGCGTAGATGTAGACCACCAGCGCCATCAGCGCCACGATGTGGAGCATGCTCGGTATGGATCGCACCAGCGTCGCGACTATGAGCCGCAGCTCCTGCATGGCGGAGATCAGCCGCATCACCCGCAGCAGCCTCGCCGTCCGCGCGACGGTGGCGAGGGGTCCCACAGCCGGGATCAGCGAGAGGACCACCACCGTGAAGTCGAAGACGTTCCAACCGTCCCTGAAGTAGCGGTCTATCTTCGGGGCGACCGCATAGATCTTCAGGGCCGCCTCGGCGATGAAGATCCCGAGGATCACCTGGTGGCCGAGGCCCAGCCAGCTTCCGTAGCGGTCCTCAAGCGTTCCGGACGTCTCCAGCCCCAGCAGCACGCCGTTGGCGACGATCATCGAGATGATGAAGTACTCGAATGCGGACGACTGGGTGACCCGGCCGGCCACCTCCCGCACGTCGGGTATCCACTCGGGCAGCTTCACCAGGTCCCTCATCCCGCGGGCGGGCCGCGGCGCCGGCGGCGGGCGGCGGGGGCTTCTACCGACATGTGGGGCGCCAGCAACTGCCTGGGTGTGGGCCGCGCGGTCCGGGCGGGCGCCCTAGCGGGCTATCGTGGTCCCCGCGAGCGACTCGACGAAGTTGGCTATGGCCGAGTGGTCGCTCTCCGACTTGCCGTCGTTGACGAGCGCGGCGAGCATCTGCTGGACCAGCGCCGTGACCGGCAGGGGCACGCTGAGCTCGCCCGCCGTCAGCAGCGCGTTCCGCAGGTCCTTTTGGTGAAGGCGGATGCGGAAGCCCGGGGCGAAGTTGCCCTCGATCATCATCGGCCCCTTGGCGTTGAGGACGTTGCTGCCGGCGAGCCCGCCCCTTATGGCCTCGAAGACCCTCTGCGGGTCGAGGCCGGCGCTCCTGGCGAGCACCAGCGCCTCGGCGACGGCCTCTATGTTGGCGGCGACGATGATCTGGTTGGCCAGCTTGGTCGTGTTGCCCGCGCCGCACTCGCCGCACAGCACCCAGCTCTTGCCCATCGCCCGGAACAGCGGCTCGGCCCGCTCGAAGTCCTCAGAGCCGCCGCCGACCATGATCGCGAGGTCGCCGGACACGGCCATCGGCTCGCCGCCGCTTACCGGGGCGTCGAGGAATCCGACCCCGCGCTCTGCGCACGCGGCGGCGATCCTCTGAGAGACGGCCGGGGCGATCGAGCTCATGTCGATCACCAGGGACCCTGCACCCGCGCCCTCGAGCACGCCGCCGGGGCCCAGGATGACCAGCTCGGAGTCGGGGCCGTCGGGCAGCATGGTGACGACCGCGTCGGCGCCCGAGGCGGCCGCGGCCGAGGAGTCGACCGCCGTCGCGCCCGCGGCCGCCAGTTCGTCGACCGGCGGGCGGGACCGGCTGTGGACCGCGAGCTCGAAGCCCGCGCCCAGCAGGTTTAGGGCCATGGGCCTTCCCATGATGCCCAGGCCCACGAATCCGACCCTCTTGATCTCAGGCAATTGGTCCCTCCCTCATCGCGCCTCCGCCTGCGGCGGAGCAGACATTATATGGAGCGGGGGCGGCGCAGGGCGGCGCGGACCGGTCCGGTATAGTCTGGGCCGTGAAGAAGATAGCGCTGGTCCACTCCCACGACGAGCCGATCTACGGCGAGATGGCCCGGCACACGCCCGCGGGGTTCGAGACCGTGGGGGTGGACGTTCGGGCGCCGCTCGCAGAGCAGGTCGCCGCTGCCCGGGGGGCCGAGTACCTGATCCTCTCGGGGACCGAGCTCCCGGACGAGGTGCTCAGGGCGTGCGGGCCCGGGCTGCTGCAGATCCTGTCGGCGGGCTGGGACTACCTGAACCTCGACCTGGTCCGCGAGATGGAGGTCCCCGTCGCCAACAACGGGGGCGCGAACTCCTGGGCCGTCGCCGACCACGCCGTGCTGCTGATCCTCGCGGTCTACCACCGCCTCATCGAGTCCGACGCGGCGGTCCGGGCCGGGCGGTGGCGCGAGCCGCTGGACGGCACCAACGCCTTCGAGCTTGCCGGAAAGACCGTGGGGTTGCTGGGCATGGGCGCCATCGGCCGGCAGGTCGCGCGCCGCGTCCGCGCCTTCGACGCGCGCGTCGCCTACTGCGACCCGGTCGCCCTCCCGTCCGACCTCGAGTCCGAGCTGAGCGCGGTCCGCACCGGGATAGACGACCTGTTCGCCTCGTCGGACGTGGTCTCCATACACGTCCCGCTCGTGGAGGAGACCCGGCACCTGGTGAGCCGGCGGCTGATCGGGACGATGAGGCCCACGGCCGTGCTGGTGAACACGGCGCGGGGGGCGCTGGTCGACGAGGGGGCGCTGATAGAGGCGCTCGCCGAGGGCCGCATCGCCGGGGCGGGGCTGGACGTGTTCGAGGCCGAGCCGATCGACCCCGGCAACCCGCTGCTGGGGATGTCCAACGTCGTCGTGACCCCCCACAGCGCGGGCACGAACTGGGACGCGTGGTCGCGCAGGGCGTCGTTCGGCTACGCCAACGTGGCGCGCTTCGACCGCGGGGAGGAACCCCTGGGCCTGGTATCGATCTGACGGCGCCCGCAGCCTCGGGCCCGGGCGCGGCGGCCCGGGCGGCTCGGACGCCCGGCCGGCCGGCACCCTTGGGGATATCATCAAGGGCCATGCGATACGCGCCGGCGAGATCGCAGGGACCCGGGACGACGCCCACGGAGGGCAGGCGGTGACGGAAGCCGCCGTGGTCGCCCGTGCCAGCCGGATGATGACGGTCGCCAGGCCGCTCGACGATGGCATCGAACTGGGCTTTGCGGACGGGGCCAAGGGGCTCATTCCATACGCCGACGTTCCCGAGGTCGGGGAGCGTTCGGCGCTGTCCGGCGTGGAGCTGCCGAACCCGTACGAGGCGATCCTGCGGACCGCGCGCGGCGAGCGGGTCGAGATTGGCTGGGACTTCGACCGCCACTATTGCGACCCGCTCTATCGACCGACCGTCGAGGCCGTGGCCATGCGGGGCAGGCAGGCCCTTGGCGCACGCATACGGGCGTCCCGGGAGTCCGCCGGGCTAACGCAGGAGGCGCTCGCCGGCAGGGCCAGCGTCGGACGCGTGACGCTCGTGCGGCTGGAGAAGGGACACCACTCGCCCCGGTTCGGGACCCTTAGGGGCGATCGCCCGAGCCCTTGGCATACACGTTCGCGAGCTGCTGGCGGAACCGGATTCGCCTCCCCGGCAGCCGCGTGAGAGTCCCGGAGGGCACCGACCGATCGACCGGAGCCCGTTCAGAGAGTACGGCAAGGACGATGACCACCGCCGATGAAATCAAGCAGGCGGTCCTCAATCTCCCGGAGCCCGAGTATGCCGAGATCATGGACTGGCTTCACGGGTTGGCGCAGGAAGCATGGGACCGGGAGCTCGAGGGGGACGCACTGGCCGGCAGGCTGGACTTCCTGAACGCCGAGGCTGAACAAGCCAAGCGCGACGGCACGCTGAAGGAGCTGTAGCGCGCATCGAGCAACTCCCCGGTCCTGGTCGCCTGCCAGGGCGACTGCCTGAAGCGGTTCGCCGGACGCGCGACCGCGCAGGGCATCGCCGGGATGCGCCGGCACGGCGCGCCTCGTCCGCGGCGAGGACCGCCCATCCCCCTGGCGATCCGGCGGTGCCGGCCCCGGGTGGCCCGCGGGGCGCTCGCTGGGGCAAAATGGCCCGGTCATGGAGATGACCGGAGCGCAGGCGCTTGTGCGCCAACTGCTGGCAGAGGGCGTGGACACCGTCTTCGCCCTGCCCGGCGTCCAGATCATGGCCCTCTTCGACGCCCTTCACGAGGCGCGAGGCCGCATCCGCCTGATCCAGGGACGCAGCGAGATGGCGCTGACGCACATGGCCGACGGCTACGCCAGGGTGACCGGCAGGCCGGGCGTGGCCATCGTGGTGCCGGGCCCAGGCGCCCTGTACGCCTCGGGAGGCGTCGGCACGGCCTACGGGTCGTCCTCGCAGGTCCTGCTGATCTCGGGCCAGATACCGAGCGGGGCGCTCGGCATGGAAAGGGGCGAGCTCCACGAGATCTCGGAGCAGCTGGACGTCTTCGCCCCGATCACCAAGTGGAACGCGCGGTGCACCCGCCCGGGCGAGGTGCCCGGCATGGTCCGGGAGGCCTTCCGCCAGATGGGCAGCGGCCGCCCGCGCCCGGTCGAGATCGAGGTGCCGTGGGACACCATGGCGCTGAGCGCGGACGCCGAGACGATCGAGCCCGAGCCGGCTGTTCCCGTCGCCCCGGACCCCGCCGCGATCCGAGCGGCCGCGTCCGCTCTCGGCGCGGCGCGGCGGCCGGTCATATTCGCCGGCGGGGGCGTCACCATATCCGGGGCGGGCGCGGAGCTGACCGCGCTCGCAGAGGCGCTGGCAGCGCCGGTGCTGACCACCCACCAGGCGCGGGGCGCGATCGATCCCGACCACCCGCTCTACGTGGGGGTCAACTACGCCCAGCTCACGCCCGGGATCGACATCGCCGCATCCGCCGACGTGCTCCTGGCCGCCGGCACAAGGCTGGCGATGCCGGGGCTGGACCTCTCGGGCACCAGGCTCGTGCAGGTCGACGTGGACCCGGCCGAGATCGGACGCAACCACCGGGCCGACTTCGCGGTGCTGGGCGACGCGTCCCTCTCGCTCGGCGCGACGGCGCGGGATGTCGCCGCGCGCGGCCTCGGCCCGGACCCCGCCGAGCGTGCCGAGCGGGTGCGCATGGCGGCCCAGTGGCGGACGGCGGCGGACGGGCGGATCCGCGCGCTCGCGCCCGAGCAGACCGCGATCGTCGACGCCGTCGCGGCCGAGCTCGACGACGACGACGTGGTCGTGAGCGGCATAACGAACATCGGCTACTGGTCCAACGTCTGGTACCCGGCCAGGCGCACGGGGACGCTGATCACGAGCTCGTACTTCATCCCGCTCGGCTACGCCTACCCGACCGCCCTGGGCGCCAAGGTGGGCGCGCCCGACAGGCGCGTGGTGGCGATCAGCGGCGACGGCGGTTTCGCCTACATGTGCTCGGAGATGTCGACCGCGGCGCAGCACTCGATAGCCGCAGTCGCGCTGGTGTTCAACAACAACGCGTACGGCGCCTCGCTCTGGGACCAGCGCCACCGCTACGGCGGGCGCGAGATCGGGACCGGGCTCGCCAACCCCGACTTCGTCATGCTGGCCGAAGCGCACGGCGTCGCGGCCGAGAGTACGGACCCCGCGGGGGTGGGGCCGGCCCTGCGCCGCGCGCTCGACTCGGAGCGGCCCGCGCTGGTGGAGGTGCGGATCGAGAACATGATGCCCCCGTTCCAGATCGTCGAGTGAGGCGCGGCGCGGCGGGTTATGATGATGGGGTGATCGCCAAAACATCCGTTCGGGAGCGCCTGGAGGAGCGGGAGAGCGCCCTCTCGCCCCTTGCGCTGCGCTCGGCGCGGAGCGCCGGCAGGGAGATGGCCGAGCCCCCCTGCCCGCTGCGTACCGAGTTCCAGCGCGACCGCGACCGCATCGTCCACTCCAAGGCGTTCAGGCGCCTGAAGCATAAGACCCAGGTCTTCACCGCGCCGCTCGGCGACCACTACGTCACGCGCCTCACGCACACGCTCGAGGTCTCGCAGATAGCGCGCACGATCGCCCGGGCGCTTGACCTCAACGAGGACCTGACCGAGGCCATCTCCCTGGGGCACGACCTGGGCCACACCCCCTTCGGGCACGTGGGCGAGGACGAGGTGGACCGGCTGGTCAGGGGCTCGGGGGCCCCGGGCACGGGGTTTCGGCACGCGCGCCAGAGCCTGCGCGTGGTCGAGGCGGTCGAGAAGGACGGCGCCGGGCTGAACCTGACCCGCGAGGTGCGCGACGGGATCGCCTCCCACTCAAAGCCACGCGGCGACTTCCTTGCGCCGGGCATGGTCTCAGGGCTGTCCCTGGAGGCGCAGGTCGTGCGCATCTCGGACGCCGTCGCCTACCTCAACCACGACCTTGCCGACGCGTTCCGCGCCGGGGTGATCCGCCCCGCCGAGGTGCCCGCCGAGGTGCTCGGGACGCTGGGGGCGCGGCACTCGGAGCGCATCGGCGCGATCGTGACGGACGTGGTCGAGTCCTCGTGGGCGGCGGCCGCGGGCAGCGCCGGCGGCGTCCGGCCGACGATCGGCATGGGCCCCGCGGTGCGGTCGGCGGTCAACGCGTTCCGCGGCTTCATGTTCGAGCGCGTCTACATGCCGGAGGACGCGGGGCCCCAGGGCGCCGCAGCCCGCAGGATCGTCCGGCTGCTGTTCGAGCACTACTCGGAGAACCCGGACCTGATCCCGCCCGAGCACAGGGTGAGGGCGGAGAGCGCCCAGCTCGCGGTGATCGACTACATATCGGGCATGACCGACAACTACGCGATCAGGCGGGCCGAGGAGCTCAGGGGCGGGATATCCGGACCGCTTCTGGACGGCGTCAGCTAGCGGGGGCGGGACCGGTGGGCGCCGTAGACGAGGTCAAGTCCAGGCTGGACATAGTGGACGTGGTGTCCTCCCACGTCCCGCTGCAGCGCGCGGGAAGGAGCTTCAAGGCCCCCTGCCCGTTCCACGAGGAGAGGACCCCGTCGTTCGTCGTCAGCCCCGAGCGCCAGAGCTGGCACTGCTTCGGCGCGTGCTCGACCGGGGGGGACGTGATCTCCTTCGTCATGCGGCGGGAGGGCGTCGAGTTCGGGGAGGCGCTGCGCTCCCTTGCGGCCAGGGCCGGGGTGTCGCTGGCCCCGGCGTCGCCCGTCCAGACCCGCTCTGCCACGATCCACCAGGTCTCCGAGGCGGCAGCCGCCTTCTACCAGGGCCTGCTTTACTCGGAGGCGGGCGGCCCGGCCCGCGCCTACCTCAAGTCCCGCGGGCTGGACCGCGACACCGCGGTGCGGTTCCGGCTGGGCCTCAGCCCGGCGGACGGCGCGGGCGCCGGCAGCCTTGGCGCGAGGCTGATGGCCGAGGGCTACACCACCGAGCAGATGGTGGAGGCGGGGCTGGCGCGGCGGTCCGAGGGGGGGCCGGCGCGCGACTTCTTCAGGGGCAGGCTGATGTTCCCCATAGCCGACCGCAGGGGGCGCGTCTGCGGCTTCGGCGCCCGCGCGCTGGACGAGTCCGGCCCCAAGTACATCAACACGTCGGCGTCCGAGGCGTTCGACAAGGGCAGGATCCTCTACGGCCTGGACCTTGCGTCCGAGACGATAAGGGCGAGGGGGCAGGCCGTCGTGGTGGAGGGCTACATGGACGTGATCGCGGCCCACCAGCACGGCCACGGCAACGTCGTCGCGTCGATGGGCACGGCGCTGACCGACCCCCAGATGCTCCAGCTGCGCTCGCTGGCCCCCTCGGTGGTGCTGGCCCTGGACGCGGACGCGGCGGGCCGCGAGGCGACGCTGCGCAGGCTGGAGGAGGCGCTGGTGGCTGCGGCAGACCGCAGCTCGGCCGCCTTCAGCCGCAGGGTCGGGCCCATCATGCACCGCGACCACATCGAGCTGCGCATCGCCCTGCTCCCCGAGGGCTCGGACCCGGACGAGCTGATGCGCACCTCGCCCGAGGCGTGGAACGAGGTCGTCGACGGGGCCGTCCCCGGCGCAGAGTTCCTGATCGGCTCGCTGCCGGCGCGCTTCGACCTGTCGACCGGGGCCGGTAAGACGGAGGCCGCCAGGTGGGCGGCGGGGCTGATCTACGCCGCCAACCCGTTCGACCAGGAGCGCTACCACGGGCTGCTGGCCAAGGCGCTGGGCGTCTCGCAGGCCGCCCTGAAGCCGATCCTGCGCGACATCGGCAAGCGGTCGGTGGCGGCGAGGAGGCGGGCCGACCGCCAGGGGGCCGAGGCGGCCCGGTCCGGCGACGACCCCGCCCAGGTCCCCGCGGACCCCGCGCGGGAGCTGGCGTCCCGCACGCTGGCGATGCTGATCGGCAGACCGGAGCTGCGGACCTTGGCGTCGGGGCTGAACCCGGAGTGCTTCGAGCGCAGCGAGGACCGGGAGATATTTACCCGCTGCACCGGGGACGCTACAATTGAGGATCTGCGGTCCGCACTCGATCCCGCCGTCCACGGCCGCCTCGGCGATCTCGACAGGCTCGCCCTCGAGCCCGCGCTTCCCGGACAGGCCGAGGCCGCCATGGCCCAGATGATCTCAAGGCTCGAGGAGCGGCGCCTCCGGCTGCTGCAGGACGACCTGCTCGCCGGGCGGGATCCGCTGGAGTCCGGGGACGGGGTCGAGCGCGAGATCGTCGACGTGAACAGCAGACTGAGGGAGATCCATGCCCGGAGGGGTTAAGCCCGCCATGACGACCAACGTGACCAACGTGGAAGCCGAGGACGGCGACGACATCGTGAAGGGCATCGCCTCGGCCACCGACCTGATCGGCCTGGGCCGGCGGCGCGGCGCGGCCGGCGCCGCGCTGGCGGAGCCGGAGCCGGCCCAGGCGGAGGACGAGGAGACGGACTCCGAGGACGGCGAGGAGGGCGAGTCGGACGGCGACTCCAGCCCCGACGGCCCGGACGCCGAGGAGTCGAGCGCCAGCGCGGCCGAGGCCAAGGCCGCCAACTGGGGCGACTTCGACAACGCCGAGATAATCGACGACCCGGTCCGCATGTACCTGCGCGAGATCGGGCGCGTGAGCCTCCTCAAGGCCCACGACGAGAGGGTGCTCGCCCGCCGCATGGAGGCGGTCAAGTTCCTCGACGACCTCGAGGCGGAGCTGGCCGGCCCCGACGGGCGCCCCCCGCGGGCGTGGCGGCTGGTGCTGCACATGCTCGAGGCCGTGTCGCGGTCGGGCAAGGAGATCAGCGCCATTGGCCGCCTCAACGGCATCCACGGCGACCGCACGCTCGCCGAGCTGCGGTTCCACCCGCGCATGCGCGACGCGATCGACGGCGAGCTGACCGAGGACACCCTCAACTTCCTGGGCGAGATCCTGGACAAGGAGCCCATCGACGCCAAGCAGGACATCCTGCGCCTCTCGCTCAACTGCCGGCTCCTCCCCAAGGAGGCGCTGCAGCTGCTCGACGCCCACGCGCCCACCAGGACGCTGCGCACCCAGCTCGAGGACCCCGAGCTGAGGGAGCGGCTCAAGTCCTACGAGATCGTCTTCCGCAAGTTCTTCGGCGAGGTCAAGCGGGCCGGGGACGACGCGCAGACCCACCTGGCCACGGCGAACCTGCGCCTGGTCGTCTCCGTGGCCAAGAAGTACATCGGGCGGGGCATGTCGCTGCTGGACCTCATCCAGGAGGGCAACATCGGGCTGATCCGGGCGGTCGAGAAGTTCGACTACCGCAAGGGCTACAAGTTCAGCACGTACGCGACGTGGTGGATCCGCCAGGCGATCACCCGCGCGATAGCCGACCAGGCGCGCACGATCCGCATACCGGTGCACATGGTCGAGACGATCAACAAGCTGATGCGCGTGAGCCGCCGGCTGGTCCAGGAGTACGGGCGCGAGCCGACCAGCGAGGAGATAGGCGCCGGCATGGACGTGCCGCCCGAGAAGGTGCGCGAGATCCTCAAGATCTCGCAGGAGCCGGTCTCGCTGGAGGCCCCGATCGGCGAGGAGGAGGACAGCCACCTCGGGGACTTCATCGAGGACCGCAGCACCCTCGCCCCCGCCGAGGCCGCCTCCTACCAGCTGCTCAAGGAGCAGGTCGACGACGTCCTCTACACGCTCAGCGACCGAGAGGCCAAGGTCCTGCAGCTGCGCTTCGGCCTCGAGGACGGGCGCAGCCGCACGCTCGAGGAGGTCGGGCGCGACTTCGGCGTCACCCGCGAGCGCATCCGCCAGATCGAGGCCAAGGCCCTCAGGAAGCTGCGGCACCCGACCCGCTCCAAGAAGCTGCGCGACTTCCTAGAGTAGGCGGGCCTCTGCACAGGGCCGCGGACCGGCTCCGATGACCGCACAGCCGCAGGCGGCGCCGGCCGCCCCCGCAGAGCGCGCCGCCGCGGTCAGGCCAAAGGTGGCCGTCGTGCGCACCTCCCCGGAGACGGTGCTTGCGGACACCGCGCGCGCGATGCGGCTCGCCGGGTACCGCGAGCACCTCGACCCCGACGCCGACACGCTGCTCAAGATCAACATCTCCTGGCAGCACTACTACCCGGCGTGCTCGACCACCCCCTGGCAGCTCGACGGGGTCATACGCGCGCTGGCCGAGGACGGGTTCGGGGAGCCGATCCCCGCCCACAACGGCACGGTGGTGGTCGACCCCCACGAGGGCGCGCGCAACAACCTGCACACCGCCGTCGAGCGCAGCCACGGCCTGCGTGCGGTGTACCTCGACGAGCCCCCGACCAGGTGGGTGCGCTACGAGCCCAGGGCCAAGATGCTCGCCCTAGACGAGATCTACCCGGACGGCATCCAGATACCGGAGGTCCTGCCGGGCAGGAACATCATCCACCTGCCCACGATGAAGACGCACGTGTTCACCACGATCACCGGGGCGATGAAGAACGCGTTCGGCGGGCTGCTGCACCGGAGGCGCCACTGGACCCACTCGGTGATCCACGAGACGCTGGTGGACCTGCTGGCCATACAGAGGGAGATCCACCCCGGGATCTTCGCGGTGATGGACGGAACGCTCGCCGGCGACGGGCCCGGGCCCCGTGCGATGCGCTGGCACGAGAAGAACGTGCTGCTAGCCTCGGCGGACCAGGTGGCCATAGACGCGACGGCCGCGCGGATGATGGGGCTGGACCCGATGGGCCTTCGGTTCATACGGCTCGCCCACGAGGCGGGCCTGGGGGTGGGCGACCCTGCGGGGATAGACGTCGTCGGGGAGGACATAGAGGGGACTGACTGGGGCTTTTCGGCCGGGGAGAACACCCTGGCCTCAAGGGGCCAGAAGCTCATCTACTGGGGGCCCCTAAAGCCGCTGGAGACGCTTTTGCTGCGCTCCCCTATGGTGCCGTGGGCGTTCGCGGCGTCCAACCTCTACCACAACGACTACTGGCTCAGGTTCGTGGGGCGCCGCCGCATCCGCGAGGCGATGCGGACCGGGTGGGGACGGCTGCTCGAGAGCTACCGGGCCCTGGAGGAACCGGGAAGCTGACCGAGGCGCGCGGGGCGGAGCTGGTCGCCGGCGAAGAGAGGCTCGCCGAGGTCGCGCGGGCGATCTCGGGGGAGGCCGCGATGGGCCTCGACCTCGAGGGCGACAGCCTGCACCGCTACCCGGCGAGGGTGTGCCTGGTGCAGGTCTCGATCCCCGGGGCCATCTTCCTGATCGACCCCCTGGCCGGGATGGACATGGCTCCCCTCGGGGAGATCCTGGCCGACCCGTCGGTCGAGAAGATCGCGCACTCGGCGGACCACGACCTTCGGTGCCTGGACCGCGACTGGGGCTTTCACGTGAGCGGCCTATTCGACACGGCGATCGCCGCGGCGTTCCTCGGCCACTCGCGCATGGGGCTCGCCACGGTCCTGTCCGAGACCCTGGGGGTCGAGATACCGAAGTCCAGGCGGCTCCAGAAGTCGGACTGGTCGGTCCGGCCGCTCTCGGACGAGGCCATGCGCTACGCCGCGTCCGACGTCGAGCACCTGCTCAAGATGCGCGCGGTGATGGGGGCCAGGCTCGGCGGGCTGGGCCGTGCGGACTGGGCCGCAGAGGAGTGCGAGCGCCTGACGCGCGTGCGCCACTCGCCCCGCGACCCGGAGACCGCGTTCCTGAGCATAAGGGGAAGCCGCGCCCTGGACGGGCGGGGCCTCGCTGTCCTGCGCGAGCTGGCCGACCTGCGCGAGCGCCACGCCCTTCGGCGCGGCCGTCCCCCCTACTGGATCATGTCGAACGAGGCCATCGTGGCCCTGGCAGCGGACCCGGAGGCCGACCCGGGTGCCATAAAGGGCATCGGCGCCTTTGCCGGCGGGTCCACCGGGCGGGAGCTGAGGGAGGCGCTCCGCCGCGGGATCGCCGCCCCGCCGTACGTGAGGCCCCGGCCGGATCGCCGCCCGCGCCCGCGGGGCGAGTCGCGGCGCGTCGAGGAGCTCCACCGCCGGCGGCTCGACGCCCTGAAGGCGTGGCGCAAGGAGCGGGCGGCGGAGCTGTCCGTCGAGCCGAGCCTGGTCTGGCCCATGGCGAGCCTCGAGCGCGTGGCGCGCGAGCAGGGTACGGTCGCGGAGGAGACCGAGAGCGAGGAGGTGCGCCGCTGGCAGGCGGCCGAGTTCGGCCCCTCCCTATCGGAGGCGGCGCGCGGGCTGGAGACCGCGGGCTGACCCGCCCCGGTACGCCGAATCCAGCCGGCCGAGAAGGGACTCAGGCGCCCGAATGCCGGGTGCGCGGTGCCCGGGCCTAGCCGCCAGCGGCGGCCTGACGGAACCTCGGCATCACCTCGGCGGCGAATCGGTCGAGCTGCTCGATGATGCTCTGCGCCGGGGTCGAGATAGCCAGGCTCAGGTTGATGCTCGCTAGGCCCGGGAAGCGCTCCTGGACTGCCTCTAGCTCGTCGCCTATCTCCTCGGGCGTGCCCACCAGGTAGGCGCCCTCCTCCACCAGGCTCTCGACGCCGGGTATCCCGGCGGACGGGGCGAGCGCCGGATCCTTGGTAGCCTCGATCTGCTCCGGCGAGAGGCCGGCGACCATGTTCAGCGGCGCGAACATCTTGACGTGCTCCTCGTAGTGGGGCTGGGCGGCGCGGATGGCCTCCTCCCTGGAGTCGGCGACGGACAGGTAGAAGCCGACCGTAAGGTCCTCGCCTAGCTCCGTCTCGCGCCCGTGGGCCGCCAGCGTCTCGCGCCAGCGGTGGATCAGCCGCTCGGACGCCCCGCCGGGGGCGGCGCCCCCTCCGATCAGCCCCTTGATGCCGTTGCGCGCCATGAAGTCGAGCCCGCGCTGGTTGCCGCTGACTATGGGCTGCCAGCACTCGACCGGCGTCCTGAGCGGGCGGGGCACCAGCGTGATCTCCTCCATGGTCTCGCCCCGGTAGGCCACGGCCGGGGGAACCTCGTAGTGGGCGCCGCGGTGGCTGAATGACGGCTCGTTGAAGGCCTTTAGGATCAGCTCAACCTGCTCCTCGAACAGCTCGCGGTTGGCGTCCGAGTCGAGCAGCGGGGAGCCGAACGTCTCGACCTCCCTTGTGTGGTAGCCGCGCCCGACGCCGAAGGTCACGCGCCCCCCGGTGAGCACGTCGACCGTTGCGAAGTCCTCGGCGAGCCGCAGGGGGTGCCACATCGGGGTGACGTTGAAGGCCGCCCCGAACCGGAGGCGCTCGGTGTGGTGGGCGAGGTGGAGCGACAGGAGCGGGATGTTGCAGATCACCTCGTAGCCCTCGGGCTGGAAGTGGTGCTCGGCGAGCCAGAGCACGTCGTACCCCGCCCGGTCCATGGCCCTGGCTATCGACAGCGTGTCGTCGAAGGCCGTCACCAGGTGCTCGTTCGGGTACGACCGCTCGCGCACCGGCGTCCCCGAGAACCCCACGTTCTCCATCGCTGGGTAGCCCGCGAAGATGGCTCCGAACTCGGTGATCATCGCCCTTTGCCTCCTTACTGCTGCTGTGCGCGGCCCGCCGCAATCTTAGCAGCGGCCCGCCCGCCGCGGCGTCCGGGGGGCGCGGGCGGGCCGTTGGGGTACAATCCGCCCACCTACGACGAGGAGGAGCGCCATGGGTGAATTCATCGCCTACCTGAACGGGGAGTGGGTGCCCCGCAGCGAACTCAAGGTGGACGTGGCCGACCGCGGCTTCCGCGTGGGGGACACGGTCTTCGACGTCACCCGCACCTTCAACGGGCGCGCGTTCCTGCTCGACCGCCACATCGACCGCCTCTACCGCTCGATGAAGTACACGCGCATAGACATCGGCATCTCCGCCGAGGAGATGACGCGTCTCACCGAAGAGTCCGTCGAGCGCAACGCCGAGCACCTCGCCGAGCACGGCGACTTCGACATCTGGCACGCGATCACGCGCGGCCCCGGCCGCTGGGCCTACGAGTGCGAGAACCCGACGGTGATCATCGACGTGGCCCCCGTCCCCTGGGACTGGTTCGGCGACTCGATGGACGGCGCCAAGGGCGTGATCACCAAGACCCGCTCGCTGTCGTCGGAGACCGTCGACCCGAAGATAAAGCACCACAGCCGCCTCAACTTCAACCTCGCCGAGATGGAGGCGGGGGACGTAGAGCCCGACGGCGGCTGGCCTATCCTCACCGACGCCGCCGGGAACCTGACCGAGGGGATCGGGTACAACCTGTTCCTGGTGACGGACGGGACGATCAGGACGCCGTCGGACAGCTCGATCCTGCAGGGCATATCCCGCTCGTTCGTGTTCGACCTCGCCCGCCAGCTCGACATACCGATCGTCGAGGAGGACCTTCAGCCCTACGACCTGTACACGGCCGACGAGGCGTTCTTCTCCTCGACCCCGTTCTGCGTCCTGCCGGTCACGACGGTGGACCGCCGCCAGGTCGGGGACGGCGAGCCCGGCCCGATGTTCCGCAGGCTGATCTCCGCCTGGTCCGAGCACGCAGGCCTCGACATCTGGGACCAGGCCCAGAGCCAGTACGCCAAGCTGGCGTAGACGCCCGGAAGCGGGCGTCCAGCGCCCCCCGCCCATGCTGAGGATCGGCGTCGACGTCGGCGGCACGTTCACCGACGTCGTCGCCGTGCGCGCGGGCGGCGCACCCCGGATCTTCAAGACGCCCTCGACCCCCGCCGACCCGGCGAGGGCCGTCCTCGACGGCCTGGCCATGGTCGCAGGCTCCTACGGGATCTCCCTGCCCGAGCTGTGCGCCGAGACCGGGCTCCTCATCCACGGCACCACCGTAGCCACCAACACGCTGATCGAGCGCAGGGGCGCGCGGGTCGGCCTGATCACCACCGAGGGCTTCCGCGACGTGCTCGAGGTCAGGGAGGGGTTCAAGGAGGACCGCTACAACCTGCGCACCGAGCCGCTCGCCCCGCTCGTCCCCAGGCGCATGCGGATGGCGGTCCCCGAGAGGACGAGGTGCGACGGGAGCGTGGAGCGCCCCCTGGACGCCGCCGCGCTCGAGAGCGCGCTGGACTCCCTCGAGCGCGAGGGCGCCGAGGCGATCGCGGTCTGCTTCCTGTTCTCGTTCGCCAACCCCGAGCACGAGCGGGCCGCGGCAGAGGCGATCCGCGCCCGCTTCCCCGGCGCCTTCCTCTCGCTCAGCTCGGAGGTGCTCCCGCAGATAAAGGAGTTCGACCGCGTGAGCACCACCGCGGTCAACTCCTACGTCGGCCCGGTCTTCGGCGACTACCTGGCGAGCCTGGACCGCGGCCTCAGGGAGCTCTCGCCCGGCGGGGACGCCCCGGGCGGCGGCGTGCTGATCATGCAGTCCAGCGGGGGCGTCATGCCGCTGGCCGACTCCCGAAGGTTCCCGGTCCGCGCCATCCTCTCGGGCCCCGCCGGCGGGGTCGCGGGGGCCGCGCGGTGCGGGGCCCTGGCAGGGGAGGGCCGGGTGGTCGCGCTGGACATGGGGGGCACGAGCACCGACATATCCATCGTCGTCGACGGCGCCGCCGCGACGACGACCGAGACGTTCGAGGCGGGCTGGAAGATCGCCGTGCCCATGCTAGACGTAGCCACGCTGGGGGCCGGCGGCGGCTCGATCGCCTCGGTGGACGGCACGGGGCTTCTGCGCGTGGGCCCGCTCAGCGCGGGCGCCGACCCGGGCCCTGCGTGCTACGGGCGCGGCGGGACCGACGCCACCCTGACCGACGCGGCCGTGGCCCTGGGGCACCTGAGCCCGGAGAGGTTCCTCGGCGGACGGCAGGACCTCGACGCGGGCGCCGCGCGCGCCGCGATCGAGCGGCACGTGGCGCGCCCCCTCGGGCTGTCCGTCGAGAAGGCGGCGGACGGAGTGAGGCAGGTGGTCTCGACCGCCGTGGCCGAGGGGATACGGCTGAGGGCCGCGCGGTCCGGCGTGGACCCGCGCACCTTCGCGCTGGTGGCCTTCGGCGGTGCGGCCGGGCTGGTCGCGGCCTCGGTCGCGCGCCGCCTGGGGATCGGGCGGGTGATCGTGCCTGCCGAGGCGCCGGTGCTCTCGGCGCAGGGGATGCTCAGCGCGGACCTTCGCTACGACCTGTCGGTCTCGCACCCGGCGGACCTCGTGCCCGCGGCCGTCGGCCCCGTCCGGGGGGCGCTGGAAGAGCTGAGGGCGCGGGCGGAGGAGAGCCTGCGCTCCAGGGACGGGCTCGCCGGGGCGGAGGTGAGGCTGAGCGCCGACATGCGCTACGCCGACCAGATGTACGAGGTGAACGTGCCGGTCCCGGACCTGGGGCTGGACGACGCGGAGCTGCTCGGGCGGTGGCGGGAGGCACTGCACCGGCGATACGAGGAGCTGTACTCGTACAGCCAGCGGGGGCTGGACATCCGCCTGGTCACGCTGAGGGCGGCCGCCGTCGGGCGGCTGCCGGGGATCGGGCCCGAGGCGCCCGCGGGCGCGGCGGCGGCCGCCGCCCGGGCGCCGTCGCGGCGCAGGGCGCACATGGGCGGGCGCTGGGTGGACGCGGCCGTCTTCGACATGGCCGGCGGGCTGCCCCCGGGCGGCGTGCGGGGCCCTGCGATCCTGGAGTCTGACTTCGGCACGGTGGTAGTCGAGGAGGGCGACGAGGCCCGGCCGGACGGGCGCGGCGGGGCGGTGGTCACGGCGGCCGCCGCCCGCAGGGCGCGTGCGGCGGGGGGCGCGACCGACCCGGTCACGACGGCCGTGATCGAGCGGAGGCTCGACTCGATAGCGCTGGAGATGATGGAGGTGATGCTCAGGACCTCCCTATCGCAGATAGTCAACGCCTCGCGCGACTTCTCGACCGCACTGCTGGACGCCGAGGGGCGGCTGGTGGCGCAGGGCGAGGGCATCCCGGTGCACATCAGCGCGCTGCCGCTGGCCGCGCGGGCCGTGCTCGAGAGCTTCGCCGGGGACATGGCCGAGGGGGACGTGTTCATCCTCAACGACCCCTACCACGGCGGCAGCCACCTGCCGGACGTGACGATCCTGCGCCCGGTCTTCTCGGGCGGGGAGATGCGCTACATCGCGGTCAACCGCGCCCACCACAGCGACATAGGCGGCGGCACCCACGGCGGCTACAACCCGGCCGCGACGGAGATATTCCACGAGGGGCTGCGCCTCCCTCCCCTGCGGATCGCGGACCGGGGCCGGCCGCGCCGGGACGTGCTTCGGATGATGGCCGCCAACACCCGCTACCCCGAGGGGTTCCTGGGAGACCTCGAGGCGCAGATCGGATCGGTCCAGATCGCCGCCGACCGCATCACGGGCCTGCTCGCCGACTACGGGCCCGACCTGCTCGCGGCCACGGTCGAGGGGCTGATGGACGCCGCCGAGGCGCAGGTGCGCGCCTTCGTCTCGGAGTGGCCGGACGGCACGTACCTGGGCGAGAGCTTCCTGGACGACGACGGGCACGGAGCGAGCATGATCCCCGTCCGCGCCGCGGTCACGGTGAGCGGCGACCGCCTGACGGTCGACCTCGGCGGCTCGTCGCCCCAGGTGACCGGGTTCGTCAACAGCGTCTACGCCAACACCCGGTCGATCGTGCACGCCACGGTGATGTACCTGGCCCCCGCGGATCTTCCCAAGAACGAGGGATCGATGCGGCCGGTGACGGTGATTGCCCCGCGGGGCCTGGTCGTGAACGCGGCCCCTCCCGCGCCGGTCACGATGAGCACCAACCACGTCGCGGAGGAGATAGCGGAGGCGATCCTCCAGGCGCTCGCCCCGGCCGTGCCGGGCGCGGTCAGCGCCGGCTTCGGCCGCAGGCTGCGCTACGCGATCACCGGCATTGACCCGCGGACCGGGAGGCGGTTCCTTTGGCACTTCTTCCTCGGGCGGCCCGGCGGCGGGGCCTGCCTCGATCACGACGGGTGGTCCAACGTCGGCGAGCTCAACTCCGTCGGCGCGATCCGCGCGCCGAGCGTCGAGGTCACCGAGGAGCGCTTCCCTCTGTTCGTCGTCCGAAACGACCTGCGGCCCGACTCCGGCGGGCGGGGGCGGAGGCGCGGCGGGCTGGGCTCGATCTGCGAGATCGTCTACGAGGGGGAGGGCGACGCGCTGCTCAACACCGCCGGCGACGGGATAGTCAACCCGCCTCCCGGCATCCTCGGCGGCTCGCCCGGGCTGCCCCACCGATACGCCGTCGTGTCCGGAGGGGAGGAGACCGAGCTGCGCTCCAAGCAGACCGGCGTCCGCATCCGGCCTGGCGACTCCATCACGGTGCTGTCGGCGGGCGGGGGCGGGGCCGGCGACCCGGCGCTGCGCGAGCCCGAGCGCCTCGAGAGGGACCTGCGCGAGGGCTACGTCTCGTCCTGACTCCGCGGGGAGCACGGCACCCTCCCCGCCCCCGGAGCACGCGTCTGTTGCAAAATGCTGTCATGGCGGTGCAGATCACCATAAGGGGCGTCCCTGAGGAGGTGCGCGACGAGCTGGCGGCCCGCGCCGCGCTCAAGGGCCAGTCCATGCAGGAATTCCTGCGCCGCGAGCTCGAGCGCATCGCGTCGCGGCCCTCGGCGGCCGCCTGGCTGCAGGAGGTCCGCAGCCGCAAGGCCTTGACGAAGACGAGGGTGCCGCCCTCCGAGATCCTCGGGGCCCGCGACGCGGACCGCGAGTGACGGTTGCCTTAGACGCATCCGTTCCGGTTGCCGCGCTGTTGGACGCGGTGCACGACGGGGGGTAGACGGAAGCCGCGCTTGCCGAAAGCGCCATGGCCAGTACGGAACTGGCACTGGTCAAAGCCAGTGACGCCCTGCGCCGCGGGGAGCGGGCGGGCGGATAACCCCCGCTGAGGCCACGTGCGCCCACTGGGGCCTGCTCAGGCTGGACATTGATCTGTTCCCCTTTGCACCCTTCTCCGGTCGGATATGGGCGCTTGGCAGCGACCTGACGGGCCACGACGCGTAGTGCGTCGCCCTGGCGGAGGCACTGCGCTGCCCGCTGGCAACGCTCGACCGGAGGCTGGGCCGAGCCAGCGGTCCGGCCTGCCGGATCCTCGCTCCACCGCTTCTCATTCAGGGGGGCCCGTGAGAGGTTGCGATGGCTGGAGACGGCCCAAGTGTAGATGGTGGCTGGGCCGTCAAGGGCAATGTCGGGAGCGAGCGGCCTACTCGATGACGGCGACTTCGCGGTTGGACCTCCATCTCCTGTAGGCGAGCAGGAGTAGGAATAGCGCTGGGGGGACGAGCGCCAGGCGCCAGACCGGCACGGAGAACAGTTTGAGCTGGAGGATACCCGCGCCCGGCTCGGTCACGGTGATGGTGAACTCGCCGGTCGCTCCGAGGCCGGTGGCGTCGGAGGCGGTGATGGTGACCGGGTAGGTGCCCACCTTGGCGTCGGAGGCGACGGTGCCGCTGACTGCGCCGGAGGCGTAGGAGAGGCCGTCGGGCAGGCCGGACAGCGTGACGGAGGTCGGTCCGCCGAAGACGATGACGTTGAAGGACTGTATGGTCTCGCCCTGGCTGTAGTCCTTGTCGCTGGGGTTGATCAGCCGCAGGTCGGACTGCGCCGGGGCGGCCGTGGATGTCGGCGTGGGCGCCTTTTCCTCGGCCGGCTGCGGCGCGGGCGTCGCCGCCGTCACCCTGGCGATGCCGCCCTCGTGGATGGGATAGACGGTCTTGCCGAAGGGCCTTGCGGTCGAGCCCGAGCCCGGCTCGGACCAGGGTCCCGCGCCCTCGTCGTTAATGGCCCGCACCTGCGCCTCGTAGGTGGTGCCCGACTCCAGGCCGCCGATGGTGGCGGTGGCGGCGGTGTCGCTCAACGGGTGGTCCGTCCAGTCGGAGGCGCCCTTGGCGCGGTAGCGCAGGCCGTAGCCGGTTATGGCCGGGCCGGTGGTGGCCGGCGCGTCCCACGCGACGATCAGCTTGCTCGTGGGGGAGTTCCTGTCCCGCGTCAGCGACGGCGCGCCGGGCCTGGCCGGCGGCTCGTCCACGTCGGTCACGGCGATGGCGATCTGTGCCGAGTCGTCGGCCGAGGCGTCGGCGTTGCCGGCGGCGTCCAGACCGTCGCTGACGGTGACGGTCACCGTGTAGGAACTGACCGACTCGTGGTCGAGCGCGGCGCCCTCGGCGACTGTGATCTGCCCGGTTGCGGGGTCGATGGCGAACTCGGCCGCTCCGCTGAGCGCGAAGGTCAGGGAGTTGCCCTCGGGGTCGGTGGCCGGTACGGGGTCTCCGACGGCGGTGCCGGCGGGTGAGTTCTCTGCGACCTTGAGGCCGTCCGGCGCCGACAGCGACGGGGCGGCGTTGGGCTCCGGCTCGGCGACGCTCTCGGCCTGCTGCTCGACCATGGGCTCCGGTACCTCGGTCTTGACCGGCTCGGTCTCGTCTACGTCGATGACGCTTATGTTCACCTGCTTTGTGTCGTCTGCCGAGGAATCGGCGTTGCCCAGGGCGTCGAGGCCGTCGGTGACGGTCACGGTCACGGTCACGGTGTAGGAGCTGACCGACTCGTAGTCGATGTTTGCGCCTTGGGCGACCCTGATCTGCCCGGTGGCCGAGTCTATGGTGAACTCGGATGCGCCTGAGATGGCGTAGGTGAGCGCGTCGCCGTCGGGGTCGGTGGCCTCGACGGGCCCGCCGACGGCGGTGCCTGCGGGGGAGTTCTCTGCGACGCTGCGCCTGAGGGGGCTTCCGGGTAGCGGGAAGGAGGGGGCTCCATTGCTCATCGCCGTGGTGCCGACACCGGAGTCGGACCAACGCCCGGCGCCGAGTGAGTTGACCGCCCGTACCTGAGCCTCGTAGGTGGTGGCGCTGGCTAGTCCGGTGAGCTTTGCGGTCGTGGCGGTGCCGCCGGCCGCCTGCGTGGTCCACGCCGAGGTGCCCTTTGCGCGGTAGCGCAGCCTGTAGCCAGTGATGGCGGAGCCGTTGCTTGAGGGCCGCGACCAGTCGACGATCAGCGCAATGGTAGGCGCCCCCGAATCCTGCGTGACGGATGGCGCGTCGGGCCTCGCGGGGGAGCCGGTGATCTTCGTGTGGGGAGCGGCAACATCGGGGGTGCCGCCGACCGGGTTGGTGGAGCCGGTGCCGGTGGGAGACCATGCGCTGACGCCCTCGGCGTTGGCGGCCCGGACCTGCGCCTCGTAGGTCGTGCCCGGATCCAACCCCGCCAGCGTCGTGGCGGTCCCGGTACCGGTGAAGACATGCGCGTTCCAGGCCGTCTCGCCCGCCTTGCGGTAGCGCACTCCGTAGCTGGTGATACCGGGCCTGCCGGTCATGTCCGGCGCCGTCCAGGCAACGTCAAGCTCGGTGGTCGGCGCCGACGCCCCTGCCGAGACCGACGGCACCGCGGGCGGGGCGGGCGGCTCGTCGGCGTCGGTCACGGTGATGGTGACCGGCACGGTGTGCGAGCCCGGCGAGACCGACACCGACACGCTGTACGACGCCCTGGACTCGTGGTCCAGCGACGTGCCCGACCCTACGCTGATCTGCCCGGTGCCCGCGTCGATCGCGAACTTCGCAGCGTCCGTCCCGCTAAGCGTGTGCGTGAGCCCGGAGCCGGAGCCCGCGGTCACGGGAGCGCCGACGGCGGTCCCGGCGGGGGAGTTCTCCGCGACCGAGCGCGAGGCGCTCGCAGCCGACGGCGCCGCAGTCGCAGAGTCGGACCACGGGCTCGTGCCCTCGTCGTTCGTGGCGTTCACCCGCACCTCGTACGTCGTGCCGGACGTCAGGCCCTTTATCGTCGTGCTGGTTCCCGTGCCGGTGAAGGAGTGCGAGATCCAGTTCGAGTCCCCCACCCTGCGGTAGTGCACGTCGTAGCCCGTGATCGGCGGCTTGCCCGTCATGCGCGGCGCGGTCCACGTCACGTCCAGGGCCGTCGACGGAGCCGTGGCGGACGGGGACGCGCCGGGCGCCGTCGGCGCCTCGGGCGGCTCCAGCACGTCCGTAACGCCTATGGTGACGTCGATGGTGTGGTCGATCGCAGTGTCCGGGTCGTCGTTCTCGTCCTTGCCGTCCGTGGCGTTCACCGTCACGTCGAACGAGATCGTCCCCGACTCGTAGTCCAGGTTCGTCCCCCTGCCCAGCGTTATCTGCCCCGTCGCGCTGCCTATGTCGAACTTGGCCGCGTCCGTCCCGCTCAGCGAGTAGGTCAGCGCGTCGCCCTCGGGGTCGACGGCCGTCACCGGCGCCCCGATCTTGATGCCGGCGGGAGAGTTCTCGGGGACGGTGTGACTGCTGGGGTCGGGGTCGCTGAACCTGGCCGTCTCGTTTACGTCAGTGACCGTGATGCTCACCGGGACCGTGTAGCTGCCCGGCGCGTTGGGCTCGAGGCTCGCCGCCTGCGCGCCGCCCGACGAGGCGGCTTTGACGGTGACGGTCACGCTGTAGGTCTTCTTCGTCTCGTAGTCCAGCGCCGCCTTCACCTTGATCTGACCGCTGGAGCCGTCGATGCTGAAGCTCGCCGCGTCCGTTCCGCTCAGCGTGTGCGTCAGCGCGTAGCCGTTGGGGTTGGACGACGCCGTCACCGGTGCGCCGATGGCCGTGCCCGCCGCCGAGTTCTCCGCCACCGAGCGCGAGGCGCCCGCCGCGGTCGTGATCGCCGTGCCGGAGCCGGACCACGGGCTGTTCCCCTCGTCGTTGGTGGCGCGCACCTGCACCTCGTAGCTCTTGCCGGAGTCCAGGCCCGCGATGGACGTGCTGGTGCCCGTGCCGGTGAAGGAGTGGGAGGTCCAGGCCGAGCCGCCGGAGAGGCGGTACCTCACGTCGTAGTCGGTGATGGCCGGCTTTCCGTCCATGTCCGGCGCCGTCCAGCTCACGTCCACCTTGCTGGTGGGCGTCGCGGAGTTGGCCGACACCGTCGGCGCCGCGGGCTTTGCCGGCGGCTCGTCCGCGTCGGTGATATTGACGGTCACCGCGATCGTGTCGTCTATCGACGTGTCCGCCGTCCCGTCCGCCTTCTTCTTGTCCGTCACGTTGACCGTGACGCTGTAGGAGCTCTTGGCCTCGTGGTCGGGGACGTTGCCCGACTTGACCGTTATCTGCCCCGTGCCGGAGCCGATGTCGAAGCTGGCGGCGTCAGTGCCCGTAAGCGAGTAGTAGAGCGTGTCGCCGTCCTGGTCGGTCGCCGTGATCACCGCGCCGATGTTGGTCCCGGCGGCCGAGTTCTCCTCGACCGTCCGCGTCGCCGTGTCCGAGGGGAACTGAGGAGGCTCGTTCACGTCGGTCACCCGGATGGTCACCGGGACCGTGTAGTCCCCCGGCGCGTTGGGCTCAAGGCTCGCGCTCTGCACCCCCGCGCTTGCGGCCCTGACGGTCACGATCACGCTGTACGAGCTCTTGGTCTCGTAGTCCAGCGCAGCCTTGACCTTGATCCGCCCGGAGCTGCTCTCGATGGAAAAGCTCGCCGCGTCCGTCCCGCCGAGCGAGTGCGTCAGCGTGTAGCCGTTGGGGTTCGACGTCGCCGTTACCGCGGAGCCGATGGCTGTCCCGGTCGCCGAGTTCTCGGCGATGCTGCGGGTCACGGAGTTGCCGTCGGTCACCGTCCGGTCGGTGGCCCAGGAGCCGTCTCCCTCGTCGTTGGTCGCCCGCACCCGCACGTCGTAGCTCTTGCCCGCCGTAAGGCCCGTCAGCGTCGTGCTGGTGCCCGTGCCGCTGAAGGTGTGGGAGGTCCAGCTGCTGTCGTCGGCCAGCTTGTACTGCACGTCGTAACCCGACAGGGCGGGCTTGCCGGTCATCACCGGCGCCGTCCACGACACGCTTATCTTGGTCTCGGGCTCGGTGGAGGAGGGGGACACGGTGAGCGTCGGCGCGGCCGGCGGCTCGGCGACGTCCGTGACGCTGATCGTGATGTCGATGGTGTCGTCTACCTCCGTGTCGGGGTTGTTGTCGGTGTCCTTGCCGTCGCTCACGCCCACCGTGACGCTGTAGGAGGTCTTGGCCTCGTAGTCGGGGACGTTGCCCGACTTGACCTTGAGCTGCCCCGTGGCCGTGTCCAGATCGACGCTGGCCGCGTCGGTCCCCGTCAGGCTGTAGGTCAGGGTGTGGCCCTCGGTGTCGGTGGCCGTGACCGCGGTGCCTATCGCCGTGCCCGCCGCCGAGTTCTCGTCGATCGAGCGGGTCGCCGTCGCCGACGGGAACTCGGCGTGTACGTTCTTGTCCTGCGTGCTCGCGGTGCCGGAGTCCGACCAGCCGCTGTTGCCCTCGTCGTTGATGGCCTTTACTTGGACGTCGTACTTAGTCCCCTCGGTGAGCCCCGTCAGCTCGGTCGTCGTCCCCGTACCCGTGAACGAGTGCGAAGTCCAGTCGTCGTCGCTGGCCTTCTTGTACTGGACGTCGTAGTCGGTGATGGCGGGCTTGCCCGTCATCGTCGGCGCCGTCCACGAGACCTTGAGTTTGGTCTTCGGCGTCTGCGGCTTCTGCCAGACCGACGGCGCGGCGGGCGCGGCCGGGGGCTCGTCTGCGTCCGTCACCGTGATGGTGACGGCGATGGTGTCGTCGATCGCCGTGTCCGCCGTCCCGTTCGCCGCCTTCTTGTCCGTCACGTTGACGGTGACGCTGTACGAGGTCTTGGCCTCGTAGTCGGGGACGTTGCCCGTCTTGACGGTGATCTGCCCGGTCGAACTGCCGATGTCGAACTTGGAGGCGTCCGTTCCGGTCAGGGAGTAAGTCAGCGTGTCACCCTCGGGGTCGGCCCCAGCCGCGACCGCGGCGCCGATGTTGGTCCCCGCAGCCGAGTTCTCTTCGATCGAGCGCGTCGCCGTGTCGTCCGCGAACTCGGGCCCCTCGTTAACGTCGGTCACGTTGATCGTCACCGGGATGATGTAGTCGCCCGGCGCGTTGGGGTCGACGGACTGCGCGTTGACGTTGCCCTGCGACTTCGCGGCCGCCGTTACGGTCACGGTCACGCTGTAGGAGGTCTTGGCCTCGTAGTCGAGGCTCGTGCCCGTCTTGACGGTGATCTGGCCCGTGGTGGAGCCGATCTCGAACTTGGAGGCGTCCGTTCCGCTCAGGGAGTGGGTGTAGGTGTACGAGGCATTGGCTGCCGTCACCGCTGCGCCGACGTTGGTCCCGGCGGCCGAGTTCTCCGCCACCGAGCGCGTCACGCCCCCGGCCTGGGTGATGGCCGTGCCGCTGTCCGACCACCCGCTCGTGCCCTCGTCGTTTGTGGCGCGCACCTGCACCTCGTAGGTCTTGCCCTTGGTCAGGCCCGTCAGCGTCGTGCTGGTACCCGTGCCGGTGAAGGAATGGGAGGTCCAGGACGAGTCGCCGGACAGACGGTACTGGACGTCGTAGTCGCTTATCGCAGGCTTCCCGGTCATGTCAGGTGCCGTCCACGACACGTCCACCTTGGTTTCCGGCGTGGTGGAGTTGGCGCTGACCGTCGGCGCGGCGGGCTTCGCCGGGGGTTCGCTCTCGTCCGTGACGTTGATGGTGACGGAGATCGTGTCGTCGATCACCGTGTCCGCGGTGCCGGAGGAATCCTTCTTGTCGGTGACGTTGACCGTGACGCTGTAGGAGGTCTTGGCCTCGTAGTCGGGGACGTTGCCCGTCTTGACCTTGATCTGCCCGCTGGAGGACTCGATGGTGAACTTGGAGGCGTCCGTTCCGGCAAGGGAGTACGTCAGCGTGTCGCCCTCGGGGTCGGCGCCGGCGGTGACCGCGGCGCCTATGCTGGTCCCCGCGGCCGAGTTCTCGGCGATCGAGCGCGTCGCCGTGTCGTCCGCGAATTCGGAACCCTCGTTCACGTTGGTCACGTTGATCGTCACCGGGATGGTGTAGCTGCCCGGCGCGTTGGGATCGAGGGACTGCGCGGAACCGCCCCCCCCGGCCGCGGCCACCGCCACGATCACCGTCACGCTGTAGGAGGTCTTCGTCTCGTAGTCGGGGACGTTGCCCGTCTTGACCTTGATCTGCCCGCTGGAGGACTCGATCGTGAAACTGTCCTTGTCCGTTCCGTCCAGGCTGTGGGTGTAGGTGTACTTGGAATTGGCCTTCGCCGTCACCGCCGCGCCGATGGCGGTCACCGCCGCCGAGTTCTCGGCGATGGAGCGGGTCACCGCATTGGCGTCAGTGATGCCCGTGCCGGAGTCGGACCACCCGCCGCTGCCCTCGTCGTTGGCGGCCCGCACCTGCACCTCGTAGGTCTTGCCGGAGTCGAGCCCCGTCAGCGTGGTGCTGGTGCCGGTGCCCGTGAAGCTGGCGTCGGTCCAGGACGAGTCGCCGGTCTTGCGGTACTGGACGTCGTAGTCGCTTATCGCCGGCTTGCCCGTCATCGCCGGGGCCATCCACGATACGTCCAGCTTGGTCGTCGGCGTCGTCGAGTTGGCGGCCACCGTCGGCGCGGCGGGCTTTGCCGGGGGCTCGTCTGCGTCAGTGACGTTGATGGTGACGGCGATAGTGTCGTCGATCGCCTTGTCCGCCGTCCCGTCGGAGTCCTTCTTGTCCGTCACGTTGACCGTGACGCTGTAGGAGGTCTTGGCCTCGTAGTCGGGGACGTTGCCCGTCTTGACCGAGATCTGCCCGGTCGAGCTGCCGATGTCGAACTTGGAGGCGTCCGTTCCGGTGAGGGAGTACGTCAGCGTGTCGCTCTCGGTATCCGTCGCCGTGACCGCCGCGCCGATGCTGGTTCCCGCAGCCGAATTCTCGGCGATCGAGCGG
Source organism: Dehalococcoidia bacterium (assembly GCA_963664125.2). Lineage (GTDB taxonomy): Bacteria > Chloroflexota > Dehalococcoidia > Lucifugimonadales > UBA2962 > CAUZIR01. Next base: position 529,866 of record OY760908.2, on the reverse strand, counting down.
GTCGCCGTGTCGTCCGAGAACTCTGGGTCGACGTTGGTTGCTTCGGTCGTGCCCTCCCCCGGGTCCGACCAGGATCCGTCGCCCTGGTCGTTAACCCCCCGCACCTCCACCTCGTACGTGGTCCCATTCGTGAGTCCGGTGATGGTCGTGCTGGTGGTCGTGCCGGTGAAGGAGTGGGACGTCCAACTGCTGGTGCCCTTCACCCGGTACTGGACGTCGTAGTCGCTGACGGCGGGGGCGGCGTAGACGCTCTTCCAACTGACGTCGAGGACGGTCTTTGGGTTGGTGCTGTTCGTCGTGACGGTGGGCGCCTTGGGCTTCGCCGGCTTTGTCTTCGAGCCGGTCGTGGCCTCCTGAGTCGCGTAATACATGGTACCGCAGTTCTTGTACTGTTCGCCTGAGTCGGAGATGCCGCCGCGCACCTCATAGGTCGTGGACTCATCGAGCTGCTCCAAGTATAAGAATATTTGGTTGCCTCCGTGAGTGGTCTCGGTCCAGGTGCTGGCGCCTTTCTTACGGTAGTCGATATGCGTTTTGGAGCCCGCGAAACTCAGCGTGAACTTCACGCTGAGGGCGAAGAGCTTGTAGCTGGGGTCGCTCGACGCTGCGACCTGGACGTTGGTGGGCGTCAGATAATTGCAGCCGGCGATTTGGGTGGTGACGTCATCGGACCCCGACACTTGCGTCACCTGGATCTTGAACTGCAGCGTGGCGGTTTCCGTTCCGTCCGTTGCCGAGTAGGTGTAGGCGGAGGCTCCCGAGGCGGCCGTGGGCGTGCCGGTGACGGCGCGGGTGGCCGGATCGAAGCTGAGCCCGGCGGGGAGATCCTTGGAGAGGGAGTAGGTGACGGTCCCGCTGCCGCCCATCGCCTCCGGCAGGGTCAGCGCGTCGATGGCCGTGCCCTTGGTCCACGACTGGTCGGCGACGCTGGCGTCGCCGAACGACAGCGCCGGCGTCGGCTCGGGCGTGGGCGGCGTGAACGGCCCCGCGGGCGCGGAGTTGATCCAGCCGCTGTCTCCGCCGTCGCTTCGCGCTCGCACGCCCACTATGTAGGTCTTGGCGTTGTCGACGCCGCTGATCGTCATGGAGGCGCCGGGGTGGTTGAGGGCGGCGAGGCTCCAGCTCGCACCCCCGTCGGAGCTGTAGGTGACGTGGTAGCTGGTCGCTCCGTCGACGGCGGGCCAGCTCGCCGTGAGGGAGCCGTCGTACCGCGTCACCGTGACCGACGACGGCGTGGCCGGCGGCGACGGCTGCTCTGCGCGCGCCGTGAGGGGAAAGACGGCTGCGGCCGCAAGGACGAGCGCGAGGGCGAAAATGGCGAGCCGCGCAATGCCACAGAGGCTGCCGCGCACCGGACGTGCATTCCGTAGATGGGGACTTGCCACTGACATCCTCCTCGACATCAATTGTGCAGCGCAACAATATATAGCATCTGACAATTAATCACAACGAAAAGCATATATGCCCTCTCTGTACAGGCTAGCTATAGGGCGTTAGGACGGCGGGTGCGCGATGGCCGCAGGGCGAGTCGAGCGGGGCTGGCCGTCCCCATCGACGCGGTGGATCTGGGACCAGCGCATGCCCGTCCGAACGCTGACGGGGCGTCGCAGATCGGAGCGGTTCATGGCGCATGGCGACTGGGACGTGCCCTATATCGTCATATGAGGACTGTTTTACAGGGCTCTGAATCGAGCCTCCGCCGCCTCGGCGCAGATGACGGATAGATGAGCATGGAGCGTCGCGGGGCGCAGATGGGTGGGCGGAGGAACTCTCCACTTCAGCCGTGCCGGCGGCGCAGTGCCGAACCGCATCTGCCCCGAGACGTCAGGGCGGACCGCCGGGCATCGCGCGGCTCCCCGGCGCGGGGCGGCTGGGCGCCTAGCCGGCGCCGCTAGCCGTCCGTTCGACCGTCCCGGGGGCCCAGCCGCTCGGCGAGCTCGCACATGTTCGAGGCATAGACGTCGAAGCCGGCGTCCTCGGGCACGCGCGCATCCGCGCCGGGGCCGTGCTCTGCGGGCCTGTGCACGAAGGCGGTCCGCATGCCCGCCTCCCTCGCCGCCTCCAGGTCGTGGCGGTGCGCGGCGACCATCATCACCTGCCCTGGCGCAAGGCCGAGCAGCCGCGCCGCGCCCTCGTACACCTGCCGGTCCGGCTTGTACCTCCCAAACAGCTCGGCCGAGAGCACCATGTCCCAGCCGATGCCCGCGCGCCTCGCCATGGAGATGAGCATCGCCACGGTGCCGTTGGAGAGGGTTGCCACCATCCTCTCCCTGCGCAGGCGCTCGATGCCGGGTGCGGAGTCCGGCCACGGGTCCAGCCGGTGCCAGAAATGGCAGAGCCGGTCCATCGTCTCGGCATCGAGCGGGTCGATGCCGAATTCGGGCGCTAGGCGAGCGAGGGAACGGCGATGCAGCCCGTCCAGGTCGGTCCAAGGCAGTTCCCCCGTGCGGACCAGGTCCATGCCCGGACGGTACTCGGCCCGCCAGGCGTCTGCCAGCGCCGGCCAGTCGACCGCCAGCCCCAGTTCCTGCCCGAGGTGGACGATCGAGCCGCGCCAGTCGACCACGGTGCCAAAGACATCGAAGCACAGCGCCCTCACGGCGCCGGCGCAGCGGCCCGGCCCTGCAGGAGGCTCAGGATCGCCCACCTGCGCGGGCCCGCCTCCCAGGGGTTCTCCCTCCGTCGCTGAAGGCAACGGCCGGCCGCGGGCCGGCGGCGGAGTGCGCACTCTATTCAGGCCCGCCAACCGAAACGGCCCATGCCGACAGCCCTGCCGGCGACGCCGCATCCTGCGGCACGCCGATTGCCTGTTCGACCGCGGGCACGGCACGGCTCCCACCGGTCGACCGCAAGACCGTCATCGCAGGGGGCCAAAGGCCAACTTACAGTTCGAACAGGGGCATGGCGCAGACGACATCGGCCGTTACGAGGGTACCGTCCTGCCTCACTTCCGCGACGTCGCAGTAGTGGCCGTACGTGTCATCAAGGTCATCCACCAGGCTCCCAAGCCCGCGAGCGGCATCCCTCTCGGAATCGAACTCCATCGCAAACCGCGTTGCCAAGGTCTCCGGGTCCACGCGAAGCGATAGTCCAGAGGCGATGCAGGCGTCGAATCCGCACTCCCGGGTGATCCTCAGCGCCACGTTCGCCCGGAGCGAGGAGACGAGGTCGCCGTGGTCGTCGTACATCGACGAGCCGCCACGCTCGCGGAGCAGCAGCGCCTCCCTCATCAGGTCTCCCCGCCCCGAGGCCAGGACGGACCCGCCGGGAAGGAACGCGAAGGCCTCCCAGTCCCCGCGGCCGTCGTCCCACACCTCCACACCCCTCACCTCGCCCTCCTCGTAGTCCATAACGTACAGCCCGTCCCTCAGGGCATCAGGGTCGTCCATTCCACCGAGGAGGTATATCTCCCCGCCATCCACCTCGGCGAATGCGACGTAGTCCAGGGCCTCTGCGCGCACCCCGTACTCCGAGGACAGTCCGTCGACCTCCAGGATGCGGCCAATCGAATCGCCGAGCGCGTACAGGCTCCTGTCATCGCGCAGCGCCGCCGCATCCAGGTAGACCGCCCTGTCGGTCCGGCCGGGCAGCATCCTCAGGAAGTCCTCGGCAGCGCCCGCCCCGCCTCCCACGCACGCGATCGAGGCCAGCGGCGCCAGCAGGGACACGGCGGCGGCGGCCCAGATCCTCACCGAGCCGAGGCCCCGCTACCCGATCCTGCGGTTGGCACGGTCATGGACGGCGGCCACGGTCGGCGATCCGTCCGCGACCCCCTCGATCGCCGCGACGTGCGCCGAGCGGGTCTTGAACACCTGCGGCCTGAAGAAGTAGATGGCCGAGTCGCCCGGGGCGGCCCGCTGGCCGCCCTCTGGGTAGAGCCAGGCGTAGTAGTCGATCCACTGCGCGTCGGGGATCTCGGCCCGCACCCTGTTGCCGATCACGCCGTCCGGCCCGTCGCCCACGAAGGCGCCGGTCAGCGCCCACGGGCCGTCGAGGCCGTCCGCGTAGAAGCCGCCGCCGAGCACCAGGACCCGGTCCCTGGCGCGGTGGGAGACCTCGGCGAGGTAGACCTGCGCCGGGGTGCCCGCGTCGCCGGCGAACAGCTGCTGGGGGGCCATGCCCCAGAAGGCGGCCCCGGGCTCCGCGTCCGTCCCCCCGCTCCCGGCGATCAGGTCCATCGAGGCGCACGACGAGTTGCCCGGGCAGTTGATCTGCGGCATCTCGATTCCGAGCTCGGCGCCCACGCGCCCGGCGGCCTCGACGATGGTGGACAGGTTGGGCAGCGCCTCGAGCCTGTGCGTGAGCGCGTCGTAGACGATGGTCGGAAAGCCGGTGACCCCCACCATGCGCACCCCGGGCATGTCGGCGATCCTGCGCGCGGCGTCGAGCAGGTCCTCGGTGGGGATCCCGCCCTCCTGAGAGGTGTAGGCGAAGTCGCGGGGCCCGACGACCTTGAGGAGCAGGTCCTGGACGATGCCCATCCGCGCCGCCTCCTCGGATATGAAGCCGGCGGTCTCGTGGCAGTGGACCGTCCAGACCTCGGGCCTCATCGCCAGGACCTCCGGGATCCAGTAGCGGGGTATCTGGCTCAGGTGTCCGACGTGGGAGACCCTGTGGCCCTGGTCGCGTATGGCCCTGGCGCACTCGATGTCGACCGCCACGAACCCGTCGACCCCGGCCGAGGCGATGGCCGAGACCATAGACGGGTTGCGGTTGATCTGCTTTGTCATCGCGTACAGGCGCAGGCCGCGCTCGCGGGCGCAGGCGACGATGCGCCGCGCGTTCTCCCGCACGGCGTCGAGGTCGACGACGTAGCAGTCGGGCGGTATCTCGCCGCGCTGGTGCAGGTCGCACGCGGCCCTTATCAGCGCCGGGTTCCTCTCCTCGATAATGTCCAGCATCGTGCTCATGGATTCCCTCCCCGGATGGCGCCCGCTCGGGCACCCGAAAGGTAAGGGCGCGGGCCGGCGCGCACAAGGCCCGGGGCCGGCGGCGCCGGGCGGTTGCCAGCGCGGGCGCCCGGGGTGCACGCTGTGGGGCGCAGCGGAGGTGCGGCGATGACGACGACACCGCCCGGGGGCGCGAAGCCGGCGGCGGCCAGCGAGGAGGACGTGTCCCTGGTCATCGAGGCCCTCGCCGAGATCAGGGCCTGCGCGAACTGCGGTACGCGCATCAGGTTCGGGGACCTGGACTGCCCGCACTGCGGGCTAGACCTCGACGACGCCCAGCGCGACTGGGCGGCCCGGCTGGTGGAGAGGATCCGGGCAAGGGAGGGCTGAGCGGGAGGGCCTGGTCGGGGTGCCGGGACTTGAACCCGGGACCTCCACGTCCCGAACGTGGCGCGCTACCATGCTGCGCTACACCCCGACGAACCGGGAACCGGCGGGCCGCGGCGGCCGACCTGGCGGCGCGGTCGCGGCCGGGCGATTGTATCAGACGCCCCGTTCGCCCCCCGCCGGCTGCCTCCCTCCCCTCTTGAGGGGGATTTCCCTCAGGAAGGCGGCCACCACCAGCGCCGGCGCGGAGACGATCAGCGCCGCCAGGAATACCTCCCCCACCGCCCCGGCCAGCGCCTCCCGCATGCCCGCCAGCAGCGGGTCCGCGGCGGCGGCGGCCTCTGGCCCGTACGACGCCAGCCTCTCCGTGAGCCCGGCCACCTGCGCCTCGTTGACCAGCGCGTCGGGGTTGGCCTTGAGATCGTCCAGTACGCCGGCGGGCACGCGGCCGAGCACCTCCGCCGGCACGGCGGAGCCGACGCCGGAGGCGAACCGCGCGGTCAGGAGCGAGCCGAGCAAGGCGAGGCCGACCGACGCCCCGATGGCCCTGATGAACTGCGCGGCGGAGGTCGCGACCCCGAGGTTGCGGTAGGCGACGGCGTTCTGGATGGCGATGTTGAACGCCGGGAAGGTGCCGCCCATGCCGAATCCCATCAGGACCATCGCGCCGACCGCGAGGCCCATGGGGGTGTCCATGCCCACGCGGGACATCAGGTACAGGCCCGCGGCCATGGTGGCGATCGACGCCATGCCCAACAGCCGGTACCGCCCGCCGGTGCGCGACATCAGCTGGCCCACCAGCGTCGCCCCGACGACGGTGCCCAGCATCATCGGCGTCAGGAAGCTCCCCGACCTGGTCGCCGACTCGCCGAGCGCCCCCTGGAAGTAGAGGGGCATGAAGACCGACCCGGCGAACATGCTCACGCCCAGCAGGAAGCTGACGACCAGCGCGACGGCGACGATCGGCTCGCGGTAGATGTGCAGAGGCATGATGGGCTCGGCCGCGCGGCGCTCGACCCAGACGAACGCGGCCGCGGCAGCGGCCGCTACCCCCAGCGTCGTCGCGACCTGGGGCGAGGTCCACGGGTGCTGCGAGCCGCCCCACGACAGGCCCAGCATGCCCGAGACGACGGCCGCCAGGAGCAGGGCGATGCCCGGGTAGTCGATGCTGCCGCGGCGCCGGTCCCCGGGCCGCGAGCCGGGGAAGACGCGCAGGAACGCCAGGGCTATCGGGACGCCCAGGGGCACGTTCACGTAGAACACCCACCTCCACGACAGGGCGTCGGTCAGCGCGCCGCCGACCAGGGGGCCGACGACCGAGGACAGGGCGAACATGCCCGCCACGAAGCCCATGTACTTGCCGCGCTCGGCGGGGGGGAACAGGTCGCCTATGGAGATGAACGAGCAGGCCATCACCACGCCGCCGCCCGCGCCCTGCGCTGCCCTGAAGGCGATCAGCTGGTTCATGTCCTGGGCCGCGCCGGCGAGCGCCGAGCCGGCGACGAAGAGGGCGATGCCCCCTATGAAGAAGACCTTGCGCCCGTAGATGTCCGAGAGGCTGCCGACGATGGGTATGACGGCCGTCGAGGCCACCAGGTAGGCGGTGGTGACCCAGGCGAAGCGGTCGAAGCCGCCCAGGTCGGTGACTATGTGCGGTATCGCGGTCGCGACTATGGTCTGGTCGAGCGAGGCGAGGAAGATCCCCATCATCACCCCGCCCATGGTGATCATCACCTGGCGCCGGGGCAGGGGCACCCAGTCGTCCCAGCCGTCGTCGCGGCCGGCCCGGCGCGTCCGGGCCCGCGCCCTCCCTGAGTCCATGGCGCCGCTTCCCGCCCGCTAGTAGTGGATCGCCCTGCCGACCCCGCCGCCGCAGGCGATCGCGTCGCCGCTGATGCTCCCGGCCCTCGGGGATGCCAGGAACGCCACGACCCAGGCCACCTCCTCGGCGTCCACCAGCCGGCGCACCGAGTTGGCGGCCGCCATCTCAGCCTCCACCTCGGCGGGGGCGATCCCCCGCCTGGCGGCCGCGGCCTCCATCACCCCCGGCGTGGCCTCGGTCCGCGTGACGCCGGGGTGGACGACGGTCACGTTGATGCCGCTCGGCCCCAGCTCGTCGGCCAGGTTCTTGGTCATCGCCGCGACCGCGACGTTGCGCATGCTGCCGATCGTCGAGCCGGAGGCCCGCGCGGCAAGGCCCGACACGCTGATGATCCGGCCCCAGCCGCGCTCGGCCATCTGGGGCGCGACCTCGCGCGCGCAGCGCAGGTAGCCCATCACCTTGACGTTCATGTCCTCCCAGAAGTCGCTCTCGGTGATCTCGGCGAGCGCGGGCGGGACCGACTGGCCGCCCGGGCGCGCCGCGCAGTTGACCAGGATGTCGACGCCCCCCAGCTCGCGGGTGGCCGTCCGCACCATTCGCGAGACCGACTCCGGGTCGCCGGTGTCGGCCGGGACCGCGACCGCGCGCCGCCCGGTCAGGCGCTCGAGGTCCGCCGCGGCGGCCCGCAGCGCACCCTCGCCCCGCGCGGCGATGGCGACGCGCGCCCCCTCGGCGGCCAGCACCCCCGCCACCGCCCTGCCTATGCCCCGGCTCCCGCCGGTGACCAGGGCCCCTTTGCCAGCGAGCTCGAGGTCCATTCGAATCTCCCTTCCCCGGGCCTCGCCGGGCGCATCGCGGCGCGGCCCGCGGCGGTCCGCGCGCACCGGCGCCGGCGGTCGCCGGCGCTCACCGCAGGGCGCCGCGACTCGCCAAGAGCGGACGGTCACGGCGGGTGCGTGAAGCTTGACGCAAAGTCGCGCCAGAGCCTAGAATTTCCCCTTTGATGGGCGGTCCGCCGGGTCCCGCGATGGCGCGGCGTGCGGGCCAACTGACCATGCAGTTTAACGTTTCCGGACTACTCAAGGAGCCGACCGGGGCCACGCGCCGCCTGGAGGTGGACGCGACGATCACGGCCCCCGCCGACGCGTGCGGCCTGGACTCGATCTGGGACCGCTCGTCGGGGATCCGCGTCGCCGGCCCGGTGTCGATGATGCGCACCGACGCGGGGATCTGGGTGAGGGCGCGGCTCTCCTGCGAGGTGGTCTGCGCCTGCAGCCGGTGCCTTGCCCCGCACTCGCAGTCGACCGAGCTGTCGGTCGACGAGGAGTTCTACCCGCGCGGCCAGGGACCGATGCTGGAAGAGGCCGACGAGACGCAGCTGATAACCCCCGACAACGTGCTGGACCTGATTCCGACAATGCAGCAGTACGCCGCCCTGGCGATTCCCATGAGCCCGCTCTGCGCGCCCCGGTGCGCCGGCATGTGCCAGACGTGCGGGTCCAACCTGAACGCGGCCGCCTGCCCGTGCGCGCGGAGCGCGGCGGACCCCCGTTGGGAGGCGCTGGCGGGCCTGGCCGCCCCGAGGGGCGGAGCGGGCGGCTGAAGGCCCGCCGCCCCGCCGCGGGCGGGGCGACGCTGCGATACCCACAGGAGGCGAGATGCCCCCACTACCAAAGAAGAAGCACTCGCGGTCGCGCAGGGGCGGACGGGCCGCGCACTTTCGGATGAGACGGCCGTCGGTCGGCCCGTGCCCCGAGTGCGGCGCCGCCAAGCTGCCCCACAGGATGTGCAGGGCCTGCGGCCGGTACAACGGCCGGCAGGTCGTCGCCTCGGAGGCCGAGGCAGAGTAGGGCGAGCCGTCCCGCAGGGCGAGAGGTCGACGAGGAGGAGGACCCCGTTGAGCGGATGGAAGATCATGAGACGCACCCCGCCGGGCCACGCCCTGGTGTTCCCGGGCCAGGGGGCGCAGTTCGTCGGCATGGGCCGGGACCTCCACGACGGCTCCGCGGCCGCCCGCGAGGTCTTCGAGGAGGTCGACGAGGCCCTGGGCAGGCCACTCTCGGAGCTGATGTTCGAGGGACCCGAGGAGGAGCTGCGCAGGACCGCCAACGCCCAGCCCGCGATCATGACCGCGAGCATCGCGGCCGTGAGGGCGCTCGAGGAGAGCGGCGGGCGCGGCGACCTGGGCCCGGCGATGATGGCCGGGCACAGCCTGGGCGAATACACCGCCATCGCGGTCTCCGGAGCGCTGGGACTGGGCCAGGCGGCCCGCCTGGTCGAGGAGAGGGGCCGGCTGATGCAGAGGGCCTGCGAGATGCGCCCCGGCACCATGGCCGCGGTGATCGGCCTGGACCAGATGACCGTCGAGGAGATCAGCCGCCAGTCCGGGACGTACGTCTCCAACGTCAACACCGCGGAGCAGGTGGTGATAAGCGGGGAAGTCCTCGCCGTGGCGAGGGCGCTGGACATGGCGTCGGCGCGCGGCGCGAGGAAGGCCGTCCCGCTCAGGGTCGGAGGAGCCTTCCACTCCCGGCTCATGTCGCCCGCCCGCGAGGGGCTCGCCGAGGCGGTGGCCGACCTTGACCTGCGCGACCCGGCCGTGCCGATCGTCGCGAACATGACCGGCAGGCCGATGACGACCGCCGACGAGCTGCGGGAAGAGCTGGTCACCCAGATCTGCGAGTGCGTGCAGTGGATGCGCTCGGTCGAGTACATGCTCGGCGCGGGGGTCTCGAGCTTCGTCGAGGTCGGCCCCGGCCGCGCCCTGTCCGGCATGATAAGGCGCATCTCCCGGTCGGCGTCCATCCAGGCGGTGGGCGACCTTCGCGCGGTGGCCGGCTTCAGCCTGGCCTGAGCCCGGCCCAGGCCCCCCAAGCGCCCAGGAGCAAGGTGCCGGATCCCGGCGGTTCGGCCGCCCCGCGCCCGGGCCGGCGCCCCGGCCTCTTCTCCGCCCGGAGCAAGGCCCGCGAGGCCGCGATGCAGGCCCTCTACGAGGTGGACGCATCGGGCCACAGCGCGCGGTCCTCTCTGGCCGGGCGCGTGGACGCCTGGGGGCTATCCGAGGAGGCCGCCGCCTACGCCGAGACGCTGGTCGAGGGCATAGCGTCGCGGCAGCCGGAGATCGACGGGCTGATCTCCCGGTTCGCCCCCTCCTGGCCCGTCGACCAGCTCCCGAGCGTGGAGCGCAACGTGCTGCGCGTGGCCATCTTCGAGATCGTCGCCGAGGCCGGCACGCCCCCCAAGGTGGCCGCCAACGAGGCGGTCGAGCTGGCCAGGAAATTCGGCTCGGAGAGCTCCCCGAGGTTCGTCAACGGGGTGCTCGGCTCCGTTATTGCGGCCAGGGGCGTTAGGGTATAATCGCTTTCCCCGCGACCGGCGGGGCCGATTGGGGAGGTAGAGATGGTACGGAGATGCGTGGAGTGCTGCGTAGAGTGCTGCAAGGCGCGCCGGGACGCGGCGATCTATACCGGGGCCGTCGCCGTCGGCATCGGCGGCATGGGCGCCTGCCTCTTCGGCCTGGGCAAGCTTGTTTGACCTTTCCCGACCCGCCTCTCGGCAGGCCGGGCAAGCCGAAGGCGCCATGCGTCAGCCGCGGCGAGCGCGAGCACCCCGACGCAGTCCGTCCGCCCGAGGCGCTCCGACAAGGAGGATTCGATGGCAACCGTTCTCGATAGGGTGAAGTCGGTGGTGACCGACAAGCTGGGCGTAGAGGCCGACGAGGTGACGCCGGGCGCGTCGTTCGTGGACGATCTCAACGCCGACTCCCTGGACCTGGTCGAGCTCATCATGGCGTTCGAGGAGGAGTTCAGCGCCGACGGCGACGCCATAGAGATCTCGGACGAGGAGGCGGAGAAGATCACGACCGTCGAGGAGGCGGTCAGCTTCCTCAAGGCCAAGGGCGTCTCGGACTAGCCCCGGGCCCCAGGGGGCCGGCGCGGCGCGGCGGAGGGCAGGCGTGCGGCCTGCCCTCCTGCGTTTGGCCCGCCAACTGGCCGGCCCCCGGCCGCTGTGGTAAGTTTCCGGCGATGAACGAGACCGCCCGCGACGCCCATATGGCGCTGGTCGAGGAGGTCCGCGCCTGCACGCTGTGCCCGCTGTCGGCGACCCGCACCAACGCCGTCCCGGGGGAGGGCGACCCCGGGGCCGACATCATGTTCATCGGCGAGGCGCCGGGGTACAACGAGGACCGCCAGGGCCGCCCGTTCGTGGGGGCGGCGGGCGGCGTCCTGGACGAGATGCTGGCCTCGATAGGCCTCGCCCGCGCGGACGTGTTCATCGGCAACATGATCAAGTGCCGGCCCCCCGACAACCGCGACCCCGCGGACTCGGAGATCGCCGCCTGCCGCCCCTACCTGGACCGCCAGATCGAGCTGATCGATCCCAAGGTGATAGTCGCCCTAGGCCGCCACTCGTTCGGCAAGTTCTTCCCCGGCGAGGCGATAGGCAGGTCGCGCGGGCGCCCCAGGCACTGGCGGGGCCGGGTGGTGTTCCCCGTCTACCACCCGGCGGCGACCCTGCACAACCCGCGCCTAAGGCCCGTCCTCGAGCAGGACTTCCGCCGGCTCTCGACGCTGGTTGCCGCGGCGCCGGACGACGAGGGCCAGGCCAGGCCCGCCGCGACCCAGATGGACATGGGCCTCGGGCCCAGGCAGGGACAGCTGCTGTAGCATGCACCCCGATCCCCTGCGCCTGATACCCCTCGGCGGCCTCGGCGAGATCGGCCGCAACATGATGGTCGTCGAGTCCGGGGACGACATCGTAGTCGTCGACGCGGGCGTCCTGTTCCCCGACGAGCGGATGCCCGGCGTCGACTTCGTCGTCCCGGACGTCTCGTACCTGGCCGCGCGGTCCGAGCGGATACGCGCGGTCCTGATCACCCACGGCCACGAGGACCACATCGGGGCGCTCCCGTACGTGCTGCCCGACCTCGGGGCCCCGGTCTACGCGTCGCGCCTCGCCCACGGCCTGATCTCGGCCAAGCTGCGGGAGCACGGGCTGGCCAGGACCTCCGACCTGCGGGTGGTAGAGCCCAACGAGCCCTTCGCGGCGGGCGGCCTGGGCGTCGAGTTCTTCCGGATGTGCCACTCGATACCGGACGCTATGGGCATAGCGATACGCACGCCGCAGGGCGTGGTGGTCCACACCGGGGACTTCAAGATCGACCACACCCCGCCGGCCGGGCACACGACCGACCTGGCCAGGCTCGCCGAGATCGCCGACGAGGGGGTGGCGGTCCTGTTCTCCGACTCGACGTACGCCGAGGTGGAGGGCTACACGCCCTCCGAGGAGGTGGTGCGCGGCGCCATGGACCGCGCGGTCGCGGGGGCCCCGGGCAGGGTGATCGTCGCGACGTTCGCGTCGTTGATCTCCCGCATCCAGATGGTCATAGACTCGGCGGTCAAGACCTCCCGCCGCGTGACGGTGGTCGGGCGCAGCATGCGCAACAACGTCTCGATGGCGCTGGAGATGGGCTACCTGAGCGCGCCCGATGGGGTCATCGTCCCCCTGCGGGAGGCGGGCCGGCTGCCGCACGACCGGCTGATCGTCCTCGCGACGGGGGCCCAGGGCGAGCCGACCTCGGCGCTGGTGCGCATGTCGCGGGGCGAGCACCGGGACGTGGAGATCGAGGCCGGGGACACGGTGATCATCTCGTCCTCGCCCATACCCGGCAACGAGATGCTGGTCGCCCGCACGATCGACGACCTGTACAGGCGCGGCGCCGAGGTGGTCTCCAGCCGCAACGCCACCGTCCACGTGCACGGCCACGCCTCCCGCGAGGAGCTCAAGCTCGTCCTGAACCTAGTCAGGCCCGAGCGCTTCGTGCCGGTGCACGGCGAGCGCAGGCACCTCGTGGCCCACGCGAGGCTCGCCCAGTCGCTGGGCATGGACCCCGCCGACACGTTCGTCCTCGAGGACGGGGACGTCCTGGAGGTGGAGCCGGACTGGGCCGGCGTGGTCGAGAGCGTGCCGGTCCGCGACGTGTTCGTGGCCGGCCACAGGCTGTGGGGCGGGCACTCGGCGGTGCTGGCCGACAGGAGCCGCCTGGCCGAGGGCGGCGTGGTCGCCGTATCGGCCGTGGTGGACGCCGAGACGGGCGCGCTGGTCGGGCCCCCGTCGCTGCGCTCCAGCGGCTTCGAGGAGGCCGAGCGGGCGGGCGAGCTGCTCGAAAATGCCTCGCAAGTGGTCCAAACCCTGCTGGAACCCAGACCCGGACAAGTCTTAGATTTTGGACAGATGGAATCCCAGGTCAGGGCCGGCGTGTCGGATCTCCTCTACCGCGAGACCAGGCGCAGGCCCACCGTCCTCGCCATCGTGGAGGCGGTGTAGCCGGCCCGGCGCGCCCCTCCTCAGGCCGCGGCGCGGACGGGGGAGGGGCATATGGTGGCCACGAGCGACATCGACGAGGCGGGCGCGCCCGCGTCCCCTGCGAAGGGCGGCGGGGCGGGGTCGCTCGACATATCGCCCAGGGCGTACGCGATCGCCGCGGGGGTCATCGCGCTGATCGCCGCGGGCGCCGTCGCCTACGCCTTCCGGGGGCAGCTGGGAGGCGCGCTCGACTCGGCCGCGACGCGCGTGCTCTGGGCGGTCGGGCTGGGCGTAGCGCCGCTGGGGCTCTGGCTGGCGGCCCTGCTGGCGGCCGCGCTGGCGCGGGCGTCGCTGCTGCTGCATCCGAGGCCTTGGGCCGCGGCCCTCGCACTCGCACTCGCGTCGGTCGCGGCGATGTCGGCCTTCAGCACCGGCTACGGATCGCCGCTGGACCCGCTCACCAACAACGGCGAGGTGTCGCTGGGCGGGGCCCTAGCCACCCGCGCCACCCTGGGCTCGGCCTGGCTGGCGGCGCTGGAGGCCGCGGCACTCGCCGCGGTGGCCGTTGCGATCGTCTCGCCGGCCCTGGCCCGGACGAGCGCACTGCGCGCGGGCACCGCCGGGGCGCGCGCCTGGGCGATCGCCTACCCCGCCGCGCTGGCGCTGCTGGTGCTCGGCGGAGCCGCCGCGGCGGCGCTCTCGGTGCGCGCGGCGAGGGGGGCCAGGGGCGGCGGCTCCGCGCTGGCCGCCGGCCTCTCGCAGGGCGCGCGCGGCCCGAGGCGCCCGGCCGGCCTCGCCGCGGCCGCCGGCGACGACCCCGGCCCGCAGCGATACCCCGCCGGGCAACTCCCCGGCGCGGACGGACCGCTGCCCCAGGCCGCCTTCGCCTCGGACCCCGACCAGGGCGGCGACGACCCCTACCGCCCGGACGACGACGATCCCCTCCCCATGACCGCCTTCGCCTCAGACCCCGACCGGGGCGGCGACGACCCCTACCGCCCGGACGACGACGATCCCCTCCCCATGACCGCCTTCGCCTCAGGTCCCGACGAGGGCGGCGACGACCCCTACCGCCCGGACGACGACGATCCCCTCCCCATGACCGCCTTCGCCTCAGGTCCCGACGAGGGCGGCGACGACCCCTACCGCCCGGACGACGACGGCCCCCCCCCCATGGCCGCCTTCGCTTCGGGCCCCGACGAGGGCGGCGACGACCCCTACCACCCGGACGACGACGGTCCCCTTCCCATGGCCGCCTTCGCTTCGGGCCCCGACGAGGGCGGCGACGCCATCTACGGCACGGACGACGACGTCCCCCTCCCCCAGGCCGGCTTCGCACCCGGCCAGAACGGTGGCGGCGGCGGCGACCACGGCCCGGAGGCGGCCGACTGGCCAAGCGCGGCGGAGACCGGCGGGCAGGCGGCCGTGGGGCTCATGGCGCCCCCCGCCTCGGCCCCCGAGCCGGCGGCGGCGAACGGCGTCAAGTTCAACCGGTTCTGGAACGGGTCCGGGGGGCCGGCCCTCGCCGTTCCCGAGCCCGAGCCGGCGCCCGAGCCCGAGCCGGTCCCCGACCCGGCCGAGGCGGCCCAGATAGCCGCGGAGGCCGCTGAGGCCAGTCCCGAGGTGCCCATCCTCGACCGGTGGGCGAGCAAGTGGAAGCTCCCGGACCTGTCGATGCTGGTGGACCTTCCGGTCAAGGGCATCACCCAGGAGGAGATGGACGAGACGTCGGTCAACATCCGCGACACGCTGGCCGATTACGGGGTGGAGGTGGAGGTGAGGATGACGCAGCCGGGCCCCGCGGTGACGATGTACGGCCTCGAGCCCGGGTGGGTACGGCGCTACAAGCAGGAGAACGCGACCGACGAGCAGGGCAGGCCGGTACTCAACGAGGCGGGCAGGCCGGTCAGGCGGCGCGTCGAGACCAAGACCCGCGTCAAGGTCGACACCATCCTCCAGCGCGAGAAGGACCTGGCGCTGGCCCTGCAGACCGCGTCCATGCGCATCGAGTCGCCGGTGATGGGCACCTCGCTGGTCGGCATCGAGGTGCCCAACGCGAGGCCCGAGCTGGTGACGCTGCGCTACGTGATGAAGAGCCCCGAGTTCCGCAAGCTCAGGAAGAAGGGGGCGCTCCCCATAGCGCTTGGGAAGGGCAGCGGGGGCGACACCGCGGTGCTGGACATGGCGAGGCTACCGCACCTGCTGGTGGCCGGCGCGACCGGCAGCGGCAAGAGCGTGTGCCTAAACACGATCGTCTCGTGCCTGACGATGGAGAAGTCGCCCTCCGAGCTGCGGCTGCTGCTCATCGACCCCAAGCGCGTCGAGCTCACGCCCTACAACGGCATCCCGCACCTGCTCACCCCGGTGGTCGTGGAGACCGACACGGTCGTGCCGCTGCTAAAGGCGCTGATCAACGAGATGTTCAAGCGCTACCGGCACCTCGAGCAGGAGGGGGTGCGCAACATCGCCTCGTACAACGCCAAGGCCAAGGAGAAGATGCCCTACCTGGTGCTGGTCGTGGACGAGCTGGCCGACCTGATGATGACCTCCTCGATGGAGGTCGAGCAGTCCCTGTGCCGCCTCGCGCAGCTTGGGCGGGCGACGGGGATACACCTGGTGATCGCGACCCAGCGCCCGTCGGTGGACGTGCTCACCGGGCTGATCAAGGCCAACTTCCCCTCGCGCATCGCCTTCGGCGTAACCTCGCAGATAGACTCGCGGACCATCCTGGACACGGCGGGCGCAGAGAAGCTCCTGGGCCGCGGCGACATGCTCTACCAGCCGATAGACGCCTCGCGCCCCGCGCGCGTGCAGGGCGTGTTCATCTCGGACGAGGAGGTCCGAGAGCTCGTCGACTACTGGAAGACCACCAAGTGGGCCCCCCTCCCCGAGGTCGGGCTCGAGGTGCCCGAGGACGCGGACGGGGGCGGCGAGGGCGGCCCCGCGAGCACCGGCGACGACCTGATGGACCGGGCCATAGAGCTGGCCCAGAGGCAGAGGAAGCTCTCGACCTCGCTGCTGCAGCGCAAGCTCAGGATCGGGTACCCGCGGGCGGCGCGGCTGATGGACGAGCTGGAGGAGCAGGGCATAGTCGGCCCAGGCGACGGGTCCAAGTCGCGCGATGTTATAATCGACTAGCGTCCGGGGCACGGCGCCCTCGGGGCTCTTGCGCCCGCGGCACGGGGCGGTGCGGCCCGGGCGGATGGGAGCCCTCGGATGGTGCGCAGCCTCGCAGACCTCCTCAGCTTCGTGGTCCGCCGCGGCGGCGCGGCGTCCGAGCGCCGCGCGTACGCGCCCCGCGAGACGTGCCTCGTGTGCGGCGCGATCCTCATCGACTCGCCCCTGTACACCGAGCTGAGGGTCTGCCCGGTCTGCCGCTTCCACTACGCCATGTCGGCGCGCGAGCGCATCGCGTCGGTCGTCGACCCCGGCAGCTTCCGCGAGACCAGCCGCTCGATCGTCTCGCTGGACCCCCTCTCGTTCTCCTCCCGCGTCTCCTACAAGCGCCGCATCTTCTCCGACCAGCGCAGGACCGGACTGACCGAGGCGGTCGTCACGGGCACGTGCTCGATAGGCGACAGCCCCGCGGTGCTGGTGGCGCTGGACTTCGGGTTCATGGGCGGGACGATGGGGACGGTGGTCGGCGAGAAGGTGGCGCTCGCCTTCGAGCACGCCGCCAAGCGCAAGCTGCCCGTGGTGGCCGTGGTCACCAGCGGCGGTAGCCGCGTGCAGGAGGGACTGCTCTCCCTGCTGCAGATGGCCAAGACCACGGTCGCCGTCAACCGCTTCGCCGAGAAGGGCCTGCCCTTCATATCGGTGCTGGCCAACCCCTCCACCGGCCAGGTGTTCGCGAGCTTCGCGAACCTCGCGGACGTGACGATCGCGGAGCCCGGCGCGATCGTGGCCTTCGATCCGGCCGGGGTGGCGGACGAGAGGCATGCGGGCGCGGCCGAGGCGCACACATCCGAGGCCCAGCTGGCCAACGGGATGATCGACGGCGTGGTGGCGCGCGACCGGCTGCGCGTCATGCTGTCGGTGCTCCTCGAGCTGATGGGCCCGGAGTTCCGCCTCAGCTACCGGCGGCGCAGGAGCAGGAGCGTGGTCGCGCTGCCGCGCCAGCGCGCGTGGCAGTCGATCAACCTGGCGCGCCACACCTCGCGCCCGACGACAATGGACTACATCGGGCGCATCGTCCTGAACTTCGTCGAGCTGCGCGGCGACCGCTCCCACGGCGACGACCCGTCGATCGTCTGCGGAATAGGCCACCTCGGCGCACAGACCGTGGTCCTCATCGGCCAGGAGCGCGGCCGGGGCGAGGGCCGGGACCGCAACGGGGGAATGACGCTCCCGGAGGGGTTCAGGAAGGCCCACCGCGCCATGCGGCTCGCCGAGAAGTTCGAGATCCCGGTGATCACGCTCATAGACACCCCGCGCCCGCACCCGGGCATCGAGTCCGAGAACCGCGGGATCGGCAACGCCATCGCCTCGGCGATGAGCAGGCTGGCGTCGCTCCAGGTGCCCACCATCGCCGCGGTGATCGGCGAGGGCGGGAGCGAGGGGGCGCTGTCCCTGGCCGTGACCGACCGCGTGCTGATGATGCAGAACGCCATCTACACGGTGATGCCCCCGGAGGACGCGGCCGGCCTGATCTACCAGGACCAGACCCGCGTCAGGGAGGTCGCCGAGTCGCTGCGCATAACGGCGGCCGACTGCATGGAGCTGGGCATAGTCGACGAGGTGATCCACGAGCCGGCCGGCGCCGCCCACGCGAGCCCGGACGAGGCGGCAAGGCAGCTTCGGCGCGCCCTGCTCCGCCACCTCGCCGAGGTGGGGGCGTGGTCGAACTTCCGCAGGTCGCGGAGGCGCTACCGCAAGTTCCGCAAGGTGGGCGAGTACAGCACCCAGTTCCGCGTCGCGGTCGGACGGGAGATCGACGCCCTGCGGGGCTCGCTGCCCTCGGTCGGGAAGCGGGCGGAAAGCCCGACCGACCTGGCGCGTCGCAGGGTGGAGCTGGAGGAGGCGGCCTCCCTGGAGATCTTCGACCACGGCGACCACGGCGCCGACGGGGAGGCCTCCGACCGCAGCTCGAGGCCCGCCGAGGGCTGATCCGGGCCCCCCGCCGCGGGGAGCGCCCGCTCGCCGTGCCCGCCTTCCCGCCGCCGGCGCGGCGTCACGGCCAGGCCCGCGCGCGGCGCAGGAAGACGGAGGGGTCCTCCCTCCACTGGGCGTAGCCTATGCGCCCGCCGTCGGTCAGGTACCCGATCTTCTCGTCGATGCAGCCGAGCAGGGCGGAGTCGGCGGCGGCGAGCGTGAAGCCGCCGTACTCGGCCCCGGGGTCGAGGGCGGTGACCTCAAAGGCGCCGCCGGACGCGGCGGCCGCGTCGCTGTTGCCGACCTCGCCCCTGGCCACCGCGTCTACGCTCCCGTCCGCAAGGGACGCGAGGAGCTCGGACTCTCCCTGTCCCTCCCCGAAAAAGACCACCTGCGGAAAGTCGTCGGAGGGCGGATGGAGCCGGCTCCTGCTCCGCAGGACCTCCGACGCGCCGGCCGCCGTGATGGCGTAGCCGGGGCCGCCGTCGGCGACGACCTCGCCCCGCGGCGTCTCGACGCGGGTTCCGGCGATCAGCACGCCCTCGGCGTCGGCGAGGCCGGTCAGCTCGAGCAGGCGCGCCTCCCCGGTCGTGCCGACGAAGACACCCACGCGCACCGCGCTCGTGAGGCTGTCGTGGCCGTCGAGGCGCCCCGCGTCCCCGGCGCGCACCAGCAGCGACTGGCGGAAGGCCACGTGCCCCGAGGTGAAGGCGATGACCCTCTCCCCCGCGGCGTTGAAGGTGCGGGAATCGAGGATGGTGATGCCGCCCCCCACGAGGTCGTACTCCGGCTGGGCGGACCGCAGCCAGATGCCGTCCCACGGTGCGATGGGCTTTCGGCGGAAGGTCAGGCCTGCGCCCCGCATGGCCTCAAGGGCGGTAAGCAGGTCCGCCTCGTAGCCGAGGTGAGTGTGGAACCCGGGGGAGTCCGGGTCCTCATCGGCGCTGTGGCTGATCGGGGCGAAGAAGGCGTAGAAGCCAAAGTCCAGGGTGCGCCCGTCCTCGGTGCACGCCCGCGCCTGCTCCGGCCCCGGGGAGCACGCGGCCAGGAGCGCCAGGACGGCGCCCAGCGCGGCGGCGGCGGCGAAGCGGGTCCGACGGCTCACGCGGCCCCCAAGGCGTCCGGGGCCAGGGGGCCGGATCCCCCGCCGTGCGCATGCGGCGTACCGGGTCCTGCGCGCATTGTCTCCACCCCTGCCGCGGGGCCCCACATCTTGCCCGGTCGCTCCGTCCGGCGGGACGCCCGGGAACGGGCGGCGCGGCGGAGGCCGCCCGGGGCCGGGCCAATTTATCACCACCGGAGGCCCTCGCGCGCCGTCCCGGCGTCCGCTCCCCCGCCCGGCCTCTGCCCACCGCCAAGGCCTGTCGATCGATTGGCTCCGGCAACCGTCAGCAATGGTTGCGGCACACCTGCAAAATCGATCGACGCTGTCATTCGCAGCTTATCAAGTGCGAATGATTGAAGAATGTCACCGAAACTTGACCGCGATGCCACTCTGCAATAGGGTGGACTCCGGTGCCTTGAAGGGTGGATCCTGAGCGGGGCCTGGATGGCGGCCGGGAGGCTCGTTCCGATGCGGGCGCTCCGGTGCGGAGCCCGCGGTCGCCGGGGTGGAGCGCGTGGAGATGCCAAGGATCCGTCCGGTCGCCGAGCTCCCAGAGCCGTTGGCCGTCGCCGGCGCGCCGTTGAGGAGGTGCGGGCCGGCGTAACTTGTCGTCATCCGCGTCGCCGGTCGAGATAGCGACGCGGCCCGCACACTGTCCGCGCCGGCCGGCGCGGCGCATCGCACCTCCACAATCTAGCGAAGAGTCTTGATCTTGGACACTGAGATGAGCAAGAAGGCGCAGCGATGAGTGATCAGTTATCGTCAACACCCCTCTACTCGATGGGCTACAGCGAGGAGTTCATCAATGCCCTGATGCGGTACAGGGCGGAGACCCACGCCGCCCACCTGCTCCCTCATCTCAGGCCCGGTCTCCGAGTTCTCGACTTCGGCAGCGGTCCGGGCACGATATCGATCGGCCTGGCCAAGGCGGTCGAGCCCGGGGAGCTGCACGGCATCGACATGGAGGAGTCGCAGGTCGAACTGGCGCGCGCCTTTGCCAAGGAGGGCGGACACGACAACGCGACCTTCCACGTCGGCGACGTGTCCGCCCTGCCCTTCGAGGACGACTCCTTCGACGTCGCCCACTGCCACAACGTCCTGATGCACGTTCCGGATACCCAGGCGGTGCTGGCCGAGGTGAAGCGCGTCCTCAAGCCCGGCGGCATCGTCTCCGCGCGGGAGATGATCGGCGAGTCCTCCTTCACCCACCCCGACTACGGCGTCATCAGGAAGGCGTGGGACATGTTCGAGGACCTCCTCGATGCCGACGACGGGCATCCACAGATGGGCAAGGACATGAAGCTCCACTTCCACGACGCGGGGTTCAAGGACATCTCGGTGCGCGCCACCTTCGACTTCTACAACACGCCCGAGGACGTCGCCTTCATCTACGGCATCGCCCTGAGGTGGTTCCTGGCGCCGGAGATCATGGAGGCGGCGATCCAGTACGGGGCCTCCACGAGGGAGCTGTGCGACCAGATAGCCATCGCCTATGACAAGTGGAGGCACCATCCCGGCGCCATCTGCGGCGTCGCCCACGGCGAGCTCATCGCCCACAAGCCGTAGCCCCTAGGCCCGGCCCATCGAGTCCCGGGCAGGGCCTGGGCGCAGGGCCGGACGAGTCGAAGTAGCCTTGAGGCCCCCGGCCTGGGTTCGGCCCGGGCAAGGCGAAGGCCGTGGGGGGCCCCCGGCCACGGAGCGCCCGGACATCCGGCCCCAAGGCTCCAGGGATGGGGAGCGGGGCCCGCCGGAGCGGTGGTAGGCCGCGATGGCGGTCCAATGTCGATGCCGAGCCGCTTTCGTCCCTCCGGTCGGCGCGGGTTCCGGGCCCAACCGGGAACGAGCGTGCAACGGCGTGGAAATGAATGCGAAATGAGAACGGTAATCGTTTACTGTTGAGCAGTCTATTAGGCCGACGATCTCGAAATGGACTGGAAATGAATCGGAAATGGCTACCGGCAGCGTTTGCCGCTGCGTCATCCCCGGCAGTGGGCGCGCTCCGACAGGGTGGCCATGGCCGGACCGCCGGTCGAGGCCAAAGCCGCCGCCGCCTTGCTGGCCCGGCTGCCATATCTCCAACGGTGGATTGAGCAGGCACACGAGGAGCAGTTGCGCCTCGAGGCGGTCGGCACCTCCCGCATCGAGGGCGCCGATTTCACCCCGCGCGAACTGGACGAGGCCCTGGCCACCAGTTCCCGCGAACGCTCCGGGCTGACCCGCTCCCAACGACAACTGCGGTCAGCCGATGCCACCTACCGCCGGCTGCGCTCGCTGCCGGCCGATCGTCCAGTCACCAGCGAGTTGGTCCTAGCCGGTCCACCAACACATCGTTACGGGCTGTGATGACGAACACTGCCCACCGGGCGTTCTGCGAAGCGCCGAACCCAACATGACCTTCGGCATGCCGCGTTGCCGGGGCGCTGAAGGGGGCCCCGAGCTCGCCGCCGCGTTCGCCGCCTTCTGCGAGGCCGTCGCCGGAGAGTTCAAGGGGCACGACCGCATCATCCAGGCGATGGCGGCCCACTACCATATGGGCGCGATGCATCCCTTTGATGACGGCAACGGGCGCACCGCGCGCGCCCTCGAGGCGTTCATGCTGCGGGCGGCCGGCGTCAGCGACATGGTCATGGTCAGCCTGTCCAACTATTACTACGATCGACAGGACGAATACCGGGCGGCGCTGCGCGCCGCCCGCGACGGCGGGCATGACCTCACGCCATTCCTGGCCTTCGCGCTGCCGGCGGTCGCGACGAGGTGCAGCGCCCTCGCCGAAGAGATCATCGCCCGTAACAAGCAAGTGCTCTATCGCGAGTTTGCCCAATCGCTGTTCGGACGGCTGCGCAGCCCGCGTCGCCGCGCGTTGGCGGAGCGACAGCTGCGAATCATCGATGTCCTCCTGGACACCGGATCCTTGAGCCTAACCGATCTCGTCGATCGGGTGCTGCGCCACTACGGCAGCCTGAAGTTTCCGAGGCGGGCCCTTAGACGCGACCTGCTGGAACTCCTCCGGTTGTCCGCCATTCAGCTAGAAGACGTCGTCGTCTCCGCCAACCTGGACTGGCCGCAGCAACCCTCCGAGTCAGCATTGCTGGAACGGTACGAGAACATGCCACCCTCCGCATCCGCCGGTCATCCCGCCATGGCGGAACTGTCGCGGCTGCTGGGCGGCCCACGCTAGGGAGAGGCGGGGGGCGTCCATCGCCTTCTACTGCGCTCCGCGATCCGCCAGCGGCTTGGCCAAGCATACGGTTTGACCAGTCGGCCCGAAGCTCCTGACTCCTGCCCGCCGGCACCCAAGACCCGCAGGCCCGTTGAACCTGTCCCGGCCGGCAGTTGCCCTAGGCGTCGATTTTCCGCCCTTCCAACGTACCTGGAGCCATCCGAGGCCGCCTCCCCAGCCCCGTGGGCCACCAGCCCCGGCATGCAATCGGCAATGCCGCAGCTCTCAAGTAGCCTCCTGAGTCCCTCGCTACATCGGATCCCGCCCTCCTCGAAATCTCCACTCACTCCGGGTAGACGATCGCGCTCACCACCGAACTCCTCCCAGTTCTCCACTGGTCCACAGTTCTCCCAAGCGGTATCTGTCCAGCCAGCGACCCAAGTCCGAGCGATCGAGTCTCCTCATTGACGTCTCACCCTGGTGCTTCTCGCACACCACCACCGACTCCGGCCGCGCAGACAGGCCGCTCACCAAGATGTCGGAATGGGTCGTCACGATCAGCTGGCACCTGCGGGACGCGTCGACGAGGAGGTCCGCGAGCTTGGGAATGAGGTCCGGATGCATCCCCATCTCCGGCTGTTCGATCGCAAGAAGCGGTGGGGGATCGGGGTCGACCAGCATCGCCAGCAGGCAGAGATACCTCAGGCTGCTGTCCGAGAGCCGCCACGCCGGCACCGCGAGTTCGCCCTCGGTGAAGTAGACCTGAACGGTGCCGCCCTCAAAGTTCAGCTCAAAGTCCGTCAGGCCCTCGTAGGCGTCGGACAGCTTCTCGATCAGGCTGGCCTTGGTCTTGGGGTCCTGCCGCAGCCGGCTGAGATACATCCCCAGATTCGCGAAATCCTCCCTGAGGGGGCTCGGTCGAACATCGACGCTGTGCGGGAGCCGCAACGCGGTCCCTTGGCCGAAGGTCCACTCGCGATAGATGCGGATGCCCCCGTAGAGCCTCCCCAGATGGGCCAGCTCCGGGAGCTGGTCCGGGTCCCTGCGCTGGGAGAGTATCGACTCGTCGGGGGCGACGTGCTCCGGCCGAAGGAGCCTGCTGTCTCCATACCTGGGGTACAGCGCCGGGCGGCCTTCGAGATATCTGTAGAAGTAGAGGGGCTCATCGTGTCCGTCACAGGGCCGCTCGTTTCCCACCGCTTCGCCCACCAGCCTGAAGGCATGGTCGGACTCGCGAAATTCAATGACGTGCCGCAGGGGCTGACCGCCATCGGGGTTGTCCACGGTGGCTTCGACGGCGGCCGCCCGATGCGGCCTGCGCATCCACATCCAGCTCCGAACGCCGCCCCCCTCCCTTACGGGTGCGGCAAGATCACTGGGAGCGGCCCTCAGCAGGCCGATCGCCTCCAGCAGGTTCGTCTTGCCGGAGCCGTTCGGACCCACCAGCACGGTCAGCGGCGGGAGTTCGAGGTCGACGCCGCCCGGCCCGAAGGACAGCAGGTTCCTGGCGGCGATCCTGCGCAGGACCGGATCCTTGGCGTCCTGCATCTGCTCCATCGGACGGTCTCGACTGCGAGGTGCGGGCCCCTGAGCGCGGGCCCGCAGTGGATCGGGAGCCGGCCGGCTCTAGAGCACCCCTCCGTGCGCACCGCGGCGCGCCTCGAAGGCTGCTATGTCCGCCTCGCGCCGCAGCGTCAGGCCGATGTCGTCCAGGCCCCTGAGCATCGACTCGCGGCGGAACTCGTCGATCTCGAAGGACTCGGCGACGTCCTCGTCGTCGTCCCACACCCGCAGGGTCTGAAGGTCCACGGTCAGCCGGTACCCCGGGCGCTCCCGGGCGTGCCGCACGATGCGCCTCACGGCGTCGGGCGCGAGCCGGACGGGCAGCAGCCCGTTCTGGAAGCAGTTTCCGTAGAAGATGTCGGCGAACGACGGCGCGATCACGCACCTAAAGCCGTAGTCGAGCAGCGCCCAGGGCGCGTGCTCCCTGGACGAGCCCGACCCGAAGTTCTCGCCCGACACGAGGATCGACGCACCCTCGTACCCGGGGCGGTTGAGCTCGAAGTCGGGGTCCGGGCTCCCGTCCTCGCGCAGCCGCCAGTCGAAGAACAGGAACTGGCCGTAGCCGGTGCGCTCGATGCGCTTGAGGAACTGCTTGGGAATGATCTGGTCCGTGTCGACGTTGGCGCGATCCAGCGGCGCGACCGCGCCCGTGTGGCTGACGAAAGGCTCCATCGCTCCCCCTAGCGGCCGGCTCCGGCCAGCTCCCTGACGTCCACGAAGCGCCCGGCTATGGCCGCGGCCGCGGCCATCTGCGGGCTGACCAGGTGGGTGCGCCCGCCCTTGCCCTGGCGCCCCTCGAAGTTGCGGTTCGAGGTCGAAGCGCAGCGCTCGCCGGGGCGAAGCACGTCGGGGTTCATTCCAAGGCACATCGAGCATCCGGCGACCCGCCAGTCGAACCCCGCCTCGGTGAACACCCTGTCCAGCCCCTCGGCCTCGGCCTCGCGCTTGACGGCCGCCGATCCCGGCACGACCATCGCGTAGACGCCGCCGTGGACCCTCCTGCCCCGGACCACCTCGGCCGCCGCCCGCAGGTCCTCTATGCGCGCGTTGGTGCACGAGCCCAGGAAGGCGCGGTCGATCCTGATGTCGGTGATCGGCGTCCCGGCCTCGAGGTCCATGTAGCTGAGCGCCCGCTCCCACGAGCTGCGCTCGGCCTCGTCCGAGGCGTCCTCCAGGAACGGCACGCGGCCCGTGATGGGCGCGACCATGCCCGGGTTGGTCCCCCAGCTCACGTGCGGCTCGATCTCGGCCGCGGGGATCGAGAGGCGCCTGTCGTAGCGCGCCCCGGGGTCGGTCCCGAGCGCGCGCCAGGCCTCGACGGCCCGCTCGAAGTCCGCGCCCCGCGGGGCGTGCTCGCGGCCGCGCACGTACTCGAACGTCACCTCGTCCGGGGCGACCATGCCCGCGCGCGCGCCGCCCTCGATGGACATGTTGCAGACGGTCATCCGCCCCTCCATCGACAGGTCGGTGATCGCCCTGCCGGTGTACTCGATCACGTGGCCCGCGGCGCCGGCGACCCCCATGCGCCCGATGATCGCGAGGATGATGTCCTTGGCGGTAACGCCCGGCGGGGCGGGGCCGTCCACGTTGATCTCCATCGTCCTGGGCCGCACCTGGCGCAGCGTCTGCGTGGCCAGCACGTGCTCGACCTCGGAGGTGCCTATCCCCAGCGCGTACGCGCCGAAGGCGCCGTGCGTGGATGTGTGGCTGTCCCCGCAGACGATCACCTTGCCCGGCTGGGTCCTGCCCTGCTCGGGCGCGATGATGTGGACTATCCCCTGCAGCGGGCTGAACCGGTCGTAGAGCTCCACCCCGAAGTCCCGGCAGTTGCGCTCCAGGGCGTCGAGCTGCTGCTTGGCCACCGGGTCGGTCACCGGGCGCTCAAGCCCCCAGGTCGGGGTGTTGTGGTCCATCGTCGCGATCGTGAGGTCCGTGCGGCGCACGCCGCGGCCGGCGAGGCGCAGCCCCTCGAACGCCTGGGGGGACGTGACCTCGTGGACCAGGTGCAGGTCCACGTACAGCAGCGTGGGCTGGCCCTCCTCGGCGTGGACGACGTGGGCGTCCCAGATCTTCTCGAAGAGCGTGCGCGGCTTCACCTGGCTGCTCCCTCCTTCCCGGGCCGCGGGCTCCGGGGGCCCGGCGCCCGTCCGGTCGCCCGACAGTCTAGCAGCGCCGGGGCGCGGGCCGTCAGCGCGACGCCCCCAGCTTGCGCGAGAGGTTCTCGATCATGTCGTCCACCATCTCGCCGAGCCCGTAGCGGTGGCGCCAGCCCCACTCGGCGCGCGCCACGTCGTCGATCAGCCGGTCGGGCCACGAGTCCGCTATCGCCTGGCGCAGGGGGTCTATCTCGTACTCCATCCGGAAGTCCGGCTCCCTGAGCGAGACCTCGGCGGCCAGCTCGGCCGGGGTGAAGCTGACCGCGGCGACGTTGAAGTCGGCGCGGTGCGTCAGCCCAGAGCCGTCCGCCTCGGCGACCTCGATCAGGGACCGGACCGCGTCGGGCATGTACATCATCGGCAGCATCGAGTCGGGCCGCAGGTAGCAGGTGTACCGGCGGCTGCGGATCAGCCCGTAGAAGATGGCGACGGCGTAGTCCGTCGTGCCCGCGGTCGGCTCGACCTTCCAGCTGACTATTCCCGGGAGACGCACGCCGCGCACGTCTAGGCCGACCGCCGAGTGGTAGTAGTTGCCCATCAGCTCGCCGAAGACCTTCGAGATGCCGTAGCCGGTGTTCGGCCTCTGGATCCCGTCGTTCGGGGCGCTGGCCGGCGTCTCCGGCCCGAACGCCGCGATCGAGCTGGGCACGACCACCCGCGCCGCCCCGCGCGCCGCGGCGGACTCGAGCACGTTGTAAAGGCCCGTGAAGTTGACCGCGTAGGCGGCCTGGCGGTTGAGCTCGGCCGCCGCCGAGAGCACGGACGCCAGGTGGAAGACCGAGTCGACGCCGTAGCGGTCCATCGCCGCGTCTAGCTGGGCGCGGTCGGTGACGTCCAAGGGGGCGCACGGGCCACCCTCCCTCACCTCCTCGGTGAGCGGCTGGCGGTGCACGCCGGCGACCACGCTGCCGGCGCCGTAGCGCTCCCTCAGCGCCGGGACCAGCTCCGAGCCGATCTGGCCCGACGCCCCCGTGACGAGGATGCTCCTCACGGCCCCTGCGCTCCGCGCCCTGCGGGCGCCGTCCCCACGGCGCGGCCGCGGGCTAGGCCGGGCCGGCCGCCGGGGCGGCGGCGGTCATGGCCAGCAACCGGTTGAGCGCGTGCATGTACGCCTTGGCGCTGGCCACGATGATGTCCGTGTCCGAGCCGCGCCCGACGTACACCTTTCCGTCCTGCTCTATGCGGATGGTCACGCTCCCCTGCGCGTCGATCCCCTCGGTGATGGCCTTGACGCTGAACTCGGTCAGCGTGTTGGGCACGTCGACGATCCGGTTGATGGCCTTGTAGACCGCGTCGACCGGCCCGGTGCCGGTGGCCGCGTCCGTGAACGTGCGCCCCTCGCGGTCGGCGAGCGAGACGGTGGCGGTCGGGACGTCGTGGTTGCCCGACGAGACCTGCACGTGCTCGAGCAGGAAGGTCTGCGGCTCCGAGCTGGTGCGCCGGTGGCCGGCCATCAGCGACTCGAGGTCGGCGTCGGTCACCTCGCGCTTCCTGTCCGCCAGCTCCTTGAAGTCGTCGAAGACGGTGTTGAGGTCGTCCTGGTCCAGCACGAAGCCCAGGTCCTCGAGCCTTGCGCGCAGGCCCGCGCGCCCGCTGAGCTTGCCGAGCACCAGCTCGTTGGACGGCCAGCCCACTGACTGCGGGTCCATGACCTCGAAGGTGGTGCGCTCCTTGAGCACCCCGTCCTGGTGGATGCCCGAGGCGTGGCGGAAGGCGTTCGCGCCGACGACGGCCTTGTTGGCCTGGACGGGGAAGCCCGTGATGTCCGAGACCAGCCGCGAGGTGCGGTAGATCTGCCGCGTGTCGATGTTGGTGGTCACGCCGAAGTAGTCCCCGCGGGTGGCGATCGCCATGATCACCTCCTCGAGGGAGGCGTTGCCGGCGCGCTCGCCGAGGCCGTTGATGCACCCCTCCACCTGCCGCGCGCCGGCCCGGACGGCGGCCAGGCTGTTGGCGGCGGCCAGCCCCAGGTCGTTGTGGCAGTGGACCGAGACGACGGCCCGGTCAATGTTCGGCACCCGCTCCATGATCTCGGCGATGCGCTGGCCGAACTCCGACGGTATCGAGTAGCCGACCGTGTCGGGGATGTTGACCGTGGTCGCCCCCGCCGCTATCGCGGCCTCGACGAGCCGCAGCAGGTACTCGGGGTCGGTGCGCGAGGCGTCCATCGGCGAGAACTCGACGTCGTCGCAGTGGCCCCTGGCGCGCTCGACCGAGGCCACGGCCAGGTCCAGCACCTCCTCGGGGTTCTTGCGCAGCTGGTGCATGATCTGCACGTCCGAGGAGGAGATGAAGGTGTGTATGCGCGGGCGCTCGGCGCCGCTGATCGCCTCCCAGGCGGCGTCGATGTCGTCGAAGTTGCAGCGCGCCAGCGACGCGATCACCGGGCGGCGCACCTCCCGCGATATGGCCTGGACGGCCTCGAAGTCGCCCGGGGAGCTCGCCGCGAACCCCGCCTCGATTATGTCGACCCCCAGGCGGTCCAGCTGCCGTGCGACCTGGAGCTTCTCGGCCGTGGTCAGCCCGGCGCCGGCGGACTGCTCGCCGTCCCTGAGGGTGGTGTCGAAAATCTTTACCGTCTGGTGCTGTGCGTCCTGTGACATGTCGTCGGCCTCCGCGGGCCCCGCGACCCCTGGGCTATCGGCTTACCGGGTCCGGCCCCGCCAGGGCGGCGCGGTCCGCCCCGCCCCGCGCCCCGGGCGCAGGGCGGCCCTGGCGGACCGCGCATCTCTCCTCCGTACGCATGCCGTACCCGCCGCCGGGCGGCGCTAGTCTGCCTCCCCCAGGAAGCTCATCATGCCGCGCAGCTCGCGGCCGACCCCCTCGATCGGGTGGCCCGCGTTCTCCTCGCGCAGCCGCCGGAAGCGCGGGCGGCCCTCGTCGTTCTCGGCGATCCACTCGCGCGCGAACGTCCCGTCCTTTATCTCTGCGAGCACGCGGCGCATGTTGTCCTTGACGCGGTCGTCGATCACGGCGGGCCCGCGGGTGTAGTCCCCGTACTCGGCCGTGTCGCTCACCGAGTAGCGCATGTACTCCATGCCGCCCTGGTAGAACAGGTCGACGATCAGCTTGAGCTCGTGCATCACCTCGAAGTAGGCGGACTCGGGCTGGTACCCGCCGTCCTCGGTGAGCACCTCGAAGGCGGCCTTGACCAGCGCCGACACCCCGCCGCACAGCACGGCCTGCTCCCCGAACAGGTCCGTCTCGGTCTCCTCCTCGAAGGTCGTCTCGAGCACGCCCGCGCGGGTGCACCCGACGCCCCTGGCGTAGGCCAGGCCGAGGGCGTGGGCGGTGCCCGAGGCGTCCTGGTGGACGGCGAGCAGGCCCGGTACGCCCGAGCCCTTCTCGAAGACCTCGCGCATGCGGTGGCCGGGCGCCTTGGGCGCGACCATCGAAACGTCCACGGCCTCGGGCGGGACGATCGTGCGGTAGTGGATGTTGAAGCCGTGCGCGAACATCAGCGTCTTTCCGGGCAGCAGGTGCGGGGCCACCGAGTCGCGGTAGACCTGGGGCTGCGTGGTGTCCGGGCACAGCAGCATCACCACGTCCGAGGCCTCCGCCGCCTCGGCCACCGTCCCGACCGCGAGGCCCTCCGCCCGCGCCTTGTCGCGCGAGGCGCTGCCCTCGTGGAGCCCGACGATGACGCCGACCCCCGAGTCGCGCAGGTTGAGCGCGTGGGCGTGCCCCTGGCTCCCGTAGCCGACGATCGCGACGGTCCGCCCCTCGAGCAGGGCGGGGTCCGCGTCGGCCTCGTAGTACATCGTCGTCATCTGCCTCTTAAGCTCCCCCTCTAAGGTCCGGGACCGGGCCCGCGCTGCTGCCTGCGGTGCCGGGCCCCCTCCGCACCCTGGAGCCCGCGGTTCATCGCGATGGTGCCGGTGCGCATGACCTCCACCACCCCGAACGGCTCCAGCAGCCGGTGCAGGGAGTTGACCTTGTTCTCGTTGCCGGTCACCTCGACTATGGTCGAGTCGGCCGCCACGTCCACTATGTTGGCGCGGAAGATCCCGACTATCTGCATTATCTCGCTGCGCGTGTGCGCGTTGGTCTTGACGCGGATCAGCGCCAGCTCGCGCTGGACGATGTTCTGCTCGGATATGTCGGCGACGCGGACGACGTCGACGAGCTTGTGCAGGTGCTTGGTCACCTGCTCGACCGTGCGGTCGTCGCCCTCGACCACGAAGGTCATGCGCGACATGTTGGGCACCTCGCTGCTGCCGACGGCGAGCGAGGCTATGTTGAAGCCGCGGCGGCGGAACATGCTCGAGACGCGCGCCAGGACCCCCGGCCTGTCCTCGACCAGGGCCGTCACGGTCCGCCGCGGCGCGGCGCCGTTGGCGCTCACCTTAGCGCCCCCTCGGTCCTGGGCTCCTCGATCATGTCGGCCACGGACTGGCCGGAGGGGATGAACGGGTATACGTTCTCCTCCTTCTCGACCACGAAGTCGACGACGGCCGGGCCGTCGAAGTCCATCGCCCTCGCGATCGCCGGGGCGACCTCCGAGGGCTCGGTCACCCGCGCGCCGAAGGCGCCGAAGGCCTCGGCGAGCCGGACGAAGTCGGGGTTGCCCGAGTAGCCGGTGGCGACGTAGCTGCGCTCGTAGAACGCCTCCTGCCACTGTCGCACCATGCCCAGGTAGCCGTTGTTGATGATCGCGAACTTGACCGGGATGCGGTTCTCCACCATGGTCGCCAGCTCGCACATCGTCATCTGGAAGCCGCCGTCGCCGGCGACCGACCACACGACCTTGTCAGGGCGCCCGACCTGGGCCCCCATGGCCGCGGGCACCTCGAAGCCCATCGCCCCCGAGCCGCCGGAGGAGACCAGCGTGCGCGGCTCGCTGAACTCGTAGTGCTGGGCCGCCCACATCTGGTGCTGGCCCACCCCCGTGACGATGATCGCGTCCCCGGCGGTCGCGCGGTGCAGCTCTCTTATCACCTGCTGGGGGATCAGCGCCTCGGTCTTGCGCACCGACAGCGAGGGGTGGTCCGCCTTGAGCTGCTCTATCCGCTTGATCCAATCGATGCGCGTCGCGTCCTCGACCAGCGGGTTCAGGCGGCGCAGGACGTGCTTCACGTCCCCGACGATCGGCACGTCCACCGCCACGGTCTTTCCGATCTCCGACGGGTCGACGTCGACGTGCACCACCTTGGCGTTCGGCGCGAAGGTGGTGGGGTCGCCGGTGATGCGGTCGTCGAAGCGCATGCCGAGCGCTATCAGCAGGTCGGCCTCGTCTATCGCCAGCGAGGCGTACGCCATGCCGTGCATCCCCGGCCACCCGGCGTACAGGAAGTGGTCCTCGGGGAAGCAGCCGATGCCCAGCAGCGTCGCCACCACCGGTATCTGCGCCTTCTCGGCGAGCTCGCGCAGCTCGTCGTAGGCGCCGGAGAGCAGCACGCCGTGCCCGGCCAGGATGACCGGCCGGCGGGCGGCGTTGATCAGCCCGGCGGCCCGCCGGGCCATCGCCGGGTGGCCCTCGGTCTTGGGCCTGTAGCCGGGCAGCTCGACCGAGTCCGGGTAGCTGAACTCCGTGTACTCCTCGATCACGTCCTTGGGAATGTCGACCAGCACCGGCCCGGGCCTTCCGGTCGAGGCGATGTGGAACGCCTCCCTGATGGTCCGCGCGACGTCGGATGCGTCCATCACCAGGTAGTTGTGCTTTGTGATCGGCAGCGTGATGCCGGTGATGTCCGTCTCCTGGAAGGCGTCGGAGCCGATCGCCGAGCGCTTGACCTGCCCGGTGACGATCACCATCGGGACCGAGTCCATCTGGGCGGTGGCGATCCCGGTGACCAGGTTGGTCGCCCCGGGCCCGGAGGTCGCCCAGCACACCCCGGGCCTGCCCGTTACGCGCGCGTAGCCGTCGGCGGCATGGGCCGCGCCCTGCTCGTGCCGGGTCAGTATGTGGCGCAGCTGCGGGTACTGGGGCAGCGTCTGGTACAGGGGCAGGATCGCCCCGCCGGGCAGGCCGAATATGACCTCGACCCCCTCCCGGATCAGGCTCTCGCAGACTATCTGTCCGCCGGTCTTGCGCGTCGCGTCGCTCATCTTTGCGGCCCCCTTCGGGGAAAAGAAAAACCCGTCCTCACAGGGACGGGTAACTGCCCGCGGTACCACCCTTCGTTGCAGAGCCTCTCGGCCGTACCACTCATCGGCCGTAACGGGGCCAGCCGCCCGGGCCTACTGGGGAGGCGCGGCGCGGGGCGCCGTCATCCCGTTCGGTCCGGGGCGCTCGGGGGCGAGTTCGCGGGCGGGTCGCGGGCCGGGATCGCACCGTCCCCGGCTCTCTGGCTCCGCTCCTCCCCGCTACTACTCCCCTTCTCAGCGCGTCCTTCGCGTTCTGATTGGCTACCCCCAAGCTAGCACCGGCGTTCCCGGCCTGTCAACGGACGGGGAGGGCCCGTATCCGCCATCCGGCCCCGGAAGGCGGGACGGAGCGTCCGGGGAGGGCGGGCCCAGCCTCGATCGGCGGCGTCCCGTCGGGCCCCGCCTTGGCGCCCGGGTCAACCGCAGGCGCCTGCGCGCAGGCGCCACCCTCCCGGCCCGTTCGGACGCCGCCCCCGAACACGTCCCGGCACCGCCGCTCAGCACCCCGGTGGCGAGATTCCTGCGGCCCTGCGGAGCCCCCCGCCGGGCGGGCGGCGCGATCCTATCGCCGGCCTGTGGTGCCTCGGAATCGGTCCATTACGCGCCGCAAGCGCGATTGCCCGGGGGTGCCAGCCTTGGTACGGTGAACCCTTGACACTCGGACCGCGAGACCTCGGGAGGCACAGCGTGGTGCAGGGAAAAAAGACGGATGGAGTTGGCCGGGCGGCTAGGGCCGGCACGGTGCGGGCCGGCCGGGTCGGCCTGCTGATACTGCTGGTTGTCCTGGCCTCTGCGGCCATCTTCGGCGCCGCGTGCGGCGGAGGCCCGGAGCCCGCGCCTGAGCCCACGTCCCAGCCCGCACCGACAGCCACCGCGCAACCCGCGCCTACGGCCACTCCCCAGCCCGCGCTTACGGCGACCCCGCAGCCCGAGCCGACCGCGGCCCCCGAGGCCGCGACCGACGACGCCCTGACCCGCGCCTACGTCATGGAGGCCATCGACTTCTACGAGGGGAACGGCCTCGACGCTACGGTCGAGTTCTACAGCGGCGAGGGGAGCGTCGAGAACGAGCGCTTCCTCGTCCTCATCGACGCTGACGGCGTCTTCCTGGCGATGCCCTTCCAGCAGGACTTTATAGGCAGGACCCACGTCTACGCCGACGTCTTCCTGGCGGGCGCCACCGCGGAGGGCGCCTGGCTGGACCACAGGGGCTTCTACGTGACCGTGACCGACTCCGGAGGCGTGGTCGGGCAGGGGCCGCTGCGGAGCTACGCCGCGCTGCACGACGGCCTGATCTTCGTCTCCAGCCACTCCGTCCTCCTGGAGAACGTGGCAGAGGCCACCAGGGACTACGTCGGCCGCGCGATCGCACTGTACGAGAGCGACGGCCTCGAGGCGACCATCGACTTCTACAACAGCCCGGACAGCCTCGAGGGCCGCTTCTACCTGTTCCTCATAGGCGCCGACGACCTCTACCTGGCGCACCCCATCTTCCCCCACCTGATCGGCACCGACATAAAGGACGTGGTCGGCTCCGACGGACAGGAGCTGGGCAGGGAGATCGCACAGGCCACCGAGCAGGGCATCTGGGTCGAGTACCTGTGGCCCGACCCCGTCACGCGCGTCGAGGGCCCGAAGACCACCTGGGCCGTCCGCCACGACGGGCTGATCTTCGCCTCCGGCTACTACGCCGCCTCCGACACGGCCGAGCCGCCCGCCTGGACGGAAGCCGACCCCCGCGACTACACCGTCGCGTACGTCGAGCGCGCCATTGAGCGCTACGAGCGCGACGGCCTCGACGCCATGAAGGCCTACTACAACAGCGTCGCCAGCTTCGAGGGCGAGTACTACCTGTTCGTCATGGACGAAGCCGACATCTACATCGTCCATCCCCTGCTGCCAAGGCTCATAGGCACCGACATCAAGGACGTGGTCGGCAAGGACCTCGACGGCAACGACTACGAGCTGGGAAGGGCCATAGCCGGGGCGACCGGGGACGGCCTCTGGGTCGACTACCTGTGGCCGCACCCGGTCACCCTCCAGGACGTGCCCAAGGCCGGGTACGCCGTGCGCCACGACGGGCTGATCTTCGCCTCCGGCTACTACCCGAAGCCGGAGGACCCCGCGGCCGACGCGCAGGCATACGTGCGCGAGGCGATCGAGTACTACGAGGCCGAGGGCCTCGACGCCACCATCGCCCGCTACAACAGCGAGGAGAGCATCGAGGGCGCCTCGTCACTGCTGATGGTCGACGACCAGGGCATCCTCGTCGTCTCCCCCGTCGTGCCGGGGCTGGTCGGCATGGACGCGTCGATGCTCAGTGGACTCGTCGCCGGAGAGCCGATCGGCGCGTGGTTCCTCGGCGCCACCGAGGAGGGCAGCTGGCACCAGTACCTGTACCCGAGCACGACGACGGCCGGGGTCCTCACCGTCCACATCTGGATAGTCCGCCACGACGGCCACGCCTTCTCCGGGGCGTACTTCGAGGAAGAGTAGCGGCGGGGGACGCGGCGCCGGGCGCGCGGCAGTCGCCCGGGACCGGCGCGGCCGGACTGCGGTCGACCCGCGGCCGCGGGACTGCGGCGACGGGCTGACGGCGCGGGCGCGCGAGGGTCAGCCGCGACGGCCCCGGAGGCCGGGATGGCCGACGGCGCCAGGCGCGCAGGCCCCACCGCCGGGAGAGCATCATGGACGACATCGCGGGGGTCGTGGAGGCGGTCAGCAGCAGCCGGACGCATTCGATGGCGAAGCCGACCCGCGGGAGAATCCGGCTGCTCGAAGGCCTGGGGGTCGAGGGCGATGCCCACCGGGGCGCGACGGTCAAGCACAGGTCGCGCGTGGCCCGCGACCCCGACCAGCCCAACCTCAGGCAGGTCCACCTGATCCACGCCGAGCTGCACGATGAGCTGCGCCGGTCCGGCTTTCGGGTGGCGGCGGGCCAGATGGGGGAGAACGTGACCACCCGGGGCGTGGACCTCCTCGGCCTGCCCTGCGGCGCCAGGCTGAGGCTCGGAGGCGACGCCGTCGTGGAGGTGACCGGCCTGCGCAATCCCTGCCGGCAGCTCGACCTCCTGCAGCCGGGTCTGATGCGGGCCGTGCTGGGCCGCGACGACGGCGGCGGGCTCATCCGCCTGGCCGGCGTCATGTCGGTCGTGGTCTCGGGCGGCGACGTCGCGCCCGGCGACCCGATCGCGGTGGAGCTGCCGTCCCGGCCGCACCGTCCGCTGCAGGTCGTCTAGCGGCGTCGGCCGCCCGGCCGCAGTGGACGCACTTCCCGAGGGCCCGTCCGCGGCGTCGGCCGGCGTGCCATCATCGTCCAGGGATCTGAAGGAAGCCCGATGACGGATGGAAACGGCCTCGCCGCGTTGCTGGCCTCCGTTGCCGCCGCAGCGCTCCTGGCCTCCGCGGCGGCGTGCGGCGCGGACGGCGAGCCGCGGCCGGCTCCGTCGCCGACCCGCGTGCCCTCCCCGCCCGCCGAGACGCCCGTCCCGTCCCCCGAGCCCACGTCCGCGGCGGACCGAGCCGCCGATCCCCCACGGACGCCGGGGGCCGGTCCCGCGGACCTGGAGGGCAGGTGGGAGGGGACCACCACCGTGCCGGGACAGGGGGAGCTCGAGTTCGCGGTGAGCCTGAGGGCAACCGACGGCGGCCTCCGGGGAGAGATGGACATCCCTTCGCAGAACGCGTACGGGCTGGCGCTCTCGGGGATGGAGCTCGAGCCGGGCCGGCTGCGCTTCGAACTGCGGTCGCCCATCGGCCTCGCCGTCTGGGACGGGCAGGTGAGGGGCGACGTTATCGAGGGCGACTTCTCCCAGGCCGGCCTGAGGGCGGCCTTCCGGCTCCGGCGCGCCGGGGGACCGGCGCAGGCGGCCGGGGGCGTGTCGGACGGCGGTCCGCCTCGGCGCGAGGACGTGGTCGTCCTGCGCGGGGAGATGGCCATCGCCGGCGACCTGACGCTACCCGAGGGGCCGGGGCCCCACCCCGCTGCGGTTCTGATCAGCGGCAGCGGCGGCCAGGACCGCGACTCCGGCGTCGCCGGGTTCAGGATCTTCGAGGTCCTCGCCGACCGGCTGGCACGGGCCGGCGTCGCCGTCCTGCGGTTCGACGACCGGGGCACGGGCGGCTCCGGCGGCAGCAGTCCCCAGGCGACCCTGCAGGACCGGGTCGGCGACGTCGGCGCCCTGGTCGATTTCCTGCGCTCCCGGCCCGACATCAGGGGCGACGCCATCGGCCTGATCGGACACAGCGAGGGGGGCATCGTCGCGCCGATGGTGGCCGGCGAGACCGATGGCGTCGCCTTCGTGGTGCTCCTGGCCGCCCCCGCGGTGCGGGGCGACCAGCTGCTGCGGATGCAGTTGCGCAGGATCCTGGAGGTCGCCGGCGCCGCGGAGGACCAGATCGAGCGGACCCTGGCCCACCAGGACGTGGCCCTGCGGGCCGTCCTCACCGGAAACGGCTGGGACGAGGCCGAGGCCGCGGTGAGGGAGATGGTCCTGCTGGAGCTGGAGCGCATTCCCGAGGGGGCCGTCGCGGACGCCGAGACCTACGTGGACGCGGTCGTCGCCCAGCAGATGGCGCTCCTGCGGAGTCCCTCGTACGGGTCGCTCGTCAGGCACGACCCGGGGCCCGCGGTGGCCGGCCTGCGCGTCCCGGTGCTCGCCGTCTACGGGGAGCTCGACGTCCAGGTGCCTGCGGACGTCAACTCCGCGGCGATGGGCCGGGCGATCGCGGGGTCGGGGGTCCCGAGCCACACCCTGGCGACCGTGCCGCGGGCCAACCACCTGTTCCAGGAGGCCGTCACCGGCGGCGTCGAAGAGTACGGGCGGCTCGGGCGCGAGTTCGCACCGGAGTTCCTGGAGATCCTCCTGGAATGGCTCGCCGCCGAGGTGAACGGGTGATCCGAGTCCAGGGGGCGTATGCGGGCTCCGGCGGAGCTCCGGGGAGGAGGAGCGCGGGGCGACTGGAACGGCCCGGCCCGCTGTCCCACAATGTGGGGGCACTGCGGGCCGCGCCTCCGTTCACCGCCGCGGAGTCCCCGCCACACCAGTTGCTCTTGTGCCGATCAATCGAGTCCGCCAGCGTCGAGCCGGCGCCGGTGGGCAGCAACAGGCCCTCACGGGCTACGCCCTGGACTGCATGGCGACGCGGCCCCCTCTCTCGATGTCGATGTTCAGGTTGTGCTCGTCCAGCAGCAACATACCCACGAGAGGGGTGCTCCCCGTCGCGTCGGCCTCGATGTCTCTAGGTTGGCCGTCCCACAGAACCGTAGCCTTGTGGACTTCGAAGGTTACCTCCTCATCGTTGGCCAAGAACGCCTGGCCGACATGAGCAAAAGGCAGCCCCAGCTCGGCCACCACGTCAAGCGGCAAGGTCAGAAAGCCGGCAAACCCCGTGTCAACCACAGCCTCAATGTCTCGGGTCTGGCCTTTCGGCCCCTGTATGCGAAGGGGAACGATCGCCTCATGGGCGGCATTCACCGCCCCCCCCGATCACTCCGGTCTCCCCAGCCGTGCGCCTCCAAAGCTGCGCAGCGCCTTGTATCCGACGCGCTCACACAGAATG
The DNA here is from genome assembly GCA_963664125.2 of Dehalococcoidia bacterium. Classification (GTDB taxonomy): domain Bacteria; phylum Chloroflexota; class Dehalococcoidia; order Lucifugimonadales; family UBA2962; genus CAUZIR01. The sequence goes on along the minus strand of OY760908.2, from coordinate 491,738 downwards.
TTGACCGCATCGGGACGCCGCGCCTGCAGACGCTCGATCGCGACGCTGGTGGAGTGGGCCATGGCCCAGTCTCCGGCCTCAACGTCGATGGCGACGTACTCCCCAAAGTGATCCGCTTCGACCTGGGGCAGGATGGTCTGCCTGTATATCTCCCTGCCGAGCCGGGCCGTCTCCTCCTTGGGTCTGCGCTGGCGGGCCGGGGTCTCTGCGTGCGCCATTCGCGCTCCTCTCCGGGGACGTTGAACTGCACTTCACTCTACCGTGGCGGGACAGTATCGGACGACGAGGACGGAAGAAACGCAGTTGCTCACGGTTGACGAGGAAATCGGCAGAACGGGGGAGCTTACTTCCTCCTCCTCCAGCGGCCAAACCTCAACTCCGGCGCTTGCCATCAGTGCCGGCGCCGCGTCGAGGGCTAGCGGCCTTCCGATGCGCAACTATATGCATCGGCCGGCTCTCGCATCACATCTGCTGAAGTGCACGGCGGCATGCCATTCCGGCCGGTTTCAACGAAGAGTCTTCGGGCATTTGCCCGGAGGGCGTGCGGACATCCCGCGGCACACATAAGACGTTGCCGTCAACGAATATCACGCTCCGGCGGCTCCCCGGCCACGCGATTCGCTCGTGACGCGCAAGTGGTCATCCCAGTCCGGCTCCGTCCTTGGGCCCCCGGCGCATTGCATGGCCCAAGGAACTCTTCACAGGCCATCTGCGTGGATGGGGACCCGCCGAAGGGCGCCGATTCCCCGGGGCGGCCCTGCCGGGATGCTCCGAGTGCAGCGGGCGCATGCGGGCTCCGGCGGCGCGCACGGACCGCGGCGGAACTCCGGGGATGAGGGGCGCGGGGCGACTGGAACGGCCCGGCCCGCTGTCCCATAATGTGGGGGCACCGCGGGCTGCGCCTCCGTCGCCGCCGCGGAGCCCCCGCCACCCCGAAGGTCAGGACCCTGGATACCGCAAAGCTCCTTCCCGTACTCGCGGCCGCGCTCGCCATGGCGGCGGCGGCCGCCTGCGGCGGCGCGGAGGTGGCGGAGCCAACGCCCACCCCATCCCCCGCGCCGACGGGTCCGACGCCGACCCCCGAGGCGGTAATAGGCGGTGAGGCCGTGGAAATCGACGACGCCCGGCTGGCGGAGCTCCGCGGCGCCGTCGCCGCTCTCGGGCTCGGCGAGCCGTTCCGCTTCACGCTCCGGGCGACCATAGGCGCCTCGGTCGCCGGGATCGGGCTGGACATACCCGTGGAGGCCGACGGGGCCTTCTCGCCCCCGGACGCCTCGCGCGCCACGCTCACGCTGGACATGGGCTTCGTGCTCACCGAGTTCGACACGGTCTCCGCGGGCGGCGAGGCGTACGTCACCGACCCGCAGACCGGGGACTGGCTCCAGAGCCCCGGCGAGGGCGCGGGGCTGCTCAGCAGCCCGAGGGAGCTGATCAGGGCCGTCGCCGGCGCCGCGGACCGGCTGGAGCCGGCCGGGCGCGGGACGGTAGGCGGCGTGGAGGCGGTGGTGCTGAGGGCGGACGAGGCCCCCGGCGTGCTGGGGCAGGAGCCCGGGGGGACCGCGCGACATCGAGGCCTGGGTCTCCGGCGGCGACCTGCGGGTGCTGCGGCTCTCGATCGAGGGGGAGATCACGCTCGCGGACCTGGGCAGGCAGTTCCACACGCAGATAGGCGACGGGCCGGGGAGCCTGCGGGCCGAGATCGGCCTGTCGGCCCACGGAGAGCCGGTGGCCGTGGAGGTGCCCGAGGTCCGCACGGTCCTGATCGACGGGCGGCTGCCCGGAGAGAAGAAGTTCGAGCAGATCAACCTGACGATCGACTTCGGCGAGTCGCATCCCGACTACAACTCGGTCCCGGCGACGTCGGGCTGGCACTACGGCCCGCCTCACGCCCCGGCCCGCTGGGGCGTGCACGACCAGTTCATCCCCGACGAGATCCTGCTCCAGAACCTCTCGCAGGGCGGGGTGGGCCTGCACTACGACTGCCCCGAGGGGTGCCCCGACGTCGTCGCGGCGTTCGCCGAGATCGCCCGGCGCTACCCCAAGATCGTCGTCTCGCCCTACGAGGGAATGGACGCCCGCATAGCCCTCACCGCCTGGACCTACATCGACGTGATGGACGAGCTCGACCCCGGGCGGGTCGACATCTTCGTCAGGGCCCACCACGGCTCGGAGCGCGCCCCGGAGCACTTCAAGCCCTGACCGGCGGGCGGGGCGGCTACCCGGAGGCGGCCCTGCGCTCGGCGACCGCAGCCTCGACGAACCCGCCTATCTCCGAGGTGGGGGTGCCGGGCCCGAACACGGCCGCAACGCCCATCTCCCTGAGCGGGCCGAGGTCGGACTCGGGGATGATGCCCCCCGCCACCACGACCACATCGTCCATGCCGCTGTCCCTGAGGCCCTCGAATATCCTGGGGAAAAGGTCCATGTGCGCCCCGGAAAGGATGGACAGGCCGATCACGTCCACGTCCTCGTCCGCGGCGGCGCGGACGATCATCTCGGGGGTCTGGCGGATGCCGGTGTAGATCACCTCCATCCCGGCGTCGCGCAGGGCGCGCGCGACGATCTTCGCCCCGCGGTCGTGCCCGTCGAGGCCGGGCTTTCCCACCAGCACCCGGATAGGGCCCGCGCCGGTCACCGCCTGGCCGTCGCCGCGTCCACCAGCTCTATCAGCACCCCGCCGGTGGAGGCCGGGTGGATGAAGGCGATCTCGCCCGAGAGCCCCTCCCTGGGGGTCTCGTCGACGAGCCTTATGCCCGCGCCGGCGAGCTGGGCGAGCCGGGCCGGCAGGTCCTCCATCTCGAAGCAGATGTGGTGGACGCCCTCCCCGCGGCGCTCTATGAACCTGGCCACGGACCCGGAGTCGTCGGTGGGCTGGATGAGCTCGAGCTGCGAGCCGCCGATCCTGATCAGCGCGGCGCGCACGCCCTGATCGGCTATGTCGGCGACCTCGCCGGCTCCCACGCCGAACGTGGCGCCGTAGAACCGGAGCGCCGCGTCGATGTCCCTCACGGCGATGGCGACGTGGTTTATGTGCCGGGCCACGCAGCCGGTCGATTCGGCCAAGGAATCCCCCTCCCCGGCGGGCGCGCCCGGCGCCCGGCCGATGCCCCGATTCTACACGGCCCTCCGCGGCGCCCCCGCGTCAGCCGCCGAGCAGCCGGCGGGCGATGAGCGTGCGCTGTATCTCGGAGGTGCCCTCGTAGATCTCGGTTATCTTCGCGTCGCGGTAGAGCCGCTCCGCTGCGGTCGGGGCGAAGTAGCCCACCCCGCCGTGGATCTGCACCGCGCGGTCGGCGCACTCGACCGCCGCGCGCGAGGCGTAGAGCTTGGCCATCGACGCCTCCTTCTCGAACGGCTCGCCGGCGTCGAGCAGGTCGGCGGCCCGGTAGGTGAGCCGCCGGGCGGCCTCCACCTGGGTCGCCGAGTCGGCGATCATCCAGCGCACGGCCTGGCGGTCGGCTATGGGCCGCCCGAATGTCCTGCGCTCCCTCGCGTATGAGACCGAGGCCTCCAGCGCCGCCTGCGCTATCCCCACGGCCTGGGCTGCGATCGACACGCGGCTGGCGTCGAGCACGCGCATCGTCATCGAGAACCCCTCACCCGCCCCGCCGATGCGCCCGGAGGCCGGGACCGGCACGTCGTCGAAGGTGACCTCGCACGTCGAGGACGCCCTGATGCCGAGCTTGCCGTGCTGGGGCGTCACGGTCAGGCCCGGGCTCTGGCTCTCCACGACGAACGTCTCGATGGCGCGGTGGCCGGCCGACGGGTCGCGCGTGGCCATGACGACGAACACCCCCGCCTCGGCGGCGTTGGTGATGAACGCCTTGGTCCCGGACAGCGCGAACCCGCCGGGGCGGTCGGCGACGGCGGTGCGTATGGCCGCTGCGTCCGAGCCCGCCCCGGGCTCGGTCAGTGCGAAGGCGCCGATCCGACGCCCGGCGGCGAGGTCCGGCAGCAGCCCGCGCTTCTGGCCGCCGGTCCCGAAGCGGTTGATGTAGGCGGCGCACAGCGAGAGGTGAGCGGCGTACACCGTCCCGGTGGCGGCGCACCCGCGCGAGAGCTCCTCGGTCGCGACGGCCAGCTGCCGCGCCGTCCCCCCGGCGCCGCCGAACTCCGGGTCGAGCGACAGGCCGAACAGCCCGAGGTCCGCGATGGCCCGGACGTTCTCCCAGGGGAAGCTCTCGGTGCGGTCCGCCTCAGCCGCCCGCGGGGCGAGCTCGCGGTCGGCCAGGTCGCGCACCGTCCTTCGGAGGATCGCCTCCTCCTCGGCGCGCTCCCCGCCGCTCGCGGCCGGCCCCGCTTCCCGTGCGCCTAGAACGGCGCGAACTCCCGCTGCTCGCCGAAGACCGAGCGCAGCGTGTCGGCTATCTCACCGACGGTGGCGTAGGCCTCGACGGCCGAGAGGATGGCCGGGACGGTGTTGTCCGTGCCCTCGGCCGCGGCCCGCAGCCGCCCGAGCGCGGCGGCGACCGCCTCGGCGTCGCGCTCGCGCCTGACGCGCGCCAGGCGCGCGAGCTGACGGGCGGTCTGCTCTGGGTCGATGCGCTGGATGTCCGCGATCGGGGGGGCGTCGGTCACGTGCGCGTTCACGCCGACCACCACGCGCTCCCCGCTCTCGACCTCGCGCTGGAGGCGGTAGGCCGACTCGTGGATTTCCCTTATCTGAAAGCCCGAGTCCAGGGCCCCGAGGGCTCCGCCCATGTCGTCGATCCGCCTTACGTAGTCCATCGCCTCGGCCTCGAGGCGGTCGGTCAGCGACTCGACGTAGTACGAGCCGGCCAGCGGGTCCACCGTCTCGGTCACGCCGCTCTCAGCGGCCAGGACCTGCTGGGTGCGCAGCGAGAGTTCGGCCGCCGCCGCGGTCGGCAGGGCGAGGGCCTCGTCCTTGGAGTTGACGTGCAGGCTCTGGGCGCCCCCGAGCACGGCCGCCAGCGCCTGGACGGTGCTGCGCACCACGTTGTTGTCGGGCTGCTGGGCGGTGAGGGTCACGCCCGCGGTCTGGACGTGGAAGCGGCACATCTGCGAGCGCGGATTCTCGGCCCCGAAGCGCTCTCGCATGATCGTCGCCCACATCCTGCGGGCGGCCCGGAACTTGGCGACCTCCTCGAACAGGTCGCTCTGGGCGACGAAGAAGAACGAGAGCCTGGGCGCGAAGTCGTCGACGGCGAGGCCCGCGCCGACGGCGGCCTCGACGTAGGCGATCGCGTTCGAGAAGGTGAAGGCCAGCTCCTGGACCGCGCTCGCCCCGGCCTCGCGCATGTGGTAGCCGCTGATCGAGATGGTGTTGAAGCGCGGCAGGTTGTCCGAGCAGTACCGGAACGAGTCGGTGACCAGCCTCATCGAGGGCCCGGGCGGGTAGATGTAGGTCCCGCGGGCTATGTATTCCTTGAGGATGTCGTTCTGGATCGTGCCGCCGAGCGCGGCGGGCGCTACGCCCTGCCTCCTGGCCACCGCGACGTAGAGGGCCAGCAGGATCGAGGCGGTGGAGTTGATCGTCATCGAGGTGGTGACGCGGTCGAGCGGGATGCCGTCGAAGAGCGTCTCCATGTCGGCGAGCGAGCTGATGGGGACGCCCGAGCGCCCGACCTCGCCGGCGGCGAGCGGGTGGTCGGAGTCGTAGCCGGTCTGGGTGGGCAGGTCGAACGCGACCGAGAGCCCGCTCTGGCCCGAGTCGAGGAGGAACTTGTAGCGGGCGTTGGACTCCTCGGCCGAGGCGAACCCGGCGTACTGGCGCATGGTCCAGACCCGCCCGCGGTACATCGTCGGCTGCACTCCGCGGGTGAAGGGGTACTCGCCCGGGTAGCCGACGCGCCCTGCGTAGTCGTCTCCCGGCGCGTCCTCCGGCGCGTAGAGGGCGTCCACCTCCAGGCCCGACGCGTTGACGAAGGACGCGCGCCGCTCCGGCCTGCGGGCCCTGGCGGGCTCGAGGGTACCGGCGGACCACTCGCTCTTGGACTTGCTGGGCATCTCGGGGGGCGGTGCGAGTGTAGGAACCGCCTTCCCGGCTTGTCAATTTGGCCGCCCGGCCCGGATCCTCTCGCCCGGCGGGGGCAGTCATGGCGGCTCCGCAGTTCATGGACGAGGCTCCCGAGCACCGGGTGCGGGCGCGAGATGCCCGCACCGCTCTCCTGCCCAGCAATCGGCGCAGCCGCAGACCGCGCCGGGGCATGTCGAGGCCCTTTGTAGACTCGCCAGCCGCCGCGTCCAGCGCTGTCGGCGACGTGAAGGAAAGTCCCTCCGATCCCGCGAGAAAAGGGACGCCGCATGAAGCGCCTGGGGCCCCCTCGCGGGTTAGGTTCGACCGGCACAGGGTGTGGGCTCTGCTCAACCGTCTCCACATGAGCCAGAACGAATTGGCCTCGCTGGCCGGCACTTCGTCCGGCTACCTGTCCCAGCTCATGTCCGGGACGCGCCACCCGTCGGCACCGCTTCGCAGGCAGTTCATGAAGGCCCTGGGGGTCGCCCACTTCGAGGACCTGTTCATCCTGGAGGAAGTCGAGTGAGGGGCCGCCTCCTCCCTTCTCACCTCATCCTCGAAGACGGGTTTCTGCCCGAGGACTTCCCCGAGAGGGCCGCTGGCGTCTCTTGGGACGTGCTGGCCGCGTGTCTTGGCGTGGACCCTCGCCAGCTACAGCGCTGGCGCAGGGGCACTAGGCGCAGCGGCGACAGGCTCTGTGCGCTGATCAAGCTCGCCGCGCGCATCCCCGGCGGGGTCTTCAGCCTCCTGGGCGTGCATGTCGTTCCACCGGCTGTGGGCGGGAGCGAGGGCTAGCCGGTGGGAGTGCAGCGGCGGGTACACCGGCCCGTCGAGTGCGACCTTCCCGGCGATTTCCCCGAGCGGCTCGCGCTGTTTCAAGGAAGCGAACGGCCTCAGTTGGAAGGCGCTCGCCCGCGCTCTCGGCGTCAGGCCCTGTCGCCTCCGGCGATGGCGTATGCACGGCGTGGCGCCCAGCTCCGCGCGCCTGTTCGCGCTGCTGACTCTCGCGGAGTGCATGGGCCTGCGGGACGGGGTGCTGATGTGCCGCGAGCGCGACCTGCCTGAAGCGATGGAACTCAAGGCGCTGCGGAACTGACTCCTCCGAAGGGCAGCGGCGTGATCCTGGGAACTGGCGCATGGCTCCCAGGGGCAACGAGGCGTCGGCCGCCATCGGCCGTCCCGCATGGTGGACACGCAAAGCGAGCCCGCCATGCCCGCGGCCTCGGCCGCGTCGCCGGACAGCGGACGACTGATCCGCCGCGCACTCACAGCCACACCGCTCCGCGCTCATGGCGGTCCGGTGCGGCCGGTCGCTGGTGCCCTGTGCCGCAGGAGCTGTGGACCGTCCGGGGGCCGGCCTCCTCCGTTATCCCTTCGGCGCCTGGGGCGTGGCGGAGACGTACCCGGGACGGGCGCTGGGCGCGGCCCGGCCGGCCCCCCCAGCGCTGATGGCCCGCACCTTGAAGCGGTACTCCGTACCGTTCGTCAGACCCGTGACCGCGTACGACGTCGTCGACGCGTCGCTGTTCGGCACGGCGACCCAGTCCTGCCAGTCCACGCCCGTCCACCGCATCTGGTACTCGTAGCCGGTGATGGTCGTGTTCAACGGGTCGTCCCACGCCAGGGCGACGCTCGCGTCGGCCGCTAAGGCCGTCAGCCCGGTCGGCGCCGCGGGCGGCGGCACCTGCGGCGTGGCGGAGACGTACCAGGGGTCGGCGCTGGGCCCGGCCCGGCCGGCCCCGGCGGCGTTCACTGCCCGCACCTTGAAGCGGTATTCCGTACCGTTGGTCAGGCCCGTGATCGCGTACGACAGCGTCGTCGCGCCGCTGTTCGGGATGGCGACCCAGTCCTGCCAGCCCACGCCCGTCCACCGCATCTGGTACTCGTAGCGCGTGATGGTCGTGTTCGCCGGGTCGCCCCACGCCAGCGTCACGCTCGCGTTGCCCGACGTGGCCGTCAGCCCCGCGGGAGCTGCGGGCGGCGGCACCTGCGGCGTGGCGGCGATGTACCAGGGATCGGCGCTGGGCCCGGCCCGCCCGGCCCCGGCGGCGTTCACTGCCCGCACCTTGAAGCGGTACTCCGTACCGTTGGTCAGACCCGTGACCGCGTACGACGTCGTCGACGCGCCGCTGCTCGGCACGGCGACCCAGTCCTGCCAGCCCACGCCCGTCCACCGCATCTGGTACTCGTAGCCGGTGATGGTCGTGTTCGACGGGTCGTTCCACGCCAGCGTCACGCTCGCGTTCCCAGCCGTGGCCGTCAGCCCCGTGGGGGCGGGCGGCGCCGCGCGGACGCGCACCATCAGCTTGTCGCCGGCCTTCCACGGCTGCGCGGCGACCGGCCAAGTGAGCGTCCCGGCCGCGCTGTCCACCGTCGCCGCGGCGACCCCGAGGCTGAGCGACACCGTACCGTCCAGACCGATGAAGTCCACCGCCTGGCCGGCCAGCGACACGTGCGGGGAGAGCGTAAGGACCACCGAGCCGGCCGCCCACTTCAGCCCGGTGACGGTCGTTGAGGTGGCGCCGAACGAGAACCCGGCGGGATCGAGCGTCCCAGCCGACGACGAGAACCCGGTGCCAGGGGACAGGTCTGCAGGGTCGAACAGCGCCTCGTGCACCGTGCCGTTGGGCGCGGTCACGGTCACCACCCACTCCAAGCGGCTGTATGGAGTCATGTAATCGCACGGTTGGTATTGGTGGTGTTGACGGCGATAGATCGTCCTGTAAGTGCCAGCGGGCAGCGGGCGTGCTGTCGTGAAGATGGTTCTGAAGCCGGTGGCCGGATCCCCGTCACCATCGAAGATCTGCGCACTGAACAGCGCTGCGTCCCCGCCGGTGAGCCAGACTTTGGAATGGGCCGGCCACCTGTACGTGCCGTAGGTGCCAGCGCCAACTTCTGTCCCTCTGCCTGCACCCGATACGATCTGCGCCTCAGTTTGACCCAATCGGAAGGGAGTCCCGTCGTACGCCTCATGGTCCCTGTAGAATCGTATGTAATCTAGGCTTTCGCGGATGCACTCGTCATATCCCTCGATTCCCGCGCCTCCCTCGACCCACGCTATCTTTGATCGAAGGTCCGCCAGCGACACGGTGGGCGATGACACGCCCAAAACGGACGCCGTGGCCGCTACGAAGTCGGAGTGCCCGCCCGCTCCAGAGCCTGACCCCGTCTGCAGGGGCAGCCACACCGGGTTCTGCGAGTCGATCGTGTAGCCCTCCGGCAGGTCTCCGGCGTAGACTGACGCGGTGACTGAGTTGAGTGGGCGGTAATCGAACTCAGTGGTGTCGGCAAACTCGAACTCCGACGAGGCACCTCCGCCGGAGCCGGACTTACTTCCTGATTCCGGCAGAGACAGGAACAGCACCGCCTCCTGTCCATCCCACTGCGTATCCCGACTTTCGGTGGACGCGCTCACCGAGAACTCCTCAGCACCAGTGCCCTTGAGGTATTCGACGGCCCGGAAGCGCAGCACGCCGCCTGCGGCGGACACCAGCGTGGCCCGGACGATAATGTCGGACAGGTATATCCGCTCCTCAACGGAGGCGACGGCGGCCCCGAAATGGTCTTCGTCTATTTCGATCGTGGAAACCTCCACTTCCACCTCGCTTCCTGTGGCCGAGTGCTCCGGCGTGGGTTCGATCGCATCGCTCTTCGCCGAGGCCTCCATGTTCCCGGCCTCGCCAGTTGTGCGCTTATCGTCCGCCTCCGTCCTTTCGGCGCCCGTAGATGCTGGCGTGGCGGTCGCGGTGGCCACCGGAATGGGCTGCGGTGGCGCGGGAGACGTGCAGGATGAAATCGCCATTGCGACCATGACCGCCAGTAGACTGGCGCAGATCGCACGATGCCTACTGGTCAGTTGCATGGCGGCCTCCTTCACGCTAGGCATTGACGATGTCCAGCGCTCGAATTCTAGTGAGGGTGGTCACCGGTCACGGCCTTGAAGCCCTTCCGATCCTCATCCGTGAGCCCATCTATGGGAACGTCATCTCGGTAGTTGTAGTACATGACGGTGCCGCGGATGGCGTGCCCCAGCCCGGCGGTATGCCCAAACTCGTGGACCAATACCTGCGTCAGATAGTAGAAATAGTGGGGATCTGATATAGCATCACCGATGACAGTTGTCCATTGCGTGTTTGGTCCTTTTGGTGGATATCTTATCCACATCTTCTGCGATCCCATATGTGGGGCTATGCTGGGATCTATCGCACGCTTCACGCATCCAAGTCCGTTGCCACATCTGCCGCTCGATGGGCCGGTGTACTGGTAACCGCCGATCGTCACGTCAACATCGGTGCCGGAGCCGAGGGCAAAGATGTCGTTCACTTTGTTCCATTCAGCTGCTGCCTTGAGGATCCCCGGGTCTACAGACATGACTTCAATAGGGTCAGGATCTGACTCCCTCTTGACATCGGGTATCCTGAATCCTGAGAAGGTGATTTCGCTATCCGCGCTGTGCAGTGCCTGGGCGATGCCATCTATCGTCTTCGCCGTGAAGACCTTTGAGGCATCCGTACTGCCTGCGGGTCTGGCCTTCAACCTGATGCCCGTGTTGGACGCCTTACCTAGGCCGCAGCGCACCATCGTAAATTCCCTCCCATGCGCCTGACTCGATGTCACCTCGTAATCGCCCCCGTTGCTCCAGTCCGTTTCCGGATCTCCTGAGCTACACATGTCGCCTGGCGAAACCACGCTAAACCCGGTGCCAGCCGTGTTGACAATGAGATTGAAGTCGTAGTCACTCAGATCGGTGCCGGCAACCTTGGGCGTCACCGACACGCCCATCACCGCCCTATGCAGAACTTTCCAATCTGCGGGCTTGAACTTCGTCCAAGCTGGCGGGTTCACACCCGTCCTTCTGTATATCGAAACGTTGAACTCGGGGTTCGTAATCGGCACTATAGGCGTATATGTTGGCGCCGGCGTCGGCGAGGGGTTGCCCGGGACCGGAGTCGGCGTGTCCCCCGGAGTCGGCGTATCCCCCGGAGTCGGCGTATCCCCCGGAGTCGGCGTGTCCCCCGGAGTCGGCGTGTCCCCCGGAGTCGGCGTGTCCCCCGGAGTCGGCGTAGGCGTGTGGGTGGCCGTCGGATCCGGCGGAGGCTTCGGCTTCGGTGCGGCAAAGTAGCAGGCAACGACGGCAAGCGCGTCCTTTCTGTGCAAGGTGCCGTTCGCCTCGTCGGACACGGCTTGGTCGACCTCATTCTTGTCGATCTTTCCGTTGCCGTTGAAGTCGTAGTGGCCGCAGGGATCGGATAGGCGCGGTATCGGTGTGGGCGAGGGCGTCCACGGCGATGGAGAGGGCGGCAGCGGCGGCACGGGTGTCGGCGTGTGCGTCGGCGTCGGCGTCGGCGTCGGCGTCGGCGAATAAGGTGGCCCAGCCACCGGCGTGTCGGTCGGCGTCGGCGTGGGAGTCAGGGGGCCGCAGCCGAGCCAGTGGCAGGCGATGCGGGCCCAGTCCTTGTCTGCGTCCACGCCGACCGCGCCGCTCGCAATGGAGGCCATCGTGCCACCGAGGTGCAACTCCATCACCTTTCGGCCCGTATCCTTGTCTATACGCCCGTCCAGGTGGTCGCGCACGGCCGTCAGCAGCTCGTCGACGTCGATCGTCCCGTCCCCGTCGGCGTCGTAGAGCGCAAGGGCGGCCGAATGCGCCTCCGACTCGGCCAGGGGCCCTGCAGACTCGGCCGAGGGCTCCGGGGACTGGGCCATCAGCGGCAGCACCGCGACGAATATGGCCAAGCCCGTCACGACCGCAAAGGGCACGAGGAGCACTGGAACCTGGAACCCCCGGCGCTTCTGCGAACGGCTCATCGGTCCACTCCCGGCGGGCAATCCTCCGCCTGGAGGCCCACACTCAAACCGTCAAATCGGTTGGGCTCTGTACCCGTTGCGGCCTCGATGTTACCACGAAATGCGGCCTTGCGCAGCACGCTTGCGACGCGTACGTCACGGCGTCGGAACCCTTGCCGATGCCTGGTCGACCGCTTGGTCTCCCTTGTATCACCTTGCCGCTATGCCCAGGTTGCTGTGACTGTCAGCTCTAGGAGAGGTCCCGCCGTCTCTCGGGCTCAGTGCGCCATCTGCGGACGAAGGCTTGGGGCACAGGGAAATCTGGCTCCCAACCGCCGCCCGGAGCGAGCCATGCCCGTCCCGGCGGCCCCTCCCGCTCGACCAGTCCCCTGTGCGCGACCAGGATGGGCAGGACGGTTCCCGTCCCAGCCAAGGCATCGGCCGCCACGCGCAGGAAGCGGCTGGCCGCCAGGTCGTCGTCGAATGCGACCAGCACGTTGGGCCGCACTCCGTGGTCGTCTGTGGGCCGGTGCGAGGAGTAGCAGCGCAGGTAGGGCCGCAGGCGCTCCGTCATGGCGGCGGGCCGCACGGCGAGATGAGCGACCGCCTCGCGGGTGGCACCAGCCACCCCTCAATCACTCGGTTCTGCGCAGCGACCGGCCCCCGAAGCTCGCCAAGGCCCTGCATCCGACCCGCTCGCACCAGACGTCGTAGGCATCAGGCCACCGCGCCTGCAGCCGGTCGACCGCCTCAAGGACATCCCCGCCGATCGCCCACCTGCCGCTCTCCACATCGATGGCGACGATCTCGCCATCGTGGCCCGCCTCAATCTGCTGCCTGATCTCGCGCTCGTATATGTCCTTGCCCAAGCGGGCCGTGCCCTGCTTCGGGCGGCTCGGCGGCGCGGTGCGCCCAGGCCGCTGGATACGGGCCTGAGTGCCTGCGTCTCGCATCCGATCCCCTCCATTCGCAAGCCCCTGGCTGCGCCCGCCAGCCTACCGCATTCCCGGGGCCCGGCCCGGATCTCCCGCCCGACGGGGACGGCCACGGCGGCCCCACGCAGGCGCCCGGACGGGGAGCGCGGGGCCTCGCCTTCCCCGTGCGGCGGAGGAAGGCCCTTAAGGCGCGGTCGATGCGCCGGAGTGCGCCGCGACCGACCTGCGGCCTGAGGGCATCCCCTCTCGGGGTCGTCGTGCCGCACGCCCGTGAACCGCTTGCGCGGGTCGCGGAACGTCACGCTCGCGCCGGTCATGGCGTAGGCGTCGCGGCGCAGGCGTGACGGCCGTGAGGCGGTCACAGCCGCGACGGTCCGCGTAATCGCGAGGCCGGCATGTTGCTTGGACCGTACTCGTCGAGGCTTGGCACACAAGTACGCAGGTCCCGAGAGATGCGGTTCTCATGGACGGCCGACCCGGAAGAGGCCGTGGCCGGATGGCTCTGACGGGCTGCGGACATTATCCGTTCGGCGACATAGGCGCGCGCTTTCCGGACCGTGCATCCGGCCGCTGGTCCACTCAGGCGACACCTGGTGAAGTGGTATGGTCGAAACAACAGGTCGGAGCCAAACATGCGTGAGATTCCCTCCCCCGAAGCCAAGGCCCGCCTGGCCGAACTCCTTCGGGCAGTCGAGCACGGAGAGACCGTCGCCATTACCCGGCACGGCAAGGCGGTCGCGCACCTGGTTCCCGCCCACGCCCGGGACCGCGCCAGCCGCGAGAAGGCTGTGGAGCGCTTCCGGGAGCGCCGCGCCGGGTGGGACCAGGCGGTCCTCTCCACCGAAGAGATACTCGCCTTCCGCCATGAGGGGCACCGCCTGTGAGCGGGCCTGTAGTCGATGCGTACGTCGTCGTGGCGTGGCTCGTTGACGTTGAAGGGGAGCAGCGCGCCGACGGCGCGCTTGAGCGTCTCGGGGAAGACGGGGCGCTCGCGCAGACCTCGTGACGGCTTGAGGTGCGCAACACGCCGCTGGCAGCAGGGCGGGACGCTCCCTGTCCCAGGTCCCGCACGGGGTCTGGGAAATCGCCGGTTGCCTTAGAATGCTGTAAGCAGAAGAAATCGATAAGAAGCGCGCATGGCGAACCCAGGGACCGCGGCGCGCCAGCGCAGGCCCGGGGAAGAGGCAGCCCGGCTCGGCGACGACATCCACCGGCGGGACATCAAGGCGCCGGTGGAAGCCGGATACGACGGAGAGCACGTCGCCATCGACGCAGACAGCGGGCGCCGGGCCGCGCCGAGTGCGGGCTTGCCGCATCGGACAGCCTGTGGGTGCGGTGCCCGGACGCCATCGACGACTGGCTGCCTTGCCTGGGGCATCGGGCGGTAGCCGGCATCGGGGGCGAGCCTCCGCGGGAGACCGTGTGACGCGGGGGACGGCGAACGCGGCGCACGACGCCTTTGTGACCCTTCCTTTGCAAGGCCCGGCAGCGCGAGCCCGGAACGTGGACCAAGAGGACTGCGGCCCCGGTCCGCCGGGCAACAAGAGGAGAGACGCATTGACATCGAACCACGATTGGTGGCCCGACAGGCTGGACCTGAGGCCCCTTCGTCACAACTCCCCCGCATCGGACCCGATGGCTAGGGACTTCGACTACGCCGAGGCCGTAAGGGATCTGGACGTCGACGCCCTGAGGCGGGACATCGAGGAGGTGATGACCACGTCCCAGGAGTGGTGGCCCGCCGACTACGGCCACTACGGACCCCTGTTCATCCGCATGACGTGGCACGCCGCGGGCACCTACCGCATCACCGACGGCCGCGGCGGCGGCGGCTCCGGCCACCAGCGCTTCGCCCCCCTCAATAGCTGGCCCGACAACGCGAGCCTGGACAAGGCGCGCCGGCTCCTGTGGCCCGTCAAGCAAAAGTACGGGAGCAGCATCTCCTGGGCCGACCTGATCATCTTCGCCGGCAACTGCGCCCTGGAGTCGATGGGCCTGAGAACCCTGGGCTTCGGCTTCGGACGGCCGGACGTCTGGGAGGCCGACGAGACGTACTGGGGGCCCGAGGGAACGTGGCTCGGGGACGAGCGCCACAGCGAGGACGGCGAGCTCGACGAGCCCCTCGGCGCCGACCACATGGGCCTGATCTACGTGAACCCGGAGGGGCCGGGCGGCGACCCCGATCCCCTAGCCGCGGCGAGGTTCATCCGACAGACCTTCGCGCGCATGGCCATGAACGACGAGGAGACGGTCGCCCTGATCGCCGGCGGGCACACCTTCGGCAAGGCCCACGGGGCCGTACCAGAGGAGTTCGTCGGTCCCGACCCGGAGGGCGCGGGCCTCGAGGAGCAGGGCCTGGGCTGGAGAAACAGCTCCGGCAGCGGCAGCGGCGCCGACACGTTCACCAGCGGCCTAGAGGGCGCCTGGACCACCGACCCGGTCAGGTGGGACAGCAACTTCCTCGAGAACCTGCACGGCCTCGAGTGGGAGCTTACGACGAGCCCTGCCGGCAAGTCGCAGTACGCGCCGGCCGGCGCCGCCCGGGCGGCAACAGTGCCGGACGCCCACGACCCTTCCAAAAGGCACGCCCCCATGATGCTCACCACCGACCTCGCGCTCACGGCCGACCCGGTCTACGCGCCGATAGCGAGGCGCTTCCTGGACAACCCCGCGGAGCTTGAGGGCGCCTTCGCGAGGGCGTGGTTCAAGCTGCTGCACCGGGACATGGGACCGACGAGCCGGTACCTCGGCCCGCTGGTCCCCGCAGAGCCGCTGCTGTGGCAGGACCCGGTGCCCGAGGCCGATCACCCGCTGATCGGGGAGCGGGAGGCGGCGGACCTCAAGGCCGCAGTGCTGGCCTCGGGGTTGTCCGTCTCCCGGCTGGTCTCTACCGCCTGGGCGTCCGCTGCGACGTTCCGGGGCACGGACAAGCGCGGCGGGGCGAACGGGGCGCGGATACGCCTCGCGCCCCAGAGGGGGTGGGAGGTCAACGATCCCGCAGAGCTGGCCGCGGCGCTCGAGGCCCTTGAGCGGGTCCGGGCGGAGTTCAACGGCGCGCAGTCCACCGGGACGAGGGTCTCCCTGGCCGACCTGATAGTCCTGGCCGGCTGCGCGGGCGTCGAGCAGGCCGCGAGGGACGCCGGGCACGCCGTCGGCGTGCCGTTCGCGCCGGGGCGCACGGACGCGTCAGAGGAGTGGACCGACGCAGAGTCGTTCGCCGTGCTGGAGCCCACCGCCGACGGGTTCCGCAACTACCTGCGGGCCGGACACCGGGAGCGGGCGGAGGACCTGCTGGTTGAGCGCGCGTGCATGCTGACCCTAACCCCCCCCGAGATGACGGCGCTGGTCGGCGGCCTGCGGGTCCTGGGCGCCAACGCCGGCGGGTCCGAGCTCGGCGTCTTCACCGACCGGCCGGGGACGCTCACCAACGACTTTTTCGTGAACCTGCTCGACATGAACACCGAGTGGCGGGCGTCCCCGGCGTCCGGGGGCACGTTCGAGGGCCGCGACCGCCGGACGGGCGAGCTCAGGTGGACCGGGTCGAGGGTGGACCTGGTCTTCGGATCGAATTCCGAGCTGCGGGCTATCGCCGAGGTCTACGCCTGCGACGACGGGCAGCGGGCCTTCGTGCGCGACTTCGTGGCCGCGTGGGTCAAGGTGATGAACCTGGACCGCTTCGACCTAGCGTAGTCCCGGTCCGACGCCTTCACCGGCCCAGCAGCCCGCTCGCCGCCAGGGCACGATCGGGCCCAGCGCAACAGACGAGGAAGCTGAAGGCCGCGTGCGGCGTCCGCTCAGCAACGCACCGGGCCATGCATGACGCACGCCCTGCTCGCGGGTCGGCGGTGTCGCTCCTGCCGTCGGTGCAATCTACAACCGAGGCTCGACGCAAGCGCTCAAACCTAGCGAGCAGCGATGACCTACCGTGGGCGAGAACGGGGCTGGCCCTCGGATGCATCTTGACATCAGAAGATACGGGCATCATGATGCTCATATGAGAACCACGCTGACCCTGGATGACGACATAGCCGATGCCCTCAGGGAGCGGACGGCGCTGCTAGGCCTGCCTTTCAGGCGTGTGGTGAACGACGCCCTGCGCAGGGGACTGTCTCCCACGCGGGAGGACCGGCCAGCCTTTCGCGTCAAGCCGATTTCCAGCCCGTTCCGGCCGGGCATCGACCCCATGAGGCTCAACCAGCTCAACGACGAGCTGGAGGTCCGGGAATTCGGCGGGTGATCGTCCCGGACGTCAACCTCTTGGTGTACGCCTACAACCGGGAGGCAGTCCTTCACGACCAGGCCCGGAGGTGGTGGGAGGATCTGGTCAACGGCTCCGAGCGTGTCGGCATCCCGTGGATCGTGGCGGTCGGCTTCGTGCGGCTGCTGACCCACCGGGCGGTCCTAGAGCGGCCGCTCGCGCCCGGGCGGGCCGTGGACATCGTGGAGGGGTGGTTCGGCTTTCCCCATTTATTGCCGCTGAATCCCGGCGCCGGCCACCTGCCGCTGTTCCGGCGCGTCCTCGCCGCCGCCGGCGTGGGCGCCGACTTGGTCACCGACGCTCACATCGCCGCGCTGGCGATGGAGTTCCAGGCGGAGGTCCACTCGAACGACGCCGACTTCGGCCGTTTCCCCGGCCTGCGGTGGCGCGACCCTCTACGGTCACCGAGTTAGGAGTGACCGGGGAGGCGAGATTCCACCCCTACCCTGAATCACTTGGTCGTCTGCAGGGACCCGCCACCGACACCGGCCGGGGCCCAGCATCCGACCCTCTCGCACCAGACGTCGTGGACGTCAGGACACCGCACCAGCAGTCGGCGAACCGATTCAAGGACATCCCCGCCGATCGACCACCCGACGCTCCTCGTACCGTGCGGCCGTTGTGAGCCCGTCCGCCATCCCAACGCCGAGCGCCCGGTTCCCCGGATTCGTACGTATACATCGCAGATCTGTAGGTGAGAGACTAGGTGGGCAGGTGCCCCGGCTCGGTGTGTCCAGATGCAATTGCGACTGCGCGTCTCCCCAGGCCGGCTAGCCTCCGAAGCCCTTGGTCTGAAGGAAGTCCCCGAGGCCGAAGCCGGAGGCCTCCAGCGCACGGCGGACACCGTCCGGATTCGCCTCTCTCGCAACGATCGTGCCCTCGCCGTCGCTGCGCCGCACCACGGAAACGGCGTCCGGGTCGCCCATGAAGTCGAGCAGTAGGGGCGAGTGCGTGGTCATCACCATCTGCACCCTTTTCCGCCCTTCCAGAAGATGCTGGGCGAAGGAAGACAGCGCGGACGGGTGCACGCAGTTTTCGGGCTCCTCGACTCCCACCAGGTTCGCGGGGGGCTCCCCATGAAGCGCCGTCATCAGGGCCAGCATCCTCAGCGTGCCGCCGGAGACCCCCATCTGACTCACCGCGTATTGGAGACCAGGTTCACTCTGCACGAAGTGGAATCGGCCTTCGGATTCCCTCGGTTCGATGCTCAGTGGAAGTCCAACTATCTCCCGCGTGGACGACTCGATTCTTCGGAGGACCTGGGGCGAGGCCTCCCTCAGGGCGTACAGCGTCTCGCCAAGGTTCCGCCCGTGTGAGCCGAACCTGCCTGAATCCGCGGCTCCCCAGTCCCGGCGCAGCATGGACGTGTCCGGGTCGAAGAACCCCCAGCTCTCGACGAATTCGGCGACGCCTCGTGCCGGAAAGGAGGCGTCCGCCGCCGCCGCGGCGAGCGCGCATGAAGTGGGGGCCTGCCTCAGTCTGACCGTGCCTTCGTCGCCGGACCGCCAGGATCCCACGCCTTCCCTTGCGACCAGCACCTGCACCGCAGGTCCCTGGGAATCCGACCGGGCGACGGCCTCTTCAACCTGAAATCCGTGGCCTTTCCTGAGCAGACGGACCGTCCACTCGCAGGTCTTGCCCTCGTCGTCAAATGTCGTCACAAGCTCGACTAGGTCGGCTTCCCCACCCTTCCAGGCGAGATTGAGGATGCCGCCCCGCGAGTACGCGGCTGCCCTGAAGTCACGCGCCAGGATTCCCACGTGAAGGAACCGGAGCGCATCGAGAATGCTGCTCTTGCCCGACGCATTGGCGCCAATGAACAGGTTGAGGTCTCCCAGTTCAACGGTCACGTCGCGCAGACTGCGGTAACGTCTTGCAGCGAGCTTCGTCAGCTTCATCGCGGCCGCGCCTCCATTTCGCAAGCGAACGGCAAAGCGGCCAGGAGTCCGACTTCAGCCCGTTGCCCGAGACTGACCAAGAGGCGAACGCCATGATTCTCCACGGCAACCTCTCCCTCGGTGAGGAAGGTGGGACTCAAACCCCCACGCCTTGCGGCACAGAACCTTGAATCCTGCTCGTCCACCAGTCTCGACACTTCCCCGACCGGCTCGCGGGCCCAGTTTTATCCGCCGCTGATCCCCGCCGGGCGCTGCGGCCCGATGGTGCGCCCGCGGCCCGACCGGCGACAATCGGCCAGAGATATCTGACGGGCCTGCGAACAGCATCGGGATCCGCCTCGCCTGCGGAGAGTGCTGCGACGACGAACTGGCCTGCCGCCGGCAACCGCCGACGGTGGGTGGACAGCCGTGGCCGCTCAGCCCGGTAAACGCTGCAGGTCCCTCAAGATCGGGGTGACGCCATTGAGCAACAAGGCCGGCACGGGCGTCGTCAGGTGCGGCGGTCAAGAGATGGTCGTCAAGCGGCCCAGACGCCTGCCGTCCTACGACCAGGGCCCGTTCACGCTGGCGCAGCGCACCGAATATGAGAGCCATGAGGATGAACCCCAGGAAGAGCGCGTCGAGCTTGTCGAAGCGAGAGAAGATGCTCGGTGCAACAATGTGGTCGAGTCAGGAGGGCTCCGCAGTTGCCCCCTCCACCCAGCTCGAGGGACATCGGACGCCGTATGCCGACGGCACCCAAGGGAAGGGAGGTCCTAGATGCATCTGAGCAACTGGCCTCGGGCGCTCTGCGCAGGTGCCCTGATGACCCTCGCCTCAGCAGCGGTTTCGTCCTGCGGGACCCCCGCGCCACCTTCGATTCCGACCGTCGCGACCAGCCCTCCTGCCGTCGAGGGTGTCGAGCCGGCACCGGCTGACGAGGGAGAAACGGTGGAAGTGCAGCGGATGACCATAGAGATATTCGACGACTACATCGGAGCCGCCATTGCCTCCGTGGAGGAGCGGATATTCCTCTCCGACGTCATCGTCCGTGCCGCTCTCGTATCCGCGGCGGACGGGGTGCTCAGGTTCAGGGCGGTGGAGTACCTGAAGGGGGCCGGCGCGGACGAGTTCTCGGTGAGTGCGTCTACCGATGGGCGCGACACGCAGTGGGACGATCGCGAGGCGGTCCTGTTCCTAGCCCTGCTGGCGTCCGGGAGTTCGGCCGACTCTGCGGGAGGCACCCCGTCGGAATTCGAGTTCGCCGACACGACGGCGTTTGACTACGAGGGATTCGGCGCGCCTGGCGCCGTCTCTTATTCCGGAGATCTCCCCGAGGGCTACGCGGTGGACTCCCGGAACCCCGTCTGGCTGCCGTCCGGGTCGGCGTCAGACCAAGAAGCCGGGGCGTCGGCGTCACGTCTAATGACGGCCTCGGCCTCTGTGTCGAGTGACGCCTGGCCGACCGTCTCCCTGGCCGACCTTCGGTCCAAGATAGCCTGGGTGGAGGGCGGCGATGGGGTCGAGGGCTACGACGAGTGCATCCGCGCAAGCCTGGAGAACATGCGGTTCTTCCGTGATTGGGAGGCGTATCATGGCCGCACCTTCCTCCTGACTTGGTACGAGAGCCGGATCGCGTCGGGCGCGGGCAGGGGAGAGGTGGTGCATCTGTACGGCGGCACGGAAGGTGAGGCCGGATACGACAGGGTCTGGGTCACCGGGCAGGACGCAGGTCTGTTCACCGCCCAGATCGTCGACGACGACGAGGACCCGACCAACGGCTTCATGGACAGCGTCGCGACCGCGCGTCCGCTGCCCGCGGGAACCTACAGGGTCATCTCGCGCGGCCAGGACCACTGGTACGAGCCGTGCGGATACACGACCCAGTTCAACCGGTTGGGGTTCGCCGTGACCGTGACCGCGCCGGCCGGCACGGTGCACGAGGCCCTCTTTGACCCTGCGGAACTGTCACCGGGCATTGGGTTCTCCCCCACGGCCGGGACGCTCACGCCGGCCGGGTTCTCGGTCGGCGGCGCGGCCACCTCGATCGCAGGCCTCAAATGGGAGCGGGGGGCGATCGTCCTGGCGCTGGACCCGGGCGTGCCTCTGGACGGGCACAGCCTCGAGATCATCGCGCTGGACGGGGCGATCGTCCTGTCCCTGCCCGCCTCCTCGGCGGCCCAGGACGGGTCCGCGGGAACCCTGACCTGGACGGCTGCGGACCGGCCCTGGGAGGTGGGCGACCGATTGATGCTGCGCATCCGGGCGTTGCGCTGAGCGGCATTGATTGAAAGTGCCAGGAGCGGGAGCGCGGAGTTGGCAGCTTCAGACGGGCCGCTGGGCCAGGCCGCCGTCGTCAAGGGGGTGGCGCTGCTGACCACCCACGCCAGCGGCGGCCTAACATCGGCCCAACCACGCGGCGGGCGGGGCCCGGCCCTCGCCGACCGGGATCTGCCGGGGCGGCCGCGGACCGTGCGGCGCGCGCCGGCGCGCCCGCCGGGCGATTGACGGCGCAGCCGGCGGCCAAATACAGTGAACACGCGTTCTAGCGCGGGCGCCGCGGCCGCGCCGGGCGCGCCCCATACGATGACCGAACGCAGCGCAAAGCGAATTGTCTCCGGGAGCACCCAGGAGGGCGACACCGCCCTCGAGAGCTCCCTGCGCCCAAGGCGGCTCGCCGAGTACATCGGGCAGAGCCGTGTCAAGGACAACCTCGACATCGGCATCCGCGCCGCCGTAAAGCGCTCAGAGCCCCTGGACCACACCCTGCTCTACGGCCCTCCGGGCCTGGGCAAGACGACTCTCGCGCACATACTCGCCTCCGAGCTCGGCGTCAGCATCAAGACCACGTCGGGCCCGGCCATAGAGCGCGCCGGGGACATGGTCGCGGTGCTCACGCAGCTGCGCAGGTTCGACATCCTGTTCATCGACGAGATCCACCGCCTCCCGCGCGTGGTCGAGGAGGTCCTCTACCCGGCCATGGAGGACTTCTTCGTCAGCTGGGTGGTCGACAAGGGCCTCAAGGCCCGGTCGATGAACCTGTCCATCCAGCCCTTCACCCTTGCGGGGGCGACCACCCGCTACGGGATGGTGAGCGCGCCGCTGAGGGACCGGTTCGGGGCGGTGCACCGCCTGGACTTCTACGACGACGAGTCGATGGCGACCATCGTGAGGCGCTCGGCGCGCATCCTGGACATCGAGGCCGACGAGGACGGCTGCGCCGAGATCGCGCGCCGCTCGCGCGGCACGCCGCGGATCGCCAACCGGCTGCTGAGGCGCGTGCGCGACTACGCGCAGGTGGTGGCCGACTCGCACATCACCGCCGAGGTTGCGCTCAAGGCCCTGGAGCGCCTGGAGGTGGACGAGATCGGCCTCGACGACATCGACCGGCGCGTGCTGCTTTGCATCATCGAGAAGTTCGACGGCGGACCGGTGGGCCTGGACACGGTCGCCGCGGCGATCAGCGAGGAGTCGGACACCATCGAGGACGTCTACGAGCCCTTCCTGCTTCAGCTGGGCTTCCTCGACCGGACCCCGCGGGGCCGGGTCGCGACGCGCCACGCCTACGCGCACCTGGAGATCGACTACGAGCGCGGCGGGGGCACCCCCCAGCTGGGGCTCCTGTAGGCCGGGGCGTGTCGCACCAGAGGCCGGTGGTCAACGCCCCGGCGCGCGGGCCCGCGCAGGACCCGGCCCAGCGCCCCGTCTCGCGCGGGGCGCGGCGGGCCGGCAGGCGCCGGCGCCCGGACTGGGACGAGTACTACATGGGCATCGCCATGGCGATTAGGGAGCGGGCCAACTGCGAGGGCTCGCGGGTCGGGGCGCTGTTGGTGCGCGACAACCGCATCCTCACCACCGGCTACAACGGCACCCCGCAGGGCGCGGCCAACTGCGACGAGGGCGGGTGCGAGCGCTGCGCCGACCGCGAGCGCTACCGGTCCGGGGAGGCGTACGACCTGTGCATCTGCGTCCACGCGGAGCAGAACGCGCTGCTGACCGCCGCGCGCTTCGGCATCCCGGTCGAGGGCGCGGTCATGTACACCACGCTCGCGCCGTGCTTCGGGTGCAGCAAGGAGCTGCTCCAGGCCAAGGTCTGGGCGGTCCGCTACCTGCACGAGTGGTCCCCCGCCCAGGACGTGGCGCGCCCCGAGCTGCGGAAGATCCACGCGCGCTTCCCCAGGGGCGTCAAGGTGGTGGACCTCGAGGACCCCCGGGCCGAGTGGGCCGTGCCCTGGCTCGCCACCGGGGCGGACGAGTAGACCCCGGCGCCGTCCCGGGGGGCGGGTCGCCCTGCGGTATAATTGGCCCCCGGCCCCCCGGCCGCACCCGCGTTCCCCATGGCCATGTACTTCGCCCGGTTCGTCCTGTTCTGCGCGGACGCGATCAACGACTTCATGTACAAGAACTGCCCCTACGTGGCCGGGGCCATCGCGTTCTACGCCCTGTTCTCGCTCTTCCCGCTCTTTTTGGCCATCCTCTCGGTCCTGGGCTTCCTCCTGGGCCCGGAGGCCGAGCAGACCGAGCTGGTCGAGGAGATCGCCAAGGTCGTGCCGGTCTCGAGCGAGCTGATCTCCAGCACGCTGCGCGGCGTGGTGAGCGCGCGGACGATCACGGGCGTCGCCGCGGTGATCGGGCTGCTGTGGGCGTCTACGGCCGCCTTCGGCGCGATCCGAAAGGGCATCAACAACGCCTGGGGGATCCGCAGGACCAGGCCCTTCCTGCGCGAGCGGGTGATGGACGTCGGCCTGGTGGTCGGGGCGGCGCTGACCGTCGTGGTGCTGCTGTACATCACGCCGGTGTTCGGGGTGCTGCGCGAGCTCGGAGACGCGGTCGCCAACGAGTCGGTCCTGCAGAACGACCTCGTGTGGACCTTCGCCACCAACCTGGTCGCGCCGGTGGTCTCGTTCCTGGTCTTCATGCTGCTGTACTACTTCATGCCCAACACCAAGGTCCGCATGCAGGACGTGTGGCCCATCGCCCTGGGCATCGCCGCGGCGTTCTGGGTCGTGAACCTGGTGTTCGTGTGGTACGTGCAGACCTACCCCGTCCACAACGCGCTCTACGGGCCCGTGGGGGCGATACTCGCGCTGCTGACGTGGGTGTACATCTCGGCGATCACGCTGCTGTTCGGTGCGCTGCTGTGCAAGCGATACGCCGGCTACGTCGCCAGCCACGGCGGCGCCGAGGGTCTCGGGGTCCAGGGCCTGCGGCTGGTCCTGGGCTCGGTGACGCGCGTCAGGGTCAGGGTCGTGCGCGACCCGTCGGCCGCGTTCGTGACGTAGGCCCGTGAGAACCGCGGCGACCGCCTGCCTGGCCGCTGCCCTCATCGCCCTGGCCGCCGCGTGCGGGCGGCCAGCGCCATCGCCGGCCCCGACCGAGGCCCCGGCGCCGACCCCGACCGCGGAGAGGGCGCGGATCCCGACCGCGACGGCGCAGCCGTCCCCGGCCGCGGAGGAGGCGACGGCCCCGGCCGCTGCCCCGTCCCCCGCTCCGGACCCCGCCGGGGAGGGCGCGGCGGACGGCGCCGGGCCGGACGGTCTCCCCTCGATAGCCGACCTCGTCGAGCGCGTGCGCCCGAGCGTCGTGGCCATCACCACCGAGGAGGTGCGCCGCGGCCCGCTCGGCAGCTACAGCGCCGGCGGGGCGGGCAGCGGGATCATCATCGGGCCCGACGGGCTGATCGCCACCAACGCCCACGTCGTGGCGGGCTCCGAGGAGATCCGGGTGCACCTGGACGGCGGACAGGTCCACGAGGCCGAGATCGTCGGCATCGACCCGATCAGCGACCTGGCCGTCCTGCGCATAGACGCCGGCGGGCTGCCCCACCTCGCCCCGTCGGGCTCGGAGTCGCTGCGGGTGGGGGACTGGGTGGTGGCGGTGGGCAACGCGGCGGGCCTTCGGGGCGGGCCGACCGTCACGCTGGGCATAGTCAGCGGGCGCGGGCGCGCGATCGCGACCGAGGCGGGCCAGTTCTTCGACCTCATCCAGACCGACGCCGCGATGAACGACGGCAACAGCGGCGGGCCGCTGGTCGACCTTCGCGGCAACGTCGTCGGGATCACCACCGCCATCATGCGCCAGGCCCAGGGCATCGGCTTCGCGGTCAGCTCGAGGGTCGCGGGGCCCATCCTCGAGGCGCTGGCCGAGAGCGGGCGGTACGTCAGGCCGCTTATCGGCGTGACCGGGATGGACGCGGCGCCCGCGCTGGGTCTCGCGATCGACGGGGGCGTGCTGGTCACGACCATGCCGCCGGACGGGCCGGCCTACCGCGCCGGCATCCGGGTGGGCGACGTGATCACCGCGCTTAACGGCGCGCCGACCCCGGACATGCCGACCTTCCTCTCCACGCTGTGGGAGCACCGCCCCGGCGAGGAGATCACGGTGGACTACGTCAGCGGCGGCGAGGAGATCACCGTCACCCTCACGCTCGCCGAGCGCCCGCCCCAGTAGCCGGTCGCGCCGCAGCAGGCCGCGGGCCGCTCCGGGCAATGGTCCTCCCGACACGGTTGCGGCGCGTCCTCCGTCCGTGCTGCGAACTCCCCTATAGCCCCCAAGCCCAGGATGCGCATGTTCGACGACCGGAATCCCTTGGCGTCCACGCGGCATGCTCTTGCCGTGGCTTGCCGCAGGCGATGGTCACAGGGTGCTGCTCCTGAACCCCGTCGAGCCTGCGCTTCCCTCCCTGCCGCGGCCCATCCGTGAGCGCGCTCTGAAGTCCATTTCCTGCGAACGCAGCCCGCACACGGACCGTGGGGGCGATCGCGGGGTAGACGAGCCCTAGGACGCGGCGGACAGCCCGGCGCGTTCGCAGCCAGAACCCTGAGCGGGAGGCCGGTCCGGAAGGTGGTGTCAGCCGCCGCGGAGTCGGCGCGGTTTCGCCTCCAACTCTCGTACCCGGGCCTCGGCGCTGTCGGCTCGGGTACGCTCGCTGTCGGCTCGGGCTCGCTCGCTCTCGGCAAGGGCCTCGGCGCTGCCGGCTCGGACCTCGGCGCTGTCGGCTCGGACCTCGGCGCTGTCGGCTCGGACCTCGGCGCTGTCGGCTCGGGCTCGCTCGCTCTCGGCAAGGGCCTCGGCGCTGTCGGCTCGGGCTCGCTCGCTCTCGGCAAGGGCCTCGGCGCTGTCGGCTCGGGTACGCTCGCTGTCAAAGGTCGCTATGTGCCGTCCCGTGGCCGGATCGTACCAACCGAGCCTGCCGTCCTCCCACCGGAGGTGCAGGTCCAGCGCTTCGCTGTACCCGCGCAGCACCCCGCCCGCCAGCTCCTCGATCTCTACCGGCACGTAAGCCCCGCCCACCAGCCGGTCCCCGGCCAGCCGCGTCCCATGATGCTCGCCAGTCTCGTCGAACCGCCAGTACTCGCGTATCCCAAGCGCCTCGTAGTCGACGCGCTTGGGCCCGGTGTCCTCCCCTGCGGTGCTGGGCGAGGCCACCTCCAGCACGAAGTCCGGCGGCTTGCCCTGCTCATCTATGACGTAGCCGTTGCGCTCCCGGTAGGCCGCGGGATCAACCCCGAACGCTATCAGCAGATCGGGCACCCTGCGCACAGACCCGCTGGGAAGCCGCCTATCGGGCACCGTGGCGATGTAGCGATCCCCCGTCACCAGGGTCGATCCGGGATCCCCGAGGTGCTGAGCGAGGTGGTGAGTGTGGCCCGGATGGTGCAGGTGATCGACCGTGGTCATCTTCTCGTCCGGCTCCCGCTCCGGCGGGTCCGGCAGCCGGAGGCGGGCCGGAGGCTTGGATGGCCTGGTAGCGGGTCTAGTGGTCATGGCGCACCTGAGTGTACGGCGAAGCTGGCTGCGGGCGCGATTATACCAGCCGGCGGGCCCATCTAACCGGGCGGCGCCGGGTGCCCCGTGTTCTCCAGCCAGCACATCGTCATTTCGAATTTGACGGGTGGAGACGGCCGGGCCCGCCGCGCGCATCCAGGGCGGCGAGGCGCCGTTCCGTGCCAGCCCCGGCCCGGTTGCGCCCGCGCTCAGGGCAGGCGGGGGACGACCTCGCGGGCGAGCATCTCCTGCGAGTAGCGCCACGCCTCCCGGGGGGCCCACTCGTGCCCGGTGGTCACCAGCACCCCGAAGCCGCCCACCCGCTCGTGGAGCTCGCGTATCTTCGCCTCGACCTCGTCGGGCCCCCCGACGATCCACACGTTGTCGGCAAGGTACTCGAGCGTCACGTCGGAGTCGGCCATGTCCGGGTCTATCTTTAGCTGGTCGATGCGGCCCGGGACCCTGGACAGGATGCGGAGGAAGTAGCCCTCGAACGCCCGGCCCATCGACCCCTCGATCGCCTGTTTGCGCGCCTCCCTCGCCGTGTCGGCGACGAAGACGTCGCGCGCCACCCGCCAGCTCGAGCGGTCGGGCGGCTCCCTGCCCGCCTCGCGCGCGCCCCTCTCGACGGACTCCCACTGGGCCCGCACGCCGTCCGCGGGCAGGAAGTTGATCGAGATCGGGATCCATCCCCGGCGCCCTGCGATCTCCAGCGTCCTCGACTCGGGGCGCGAGCCGGCCACGGCCACCGGGGGGTGGGGGAGCTGGTAGGGCCTTGCGTGGAAGCTCATGCCTACCTCGGGCATCGGGTCGACGACCGTGAAGTCCCAGAAGTCGGTGCGGTAGCGCCCGGGCCGCGGGTCCTCCCAGAGGGAGAGGACCGTGTCTATGGCTAGGCGCGTCTTCTCGCGGTAGGCGTCGCCCGACGGGTCGAAGCCGGCGCCGATGATGTCGCCCGGGAACCCGCACGGCCCGACGCCCCACATGAACCGCCCCTTCAGCATGTGGTCGAGCTGGGCTATGCGGTGGGCGAGGTGGAAGGGGTTGTGGCTGGGCATGCACGTGACCCCGGTGCACAGCTTCATGGTGCGGGTCTCGGGGATCAGCCGGGCCATCAGCAGGTCCGGGGCCGGTATGTTCTCCCAGGCGGAGGTGTAGTGCTCGCCCAGCCACGACTCGTGCCAGCCCAGCTCGTCCAGCGCAGCGAGGCGCTCGATGTCCATGTCGAGCGTCTCGGACCAGCTCGCCGCCCCGGGGGGGTGGAGCGGCATGGTGAAGTCTCCCAGCAGCACGTCAGCGCCCGCGCAGCGCCGGGGGTCCCGCCGCCCCGGTCAGCTCGGGTCCAGGTCGGCGAGCCGCGGCATCACCTCGCCGGAGAGAAGCTCCATCGAGCGCTGCCACTCGCCCAGTGGCTCCCACTCGTGGCCCATCGCAAGCAGCACCCCGAAGCCGCCGACCTGGTCGTACAGCTCGCGCAGGCGGTCGGCCACGTCCTCCGGGCCGCCCACGATCCAGATGTTGTCGAGGAAGTACTCGATCGTGATGTCCTCGTCGGCCATCTCGGGGTCCTTCTTCATCAGCTTGAAGAGGTTGTAGCGCGCGAAGGACCTGAAGAAGTAGTCGCGGAAGTCGCGCGGCATGGTGCCCGACAGGACCATCTCGCGGGCCTGCTCGGTGGTGTCGGCGACGAAGACCTCGCGGGCGATGCGCCACGTCGAGCGGTCGGCCGTGCGCCCCGTGCGGGCCGCGCCCTCGGCGACGGCGTCCCAGTGGGAGGGGAGCTGGTTGGGCGGGACCAGGTTGATGCTCATCGGTATGTAACCGCGCTCACCGGCGAGGTAGAGCGTCTCGGACTTGGGGGAGACTCCGGCGACGCCGATGGGCGGGTGGGGCCTCTGGTAGGGGGCCATGTGGTAGCGAACGCCCACCCAGTCGTCGGTCTCGGGGATGGAGAAGTCCCACCACCGCGACTTGTAGCGCCCGGGCTTGGGGTCCTCCCACAGGGCGAGGACGCAGTCGAGGGCCTCGCGGGTCATGCTGCGGTTCTCCCCACTCTCGAAGTCGAAGCCGAAGACCTCGAAGTCGCCTGGGAAGCCGCCCGAGCCCACCCCCCAGTGGAAGCGCCCGCGCGCGAGGTTGTCGAGCTGGGCTATGCGGTTCGCGACCATGAACGGGTTGTGGTTCGGCATGCAGGTGACGCCGGTGCCCAAGACGATGTTCTCGGTCATGCCCAGCGCCTTGGCCAGGAACAGGTCGGGGGCGGGGATGTTCTCCCACACCGAGGTGAAGTGCTCCCCGACCCACGCCTCCTGGTAGCCGAGGCGGTCGAGCGTGACTATCTGCTCAAGGTCGTGCTCCAGCGTCTCGGCGTGGTCGGAGCCCGGCGGGTGCAGCGGCATGGTGAAGTAGCCCAGCTTCATCTCGGTTGACCAACCTCCGGTGATGGATCGCGGCCGCGGGCGGGCCCGGCGGCGCAGCGGCGCGGGCGTCCGGGCCCCGGCCGCGCCGGAAGTATATGGCATGGGCCGAGGACCCGCGACGGGCGGGGGCGGAAAGGGGGATGTGCCACGAGCCGCGCCGTTGCGGCCAGCGGACGGAGGACGAGGTAGCTCCGGCGCCGTCGGACGCCGCGCTGTTCAGGTCTGGAAGGCGGGTTCGCCGCAGCTATCCCGCCCTCGGACCGGGCGGATTATCGGCCGCCAGAGGGAACGACACGGTACGTGACGTCCACCGCCTTGGGGGCGAACAGCGAGAAGGAGTTGTCGAACTCCAGCCTGTATTGCCCGGTCGAATCTGCGCGGACCCTCTGCAGCGATAGAAGGTCAACGCGGTCCCACCTGGTCAACAGTATCCCTCTCGGGTCATACAGACGAAGGTTGATGTCCAAGTTCGCATCGAACTGGAACTCGACTCTGGAGCCGGCACGCATGCTGAGCGTTATCTCATATGCATCCCCGGCCTGAACTTCAAAGGACACGGACTGGAAGGGTACAGGTGTGGGGGTCGGTGTGCGCGTCGGTACAGGCGTCGGAGTCGGCGTACGCGTCGGCACAGGTGTCGCAGTCGGCGTGCGCGTCGGCACAGGTGTCGGCACCGGGGTAGGGGTAGGCGCGGGCGGGGTTACGACCTGCGCGCAGGCCGCCGCCATCGCGCACATCACACCAATCGCCATCAGGTATCCGGCCCGCATGTCTCTACCCGCGGATGGCTTTCTCGTCAAGGCGGGCACGCATCCAGGTCAGTGCCGACGGACGGCGGCTGGGCCATCGAGGGCATCGTCAGGAGCGAGTGGCCTCCTATCCGAGGGTGGCCTCGGCGCGCCTGGACCTCCATCTCCTGTATGCGAGCAGGAGCAGAAGGAGCGATGCGGGGACGAACGACAGCTGCCAGACCGGCACCGTGAACAGCCTGAGCTGGAGGATGCCGGCGCCCGGCTCGGTGACGGTGATGGTGAACTCGCCGGTCGCTCCGACGCCGATGGCGTCCGAGGCGGTGATGGTGACCGAGTAGTCGCCCGCCTTGGCGTCGGAGGCGACGGTGCCGCTGACGGCGCCGGAGGCGTAGGAGAGCCCGTCGGGCAGGCCGGACAGGGTGACGGTCGTCGGTCCGCCGAAGACGATGACGTTGAAGGACCGGATGGTCTCGCCCTGGCGGTAGTTCTTGTCGCTGGGGTTGATGACGCGCAGGCCGGACTGCACCGGGGAGGCCGTGGGCGTGGGAGCGGGCGTGGGCGTGGGCTCGACCGCGGGCGCCTTCTCCTCTGCCGGCTGCGGCGCGGGCGTGGTCGCCGTCACCCTGGCGATGCCGCCCTCGTGGAACGGGTAGACGGTCTTGCCGAAGGGCCTTGCCGTCGAGCCGGAGCCCGGCTCGGACCATGGACCGGCACCCTCGTCGTTTATGGCCCGCACCTGCGCCTCGTACGCGGTGCCCGGCTCCAGGCCGCCGATGGCGGCGGTGGTGGCGGTGCCGCTCACCGGTTGGTCCGTCCAGTCCGCGGCGCCCTTGGCGCGGTAGCGCAGGTCGTAGCCCGTTATGGCCGGGCCTCCGGCGTTGGCCGGCGCGTCCCACGCGACGATCAGCTTGCTCGTGGGGGAGTTCCTGTCCCGCGTCAGCGAGGGCGCGCCGGGCCTTGCCGGCGGCTCGTCCACGTCGGTCACGGCGATGGCTATCTGCGCCGAGTCGTCGGCCGAGGGATCGGCGTTGCCGGCGGCGTCGAGGCCGTCGCTCACTGTGACCGTGACCGTGTAGGAGCTGGCGGACTCGTGGTCGAGCGCGGCGCCCTCGGCGACTGTGATCTGCCCGGTGGCGGGGTCTATGGAGAACTCGGCCGCCCCGCTCAGCGCGAAGGTCAGGGTGTCGCCCTCGGGGTCGGTGGCCGGTACGGGGTCCCCGACGGCGGTGCCGGCTGGGGAGTTCTCGGCGACCTCGAGGCCGGCCGGCGCCGACAGCGACGGGGCGGCGTTGGGCCTGGGCTCTTCGAGCTCGACGGCGCTCTCGGCCTGCTGCTCGGGCTCGGCCTGCTGCTCGACCTCCGGCTCCGATACGTCGGGCGTGACCGGCTCGGTCTCGTCCACGTCGATGACGCTTATGTTCACCTGCTTCGAGTCGTCTGCCGAGGAGTCGGCGTTGCCCAGGGCGTCGAGGCCGTCGGTGACGGTCACGGTGACGGTGTAGGAGCTGACCGACTCGTAGTCGATGTCGGCGCCCTGTGCCACGCGGATCTGCCCGGTGGCGGAGTCGATGGTGAACTCGGCCGCCCCGGAGATGGCGTAGGTGAGCGCGTCGCCCTCCGGGTCGGTGGCCTCGACGGGCCCGCCGACGGCGGTGCCTGCGGGGGAGTTCTCGGCGACCGAGCGCGAGAGCGGGCTTCCGGGGAGCGGGAAGACCGGCGCCCCGTTGGGGGTCGCGGTAGCGCCCGTGCCCGTGTCGGACCAGGGCCCTGCACCGAGGGTGTTGACCGCGCGGACCTGCGCTTCGTAGACGGTGGCGCTCGCGAGTCCGGAGAGCCTGGCGGTCGTGGCGGCGCCGAGCGTCTGCGTGGTCCACGCGGAGTCGCCCTCTGCGCGGTAGCGCAGCCTGTAGCCGGTGATCGCCGAGCCGTTGCTGGAGGGCGCCGACCAGTCGACGACCAGCGCGCTCGTGGGCGCCGCGGAGTCCTGCGTGACCGTGGGCGCGTCGGGCTTGCCCGGGGGTCCTGCGGACTTGGTGGGCGGAGTGGCGACGTCGACGCTGCGGCGGGCCAGGTTGGTCGAGCCGGTGCCCGTGGCGGACCACGCGCTGAGGCCCTCTTCGTTTCCGGCCTGTATCTGGACCTCGTAGCTGGTCCCGGGGGTCAGGCCCGCGATGGTGGCGGACGTGCCGGCGCCCGTGACCGGGTGGGACGTCCAGACCACCGCGCCCGCCTTGCGGTAGCGCACTCCGTAGCTGGCAATCCCGGGCTTGCCGGTCGTGTCCGGCGCCGTCCAGGTGACGTCAAGCTCGGTGGTCGGCGCCGACGCCCCTGCCGAGACCGACGGCGCGGCCGGCGCGTCGGGGGGCTCGTCAGCGTCGGTCACGGTGATCGTCACCGGCACGGTGTGCGAGCCCGGCGAGACCGAGACCGACACGCTGTACGACGCCCGGGACTCGTGGTCCAGCGCCGTGCCCGACCCGACGCTGATCTGCCCTGTGCCCGCGTCGATCGCGAACATCGACGCGTCGGTCCCGCTAAGCGTGTGCGTAAGCCCGGAGCCGGAGCCCGCGCTCACGGGCGCGCCGACGGCGGTCCCGGCTGGGGAGTTCTCGGCCACCGAGCGCGAGGCGCCCGCGGCGGACGGCGCCGCTGTGGCCGAGTCCGACCACGGGCTCGTGCCCTCGTCGTTCGTGGCGTTCACCCGCACCTCGTACGTCGTGCCGGACGTCAGGCCCTTGATGGTCGTGCTGGTACCGGTTCCGGTGAAGGAGTGCGAGATCCAGTTCGAGTCCCCCACCCTGCGGTAGTGCACGTCGTAGCCCGTGATCGGCGGCTTGCCCGTCATGCGCGGCGCGGTCCACGTCACGTCCAGGGCCGTCGACGGAGCCGTGGCGGACGGGGACGCGCCGGGCGCCGACGGCGCCTCGGGCGGCTCCAGCACGTCCGTAACGCCTATCGAGACGTCGATGGTGTGGTCGATCGCAGTGTCCGGGTCGTCGTTCTCGTCCTTGCCGTCGGTGGCGTTCACCGTCACGTCGAACGAGATCGTCCCCGACTCGTAGTCCAGATTCGTGCCCCTGCCCAGCGTTATCTGCCCCGTCGCGCTGCCTATATCGAACTTGGCCGCGTCCGTCCCGCTCAGCGAGTAGGTCAGCGCGTCGCCCTCGGGGTCGACGGCGGTCACCGGCGCCCCGATCTTGATGCCGGCGGGCGAGTTCTCGGGGACGCTGTGGCTGCTGGGGTCGGGGTCGCTGAACCTGGCCGTCTCGTTTACGTCCGTGACCTTGATGCTCACCGGGACCGTGTAGCTCCCCGGCGCGTTGGGCTCGAGGCTCGCCGCCTGCACGCCGCCCGCGCTTGCGGCTTTTACGGTGACCACGACGCTGTAGGTCTTCTTCGTCTCGTAGTCCAGCGCCGCCTTCACCTTGATCTGACCGCTGGAGCCGTCGATGCTGAAGCTCGCCGCGTCCGTACCGCTCAGCGTGTGCGTCAGCGCGTAGCCGTTGGGGTTGGACGTCGCCGTCACCGGCGCTCCCACCGCGGTTCCGGCGGCCGAGTTCTCGTCCACCTTGCGGCTCACGCCCCCCGCGGTGGTGATCGCCGTGCCGGAGTCCGACCACCCGCCGGTGCCCTCGTCGTTCGCGGCCCGCACCTGCACCTCGTAGCTCTTGCCGGAGTCGAGGCCGGCGATGGACGTGCTGGTGCCCGTGCCGCTGAAGGAGTGGGAGGTCCAGGCCGAGCCGCCGGAGAGGCGGTACCTGACGTCGTAGTCGGTGATCGCCGGCTTTCCGGTCATGTCCGGCGCCGTCCAGTTCACGTCCACCTTGCTGGTGGGCGTCGCGGAGTTTGCCGCCACCGTGGGCGCTGCGGGCTTTGCCGGCGGCTCGTCCGCATCGGTGATGTTGACGGTCACCGCGATCGTGTCGTCGATGGCGGTGTCCGCCGTCCCGTCGGCCTTCTTCTTGTCCGTCACGTTGACCGTGACGCTGTAGGAGGCCTTGGACTCGTGGTCAGGCACGTTGCCCGACTTGACCGTGATCTGACCCGTGCCCTCGCCGATGTTGAAGCTGGCGGCGTCAGTGCCAGTCAGCGAGTAGGTGAGCGTGTCGCCGTCCTGGTCGGTCGCGGTGATCACCGCGCCGATGTTGGTTCCGGCAACCGAGTTCTCCTCGACGGCCCGCGTCGCCGTGGCGGACGGGAACTGCGGCGGCTCGTTCACGTCGGTCACCGTGATGGTCACCGGGACCGTGTAGTCACCGGGAGCGTTGGGCTCGCGGCTCTCGCTATTCGACTGGGCGACGGCGGCCCGCATCGTCACGATCACGCTGTACGAACTCTTCGTCTCGTAGTCCAGCGCCGCCTTGACCTTGATCTGCCCGGTGCTGCTCTCGATGGTGAAGCTCGCCGCGTCCGTCCCACCCAGCGAGTGCGTCAGCTCGTAGCCGTTGGGGTTGGAAGTCGCCGTCACCGCTGAGCCGACGGCGGTGCCGGCGGCCGAGTTCTCGGCGATGCTGCGCGTCACGCCGCCCGCCTCCGTGATCGCCGTGCCCGAGCTCGACCATGCGCCGTCGCCCTCGTCGTTGACGGCCCGGACCTGCACCTCGTAGCTCTTGCCCGCCGTGAGGCCGGAGATGGTCGTGCTGGTGCCCGTGCCGGTGAAGGAGTGGGAGGTCCAGCTGCTGTCGCCCGAGAGCCGGTACTGGACGTCGTAGTCGCTTATGGCCGGCTTGCCGGTCATGTCCGGCGCCGTCCAGCTCACGTCAAGCTTGGTCGTCGGCGTCGTCGAGTTGACGGCAACCGTCGGCGCGGCCGGCGCGGCCGGAGGCTCGGCAACGTCGGTGACGTTAATGGTGACGGCGATGGTGTCGTCGGTGGTCGGCGTAGTCTCGGTGTCTCCGTCGTCATCCTTCCCGTCTGTGACCTTCACCGTGACGCTGTACGAGGTCTTGGCCTCGTAGTCGGGGACGTTGCCCGTCTTGACAGAGATCTGCCCGGTCGAACTGCTGATGTCGAACTTGGAGGCGTCAGTTCCGGTGAGGGAGTATGTGAGCGTGTCGCCGTCCTCGTCGGTCGCGGCGATTGCGTCACCGACGTTGGTGCCGACGGCCGAGTTCTCGGCGACCGAGCGCGTCGTCGTGGCCCCATCGTCGAAGGTCGGCCTGTCGTTCACGTCGGTCACCGTGATGGTGACCGGTATCTCGTAGTCTCCCGGGGCGTTGGGGTCGAGGCTGGAGCTCTGCGCGCCCGCGCTGGCGGCGTTGACGGTCACGATCACGCTGTACGACGGCGTGGTCTCGTGGTCTAGGCTCGTGCCCTCCTTGACCGTGATCTGGCCGGTCGAACTGCTGATGTCGAACTTGGAGGCGTGCGTTCCGCCCAGGGAGTGCGTCAGCGTGTAGCTGTTGGGGTTGGACGTCGCGGTGACGGGCGCGCCGACATTGGTGCCGGCGTCCGAGTTCTCCTTCACCGAGCGGGTCACGCCGCCCGCCAACGTGATCGCCGTGCCGGAGTTCGACCAGTCGCTGTCGCCCTCGTCGTTGGTGGCGCGCACCTGCACCTCGTAGGTCTTGCCCGCCGTCAGTCCAGTCAGCGTCGTGCTGGTGGTCGTGCCCGTGAAGCTGGCATCGGTCCAAGACGAGTCGCCGGCCTTGCGGTACTGGACGTCGTAGTCGCTGATGGCGGGCTTGCCGGTCATGTCCGGCGCCGTCCAACTCACGTCCAGCTTGGTCGTCGGCGTGGCGGAGTTGGCGGTCACCGTCGGCGCAGCGGGCTTTGCCGGGGGCTCGCTCACGTCGTTGACGTTGATGGTCACGGCTATGGTGTCGTCGATCGCCGTGTCCGCCGTCCCGTTCGCCGCCTTCTCGTCCGTCACGTTGACGGTGACGCTGTACGAGGTCTTGGCCTCGTAGTCGGGGACGTTGCCCTCCTTGACGGAAATCTGCCCGGTCGAACTGCCGATGTCGAACTTGGCGGCGTCCGTTCCGGTCAGGGAGTAAGTCAGCGTGTCGCCCTCGGGGTCGGCGCCGGCGGTAACGGCGGCTCCGATGTTGGTCTCGGACGCCGAGTTCTCGGCGATCGAGCGCGTCGCCGTGTCGTCCGCGAACTCGGGTCCCTCGTTCACGTTGGTCACGTTGATGGTGACCGGGATGGTGTAGTTGCCCGGCGCGTTGGGATCGAGGGACTGCGCGTTGGCGTTGACCTGCGACTTCGCGGCCACCGTTATGGTCACCGTCACGCTGTAGGAGGTCTTGGTCTCGTAGTCGAGGCTCGTGCCCGTCTTGACGGTGATCTGGCCCGTGGTGGAGCCAATCTCGAACTTGCCCGCGTCCGTTCCGCTAAGGGCGTGGGTGTAGGTGTAAGAGGTATTGGCCTTTGCCGTCACCGCCGCGCCGACGTTGGTGCCGGCGGCCGAATTCTCGGCGATCGAGCGCGTGACGCCCCCGGCGGTGGTGATGGCCGTGCCGCTGTCCGACCACGCCCCGTTCCCCTCCGCGTTCACCGCCCGCACCTGGACCTCGTAGGTCTTGCCCGCCGTAAGGCCCGTCAGCGTCGTGCTGGTGCCGGTGCCCGTGAAGCTGGCGTCGGTCCATGTCGAGGCGCCGGACAGGCGGTACTGGACGTCGTAGTCGGTCACCGCCGGCTTGCCGCTCATCTGCGTCGTCGTCGGTGCCGTCCACGACACGTCGATCTTGGTCGTCGGCGTCGTCGAGTTGGCGGTCACCGTGGGGGCGGAGAGCTTCGGTGGCGGCTCGTTCACGTCGGTCACGCTGATGGAGACCGGTATCTCGTAGTCGCCCGGCGCGTTGGGGTCGAGGGACTGTGCGGAACCGCCTCCCCCGGCCGCGACCACCGCTACCTTTACCGTGACACTGTAGGAGGTCTTGGCCTCGTAGTCGGGGACGTTGCCCGTCTTGACGGTGATCTGGCCCGTGGTGGAGCCAATCTCGAACTTGTCCTTGTCCGTTCCGTCCAGGCTGTAGGTGTAGGTGTACGAGGCATTGGCCTTTGCCGCCACCGCCGTGCCGACGTTCGTCCCCGCCGCCGAGTTCTCGGCGATCGAGCGCGTCACGCCCCCGGCGGTGGTGATGGCGGTGCCCGAGTCCGACCAACCGCCGTTACCCTCATCGTTCACCGCCCGCACCTGCACCTCGTAGGTCTTGCCCGAGGTCAGGCCCGTCAGCGTGGTGCTGGTCCCCGTGCCGGTGAAGCTGGCGTCGGTCCAGGACGAGTCGCCGGACAGGCGGTACTGGACGTCGTAGTCGCTCACCGCGGGCTTGCCGGTCATGGTGGGCGCCGTCCACGACACGTCGATCTTGGTCGTCGGCGTCGTCGAGTTGGCGGCCACCGTGGGGGCGGAGAGCTTCGGCGGCGGCTCGTTCACGTCGGTCACGTGGAGCAGGATGCCGAAGGTGACGTCGAGGATGTTCCTTTGGAGGTTGTTCTCGACGGCGCGGAGGGTAAAGTTGTAGGTTGCTTTGTTCTCGTAGTCGGGGACGTTGCCCGTCTTGACCTGTATCTGGGCGGACTGGGCCGTCTTGTAGCCGGTGTCCGTGCTGAGCTTGAACTTGGAGCCGTCGGTCCCGCCGAGGGTGAATTGCAGCGGGTAGTAGTCGGTCGCGTTGACGTTGAACTTCCCGCCGACGTTGCCGTCGGCCGCCGTGTTCTCCGCCACGTACAGGATGATGGACGATCCGGACCAGTGGCCGGGGCCTTCATCGGCGATCTGGGACCGCACCTGCACCTCGTACTCCTTGCCGGCGGTCAGGCCGGTGATCGTCGCGCTGGTGGCCGTGCTGTTGGTGGTGTCGGGCAACTCCGTCCAGGTGCTGGTGGTCCACTCGCGGTACCGGACGTCGTAGTCGTTTATCGTGGTGCCGGTCATGGGCGTCGGGGCCGTCCACGTCACGTCGATCGCCGTCGTCGGGCTGGTGGTGTTCTGTGCCAGCGTCGGCCTGTCCACGTTGGGCGCCCGGACGTCGCCCACGTCGATCCTGAAGTCGCCCCCCGCCGTCTTGCCGCTGACGGTGTACCGGAATTGCCCGGTGTAATGTGTCTTCGTCTCGTAGTCCAGCGTCGTCCCGTCCTTGACCGTGATCTGGCCGTTCGTCGAGTCGATGTCGAACTTGTCCGCGTCCGTTCCGCTCAGGGAGAAACTGCTGCCGCCGGGGTTCGACCCGCCCACGCTCCCCACGACGGTGTCCTTGGGCTTGTTCTCCTGGACGCTCAGCCAATGCGTGCACTTGAACGACTTCACGCCCAACTGGATCGTGTCGTAGAGCCCGCTGGGGTCGGTCGCCCTGTATTCGACGTAATACCAGTCTATGGGCGGGTGCTTGAGGGTCATCACCGCGTAGCCGCTGGAGTTGATGGTGGTGCTGACCATGTCGCTCGAACCCGCCGTGAAGGTCATCGTGTCGCCGTCCGGGTCGACGAAGTGGACGCTGTGTCCGCTGCTCGGGGCGAACGTTATGGAGCCGCTGTAGCAGCTCATGCCGGGGTTGGTGTCGTAGTGGGACCACAGCTGCGCGAGCAGCTGGGCCTTGTTGGACTTGATGTTGCGGTGCGGGGGATAGTTCCCGTTCGTATCCGCCACCTGGAAGATGAGATTCGCGTGCGTGCCCTTGTTGGTGGCCGCGGCGTTGTAGACGAATACGCGGGCGGGGAACCACTTCGTGGGCGTGCCGCTGATGGTGCGGGTCGAGCCGTTCCAGCTAAGCCCGCCGGGCAGGTTCAGGTTCTTGCTGTCGCCCGAGTTCGTGAGCGAGTAGACGATGGTGTTGGCGCCGGTGGCCGCCGGCATCGTCACGTTCGCGGCGGTGCCCTGCTGCCACTTCTGGTCGGTGGGCGTGGTGACCCAGGAGAGGCCGGCCTGGGCGGAGGCGCCCTCCTCGGCCGAGAGCACCTCGATCTTGAACGTCAGCGTCGCGGTGTCCGTGCCGTCGGTGGCACTGTAGCTGTAGCTGGCGCTCGGGGCGGCCTCGGTCGGCGTGCCGGTGATGGTGCGGGCCGTCGCGTCGAAGCTCAGGCCCGCCGGAAGCGTGGGCGAGAGCGAATAGGTGGGCGAGCCGCCGCCGGTGGCGGCGGGCAGGGTCAGCGTGTCGATCGCCGTGCCCTGGAGATAGGCCTGGTCGTCGACGGTCGCGTCGCCGAAGGAGAGCGCGGGCTGTGGAGAAGTTGGGCCGCTGACGGCGATGGTGAACGTGAGGCTGACCGAGTCGTATCCGTCCGCCGCGGCGGTGTAGGTGTACGTGGCGCTCGCGGCCTCCGCCGTGGGCGTGCCGGTGATGGTCCGCGCCGCCGCGTCGAAGCTCGCCCCCGCGGGGAGGCCCGGGGAGAGCGTGTAGGTGATTTCCGGGACGACCGTGGTGCAGACGGCGCCGTTGCAGCTGACGGTGGCCAGGGGCAGGCGCAGCGTGTCCAAGGCGGTGTCCTTGGTCCAGGACTGGTCGGGGACCGTGTGGCTCCCGAAGGTGAGGGAGCGGTCCGGCGACGGAGTCTTGGTCGGCGTGAACGGCCCTGCGGGCGGGGAGTTGAGCCAGCCGCTGTCGCCGCCGTCTCCTCGCGCACGCACGCCCACTATGTATGTCCTGGCGTTGTCGACGCCGCCTATGGTGATGGAGGAGCCGGGGTGGTTGAGGGCGGCGAGGCTCCAGCTGGCGCCGCCGTCGGAGCTGTAGGTGACGTGGTAGCTGGTGGCGCCCCTGACGGCGAGCCAGATCGCATGGAGGGCGCCGTCGGTGCGCGTCACCACAACCGACTTCGGCCTGTCGGGCGGCTTGGAGTCGGGCGTGGCCCCCTGCCCTGCGTTCGCGGACTCGGCCGCGCCCTGCGCGGCGACCCGGATGCTGAAGCTGAGCGCTGCGGTGTCCGTACCGTCGGTCGCGGAGTACGTGTACGCAGAGGCGTCCTGGGCGGCGGCGGGCGTCCCGGTTATGGTGCGGGCCGATGCGTCGAAGGACAGCCCTTCGGGCAGCGCGGGCGACACCGAGTAGGTGAGCGTCCCGGCCCCGCCGCTGGCCTGCGGCAGCGTCAGCGCGGCGATGGCGGCGCCCTCGGCGTAGGACTGGTCGGCGACGGTGGAGCCGCCGAATGAGATGGCCGGCTGTGCCGGGATGGTTGCGGTGGACCTTATAGCCGAGTCGCGGCCCTTGATCCAGACCTCGAGCACGACGCCGTAGGCGGTGTCGGGGTCGAGGCCGGTGACGGACACCGGGCCAGTGCTGTCGGCGTCGAAGTAGGCGGGGCTGGTGAAGACGCCGCTCTGGCAGGCGCCGGCGGTGAGGCTGGCCTGGGGGCAGACGGTGAAGCGGTAGTAGTCGAAGTCGCCGCCGGAGTACCTGGTCCACTGCACGCTGGCGACGGTGGCGTCGACGCCGCGGGCCGCGGCGACGGAGGGTCCGGCCGCGCGCGCCGCCAGCCCGCCAGCCAGGGGGGAGACGGCCGCGGCCGCAAGTACGAGCACCGCGGCGAGGAGGGCGAGCCGCGCAAAGCCGCCGCCGGCGCTGCGCGCCGGACGGGCGTTATGCTGGGCGGGACCTGCCAATGGCAACCTCCTCTGTCGCATGGGCAATTGTCCAAAGCAGCAATATATATCAGATGACAATTAATATCAACACATATATTTAAGCATCGCAGGGTGCGCCTGAGACAGGGCACAAATGACGTGCCGAGACGGCGGCCGCGGGGCGTGTCGCGGGAGCGGCCGGCGCGCCTGCGGGCGTTGGAAAGGCCGCTGCGGCAGACGGTGGGCGCCGGCCGGTTCACCCGCGGCCCCGCCGCCCCGCGGCGCCGCGCAGCCCCAGGGTCAGCGCGCGCCTGAGCCACTCGAGCGCCTCGCGCCTTGCCCGCTCGATGCGCAGCGCGTGCAGCTCGCGCCTGCGCCAGCCGAGCTGCACGGCCCTCCTCGTCGGGTGAAGCGGCTCGGTCTCCGGCGGCAGCGTGAGGCCCCCCTCCCCCAGGATCTCGACCTCCAGCTCCATGACCCTCTCCCTGATCCGGGCCCGCTCGAGGCCCGTGCCGCCGCCCCGGCGGCCCCTGATGCTGCGCCACTCGGTGACCAGCGCCGAGGCCGCGCCGTAGGCCTCCTCCTCGCCGGGGTAGCGCTCCGGGGCGACCACCCCGGTCCGGCATCCGTCGCCGGGGATGGGGGGCGGACGTTCGCCCGCGCCCTGCGGCGTGGCCTCAGGGCCGCGGTCGTCCCCGGCCGGCCCCGCCGCGGCGCCCGCGCCGGCGTTTGCCCGGCCGGCGAGCTCCAGGACCCTGCCGAGACGTTCGCGCACCTCCGCGTCGAGCGAGTCGAAGCGCGCCTCGAGGGCCCTCACCCCGCCCTCGAGGGACGGGATGCGCCCGGGCGGGCCGGCCGGCGACCCGCCCTCGCCGCCGCCCTCTAGCCTCGCGAGCCTGCGGCTGAGCGCGTCCACGCGCCCCGCCTCCCCCGGCGCGGGACCGGCGCTCCCCACCAGCGAGATGACCCTGTCCAGCCCGGCGCGGACCTCGGTGTCTAGCGCGTCCAGCGCCTCGACCCGGTCCAGCAGCAGGGCCACCCCCTCCTCGAGCGCGTCGAGACGCTCGGGGGAGCCCTCGGCCCCGCGCTCGAGCCGCGCGACCCGGACCACGAGGTCTCGCACCTGCCCCGAGGGCCCCGGCCCGCTCCCCGCGGCCTCGGCGGCCCGGTCGAGCCCCTCCCGAACGCTCGCGTCCAGCGCGTCCACCCGTCCCTTGAGCGCCCGCAGGCCGTCCTCCATGGCCTCCAGCCGCCCGCGCTCGTCGGGCGGCCCGGGCACCCCGTCCGGCCCGGCCAGCCGCTCAAGAGCCGCCCGCACCCGCCGCGACGGCGTGCCCCGGGTCATGGCGGCCGCAAGCGTGCGGCGCTCGACCCCCAGCATGCGCGCGGCGCCCTCGGCCCCGTGCTCCTGCACGAGCTGGCCGGCCAGCGACATCAGCCTTGCCGAGCGCTCGTCGAGCGCCTCCCCGGCCTCTTCCACGTAACGGCCTCCCGCGCAGCACCGGTCCGCCGGCGCGGTCGCGCGGATAGATCTTGCCCCACGCCCCGCCGCAACTGGGGCCGCCGGGCCCCCGGCACCGGCCCCCGCGCGCGCGTCAGGGCGCCGCGCCGGGTCCTCGCCTCCGCACCGCGCGCCGCATCGCCTGGGCGCGGATAGCAGAACCCGCTGCAGGGAGGCGCCGCCACATGGCACCGCTCGAACCTGAGCGGTCCCATCCGGCCTTACCGGCGGCGGCGGCCCACGCGCGGCGGTCCGACGGCGACGCGGTCGCGGGCAGGCACGGCCGCGGGTACCGCGGGGCGGTTCGCGAGAGGCCGGGCCTCGGGCACGAGGCCCCTCCGTGCCGGCCATCTTCGACGGCGGCGGCCCAATTCCTGGGCGTCTCGGGCGATGCGATGGCCGGGGCGGGGACCGTGCCTCCCCTCCCGGCCCCGCACCGGCGACCGGTCGGGCGGGAAGGGCCGCTGGGACGGGCACGGCTCGCTCCGGGCGGCGGCCGGGACCCGGGCTTCCCCATGCCCCAAGCCTTCGTCCGCAGATGGCACACCGAGGCCGAGAGGCCGCAGGACCTCACCTGGGGCTGAGAGTCACAGCAACCTGGGCATGGCGGCAAGGTGATACGAGGGAGACCGGACGGCCGACCGGGCATAGGCAAGGGTCCCGACGACGTGAAGTACGCATCGCGAGCGTGCTGCGCAAGGCCGCACTTCGTGGTAACGTCAAGGCCGCAGCGCGTAAAGGGCCCAATTGAGTTGACGGGTTGAGTGCAGCCCTCCAGCCGGAGGATTGCCCGCAGGGAGCGGACCGATGAGCCGTTCGCAAAAGCGCCGGGGGTTCTAGGTCCCGGCTCTCCTCGTGCCCTTTGCGGTTGTGGCGGGCTTGGTCATATTCGTCGCCGTGCTGCCGCTGATGGCCCAGTCCCCGGATCCCTCGGCCGAGTCCGTAGGGCCCCTGGCCGAGTCTGAGGCGCACTCGGCCGCCCGTGCGCTCTACGACGCCGACGGGGACGGGGCGATCGACGTCGACGAGTTCCTCGCCGCGGTGCGCGACCACCTGGAAGGGCGCATCGACAAGGCCACGGCGCGACTGGTGATGGAGCTGCACATCGGCGGCTCGCTGGCCTACGGGGCGGCCGGCACCGAGCAGGAATGGGCCCGCATCGCCTGCATCTACATCGGATGCCCGATCTACCCCACGCTCACGCCGACGCCGCTGCCCACGGCGACGCACACGCCCACGCCGACCAATACGGTCGTGGCGCCGCTGCCGCCCGCCGACACGCCGACACCCCCAGGGCAGCTGCCGCCCACGCCGCAGCCGTGGACGCCCACGCCCACAGCCACACCCACGCCGACGCACACGCCCACGCCGATACCGCGCCTGTCCAATCCCTGCGGCCACTACGACTTCAACGGCAACGGAAGGATAGATCAGAGTGAGGTCAACCAGGCCATGGCCGACGAGGCGAACGGCACCTTGCACAGAGCCGACTACATAGCCATCGTTGCCTGCTACCTTGCTCCGCGAGTGCCGACACCGACGCCGACGCCCACCTACACACATACGCCGACGCCGGTCCCGCCGACAGCCACGAACACGCCGACCCCCACCTACACCCCCACCCCCACACCCGCTACTCCCACGCCGGTCACTGCGCCACCGCCCGTGGGCTCGCCCGCGCCCACGCCCTCGCCGACTCCCTTGCCTGCTCCAGGCAGTGTTCACACTGCCAACATGATCGGCAACAGAGGGATCACCCTGTATTGGGGCGCGATCAGTGGGGCAACAGGCTACTCGGTGAAGGTGACCGAGGGTGTTACTGAAATATGGAGTAAGACACTTGGTGCAAATGAGTTCAAAGTTGACATAGACGAGAAGATTGTGCCTGGCAAAGAGTACGTCTTCATGGTTGCTGCACTTAATGGATCCACAGAAGGGGTATACAAGGGAAAGAAGCGGAGGGTACCACAGCCGAAGCACTGGTGGGGCCACCAGGCCGACCACACTGCTAGGTACGCGAAAAGTGTGGATATAGACAATGACATTGTCTACAATGCGATAGAGTCTGCAGTCAATGAGTGGAATTTAGAGTTGGAAGGATTGAATAACCATCTGATCATTTGCGCTTCCTGCATAGACAGCGGCACCGGCAAGGACAAGAATGCCGACGGTCGTTACGTGGTCATAAAGACCGTCAACAACGAAAATGACAGTATTGGAAATGCTCCCTCGGATCGAAATAAAGGCTGCGGTAAAAGCGTCGCCTGCGTCAAGGCCGGTGAGAACGACAGCAATTCTCCCGGTCCAGGCAAGCACATGGGGGATATGTACCTCGTCCTCGAAGAGCCGCCCAAGTCGGCTTATGAATTGGAGGATCGGCCAGGAGTCTGGGTCAAGACGAATTGGCAGTGGACCAACAAGAGTCATGAACACGGTACGATAGTGCCCTGCGCCAAGGTGACTGTACCCACGACGACTTGTCCAGAAGTCTGGTTCATGGACGTGAACAGCGTTCTACTTCATGAGTTCGGACACACGCTGGGCCTGCATGATTTCTATGCCGATAAGACGATGAAGCATCTGAATGCCGTGATGAACAGAAGCCACACGATAGAGGGTGAGGACAAGGCACAGCTGCGGGCCATATACCGTGATCACGGCCGCCACTAGGGAATGGGAGATACAACAACCATGCGCGTCCTCCTACTAGCTCTAGCTGCGGCGATCCCGATGTTGCTGGCATGCGGCCTGTCAAGCGACGGTCCCGAAGTGCTTGTTTATCGCGTGCCGGAACTGCCCTATGGGCCCAAGTTGCTTGAAGAGGAGATCCTCGAAAGCCCTGTCATCGTCAGGGCCACGATGACCTCGATGTCGTCGGAGGTGCTAGCCACCTCCGAAGGCAAGTTCATAGCAGTGTTGAAGTT
The DNA here is from genome assembly GCA_963664125.2 of Dehalococcoidia bacterium. Taxonomy (GTDB): domain Bacteria; phylum Chloroflexota; class Dehalococcoidia; order Lucifugimonadales; family UBA2962; genus CAUZIR01. Next base: position 447,036 of record OY760908.2, on the reverse strand, counting down.
CAATCTGAGTGTCGCGGAATACCTGAAGGGCACGGGTCCGTCCGGCATCGTGGCGATGTGGCTTGACGGCAACGAATACGACTCACGCAGCGAGGCCGACAAAAGGAAAGCGGCCGTAGTTGCAACCCGAGACGCCCAGTGGGATGACCGGGAAGCCGTCATCTTTCTCTACGACAGGGTCACCGGATTCGGTACGGAGATCGACGCAAAGCTTGCCCTTGCTGATCACTTCTTGCTGAGCCGTGGGGATCGGTACAGTCACGACGACGGGTATAGCCTGCACAGTGAGAGGAGCAAGGAGTGGCTGCCTGCCGCCGTCAGTTCCGGCGCCGGCCAGGGTGCGGGCGTTGCCGCCGACGCCAAGGAGTACTTGCTGGAGGTTCCATCGGCGTCCGAAGGGACGAGCTCGAGTTCAACTGATTCGACTATCACGTTGAGCGCTCTGAAGACGCGCATCTCAGAGATTGCGGCGGAGCATGACCGCGGCGGCGAGTCGGCCGCCTATCAAGAGTGTCTCAGGCTGAAGTACGAAGTCGAGCGAGGGAACCGCTACTTCAAAAGGGAAAAGGGCAGAGCCGTCTATGACCAGAGCCCCGTGAAGAGTGCCCTGACGTCAGGCCAGCCCTCCGGCACCCTGCTGTACGAGAGGTACAACGACGGATTCTATCCCGACCAGAAGGCCAAGACATGGCTTGAGGGCAAGGATGCCGCGCTGTTCGCAGTCGTGCAGGGCACTCCTACGCCCATGGACGTAGATGGGGATGGGAAGTTCACCGCCGGCACGGATGGAATCTACTTCAAGGAGACGTTCACGACGGCAAGACCGCTTCCAGGCGGCGAATACAGCATCAATCGAAGGGAGGTGTGGAGCCCGTTCCTGCTTTGCGACTATGTCCTGGACAACGACTGGACGATCACGGTCACGGCGCCGGGCGGCACCCTTCACGAGATGTTCTTCGACCCTGTCGCGGTCAGCACGGCCGTCGCTGCGGACGCGACCAACGGCGTCCTCAAGCCGAGGGCGTTCACGGGCGCATCCGGCGCGTCGGCGACGATCAGCCGGATAGCCTACGAGCCGTCGTCGTCGGGCTCTGGCAAGTCGGCGCAGGTGAAGATCGGGGTGACGCCGGACGGCGCTCTCTCGGGCCAGGTCGTGGACTTCATCGGGCTGGACGGCACGGTGTCGCTGACCCTCAGCGTCGCCTCGGCGACGGCGGACAGCGCGGCCGGGACCCTCACCTGGCCCATCTCCACGCAGCCGTGGAAGGCCGGCGACAAGCTGATGGTGCGCATCGGCCCGCCGCCGCCAGCGCCCGCGGCCCCGACGAGCCTGACGGCCGCGGCGGGGAACGCTAGGGTCACGCTGGCGTGGGACGACCCGTCGAACACGACCATCACCGGCTACGAGTACCAGATGCGGTGGACCGGCGTGGGCTGGCAGGCCTGGGTCGCCGTCCCGAACAGCGGCGCTTCGACGACGTCACACGCGGTCACGGGCCTGACCAACGGTACGGAGTACCGCTTCAAGGTGCGGGCCGTGAACGCTGGAGGGTCCGGCCAGGCCGCGCCCAGCGCCGATCCCTGGTACGTCGCCGCCACGCCGCAGGCGCCGCCGCCCGCGGCGCCCACCGGGCTGGCGGCCGTGGCGGGCAAGGGGAGCGTGACACTGACGTGGGACGACCCCTCGGACTCGAGCATCACGCGCTACGAGTACCGGATGCGGTGGACGGGCGTGGGCTGGCAGGACTGGGTCGCAATACCGAACAGCGGCGCGAAGACGACGTCACACGCGGTCACGGGTCTGACCAACGGGACGGAGCACCGCTTCCAGCTGCGGGCCGTGAACGCCGCCGGGGCCGGCCAGAACGCGCCCAACGCCCATCCCTGGTACGTCTCGGCCACGCCGCAGGCGCCCAAGCGGTAGCGCGGCCGGGGGCGGTGGGAGAGGCCGGCCTCCGGACGATCCGCAGCCCCTGCGGGCCAAGGGACCGCGACCGGCCGCACCGGACCGCCATGAGTGCGGAGCGGCGTGGCTGTGGGTGTGCAGTGGACCAGACGTCCGCCCCGGCGACGCGGCCGAGGCCGCAGGCATGGCGGGCTCGGCCCGCGTGTCCACCGGTAGGACGGCTGACGGCGGCCGGCACCTCCGCTGCGACCGGGAGCCAAGCGCCCGCTCCGGCGATCACGCCGGTGCCTCTCGGGCGAGCCGATTCCACATCGCCTCGGGCGGGTTGAGCCCGCGGCACGTCGATGCCCCGACCCACATTCCCATGCGTTCCGCGAGGGTCGGCAGCGCGAAGAGGTGCGCGGAGCTGGGTGCCACGCCCTGCCGCCACTGCCGGAGGCGGCAGCGTCTGACGCCGAGCATGCAGGCGGGCACCCTCCAGCTGGGTCCGCCCGCCTCCCTGGACAGCGCGAGCCGCTCCGGGAAGTCGCCGGGAAGGCCGCACTCGACAGGCCGGTGCACCCATCGCCGCACCCCGACCGGCCAGCCCCACGGGATCGCACACCTAGCCGGCTGATCCCGGCCCGCCCGGACCGCGTCCCGCCTCCCCGGCGACCCTATCCAGCCCTTCCCTGACGCCCTCCTTGAGCGCGTCCGCCCGATCCCTTAGGGCCCGCTACCCTCCGTCCACTGCCGCCTGCCGAGCGCTCGTCGAGGTCCTGCGGGGACCGCTCGAAACTGACCGGTCCCACCCGGCCTTACCCGGAGCGGCCCACGCCCCCAGAATCAGCACTTATGTTCTGTTCAGGGCAGATCGGACCGGGCACGGGATCGGCGGCCCGCGCCGCCGCGGCCGTCGCGGTCGCCGCCGCGCTCATCCTCGCGGCGGCCGGCGTCGCGCGCGCGCAGCAGCCCGACGACGTGACCCTGGTCAACGCCGCGGGGCCGGTCGCAGAGCGCAAGAAGGACGGCAGCTTCATCGCGCGTCCGATCTTCGACAAGCGCGTCGCCGGGCTCTTCTACGGCCTGCGCAACGCCGAGACCGGCGCTTGGATTACCGCCGTCTACCGGGTGATCGGCGGCGAGAAGGCCCTGACCAACGGCTGGGAGTACTCCTGGGAGTACCCGACGCTGCCCGAGCACGCCGCCCTGGACCCGGAGCGCGCCTACCTGCTGGAGATGCTCGTCTCAGAGACCGTGCCCGGCCAGCCCCAGACGGTCAGGGCGCTGGTGCCCGTCTACGAGCCGGGGAGCCTGTGGGAGCGGGTGATCCGCTCCATGGACCCGCAGCGCTGGGCCAGGGCGTTCGCGCGCTGGGTCGTCGAGGGCGTCCACGGCACGCTGTGCGCGGTGGTAGAGCGCGCCTCAGGGGCGGCCGCCGCGCGCTGCGGGGGCTGACGGCTCATGACCGACCTGCTCACCGCCACCCCGGCGCACCTTACGTACGACCACGAGCTCGTGCGCCAGGCCTGGGCCGTCGTCTGGGCCGTCACCTCGGGCGCCCTGGTGGTGATCGTCGCGTGGATGGGCATCAGCATGATCGTCGCAGAGCACCTCGGGCGCCCGACGGCCGGGTGGAGGGAGATGTTCCCGCGCCTCGCGCTCGGGCTGGTCGCCGCGGCCACATCGCTGTGGTGGTGCGCGCTGGTGATCGACGTCGCGCACGCCGTCTCCGGCTTCGTCGCCGCCAGCCTCGGCGTCTCGCCCGGGGACCTGCTTCGCTCTTCGGCCGGGACGCTGCTGACCGCGGTCACGGCGGGCTCGGTGGGGATGGCGCTGCTGCTGGCGGTCCTCTACCTGTTCTATGGCTTCTTCGTGCTCTACGTGCTGGTGCAGATGATCGTGCGCCTGGCGCTGATCGACCTGCTGCTCGCCCTTGCGCCGGTGGCGCTGGGGCTGTGGATCCTGCCCCAGACCGCAGGGTGGGGCAGGACCTGGCTCAGGACCTTCCTCACGACCGTGTTCCAGCAGGCGGTGCAGCTTATCGCGCTGGCGCTGGCGTTCGGGTTCCTTTCCGACTTCGCCGCGATATCCGAGTTCGAGCCGGTCCGCGACCTGCTCTGGAAGCTGCTGATGTCGCTGGCCTTCGTCTACCTGACCACGCGGGTCCCCGCGCTGATGGGCGGCGGCGGGACCTTCGACGCGTGGCTAAACACCCTGTACTTCGGCATGTCGCTGCCCGGGGCGATCGCCCGCTCGGTCAGGTCCGTCGGTACCGCCGTGGCGGCGGCGACGGGCGGCGGTCCCGCCGCGGCGGCCGCCGTGGGGGCGGTGGGGGCCGCGGGGGCGGTCAGGTCCGTCGCCGAGAGCTCGCCCCCCGCCTACGGGTCCGGGCCGGGCCCTTCGCCGAGGAGCGCCGCCGAGTGAGGCGGGAGGGAGCGGGCGCCATGTGCGGATAGCCGAAGTCATGCGGAACGGAAGAGGCGAGCGATGAGCCCGGGCGCTGCGCGCCCGGTCACGGAAGGAGGAGAGTGATGGGAGACATCACCCAGACGATATCGAACATAGTCGGGATACTGCTCGGGCTGGTCGGGGCGGTGGGCGTCGGGTTCTTCATATACGGGGCGTACCTGTACCTGACGGCGTCCGGCGCGCCGCACCAGATGGAGCGGGGCAAGAGCGCGATGATGACGGCCCTGGCCGGCGTGGTGCTGGCGCTGATCGGCTACGGCGTGGTCGAGCTGGTCATGAACGCCGTCGTCAACCCCGCGGTCACCGTGGCCGACGTGCCCGTTCCCACCACCCCGACCCCGACCCCCACCCCGACGCCGTAGGGGGCGCGCGATGCGAGAGCACGAGGTCCCGACCCACGTCCAGGCCGAGGACAGGGTGATCCTGTGGCTCACCTTCCCCCAGATCGTCGCGGTCACCGCGGTCTGCGCCCTCTCGTACGGGGCGTACCGCGTGGCGCCGTTCGGGCCCTCCGGGGTCCGGATGGCGCTGGCCGCGATGATGGCCGCGTTCGGGGTCGCCATGATCGTGGGACGCGTCGGCGGCAGGCGGCTGCCCCTGGTGGCGGCCGACCTGCTGCGCTTCGCGCTCGGGCCCAGGCTGCACGCGGGTCCCGCGAGCGAGCTCGTCCGGTCCGAGCCCCCGCTGCCCCCGGCCCCCCCGGCCGGGGCGGCGGCCCGCGGCGGGCGGCGCCGCGGCAGGAGGCTGATGCGCCGGGCCCGGCGCGCCTTCCGCCCGCACGCCTGGTTCGGCAAGCGCCGCCGCCGCCGGTGGCGCGGCGGGGGCCTGCTGCGGCGGGCCCGGCAGGCGCTGGACCGGCCCGGCGCCCGCCGGTGGCCGGCTCCCGACGCGCCGCGAATGGCATGCTCGGCGCTTCGCCCGTCCCGCGCGCTGCGGGCCGCCGCGCGGCGGTGCTCGCTGCTGCGGCGGCGCTGGCCCCGGCTGCCCCTGGCGGGCCTCGCCGCGGCCGCCCTGGCTGCGGCCGCGATCGCCGCCCCGGACCCCGCGGCGGCGCAGGACCCCGGCGCCGACCCCGAGGAGGTCCCGCTGTGGGACCTCTCCGCCGAGCTGGAGTTCGAGCCCGCCGACCCGGTCCCGGGAAGGAGGCTGTACTACGAGGAGCTGCGCATCGTCCCCGGCCGAGCGCACGTGAGGCTGCGGGCCGCCACGGACCTTGAGGTCCGGGCCCGTGCCTTCGGCGGGCCGGGCGGGCGCGAGCTGCGGTTCTGGGGCGCCGCCTCGCTGGATGTCGGCGCCGCGGTCTCGTTCTCGATGCCGCTGGTGGGCGACTCGCCGTCGCTCACGTTCTCCTGGGTCGACGGGATCGGCCAGGCCGGCGCGCTCTCGATCACCGCCGAGCGCATCCCCCACCCGCTCCCGGCCGCCCAGGGCGAGATCTGCGACCTTGCCGTGACCTCCGTCTCCTGGAGGCCCGGCAGGATCGAAGGGACGGTGGCGGCCACCTGCGCCAAGCGGCTCGACGAGCGCGTGCGCGTGTGGACCGCGGTGGGGCACGAGCGCATCGGCATGGACGCCGGGATCGACTCGGCCGTCGACTCCGTCTCAGGGACGCTGACCGTGACCGACGGCGGCTTCACCGCCTCGTCCGCGCTCGCCCCGGACTCAGAGGCGTCGTTCAGCCTCCCGGTCGCGCGCGGCGAGTCGCTCAGGACGGTGCGCCTCGATGCCGCGCTCAGCGCGGACCTGAGCGTGCCGCTGCCGAGGCTGGTACGCCTCACCCACCGCCCGGCGCGCTCAGAGGTCAGGACCAGGACGGTCAGCCTCCTGCGCCCGGGGACGGGCAGGACCGTGACGCGCACGGTGACGGTGACCCACCCGGACGGCACCAAGACCAAGCACGACGTCTCCGCGTACCTGTCCATACCCAGCAAGGTGATAACCCGCCAGGTCTCCGTCTCCGTCTACCACCCGGCGCACGTCCGCGCCAAGACCGAGGCACGGAGCGACCTGGCCCGCACCAGGTCCGGGACCGTTGCGCTCGGGCTCGCGATCGGGGCCGACGCCGACTACGCGGCCATGTCCTACCCCGCGCCCCCGCCGGCGGACCCGTCCTCGACCCAGCGAAGGGCGCAGCCCGGGGAGCTGGTCGGGTGGCCGTGAGGAGGCGGTGGGCCGCCGCCCTGGCGTGCGCCGCCGCGCTGGCCGCCTTGGCGGCGGAGCCCCCGGGGGACGCGGCGATGATCGCGGCGTTCGAGAGGGCGCTCACCGCGATGGCGCACGCCGCCGCGGGCCTCGCCCTCTTCGCCATCGTCTGGGCCGGGTTCCTGCTCATGGCCGAGGGCTCCGACGAGCGCAGCGCCGGGCGCGCCAGGGCCGCCGTCGCCTCGGCGGTCGTGGGACTCGTGCTGGTGCTGTCGGCAAGGGCCGTCGCCTTCGCGCTCTCGCGCGCGGCCGGGACGTAGGAGGACGCCGATGAAGCTCCCGTTCCCCCTGCCCGGCCGCCCCGCCGCGGGGCCGAAGTCGGCCCCCGAGCCCGCGCCTCCGCCGCCGCTGGCCCCTTTCTTCATGGTCTCGCACGTCGAGGACGACGCCGCCGTGCGCATCGACGGGACGCGCGTCGCGGTGTGCGAGGCGCTCGGCACCGAGATAGACGAGCCCAAGCTCGGCGCCTTCGCCGGCGCCCTCAACGCCCTGGACTTCCCCGTACAGCTGATCGTCCGCCAGCACCCCCCGGACCTCGGGGCCCTGAGGGAGCGGCTCGCCGAAGAGCGCCCGGACGACCTGCCCCCGAGCGCCGCGCGCGCCGCGCACTCGCTCGGGCGTCTGCTGACCGAGCTCGAGGGTCGCGAGGGCATCCTTGACCGGCGCTTCTACGCCGCCTGCGAGGCCGGCCGCGCCGGCGACCTCGCCTCGCTGCTCGCCCGCGCGGGCCTGTCGGTCCATCCCCTCGCCGGCCGCGCCCTGCGCATGCTCGTCTCGGCCTCGGCCCTGGGCGGTGCGCCCGGGGCGGACGAGGCGGACGGCGATGGGGAGGTCATCGTCGAGATAGGGCGCGGCGACCTGCGGGTCGGCGGGTCGCTGGCGCGCACGCTGCACCTGGGGCGCTGGCCGCGCTCGCTCGCGCCCGGGTACCTGCAGGGGCTGATGGCGTCCGGCCTTCCCATGGACGTGTCCATCCACCTCGGCGCCATCCCCGCAGAGCAGGCCGCCCGGACCCTTGAGTGGCAGAAGGTGCGCTTCGAGTCGGCACAGAGCCTCTCGCTAAGGCGCGGTCGGACCATGTCGCCCGAGGCCGAGATCGCCCTCGAGGACGTCACGCGGCTGCGCGACGAGGTCCAGCGCGGGCGCGAGCGGCTCTTCCACGCATCGCTGTCGGTCACGCTCCGCGCCCCGGACCGCCCCTCCCTCGACGAGGCGACCCGGCGCGCCCGCGCCCACTTTGGGGCGACGCTCGGGCGGCTCGACCACCTCTCCTTCCGCCAGCGCGAGGGCATGGCCTCGGCCATGCCCCTGGGCCTCAACGCCGTCGCCGCCTGGCGCACCCTCGACACCTCCTCGCTCGCCCGGCTCTTCCCGTTCTCGCCCCCCGACCTCGACACGCGCTCCGGGACGCTCTACGGCATCGACCTGCGGGCGTGCTCGCCGGTGATCTACGACCCGTTCGACGGCACGCACCTCAACGCCAACACCGCGGTGCTCGCGCGCTCGGGCTCGGGCAAGTCCTTCTCGACCAAGCTCGGGGTGCTGCGCGGGATCGCCCGCGGCGTCGCCGCCTACGTGATCGACCCCGAGGGCGAGTACGCCGACCTCGCCCGCGCGGCCGGCGGGCGCGTGCTCTCGCCGGGCGTCGCCGGGCAGGGCATGAACCCGTTCGTCGTCGACTCCTCGGACGCAGAGGAACTGCTGCTCCGCATAGGGAGCCTTCGGCGGCTGATCGAGGTCATGATCGGGGAGCGCCTCTCGGCAGAGCGCCGCGCCGCGCTCGACCACGCCCTCGCCGCCTACTACGCGAGGCCCGGGGACCGAAAGGGCTTCCGCGACTTTTTCGACTTCCTCCTGTCCGGCGGGGGCGCGGACCTCGCCGGGCTGCTGCGCCCGTTCGCCACCGGCAGCCTGCGCCACCTGCTCAGCGACGAGGGTAGCGACCTGCTGGGTGCCGAGGCGCCGGTGACCGTGTTCGACCTTCGGCTGCTCGAGCCCGAGCTTAGGCCCGCGGCCGCGATGGTCTGCACCGAGACGGTGTGGGCGGCCGCGGCGCGCAACCCGCGCCCGCGCCTGCTCGTCGTCGACGAGGTCTGGTCGATCATGCAGCACCCCGAGGGCGCCGCGTTCATGGTCTCGATGGCAAAGCGCGCACGCAAGCACCGCCTCGGGCTGCAGTTCATCACCCAGGACGTGCAGGACCTGCTCAGCGAGGACTCCTCCAGGGCCATCACCGGGCACTCGGGGCGCGCGCTGCTCCAGAACGCGGCCTTCAAGCTGCTTCTCCAGCAGGACGCCGCAGCCATCTCAACGGTTTGCTCTGCGTTCGACCTGCCCGACGAGCTGGGGCGCTGGCTGCTGTCGTGCCCGCGCGGCGACGGGCTGCTGCTCGCCCGCGGGGCACGCATCCCCATCCGCATCGAGGCCACGGCAGAGGAGATAGAGGTCGTCGATTGGCGCCCGGGCCGGGCGGGCGGATGACCCCGCGCGTCCGCGAGCTGCTCGGCGCGGGCGGGCCGGCGGAGCCCGAGCCCGCGCTGCTGTCGGTCACCCCGCCGCGCTCGGGCGAGCGAACGCTCCTGGGCGTAGAGAACCTGCTGGCCTCGATCGCAGTGCCCGAGCCGTTCTCCCTGGAGATCGCCGCCGACTCCGACGGCGCCGCGCTCATGGCCAGGTGCGTCGACGGGGACGTCGTGCGCGGCCAGCTCGCGGTCCGCTACCCACAGGCGCGCATAGAGCAGGTCGCCCCCGCCGACGACCCGCTCAGGCTCCGCGGCGGCGAGAGCGCCTGGCACATGACGCTCAGGTCCTCGGGCCCCGAGCGCGCGCCGCTGCGGCGCTTCCGCGACGACGACCTGCTGGACCCGGGCTCGGACCCGATGATGGCGCTGATCGGAGCGGTCGCGGAGCTCCACCCCGGAGAGAGGGTGGTCTCGCGGCTGCTGCTGTGCTCGCTGGGGCCCGACTGGGCGCGCGGCAGGGCGGCTGCGGCCGCGGCCGCCGGCGGCGGGCCGGAGCGCCCGGGGGCCGAGGGACAGGAGCGGCCCGGGGCCGGGGGGCCGGTCGCGCTGGGGGCCCTGGCGGCGGTCGGCATGGCCGCGCTGCAGGGCTACCGCTGGGCGCAGGACGGGGAGGTCTTGCTCGCCGCCGCGCTCGGGGCCGGGGCGCTCGCCCTCATCTGCCTGGCGGGCTGGGGCTGGGCGCGCTGGAACGCCGGGCGCGGGCGCCCGTGCGACCCGGAGGAGGCGGCCGAGAAGCTCTCGCGCATGGCGTTCGAGGCCGAGGTCGTCGTCACCGCGATCATGCCCGACGAGGGCCGCCGCGTCCGCGCGCGCGACCTGCTCGGAAAGGTCGCCGCCGCCTACCGCCACTATGACAACCCCGCCGGCGCGCGCTTCATCGCCTCCGCGGTGCGGCCCGGCCACCCGGGGGACCGGCTGCGCCCGGCGGGCCCGGGGCTGCTGGGAGCGCGCAGCGTGCTCGGGGCGCGCGAAGCGGCGGCGCTGTGGCACCCGCCGGGCGCCGCGGACGACACCCCGCTGGTAGAGCGCTCCGGGGCGAAGGTGCTGATGCCAGCGGCGCGCGCCGTCAGAGGCGGTGCCCTGGTCGGATCGACCGCGACGGGGGTCCCGCGGCAGATACGCTTCCCGGCGGACCTGCTGCGCCGACACCACCTGTATGTGGCCCGCACCCGCATGGGCAAGTCGACGCTGATGGCCCACATCGCCGCCCACAAGATGCGCGAGAAGGCCGCCGGCCGCGACTCCGACGCCATAGTCGTCGTGGACCCGCACGCGGACCTCGTCGAGGACCTGCTCTCGCGCGTGCCGGAGAGCCTGGCGGATTCGGTGCGGCTGGTGGACCTTGCCGACGAGCGCCGCGCCCCGGGCATCAATTTGCTGGACGCGCGGGTCTTCTCCGACCGCGACAGGACGGCGGACTCGGTGGTCCGGGTCGCCAGGGGGCTGTGGGACCAGTGGGGGCCCAGAATGCAGTCGATCCTCGAGCACTCCGTAAAGAGCCTGCACGAGGCCAACTCCCACCTTGCGCCCGACCGCCAGTACACGATCCTCGACGCCCTGCCGCTGCTCAGCGACTCCGGCTTTAGGACCGAGGTGCTCGGGCGCGTCTCCGACCCGTACCTGCTGGAGTGGTGGAGCCGGGACTTCGGCTCCTGGCACGCGCAGTACCGCGCCGACGCCCTCGCCCCGGTCCAGACCCGGATCTCGTACTACGCCTCCTCGCGCCGCGCCCGCGCCATCCTCGGCCAGCGCCGCTCGACCATCGACCTCCGAAAGACGATCCTAGAGGGGGGCGTCCTGCTGGTCTCGGCGGCCCAGGGCAGCGCGGGGCGCGACGTCGCGGCGCTGGTCGGGGCCTCGCTGCTCAACCTGGTCGACTCGGTGATGCGCGGGCAGGGCGCGCTCCCCCCGGAGCAGCGGCGCGGGGCGCTGGTGGTCGTCGACGAGATGCAGACGATGCCCGGCGTCGACTACGAGGCGATGCTCAGCGAGCTCGGAAAGTTCGGCGCATCGATCGTGCTCGCCACACAGAGCCTGGCCAAGCTCGCCGACCTGTCGCCGACGATGCAGGACACCGTGCTGGCCAACGTCGGGTGCCTCGCCGTCTTCCAGGTCTCCGGCGCCGACGCGCGGCGCCTGGTCTGGGAGCTGGGCTCAGAGCGCGTATCCGCCGACGACATCACCTCACTGCCCGTCCACCACTGCTACGTGCGCGCGACCGTCGGGACCGACCGCGTCCCGGCCTTCTCGATGGCCGTGCGGGCGCCCGACCCGCCCGACCCGGCGGCCGCGGCGCGCATCAGGGCCGCCGCCGCGGGCTACTCGACGCCGGTGGGAGGGCCGGGAGGGGACCTGGACGCCCGCGTGCGGGAGATGCGAGAGCAGCTCGCGCGGGCCGCCGAACCCGCACCGCCGAAGCGGCGCACCAGGGGCCGCAGGGCCGCGGCCGGCGGGGCGTCGGAGGCGGCCCGGGGCGTTGCGGACACAGGCCAGGACTGATAGGTTATAGAACGTCTGTTCTTATCGCGTTCCCGCCGAACGCGCGGCCTTACGAGGAGGGGTCCGCGAACCGCCATGGTGCGCACCGCAAGGACCATAGTACTGCTCAAATTCCTAGCTCTCTCTCTGCTCCAAAAGGCGGGCCCTTTGGGACCGTCTCGAGGTGCTCAACCGCTCGCAGGGCTGGCTGGCCCGGCAGGCCGGGATCACCCCCAGCTACATGTCGCGGCTGATCAGGGAGGGTCGCGCCCCGTCCGGCCGCGTGCGGGCCCGCATCCAGCGCGCGCTCGGCGTCGCCGACTTCCACGACCTTTTCGAGCTGGCGGCGCCCGATGAGCGCGGCTAGCCCCGCCCGGCCCGCCTTCGGTCCCACGGTCCGGGGACGCCGGGTCGCCTACGGAGACGCGCGGCTGCCGGAAGACTTCCCGGCGCGGCTCCGGCGCCTGAGGGACCTGAGCGGCCTGAGCTGGAACGCCCTCGCCGACCTGCTCGGCGTCGACTCGCGCCAGCTCCGGAGGTGGCGCCGCGGCATCGAGCCGTGCGGGGGCGCCATGCGGTCCATAGTCTGGGTGTCGGCGCAGATACCCGGCGGCATCGACGCCATCATGGGCGAGGGGTTCTCCTCGCTCGTCGCGCGAGCGGGCCCCGCAACGAGGGATCCGACACACAGGCCCGCCGGCGTTCCGGTCACGGCGTCGACCCGGAGCGCTGACGGATTGCCGCGCCAGCGAAGGAACCACCGCCGCGCCGCCGACCTGCACCCGGAGGATCTCGGCCCGTGCCTTGAGCGCCTCAGGGCCGAGTCGGGCCTGTCCTGGGCCCAGCTAGCCGAGATGATCGGCACGAACGATCACGCCCTCAGGCGCTGGCGGGCCGGGGGCCGGCCCAGCTGGAGACGGATGCTAGCCCTGCTCTCCGCCGCCGAGAGGCTGGGCCTCGCGCACGTGCTGCCCATCAGACGCGTGCGGCGCACGAGGCGACCCCGCCGCGCCTGACCGCGCAGGGGAAGGAGCTGCGGCGGCTTCGCAGGCGGCCTTCGCACCCCCCGATCGCCCGGGCCCTCCCGGTCGTGCGGCCCCGGAGCCGTGCAGGGCCTTGAAGCCGGCGCCCTCTCACAAAGTGTCTACCGCATCGGGACGCTGCGGCCGCAGACGCCGGACGGCGACGCGGGCAGAGTCGGCAATCGCCCGGTCCCCGGTCTCAACGTCCATGGACACATGCTCCCCAAGGCAAATGCCGCTGGGTTCTTGGGCCAGCCGAGCCGGACGACAGCGCCATTGCGCCAATTTCTAGATCCGGGGACGGGTCAGTCCCAGGCGGATCGATCTACATAACCGGGTGGGTTATATTACTGCAATGTACCTTGTGGTCTTCCACCGGAGGCCCAACGGCACCGTTCCCCATAATAGGGGTACGTAAGGAGCGTCTATCACGCCGGTCAGAAGGCCGGCACCGCAGGAATCAGAGCATTCGTCGAACGCCTCCGGCAGGAGGGCTCGCAGCGGCTCGTTGCCAGGCGGTGGTCAGAGAAGATGAATGGCGTATGGCAGCTTCGCGCTGGCCGGCACCGCATCTTCTACTTCTGGCATCCTGAAGCCGACCGGTACGTCATCCTAAATGGCTTCCGAAAGACTTCGCGGCGAACTCCACGCCCGGAGCTGGAGAGAGCCGAAAGCCTGCGGGCTGGGCATCTCGGAAGATGAGGAGGAGGTCAATGAGACGGCATGAGATCGAGGATAGCCACGCGGCGTGGCTGGAAGACATCGAGTACCGGCAGGAGTTTGGCTCGGAGGCCGCCAAACTCCAGGTCGCGGCGGCACTTGCCGACGCACGGGAGAGTGCCGGGGTGACCCAATCGGCGCTGGCGGAGCGAGCGAAGGTGTCCCAGGCCTACATCGCAAAGCTGGAAAGAGGAGACGCAAATCCCACAATTGGCCACATCGGCCGACTGTTGGCCTGCATGGGATTGAAGCCCTCCCTCAGCGTCGCTCCCATGCAGACGCCCGCCGCCGCCGAACCGGTTCATGTCGAAAGCCGGAGCTCTTCGGCCAACTCCGCAGCGTAGAGCCGGGTCGCCCGAACCGCTTGGCGTGACACGGATGGGTAGTCCTAGACTATCTCTTCGACTCCCAACCCTTCGGCCAGGCTGTCCAGGATGACCGTAGCCATTACGCGCGTACCTGTGACGCACGCCTTGCCGTGACATATCTCCGGGGTGCTCGATAGGTAGTCTTGCCACTTCATCATTCAGCCTCCGGGGCGAAGAGCGCCTGGTAGGCGAGCGCGGCCAGCGCCCCGCCGGCGATGGGACCAACCCAGTAGAGCCAGTGGTCGGTCCAGTGCCCCGAGACGACCGCGGGACCCAGCACGGACGCGGCGTTTAGGCCCGCGCCCGTCAGCGGGACGGCGACCAGGTGGATCACCAGAAAGGCCATGCCTATGGCCAGCGGCGCGAGCGCCGCCGGGGCCCTTCGGTCCATCGCGACGGCGAAGACCACGAAGACCAGCGCGAAGACCAGGACCAACTCTATGGTGAACCCCATCCCCACGGAGACGCCGTCCGCCAGGCTGCGGGCCCCCAGGCTGCCCTCGGCGGCATTGGGAGTGACGTAGACCAGCAGCAGCGAGGCCAGGACCCCGCCGGCCAGCTGGCACGCAACGTACATCGCGGCCTTTGCGGGCCGGATCCTGCGGGCCAGTGCGGCCGCGATGGACACGAACGGGTTGATGTGCCCCCCCGAGACGTGCATCGTCGCGTAGATCGCCACGGCGAGCCCGAGGCCGTTGGCCAGCGCTATGGCCACCAGCCTCGCCGCGTCCAGCTCGCCCCCCGAGGCGATGCCGCTGGCGATGACCGCGCCGACCCCGACGAACACGTACAGGCCGGTCCCGAAGAGCTCTGCGAGCGCGTCGCGCCAGGACTCGATGGATCTCAGGTCGTCGAACATCGCCCCTCCCGCCGCATGGGCGGCGCCAATGCTAGGCCCGTCCACCGGGGCGGTCAAGGAAGCCGGGCGCAGCGCAGCGCGCGGTCCGGCGAGGCCGGCCGGCCCCCCGACCCGCGTCACCGGCCCGCCCGCATCCTGCGCTCGATCAGGTCCGCGTACGCGGGCCTGAGCTCGATCCCCACCCACCTGCGGCCCAGGTCCCGCGCGGCCAGCAGCGTCGTGCCGGAACCGGCGTACGGGTCGAGCACGGCGTCCCCCGGCCGGCTCGTGATCTCAAGGCACCGCCGCGCGAGCGCCATCGGCATCATGGCCGGGTGGTCGCCGGCCGCGCCGCCGTCGCGCCTCGCAGGCTCGGTCGCGATCTCCCACACCGAGCGCAGCCGCCGCCCGCCCGGCCCCGTGACGGCGCCCACGTCGTAGTGGTAGTCGCCGCCCTTGGTGAGCAGGAACACCGTCTCGTGGGCCCTGGTGGGCCGGTCGCGGACCGACTCTGGGTGGGCGTTCGGCTTGTGCCAGATCACCTCCGCCCGCAGCCACCATCCCGCCTCCTGGAGCGCGAGCGCCAGCCTCCACGGCACGCCGATCAGGTCCTTGGGCTTCAGGCCCCGCGGGGTCGGCGGGCGCACGCCCATCGCCCGCGCCCGGTTCTTGCGGTCCGGGGCCCGGTAGCGGCGGTTGCCCGACGTGTAGGAGTCGCCGACGTTGAGCCAGACCGCCCCGTCGTCGCGCAGCACACGCCACACCTCCCCGAACGCGGCCACGATGCTGCCCAAGTAGGACTCGAGGTCCTCGTCCCTGCCGGTCTGCCCGGCGACCCCGTAGTCGCGCAGCGACCAGTAGGGCGGCGACGTCACGACCGTCTGCACCGACCCCGCGGGAATCATCCGCAGCCCGCGCGCCGCATCGCCGCGGATCAGGACGGAGCCCTCCAGCGACCCGAGCGGCGGGTCGGCGTCGGTGAGACGGGCGTAGCCAACGCCCGGGCCCGCAGGCCCGGCTCCGGATCCCGGCTCCCTAGGCCCGCGTTCCACGGGCCCATCGCTGCCCCCGCCGTCCCCGCGGGCAAGGCCCGGCTCTAGGAATTCTGGATCGGCCGGTCCAAGGGCTTTACGCCGCGCGCCGCGCCCGGGTTCGAGCCGAACCCGCCGGGCCCGCATGTCTCCCCGCCCTGAGGCGGGCGGGCCCCGGCGCCGGGTGACGGGGCCATCAACTGAATCTCGCACTCGCCGCTGGGGTATGGCCCTCTGGAGCGGACGGGCGTGTCCGACTCCTCTTTCCGTTGTGTCGACATGGTTTCCTCGCTTTCCCGTGTCCCCTGCCTGGAGCGTTCTGGCGTATCTCGCTTCGAGCCGCGGCGCCCCAGAGGAGCCACTTGATGTGTTCGAGCTCGGCCGACGCCTTCCCTCACACGGATGATGGGCCGCCGTCCGCCTCCCCCGCCTCGGAGAAGTTGGTGATGGCCACCTCGCCTTCCGGAAACTCGGCCACTATCTTCAGCTTCCCGCCCGCTGCCTCGATGTAGGACCGCAGGCTGGAAACGTACACGTCCGCCCGCTGCTCCATCTTGGACACGGCGGGCTGGTTCACCTTCAGCAGTTTCGCCATCTCCCGTTGGGTGAGCGCACGCGCCCGGCGAAGCTCGTGCAGCGGCATCTCGGCGAGCAGCTCCCGCTTCATCTCATCGATGCGCTGGCGGCGCCCCGGCGAGAAGTCCCTGGTCAGATCGCTAAACGGATGGCGTCCGCTCATTTGATCAGCCCCTCCTTCCGCAGTTCCTCCAAATGCTCATCATGGAGGTCGTCGGCCAACGGCACGTGCTCCTGGTAGAACCGGTCGTTGCCCGTCTTGTCCCCGCCGATGAGCAGGATCGACGTTCGCCTTGGGTCGAAGGCGCAGAAGAACCGGACGGGCCTCCCGCCAACCTGCGCTCGAAGCTCGCGCATGACCCCATGCCGCGAGCTCCCGATGTCCGAGGAGTAGGGGTACGGCAGGCTGGGACCGTGCTCCACCGGAAGCTCGACCCTGTCGGCCACCGCGTCCTGCTGGCCATTCGAGAGCTGCCGCCACCACTGCCCGAACTCGTCCGTGTACTCGACCTCCCAAGGCATGAGTCCATTATATTCCAATGACGGAATCATATGCGAGAGGTGACCGAACGCTCCCGCAGTGTCGGCCAGGCCTAGAAAGTCACGCTCGCAATCCCTCCATCTGGCCGCCGGGGGCCATCCCGCGAATCCCCCAGACGCAGAAAAATGTCTCACATGTAGTTGCGGGGGCGGCCATCGCATCGGTTGCGATGGCCACCCCCTTCCGCCGGCTCAGGCTGCGGCGCCGAGCGCCGCGGCGGTGCGGGCCGTGCGGCACCCGTCCCGGACGTGGTGGCGCCGCGCGGGGCCGATCACCATCCGCCCGTCGGCCACGTCGAGCGCTGCCGCGGTTGCGGCGGGCTCACCGGGCCTTATGGGCAGTCGGCAGAGCGTGCATGGGGTCGCGTACATGTGCGTGTCTCCTTGGTTGGTCTATTGGATGCGGGCGGGGCCCGGTCTTCCGGGCCCCGGAGGTGCGGCCCCCGCCGTGCGGGGGCCGTCGGTGCGGCCGGCGGGTGGCTAGCCGGACATCAGACCGCGGTCCCTTAGGCTGGCCGCGCCGCTGCCGCCGATGACCACGTGGTCGAGCATCTCGATCCGCAGCAGCCGAGCCGCCTCGACCAGCTCCCTGGTGACCGAGACGTCCTCGGCGCTCGGCGACGGGTCCATCGACGGGTGGTTGTGGACCACGATGCAGTGCGGCACGGCCTCCATCACCGCGGGGCGGAAGACCTCGGACGGCCTGATCACCGCCGAATAGGCGTTGCCCTGGTAAATGGTCCTCTGGCCCACCACGCGGTTCTTCCTGTCCAAGAGCAGCACCCTTACCTGCTCCTGGGCCAGGCGGCTCATCTCCGGGCCCACCAGCCGGCGGACGTCGTCCGGCGAGGAGATGGCGGGCAGGGACTCGCCGCGGCGGGGCATCGTCTCGACGTCGTAGCGGACCGCGATCTCGGTGAGCAGGTCCATGTTGCGCCTCAGGGCGTCTATCAGCGTGTCGGGGTGGGTGGCGATCGCCGTCATCGTTGTTCTCCTCTCGGCTTGCGGGTCCAGGTCGTCGCGCAGGCGACGTCCCTCAGCCGAAGCGGAGAGCTCAGACGGAGAGCCGCGGCCGGCGCGGGCGGGGCCGTTCCCGGCGGGAGCGGTCCCCGTGGGGAATGGCTCCCGGCCGCGCCGGGAGACGCGTGGCGCTCGAAGGGCCGCCGGCTAGAAGGGGACCGGGACCTCGTCCGACGCGGGTGCCCCGGCCGGGCCAGGGCGGGGGGCTGCGCGGCCGAGGAAGACGACCTGGGCCGCGCAGATCTCGGCCGCCGTCCGGCGCCGGCCGTCGGCGGTCTCGTAGGACCGGTAGGCGAGCCGGCCCGAGGCGAACACCCTGTCGCCCCTGGCCACGTGGCGGCAGACGTTCTCCGCGGTCTTGCCCCAGCACACGACCGTGTGCCAGTCGACCTCGACCTCGTCGCCGCCGGTGCGGCGCTCGGTGGCCACCCTGAGCGTCGTCACCGGGGCGCCCGCGCCCGTGCGGCGCAGCTCCGGGTCCGCCCCGACCCTGCCCAGGACCTCAGCCCTGTTGACCGTCCTTCCCATGTAGTGCCTCCTTGGTTCTCGCGGCGCCCGGGCGCGGCCCCGGCTCCGCCTACTGCCCGTCGTCCGACCGCATCGCGCGCAGCCGCTCGACCGCGCCGGCCACCAGGGGCGCGAGCTGGGACGCGCTGGCCTCAGAGAGCTCTGCGCCGGTGCGATCGAGCACCGCCTCCCGCATCCGCTCCGGTGGGCACCCCTGCATCTCGCACAGGGCCTCGAGGGCCGTCCTCAGCGCCTGCGCCGCATCGCCGTCGCCGTCCGCGGCATCTGCCGCAGCGCCTTCGGTCCCGGCACCAAGCCCGTTGCCCAGGCGGTCTCCGAAGCTGCGAAGGGCCCTCGCCATGCCGTCGGCCACCGCGCCCTTGATGGCTGCCTCGTGCCCCGAGGCGCTCTCCTCGACCACGGCGCTGAAGCCCATGTCGGTCCGTGGCGGCGCGCCGGGAACGGTGACGGTGACCGGGGCGGAGTACGCCCTCACCCGGGAGGCCTCCCCGGTGGCGGGGTCGACGGCCTCGATCTCGCGGAGCGTCACCTCCCCGGCCAGCTCGTAGCCCCACCCACCAGGCCCGAAGACCCTGTTGGCCTCGGCGATCGCCACGTGGCCCTCGAGGTAGGCGCGGGTGCGCCCGTCGCCACAGGGCCTGCGGGAGACCAGGGCCGGGTCCAGGGGCCTGGCAAGCTCCCTTGCGACGGACGGGGCCAGCCCGTCCCATCCCAGGTCGTGGTCGGCGACCGTGGCCGTGCCCGCCGGCACGGCGCCGTTGTTTCCAGTTCCGTTGAGCATGTCTTTCCTCCTTGTTGGTTGGCCCGCAGGGCGGGCGCTGCTGGTAGGTAGGTCGAACGCGGTGCGCCGCCGGCGCGTGCGGGGACGGCGGCTTGAGGCACGGACCGGCGCGGGCCGGCCGTGACGGAAGTGAGGGGTAGCGGAAGGTGGGGAGGCGGGGCGGCGCCCGCCGCGGGGGTGCGGCTACCTGGCCGCTCGCGCGGCGAGGCGAAGGAGCCTGGTGAAGATGCGCCTGCCGCCGGGGAGGCGGGCCAGGTCGGCTGCGTCGCCGACGCCGTCGGGCAGGGCGAGGGGCACGGCCCTCGGGCCGAGGAGGGCCGCGTAGCGCTCGGCCGCGGCGCGGCCGGCGTCGTCCGAGTCGAGGGCTAGGAACACCCGGGCGCAGCCCCTCAGGGCGGCCGCGACGCGGCGCTCGCCGTGGGTCCCCAGGGCCGCGCACGCCGGCAGGCCCCAGGAGGCAAGCGCCACCCAGTCGAACACCCCCTCCGCGAGGACGACCCAGGCGGGCGCGGCGCCCAGCCTCGCCAGCCCCAGCACGGGCTTGGGGCCGGGCGGCGCCTGGAACCTCGGGGCCGCCCCGGGGTCTACGGCCCTGCCGGCCATCCAGCGCACGGACCCGGCCGCCAGATCCGGGACGACGATCATCCCGGCGAAGCGCTCGGTTCGGCCGCAAAGCAGCCCCGCGCGCGCAAGACGGCCCCGGTCGAAGCCGGCGGCCTCCATGTGGGCCCGCAGGCCCCCGCCGGGGGCGTACCCCAGGCCGAGGCGGGCCGCCGGGCCCGGGCCTATGCCCCTCGACAGAAGGTAGGCCCGGGCCTCGGGGCTCTCGCGCAGCCGCGCTGCGTAGAACCTGGCGGCCGAGGTCAGCGCCGCGCGGTCCCACGGAACGGCAGGCTCGCGGGGCTCCGGGGGACGGACGCGCGGGACCGGGGCGGAGGGAACCGCTCCCGCCCCGAGGATGCGGACCGCCTCGGGGAAGCCGACGCCGCGGGTACGGCGCACGAAGTCGACAACGTCGCCGCCCTCGCCGCACCCGAAGCACCACCACCGGCCGTCGGCGGCGTAGACGGTGAAGCTGCCCTCCGACTCGCTGTGGAACGGGCACAGGCCCTGGCGGACCCTGCCCCTTCCCCTCAGCTCCACCCCGGCGGCCTCCACCGCCAGCGCCAGCGGGTTGCGGCTCTTGAGGTCCGCCATGTCGACGGCCACTACGGCCGCGCTCATCGCCCGCACCCCGCCAGGGGCCGCAGACCCCTCAGGCACCGGCGCGAGACGACCTTTCCGGGCCGCCACCGCATGCCCATCGCCGCCGCCACCTCCAGCGAGCCGTCAGGCAGCGCGCGTAGCGCGGCCGCCCTCGTGGTCCCCTGGGTGTAGACCACCATCCCGCCGCTGCCGAACCTGCGCCGGGCAAGCCCCAGCCACTCGGCCCGTAGCCATCGCGCCTCCGCCTCGCTCCCCGCCTCGGCGTCCCCGCCACCCAGCGCGGCCATCGCGCCGTCGATGTCGCCGGTCCGCCGCAGCCTGCGCGCGTCGTGCACGGCGCGGGCCGCGCTCCTGGGGGCCCGCCCGCGGCCGTCCGCGAGCAGGGCGTCCATCATCCGGTCGACCAAGTCCTCGAGGCCCGCCCGCCGGTCCGTGTCCGCTACGTTCTTCTCAAAGCTCTTCACCGTGTTCTCCTTTGCTCAATTGACTTATCCGCCGGGCCCGGTCGCCCGGCGGTCTACCTGCCCCTGATCGCCCGTGCGAGCCGCAGAGCGGCGAAGGCCGCCCAGCACAGCCCCAGGGCGTTGATTGCAAACAGGTCGGCCCCTCCGGCCACGGCCAGGGGAGCCATAAGGACCGCGGCGATCAGGGCCCGGCGCCACCGCCAAGCCTTTGCCGCAAGTCCGACGAGCGTCCGGACAGCGTTCATGCGCGCCTCCTCGAATGGATTGATCTCCCGGCAGCCGGCATCCTCGGCGTCGGGTCGTGGACAAGGGGTGTGTGCGGAAAGCGGCCCGCGGGGCTCGCCGGATGCGCAGCGAGGTGCGGGCCAGGGGGCGTCGGCACGGGTGTCAGGCCGCGCGCGGGGGTGCGTGCCTATCTGCGCGGGAGCGCGGAGGGCGCGGGGCGACGGGCGGACGGGGCTGTGCGCCTGTCCGGCTGCGTCGATGGGCTGGACGCCTGGTGCGACCTGCCGCTGTGGCTCCGAGCGCAGAGGGTTGATTTCGCTCCGCGTAGAGCCGCGCCCGGGGCGAAGGACTGGATCACTCCGCCGCCTTGGCCATGTACCTCTTGGAAGGCCGTCGGGGGAGACTCGCTCGACCCCTGTCGCGCCTTTCTGGGTGTGGTACGGGACCCCCAGGTTTCTGTGGCGAAACTTCTGGAAAAGCCTTGAATTGCGGTTCAGTGTCGCGCCCGCGCGCACGGTGAGGCAAGCCATCGAGCCCCATAAGGCGGGAGTTCGCCAAGCATCGCGTACTCGACAGCAACGGCGATCGACCCAAAGTGGCACTGACGATGAACTTCCCTGGAAGTTCAGTTGACCAGGGCAAGGTACGTTGCTCCATGCCGCGCTCGGCAACTTCGGCACCCGCGGGTCCACTTCCATCACGCGCCCACCCGTGCCTCCCGGCTCAATCAGGCCGAGATGTGGTTCAGCGTCCCTTCTGCCTGCACGAGGGCGGCGCAGCCAGGCGCGCGAGGGCACCACCGGCGCCCGGCGCCGCAAGCCAAGGGGCGGGATCCTTCGTCCGGTCGAGTTGGGACAGGGACGGCTACGCCCGCAGCCACAGGGCGGCGGGGAACCAGCCTGCGGCGCCCGCACGGGCAACGATCGAGAGGCAAGAATCGTCGCTCCTGCGAATCGCGCCCGCGCCGTGCTGTCGGGTATGATGGCGGCCGGGAGGCCGGCCGTGCCGCATCAAGGAGCGCAGGATGACTACCGCCGACACTTACACCCAAAGCAGGACGCCGCAGGCAGCGGGCCGTTTCCGTCTGCCCGACCCGCCGGCCAGACACCCCGACGACATGACCAGCTTTGACCACCTGGCGGCCACCGGCACCGCCCACTACCTCGCCGTCCACCTAGGCAACCCCGAGACCACCCTGGTGGCTGGGGATCGGTACGTGGTGGTCCGTCCCACCCGGAACATGGCCGGCAGCCACTACCCCGACATGCTGGTGGCGTTCGACGTGGACCCGGCCCTCTACAGGGCCACCAACGGGTACATCATGGACGAGCAGGGCAAGCCGCCGGACTTCGTGCTGGAGATAGCGTCGCCGCGTACCGGCCACGTGGACGTCGGGGAGAAGCGGGAGGCCTACGAATCGCTGGGCATCCCGGAGTACTGGCGGTTCGACGAGACCGGGGAGCATCACGGGACACGGCTGGCGGGCGATCGCTTGGAGGACGGAAGGTACGCGCCGATAGAAATTGATGATCTGTCCGGGGGTGTGCTGCAGGGATACAGCGGGGCTCTGGGCCTGTACCTGCGGTGGGAGGACGGCGCGCTGGCGCTGCACGATCCGGACACGGGTCGGCACATCGCAACGCTGGCGGACGAACGCGCGGCCCGTGAGCAGGCCGAGGCGCGGTTGATGCAGGAACGGGCCGAGCGCGAGCAGGCCCAAGCAGCCCGTGAGCAAGCCGAGGCGCGCGTGCGGGCCTTGGAAGCGGAGCTACGCCGCCTGCGCGGCGACTGACCACCGTCCGGCTCCGCCAGCGGGGCTGTCCTACGGCGCGGGTATGCCGCGGTGGATCGCGAGCCTAGAGGGCATAGCGGCCACTTGCCTGGCGGACCGCCTGCCAGCACGGCATCAAGCGCCTGTTGCTCAAGCGGCCGACAGGCTCCAAACGCGGATCAGCTAGGACGGTCCTGTCGAAGCTGGCCGTGATCCTCCATCGTCTGGCTCAACCGATTCAACTGGGCGGGCACAGCAGACACTTGATTCTGCACCGCCGACTGTCAAGGCCGCCACAATCACAGCCGGCAGGTTCGGCATAGCCTCCTAAATGTCAATGGTGAGATAAGGAAAGTGGACGCCAGTCGCAGACACACTAATCAATCCGACTCCGAAGCTCGACTTCGAAGTGCTGAAGCTTGGTGGGAGATGGCAAACAACGACAGTTCCACGGCAGAGAAGCTTCTGAAGGTCAAGTGGCACCAGTCCGGTGGTCAGCCTGAATTCCCTTCTCAGACGATCGCGCTGCTGCAGCAATCTGTAGAAAAGACAGTCAAAGCTCTCATGGTAGCCGCAGGTGAGAATGAGGATGATTTGAAGAAGAGACCCTTCGGACACGATAGCTTGACAACGGTTCTCGAATTCCTTAAGCGTGGCTTGTCTAAGCCGTTCTACATCGATACAATGGAGCCTTACCTGGAGGCTAACTCTACTTCCTTTCAGAACATCGATGAAGTCAAAAGCCATATAGACGATATCCTTCTTCAACTTAAGCAGGGATACGCTAGGAAGCTCGCAGTCCTCTCTTGCGATGAAATCCGTTATCTAATTGACTTTATGGAAGATGGCCGCAAGGACTTGGTGAGCAATGTAAATGCATCCTTCCCACGTCGCTACACACTAACAGTTGGAAGTGGACAAAGCGAGCTAATGGATGCCATCGATAGGGTTTTAGAGATTGCACGTAGTAGATCTGACAGTGTTACCTTATCGGCCGATGGTATAACAGCGAATAAGACGATTGCGATTAACTTCCTTTACTACAAATATCCACGTCTCTTAGAAGACCATCCATGTGGCCACAGATCGACCGTCACTATCGACCGCAGTGAGACACTATTACCGGTCGCCTTGTCGGCTTGGGCCTTCCCCTGTTTGATGATTCTTGCGGCCTTGACATTTCCCCACGCAACATCTTGCCGGTACCCAGCTCCCAAGGGAGCTCCGGATGATCCCGAAATTGCATCCGAGCAAGGAATGTTGGGGGCTAAACACTACACTCCTGCTCTTGGAATCGTTAACCATCTTCACGAACTTAACTGTCAAACTGATCGGGTGTTGCGCGATCTGCGGCCTTTTCTATGGGGCACAGCTTTGCTGGGAGAGCCCGTGGCGGGCGAATAGGAATACGGACGTATAGCGGTCGTCGGTACACGTACGAGGCTGATGGGCCAAGCGGATGAAGATCCGTCGCAGCCAACGGTGCCCGACGATTGAAAGGCCCCTAGCCACGGTCACCGCGACGAGCACCACCTCAATCATCCCTGAACGCACAATGGACTTCGCTCAAGCCGAAGCAGCTTGAGGGAGATTGCCAAACCTGCTATTAGGGAGGCCATTGCTCACAAGTGACGCCTTACTAGGCGATCGCTGGAATTGGCTTGCCTGTGCAGGCCTAAGCATCCCGCAGTGTCGGCCTCCAGCTACCCGAAACCGCAGTTGGTATCTCAAGGCCGACAGTTCGCAGGTCAGTTCGCCCTTGGGTTGAAAGCCGGCCCTCAGACCGCCAGGCCCCCATCCACGCAGATGGCCTGCCCGGTGATGTACCGCGCCTTCTCGGAGGCTAGGAACGCCACCAGGTGGCCCACGTCGTCGGGCCTGCCCAGCTCACCCATCGGGATAAGCGAGCGGATGCGGTCCTTGAACTCCTCCCCGAGAACCTCCACGGTCTCGGTGCTCGTGTAGCCCGGCGCTACGACGTTCGCTGTGACGCCGCGCCTGGCCAACTCCTTTGCGACCGACTGCGTGAACCCGATGATGCCCGCCTTGGAGGCCGCGTAGTTGGCCTGCCCGGCGTTGCCGCGAAGGCCCACTATGGAGCCGATGCTGATGATCCGGCCCCAGCGGCGCTGCATCATCCCGCGGGCGAACGCCCGGGTGCAGTAGAAGGTGCCGTTGAGGTTGGTGTCGATCACCTTGCTCCACGCCTCGTCGCCCATGCGCACCAGCAGCGTGTCGTCGATGATGCCGGCGTTGTTGACCAGTATGTCCACCCTCGGGAAGCGCCGGCCCACCTCGTCCGCCATCGCCCTCACCTCGGCGAGCGCACCGACGTCGGCCCGGACCGCGAACGACTCGACCCCCATCTCCGACAGCTCGGCGACCAGCGAGCGCGCCTCCTCCCCGGATGACCGGTAGTTGACCGCGACGTTGACGCCCAGCTCGGCGAGCCTGAGCGCCGAGGACCGGCCGATGCCCTTGGCCGCGCCGGTGACCAGCGCATACCTCCCCGCGATCCCGCCCTCGTCCGGCGCCACCTAGCCCTCCTCCTCGCCGGCGGCGCCGGCCTCGCTCGCGGCCCGCAGCCGCTCCCTGAGGCGCTGGGTGAAGCCGAGGTCGAGAGCGAGCTTGGCGGTCGCGATGGCGTTGGCCACCTCCTCTGCGTCCGCGCGCCCGTGGCCGATCACGCTCACGCCGTTCACGCCCAGCAGCGGCCCTCCGCCCCGCGCCCGCGCCGCGTTGGTCGCCCGCAGGATCTCCCCTTCGATCAGCCCCAGGGCCTCGTCGGGCACCCTGCCACTGACCGCGCGGCCGAGGTGCTCGGCCAGCGAGACGCCCAGGCCCTCGGTCAGCTTCATCACCACGTTGCCGGCGAACCCGTCGCACACCACCACGTCCACGGTGCCCGCGGGCACGTCGTTGCCCTCCACGTTGCCGACGAAGTTGAGGCCGCTGGCCTCGAGGAGCGCGGCGGTCTCCCTGACCTGGCGGTTGCCCTTGCCGGCCTCGGCGCCGACGCTGAGCAGGGCGATGCGGGGGCTCTCGATCCCCCAGAACTGGTTGGCGAAGACCTCGCCGATGATCGCGAAGGACAGGAGCTGCGACGGGCGGCAGTCGACGCTCGTGCCGACGTCGATGATGATCGTCCGGGGCGCGAGTCCCACGACCGGCCCGCCCAGGCACGGGCGCTCAAGGCCCTCCATCATCCCGAGGATCAGGGCCGCGGCGGCCATGGACGCGCCGGTCGAGCCCATCGATACGCACGCCTCGGCGCGCCCGTCCCTGACCAGCGTCGTGGCGACCGAGATGGACGAGCGCGGCTGGCGGCGCAGCGCAACGGCGGGCTGGCTCCCCTCTTCGACCGCTCCCTCCGACGCGACCACCTCGATGGCAAGGTCCGCGGCCCCCGGGTGCGCGGCGAGGCTCTCCGACAGGGCGGGGGGCTCTCCGACCAGGAGGACCCGCACGTCCGACGAGCCGGCGGCGAGGACCGCACCGGCGACGGTCTGCTCGGGGGCGAGGTCGCCCCCCATCGCGTCCAGCGCTATCGTTCTCCTCAGGCCAGCCGCCAAGCCGCCCTCCTCATCCGCCGGCGCCCCGGCCGACGACCACGGACGCCTCCCCGGTTATCGCGGCCTGCCCCCCGTCGCCCGGGCGCCTGACCGTCTCCACCGCGCAGGTGACGCGGAGCGCGCCGCCCCCGGCGTCCTCCACCCTCCTGACCACCCCCGTCGTCTCTATGCCGTCGCCCGGGAACACCGGCGCGCGGAACCGCAGCTTCATCCTCCCGGAGCCGGCCCAGTCCTCCCCGAACGAGACGGCCATCAGCTCCGAGACCGAGGCGGCGATCATCATGCCGTGGGCCACCCGCCGCCCGAAGTGGGAGCCCGCCGCGAACTCGGGGTCCGTGTGTATGGGGTTGTGGTCCCCGGAGGCCTCGGCGTAGGCGTCGACGCCCTCCTGGGTGACCAGGTGGGCGACCGGGCCGATGCGGTCGCCCTCGCGGACGGGTCCGGGGGAGGCCAACTAAGCCGGCACCGAGATCGTGCTCTTGCCGGTCATGACCGTGCGGCCGTCGCCCGCCTCGACGCTGAGGCCGACGACCAGGATCCTGCTCCCGGAGCGCACCGACGAGTTGGACAGCCGCGCGCGGCAGGTGATCTCCTCGCCCACCCGGACCGGGGAGGAGAACTCTACCTCCTGCCCCAGGTGCAGCGTCCCCCCGGGTATCCGAAGATCCCGCACCACGCCCCTGACGCTGAGGGCGGCGAGCGCCATGGGCGGGACGATCCCCGACCCGGCGAGCGGCGAGCGGTCCCCGACCGCCTCGGCGTAGCGGCGCACCAGGTCCGCGCCGAGGCTGCAGGACGTGTCCGAGACGACGTCTCCTGCCCGGAGCGCTGCGTAGTCGATGGGGGATTCGGCGGACGGCATGGGCTTGGCGGGCGCTGGCCGGGTGGATTATACCGGCCCGGCGGCGGGGGGGCGGCCCGCGGGCTCACCTCGATCCGTACACCAGGTCCGGCAGCCACAGGGCTATCTGGGGGAACGCGAGCACCAAGCCCGTGACTATGGCCATGCACGCCATGAAGGGCAGCACCCCTATCCACACGTCCTTGATGGTGCTCAGCCTCGCCGCCTCGCCGGCGAGCTCCGCGCGCTCGCGGTCCATGTCCTGGCGCACGCCGTGCATTACGTACAGGTTGATGCCCTCGGGCGGGCTGATCAGCGCGGCCTCGACCAGCAGCACGACGATCACGCCGAACCACACAAGGTCCACGCCGGCCTGGTGGAGCGCCGGGAGCAGCACGGGTATGGTCGTGACCATCATCGCGAAGCTCTCCATGAAGGTGCCGAGCAGCAGGTAGAACACGATCAGCACAAGCACGAGCTGCCAGTCACTCAGGCTCAGGTCCGAGACGACCCCTGCGATCTGCTGGGACAGCCCGAGCCTTGCGAAGGCGAAGCTCAGCGTCAGCGCCGCCAGCAGTATCAGGAAGATCATCCCGGTGGTGCGCACCGTCGATATGAACGAGTCGCGGACCATGCCCGCGTTGCGCCCGGCCACCGCGCGGGCCGTCTGCCGCGACGGCATGCGCGCCTCGAGCAGCGTCTCCCGGGGGCCGGCGGGCAGCAGCCGGATCAGCCCGGTGCGCCGAAGCAGCGCCCCCAGGGCGGGCACGGCGACCTCGCCCGAGTTGAGCGCAAGGGCCAGGATGAGGGCGCCGAAGGCGCCGAAGGCGGACGCCTCGGTCGGGGTGGCGATGCCCGCGTAGATGACGCCGAGGACTATGGCGATCAGCGCTATCACCGGCAGCAGGCCGACGGTGCCGAGCAGCCTAAGGCGCCACCCCTCCCAGGTCGCGAAGCTCTCGCCCCTCTCCCTGGGGGCCATGCGGCGCCAGGTAACGGCCAGAACGCCGATCATCACCATGAAGGACAGCGCCAGCAGCAGCCCCGGCACGAACCCGGCCATGTAGAGCCGCCCTATCGACTCCTCGGCGATGACGCCGTAGATGATCAGGCCGATGCTCGGCGGGATCAGGATCCCCAGCGTGCCCCCGGCGGCCAGCGACCCCATCACCATGCGGTCCGAGTATCCCCTGCGGCGGAACGACGGCAGCGAGGCGCGGCTGATCGTCGCCGACGTCGCGACGCTCGATCCGGAGCAGGCGGAGAAGACGGCGCAGGACACGACGTTGGTGTGCAGCAGCCCGCCCGGAAGGAACCATATCCAGCGCGAGATCGCGGCGTACATGCGCTCGCCTATGCCCGAGCGGTTCATGATCTCGCCCATGAGCACGAACAGCGGCACCGCCACCAGGATGTCGTTCGTGCTGACCGACCAGGCCTGGCTGGGCATGATGTTCCACAGCGGGGCGTCCGAGAAGAAATGCATCAGGATCAGCGACAAACACCCCAGGGCGGCGGCGACGTACATGCCGGCCATGAAGAAGGCGCTCATCAGCCCCAGCGCGACGCCGATGGCCACTAGTGTACTGTCTCAAGAACAGCTCTACAACGGCCGACTTTTTCCAGGATGGACTCGACCGATGCCGTCCACACGAAGGGTTTGGGGGCGCTGTTGTAGGCGTCTAGGAACTCTTGGATGGCCGTCTCCAGTTCGGCGACGCTGTGGAAGGCGCCTCGCCGCAGCCGCTTCTCGCTCAGTTCCCGAAACCACCGTTCGACCAGGTTGAGCCACGAGGAGCCGGTGGGGGTGAAGTGGAGCTTGAACCGGGGATGAGCGGCGAGCCAGGTCTGGACGGCCTTGTGAGTGTGGGTCCCGTAGTTGTCGACGACGAGGTGCAGGTCGAGGTCCTGAGGGAACTGGCGGTCCAGCTGGCGTAGGAACTTGAGGAACTCCTGGTGGCGGTGGCGGGGAAGGCACTGGCCGAAGATGGTCCCCTCGATGAGGTTGAGCGCGGCGAAGAGCGTCGTCGTGCCGTTGCGCTTGTAGTCGTGGGTCATCGTGCCGGCCCGCCCCCTCTTGAGCGGAAGGCCCGGCTGGGTGCGGTCAAGCGCCTGGATCTGGCTCTTCTCGTCGACGCAGAGCACGATCCCCTTGTCGGGCGGGTTGAGGTAGAGGCCGACCACGTCGGTCAGCTTCTCGACGAACCGGGGATCGCCGGAGAGCTTGAACGTGCGCGTCTGGTGAGGCTTGAGGCCGTGCGCATCCCAGATGCGCTGCACGGTGGAGGCGCTCACTCCCTGCGCCTTCGCCATGGTGCGGCAGCTCCAGTGAGTCCCGCCCGGCGGCGTGGTGTGCAGCGTGGCCTCTACGATGCTCTTGATCTTCTCGGCGGTAATGGACGGCTTGCGGCCGCGGCCCGGCGCCGTCCTGGTGAGGGCCACAGGGCCTCCGGCCGCGAACCGGCGGCGCCAGGCGATCACGGTGGTCCTGGTCACCTCGAGGACGGAGGCGATCCGGTTGTTGGAAACCCCGTCGGCGGCCATGAGAACGATGCGGGCGCGCCTGGCAACGCCTTGCGGCGTGCTCCCGGCACGTACCCAACGCTCAAGCGTGTCTCGCTGCTCGGGGGAGATCGGCAGGGGGCTGGCTTTGGTCCACATGCCCGATATCAAACCACATGCAAATCATATTGTCGATGCATTTGGAAAACAGTGCACTAGCGGGACCCCCGGATGGGCGGCGGCGCCACGGCTACGGGGCCCCCTCGGGGCCGGCCGCCGCGTCGATCTCGCCGCCGCCCATCGCCGCGTGCGCGCGGGGCAGCCACCTCTCGGCAAGCGACGAGAGCATCATCTGGGCGGCGGTGAGCACGAGCAGGGTGAACCCGGCGGCGATGATGGCCTTGGGGATGTACAGCGGCACCGCCGGGTAGGCGGTCGCGACCACGCCGCGCTCGTAGTCGTCGATCACGCTTCCCCAGGTCTTCCAGGCGACGACGAATGCGAAGAACGCGACGGCCAGGAGGGCCAGGAAGTCGGCGACGGCCCTGACCGCCGGGCGCATGTACGGCAGCAGCACGTCGATGCGCACGTGCGCGCCGGAGCGCAGCGAGTAGGCGAGCGCCCAGGTGACGGCCATGGCCAGGACGTAGCCGCTTATCGAGTCGGTGCCCTGGACGTACGGCCCGCCGAGCTTGCGCGCCGTCGCCTGGTAGGTGATGAAGCCGGCCAGCAAAAGCAGCTGCAGGCCGCTCAGGTAGCCGAGCGCGTAGTAGAGGCGGTCCGCTGCGCGGGCGGCCGCGCGAAGGCCCAGCAGCGCCCGCAGGGCCGGGGTCGTGCGCGCCGCCCGGTCCGGCGGGCGGGCGTCCGTCACCGCGGCGCCCCCGTCAGCGCCCGGGCGGCGGGGGCACTACTGCGCCCGCGTGCCCTTGGTGATCGGGACCCGCGAGATGGAGCCGTCCTCCTCTATCCAGAGGCCGGTGTAGGGGCTCGACTTCTCGTTGTAGATCGCCACTATCTCGCCGCCCCTTTCCGGGTATCCGAGGCGCTGCAGCCAGCCCGGCAGGACGTGCTCGGGCAGCACGACGGCGTCGATGTGCGCGAGTATCTCCCCTGAGAACGGCACGGGCGTGAGCCCCAGGGCCTGGCCGATCTGCACCGCCGCAACGTTCTGGTAGGGGGCGATCCGCAGCGCCTCGAGCTCGGCCTTCGCGCCCTCCTCGGTGATGATGCGCTGCAGGTCCTGCGGGATCCTGTCCCACACGTCCTTGTTGATCACGTTGTTGGTGTACCCGAAGCTGATCAGCGGCCCGTTCATGTACTGCGACACCTCGTGCAGGCTGTCGGAGACGGCGAGCAGTGCGGAGGTGACGACCTGGTCGACGAACCCGCGCTCAAGGCGCGTGTACAGGTCCGCCGCGCTGAGGAACACGGGCTCTGAGCCCATGCCGACGAGGAAGTCGGACAGGGAGGCCGAGTGGGACCGTATCTTGAGGCCCTCGAAGTCCTCCACGGCCTGGAGGGGCGCATTGCCGTAGAACCAGTTGTCGCCCGCGAACCAGTTGCGGTTCAGCACGTGGCTGCCGCCGGTGGCCTCGAGCATGATCCGGTCGATGTCCGGCGCCAGGTCGGTCAGCCCAAGGTACGAGTTCTGCCAGTCGCTGAGGGTGCCCCACAGGGACTGCACCTCCAGGGCCGGCAGCACGCCGGCGACGTAGCCGGTGAAGATGTTGACCATGTCCAGCGTGCCGTTGCTCACCTGGTCGAGCGTCTCCGGGCCGGCCAGCCCCAGCTCGACGAACGAGACCACGGACAGCCTCACCTGGCCGTTGGTGCGCTCCGCCAGCCTGGGCGCCCAGTAGGCCTGGATCAGCACGCAGGTGGGCAGGTTGCGGTCTATGCAGACGTGCTGGATCTCGATGCTCTCGCCGGAGGAGGTCAACTCCGTGGGATTCGTCAGGTTGGCCTTGGCCAGCAGGCCGCGGTAGTAGTCGCTGGTGTAGATGAACATGTGGCTGGGGATGCCCATCGACTCCACGCCGATGAGCGCGGCCGCGGCGCCCTGGATGTACTGCTCCTCGGACGCCCCGAGCCTGAGGCCCTCGTGGGGCGGCGGGCCGATGAGCTGCATGGGGTCGCCCACGAAGATCGCGCCGGGGCCGCCGGCGTGCTCGGCCGCGTACTGGGCGAGCGCGTCCGCCTCCGAGGGCGCCTCCGGCTCGGGCTCCGGGGCGCTGGTCGGCTCGGGCTCCGGGGCCTCGGTGGGCGCGGGCTCCGGGGCGGGCTCGGTGGGCGCGGGCTCCGGCTCCGGCTCGGCCGCGGGCTCGGGGGCGCTGGTCGGCGTGGGCTCCGGGGCCTCGGTCGGCGCAGCGGTGGGCTGCGGGACCGCAGTCGCCGTCGGGGCGGGTACAGTGGCCTCGGCGGCCACTTTGGGCGTGGCCGTGCTGGCCGCGGGCGCGGGTTCGTCGCCGCCGCAGGCAGCGAGGGCCGCCGTCAGGGCCAGGGCCGCCATCGCGGCGGCGTAAATGCGCAGGTCTCTCATCTGCCAAACTCCGTCTGCCCCGGAATCTGCGGGCTTTGGTTCGTGTTTCGGATGGAGTCTAGGGTTCGGCTGTGCCCCCGGTCAAACGGGCTCGTCAAGTCGGAGTTGCCGCCGACAGCCCCCGGATCCGCCGCCGTGCCCTTCTCCCCCGGCAAACGCCACCCTCCCCGCGGGGCGGGCAGCGCTCGAAGGCGCCCCCGGCAATGCCGACCCGTCATGCGCGCCCGGGTGCCGCCCAGCCTCCTCGGTTCGCCCCGGGGTGCGCCGCCGCCGCTCGGGGGCCGCGTTTGGCCTCTGGAGAAGTCCGCCCCGGCCCGGGCCGCCGCGCCCGCTAGGCCCCTGGCCGGGCCTGCCCGCGCTGCGCCGCGGCCTCCTCGAGCAGCCGCTCCAGCAGGGGCATCGAGGCCTCGTTGGACAGGTCCAGCCTGGCTATCGACGCCGCGCGGAACAGCACGCCGGTGGATACGCGCGCAGCCGCCTCGGCGCCGGCCGCCGGCACCGGGACGCCCAGGGCGCGGGCCACCAGACCCGCCGCCGCCATGCCGCCGGGGGTGAGGCGGCAGCGGATCAGCTCCTCGTCCCCGAGCGAGACGGCCATGCCGCCCGAGTCCTGGCGCACCGAGAGCGCGAGATGCGCCCTGGGAGCCTCGAGCAGCTCGTCTGCGCGGTCCGATACCTCGACGTCAGCAGGCAGCATGGCGGCCAGTATAATGGCGGCCCGCGCGCCGGGCCCATCGGCGCGCCGGCGGCCGGAGGAGCGCATGAGGGCAGCGGTACTGCGGGGCGTGGGCGAGCCGCTATCGATCGAGGAGGTGGCGATCGACCGCCCGCGCGGCGAGGAGGTGCTGATTCGCACCGGCGCGTCGGGCGTGTGCCACAGCGACCTGCACTTCATCGAGGGCAGCTACGCCCACCCGCTCCCGGTGGTGCTGGGCCACGAGGCGGCCGGCACGGTCGAGGAGGTCGGCGAGCTCGCCACCTACGTGCGGCCAGGCGACCGGGTGATCACATGCCTGTCGGTGTTCTGCGGGCGGTGCGAGATGTGCCTCGCCGGGCGGCCGGTGCTGTGCTCGCGCGAGGGCCTGACCCGGGCGAGGGGCGAGCCGCCCAAGCTGACCGGCGCGGGCGGCGAGCGCATCCACCAGTTCCTGCGGCTCTCGTCGTTCGCCGAGCGCATGCTCGTGCACCAGAACGCCGTGGTCCGCGTGGACGAAGACGTGCCTTTCGAGCAGCTGGCGCTGATCGGCTGCGGGGTCACGACGGGGCTGGGGGCGGTCCTCAACACCGCGCGCGTCGCGCCCGGCTCCTCGGTGGCGGTGATCGGGTGCGGGGGCGTCGGGCTGAGCGCCGTCCAGGGTGCCCGCCTGGCCGGGGCCCTTCGGATAGTCGCCGTCGACACGGTCGAGGACAAGCTCGCCACCGCGCTCAGGATGGGCGCGACCGACGTCGTCGACGCGTCCACCTCGGACCCGGTCGAGCGCGTCCGCGCCGTCACCGGCGGGGGCGTCGACTACTCGTTCGAGGCGCTGGGCGCAAAGCGCACCGCCGAGCAGGCGTTCGAGATGCTCAGGCCCGGCGGGACGGCGACGGTGGTCGGGATGATCCCCGAGGGGACCAGGATAGAGCTGGAGGGGTCGGCCTTCCTGGACGAAAAGCGCATCCAGGGCTCGAACATGGGCTCAAACCGCTTCCGCACCGACATGCCGCGCTACGTAGAGCTCTACCGACAGGGCAGGCTCAGGCTCGACGAGATGATCACGCAGACGATCGACCTCGGGGAGATCGACCGGGCGATGGCCGAGATGAAGTCCGGATCGGTCAACCGCAGCGTCATCGTCTTCTAGCAGCGGCGGAGAGGTTCGCATGGACGCCGATCGAATAGCGAGGGAGGCCGACGAGGCGCTGGCGGCGGCGCTCTCCGGCGGGGACATCGAGACGGCGCTCGGGATGTACGCCGAGGACTGCCGGATGATGCCGCCGGGCGGCCCGATGACCGTGGGCAGGGACGCCGTGCGGGTCCTGGTGGGCGGCCTGATGGGAAAGAGCCTGTCGATCCGCTACGAGCAGATCCAGGTCGAGCGGATCTCAGGTGAACTGATCATGAGCCTGGGCCGCGGGCTGGGCACGCTCGACGGCGAGCCGATCCACAGCAAGCACATCCTGCTGCTTAGGCGCGACGGCGACGGGGTCTGGCGGATCGCGGCGGACATATACAACTTCGACGAGCCGGGGCTCGGCTGAGCGCGGCGGGGCCGTGAGCTCGGGCGCCGGCCCGGTGGCCTTGGTCACCGGGGCGAGCTCCGGGATCGGGGCCGAGGTCGGGCGCGTGCTGGCCGGGCGCGGATCGCGGGTGGTGCTGGCCGCAAGGCGCAGCGCCGAGGGCGAGGCGGTCGCCGCGGGGATACGGGAGGCCGGGGGCGAGGCGACGTTCGTGCGGACCGACGTCTCGGCCGCCGAGGACGTGGACGCGCTGCATCGCGAGGTCGTAGCCCGGTACGGGCGGCTGGACTGGGCGGTCAACGCCGCGGCGATCGAGGGCGAGTTCCCGGTCCGGACCCACGAGGCGACGCTCGAGAACTTCAGGGCCCTGATCGACGTCAACCTCGTCGGGGCCTGGCTGTGCATGCGCCGCCAGATCGAGATCATGCTCGGCCAGGGCTCTGGCTCGATCGTCAACGTCTCCTCGGCCAGCGGCGTCGCAGGTGTCGCCGCGGCCGCGCAGTATGGGGCGACCAAGTGGGGCCTGGTTGGCCTCACGCGGTCGGCGGCCCTCGAGTACGCCGCCAAGGGGATCCGGATCAACGCACTGTGCCCGGGGAGCGTGGAGACCGACATGTTCGACCGGCTCTTCGACGGCTACCGAGCCAACAAGGACGAGATCGACGCTCTGCATCCCAACCGGCGCGTGGCCACCGCGCGGGAGATGGCCGAGATCGCCGCGTGGCTTTGCTCGGACGAGTCGTCCTACGTCGTCGGACACGCCCTAGTCGCCGACGGCGGGCTCACCGCCGGGCTGTGGGGAGGGGCGCGGGGGGACTAGGCAGGCGGCCGGCACGCACGGAGCCGAGCCTCCCGCTTCGGCCTCGTTGAGGTGCGGGATCCGGCAACGGAGCCTGTGGGTGCTGACCGTAGACGGCACCGCACCACCCTGCCGGCGTCGCCGCGCGTCGCACTTCCCACGCCCCACCCTGCCCCTTGCGAAGGCCAGCCTAGCGTCCGTCGAAACGCAGGTACACCGCTCCAAGGTCTTGCCCGCGGTCACGTAGCAAGAAGATGGAGCGTCTGAGCACATCAGGCGCGGAGAAGTGCGTCTCGACGAAATTGCCATGACCGATCGGCTTCGGAGACAAGAAGAGCTTGCCTCCCGCGTGCCTTCGCCGGGGACTAACCAAGTTCCTATTGCCCCGACCCTGCTGCGCGATCTCGGAGGTGCCCGTGATCAGGTCACTGTCAGCCATCCATGTTGCCACCTTCACAAGTACATCCTTCCAGTGGCTGAGCCGGGCTTCAGAACCGTCGGGGAGGCGCATGCCGGTCGGCGGCTTGGCGCGAGGTTGAA
Organism: Dehalococcoidia bacterium; assembly: GCA_963664125.2. Taxonomy (GTDB): domain Bacteria; phylum Chloroflexota; class Dehalococcoidia; order Lucifugimonadales; family UBA2962; genus CAUZIR01. The sequence goes on along the minus strand of OY760908.2, from coordinate 411,374 downwards.
AGCCATCAAGAACTTCACGTATGGGGCACCAACTGCCGCCGGGGTACGGATCTGCAACGGCCGCCGTGGTGCTTGCCGGAGCGGCGGCTTTCGGCGGCGCTGTGACCAGCCCGGTCAGATTCGGACGCCACATGTAAAGCGCCTTCAGGGCCACTTCATGCGTATCGTCCCGACTGACATTGAACTCGGTGATGACCTTCTCCTCGAGTTCGGCGCGTTTGTAGGCGTCGTAGAGGCGCCAGTGGCTGCCGTCGCTGACAATAATGTGGCCGATGTTTGTCCGTAGGGCGTACGAAAACGCCTGATCGACAGCCCTGCCGTCCAGCGCCTGGCCTAGGCCCTTCGCCTCAAGGAGGGCCTGGGGCTTACCCTCTCTCAACAGTACGTAGTCGACGCGGCCGCTCCTGTCGTACTGAAATTCCGGACGCACCTGCGCGGGATCCGTCGTGTCCCATTCGAGCGAACGCAGCATTGGGTCGATGAGCGCATAGCGCGTCGTCATTTCGCTCTTCTTGAGTATCTCTTGATGTTCGGAGATCGTTGACTTGATGCGCCTGATAGTGCTGGTCAGGCCGTCGAGGGCCATAGGGATCCTCCTTTGCAGTGGCGCGACCCGCGCCCATGCCCGGATATACTACACGGCCCCAAGCCTTGAAACATCCAGAGTCGCCAAGGGCAGTCGTCCACACCCGGTGGCCCGCGGCGGGCGCTTGCCAACGCCGGTGGTGGCAGACATGTCACCCACCCCAGACCGGTCCTGGGGCCGGTCTTGCACGCCGCTCAGAGTGACATCTTACACATCCGCCCCCTCCAATTGAGAGAGCCGGTGCCGCAGCATCGCGATCGCTAGGGAACCGCGGAACTCCGGCACCGGATAGATGTCGGGCGCGCGGCCACGCCGCAGGCTAGGGCATCACTACTGGGGGCGCGGGCCCGGCCAGCTGGCCAGACCGGGCGCGTTCTTCGACTTCACCACGGTATCACCCGCGCATGGGCCTTTCGAGAGGTCCGCTGACCTTCACCAACCCCAACACCGCCGTCAACTGCGCTGACGGCATCGCGGAACTGCCGCCCCACCTGCAGGTGACCAAGTGCCACCACGTCGGCAGCATGTACGACTCGGTGCCCCACAAGAAGGACTTCGTCCGACGGGCTCTATGAACCCCTATGGATAGCTCAACTCTCCTATCCAGCGCACACGCCCGTCGCCCTCCCTGATAGACCGATAGAACCTCTCATCTGCCGTCCATAGTTCGCAATCGAGACTCTCAGCAAGCGCAAGGTAGTGGGCGTCGTAGGCAGCAGCCTGCCCGAGTCGACTTGCCATCTCCAATGCCTTTCCATGAAGATTCCACGGCTGATGCAACTCGATCTGCGAGGTGAGCAGATTTCCGACAAGGTCAATCGCGCCCTCCATGCTGAGCTCGCCTCTGGTAACTCTCTTGTGGAGGGCGTTTGATACCTCAAAGGGCAGCAGATGGGGTGCGGCCGGAGTGACTTCTTCGTTATGCCATGTTCTAAGGATCGCCAGGGCAGTGTCCGTGTGTTCCTCCCTCACCAGCCACTTGAAGGCAAGGCTGGCATCCACAACCACGAAGCCGCTCACCCTAGCCCGTCCAGTCGGGCGTCCCTAGCCTCCCGCGCTTCTCGGATGAAATCGGCACCACTGCCGGGGAGCACCTTATCGCCGAAATACTTCTTCTGGAGTTCCTTGAACCGCTCTGCGTCTGAGCGACTGGATGCAGGGCCTGCAATACCATTTACCTCGTCTCTTGCCAGTTCTCTATCGATAGCCGTATAGCAGTATTGACGCATGGTCACTCCCTTGATCGCAGCAACCACCTTCAGCCTACGCTGGAAGGTTGGCTCCAAGTCCAACGTTAGCCTCTTCTTCTTGACTTCCATGATCTGCCGACCTTCCCGGAGGATTTAGCGGAGGGAATATATGATATACACAGAAACACTGTCAATGCCCCAGCATGGTGGGTATGCCAGTAGCGCGGCCCTGACGTAAACACAGAGAAGGGCCAAATGCATGACCCCTCAGAGGGAGGACACCCGGCAGTCGGCGCTTTACAGCTCTCGTGGAACGCGCTGCAGCGGGGTGGGCGGTCGTGTCGTGTGCGGCCTGCGCCCGGGACGTCGTGTCCTCCACCAGCCGCCCGGCCAGATTGCGCGACGACGTCATACCCGTGCAGTGCCCTTACGTCCGCACCTTGACCATCATCGCAGGATGGCAGGGAAGGCCTCCCTGAGTCTTCGCATCATGGGCATCGGTGATCTCGGAGAGGTCGAATCGGTCCACGGCATACGGCACCGCTCACGCCGGGAGACCCTCCGGGAGCCGGCCCCATATCGAAGCCAGCAGAGGCTGGTCGGGTTCGCACGGGCGAAGAGTCTTGCTCATCGCACCCTCCGCACCTATGGCCTGCCGCCGTCTTAGCGACTCATACTAGCGCCCGGGGGCATTTCGCGGACAGGCACCGGGCTTGCGCGCCGCCGGACGCGCGCGCAGAATGGCGCCATGCGCATCGGGCCGTTCGAAGTCGCAGAGCCGGTGCCGGAGCTCCGCAACTCCCTTGCGATCGCGATGCTCCGCCCCTGGATAGACGTCGGCCGGGTGGGAACGCTGGCGCTCCGCAGACTGGAGAACCACTACGGGGCGCGCGAGCTCGGGCGGCTCGCCAGACCGGGGTCGTTCTTCGACTTCACCCGCTACCGTCCCCGCATGGGCCTGTCGGGGGGCCGGCGGACCTTCACCGTCCCCAACACGGTCGTCAACTACGCCGACGACGAGGCGCTGGGGCGCTCGTTCGTGTTCCTGCACATCCGCGAGCCCCACGCCCGCGGCGAGGACTACGCCGACGGCATCGCGGAGCTCCTCTCGCGCCTGCAGGTGACCGAGTACTGCCGCATAGGCGGCATGTACGACTCCGTCCCCCACACCCGCCCCCTGATCGTCACCGGCACGCTGATGGAGGACCAGTACGACCTGGCGGGCCCGCTGGTCACCTCGCGCTCCAGCAGCTACCAGGGCCCGACGAGCATCGTCAACCTCGTCGCCGAGGAGATGCGCTCGCGGGGCTCCGCCGTCACCAGCCTGATGGTCCACGTCCCGCAGTACGCGCGCCTCGAGGACGACCGGCTGGGGGCCGCGCGGCTGCTGCAGTGCCTGTGCGCCATCCACGGGCTGCCCGCCGAGCTCGCCGACACCTCACGGGGCGAGCGCCAGTACCGGGAGATCGGAAGGGCGGTCGAGGGCAACGCGGAGGTCAGGACGCTCATCAGCCAGCTGGAGGTCTTCTACGACCGCACGCACGGCGCGCGCGCGGCCGAGGCCCCGGACGCCGTGGAGCTCTCGCCGGAGGTGACGAAGTTCCTCGACCAGCTGGGCAGCAGGTTCGACGAGTCGGAGGGGGACGGGATCCCGGACGACGACTAGCGCGCCGCTGCCCGGCGGCTCGCCGCCTCCCATGGCCCGTCCCCGCGGGCTGCGCACCCAGCGGGCGGAATCGCAGGCGGACCGACGGGCGATGGTTCCGCCCCCGGCTCGTTCATCGGTTCGCCCCTCGGCGGAGGGCCTTGCCCGGGCTGAAGTGCGAACTCCCGGCCGCGAGGCCCCTTTGAGCCATCGGCGATCGTCCTACGGGCACGATGTCGGGGGGTTCGCCGCCTATCCCGTCACCCTGCCGCCGTGCATGTCGTCAGGAATCATGCTATATTTCTGACAATTCATCGTGGAGTTGCATCGGTGCCAAGCCTCCCATCCCAAGTGATGAGGCACGCCGCCGGCTCGCCCGAGGGCACGCCACTGTGCCCGAGCGCCCTGCTTCACCTGGGCAGCAGGACAGCCGTCGACCAGGCGCTGTCCCGGCTGGCCCGCAAGGGGGAACTCATGCGGGTCTGCCAGGGGGTCTACGTGCGGCCCATCAAGACTCGTTTCGGACCCCGCCCGCCCGCCGTCGAAAGGGTTGTCGCCTCCCTGTCCGCGCTCTGGGGAGAGACGATCGTGCCCTGCGGCGGCGCGGCGGCAAACGCCCTCGGACTCACGACGCAGGTGCCCGTGCGGTCGGTCCATCTGACGTCCGGCCCCAATCGCCGCCTGATGCTGGGCGGATTGACCGTCGAGCTGCGCCATGCCCCCCGTTGGCAGTTGACGGCGCCGCACCGCCCGGCAGGCGACGCGGTTCGCGCCCTGTCCTGGATGGGCCCCTACGAGGTGGAGGAGGGACTGAGGGTGATCGGGCGCAGGCTCTCCTCCGAGGACCTCCAGGAACTGGCCGCCCTGCGTGCGGTGATGCCCGCGTGGATGGCAGGGCCCGTGAGCGCCATGGTCGCCGGTGGCTAGCACGCCCTTCCAGTCGCTCTCTCTGGAGGATCGACGAGATGCCCTGCAGGTAGCCGCCAGCCTGAGCGGGAGGCGCGCCCATCTCCTGGACAAGGACATATGGGTCGTGCATACCCTGCGCGCGCTCGTGGACAACCCCTTCGGCGTGAATCTGACCTTCAAGGGGGATCCTCCCTGGCCAAGGCATATCGCGCCATCCGTCGATTCTCGGAGGACCTGGACATCACCCATGACATCCGGGCCATTGCCGCCGACCTCGTGGAGGGCTCCGGGGACGATGCACTGCCAGCCACGCGCAGCCAGGAGCGGAAATGGACGCGGGAGATAAGGGGACGGCTGGCCGGGTGGGTGGAGAACGACGCGCGGCCCGCCACTGCGGCCCACCTGTCGCGGGCCGGTCTGTCCGCGCGGGTGCGCGCTGAAGGAGACCGGATAGTCGTCGGCTATGAGCCGCTGTTCCCGAACCACGGCTTCGTCAGGCCGCAGGTACTGGTGGAGTTCGGGGCACGCTCGACCGGGGAGCCCCGCAGGGAGCTTCCGGTAGAGTGCGATGCGGCCCCTCACGTGCCGGAAGTGACGTTTCCCTCAGTCAGCCCCTTCGTCATGTCGGCCGGGCGCACCTTCTGGGAGAAGGCGACGGCCATGCACGTCTTCTGCCGCCAGCTGCGAGGCAGGGGCGAACGGCTCTCCCGACACTGGTACGACCTGGTGCGGCTCGACGACGCGGGGCTCGCCGAAGGTTCCCTCACCGACCACGCCCTGGCCCTGTCGGTGGCCCGCCACAAGGCGATGTTCTTCCGGGAGAAGGACGCTGCAGGGAGCTGGATCGACTATGAGGCCGCAGTGTCCGGCGAATTGCAGCTGGTGCCCCGCGGCGCGGCATATCACGCCCTTGCTGACGACTACGGCAGGATGCTAAGCGACGGGATGTTGCTCGATGACGAAGAGCGGTTCGAGGCCCTGGTCGCAAGGTGCGCCGACATTCAGGCCAGGGCCAACCGAGGTTAGGAATGCCGAAGGCACGGCCACCGCAGGCTCCCCGACGGCATCACCAAGGGACCGCCTGCCCCTCCGCCAGCGCCGACCCGCCATTCCTGGACGGGAACCAGGGTGAGGGTAAAGAACTCGAACCACTGCACGGCCTCAGCACCGACGCCCCCGGGGAGAGGGCAAGGACGCGCCCCTAGACCCGCTCGTCCACCCGCACGGCGACGATGTCCACGCCGTGGTACTTCTGGTGCCGCACGGACGACGCGTAGTGGCGCAGCAGGCGGAACGATATGTCCCTGCTGTCGGATATCTCGGGCGCCTCCCCCAGGTACGCCAGGCGGTCCTCAAGGTTCTCTCCCTCCGACGCCGACACGAACTCCAGCTCCGCCGCTCCCCCCTCCTTGCGGGCGGTCACGACGAGGCGCCGGCCTCCGCCCGCCTCCAGCTCACCGTGCTGGTCGGCGGACAGGCTCGTCAGCGTCTCCTCGCCCACGAGCACCAGCCTGTCGGCCGAGGCCTCGCTCCACCCGGCCCGCGACGCGAACAGCCTCAGGAACTCCGACAGCTTCGGCAGCGTCCCGGCGTCAAGGGCGGCCTCCAGGCGCCGGCGCCGGGTGGACGTCAGCTCAAGGAACAGCATCACGGTCACGGCCACTATGGCGCCCGAGGTCATGCCGTTGCCCAGCAGCACGCTAAGGAACCCGTCTCCCAGCAGGTCCGGGAAGATCCACTGGTTCTGGAAGCCCACGCCGATCCAGAAGGAGACGCCGGCGACGGCCGCCTTGCGGTGGTCGACGCCGTCCTGCACCACGATCTTCATGCCCTGGACGAAGAGCATTCCGAGCAGGACGGTTATGTACGCGGCGGCCACCGGGGCCGGAATGGCGACCAGCAGCGCCGTGAACTTCGGGAAGAAGGCGACCACCAGGAAGACGACGCCGATGGCCACGCCGACGCGCCGGGCGGCGATCCCCGTCACCTCGGCGAGCGATATGCTCGACGAGTAGGTCGTGTTGGGCAGCGTCCCCAGCATCCCCGACAGCAGGTTCCCCACGCCGTCGGCGTTCAGGGAGCCCTGGACGACCCTGAAGTCGGTAGCCCGCGGCCGGCGCCGGGAGACGCGCTGGATCGCCACCCCGTCGCCAATCGTCTCGATGGCGCCCACGAGCGTCACCACCGCGAACGCCGGCAGCAGCGCCCAGAACTCCACGCCGGGAGTGACGTCGATTCCCGGCCAAGAGCCGAAGGGCGCGCCCACCCAGGACGCGTCGAGTACCGGCTGGACGTCGTAGAGCCCGTAGGGGATCGAGACGACGCAGCCGACCGTTATGCCGATGATCGGCGACCACAGCCGCCACGCCGGGGGACCGCGCAGCACCAGCGCCACGACGACGGCGATCGTGGCCAGCGCCGCCGCCGGGGCGGCGGCCTGGGACGTGCCGTCCGGCACGTCGGTCAGCGTGCCGAGGATGACGGGCATGACGGTCGCCGCGACCAGCATGATGACCGTGCCGGACACCACCGGCGTGAAGATCCGGCGCAGCAGCGAGAGCCGCCAGGCCATCAGGAACTGGAACAGCGACGAGACGACGATGAGGCTGGCCATCGTGGCGGGGCCGGCCTCGACCAGGGCCGCTACGCACACCGCGATGAAGGCCCCGGAGGTGCCCATGATCAGCACGTGGCCGGCGCCGACGCGGCCCACCCGGACGGCCTGCAGCACCGTGGTGACCCCGCTGACCAGCAGCGCCGCAAAGACGCCCCACGTGATGTAGGAGTCCGGCTGCTCGGCGATCCGCGCCACTATGACGACGGTCAGCACGACCGGCGCCACGATCGGCTGCTCGGCGATCCGCGCCACTATGACAACGGTCAGCACGACCGGCGCCACGATCAGCATGGCCGCCTGGAGCCCGGCCCCCGCGGTCACCGGATGGGCGGGAACCTCGTTGGGCTCGTAGCGGACGTTTTCGTTTATGTCTGCGGCAGCCAACGCTCAAACCTCAATCCGGCATTCCCGCGGGCCCGCCAACCATGGCGATGCGCCTGACTCTAATACATGCGGGCTACAGCCAACTACCCCTCGGGCATGGAGGCGGTGCCCCTCCATGAAGCGGCCCCGAGGCGGGCGGGCGCCGGACGTTGTCTCCGATCCAGTCCCACCCGGCGAGGGGCGCAAGCGGGCGGGGCCGGACGGCGCATTCCTCAGGTAGGCCCCGCCCGTCTCGGCCTCGTCCGGGGTCGTCGCGTGCGGGATCTCCCCACCCATCGCCCAACCTCTTCGAACACCCGGCCGGACGGCTGGAGCTTGACCGCACTCGCTGGCAAGGCACGTGTCGGCCGACCACGGCCGAGGTCGAGACGGGCGTGCTCAGCAGGCCGCGGCCGCGCCGCGATCCCAGTGGCGCCCGACCGGTCGGGACGCCCACCGCAGCCTCCGGAGTCCCCGCCCGGCGGATCCGGGCCCGGACGGGGGCTAGTGCCGCGCGGGCTCCCTGGAGGCCGCCGAGGCAGGGCGGCCGTGCGGGCGCTGCTTGGCGTCCTCTGTGATCTGGTAGCGGCGGGGACGGCGGTTGGGGTTGGGCTCGGTTACGCCCATCTCCATGAGCAGGGGCAGGAGGCTCTTTACGAACCGCTGCCCCATCGCGCCGCTGCTGGCGTGCGCCAGGGGGTGGTTGGGGTACATCTCGCGGATGATCGACTGGCAGTCCGTGCTCTTGAAGTAGCCGACCGGCATCCGCTCGACTATGGCCTCGGCGATCACCCTGTCGGCCACGGGATCGGCCTGGGCCGCGCCCGCGCCGCGGAGCGGGGGCCGCGCGGGCCTGTCCCCTCCGTTGCCGCCGGGGCCGTGGGCGGGCGCCGCGGCCCGGGGCGCGGGCTGGGCCCGGCCCCGCTGGTCGCGATGGTCGCGCTGGCGCTGGGCCGGGGCCTGCCCGGCCGTGCGGGAGGAGGCCCCGTGGTTCCCGGCGGAGCGCAGCACGAAGATGTGGTCGCTGGGGAAGTAGCGGCGGATGTTGTACGACTTGGTCCCGCGCCGGTCGGTCAGGACCCACAGGAACGGGGCGTCGGCGGACCCGCCGGCCTCCTCCCTGATCTTGACGTACAGCGACATGAAGTCGGAGTCGTCGCTGAAGACGGCCACGTGGCGCACCCGGCCGCGGACGAAGTCGGCGACCGCGTCGGTCGCGATCGCTATGTCCGCCGAGTTCTTCGAGAGGTGGCCGCTGAAGCGCTGTATGCCGCGCACCCTGACCTGGGCCCCCTTGAAGCGCGAGATGCCCCACATCCGCCACAGCTCGACCTGGTCGGCCGGGACGTAGAGCGTGATCAGGCCCGGGCTGGGGAAGGTCTCCGGCCAGGACTCGACGAGCGAGCCCACCATGGACTTCGCCGATTCCCGCAGGTTCTCGATGTCGACGTAGAGGCCGGCGGTGGCAGACGGGGAGGAAGCGGATCCGTCGCCGCCGCCTCCGGTGAGGAAGCGAAGGATGCTCAATACGCCCTACAGCATACACCCTGCCGCCAGCCGGCCCAACGGGCTGCCGCCCCCGGAGCGCCCGGATACGGGGCCCGGGCCGCCCCTAGCCCCCCAGCCGGTCGCCGGCGGACAGCCCCGCCTCCCGCGCCCAGTCGGCGGCGGCGAGCTTGCCCGCCCCCTCCGGCCGCACGCGCCCGACGAGCAGGGAGGCCCCGCGCGCGGCGACGGTGATCCCCCCGTCCCCGACGCCGGTCACCTCCCCCGGCGCCCCCGCCGGGTCGCCGGGGCGCAACCTGGCGCGGAACAGCGAGACCCGCGCGCCGCCAAGGCTCGTCCAGGCGCCCGGGGACGGGTCCGCGCCGCGCACCAGGTTGTAGAGCTCGCCCGCGTCCATCTCCCACTCGATGCGCACGTCCTCCGCACGGCACCAACCCTCGTAGGTGGCCAGGGAGTGGTCCTGCTCGATCCTCGGGGCCGCGCCCGAGCGCACCAGCCCCACCGCCTCGACCATGGCCTCGACCCCCATCGGGAAGAGCCTGTCGAAGTACAGCGACCCGGTCGTGTCGTCCGGGCCGATCGCGACGCGGCGCTGCAGCAGGACCGGCCCGGTGTCCAGGCCCTCGTCCGGCCAGAAGACCGTCAGGCCGGTCTCGGCGTCCCCGTGGATGACGGCCCAGTTGATCGAGCTGGGGCCGCGGTGCAGCGGCAGCAGCGAGGGGTGGTACTGGATGGTGCCGTGCGCCGGCGCACCGAGGATCTCGGGCGGCACGATGTCGGTGACGTAGGCCATCACCCCCAGGTCCGCGGACAGCGCGGCGAAGCCCTCGATCGCCTCGTGGTCGCGCATGCGGCGGAACTGGAGCACCGGCACGCCGAGCTCGGCGGCGGCGACCTTGACGGGGTCGGGCGGCCTTCCCTCCCGGTCGGGGGGGCACAGGGCGCCGACGACCTCCTCCCCCGCCGCGGCGAGCGCCCTGAGCACCGCCTCGCCGAAGGCCGACTGTCCCAGCAGGGCGACGCGCATGCCCGGAATATACCACCCGGGCCGTGCGCCGCGCGGTTGCGGGGCCCCGCGCCCGGGCTGTAGAATCTGCGGCCATCGCGGCCCCGCCACGGCGCGGGGCCATCGGGCCGGCCCGGACGGGCCGGCGCTCCGTAGGGAGGCGCGCGGGAGTGCACTCGAGCCTGGTCAGGAAGATGCTCAAGGCGAGGCTCTACGCCGAGGAGCCGGACCGCCTGACCATCACCGGCTACACGGCGAGCTTCCGGGGGGACAACGCCACCCACACCGTCACGTTCGAGGCCGCAGAGGCCGGGAGCTCCCCCGAGTCGGGCACCTGGGCGTGCACGTGCGAGTACTTCCTAGGGCGGCGCACCTGCAGCCACGTGATGGCCGCCCAGGACATGCGCCCGGTGATGGCCAGGCGCCACCGCCGGGCCAGGGTCCCCGCCCTAATCCCCCTCTGGGGGCCAAGGATGGGGTCCTAAGCCGCCGGTTCGTAGCACGGCCCCGGCCAGCGCGGGCGGGAGTTGTCGAGCACGGCCCGCCTAGGTGGCCGGTCCATTGACCGCGCCGCCCCGTCCCTGTCCGCCTTGGCATGTTCAGCAGCCGTGGCTACACCGACCGACGGCCCGGCACCCCAGGACTCAAGCCTCATCCGCTTAGCGGACACTCCAGCGGGCCAAGACCCCCACACCAAGTCCGCTAGGGAGCGGAAGGGCTGCTGTTAGCTCCGCCAAGCGCACTTCCGTGGAATCACCCTCGGATTCGCCAGACGGTGTCTGGCAAATCACTTCAATCTCCTCGTCGACCGACCTGCCGAGCGCCCTCCGGATCAACGTGGCGGGGGACCATGACCTGTGCTGAGGAGCCTAGTACAGCCCCCCGGGTCTCCCTAGCCGTCGAAGCGGCGCAGCACCAGGCAGGCGTTCTGCCCGCCGAAGCCGAAGCTGTTCGACATCGCCACCCCGACCTCGGCGCTGCGCGCCGAGTTTGGCACGTAGTCAAGGTCGCAGTCCGGATCCGGGGTCTCGTAATTGACGGTCGGGTGGATCACCCCGTCGCGGATCGACATCACGCACGCTATGGCCTCCAGCGCCCCCGCCGCCCCCAGCGCGTGCCCGATCATCGACTTGGTCGAGCTGACCGGGACCGAGTAAGCCTCCTCCCCCAGCGCCGCCTTGATCGCCCGGGTCTCGGCCAGGTCGTTGAGCTGCGTCGACGTGCCGTGCGCGTTGATGTAGTCGAGATCCCCCGGGCCGACCCCGGCGTCAGCGAGCGCCCAGCGTATGGCCCGCGCCGCTCCCCTCCCCTCCTCGTCGGGCTGGACCGGGTGGAAGGCGTCCGACGAGCTGGCCTGCCCCGCCACCTCGGCGAGGATGTCGGCCCCGCGCCCCAGGGCGTGCTCCAGGCTCTCTAGCACCATTATCCCGGCCCCCTCGGCCGGGACGAACCCGTCGCGGCCGGCGTCGAACGGCCGGCTGACCTTCGTCGCATCGTCGGTGCGGCGCGTCAGCGCGCGGATCACGTTGAAGCCCCCCTGGCCCAGCTGGCACAGCCCGGCCTCGGTCCCGCCGCTGACGACGACGTCCGCCGCCCCGCGGCGGATCACCTCGGCGCCCTCGCCTATCCCCTGCGTGCCCGCCGCGCACGCGGTCACCACGGTGTTGGTGTAGCCGTAGAGCCCGAACAGGCGGCTGACGTTGGCCGCGGCCATGTTGCAGAGCATGCTCGGCATGTAGAACGGGCTGATCCTCATCCCGCCCCTGGCCACCAGCGTCCGCACCGCCTCCTCGGTCTCCGGGTAGCCGCCCGCCCCGTTCCCGAGCACCACGGCGACGCGCTCGCGGTCGACCGCGCCGAGGTCCAGGGAGGCGTCCGAGATGGCCTCGCCCGCGGCGGCTACGGCGAGCTGCGAGAAGCGCGCCATGCGGCGCGCCTCCCTGCGGTCGATGTAGTCGGTGGGGTCGAAGCCCAGGACCTCCCGGAGAACTTGCACGGGAAGTCGGTGGGGTCGGTGATCGTCATGCGGTCGATCCCCGACCGGCCCTCGACGAGGCCGGCCCAGAACTCGGCCACGCTCTCGCCGAGCGGCGACATGGCGCCCATGCCGGTGACGACCACGCGGGGACGCCCCTCGGGGCGGGCGGGCGGCGGGGCGGCGGGGGGGGGCCCCTCGGGAGCTGCGGTCATGCCAAGGGCCTCATGTCGGTGACCAAGCCGGCGCCGGTTGCGGTCGAGGGGACGCCCCTAGACCGCCGAGAGCTCCGGGCGCCTGATCGTAGGATAGCACTCGGGCTCGATGCCCATCGCCCACTCCCTGGCCTCGGCGGCGACCGATATCGACCCCGTCGCGACCACGGCCCCGCCGGCGCCGGCCGCCCGGAGCGCCGCCTCCATCCCGGCCGCGACGGCCGGCCCCTCGCCGATCACCTCGATGCCCATCGACCGCGCCAGCTCCGCCATGGCGCCGCTCCCGGCGGCCCTCGGGTGGCGCGAGCGGACGGCGACCAGGCGGGGCGAGACGCAGCGCAGCCGCCCCAGCATCCCCTCCGCGCTGTGCCCGGCGAGGGCCCCAAAGGCCACCGCCGCGCCCCCGCGGGCGAGCTCGGGCACCGACTCGATAAGCCTTCCCACCGAGTCGTCGTTGTGGGCGCCGTCGGCAACCAGCACAGGGCCCGCGCCCCCCGCGCGAAGGTACTCGACCCGGCCCGGCCAGCGGACCGCGGCCAGCCCGGCCGCCGCCTGGGCCGCGGTGGGGCATAGCCGGCCGCCGGCCGCCCGCAGGGCCGCCAGCGCCGTCGCGGCGTTCTCGGCCTGGTGGGGGCCGACCAGGGGGAGGCGGACGTCGATCTCGCCCCCGCCGGTCCGCAGCCGCAGCAGCTGACCCCACCTGCCCGAGCGAATCGGTGTCCAGCGGGCCTCGGCCCCGACCTCGATCAGCGGCGCACCGGCCCGCGCCGCCGCCTCGCGGACCACGCGCACCGCGTCGCGCGAGCCGGCCGGCTGCGGGGCGAGGACCACGGGGACCCCGGGCTTTACGATCCCCGCCTTCTCCGCCGCTATCTCTGCCACGGTGCCCCCCAGCGTGGCGGTGTGGTCCAGGCTGATCGAGGTGATCACGGTAACCGCCGGCCGGACCAGGTTGGTCGAGTCGAGCCTGCCGCCCAGGCCGACCTCGATCACTTGGGCGTCGGCGCCCTCGTCGCGGAAGTGCAGGAACGCCATCAGCGTCATCATCTCGAAGGTGGTGACCCCGCCGTGGCCGCCGGTGCGCGCCACCTCGCGGACGGTGGGCCAGGCGAGATCGACCAGCCGGGCGAACCCGCGCTCCGAGACCGGCTCCGGGCCCAGGCGGATGCGCTCCCTCACGGTGTGCAGGTGCGGGGAGGTGTACAGGCCCGCGCGCAGCCCGGCCGCAGAGAGCACCGAGGCCATCATCGCCGCAACGCTGCCCTTGCCCTTGGTCCCGGCTATGTGGACGGTCGGGACCGACAGGTGCGGGTCGCCGTGGGCGCCCAGCAGCAGCGCCATGCGCTCGAGGTGGAAGCCGCCGTGGCCCGGCTCGCGCCTCGCTCGCTCGAAGTCGGCGAGCGACATCACCCTGTCGACCGCGCGGCGGTAGGCGCCTCCCGGCGCCGGCTCAGCCGCCACGGCGGCGGCGGGGAGCGGCGCCCAGGCACATGCGCAGCGCCTCCAGGTACCCGATGCCTTCCAGGTAGCCCAGGCCGTCGCGCACGGACTCCGGGGCGAAGCCGAAGGCGGCGGCGACCGAGTCCTCCTCCCCGAACGAGCCGGCGTCGAGCAGCCGCAGCTGCTCGACCGTGACCGGGGCCCTGGGAAGCGCCATCTCCATCGCGGCAACCGCCGCGCGCATCAGCGGCATCGGCACGCCGACCAGGGCCGCCCGCGCGCCGGCGGCCCGGGCGGCGAGGCGCACGAGCTCTCCGTACTCAATGAGCTCAGGGCCCCCCAGCTCGTAGGTGCGCCCGGGCGCTTCGTCCGACTCGAGCGCGGCGAGCAGGCAGCGGGCGGCGTCGCCGACGGAGATGGGCTGGAGCATCGCCCGGCCGCCGCCGGCCAGCGGGACGACCGGCAGGGCCCTGCACATGGCGGCAAGGACGTTCATGAACTCGTCGCCCGGGCCGAACACGACCGAGAAGCGCAGCACGCAGTGCGGCACGCCCGAGTCGGCGAGCGCCCGCTCTCCCTCGCGCCGCGAGCGAAGGAAGCGCATCGCCGGGTCGTCCGCAGCGCCGATGGCGCTGGCCATCACGACCCTCCCGGCCCCGGCCGCGCGGGCGGCCTCGGCGACGTTGCGGGTGCCCTCGACGTTGACGGCCCGGAAGCCGTCGCGGTCCGCACCACCCTCCCTGATCACAGCCGCGAGGTGGACGACGGCGTCCGCGCCGTCGCACGCGGCGGCCAGGGAGTCGGGGTCGCGCACGTCCCCGCGCGCCGTCCGCACGCCGCGCCCGGCCATCGCAGCGGCCGCCTCCGGGTCGCGCACCAGGGCGACGGGTTCGTGGCCGGCCTCGAGCAGGCGGGGGATCAGCGCACACCCGACGAAGCCGGCGGCGCCGGTCACGAGGACCCTCATGTGCGGCGGGCTCGGAGCGAGGTCAGCCGACCGGCTCGACCCCGCCGCCGCCGAACCGGACGGTCCCCGGGGCCGCGGCCCGGTCGGCGCCCGCGGCGGGTGCGGCCGCCTCCCGCGAGGCGAGGCGCCGCTCCCACTCGGGGCGGGTCACCTCCATGCGGATGAAGTCCATGCCGCTGCGTCGCACAGGGCGGACCTCGGTGAATCCCGCCCTGGCGAAGGACCGGCGCGCCCGGTCGTTCCAGACGAGGGTGTGCAGGTAGACCCTGGAAAGGCCGGTAGAGGTGAAGATGTGGTACAGCAGGGTCTCGACCGCGTCCGAGCCGTAGCCGCGCCCCCAGTAGCCCCGGTCCCCGATCATGATCCCGAGCTCGGCCTGGCCGCGGCGCTCGTCCACGTCGTAGTACATGCAGTTGCCGATGTGGACGCCGTCGCGGGTGTCGATGGCGAAGCGGCGCGAGTGCCTGCCCCTGTACTCCATCTCCTCGCGGGCGTAGCGCCGGTAGTCGGAGTAGGCCATCTGCATCGGGCGGGTCGCGTCGAGCCTGGAGAGCTCGGGGTCGCAGCGCCACTCGTAGTCGTCGGGCATGTCCTCGGGGCGCTTGTCGCGCAGCACGACGCTCTCGCCCATGACGCTCAGCATCTCCCGGGGGCGCCGCTCTGCGTCCCGCGACAGTCCAAGAGCCCTTCTCAGCACCGCCGGCCCTCCCTAATGCGTCCTTGCGACCGCCCGCCGCGGGTCTATCCCCCGCCCCACCCGCGGCCCACGGGGGCCGTGGCATCGCGGCGGACGGGCGGAATGGCGCAATTCTATTTGGCCGGGTTTACCCGGTCAAGGAGGAATCCGTGGCCCCGACTTGCAGTGAGGTCCGGAAATTCGACCGGCACCGGGCGGGGGCGAACTGCCCTCGCGGGGCATCCATCGTGTAGTCGGCGTGTCTCACGGTGCACTCAAGCCGGCCGTCCGAGGGATCGTATTCCATGTACCAGTGGTTGATCACATTGCGCCCGAGCAGGGATGACAGCGCGTCGGAACTCTCGTTTGGCTCCGCTATGTGGATGTCGATGACATAAGGCCTGCTGCGGGATTCGTCACCAAAGGCCAACAGCGCGGGTTCGCGAAAGTAGCGTGATCTGCCGCCCACCCCTGTCGAGGACACGGCGTTGCCAAGCTGCCGGAAGGGAATGCCCACGGAATCTGTGTCTCGAGGATGCAGACACGTGCTGTCGGCTCCCGTGTCGAGGAGGAATAGCACCCTCTCGTCCACCTGGATGCTGGGGATTGTAACGCGTCCCTCGACGAATGGCCTTCCACGCTCGTCGAACCTGCCGATGATCACAGAATCAGCAGCGGAGGATCCGTGTCGAGGAATTCCACCACCACGTCCCGCCGCCGCATCCCCAGGTCCTCAACCTCGTTGAGCACGGCCCGCATCGAGTCGCCAATCGCGACCACTCCGTCCGCTCCCACCGCCACCCACCTGTCCGGATGCCTCTCCATCAGTTCCGCCCGCTCACTCCACAGGCGGTCAACCAGCTGGCGGAACTCCTCCAGGTCATCGAGGATGGCGCCTGGCCCTCCCATATCCTCGACGATCTTCGCGACGTACGTCTCGCTGAACGGAGGGTCTTGCCGATAGGCCGCGGTTGTCATGCCTTGCCCCCCATTGGTCGAATCCCCTTCGACGCCGTTCGCCTTTTCCCATTCTATGGTCGGCCTGCGGCCTCCGTAAGACCGGCTGCCATCGCTCTGAACTGCCACCTTGCATCCCGCACACAGTCCGGCGGTCAGGGAGCGGCCCCGGAGCAGGTGACACCGGGCGTCGGGGCGCAGCCGCCGCTTCCGACCGTTGCGCGATCCGGCGCCCAAATCCTGCACTCGCCGCCGGCTCCCCGAGGAGTCGGTATGGCCATCCGCGCCACTTCAGGCGGGCAATCCGTAGGCCCTCCGACTCTTGGACCGCGTTCGTGCACGGCGGTAGGCCGGTCGCGCAAGCGGCCGGGTAGGGGGATTCCGGCGGGGGCCGCCGCCGCCTGCCCGGGGGATCCGCAGGTCCGTCCGTGCCGGAAGGTGAAGCCGGCCCCCGGTCGGCCGACTGGCCCCGGGCCCCAGTCTCCACGGCCGGCCAGCGCGCTTGACATATGTGTCGGCGTCCGCTACAAAGGCCCTCAATATATCGGGAGCCGTTATAGGCCCGCAGGAGTACCGCACGCCATCAGGACCCTATTCCCGGGGCACGTCGGGTGACGATGCCGAGCCGAACGCCCTCGGACCTGCTGCCCCTGCCGGCCTCGCACGTGCACATCCTGCTCGCGCTGACCACCGGGGACAAGCACGGCTACGCGATCATGAAGGAGATCGAGGCGTTCACCGACGGGGCCGTCGCAATGGGGCCCGGCACGCTCTACGGAGCGGTCAAGCAGATGCTCAGGGCCGGCCTGATCGAGGAGAGCGCCGAGCGGCCGGACCCCGACATGGACGACGAGCGGCGGCGCTACTACCGCCTCACGGACCTGGGGGCGCGCGCCCTCAGGGCCGAGGTGGCCCGCGTGGAGCGGCTCGCCCGCACCGCCAGGGCCAGGTGGACGGAGGCTGCGGGCGGGCCGGGCGCCTGACATGGTCTCGGAACGGGTCTACAGGGCGCTGCTCGTGGCCTACCCGCGCGACTTCCGCCAGGAGTACGGCGAGCAGATGATCCAGTTCTTCCGGGACAGGATGCGCCTCGACGGCGGCGGGCTGAGGGGACTGCTCATATGGCTGCAGCTGGTCCCCGACCTCGCGGCCTCGGCCCTGAGGGAGCGCACCGGGGCGGCCGCCGCGGCCGACGGCAGGCCCGTCATCGAGACTGAGGCGCTCACCAAGATCTACGGGAGCATCGTCGCCGTGGACGGCCTGTCCATGGCCGTCCCGCGCGGCCACGCCTTCGGGCTGCTCGGCCCCAACGGCTCGGGCAAGACCAGCACGATGGGGATGCTGCTCGGCCTGGTGCGTCCGACCTCCGGCACCTTCAGCCTCTTCGGCTCGCCCGACGGGCTCGAGGAGTCGCTGCGCCGCGTCGGGGCGATCATCGAGTACCCGGCCTTCTACCCCTACCTCACGGGCCGGGAGAACCTGATGTACTTCCAGGGCATCTTCGACCGCGGCTCGCCGCGCGAAATAGACGGCCTGCTCGGGCGGGTCGGCCTGTCGGACAGCGCGGACCAGCGCTTCGGCACCTACTCCCTCGGCATGAAGCAGCGCCTGAGTGCCACGAGTATGAATCCCTGGAAGAGCGCATCGAGCTTGGGGCTGGCCTTCGCTCTCCTAGGCTGGCCTTCGCTCTCCTGGGCGATCCCGAGCTCCTGTTTCTGGACGAGCCCACCAACGGGATGGACCCCGCCGGCATGGCCGAGGTCCGCCAGCTGATCCGCGAGCTGTGCGCCGACGGGCGGACGGTCCTGCTGGCGAGCCACCTGCTCGGCGAGGTGGAGCAGACGTGCGACAGCGTGGTGATCATGTCCGACGGGACGCTGATCGCCCAGGGCACCGTACCGGACATCCTGCTGTCCGGGGACCGCTTGAGGCTGAGGACCACGGACGACACGAGGGCCGTCGAGATACTGTCCGCGCTCAGCTGGGTCGAGGACGTGAGGACCGAGGGCGGCGAGGTCGTCGTCCTCGCCGAGGGCGACAGGTCGGCGGAGATCTCGGAGGCCCTCGGCCGCTCGGACGTCTACGTGATCGGGGCGGACGCCGGCCGCGGCTCCCTGGAGAGGTACTTCCTTGAGGTCACCGGCGACGAAGGGGCGGGCGGCCCGGGGAGGCGGACGCGATGACGGTGCTGCGGGCCCTCGCGCCCACCGGGCAGGTCCTGCGGCTCACGAGGTGGGAGTGGTTCAAGCTGCGCCGGCTCCGGATGCCGTGGGCGCTGCTCGCCGTGGCCGTGCTCGTATCGCAGCTCGGCATCTGGTTCAACTACCTGGCCTACCACAACGCCACCGTGCAGGAGGTCATGGAGGGCGGCACCGCCTCCTACGGCATGGCCTGGGACGAGGACGGGCACATGGAGGCGACGATCACGTGCGCAGACGTCGCGAACGACCGGATGCCGGCGGAGTTCGATCGGCTCACCGGGGAGCAGCAGGCCGAATTCCTCGGCGAGGTGGACGCGTGGCTCGCCGCCGGGAACTGCGGCGACTTCCAGGCCCGGGACGAGCTCCGGCGCAACTTCACCCTGCCCAGCAGCGTCGCCGGGAGCATCTCCGGGTTCTCCTCCCTGGGCCCGGTCGCGATAGGCCCCCTGCTCATCATGATCCTCGCCGCCTCGATAGTGGGCACGGAGTACGGCTGGGGCACCCTGCGGACGGTGCTCAGCGGTGGCGTCGGCCGCCTGAAGTTCCTCTCCGCCAAGGTCCTGCTGCTCCTTCGGCTGTGCTCAGACGCCCTGCTGGTGATCGCGCTCGCGGCCGTGGCTGCCAGCCTGATCGCCGCCGCGATCCCCCCGGGCGAGACGGGCGGACTCGCCGACTCCGGCAGCTGGTCCGACGTCGTGGTCATCTTCTTCAAGACCCTGTACGGCCTCCTGCCGTTCATAGCGCTCAGCGTCCTGGCCACGGTGCTCACCTCCTCCCGCGGCATGGGCATAGCCGCCTCGGTCGGGTACTTCATAGCGGAGTCCATCGTCGCGCCGCTCCTGCGCCTGAGCGACGCGCTCGACGGCGTAACGGACTTCCTCCTCATCCAGAGCTTTCGCTCCTGGACGGCCGCGCCGGCCGTGGACGGCTCCTCCGACGCGCTCGGGGCCTCCCTGGTCATCCTCGCCTACACGGTCTGCCTGATCGCGGCCGCCTCCTGGATATTCAGGCGCAGGGACGTAGGAGGGGCCACGGGCGACTGAAGCCGTCCGGGCACCCCGGGACCGCGGCCCCTGCCTGCGGGTCGTCGGTGGACGGGCTGCCGAACGTGCCCCGTCCGGTGCGGACCATGTCCGTCCAGCGGCCGCTCCGAACCTAAATCGCCGCTGCCGAGGCGCCGGCCGCGAACGATCCCGGTGGCGGCTTGACACCCGCCCGGACGGGCGGCGCCGCGAACGGCGTCACGACGCGTTGCGGACTTGAGATCGGCGCGCCGGGGGCGTAGTATTCGCTCAGGCATAGCAACATTCAGCTTGCCCCTTTAAGCGGCAGTCCTGAGAGGCTGACAAGGGATAGGGCGGGCACCGCGCTCCCGGCGCGGCCGCGCCCGGCGCACCGAGCCCCTGTCGGCGACAAGACGGGGGTCTTTTTTTGCGACAGCGAGGCCAAAGGCAGGTGCTGGGAGCCGAGGAGGTCGGGCGGGCGCTGCGGCGCATCGCCCACGAGATCCTCGAGCGCAACCGCGGCGCGGGCGACGTGGTCCTGAGTCGGGATCCACACCCGCGGCGTCCCGCTGGCCGAGCGCCTCTCGGCCCTGATCGAGTCGTTCGAGGGGGTGCGCCCCCCGGTCGGCAGGCTCGACATCGCCCTGTACCGCGACGACCTCCACGGCCGCCCCAGGCCCCTGGTGCGCCCCACCGAGATCCCCGAGCCCATCGAGGGCAGGGTCGTCGTGCTGGTCGACGACGTGCTCTACACGGGCAGGAGCATCCGCGCGGCGATGGACGCGCTGATGGACTTCGGCCGGGCGCGCAGCATCCAGCTCGCCGTCCTGGTCGACCGCGGCCACCGCGAGCTGCCCATCCGCGCCGACTACGTCGGCAAGAACATGCCCACCGCAAGGCACGAGGAGGTGGCCGTCAGGCTCAGCGAGACCGACGGCGGCGACCAGGTGGCGCTGATCCCCGGCGAGAGCGCGCCTGCCGCGCCTGCCGCCTCCGGGGACGGGACCGGGTGACCACGGCCCGCAGGATAGGCATCCCGGCCCTGGCCGACGGGGCGGGGGCGCTCTCGCCCGCCCGCAGGCACGTGCTGGACCTCGACGACTTCTCGCGCGAGGAGATCCGGGCCGTCCTGACCAACGCCACCGCGATGCGCGAGGTGCTGGGGCGCTCGATCAGGAAGGTCCCCGCCCTGCGCGGGCGGACGGTGATCACGCTCTTCCACGAGGCCAGCACCCGCACGCGCGTCTCGTTCGAGCAGGCCGGCAAGGTGCTCTCGGCCGACGTGATCAACGTCACCGCCGCCGGATCGAGCGCGAGCAAGGGTGAGTCGCTGCGCAACACCGCCCTGACCCTCCAGGCCATGAACGCCGACATCATCGTCGTGCGCCACCCCCACTCGGGCGCGCCGCACTTCCTGGCAAGGCACCTCGGCGCCTCGGTGATCAACGCCGGCGACGGCGCCCACGCCCACCCGTCCCAGGCGCTGCTCGACATCTACACCATCGAGCGCGAGCTCGGCGGCGTCGAGGGCAGGAGCGTCGCCATCGTCGGCGACATCCTCTACAGCCGCGTCGGGCGCTCCAACCTGTGGGGGCTGGTGAAGATGGGCGCGCGCGTCACCCTCTGCGGGCCCCCTACGCTGATGCCGCCCGACCTGCTGCGCCCCCTGCCGGAGGGACACCCGCTGGCCGGCGTGCGGATCACCCACAGCGCCGAGGAGGCGCTCGAGGGGGCGGACGTGGTCATGGCCCTTCGGCTCCAGCTCGAGCGCCAGGCATCGGGCCACCTGCCCTCGGTCCGCGAGTACTCGCGCATGTACTGCATCACGCCCCGGCGCCTCGAGCTGTGCTCGCCGGGCGCGATCGTCATGCACCCGGGGCCGATGAACGAGGGCGTGGAGATCGACCCCGAGGTCGCGCACGGGGCGCGCTCGGTGATCCGCCGGCAGGTCACCAACGGCGTGGCCGTCAGGATGGCGCTGCTCTTCGGGGTCGTCGCGCCCGGCGCGGGGGTACGGGAGTGAGCGCAGACGCCCGGGCGCTGCTCATATCCGGCGGGCGGGTGATCGACCCGGCATCGGGGACCGACGGGCCCGCCGACGTGCTCATCGAGGACGGCTCGGTCCGGGCGGTCGGCGCGGGCATCGCCGCCCCGGACGGCGCCCGGACGCTGGACGCAGCGGGGATGGTCGTGGCCCCCGGGTTCGTGGACCTTCACTGCCACCTTCGCGAGCCCGGGTTCGAGGACAAAGAGACGATCGAGACTGGGACCGCCGCGGCGGCGGCGGGCGGGTTCACCACCGTGTGCGCGATGCCCAACACCGACCCGCCGATGGACACCGCCGCCGCCATCGGGTACCTGGCGCGCGCCGCGGCGGCGCGCGGGGCCGTCCGCGTCCTGCCGATAGGATCCATCACCAAGCGCAGCGCCGGGCGCGAGCTCGCCGACATGGGCGAGATGGCCGAGGCAGGGGCGGTGGGGTTCTCGGACGACGGCCACCCGGTCTCGGACGACAACCTGCTGCGCCAGGCGCTCTCCTACGCATCGGCCCTCGGCCTGCCTGTGATCGAGCACTGCGAGACGCTGTCGCTGAGCGGCGGCGGGCCGGTCAACGAGGGATGGATCGCCACCCGCCTCGGCGTCCGGGGCGTCCCCGCGGCCGCGGAGGAGCAGATGGCCGCCCGCGACATCGCCCTGGCCGAGCTGACCGGCGGGTGGGTGCACATCGCCCACATGAGCACGCAGGGCACCGCCGAGCTGGTGCGGGCCGCCCGCGAGCGGGGGGTTCGCGTCACGGCCGAGATAACCCCGCACCACCTGACGCTGACCGAGCGGGCGGTGCTCGGGCGCGGGGCGGGCTCGGAGTTCGACCCGCTGACGCCCGAGGCATACGACACCTCGGCAAAGGTGAACCCGCCGCTTCGCACCGAGCGCGACGTCGCCGCCATGGCGAGGGCGCTCGCCGACGGCGTCGCGGACGCGATCGCCACCGACCACGCCCCGCACGCGGCGACCGACAAGCTCTGCACGCTCGAGCAGGCGGCGTTCGGCATCAGCGGCCTTGAGACCGCCCTCGGGGCGACGATGGCGCTGGTGCGCTCGGGCGCGGTCACGCTGCCGCGGCTGATCGAGGCCCTCACGGCCGGGCCCGCCCGGCTGCTCGCCGGCCGCGCCCCCGAGGGCCTCGGCACTCTCGCCCCCGGCGCCCCGGGGGACGTCGCGGTGATCGACCCGGACGCGCGGTGGACCGTGGACCCGGAAGCGATGCTCTCCAAGGGCCGCAACACCCCGCTGGCGGGCGCCGAGCTGACCGGGCGCGTGGTCGCGACCGTCTGCGGCGGGCGGGTGGTCTGGCGCGCGTGAGCGGCGACGGCGCAGGGCGCTTCCTCGCGCTCGAGGACGGTACGGTCGTCGCCGGCAGGGCGTTCGGGGCCGACGCAGAGGCGGCCGGGGAGCTGGTCTTCTCGACCTCGATGACCGGCTACCAGGAGATGCTCACCGACCCGTCGTTCGCCGGGCAGATCGTCGTCCCGACCTACCCGATGATCGGCAACTACGGGATCAACCGCCGCGACGCCGAGTCCGCACGCATAAGGGTCGCCGGCTTCGTGGTGCGCGAGCACTGCGAGCTGCCCAGCCACGGCCTGCCGATAACGACCGTCGACGAGTACCTGCGCTCCGAGGGCGTGCCGGGCCTGTGGGGCGTGGACACGCGGGCGCTGACGCGGCAGCTGCGCACGCGCGGGGTCATGATGGGAGCGCTGGGCCCCACCGCCGAGCGTGCAAGGGCCGCCCTGGCCGCGGCCGAGTCCTACGGCGAGACCGACCTGGTGGCCGGGGTGACCACCCCGGAGCCGCTGCGCTGGGGCGGCGGGGAGGAGCGCCCGCGGCGGGTCCTGGTATCGGACTACGGGGTCAAGTACAACATCATGCGGCTGCTCGAGCGCCGCGGGTTCGAGGTGCTCGCCTTCCCGGCCGCGGCGTCGGCAGACGAGCTGCTCGGGCGCCGCCCGGACGGGGTGCTGCTCTCGCCGGGGCCCGGGGACCCGGCGCTCATAGACTACGCGGTCGAGACGGCGCGGGGCCTGGCGGGGCGGGTGCCGGTGTTCGGCATCTGCCTGGGCAACCAGGTGCTGGCCCGGGCCTTCGGGGGCCGGACCTTCAAGCTCAAGTTCGGCCACCGCGGGGCGAACCACCCGGTGAGCGACCTTCGCACCGGCCGGGCCTACGTCACGGCCCAGAACCACGGCTACGCCGTCGACGCCGATTCCCTCCCTGCCGAGGTCGAGGTCACGCACGTCTCGCTCAACGACGGCACCGTCGAGGGCCTTCGCCACCGCTCTATGCCGGTGATGGCGATCCAGTACCACTCCGAGGCCTCCCCGGGCCCGCGCGACAGCGAGCACGTCTTCGACGAGTTCGCGCGGATGATCGACGGTGACTAGCCTCTCGAAGGTCCTGGTCGTCGGGTCCGGGCCGATCGTGATCGGCCAGGCGGCCGAGTTCGACTACGCCGGCACGCAGGCGTGCAAGGCGCTCGGCGAGGAGGGGGTGACCACGGTGCTGGTCAACTCCAACCCCGCGACGATCATGACCGACGAGGGCGTGGCGGACGTCGTGTACATCGAGCCGCTGACGGTCGAGGTGATCGACCGCATCCTCGGGCGCGAGCGCCCGGACGGCATCCTGCCGACGCTGGGCGGGCAGACCGGCCTCAACCTCGCCGTAGAGCTCGCCGACGCCGGCATCCTCGACCGCCATGGCGTGCGGCTGCTGGGCACCCCGCTCGATACGATCCGCGCGGCCGAGGACCGCGAGCGCTTCCGCGACCTGCTGACCGGAATCGGCGAGCCGGTGCCGCCGAGCGCGATCGTCGAGTCGGACTCGGACGCTGACGAGGCCCTTGCGGCCATCGGCCTGCCAGCGGTCATACGCCCGGCCTACACGCTCGGGGGCACCGGCGGCGGCATCGCCGAGACCGAGGACGAGTACCGGCGCATCGTCGCCGGCGGCATGGCGGCCAGCCCCATAGGGCAGGTGCTCGTCGAGCGCTCCCTGGTCGGCTGGAAGGAGGTCGAGTACGAGGTGATGCGCGACGGCGCGGACAACTGCATCACCGTGTGCAACATGGAGAACCTCGACCCGATGGGCGTGCACACCGGCGACTCGATCGTAGTCGCGCCCAGCCAGACCCTCACCGACCGCGAGTACCAGACGCTTCGGACCGCGAGCCTGAACATCATCCGCGCCCTGGGCGTCGAGGGAGGGTGCAACGTCCAGCTGGCCCTGCGCCCCGGCGACGTGGTCGCCGAGGCGATCGGGGCGGACCCGGGCGGACCGGACTACTACGTGATCGAGGTCAACCCGCGCGTGAGCCGCAGCTCGGCCCTGGCCAGCAAGGCGACGGGGTACCCGATAGCGCGCGTTGCGGCGCGCATCGCGGTCGGGCGCAGGCTGGACGAGATACCCAACGCGGTTACGGGGAAGACCGTGGCGGCCTTCGAGCCGGCCCTGGACTACTGCGTGGTCAAGATACCGCGCTGGCCTTTCGACAAGTTCGCCGGCGGCGAGCGCTCCCTGGGCACGCAGATGAAGGCCACCGGCGAGGTGATGGCGATCGACCGCACCTTCGAGGCCGCGCTGCTCAAGGCCGTCCGCTCCCTCGAGATCACCGGCCGCGACGCGCTGTGGGAGCCGGACCCGCCCGAGGGCGGCGGGGCGGCGGGGGGCTACGACGTGGGCCCGCACGACGAGCGCATCTGGTCGCTGCTGGCCGCGGTGCGCAGGGGCATTGAGCCCGAGGAGCTCTCGCGCGTTACCGGCGTGGACCCGTGGTTCACCAGGGCGCTGTGGCGGATAGCGCGCATGGAGTCGCGGCTGCTCGCAGAGCCCCTGGGGGCCGGGCTGCTGCGCGAGGCAAAGCGCATGGGCCTTTCGGACCGGCACATAGGCGCCCTGTCGGACCGCGGCGAGGAGGAGGTGCTGCGCATGCGCGCCGAGTCCGGGCTGCGACCGACCTACAAGATGGTCGACACGTGCGCCGGCGAGTTCGAGGCCGAGACGCCCTTCTTCTACTCGACCTACGAGGACGAGAACGAGGCGGAGGCGGCCGCCGGGCCTGCGGCGGTCGTGGTCGGGTCCGGGCCGATACGCATCGGCCAGGGGATCGAGTTCGACTACTGCTCGGTGCACGCCGCCTGGGCGCTGTCGGCGGCGGGGATAAGGAGCGTGATGGTCAACTCCAACCCCGAGACCGTCTCGACCGACTTCGACACCTCGGACCGCCTCTACTTCGAGCCCCTGGACTCGGAGAGCGTGCGCAACGTCATCTACAACGAGACGGCCGGCGCATCCCCGCCGCCGTCGATAGTCCAGTTCGGGGGGCAGACGGCGATCAACCTGTCGCAGTCCCTGGACTCGGCGGGCCTGCCCATCCTGGGCTCGACCGCCCGGTCGATCGACACCGCCTCGGACCGCCACCTCTTCGAGGAGTTCCTCTCGCGCCTGGGCATCCCCAACCCCCCGGGGGCGGCCGTGGGCGACGTCGAGCGCGCCCTGCGCGTCGCCCAGGAGATCGGCTACCCGGTGCTGGTGCGCCCCAGCTACGTGCTCGGGGGCAGGGCGATGGAGGTCGTGCAGAACGCCTCCGAGCTGGTGCGCTACATGTCCGGGGCGTTCGCCGCCGCGGGCGGGCGGCGCGTGCTGATCGACAAGTACTTCGAGGGCCGGGAGGTGGAGGTGGACGCCGTCTGCGACGGCGAGAGCGTGCTGATCCCGGGGATCATGGAGCACGTCGAGCGCGCGGGGGTGCACTCCGGCGACTCGATGGCGATCTACCCGGGCCTCACCCTCACCGAGGAGGAGGTGGACGCCATCGTCGAGTACACCACCCGCATCGGCCTGGCGCTGGGCGTGCGGGGCCTGATGAACATCCAGTACGTGCTCACCGGCGGGGGAACCTACCGCTCCCCGCTCGAGGGTCGCGGGCCCGCCCGCGCTGGCGGGCCGCAGGTCTACGTCCTTGAGGTCAACCCGCGCTCGTCGCGGACCATCCCGTTCATCTCCAAGGTGACGGGGGTGCCGATGGTCCGCCTCGCGGTGGGCGCGATGATGGGCCGCACGCTCGCCGAGCAGGGCTACGAGGGCGGGCTGTGGCCCAGGCGCCGGGTGGTCGCCATCAAGGCGCCGGTGTTCTCGATGTCGAAGCTCGCCGGGGTCGACACCTACCTGGGCCCGGAGATGAAGTCGACCGGCGAGGTGATGGGGATCGACCGCGAGTTCCGGCCGGCCCTGGCCAAGGCGCTGGCCGCTGCGGGCCTGTCGCTGCGGGCCGGCTGCTCGGTCCTGCTCTCGATAGCCGACCGCGACAAGGCGGACGCCGTGCCGCTCGCGCGCGAGCTGGCCGCCGCCGGCTGCAGCCTCTACGCCACCGAGGGCACGGCGGGGATGATCGCCGCGCTGGGCCTGCCGGTGGTGGCCATAACCAAGCGGCTGGGGGAAGGGCACCCGAACGTGGTGGACGCGATATCGGACGGGACCGTGGACGCAGTGGTCAACACGGTCACCGGGGACCGCGAGACGCTCCAGGACGGCTTCGCGATCCGCCGTGCGGCGACGGAGCGCCGGATACCCTGCCTGACGTCGATAGACACGGCGAGGGCCGCCGCAGAATCCCTCGGCGCAGGCGCGGACGGCTACTCGGTGAGGCCGCTGGCGGAGTACCTGGCCGGGACCTGACGCCGCGGGGGCCGCGCTAGCCGAGCACGGCCACCAGTAGGGCGGCCAGCGCGAGCGCCGCCGCCACACCCGCCGCCAGCGCCATCCACAGCAGCCAGCGCAGCAGGGCCGCCTGGTACCTGGTCATCTCGGCGATCAGGCGGGCCTGGGACTCCTCCCGCGCCTCGACGGCCTCAAGGCGCCCGCGCAGGTCCGACACCTCCGAGCGCAGGGCGGCGGCGTCCGTCCCGCCGGGGTCCGGGAGCTCCCGTGGCTGCGGGCGGCCCCGGACGCTCTCGTAGACCTTTCGACTCTCCTCTATCAGGCGGGGGGCGAGCCTTATCAGCTCCAGCCCCGCCATCACCGCAAGACCGGCCGGCATGGCTCAAACCTCCGAGTTCGCTGGGCCCCGCATTGTATGGCCGCGCGCGGGGCCGGGGCGCGGCGGCGGCGCGTGCTATCTTTCCCGCAGCCCTCGCCGTCGGGAGGGCCCTTGCGGCCGGTGCGGCCGGGGGAGGGACGTTGAGCCGCGCCGGGTCGGCGCGCCGGAGGCGGACATGGAGAGCAGGACGCTGGGCCGCACGGGCCTCGAGGTGACCAAGCTGGGGGTGGGGCTCGCCGCCATCGGCGAGGAGGAGTCGCTCGACACGATCGACAAGGTCGAGCGGGTGCTCGTAACGGCGCTGGACGCCGGGCTGACCTTCTTCGACACCGCCGAGTGCTACTTCGACAGCGAGGAGATGGTGGGCCGGACCATATCCCGCCGCCGGAGCGAGTTCACCCTCGCCACCAAGTGCGGGCACTCGAAGCCCGGCATCATCCCCAAGGGCCAGGTGGACGAGGACTGGTCGGTCTCGGCCATCACCGAGTCGGTGGACCGCAGCCTGGTCCGGCTGCGGACCGACCACGTCGACCTGCTCCAGCTCCACTCGTGCGGGGTCGCAGAGCTCGAGGGGGGCGACCCGATCGAGGCGCTGGTGCGCGCCCGCGAGGCCGGCAAGACCCGCTTCATCGGCTACTCCGGCGACAACGAGGCCGCCGCCTGGGCGGTGGAGAGCGGTGTGTTCGACACGCTGCAGACCTCGTTCAACGTGGCCGACCAGCGCCCGCGGCTGGGCCTGCTGGCCAGGGCGAGGGAGCGGGGCATGGGCGTGATCGCCAAGCGCCCGATCGCCAACAGGACCTGGGGCGCGCCACACAGCCCGACCAGGGACTTCAGGTTCGATCCCAACTACGCCGACGAGTACTGGGCGCGCACCCAGGCGATGGCCGCGCTCGGCCCGCTGGCGGAGGCGCCGGACGACCCGATCTCGCTCTCCCTGGGCTTCGTGTATGCCCACGCGGAGGTGGATGTCGCGATAGTCGGCACCCGCAGCCCCGAGCACATGGCCGCCAACATAGCGATGGTCGAGGCTGGCGTCTCGATCCCGGCCGCCACGCTGGCCGACCTGCGCTCTCGCTGGGACAGGCTCGACGACGGGTGGGAGGGGCAGATGTGACGCCGGGACGGCGCCTGATGCCGACAGGTACCGGCTCTACCGGGAATCCGCGGTAACTGCCGCTGCACCCGGCCGCACTGCGGTGGTGCACAATGCGTCCACGTAAGTCTTCGTGGTGAGGCCAACCGCATGGGGAGGATCACGCTTAGCGCCGACGGCGACCTGATCGAGGCCGCACGCAGGCGCGCTCGCTCGGAGGGCACGACCCTGAACGCCGAGTTCAGGGCGTGGCTGGCCGAGTACGCCGGACGCGACCGGCAGGCCTCCAGGGCGATGGCAGCCGTGCGCGAGTTGCGCGACTCGATATCCACGGGCGGGCGACGGTTCACGCGGGACGAGATGAACGAGCGCTGAGGACCTCGCCGCCGCGGATGTCGTCGCCTGCCTGCCCGGCGGCGGGCGCAGGCGGTCAGATGCGTCGTCGGGGCCTCAAAAGTTGTCGATCGGCACCGGCTCGATGGGATCGGCGGGCTCGAACCCGAAGATCCTCGAGTAGAAGTACAGCTCCCCCTCGAGGGTGCGGACGATGTTCTCGGCCCGGCGGAAGCCGTGCTGCTCGCCCTCGTACGCGACGTAGGCCACCGCCAGGCCCCTCTCCCTGAGGGCCTCGACGATCATCTCCGCCTGGTTGGGCGGGACGACGCGGTCCTCCATGCCCTGGAAGAGGATCACCGGGCGGCTCAGCCGCTCGACGCAGTTGATCGGGGAGCGCTCGCGCCACACGTCCGCGCGCTCCGGGTACGGGGCGACAAGGCCGTCGAGGTAGCGCGACTCGAACTTGTGCGTGTCGCGCGCCAGGGCCTCGAGGTCGCTGATCCCGTAGTAGCTGGCCCCGGCGCAGAACACGTCGCGGAAGGTCAGCGCGGCCAGCGTCGTGAACCCCCCCGCGCTCCCCCCCGCTATGGCCAGGCGCTCACCGTCGGCGTCGCCGCGGGCGACGAGGTGGCGCGCGGCGGCCACGCAGTCGTCGACGTCAGCGACGCCCCAGGCGCCGCCGAGCGCGCGCCGGTAGGCGGTGCCGTACCCGGTGGACCCGCGGTAGTTGACGTCGGCGACCGCGAACCCCCTGCTGGTCCAGTACTGGATCCCCATGCTCAGCGTCGAGGAGGCCGCCCCGGTCGGACCCCCGTGGATCCTGACCACCAGCGGCGGCCTCTCG
The DNA here is from genome assembly GCA_963664125.2 of Dehalococcoidia bacterium. GTDB lineage: Bacteria > Chloroflexota > Dehalococcoidia > Lucifugimonadales > UBA2962 > CAUZIR01. Next base: position 381,743 of record OY760908.2, on the reverse strand, counting down.
CCGCGGGGCCCCTCGAACTCCGCGCTCGCCGGCGGGTAGAACAGGCAGTGGGCCCTCGCGCCCCCCTCGGTGGGGAATTCGATCGCCTCGGGGGCGCTGAGCGCGGCGGCGGGCAGGCCCAGCGCGGGCGGCGAGCTGACCGGCTCCGCCCCGCCCGCGGCCAGGTCGAGCCGGACGATCCGCGGGGCCTCGGCGGCCGACCCGGCGCGGAAGACCGCCGCGCCGCCGCCCACCCGAACGCACGAGTAGTCCGTGTAGGGAAGGTCGAACGCGGCGAGCTCGCCGGTCCGAGCATCCAGCATCCCCAGCGACCAGGTGCCGCCGCTCGTCCACGCGCAGACGATGCGGTCCTCTGCGGCGAACCCGTAGGTGCGCATCCCGAACACCCAGGCCGGCGTCGCGAACTCGGCCTCCATCGGGCACAGCGCCCGCAGCTCCGCGCCGTCCCCGCGCTCGTCCGCCCTGTACAGGTTCCACCACCCTGAGCGGTCCGAGACCAGGTGCAGCGCGCCGCCGGGGGACCACTCGGGCTGGAAGATCGACTCCCCCGGCCCGCCCGCGATCAGGCGCGCGCCCGTGACGGCTCCGTCCCCGCCGAGGTCCGCGGCCCAGAGCTCGCACCCGTCCCAGGGCATGTCCGGGTGGTTCCACTGAAGCCAGCACAGCCTCCCGCCGCCGGGGCTGACGCGCGGACTCGAGTAGAAGTCGGCGCCGCTGGCCAGCACGCGCACCGGGCCCTCCCCGGGCCGGGCTGGCACCGAGACGATCTCGTTCCTGGCCTCGCCGCCCCCGGCCGCCGTGTGGTCCTCGCGCACGGCGATCAGCCGCCCGCGGGCGCGGTCCACCTCGAGGTCGGCGTAGCGCAGGTCCGCGCCGTCCGGCGTGAGCGCCTCGGGGGCCCCGCCCGGGCGGTGGCGGTAGAGGCGCTGGTCCGAGAAGTTGGCGTAGTAGACCGTCCCGCCGTCGGCCGCGAACGCGCCGCCGCCGTACTCGTGGACGCGGGTGCGCGCGCTGTGCCCCTCCGGGATGGCGTCCTGAGCGGGCCCGCCGCCGGCGCCGCGGCGCACCACGACGTTTCGGCCCCCTTCCGCCGGGCGACCCTCCACCCAATAGACGTGGCCTGCGTCCAGGGCCACCTGGCTGAGCCCGACCGTGCCCGCCGCGGCCATCCGGGCCGTTATGGGCGAGCGCCAGCTTCCGTAAGGCGCGGTTGTCCTGGCCATAGGTTCCTCCCCGGCCCGCGGCCGGTGGAGCGGCCGGGGCGCTGCCTATACTAGCGGCATGATCCCCCTGCGGTTGGCGGTGCGCAACTTCATGTGCTACCGCGAGCCGCCCGCCCTGGACCTTAGGCCGATACGGATCGCCTGCCTGTGCGGGGACAACGGGCACGGCAAGTCGGCCCTGCTCGATGCGATCACCTGGGCGCTGTGGGGCAGGGCCCGCGGCGGCTCGCAGGACGAGCTGATCCACCGGGGGCGGACCGAGATGTCCGTCGAGCTCGACTTCTCTGCCCGCGACCGGCTCTACCGCGTCAGCCGCCGCCGCTCGACGGGCCGGGCCGGCCGCGGGGCGACGGTGCTCGAGCTGCAGGTCGACTCGGGCGGGCGGATGGTCCCGCTGACCGGCAACACCGTGCGCGAGACCGAGGCGGCGATACGCGAGCTGCTGCACATGGACTACGAGACCTTCGTCAACACCGCCCTGCTGCTCCAGGGCCGCGCGGACATGTTCACCGCCTCCGCCCCGGCGGCGCGCAAGCAGGTGCTCGCAGAGGTCCTCGACCTGGGCTACTACGAGTCGCTGGCCGTGCGCGCAAGGGAGAGGGCCAGGGAGCGCGACCAGGGGATCGCCGCCCTGGACGCGACGCTCGAGGCGCACGCACCGGAGATCGCCGCGCGGCCGCGGTACGAGGCGGAGCTGGCCGAGCGCGGGGCGGAGCTGGCCGGCGTCGAGGCCGAGCTGGCCGCGGCGCGCGAGGAGGTCGGCCGGCTCGGGGCGCGGGCGGAGCGGCTCGGGGCGAGCCGGGCGCAGCTGGCGACCATCGAGAGCCGCCTGGGCGAGGCCAGGGCCGACGCCGAGGCCTTGGCCGAGACGGCCAGGGCCCACGGCGCCCGCATCGCGGAGCTTGCCTCCCTGACCGCGCGCTCGGGGGAGATCGCCGCGGGCCTGGAGCGGCTCCGCCGCGCGCGGGAGGCCAGGGACGCGATGGACCGCGCGCTCGAGACGGTGCGCGCCCTGGAGGCGGAGAGGGCCGAGGCCGAGCGCGAGGCGGCGGTCGCCCGGGAGCGGGCCAGGGCCGAGGCGTCCGCGCGGCGCGAGGCCGTCGAGCGCCTCGAGGCGGCGGCGGGGCGCGTGGGGGAGCTCGAGGCCCTCGGGTCCTCGATCGTGGCGGACCGCGACCGCGCGGCGGATCTCGCGGCAGCGGCCGAGCGCGGCCGCCGTGACCTCGCGCGCCTTCGCGCAGAGCGCGAGTCGCTCGACGCCCGGACCGAGGAGCTGGTGGAGCGGATGCGGGAGACGCGGAGCCGCTTCGACCTGCTCGCCGCGGGGGACGCGCACTGCCCGGTCTGCCGCCAGGCGCTGGGCGCCGAGGGCGCGGACCACCTTCGCAGCGAGTTCGAGGGCCGAGGCAGGGAGGCCAGGCGCCTGCACGCGGAGAACCGCGAGCGGGCCGCGGGGCTCGACGGCGAGATCGACCGCGCGCAGGCGGCCGCGGAGCGCGCGGCGGCCGAGGCCGAGGAGGCATCCCGGCGTGCCGAGAGGAGGGCGGCGCAGGTCGAGCGCGACCTCGCTGCGGCCCGGGAGGCGGCCGGCCGGCTCGGCGCCGAGAGGGAGGCGCTCGCGGCGCTCGAGGAGCGGGCCGGGCGCGTCGATCCCGGGGGAGGGCTCGGGGACGCGCTGGCCGCGGTCGACGCACGCCTGGGGGAGCTCGGCTACGACCCGGCGGCGCACGAGGACGCCCGCCGCGAGGCGACCGGGCTCGAGCCCTACGCGGAGCTCGGCGCGGCCCTGGCGCGGGCCGAGGCCGACCTTCCCCGCGAGAGGGCCGGACGCGAGTCCGCGCTGGAGATGGCCGACCGGCGCGGGCGCGAGATAGAGGCGGACGAGGGGGCCGCGGCGGAGCTGAGGGCCCTGATCGCGGACCTTCCCGCCCTGGAGGAGCGCCTCGCGGCGGCCCGCGGCGGGGCGGCCGGCCTGGACGCGCGCAGGGGCGAGCTCGCGGCGGACGTCGGGGCCCTGCGCGAGCGGGTGGCACGCTGCGAGCGGCTGGAGGCCCGGGCCGCCGAGGCCCGGCGCAGGCGCGACGAGCTTGCGGACGAGCGATCGATATACGGGGACCTGGCCCGCGCGTTCGGCAGGAACGGGATCCAGGCGATGGTGATCGAGACCGCCATCCCTCAGATCACCTCGTCGGCGTCGGACCTGCTCGGGCGGCTCTCGGGCGGCGCGATGTCCGTCAGGCTCGAGCTCGGCGAGGGTAGGCGCGAGCGCGGATCGGGAGAGCCGACCGAGCGGCTGGACATACGCGTGGCCGATGAGCGCGGCGACGTCCGCAGCTACGAGCTGTTCAGCGGCGGGGAGGCGTTCCGCATCAACCTCGCCGTGCGAATCGCGCTCTCCCGCATGCTGGCCGCGCGGTCCGGCGCTCCGCTCCCCGTGCTGTTCATAGACGAGGGCTTCGGGTCGCAGGACGCTGCGGGGCAGGACAGGCTCAGGGAGGTGATCAACTCTATACAGGACGAGTTCCAGAAGATCCTGGTCATCACCCACATAGAGGCGATCAAGGAGTCGTTCCCCGTCAGGATCGAGGTCGAGAAAACCCCCTCGGGTTCGACCTTCGCCGTGACGTGAGCGCCCGGCCGCGCCCTGGGTTAGACTGGGCGCGCCGCGGCCGCGGCGAGGTGACGCAGCGATGGTGAGGGTGCTCGGGGGATACCAGACGGACTTCGCCCGCAACTGGGCGAGGGAGGGATGCGGACTCCACGAGGCGATGTCGGAGACCATCCGCGGCGCCCTGGAGGACGCCTCGCTCGGCGCGGCCGAGGTGGGCTCGATACACGTCGGCAACGCGGCCGCCGAGCTGTTCTGCTCCCAGGGCCACCTGGGGGCGCTGGCGCTGGAGGCCGACCCGGCGCTGCGGGGACTGCCGACGGCACGGCACGAGGCGGCGTGCGCCTCCGGCGGGGTATCGGTGCTGGCGGCTTGGGCCGAGATCGAGGCCGGCAGGTGCGACGTGGCCCTGGTGGTCGGCATCGAGCAGATGAAGACCGTCAGCCCGGCCCAGGGGTCGGAGTACCTGGGTACCGCCGCCTGGTACGAGCGCGAGGCGAGGGGGGTCGAGTTCCCGTTCCCCAAGCTCTTCGGCCGCCTGGGCGCGGAGTACGTGCGCCGCTTCGAGATCCCCGAGGACGAGTACCGCGGGCACCAGGCGTACCTGTCCGACCTGATGTTCCGCCACGCCCGCGCCAACCCGAGGGCGCAGACCCGCTCCTGGGACCTGGCCGCGGCGGCCGAGAAGATGGACGCGCGCATCTCCCCGGAGATCGCCGTGCGCGACTGCTCTCAGATCACCGACGGCGCAGTGGCCGTCGTGCTGGCCTCCGAGGACTTCGCTGAGGGGCGCCGCGACGGGGGCGAGGACCCGCCCGCCCTGCTCGGATGGGGGCACACGACGGCGCCGATCACGATCGAGGACAAGCTGGCCGAGAGCGCGGGCGACGAGTTTGTCCTGCCGCACGCAAGGAGGGCCGTGACGGACGCCATGGGACGCGCCGGCCTAGCCGGGGCCGACGAGCTGGCTGCCTGCGAGTTCCACGACTGCTTCACCACCACCGCCTACGCCGCGGTCGACCTCGTCGGCCTGACGGCTCCGGGCGACAACGCCAGGGCGATAGAGGACGGCTGGCTGGAGATGGACGGGCGGCTTCCCCTCAACCCGAGCGGCGGGCTCATAGGCGGGGGCCACCCGGTCGGGGCGACCGGCGTCAGGCAGGTCCTGGACGCCTCCAGGCAGGCGGCGGGAGTGGCCGGCGGCTGCCAGGTGCCCGGGCGCGGTCCGGTCCTGGCGGTCAACATCGGTGGCAGCGGCACGACGACGGTGGCCACCGTGGTCGGCACCCCGGACCGATAGTGCCACCGCCCGGAGGGATGCGATGACCACGACTCCCGAGCGCCTGCGGATGGGGGCAAAGAGCTCGTTCACCAAGACCATCACCCAGCGCGACGTCGACGACTTCGCGCGGATAAGCGGCGACGACCAGGCGGTGCACATCGACCCCGCGCACGCCGCCCGGACGCGCTTCGAGCGCCGCATCGTCCACGGCACGATCCTCGTCGGCATGGTCTCCGCCGTGCTCGGACACGTCATACCGGACCCGGAGCACACCGTGATATTCCTAGGCCAGAGCTGCCGGTTCAAGCGGCCCGCATACCCGGGCGACACCGTCACCGTCGAGTGCGAGGTCACCGCCGTCCGCGACGACAAGCCAATAGTGACCCTGGCCTGCACCGCGCGCGACCAGGAGGGCGTCGAGCTGATGTCGGGCGAGGCGACCGTCTACGTCGACCCCCACCCCTTCACAGACCTCCCGGCCTGACATTCAACCGCACGATTGACCATCGGCCGGATGGCGACTTTCCCCTCTCATTGCGTTCAACTATACGGTTGAACATGAGCGTCGCCGCCTGGTGCTACGGTGCCGGCCGCCGCTCCGGCTTGACAGGGGCTCCTCCTGCGGGCTAGCGTTTCTTCAACCTGATGGTTGATGATCCCAGAAGCCCGCTGGACGCCACTTTCGCGGCCCTCTCGGACCCCACGCGGCGGGAGATGCTTGCGCGGCTCCGGGGCGGCTCTCTTCGAATCACCGAGCTTGCCGAGCCCCTGCCCATCTCGCTCGCCGCGACCTCGAAGCACGTCCGGGCGCTGGAGCGCGCAGGGCTGGTGACGCGCTCGGTTAGGGGACGCGGTCATCACGTCTCTCTCAGCGCCGGCGCGCTGGGCGAAGCCGCAGGCTGGATCGAGATCCACAGGGAGTTCTGGCAGGAGAACCTCGGAGGGCTCTCGCCCCTGCTCGGCGAGCCTGCAGGGCTCGAGGACTAGCACGCAGCCCGTGCATCCGGGCCAGCGGCCTCCGGCTCTGAGCAGCATCGTCCCGACAAGGGTCCATCGTGCGCCGCTGACCGCCACGGGCGGCTGACTCACACCACCTCCCTGCGGTTCCATCGGGGACATCAGCCATTTTGCCCTCGCATGCTAGGATGGGCGCAGGCCTATACGCTCAGCGCCCCTAGACGCCGTTCGAGGGAGGATCAGCATGCCGGGATACGTGCATCTCACGCTCAGATTCCATCTGGAGGGATCGCAATGGGTGGGCGTCTGCGCCGAACTGGGTACCAGCACATTCGCCCGCACCCTCTCGGCCTGCCGAAGCGAGCTGGAAGAACTGGTGACCGACCATCTCAATGTCCTTGAGGAGGTTGGAGAACTGGATCGGTTCTTTGCGGAGTGGGGAATAGAGATCCATCCGGACCCTGTACCGCCTGGTGAATTCACCATCCGCTGCCCCGACGACCTTCGGGATAGACGCCCCCTGTTCCAGCCATTCGTGTGCCCGGCCCTTGGAGGCGAGCGGCAGGCAGTGGGCATGGCCTAGTTGCCGGACATTCCCGCGCTTACGGGACGGCAACTCATTCAGATATTGATGGAAGACGGCTGGTCCGTGAAGCGCCGTGCCAACCACGGACTGTTCCTGACCAAGCAGTTCGAAGAGACGATCAGGACCACGGTAGTCAAGGACACGGCCGAGAGTATCCCCAATGGGACCCTCTCAGCAATTCTGGGTCGGCGCCAGACGGGCCTCGGCAGAGATGGCTTGGCTCGGCTGCTGGGGAGGCTGCGGTAGGGTCTAGGGCGCTCGGGGCGGAGCCTCAAGCACGTCGAGGATCCGGCCGGCGCAGTACACGCGATTGCGCCGCCGCCGCCCCGTCTGGGCGATCATGCCCGCCTCCTCCAGGCGGTCGACGGCCCGCTGGGCCGTGGTGAACGCCACCCCCAGCCTTGCGGCGAGGCCCCGCACCGTCCAGAACGGGTTCTCGACGAAGAGGTCCAGCGCCCTCTCGGGAAACCGGGACCGACCGCCGACCAGCTCCCTCTTCCACCGCAGGAGCAGGTCGTCCAGGAGCTGGATCCGCTCCATCGCATCCTCGCACTGAAGGGCCACCCCCGTGAGGAAGTAGGCCAGCCACTCCTCCCACTCCCCCTCCTCCGTCACGCCGAGGAGGCGCGCGTAGTACTCCCCGCGCGTGGACTCAAAGTATGCGCTCAGGTAGAGCAGCGGGGAGGGGATGATGCCCCTCTCGATGAGCAGCAACGTGATGAGCAGGCGCCCAGCCCGGCCGTTGCCGTCGAGGAAGGGATGGATCGCCTCGAAGTGAGCGTGGACAATGCCGGCGTGGACCAGCGGCGGCAGTGCATCGCTGCGCAGGAACCCTTCCCACGCGTCCAGGCACGGCATCAGCTCGGTCGGCGGCGGCGGCACGTAGGTCGCGTCGGCCAGCGTGCACCCGGGCGGTCCTATCCAGTTCTGGCTCCGGCGGAACTCTCCGGGCGCGGCCGCGTCGCCGCGAACGCCGCGCATCAGGCGCTCATGCATCTCGCGCACCAGGCGCAGGGACAGCGGCAGGGAATCGAGGCGCCCAACCGCGTACTCCAGTGCCGCCACGTAGTTGCCCACCTCCCGCAGGTCCGCAGGGTTCCTCTCGACAGTCGCACCGGCCTCGACGGCCAGCAACTCCCGGAGAGTCGTGCGGGTCCCCTCTATGCGGCTGGACAGGACGGCCTCCTTGCGAGTGAAGGGCCGGACTATGAGGTGCGGATTGGGGAGGCGCCTCCCCTCCCCGGCAAGCCTGCCGACGGCGCGGTCCGCGGAGGAGAGGCTGTCCACAAGCCCTTCGCCCCAAGCCAGTGGGGGCGGGGGCGGCGCGGGCACAAAGGCTCGATAGCCGCCGGGGCCGCCTGCCAGGTGACCATGAGGCCGACGTTCGCGGGGGTATGTCACGCTGAGACCCTATTGGCTGGGATGAAAATAGACAGCCGAATTATTATCGAATGGCCAGCTTTGCAAAAACAAGCCCGTCGGAGGACCGCGCTGAAGGCAGCCGCGGACCGGCCTGGCTCAGGGGCCCGCGTCCCGCGAGGGAGGGAACCCCGGCGGAGAGGTCAGCGCGTCCCCACCGGCCCCGCTGACCCCTGCCCGCGTATAGCCGCGCGGCAGGCCTCCCGGGGGCCGGTCCGTCGACGGACTTACGACAGGATGCGCTCGGTGCCCATCCGGGCGGCCATGCGCTCGGCCTGGTCCGCGATGTCGACGCCCACCCACTCCGACCAGGCGGCCAGCAACTGCTGGGTAACGGGGCCGGGCTCCCCGTCGCCGATCTGGCGGTTGTCGACGCGCGTCATCGGCAGCGCGCAGACCGGGGTGTTGGTGAGGAACGCCTCGTCCGCCGTGTACAGGTCGTACGGCTGTATGTCCTCGGTCACGACCGGGATGCCCAGCCTCTCGGCGAGCTCGAGCACCGCGCCGCGGGACACGCCCTGCAGCAGCGATGTGTCGCCGGCGGTCCGTATCACCCCGCCGCTCACGATGAAGACGTTGTACGCCGTGCCCTCGGTGATGTTGCCGGCCGCGTCCGTCATGATCGGCCAGCCCTCCGGGTCGATGTCGCGGGCCTCGAGCTCGGCGAGGTTGAAGTTCATCCGCGAGTAGTGCTTGACCTTGGGGTCGAGCATCTCGGCCGAGTAGCTGCGCGTCCGGGTGATCACGCCGTGGGCGCCCTCCCTGAACATGTGCGCGTAGAGGTTGAACGGCACCGGGTAGACCTGGATCATCACCGTCGGCGTCGCCTCGAGCTGCCGCCAGCCGGCCACGCCCCTGGTGACGGTCTGCCACACGTGCCAGTCGCCCGCCTCGGCCCGCTCGCCCTCGTTGCGGCGGACCGCCTCCTCGCTCGCCTCCAGCATCTCCTCGGCCGTGATCCCCGGGTCGATGCGCACGTGCCTGAGCGAGCGGTAGAGCCGGTCGATGTGCTCGCGCATCTTGAACGAGCGCCCGTCGAAGGTCCGGGCCAGGTCGAAGACCGCGTCCCCGACGTAGAAGCCGCGGTCGAGCGGGTGTATACGTATCGTGTCCTGGTCCACCCACTCGCCGTTGAGGTAGGCGACTATGTTCCCCATCTATGTCCCTCCAGTGTGCTCGGACCCCTCACGGCCGCAGGCCGCACAGGGCCTCCATCTGCCCGGCTATGTCCACGCCGACCCACTCGGACCACGCCGCCAGCAGCCTGCCGGTCACCGGCCCCGGCCGCCCGTCGCCGACCTCGCGGTTGTCGACGCGCGTCAGCGGGAGCAGGCAGCTCGGCGTGTTCGTAATGAACGCCTCGTCGGCCGTGTAGAGATCGTAAGGCTGCAGGTCCTCCACCGCCACGGGGATCCCCAGCCGCTCGGCGAGCTCGAACACCGCCCCGCGCGAGACGCCCTGCAGGATCGCGTCGTCCCCGGGCGTCCTGAGCACCCCGCCCGTGACCACGAACACGTTGTAGCCGTTGCCCTCGGAGACGTTGCCCCGCCGGTCCAGCAGTATCGGCCAGCCCTCCGGGTCCACGTCGTAGGCCTCCTGCTCGGCGAGGTTGAAGTTCATGCGGGAGTAGTGCTTCACCTTCGGGTCCAGCGACTCCGCCGCGTAGCTGCGCGTGCGCGCGATCACCCCGTGGGCGCCTGTGCGGTAGTAGGGGCCGTACGTGTCCGCCCCCAGCGGCAGGTACAGAACCATCACGGTGGGCTCGGTCATCGGCTTTCGGAACGCGCCCGTCCCGCGCGTCACCGCCTGCCAGACGTGCCAGTCGCCCGCCCCGGCGAGCCGCGCCGGCTCGTTCCGGCGGATGCCCTCCTCGCTGACCTCGATCATCTCGGCCTGGGAGAGGCCAGGGTCTATCCGCACGTGGGCGAGCGAGCGGTAGAGGCGGTCGACGTGCTCGGCCATCTTGAACGAGCGCCCGTCGAAGGTGCGGGTCAGGTCGAAGACCGCGTCCCCGACGTAGAAGCCGCGGTCGAACGGGTCTATCCGGACCGAGCGCTGGTCCATCCACTCGCCGTTGAAGTAGGCGGTCACCTCCGTCACGTCGGTCCTCCTTCCCCGGCGCGCCGGGGCGCGGCTTCAGATGTTCGAGCGCGAGTCCCGAAAGCGCATGGCCTGCTCCGCCACGTCCAGCCCCACCAGCTCGCCGAAGGCGGCCAGCAGCCGCCCCGCGACAGGGCCGGGCCGCCCGTCCCCCACCATGCGCCTGTCGACCCGCGTGACGGGAAGCACGCAGAACGGGGTGGAGGTCAGGAACACCTCGTCCGCCGCGTACAGGTCGTAGGGCTGGATCGCCTCCTGCCGCACCTTTAGGCCCAGCCCGCGCGCAAGCTCGATCACCACCGCGCGCGTGACGCCCTGGAGTATGGAGCCCTCGCCGGGCGTGACCAGCGCCCCGCCGCTTGCGATGAACACGTTCGAGCCGGAGCCCTCGGCGACGTTGCCCTCTGCGTCGAGCAGTATCGGCCACGACCCCTCGTCGACGTCCCTGGCCTCGAGGTCGGCGAGGTTGAGGTGCATGCGGGAGGTGTGCTTTAGCTTGGGCTCGAGGGACTGGTGCGAGTGGTTCCGCGACCTGGTCACCACGGCGCTCGCCCCTGCCGCGTACTGGTCCGCGAAAGAGTCGAACGGGACCTGGGAGGCGTGCACGATGAACGTGGGCGGAGCGTCCAGCCGGCGCCAGCCGGCCAGCCCGCGCGTCGCGCCGAACCACACGCTCCAGTCGCCGTAGCGCCCCCGCACCGCCTCGTTGCGCGCGACGCACTCCTCGCCCAAGGCGATGATCTCGGAGCGCGTCAGGCCGGGGTCGATCCGCACGTAGCTCAGCGAGCGCATGAACCGGTCGGCGTGGTCCTCGACCCTGAAGGGCCTGCCTCCGAAGGTGCGGAACAGGTCGAACACCGCGTCGCCGAGGTAGAAGCCGCGGTCCCCGAGGTCCACCGCCACCTCCGAGCGCGGCCTCCACTCGCCTCCGGCGTAGGCGACGGTGTCGTTCACGGGCCCGGGCCCGGCGCGCCATCCCGCCCGGCCGCGGCCCCGCGCTCTGAGAGCGCCTGGCGCACCTGCGTGAGCAGCGCCTCGGGACCGTTGGCCCGGATGACCAGGGTCCGGGGGCTGCGCCTGGCAACGTCCGCCGCCAGCCGCAGCTGGTCGGCGCGCGGGGTGCGCCGGTCGATCACCAGCGCCCCGAACTCCGAGGCCGAGGCCAGGTCCACGGCGAGCTCGCCCTCGACGGTGCCGGTCGCCGCGTGCCCGTCGGCGTCCAGCCGGGCCGTGAGGTCGGCCAGCTCCTCCGCGGTCCCCGCGTACACGAGCACGCGCATCGGGGCGCCTACGGCCACGGGCGCGAGCCGAACCGGTTGGCCTGGTCGACGATGTCGATCCCGACCAGCTCGGACCAGGCGGCGATCAGCTGCCTGACCACCGGGCCCACCTCCCCGTCGCCTATCTCGCGGTGGTCCGCACGTGTCATGGGCAGCACGCCGGGCCCGGTGAACGAGACGAAGGCCTCGTCCGCCGTGTACAGGTCGTAGGGCTGCAGGTCTTCCTCGACGATGGGGATGCCCAGCTGGTCGGCGAGGTCGAAGACGACCGACCTCGAGATGCCCTGGAGGATCGAGCGGTCGGTCGCGGTGCGGATGGCGCCGTCGGTCACCAGGAAGACGTTGTTGATGGTGCCCTCGGTCAGGTTGCCCTCGTGGTCGGTGAGCACCGGCCAGCCCCCGGGCACGACGTCGTTGGCCTCGAGCTCGGCCATCGCGAAGTTCATGCGCGTGTAGTGCTTCACCTTCGGCTCCACCGTGCCGGGCGCGTGACTGCGCACCTTGGTGATCACGCCGTGGGTGCCGGTCTCGAAGAACGGGGCGAAGCGCGCGAAGTCGACGGGCGCGATCCGGCACCCGACCGCGCCCGGGCCGGCCGCCCACGCCCAGGGGCCCTTGCCGCGGGTGGCGAACCACCAGATGATCAGGTCGCCCGCCTCGGGCAGGTTCGCCTGGTTGCGCTCGACGGCCTCGAGCACGATCTCCCCGAACTCGGCCGGGGTCATCCCGATGTCCATGCGGGTGTGCTTGAGGGAGCGGGCCATCCGGGCGAAGTGGCGCTCGATCTTGAAGGGCCTGCCGTTGTAGGTGCGCGCCACGTCGAAGACCGCGTCGCCCATCAGCAGGCCTCGGTCGAAGACGTCTATCCTGCACTCGTCGGTCGGTATCCACTCGCCGCTCAGGTACGAGATGTACTCGGCCATCGCGCTCCTCCTCTCTGCGCCCGCGGTGCCCGCCGGCGCGGTGGCCGCGATTATATCCCCCCGCGCGGCCGGGGCCCGGGGCCGGCCTTGCCCGCGGGGCGGAGCGGCTGTACGTTGGGCCGATGGCCGACCCGCCCATAGGAGCCGTGCTGGTGGACTGCGACGGCACGCTTGCGCCCGAGCGCATGGAGGTGACGCCGAGGGTCCGCGAGGCCGTCGCCGGCCTCGCCGCGCGCGTCCCGTTCGGCATCGTCTCGTCCAGGGACCACCACGACATCGGGCGGCTGGCGGCGGACCTCGGGCTCACCGCCCCCCAGGTCTCGGAGGGCGGGGCGCGCGTGTTTCGGCCCGGGGACGCAGAGCCGCTGTGGATCCGTTCCCTCGCGCCCGGCGACGCCAAGGCGATAGTCGAGTTCCTGGGCGGCGGCGGGCACACCTTCGTCGCGGTGGACGCCGGCCGGCGCGTCACGGCCTGCGCTGACTTCGCCGACTGGGAGGTGACGCGGGTCACGGCGGACTCGCTCACGCCTGCGCGGGCCGGGGAGATCGCCGGCGAGCTGGGCGGGGCGATGCCCGGGGTCCGCGCCGAGATAGTGGTGCGCACCGACAACGGGGACTGGATGGTGGACTTCACCCACGCCGAGGCCTCGAAGGCAACGGCGGCGGCCGAGTTCGCGCGGCTGGTGGGCGTCCCGCTCGGCCGCACGGCGGGCGTCGGCGACGGGTACAACGACCTGCCGCTGCTGCGGGCGTGCGGGACCGCGATCGCGATGGACGGCGCCCCCGAGGTCCTGCGCGACGCCGCCGACCACGTGGTCCCCAGCGCCCGGCAGGACGGCCTCGCCGAGGCGATCGAGCGGCTGATATCGCCCCGCATCCCCTGAGCGCGCCCGGCCCCGGGGACCGGCCCGCCGCCCCCGAGGTGCGGTGGGTCTTCCTGGACCTGGACGGGACGATCCTGCGGCCGGACCAGACGATCTCGGACCCGGTGCGCGAGGCCGTGCGGCGCCTGGCGGCAAGGGTGCCGGTCTCCATAGCGACCGGCAGGGAGCTGCTCGAGACCGTCGACTTCGCCGGGGACCTCGGGCTGGGGGCGCCGCAGATCTGCGACGGCGGCGGGACCATATTCGCCATGCCGGACGGCGACGTGCTCTGGAGCCTGCCTCTCGGGCCCGCGGGCGGCGAGGTCCTCGCCCGGCTGCGGTCCGAGGGGGTGCGCTTCTTCGCCACGCACCCGCGCGGCGCCTACACCGACCTGGACGGGGAGATCGCGGCGCTGCCCTGGGTCACGACCGATCCCGCCGAGGCGCGCGGCCTGGAGTTCACGCGCGTGGCCGCCCTCAACCTGTCCGCCGAGCGGGCGGCCGCGCTGGCCCGGGACCTGGGCGAAGGCCTCGGGATCACCGCCGCCCGCGCCTACCTGCCGTACAACGGGCTGTGGGGGGTGGACTTCACCCACCGCGGCGCCGACAAGGGGGCGGCCGCGGCGCGCGCCGCGGCGACGGCGGGAATCGGGCTCGAGCGCTGCGCCGCCGTCGGCGACAGCTACAACGACCTGCCGATGCTCACGGCCTGCGGGACGTCGGTGGCCATGGGCGGCGCGCCGCCGGACGTGGCGGGGGCGGCGGACCACGTGGCGCCCCCCGTCGGCCGCGACGGGCTGGCCGCGGCGATAGACGGGGTGCTCATGCCCCTGGTGCCGGGCGGCTAGGGGGGCCCTGGGTCAGGGCGGCGAGAGGGCCGCGACGGAGAAGACCACCCGGAACGGCCAGCAGTAGATGATCACGCTGCCTAGGCCGTCCTCGCCCAGCCCGGGCGGCAGCTCGTAGTTCTGGCTGCCGACGTTGCCCTTGAGGCGTCCCACCTCGACGTAGCCGCCTATGTCCACGTCCGAGCCGTCGTCCGGGTTGGGCGCGGGGCTGATGAGCACGCGCAGGTCCGGGCCGTTGGTCACGCGGAACTCCTCGAGGCGCAGCAGCAGCGCCCCCTCCGGGGTCCGGTAGACCGTCGCCGTGCCCTCGCCCCTGTGGAACCGGTCGGCGTCCCTGAAGCTCCCGGACGCCACCGCGCTCGCCGAGGCGGCCTCCATCGGCGCGGGCATCGCCTCGTCGACCGCCTCGTCGACCTCGGCGACGGCGACCATCGTCGCCTCGACCTGGACCCGCGTCATGCCCGGGGGCACCTCGGCCCCGACCGAGAAGGGGAGCTCCTCCTCGACGACGGTGTCGACGAACAGCGGCGCGATCAGCCAGTACGCAACGTAGGCCGCCACGCCCAGCGCCACCAGGCCGGCCACGAGCAGCGCGCGCCTGACCGTGATCTTCGCCATGATCCCTCCGTGCCCCCCGGGGGCCGCCGCCGAGTGTAGCAGCCAGCGCCGGGGGGCATGCGTTAGAATCTGCCGTCATGTTCACAAAGTCTCTGATAGCGGTCACGGGAATCCTCGCGCTGGCCGCGGCCGCCTGCGGGGGCGGCGGCGACGCCCCCGAGCCAGCCGAGCGGACGGCGGAGCGGGCGGCCGCGACCGCGGTACCCGAGGTCGCGGCCGCGGAGGGCAGCTTCACCGCCTCGGGCGAGCTGACCGACCGGCGCAAGGACCACGCGGTGCTGATCCTTCCCGACGGGAAGGTGATGGTCGCCGGCGGGCGCAGCAGCGGCGGAGGGCAGCGGGTTCCGCGCCTGAGGTCGGCCGAGCTCTACGACCCGGCCACCGAGCGGTGGGAGTACCTGGCGCTGATGGTCAACGCCGACCTGGGCAGGGAGTACCCCGCCGCGACCGTGCTGGGCGACGGGCGCGTCCTGGTCACCGGCGGCGCCAACTCGTCGAACGACCCGCAGAAGACGACCGAGATATACGACCCGGCGGCGGACGCCTGGACGGCCGGCCCGAAGCTGAAGGTCTGGCGCTGGAAGCACACCCACACGCTGCTTCCCGACGGGCGCGTGCTGATCGTCGGCGGCACCGACGACCTGACGCAGCTGGACCGCGTCTCGGTCTTCGATCCTGCGACCGGCGAGATATCCGCGGTCGCGCCCCTGGCGGAGGGGCGCTCCAACCACGCCGCGGTGCTGCTCGACGACGGGCGCGTCCTGGTCGCCGGGGGCGGCAAGCGCGAGCTCGAGGACGCGATCACCTCGTCGGAGATCTACGACCCGGCCTCGGACTCGTGGAGCTTCGCCGGCCGGCTCTCGGAGCCGCGCCTCTTCCCGGTGTCCGTCAAGCTGCTCGACGGCAAGGTGCTGGTTGTCGGCGGCAAGGGCAAGCTGGCGGGCGCGGACATCTTCGACCCGCAGACCGGCACGTGGTCCACCACCTGCCCGATGTCCGTCGGGCGCTCGGACTTCGCCGGCTCGCTGCTGGCCGACGGGCGCGTCATGGTCAGCGGCGGCGAGGGCAACATCGACTCGACGGAGATCTACAACCCCTGGACCGGGGATTGGTCGCCCGGCCCGCGCATGAACCTGCCGCGCAACCGCCACCGCCAGACCACGCTGCCCGACGGGCGGGTCCTGATCACCGGCGGCCAGGGCCCGGACAAGATAGCGGTCCTGACCGAGCTCTACGAGCCCGGGCCCTTCGCGGCGCCCGCGGGCCCGACCGCGCTGGGGTGCGGCGGGGGGCCGATAGACCCCGGCGAGCCCATCGCCTCCGGCGCCGACGACGACGGGGGAGGCACGGGCTCGGCCGACCGCACCCTGGACTCCGGGGCGGTCTCATTCGCCGAGCCCGTCGAGGCGGCGCCCGACGAGGACGTGGTCGTCACGCCTCTGGGTACGCCCGCGGTAATCCGGATCGGCCAGGGTCTGGCCAGCCCGGGCGCGTCGGTGGGCACGCTGGTGCGGTTCCTCGAGGTCCTGAGCGACCCGGACGGCGGCGAGTCGGTGAGGGTCAACCTGCGAAACGGCGGGTGGGACCTGGGCAACATGGACCTGCTGATCCCGGCGGGCTCTGCCGAGCCCGCGCTGCGCAGCTTCGGGAAGGCCTGGATAGGCTTCCTCGGGCTCGGCTCCGACGCTGCCGGGGATGTGACCGCCACGGTGGTGGTCTTCGAGCCGTAGGGGCCGCCAGCGCGACGCGGCGGACCCGGCTGGCCGGCGAAGGCCGCGACTACGCCGGTGCCCGCACCCCTAGCCGCCGGCCATGGCGCGGCGGACGGCGGCCAGGTCGCCCGCCACGGGGTCTCCCCTGCCCACCATGGCGGCGACCTTCCTTCGGGCGCTGAGCACCGTCGAGTGGTCCCTGCCGCCGAGGATGCGGCCGACATCGGCGAGCGCCATCCCGGCGTCCTCCCTGAGCAGGTACATCGCCACGTGGCGGGCCAGGGTTATGCGCCCGTCGCGGCGCCGGCCGACCAGGTCGTCCCGCTCGACGGCGAAGCGGGCGGCCACCGCGTCCAGCACGCTGCCGGCCGCCGGGCGCTCGGGACGGGGCCGGGCGAGGGCCTCGGGCACCGCCCTGCGCACGGTCTCGGCCGTCACGTCCCCGCCCGTCAGGTCGGCATAGGCCACGGCCCGGTTGAACCAGCCCTCCATCTCGCGGACGCTGCGGTGCTCGATCCCGGCCAGCATCGTCAGGGCCTCGCCGGATATCCTCGACGCCAGCGCGGACGCGCCCGCCTTGGCCCGCAGTATCGCGAGGCGCGTCTCAAGGCCCGGCGGCTGCATGTCCACAGAGAGCCCCCCGGCCAGGCGCGAGCGCACGCGCTCCTGGAGCGTGCCGAGCTCGGAGGCCGGCCGGTCGCAGGTGACGACGACCTGGCGCCCGCTCATGTGCAGGGCGTTGAAGGTGTGGAAGAAGCCCTCCTGGGTCTGCTCCTTGCCGATGAGGAACTGGACGTCGTCGAGGAGCAGCACATCGGTCCCCCGGTACCTGGCCCTGAAGCGCTCGGTCTCCCCCGCCCGGATGGCGCCGATGTACTGGTTGGTGAACTCCTCGGTCGTCACGTAGATCACATCCAGGCCCCGGGCCCGGGCCGCGTGGCCGACCGCCGTCATCAGGTGCGTCTTGCCCAGGCCGACGTCGGAGTAGATCATCAGCGGGTTGTAGACGCTCCCGGGCCTCTCGGCGACCGCCGAGGCCGCGGCGTGGGCCAGCTCGTTGGCCGCACCGACGACGAAGGACTCGAACGTGTACGCCGGGGCGAGCGGCGACCGCGCGGGCCGCGCCGCGCCGTTCACCGCGGCGGGCGACGCCGGTCCGTCAGGGCCCGCGACGTCGATCCGGACCTCGACCGGCCGGCCGGCGACCCTTTCGACCGATTCCAATACAAGTTCGAACAACCGGCGCTCGAGCATCTCCGCCACGAACGCCGTCGGCGCCGCAACCGTCAGCACGTCGCCCGAGAGCGAGAGCGCCGACGTGCCCTCCAGCCAGGTCGAGTAGGCCGCACCGTCCACCCGCATCTGCATCACGCCCAGCGCCGCCCGCCACATCGCGTCGGGGGTCTGCGTCGGCCGCTCCAGGGGCGGCTCCGCAAGCGCTACGGTGTCCGGTGATCCAGTGATGAGGCCCGCCCTCCAAGACCCTGCTGCCGGGCCCAAAAAAGACGCACGGATACACCTGGGCTATGGCGCACGCAGCGCATGGGATCGGTGCGGAGGCCCTGCCGGGACCCGTATGTCGGCAGTGGCCGGGGGGAAATATATCACGCCCCGTGCCGGCTCTGGCAATGGCCCGCGGCGGGATTTGGGACCGATTTGATTGTGAGGAGAATCACACCACCGTGAGGCCCGCACGAGGCCGTCGGGCCGGGCGGTTGGCGCCGACCCCATGCCCAACGCGCGCACGCGCGCCTTCCGCATCGTCACCGCAGCGCCGACGCGCCATCGCGCCAGATTCGGGCGCACGGGCCGCCGCGGCCAGCGGCAAGGACATCGTCAATGCCAAGTCTTGTACACAGCCGGAACTGATATCCTAAAGTCGGCCCCGCGCAGGGCGGATGCGGCGCGGCAGCTGCATCCCGCCGCGGCATCTCCGGCGGCCGGGCCACCCCCCGGGGCCAGGGGCCACTCGCGCCCCTTCTGGTAGCATTCGCGACCGACCGACCCTTCCCCCAGACGTGGAACCGCCTCACGACACCCCTCCGCAAGGTCCGGCCCGGGAGCCGTGCCGCCCGCCGGCCTCGGCGACCGGCCGATCGGCCATCGACGTCGCGCTCGAGGCTGCCGGGACCGCGGGCTCGCTGCTCGCCGAGCGCTTCGGCGCCGTCGCCCGCGTCGAGGTGAAGGGGCGGGGCAACGTCGTGACGGACGTTGACGTCGCAGCCGAACGCGCGGTGCGCGGCGTCCTGGCCAGCGAGTATCCCGCCATGCCCGTCCTGGGTGAGGAGACGGGCCAGGACCGTCCGTCCGGCGACGGCTGGATGTGGATCGTCGACCCGATCGACGGCACGCGCAACTTCGCATCCGGGGTTCCCCACTTCTCCACGGTCGTCGCCCTCGCCCGCGGGGGCCGCGTCTGGCTCGGGGTGACCCATGATCCCATGCGCGGCGAGACCTTCCACGCCGAGCGGGGCCGCGGCGCGTTCCTGAACGGCGCGCCGGTCCGCGTGGCGCCCGGCCACAGCCTCGCCGACGGCATCCTGGGCATGGACCTGTCCTACGACGACGGCGGAGCGGCGGACCAGCTCTCCCTCGCGCTCGACCTTTGGCCGGGCATGCAGACGGTCCGCATCCTGGGCTCTGCGGCACTCGGCCTGGCGTACGTCGCTGCCGGCCGGTTCCACGTCTTCTTCCACCACCGCCTCGAGCCCTGGGACCAGGCGGCCGGCCTCCTGCTGGTCGCAGAGGCCGGTGGCGTCGTCACCGACCGCAGCGGCGACCCGGCGGGCCTGCTCAGCGACGGAACCGTCGCCGCCGGCCCGGCACTGCACGCCGAGTTCATGCGCTCGATAGCGGGTTCAGCCTGGACCCGGCGGACGGCGACATGATCGAGGGCGTGCCGGCCCGGGCCGGATGTTGGCGGAGCGTGGACGGTCCGTGGACTGGGCCGGAGAGATGTGGAGCCTCGGTCCGCGGCGCACTCGCCGTACCTCGGCCCAACTTCAATCCCCCGCTGATCCCGCGCCGTGGCCGTCCCATCCACATTCATCCTATGCACCGGCCCCGGTGCCACCGGTCGCCGGACGGGATTTCCACACCATCCACAGCGCCTATTGTTATCACTGTTATCCATCCGGCGGTGCGAGCGTGATCGACCAGGCCGACATAGTCGTCTCCAGTGGCCGGGGAGGCGACGGAGCAATCAGCGGCCGGCATGAGAAGTTCGTGCCTAAAGGCGGACCAGACGGTGGCGATGGAGGCGACGGGGGAAGCGTCATCATCATGGCCGACCGCAACCTCAACACCCTCGGCGGCTTCCGCTACAGGCGGCGCTTTGAGGCGGAGAGCGGCGCCTCCGGCCGCGGGGCCCTGAAGCATGGCAGGAAGGGAAGGGATGTCGTCGTCACCGTTCCGGTGGGAACCCAGGTGCATGAGCGTACGGCCGGGCTAATCTCGGACCTGGATGCCGACGGGGAGAGGTTCGTCGCCGCTGCCGGGGGTCAGGGGGGGCGCGGCAATGCGTCGTTCGCCACCTCCGTCAACCAGTTTCCGCTCCTGGCCGAGGCGGGTGAGGGCGGGTCGGTGCGCGAGCTGCGTCTGGAGCTCAAGCTGCTGGCCGATGTCGGTCTGGTCGGCCTGCCCAACGCCGGCAAGTCCAGTCTGCTGCGTGCCGTCAGCAACGCCCGCCCGCGGGTCGCCCCGTACCCGTTCACGACGCTGGAGCCATCGCTCGGAGTGGTCGAGCACAGGGGATCCGACGTCGTCGTCGCCGACATCCCGGGGCTGATCGAGGGGGCCAGCGAGGGTGTCGGGCTGGGGCTCGATTTCCTGAGGCACGTCGAGCGTGCGAGGATCCTGGTGCACGTGATCGATGCCGCGGCCGAGGATCCGGTAGCCGACGAGGGGCAGATCGTCCGCGAGCTGCAGGAGTACGAGGGCGGTCTTGCGGACAAGCCGCGCATCGTCGCCCTCAACAAGATGGACATTCCCCAGGCCCAGGCCCACAGGGACCGGCTGCTGGAGGCCTTCGCCGAGCGGGGCCAGCACGCCGTCGCGATATCCGCCGCGGCCAGGACCGGCCTGACGGGATTGCTCGATGCCGTTGCCCAGACGCTTGCGGCTGGCGACGAGGGCAGTGCGGGTCGACCTCCCCTCGCCGAGCGGCTGGCCGGCGGCCGTGCGCGTCGGCGGCGGACCGACGACCGGGAGGACGGGACGCCGGTGCTCAGGCCCAAGCCCGTCGACAGGGCCCCTGCGGTGGCGGTCCGCGACGGCGTGTACGTCATCGACAGCCCGCGGGCGGTCAGGATCGCCGCGATGGTGGACCCGGAGAGCTGGCCCGCCCGCCAGCAGTTCTATGCGCACCTGCGCCGGATGGGCATCGTGCGCAGGCTGGAGGAACTGGGCATATCGACGGGCGACACCGTCAGGCTCGGCGATACCGAGTGGGAGTGGGCCTAGGCGCCGCGACCGGCGGGCGCGGGCCGGGTCGGGTCGGCGGCCGCGCCTCGGGGATAGGGGTCCTCGGCGGCACGTTCGATCCGGTGCACGCGGGCCACGTGGCCTGGGCGGTCGCGGCGCTTCGGCAGCTGGATCTGGCTGCCGTGGTCTTCGTGGTCGCGGGCGATCCCTGGATGAAGACGTCCTCGGGCCGGGAGGTGACGCCGGGCCGCCATAGGCTGGAGATGGTGCGCCTTGCGATCCGCGGCCGGGCCGGGCTGGTCGCGGACGACCGCGAGCTGCGCCGCCCGGGGCCGAGCCGCACCGTCGAGACGCTGGAGGAGCTCGCGGCCGAGCGCCCCGGGGAGCGGCTCCACCTGCTCATCGGCGCGGACTGCCTGGAGACGCTGGCGCTGTGGTCGAGGCCTGGGCGCGTGCTGGGGCTGGCCTCGGTCGCGGTGCTGCCGAGACCCGGCGTCGCCGCGGACCTCGGCGCACTGGACGCGATCCTGCCGGGCGCCGCCGCGCGGGCGACGGTGCTCAGCGGAGCGCGGGTGCCGTTCAGTTCCTCGGCGATCAGGACGCGGCTCGCGGCGGGGCGCGGAGGAACGGACGGGCTCGACGGAGCCGTTGCGGCCTACGCGCAGAGCAGGGGGCTCTACCGGCCGCGCTGAGCCGCTAAGATCAGGGCGCCGCGGGCGCGGCGAAGATCGAATTCAAGGAGGGCGGCGATGGACGGACCGATCGAGATGGGCGGGCAGGTGGCCATGATCACGGGCGCCAGCCGGGGGCTGGGCCGGGGCTTCGCGGCCGCCATCGCCGGGGCCGGCGCCTCGGTCGCCCTGGTGGCCAGGTCGCAGCGCGGCCTGGAGGAGACCGCGCGGGAGGTGGCCGACGCTGGCGGCCGGGCCGTCACCATTGCCTGCGACATAGCCGACGGGGACGCCGCGGAGGCGGCGGTCGCCGAGGCCGAGCGCGCCCTGGGCCCGCTCGACGTGCTGGTCAACAACGCGGGGGTCGCCGGGCCGACCGGCCACGACTGGGAGATCGACGCCGCCGAGTGGTGGCGGGTCATGGAGGTCAACGTGCTCGGGCAGTTCCACTTCGCGGGCGCCGCGCTGAGGCGGATGGTGGAGCGCGGCCGCGGCCGCGTGGTCAACGTCTCGAGCGCCGCCGCCGGATTCGCCAGCCCCGGCTACTCCGCCTACTGCGCGTCGAAGGCGGCCCTGACGCTGTGGACCGAGTGCCTGGCCGGCTCGGCGGGCCCCAAGGGTGTGCCGGTCCTGGCGTACCACCCCGGCACCGTCAGGACGGACATGACCGAGTACTCGGCCGCGAGGCCCGACACGGACGTGGGCAACCCGATCGTCGAGGGGATCAGGGAGCTGTTCGAGACCGGGGGGGACGACTCGATGGAGGACGCGGTCGCCACGCTGCTGGCCGTCGCGGCCGGGCGCTTCGACCGTCTCGCGGGCCGCCAGATCGGGGTCGGGGACCTCCCCGAGCGGCTGCTGCCCCGCTCGGGGGAGATAGCCGAGCGCGGCCTCTACGCCGTGCGCATAGCGGAGCTGTGAGGCGGGCCCGCCGGGGCGGGCGTGCTAGAATGCCCGCAGGCGCCCCCAGATCGGGGGCGCCCCGCGACCGCAGGAGGAGGGCCCTTGGCCTACGTCGTTCTCAGAGACGGTGAAGATGGCGAGGCGCTGCTCAAGCGCTTCCAGTCAGCCATCCAGCGCGGCGGCATAATGCGCGAGCTCAGGAACCGAAGGTTCTTCCGGTCCAAGGGAGAGCAGATCCGGATCGACAAGGCCCGCGCCATCCGCCGCGCCCGCCGCCGCCGCCGCCGCTAGCCCTCCCCGCCGGCACTCAGCACGGCTCGATCCGCCCGTCCGGCCCCGCCCGCAGCAGCGCCGTGAAGGGCAGCCCCCTCGCGGCCACCGCCTCGGCCCCGCCCTCGTCGCGGTCGAGCACGCACATCACCGCCGTGACCTCGCACCCGGCGCCGGACAGGGCGTCCACCGCGGCGAGCAGGCTGCCCCCGGTGGTGCAGGTGTCGTCGACGACCGCTACCCTCATCCCGGCCCTCACCGTACCCTCGACGGTCCGCCCGGTCCCGTGCCCCTTGGCCCGGGCCCGCACGATCAGCGCCGGAAGCGGGTCCCCCTCCAGGTGGCTGAGCGTGGCCGCCGAGGCCACGATGGGGTCGGCGCCCAGGGTCGGCCCGGCGATCGCCTCGGCCCCGCTGCGGCGCGCCATGGCAAGCATGGCCCTTGCGACCAGGCAGCCCCCCTCGGGGTCCAGCGTGAGGACGCGGCCGTCGAAGTAGAAGCCCGAGGTTCCCCCGGCAGACAGCGTGAACTCGCCGTAGCGAAGGGCCCCCAGGTCCTCCGCGATGCGCAGGATGCGCGCCGCCAGCTCCCCGGCCACGCTAGGCACCGGGCCCCCGCGGCGCCGTCGCCACCGGGAACCTGACGACGGTCCGCAGCTCCCCCTCCTCGACCTCCGCGGGATCGTCGGTGAACACGGTCTCAAAGGAGCCCGCCGGGTGGTGCCCGCGCCGCGCCGCCCAGACCAGCAGATCGTCTATGGAGCGGTCGAGCGTCTCGTAGGTGCCGACGTGCACCAGCGCCGCGTAGGTCCCGCCCGGCATCGTCTTGACGCCTATGCGGCCGGCCTCGGAGGGGCGCTCCCTCATGGAGGAGAGGGTGGGGATCCACACCTCCCAGGAGAGCTCGTCCTCCTCGGCGTGGGAGGGGCTGTTGTGGTAGGTCGCGCCCGGCTGGCCTCCGACCTCGACGGCCTGGCGGCCGAACCAGGCGGCGAGCTCGACCATCTTGCCGGGGATCAGCTCGTAGCTGCCGCGGACGGCTATGTAGGCCACCTTCTGGGCGGCGACCTGCTGCAGCGATGGCGCGGGCGCGGCTGTCACGGCGCCCAGACTACCACGGCCCCTCGGTGCTACAATGGGCGCGATTTAGCCGGACATCCGCTGCGGTGTCGTCCCGGGGGTCCACCTGGCCGTTGCCGACCCAGAGCGCGGCCGCGCGGGCCGCAGGGAAGAAAGCCTCCCGCCGAGCCCGGCGCCCCGCCGAGGGGCCGGAACCGGGGTCGAACGGCCTCGGCCCGGCGGCGGACGGGTCCGGCCCTGCCGCCCCGCTGGAGAACATCGTCGTCAGGGGCGCCCGCGAGAACAACCTCAAGGGCGTGGACGTCACCATCCCCCGCAACCGGCTGGTGGTGATGACCGGGGTGTCCGGCTCCGGCAAGAGTTCGCTCGCGTTCGACACCATCTACGCCGAGGGGCAGCGCCGATACGTCGAGTCCCTCTCCTCCTACGCCCGGCAGTTCCTGGGGCGCATGGACAAGCCCGACGTCGACTACATCGAGGGCCTCTCCCCCGCGATCTCGATCGACCAGAAGGGCGTCTCGCACAACCCGCGCTCGACGGTCGGCACCGTCACCGAGGTCTACGACTTTCTGCGGCTGCTGTTCGCGCGGGTGGGGCGCCCCCACTGCTACGGGTGCGGCCGCCCGGTGCGGGCCCAGACGGTCCAGCAGGTGGTCGACGCCGTGATGGACGTGCCCGGCGGCACGCGGGTCCAGATACTGGCGCCGATGGTCGCGCGCCGCAAGGGCGAGCACCAGGAGGTGTTCGAGGCGGCCCGCCAGGCCGGCTACGTCAGGGTGCGGGTGGACGGCGAGATGCGCGACCTGTCGGAGAGCTTCGACCTGGACAAGAGGAAGTGGCACGACGTAGAGGTGGTCGTGGACCGGCTGGTGATCGGCGACAGCGGCGACCCGGCTCGGGTGGCGGACTCGGTCGAGCAGGCGATGCGGCTCGCGGGCGGGACGGTGCTGGTCGCCGGGGCGGACGGGGAAGAGCGGCTGTTCTCGGAGAACTTCGCCTGCGTGCACTGCGGCATCTCGCTGGGCGAGATCGAGCCGCGCACCTTCAGCTTCAACAATCCCCACGGCGCCTGCCCCAGGTGCACCGGCCTGGGCTACCGCCTCGAGGTGGACCCCGAGCTGGTGATCCCCGACCGCTCCCTCAGCCTCGAGGAGGGCGCGGTCGAGCCCTGGGCCCGCAGCGGCAGCTCCAGCCCGTGGTTCGCCAGCCTGATCGGCTCCCTCGCCGAAGCCCACGGCTTCGACACGTCGGCGCCCGTCGCCGAGCTGGACCCGCAGGACCTGGGCCTGGTGCTCTACGGGACGAAGGGCCGCAAGGTGCGCATGACGCACGTCACGCAGAAGGGCCGGCGCTACCGGTGGACGACCTCGTTCGAGGGGGTGATCAACAACCTGCAGCGCCGCCACCGCGAGACCGAGTCCGACAACGTGCGGGCCGAGATCGAGCGCTACATGACCCAGCGCCCCTGCCAGGCGTGCGGCGGGCGGCGGCTGCGCCCCGAGGCGCTCGCGGTTCTGATCGGTGGCCTGAGCGTGATCGAAGTCACCGAGATGTCGGTGACCGCGGCCGCGCGGTGGATAGCGGACCTGCGGGGCCAGGAGGCCGGCCCCGGGGACGGCTACGACCCGCCGCGCCTCACGGGCCGCGAGCGCGCAATAGCCGACCAGATCCTCAAGGAGATAGCCGAGCGGCTGAGCTTCCTCGTGAACATAGGCCTGGACTACCTGACCCTGAGCCGCACCGCCTCCACGCTTTCGGGCGGCGAGGCGCAGCGCATCCGGTTGGCCACGCAGATAGGATCGGGGCTCATGGGGGTGCTGTACGTGTGCGACGAGCCGTCGATCGGCCTGCATCCGGCCGACGACGAGCGGCTCATCCGGACCCTCGAGCGGCTGCGCGACCTGGGCAACACGGTCCTGATCGTCGAGCACGACGAGGCGATCATGAGGGCGGCGGACCACATCGTGGACCTGGGCCCGGGCGCCGGCGAGCACGGCGGCCACGTGGTGGCGATGGGGCCGATCGACGACATCATCGCCGCCGAGGACTCGCTGACCGGCGGCTACCTCGGCGGGCGGCGGCGCATCCCCCTGCCCGAGGCGGTCCGCGGGGGCAGCGGGCTGTCGATCACCGTCCGCGGCGCGGCGCAGAACAACCTCAAGGAGATAGACGTCGAGTTCCCCCTCGGGCGGCTGGTGTGCGTCACCGGCGCCTCGGGGTCGGGCAAGAGCACGCTGATAAACGAGATCCTCTACAAGGCCCTGGCCAGGCGGCTATACAGGGCCAAGGACAGGCCCGGCCGCCACGACCGCATAGAGGGGGTCGGCAACGTGGACAAGGTGGTCGAGATCGACCAGTCGCCCATCGGGCGCACCCCCCGGTCCAACCCCGCCACCTACACAGGCACCTTCACCCCGATCAGGGAGCTGTTCGCCTCGCTCCCGGAGGCCAGGGTGCGCGGCTACCGGCCCGGCCGGTTCTCGTTCAACGTCAAGGGCGGGCGCTGCGAGGCCTGCCGGGGCGACGGGTACATCCAGATCGAGATGCAGTTCCTGCCGGACGTCACGGTGCCGTGCGAGGTCTGCGACGGGGCGCGCTACAACAGGGAGGCGCTGCAGATCCACTACCGGGGCAGGTCCATATCGGACGTGCTCTCCTGCACCGTCACCGAGGCGCTCGGGCTGTTCGAGAACATCCCCTCCATACGCCGCAAGCTCCAGACGATGGAGGACGTCGGGCTGGGCTACATCCGCCTCGGCCAGCCGGCGACCACGCTCTCGGGCGGCGAGGCCCAGCGCGTCAAGCTGGCTACCGAGCTGAGCAAGAGGGCGACGGGCAACACGCTCTACATCCTGGACGAGCCGACGACGGGCCTGTCGTTCCACGACTGCTCGTACCTGCTGAGGGTGCTCCACCGCCTGGTGGACGCCGGCAACACGGTGGTGCTGATCGAGCACCACCTCGACCTGATAAAGAACGCCGACTGGATCATCGACCTGGGCCCGGGTGCCGGCGAGGCCGGCGGGGAGATAGTCGCCACCGGCACGCCCCGGGAGATAGCCGCGCTCGACGGCTCGGCCACAGGGCGCTACCTGAGGGCCCACCTGGCGCGGGGTGCGGCCCCGTGAGGACGTTCGCCCCCCTGCTCGCCGCCGCCGCGGCGCTGGCGCTCGCGCTGGCCGCGTGCGGCGGCCCCGGCTCCACCGGGCTGGAGGGAACTTCTTGGACGCTGGTGTCGATCGGCCCCGCGGGGTTCCCGGAGCCGGCACTGTTCGGCTCGCGGGTGACCGCGGAGTTCGCCGATTCCGGGGGCGCCGTCAAGGGTTCCGGCGGGTGCAACTCCTACTCCGGCGCATACGATACCTCCGGGGATGCCTTCGAGGTCCGGGACCTGTTCTTCACCGAGCGGGCCTGCCTCGAGCCGGAGGGGGTGCTCGGGCAGGAGGTGCGGTTCTTCGAGATCCTGGGCGCGGCGCGCTCGTTCTCCGTGAGCGGGCAGCGGCTGACGCTCGGGGCCCCCGGGGACCGGGTCCTGATCTTCCGAAGGGACGGGGGCTAGGGGGGCGGCGTGGCGATCGTCTGCCTGAAGGTCGGGGTCGGGCTGGTCCTCGCGGCCGCCGCGGCCTTCGCCGCGCTGATGGGCATCGGCGGGCCCTCGTTCTCGATCCTCTACGTCGCCTGGATATTCGTTCCCGCGCCGTTCGCCTACGCCTACTACCTGTACCGCCTGGACCGCGGCTCGCCCTGGCGGCCCCGAGTCCGGGCGCTGGCGTTCTCCTACATGGCGGCCAGCACGGTGCTGACCGCGCTGCTGCTGCTGGCCGTGTCCTGGGTGGGCTCCGAGCGCGCCATCAACCCTAGCCCGTGCGACGACCTTACCGAGGCGTCGGACCACCCGGCGCTGGAGCCCGCGCTAGAGCGGGTGGAGTTCACCAGCCGGGACGGGACCGGGCTGGTGGGCTGGCTCGTGCGGGGGAGCAGGGACGAGGCGGTCGTGCTGGTGCACGGCTACGGGTGCCGGCGAGAGCAGATGCTCCCCCACGCGGAGATGCTCCATGAGGAGGGGTTCACGGTCCTGCTCTTCGACACGCGCAACCGCGGCGAGAGCGGCGGGGACTTCGTCGCGATGGGCTACTACGAGAAGGACGACGCCCTGGCGGCGGTCGAGTACCTGGGGTCGCGGCCGGACCTCGGCGATCCGAGGATCGGCATGCTGGGCCTGTCCCTGGGAGGCGTGGCGGCGATCCTGGCGGCCGCCGAGAGCGCCGAGGTGCTGGCCGTCGCCGCGGAGGCCCCGTTCCGCAGCGTGGACTCGGCGGTATCCCAGAGCTTCACCCACTTCATAGGCCTGCCGGCCTTCCCGTTCGCGCCCATCACCGTCTGGCTGGCCGAGGTCAGGACGGGCCTGGACACCGGCCTGATAGATCCCGTGGGCGCGATCCCGGAGATCGCACCGCGCCCGGTGCTGATAATGCACGGGGACGCCGACGAGACGATATCCCACGACGACAGCCGGGCCATATTCGAGGCGGCCGCGGGTCCCGCCGAGCGGTGGATCATCCCCGGCGCCGGCCACGCCGACGGGGCGACGGACGCGCCCGGAGAGTACGGCGAGCGCATCGTCGCCTTCTTCGAGGACGGCCTGTAGGAGCGCTTCCCGCGATGGCCGCAGGCATGGCCCGCAGCCGCGCGGCGCGCGGGGGCGCGCCGTGACCCGGCGGCTGGCCGTCGACCAGCCCTTCGACCTGGAGGCGGTGCTGCACGGCACGCAGGACTTCCGCTGGCTCCCGCGGGAGGACGGCTGGCACTCCGGGGTCCTGGCGGGGAACCTGGTCCGCGTCCGGCAGGCCGGCGACGCCCTGGAGTACCGCGCCGGCGCCGACCTGGACGCGCTGCTGAGGCGGTACTTCCGGCTGGACGAAGACGTGCGCGCCATACGCGCCGACATCTCCGCCCGCGACGTGTGGATCGCCGAGCTGGCGGACCAGTATCCGCACCTGCGCTTGCTGCGGCAGCCGGACCCGTGGGAGTGCGCGGTCGCCTACATCTGCTCTGCGCGCGCCAGCATCCCGGGCATCGCCAGGAGCGTGGAGGCAATAGCGGCCAGGCTCGGCGAGGAGATGGAGCTCGACGGAGAGGTGCGCCACGCATTTCCGAACCCCGGGATGGTGCTCGAGGCCGGCCTAGGCTCTCTGGAGGAGCTCAACCTGGGCCTCAACCGCCACCGAAAGATATTCGCCGCCGCCGAGCGGGTATGCGACGGCAGGCTGGACCTGGGCTACCTGGCCAGGCCGCAGGTGTGCTACGCCGAGGCCAAGCGGCGGCTGATGGGCTGCTACGGCGTCGGGGAAAAGATTGCCGACTGCATCGCCCTCTTCGCCCTCGACAAGGCGGAGGCTTTCCCGGTGGACACCTGGGTGGAGAGGGCCATGGCCCGCTACTTCACGGACCGGCAGCAGCCCTTCGGCGAGGATCTGGTGATGTGGGCGCAGGACCGCTTCGGCAGGCATGCGGGCTACGCCAATCAGCTCCTGTTCATGCATCAAATCGAGTTGGGCAGGAGGCGCGGGGCGAGGCCGTAGCGGGGAGCCGGGCCGCCCCGCGGCGCCTCGGCCGGGTGGAGAGGGGCGCGATGGGCCGCTTGAGCGTGAGCCGCCAGCGTCCAGGCCCTTGGGACGGGCCTCGGGCGAACCTGCGAACCGCATCCGGGGCCCCATCGTCAAGGGATCTGTGCGCGCCCGCAAGCAATCCGTCGTGAACAACGATCCACCTGCCGTGGAGGTTGGACTCCAGGACGCCCCGCATGTCTTCGCACGCCGACATCCGGCAGTCGAGCGCCGTCACGGTGCCCTCGAGCGCGCGCCGCCACCCTCCGCTGCGCGCGGTCGCGCCCCTGGCTCGAAGCGACGGGCCCCGCGGTGCCGCAGGCGGAATGGAGGCCGGGGGCAAGTTCCGCCGCCAACGCAGGCCGGCGGCGGTGCGGCGGAACCTACCGGTCCCGCCAGCTCGGTGCGGGGTAGATCACGCCGGCGCCCGGGCCGTCCCCGGACGTCACGATTCGCGCCTCGCCGCCCTGGATCTGGATCACGCCCATGGGCTTGGCGGTGTTCTTTCCGGTTGTGTCGAACCTGATGGGGCCGTAGAAGGTGGCCTCGTCCATCGTCCGCAGGGCGTCTCTCACTTCGGAGGTGTTGAGCGAGCCCGCGGACTCTATGGCCAGGTGGAGCGCCAGGGCGGCGGCGGTGGCGCTCGCGGACTGGTAGGTCGGCCGGGCCCCCCACCTCTGGCGGAAGCGCTCGGCGTAGTCGGACGCGGAGCCGAAGTGCTCGCCCCGGTAGACCATGGACGCCTCCCACTGCGTGGGCCCAATCAGGAAGTCCGCGTCCGCCCCGATCTCGAGGATCAGGTCCGGGTCGGTCGGGCCGACGGTCATCACCGTCGCCCTCGGGTTGAAGTCCTGCGCCTTGGCCTCGCCCGCGAAGAGGATCGTGTCGTTGAAGTACCCGCCGCCAACGAACACGTCGGGGTCGAGGGCCTTGAATCGCGACACTATGCCCCCGACGTCGGCCACGTCCTGCGGGTAGGGCTCGACCGCCAGCACCTCCATGCCGAACTGCATTGCCCACTCCTGCGCCCCGTCCGCCACGCTCTTCGGGAACAGGGTGTCCGCGTACGCTATGGCGACCGACCTGGCCCCCCGCTCGGCGAGCATGCGCAGCGCCGACTCGGTGTAGTTCCCTGCGGGCGTCAGCACGGCGAAGAGGTTCTCGTAAGACTGCTCGAAGAGCTTCTCGGAGGACCCGGTGCCCTCGACCATGACGATGCCCCGGTCCTCGGCGACCCTTATGGCGGCCTGGGTGAGGGTGGAGCTGTACGGCCCCAGCAGAAAGTCCACGTCGTCGTCCTCGATCAGCCGCTCGACGAGCTCGGCGGTCATGTCCGGGTCGCTGCGGTCGTCGTAGAGGATCAGTTCCACCTCGATGAGCTCCCCGCCGACCCTGATGCCGCCGCGCTCGCCGTTGACCCACTCCTCCCACAGGACGTAGCCCTGGCGGGTGTGCTTGCCCTCCTGGGCGTACCTGCCGGTCTCGCTGACGGCGGCGCCGATCCTGATCACGTCCGGCTGGGACGAGCAGGCCGCCAGCAGGAGGGAAGCCCCCAGCGCAAGGGCGAGATTCAGGGCGGTCTTGATCATCGGGCGGTCCTCGGCAGCCTTCGGTTCGCGCTCGCACGGGCGGCCCGGCCGGCCCGGCGAGAGCGCCAATTCTAGCAGCCCGCGGCCCGCAACATCGGGGCGTGGACGCCCGACCGAGGGCCCGGCTGGACGGGGCTGGCGGTCGCGGGGGCGCCGTTCACGCCGCCTGCGGCGGCCATCGTCACCGCGCCGGCTGCTATGGTGGGCGCCAGACGGAGGTGCGCCATGGAAGGAGCGCGGCGGGAGCTGATCGGGTACGGCCCCGAGCCCCCAAAGGTGCGGTGGCCCAACGGGGCCCGCATCGCCGTGTCGCTGGTGGTCAACTACGAGGAGGGCGCCGAGTACTCGACGCTCGACGGCGACCGCCACCACGAGACCAACGGCGAGGTGCCCTCCCCGGTCCCGCCCGGCGAGCGCGACCTGGCCAACGAGTCGTTCTTCCAGTACGGATCGAGGGCCGGGGTGTGGCGCATCCTCAGGGAGCTGGACAGGTTCTCGGTGCCGGCGACCTTCTACTGCTGCGCGCTGGCGCTGGAGCGCAACCCGCGCGTCGGGCCCGAGATCGTGAGGCGCGGCCACGAGGTCTTCGGGCACGGCTACCGCTGGGAGGACTCCCACCGCATGACCCGCGAGCAGGAGCGCGAGTCGATCGCGCGCACGGTCGAGTCGCTGCGCCGCACGACCGGGCGGCGGCCCCTGGGCTGGTACGTGCGGTACGGGCCCAGCGTCAACACCAGGGAGCTGGTCGTCGAGGAGGGCGGCTTCGAGTACGACTCGATGGCCTACGACGACGACCTGCCCTACTACACCGAGGTCGCCGGGCGCGACTGGCTGGTGCTCCCCTACACCCTCGAGGTCAACGACACCAAGTTCTGGCGCGGGGGCATGGTCAGCCCTTCGGACTTCGAGGAGACGATGCGCAACGCGTTCGACCTGCTCTACGAGGAGGGCGAGACCAGCCCGAAGATGATGTCCGTGGGGCTGCACTGCCGCATCGCCGGGCGCCCGGCGCGCACCGTGGCGCTGCGCCGGTTCCTCGAGCACGCCACCGGCCGCCCGGGCGTGTGGTTCGCCCGGCGCATCGACATCGCCCGGTGGTGGCGCCAGCGCCATCCCCCCGGCGCCGGGGGCGGCACGGGCCGCTGAGGCGGGACCCGCCCGGTGCGCCCGGGCGGGGCTGGGGTAATATGTCGCAACGATCACGGGCGGCGCGGCGCGGCCGCGCGCCCGAGGAGCCTGCGATGGTCGACGAGCTCTCCTACATGGGCGCGGTGGAGATGGCCGCGAGGATACGCCGCCGGGACCTCTCCCCGGTCGAGGCCGTCGATCACTGCCTCGCCCGGATCGAGCGGCTCAACCCGGCCATAAACGCCTTCGTCACCATGGTCGCCGACGAGGCGCGCGACCGCGCGGCGGCGGCGGAGCGGGCGGTGATGTCCGGGGAGGAGCTGCGGCCGCTCCACGGCGTGCCGCTGGCCCTCAAGGACCTGTTCACCTTCAAGCCGGGCGTCCGCGCCACGTCGGGCTCGGTCCCCTTCAGGGACTTCGTCCCCGACCAGACGACCAGCTACGTCGCGCACCTCGAGGGCGCCGGCGCGATCACGCTGGGGATGACCAACTCCCCGGAGATCGGCCACAAGGGCACGACCGACAACTACCTGTTCGGCCCGACCTCCACCCCGTTCGCGATCGGCCGCAACGCCGGGGGGTCGTCCGGCGGGAGCGCAGCCGCGGTCGTGGCCGGCATGGCGCCGCTCTCGCAGGGCTCGGACGGGGGCGGCTCCATACGCATCCCGGCCTCGTGGTCCGGCGCCTACGGCTACAAGGCCTCCTACGGGCGCGTGCCCTTCGTCTCGCGCCCCAACGCGTTCATGTCGCTGGCGCCATTCCTGTTCTCCGGGCCGATAACCCGCTCGGTCGAGGACGCCGCGCTGATGATGAGCGTCATGGGGCGCCACGACCCGCGCGACCCGATGTCGCTGCCCGACCAGGGCATCGACTACCTGGCGGCGACCCGCCGCTCGGTGCGGGGCCTGCGCGTCGCCTACAGCCCGGACTTCGGCATCTACCCGGTCGACCCGCGCGTCGCCGAGACGGTGCGGGCCGCGCTGCCGGCCCTCGAGGAGTTGGGGATGGAGGTCAGCGAGGTCCGCATCGAGATCGACGCCACCCAGGGCGAGCTCTCCGAGCTGTGGATACGCCAGTCGGCCCTCCTCAACCTGGAGCTCGCGCACTCGGTCAGGCCCCTCGGCATAGACATGCTGGGCGAGCACCGCGGCCAGCTCACCCCGACGTTCGCCGCGACCCTGGAGCTGGGCGAGTCCATGTCGGGATGGGACCAGAGGGCGGGCGAGACGCTGCGCACCAAGGTCTACGACCCCATCCAGGACGTGCTCGACGACCACGACGTGCTGGTCACCCCCACCCTCACCGTCCCGCCGGTCGAGAACGCCGACGACGGCGACACCCTGGGCCCCGCCGAGGTCAACGGCGAGCCGGTGGAGCGCTGCATAGGCTGGTGCATGACGTACCCGATCAACTACACGGGCAACCCCGCCGCCTCCATACCGGCGGGGTTCACCTCCGACAACCTGCCGATCGGCATGCAGATAGTGGGGCGGCGCCACGCCGACGAGACCGTTCTAGCGGTCAGCGCCGCCTTCGAGCGGGCCCGGCCGTGGCACCACAGGTACCTCGAGCTGGACCGGGGCTGGAGCGAGGGGCGATGAGCGAGATGAGGGGCCGCATACAGACCGTGCTGGGGCCGATCGAGCCCGGCGAGCTGGGCGTGACGATGACCCACGAGCACCTGCTGATCGACCTGATGCCCTACTACCACGTCCCGGAGGAGGCCTCCCTGCGCCACTACGCGGACCTGCCCATCACCATGGACATACTCGGGAAGATGGGCACGATCTGGGCCCTGAACAAGGCCAACCTGCGCTACTACGACGAGGCCGTCTCGATCGAGGAGGCCCTGAGATACGCCCACGCGGGGGGCGGGGCGGTGGTCGACACGACCGACTTCGACCTTGCGCGCGACCCGCTGGCCCTGCAGCGGATCTCGCGCGCGACGGGCCTGCACGTGATCATGGGCGCCGGGCACTACGTGCCGCTGGCCCACCCGGAGAACATGGACGACCTGACCGAGGATGACATAAGGGACCGGATCGTCCGCGACGTCACCGTCGGCGTGGGCGACACGGGGGTCAGGACCGGCGTTATCGGGGAGCTGGGCAACGTACACCCGCTCTCGGAGAACGAGCGAAAGGCGCTGCGCGCCGCGGCCCGGGCCCAGGCCGAGACCGGCTGCCCCATCTCGATACACCCCGGGGCCGACGACGACTCGTGCATGCAGATACTCGACGTGCTCATCGAGTCGGGCGCCGACCCCTCCAACGTGATCATGGGGCACCTGGACTTCGCGCTCAAGGACCTCGGCAGGCTGGCCGAGCTCGCGGCGACCGGCTGCTACCTCGAGCACGACCTGTTCGGCTTCGAGGACACCAGCCTGTACTACATGGGCACCTACCCCGAGATGAAGAGCGACGCCCAGCGCATCGAGGCGCTGGAGTTCCTGGTCGCGAACGGCCACCTCTCCCAGGTCCTGGTGGGCCAGGACGTGTGCCAGGGCCGCCAGCTCAAGCGCTACGGCGGCAAGGGGTACGCACACGTCCTCGAGAACATCGCGCCCCGGCTGCTGGCCAGGGGCTTCGAGCGCGCGCAGGTCGACGCGATCCTGGTCGACAACCCGGCGCGGGCGCTGGCCTTCAAGTAGCCGCGGGGCGGGGGCATCGACCGTGAAGCAGGCAGTCTACGCGGGGGGCAAGCGGTTCGAGATCCGCGACGTCCCGGTGCCCGAGCCCGGGCCCGGCCAGGTGCTGGTCGAGATCGAGTACTGCGGGATCTGCGGCACCGACGTCCACGGCTTCATGTACGACACCGTCCCGGCGGGCACGGTGCTGGGCCACGAGTTCACGGGCCGGATCGCCGCGGTCGGCGAGGGCGCCGGGGACTGGCGGGTCGGAGACCCGGTGGTGGCCGGGGGCGGTACGCCTCCGCCCGGCGCGCGCGACCCCATCGACGACGAGCCGCGCTTCAACTTCCGCACGATGGGCTGGACGGCGATGACCGCCTTCGACGGCGCCTACGCCGAGTACACCGTGATGGATGCGTGGAAGCCGCTGAGGAGGCCGGAGGGGGTCTCGGCGATCGCCGGCGCGCTCGCGGAGCCGCTGACCACGGCGCTGGACGCCGTGCGCCCTGCAGGCATCCGCCTTGGGGACAGCGTCGGGATCCTGGGAGCGGGCCCGATCGGGCTGCTGTGCATGCAGGCCGCCCGGCTCGCCGGCGCGACGACGGTGATCGTCTCCGAGCCCGCACCGGCCCGAGCCCGGGCGGCCACGGCCCTGGGGGCCGATGCCGTCATCGACCCGACGTCCGCGGACGCGGAGGCGGAGATGGTCGCGCTCACCGACGGGCTCGGCCCGGACGTCGTCTTCGAGTGCGCCGGGGCCAGGGACACGCTCAACCAGGCGCTCTGCACTGTCCGCCGGGGCGGGCGCGTGGCGCTGGTAGCCCTGTCGTGGGAGCCGAACGAGGTGCTGCCGGTCGACTGGATCAGCCGGGACATCCAGCTGGTGACCAGCCTGCAGCACCATCCCAGGCACTGGCGCATAGCGCTGGACCTTCTGGCCCGCGGCCTGGTGCGCACAGAGCCCATGCTCACCGGCGAGAGCGTGATCGCCCTCGACGACATCCAGTCCGCGTTCGTCGGCCTCCAGAGCCCCACCGACGAGATAAAGCTGCTGGTGCGTCCCTAGCCGCCGCCGCGGTCACACCTCTGCGCGGAGCGCGACATGTCCGCCGAGGCACGCCCGGAGCCGGCACCGAGGACCATGAAGGCATCGGAATTCAAGGCCAGGTGCCTGGGGCTCATGGACGAGATTGCGGA
This sequence comes from Dehalococcoidia bacterium, assembly GCA_963664125.2. Lineage (GTDB taxonomy): Bacteria > Chloroflexota > Dehalococcoidia > Lucifugimonadales > UBA2962 > CAUZIR01. Next base: position 345,830 of record OY760908.2, on the reverse strand, counting down.
GTCCGGCGGAGAGATCGTCATCACCAAGCGCGGACGCCCCGTCGCCAGACTGGCCCCCTACCGCGAGGGGCCGAGGCCGTTCTTCGGCAGGGGCGGTCCGATCGTCACCCGCGACGACGTCGCAGAGCCCGTCGCCTGGGAAGCTGAGGAGGGCCTGCTGGACGGCAGGTAGCGCTCCTGCCGAGTGCTGGCGAGCGGGTTTGGCTCCCGTACGGCACCTCTGAGTAGGGCGGCAGTGCCTAGTCTGGCGCACGGGCGAGAGCGCACCTAGTTGGTCTCGGCTGTTGACCAATATGATCAACCTTGAGCACCTCTAGGTGTTCTCACTCGCATACTGACGAACATCTGTTGAATGACCACCCGTGCACGGCCTGTCTCCAGTTGGGCGGAAAGCATTTCGACCGTCTCGCAGCCGCAAGTTGCCTTCGACGGAATTCTCAAACATTCGTAGCGTTCACGTTATGTTCTCGGGTGCCAACCTGAGCAGTATTTCTTGGCGAGGGTGATTGTATTCTGATCATCTGCGGATAGATTCTGATAGAGAGGAGAGAGAGCCAATCGATCCACAGCTTCTGCGATTCCGGTGCCGAACAGTTCTGTCAGCTCTTCCCAGTAGAGGCGCTTCTTGGCATGCCCGTTGTAATGAACATAGCTAACGGACGTACGCAACAGAGTAAGAACGAATCCATCGTCAGCAAGGTGTCCATGCAAGCTTGAGACAAGTCGAACCTTCTCTTCGCCCTCAAGCCAGTTCATAGTCCGCAACAAGAGCGAAAAGAGATTCCACTCATTCGCCAAGTCATTATGCGTTGCAGATTGTAGACATCTCGTCAAGTCATCTTTCAATGCCTTTACCTGATCTTCATCTAAGAGACTATCTCCAGCTGACTCACGGTGTCCAACCATTTCGATTAGAGCAAACCTACCGGACAGGTTATCGATCTTTGTAAGCATCGCAGGCATGGAGGCGCTGAGAGATGCGGGGTCTTCGATCTTCGTCAACAACCGCAATACGATGCGAGTTGCCTTAGATCGCGGTGGCAGACTAAACATGCGGACAGGATGATTACTGAGTCGCTGCATTCGATTGACTAACACGGGCACCGCAACGGTGACCGCCTCTATTGGGACGTCGTCTTCAAAATCCTCCAGTCTCTCAAGAACTACCTCAAAACGCTTCGGATCGAAAGCATCTAGTATTCGTACAAGTCTTCTTTCGTCGGTCAGCGCTGCTACCAAGGCCTGAAGATCGCGTAGTGGAATTGCATCGTCATTCAATCCAGCTTGCAGATAGATGTCCAACACTTCCTTACAGGCCACGCGGCGCTGCTTTCGCCAGGTGCCGATCCAGTGGGGACCGTAGGAGGTACGGCCAAGAGATCCCTGTGTTGCTGGAAATAGTATGGCAAGGACGGAGTCCAGCAGCTCGCGTTCGTCTTTGGCACGGTCCAGCATGGCTGAGATTTTTCCGCGCACCGCGGTGATGCGGTCTTCGTCGGTCATCCACACTCCCGATTCTGATTCAGGGTGCACCAAGTACTCCGCGTGGATTCGTAGTTCATCAAACAGAGCCGGCCTTAAAATGCGAAGTGCTTCCAGGCAAAGAAGATCAGCAAGCGCCACCTCTCGTCCAACTATATCGAGTGTAACCGGCAACGAATGGAGGTAGCGTTTCACATCGCGAATGTTGCCAGAGATAGGCTTGATGACATCGTAAAAGACCTTGCTCCAGACATGTTGATCGAGTTCCTGTAGATCGTGACTCTTAAGCGAGTCGGCGAGCCATGGCAGAAGGATTTCATGCAAGGATGATTGACGCATAAGAGGAAGATCGTGGCTGATCTGGATGATCTTATCTAGGTACTGTCGGCCTTCAGCCTCGGTCTTGCCAAGGCTTCTGGCGACATGCCGGCTATCGAAAGCAACGACAAAGACGACTTTTGGCAAATCAGACATTAGACGAATCAGCCGCATGATTTCGCGGGTTTCGTAAGGTTCTAGTCGGTCGATGTCATCAACTATCACGACGACTCGGAACTTTGAGGCATTTAGCGCCTTCGTCAGTTGGTCACGCATGTCGTACGGACTCGGTGGCTTCGTCCAGCGTTCGATGAGGACAGCAAGGATAGTTGTAACACTGATGGTGCCATTGACAGGACTGAAGGGCGCTAGGGCTCGACCCATGGCAGATAGAGCCTTGGCGATGTCCTTGAGCGGCTGCGTCCGGCTGCGGCCGAGCTGGGCACTCAATTCGTGAAAGAATCGCATTACTAGGTCGTTCGCATTGCCGAAGAGCCAAGGATTGAAGTGCAAAACGGCGGTGGAGTCTGGCTTCTGCTTGAGGGTTTCTGTGACCATGTTCAGAACGGAAGTCTTTCCAGATCCCCACTCGCCGACAACAGCGATAGTGAAGCCATGTCCCGCGGGAATCAGACGTACTTGATGGGCGATGGCTTTGGCTAGCGACGCTCTGTCGAGTCGGTCTTGGCATTGAGAGACAATAGGGCGATCGATCTCTAAGGAGTGATTGAGGTGAATTTTCTCGCGACTAGTCATTGCGGACTCCATTGAGCAGTTAGTCGGCGTCTAGGGCTTGCCATAGAGGATGGAGGAGACTATGTCAGTGCTTCAGATGTTCATAGCAAGTGGAGTGCCATGCGAAGTGAAGAGGACCATACATCGGATATGGCTAGTCCGAGATCTTGAGACGAAACCGCACTGCAAAGCTGTAAGTGGCAGAGGTGCCACTAGTGGACCGACGGGATCTGCAGCAGGTATGCGCGCTTAGACAAGATGTGTGATCGGTCGCATTCAAGTGCTAGCGAATGCGAGAGCGTAATTGGACGAGGGAACTAGGTACAGCGAGTTGATTTGAGCAGCCCCTAGTCAGCTTAGCCTACGAACACCCTGCTAGGCACGGGGGATGTCGGTGGTGAGAGCCGTCTCCACCCAGTGGGCTGCGGAGGGTCGGTGCCGCACAGGGGTAGGTGCTGACAGAGCCGAGCGCGGGAAGCGTAAGAAGCCCGGCGTAGCCGGCGACAGCTCCTGTCCGACGAATGCGAAAGGCGACTCAGACAATGCTGATTGAGGTTGAATTCGACGGATAGACATATTGCAGCTTCTCACGAGCGCCGTAGGTGTTGAGGCGCTGGGTGATGGTGCAGGCGGCCTGGCGGCATGGCTCCTCTGGAAAGCGCAAATGTGTCCATCCACCGTGTTCAAGTTGAGGCGCTACCTGCTCAGCGACGAGACCGCAGGCCGGTTGTCGGCCCAAGGGCGGACCTGCTCCAAGGCCTTGGCCAAGGAGAGGATCGTCCCTTCGGCGAACCGCCGCCCCACCACGTGAAGACCAACAGGCATGCCGTCCAGACCGTGCCCGCACGGGATTGAGGCGGCGGGGTGCCCGATGGCGTTTATCGGGAAAGTGAACGGGCTGTGAGCGGGGAATCCCCACATGCGTCCGTCGTGTGGGGGCTGTACCCCCGCCACGGGCTCGCCGGCGGCGAACGCCGTGGTCGGCATCGTCGGCGAGATAAGCAGGTCGAAGCGCTCGAACAGGTCGTCAAAGTGCGCCCGCAGCCGGTCACGCTCGCCCACGGCCGCCGCGTAGTCGCGGCCGGTAAGGCGCGAGCCCTCCTCGTAGACGCGCCTCGCCTCCGGGCTCAGCTCGTCCCCCCTTGCCTCGAACCGCCCCCGGGATCCGGCGTACTGGTTCGCGCAGATCATCGGCCAGTAGGCCTCGAAGGCCCCGGAGCAGTCGACGTCGGCCGGCTCGACGGCGCAGCCCAGCTCCTCCATCGCCGCCGCGGCATGCTCGACGGCCGATGCGACCGGTCCGTCGACCCGCGCGTACCCGAAGTCCGCGCTGTACCCCACCCGCAGCCCGGCGGGGTCGCGGGCTGCGGCGGCGGCGTAGTCGGGCACGGGCCGCCGCGAGGCGTCTGGGTCGCGCGGGTCGAAGCCGGCGATCACCCCGAGCATGAGCCCGGCGTCGCCCACGGTGCGCGCGATGGGGCCGGGCTGGCTGAATTGGTTGACGACGTGCGGCTCGCCGGGGGACCTCGGCACGCGCCCGAGCATCGGGCGGATGCCGAACACGCCGCAGAAGCTCGCCGGTGCCCGTATCGATCCGCCCCCGTCGGTGCCCGAGGCCAGCGAGAAGAGCCCTGCGGCGACCCCCGCGGCGGAGCCCGAGCTGGAGCCCCCCGACGTGCGCTCCGGGTTCCAGGGGTTGCGGACGTGGTCGCCGAGGCGGTTCTCCGAGTGGATCATCAGCCCCCAGTCCGGCATGTTCGTCTTGCCCAGCACGATCGCCCCGGCCGCCCTCAGCCGCTTGACGACGACCGAGTCGCGCGCCGGGACGTGGCCGCGCATCCACGCCGACCCCCATGTCGTCTCGATGCCCTCGGTGGGCTCGTTGTCCTTGACGGCGACAGGCACGCCGCAAAGCGGCCCCAGGGGCTCGCCGGCCGCGACGGCAGCCTCGGCCCTCCGCGCATCCGCCATCGCGCGCTCCGGGTCCAGCGCCAGCATCGCGCTGAGGGTGGGGTTGAGCCGGTCGATCCGCGAGTAGCACAGCTCGGTCAGCTCGACCGGCGAAACCGCTCCGCTGCGGACCAGCGCGGCCTGCTGGACCGCTGGGGCGAATGCTAGATCGTGCGGGTCCATCCTTGGTGAGAGGGTTGCACCGGCGGGCCGCCACGGTCAAGGTGATTGCCCCGGGCGGGCCTTCGGACTCTATGGGTGCGCTCCGGGAGAGCGCGATGGGCGCACCGCTTCCCGAGGACGGCGGTTAGTTTGAAGGCGACTGTTGAGGGGTGGCTCAGGTTCCATCGCTGGATCGGCGCTCGGGCCTCCACGCGCGCCTAATGCCGTCGTTCGCCCTCCAGCAGAACCAACTGCCTGCCGTCCTGACGAATGCCAAGTTCGGCAACCAGGTCCGCGAGGGCGACGGCCGGAACCCTGCCCAGTTCCCGTGGCTCCAGCTTGTGGAGACCTCCTCCGTACACTCTCCCCTCGCCTAGCAGCTCTTCGGCGGCGATGCAGTTGAGGAAATTCCACACCTGCCGCTTCAACTCGGGGGACTGGTCAATCGCCGTGCTGAGGCTGGCCCTTGGGTATAGCATGAGATAGACGTTTGGGGCGGTAGCAATAGAGTGATTCAGGAAGAATCGAAATGGTCGGCCACTCGACTTGTCGCTCCGGCCGAGGTAGGTGCACATGTAAGGCGCGGCAGGACGACACTCCTGCGAATACCAGGGAGCTCGATGACGGCATATGTATCCGTCCGGGACGCCCCGCGCCTTCCCCTCGTCGATGTAGGCCATGAGCGAGGGATAGAGATTCTCTATCACTTCCTCTGTCCAGGGACAGTCCAGCAGGAATAGAGGCTGTCCGAGCAAGGGGTTGCCGGCATCGTCGGCGTGGATTTCGTCGTCGGCGAGGAAGCGGGGGCTAGGCAGGATGGGTCGAAACGCTTCGATGGGCAGGCATCGGTCTTCAATTTCCGTCGCAGTAAGGATGAAGAACCTATTGCTCCCAGTCACGAGCCCACGCTTGATTCTAAAAAAGTCGTCAAGAATCGGACCGGACGACTCGTAGCCTCTGTCCCTCATCGGGTAGTGCGTCCACTTCGGATCGCGGCGCAGGGTATCGGCCGGAATCGGGCGCTCAAGTCGCGGACTCAGCAGCGAATCGCCGAAACTCATGCGTACATGGTGATGGACGGGCGGATCCTGCTTCCGGAGCCAAACCACCGAGGAAGACACAAGAGCGTCATCGAACTGCACGTCCTTGGGATCGAAGCGATGGACGTGCTCCAAAGTCACGGTGTCGAGTAGATAGTGTTTCAGGGAGCCGCCGTAGTTGACGTCCATGAACTCGCTTGGAATCAGCCAGCACGCGAGTCCCCCGTCTCTCAACCATCGGTGGGACAGGGCCAGAAAATAACAGTAGAGACCGGCAAGACCGCTGATGTCAATTCCGGAAGCGGCGCGAGAAAGCTCCTTCAGCTGCCTCTTTCTCGCACTGTCCATGTGGTGATGCCGTACGTATGGAGGATTGCAGATCAGAAGATTGAAACCCTGCCCGGCGGGAGGCGGCGCGGCCAGCGTGAAGTCTTCTTGGCGCACTTCCAGCGGCGTGTCTTTCCACAGTCGCGCTGCCGCTTCGCCGTAGTGAGGGTCAATCTCGTAGCCAACGGCGCAGTCCAGCACCTCGGCCGGGAACTCCGCAAGCAGAGCGGAGAAGAAGGAACCAGTGCCGATGGCGGGGTCAATAAAGCTGACCCTCTCGAGATCGCCCATTTGCTCCCTGGCATATCGTAGGATTTGCCGAGCCAATTCCGTAGGCGTCGCGAACTGCCCCATGCTGTTTCGTTCGGACTGCTCTTTTGCCGAGTCCAGTGTGGCTTGAATCTCAAGCCTGCGGAGTTCGTGGCTGCTCAACACACCAGCCATCTACAGGCCAAATTCCACGAGATCGTCGAGGCGGTGCTCCCACACCCAGTCAATGCCCTCCGCCGCCTCGTAGCCCAAGTAGCCGCTATCGAAATATCCGCAGAGCAACAAGATGAATTGAACGTCCTGCCCCAGGGACTGACGTAGTTGTCGCATCTTGGTAGCTTCTTCCTTGCGACGCTTGTTAACGTTAGTGAAATCGCCCGCCGATTTGGCTTCAACTAGTAGAGGAAGGCTTTCAGGGGGCGCCGTCTTCGGCATGACGACCGCGTCCACGGATAGCTTAACCTGTCGCCCTCCGGGACCCTGCTCGCCGGGTACGTTTAACCTGAAGCCGAAGGTCGCCGGCGCCATATTCTTGTAGCTCTGCTGGTCCGGTGAAGGGAGACGGCTGTATCCTTTATCCTTAAGCCAATTCTCCATGGCCTCGAGTTGGCGGATCTCTTGAGCGTTCCTAATAATCGGGTTAGCAACGGCACCGCACCTTCGATCGGCGATAATGGTGGCCGCCCGATATCGCTCTTCAGATGAAGGTCGTCTGTCCTCGTCCAGCCAAACCAGGATGTCGCTGTCCACCATCTTCCGAAGCAGTTCCGCCACCTTCGCGAGATCCCTGTTCAGGTCGGACCAGGACATGCGCGTCGGCAGCTTGCCTGACTTGTCCATGACTTTGATCAGGTGATTGGAAACGCCGGCGATGCCGGCAAGGCGGTCAACGGCGAGAGGAGGACAAGTCGCCATCCTTAGTGTGGGCAATATATAAGGCCTGGTTCGGAGCAACTCCATATCGATGGCGGTGAGATCATGGGTCGTCTCGAACGTCCGGACTACTTCGTCGGTGGCCATTGCACGGGAATCCTTAAAGGCCTGCGGTGCGAAGTGAATGAACCAGTCGTTGTACATGTCGACTGATCGCGCTATGTCCGCCTTCCATCTGTCTGGCCTATTTCTATTGACGGGCAATGCCAACTCCCCCGCTGTTCGCCCGGGCGATCCACACTGTGCGTGCGCGTGTCCGGCGAGCCATCGGATCTAGAGGAACGTACTGGATGAGCATCCGGCACCGTGGATCTTATAGTACACACGTTAAATGGCAGGCCTTGAGGACGCCCATGCCATCGACAGGCGTCGCTGCACGGCTGCTATCGCGATTGCCCCGGGGCAGGCCATCGGGTTCAATGGGCCCCCAGCAGGGGAGGTGACCATGGACACCCTCAGAGGTCGGGCGTGCGTAGTTACGGGCGGGGGAAGCGGCATAGGCCGCGCCGTCGCCCTGGAGATGGCCGGCCTGGGCGCGCGCGTCGCGGTGGCCGGGCGGACCCGCGCCAAGCTGGACGCCGTCGTCGCGGAGGCCGAGGCCGCCGCCGGAACGGCCCGGGGCTACGCCCTCGACGTGTCGGACCACGCCGCTGTCGAGGCGATGGTGTCGGACGTGGAGGCGCGCTGGGGCCCGGTCGACGTGCTGGTCAACAACGCCGGGCTCAACGTCGCACACCGAGGGACGCTCGCCACGACCCCCGAGGAGATAGAGAGGCTGATCGCCGTCAACCTGACCGGCGCCATCCTCTGCGCGAGGGCCGTGCTCGGGGGGATGATCGAGCGCAACGAGGGGACGATCGTCAACGTCTCCTCCGACTCGGCGCTGCGGCCGGGGATGATGTCGGGCGTGGCGTACGCCGCGGCCAAGGCCGGGGTGAACAACTTCACCGAGTTCCTGGCCGACGAGCTCAGGCATACTGCCGTGAGGGCCTGCGTGATCAGCCCCGGCGAGGTCGAGACCCCCATCCTCGAGCTCCGCCCCAGGCCGCCCGACGCCGAGGCGCGCAGCACGATGTGCCAGCCCGAGGACATCGCCCGGGCCGTTATATTCGCCTGCACCCTCCCCCCGCGGACGACGGTAACGGAGATGGTGGTCACGCCGACGGTCCTGCGCGACGCCTCGGCCGAGGTGTTGCCGAGGCCCGGGCAGCCGACCTGAGGCCGGGGGGCTCAGGCCGCGAACTGCCAGGCAAGCGCGGCGGCGCAGGAGCACAGGATCAGCGCGGTCGCCGCGCGGCGGAACGTCTCCTCGCTCATCGAGCGCGCCAGACGCGAGCCGACCATCGCGCCCACCAGCGCGGGGGCCGCGGCGGCGCCGACCGCGGCCAGCTGCCACGGCCCGTAGAGCGACGCCACCGCGTAGCCGCAGACGAGCACGACCATGACCGCCAGGAAGTAGGCTGCCAGCGTGCCGCGGACCGAGTCCCTGCTCCAGCCGCGGGCCAGCGCGTAGAGGGCCACCAGCGGGCCCCCGACCCCCAGCGCCCCCTGCAGCGTGGCGGCGCCGACGGCCAGGACGGGGCCGACGGCAGCGGGCGGCCGCAGGCGCGCCGGCAGGCCGAGCGCGAAGACGACGGCGAGCGCCGCGATCAGCGACAGCGCGCCTATCCGCAGGGCGTCCTCCCCGGAGGCCACCAGGACGAAGGCGCCCAGCGCCGCGCCGCACCCGCCGGCGAGCGCCAGGCCGGCGCCCTGGCGGACGCGGACCTGCCGGCGGGTCTCCCGGAGCATCACCAGGTGCAGCGGGATCTGGGCCGTGTTGACCGCGACCACTGCGGTCACCGGATCGAGCACCAGGAGCATGAACGGCAGCGCGACCATGCCCATCCCGAACCCGGCGGCGCTCAGCGCGACCGCCCCGGCGAAGGCCGCCGCCGCCACGACCGAGAGTGCTAGCGGGGATAGCGCCTCCAAGGCTACGGCTTCCGGACCGGCGCCCTGAGCAGGGTGAGCAGCGCCACCCCCGCCCCGATCACGGCCGCCACCGCTATGAAGACCGGCCGGTAGGTGTCGGCGAGGTCGTAGGCGAGTCCCCCGAGGACGGGGCCAGCGGCGAAGGTCACCCCCGACGTCAGGCTGAGCAGCCCGGAGATCGCCCCGAAGCTGCGCAGGCCGAAGTTGTCCTGCACCACCATCGTGTAGACCGGGCCGAAGGCGCCCATCCCGAAGCCGAACAGGGTCGCCGAGACCCACACCAGCGGGATGGGGCCGGGATCGATCATCAGAGCGATGCCCGCGATGGTCACAGAGAAGCTGACCATCAGCGTCCGCCGCCCGGTGATGCGCTCGGCGAGCGCGCTGAAGGCGACCTTGCCGGCCATGCCGGCGCCCGCCAGCACGCTCAGCGCCCCCGAGGCGACGCCTACCGACACCCCGGCGTGCGTGAGATTGGCTATCAGGTGGGGGAGCAGCACGGCGAACGCGAGCGAGCCTATGGGCATGACCACGGCGAGGATGTAGAAGTCCCGCGAGCGCAGGGCCTCGTGCAGTGTGGCCCCGGTGAGCGCCGGGCGCGCCCGGCGGGGCGGGGACGGGCCCGCGGGCTCCCCCCCGGGGGCCTGCGGGGCGTCCTCGGACACGAACGCCAGCGTGTACACCAGCACGGCGAGGAACATGCCCGCGACGGCGTAGTAGGCGGTCTGCCAGGACGAGACCACCAGGATCGCGCCGATCAGGGGCGTCAGGGCCAGCCCCCCGAAGTTGTTGCCCATCATCGTCAGGCCCAGCGCGCGGCCGCGTCCCTCCCGGAACCAGATCCCGACCAGCCGTCCGGCGGGCAGCATCACCGTGCCGTTGAACGCGGCGAACTGCAGCGCGCTGATCGCGTACAGGTGCCACAGCTCGGTCATCAGAGGCCGCAGCGCGAAGCTGAGGCCCGTCAGCGCGATCGAGACGACCATCACCGGCCTTGAGCCGTAGCGGTCCAGCATGCCGCCGACCAGCGGCCCGGTGAGCGTGCCGAGCGCGACGAACGACAGGGAGGCGCTGATCTGGGTGCGCGACCAGCCGAAGGTCTCCTCCAGCGGCTCGACGAACAGGCCGAAGATGTACTGGTACGAGCCGATGGAGACCGTGGCGACCAGGAAGGCGGCGGACGCGACCAGCCAGCCCCTGTGGAGCCGCGCCCGCCCGGCCGCCTTCAGAAGGGTTGCCACGGGGAGCCATGGTAACAGCGCCGGCGCGGCCGCCCGGCGGGCCGCGTTGGGGTATATTGCTCGCGGACAGACGAGGCGGGCGAGTGCGCCCGCGCCAGGGAGGTCCGATGGGCGGCAGCGCCGAGCGCGCAGGGGGTCCGAGTCTCTACACCGGCTCGGTGAGGGTGCCGGGCACCGACGACGCCGTGGGCGTCAGCCTCGGCGTGGACCTGGACGCCCCGGCGGTCTCGGTGGAGTTCGCCGAGCCGGTCGCCGGGTCGCGCCGCTGGGACGGCGACTCGATCACCGTGCGCAGGCTGCTCAAGTACGACGAGGTGCACTTCCTCACCCACGGCCTTCCCGCCGACGGGGTGGCGCTCCAGTGGAAGGCCAACGTCTCCAACGTCGACGGGACCGTGGCGGGCGTGGTCATCGCGAGGCCGAACGAGGTCCGCGTCACCGGGGAGATGGGGTTCACCCTGAGCCGGCCGGGGCCGGGCGCTTGAGCGCCGCGAGCGAGCTCAACCTGGTGTGGATCGACCTCGAGATGACCGGTCTCGACCCTGACCGACACGTCACGATCGAGATCGCGACCGCGGTCACCGACCCGGACCTGAACGTGCTCGCCGAGGGCCCGAACCTCGCGCTGCGCAGGACCGACGAGGAGATGGCGCGAATGGACGAGTGGAGCGCCCGGACGCACGCGGCCTCCGGCCTGCTCGACCGGGTGCGCTCCTCCCGGTTCGGCGTGGAGGACGCCCAGCGCCTGACGCTCGAGTTCCTCGCCGGGTGGGTGCCCCGCGGCGCCTCCCCGCTGTGCGGCAACTCGGTGCACCAGGACCGGCGCTTCCTGCGCCGCGAGATGCCCGAGCTCGACGCCTACTTCCACTACCGGATAGTCGACGTATCGACGCTGAAGGAGCTGGCCAGGCGCTGGTACCCCGCCGTCAAGCCGCCGCACGAAAAGCCGGAGGCCCACCTGGCGCGCCGGGACGTGCTCGAGAGCATAGCCGAGCTCAGGTGGTACCGCTCGCGCATGTTCGCGCCCGGCGGGGGCCGGGCCGACTGAGGGGCGGCCCCGCGGGGCCGCCGGTTCGAGGAGGGAGGAGACGGCATGCAGCGCATCACAAGGGACCAGGCCCTCAAGTACGAGTTCAACTGGCGCGACGACCCGCTCATCCGCGTCGCGCAGGGCGAGTCGTTCCAGCTCGAGACATGGGACGCGGGCTCGGGGCTCATCGAGTCGGAGGCCGACTACTGGAAGGTGCGCTCGTCCCAGGAGTGGCTCTCCACGCCGATCAAGGGCAACCCCCTGGCCGGCCCGGTGCACGTCGAGGGCGCCGAGCCCGGTGACCTGCTGGAGGTCTCCATCGAGGCGATCGAGCCCATCGAGTACGGGTGGACCATGTTCGCCGGCGACATCGGCCCCCTGGGCGACTCGATCCGCTGGAAGGAGCTGTCGGAGGGCCAGATCCACATAATCAGGCACGAGCCCGGGCCCTCGGGCACGACCAGGGACGGGCGCGGGGTGCTGAGCGAGCGCCACTCCTGGGACCTGGCGCCGATGATCGGCACGATCGGCGTCGCCCCGGAGCGGGAGGTGGAGTCGAGCACGATAGGCCAGGGGCCGTGGGGCGGGAACCTGGACATGCGCGACGTCAAGGAGGGCACCAAGGTGCTGCTCAACGTCTACCACGAGGGCGCCCTGCTCTACGTGGGGGACGTGCACGGCTCGCAGGGGGACACCGAGTACTACGGCGCCGCCGACGAGACCGCGTCCACGGTGACCGCCTCGTGCCGGGTCATCAAGGGCAGGCGCATCCCGTTCATACGGATGGAGAAGCCCGACTCGCTGGTGTCGGTCTACTCGTTCAGGCCGCTGGAGGACGCCGTGCACGGCGCGGTCCAGGACCTGATGCGCTGGCTGGTCGACGACTACGGCTTCACTCCCGAGGACGCCTACATCCACGCCTGCGTCAACCCGGACTTTCGGATAAACGTCTACCAGATGGTCAAGCTGGGCGCCCTGGAGTACACGGCCGGCGCGGAGATCCCCAAGAGCTACCTGGGATAGCCAGCGGTGCCCGCCCGGGCGCATCGGCGGCGGGGCCGGCCGCCGATGGCGCGACTCCCCGCCCGGGGGGAGGGATCAGCCCTGGCTCGGTGCCCCGCGCGCCATCATGCCGCCGTCGATCACGAACTCCGCCCCCGTAGCGTAGGACGACTCGTCCGACGCCAGGTAAAGGACGAGGTGGGCGACGTCCGCCGCGGTCCCCAGGCGGCCCAGGGGTATCCAGTCGAGCCTCGGGTCCCGGAAGTCCGGGTCGCCCGCGCGCGCCGCGTCGATGGCGGAGCGCGCCAGGGGCGTGTCCAGCTCCCCCGGGTGGATCGAGTTGACCCTTATCCCCTCCGGGGCGTACTGGACCGCCGCCGTCTTGGACAGCAGCCACATCGCGCCCTTGGCGGCCGAGTATGCGGCAGAGAAGCCTCCGCCCACCATGCCGTCGGTCGACGACATGTTGACTATGGACCCGCCGCCGCGGCGGCGCATCGCCGGCACCGAGTGCTTGATGCCCAGGAATACTCCCTTGCCGTGCAGGTCCAGCTGGCCGTTCCAGTCCCCGAGCGTCGTGTCCGAGACCGTGCCCGGCGCGGTCGTCCCGGCGCTGTTGACCAGCACGTCCAGGCCGCCGAACCGCTCCTCGGCGGCGCGGACGGCCGCCTCCCAGTCGCCCTCGCGCGTCACGTCGAGGCGCACGAACAGAGCCCTGCCCCCGTCCTCCGCGATCTGGGCGGCCGTCAGGCGGCCGCTCTCCTCGTCGATGTCGCCCAGCACTACGGCCGCGCCGTGGCTCGCGAGGAGACGCGCGCTCGCCCCGCCGAAGCCCATCAGCCGCCCGGCCACGCCCTGGGCGGCGCCGCTGATCAGCGCCACCTTGCCCTCCACCCTGCGCTCGCTGCTAGCCACCTTCGAACCCCCTGTCCGGCCTGAACTCGTGGGGAAGCTCGGCCCCGTCCGCGATGTGGTCCGCGACCAAGCGTCCGGTGACCGGGCTCAGGGCGATGCCCATCCGGTGATGGCCGGTCGCCACCACCAGCCCGTCGACCCCGCGGGGCCGCCCGATCAGCGGCAGTCCGTCCGGGGTCGCGGGTCGCAGGCCCGCGTACGCCTGCTCCATCGCCGCCCCGGCGAGGGCCGGTACCAGCCGCTCGGCCCTCTCCAGTATCGAGGCGATGCCGTCGACGGTGGCCCTGCTGTCGAAGCCGACCGACTCGATCGTGACCCCGGCGACCACGCGCCCGCCGGGCCGCGGCACCAGTATAGTCTCGCCGTGGTAGACGTTTAGCGTGAGGCTCGTCCCCGGAGGCATGCGGAGCCGCAGGTTCTGGCCCCTCACCGGCTCGACCCTCAGATCGAGCCCGGCCCCGGCGGCGGCCCGGGCGCTCCACGCCCCGCCCGCCAGGACCACAGCGCCCGCGGCAGCGACCTCGCCGTCCCCAGTCCGCACGCCCACTACCGCACCGCCGCGGCGGACCAGCTCGGCGTCGCCCGCGCCGGTGCGCACCCGCGCCCCAAGCGAGACGGCAGCCCGGGCGAAGGCCCTGGCCAGCGCGCCCCCCGACACGCAGGCCGACTCCGGGACGTGGAGCGCCCCCGCGACGTCCGGGGCGATCAGCGGCTCGACCCGCCGCGCCTCCTCCGCCTCCAGCCACCGCGCGCCGATGCCGGCCCTCTCGTGGCCGGGCACCCAGGCCTTCAGCTCCTCGGCCTCCCGCTCGGTCAGGGCGGCGTCGATGCGGCCGGTGCGCTCGTAGAGCGGGTCCTCGGCTCCGAGCCCGCGCAGCTCGTCGACCACGGAGGGGAACATGCGCGAGCTCTCGTTGGCCAACCGGTCGAGCACATCGTCGCCCGGGTGTGGCAGCACGATGCCCGAGGCGGCCTCGGATGCCTCGGCGCCGGGCTCCCCGCGCTCCACCAGCAGGGTGGGGACGCCGCGGCGGGCGAGGTGGAAGGCGATCGAGCAGCCGATCACGCCGCCTCCCAGGACTATCACGTCGGGGGCTTCGGCGGACCGTAGGGTCATGGGCCGGTTCAATCTACCAGAAGGGTGGTCACCTGGCACCGGCGGGTGACCACCCGATTGGTCTGCGGGCCCGTTCTCCGGGCCCTTGCCGGGCAGGGTGCGTCGGGGACCGATAACGCGGCCTTAACGGGCGCTTAATGTTCGATTGACGGCGGGTTAATCCCGTCCGCCTAGTGTGGACTCGACGGTCGGGGGATCCGGACTATCCGACGCACCATGGACCGGGAGGAAGGATGGCCAAGCTGAACAGGTACAGAAATCTTGCCGCGACCGCGGTGGCGGCGGTCGTGGCGGCGATGCTGGTCGCGGCCTGCGGCGGCGGCGAGACCACGCCCGGGGCCAACGCCGTCGGGACCGTCGAGGTGGCCAGGCAGGTCCCGGTGGAGGCGGAGAGCGTGGTGGAGGTCCAGAGGGTCGTCGAGGTTCCGAAGGATGTAGAGCGCATAGTCGAGGTCACCCCGACGCCGCTGGCGGTTGCCGAGCTCACGGGCACGATCGAGATCGACGGGTCGTCCACGGTGTTCCCCGTCACCGAGGCGGTGGCAGAGGAGTTCCGCAAGATCCACCCCAAAGTCCAGATCAACGTCGGCGTCTCCGGCACCGGGGGCGGCTTCAAGCGCTTCACCACCGGCGAGACCGACATCTCCAACGCGTCCCGGCATATCAGGGACGAGGAGTCCACGGCCGCGGAGGCCAACGGCATCGAGTACTACCAGCTGCTGGTCGGCATCGACGGCCTGTCGGTGATGGTCAACCCCGCCAGCGAATTCGTCGACTGCCTGACGGTCGCCGAGCTCAAGGCGATCTGGGAGCCCGGCTCCCGCATCGACAACTGGTCGCAGGTCCGCGCCGGCTTCCCGGACCAGCGCCTAAGGCTCTACGGACCGGGCACCGACTCGGGCACGTTCGACTACTTCACAGAGGAGATCGTCGGCGAGGTCCAGGCCGCGCGGTCCGACTTCGTGGCGTCCGAGGACGACAACGTGCTGGTGGTCGGGATCAACGGGGACCGCAGCGCGCTGGGCTTTTTCGGCTACGCCTACTACTCTGAGAACGCGGACAAGCTCAAGGTGGTCGGGGTAGACGCCGGCAACGGGTGCGTGAAGCCCACGGCGGCGACGATCGAGTCCGGCGCGTACCAGCCGCTCTCGCGGCCCGTTTTCATCTACGTGAACGCCGAGGCGTACCGGCGGCCCGAGGTCGCGGCCTTCGTGGACTTCTACATGGAGAACGCCGCGGCCCTGGTCTCCGAGGTCGGCTACGTGCGGATCTCCGAGCTCGAGTACGCGGTGAACGTGGCCGCGCTGCGGACCGGCTCGGTCACCGCCTACAACTCGGCGACCCCCGCGACGGGCCTGGCGGGCACGATCGAGATCGACGGGTCGTCCACGGTGTTCCCCGTCACCGAGGCGGTGGCAGAGGAGTTCCGCAAGGACAACCCCAAGGTCCAGGTCAACGTCGGCGTCTCCGGCACCGGGGGCGGCTTCAAGCGCTTCACCGCCGGGGAGACGGACGTCTCCAACGCGTCCCGGCCGATCAGGGACTCCGAGAGGCAGGCGGCGGCCGACAGCGGCGTCGAGTACCTCGAGCTGCGGATCGGCATCGACGGCCTGTCGGTGATGGTCAACCCCGCCAACGACTTCGTCGACTGCCTGACGGTCGCCGAGCTCAAGGCGATCTGGGAGCCCGGCTCCATGATCGGCAACTGGTCGCAGGTCCGCGCCGGCTTCCCGGACCAGCGCCTAAGGCTCTACGGACCGGGCACCGACTCGGGCACGTTCGACTACTTCACGGAGGAGATCGTCGGCGAGGTCCAGGCCGCGCGGTCCGACTTCGTGGCGTCCGAGGACGACAACGTGCTGGTGGTCGGGATCAACGGGGACCGCAGCGCGCTGGGCTTTTTCGGCTACGCCTACTACGCCGAGAACGCGGACAAGCTAAAGGTGGTCGGGATCGACGCCGGCGACGGGTGCGTGAAGCCCACGGCGGCGACGATCGAGACCGGCGCGTACCAGCCGCTCTCGCGGCCCGTGTTCATCTACGTGAACGCCGAGGCGCTGGCGCGGCCCGAGGTCAGGGCCTTCGTGGACTTCTACATGGTCCACGCCGCGGACCTGGTCGCCGAGGTCGGCTACGTCAGGCTGTCCGAGGCCGAGTACAGGGCCAACCTGATCCTGGTGCAGGCGGCGCAGTAGCGCAAACCCACGACCACACCTTCATCGACGGCGGCCAGGTGCGCCGCCGCGATGGCCCCCGCTCCCTCGCGGAACAGCCCGGCCGTACCCGCGATCTTGCGCTCCGGCGAAGACGCTTGCCGAGGGTATCGGTGGGAGCGCAACCGGGCAGCTCCAGCATCGCGTGGAGCCATTCCGCTTCGACGCCCGCACGAGCCCGCTCCTGTGCCGGGGAGGGAAGGGGCCGTCGGTGCACTCGAGCAGCGGCGCCGGGCCGCATGACTTGGACGGCTCGTGATAGTATGTGCTCACGAGCTAGGCTCAACATAATCACTTCTGTGGTTGTGACATGACTACATACAGCATACGGGAGTTCAAGGCCAAGACGAGCGAGATACTCAGAGGGCTTGCCGCAGGCGAGGACGTCGTCATCACCCGGCGGGGCAAGCCGTGCGGCAGGCTCGTCGCCGTTGAGTCCGCGCCCGATTCAAAGCCTTCGCTCAGCGCGCTGAAGGGCGCCTTGACGCAGTTGCCGGACGCCGCATACGAGGACTTCCTTGACATCAAGGCGGTCTGGGAGCCCGGCCTTGCGGCACCTGACCCCACACGGCAGGCCCTTGGAGGAGGATAGTCCCCGATTCGTGGTGGATACCCACGCCCTGTGGTGGTACCTGCGTTCCCCTGAACGCCTGTCCATCGCGGCCGCAGCCGTCTTTCGCCTTGCCGAGACGGGAAACGCGATCATCGTCGTTCCCGCGATAGTGGTCGCGGAGTTTTACTTCCTCTCCGCAAAGCTCGGTCAGCCCCTGGTTCCCGCCAAGCTGCTGGACACGCTGGCTTCCGTCGGCGGCATCGAGCTGTCGGAGCTCGGCAGGGCGCAGCTTGAAAATCTCGACCGATTTCCCGAGATTTCCGAGATGCACGACAAACTCATCGCTGCAGAAGCCGTCGTGTGCGACGCGCCGGTGGTGTCCCGGGACGAGAAGATCATGGCATCCGGCCAGGTAGCCTCGGTCTGGTAGGGGACGAGCCAACGCCGGCCGCGAGTTCCGGCCGGGCCCTGCATTTGAAGGACGCACCGAGAGGGGCATCGAGCGCAGGGGCCCCTTCACGAGCGAGGCTCGACCGGCGCGGCGCGTGAGTTCGGCCCGACCCGTCTCCACCTGAGCCAGAAGGAGCTGGTCGGCACGTCGCCGGGCTACCTGTGCCAGCTCACGTCCGGGACGCGGCATCCGTCCGCGGCGCTCCGCAGGCGGCTGACGAAGGTCCTGGGGATCGCCCGCCTCGAGGACCTGTCCATCCTGGAGAATGTCGAGAGGGGAGCCGTCTCCTTCCCTCCCTCCCCGTCGTCGAGGATGGGTTCATGCACGGGAGGCTCGCCGCCCAGAGGCAGGCCGCCGGCGTCTCGTGGGACGTGCAGGCCGCCTCCCTGGGCGTGGATCCCGCCAGCCCCGGCGGCGACGGGCTCCGCGCACTGATCAAGCTCGCGGCCCGCATCCCCGGCGGGGTCTTCGTCCCCGTGGGTGTGCATGTCGCCTCGCCGGTCGGGGACGGGGGCGAGGGCTAGCCAGCAGAACGCATGGACCTGCCGGACGGCGTCCTGATGTGCCGCGAGCACGACCTGCCCGAGGCGATGGAGCTTGAGGCGTCGTGGAATCGGCTCGCCCGGGGGGCATCGGCGTGATCGCCGGAACGGCCGCTTGGCTCCCAAGGACAGCGGAGGAGTCGGCCGGCATCATCCGTCCTGCTGGCGGATACGCGAGCCGAGCCCTCCGTGCTCGCGGCACGAGCCACTCCGTCGATTGGCGGACGACTGCCCCACCGCGCTAACGGACACGCCGTGCCGCACCTGGAGCGGTCCGGTGCAGGCGGTCGCCGGTCCCCTGGGCCGCAGGAGCTTTGGACAGTCTGGAGGCCAACCTGCTCCGCTACCCTCCGCCGCCCGGAGGCGTGGCGGAGACGTACCAGGGATGGGCGCTGGGCGCGGCCCGGCCGGCCCCGCCGGCGTTCACGGCCCGCACCTTGAAGCGGTACTCCGTCCCGTTGGTCAGCCCCGTGACCGCGTGTGACGTCGTCGTCGCGCCGCTGTTCGGGATGGCTACCCAGTCCTGCCAGCCCACGCCCGTCCACCGCATCCTGTACTCGTAGCGCGTGATGGTCGTGTTCGACGGATCGTCCCACGCCAGTGTCACGCTCGCGTTCCCAGCCGTGGCCGTCAGCCCCGCGGGAGCCGCGGGCGCGGGCGGCGGCGGGCCGATGCGCACCATCAGCTTGTCGCCGGCCTTCCACGGCTGTGTGGAGACGGGCCAGGTCAGGGTCCCGGCCGCGCTGTCCACCGTCGCCGCGGCGACGCTGAGAGTCAGCGCCACCGTGCCGTCCAGCCCGATGAAGTCCACCACCTGGCCCGAGAGAGCGCCGTCCGGCGTAGCTTCTATCTTCACCTGCGCCGACTTGCCGGAGCCCGACGACGACGGCTCGTAGGCTATCCGGCTGATCGTCGCCGTAGCGCCCGATGCGCCCGTGAACGCCCTCGGCTTGAGGACGCCGTTGGTCGCGTCCGCAGCCACGGCTGTGCCCACCGTCACCGGGTCGAAGAACATCTCGTGAAGGGTGCCGCCCGGCGCCGTGACCGTGATCGTCCAGTCGTTGTCCAGGACATAGTCGCAGAGCAGGAAGAGGCTCCACACCTCCCTGCGATTGATGCCGTATTCGCCGCCTGGAAGCGGTCTTGCCGTCGTGAACGTCTCCTTGAAGTAGATCCCGTCCGTGCCGGCGGTGAACTTCCCATCCCCGTCAACGTCCATGGGCGTAGGAGTGCCCTGCACGACTGCGAACAGTGCGGCATCCTTGCCCTCGAGCCATGTCTTGGCCTTCTGGTCGGGATAGAACCCGTCGTTGTACCTCTCGTACAGCAGGGTGCCGGAGGGCTGGCCTGACGTCAGGGCACTCTTCACGGGGCTCTGGTCATAGCCGGCTTCGCCTTTTTCCTCTCGGAAGTAGCGGTTCCCTCGCTCGACTTCGTATTTCAGCCTGACGCACTCTTGATATGCGGCTGACCCGTCGCCGCCGGCGTACTCCGTCGTCACCTCTGAGATGCGCGTCTTCAGAGCGCCCAACGTGATCGTCGAATCAGTTGAACTCGAACTCGTCCCTTCGGACGCCGATGGAACCTCCAGCAGGTATTTCCTGGCGTCGACAGCAACACCCGCGCCTTGGCCAGCACTAGAACTGGCGGCGGCAGGCAGCCATGTCTTGCTCCTCTCGCTGTGCAGGCTATACCGGTCATCACCACCGTACGGATGTCCACGGCTCAAAAATGGTCCCCGAGGGCAAACTGTGCGTCTATCTCTGTACCGTATCCAGTGGCCTTGTCATGGAGAAAGATGACGGCCTCCCGGTCATCCCACTGGGCATCTCGGGTTGCAACTATGGTCGCTTTCCTCCTGTCCGCCTCGCCACGCGTGTCGTATTCCCTGCCATCAATCCATATGGCCACGATGCCGGCCGGACCCGTGCCCTTCAGGTACTCGGTGACACTCAGACCGCGAACTTCAACACTGCTACGAACTTGCCTTCTGAGGTGACTGCCACCTCCGGCGACAGCGAGGTCATCGTCGCCCTGACGATGACTTGGTTTTCCATAATCTCCTCTTCAAGCAACTTGGTTCCGGTCAGTTCCGGCACGCGATAAACAAGCACTTCGGGACCGTCGCTTGACAGGCCGCATGCCAGCAACATCGGGATCGCCGCAGCTAGAGCTAGTAGGAGTATGCGCATAGTTGTTGTATTTCCTGTTGTCTAGTGGCGGCCGTGGTCGCGGTATATGGCCCGCAGCTGTGTCTTGTCCTCATCCTCTATCGTGTGGCTTCTGTTCATCACGGCATTGAGGTGGTCCATCGTGTCATCGCCATAGAAGTCATGCAGGCCCAGCGTGTGTCCGAACTCGTGCAGCAGAACGCTGTTCACATCCATGTAACGGACTAATGTGCAAGTTGTTGCAGGTACAGTCAACTTGGAACAGGGTACTCTGTCGCCGTGTTTATCGCTTTCGTTAGTCCATTGCCAATTCGTCTTGACCCTATTTCCTGTCTGCTCGTCTTCATAAGCCGACTTGGGCGGCTCTTCGAGGACGAGGTACATATCCCCCATGTGCTTGCCTGGACCGGGAGAATTGCTGTCGTTCTCACCGGGCTTGACGCAGGCGACGCTTTTACCGCAGCCGCTTTTGGATCCTCGGTCGGTTTCTCAAGACTGTCGTTTTCGGTGTCGACTGATTCGCCCGAGAGGTGCCGGCGTGATCACCAGAGCGGGCGCTCGGCTGACAAGGGCAACGGAGGTGTCGGCCGCCGTCAGCCGTCGTATCTGGTGGACACGCAGAGCGAGCCCACCGTGCCTGCGGCGTCAGCCGCATCGCCGGGTTGCGCACGACTGATACACCGCCCACTCACAGCCACGCCGTTCCGCACTCAAGGCGGTCCGGTGCAGCCGGTCGCCGGTCACCTGCGCCGAGGGAGCTGTGGATCGTCCGGTGCTCCCGGCCGCTCTACCGCTTCGGCGCCTACGGCGTCGCGGAGACGTACCAGGGATGGGCGTTGGGCGCGGCCTTCCCAGCCCCCGCGGCGTTCACGGCCCGCACTTGGAAGCGGTGCTCCGTTCCGTTGGTCAGACCCGTGATCTTGTGGGACGCCGTCGCCGCGCCGCTGTTCGGGATGGCGACCCAGCCCTGCCAGCCCACGCCCGTCCACCGCATCCGGTACTCGTAGCGCGTGATGCTCGAGTTTGACGGATCGTCCCATGTCAGGGTCACGCTCCCCTTGCCCGCCGTGGCCGTCAGCCCGGTGGGCGCTGTGGGCGTCGGCGTCTGCGGCGTGGCTGCGACGTACCAGGGATCGGCGCTGGGCCCGGTCCGGCCGGCCCCGCCAGCGTTGATGGCCCGTACCTTGAAGCGGTACTCCGTACCGTTGGTCAGGCCCGTGGCCGCGTACGACGACGTCGACGCGCCGCTGCTCGGCACGGCGACCCAGTCCTGCCAGCCCACGCCCGTCCACCGCATCCGGTACTCGTAGCCGGTGATGGTCGCGTTCGACGGGTCGTTCCACACCAGCGTCACGCTCGCGTTCCCCGATGCGGCCGTCAGCCCGGTTGGTGCCGCGGGCGCTGGCGGCGCCGGGCCGATGCGCACCATCAGCTTGTCGCCCGCCTTCCACGGCTGCGTGGAGACGGGCCAGCTCAGCGTGTCGTTGGCGGCGTCCACCGTCGCCGCGGCGACGCTGAGGGTCAGCGACACCTTGCCGTCCAGCCCGATGAAGTCCACGACCTGGCCCGACAGAGCATCGTCCGGCGTAACCTCAATCTTCACCTGCGCCGACTCTCCAGAGCCCGACGACGACGGCTCGTAAGCTATCCGGCTGATCGTCGTCGCCGTGCCCGATGCGGTCGTAAAGGCCTTGGGCCTGAGGACGCCGTTGGTCGCGTCCGCAGCGACGGTCGTGCCCACCGTCACCGGGTCGAAGAACATCTCGTGAAGGGTGCCGCCCGGCGCCGTGACCGTGATCGTCCAGTTGTTGTCCAGGACAAAATTACAGGCTAGGTATGTTGCCCAGACCTCCCGGCGCACCACGCTGTAGTCACCAGACGGAAGCGGGCGCGCCATCGTGAGTTTCTCTGTAAATTCGATCCCGTCCACTACGGCGGTGAACTTGCCGTCCCCATCTATGTCGTAGGGAGTCGCGTCACCCTGAAGGACCGCCAGTAGCGCGGCGTCCGTGCCCTCGAACCACGTCTTAGCCTTTCGATCAGGATAGTCGCCGTAGTTTTGCCTCTGATGCAGCACGGTACCAGCCGCCTGGCCGGATTCCACGGTGCTGGACACGGGACTCTTATCGTATGCCGCGCCGCCGTCCAATTCCTTGAAATAGCGCTCTGCCCTCTTATGTTTGTATTTCTCCTCTACGCATTGCTTGTATGCCTCCGACCCGTCTCCGCCGTTGAACTCTGTGGTAACATCGCCGATGAGTTTCTTCAGTTTGACTAGGGTGATTGTTGGTGTGGTAGAACCTGTACTACCCGCCCCGGTGTCATCTCCTGACGGGGAGGGGACGTCCAGCAGAAACTTCCTGTCGGCAGTGGCCGAACCCGTCTCCGACACTGCACTCAGGCTCTGGGCTGCAGGCAACCATCGCTTACGCTCCCTGCTGTGCAAACTGTATAGGTCGTCCGATGAATACGGATCCCCCACATAGAGAAGAAAATGGTCTGTGCGTTTCAGTTGCTCATCCAGCGCAGTTCCGAATCGGCTGCCACTGTACACGCCATCGTGCAGGAAGATGATCGCCTCTCTGCCATCCCATTGGCTGTCTCGCTCGGCGAGGATAGCCTTCATCTCAGCCTCAGCTTGCTTGCGCAGCTCGTAGGACCTACCGTCTAGCCACACGGCCACGATGCTAGACGGGCCGGTTCCCTTCAGGTATTCGCTCACTTTGAGGCTGAATTTTAGCACTGCGGCGTACCTGCCGTCGGCCTTAATGACGACTTCCGACGTGAGTGAGGTCATCGTCGCCCTGACGACTGCGTCGCTGTCGATGATCTTCTCCTCAAGCAGGGTGTCTCCGTGGAAGATCTCAGGTACAACCGAATGCTGGACCGACACAGGCTTATCGGCCTGCGGTGTCGGGCTGCTGACTTCCACGGCGACATCATCTGCCTGTGTGTCGGCCTGCGATGTCGGACTGCTGACTTCCACGGCGATATCATTTGCCTGTGTGTCAGCCTGCGATAATGTGCCGCAAGCCAGCAGGGCGGACATCACCAAGAGGATCATTAGAATACGTATCATGTGTAGGCCTCACGCGCTCTAGTGCGAGTCATGTAGTATGTAGATTGCCCGCAATTGACTTAGGTCCTCATCGCTTATTGCCTTGCTTCTACTCATAACGGCAGTCAGATGGTCCATAGAACAATCATATATATCAGGTTTACTGGAGTCGCTACAGTAGAAGTCATGTAGGCCCAAAGTGTGCCCTAATTCGTGCAGCATTACACGACCTACGTATACAAAGTGCCGTTTAGGCTTCTTGAACGGCACTTCCCTTCCGTTAAGTTTATCCTTATCGGTCCATTCCCATAAGCTATGAGACCATAGATTGCTACCACTAGGTGTTTCTTCAGCCGACCAGGGCGGATTCTCAAAGACTATAAACATATCTTCCATATGACTCCCTATTCCGACAGACGTGTCCGCAACTTCCGAATCGGCGATCATCGCGCAGGCGTAGCTTGTGCCGCAGCCATCTTCTGGTTCTTCGGGTGCCTCGACAGACCTATTTCTGTTCTTGTCGGTGGCTGCCATTATAGTGACGGTGGAGTCATCACTATTCCTCGTGCCACAAGAGGAGCAAAATAGCAGATCTTTCGTCAATTTCAGCTCCTTAAGCTTTGAATTCCAAGACGCAACTGCAGGCAATATCGCCTTTTCAATGATTTGGCTCTTGCTATCTATTGCGCCTATCTCATACTCGACAGTGTGATCGGCTTGGTGACCCCACCAGTGCTTAGGAACGGGTACCGTTGCCGCAATCGAGTCTGAAGAAATTTCACCAGCGCTGTTCTTGGCAACGATCCGGAAGGTGTATTTCTTGTCTGGAATCAGCTCGGTGATTTCTGCCCTAGTGAGGCTGGTAGGACCGATAACTGATGCGCTCGGCCCAGTAACCTTCACGGTGTAACTTGTCGCTCGGTCGCTGGCATTCCAGGTCAATTCGATTCCGCGGTTGCCAATCATCGATACGGCGCTCAGCCCTGTCGGCTTTCCCGGGAGCGCTTGGGAGGGAGGCGGCGTGTTAGTGGGGGTAGGCGCCAGGACAGGTGTGTTGACAGGAGTCGCCGTCGCGGTTTGATAGGGAGGTGCGTTCACGGGAGGCGGCGTGTCTGTGGCTGTCGGCGGGACCGGCGTCGGCGTGCGCGTGTGCGTGGCCGTCGGCTTAGGCTTCGGCGGCTTTGGGGCGAGGTAGCAGGCAATGACGGCTATCATGCCGGCTCTGTGCAAGATGCCGTTCGCCTCGTCGGATATGGCCTGATCGGCCTCACTCGGATCGATCCTTCCGTTGCCGTTGAAATCGTAGTGGCCACACGGATTGGACAGGCGCGGTATCGGCGTGGGCGTGGGCGTCCACGGCTGCGGCGTGGGCGGCAGCTGCCCCGGGGGTGTCGGGGTGTTGGCGGGCGGCAGCGGCGCCACGGCCGTGTTCGTCGGCGTGGGCGTGTGCGTCGCCGTGGGCAGTGGCGTCGGCGTGAGCGTGGGGTAGATCGGGCATCCGATGTAGATGCAGGCTATGCGGGCCCATTCCTTCTCCGTGCCGGCCGCCCCATAGGCCAGCGAGCCGCCGATGTGCAGTTCCATCGCCAGTCGCGCCGTGGCCTTGTCGATGCGCCCGTCCAAGTGATCGCGCACCGCGGCGAGAAATTCTTCGATGTCGATCGCCCCGTCCCCGTCGGCGTCGTAGAGCGCACGGGCGACCGAGTGCGCATCCGACTCGACCAGGGGCCCCACGGACTCGTCCGAGGGATCCGGGGACTGGGCCGCCAGCGGCAGCACTGCGACGAATATGGCCAGGCCCAACACGACCACAAAGGGCACGAGGAGCGCCGGAACGTGGAATCCCCGGCGCTTTTGCCAAAGGCTCATCGGCCCGCTCCCGGCGGGCAGTCCTCCGTCTGGAGGCCTGCACTCAACCTTTCAAATCAACTGGGCCCTGTACGCGCTGCGGCCTTGACGCTACCACGAAATGCGGCCTTGGGCAGCACGCTCGCGACGCGTACGTCACGGCGTCGGGACCCTTGCCGACGCCTGGTCGGACGTCCGGTCTCCCTCGCATCACCTTGCCGCCATGCCCAGGTTGCTGTGACTCCCAGCCCCAAGAGAGGTCCCGCGACCTGTCGGTCTCGGTGTGCCATTCGCGGACGAAGGCCTGGGGCACAGGGAAGTCCGTATCCCGTCCGCCCAGAGCGAGCCGTGCCCGTCCCTGCGGCCCTTCCCGCTCGACCGGTCCCCGGTGCGAGGCCAGGGAGAAGGGACGGCACGGTCCCCGACCCGGCCATCGCATCGGTCGCCACGCGCAGGAGCTGAGCCGTCGTCGTCGTCGATGGGCCGCCCCGATGAGTAGCAGCGCACGTAGGGCGCGAGGCGCCCCGTCATGGCGGCGGGCCTCGCGTCCGGCCGCTCCCGAAGGCTGTCCGGCTCGACTTTACCTGTGGCCGCCATTGGCCCGAAGGTCTTAGTGTCGACGGCGGCCTTGACGGCCTCGAGCCGTGTCCGGTTCGCCTCGACGACGTCCGCGAGCGCTGCGGCAGGGCGTGTGCCGCGGTCATGACCTCATTGACCGAACGGACGACACGTCGTCCTTTCGTTGAGCGAAGGATTACCTTTCATTCTGCCGCAGGGATATATTGCAAACTGCCGACGCCAAAAATTACAATCAGCCGATGACTGAGAGCGCACTCTACACCCGCTTCGCGGAGCGGCGTCTGGTCGAAGCCCTGGAGGACTCGCCGGTCACGCTCATCCACGGACCTCGTCAGTGCGGTAAGACCACTCTCGCCCTGATGGTCTGTGCACCGGAGCAACTGGCTTCGGAAGGACGTCCTTCCGAAGTCCCGCCTGCCGGCTCACGGAGCTATACGTACCTCACGTTCGACGACGCCGTGGCCAGGGGGAGCGCCGAGGCCGATCCGATCGGTTTCGTCGCCGACCTGCCTGAGAGGATCATCCTCGACGAGGTGCAGCGGGTTCCCGGCCTCTTCGCGGCACTGAAGGTGGAGGTGGACAGGCGGAGGGTTCCCGGCCGCTTCCTTCTGACGGGTTCGAGCAACGTGCTCCTCGCCCCGGCGCTGTCGGACTCGCTGGCGGGGCGCATGGAGACGGTCCCGCTGCACCCGCTCGCGCAGTGCGAACTCGAGCGCCCCCCGACATCCACCCGCTTCCTGGACGCCCTGTTCGGGGGCGGCTTCAAGGTGCGTCGTACGGAGAGGCTGGCACGCGATCTCAGCGAGCGGATCGTATCCGGCGGATACCCGGCGGCCCTGATGCGGCCAGCAGGACGCAGGCGGGCCAACTGGTACCGCGACTACCTCGACGCCCAGGTGCTCCGTGACGTGCGCGACCTCGCCCGAATCCGCTCCCTCGACGTGCTGCCGAGACTGATGTCGCTTGCCTCCGCCAACACGGCCACCCTGTTCAACCTCTCGGACCTCGCGGCGCCCTTCGAGCTCAGCCGCCCCACGATCCGCGAGTACGTCGCCCTGCTAGGCCAGGTGTTCTTGCTTGAGGAACTGCCCTCCTGGCACAGCAACCGCCTGAGCCGCCTCGTCAAGAGGCCGAAGCTCCACGTGGGCGACACCGGGCTGGCCTGCGCGCTGCTGGGACTGGACGCCGACGGGCTCTCGTCGGACCGATCCCTGCTGGGGCAGCTGCTGGAGACCTTCGTGTACCGGGAGCTGCAGCGGCAGGCGAGCTGGCACGACGCTGTCATGTCTTTCTTCCACTTCCGGGACAGGGACGGCTGCGAGGTGGACATCGTGATGGAGCGCGGTGCCCAGGCTGTCGCGGGCGTGGAGGTCAAGGCCGGGGCGACGGTCACCGCGTCGGACTTCCGGGGACTCAGAAGGCTCAGGAGCGCCGCGGGCGACCGCTTCGCGGGGGGCCTGGTGCTCTACGACGGCGAGACGAGCGCCGGCTTCGGGGATCGGCTCTACGCGGTGCCCATCCGGGCCCTATGGGAGACGCCGTAGACACATCGCCATCCCGACGGTCGCCCGGCGTCAGGAAGCGGGCGGGGAGGGATGGTGGACCGCATGCGGTGCGAGAACCGGAAGTGCCATTCGGCGCCGCATCGAGGGTATGCGGCCGGCGGGAGCGTCGTCTCCCCGCTCCGGGTCGTGCCCGCGGCGGTCGGGCACGATGCCGGACCTGGACACCTTGGCCCGGGAGCCTCCTGGGGTCGGCCCTGCGCTCCACTCGGTCCATGACCCCGGGCTTCAACCTGCCCTGGTGGCCCTGCTCCGTGCGCGGGTCGTGGGGGAGCAGCCACCACCACCGCCGCCTGCCCGGGGGAGTATCCTAGCCGCCCATGACCTCCCGGGCGAACCACTCGATCCGCCGCAGAGACTCGGCGGGCGGGTAGGACCAGACCACCCCGTACTCGTCGCAGCCGGCCTCGGCGAACGCCTCGACGTCCCTCCTGGCCTCGCCCGCATCCGTGGGCGGGTCGAACACCTGAAGCGCCCCGTGCATCCCCGGGGGCCTGCCCGCCTCTGCCCTGAGCTCGGCGAGTCTCCCCATCCCCTCGGCGTACTCGGCCGGCGATATCATCGTGGGTATCCACGCGTCCCCGTACCGGGCGGCCAGGCGCATCATGCGCGGCCCCCTGACCCCGAACCACATCGGCGGACCGGGCCTGGAGGGGGGCCTGGGCGCGATCCTCGCCCCCACGGCCGAGTAGTGCTCGCCCGAGAAGTCGACGGCCTCCCCGGTCCACAGCCGGCTGATCAGCCGGATCCCCTCGACGGTCTTCGAGACCCTGACGCCGTCCGGGTCCCAGGCGGCGAAGCCGTCGAACTCGGGCCTGTGCCATCCGGCCCCGACGCCCAAGATCGCCCGGCCGCCGGAGAGCACGTCGAGCGTCGCGACGATCTTGGCCAGCTGTGCGGGCGGGCGCAGCGGGATGGGGGTGACGCACGTCCCTAGGCGGATGGAGCGGGTCCGGGCCGCCAGGTAGCACAGCAGCGCCCAGGCGTCCACGGTCTCGTCGCCCCAAGGCAGGCTGTAGTGGTCCCAGACCAGGAGCGTGGAGAAGCCGGCGTCCTCCGCCGCCGCCGCGATCGAGGCGGCCAGGTCCGGGTCGCAGAACCCGGGCTGGTTCGGGTATATCAGGCTGAACCTCATGGCGCTGCGCCGGACATTGTAAGCGCACGCGCCGCCGGGCCCGTCGGCGGTGGTGGTAACATCTGGTCAGGTTCCCGCCCCCGGCGCCGCCCGCGGCGGGGGGCGGCGATTCGGAGGAATCATGCCCGAATGGTGGCTCGAGGCGGTGCTGCCGGGCGTCGTGTTCACCCTGCTGTTCATCGTCTGGGTCGCGCTGCCGCCCCGCTCCGGTGAGGCCGACCTCGGCTCCCGGCTGCGAAGGCTGATCCGAGGGGACTAGGCCGTGGAGCGCCTGCAGCCCAGGTCCAGCCGCCTGCCGGCGCTGTCGGTCTCGTCCGGCGTGGCGAAGAAGCGCCTCGTCGGGCTGGTGCTGATCGCCGTCGTGCTGGGCCTGTTCTTCGCCTTCAACCGCTTCCCCAAGCTGGACATAGTCGAGGGCGACCTGCAGGCCGTCACCGGCCCGGTGATCGAGTGCTTCCAGGGCTTTTGCATCGAACGCGACCCGTCGTCGTCGTTCGTGTCGCGCTGGGTGGACTTCTCCGTGACGTACCTGCGGCTGGTCACGGTCGGCATGACCTTCGCGTTCCTGATGGCCGGCCTCGCCGAGTCGTTCCTCTTCCCGCCGGGCTCGAGGCTCTGGTCCGGGGGCGGCGTGCTCGGACGGACGCTCAAGGGCGCGGCGCTCGGGCCGCTGATGAACCTTTGCTCTGCGTGCATCGTGCCGGTCTCGTCGGCGCTGAGGCGCAGCGGCGCCGGCATAGAGGGCACGGTGGCGATGGTGCAGGGGTCGTCGACCATGAACGTCCCCGCGCTGCTGATGAGCTCGCTGATCTTCGCCCCGCTGCTGGGCGGCAGCCGCATAGCGATGAGCGTCTTCAGCGCGCTGGCCATCGGCCCCGCGGTCGCCTGGATCGCGCGGCGCGGCGGCCCGGGGGACGCCGGCGGGGCGGACGCCGCGGCGCGCGAGCTCGAGGAGATGGTCATGGGCGAGGACCTCCCCCAGCCCTGGGGCGAGGCGATGCGCGAGGGGTTCAGGGACTGGGCGCGCACCAGTCTCACCTACTTCGTCCGCCTGGCCCCGATCATGGCCGCGGCCGGCTTCGCCAGCGGGCTCGTGATCCAGTGGATCGACCCCGAGTCCGTGGAGGCCTTCGCGGGCAACCACGCCTGGGGCGTGCTGATCGCGGCGACGCTGGGGATCCTCATCAACGTACCGCTGATGTTCGAGATCCCGCTGGTGGCGCTGCTGCTGCTGCTGGGCATGGGGGTCGCGCCCGCCGCGGCGCTGCTGTTCGCCGCCGCCGCCGGGGGCCCGGTCACCTTCTGGGGGCTCTCCCGCATCATGCCTATGCGGTCGATGCTCGGCTTCATATCCCTGACCTGGCTGGTCGGGGTGGTCGGCGGACTCCTGGTGCTGGCGGCCGCCCTGAGCTTCCCCGGGCTCGACTGGGGATTTCGGCCGACGAGCGAGGCGGCCGAGTACCGGGCCGCCGAGCGCACCGACGGGCCGCTCTGGGACGCCCTCGAGGAGGGGCGGGGGGCGAGGTAGGCCCGCCCTACGGGGCGCGGTAGGCCATCACGCCGTCCACCAGGGGCGGCTCCACCACCCGCCCGCCGACGGCCCAGACGCCGCCCTCGGGGTCCACCCACACCGTGTGGTACGCCTCCGAGAGCGATATGCCGGTCTCGACCCGCGTCCAGCGCTCGCCGTCCCAGCGCGACACCGTGCCCCTGATGCCGACGGCGTAGCCCTCCGTCTCCGTCATGCTCACGCCGATGACGTGGGGCGTCCCCTCGGGCGTCGCGTCGGTCCACCCGCCGCCGTCGTTGACGAGCAGCCTGCCGTCCTCGCGGCCGCCGCCGACGGCGACCGCGACGGACGAGTTGCCGTGGACGGTGAACAGCGTGTGCGTGGTGCCGGTTTGCTCGCGCTCGAACCGGCCCCCAAGGAAGTGCAGGGCGACGCCCCCGGTGCCCACGATCCACACGTCGTCGGGCGACCGCCCCCACACCTTGAACATCGAGTGGTCATCGGCGAGGCCGGCCGGCAGGCCCTCGGCCTCGCGCCAGCGCTCCCCGTCGTAGCGCCACACGAACGCGCCGTCCACCACGTTGCCGCCCACCGCCCACAGGTCGTCCGGCGCCGTGCCCCAGATGCCGAAGACCGTACCGTTGCCCGGGGTGGGCATCAGCTCGAGGCGTCCCTCGCGCCAGCGCAGGATCATGCCGTTCTGCCCGCCCATCAGGACCGGGCCGCCCTCGAAGCCGAAGACCCACCAAAGGTCCCCGGTCCTTCCCGTCTCGATCCGCTCCCAGTCGCCGTCCTTGAGGTGGAACACCAGCGGGCCGGTGCCGTCCCGCGGGTCCGCGCCGACCGCCCAGACGTCGTCCGGGCCGGTGCCCCATACGGAGATCAGCGCCGCCGGAAGCCCCGCGTCGACGACGGACCAGCGGTCCGTCTCGTCCGCCGCCGGGCCGGGGCCGGCGCACCCGGCTGCGGCCAGCGCCGCTAGGGTTGCGGCCAGCGCCGCGGCGGCCGCCCCGATGGGGGTCCTCGAAGGCAGCGGCCCCGGCCTATCCCGCCGCCTGGGGCGCCGGCCTGCGGCGCCGCCGCGCCGGCCACGGCTGGCGGCCCGCGGCCGCGTTCTCCCGCGCGCGGTCCCACATCCGGCAGAACGAGCAGACCTCGGCGGTCGTCGGCTGCCCGCACCGACCGCACCCGCGCAGCTCGGCCTCGTCCATGTCGGTCGCCGCCAGCGCCGGCTGCACCCTCTCGACGTACTGCAGCAGGAAGTTGTGCTTGGTCCCCGGCGACTCGAGCTCCAGCCGGGCCAGGGCGTCCTTGTACCTGAGCGAGGTTGCCCCCAGCGCGTTGGGGCACTCGTCGGCGACGTACTCGATGCCACTGAGCAGCGCGTACGCCGCCGTCTCCCTCTCGGTCAGCGTGTAGAGGGGCTTGACCTTGCGGACCAGCCGGGAGGCGCCCGGGACGGCGGTCTCCTCCATGACCGGGGACTGCCGGGCGAGGTAGCCGGTCTGCCAGCGCAGCACGTTGCCCAGCAGCGTGGCCGCCTCGTCGTCGAGGTTGTGGCCGGTCGCGACCACGCTGAACCCGCGCTCGGCCGCCTCGCGGTTCATGACGTACCGCTTGCTCAGCCCGCAGCCCGAGCACGCCGCGCGCCCGGTGCTCAGCGCGAGCTCGGGGACCCCCATGCCGTAGGCCTCGGCGAGCGTCACGACGATCAGGTCGAGGCCGCGGCTCTCGGCGAACGAGCGCGTGGCCGCCAGCGACTCGTCCGAGTAGCCGCCGATGCCGAGCTGGACGTGCAGGCCGCTCGCCTCGTGGCCCAGGCGCACGAGCAGGTCCCAGAGCACCAGGCTGTCCTTGCCGCCGGAGACGGCCACCAGCACCCGGTCGCCGGGCCCGATCATGGACTTGCGGCGTATGGCAGTCTCGACCTGCCGGTCGAAGTAGGCGGCGAAGTGGGCCCCGCAGAAGGCCGAGTTGTGGCGGCGGATGTCGATCACCGCGCGCTCGGCGCAGTTGATGCAGCGCATTCAGCCCCCCGAGATGGCCGAGACGATCTCCACCTCGTCCGCGTCCGACAGGCGGTGGTCGCCGGTGACCATCTCCCCGTTGACCACGACGAGGTGGGACTCCGGGTTCAGCTCCAGGCGCCGCAGCAGCTGGTCGACCAGCCTCACCCCCTCGACGTCGAGCTCGCGCCGCCGGGGATTGCGGATTCTGACCCTCATGTGCAGATGATAAACCCCGCCCGCGAACGGGCGGCGGCGCGGCTCAGCGCCTCGGGGTGACCAGCATGACCCCGTCGCGGACCGGCAGCAGCACGTGCGTAACGCGCCGGTCGCGCCGCACGTGGTCGTTGAGGGCCGCGATGGCCCGGTCCGAGCTCTCCTTGGGGTCCAGCACCCTGCCGCCCCACAGCACGTTGTCGACGGCGATGATGCCGGCCGGCGAGAGCAGCTCCATCGCGCGCTCGTAGTAGGCGATGTAGTTCTCCTTGTCCGCGTCTATGAAGATCAGGTCGAACGGACCCTCCAGACCCGCCATCGTCTCCAGCGCCGGTCCGAGGCGCTGGACGATCCTGTCCCCCAGCCCCCCGCGCTCGATGAAGTCCCTGGCGACCGCGCCGGTCCGCTCGTCCACGTCGCACGTGACCAGCTCGCCGCCCGGCGGCAGGGCCGCCGCCATCATCTGGGCCGAGAAGCCGGTGAAGGTGCCGATCTCCAGGATCCGCCTGGCCCCCACCGCCAGCGCCAGGATCTGGAGCAGCGTGCCCTCGATGGGCCCCGACAGCATCGCCGCGTCCTCGCGCGTGCGCCGGGTCAGGTCGGCCAGCTCCCGAACGTGATCCGGCGGGGCCGAGGTGTGCTCCGTCGCGTAGGCTTCTATCTCGGGGGGTACTAGGGTGAGCACCGGGCCATCCTCCGTCGCGTCGGCGCCCGCGCGCCGGCGCTTGGTCTCCTTAACTGCCCGGAGATCATACCCGCCGCACCCGCCCGGGGAGCGGGGGCCGCGGCGCAATTGCATTTTGGCGGGTGCCGCCTTAGCCTTTCGCCATGTACGTCGCCTACCACGACGGGCGGTGGGTCCCCTCGGACGAGGTGAGGATCGCCTGGGCCGACCGGGGCTTCCGCTTCGGGGACGCGGTCTTCGACTCGCCGCGGACCTTCGCCGGGCGCGTCTTCAGGCTTGACCGCCACGTCGACCGCCTCTACCGGTCCCTGGACTACGTGCGCATCGACCCCGGGATCGACCGGGCCGCCTTCGCCGCCGCCGTCGAGGAGACGGTCGAGCGCAACCGGGACCGGCTCGCCGAGGCCGGGGACTTCCAGATCTACATGTTCGTCACCCGCGGGCCGGGCCGGTACGCGACCGACGCCGGGCCGCCCTCGGTGGGGGTGGTCGCCTACCCGGTGCCCTTCTGGCGCATGGCGCCCTACTTCGAGACCGGGGCGCACGGCGTGGTGGCTCGCACGCGCTCCTTTGGCTCCGGCACGCTCGAGCCCAAGCTCAAGCACCAGAGCCGGCTGAACTTCGAGCTGGCGGAGCTCGAGGCCAGCGACGTCGAGCCCGGGGCCTTCGCCATCCTGCTCGACGCCGAGGGCAACCTGACCGAGGGCACGTTCAACTCGATCTTCGCGGTCACGGGGGGCAGGCTCCGGACCCCGCCGGACGACTCCATCCTCCAGTCGGTCTCCCGCGAGACGGTGATGGAGCTGGCCGACCGGCTGGGCATCCCCTGCTCCGAGGAGCCGATGCAGCCCTACGACCTGTACACTGCGGACGAGGCGTTCGTCGCCTTCACGGGACCGGGAGTGCTGCCGATGACCAGGGCGGACCGCCGCCCGATAGGCGACGGCGCCCCGGGGCCCGTCACCCGCCAGCTGCTGGCCGCCTGGTCGGAGATGGTCGGCGTCGACATCGCCGACCAGGCCGTCCGCCACCACCGGCACTAGGGCGGCGCCAGTGCCGGGTGCGCCCGCGCCCCGGCGACCCGAGGAGGTAGACAGATGGCAGATGGAATCGTCGCATACATGAACGGGGAGTGGATCCCCTCGGAGGACGTCAGGATCGACCGGCGCGACCGCGGCTTCCGCGTCGCCGACACCGTGTTCGACGTGGCCCGCACCTTCAACGGGGTGATCTACCGCAAGGAGCAGCACCTGGCGCGCTTCTACCGCTCCCTCAAGTACACCCGCATCGACCCGGGCCTGACCCGCGAGGAGATGGGGGACCTGTGGGAGGAGTCGGTCGAGCGCAACCGCCACCTCCTCGCCGAGCTCGGGGACTTCTACGTCTACCCGTTCGTGACCCGGGGGCCGGGGCGCTGGGCCTACGAGGCCGGGCCGCCCACCGTGGTGGTGGACACCTACCAGGTCGACTTCTACCGCTACGCG
Source organism: Dehalococcoidia bacterium (assembly GCA_963664125.2). Classification (GTDB taxonomy): domain Bacteria; phylum Chloroflexota; class Dehalococcoidia; order Lucifugimonadales; family UBA2962; genus CAUZIR01. The sequence goes on along the minus strand of OY760908.2, from coordinate 311,321 downwards.
CGCTTCTACGACGACGGCGCCAGGGGCGTGGTCGCCAGGAGCCGCAGCTACTCGCACACCTCGATCGAGCCGAAGGTCAAGCACCACAGCCGGATGAACTTCAACATGGCGGAGCTCGAGGCGGGCGACGTCGACCCCGAGGGATTCCCGATCCTGCTTGACCAGGAGGGCAACGTCACCGAGGGCACGGTCAACAGCGTCTTCCTCGTCAAGGACGGCGTCATCAGGACCTCCGGGGACAGCGAGATCCTCCAGAGCGAGTCGCGCGCCAGCGTCATCGAGCTGGCGGCGGACCTCGGCATCCCCGCCGTCCAGGAGGACATCCAGCCCTACGACCTGTACACCGCCGACGAGACCTTCCTCGCCTTCACCGGTCCGGGCGTGCTGCCCATGACCCAGGTCGACAGGCGCGAGATCGCCGACGGGCGGCCGGGGCCGATCACCCAGCAGCTGATAGCGGCGTTGAGCGAGCGCGTGGGCGTGGACATCCCGGGGCAGGCGCAGAGGTTCGCCAGGCACTAGCCGCGCCCGTCCTGCCCGTGCCCGAAGCGCCCCCCGTCCCGCGCGGGTCCGCCGGGGAAGTGGCGGAGACGCTGCGCGGGCTGGTGGAGATCGAGTCGTTCAGCCGCGACAAGGCCGGCGTCGACCGCCTCGGCCGCCACGTCGGCGACCGCCTAGCCGCTCTGGGTGCGCGCGTCGAGTTCCGCCCGCAGCGCGACGTGGGCGACCACCTTGTCGCCACGCTCGGCGAGGGGCCCTCCCAGGTGCTGGTGCTGGGCCACCTCGACACGGTCTGGCCGCCGGGAACGCTGGCCGGGTGCCCCTTCCGGATCGAGCGCGGCCTGGCGCTGGGCCCGGGCGTGCTGGACATGAAGTCCGGGATCGCGATCGCCCTGCACGCCCTGCAGGGCATGGCGGATCCGGGCCGGGCGCCCGACCGGCGGATCGCGGTGCTTCTCACCTCGGACGAGGAGATAGGCTGCGGCACCTCCAGGGGGCTGGTCGAGGAGATGTCCCGGCGCAGCGAGTTCGTGCTCTGCATGGAGGCCCCGCTGGGGCCCGGAGGCGCGCTCAAGACGTCCCGTAAGGCCCTGGGCATCTTCGAGGTCGAGGTGGAGGGGCGTGCCGCGCACGCGGGCAACGACCACCAACTGGGGATCAGCGCCGTGGAGGAGATGGCCCACCAGGTGCTGCGGCTCGGCCGGCTCACGCGCTACGAGCGGGGCACGACCGTGACCGTCGGCACCGTCAGCGGCGGGGTGGTGGGCAACCAGGTGCCGGCGAGCGCACGCGCGCTGGGGGACTTCCGCGTGGCCAGCGCCGAGGAGGAGCGCCGGGTGGTCGGGGCGATCGAGGGGCTGACGCCCGTCCTGCCAGGCGCCCGCGTGCGGGCTAGGGCCGAGGTCAACCGCCCGCTGATGACGCCGTCGCCCGGCTCGCGGCGCCTCTTCGGCCTCGCCCGGCGGGCCGCCGCCGCGGTGGGGGTGACGCTGACCGAGGCGAGCGCCGGCGGCGGCTCCGACGCCCAGTTCGCCGCGGCCCTCGGCGTGCCGGTTCTCGACGGGCTGGGGTGCCCGGGCGACGGGATGTTCACGGACCGCGAGCACGTCGTGGTCGCCGAGCTGCCCAGGCGGGTCGCGCTGCTCGCGGCGATCCTCTCGGGCGTGTCCCTGGCGGCCCCGGCGGACCCCGGGGAGGAGCCCGGGTGATAAACACCGTCACCGGCCCCGCCCGGCCCGGCGACCTCGGGCTGACGATGGCGCACGAGCACGTGCTGCTGACCTCGGCGGGGATCAACCGAACCTACCCCGAGCTGGCCGAGAGGGAGCGCACGCGCGCGAAGGCCATCGCCCAGCTGGGCGCGGCGCGCGGGGGCGGGCTGGGCACGATCGTCGACGTTACGCCGATGGACCTGGGCCGCGACGCCGCCCTGCTGCGCGAGGTCTCGGAGGCGACCGGGGTGCGCATAGTCGCCGCGACGGGCGTGTGGTTCGACGTGCCGCGCATCTTCTGGGCCATGGCGCCGGCGGAGATAGCGCCGCTGTTCGTGCGCGAGATCGAGCGCGGCATCGAGGACACCGGGGTGCGCGCCGGCGTGATCAAGGTGGCCAGCCACGTCGGCGGGGTGACTCCCCAGGCGGAGACCGTGCTGCGCGCCGCCGCCATCGCCCAGAGGGAGACCGGCGTGCCGATCTCCTGCCACTCCTACGCCCCGGAGCGGGTGGGCGACCGCCAGCTCGACGTCCTCACCGCAGAGGGGGTCGAGCCCTCCCGGATATACATAGGCCACTCGGACGACAGCGACGACCTCGACTACCTGACCGGGGTGGTGGAGAGGGGGGCGTGGCTGGGTTTCGACCACCTCAACTTCGGCCACCGCGAGGGCGCCCTGCCGCTGGAGCGCCGGCTCGCCAACCTGGTCCGGCTGCTGGACGCGGGCCACGCGGGCCGCATCCTGTTCGGGCAGGACTGGGCGGTCAACATGCCGGTGCTGGGGGCAGAGCTGCTCCGCGAGAGGGAGGCCTACAACCCCCACGGGTACCTGTTCGCCGTGAGGGTCGTGGTGCCCAGGCTGCGGGAGATGGGGGTGGACCCGGCCACCATTGAGCGGATCACGGTGGACAACCCCCGCCGGTTCCTGACCCCGGCCTAGGCGCCGGCGCCGCGATGCAGGAGGAGAACATGTGGCCGGACGGCATTCGGTGCCCGGTGATGCTGACCTTCGACCTGGACGGGCGCACCCTGCCGCTCATACGCGACCCGGAGACCGAGCGCCGCCCGTCGGTGCTGTCGATGTCCGACTTCGGGCCTAGGCGCGGCGTATGGAGGATCCTCGACCTGCTTGCAGAGCACGGCGTGCCCGCGTCGTTCTTCGTGCCGGGATACATCGCCGAGCGCTCGGGGGACGCGGTCCGGGAGATGGTCCGCCGCGGCCACGAGGTGGGGCACCACGGCTACATGCACGAGCCACCCTCGACCCTGAGCGAGCGCCAGGAGATCGATGTGATGGACCGGTCGCTGGCCATACTGGAGGGCCTGACGGGCGAGCGGCCGGCCGGGTACAGGGCCCCCTCCTGGGACCCGTCGGATCGCACGCTCGAGCTGGTGGCCCAAAGGGGCTTCGCCTACGACTCTTCGATGATGGACGACGACGTCCCGTACCTGCTGCAGACCGGCGCGGGGCCGCTCGTCGAGCTGCCGGTGCACTGGTTCCAGGACGACGCGGCCTACTTCTGGTTCCACCGCGGCGCCGGCTCCATGCACACGCCCCGTGAGGTCCTGGAGGCCTGGCGTTGGGAGTTCGACGGGGCCTACAGGTACCGCGGCGCCTTCATGCTCACCTGCCACCCGCAGATCAGCGGGCACCTCTCCAAGGTGATGCTGCTCGACCGGCTCATACGGCACATAAAGGCCCACCCCGGGGCCCGGTTCATGAGGTGCAGGGACGTGGCGGAGATGGTCCGGAACCGGTCCGGCTGACGCACCCCGGAGGCCGGTCGCGCCCGCCTCCCCGGGCCGCCGCGCAAGTTGACCGGTCCGGCCAAACGTGTTAGTTTCCGCGCGTCGCGCGACCGCGCTGGGCGTCGCGCGCCGGGCCCACGGCCCGCACTTGGGGACCGCGCCGCCGCCCGTGCGCGGCAGTCCCACAGGCCATCCGAGGAGGTCATGCGAATGAAGCGGCTCAAGATCGCCCTGACTGTCACCGCCTCCCTCGCCGCCGCCCTGGTTCTCGCCGCTTGCAGCAGCGAGCCCACGGTCGTGGTAGAGAAGGAGGTGGTCGAGGTCATCAAGGAGGTGGAGGTCCCGGTCGAGGTGGAGAAGGTGGTCGAGGTGGAGCGGGAGATCGAGGTACCCGTTGAGGTGGAGAAGCTGGTGGAGGTCGAGCGGGAGGTCGCGGTAGAGGTGGAGGTCCCGGTCGAGGTGGAGAAGGTGGTCGAGGTGGAGGTCGAGCGGGAGGTCATCAAGGAGGTCGAGGTCATCAAGGAGGTCGAGGTAGAGGTGGAGGTCGAGAGGGAGAAGGTCCTGATCGCCACGCCCACCCCGCCGGCGGCCGGCGTGCCCCGCTTCGGCGGCACCCTGAGGATCGTGGCCCAGGGCTCGATAGCCTCCATCGATCCGATCTTCTCGATCTTCTACGTGACCAACGCGGTCGCCTCGCACATATACGAGACGCCCTTCGGGTGGGACAGCAGGCTCGAGACTCACGAGCGGCTGGTCGACACCTGGACGCTCAGCGACGACGGGCTGCTCTACACGTTCAACCTGCGGCCCGGGGTCACGTTCCACGACGGCCGTCCCCTGACCGCCGCCGACCAGGTGGCGTCGATCAAGAGGTGGTACGGCGCCTCGTTCTCCGCGACGGCGATCGCCCGCAAGTTCTTCGACGACGACAACGTGGTGGCCGTGGACGACGACACGTTCACGATCACCCTGGACGAGCCCACCGGCTCGCTCACCTACCTGCTCGGAATGTCCCACGGCGTGGCCTACGCCATGCCGGCCGAGCTGGCCGAGACGCCGGCGACGACCGAGATAACGACCCGCATAGGCACCGGCGCGTACAAGTTCAAGGACTGGGAGTTCGGCAACAAGCTGACCCTCGAGCGCCACGGCGACTACGTGCCCAGGACTGAGCCGGACAGCAACTACGTCGGGCGCAGCATCGCCTACATCGACGAGCTGGTCTGGCTCGAGGTCCCCGACGAGGAGACCAAGGTCGCCGGCCTCGAGACCGGCGAGTGGGACGCAGTGGACGGGGCCGCGTTCGACTTCTTCGAGCGCTTCACGGCGAACCCGGACATCCACGTCTCGCAGTACAAGCCGGGCAACCACGCCTGGCTGGCGCTCAACCCGCAGGTACAGCCCTTCAACGACCAGTTCGCGCGCCAGGCGCTGCTGGCCGGCATCGACGCCGAGGACTTCATGTTCTCGCTCGGCCCGCAGGAGCTGTGGATCAAGTGCGGCGCCGTCTTCTACTGCGGCACCCCGCTCGAGGTCCAGACCGGGCTTGAGTTCTACGACCAGGACGACATCCCCAGGGCCCAGGAGCTCTTGGCCCAGTCATCCTACGCTGGCGAGACGGTCGTGATTCTCAACCCGACCGACTACGGCACCATCACCCCGCTGGGCCTGGTCGCCCAGCCGATGATGGACGAGATCGGCTTCAACACCGAGATGCCGGCGCTTGACTGGTCCTCGGTCACCTCCAGGATCGGCAACACGCAGACCTACAGCATGTTCACGGCCTGGTCGGCGCACTTCGACACCGGCCACCCGATCCTGGACGTCAACTCCTCGGGCACCTTCGACTGGGTGATCCGCGACGAGGAGCTAAACGACCTGCAGATCGCCTTCGTCAAGGCGGGGACTGCTGAGGAGCAGTTGGAGATCGTCAGGGAGATGCAGCGGCAGTACTACATCAAGGTGCCGACCGCCCCGCTCGGACAGTTCTTCCCCATGGTGGCGATCACCGCCGCCCTGAAGAACTTCGAGATCAACGCCCTGCCGTTCTTCACGAACGCCTGGCTGGAGCGGTAGCAACCGCCCCCTCCGGGTGAACACAGGAGGCTGAGGGCTGCCCCGTGGCGACGCCGAGTCGCCACGGGGCAGCTTGCTTTCCGCTCCACCGCAATGAGGCATGTCCGGCTGCTCGCCCTGCTGGGGGTCGCCGCGGGCGTCTCGGCCGCCGCCGCCTGCTCCGGCGGGGACGGTGGAGCAGGGACGGCCGCGGGACCCACGCCGGTCGCCGTGGCTACCTCGCGCGTCGACTCGCCGGAGCGCGAGGCCGGAAGGCTGATTACGCGGGCCATGCAGCTGCAGGGCGCGCGCGAGTACCAGCCGACCCTGAGGATGCTCACCGAGGCCATCAGGCTCGACCCCTCGAACCCCAACGCCTACTACTTCAGGGCCAACGCGCACAGGGCCCTCGGCGAGCTCGGTCAGGCCGTCGAGGACTACACCCGGACCGTCGAGCTCGACCCGACGTACCTTGAGGCCTTCATCCGCAGGGGGGCGAGCCGGGGGACGCTGGGCGACCTCGAGGGCGCTGCCGAGGACTTCTCGGCGGCGATAGGGCTGGACCCTGACGGGGCCGACCTGTACCGGAACCGGGCCCTGGCGCGGTACCGCCAGGGCAGGGCGTCCGAGGCGATAGAGGACCTGGACGCCGCGATTGAGCTGGAGCCGGGCATGGCGATGGCGTACAACGACCGGGGCCTAGCCTACGTGCAGCTTGGCGACCACCTGCGGGCGATAGACGAGTACACGAGGGCCGTGGAGCTGGACCCGGAGATGGCCGCCGCCTACATGAACCGCGGCACCGCCTACCAGGCCCTGACCAACTTCCAGTGGGCCGTGGACGACTTCGACCGGGCGATCAGCCTCAACCCGAACCTCCCGGCCGGCTACAACAACCGCGGCAACGCCTACAGGGGCCTGAAGCGCTACGACGAGGCCCTGGCGGACTACGAGCGTGCCATCGCGCTGGACCCGCGCGGGGCGGTCGCCTTCTTCAACCGGGCGCTGACCTACGAGAAGCTCGAGATGTACGACGAGGCCGTCAGGGACTTCGGCACGGCCATCAGGCTGGATCCCGCGTTCACCGAGGCCTACTTCCGCAGGGCCGGGACCGTGGGCAACCTCGGCGACTTCGCCGCCGCGATCGCGGACCTCGACGTCGCCATCGGGCTCGACCCGTCCCATTCGGGCGCGTACAGGAGCAGGGCCGCCGCGCACGCGCGGCTCGGGCGGCCCGATGCCGCGCTGGCGGATCTCGACCGGTCGATCGCCCTCGATCCCGACGGTCCGGACGCCTACAACGACCGGGGTGCCATAAGGCTGGAGATGGGCGACCTAGGGGGTGCGCTGGCGGACCTCGACCGGTCGATCGCCCTCGACCCCGACGGCCCGCTGGCCTACGGCAACCGGGCCGCTGTGTACATGGCCCTGGGCGACTACCCCTCTGCGATAGACGACCTGGGCAGGCAGGCCGCCATCAGCCCGCAGGATCCCGGCGTCTACTCGCGCAGGGCGCAGGCGTATACTCTTGCCGGGCGGGCGGACCTCGCGCGCGAGGACCTCCGGACGCTCGCCGGACTCGGGTTTGACACCACCGAGCTTGAGGAGGCGCTCGATCTCGATCCGGCTGATCCCGGTGGATGAGCGCCCGCCGTTGAGGAGGCACGAATGATCAGGTTCAGAGTCGCTGCAGCACTGTTCGCCGCCCTCCTCGTCGCCCTGATGGGGGCGGCGTGCTCCGGGGACGCGGAGGATGGGGTCACACCCGCCCCGGAGCCCGAACGCGAGTCGCCGGCGGACGAGCCGGCGGTGGAGACCCAGCCCGAGGAGGCCGAATCGGCCGGGGCCGGATCCGTGGTGCGGGTCGCCGACACCGGCGAGGGCTACCAGTGGATCAACCACGAGCTGTTCGGTCTCATAATCGAGGGCGGGTATGGCCTTGAGATGGAGCTGGTGCCGGTCGATCCGCAGGACCTGGAGACCGTCCTTGAGTCCGGCGACGTGGACCTGCACCTTGAGGCCCGCACCCCCGAAACCGCCGAGTGGTTCGACGCGGCGGTGGCCGAGGGGATCCTGGTCAACCTTGGCACCATCTACGAGACCGAGGACGGCTTTGAGGTGCAGAAGGGCGCGACTCCCGCGTTCGTCGAGGCGCACCCCGAGGTGGTCGCCTTCCTGAAGAACATGGACACGCGCGCGGGGTCGCTGGGCAAGACCAAGACGTGGGCGTCGAGGCGCGAGGGCCTGACCAACCAGGAGGTCGCGGCCTATTACATGTACACGTTTGACTTCGAGGACCGGATGAAGTCCTGGATGCCCTTCGAGAACTACCGCCAGGCCAAGCTCCACATGGAGACCCTCTACCCGGAGTTCAGGCGCTGCACCAACTGCCCTGATGCCGACCCGGACGCCCCGGGCACCAGGTGACCTCCGGCCCCACTGGCCGGGTCCAGACCGTCCTGGGCCCGGTCGACCCGGCGACGCTCGGCGTAACGCACACGCACGAGCACCTGCTGTGCGACCAGGCCTGCTACCTCGCCCCGCCCGACGAGGCCGGCGAGAGGTCATGGGTCAGCGCGCCGTTCACGATGGACCGGCGCGGGGCGGCTCTGTCCAAGTTCCCGTACTTCCCCGACAACTACGAGCTGCTCGACGAGCGGGAGGCCGTACGCGAGGCGCTGCGCTTCCGGGACGCCGGCGGCGGGACGCTGGTCGACGTGACGAACCGGGGCATAGCCCGCGATCCGCTGGCCCTCGCCCGCATCTCACGGGCCACCGGGCTCAACGTCGTGATGGGAGGGGGGTACTACATCCCGCTCTCCCACCCGCCCGGCTTCGACGGCGTCACCGAGGACGAGGTGTTCGAGGAGATGGTCGCCGACATCATCGACGGGGTCGGCGACACCGGCGTCAGGACCGGCATAATCGGCGAGCTGGGCAACCTGTGGCCCCCTTCGGACGGCGAGGCCAAGGTGCTGCGCGCGGCGGCGAGGGCGCAGGTCGAGACCGGCGCGCCCATCCTGATCCACCCGGGATTCCACCCCGACTCCCCGGCCCGGATACTCGAGGTGCTGCTCGGCGCGGGGACGTCGCCCTCCGGGATCGTCATGGGCCACCTGGACTTCATACCGTCCGTCGAGACCATCGAGTGGCTGGCCGGCACCGGTTGCTTCATGGAGTGGGACATCTTCGGCTTCGAGGACTCCAACCTCGCGGCGGGCGCGCCGCCTCCGATCCTGGTCCCGACGGACGCCCAGCGCATCGAGAGGATCGAGCGCGTCCTCGAGCTCGGCGCCGGCGACCGGGTGCTGGTGGCCCACGACGTGTGCATGAAGTTCCACCGGGCCGCCTACGGCGGCAAGTCATACGACCACATCCTCTCCAGCGTGGTCCCCCGCATGAGGCGCAGGGGCTTTTCCGAGGGCGATCTGCACGCCATCCTGGTGGACAACCCGGCCCGCGCCCTGACCTTCGCCTAGCCGCGGCCCGCGCCGCCCGCGGGGGCGCGCAGGAGGTCGCGGCCTATTACATGTACACAGCCGGGCCGCTCCCGGGTGCGTCCTTGGCCCGCGCCGCCCCACCGATAGAATGGGCTGCCTATGGCTGCTGAGACGGGCGCACGCCCCGGCGCGCGGCGGGACCTGGTGATGGGCGTTCCCCGGCGCTGGGCCTTCGCCACCGCGCTGGTGCTCATCCTCGGACTCGCGCTGGGCCTGCGCATGTACGGCCTGGACTGGGACCGCGGCATGCCCTTCACGCCCCACCCGGACGAGAGGGCCATCCTATTCCGCGTCGCCGACCTCTCCCTTCCCGCCGCGGGCGACCTCGGCTCCCTCCTCGACGCCGAGGAGAGCCCCTGGAACCCGCGGTGGTTCCCCTACGGCTCGTTCCCGCTGTACGTGATGAAGGGCGCAGAGCTCGCCTCGGGCGCGGTCGGAAGGGAGATCACCGACCTGAGGGTGGCCGCCCGCGCGATCTCCGGCCTGGCGGACGTTGCCACCGTGCTCATCGTCTACCTGCTCGGCGCCCGGATGTTCGGCGCGCGCGTCGGCCTGGCGGCGGCCGGGCTGCTCGCCGTGGCGGTGCTGCACGTCCAGCTCAGCCACTTCTTCGCCGTCGACACGATGCAGGCGATGCTCGCGGCCGCGGCGATGCTGTTCATCTACCGCGGCGCCCGCGGCGGTGGCATGGGCAACGCCGCGCTCGCCGGGCTCTTCATAGGGCTCGGCCTGGCCACCAAGCTCAGCCAGGCCCCCATCCTGATCGCCTTCGGCGTCGGCCAGCTGATGTACCTGTTCGGCCTGGCCGGCTCCGATCGGTCCCCCGAGCGGGACCTGGGGGCGCGGCTGCGGTCGGTGGCGGCCTGCACCGCGGCCGGCCTCGCCGTGGCCGCGGCCGCCTACTTCGTCGCACAGCCCTACGCGCTCATCGACTGGGCCCGCTACAGGGCCGACCTGGCCGAGCAGTCGGAGATGGTCCGCCGCATCGTCGACTATCCGTACACGCGCCAGTACGAGGGCACCCTCCCCTACTGGTACTTCATCCAGCAGAACGCGCTCTGGGGCCTGGGGCTGCCGCTGGGAATACTCGCCTGGGGGGGTGCCCTGTTCGCCGCCGTCCGCGGCCTCGCCTGGCGCCCGGCCCTGGCCTACCTGGCGGCCGGGCTGGTGCTCCCGGCGGCGATCCTGGTGTGGTCCAACTCGAACGCCGCCGTCGTGGCCGCGGCCGCGCTGGCCACGGCCGCCCTCGTCGCCACCCTGCCGGTGCGCAGGGCCGGCGCGCGGGCCGGGGTGCTGGTGCTGTCATGGGTCGTGCCGTACCTGCTCATAACGGGCTCGTTCGACGTCAAGTTCATGCGGTACATGATCCCGATAACGCCCTTCCTGGTGCTCTTCGGGGCGTCGCTAGCCCAGGCGGCCTGGCGGGAGGGAAACCGTTGGCTGGAACGCCTGCGCGGCGGCCGTCACCTGCGGGCCGGCAGGTGGGCGATGATCGCGGCCGGGCTGTTCATCGCCGGCTCGACGACGTTCTACGCCGTCTCGTACCTGTCCGTGTACTCCGGCAGCCACGCGGCCGTGCGCGCCTCGGAGTGGGTGAGCGAGAACGTGCGCCCGGGCGCGCTGGTGCTCAAGGAACACTGGGACGAGGGGCTCCCGAACCTCCACGCCCACCGGAGCTCCGAGCTGCCCATGTACGACCCGGACGGCCAGCCCAAGCTGGACCGGATGGCCGAGGACCTGGCGTCGGCGGAGGCGCTGGTCCTGTTCTCGAACCGGATGTACGGCACGCTCCCGCGGCTGCCGGAGCGATACCCGATGAGCTCCGCCTACTACGAGCTCCTGTTCTCCGGGCGCCTGGGCTACGAGCTGGCGGACTACCAGGCGACCTACCCGTCGCTCCTGGGCGTCAGCTTCGTGCACGACACGCTCTCGCGCCCCGGCCTCCCGGAGCCGGCCCCCCTGCGGGACCATCGCCCCTCGGCGATCGCGATCGACCTGGGGCACGCCGACGAGAGCTTCTCGGTCTACGACCACCCGACGGTGCTCGTGTTCCGCAACGTCCGCCGCTACGACGCCGACACCATGCGGGCGCTGATCGCATCGGAGACGCCGCGCCGGGCGCCGGCGCCCGCGGCCCGCGGCCCGGTCCTCTCGCCCGAGGAGTTCGAGGTCCAGCGAGGCGGCGGGACGTGGACCGAGATCTTCGCCGTCGATCGCTGGACCTCGCGCGTGCCGGTCCTGGCCTGGCTGCTGGTCGTGCAGGGCCTTGCGCTGCTTGCCCTGCCGCTGACGCTCTGGCTGCTGCGGCCGCTGGCCGATCGCGGCTACCTGCTCGCAAAGGCGGTCGGCATCCTGTCCGTGGCCGTCCTGGTCTGGCTGCTCGCGAGCCTGCAGTGGGTCTCGTTCTCGCCGCGGGCGATAGCCCTCGCCGCGGCCGTCCTCGCCGCCGCGTCGGCGCTCGTGCTCATCCACCGCCGCGACGAGGTCCTCGGCTTCGTGCGCCGCAACTGGCCGGTGCTGGCGATCGGCGAGGCGGTCTTCCTAGCCGCGTTCCTCGCCTTCCTCGCCCTGCGCATGGCCAACCCTGACCTGTGGCACCCGTACCGCGGCGGCGAGAAGCCGATGGAGCTGGCGTACCTGAATGCCGTGACGCGCTCGACGATCATGCCGCCCCTCGATCCCTGGTTCGCCGGCGGGTTCATCAACTACTACTACTTCGGCCAGTTCATCACCGCGACGCTCATCAAGGCCACCGGCATCGACGTCCGGGTCTCCTTCAACCTGGCGGTGCCGCTGTTCTTCGCGCTCACCGCCGGCGGGGCCTTCTCCCTGGCCTACAACCTGGCCGCCGCGGCTCGCGGGCCGGGCACCGGTGGCCGCGCGGCGCCCGCGGACCGCGGCCCTCCTCCGGCGCGTGGCCCCGGGGCGGTCCGGGCCGCGATCGGGCGTCTGCGCGGGGCCGCCGGGGAGCCGGGCTGGGGGCCGGTCTGGGCCGGCCTCGCGGCGGTGGGCATGGTCGCCGTCCTGGGCAACTTGGACGGGGCGATCCAGCTGGGGCGCTCCGTCGCCGACGCCGTGCGCGGGCTGCCGTTCGGCGAGTTCGACTTCTGGCGCTCGAGCCGGATGATGGCGCCCGACCCGCCGGGCTTCGAGATCACCGAGTTCCCGTTCTTCACGTTCCTGTTCGCGGACCTGCACGCCCACCTCATGGCGCTGCCGTTCACGCTGCTGGCGCTCGGCCTCGCGCTTGCGGTCGTGCTCGGGCGCGGGATGCCGGCGGCGCGCTGGGCGGCGCTGCTGGCGCTGCTGGGGATCGCCGTCGGGGCGCTCCGCGTAATCAACACCTGGGACTACCCGGCCTACCTCGCGCTCGCCGCGGCCGCCGTCTTCATCGCCGCCTACTTCAGGCACGGGGGCCTCGCCCTGTCGATGCTGCCCAGGCCCATCGCCGAGGCCGCGTTCGTCTTCGCGGCCGGGTACGTGGTCTTCCTCCCGTTCCACCTGCGGTACGAGTCCTACTTCACCAGCCTCGAGGCGACCACCAACACCACGGTGCTCTGGCAGTTCCTCGCGATCAGCGGCCTGGCGGTGTTCGTGCTGTGCAGCTTCTACCTGCGCGAGGCGTGGGCGCTGGCCGGCGGCCGCGTGCCCGGGACGGCCCGGTGGCTCGCCGAGCGCCCGGTTCGCCTGGCCGCGGCGGCGGGGGGCGCGGCCGCGCTGGGGGCGGCGTTCTACGGCCTGACGGCGTGGGCGGGGAGCACGGTGCCGCTCTTGGCGGCGCTGGTGGTCGGCGCTGCGGCCATGGGCCTGGCTCGCGCGCGGTCGTTTGGGCCGACGGCCCGCGCCGACGCCTTCGTCGCCGCGGCGGTGGGGCTGGGCCTGGTCCTGGCCATCGTCGTCGACTTGCTGCGCGTCGAGGGCGACATCGACCGCATGAACACCGTGTTCAAGGTCTACCTCCAGGTCTGGGTGCTGCTGGGCGTGGGATCGGCGTACGCGCTCTGGCGTCTCTTCTCGGCCGGGCCGCCCGCCGCGGGGCGCCGGCGCGGGTGGCCGGTCCGGGCGGGCCGGGGCGCCTGGGTGGCGCTGCTGGTCGTTCTGGTGGCCGGGTCGGCCGTCTACACGGTGATGGGCACCCAGGACCGGCTGCGGGACCGCTTCGATGCCGAGGGCCGGCCGCTGTCGCTCGACGGCATGGCCTACATGCGGGAGGCGACCTTCACGGACGAGATGGGCACGGTCGACCTCGTCCACGACTACGAGGCGATCGTCTGGATGCAGAGGAACCTTCCCGGCACGCCGGTGATCGCCGAGGCGCACACGCCCACCTACAGGTGGGGCGGGCGGGTGTCCATATACACGGGGCTGCCCAGCATCGTCGGGTGGCGGTGGCACCAGGAGCAGCAGCGCTGGGACCACCGCCAGGAGATCGCCCACCGCATCTACCACGTCAACACTCTCTACGGCAGCCCGGACCCGGAGAGGGCGCTGGAGGTGATCGACCGCTACGGCGTCGAGTACGTCTACGTCGGCGACCTGGAGAGGGCGTACTACCCCGAGGACGGGATCGCCAAGTTCGAGGATGGGCTCGGCGGGTTCCTGGAGCCGGTCTACGAGGGCGGGCGGGTCACGATCTACCGGGTCCTCGGACGGTGAGCGAGGCTACCCCCAGTTGGGCTCGGTCCCCCCGTGCGACAGCTCATTGAACCTCGACTCGAAGAAGAGCAGAGGCCGCCCGTCCGAGACCTCAAGCTCCCTCACCTCGCCGATGAAGATGGTGTGGTCGCCCTGAACTAGCTCGTCGCGGACGTCGCAGTCCATGAACGCAAGGCACCCGCCGATGCGGGCCGCGCCCGTGGAGGTCGTCTCGACCGCCGCGTCCGGCCCGCCGGCCCGTCTCTCCGGGGGTCGCGCGTAGTGCTCGGCCACGCGGGCCTGGCCCTCGCTGAGTATGTTGATCGCGAAGCGCCGGGTCCTGCGGATAAGCCCGTAGGTGTTGCGCCTGTGATCGACGCAGACCAGCACCAGCATGGGGTCGAGGGAGACCGAGGCGATCCCGTTCGCGGCCATCCCGTGCACGGTGCCGTCCTCCTCGATGGAGGTGATCACCGACACCCCCGTGGCGAACTTGCCCCAGGCCCTCCTGAACGCGTCGGCATCCCGCACTAGGCACCCCCCGGATCGTCGCTGCGGCCTCCCGGCATGGCCGGATTATATTGCACGCGTTTGACGGCCCTCCCGGGCCGAACCTAGAATCGACTGAGCGTGGAGGTGGCACTTGAGCACAAAGGCCTACGTACTGATCGAGACATCCGTCGGCAAGGCGCGGGACGTGTCGGACGCCCTGGGCGAGCTGCCCACCGTGGTGACGGTGGACGCGGTCACCGGGCCGTACGACATCATTGCCGTGGTGGAGGCGGATGACCTGAGCGCCGTGGGGGAGCTGGTCACCGCCAAGATCCACACCATCGGCGGCATCGTCCGCACGGTGACCTGCCTGTCCATGGGCACCGCGATCTAGCGTCATCGCGCGGCGCGCCCCCCTGCCCTGAGGGGAGGGGCGAAGCTCCGGGGGTGCGACCGCATCCCGCACGTCTTCGGACGGTTGGCAGGTCGGATCGGTGCCCCGGAAGGTCCGGTCGGCCTCGGCGAGCGACCGGCGTCGGCCACCGCTCCGCCCTCGCTTGTTGACCGCGCGGATGTTTGAGAGGGTGTCACGGGGGATGGCGTGTGTGCTCCGCCCCCTCTCTTGGGAAGTCATTCACGGCGGCCAGTCCGATGGACTTGGGGGCGCGGAGTCGATCCGCGAGCTACCGTCCGGCGCTCCAGGCCCCGCCCGGGCGAAGAGCGATCAAGCGGCTGTGCGAAGAGGAGGCGGCCATGAATTCTCAGATCTCGATGTCGCGGAACGACATCTCAATCTTTTGCCGTAAGCACGGAGTCAGGAGCCTGGCGATCTTCGGCTCCGCGGTGCGGGAGGACTTTGGGCCGGATAGCGATATAGATCTGCTCGTAGATTTCGAGATCGATCGGACTCCCAGGCTGACCGTGCTGGCCGAGATGGAGAGGGAATTGTCAGGCACTTTTGGCAGGGGCGTGGATTTGGTAAGGCGGTCAGCTGTTGAGCGGAGTCGTAACCACATACGCCGCCGGGCAATCCTTGAATCGGCCGAGGAAATCTATGCGAGATGACAGAGGCTATTGACGCCTATCTGCTTGATATGCTGCTGTCAGCCCGAGATGCAAGGGAATTTGTAAAGGGGATCACATTCTCGGAATTCTAGGCGAGCCGACTTCATCAAAGTGCAATGTTGAAGGCACTGGAGATTGTGGGTGAGGCTGCGTCACATATAACCACAGATACAGAGGATTGCCATCGCAGCGTGCCCTGGGGCGAGATTGTTGGAATGCGCAATCGAATTGCGCACGGTTACTTTGAGATAGATGTTGAAATCGTCTGGAGCGTCGTTGAGGCAGATCTGCCCCCGTTGATAGGCTTTCTCGAACGGATCGTGGCCACCGAATAGAGCGATGACTGATGGGTGCGGGACCAAGGGCACGGCCGGCTCTTGGCTGTCGGCCAAACTCGCCGAGGCGGAGATATCGCGGTTCGAAAGGGTGCCGTCTGGCAATCCGCGCGGCCTGCACCCGGACAGGCGAGGGTCGGTTGGGGAGTGCTAAGTGTGGCGCAGGGGAGGCCCTCGCACCGAGCATGCGCGGCTGATCCGATCCTCCCGGATACGCTTGGCAAGCTCGAGAGGCCCACGGATACGGAGGACTTGGGGAAACGAGGTCTGTGGGCTCAGCGCCCGGCGGGCTCGCAATTCTCAAGCCGGACTATCTTGGGTAGAGGGTGATACGTATTTCCCCCACCAAAGATTGGGGGCCGCGCTGAACTGATCGGCCTCTGAGGCAAGGGAGCCGGAGCGGTCATCTGGGCGGAAGGGTGCGGACGTAGTCTAGACCGCGACTCACCCAATCCTGCAGATCTGTCCCGGAGCCAAGGCCGGCCGGTCCAACAACCACAAACCCCCTCATGGGTCTGCCCGTGATGTCCATGGGTCGGGCATGGGGCAGCGAAAGGGAAGCTTCGTACCCGTCCGGCCCCACCCTGACCATCAGATCTGCCCCCGAGATGGCGCAGCACATGTGCCCGCCCACCATGAAGGCGAGCCCCCCGAACATTCTCCGTTCCACGACATCCGTCCTGCTCTCGAGGGCGTCACGCACTCTCCGAGACAAGTCGTCGTCATACCCCATGGCTGCACCATGGCGGCTCAGCAGGGTTGCACTTCAGCCCCATCGCATCAGACCCTGCATCTTGGCCCGCGCCCTAGAGCCCCGCGAGCCTGATCTTTGGCATCTCATCGAACTCGTCGCCGAGGAGACGCCAGGATCAGTTCTCAGTGTGTGGGGCGGCATCAGCATGGCCCCGGTCCCTAGGCGAACGTCAGCGCCCTGGCCGGGTTGCCGACGAGCAGGGCGTCGATCTGGCTGTCGTCCAGGCCCCTGCGCCGCAGGCGCGGGACGATGCTCTCGAGTATGTGGGCGATCCCCTTGCCGCCGTAGCGCGTCAGCTGGTGCCTGAAGTTGGCGTCGTGCGAGATAACGACCTGATCGCAGAAGCCCTCGGCGATCAGGAACTCGATCTTGTCCATCTCCTGCTCGTCGCTGGCGGCGAACTCGTTGTAGCGGCCCATGTAGCGGATGCTCGAGTCCTCGTAGGCTCCCAGGTGGTCGAACTCCATGAAGCAGCCGGCCTGCGCGAGCTCGGTCATCGCCCCCATGTCCCAGATCGCCATTCCCAGGTGGGCGAAGATGACCCGGCGCGGGTCCGCCCCGGCCTCGACCAGGACCTCGAGGATGCCGTGCGGGGACCAGTCGTTCAGGCCCGGGTGGATCATGATCGGCGCCCCGGTCTCCACCTGCGCCCGCGCCGAGGCGCGCAGCACCTTGCGCTCGTTCTCGGTCAGGGGGTGGAAGTTGCCCACCTCGCCGATCAGGCCGCTGCGGATGCCGCTATCCCCCACACCCTCGACGACGTCGCGCACTATCCGCTCGGTCAGCTGGTCCTCGGTGCGCGAGTCCATGTCCGCCGGGTGCGAGACCGGCACGTAGTAGCTGCCGCCCATGACGATGTTCAGGCCCGTGGCGCGCGAGATCCTGGCCAGGCCCCGCGGGTCGCGGCCGATGCCCAGGCTGGTGGCGTCGACCAGGGACGCACCCCCGCTGTAGCGGTAGCGCAGCGCCTCGTCGGTGGCCACCTCGACGTCCCACAGCCTGCCCGTCTCGCGGTTGTGGGACCAGTTGGCCATGATCCCGCCCAGCCGCTCGATCGTGACGGGCGCGTCGACCCAGGCCCGCCGGCTGGCCTCCTCCGGCTGCTCGAAGTAGCAGTCGAGGTCGACGAGCAGGTGCTCGTGCATGATGGTGATGCCGAGCCGCTCGGGCTCCATCGTTCCCAGCACCGTCTGGATGCGCCCTGACCTCGGGCCGCCCGCGTTCATCTCGATCACCCTCCGGGACCCGTCCAGAGTCTACCGGAACCTCGCGCGGCCGGCCGGCCCCAGGCGGCCTGGGGTAACATTCGGCCGGCACACAGCCCGGGAGGATCAGATGGACTACGACGCCGTGCGCACCGAGCTCAGGGGACCCGCGGTGCTGCTCATGACGCCCTTCGACTCGGCCTACCGCCTGAACGCCGGCGCCCTCGGCGCCAACGTCCGCCACGTGGTCGACGGAGGCATATCGAGGGGCCGGGGGTTCATCATCTGCCCTTCGGGCACCGGCGAGTACAACACCCTGTCGCGCGACGAGCACCGGGACGCGGTGGCCGCGGCCGTCGAGGCGGCCGACGGCGAGGTCGAGATCGTCGCGGGGGTCGCGTCCAGCTCGCACTTCGAGGTGATAGAGCGCTGCAACCAGGCGCTGGATCTGGGCGCGAGGGTGGCGATGGTGCCTCCCCCCTACTACTACCACGGCATGGACCGCGCCGCCGTCGTGCACTGGTACTCGGAGATCGCCCGGGGGACCGGGATCGCGCTGATGATCTACGACCAGTCGTGGAGGCGCCTCGGCGGCAGCGTCGACGGCCCGGCCACCGCCGAGCTGGCGGGGATCCCGAGCGTGGTCTCCATAAAGCGCGGGTTCCTGCCGTCCTTCCAGGACTACGTCGAGACGATGGACCGGTTCGCCGGCCGTCTGGCCATAGTCGACAACTCCTACGGCCACACGGCGGGGCTGGCCCACCAGCACGGGGCCAGCTCGTACATCACGGGCGTGGCCGCGTTCTGGCCCCGGGGCGAGGCGGAGTTCTGGTCGCTGCTGGAGGCCGGCCGCTACGCCGAGGCCGACCGCCTGCACTCGCGCCAGTCGGCGTTCTGGAGGTTCGTCGACGAGGACTTCGGCGGCTACGCCACCGGGGTGCTCAAGGCCGCGGCCGAGTACGCGGGCATCCGCGCCGGGTCCGTGCGCCCGCCGTTCCGCGACCTCGACGGCGCAGAGCGCGCCCGCCTGGCCGCCATACTCGGCGACCTGGGGGTGCCGCGGGCGGACGGCTAGATCAGCAGCCGGCCCCCGCGCCTTACCAGCCTGCCCTGGCTGACGATGGTGTCGACGTCGTGCAGGGCGCCGATGTCCGAGAGGGGGTCGCCCGCGATGATCAGCGCGTCGGCCGACATGCCGGCCCGCAGCGTCCCGGTCTCGTCCTCGACGCCCAGGCACTCGGCCGACGCGCGGGTCGAGCAGACGATCGCCTCCATCTCCGAGATGCCCATCCCCTCGACCATCGTCTGCGGGGTGTAGGCGAAGTCCCCGAACTCGACGTACGACATGCCGGTGTCCAGCCCGGTGACGAACCTGACCCCGCGGTCCCACATGTCCCGGAGGATCGAGTACCGCCCCTCCGGGTCGTCGAGCACCGTCGACGTGGCGCCCGGGTCCGGGGGCACGCCCTTGGCCGCGCGGATGCCCGAGATGGCGATGGTCGGGTCCACCCACAGGCCCTTCTCGGCGATCTGGTCCGCCACCTCGGGCCGGTAGTCCCAGGCCCCGTCCTCGTCGGCCGACAGCCAGGTGGCATGGATCAGGTTGTGGACGCCGGCCTCGGTGCAGTTGACCACGCCGACGGTCCCGTGGCAGTGGGCCGCGACCCGCACGCCCATGCGCTCTGCGTCCTCGACCGCGGCCCTGAGGGTCGAGGCCGGGTACTGGGCGGCACGCACGTTAGACCGGGGCGTGAACGCCCCGCCGGTGGACATGATCTTGATGTAGTCGGCCCCGAGCCTGACCTGGCGGCGGACGGCGGTGACGACCTGCTCGGCCGTGTCGGCCTCGGTGCCGAAGCTGTTGCAGTGTCCCGCGGTCGTCGTGATCGGTGTGCCGGTCACCAGCACGCGGGGCCCGGGTATCTTGCCGGCGGCCACGGCGTCCCTGACGGCGAAGGCGATCTCGTTTCGGCTGCCCAGGTCTCGGACCGTGGTGACGCCCGAGGCGAGCGTGGCGCGCATCGCGCCGACCGAGCGCATCAGCAGCTCCTCGTGCGTCTCGGTCATTATGTGCTCGTAGGCGTCGGGGCTGGCCGAGCAGTGCATGTGGGCGTGCACCTCGACGAAGCCCGGCATGATCGTGCCGCCGGGCGCGTCGATCACCTCGCCCTCGGGGCGGGCGCCCAACTGGTCGCGGGTCGTGACCGCCTCGATGCGGTCGCCCTCCATGATGAGCGCGCCGTCGGGGACGGGGGCCGCCCCCGTCCCGTCCAGCAGTCGGTCGGCGATAAGAATGCGGCGCATCGCGGGTACCCTCGGGGTGCGGATGGGGAGTCGGCGGGATTATAGGGATTTCCCGCGACAGACGCCTTGCACCGCATTGCGCTACGGCCGCTGCGGCGCGCCGTAGACCGGTGCGCGGCGATGCGGGAGGTTATCGGCTATAATCGCGCCACCTGCCGGGACCGGCCCCGCCGGCCCGCGGGCCGGCGATCTCTTGGACGTATGGAGGGGCGACCATGGCTACCGCGACCGGATCTATCCCGAGGGAGAGGCTTGAGTGGATGTACGGGACCATGGTCCTCATCCGCCGGTTCGAGGAGCAGGCCAAGCGGGAGGCTGACCAGGGCCGCATCCTGGGCACCCACTCGGCCATAGGCGAGGAGGCGGTGCCCACCGGCATCTGCGCCCACCTGCGCGACGACGACTACGTCCTGGGCAACCACCGCAGCCACCACCACTGCATCGCCAAGGGCGTCGGCGTAAGGGAGATGATGGCCGAGCTGCTGGGCAAGGTCACCGGAACCAACCGCGGCAAGGGCGGCACCATGCACATCGCGGACGCGACCAAGGGCATGCTGGGGGCCAACGGCGTGGTGGGCTCCAACATCCCGGTCGCCACCGGCTGCGCGCTGGCCGCCAAGGTTCAGGGGCGCGACAGCGTCTCGGTCGTGTTCTTCGGCGACGGGGCGTCCAGCCAGGGCTCGCTCCACGAGGCGATGAACCTGGCCTCCATCTGGGACCTGCCGGTCATCTTCGTGTGCGAGAACAACCGCTACGCCGAGTCCACGCCCTACGAGTACGCCGTGGCCGGGAAGTCCGTGGCCAGCCGCGCCGCGGGCTACGCGATGCCGGGCGTGACCGTCGACGGGCAGGACGTGATGGAGATGTACGAGGTGTCCGGCGAGGCGGTGGCGCGGGCGCGCAGGGGCGAGGGCCCGACCCTCATAGAGGCGCAGACCTACCGCTACCACGGCCACTACGGGGCGGACAACCCGCTCGGGTACCGCACCGAGGAGGAGGAGGCCTACTACAAGGGGCGCGACTGCATAGAGACCATGGCCCGGTTCCTGCTCGAGAGCGGGACCATGACCCAGGACGAGCTCGACGAGCTCGACCGCGTGGCCACCGGCCGCGTCGAGGACGCATCGAAGTTCGCCGTGGAGAGCCCCTACCCGGACCCCTCAGAGATCCTCAGCGACGTATACATAAAGTACCCCTGAGCCCCGGCCGCGGCGCGGCGGTCCCGAACGGCAGGCCGGCAAGGAGGCATTCGAAATGACGACGACAGCGGTAAGGGCGCTCACCTACGCGCAGGCGGTCAACGAGGGATTCCACCAGGAGTTCGAGCGCGACCCCTCGGTCATCATCATGGGCGAGGACGTCGCGGGCGGGGCCGGCAGGGTGGAATTCGAGGACGCCTGGGGGGGAGTGTTCAAGCTCACCCGGGGCCTGATCGGCAGGTACGGGCCCGAGCGCGTGCGCGACACCCCCATCTCCGAGAACGGCTTCATCGGCGCCGCCGTGGGCGCCGCCGCCGCCGGCCTGCGGCCCATCGCGGACCTGATGTTCGTCGGCTTCGTGGGGGTGTGCGGGGACCAGATCTTCAACAACATGGCCAAGATGCACTACATGTTCGGCGGCAAGGTCAAGCTGCCGCTGACGGTCATCACGTCGACCGGCGCCGGCGTCGGGTCGGCGGCCCAGCACTCCGAGACGATCTACTCGATCTTCGTGCACTTCCCGGGCCTCAAGTGCGTCGCGCCCTCCAACCCCTACAACGCCAAGGGCCTGCACATCGCCGCCATCCGCGACGACGACCCGGTCATCGTCTTCAACAACAAGCTTCTGATGGGGGGCGTGGGCACCGGCCCGCACGTCCCCGAAGAGGCCTACGAGGTGCCGATAGGCAAGGCCGACATTGCCCGCGAGGGCACGGACGTGACGCTGATCGGCATCAGCTACACGACCCACCAGTGCCTGAAGGCGGCCGACATCCTGGCGGAGCGGGGTTACTCGGCGGAGGTGGTCGACCTGCTCTCGCTCTCGCCGCTCGACGAGGACGGGGTGCTCAGCTCGGTGCAAAAGACGCGCAAGGTGGTGATCGTCGACGAGGACTACCCGCGCTGCTCGATGGCCTCCGAGCTCTCGGCGGTGATAGCCGAGCAGGCCTTCGACTTCCTCGACGCCCCTCCCAGGCGCGTGATGGCGCCCCACGCCTCGGTGCCCTACAGCCCAGTGCTCGAGGACCAGTTCATACCGTCGCCCGAGCGGATCGCCGACGAGGCGATCGCGACGATGGAGTAGCGCGCTTGGCCGATCCACGGGCGCTGACGTTCGTGCAGGCGACGAACGAGGCGATCCGCTCGATGATGCGGTCGGACCCGGACGTCATCGTGATGGGCGAGGACGTGGCCGGTGCGGCGGGCCGCGCCGACCAGGGCTTCATCGACCACTTCGGCGGGACCTTCCAGCTGACCAAGGGCCTGATCCAGGAGTTCGGGCCCGAGCGCGTGCGCGACACGCCCATATCGGAGACCGGCTTCATGGGAGCGGGAGTCGGCGCCGCCGCCGCCGGGCTGCGGCCGCTGGTGGACCTGATGTTCGTCGGCTTCGTGGGGGTGTGCGGGGACCAGGTCTTCAACAACATGGCCAAGATGCACTACATGTTCGGCGGCAAGGTGAACCTGCCCATCACGGTGATGGCGCAGACGGGCGCCGGCCACGGGTACGCCGCACAGCACTCCGAGACGCTCTGGTCGGTCTTCACCCACTTCCCGGGCCTCAAGTGCGTCGTCCCGTCGGACCCGTACACGGCCAAGGGGCTGCAGATTGCGGCGATGCGGGACGACGACCCGGTGATCGTCTTCCAGTGCATCCGCTCGCTCGGGGCCAACTACGGCGGCCAGCACGTCCCCGAGGAGGACTACGAGGTGCCGATCGGGCGGGCGAGGGTCGTGCGCGAGGGCGGCGACGTGACGCTGACGGGGATCGGCTACGGCACGCGCACGTGCCTCGAGGCGGCCGCGGTGCTGGCCGAGCGGGGGTACTCCGCGGAGGTCGTGGACCTGCTGTCGCTGTCCCCCCTGGACGAGGAGACGATAGTCGGCTCGATAAGGAAGACGCGCAAGGTGGTGATCGTCGACGAGGACTACCCGCGATGCTCGGTGGCCTCGGACATAGCGGCGCTGGCGGTCGAGCAGGCATTCGACCACCTCGACGCGCCGCCCAGGAGGCTGACCGCGCCGCACGCGTCCGTTCCGTACAGCCCGGCCCTGGAGGAGCGCCATCCGCCGAGGCCGGCCGACGTGGTGGAGGCGGCGCTCTCGGTCCTGGAGTGACCGCGGCGGCGCGCGAATAGCGGAGAGAGGGAGGACCGAATGGCCACCGAGATCATAATGCCCAAGCTCGGGATGGTCATGACGGAGGGGACCGTCTCGAAGTGGACCAAGGGCCCGGGCGACGCGGTCGCCCAGGGCGAGGTCATCGCCGAGATCGAGACCGAGAAGATCAACTACGAGCTGGAGGCGACGGACGCCGGCGTGCTGCACCAGGTGGCCGCCGAGGGGGCCGTCGTGGCGGTCAACGGCCTGATGGGATACCTGCTCGCCGACGGCGAGGAGCCGCCGGCCAGGCCCGCCGCCGCCCCGCCGCCTGCCGCAGCCGCGCCGCGGCCCCGCGCGGCGCGGGACCACCGCCGCGGGGACGGGCCGGGTCCCCTCGACGCCCGGGGCCCGCAAGCTGGCCGCCAAGCTCGGGGTGGACCTCGCCCTGGTCACCCCCACGGGACCGCGCGGACGGGTGGTCGAGGCGGATGTCCGCGGCTTCGCGGAGACGGCCGCGGCGCCCGAGGCTTCCGGCCCGGCGGCGCCTGCCGGCCTGCCGGAGCCGGCGAGGGTCGAGGAGATGGCGGGGATGCGCAGGGCGATAGCCGACCACATGCGCGCCTCGATCCAGTCCACGGCCCAGCTCACCTTCACGCTCGAGATCCCGGTGACCGAGCTCCAGGGGCGGCGCAAGGAGTGGTCCAGGGCCAACCGGACCCCGGTGACCAACACCCACCTGTACGCCAAGGCGTGCGCGATCGCCCTGTCGGAGATGCCGATCCTCAACACCGTCCTCGCAGGCGGGCGCATCCACTACTTCGACACGGTCGACATCGGCGTCGCCGTGGCGCTCGACGACGGGCTGATCGTCCCGGTGCTCAGGGACGTGGGCAACACGCCGCTGGCCGAGGTGGCCAGGCGGACCTCGGACCTGACCAAGAGGGCGCAGGCAGGGGGGCTCTCGCCGGACGAGGTCGCCGGGGGCACCTTCACGATCAGCGTGCTGGGCACCGTGGACGCCTTCACCCCGATCCTCAGCAGCGGCCAGTCGGCCATCCTGGGGGTGGGGGGCACCAGGCAGAGGCCCGTCGTGGAGGGGGGCGAGGTGGTGGTCAGGGACGTGTGCACCTTCAGCCTGACCGTCGATCACCAGACGGTGGACGGCGCCGCCGCGGCCGCCTTCATGGCGAGGCTGGCGGAGCTGATCCGGGACCCGGAGCCGCTGCTGCCTTGAGCGCCCGCCGCACGCGGGTAGCGGGAGCCGGGCGGGGGCGCGGCTGAGGTGGACTACGTCGGCCTCGGTCGCACCGGGCTGCGGGTGTCCCGCCTGTGCCTCGGCACCAACATGTTCGGCGCGGGCTACGTCGACGACGACCGGGCCAAGACGGTCATCCACGCCGCGCTGGACGCCGGCGTGAACTTCGTAGACACCGCCGACATCTACCACAACGGCCTGTCCGAGCGCGTGGTCGGGGCGGCGGTGGCCGGGCGGCGCGACAGCGTCGTCCTTGCGACCAAGGGCGGGTTCCCGATGGGGGACGGGCCCAACAAGCGTGGCCTCTCGCGCTCGCACCTTACGCGGGCCGTGGACGCGAGCCTCTCGCGTCTGGGCACCGACTACATCGACCTGTACCAGGTCCACCTGTGGGACCCGGACACCCCGCCCGAGGAGACGATGCGCGCGCTCGACGACGCCGTCACGGCGGGCAAGATCCGCTACGTGGGCTGCTCGAACTACTCGGGGTGGCAGCTGGTCAGGGCGCTGTGGGCCAGCGACGCCGGCGGCCGGGTCAGGTTCGAGACCACCCAGCCCCCCTACAGCCTGGTTCACAGGGACATAGAGGAGGAGCTGGTGCCCGCGTGCCTGGCCGAGGGCGTGGCCATCCTGCCCTACCAGGTGCTCGCCGGCGGCGTGCTGACCGGCACGTACGACCCCGGGGTCCCTCCCCCGGCCGACAGCCACATGGCGTCCGCCCTGGCCGGGACGGCCCGCTCGCGCTACTGGAACGCCGCCACCTTCGAGGTGGCCGAGCGCGTGCGCGCCGTGGCGGGCGAGATCGGCCGCTCCCCTACGCAGGTGGCGCTCGCCTGGGCGGCGCACATGCCCGGCATCACCTCCCTCGTGGTCGGCTCGAGCCGGCCCGAGCAGGTGCGCGCCAACGTGGAGGCGCTCGGGATCGCCCTGGACGACGCGCACGTGGCCCGGCTGGAGGGGCGGTAGTGCCCGGGCACCCGGGGGACCGCGCGCAGGGGGGCGCCGATGGCTGACACGCTCAGGATCACCGACGGTCGGACGGGCGAGGGCTACGAGCTGCCGATCTTCGCGGGCACCTACCCGGACCGCGGATCGGCGATCAGCGCCGCCGACCTGCGGCGCATCAGGACGTCCGAGGACGACTTCGGACTGCTCGCCCACGACCCGGGCTTCGTGAACACCTCGTCGTGCCGCAGCTCGATCACCTTCATCGACGGCGACGCAGGCGTGCTGCGCTACCGCGGCTACTCGATCGAGGAGCTGGCCGAGAGGAGCACCTACCTCGAGGTCGCCCACCTGCTGATCGACGGAGAGCTGCCCTCGGAGTCGGAGCTCGCCGAGTGGATCTACGACATAACCCACCACACGATCATCAACGAGAAGATCAAGCGCTTCCTGGACGGGTTCCACTACAACGCCCACCCCATGGGCATCCTGGTCAGCGCCGTCGCCGCGCTCTCGACCTTCTACCCCAGGTCGCGCGAGGTGCACGACGAGGTCGTGCGCGGCCGCTCGATCATGAGGCTGATCGCCAAGATGCCCACGCTGGCGGCCTTCGCCTACCGCTACAGCACCGGCCGGCCCTACGCCTACCCGGACAACGACCTGAGCTACCCCGGCAACTTCCTGAACATGATGTTCAAGGCCACCGAGCTCAGGTACCGCCCGGACCCGGTGCTCGAGCGCGCGCTCGACGTGCTGTTCATCCTCCACGCCGACCACGAGCAGAACTGCTCGACCTCCGCGATGAGGAACGTCGGCAGCTCCGACGCCGACCCGTACGTCTCGGTCTCGGCGGCCGTGGCGGCGCTCTACGGGCCGCTGCACGGGGGCGCCAACGAGGCGGTGCTGCGGATGCTCACCGAGATCGGGGACGTGCGCAACGTGCCGGAGTACGTCCGCAGGGTCAAGGCCCGCGAGTTTCGGCTCATGGGGTTCGGGCACCGTGTGTACAAGAGCTACGACCCGAGGGCCAGGATCCTGCGCGGCCTCGCCGAGCAGGTCTTCGGGGTGTGCGGCCGCAACCCGCTGATCGACGTCGCCACCGAGCTCGAGAGGATCGCGCTCGAGGACGAGTTCTTCGTCGACCGCGGCCTGTACCCCAACGTGGACTTCTACTCGGGGATCATCTACCAGGCGATGGGCTTTCCCAGCTCGATGTTCCCGGTGCTCTTCGCGATCCCGAGGACCTCGGGGTGGCTGGCCCACTGGGAGGAGATGCGCCGCGATCCCGAGCTTCGCATAGCGCGCCCGCGCCAGGTCTACTCGGGGGAGGCCGAACGGCCCTACGTCGCGCTCTCGGAGCGGGGCCGGGCGTAGCCCCCGCTCGCCTCGGGGGCGCGACGTGGCCCCGGGACTCCAGATTCTCCATCTGGAAGATCTATCCGTGTAGGACAACTGCGGGTTCGGGCAGATCCGCTTTGCGCATCCTTGGGAGAGGGATTCCGTGGCGGCGGAGACGAGCCAATGCCGCGTCCTGCGGCGCGAGGGAGCCTGAGCGTACCGAGCCCGCGCGGAGATTCGTCGCGGCTGGGCGGCCCGCTCGGCGTGCAGACGGCTGCTGGATCATGTAGGGGGAGCACAGGGAGCTATAGGCCCTTGCCGTCAGGATTACAATGTGATGGTCAAGCGAGAACGGAGGTGCCGTGTGGACGACGCAAGGGACGCCTTGGAGAGGCAGAACGCGTTCTATGAAACGATGCGAGAAGATCTTGAAGCCAATTCCTTTGGTGGCTGGGCGGTCGTTTCGAACTGCGAGCTCGTCGGCGTTTATGGCTCCAACCGGGAGGCCTCCGAGGTCGCGCTTCGGCTGACTCCAGATCAAGCGTGCCTTGTGAAACACATCGGCCATGTTGTGGAGGTATCGCAGCAGATGGCTCATGTGAACCGTGTACCTGTCGGGAATTCGTAACAACCAGCCCCTCGTTCACGGTGTCATCGGCCACAGGGACAGTGTGCAAGTTCATGAAGGAGGCCTGAGCCTCAGCACTACTGCACCTCTCGCAGGGGGCGAGATGCTGATTGACACCGGTGCCCAAGTGTCCGTACTGGACTTGGGCCTTGCGCTGGAGTTGGGTCTGCCCGAGACGGATACGCCAAGACCGATTGTGGGCGTCGCCGGCGGCGACGAAGCCCGCCAATTCACCGGCCTGCTGCACCTTCCGGCCTGGAACATCACGGTGGCCACAACGTTCGTGGCAGTCCCTCTGAGGGAACGGCTAGACGTGTTGGCGCCCATTGGCATGGACGTGATCGGCGACTTCATACTCAACTTGGATGGCCCCAACAGAACGATCAGATTGTCGCCTCCGGGGTCAGTGCAGGGCACCTGACGGACGGTGCCAACTCCGCCGCTTGGGGTAGGACGGCGGATCTCGATCGGGACAGTCGGGGTCCGGGCTCGGACTCCAAGAGTCATGGTTCCTGGTGCCATGTCGGCAAGCCGGGTTCGCCGGTGCGAAGTGCATCACGGCTCCGGGAACCCAGCATGGCAGGCCCACCGGGCGTAGCTGCCGCCCCTCCATCGCCACGTGGCCCTTAGCCGCCTTACGTCAGCTCTCGGCGGACACCATATCTTGTTGAGGAGCAGGGGCCGAACACCGTATGATGTGTATGCGCGGCGCCTTACGGTGGTAATCGGGGGCCGTTTCGGGCAATAATGGCCCGTGGCCCTCACGCATGCCCCGGTGGACAACCCCAGGAGCGCGGAGGCCCGCTTCGCGCACCCCAGCGAGCGGGAGTTCGCGGGCATTCTCGACTTCTATGGCGTCAGGTGGGAGTACGAGCCCCGGTCCTTCCCGCTGAGGTGGGAGGACGACCGGGTGGTCGAGATGATGACCCCGGACTTCTTCCTGCCCGACCTCGGCCTCTACGTCGAGCTGACCACCCTACGGCAGAGCCTGGTCACCGAGAAGAACCGCAAGCTCAGGCGCATGCGGGAGCTGTACCCGGACGTGGAGGTCAGGCTCCTCTACCGCCGCGATTACCACCGCCTGCTGGCCAAGTACGGGTTCGGCCCGCTGGCGGCCGCCGGGCCGGGCGGGGTCGAGAGGGTACTGCTGCCCGCCCGCGCGATCGCCGACAGGGTCCGCGAGCTGGGCCGCGCGATATCGGGGGACTACGCCGGGACCGAGCCGGTGCTCGTGGGGGTCCAGCGCGGCATGGTCTGCTTCATGGCGGACCTGATCAGGGAGATCACGCTGCCGGTCGAGCTCGACTTCATGTCCGTCTCCTACTACGGGCCGTCGGGCGGCTGCGTGCGGGTGGTCAAGGACCTCGACCTCTCGCTGCGCGGCCGGGAGGTCCTGCTGGTCGAGGACATCGTCGACACCGGCATGACCCTCAACTACCTGCTCGGCTACCTGCGGGCCAAGGAGCCGGCGTCCCTGAGCGTCTGCACACTCCTGGACAAGCGGGCCCGGCGCCTGGCGGAGGCCGAGATCCGCTACGTGGGCTTCGAGGTGGGAGACGAGTTCCTGGTGGGCTACGGCCTCGACCACATGGAGAAGTACAGGAACCTGCCTTTCCTCGGCGTGTGGAGGCCCGGGGGGAAGGACTAGGGCGAAAAAAGAAGTGGCCCCAAGGAACCTTGC
Source organism: Dehalococcoidia bacterium (assembly GCA_963664125.2). Lineage (GTDB taxonomy): Bacteria > Chloroflexota > Dehalococcoidia > Lucifugimonadales > UBA2962 > CAUZIR01. The sequence goes on along the minus strand of OY760908.2, from coordinate 282,365 downwards.
CTTCCGCTCGCCTCCCCGGACGCCCCGCGGTTGCCCGCTTGACCCCGGCTCGGCAGCTTCCGCCTCAGCCCCTTGGGACCACGCGCATCGTAGCAGGGAGCCGAGCGTTATGTCAAGTCGGCCTTCGGTCCCAGGGGTGGAGCGGGGCCCCCGCCGGTCAGCGGACCGGCTGGCGAGGATGTCCGGAGCGGGGGGCAGGGCGGCGAAGCTCCCCGCGCTACGGCCGCCCAGGAGGCCGCGGGTGGCGGCCCGGGTAAATTGCAGTGGGTCCGGGGGGGAGCGGACGGCGTCCGAACGCCCGCTGGGCGCGCCTTCATTCGCCCCCGGCGGGGCGAACGGCGGCGTTGAAATACAATGTCCGCGGAGCCGCAGGTCCGGGCCGGGGATCACTCAGCCGGGAGGCCTGTCCGCGTGGCGGATCCGCGCCCTGCCGGAGCCCCGCGCCTAGACACATCGCCCGGACTGTGTGAAATTACCCGTCGCCGGGGCGGGAGCGTTCCGCGCTGGGGGGCTGGGCCGTCTGGACGGCTGCGCCCGCGGGTCCGGGCTGGACCAAGCTAGGAGGAGACATGGAAGCCGCGTTCTTAGTGCTGATAGGGGGTGCGCTCTTCGCGCAGTCCTGGAACCATCTGGGGCTGTTCGCCGAGGGCCGCTCTGCCGGGGTGGTCGTCGGCGGTCTGGGGCTGGTGTCCCTGATCGCGCTGGTCACGGCCCCGATGATCCTGGAGGGCAGTGCGACGGAGGCGGACACGCTGTCCAACATGACGGTCATGAAGGGGCTGATCCTGCTCTGGGCGGTCTACTCGGTGGCCGCGGGGCTGCAGAGCTTCATGGACCTCGAGGAGCGGGCGGTCGGCTTCTTCGCCGGCTTCCTCAGCGTGTTCACGATCATCGCGCTGATCTACTTCGCCGTCGAGCTGTCGACCGGCTACGGCGACGGCCCCTGGCTCGTGATGTCGGCCGCGACGCTGATCCTTGCCATCAACTCCGGGATGGTCTTCTTCCACCAGGCCATACCCTTCCCGGCGATCAGGCTGGTCACCGGCTGGTTCCTGCTCCTCGGGGGCGCGGCCGTGGCCGTGCTGGGGACGCTGCTCGCCACCTCGGTCATACGGGCGTAGCTCGCCGCGGGCCCGATGTCCGCGCCCCCGGGACGGCTCGGACCGGGGGCGCCGGCCGGGGACGCCGGGGCTCGGCCCGGGACGCGGGACGGCGCACTTCTAGACATGGACGACACGCCGACGGTGGACGGGATGGCCGGAGCCGAGGCTGCCGCCGGCATCACGGCCGCGGAGATCCTCGCCGAGAGCGAGCGCGAGGCGGGCAGGCACTCCTGGGAGGGCACGTTCGCCCAGTACCTGGAGATGGTCCTCGCCAGGCCCGCCCTCGCGCGGCTCTCGCACGCCCTGGTCTACGACGCCATCAGGTCCGCGGGGGTGGAGGAGGACCTCAACGACGAGCCGGTATACAGGCTCTTCGACGGCCAGATATTCGGCCTCGAGTCGGCGCTCCAGCGCATCGTCGGGTACTTCGAGGCGTCGGCCCACCGCCTGGAGGTGAGGAAGCGGATCCTGCTGCTGCTGGGCCCGCCAGCCAGCGGCAAGTCCTCAATCATCGACATCGTCAAGCGGGGCCTAGAGGACTACACGGGGACCGACGAGGGCGCCGTCTACACGATCCAGGGATGCCCCATGCAGGAGGATCCGCTGCACCTGGTGCCCGAGTCCCTCAGGGCCAGGCTGGCCGACGACCACGGGCTGCACATCGAGGGCGACCTGTGCTTCCACTGCCGCTTCCTGCTCGAGCGCGACTACAGGGGCGACCCCGCCGACGTGCCCATAGCGCGCGTGGTCTACTCCGAGTCGCAGGCCAGGGGCATCGGCTACTACATCGCCAACAACCCCAGCCCGCCGGACCCCTCGGTCCTAGTGGGCAGCTACAACCAGGCCAAGCTCGACGGGCCGCGGCACGAGGTCGCGGCCCGCGCCTTCCGGCTCGACGGCGAGCTCAACGTTGCCAACCGGGGCATCATGGACTTCGTCGAGATCTTCAAGGCCGACCGCAGGCTGCTGACCACGCTGCTCTCGCTCGCCCAGGAGCAGCTGATCAAGATGGAGAAGTTCGGGTCGGTCTACGGCGACGAGGTGATCATCGGCCACTCCAACGAGGGGGACTTCAACACCTTCGCCCAGGACGAGTCCTCGGAGGCGCTCAAGGACCGGATCATAGCGATCAAGATCCCCTACAACCTGCGGGTCTCCGAGGAGGTGAAGATCCTCAACAAGATGCTCGGCCAGAGCACCGTGCACGACGTGGACATCGCCCCGCTCACCATGCCGGTGGTCAGCACCTTCGCCATCCTCTCGCGGCTGGAGGCGCCCAGCAGGCAGGGGATGACCCTCCTGGACAAGGCCAAGCTCTACAACGGCGAGCGCGTCGGCTCCTACGCGCACCGCGACGTCGTGGACATGCAGCGCCAGCACCCCAGCGAAGGGATGGGCGGCATCTCCCCGCGCTACGTAATGAACCGCATCGGCGTGGTGGCCAGCTCAGAGTCGAGGGTGGTCACGCCGCTGGCGGCGATCGACAGCCTGTGGCGGGGCCTGAAGGAGAACGTCAGCCTCGACCAGAGGGACATCATCACCTACGTCGGCTTCATCGCCGATACGGTCAAGGAGTACGACCGGCTCGCCGTCAAGGAGCTGCAGATGGCCATCAGCGATTCCTTCCACGCCAGCGCCAACGAGCTGTTCGCCAGCTACCTGTCCGCCGTGGCGGACTACTGCGAGCACGGCGGGCGGCCCGGCAGGGGCGCCCGGTCCGCCAGCGAGCGCGACATGCAGGAGCTGGAGCGGGCCGTGGGCGTGATGGCCCGCGACAAGCGCGCCTTCCGCACCGAGATCAACGGCCGCGTGGGCGGCTGGAGGGCCAAGGGCAAGGCCTTCGACTACCGCTCGGACCCCCAGCTCCGGGCCGCCATCGAGCAGAGGCTGCTGCCGTCGCCCAGGGCGGTGGAGAGGGCCCTGACCGAGCCGCGCTTCGCCCGCCAGAAGGTGGAGTGGCGCCGGCGCCGCGAGGGGGTGGTCAGGAGGCTGACCGAGTCGTTCGGCTACTCGCCGGCCACCGCCGCCGACCTTATCGCCTACGGGCTGCACGTCCTCAGGAGGCGGCCGGTGATTAGGACGCCCCGCAGCGAGGGCGTCGAGTGGCTCTGGCCCCTCCACCCCGAGGCGCTGCCGCCCGGCGACTAGGACCCGGGGGACGCCTCCCCGCCCCCGCGGCGGCGGTGCATCAGCTCGTATAAGGCGGCCCCCAGCGGCCCGCCGATCAGCGGCCCGGCGATGTAGACCCAGAACCCGCCGCCGGGCCCGGGCACCGCTATCGACCCCCACCCGGCGGCCAGCGCCACCAGGCGCGGCCCGAAGTCCCGGGCGGGATTCCATCCGGCTTGGGTGAGGGGGGCGAACAGGCTGATCAGCACGGCGACCGCGAAGCCCATGAACAGCGGCGCCATGTTGCCGGGCGAGAATCCCGCAGAGCGCCTGTCCACCAGGCTGAAGATCAGCAGCACCAGCACGCCGGTGCCGAACGCCTCCACGGCCAGCGCCCCGGCGGGCGATATCAGCGCCTGGGCCGCGGCGTCGGTCCCGTAGACGGCCGGGTTCGGGAAGTACTCCCCGAAGACCATCGCGGAGCGCTCGCTGCCGGGCTCGCCCCTGACCAGGCCGCTCTCCGCCTCGAAGCGGGCGATGAAGTTGCCGAACAGCCACCACACCGTGGCGCCCGCAAGGACCCCGCCGGCCATCTGCGACGCCCAGTACAGGGGCAGCCGGCGCGCCGGGAACTCGCGGGGCCGGAAGATCGCGAAGGCGAGGCTCACGGCCGGGTTGAGGTGGGCCCCCGACAGGCCGGCCGCCGCGTATATGGCCAGCGCTATGCCGAAGCCCCAGACGGCCGCCACCTGCCAGAGGCCGACCTGCGCGCCGGTTATGGCCGCCGCGGCGATCGAGCCCGTGCCGAACAGCACCAGCAGGTACGTGCCGACGGTCTCGCCGGCGGCCATGCGGAACTGCTCGTGCGTCGGCCTGATCACCTGCCCCTCCCTGCGGTCAAGGTATGCACGCGATTTCCGCGAAGTCAACAGCCGCCGCCCGGGGCCTGCCCCGCCGCGCCCGCGGTGGCGCGGCGGTGGCGCGCGCGGCGGCGGGGCCGATAGAATGGGCGCCGAAGGCACGGGGGGTGACCGCGGCATGATCGAGCACGAGGGCATGGGCAAGGTGGAGTCCGATTGTCGGACCAGACCTTCGTGTTCGTCGTCATCGGCGCCGCCCTTGCGCTGTTCCTGTGGGGGCGCTGGCGCTTCGACCTCGTCGCCCTCCTCACCCTCCTTGTCCTAGTAGTAGGGGGCCTGGTCCCCGCCCAGTCGGCCTTCGCGGGGTTCGGACACCCGGCCGTGGTCACCGTCGCCGCGGTCCTGGTCATCGGCCGCAGCCTGGCGAACTCCGGCGTCTCCGATTTCATCAGCCGGCGCCTGGGCCGCCTCGGGGACGGGCGGACGGTGCAGGTCGTGGCCCTGACGTGCCTCACCGTGCTGCTCTCGGCGTTCATGAACAACGTGGGCGCGCTGGCGCTCATGATGCCCGTGGCGATAGAGACCGCCCGCCGCACCGGCCTGTCCCCGTCGCGCCTGCTGATGCCGATGGCCTTCGGCTCGCTCCTCGGCGGCCTGCTGACCGTGATCGGCACCCCGCCGAACATCATCATCGCCACCTTCAGGACCCAGACCGGGCAGGACCCGTTCAGGATGTTCGACTTCGCGCCGGTCGGCCTCGCCGTGGTGGCCGTGGGCGTCGCGTTCATCGTCCTGGTTGGATGGCGGCTGCTGCCGCGCAGGAGGTCCCGCGCCCTGGACCCGCGGGACTTCGCCGTGCAGGAGTACGTGGCCGAGGTGAGCGCGCCCGACGGCGCGCGGATGGCGGGCAGGCTCCTCGGCGAGATCAAGAACGCGATGGACGCCGACTTCGACGTGGTCGGCCTGGTCCGCGACGAGCGCCTCTACGAGGCGCCGTCCACCCTGCAGGAGGTCAAGGTCGGCGACGTGCTGATCGTCAGGGCCGATCCGCGGGTCCTAGAGGAGCTCATCGCGGTGACCGGCTTCGAGATGGCCGGCAGCGGCGGCCCCGGCCGACCCGCCGCGGGCAGGGGCCAGGTCGTCGTCCTCGAGGCGGTCGTCGCGCCGGAGTCGGAGCTGGCCGGCGGCACGCCCTCGGAGGTCGGCCTGCTGGCCAGGTACGGCATCAACCTGCTGGCGGTGGCCCGCGGGGGGGAGACGATCCGGGAGCGGCTGGGGGACCTTCGGCTGGCCGCCGGCGACGTGATGCTGCTCCAGGGCCGGTCGGAGGACGTGGCCGAGGGGCTCGGCCGCGTGGGGGCCCTGCCCCTGGGCGAGCGCGACCTGCGGCTCGGCCAGCCCCGGCCCAGCCCGCTGATCTCCGTCTCCATCTTCGCCGCCGCCATAGCGCTCACCGCCGCGGGCGTGCTCTCGGTCCAGGTGGCCTTCGTGGGGGCGGCGCTGCTGATGGCGATCGCCGGGTCGCTGACGCTGCGCGAGGCGTACGAGAGCGTCAACTGGCCGATCATCATCCTGCTGGGGGCGATGATCCCCATCGAGGGAGCGCTCGTGAGCACCGGCGGGTCCGGGGCCATAGCCGACGCGCTGGGCGCGGGCGGCGCCGCCACGCCCGGCTACGTCATGCTGCTGATCGTGCTGGTGGCCACGATGGTGCTGTCCGGGATCGTGAACAACGCCGCGGCGGCCGTGATCATGGCGCCCATCGCCATTGACGTTGCGGGCGGCATAGGCGCGAGCGCGGACCCGTTCCTGATGGCGGTCGCCGTGGGGGCCTCGGCATCGTTCCTTACCCCGATAGGCCACCAGTCCTCGACCCTGGTGATGGGGCCGGGCGGGTACCGCTTCACCGACTACTCGCGGATGGGCATCCCGCTCTCGATCCTGGTCGCCGCCGTGGCCGTGCCGGTGATCATGGTCGTCTGGCCCCTGGGGGGCACGTAGCGCCCCGGGGCTAGGCGGTCCTGCGGACCGAGCGCCCCCACCGGGCCTCGTGCGAGCGGACCTGCGCGGCGAACCGCTCGAGGAAGGGGCCCTCCAGCAGCGGGCCGGTCGTCATGATGACGGCGTCCTCCCTGTTGTCCGGGTAGTACCCCCTGCGCACCCCCCTCTCCGTGAAGCCGCACTTGGCGTACAGGCCCCGGGCGGGCGCGTTCGACTCGCGGACCTCGAGCGTGGCGAGGGCCGCCGCCCTCCGCCGCGCCTGCTCGATGGCGGCGATCGCCAGCAGCTCGCCGACGCCCCGCCGCCGCCGGTCGGCGCGGACCGCCAGGCTGACCACGTGGGCCTCGCCCGCCATGTACCAAAGGCCCACCACGCCGTCCGCCCCGCCGCCGCCCGGGTCGGCCACCAGGTAGCTGGCGATGCGGTTGCCAAGCTCCGCCGCGAAGTCCGTGGGCGGGAGCAGCGCGGGGGACGCCCCGCGCTCCACGGCCTCGCAGCGCGGCACGTCGTCCGCGGTCATCGGCCGCACGAGGTAGGGCATGGCGCGGACGCCGTCGGTGGCCACGCGGCCAGTCTATCACCGGGCCGGGCGGCGTCACCGCGCCCCCGCGCGGGAACTAACCGACGGGCCCGGTCGTACGTTCCATATAATTGCCCGGCGCAGCGGGCGACCCCGGGTCGCCCCGCGTCCGAGGAGGAGGCACCAGGCGGTGAGCGCCGAACTACCCCGCACCGAAGAGACCGTCGACGCGCAGGTCGAGCGTGCCCAGCGCGGCGACGCCGACGCGTTCGAGGCGCTCTACGAGCGCTTCTACGACAGGATCTACCGCTACCTGTCGTTCAAGACCGGGGACCCGATGGTCGCCGAGGACCTGGCCGTCGAGGTGTTCATGCGCATGCTCACCTCCATCGGCTCCTACCGGCGCCGGGGCCACCCGTTCTCCTCCTGGCTCTTCCGCATAGCCCACAACCTGGCGGTCGACCACTTCCGCAGGAGCGGGCGGCGGGCCACGGTCCCCCTCGACAAGGTGGCCGCCGTCGTCGGCGACACCGGGCTCGACCTCGACGAGTACGTGCAGACAAGGCTCACCATGCGGGAGGTGGAGAGGGCGATGGAGGGCCTTACGGACCTGCAGCGCCAGGTGATCTCCATGAGGTTCGCGGGCGAGCTCTCGGTCCGCGAGACGGCCGAGGCCCTGGGGCGCAAGGAGAACGCGATCAAGGCGCTCCAGCACGCCGGTATGAAGAAGCTCCGCCGCGCCCTGGCGCCGGCCGCGAGCCCGTTCCACCAGCACGCCTAGCGGAGGGCCCGATGGCTCCGTTCGAAAGCGACAGGGAGCTCGACGAGGCGCTCGGCGCCTGCCTCGACCGCATGGCCGCGGGGGAGAGCGTCGAGGAGTGCCTGCGCGACCAGGGCGGCCGGGCGGAGCGGCTGCGGCCCCTGCTCGAGGCGGCGCACGCCGCGCGGACGGCGGCCGCCTCGATACGCCCGTCCGCGGCCGCCAGGGCGCGGGGCATGGCCAGGCTCAGGGAGAGGCTCGCCTCCGCGCCGCCCCTTCCCGAGCGCCGCCGGCTGCGGCTGCCGAGGAGCGTCGCGATCCCGCTGGCCGCCGCGCTCGCCCTGGCGCTGGTCGTCCTGGGCGGCGGCGGCGTCGCCGCGGTGGCGGCCGCGGACGCCGTGCCCGGGGACAGCCTGTACTGGATCAAGCGGACCAAGGAGTCGGTGATGCTCGGGCTCTCGCGCTCGGACGACGAGAGGGCCCGGATGCACGCGGAGCTGGCCGGCGTGCGCGGCGAGGAGATGGGCAGGCTGATCGACCAGGGCAGGATCTCCGCGGCGGAGAGGCACCTGGGGGCGGTGCAGAGCCACCTGCGGGCGACCGTAAGGCACGTGGGCGTGGTCGTCACGCTGGACCGCATCGAGATGCCGTCGCCGCGCGTCGCCGTCGAGGGCAACGCCGAGCTGCTGGCCCTGGTCGTCACGCTCGAGAGGGACGGAGACCTGCTGAGGATCCGGCCCCTGGCGATCGGGGCGAGGCTGCCGCAGGACCACGCCGGGCGCGTGGAGCGTCTCAGGAGGGACTTCGAGCTGTTCTACAGGGTCGTGGTGGCCGCGCTCTACCCCGACGCGGCGACGGGCCCGTTCTGGCGCCTTCAGACGATCAGCATCCAGTCCTCGCCGCGGTAGCCCCCGCCTGAGGCGGCCGCCCGGGCCCCATGGACATCGCCGTCAGGATAGCCCGGGCCGCGCTGCGCTACCGGGCCCTGGTGGCCGTGGTCTACCTCGCCACGCTGGCCGCGACCGCGGCCCAGCTCATCCTGCCGCGGCTGCTGGGCGACGCCGTCGACGTCCTGAGCGACGCGGCCGGGGGCGGCGCCCTGGACCAGCGCGCCATAGCCGTCATCGCCATCTGGCTGGTGGCCCTCAGCGTCCTGCGAGGCGTCTTCTCCTACGTCCAGACCCACCTGGGCGAGGGGCTGTCGCAGCGGGTCGCCTACGACCTGCGCAACGCCTTCTACGCGCGCGTGCAGGGACAGAGCTTCTCGTTCCACGACGGCCACCACACCGGCAACCTGATGTCCCGCGCCGTCACCGACGTGGACAACATCCGGTTCTTCATCTTCATGGGGCTGCTCAGGGGTCCGTTCTTCCTGATCCAGTTCGTCGCCGTGGCCGTCATCCTGCTGGTGCTGGACTGGCGGCTCGGGCTGCTGAGCGTCCTGCTCATGCCGGCCGTCGCCTCGCTGTCGCTGGGCATGCGCGCAAGGCTGCGCGAGCTTTGGCAGCGCATCCAGGAGGAGATGGCGCAGCTCAGCACCGTCCTGCAGGAGAACCTGACCGGCGTCCGCGTGGTGCGCGCCTTCGGCGCCGAGCGCCACGAGGAGGCCAGGTTCGACCGCGTGAACCGCTCGGTCGCCCGCACGAACGTGAAGGCGACGGCGCTCAGGACCCGCTCCATCTCGGTTACCGTCTTCGGCTTCATGATGACGATGGTCGCCATCATCGGCTACGGGGGGCTGCTGGTGGTCCGGGGCGAGATGAGCCCGGGCGAGCTGGCGCAGTTCATCTTCCTGATGCAGACGCTGATGATGCCCGTGCGCATGGTCGGCTGGATCATCAACACCGTCGCCCGCGGCATCGCCGCCGGGCAGCGCATGTTCGAGATCCTCGACTCGCGCCCCGCCGTATCGGACCGGCCCCGGGCCGTGGACATCGGCAGGGCGAGGGGCCGCGTGCGCTTCGAGGGCGTCGGCTTCGGGTACGGGCCGGGCAGGCCGGTGCTATCCGGGATCGACCTCGACGTCGCCCCGGGTCAGGTCGTGGCGCTGATGGGCGCGCCCGGCTCGGGCAAGAGCACGCTGGTCGGCCTCCTCCCGCGCTTCTACGACGTCACCGAGGGACGGATCACGATCGACGGCACCGACGTGCGCGACGCCTCGGTCGCCTCCCTTCGGCGCAACATCGGCATCGTCCAGCAGGACGTGTTCCTGTTCTCCGCCTCGCTGCGGGAGAACATCGCCTACGGGCGCGTGGACGCGACCGACGCCGAGGTCCGCCGGGCCGCCGACATGGCGATGCTGGGCGACTTCGTCGACGGGCTCGAGGACGGGCTGGACACGCCGGTGGCCGAGCGCGGGGCGTCGCTGTCGGGCGGGCAGCGCCAGCGGGTGGCGATCGCCCGGACGCTGCTGCTCGACCCGCCGCTGCTGGTGCTCGACGACTCGACCTCGAGCGTGGACGCCCAGACCGAGGACGACCTTAGGCGGGCCCTCGAGACGGTCATGGAGGGCAGGACGACCTTCGTGATCGCCCACCGCCTCAGCACCGTCCGCCGCGCCGACCTGGTCGTGGTGCTACAGCGCGGGCGCATAGCCGAGCGCGGCACGCACGCAGAGCTCGCGGCCCGCGGCGGGATCTACCGGCGCGTACGCGATCTCCACATGGGTCCCGGCGCGGCGCCCGGGGGCCTCGAGGGCGCGCCGGCATGATGGCCGGGTGGATGATGGGCGGCTCTACGGGCGCCCAGGAGGGGGAGGAGGTCTTCGGCAGCGCCTACGACCAGCGCGTCGTGTCCCGGATGCTCGCCTACGTAAGGCCGTTCAGGCGCGAGCTGGCCGTTGCGGTCACGGCGATGCTGGTGTTCACCGCGTCGCTGACCGCGGTGCCCTGGGTCATCAAGATCGCGATCGACGACCACATAGCGCGCGGGGACCTGGGGGGCCTTTGGTGGGTGGTGGCTGTCTTCATCGGGCTGGCCGCGGTCAACTGGGCGGCGAACCACGTCCAGCAGACCGCGATGGAGAGGGTCGGCCAGGGGCTGCTGTACGGGATCAGGCGCGACATGTTCGCCCACCTGCAGCGCCAGTCGGTCGCCTTCTTCGGGCGCACCGAGGTCGGCAGGCTCATCTCGCGCGTGATCGGCGACGTCGGGCAGGTGCAGGAGCTGACCGCGATCGTGGTGGTGACGCTGGGGGACCTGGTCGGCCTGGTGTTCATCGTCGGGGCCGTGCTGGCCCTGGACCTTCGGCTGGGGCTGATCTCGATGGCGATGCTGCCGGCGCTGGTGGTGGTGGTCACGGTGTGGCAGCCGTACGCGAGGCGTGAGTTCCTCAAGGTCCGCCACGCCATCTCCGTGGTCAACGCCGACCTCAACGAGAACATCGCCGGCGTCCGCGTGGTGCAGGCGATGAACCGCCAGGGGGTGAACTTCGACCGGTTCGAGCGCAAGAACCGCCACCACCTGGCCTCGAACATGGTCGCCAGCAGGTGGTCGGCCGGGCTGCTGCCCTCGGTGGACGTGCTGACCGGGGTCGCGATGGCGCTGGTGGTCTTTTTCGGCAGCCGTATGGTCTCAGGCGGCGCCATCGAGATCGGGGCTCTCGTCGCGTTCGTGCTCTACATCCAGCGCTTCTTCGACCCGATCCGAAGCCTCACCATGCAGTACACCCAGCTGCAGCGCTCTATGACCTCGGGCGCGCGCATCTTTGACCTGCTGGACGCAAGGCCCGACATGACAGACGCTCCCGGCGCGCCGGACCTACCGCCTATCAAGGGGAGGGTGGAGTTCAGGGACGTGAGCTTCTCCTACGCGCCCGGGACGGACGTGCTCGACCGGGTGAGCTTCAGGGCGGAGCCCGGGGAGACCGTGGCCGTAGTCGGCCCGTCGGGCGCAGGGAAGACGACGCTGGTCTCGCTGCTCGCGCGACTGGCCGACGTCGAGGAGGGAAGGGGCGCCGTGATGGTCGACGGACGCGACATTCGGGGGGTTAAGCGCTCGTCGCTGGTCTCGCAGATGAGCATGGTCCCGCAGGAGCCGTTCCTGTTCTCCGGGACCGTGCGTGAGAACATCAAGTTCAGCCACACCGAGGTTTCCGATGAGCGCATGGTCGAGGCGGCGAGGGCCGTCGGCGCCCACGAGTTCGTAGCCGAACTGCCGGAGGGCTACGACACGCAGATCGCGGAGCTCGGAATGAACCTGAGCCTGGGCCAACGCCAGCTCATCAGCTTTGCCCGCGCGCTGGTGGCGGACCCCCGCATACTGATACTGGACGAGGCGACCGCTTCTGTCGACAGTGAGACCGAGGCGCGCATACAGGCGGCGCTCGGGGCCGTGCTGCATGGCCGCACCGCCATCGTCATAGCCCACCGCCTCTCCACAGTCCGTCGCGCGGGCCGCATCCTGGTGATGGACGAGGGTCGTGTTGTGGAGGAGGGCGACCACAACGCGCTGATCGCGGCGGATGGGCTGTACGCTCGGCTCCACCGCCTCAACCGACTCGGCGGTCTATAGAAGTTCGCCACGGCTGAGAGGTGATGAGTTCGTTGTGTACTCAAGCACTCTAGTTCGGGAGATAGTGGATCATGGACTTCAGCAAGAACTATGAGAACTTAGAACGAGCTTTCAAGAAGCAAGTGGAAATGGACAACGTAATACTCTCTACGTGTGCGCACTACCTTCCAAATGTCAAACCTCGCCGCAAAGTTGACTTTGTGCTTGTGGCTATGGAGCCGACCCGCGGCAAGAAGCAACCACAAGTATTGGAGGACTGCCGGCACGAAGATTGCAAGTCGATGAACTTCGTAAATTCTATTGAGGACTTTATTCTCCACTTTTGTATCAGAAAATACTTGTGTAAGGACGATGAGTGTGTAACCTATCATATTACCGATCTAGCCAAGGGCCAGATGCTTCCTAGCAAGGCTCGAGAAGGACGTTGGGATAGATGGGAGAGATGGTATGCACTTCTGTACAGGGAAATACAATTGATAGCCAAGCCACAGGCACCGGTGATTTCGATTGGTAAAGAAGTGGAGAGATTTCTCAATGCCAAGAGATTACCCAATCATGTCGGAAGTATCGTACATTATTCTAGGCGGGCATCTAAGGCACACGGCAAGATACCTCGGAAGCAACCTCAAACATACCGAAGATTCAAGAAGGACGTTACGGCGTGTAGTTTGAAGGCTATTGTCTGCAAAGTATTGAAGGACGAGCGCAGGGATACGTGTGTTAAAGGTCTATTGAATCGACTGCAGCTTTGTAGGAATTTCTCGGAATCTAGGAAGAAGCTTGCGTTCACGTACAAAGTCAAGTTCGAAAGCCTAATCGATAAGGGCTGCATGTGTCCATACGACCGCTACACGCCGACCTGGCGACAGCCGTGACGACCCGTCGCCTCCGAGGGCGCGCGGGCCCCTCCCGCCCGGTGCTATAATCGCCGCCACGATTGCGAGGAGAACCCCATGAGCACCATCACGGAGCGCTTTTTCGAACTTCATCCAAAATCGGCTGCCCTAGCGGAGCGGGGGCGGCTGCTGTTCCCCGACGGTGTGACCCACGACATCCGCCGCTTCGATCCGTTCACCATGTACATGGACCGCGGCGAGGGCCCTCGAAAGTGGGACGTCGACGGAAACGAGTACATCGACTACCGGACCGGCCACGGCTCAATGATCCTCGGCCAGGCCAACCCCAGGATTGTTGAGGCCGTCTCGGCCGCCTTGGCTAGGGGCACGCATCTCTCGGCCTCGTCCGAGATGGAGGTCGAATGGGCCGAGCTCGTCCGCGAACTGGTGCCCTCCGCCGAGAAGATGCGCTTCCACAGCTCGGGCACCGAGGCGGTCATGATGGCCTTCCGCATGGCCCGCACCCACACCGGAAAGGAGAAGATAGTCAAGTTCCGCAACGCCTTCCACGGCTGGGCGGACAACCCCTACGTCGGCACGGACACCGACCTTGGGGACAACGGCATCCCGCAGGGTGTGCGCGACACGATGATCCTGGTCGACTACGACCTAGACCAGGTGGAGGACGCTCTCAAGACCAACGACGACGTGGCGGCCCTGGCCTACCAGGGCAACATCGTCGTCAGGCCGGAGTTCATACAGGCCCTGCGGGAGCTGACGACGCGGTACGGCGTCCTGTTCATCATCGACGAGGTCGTCTCGGGCTTCCGGTGGTCCAGGGGAGGCAACCAGGGCCGCTATGGCGTCACCCCGGACCTTTCCACGATGGCGAAGATCCTGGCCGGCGGGCTTCCCGGCGGGGCCGTGGCCGGCCGCGCCGACGTGATCGACACGATAGGAAAGGGAAAGATCGCCCACCCGGGCACCTTCAACGCCAACCCCCTGTCCGCCACGGCGGGCATGACCGCCCTGAGGATCGTCCGCGACGAGCCGGTGCTCGAGCGCGCCGACGCGATGGCCGCCCGCCTCAAGGACGGGCTCAACGAGGTGCTCTCGCGAAGGGAGGTCCCCGGCTTCGCCTACGGGGTCGCCTCGATCGTCAACACCGAGCTGGGCGCAGAGCGCAGCTTCGACCCGGAGTTCGGCGGGACCGGGGAGGCCTCGGGGACCCCGTACTCCGGCGAGGTCAGGAGCATCCTTGACCAGGGGATGGTCAACAACGGCATCTACTGCCAGACCTCCAGCTTCATCCTCTCGGCGACGCACACCGAGGAGGACGTCGACCGCACGATCGATGCCTTCGACGAGACCCTGGGGCAGGCCAGGGCGCAGGGCACCATATAGCCCGGGACCAGGCTCTACCCGCGGACGCCCCATGCCGACCAGCGTCTCGTTCCACGACCTCAACCCCGTCTCGTTCCTGGACAGGAGCGCGATGGTCTACCCGGACAAGACGGCCGTCGTGCACGGCGACGTCCGGTTCACCTACGCCGAACTCGACCGGCGCGTAAACCGGCTGGCGGGCGCGCTCAGGCGGGCCGGCGTCGAGAGGGGCGACCGCGTCGCCTTCCTGTGCCCGAACATCCCGGCCATGCTGGAGGGCCACTACGGCCCCATGCGCATCGGCGCCGTGCTCGTGGCGATCAACATCCGCCTCTCGGTGCGCGAGATCACCCACATCCTCAACCACTCCGGGGCGAAGGTGCTGGTGTTCGACTCGGAGTTCGCTCCGAGCGTGCGGAAGGTGATGGACGGCCTCGATACGGTGAACACCTTCGTGCAGGTCGTGGACGCGGCCCCGCGCGACGCCGGCGTGCCCGGCCCGGAGTACGAGGAGTTCCTCGCGTCGGCCCCCGAGGGCGAGCACCGCGCCGGGCTCGAGTCGGAGCTGGCCACCGTCACGATCAACTACACGTCGGGCACCACGGGGCTGCCCAAGGGCGTCGAGTACCACGCCCGCGGCGCCTACCTCAACGGCCTCGGTGAGATCCTCGAGATCGGCATGAACTGGCGGGGCGTCTACCTGTGGACGCTGCCGATGTTCCACTGCAACGGCTGGTGCTACACTTGGGGTGTGACGGCCGTCGGCGGGACCCACGTGTGCCTGCGCCGGGTGGACCCGGTCGAGATCTTCCGCCTGGTCCGCGACGAGGGGATCACCCACATGTGCGCCGCGCCCACCGTGCTCACCGGCATGTACTCCTCACCCGCCTCGGAGGGCCAGGACCTGTCGGGGCTGACGATCATGACCGCCGGCGCGCCGCCGGCCCCGCAGGTCATACGCAGCATCGAGGGCATGGGCGCCTTCATCCACCACTCCTACGGCCTTACCGAGACCTACGGCCCGCACACCATCTGCGCGATCCAGCCCGGCTGGGAGGACCTGCCCGCCGCCGAGCGCGCCCGCCTCAAGTCGCGCCAGGGTGTGCCCTACGTGGTGGCCCAGACGGGCCTGCGCGTCGTCGACGAGGGCGGTCGCGACGTCCCTCGAGACGGGGCGACGATGGGCGAGGTGGTCATGCAGGGCAACAACGTGGCCACCGGCTACTTCAACAACCCCGAGGCGACGGCAGAGGCCTTCAGGGACGGGTGGTTCCACTCCGGCGACCTCGCCGTCTGGCACCCGGACGGCTACGTCGAGCTGCGGGACCGGGCCAAGGACATCATCATCTCCGGCGGGGAGAACATCTCCAGCCAGGAGGTCGAGAAGGTCCTCATGGAGCACGAGGGCGTGCTGGAGGTGTGCGTGGTCGGGGTGCCCGACGAGCGGTGGGGCGAGGTGCCCAAGGCCTTCGTGGTTCCGCGCCCGGGGGCCGCCGTATCGGGCGAGGAGCTCATCGAGTTCTGCCGCGAACGCATCGCGCGCTTCAAGGCGCCCAAGCACGTCGAGTTCGGCGAGCTGCCCAAGACGGCGACGGGCAAGATCCAGAAGTTCGTGCTGCGCGACCGCGAGTGGGGGGGCGCGGCCAAGCGGATCAACTGACCCGCCGCCGGGGCGGGCTACTTGCGGAAGAGGTCCTTCACCCGGTCGATCAGCGAGGGGCCTCCCCCCTTCTCGACCGCCCGCACCCAGTCCACCTGGGCGGACGCCGAGCGCCGCAGGTCCCGCACCCTCTGCCTCATCAGCTCCATCACCGCCCTTTCCTCGCCGGGATCGAGCCAGAACCCGTGCTCGTCGGGACACTGGTCGATGGGCAGGTTGTGGGCGCGGTAGTTGAAGGTCCGCATCGCCCGCCCGCACTTGGGGCAGGCGATATCGCTGTCGCGCTCGGAGTAGACGCGCATGCCCTTGCGCTGGCCGGGGTCGAACGCCCGGTCCTCGAGGTCGTCGAGCTCGTGGTGGTCGAGCCACATCCCCCCGCACCCCGGGCACCGGTCCACCTCGATGCCCCTGAGCATCTTGACCTCGAGCGTGGTGTTGTCGCGCGGGCAGTCCATGGGCGTCTCGCAGGTCCAATCTTACGCCGCGGCCCCGCCCGGGCATAGTGCGGGGCGCGCGAGGGCTACAGGCCGCGGGCCCGGATCGCCCCGGCCACGCGGTCGACGGCGAGTATCGTCGCCCCCTCGCGCAGGCCGGTCCCGTGCCTGTCGGCGGCGGCCCGCACCTCGTCGAAGGCCCGGGTGAGGATCCCCTCCATCGCCGAGTTGACACGCGCAAGGTCCCAGGACCGTCCCTGCAGGTTCTGGACCCACTCGAGGTACGAGACCACCACGCCGCCGGCGTTGGCCAGGATGTCTGGGACCACCAGCACGCCCCTCTCAGCCAGGATGGCCTCCGCCTCAGGGGTCGTCGGTCCGTTGGCCCCCTCGACGACCAGGGGGGCCCTCACCGACCCGGCGTTTCCGCGGTTCAGCTGCCCGTCCCTGGCCGCGGGCACCAGGATGTCCAGGTCCAGGGACGCCAGATCCTCGGGATCGATCGCACCCGCGCCCGGGTATCCCGCGAGTGAGCCGGCGGCGCGCTTGTGCCGCAGCAGCTCGTCCGGATCGATGCCGCCTGCGGCGTGCACCGCGCCCGCGCTGTCGGAGGCGGCGACCACCACCGCACCCTCGTCGCTGAGCAGCTGGGCGGCCCAGTACCCCACCTTGCCGTAGCCGATCACGCCCACGCGGGCGCCCGCCAGTCCCGCCCCCGCGGCGGCGCGCGCCCGGCCGGCCGCCACCATGACCCCCCGCCCGGTGGCCTCCGCCCTGCCCAGCGACCCCCCGAGCTCGACGGGCTTGCCGGTCACCACCGCGAGGTTGGGGGCGCCGCCGGGGCTGAGCGCGTCCATGAACCACGCCATGGTCCGCGAGTCGGTGTTGACGTCCGGCGCGGGGATGTCGAGGTGGGGGCCCAGGATGGGCGAGATCTCTACGGCGAACCTCCTGGTGAGCCGCTCGAGCTCGCCCGGGGACATCGCCCGCGGGTCGCAGGCCACGCCGCCCTTGCTGCCGCCGTAGGGGATGCCCGCGATCGCCGCCTTCCAGGCCATCCACATCGCCAGGGCGCGGGTCTCGTCGAGGGACACCGCCGGGTGGTAGCGGATGCCCCCCTTGGCCGGCCCGCGATCCAGGCTGTGCTGCACCCTGTGACCGGTGAAGACCTGGACCCGCCCGTCGTCCATGCGCACCGGCACCGACACGGTGAGCTCGCGCCTCGGCGCCCTCAGGCGCCGGTGGACCTCCGGGGAGAGGCCCAGCCGCCCGGCGGCCGAGTCCAGCTGGCCCAGGGCCTGCGCCAGGATCGGTTCGGGCCCCGGCGCCGCGCGCGGACCGTCCGGACGCCCGGCCGTCATGCCCCCAGCTTCTGGATGATCTCTTCGATGGTGGGGTCGGCCTGGCCGGGGGGGCACGACTCGGAGAACCGCCTGAGGTCGGCCAGGGCCTGGGAGTGGTTGCCCTGGCGGTAGTGCGCCAGCCCCCTGTCCCTGCGCTCCAGCGGCACGGTGGGGTGGATGGCGACCAGCATGTCGAGCACGCGGATCGCCCGCTCGTAGTCCTGGTAGCGCAGGTGGATGCCCTTGAGGTTGCGCAGCATCCGGGTGACGAAGCCGCGGTTGGACACCGGGTCGAGGTGCGAGTCTCGCCACGGCACCGCCGCGCCGGCCGGGGCTCCCGCCATCATCCGCTCGAACAGCTCCACGGCGTCCCTGCGCGAGATGAGCGAGCCGGAGTGGAACGGGTCAAGGAAGGCGTCGTCGATGCCGGCGTGCCCGACCAGAAAGTGGCCCGGCATCCCCACCCCCACCAGCGGCAGTCCCGCCCGGCGGCCCACCTCCACGTATATGAGCGCCAGGCTGATGGGGATGCCCCGGCGGCGGTCGAGCACGTCGTTGATGTAGCTGTTGCGCGGGTCGTAGTAGTCGTCGTGGCTGCCGGCGAACCCCAGGTCGTCGGCCAGCCACCGGCTCAGGACGCCCATGCGCCGCAGCGGGCCGTCGTCGTCCCCGTCCTCCAGGCGGCGCCGCGCCACCGAGGCCATGTCGTCCAGGGCCTCCAGCTCGGACTCCCCCTCGAGGTCCGGGTACTCGGACTGGGCGATCAGCAGCGCCGCGACGCCGAGGTCGATGTCCTCGTCGGGCATGTGGCCCAGCCGCTCGAAGTCGGTCGTCCAGGCCGGCTCGCGGGTTATCCGCTCCATGTCCAACCTCCCGTGGTCCCGGCGGCTACCGGGCCGCCGTGCGCTCCAGGCAGTCGGCGAACCCCTCCCTGTAGGTGGGGAAGGCGTAGCGGCCCCCGAGCAGCGCCCGGGCGTGCCCGCTGACCACCCTGCGCCCCGCCGGCGCCGCGGTGCGCCACCGGCCGGGCACCGTGACCCCCAGCACCCCCTCCAGGTGCGAGAAGGTCTCGCGGTTGGACGAGGGCCCCTCGTCGACCGCGTTCACGAGCGCCGGGCCGGGCTCCGCCCGCCCGAGGGCGAGGACCAGCCTGCACAGGTCGTGGACGTGTATGCGCGAGACCATCCGGTTCCCGGCCCCGGCGCGGGAGAAGTCCCCGTCCCGAAAGCGCGTCGCCACGCACCTTCCGGGCCCGTATATCCCCCCGCACCGCAGTATCCTCGCCTCAGGGTATGCCGCGAGCACCGCCCGTTCAAGGAGCAGGCGGCCCTCTGCCCGCGCGGATTCGGATCCGGTGGCCGAGCGCTCGTCCAGGGTCGGAAGCCCGTCCTCGGTCTCTGCGCAAAAGCGCGACGGATAGACGGACGTGGACGAAAGGTGAAGGTAGCGCGCCCCGCCCGGGCGCCCCGCCAGGTCGCCGAGCGCCGGCCGGTAGGGCAGCGCCGGATCCGCCGCCGGCACGGTGTCGAGGATGAGCGCGCCGGGCGCCGCGGCCGCCGCCTCGGCGTCGCGCGGGTCGAGCGCCGCCAGGCCCTGCGAGCGGAGCCGGGCGGGGTCGCGCGTAAGGAACACGACGGACGCCTCGGAGGCGAACTCGCGCGCGAGGTACCTGCCCGTGAAGCTGGCCCCCAGGCACACGACCCTGGCGCGCCGGTCCCCGGGCCGCCCGGCCGGGGCCCCGGCGAGGGATGCCTCCATTGAAATTCCGCCCCCCGAGGGAATCGCCGCGGCGCGGGTCGGGCCCGACGCCGCCGACAGGCTATATTATTGGGGCTCGCCCGCCCCCCGGGGCGGGCCGGACGGCACTCTCACGACCCTGCGAGGAGGAGTCGATGACCGCCTACACGCGCTTTCGCGCGCAGATCGACCGGGAGCTGGAGGCGATCCGGGAGTCGGGCCTGTACAAGGAGGAGAGGGTGATCACCTCCGCCCAGCGGCCCGACGTGAGCACGGCGGACGGCGACCTGGTCAACTTCTGCGCCAACAACTACCTGGGGCTGGCCGACCGCCCCGAGGTGGGGGAGGCGGCCGTCGAGGCCATGAGGACCCACGGGTTCGGGATGGCGTCGGTGCGCTTCATCTGCGGCACCCAGGACATCCACATCGAGCTGGAGCGCGAGGTGACCCGGTTCATGCGCACCGAGGACACGATCCTCTACGCCTCGTGCTTCGACGCCAACGCCGGCCTGTTCGAGACGCTGCTCGGGCCCGAGGACGCGATCATCTCCGACGCCCTCAACCACGCCTCGATCATCGACGGCGTGCGGCTGTGCAAGGCCGCCCGCAAGGTCTACCGCCACTCGGACATGGCGGACCTCGAGGAGAAGCTCGCCGAGACCTCCGGCGCCAGGTTCCGGATGATCGCCACAGACGGCGTCTTCTCGATGCAGGGCGACCTCGCCCCGCTGCCCGAGATCTGCGACCTTGCCGACAGGCACGACGCCATGGTGATGGTGGACGACTCCCACGCGACCGGGTTCATCGGCCCCGGCGGGCGCGGCACGGCCGAGGAGCTGGGGGTGCTGGAGCGGATCGACGTCACCACCTCCACTATGGGCAAGACCTTCGGCGGGGCGTCCGGGGGCTTCACCACCGGGCGGCGCGAGATCGTCGAGCTGCTGCGCCAGCGCTCGCGCCCCTACCTGTTCTCCAACTCCCTGGCGCCTCCCATCGTTGCCGGCGCCCTCAGGTCGCTGCGGCTGCTCCAGGAGCGGCCCGAGCTGAGGGAGAGGCTCCACGCCAACACGCGCTACTTCCGCGAGCGGATAGTGGGCCTCGGCTTCGACGTCGTGCCCGGCTCGCACCCGATAGTGCCGATCATGATCGGCGACGAGATCAAGAACGTGGGCCTGGTGCGCGCCGTGAACGAGCGAGGCATCTTCTGCGTCGGCTTCTCGTACCCCGTCGTGCCGCGCGGGGAGGCCCGCATAAGGCTCCAGATGTCGGCGTCCCACACCACCGAGCACCTCGACAGGGCGATCGGGGCGTTCGCCGAGGCCGGCAGGGAGCAGGGGATCATCTGACCGGGCCGCGCCCGCCCGAGGAGGGGGAGCATTGACCATCGACCCGGCTGAGCTCGAGGGAAGGGTGGCCATCGTCACCGGCGCCGCGCAGGGCATGGGCCGCGCGGTCGCCGAGCGGCTGGCGGCCGCCGGCGCCGCGCTGGTGGTCAGCGACGTGCGCGCCGGCGCCGTCGAGGAGGTGGCCGCCTCGCTGCGCTCGGGGGGCGCCGACGCCCTGGGCGTCGCGGGCGACGTGACGGCGAGGGCCGACGTCGGGCGGATGGTGGACGCGGCCATGGAGCGCTTCGGCGCCGTCGGCATCCTCATCAACAACGCCGGGGTCCTGCGCCCGACGAGGGTCATCGACATCCCCGAGGAGGAGTGGGACTGGGTCGTGGCGGTCAACCTCAAGGGCACGTTCCTGTGCTCGCAGGCGGTGCTGCCCGCCATGCGCGCCGGGGGGTGGGGACGGATCGTCAACTTCTCGTCCACCGCCGGCAAGAACATCTCCACGGTCGGCGGGGCCCACTACACGAGCGCCAAGGCCGGGATCTTGGGCTTCACCCGCCACCTGGCGAAGGAGGAGGCGGGGCACGGCATCACGGTCAACTCCGTGTGCCCCGGCCTGATCGACACCGAGATGGTCCGAACCACGATCGACGACGAGCGCGCCGACGCCTACGCCCGCTCGTTCCCGATCCAGCGGCTGGGCGAGCCGCGCGAGGTCGCAGAGCTGGTGGCGTTCCTGGCCTCGGACCGCGCCGCCTACATCACCGGCGCCTCGCTCGACATTAACGGCGGAGACCTGATGATCTAGCCGCGGCCCGCGGCGCGGCCGCCGCGGGACCCGCAGGAGGAGGGCCGAATGAACGCTGCCGAGATCCGCGACCTGTACCCGATCACCGCCGAGCGCGCCTACATGTTCAGCGGGGGCATCGCCCCGGTGTCCACCAGGCACGAGGAGGCGATGAGGGCCCACATGGAGTGGCTCGCAAACGACCCCGACGACCTGTACGTCAGCGGCCTGGACGCCGACGCGTCCGACTGCCGGCGCATGTTCGCCCAGCTGATGGGCTGCGACGAGGACGAGGTCGCCATCGTCAGCTCGACGTCCGAGGGCTCGGCGGCCTCCATAGACGTCATCCCCCCGAGGCCCGGGGCGAACGTCGTGTTCGACGACTTCTCCTACCCGTCCTCGGTATTCCCCTGGCACCTGCCCCCCCACCAGGAGGTGACCCGCCGGTTCGTCCACGCGAGGGACGGGCTGATGCACCTGGAGGACTTCGAGGCGGCCGTGGACGAGGACACGCTCGCCGTGTGCGTCTCGCACGTCACGCCCATCGAGGGATTCCGCCACGACGTCGCCGCGCTCGCCGAGATCGCGCACGCCAGGGGCGCGCTGCTGCTGGTCGACGGCGCGCAGAGCGCGGGGGCGATGAGCATAGACCTGCACGCCACCGGCATCGACTTCTACGCGACCACCGCCATGAAGTGGCTCCTGGGCGCGGCGGGGGTCGCCTTCCTGTACGTCGCCAGGCGCCACCACGACCGCCTGCCCACGCGCGCGGCCTACGCCAGCGCCCACGACTTCGACATACACAACTTCCGCCTCAGGGACGACGCAAGGCGCTTCGAGCTCGGCATGCTCAACCTCATGGGCCTCGCATTCACCAAGCCCGGGCTGCAGATCCTGCTGGAGACCGACATGGAGATGGTCGAGGCGCACAACCTGGACCTGTCGGGGCGCTGCATCGCCGGCATGAAGGAGCGCGGCATGGACGTGATCACCTCGGACGACCCGCGCCACAGGATGGGCGTGGTCGCCGCCCTGCACGACGACGCGCAGGGGCTGTGGAGGTTCCTGCACGAGCGGGGCGTCGACACCTACTTCCACGGCAACCTGTTCAGGGTCGACCCGCACGTGTTCAACAACGTGGCCGACGTCGACCGCTTCCTCGACGGCCTCGACGCCCACGGCTCCCGGTAGGTCCCCCACCCGCCCCCCCTGCCGATGGCGGACGGCATGTCCGAGGTGATGACGGTCACCGGCCCGGTGCCCGCGTCCGAGCTGGGCTTCACGCTCATGCACGAGCACCTGCTGCTGGACCTGCTCCGGGACTCGTGGTCGGTCAACAACCTGCTCTACGAGCCGGACCTGGCGGTCCTGGAGGTCACGCGGTACAGGGACGCCGGCGGGGTGACGCTGGTGGACCTGACCAACCGCGGCCTGGGCCAGAGGCCCCTCGACGTCAGGGCGATAGCGGAGAGGACGGGCCTCAACGTCGTGCTGGGCTGCGGCTGGTACCGCGAGCCCTACTACGAGCCGCACCTCTCCCGCTGGTACGTCGGCCGCATGGCCGAGCAGATGGTCGCAGACCTGACCGAGGGGATCGACGGCACCGGCGTGCGCGCGGGGATAATCGGAGAGCTCGGCGCCCACGAGCGCTGGGTCTCGCCCGTCGAGGAGCGGATGCTGCGCGCCGGGGCCAGGGCGCACAGGGAGACGGGCGTGACGATCACCACCCACGGCACCAGGAGCCCGGTGGCACTCCAGCAGCTGGACATCCTCGCCGAGGAGGGGGTGGACCCCGCCAGGGTCGTCGTCGGGCACTCGCAGAGCTGGCCGCACCCCGAGTTCCACCGCGAGATCGTGCGCAGGGGCGCATGGCTTTCCTTCGACACGATGTCCGACTCCAACGCCTACGAGCTGGAGAAGGTGGTGCGCCTCATAGAGGCAGTGCTCCGCGACGGCAGCATCGACCGGCTGCTGCTCTCGCACGACGTGTGCTACCGGACCCAGTACGCCTCCTACGGGGGCAGCGGGTACGACTTCATACCCTCCCGGCTGCTGGCACACCTGGCCGGCATCGGCGTCACCGGCGAGATGTTCGAGCGCATCATGGTCGACAACCCCCGCAGGGCCCTGACGGGGGCCCCGGACTGAGGGACGCGGGCGGCGGCGTATGAGCGTTGTCCAGACCGTGACGGGACCGGTCCCGGCGCGGGACCTGGGGGCGACGCTGCCCCACGAGCACGTGCTGATCGACCACATGCGCGACAACTGGATGTCCGCCAACCTTCTCGGCGACCCGGCGCTGGCAGAGCGCGAGCTGCGGGCCGCGCGGGAGGCGGGAGTGTCGACGCTCGTCGACCAGACCGGGCGGGGCGTCCAGCGCGACCCGGCGGTGCTCAGGGACCTGTCGGAGCGGACGGGGGTCACGATCGTCACCGGCACCGGCTGGATCATGGAGCACTCCTACGGCCTGGACTTCGCGCGCACGGGCGCCGACGAGCTGGCCCGCGCCATGGTCTCCGACATCGAGGACGGGATCGACGGCACCGGGGTGCGCGCGGGCATCATCGGCCAGATATCGGTGCACGCGCGCTGGGTGAGCCCCGGCGAGGAGCGCATGCACCGCGCCGCCGCCCGGGCCCAGCGCGCCACCGGCGCGCCGCTCGCGGTGGGCGGCACGCACGCCTCGACGGTCATGGACCAGCTCGACATCCTCGAGCAGGAGGGCGCGGACCTGGGCAGGGTCGTGGTCGACCACGTGAACGGCAGTCCCGACCACCGCTTCCACGCCGCCGTGGCGGCCCGCGGCCCCTTCGCCTGCTTCGACGCGTTCCAGGCGGACAGCCCCGAGCTGCTCGACCGCGACGCGCGTGCCGTGGCCGCGATGGTGCGCGCCGGGCTGACCGACCGGGTGCTGGTCTCGAGCGGCGTCCTGAGGCGCGGGCAGCTGCGGGCCTACGGCGGGGCGGGGTACGGGCTTGCGCTCGGGGCCCTCGGGGAGAGGGTGATGGCGGCCGGCGTCTCTGCCGGGCAGTGGGAGCGCATCACCGTGGCCAACCCGCGCAGGGCGCTGGCGGGGGAGTAGGGGCGTGGCGCTCTCCGAGGTCATGACCGTGACCGGGCCGGTGGCCCCGCGCGATCTGGGCTTCACGCTCATGCACGAGCACATCTTCCTGTCCCTGCTGCCGGACCACCTGGACCCGGACCGCGTGCTGGACGACCCCGGGGTGGCGGCGGACGAGCTGCGGCGCTACAGGGAGGCCGGCGGCGTCACGCTGGTGGACCAGACCTGCCGGGGCCTGGAGCAGCGGCCGGAGGCGGTGCGGCGCATGTCGGAGGAGACCGGCCTGAGCATCGTGCTCGGCTGCGGTTGGTACCGCGAGCCGTTCTACGAGCCCCGGCTCTACCGCGAGACGGCGAACGAGATAGCCGACGAGATGATCAGGGACATCACCGAGGGCATCGACGGCACGGGCGTCCGCGCCGGCATCATAGGCGAGCTGGGGGCCCACGAGACCTGGGTCTCGCCGGTCGAGGAGCGGGTCCTGCGCGCCGGCGCGCGCGCCCACCTGCAGACGGGCGTGACCGTGACCACCCACGGCCTGTTCGCCCCCGTCGGCCTGGACCAGCTCGACATCCTCGCCGAGGAGGGGGTCGACCCTCGGCGGGTGGTCGTCGGCCACGCCCACGACCACCCCTACCCCGAGTACCACGCAGAGATCGCCCGCAGGGGGGCCTTCATATCCTTCGACGGCATGTCCGACCGCAACGCCTACCTGCTCGGGCGCGACCTGGCCAACATCCGAAGGATCGTGGACGCCGGCCACATAGGCCAGCTGCTGTTGTCCCACGACGTGTGCCTGGGCTCGGCCTACGTGGTCCGCGGCGGGGAGGGCTACGGGTTCATATCCACCCGCCTGTACCCGCACCTCCGAGAGATCGGCATCACGCGCGAGCAGTTCCGGCGCATCATGGTCGACAACCCGCGCCGGGCCCTGACGGGAGGGGACTGATTCCCCCGCCCTCCCCGCGCATTGTCCCGGCGCTCGCCGCCGCGCTCGCCGCGGCCCTGGTCGCCGCCGCCTGCGCGTCGCAGCCCGCCCCCGGCGCACCGGGGCCGGACGGAGCCTCCTGGGAGTTCACCGTAGTGCCCGCCCGCACCCCGTCCCCCGTCCCGACCCCCACCGCCGAGACCGCTCTCGCCGCGGCCGAGCCCGGGGTGCCCCTCGGGCCGGGGCTGGAGGTGGTTGGACGCCTCTCGCAGGGCCGCTGGGGCCTGACGGCGACGCTGATGCCGGACGGATCGGTGGTGGCGGTCGGCGGCCAGCTCCGAAGGAGCTTCTTCCGCTCCTCGCCCAGCGAGGTGGAGGTGCTCTCGGCGGGCGGCGAGGAGTGGGTCAGGATGGGCCGGATGGCCTACGAGCGCACCTTCCACACGGCCACCGCGCTGGACGACGGCCGGCTGCTGGTCGCTGGGGGGAGCGGCCGCGAGGTGATCGAGGAGGACGACCGCACCTTCAGGGGCCGCAGCGACCTGGACACGGTCGAGATATACGATCCCGAGGACGGGGTCTGGTCGCCCGCGGCGCCGATGCGCACCGGGAGGCAGGGCGCCCGCGCGGCGCTGCTGGCCGGCGGCCGGGTGCTGGTCGTCGGGGGGGCGTCGGGCGTGAGCATCGAGGAGGGGGCCGAGATCTACGACCCCGGGGCCGACCGCTGGACGCGCGCGGCCCCGATGTCGGTGCCCCGCCGCTTCCACACCGCGACGCAGCTGGCCGACGGCAGGCTGCTGGTGGCGGGCGGGGAGACGCGCCAGGCCGCCCACGCCTCCGCGGAGATCTACGATCCCGCTTCGGACTCGTGGGAGGCCGTCGCAGACATGGCCGGACCGAGGTCGGGGCACGCGGCGACGCTGCTGGCCGACGGGCGGGTGCTGGTGGTCGGCGGGTCGGACCTGGGGGCCTCGGAGGCGCTCGGCCCCGAGACCACCGCGGAGATCTACGATCCGGACCGGGGGACCTGGACGCGGGTGGCGACGGGCCTTCGGCCCCGCCGCGGGCACGAGGCGGTGACGCTCGCGGACGGGCGGGTGCTGGTCGTGGGGGGCGAGGACCTGGTGGGCCTGCCGATCGAGGTGATGGAGGTCTACGATCCGGCGACCGGCGACTGGGAGGTGGCGGGGTCGCTGCCGGCGGGTCGCAGCCTGCTGGTCGCCCTGGCGCTCCCCGACGGCCCGGTGCTGATCGTCGGCGGCGGGACGGCCTTCGGGTTCGCCGAGTTCCCGGACCGCGTCCTGCGCTTCACCGTCCCGGAGTGAGGGCCCCGGTCAGACGATCTCCAGCCCGCGCTCGATGATCTCGCCGCCGGAGGTGATGCGGAACAGCCCCAGGCCGGGGTCCGCCCTGTCCTGCAGCGAGACCAGCAGGTAGCTGACCAGGCCGTCCACGTAGCCGCTCTCGAGGGCCAGCCGCACGTCGGTGTCGGAGGGATAGGGCGGGCTGTGGGTGTGCGAGTGGTAGAAGACCGCGATCTCCAGGCCGCGGCCCTCGGCGTCCCGGTCGGCGTTGAGGAACTCCTGCGGGGCCATCCGGTAGCGGAACGGGCTGGCGTACTCGTTGGTGATGCGGTAGGCCCTGACGGCCGTCGCGCCGTCGGCCGCGATGACCCCGCAGCACTCGTTGGGGTCCTCGGCGACCGCGTGGGCGATCACCTCGTCGACCAGGGCGCGCGGGATCGTCAGCACGCCCGCGTTCCCGCGGCGGTCCCCCGGGCTACGCCCCGGCCCCCAGGTCCCCGGACGCCAGGCTCCTCGGCGGCCCTGACCACCATGCCAGCGGCGTACTCGAGGCCGACGCTGGACGTGTTGATGCAGAAGTGGAACTGGCGCACGTCCTCGGGGTTTTCCATGGCGAAGAACCGCCTGAAGTGGTACTCCCTGGCCCGGTCCCGGTCGGCGATTACGGCGACCGCCTCGTCCCTGCCGACGCCGTCGCGCTCCATGATCCTGGCCACGCGGTCGTCGTACTCGGAGACGACGCCTATCCGCAGCACGCGGGGGTCGTCCTTGAGGATGTAGGAGCCGGTCCGCCCGACGATGACCACGTTGTCCGACGACGCCAGGTCGCTGAACACGCTCTGCAGGCCCTCGAGGTACGCCTCGTCCTCGAGCTCGTGGCCCTTGGTGATTGTCGGCTGCGGGAGGTCCTCGTACTCCTGGGTGAGGAACGCGACCGCGCCGGGCCCGAAGTACGGGTCGCCCCCGGCGCCGCTGACCGCCGAGCGCTCCAGGATGCGCTGGATCAGCCTGGAGAAGCGCTCCCCCCTCGTGGGCGGGCGCTCCTCGCGCTCGATGAGCGCCTCCACCGTCGCCCCGACCTCCTTGGCGGCGCCGGTCAGGATCAGCCGGTCGACGTAGTCGGCGCCCAGGCGCTCGGCCACCATCTGGCCCAGCTGGCGGCCGCCGCACCCGGTGAGTCCGCCCATCGTGATCACTGCCATGGCCACCTCCTCGCTCGATCGCGCCCGCCCGGATGCGGGAGATGTTCGCGGCGTCCCGCCGCCGCTGTCAACCTGAGCGCGCCGCGGGTCAGAGCGTCAGCATCGCGTGGGTGGCCCAGCGCGACAGCAGGCCGCGCCCGCCCAGGTCCCCGAGTTCCACCATCACCCCGAGCTCGGCCACCTGCGCCCCGCCCCCCTCGACGAGCTCGGCCGCGGCCGCGAGCGTTCCGCCGGTGGCCAGGAGGTCGTCGATGATGGCCACGCGCTGGCCCTGCGAGACGGCGTCGACGTGCATCTCGACCACGCCCCTGCCGTACTCGAGCTCGTAGGACACCGAGCGGGTCCGGAAGGGGAGCTTGCCGGCCTTGCGGACCGGCGCAAGCGGCACGGAGAGCCTGTAGGCGACCGGGGCGGCTATGAGGAAGCCGCGGGCGTCGATGCCGACCACGGCGTCCACCCGCTGGGCCGAACAGCGCTCGACGAAGTGGTCGACCACATGGGCGAAGGCCTCGGGGCTCGAGAGAACGGGGGTGATGTCGCGAAAGAGGATCCCGGGTTCCGGAAAGTCGGGGATCTCCCGTATGAGGGCTCTGATGTCCACGGCCACGGATGGTATATCACCCGGTGGCCTCACACAGCCCCGGCGGGACCGCGGGGGCGACCGAACGGCCCGCGACAGCGGGCGTAGAATGGGCCCCCTACCCCGCGAGAGCCCGTCGACACGACACGGAGGAGATTGCCATGCCCACCGCCCGTGGACCGCTGGATGTCAGCACCGAGGCCGAGCCGCCGTTCCTGGAACGGGACGGGCTGAAGCTGAGCCGCAGCGTCGTCCGCAAGGTTTTCTCCGGTGACGTGGCCGGCTCGTCGGAGGCGCAGATGATCGCGGCCTTCACCGCCACCCCCGGATCGGCGGGCTACGTGGCCATCGAGCACTTCGTGGGCTCGGTTGGGGGAAGGACCGGCTCGTTCGTGCTGCAGCACAGCGGCGCGATGAGCAGGGGCGACGCCCGGCTCACGGTGACAATCGTACCGGACTCCGGCACCGGAGAACTGGCCGGGATTTCAGGGATACTTGGGATTGACAACGAGGGGGGTAAGCACTCGTATGTCTTGGAATACGAGTGTCCATGAAGATGCCCGTTGCGTGATCGAGACCGAGAATTCAGATACACATTCGACGCGGTTACCGGCAACAAAGGACCCGCACACGTGGGCGGACGAATAGCCCGAAACGCAAATGGGATGTCGGGCTCCGGAGGATCGGGCGCCTCGCGCATGAGGGAACTGATGTCCACAGCCATGGAAGGTACATCCCCCGGCGGCTCCCTGCCGCGGGCGGCCTGCCGCCAACCCACCGCCGCCGGGGCCGCCGTGCCACGATGACCGCCGGTTGATCACAAGGATTCGAGGTGACGTCATGGAATTTGAGGATGTCCGGCCGTTCATGGAGAGCCACCACCGGGGAGTGGTTACGACCTACCGGCCCGACGGGGGGATGCACAACAGCCTGGTCTCCAGCGGCGCCTACCGGGGAAAGGCCGCCTTCGTCATCGTGTATCCCGGGGCGGTCAAGACCCGGAACCTGCGCCGGGACCCCCGGTGCACGGTGACGACCGTGGACAACCACTGGCGGAACCACGCGGTGGTGGAGGGGCGGGCGCAGCTGTTCGACTCCGGCAACACCGGGGCCGAAGAGCTCAGGCTCCTGGTGCGGGCGCTCTACCGCGCCTGCGGCGACGGGTACCACCCGGACTGGGAGGAGTTCGACCGGGCCATGGTCGCGCAGCAGGCCGTGGCGGTGCTGGTAAGCCCGGAGCGAGTCTACGGCCGGGTTGACCTGGCGTGACGGCTCTCCGGTAGTCGGGGCGAGACCTGGCCTGACCTGCACGGACCGCTCCGACGGATCAGGAGGCGGAGGCGGGTGTCACCGGGTCATGAACCGTGGGCGGCCACATTGCGCACGACGCCGAAAACGCTCGCAACGGCGCTGCGGGTAACGCTGGGTTTCTGAGGTCCACCCGGCAGCGCCGCTCTGAATTGCGGCGGGACGGTATGGGCCGTGGCAAGGGTCTCCCATGCTCTCCAACCGCTTCAAGCTTGATCGTCACTTCTCAGGACCTCCTTCACGTGATGTACGATATATCGTACAATCGCATCGTGTTCAAGATTCTACGAAGCGCGACGTTCGACTGATGGCTGGACAGGCTGCGGGACCGCCACGCGGTGAACCGCATCGTCGCCCGGTTGCTGGCAGCCGAAGACGGACATCTCGGAGACGTGCGATCCGTTGGCGGCGGCGTGTCCGAGATGAGAATTCAGCGTGGACCTGGATATCGGATCTATTTCATCACGCGAGGCGATGAGCTAATGGTCCTGCTATGTGGCGGCGACAAGGACAGCCAACGGCGAGACATCGAACGGGCCAAGAGAATGGCAACAGAATGGAGGAGCTAATGTCTGAGGAGTACCGCGAGTTCAGAGCACAGGACTACGTAAGGACCGAGGAGGACGCCCGAGGTCTTCTCAGAGCGGCTGCGGATGAGGATCCTGGAGACGGTGCCGTGATTCGCGCTGTACTCAAGCACGTCGCCCGGAGGCACAACATGAGCGCTCTCGCCCGCGATGCAGGGCTAAACAGGGGCAACCTTTACGAGGCGCTGTCTGAAGACGGCAACCCCACTCTGGCAACGCTGCTGAAAGTCACCCGCGCCCTGGGGCTGAGGCTGCGTCTTGAGCCCGTCGAGAGTCCATCTCAAGGTGCGCAGACGGCCGAGCGCAGGAATCTCCCTGCAGGTTCGGCTTCGGCCTAATTTCTACCTCGTCGTCGCGTGTTTAACTGGAGAGCCAGAGCACCTGTTGAACGTGCGATTAGCCCCTGTCCGTGAGGACGTCCGTTGCGTAATCGAGACCGAAAATTCCGGTACACATGGGCGTGTCGGACTGGAGGACACCTTCCAACCATTATGGACGCGACCAACCCCCAGGGCGATGGGCTTCCCGGCGTGCGGCGGGGTCTCTCCCCGTCGCGATGCCTTGGAGCGTCGGCGCGATGAGCGCGACATGGCCCTCGCCACTCGGCCCCGCTTGGGCGCATGCCGCGCTCCTCGCACGTCTGCCCTGGATGTGCCGGCCATGTAAGACATCGTGCGGGCACCGGGTGAGGTCACGCGACATGATCAGATTGCATTTGCGGCGTCGGAATGTATACTGGGAAGGATTGAATGCAAAGGGTCCTTCCAATTACATCGCATGATCACGTAAGGGAGGTTCAAACAACATGGGCACAATATCCGTGAACCGACTGGCGGGCCTGTCCCTCCTGTTCGGCCCCATAATCGCCTTCGTCTTCTTCCTAGTAGAGCCGGGTGGAATGCTGATAGACAGCGCCGACGTGTCGGACGCCGTTGGCTCCATAACCGCCAAGGGTGGCAACGCCGCGCTGACCAACGTAACCAACATCGCGATAATCCTTGGCCTGTCCCTGATCCTCTCGGGCCTGTATGCGCTGATGCGCAACGTGACGTTGCAGGGCAACGGCAAGGCGCTTGTTCAGATGGGATTCTTCATGATCCTGGTCGGACTGGTCGGCTGGATCTTGGCCACCGGCATGGACTTCATTCTGGCCGATGCCCAAACTGATGGCCAGATCCAGGAAAGCATTCCCGTCTACCACGCCGGCTCCGCCCTCCTCCACGCCGGTGGGATTGCGCTGGGGTTTGGCGGCTTCATTTTCGCGTTGGGTCTTTCGACGAGAGACGACTTCAGCAGGATGGTCTCCCTGCTGGCCGCCCTTGTCAGCCTGGCCGTAATGGTCTTCTTCATCGTAGCCATACTCGGCAACGACGTCCGCGACCTCTTTACCTCCTTGGCCCGGGGCTTCTACGTGCTGCTGGTCATCTGGTACGGATATCTGGGCCTCGGACTGATGAAGCGACCCGATCCCGAGCTGTGGAAATAGACAGGGTCTAGGACTAGCCGCCGGCCGTCCCGAGACTCGCTGAGGGACGGCGGCGGCATGCGGGCAGCTGCCGGGGCGAGTCCGGGTCCAGGACGGGCCCGGCGTCTGGAGCGCACCCATTTCAGGAGGCCGCGCCGCCACCTCGGCGGCGATCCGGGCGACCCCGGCGATGTCTTGGCCGAGGCCATCGGAGGGCCAGGGGAAGAACGGCGCCCGCCGCGGCGCGAAAGCCACTCGCCCCCAGACAGGCTCGGGGCGCACTCCCTCGAGTGCCTCGGGGTGGGCTTGTATTTCCCCGGGGTGCGCGCGTGCCGCCTGCGAGCATCCGGCGGCGTCGAGTCCGGCAGGGTGGCGGTCGTCCACTCCACGCACACCTAGGGCGATCGCCCGGTGGGCGGAGCGGACACCGTCGAGAGCCAGGGTAGGCCGCCACGCCAACGGCGACGCTCTCCCCCTTCCTCGAAGGGCCCGGCGGCCCGCGCCGACCGGCTCGGCCTCTCCCCTCGGACGGTCTCGCGGACGACGTGTGGTCTCAAGCCATGAGTGCCGGTGCGCGGGGGCGCTGTGGAGCGACGGAGGGCGGCGACGAGCGGGGATGGTCACGGCGCGGGGCCCGTGAATCCCGCGTCCGCGTCGTCGCCCTCTCCCGGGAGGGCCCCGTAGGGATGGCACAGAAGGGCGCCGTCGACGGGAGAGACGCTGATGTGCGCCCGGACGTTGAAGACCGAGGCGAGCACGTCCTCCCGGATGACCTCCGCAGGCGGGCCTTCCTCGACGATGCGGCCGTCGTGCAGGACCACCAGGCGCTCCGCGTACTGGGACGCCTGGTTCAGGTCATGGAGCACCATGACGACGGTCAGGCCGTGCTCCCGGTTGAGCGCCCGGATGAGGTTGAGCACCTGGATCTGATGGCTGAGGTCCAGGAAGGTCGTGGGCTCGTCCAGCAGGAGGATGCGCGGCTCCTGCGCCAGGGCGAGCGCAATCCAGACCCGCTGGCGCTCACCCCCGGAGAGGCTCTCCAGTAGGCGGTGCCGGAAACGGCTGGAGGACGTCAGATCCAGCGCCCGCTCAACCGCCGCGCGGTCCGCGTCCGAACGCATCCGCAGCGGGCCGGTGTGGGGATACCGGCCCTGTTCGACCAGCTCCTGCACCGTCATCCCCGGAACGGCGCCCGGCGCCTGCGGCAGCGTCGCGATCTGCCGCGCCACCTGGCCGGGCGACATCCTGGCGATGGCCGCTCCGTCCAGCAGCACCGAGCCCGCCTCGGGGCGCAGGAGGCGGGCAAGCGTGCGAAGCAGGGTGGACTTCCCGGAGCCGTTGGGGCCGATGACGGCGGTGACGGTCCCCCGTGGGATCGAGAGAGTCACCTCGCTCAGCACCGGGCTCTTGCCCAGGCGCACGGAGATGGCCCGGGCGTCCAGCGCGACCGCGTCCCGCGTCATCGCGCCGCCCCCCTGTGGAGGATGTACAGGAAGAACGGCGCCCCGATGAAGGCCATGACCGCTCCCACCGGCAGCCCCGGCCGCTGGATCGACGACGGGAAGGGCGGGCGTATGGTGATCCCCTGGGAGACGATGTCCGCCCCGATGAGCAGCACCGCACCGGCCACGGCGGCCACCGGCAGCAGGCGGCGGGCGTCCTCCCCCGTCAGCCACCGCGCGATGTGCGGGGCCACGAGGCCGAGGAACCCGACAGCTCCCACCACCGAGACCGCCGCCGCGGTTAGCAGGGCGGCCAGGCAGAAGAGCGCGGTGCGCGTCAAGTTGACCCGCATGCCCCTGGCGGCGGCCACGCCGTCCCCGAGCTGCAGGACGTTCAGGGGCCGGGCGGCCAGCAGCGCCAGCGGCAGCGCCACCACCGCCCACGGCCACAGCTGGTCCCAGTGGACCCAGACGCGGCCGTTCAGGGATCCGATGATCCAGGGGAGGATGCCTCCCACGCCGGCCTGGGCGCGCAGCATGATGAACGCGGTCGCGGACGAGAGGATGGCGGTGACCAGCACCCCGCACAGCACCATCCTCAGCGGATGGACTCCGCCGCGCCAGCTAAGGGCGAAGACCACCGCGCCCGCGCCCAGGCACCCGAGCAGCACGACCAGGGGCATGAAGCGCCCGGGGTCCGGAAGCCCTCCGACGCCCACGATCCACAGGACCGCGAACAGGATTCCCCCCGCCGTCACGCCGGTTATGCCCGGCTCGGCCAGGTCGTTCCGCATGACGACCTGCAGAACCGCCCCGGCCGTCCCCAGAAGCGCTCCGGCGACGATGGCGATGAGCGACCGGGGGAGCCGCAGGTCCCAGACCACGATCCGGTGCAGGTCCTCGGCCTGCCGCCCCAGGAGCGACGCCAGCACCTCGTCCGGCCCCAGGCGCACCGTGCCCGTGCACAGGTGCGCGACGAAAAGCACGCCGATGAGCGCCAGCCCCCCGGCGAGCAGCACGGGGAACCTCCTGGCCCCCCATGCGCGCCCGTCAGCCGCGCCCGCCCGCCCGTCAGCCGCTCTGATGGTCGCCCCTTAGGATCCTGTCCCTGAGCAGCACGAGCAGGACCGGCCCGCCCACCACCGCCGTCCACAGACCCACCGGCGTCTCCGCGGGGGCGATGGCGAGCTTTGCCCCAACGTCCGCCATAGTCAGCAGCGCGGCGCCCATGAGCGCGGAGAAGGCGAGCACCTTGCGCGGGTCCTCGCTGCGCAGGGCGCGCCGGGACAGATGCGGGGCGAGGAGACCTATCCACCCGATGGGGCCGGTGACGGCCACCACCGCGGCCACCAGCCCCGCGCCGAGCAAAAGGACCAGGGTACGCACGCGCCCGACGCTCATCCCCAGCGACTGCGCCGCACGGTCGCCCAGGCGGAGCGTGTTCAACGGTCGCGCCAGCAGCAGGCCCAGGGGGAGGCAGACGGCCACCCAGGGCACGACGATCCAGACGTGCTCCCACGTCCTGTTCGCCAGGCTGCCCAGCAGGAAGAAGAACAGGACGAGGACCGACCCGCTGGTCCCCGCCAGGCTGATCAGGGCGATGATGCACGCATTGATGAAGGCCGCGACCGCGACGCCGACGAGCACGACCTGCAGGGGGCTCCGCGCCCCCTTGGCCGCGACGATCACCACGGCCCCCGCTATCAGGCCGCCCGTGAGCGCCGCCCATGGATGGAATACCAGGAGCAGCGGGACCTGGAAGAGGGTGACGACCGCCACGGCGAGGGAGGCCCCGGAGGCCACCCCCAGCAGCTCCGGGCCCGCCAGCGGATTCCTCAGGCCGTCCTGCATCATCGCCCCCGCCAGGCCCAGCGCCGCCCCGCTGAGGACGGCGAGCACCACCCTGGGAGCGCGCAGCTCGCGGACGGCCAGCTGCGCCAGGCGCTCCGCCTCCTCCCCCCAGAGGATGCCCCACGCCTCCGCAATCGAGAGCTTGGGTATGCCGTTGGCAAGGGAGAGCGAGGCCGCCACGGCGATGCACAGGAGCAGGCCCGTGGCAACCAGGAG
Organism: Dehalococcoidia bacterium; assembly: GCA_963664125.2. Classification (GTDB taxonomy): domain Bacteria; phylum Chloroflexota; class Dehalococcoidia; order Lucifugimonadales; family UBA2962; genus CAUZIR01. The sequence goes on along the minus strand of OY760908.2, from coordinate 247,042 downwards.
AAGCCTCACGGGCTCCCACCGCATGCTCACGGGCCTGCCTGTCGCCGCTTGGCCGCTCTTGGACGAGATGCCCTAGTTGCCGAACACGTCCGGGTAGAGCAGTGGCATCGCCTCATCCAGCACCAGTCCCAGGGAGCGGGTGCCGCGCCCTGTGCTCCACAGGCCGAAGCTGACGTCGTGGACCTCGCCGTTCATGACGGCCCTGAGCTCGCCCCACAGCGGGTTCGCGGAGAGCTGTTCGGCCAGTGGGGGCGGCTGGAATCCGGGGAAGGCGATGGTCTGTATGAAGATCACGTCGGGGTCAACGCTGAGGACCCCCTCGAGTGAGAACTGGATGCCTCCCGATGCGTGCCCGCCCTGGTCGAGTGGCGGGTTCGGCCAGGGGTAGCCGGTCACCTCGGCGAGGAGCCCGCCGGTCAGGGAGCCCTCGGTGTCGATGCCGAAGTTGACGTCCGAGCCCCACATCACCAGTGCGGTGCGGTCCATGGGAGAGCGGGCCTTGTAGTCCTCCAGCTTGGCGAGGAACCGCTGCGCGGCCTCCTCGGCCTCTGCGGGGCGTCCCATCGCAGTGCCGATCTCCCTGAGGTAGTGGATGGAGTCCTGGTAGGTCAGGGGGTTGACGATGTAGAGCGGGGCGATGGGTCGCAGCGCGTCCCGCAGGCCGTTGTGCACGCCTATGAGGCCGATCACGAGGTCGGGCCGTGCGGCGGCGATATCCTCGAGATTGGGCTCGAAGAATGAGCCGCCGATCACCTGGAACCCGTCCGCCCTGTCGCCGAAGAACCGGGGGTCCGAGGAGAGCGGGTCATTGACGGCGACGGGCTCCAGCCCGAGCTCGGCCATGATGTCCGGGCAGATCTCGGTCAGGCATGCTATGCGGACGGGCCGGGACTCAAGCGTCAGTCGCTCGCCGGTGCCGTCCGTCAGCGAGATGACGGCGGGCGCAGCCGCGTCGCCGAACACGTCCGGGTAGAGCAGTGGCATCGCCTCATCCAGCACCAGTCTCAGGGAGCGGGTGCCGCGCCCTGTGCTCCACAGGCCGAAGCTGACGTCGTGGACCTCGCCGTTCATGACGGCCCTGAGCTCGCCCCACAGCGGGTTCGCGGAGAGCTGTTCGGCCAGTGGGGGCGGCTGGAACCCGGGGAAGGCGATGGTCTGTATGAAGATCACGTCGGGGTCAACGCTGAGGACCCCCTCGAGTGAGAACTGGATGCCTCCCGATGCGTGCCCGCCCTGGTCGAGTGGCGGGTTCGGCCAGGGGTAGCCGGTCACCTCGGCGAGGAGCCCGCCGGTCAGGGAGCCCTCGGTGTCGATGCCGAAGTTGACGTCCGAGCCCCACATCACCAGTGCGGTGCGGTCCATGGGAGAGCGGGCCTTGTAGTCCTCCAGCTTGGCGAGGAACCGCTGTGCGGCCTCCTCGGCCTCTGCGGGGCGTCCCATCGCAGTGCCGATCTCCCTGAGGTAGTGGATGGAGTCCTGGTAGGTCAGGGGGTTGACGATGTAGAGCGGGGCGATGGGTCGCAGCGCGTCCCGCAGGCCGTTGTGCACGCCTATGAGGCCGATCACGAGGTCGGGCCGTGCGGCGGCGATGTCCTCGAGATTGGGCTCGAAGAACGAGCCGCCGATCACCTGGAACCCGTCCGCCCTGTCGCCGAAGAACCGGGGGTCCGAGGAGAGCGGGTCATTGACGGCGACGGGCTCCAGCCCGAGCTCGGCCATGATGTCCGGGCAGATCTCGGTCAGGCATGCTATGCGGACGGGCCGGGACTCAAGCGTCAGTCGCTCGCCGGTGCCGTCCGTCAGCGAGATGGCGGCGGGCGCCGGCGTGGGGGACGCCGCCGCTGCGGTGGGCGTCGGTGTGGGCTCCGGCCTTGGGGCCGGGGTCGGCGTTGCCGTCGCGCTGTCCGTCATCGAGACGGTGGTGGGCGTCGCCGTGGGGGGCGCCGCCGCTGCGGTGGGCGTCGGTGTGGGCTCCGGCCTTGGGGCCGGGGTTGGCGTTGCCGTCGCGCTGTCCGTCATCGAGACGGTGGCGGGCGTCGCCGTGGGGGGCGCCGACACTGTGTCGGCCGTCCGGGTGGGCTCCGGCTGCGGGGTCGGGGTTGGCGTAGCCGTGCCGCACCCCGCCGCCAGCAGCAGCAGGACAAGGAATGCGATTGCGTACTTCATTGAAGTTCTTTCTCCTTAGGTGCTTGAAGTGGTTGCCTGAACGGTCGGCTGCGCGGCGGGAACGCGAGGGAGGCGGTCCCGCGGCGTGGTCACGATTCGGTCACTGATGGTCACGCGGGAACGGCCCGCCGCTGGAAGGCGACCAGGTCCGCGTACACCCCCCCCGCGGCGAGCAGGGAGTCGTGCGGGCCGGCCTCCACCGTGCGTCCCTTCTCCAGGACGACGATGCGGTCGGCGCTGCGGATGGTGGACAGCCGGTGCGCGATGACGAGGGAGGTGCGGCCGGCGCGGACGCGGGCCATCGCCTCCCTGAGGAGATGCTCGCTTTCGGCATCGAGGTTGGAGACGGCCTCGTCCATCACCAGGATGGGGGCGTCCCTCAGGAGCGCGCGCGCGATGGCGATTCGCTGCCGCTGGCCCCCGGACATCTGGACCCCCCGCTCGCCGGCGTTGGTCTCGTACCCCCGGGGCATCCGCATGATGAAGTCATGCGCCAGGGCGGCCCTTGCGGCCTCCTCCACGTCCGCGTCCAGGGCATCCGGGCGCGCCAGGCGGATGTTCTCGCGGATGGTCATGTTGAACAGGTAGATGTCCTGCTGCACCCAGGCGATGAGCTCGCGCAGGGCGCTCTGCGGGAACGCCCGGACGTCGTGCCCGCCGACGGTGATGGCGCCGTCCGTGACATCCCAGAACCGCATGAGCAGATGGATGCACGTGGACTTTCCCGCGCCGGAGTGCCCCACGAGGGCCACGCTCTCGCCCGGCTCTACGGAGAAGCTCGCCGCGTCCAGCGCCGGGGGGAGATCCGGTGCGTAGCGGAAGCTCACGGCCCTGAACTCGATTCGGGGCTCCACCGGGCCCGGTGGAGCCGCCGCGGCCGTGTCCCGCACTGGGGCGGGCGCGTTCAGCACGGCGAACACCCGGTCGGCCGCCGCGAAGACCACGCCGAGGGTCTCGGCGACGCCGGTGATGTTGGTCACCGGTCCGAAGATGAAGATCGCGAGGATGATGACGACCGGATAGAGCGCGGGCGAGAGAGAGCCGGAGGACACCAGGTAGGCGGCGGCTATGACGACGCTTACCATCCCCAGCGTGATGAGCGCGGCCGTGACCGCCTGCTCCGCGCCCGCCCTGCGCCCGTGGTCGACCTGTGCGCTCACCAGGCCCCGGCTGCTGCGGAGCAGCCCCTCCAGGAAGCGCTGCCCCTGCCCGAAGGCCACGACCTCGCGGAGTCCCTGGACGCTGTCCACCACCTCCGCGTTTAGCGAGCCAAGGCTCTCCCGCAGTCTCCGGCCCTGGGCCGCCGACCGCTTGCGCAGCCAGAACGGGACGGTCGCCACCGCGAGGGTCGCGGGGAGCAGCGCCAGGGGGAGCAGCCAGTGCATCGCCGCGAGGGTGAGGAGCGCCCCCAGCGGCACCACGACCGCCACGATGAACGTCCCCACCGTGTGGGCGTAGAACCACTCGATGGTGTCCACGTCGGCCATCGCCGCGGCGGAGAGGTCGCCGGAGCGCCGCTCGAGCAGATAGCCCGGCGCCAGCCGGTCCAGCGCCCGGTAGAGCCAGATGCGGAGCTCCGCCAGGATCCGGTAGGCCAGGTCGTGCGCCAGCCACATCTCCGCCCAGGCCGCCACCGCCCTGCCGGCCACGACGCCGCCGAGCACGAAGGCGCTGAGGTAGAGCGCCTCGGCCGCCGCCCCCGTCGCCACCCTTCCCACCATGAACGCGCCGATCCCGGCGGCGGCGATCATGAGGCCCTGGTTCAGGATGCCCGTGAGCACGGTGACTCCCATGAGCCAGTAGTACGGGCGCAGGATGCGGAGCAGCTGCCAGACCCCGGAACCCCGCATGCCGCCGCGTGGAGCGAACTCCCATTCGCCGGGGCGATTGCCCGCCAGGGTGGTCACGTGGCCTCCTGCTGCGCCCCGACGAGGCCGGCATACGCGCCGCGCCGCTCCATCAGCTCCTGGTGCCGGCCGGCCTCGACCGACCGCCCCTCGTCCAGGACCACGATGCGGTCGGCGTGGACGACGGAGGAGAACCGGTGGGCGATGGTGATGGTCGTCCGTCCCCGGGCCAGCCGCTTCAGCGCGTCGCGGATGGCGCTCTCGTTCACGCCGTCCAGGCTGGAGGTCGCCTCGTCCAGGATCAGGATGGGGGCATCCTTCAGCAGAGCCCGCGCGATGGCGACGCGCTGGCGCTCGCCTCCGGAGAGCTTCGCCCCCCGTTCCCCGACGACGGTCTGATACCCCCGCGGGAGGGCGGCGATGAACCCGTGGGCGTTGGCCGCCCGCGCCGCCGCTTCCAGCTCCCCCGTGGAGGCTCCGGGTCCCCCGATCCTGAGGTTGTCCTCCACCGTCCCGTGGAAGAGGTAGGTGTCCTGGGACACCACGGCGACGAGGCCGCGCAGCGTCTCCAGAGGGTAGTCGCGGACGTCAACGCCCCCGATCTCCACGCGCCCCTGCTGGGGGTCGAAGAACCGCAGCAGCAGTGAGGCCACGGTGCTCTTCCCCGCCCCCGACCGGCCCACGAGGCCAAGGCTCTGGCCCGCGTCCACGCCGAACGACAGGGAGTCGAGTGCCGGCGCGCTGTCCGGGCGGTAGGCAAAGCTGACGTCCCTGAAGGCGATCGACATCGGCGCGCCCGAGGGATCGGGGTGCGTCGACGCGGCCTCGCGGTCGCTCACCTCGGGCCTCGCCTCCAGGAGCTCGAAGATACCCGTGGAGGCGGAGACGCCCATGTAGCCCTTGTGCCAGTAGGAGTCCAGCTCCACCAGCGGACGGAAGCACTCCCCCGCGAGGAACAGCACCACGAGGAGTCCCGCCAGGCTGAGCGCCCCGTCCGCCACCTGGAACGCGCCCACCGCGACGGCCATCGCCACGCCCGCGCTCATCGCCAGCCCCACGACGCCGTTGCGGATCATGGAGATGGAGAGCTGCGCCATCGTCGCCCGGTAGAGCGCCAGCGCGGCGTCCTGGAGGACCCGGCCCCGGCGCTCGCTGGCGTTGAGCGCCTTCAGCGTGACCATTCCCTGCATGCTGTCCACGAACTGGGCGTTGAGGTCCGTGTACGCCCGCCAGTGCCGCTGGCCGTACTCGCCCAGCAGGCCGTCCCACAGGCGCGGCACCAGGGGCACGGCCAGCACGCACGCCAGCACCACCGCGCCCACCAGGGGGCTGAGGACGCAGATGTACGCCACCACGGCCAGGGGCACGGCCACCGCGACGATGGACTGCGGAAGGTAGTAGCCCATGTAGGACTCCAGGGCCTCCACGCCGTCCACTAGGGTGGACTGCACCGTTCCCGTCCGCGTCCGTTCCATGTACCCGGGGCCGAGGGCGAGAAGCGCGCGGTAGAGCCGCTGGCGCAGGGCCACCTTCACCGCCGCGGCGGTGAGCATGGAACTCATCTCCCGCCATCGGAGCAGCACGGCGCGGAGCGCCGCCAGCAGGGCGACGACGCCCACGAGGGCGAGCGCCCCCGTCCACGGCTCGCCGGCCAGGATGCGGCTGACCACCACGGCCACGACCACGCCCTGCGCGACGAATGTGCCGGAGATCGCCAGCCCCAGCGCCACGGTGAGGGCGATTCGAGCGCGAGCGCCCTCCGTCAGCGCCAGCATGTTCCGGTGGACCATCATCCCCGCCGTCGCCTTCCTATCCGTGGGGCGCTGCCCGGAGCCCGTGCATGGGGCTAGTTGCACCGCCTCCCTGGTGGCATGGGCGTGAGTCCTGCGGATTCCGGTCGTAGTTGGCTGGGTAGGCACGGGCCGTTCCAGCCTTCCGATCTATCCGCCTCGACCGCAGCCTGAAGTTGGCTATTAGTGATAGCTAGTCTCATTGTATGCAGCGATTTACCCGTGGGGCGTGCATCCGGGAGAAACAGCTACTGATACAGAGTATCGAACTGGGTCGCAGGGTATCACCGCTCAAAGGAGTGCGGCAACTGGCACGCGCTATCTGATCGAGCGGCCGCACGGACGGCGAGCCGGTCCGTGGGAGGGGGGGACGAATTGCGTACGGGTCAGGGCCGGGCAGAGGGCCCGGTCACGAGCCCGAAGGACCTGCAGAGCGCCAGCGCAGGGCCGTACGCACGCCCCCTATGGGCGTGCCGGTGGGCGTGCCGGGTGGTTCCTACCTCACCATTCTGCCCCCGAGGCGGGGGCCGGTGTCGCTTCAGCCCTGCGACGCCTCGCGCCAGAGCCGGCAGCCCGTGATGCCCAGGGTTACGGGCAGCAGCGCGCCGACGGCCGCCCAGATCACCTAGGCTTGGTCGGTGCCGTCTAGGCTGTCCGAGCCGAGGGACAGGAGCGCGGTGCAGTTGTGCAGGAAGCCACCTTCCAACCATTCCTGTGGGTAACAGGGACTATTGCGGGCCGGATGAAGTTGGCGGGCCAGAAGGACCGAATGGCGAGCTTTTCGATGGGAGGAGGCCTTGTGACCGACATGCCGTCGGAGAGCGGCCATTCGCCCTACGAGCCGTGTCCGCTCGCCCTGAGCCTGTCAAGGGCAGGCACAGGATCATACCCCTAAGCGCAGCCTTGCCCGCCGCGCTTCACCACATGCGGTGGACGCCGTACCGGTCGAAGATGGCTTCGTTGGAGATTAGAACGAGGTTGCGTGACAGGGCCTGGGCAATGAGCATTCGGTCGAAGGGGTCGCCGAGCGTGCCCGCAAGCCCGCCCGCTTGCACGGCTTCCGCCACGGTTATGGGCAACCCTTCGAAGCCCTGGTCTGTTATGGCTCCGATGATGTCGGGCGCAATCTCATCGACTCCCGGAAGTCTGCCAAGGCGGTACTTGGTGGCCATCTCCCAGGCGGAGGCCGCGCTGACGAATACCACGTTAGCATCGTCCTCGATGGCGCGGCGCACCCGCGGCCGCAGTCGTTCGCTCCCGTTCACCCACCAGATGAAGGCATGGGTGTCCAGCAGCAGCTCCAACTATGGGCCGCCTTCCCACAAGGCCAACTCGTCTTCCGGCAGCGGCTGCAAGACGAGTTCGCCCAGCTCTTCCCATCCCTTGTTCCCCTTCATCGAGCCGAACCGCCGCTTGCCGCGATCCTTGCAGGGAACTAGCCGGGCCACCGGCTTGCCGTTCCGGGCGATGGTAACCTCCTCGCCCGCCTCCACCTGCGCCAGCAGACGCGATAGGTGGGTCTTGGCTTCATGCACATTCACCGTTGCCATCGCCGAGCCCTCCCCGGTCAACTGTGACTAATGGTATGACTAAGGCCACGCTCCGTCAAGGTAGGCCAGGCACCGCCGTTCGAGGCGAGCGGCCAGACGGTGCCCAGGGCCTCCCTGTTCTGCTTTGACAGACGCAGCAAGAACGCGATGCGCGGGCGGGGAAAGGCTGGAGGCCGACCGTGGAGGACCAAGGCGTACCGATTTGCGAATTTTTCGCTGGGCGGTGTCGATATAGGGCGCCTATGCCATCAATCCCCTAGCGCCTTCAATAGAGCCTCTCTCGCATCCTCGTAGTAGATAATGCTCAGCTTGGTTGCCATGTCGTCGGATAAGTCCTTGAGCTGACTCCTCGACGAGATGGGGATCGGCAATTCCGTTGCGCCCCTCTCGACCGCAAGCTCAGCTACGCTTGCCGCGTTGTGCACCGGGTCCAATCCGCCGCCGAGATTTGGGCCGCCGACGGTTGCGAGGTCGCCCTTCATGCTCTTCCCAAGTAGTGCGCTGCTGAGCGCCAATAGAGCAGGAAGGCCGAGGAACGAGCCGCTCCGCGAGGCATCGAAGGCGCGGAGTTGAACCGTGAACTCGTGGGCTCGCGGAGCTCGACCTCCAACCAATTCACCAGCTCGTGTCCTTCGCTGAGATATTTGCTGACGGGCGTCCAATGCCAGCCCAGCCAGCCGTCGAGCAACAGCCTGTGGCGCTGAGTGTGGCACTTGAGTGTGGGTTAGCCCTTTGAGAGGGGCTCTAGGGTCACGGTCTTGGCTTGGGAACGCTGCTAGTTGTACCTCGGTAAAGTTGTCGGTTCAATCACTAGCTGGCGAAGGAGTACCTCGCAAAGCTCCACGAGGCGCAACTGCACCGCAAGTCTTGCAAGCCTAATCGCCTGTATCCGCATCCAGGATGAAGCCAGCCAAGAGCGACTTCCACGGCACAAAGGTCGGCCAAAGTCGTACCAAATGGCGGGCTTTTCGCCGGCAGATGACGTTGGAGGCGCATGAGGGAGGACTACGACGTCTTCCCGTTGGCGGCGATGTGGATGATGCCGGTCTCGCTCTGCTGAGTCCAGCTGTTGACCGCATCGTATAACCGCGCGGCATTGCCAATCACCACCCGTTCGTGGTGAGCCTGTCGAACCACGCCCACACGCCCTTCGACAAGCTCAGTGCGAACGGACGGGCCTCGCCCTCTTGCCCGCCTAATCCGGCACAGCCGTCACCTTGATCTTGTAAGCTCCTAATGACACGCTATACCAGGTTCCGTAGAGACTTTCCCTGGCGTTATTCGCGATCGACCAGCCGTTGTCGGACGGCTGCTTCGTTTCGGCCGCGGTCGTCAGGTCCACCTGGTAGTAGCTGCTGCCGGGCGAACTGGGAGCTTTCAGCAGCACGAAATAGGTCGTGCTGGCCGACAGGTTGCAGCCGCTGCCGGAGCAGGTGTACGTGTAGACGCCGGCCGACGGACTGCTGTTGCCGCTCAGCGTGGCCAGCGTCGTCGTCGTGTCCGGGTTCGAGCCCGACGCCGCGTGCAGCGTCACCACGAGGTTGGTCCGGCTCCCGACCTTTAAGCTGAACCGGATGCCGATGCTCGACAGCGTGTAGCCGCCCGTGTTCGAGCCGGTGGTGAACGCCTGCGCGCCCTGTTGGTGCGTGAACTGGCAATTGCCCACTTGGGTTCTCTGGCTCCAAGCCCCATCCAGCGTGCTCACCGTGACCGGCGTGGTGAACGACGACGCCGTGGCCAGCAGGTTGCCCGACGTGCATGTGCTGTTGCTGTACGCCGAGAACACGTACGACGTGCCCGCCGTGAGGCCCGTGACGCTGACGCTTGACGTGTTGCCCACGCTGGTACAGGTGGTCTTGCCCGTGGTCGCCGACTTGTACCACCACACCCCCGAGTGCCCGCCGATGGTCAGCGTGGCGCCTGTGGCGGTGACGTTGGAGGCGGTGAGGGTCAGCGGTGCGACCGTATTCGAGTTCGTCCAGTCGCTCTCACCGACGAGGTTGACGGCGCGGACGCCCACGATGTAGGACTTGTCGCCGGACGCGCCCTTTATCGTGATGACCGACGTGTTCCGGCCCCATGCGGCCAGCTTCCAGGTGCTGCCGTTGTCCGTGCTGTATCTCACGTCGTAGCCGGTCGCGCCCTCGGAGTGATGCCAACTGCCGACGATGTTTCCATTGACCCGCGTGGCCGTAACCGACTTCGGAGCGGGTGGCGCGGAGGGCGGCTTCGGAGGCGGAGGCGGCTGCTAGTTCGGGTCGGGAGTGGCGGACACGTACCAGGGCGCGGAGGCAGGCGCGGGCGCGCTCACCGCGCCGGAGTTGACCGCGCGCAGCTTGAAGCGGTACTCGGTCCCGTTCTTCAGCTTGTGAATCGTGAATTCGGTGGTGTTACTGTCGCTGTCAGGGACGGTGTACCAATCGCTCCATCCGGGAGCGGGAGGGGCCTCCCGGAACTGGAACTGGTAGCCGGTGACCTCGCCGCTGGGCTTGTTCCACCTGAGCGTTACGCTCTCGTCGCTTCCCGTCGCGCTCAGCGCTGTGGGAGCGGCGGGCGGCTTGGGCGGCGCGGGTGGCGGCTCGTAGCGTCCGACCGAGGACGAGTTGCGCCACCCGCTGTCTCCGGCGGAGTTGCGGGCGCGCACCCCCACGATGTACGGCTTGCCGTTGTCCACCCCTGTGATGGTGATGCTGGTCGTTCCGTTGCCGGTCGGGTGGTTGAGCGCGGCGAGCGACCAACTCACGCCGTTGTCGGAAGTGTAGGTCACATGATAGCTGGTGGCGCCGCCGCCGGAGTTCCAGAAGGCGTGGAGCGCGCCGTCTGAGCGTGAGACGGTTATCACGCCGGGCGTTGCGGGCGGCGTCGTGAAGGGGCCGGACGGCGGTGAGTTGCGCCAGACGCTGTCTCCGGCGGAGTTGCGGGCCCGCACTCCGACGATGTAGGTCGCGCTGTTCTTCACGCCTATCGTGATGCTGGTCCCGCTGTGGCGCAGTGCCGCCAGGCTCCAGCTCCTGCCGTTGTCGGAGCTGTAGGTGACGTGGTAGCTCGTCGCGCGGGCCGGGGCCGACCAGGATGCGGTGAGGGAGCCGTCCGCCCGCGTGACGGAGACGGAGCTGACGGGGTCGGGCAGGGACTGGGCCAGCGCGGGCGACGATGAGAACACAAGCGCTGCGAGGGCCAACGCCAGAACCAGGGCCGCGGCGGAGGCCCGTCGATGTTGTAAAAGCGTAGGTCGTATGCCCAATGCCTTGCCCTCCCTCAGCGCTTGCTCGGACATGGGGCGGACGCCAACGTCCGGCCTTGTGAGCTTACGCCTCGCATCTCGGCAATGCAATGTTGTACGACATCGTTGGAACAACACCAATTATTGTCGGCCTCAAATAATTGGTTGACAGAATGCGGACGCCGTTGAGGGCAATCTCAACGGCGGATTTCGCAATATGGGAGTGGCTGGTGGGCCAGCCTGGACTCGAACCAAGGCCCCCGTCTGGCTGACGATGCACGCCAGCCAGCTTACCCGCCGGGTCGTGTCGCACGGAGCTCCGACGAAGACCGCCTCATCGATACCCCCTTTGGCGGTCACACGGGTGGCTCCTACTCCACCCTCCTGCCCCCGAGGCGGGGGCCAGTCGCGTCAGGCCTGCGACGCCTCGCGCCAGAGCCGGCAGCCCGTTATGCCCAGGGTTATGGGCAGCAGCGTGTCGACGGCCGCCCAGACCACCCAGGCCTGGTGGTTGCCGTCCAGGCTGTCCGAGCCTTGGGACAGGAGCGCGATCCAGTTGTGCAAGAACAGGATGGTGACGGCCGCGGTCATGTAGAAGATGACGTTTGCCGCCAGGTAGCCGCGCGTGACGCTGCCGTCGCCCTCCCTCGCATCCTCATCGCGCTTCGCCATGTAGCTGAAGACGAGGCCGAGGGCTAGGCCGATCACCATCAGGATGTCGAGCACGTACCAGACGGTCTGGACGTCGAAGTCGAGTCCCTCGGCCAGCGCCGTGTTGATGATGAAGTACAGCGCGACGGCGACGGCGACGCCTGCCAGGTAGACTCCGACCAGCTTCTTGACTGCGGACATGGATTCCTCCTTGGGGCTTCGCCCGCCGGACCGGCGCGGGGCAACGCGCCGCCGACCGTTCTGGACAGGTCCCAGGGCTGAAGGCTCGCGAGCTGTGCCCCCTTGGGCGCCAATTGTTCGGACATTGCGCGGTCGGGGTCAAGTCGGCGGGACTGGCCCGCGGGAGCCCCCTTCAGGCAGGAGAGCGCCGCAAGAGGCGGCGCGCGCTGCGGCATAATGTCCGCACGCCGCCTCCGGGCGGGGGTGGGGGTCGCCCTCCCACGGCAGGGGCCGCAGGCGCGGAGAATCAGGGGCCGGCTCGGCCGGAGACGGGGGGATGCATGTTCGCAATATTCGTGACCATAGATATCAAGGAGGGGTTCGGCGACCGGTTCATCGAGGCCAGCTACGGCGACGCCCGCGGGTCGGTCGGAAACGAGCCCGGGTGCTTCCGTTTCGACATGGCCCGAGACCCGTCCGACCCCAACAGGTTCTACCTGTACGAGGTCTACGCCGACGAGGCGGCGTTCGAGGCGCACCAGACCTATCCCCACTACCTACAGTGGCGCTCGACCGTGGAGGGATGGTTCGACGGCCCTCCCCGGCTGGTGAGGATGGAGACCCTGTTCCCCTCGGACGACGGCTGGAGGGCCCAGAAGCCCCACCTGCTCAGCTGAGCGCGCCGCCAGCGGCGGCGTCCCGGCGGCCCCGGGGTCCTACTCCATGCGGGAGCCGCCCCAGGCCGGCGACGCGCCCGCGGCGGTGGGCTCGACGATCACGTCGATCACGGCGGGCCTGCCCGAGGAGAAGGCGCGGTCCAGCGCGGGGGCTATCTCGTCGGGGTCCTCGACCCGCTCTCCGTGGCAGCCCAGGGCCGTGGCCATGTCGTGGAAGGCGGTGAAGCCCAGCTCGCGGCCGGGCTTGCGCACGTAGGGGGTGCGGGAGGTCCAGCCAGCGTTGTTGGCGACCACGGTCACGACCGGCAGGTCGAAGCGCACCAGCGTGTCGAGCTCCATGGCGTTCATGCCCATCGACCCGTCGCCGTGCAGGACCAGCACCTGCTTGTCGGGCTTGGCCACCTTGGCCCCTATCCCGTAGGGCAGTCCGACGCCCATCGTGCCGGTGACGCCGGAGTTGAGGCGGTGGCCCGGCACGTGGGTGCTTATCGACTGGCGCCCGAAGTGCAGGATCTCGTTGCCGTCCACCGAGATGATCGCGTCGCGGTCCACGAAGCGGTCGATCTCGGCGCACAGCCGCAGCGGGTGGATGGGCGTCTGGGCGGAGGTGAGCAGGCCCTGCATCTGCGCCGCCTTGGCGTCCTGGTACTCGGAGAGCCTGGCCAACCAGGGCGACTCGCGCCTGGCGGCGAAGTCGTGCGAGCGGGCCTCTGCGGCGTCGGCCAGCTGGGCCAGGGCCAGGGACGCGTCGGCGACGATCCCCAGGTCGCAGGCCCGGTTGTGGGCGATCTCGCCCGGGTCTATGTCCACCTGGATGATCTCGGCGTCGCGGGCGAACCGCCCCCCGTACTGCATCATCCAGTTCAGCCGGGTGCCGACGACCAGGACCAGGTCCGCCTCGCGCATCGCGGTGCTGCGCGCGGCCGGGAAGGAGACCGGGTGGTCCTCCGGCGCGAGGCCCCGGGACATCGGTGCGGTGTAGAAGGGGGTGCTGGTGAGGTCGACGAATCGCTCGAACTGCGCGGCGCCGCCCGAGAAGAACACGCCGCCCCCCGCGAACACGATGGGGCGCTCGGCCCCTGCCAGCATCTCCACCGCCCGGTCCACGGCCGCCGGGTCCGCCGCCGGCCGGGACTTGTCGGCGGCCCTGGTCGGCGCGATGGCCCTCTCCTCCTCCACCTCCTCGTAGAGCACGTCGGCCCCGCAGTCCACGTAGACCGGGCCGGGTCGCCCCGACGTGGCCTGCCTGAAGGCCGTCGAGACGATCTCCGGGTAGCGCTCGGCCCTCGTGGGCTGGTGGACGTACTTGCAAAGCGGCTCGAAGATGCCGACCTGGTCGACCTCCTGGAAGGCCTCGCGGCCGATGTCGTGGACAGGTCCCGCGCCGCCGAGTATCACCATCGGGGCGCAGTCGATCGAGGCGGTGTAGGCGCCGGTGAGCAGGTTCAGCGTGCCGGGCCCGGAGGCCGCGGTGCAGACCCCGGGCCTGCCGGTGACGCGGGCGTAGGCGTGGGCGGCGAAGGCCGCCGCCTGCTCGTGCCGGAAGTCGACGGTCCTGATGCCCAGGTCCTGGGCGGCCATCACGATGTCGAAGTTCGGGCCGCCCATCAGGTAGAAGAGGACCTCGACGCCCTCCTCCCTCAGGGTCCGGGCCACGAGGTAGCTTCCGGTCACCTTTCCCATGGGCTCCTCCAGTATCGCCAGCGGTGGCCGCAAGAGTACCACAGGGGCCCGCCCGGGCCCGGCCGGCGGGCCGCTCGGGCGGGCCGGGTGGCGATGCGTTAGACTGGCCGCGCAACGGCCGCCCCGGGGCGCGCGCCGAGGACCGCTCGGGCGCGGGCCCGGGCCGGCGCCGGGAGGTGCTCATGCGCGCGATTGCCCCTTCGCTACTGATCCTCGCGCTGGCGCTGGCCGCCGCGGCCTGCGCCGGCGACGCACCCGCGGCCCCGTCCGCCCCCGAGGGCGACGCGGCGGCGACAGACACGACCGCCGACCCCGCCCCGGAGGCCAAGGTGGAGCCCGCCGGCCCCGGCCGCTTCCGGGCCACCGCCAAGATGGTGGACGCCCGCGGCTACCACGCCGCGGTCAGGCTGGCCGACGGCCGCGTCATGGCCATCGCCGGAAAGAGCCGCGGCGGCGCGTCGGCCTGGAAGCCGTCGTCCATCGAGGCCACCGCGATATACGACCCGGCCGCCGGGGAGTGGACCGACTCGGCGCTCCTTTCGACCGTGCGCGAGCACCCGACCGGGCACCTGCTCGGCGACGGGCGCGTGATCGTGATAGGGGGTTCGGCCGTGCGCCAGGAGCCGCTTACGTCAGTCGAGGTCTACGATGTGGCCGCGGACGCCTGGACCGAGGTCGCGCCGATGTCCATCGAGCGCTGGCGGCACGCCTCCGTGGTCCTCGAGGACGGCCGCGTGCTGGTGATCGGCGGGGAGAGGCAGGACCTGGTGCTGGTGGCCGAGGCGGAGATCTGGGACCCTGAGACCGGCGCCTGGACCGACGCCGGCGCCCTCACGGACGCGCGGGCGCTGCACACGGCTACGCTGCTGGCCGACGGCCGCGTGCTGGTGGTGGGGGGCGGCAAGCGCGAGTCGCCGTACCTCAAGACCGCCGAGATCTTCGATCCGGCCACCGGCGAGTGGAGCCAGGCCGCCCCGACCAGACTCGCGCACTCGGCCCACACCGCGACGCTGCTGGCCGACGGCCGGGTGCTGGTGACCGGCGGCAAGGGCAAGGTCACCCTGACCGAGATCTACGACCCGGCGGCCGACTCCTGGAGCGACGCGGGCGAGCTGTCCGAGTGGCGGGCCGAGCACGCCGCGGCGCTGCTGGCCGACGGGCGGGTGCTGGTGACCGGCGGGATCGGCAAGGTGGCGACATCGGACATCTTCGACCCCGAGGCCGGCACGTGGTCGCAGGGCGCGAACATGGTCCAGACCCGCTACGCGCACTCGATGACGCCGCTCGAGGACGGGCGGGTCCTGCTGATAGGCGGGAACTCGACGGACGGGGACCAGCGGGGCGTCACCACCGAGGTCGAGATCTGGGAGCCGTAGGCCCGGCCTAGGCCCTCCCGGACCGGGGCCCGCCACGGGCCCCCCGCGGCGCGCCGGACCCCCCTGTGGCCGCGTGCCACCCGGCTGGCCGGCCGGGCGTCCCGCGCCGAACGCGCCTGCTGTTATACTTGGCGCGGTTTCCGGTCCCACAGGGACCGCAACGGCGGCAGGGGGCCGTTGCAGACCGCCCCGGCGCTCGGCCGGAGCGGTTGCCCGCGCCGCCGAATCCGCGTGAAACGCGCCCGTAAGGAGGCGGACCATTGAAGTGGATTGACTACCACAGGCCCACGTCCGTCGAGGAGGCGGTCGGGCTGCTGGGACGCTACGGGGACAAGGCCCGCGTCCTGGCGGGCGGCACGGACCTGCTCGTCCAGATGAGGGGTGGCAGGTACCAGCTCGACGCCATCATCGACGGAAAGCACATCCCGGAGCTCAACGAGCTCACCTACTGCCCGGACGGGGGCCTGACGGTCGGCGCCGCGGTGCCCTGCCACAGGCTGTACCAGGACGAGGCGATAGCCTCCGCCTACCCGGGGCTGATGGACTCGGCCACGCTGATAGGCGGGATACAGATCCAGGGCAGGGCCAGCTTCGGGGGCAACCTGATGAACGCCGCGCCGAGCGCGGACGCCATCCCCGCCCTGATCGCCCACAGCGCGACGGCCAACGTCGCCGGTCCCGGCGGGACCAGGCAGATCGCGGTCGAGGACGTGTGCACCGGCCCGGGCTCGACGCAGGTCGCGTCCGACGAGATGCTGGTCTCGATCCACGTGCCGGCGCCCGCCAGGGGATTCGGCGCCCGCTACATCCGCTTCATCCCCAGGAACGAGATGGACATCGCCGTCGCCGGGGCCGGCGTCTCGGTTACGCTCGACAACGGGACGGTAAAGGACGCGCGCGTGGCGCTGGCGTCGGTGGCCCCCACGCCCCTGGTGGTCGGGGAGGCCGCGGCCGCCCTGGTCGGCGGGGCGCCGAGCGACGAGGCCGTGCAGGCGGCCGCCGAGGCGGCCAGGGCGGCGGCCAGGCCCATTACCGACATGCGCGGCACCATCGAGTACCGCAGACACCTCTGCGAGGTGCTGACCCGCAGAGCACTTCACACCGCCATCGAGCGGGCGCGGGAGGCCATGTAGATGTCCGGCAAGAAGGTTCACGTTACGACGACGATCAACGGCGAGGACGTCGAGTTCCTCTGCGAGCCCCGCCAGAGCCTGCTCGAGGTCCTGCGCGACGTGGTCATGCTGACCGGCGCCAAGGAGGGCTGCAACGACGGCAACTGCGGCGCCTGCACCGTCACCATGGACGGGCGGATCGTCGACAGTTGCCTGGTCCTCGGCGTCGAGGCCGAGGGCGCCAGCATCGGGACGGTGGAGGGCATCGCCTCCCCAGAGGGGCTCCACCCGATCCAGCAGGCCTTCCTCGAGCACGCCGCGCTGCAGTGCGGCATCTGCACGCCGGGCTTCCTGGTCGCCTCGAAGGCCCTCCTGGAGAAGGAGCCCAACCCGTCCGAGGAGCGCATAAGGATGTGGCTCGCCGGCAATCTGTGTCGCTGCACCGGCTACGACAAGATCGTCCGCGCGGTCATGGACGCCGCCGGCCGCATGGCCGGCGCGGCTGCATAGGAGATCGACCGCATGACCACCACCTACGAACCCAACCAGGTCCTGGCCAACGAGACCTTCAGCGTCGTCGGCACGCGCCCGATCCGCCACGACGGCGCCGACAAGGTCACCGGCAGGGCCAAGTACGGGGCCGACTTCCAGGCGGCGGGCCTGCTGCACGGCAAGACGCTGCGCAGCCCCCACGCCCACGCCCGGATCCGCTCGATCGACACCTCCAGGGCCGAGGCCCTCGAGGGGGTCAGGGCGGTCGTGACGTCCGCGGACTTCCCGCCGGCCAAGGACACGGCCAACTACGGCCTCGGCGACCAGCCCATGGACCGGTTCCGGGGCAACATCCTCGCCGGCGACAAGGTCCTGTACAGGGGCCACGCCGTCGCCGCCGTCGCCGCCACCAGCCCGCACATCGCCGAGGAGGCGGTCGGGCTGATCGAGGTCGACTACGAGGTGCTCCCGGCGGTGCTCACGGCCCCGGAGGCGATGGCCGACGGCGCGCCGATCCTCATCGACGACCTGACCACCCAGGAGTTCGGCAAGGACACCGGGGTCAACTCCAACATCGCCGACCACTTCCAGCACAAGATGGGCGACATCGACGCCGGCTTCGCCGCGGCGGACGTGGTGGTCGAGCGCTCCTTCGACACCAAGACCGTCCACCAGGGCTACATCGAGCCCCACAACGTCACCGCGTTGTGGAACGAGGACGGGCGGATCCACGTGTGGAGCAGCACGCAGGGGGCGTTCGTGGTGCGGGCCGCCGTCGCCGAGGCGCTGGCGGTCCCCGTCTCGCAGGTCAGGGCGATCCCGATGGAGATCGGCGGCGGCTTCGGGGGCAAGATCAACGTCTACGGCGAGCCCGTGGCGGCGATGCTGTCCAAGAAGGCCGGGAACAGGCCGGTAAAGATCGTGATGTCCCGCGCAGAGGTCTTCGAGGGCACCGGCCCGACCTGCGGCTCGCACCTGACGATCAAGATGGGCGCGACCAGCGACGGTCGGATGGTCGCCGCCCAGGCGGACCTGCAGTTCGAGGCGGGCGCCTACCCCGGCTCGCCCGTGGGCGCGGCCGGGATGTGCGTGTTCACCGCCTACGACATCGACAACGTGGTAATCGACGGCTACGACGTCGTGGTCAACAAGCCCAAGACCGCGGCCTACCGAGCCCCCGGCGCGCCCAACGCGGCGTTCGGCGCCGAGCAGGTCGTCGACGAGCTCGCCGGCAGGCTGGGCATCGACCCGATGGAGTTCAGGCTGATGAACGCCGCCAAGGAGGGCACCCGCAGGGCCGACGGCCCGGTCCACCCGCGCATCGGGTGCGTCGAGGTGCTCGAGGCCATGCGCGACCACGACCACTACCGCTCGCCCATCGCCCCCGCCACGCGCGGCGGCGTGACCGGCCGCGGCGTGGGTATCGGCTTCTGGTTCAACATCGGCTTCGCCTCCTCGTGCAACATCTCGGTCAACGCCGACGGCACGGTGAACCTGATCGAGGGCTCGACGGACATCGGCGGCAGCAGGGCGGCGGTAGCCATGCAGGCGGCCGAGGTGCTCGGGATCGCCGCCGAGGACGTGAACCCGCAGGTGGTCGACACCGACTCGGTGGGCTTCACGGCCGTCACCGGGGGCAGCCGCACGGCCTTCGCCACCGGCTGGGCCGCGTACGAGGCGGCCCAGGACGTCAGGAGCCAGATGATCGAGCGGGCCGCCGCCCTCTGGGGCGTGGACGCAGACTCCGTGGACATGGCGGGTGGAGTGATCAGCTCCAAGACCGACACCGAGCTGAGCATGACGTTCAAGGAGCTGGCCGCCCAGATCAACGACACCGGCGGCCCGGTCGTCGGGCGCGCGGCCGTCGACCCGGCGGGCGCCGGCGGCTCGTACTGCGGGCAGATAGTCGACGTCGAGGTGGACCCGGAGACCGGCAAGGTGGACGTGCTGCGGTTCACGACCGTCCAGGACGCCGGCAAGGCGATCCACCCCAGCTACGTCGAGGGCCAGATGCAGGGCGGCAGCGTGCAGGGGATAGGCTGGGCGCTCAACGAGGAGTACTACTACTCCGACGAGGGGCGCATGAACAACTCCAGCTTCCTGGACTACCGCATGCCTACCAGCCTGGACCTGCCGATGATCGACACGGTGATCGTCGAGGTCGCCAACCCCGGGCACCCGTACGGGGTGCGGGGCGTGGGCGAGGCCAACATCGTCTCGCCCCAGGCGGCGGTGGCCAACGCGGTCCACGACGCCGTCGGGCTGCGCATGACGGCGCTGCCGATCAACCCGGCGGCGATCATGGAGGCCACGTGGGCCGGCAACGGCCAGGCCTAGCGGGCGGTCCGGCCCGGTCCCGGACCGGCTGAGGGCGATGGCGACGGTCTTCATCCCGTCACTGATGCAGGACCTTACCGGCGGCGAGCAGACCGTCGAGGTGCCGGGCCGCACGGTCCGCGAGATCATAACCGGCCTCGAGGGCCGCTACCCGGGGATCAGGGACCGGCTGATGGACGGGTTCCGCCTCAAGGGCAACATCAACGTCGCGGTGGACGGGGAGGTCAGCCCCGTGGGGGTGCTGGCGGAGGTCGGGGAGAGCAGCGAGGTGCACTTCCTGCCCGCGATAGCGGGGGGCCAGGCGCCGCGGCGCCCGGCCCCCATTCAACTGCGCGAGATCCGAGATCATGGAGGAGTGATCAGGCGATGACGACGACCTACGAGCCCAACGTCATACTCTCGAACACCGACTACAGCGTGGTCGGCACCCGGCCGATCCGCCACGACGGCACCGACAAGGTCACCGGCCGGGCGCAGTACGGCGGCGACTACAGCGCCACCGGGCTGCTGTACGGCAAGGTGCTGCGCAGCCCGCACGCGCACGCGCGCATCCGCTCCATCGACACGTCCAGGGCGGAGGCGCTCGACGGGGTCGCTGCGGTCGTGACCGGCGCGGACATGCCGTCGACGCGCGAGTCCGAGCCGGCCGACTTCGGCCTAGGCCCCCAGCCGATGAAGTACCTGCGCGACAACGCCATCGCCAGGGACAAGGTCCTCTACGAGGGGCAGGCCGTGGCGGCCGTGGCGGCCGCCAACGTCCACGTCGCCGAGGAGGCGGTCGGGCTGATCGAGGTCGACTACGAGGTCCTCGATCCCGTTCTTACCGCGCCGGAGGCGATGGAGGAGGGCGCCCCGCTGCTCCACGACGACCTGTTCACCACCGAGTTCGGCAAGGTGACCGACCGAAGTTCCAACGTCGCCGACCACTTCCAGCACAAGATGGGCGACACGGCCGCCGGCTTCGCCGAGGCCGACCTGGTCCTCGAGCGCGAGTTCGACACCGCGACGGTGCACCAGGGCTACATAGAGCCGATGAACGTGACCGGGCTGTGGAACGACGACGGCCGCATCCACGTGTGGATGAGCACGCAGGGCCCGTTCCAGTTCCGCGACGCCATATCCCTCGCCCTCGACGTCCCCCAGTCGCGGGTGCGAGTCACCCCGATGGAGATCGGCGGCGGCTTCGGGGGCAAGTTCCCCCTCTACCACGAGATAGCGGCGGTGCTGCTCTCGAGGAAGACCGGCCAGCCGGTCAAGATCACGATGACCCGCAAGGAGGTCTTCGAGGGGACGGGGCCCACGCCCGGCTCGCGCGTCTGGGTGAAGATGGGCGCGACCAGGGAGGGCAGGCTGACGGCCGCGGAGGCCTCGCTCAAGTTCGAGGCGGGCGCCTTCCCGGGCTCGCCCGTCGGGGCCGCGGCGATGTGCGTGTTCGCCGCCTACGACATCCCCAACGTGACGATCGACGGATACGACGTGGTGGTCAACAAGCCCAAGACGGCCGCGTACCGCGCCCCCGGCGCGACCCACGCGGCGATGGGCGCAGAGACGATAGTCGACGAGTTGTGCCGGGGCCTCGGGCTCGACCCCCTCGAGTTCAGGCTCCGCAACTGCGCGAGGGAGGGCACCCGCAGGGCGGACGGCCCCGTCAACCCGAGGATCGGCGGCATCGAGACGCTCGAGGCGATCAAGGACCACGCGCACTGGAACGCCCCGCTCACCCCGGCCCGAAGGGGCGGCAAGGTGGGCAGGGGGCTGGCCTTCGGCTACTGGTTCAACGCCGGGCTCCACTCGGCGGCGACCATCAGCGTGAACGCCGACGGCACGATCAACCTGCTGGAGGGCAACCCGGACATCGGCGGCAGCAGGGCCGCGATCGCCATGCAGGCGGCCGAGGTGCTCGGGCTCAGGGCCGAGGACGTGCACCCGCAGGTGGTCGACACCGACACGATCGGCTTCTCCTTCGGGACGGGCGGCTCGCGGACCACGTTCGCCACGGGCTGGGCGGCCTACGAGGCGGCCAACGACGTCAAGCGGCAGATGACCGAGAGGGCGGCGGCGATCTGGGGCGTGGACCCCGACTCGGTGGAGATGGAGGAGGGGGTGATCCGCTCGAGGACCGACACCGAGCTGAGCATGACCTTCGCCGAGCTGGCCGGCCAGCTCAACGACACCGGCGGCCCGATCGTCGGCCGCGGCTCGGTCAACCCGCCCGGGGTGGGCGGGGCGTTCGCGGTCAACCTGGTCGACGTCGAGGTGGACCCCGAGACCGGCAAGGTGGACGTGCTGCGGTTCACGGTGTCCCAGGACGCCGGCAAGGCGATCCACCCCAGCTACGTCGAGGGGCAGATGCAGGGCGGCAGCGTGCAGGGCATCGGCTGGGGCCTCAACGAGGAGTACCACTACTCCGAGCGGGGCCACATGAACAACTCCAGCTTCCTGGACTACCGCATGCCCACGAGCCTGGACCTGCCGATGATCGACACGGTCATCGTCGAGGTCGCCAACCCCGGCCACCCCTATGGGGTGCGCGGCGTGGGCGAGGTGAACATCGTGCCCCCGCCCCCGGCGCTGGCCAACGCCATCCACGACGCGGTGGGGGTGCGGATGGAGGTCCTTCCCATGAACCCCAACGCGGTCATGGAGGCGCTCTGGAGGAAGAACGGCTCCTAGGGGCCGGCGTCCGCCGCCATGACCGGCCAGCGCCACGGCGGGGTGATCACGCCGCTGCTCACCCCGCTGACGGCGGACGGGCGCGTGCACGAGCCGTCGCTCAGGAGCCTGGTCGACTACCAGCTGGCAGGCGGCGTGCGCGGGCTTTGGGCGTCGGGCACGACGGCCGAGTTCGCCGCGCTCGCGGAGCCGGAGCGCAGGGCCAGCATCGAGGTGGCGGCTGACCAGGCCGCGGGCAGGGCGCCGGTGATAGCCAACATCACCATGCCCAGCACCGAGCTGACGATCGGCCTGGGGCGCTCGGTCGCCGCGGGGGTCGCGGCGGTGGCGGCGACGCCGCCGTACTACTACCCGCACTCCCAGGGCGAGATAGGCGACCACTTCCGCCGGATCCGCGACGCGCTGGGTGTGCCCGTCTGGGTCTACAACATCCCGCAGATGCACAAGACCCCGGTCGCCCCCGCCACGCTGGCGGACCTCGCCGCCGAGGGCGTCGTCGAGGGCGTCAAGGACAGCTCGGGCAGCGGCGAGCTGCTGGCCCAGCTCCACGCGCTGCGCTGCGCGCGCGGGTTCGAGCTGGTCTCCACGCTCGGGACCACCCAGCGGGCGACCACGGCGTTCGCGCTCGGCGCCCAAGGCATCGTGCCCGGTCTCGCGAACGCGGTACCCGCCGTCTTCGCGCGGGCCTGGGAGGCGGGCGAGGCGGGCGACGCCGCGGCGGCCCGGCAGTGCGACGAGCGGATCGTCTCGGCGATGCGGCTCCAGGAGCTGGCGGGCGCCGGGGCGAGCGTGCAGGGATCGATATACGCCGGCCTCAAGGCGGCGCTGGTGTGCATGGGGGTGATCGAGACCGACTTCGTGACCGCCCCCTTCAGGACGCTCACGCGGGCCGAGCGAGGCCCGATACCGGGCATCCTCGCGTCGCTCGGGCTGGGCCCGGCGTGACGCGTCCGGGAGGGGATCCGGGGGTACCTTCCCCGCCGCCGGTGCGCCCGGGCGGCTAGAATGTACGGGCGGACGGCGCCGGGGTCGGGATCCCGGCGCAAGGGACGGAGCGAGCGCGCGGCCCGGGCGCCAGCGCAGGCAGGGAGCCCATGAGCAAAGAGGACTACACCTTCGCGGCGTTCTCGAGCAACCCCTTCTACCAGAACCTGACGGACCGGCTCATCGAGCTGGCCGAGATCCGGGAGGGCGAGCGCATCGTGGACCTGGCCTGCGGCACGGGCCTGGTCACGAGGCGGATAATGGCCAACCTCAGGGAGGCCGGGGAGACGGTGATCATAGGCATCGACCACTCCGCCGCCGCCCTCAAGCAGGCCGTCGCGGACCTGCGGGACGCACGGGACGCGGCCGTCGTGTTCGTCCACAGCCGGGTTGAGAACATCTCCGACGCGGTCAAGGAGAAGGTGGACACGGTGTTCTTCTGCAACGCCATCCACTACGTCCCCGACAAGGGGGCCCTGGTCGACCGGATAGCCGCCTCCCTCAAGCCCGGCGGCAAGTTCGTCTTCAACACCTCGTTCTACAGCGGTCCGCTGGACGACGAGACGCAGCTCTTCTACCGCAAGTGGATGTTCAAGGCCAGGCGCATCCTGCGCAGGGAGCACGGGCTCACGATCCAGCGGCTCGACAAGGTCGAGTCCCGCAGGCAGCTGACCGTCCAGGAGTACAGGGAGCTGCTGGAGGGCCACGGCTTCAGGGTCGAGAAGCAGGAGGTCGACCCGGTCCAGGTACCCCTGCAGGGCTGGCTCGACATCTCCCTGTTCTCCGACTTCATCGAGGGCGCGATGCCGGGCGTCCCGCTCGACAAGGCGAGCATGGCGCTGCGCAAGGCCGTGCGCGAGACCTTCGAGGAGATGAAGATCACCCACACCAGGCGCAACTGGCTCGACATAGTCGCCGTCCGCGTCTGACCCCCGCGGGGGCGCCCGGCCCCGCCGGCGCTAGCCCGCCCGCGGCAGCAGTATGATCTTGCCAGCCTGCCCGCGGGCCAGCAGGTCCATCGCCTCGGCGATCGACCCGAGCGGCATGCGGTGCGTGATCAGCGGCTCGATGTCCACGACCCCCGTCTCGAGCAGCAGCCGCGTCTGGTACCAGGTCTCGAATATCCGCCTGCCGTTGAGCGCGAGGACCGTGACGTTCTTGAAGATCATGTCCTCGGCCACGTCGATGAGCACGGGCCTTGCGGGTATGCCGACGAGGCTGACGCGCCCGCCCCGCCGCACGCCCTTGAACGCTCCGTCGATCGCGGCCGGGGCGCCGCTCATCTCAAGGACGATGTCGACGCCGTAGCCGCCGGCCGCGGCGAGCCAGTCCGCCGTCTCGCGCCCGGTGCCCTCGCGCGGGCTGAAGACCTCGTCGGCGCCCACCCGACGCGCCAGGGACAGGCGGTACTCGTTGACGTCGGAGGCGATCACGCGCGAGGCGCCGGACGCCCTGGCGATCGCGATCGAGAACAGCCCGATCGGCCCGCAGCCCAGGACGGCCACGCTCTGCCCCGTGAGCCGGTGGGCCAGCGTGGAGAAGACCGCGTTGCCGAAGGGCTCCTGCAGGGTGGCGACCTCCGGCGGGAGCCTGTCGCGGTCGGTGCGCCACAGCACCCTCTCGGGCAGGGCCACGTACTCGGCGAAGCACCCGTCCCGGTCCACGCCGAGTATGGAGGTCTCCGGGCACATGTGCGCCTGGCCCGTCCGGCACTGGAAGCACGCCCCGCAGGTCACGTGGCTCTCGGCCGAGACGAAGTCCCCGACGGACGTCCGCTCCATCCCGGCCCCCACCTCGACCACCGTCCCGGCCATCTCGTGCCCCAGGGTGATGGGCGCGCGCACGCGCGCCGCGCTCCAGTCGTCCCAGTTCCAGATGTGAAGGTCGGTCCCGCATATGCTGGCCGCCTCGACGCGCACCAGCGCCTCGCCCGGACCGGCGTCGGGCACGGGGGCATCCACCACGGAGGCCCCGGGTCCGGGCCCGAGCTTGCGGACCGCCCGCATCGTGCCACTCACCGCCCGGACCGCCCCGCCGGCGCGACCGGGTGCGGGGTCAAAACACGGCCAGCGGGTTGACCGGCGAGCCGGTGCCCCCCTCCAGGACAAGGGGGGCGCACACGAACATGAACTCGTAGCGGCCCGTGCGGGCGCACTCCTCGGCCAGCGGCTCGACCAGGGCGTTGTCCACCATCGCGAGCCCGTAGGCGAAGATCGCCCCGTGCACCGTCACCGGCAGGTCGTACTCGTTCGGGGCGGCGTCCTCCATGTCCCACACGAGCACCGCCACGTCGTTGTCCCTGAAGAAGGGGAGCGTGGAGGCGTGCAGGCCGGGATAGGGACTGCCGACGGGGGCGTAGCACCCGCCGTTGGCGGCCGCGTACGCCTCCCTGCCGCAGTGGATCACCACGGCGTCGCCGGCCTCGAGCTCTATGCCCTCGGCGGCCGCTATCTCCTCGAGCTCCCAGCGGTGGACCGGCGTGTCGAGGTCGACGTGGGCGCCGCCCCGGTGCCTGGGCACGTCGAGAAGCACCCCGCGCGTCACGATGCCGTCGCGCCACGCCTCGACGCCCCCGAACCGGGCGCCGTCGAACCCGAGGGCCCGCGCCGGGTCGTGCCCCTCGAACATGCCGTCGGCGTTCCAGTAGTGGCTGAGCGCGTCGATGTGGGTGAGCACGAAGCCGTGCTGCGCTATGCCCATGTAGTCGGTTCCGGCGCCCACGCCCTCGCCGAAGTCGATCTGCTTCACGAACTGCTGCACCGGCTGGGGGTTGTCGGGCGCGGGCTCGGTGGGCAGCGGGCGGGCGAGGGAGACCGTGCGCCCCGTCGAGACCAGCCGTGCTGCGGCGAGGCGCTTTGCGGCGGTGATCAGGTTCACCGTCCCCGCGCTCTCGCTCCCCGGCCACCTGCCCCAGTTGCTGCGGTCCCTGAGGTGGGACTCGATCTCGGCCCTGGAGGGCACCTTCCTGTCCAAGTCAGTCCTCCTTCGGGGATTGGCCCAACACCCTAACAGAGGTCCGGGCGGCCGGCGCCGCGCCACCTCACGCCATGTCCACCACGAGGGTGGACCACGCGAAGTCGCGCGCGCCCTGCCCCGCCCCGGTGCGCGGGTG
Source organism: Dehalococcoidia bacterium (assembly GCA_963664125.2). GTDB lineage: Bacteria > Chloroflexota > Dehalococcoidia > Lucifugimonadales > UBA2962 > CAUZIR01. The sequence continues at coordinate 221,189 of OY760908.2, read as the reverse complement.
GTAGAACTCGCGGAAGCCCGAGCGCTCGACCAGCTGCGCCGACCCGCGCTCGATCCGGGCGGCCAGGTCCGCGTAGCCGTGGCGGCGCAGGCCTCGGGCGATGAACCAGTTCGTGTTGATCCAAGTCGGCCCGCGCCATATCAGCGGGTGCCTGCCCGTCCCCGGATCGGGCGAGAACGACGGCTCGGAGACCGCCACGGTCGGAACGGGGTGCTCGGTCCAGAACCGGTCGGGGCGCGTGAGGTGCCGCTCGACCAGCCCGGCGGCGACGTCGGCGGGCAGCGACTCGACGAGCAGCGCGAGCAGCGCGGCCGCGGTCAGCACGCGCGAGGTGCGGCCGCGGCGCCCGTAGGTCGGGAAGAACGCGCCCGAGCCGGGGTCGAAGAGCGATCCCAGGATCGCCCCCTCCACGCGCTCTGCCTCGGCCGTCCAGCGTTCGGCGTCGGTCCCGCGCCCAAGGGCGGAGGCGATGCGGGCCATCGTGCGGAGCGCCTCCGCGTATATGCAGTTGACGGCGACGTCCTTCACGGAGAACCGCCCGAGGCGGTACGCGCGCCCCGGGCTGTAGTTGCGTCCGAGCACCAGGTGCGAGACGTGCAGCCCGGCGACTCGGAGCCGCACGGCCCACCACCCGGGCCGGGGGGAGCCGATGCCCAGCGGGCGGTCGTAGGCCGGGGTGTTGTCCATCCCAGACTCGAACGGGCTTATCAGCACGATCAGCCCGTCGCCGTCCGGGCAGCGGTTGCGGGCTATCCACCGGTAGTGCCGCGAGAGCCCGGGGTAGACGCGCTCGAGCAGGCCGCGGTCGGCGGTGAGCTCGGACACGCGCTCGGCGGCCTGGGCTAGAAGGGGGGGCTGGATCAGCTCCGAGCGGCGGGGCCGGGCCGACATCCGGCCCTCTAGGCGGGTCACCAGCGGCGCGCGGGCCGCCCCGCTCCAGTACGTGACGTGCCCGATGAAGCCGTCGCCGCGCTGCGCGGCGAGCAGCGACTCCAGCTCGCCCGCGGCCAGTTCCGGCAGCACGTGGGCGAGGGCGATCGCGTGGAAGCACGAGTCCCAGTACCACTGCCACGGGTACTTGTGCAGGGACGGGCACACGTAGCGGTAGCGGACGCCGAAGTGGGGGTCGGTGCCCTCGCGAAGGTTGGACTCCAGCAGCCGGGCCGCCGCCGCCGCCAGGTCGCCCGCGCCGGGGCGGGCCGCCGTCCCCACGCCCTAGAGGATGGCGACCGGGTTGGCGGGGGAGCCGGTGCCGCCCGGGATCACCAGGGGGTTCAGGGTGAACATGAACTCGCTTCGCCCCTCCGCCTCGCAGGCCCGCGCCAGCGGCTCGAGCAGGGCGTTGTCCACCAGCGCGACGCCGAAGTAGAACAGGGCGGCGTGCACGCTCATCGACAGGCCGTACTCGTTGGGCCACTGGTCCATCATGTCCCAGCCCAGCACCGCCATGTCGGTCTCCCTGATGAAGGGCAGGCAGCTGGCGTGCAGCCCCGGCCAGCGGCCGGGCCACTCCGGGTGCCCGGCCCACCGCCCGCCGTGGTCGCGCGCGAACGCCTCTCTGCCTGAGTACACGAGCACCGCGTCGCCGGGCTCGATGGATACGCCCTGGCGGTCGGCCGCGCCCTGCAGCTCGCGGCCGTGCACGGGCTCGTCGAACGTGACGTACGGCTTTCCGCGCAGGGAGGGTATGTCCAGCAGCACGCCCCGTGTCGCCAGTCCGCCCGCCCACTCCTCGACGCCGCCGTAGCGCACGCCCTCCCCGCGGACCTCCTCGGCGGGGTCGCGCCCGTCCCACATGCCGTCCGGGCCCCACATGTGGCCGAGGCCGTCGACGTGAGTGTGCGCGAGGCCGTGGAAGGCCACCCCCACGTAGTCGTGCGCCGAGCGCCAGTCGCCGACGAACTCGTCGATCGTGTAGGTGAAGCGCTGGGCGGGCCTGAAGTTCTCCTCGCTCGGCGCGGTGGCCCAGGGCCGGCTGAGGGACACCGCGGTGCCTGACCGGACGAGGCCGGCGGCCCGCCGCCGCCTCTCTGGGGTGATAAGGTTCACTGCCCCGGCCCGCCCGCGCTCTCCCCACCTGCCCCAGTTGCTGTTGGCGCGCAGGTAGTCGAGCACCTCATCGGCGCTGGCGAATCTCCTGGGGTCCGTCTCGGGGTCCACCTCGTCGCGCCCTCCTGTTCGACAGGATCCCGTGGGGCTCCGGCATCCTCTGCTCCGGTGGAGTGAGAGCCCCCTCCATGCCCTCCCAGGGGCCTGGTATGACGCACGGGGGCCGTGGAGCCCTCGGCGTCGGGGAGCGGTCATTATGCCGCACGGAAATCCTCCTTTCCAGATCGGGCGTGGAAGGCGGGGGCGGGCGGCCTCGCCCGCCCGGGGATCCGGTCTCGGAGGGTGCGGCCACGACGTGATGCCCGGACCGGAAGTCCATCGCGAATCCCGGCTCTGTGACGGGAATGTCGGTAGTTGCTGACATCTACCTGCATGTCCAGCACAATGAGGTCCATGTCACGCGCCAGGGCTGAAGAGATCGTGGAACTGGTCCGCGAGGCGGGCCTGATGCGCCCGCGCGAACTTGAGGACGCGGGGATTCCGGGAACCTACCTCTCGCGGCTCGCGGGCGACGGTCGACTGGAGAGGGTGGGCCGCGGACTGTACACCGTCGCGGGTGCCGCCGCAGGCGAGCACCGATCGCTCGCCGAGGCCGCGAAGCGGGTGCCCAAGGGGGTGGTGTGCCTGCTCACGGCCCTGCGGTTCCACGGCCTCACCACGCAGTTGCCATTCGAGGTGTGGCTCGCCATGGGGCCGAAGGACCGCACGCCCCGGCCGGGAGGCGCACGCCTGCGGATCGTGCGCATGTCCGGGGAGGCCCGCGAGCGCGGGATCGAGACGCATGCCGTCGAAGGGGTTGCTGTCCGCGTCTACGGTCCGGCGAAGACGGTGGCGGACTGCTTCAAGTTCAGGAACAAGGTGGGGCTGGATGTCGCCATCGAGGCGCTGAGGGACTGCCTGGAGCGGCGCCTGTGCACCGCCGACGAGCTCGTCGAGTACGCTCGCGTCTGCCGCGCCTGGCGCGTGATGCGACCGTACATGGAGGCCATGGTTTGAACCGTGGACGCCTCCGCAACAAGCGCGCCTGCGCGCGACCGCGCAGGCAACAGGAGATCGGAAACGGACAGTGACGCTCACCCGTGACTTCAACGAGACGGTCAGGGCCCGCGCTCGGCGTGACCCGGCCTTCAGGGACGGGTTGCTCAGCCAGGGCGTCGAGCGTCTGCTCGCCGGCGAGGTGGATGTTGGCAATATCATGCTTCGCGACCACATCGTCGCGACCATCGGGTTTGAGGGGCTCGGCTCGCTCACGGGAAGGCCCCCCAGGAGCCTCGTGCGCATGTTCGGGCCGCGTGGCAATCCACGCGAAACCGGGACCTGTTCGCGGTGATCGGCCTGCTCCAGCGGCGTGAGGGCGTTCGGCTCGAGGTCGGCGTCGTTCGAGAGTAGGGGCGCCGGCGCCCGGCCCCGGCTACCCTCCCCCTCGGGCGGATCGAAGAGGCGCGAGTGGGGGTAGAAATCCTCCCAGGCCCAGTCGTACGCCGACGCGTATGGGATCCGCACGAGCCGCTGTCCGTCCAGGGGTCCCCCGGTCGCAAGGCCGCTTGCCGGGCTCCATGTCGACCCGGTCTGATCGTCGCGGTACACCCCGCCCTCGTGCCTGAAGGTCAGCGCCCGGCCCAGGCCCTTGGGCGTGGCGAGAAAGACGTCGGCGCCGCCCGCCCCGGGCTCAGCGAACACAGCTATCGGCTCCGTTCCCACGCGGTCATTGACGACGCGCGCCCCTGCGACGTCCGAGTAGCGGTAGGCGCTGGCGTCGTCGCCGAGCGCCACGCCGATCACGAAGAAGTCGACCATCCCGACCGGCTCGAACAGCCCTGCGTGGCCCGACTCATCCACGACCAGGACAGGGGTGTCGCCGTGCCTGTCCGTCCAGCCGCCCAGGGTCTGGATGCCCGCCGGCACCGGGTCGAGCCTCGTCCCGGCGAGCTCGCCCTCGATGGCCGCGCCCCACGGCTGCGCCCAGATGCTCCCGGTCTCGTGGTCCCACCAAGTCATCGCGCGCATGAAGAGCGCGCCCTGGTTGCCCATGGTCAGCGTCCTGCCCCCCACCCGCCGGTCGTGCACGAGACCGGTGTAGCACAGCGGTCACCAGCTGACGAGTATCGGGACGCCACCGACCTCGTCGTTCACCATCTCCCTCCACCGAAGGTAGCGGACCGGGTAGGCCCGCGCCTCCCCGCCGACCGCCACCCCGATCACCAGCTCGTCGCGCCCGAGCCCGGAGCGGCTGGCAGGAACGAAGCTCGGCTCGTAGACGGGCGGGATGTCGTCGCGCCCCAGCAGCTGCCTGAACGAGGGGAGCTCGCTCGCCCGGCCCTCCCCGGCCACCCTCTCCATCAGCGTGTCCGGCCCGGCCCCGCCCGCGCCGGGCGCCCGGTCATCGCCGCAGCCCGCGAGGGCGAGGGCGAGCGCCAGGGCCGCCCAGAGGGCGGCCGCCGTCCGCAGGTGGGGCGGTCCCGGGGTCAGCGCTGGCGGAGGGGGCGGGGGCTTGGGCACGGGGGGCGCATGATATAGTTAGCCGTTGGCGCCCGTCTTGCGGCGCCCGGATGCGGACCCGTGCGAAGGGGAGACTTGACCACCACCAAGCTCAGAGACTACGAGATCGTCGTGATACTCAGCCCCGAGGCCTCCGAGGCCGAGGTCGCCGAGGCCCACGAGAGCACCGCCTCGTTCATCACCGAGCGCGGCGGGTCGGTCGGCGAGACCGACCTGTGGGGGCTCAAGCGCCTCGCCTACCCCATCAGGAAGTTCCACGAGGGCAACTACGCGGTCACGCGCTTCAGCCTCGACCCGCAGGGCGCCCACGATCTGGCCCTGCGCCTCGACGCCTCGGAGCGCGTGCTTCGCCACCTCATCGTCAGGGTCTAAGCCGCCATGAGCATGAACAAGATCCTCGTGATCGGCAACGTCGGCTCCGACCCGGAGATGCGGTACACGCCGAGCGGGTCCGCGGTCACGTCCTTTCGCCTCGCCACCAACCGCGTCTACACGACGTCGGACGGGGAGCGGCGCGAGGAGACCGAGTGGTTCACCATAGACGCGTGGGGCAGGCTCGCCGAGCAGTGCAACAACTACGTCACCAAGGGCATGAAGGTCTACGCCGAGGGCAGGCTCAGCAGCAGGTCCTGGACCGGGCAGGACGGCCAGACCAGGTTCAGGATGCAGATCAACGCCGACAGGGTCCTTTTCCTCGACCGCCGCGGCGAGGCGCCCGAGGGCATGGGCGAGGCACCGCCCCGAAGGGAATACCAGGCCCCCTCCGGCGGCGGCGGCACGGATGCGGGCGCCGGCCAGGGCGGCGGCCAGTCCGACCCCGCGGGCGACCTGCCGGACCTGCCCTGGTAGGCGAGCGACGGGTAGCGAGGAGCTAGCGAGATGACGACCAGGGGCGGAAGGCGCGGCGGCAGGGGCCGCTTCTACGCGCGCAGGAAGGTCTGCGGGTTCTGCGTCAACAAGGTCAGGCACATCGACCACAAGGACATCGAGATCCTCAGGAACTACATCTCCGAGAGGTTCAAGATGGACGCCCGCAGGAAGACGGGCACCTGCTCGCGCCACCAGAGGGCGCTGGCGACGGCCATCAAGCGCGCGCGCGTCCTGGCGCTGCTGCCTTACAGCCCCAACCACCCCGGCATGTACGCCAGCCCAAGGCGGTAGGCGCCCCGGCCCCGCGGGGAGGTCCCCGCACCCGCCGGGACCCGCCCGGCACCCGGCATCCACACAGGAGCTAAGGCTTGTCACAGGACACCAGCGGACCCGAGGGGCGCGAGAGGGGCCCCGACCGGTCCGGCCTCAGGAACCTGTCCAGCGACCGGCGCAGGATAGCCGTGCTGCGGCGCAGCAACCAGGCGCGCCAGCGGATCACCCTGATGGTCATAGGCGGCGCGCTGCTGGCGATCGCGGGGATCCTGATAGCGGGCTACATCATCGCCTTCGTGCTGCCGCCGCGGCAGACGCTCGTGCGCGTCAACGACACCTCCTACTCGAGGGGCGACCTCGTCAAGGCGCTGCGCGTCCGCCAGGAGGGGGCCCGGTTCTTCGGGCTGGAGTTCCAGCCCAGCCAGGAGATCTTCGAGTCGATGAAGCTGTTCGTCGAGGACGAGATCCTCACGCAGGTGGCCGCGAGGTACGGCATCAGCGTCAGCGACGGCGAGATCGACCGGCAGATAGAGAGCCTGTTCCTGATCACCGAGCCCGGCCTGGACCCCGAGGGGCTGCGGAGGGACTTCGACGAGAGGTACCGCGGCTACCTCAACACGATCCGCCTCTCGGAGGCCGAGCACCGGGAGGTCACCCGCAGGTCGATACTCAGGGCCAAGTTCCGCGAGTTCATCGGCGAGCAGGTCTCGAGGTTCGCGGAGCAGGTCCACTTTCACCGGATCGTGATGCCGGTCGGGTCCGAGGTCGACATCATGCTGGTCAAGGCCAGGGACGGGTTGTCCGAGGCCGACACGCCCGAGGAGCGCCAGGCCGTCTGGAGGGACATCGTCCGGGAGTTCTCGATCGACGACCCGGAGACGGTTCGCCTCGGGGGCGACAGGGGCTGGATGCCGGTCGGATCTACCGACACCTACGCCGACACCGTCCTCGGCCTGGAGGTGGGGGTGATCAGCGATCCGGTGACGGACGTCGAGAACCCCAAGCTGATCCTGTTCTTCATGGTCTCGGAGAGGGACCCGGCGAGGGAGCTGTCGCCGTCGGACCTCGAGGACATCAAGTCGCAGGCCCTGCAGGACTGGGTGAACGCCGAGCGCGACAACCACGACGTGTACGCCGCGTTCGACTCAGAGATCTACAACTGGATGCTCGAGCAGCTCAAGCAGACCTCGGAGCCGACGCCCACGCCGGCCAACCCGTTCGCCGAGGCGGGCCTGGGCCTGTAGCGGGCGGCGCGACCGCGCCGCCCGGCGGGAGGAATGGACATGAAGAAGGCCGACCTCTACTGGAAGCGCGGCTGAACCACCTGCAGGAGGGCGCGTGAGACGCTCTCGGGCATGGGGGTCGATCTCGCCGAGCGCGACATCTTCGCAGAGCCGCTCTCCGAGGAGGAGCTGACGGCCCTCGCGGCCCTTAGGCCCCTGCGGGAGCTGTTCTCGTTCAGGAGCCCGTCGTTCCGCAAGCTGGGCCGCGACCCCGACTCGCTGTCGGAGGCCGAGATGGTCTCGATGGTCATGGGCGACCCGCGCCTCCTCCGCCGGCCGCTGGTGGTGGCCGGCGGCCGGATCATCGTCGGCAACGACGCGGACGCTTTCGAGAGCGCCTTCGGATAGGGGCCGCGCCCCCGCCGGCTAGGCGGAGGAGCGGCCGTTGGCGGCGGGCCTGGACACGGCCCTCGCCAGCGGGTCGGCGTCCGAGCCCAGGGCGTCGATGCCCCTGCGGACCTGGCCGAGCATCTGGGAGAGGCGCTCCTCCAGGCTGAAGAGCACCTCGCGGCTGTACTGGTCGGCGCCCTCGCGCCGGTCCTTGGCCGCCGCCTCGGCCTCGCCCGTGATCCTGACGGCCTCCTGGCGCGCCTCCCGCAGCACCTCGCTGGCCTTGCGGTGGGCCTCGTCGTGGATCTTCTCGGCCTTCTCCTCCGCGTCCTTGAGGACCTCGGTCTCGGCGACCATGGCCTCGTGCTCGCTGCGGGCCGCGGTGGTGATGGCCGAGGACTCCTGCTTGGCCGTCTCGCGCACCCTGCGCGACTCCAGGTAGGCCTGGTTGATGATGCTGTCGCGCTGCTTGATCACCTCGTCGGCCTCCAGGACGTCCTGGGGCACCGTCTTGCGCAGCTCGGCGGAGATGGCCGCGAGCCTGTCGGCGTCGACCATCACCTTGTTCTTCATACCCAGGACCTTGCCGGAGCTCCTCGAGAGCTCGTCCAGCTCGTCCAGGTAGTAGTCGATTGCGTGGGACATTCCCTCCTCCTTATCTCTCGCTCAGCCTCTGGCGCAGCAGGCCGGCCACCCCGTCGGGCACCAGGCCCTCCACGTTGCCGCCCAGCCTTGCGACCTCCTTGATCCGCGACGAATGTATGAACTGGTGCTCGAGGGCGCTCATCACGCACACCACGTCGATGTCCGGGGCCAGGCTCCTCCACATGTGGGCCATCTCGAACTCGACCTCGAAGTCGATGCCCGCCCTCAGGCCCCTGAGGATGAAGCCGGCGTCGACCGCGCGGGCGAAGTCGACCGCGAGGCCGGTGAACGGCCTGACCTCCACGCTGGCGGCGCCCTCCAGCGAGTCGGCGAACATCCGGACCCGCTCCTCGGTCGAGAACAGCAGCGACTTGGGCGGGCTGTCGTACACCCCGATCACCAGGCCGTCGAAGAGCTGCGACGCCCGGCGGGCCACGTCGACGTGGCCGTTGTGCACCGGGTCGAACGTGCCCGGGTACACCGCCCTAGCCATCCGGGCCGGCCTCGAAGACCGAGATGGCCGAGTCGCCGTAGCGCCGCTCGGTGCGCAGCGTCAGCCGCCCGTAGGGGCCGGGAAGGCGCGTGCCCGCCCGGTGCTCCGCGACGACGGCCGCGCCGGGGCAGAGCATGGCGCCGGCGCCCAGGGCGGTCAGCACCGCCCCCCAGGGGTCGTCATCGTACGGCGGGTCCATGAAGACCAATCCGTAGGGTCCTCCATCGCGGCCACCTCGGCCGCAGCCGCCGGGAGCGGTCGGCGATCCAACCACCAACTCCGCGCGGGCCCTTATCACCCGCGCCCGGCCTCGGTATCCGAGCGATCTGATGTTCGCTTCGATGACGCTGCAAGCTCTGGCGCTCCTTTCGACCAGGTCGGCGCGCGACGCACCGCGGCTCAGGGCCTCAAGGCCCATCGCCCCGGAGCCCGCGTAGAGGTCCAGCACGCTGGCCCCCTCGACCCTCGCACCCAGGATCGAGAACACGGCGGCGCGCACCCTCTCGGTCGTCGGCCTCAGCCGACCCGCGGGCAGCCGGAGCCTCCGGCCCCTGTCCTCGCCGCCGCAGATCCGGGTGCTCATCAGCCTCAGTTCGCCGGGCGGGACCGCCTCGGCCCCGGCCCAACCGTCGAGAGTGGGCCGATGTTAGCAAGGGACCGCCCGGCTAGAAAGCATTTTTGGAATGAGTTTTAGACTTGTTCGAAAGCCGTCCGCCTTTGCCGCCCGCCCGGGGGGCGTTTAGAATTGGGGCCCGCCCCGTCCGTCGCGGCCCCGCGCGCCGCCGGCCCGGGGGAGCCCGATGCAGACCTTGACGCAGCGTCGCCACGCACAATGAGCAGTAACGGGGAGGACGGGTCGCCGGGCGACCTCGTGGGGGCCCGCAGGCGCAAGCTCGAGCGCCTGCGCGGGCGCGGCCTCGACCCCTACCCGCACAGCTTTCCCAGGACGCACACCACCTCGGAGGCGCGGGACCTGCTGCTGGCCGCCGAGGCCGGGGACGACCCCGGCGACGCCCCCAGGACCGGGCCCGTCTCCGTGGCGGGCCGCATGGTCGCCCTGAGGCGCATGGGCAACGCTGCGTTCGCGGACCTTCGGGACGGACGCGGCCGGATCCAGGTGCTGCTTCGCCGCAACCTGCTGGCGGACGGCTACGAGCTGGTCGGCGACCTCGACATCGGGGACTGGATCGGGGTCGGCGGCCCGGTGATCCGCAGCCGGACCGGTGAGGTGACGGTGGAGGCGGCCTCGCTGACCGTCCTGTCCAAGGCGCTGCGGCCGCTGCCGGAGAAGTGGCACGGCCTGACCGACACCGAGATCAGGTTCCGGCAGCGACACCTGGACCTGATAGCCAACGAGGAGGCCCGGCGCGTGGCCGCGCTGCGCTCGGGGATCGTGTCGGCCATGCGGCGCTTCCTCGACGACAGGGGGTTCATCGAGGTCGAGACCCCGGTGCTGGTGTCGGTGGCCGCGGGCGCGATGGCGAGGCCCTTCGTCACGCACCACAACCAGCTCCACGCCGACCTGTACCTGCGCATAGCGACCGAGCTGTACCTGAAGCGACTGATAGTCGGCGGCATCGAGCGCGTCTACGAGATCGGGCGCGTGTTCCGCAACGAGGGCGTCGACTACTACCACAACCCCGAGTTCACGATGATGGAGAGCTACGAGGCCTTCGCCGACTACGGCGACGTGATGGCCATGGTCGAGGAGATGGTCGGCGCCATCGCCCGCCAGGTCCTGGGCGGCACTGTCGTCGAGTTCGACGGGCGGGAGATCGACCTGGCCCCGCCTTGGCCCCGGCTGAGCCTGAGGGACCAGCTCATAGAGCGCTGCGACGTGGACTTCATCGAGTGCTCGGACCTCGACTCGCTCGCGGCCAGGATGGAGTCGCTTGGGCTGGACGCCTCGCAGCAGCAGAGCTGGGCGGGCCTGCTCGACAAGCTGATCTCCGACGCGGTGGAGCCTCACCTGGTGCAGCCTTCCTTCCTGGTCGACTACCCCCTCGAGATGTCGCCGCTGGCAAAGAGGCACCGCGACGATCCCCGGGTCGTCGAGCGCTTCGAGGGCTTCATCGCCGGCATGGAGGTCTGCAACGCCTTCACCGAGCTGAACGACCCGGTCGACCAGAGGGCCCGGCTCGAGGAGCAGGAGGCGCTGCGAAGGGCCGGCGGCGCGGAGGGCGAGGAGAGCTACGACAGGCTGGACGAGGACTTCATCGAGGCGATCGAGCACGGCATGCCCCCCACCGGGGGCCTCGGGATGGGCATCGACCGGCTCACGATGCTCCTGTCCGGGCACCGCTCGATCCGCGAGGTGATCCTCTTTCCCATGCTGCGCAGGCGCTGAGCCCCCCGCGGCCTCAGCGCCGCTCGCCGACGAGTATCCCCGCCGACCCGAGGGCCAGGGGTCTCCTTGCGACCACGGAGATCCCTGCGGACTCCATCTCGCGGGCGAGGCCGCCGGCGGTGAAGCCGGCGGCGGAGGCCGGCAGGTAGGCGTACGCCTCGCGGTCGCCCGCGAGCGCGAGGCCCAGGAGCGGCGCCACGACCCCGAACGCGGCCCCCAGCGCCCTGCCGGCGGGGCCGGCCCCTGCGGCCGAGAAGATGTCGAGCACCGCGAGCCTACCCCCGGCGCCAAGCACGCGGCGGATCTCGGCGAGCGCGGCCGGCCGGTCGGTGAAGTTGCGGAGCCCGAAGCCCGCGGTGACCAGCTCGAACGAGCCGTCTGGGAACGGCAGGGCGTGCGCGTCCGCCAGCGCCAGCGAGACGTTCGCCCCCGACCGGGCCACCTTGGCCCTCCCGACCGCGAGCATGGCGGCCGAGAAGTCGACGGCCACCCACCGCTCGGCCGCGGCCGGCCGGCTCAGCGGGAAGTCGCACGTACCCGCGGCGATGTCCAGGGCGCTGCCCACGCCGCCCGCGCCGTCGACCGCCATGTCCAGGGCCATGCGCCGCCAGGCGCGGTGCCTGCCCGCGGACATGAGCGTGTTGAGCAGGTCGTAGCGCCCGGCTATCCGGCCGAACAGGTCGGCCACGTACTCGGCCCTCTCGGGGCCCCTCAGGGTCGCGACGGCCTACTCCTCGGCGAGGGCCCTCATCGCCCTGGGGATCTCGGGCAGCAGGTCCCCGGCTATCGCCCCGGCGTCGCCGAACTCGTCCCGGACCCTCTCGCCGGCCGCCCCGTGGATGAACACCCCGAGCGCCGCCGCGTCCGCGGGTGGCGCGCCCTGGGCCAGCAGCCCGCCGATCGCCCCGGCGAGCACGTCGCCCGTGCCGGCGGTGGCGAGGGCGGGGTTGGCGAACGGAGCGACCATCGCGCGGCCGCCCGGCTCCGCCACCACGGTGTAGGCGCCCTTGAGCGCGACCACCTGGCCCCACTCCGACGCCGCTTCGAGCGCCCATTCGATGCGCCCGGCGCCCGGGGGAGGATCGGGGCGGCCGGTCAGGCGCGACATCTCCCCCGGGTGCGGCGTCAGGACCGCGGGGGTCTCGAGCCCGCGGTGCCACCCCTCGGTGGCGGAGAGGATGTTCAGCGCGTCGGCGTCCACGACGGCGGGGGGCAGCCCGGAGCCGCCCCCGAGCAGGGAGCGGACCATCTCGGCCGTTCCGTCGGCGCGGCCGAGGCCGCAACCGACGACCACGGCGTCGAAGCCCCCGGCGGCGCGCATGATCTCCCCGGCCCCCCCGGCGGCGATGCCGCCCTCCGGGGTCTCGGGCAGCGGCAGGTGCGTTACCTGAGGCGCCGAGGCGGCCACCGCCATCTGGATGCCCGCGGGCGCGGCGCATGTGACCAGGCCCGCGCCCGCGCGCGAGCCGGCCGCCGCCGCCAGCTGCGCCGCGCCGACGTAGCTGCGGGAGCCGGCGACGACCAGCAGCCTGCCGAAGGTGCCCTTGTGGCCGGCCGCGGGCCGCGCCGGCAGCCGGGCCCGCGCCCACCCGGGCGTGATCAGCGAGAGCGAGACGTCGTCGTCCAGCCCCTCGGGCAGGCCGATCTCCTCTATCGCGACCACGCCGCACAGCTCGCCCCCGGGAAGCGAGCAGTGGCCGATCTTCGGGCGGCCGAGCGCGACGGTGACGTCGGCCCCGACGGCGAACCGGTCGGCCTCCCCGGTGTCGGCGCTCACGCCGGTCGGCAGGTCGACCGCGACCAGGACCAGCTCGGGCCGGGCGGACCTAGCCTCGGCCAGCGCGGTGAGCTGCCCGGCGAGCGGGCCGGAGACGGCGCGGGAGGCCCCGGTGCCCAGCAGCGCGTCTATGACGATCGCGGACTCGGACAGGCAGCGCCCCAGGACCGCCCCGTCGGCGTCGTCGTCGGCCCTGACCACCCGCACCTCCCCGGGCAGCTCGCGCGCCCTGGGGTGGGGAGGCCGGCCCGGCGACGCAAGGTAGACGGTCGTCCCGGCTCCCCACGCAGAGAGGTGGCGGGCCGCGACCAGGCCGTCGCCGCCGTTGTTGCCCGGCCCCACCAGGACGAGCACCTCGAGGCCGGCCATGGCGCCGTCCCCGGCCGAACCGAGGATCCTTCGGCACGTCTCGGCGACGGCCAGCCCGGCGTTGTCCATCAGCCGGTCGGTGCCGACGCCGGCGCCGCCCGCCAGGCGTTCGATCCTCGCCATCTGGGCCGACGTTACGATCTTCATGGAGGCTACCTCGGCGGGCCTAGGAATTGGAGACGTCGCTCTCGGCCACGACGAAGGCCACGGCCATGTCCCGCGAGTGGGACAGCGACACGGCCATCCGCTCTATGCCCATGCTCGCCGCCCTCGCGGCCGCCGCGCCGTGGAGCTCGATCGCCGGGGCGCGGCCACGCCGGCGAACGACCTCGACGTCCTTCCAGGGCACGCCGCGCACGCCGGTGCCCAGGGCCTTCATCACCGCCTCCTTGGCCGCGAAGCGGGTGGCCAGCTGGGGGGCGCGGCCGCGGCAGTACGCCTGCTCGCGCTCGGTGTACACGCGGTCCAGGAATCGCCGTCCGTAGCGCTCGGCGACGCGCCCGACCCGAGGTATCTCTACAATGTCCACGCCGCTCACCAACATGTCGCGCCCCGATTCTACGCTGAATCCCGGCGCGGCCCGCCGGGGCGTCCCGGCCCCACAACCGAAGACCCCGCGACCCGCGCCGAGGAGGACGACATGGCAGCACGGATCATCGACGGCAAGGCCATAGCCGCGCAGGTTCGGGCCGAGGTGGCCGAGGGCGTCGCCCGGCTGAAGGCCGAGTCGGGCATCGTGCCCGGCCTGGCCGTCATCCTGGTGGGGGACGACCCGGCCTCGCAGGTCTACGTCCGCAACAAGCAGAGGGCCGCCGCCGAGGCCGGCATGAACGCCGCGGACCACAGGCTCCCAGCCGACGCCCCGCCCGAGGCCGTGCGCGCAGCGCTCGACGAGCTCAACGCCGACCCGGCGGTGCACGGCATCCTGGTCCAGCTGCCTCTGCCGGATCACCTCGACGAGAAGGAGTTCATCCAGCGCATAGCGCCCGAGAAGGACGTGGACGGGCTCCACCCGGTGAACATGGGGCTGCTGCTGGCGGGAACGCCGCGCTTCGTCCCGGCCACGCCCGCGGGGGTGCAGCAGATGCTGCTGCGGACGGGCAACTCGCCGGCGGGCCGGCACGTGGTGGTTTGTGGGCGGTCGGACATCGTCGGGAAGCCGGTCGCGGCGCTGCTGATGCAGCGCGGGCCGGACGCCAACGCGACGGTGACGGTGTGCCACACGGGCACGGCGGACATCGCGGGCATCGCTCGCAGCGCGGACATCCTGATAGCGGCGGTGGGCCGTGCCCGCTTCGTCACCGGGGACATGGTCGCAGAGGGCGCGGTGGTGATCGACGTTGGCATCAACAGGGTCGAGGCGCCCGAGCGCAGGTCAGGCTACCGGCTGGTCGGCGACGTGGACTTCGACGCCGTCTCGGAGAAGGCGTCCGCGATCACCCCCGTGCCTGGAGGGGTGGGGCCGATGACCATAGCCATGCTGCTGTCCAACACGCTGAAGGCGGCCCGGCTGTCGGTGCAATGACCGTCCCTGCATGTTGGGCCATAGCGTCCGGCCCGGAGCCAATCATATGGACCCCCATCCTGCGCCCAACCCGGTCCCGAGCCGATGCGGGATGGGCCACGAGTGGGCCCACGGTGCGGTCCGGAAGGTTGAGCGTCACCTGGCCTATGTGGACTCCGTACCCTTCTTTCGCCTTTCACCGAGTCCGGCTCGGGATCCAAGGATGCATTTGATATAGGAGCGATGCAAGTCACGGCTAGGATTGCCAACCCCGCAGACCCGGGCAGGTCCTGGGAGGGCCTTTTTAATGTGGATGGCGGGGCAACGGATTCGCTGGTACCCCGCTCTGCCCTGGAGTCCATAGGCCTCATGCCCAAGGGGCGCAGAGTATACGCGCTGGCGGACGGACGCGAGATTCGCGTGGATGTCACAACGGCGGACATAGAGTTCATAGGCGAAATTGTCGGCGGGACGATCGTCTTCGGCGAAGGCGACGCCGAGCCGCTGCTTGGCGCGACTGCCCTGGAGTCTGCGGGCATAGAGGTGGACACCCTGAACCAGCGCCTGAAGAAGGTGCCCGCCGTGCGGCTAAAGGCATTTGCGGAAGATCGGATGTCGTTGGAGGTCCCGCGGCCGCAAGTCGCCTGGACAGCCTCAGCGGCTGCTGCAGCGGGCCGGCCTCACGGCCGAACCCACGTCCGCCCGTTCGCCGATATTCAGGGTCGTTCCTCAGAGGCTCGGCGTCTCAATGCCCCGGGCGAGACGCCCGGCCGGAACTGGCCATGCCCTCGCCACTGCGGCTTCACCCGCCGTCGTCCTCAATGTCGAGGACGGAGATGGTCAGCGTGTAGGTGCCCGCATCCGGAGGGTGGAATCCGTGATCACCGTTGACCTGCAAGAATAGACTGCCCGTCCTCAGGGCCCGCCACACGATGCGCGCCGCCGGGGAGCCGCCCCGACCGTAGTCGGAATCGATGTGCTCCCCGTCCTCCCCACTTAGCGTGGCCTCCGGTTCGGTGAGAGTGCCGGGGGTTACGTCGATCTGGTAGGCCTCGCCCTTCCGCGCGTCGAAGGCGAAGAAATCCAGGTCGAACGTGTACTCGATGGATCCAGTGACGGACTCCCCTACGGGCACCCGGCTGGCAATCGCGGGGCGGTTGCCGTGGTCGTCTTCGTGAACGGAGACTGTCAGGGTGTATGTGCCAGTACCCAGTCCCTGGTAGCCTCCGACCTCCGCGAAGAGCCTGCCCGATAGCCGGCCCTGCCAGGCGATGCGCACCGGCTGGTAGTACGTCCATCGCTGGTCGTTGAACGCGATGTAGTCCCCGTCCTCGTCACGGAGCGTGAGCTGCAGGTCGCGAATCGTGCCCAGGTCCGCATCGACCAGATAGGTCACTCCTTCCCGGGCATCGAAGGCGAAGAGATCCACGTCTCCCTCCTGGTGGATCGACCCGTGCACTGATCTGCCCAGCGGCACGGGGCTGGCGCTCGACAGGTCGTTCCCGTGGTCATCCGCGTAATCGGCGATGGTCAGGGTGTAGGCGCCGGCATCCCAGGGCTCGATGCCGCTGACCCCCACGGAGATCGTGGCCGTGCTCGGGGCCCGCCATACGATGCGGGACGTGCTGTGGTAGGGGCCGTGGTAGTCGCGGACTTGATCGTCTTGGGCAACTACTCGCCCGCCGTCCGCGCCGAACAGCTCGATGCGCAGGTCGAGGCGCGTGCGCGGGGCCGCCACGTCGATCTGATATGTCCGCCCCTCCAGCACATCGAAGGCGAAGAAGTCAACGTCATCCCCGTGCTCGAGCGTGCCGCCCACGGACTCGCCGGTCGGAGCGGGGCTCGCGCCAGTGAGGTAGTTCGCATGGTCGTCCTCGTCGCCGAGGGCGGATACGGTCAGCGCGTAGGTGCCGGTATCCGTCACGTAGAAGCCGCCTACGCTCACGACCGCCTTGCCCGTGCGCTGGGCCCGCCAGGTGCGGGATTCCAGAGACGTTCCGGGGAGGGAGGGGCCGCCGTGGTCCCAGTCCCTCTGCCATTCCCACGCGCCCCTGTGATACAGGGCGGTCCACGCGTGGGGAAGCGTGCCTAGGACCACCTCTATCCGGTAGAGCTCCCCCCTCATCACTTCGAAGGCGAACAGGTCCTCGTCGCCCTCGTACTCGATCGTTCCGGGGACGGGCTCGCCGATGGGGGCGGGGCTTGCGTCCACGACTGAGTTCGCGTGGTCGTCCTCGATGTCGGTGGTGGATACTGTCAGGGAGTAGGTGCCGGCAGCTCCCAGCATGATGTCATCTCCCCCAGGAAACGCGCGCGCCACTGATCCGGTGACGGCTCCGCAGCCGCGGACCTGCACGAACAGCGCGCCGGTGTCCCGGGCACGCCAGAAGATGCGTAGCCCGTCTGGAGCCAGCAGGGGGGCCGCGTTCCAGGCCAGCCACTCCTGCGAGTCGTAGAGATCGATCCACGCACCGTCGAGCGTGCCCGGTGTCAAGTCAATCCGGAAAGTCCCTCCCTCCAGCGCATCGAACCTGAAGAAGTCCCGGTCGCACCATTCCAGATCCTCCAGGTACTCGATCGTTCCGGGCACAGGTTCGCCCATCGGGGCGCGGCTTGCGTCTGCTGAACGGTTCCCATGGTCGTCCTCGTAGGCGGAGACGGTGAGGGTGTAGGTGCCGATCTCCGATCCGGCTCCCTTGACCCTCACGAACGTCGTGCCCTCCACCTGTGCCCACCAGAGGATGCGCGATGCCTGCGAGTCCCCAAGGTCGTCGTTGTAGGCCACGGTCCGCCAGCCTTCGCCGTCCAACAGTCCTAACTGCGAGTCGGACAGCGTGCCCAGGACGATGTCGATCTGGTAGATCTCGCCCTGTCGCGCATCGAAGGCGAAGAGGTCCACGTCCCCCGGATGCCCGATCGTTCCGGGCAAGGGCTCGCCGACGTGAGCGGGGCTCGCGGCGTCGGCTGAGTCCCCGTGGTCGTCCTCAACGTCTGTGTTGGCGGCGGGAGAGGGTGTGGCCACCGCCGGCTCGGACGGTTTCGGCTCGGGTGTGGGCACCGGCGTGGGATCAGGGGTCGTCTCCGGCCCGCCGCCGCATGCGGTCATCAGAGCGGTCGCGACGAAAATCGCAATGGCGATTAGCCCGTTCGCTTGGGAGCCCCTCATTCAGGGACCGTCCCCGGTACCGGGATCCACCCGCGCGGCATGAAGATGTCGTGCTTCTCGGGCCATGGAGGACCGAGAGGGGATCGAGACTTGCCGACCCGCAGACCCCTCGACGGAGCCGGAGTCCTCGCAGGAGCCGCCGCTAGCCCCGTGGCCACCACCTTCAGCCGTCTCGCCCCGCATCGCCCGCCGCAATGGTCAGCGTGTAGGTGCCCGTGTCCCATCCGTACCCGCTGACCCCCAGGAACAGGGGTCCCGTCTGACGGGCCCGCCAGACGATTCGCGGTGCGGCGGACCCCCCGTAGTCATTGTTGAAGGCGAGGCGCCTTCCATCCCCGTCGATTAGCTCGAGTTGCGGATCGGATAGCGTGTCCGGGCCAACGTAGATCCGGTAGGTCTGCCCCTCCAGCGCGTCGAAGGCGAAAATGTCAACATCGCCCGCGTAGTCGATCGACCCGGCCGCGGCATCGCTAGACTGCAAGGGGCTGGCGTTCGCGGCATCGTTGCTATGGTCGTCCTCGGGGTCGGCTTCCGACACCGTCAGCGTGTAGGTGCCGGTGCTATCCCTGTAGTAGGCGGCCACCCAGACGAATGTCTCGCCGGTCTCCCCGGCACCCCACAGGCGCGATGCGCGCCCTCTCCCGTAGATGTCGTAAGGGTTGGAGAGGCTGGCCCCCCCGCTGTCGAGGAGCCCGATCTCCCAGAGGTAGGGCGTGTCGGCGGCCATGTCGATCCGATAGATCCGCCCCTGCTGCGCACTGAACACGAAAATGTCCAAGTCGCCCGCGTAGTCGAGCGACCCCGGTACGGACTCTCCGATGGGGGCGGGGCTGGCGTCCTCCATGGAGTTGCCGTGGTCATCCTCGGAGCCGGTGACGGACACTGTTAGGGAGTAGGTCCCCAGTCCCGGTCCGCGGACCTTCACGAACAGCTCGCCGCTGCTATGCGCCTGCCAGAGTATGCGCGGCTCGGTGCCCCCGTCGGCCAGCGGCCGTCCGTCCGACCCGAGCAGGCGGATCCACGACCTGGAGAGCGTGTCCAGCTCAACCTCGATCAGGTAGATCTCTCCCTCCGTCACGTCGAAGGCGAACAGGTCTTGGTCGTCCTCGTACTCGAGCGCCCCGGATACGGACAGACCGATGGGAGCGGGACTGGCGTCCGCTGTGGAGTTGCCGTGGTCATCCTCAAAGCCGGCGACGGACACGGTCAGGGCGTAGGTGCCAGCATGCCAACCGTAGCCGCGGACCTCCACGAACAGCGCCCGCGTCTCGGCGGCGCGCCAGACGATGCGCGATTCCCAGGGCTCACCGTAGTCGTCTCCGAGATCGACGCGGTTCCCGTCCCCGTCGAAGAGCCTGAGCTCCGAGTCCGGGAGCGAGCCCAGGGTCAGATCGATCTCGTACAGACTCCCCTCGACCGCGTCGAAGGCGAACATGTCCGAGTCGCCGGAGTACTGGATCGATCCGGGGACGGACACCCCGAGCGGAGCGGGGGAGGCGTTCCCGACGCCGTCCCCGTGGTCGTCCTCTATGTCGGCGAGGGACACGGTCAGTGTGTAGGTGCCCGTGTCCGACAGGTAGAAGCCGCTGACTCTGACGTGCACCCGGCCCGTGCCGGGTGCCTGCCAGATGCGCGATTCCCCCGAGTCCGCGTCGCCGTAGTCCCTAAATCTCCATCGCGGGTCCCGCAGGCCCCCGTCGTCCAGCTCGGTCCAGGAACTGGTGAGCGTGCCCCGGACCACGTCGATACGGTATATCTCCCCTTGGCGCGCATCGAAGGCGAACAGGTCCACGTCGGTGCCGTGCTGGATCGACCCGGGAACGGGGACGCCGATCGGGGCGGGGCTGGCCTCGGAGGGGACGTTCCCATGGTCATCCTCTATGTCGGCCAGGGACACGGTCAGGGTGTACGTGCCGACATTCGACTCGTCGTACCCTCCGCCCCAGGACCAGGTGCCTACGTCCCCGTGCAGGGGGTTCCGGCTGATCAGCGTCCACGGCATGTAGGGGGCCGTAGTCCCCGAACCGCTGATCCTCACCAGCAGGTCGCCCGTGCTCCTGGCCTGCCAAGAGAGCCTGGACCCCGTGCTCCAGACCAGCCGCCCCTGGCCTTCCGCGCCGTAGAGCGCGACCCAGGCGTCGGAGAGCGTGCCCAGGGCGACGTCGACGTGGTATATCTCCCCCTCCCGGGCATCGAAGACGAAGTAGTCATCATCTTCTTCGTAGTGGTAGGCGTCAGTGTACTGGAGCGTTCCCGGCGCGGGCTCGCCCACGCGCACGCGGGTGGCGTTCGTCGCGGAGTTCCCATGGTCGTCGTCTACCTCGAGGATGGTGACCGTGTAGGTGCCCGTATCCGGTCCGAACCCGCTGACGCCGACGAACAGCTCGCCGGGGTCCCGCGCCCGCCAGTAGATGCGCGACGCGAGCGAGTCTCCGTGGTCGTCGCTGTAGTCGACCGCCGTCCCGTCCCCTTCGAAGAGCTCGAGGCGCGAATCGGGGAGCGTGCCCAGCGCGACGTCGATCTGGTAGATGGTCCCCTCCCGCGGGGTGAAGGAGAGGAAGTCCTCGTCGTACTCGTACTGGATGGACCCGGGCATGGCCTCTCCGACGGTGGCGGGGCCGGCGCCCGCGGCGGAGTTGGCGTAGTCGTCCTCCACCCCGAGAACGGAGACGGTCAGGGTGTAGGTCCCGGTGCCCGGTCCATGGCCCCTCACGCCCACGACCAACCTGCCCGCCTCGCGGGACGGCCATACGATGCGCGACGCCGGTGGGCCGCCTTCGTCGTTGAGGGCGAGGCGCCTGCCGTCCGCGTCCAGGAGCTCGAAGCGCGGATCGGAGAGCGTGCCCGGGCCCACGTCGATCAGGTAGGTCTCCCCCTCCCGCGCGTCGAAGGCGAAAAAGTCCACGTCGCACTCGTACTGGATGGAACCGGGCACGGACGCTCCGACGGGGACGGGGCCGGCGTCCGCGGGGGAGCTTGCGTGGTCGTCCCCGGAGCCGAGGGCCGAGACGGTCAGGCTGTAGGTGCCAGTGTCCGATTCGTACAGTCCGCTGACCCTCGCGAACAGCACCCGCGCCTCGGCGGCCCGCCACACGATGCGCGACCGTGGCCAGACATTGCACTCGTCGCCGGATAAGAGGACCGTCCCGTCCCCGTCCAGCAGTGCCAGGCTCGAACGCCGGAGCGTGCCCAGGGACACGTCGATCGCGTAGCTCTCCCCCGAGCGCGCCTCGAAGGCGAAAAGGTCCCTGTCCCCCTCGCGGGTGTGGTCATAGTCGGCGAAGTCATAGAAGTAGCCCCCGTACTGGATCGTTCCCGGCACGGGGGAGCCGACGGGCGCGGGGGTGGCTTCCGCCGCCGAATCGGCATGGTCGTCCTCGATGGTGAGGACGGTGAGGGTGTAGGTGCCCGTGTTGGACCACAGGCCCTCGACCTCCGCGAAGACCCTTCCCGCGCTCCGTGCCCGCCAGTAGACGCGCGAAGCCAGCGACTCGCCATAATCGTCGTTCGATGCCAGCCATCCGCCCTCGGAGTCGTGGAGGGTGAGTTCGGAGTCGGAGAGGGTGCCCAGTGCGACGTCGATCTGGTAGATGGTTCCCTCCCGCACGTCGAGGGCGAAGAAGTCGGAGTCGTCCGGGTACTGGATGGAGCCGGACAGAGGCATCCCAACGGGGGAAGGCAACGCGCCCTCGATGTCGTCCGCGTGGTCGTCACCGCCATCGAGGACGGAGACGGTCAGGGTGTAGGTGCCCGTGTCCGGTTCGTAACTGCTGACCCCTGCGTAGAGCCGGCCCGTGCTCCGTGCCCGCCAGTAGATGCGCGACGCCAGCGAGTCTCCGTGGTCGTCGTTGGAATCGAGATACCCGCCGTTGCCGTCCAGCAGTTCGAGCCATGAATCGGAGAGAGTGCCCAGTGCGACGTCGATCCGGTAGGTCTCCCCCTCCCGTGCATCGAAGGCGAAGAAGTCCACGTCGCCCTCCTGGTCGAGGACATCCGGGTACTGGATCGCTCCGGGCGCGGATGCCCCGACGGCCACGTGGCTGGCGTTCGCGACGGAGTTCGCATGGTCGTCCTCGATCTCGAGGATGGTCAGGGTGTAGGTGCCCGTCGCCGGTCCGTGGCCGCCGACCCGTGCGTGGAGCCTGCCCGCGCTCCGGGCCTTCCAGAAGATGCGCGGCGCCAGGGAGTCCCCGTGGTCGTCGTTGCTATGGAGATGCCCGCCGCGCTCGTCCAGGAGTTCGAGCCAAGGATCGGAAAGGGTGCCCGGGTTCACGTCGATCTGGTAGATCCTCCCCTCCCGCGCCTCGAAGGCGAACAGGTCCAGGTCGTCGCCGTCCCCGATCGTCCCGGCGACTGGTTGTCCGACGGGGGCGGAGCTGGCGTTCGCGACGGAGTTCGCATGGTCGTCCCCGGTGGCGATGACGGTCAGGTTGTAGGTGCCCGTATCCGATCCGTAGCCCCCGACCCCCACGTAAAGGTCGCCCGTGCTCGGAGCCTTCAGGGTGATGCGCGGTGGCCCCGAGCCCGCCGGGCCGTCGTGCGTGTCCAGCGGCCGACCACCCGAGTCGTAGACCTCCATCCACGCATCCGGGAGCGTGCCAGGTGCCACCTCGAACAGGTACACGCCACCCTCCAGTGCTTCGACGGCGAACAGGTCGATGTCGCCCGCGTACTCGATGCTCCCGGACACCGGGTAGCCTGGCGGAACGCGGCTGGCCCGCGCGGCGACGTTCGCGTGGTCGTCCTCGACTTCGAGGATGGTCAGTACGTAGGTGCCCGTGGCCGAGCCGACGCCGCTTACCCTCACGTCGAGGTTGCCCGTGCGCTGCGCCCGCACGACGAGGCGCGATCCCCGCGATTCTCCGTAGTCGTCGTTCGAGGCAAGCCATCCGCCGCTCGAGTCGTAGAGCTCGACCAGCGAATCGGGGAGCGTGTCCAGGGCCACGTTGATCCGGTAGATCCGTCCCTCGTGCGCGGCGAAGGTGACAGAGTCGACCTCGCCCGCGCGATCGATGGAGCCGGGCACGGACACCGAGGTGGGGGGTGGGGCCGCGTAGGGTCCGCAGCCGAGCCAGCGGCATGCCGCGATGACCCCGTCCGGGACGCCGGCCCCGTCGGCCGGGATGGCGTCGAGCGCAAAGCCGAGGTGCAGTTCCAGGACACTTCGCGCAAGGTTCTTGTCGATGCGTCCGGCAAGGTGATCGGTCACCGCCGTGAGCAGTTCGTCCCAGTCTATCGCGCCGTCCCCGTTGCCGTCGTAGAGGTCAGGAGCGTCCGGATGGGGCGGGGACTGGGCCTCCAGCGACAGCGCCGCGGTCCATGCGACCAGACCCGCGACGAGGGCGAAGGCCAGGGCGGCCCAGAGTGCTCTGCGTGCTGGAGAGTGACTCATGGCTGTCCTCGCGGCCGGTGGCCCGCAATCCCCGTCGGGGCAGCGGACGGCACCGCTGGAGCCCGGCGCGATGCGGGCCAGGACGGCTGCTACGCGCGGCCATTATGCCGCAGGGAATACTGTCCTTCCAGTCCGTGTCGTGCGCAATCATTGGGTATGGAGAGCCAGCCTCACCGGTTGCTGGGCGTGACGGTTCATGAGGGCGGACGCCGTGTGCATGTCGGCAAGGGGGAAGAGAACTCTTCCGTGGTGCGGCGCATGGAGCCAAAAGCGCTCTACGCCTCGGAGTCAACCAGGCGAAAGATCCATGGGCGAGCGGAAAGACGTCCGGCTTCCGAGATCCTCGCCCCGTGGGGTGGGATTGCCCCGCATCGTCCAACTGCCCAGCATGATTCCAGCGCCGTAGACTGGCAGCAGCGGACCCCCCTTGATGAGGAGTGCGAGTGGTGCACGCGAGGACACCGGCGCAGACGCCCGGCCTTGGAGCGGGTCGGGCACCGGGCCCTGTCTAGCTTTGGCGGTGGGTCACCGCCGAGGACTGAGTGACGGAGGGGCTGGCCAACGCCTCCCAAGAGCCCGTCGTGGGCTCTTCCAGGAGGGCGAGAGCGTCACCGCCGGCCTGTCATCGGCGGCAATCGACAAATCTTGGGTAGTTCATTCGCCTGAAGCCATCGGGTTCAAGGCGATTCGGTCCCCGTCCGCTAAGCGAAGGTCAGCGCGCGGGCCGGGTTGTGGACCAGGATGTCGTCGATCTGGCCCTGCGCAAAGCCGCGCATGCGCATCCGCGGGACGATCGACTCGAGGATGTGGGCGTACCCCTTGCCGCCGTAGGCGACGTTGTCCGTCTTGAGGCACACGTCGTGGGCGATCGTTATGCGCTCGCCGTACCCCTCGGAGATCAGGTACTCGAGCGAGTCCATCCGCTGCACGTCGCTCACGCCGGTCGTCTCGACGTCCCCGGAGCGGTAGGTGAAGCTGGTGTCCTCGGACCCGAAACGGTCGTACTCGAGGTAGCAGCCGGTGTCGGCCAGCTCCTTGATGGCGGACATGGGCCGGATGTTGTCGAGGTGGCCCATGATCACCTGGTCGGCCCGGGCGCCGTTGTCCATCAGGATGCGGATGATCTCGAGGGGCGTGTCGGGGTGGATGCCGGGGTGGATCAGGATGGGGGCGCCGGTCTCGGCCTGGGCGTGCGCCGACGCCCTAAGGACCTTGCGCATGTTCTCGGTGAGCGGGGTGTGGTTGCCGATCTCGCCTATGACCCCGGACCTGATGCCCGTGTCGCCGACGCCCTCGGTGACGTCGCTGATGATCTGCTGTGTGATCGACTCCTCGCTGCGCTCGTCCATGTCGGGAGGGTGCGACTCGGGGACGTAGTGGCTGGCGCCCATGACGACCTTCAGCCCGGTGGCGCGCGAGATGCGCGCCAGGGCCAGCGGGTCGCGGGCTATGCCGATCGAGGTGGTGTCGACGACGGCGTCGCCGCCCGCGTAGCGGTACCTGAGTATCTCCTCCACGGAGAAGCGCTCGTCGAGCAGCATCTGGTTGTCGTGGTTGGCGTAGAACATGCCGCGGAGCTTGCCCAGGATCTCGATGGTCACCGGGCGGTCCACGTACCAGCGCTGGCTCGCCTCCTCCGGCATCCGGAAGTAGCACCGCAGGTCGATCAGCAGGTGCTCGTGCGTCAGCGTGATCCCGAGGGACCCGGGATCGACCGGGCCCAGGACGGTCTGCACCTTGCCGCTGGCTCCCCTTGGACTCATGCTCGACCTCCCGCAGTGATCTCGACCCCCGCGCAGCGCGGCCGCGCCGCCCGGGTCGCGGTAAGCCTAGCGGGCCGTCCGGCCCCCGTCTAGGTGGACGATCTGGCCCGTCATGTAGTCCGAGGCCGGGCTGGCCAGGTAGACGGCGAGCACCGCGAGGTCGCGCAACTCTCCCCTGCGGCCCATGGGTACCCCGGCAAGGTTCTCGGCGGACGCGACCTCGCTGGTCCAAAGGCTGTCCGTCATGCGCGTGTGGAACGCGCCGGGGGCCAGGGCGTTCACGCACACGCCGTAGGGGGCCCACTCCAGGGCGAGGACGCGCGTGAGCATGTTCACCGCCGCCTTGGAGACGTTGTAGAGCGACATGTTGGGCACGCCCATCGTCCCGTTTGTGGACGAGACGTTGATCACCTTGCCGCTCCCGCGCTCGATCATGTGCGGCCCGACGGCGCGGCACCCGTACATGACGCCGCTGACGTTGACCTCCATCATCCGGTCCCACTCGGCGTCGGTGACCGGCGAGGTCGGCGGCCTGGTGAGCCGGACCGAGTCGGGCCCGCCGTCCGGAAGCGGGACCAGAGGAAGGAAGTGGACGACGCCCGCGTTGTTGACCATGACGTCGACCCGCCCGAGCTCGGAGATCGCCGACGCCACCAGGCGCTCGACCTGCGCGGGATCTGCGACATCCGTCGGTACCGCCAGCGCCCTGCGCCCCGCGGCCTCGACCTCGGCCGCCACGGCCTCTATCTCGTCGGTCGAGCGCGCGCCGAGCGCCACGTCGGCGCCGGCCTCGGCGAATGCGAGCGCGATCTCGCGCCCGATCCCCCTGCCTCCACCCGTCACGACCGCGACGCGGTCTCCCAACTCAAGCTCCGGTAGCATCCCCCCTCCAGGCGATCGCCCGCGGACCCGGTGCCCCCGGCCCGCTCGGCCAGGCTACATTACCATAAGGCGGTGCGCACCGATGAATACGACTACGGCCTGCCGGACGAGCTGATCGCCCAGACGCCGGCCGAGCCGCGCGACGCCTCGCGGCTGATGACGCTGGACCGGGGGACGGGGGCGGTGCGGGACCTGGCCTTCTCGGACCTACCCGGCCTCCTTCGGGCCGGGGACGTGGTCGTCTTCAACGACAGCCGCGTCTTCCCCGCGCGCCTCCTCGGGCGCCGCCCGCCGGCCGGCGGGCGTCAGGGCGCGCGGGTGGAGGTCCTTCTCCTCGAACGGGTCGCCGGGCGGGACTGGCGCGCGCTCGCAAGGCCGGGGCGCAGGCTCCGCGAGGGTGCCTCCTTCACCGTGGACGGGTCGGGCGGGCTGGCGGCAACGGTGACCGCCGTCGCACCGGACGGCACCCGCGTCGTGCGGCTGCCGGAGGGACTAGACCTGCGCGGGGCGGGTGTCGTCCCGATGCCGCCATACGTCAGGGCGCCCCTTTCGGACGCCGAGCGCTACCAGACCGTCTACTCGCGCGCAGAGGGCAGCGTCGCCGCGCCCACGGCGGGGCTGCACTTCACGCCGGGGCTGCTGGGCCGCATCCGGGCCGCCGGCGCTGAGACGGCCTTCGCGACGCTGCACGTCGGGTGGGACAGCTTCCGCCCTGTGACCGCCGCCGACCCGCGCGACCATGCGATGCACTCGGAGCGCTACGAGATCTCGCCGGGATGCGCGGCGGCGGTTAACCGCGCGAGGGCGCGGGGTAGCCGCGTTGTCGCGGTGGGCACGACGACGGTCCGGATGCTGGAGTCGGGGGCCGCCGGGGAGGCCCCGGAGGAGGCGTTCGGACGCTCGGGGGACGACCCGGGTGGGCCTCTCACCCCCGGGCGGGCCAGCACCGACCTGTTCATCGGCGAGGGCCACCGCTTCGGGGTCGTCGACGCGATGGTCACCAACTTCCACCTGCCGCGCTCGACGCTGCTGATGCTGGTGTGCGCCTTCGCCGGGCGCCGCCGCGTCCTCGATGCCTACACGCGCGCCGTCTCGATCGGCTACCGGTTCTACTCGCTCGGCGACGCGATGTTCATGCACTAGGCCCGGCCCGGGCGCCGGCGCTTGTGGCGCCCGCGCCCGCGCCCGTATAATCGCGGGCGCAGCCGCCGGGGACGAACGCCTGTCCTTAGGCGTTCCCGAAAGATCAGGCGGGGGAGATTCCATGTCTCAGACGGATGAACTGGGCGAAGTGTTTCGCTCCTTGGGCGTCGGGCCGGCGATCAGCGCGGCCGGCCCGGTGACGGCGTACGGCGGCACCAAGCTGCGGCCCGAGGTGCACGAGGCGATGAACGCCGCCTCGCAGGTGATGGTCGACATGGGCGAGCTCAACGACGCCGCCGGCGAGGTCATCGCAAGGCACACCGGGGCCGAGGCCGGGATGGTCACCTCCGGTGCCGCGGGCGCGCTGGTCCTGCAGGCCGCCGCGGTGGTGGCCGGCACCGACAGGGCGAAGATGACGCGGCTGCCCGACACGACCGGGATGAGGAACGAGATCATCATCCACAACATCCACCGCTTTCCCTACGACCAGTGCTACACCTCCGTGGGGGCGAAGCTGGTGGGCGTGGGCGACTTCCTGCGCTGCCTGCCGTGGGAGCTGGAGTCGGCCATCACCGAGCGGACCGCCGCGGTCGCGTACCTGGTGGCGCCGTTCGTCGCCCCCTACGCGATGCCGCTGCCCCAAGTGGCCGAGATCGCACACGCCCACGACCTTCCGGTCATCGTCGACGCCGCGACCATGGTTCCCCCGCGCGCCAACCTGACCCGCTACATAGACGAGGGCGCCGACATGGTCATCTACTCCGGCGGCAAGGCCATACGCGGTCCCCAGGGAACGGGGATCCTCGCCGGGCGCAGGGACCTGATCGAGGCCGCGCGGGCCAACGGCTCGCCGAACCAGTTCTTCGGGCGGGGCCTGAAGGTCACCAAGGAGGAGATCGTCGGGCTGGCCAGGGCGATCGAGGTCTTCGTTGGCGAGGACGAGGAGGCCGAGACCGCGCGGTTCCGGCAGCTTGCCCAGAGGGCGGTCGACGCGCTGATCGAGTTGCCCGGCCTCGAGGTGGAGGTCAGGCACGACCGGCGCAACTGGCTCATTCCCACCGCGGTGTTCCGGTTCACCGAGTCGTGGTCCGGGCCCGCGCGCGACGACGTGCTTAGGCGCATGGCCGAGGGCGAGCCCAAGATATTCCTCCACTGGCTCGGCGGCCCGGACCTCCTGGCCGTCGACCCGCTCAACGTCGACGACGACGAGATGGAGGTGGTGATCGCAAGGCTGCGCGAGGAACTGCTCAGGAACGACTAGCCCCCCGGCCCCGGCGGGCCGGAGGCGACAAGGAGATCGGACAGAGACGTGCTGGACAGATTCAAGGTCCCGGAAGAAGACCAGGTCAGGGTCGGCCACGACGCCCTAAGGGGTACGGTGGCGGCCATATTCGAGAAGATGGGCTGCCCGCCGCGGGACGCTGCGGAGGGCGCGGACACGCTGGTCCAGACGGACCTCCGGGGCGTCGAGACCCACGGGGTCTCAAACATGCTGCGGTACTACGTCGAGGAGTTCCAGTCCGGAAAGATCAACGCCGCCCCCGAGGTGCGCGTCATCCGCGAGACCCCGGGCACGGTGACCCTGGACGGCGACCGCGGCCTCGGGGTGATCCTCGCTCCCGGCGCGATGCGCAGGGCTATCGCCAAGGCGCGGAAGGTCGGCGTCGGCATAGCGGTCATGCAGAACAGCGGCCACATGGGCGCCGTGGGCCACCACGCCATGCTGGCCGCGCGAGAGAACATGGTCGGCATGGCCACCACCTCGGGCGGCGCCGGGACCAGGGTCTTCGTGCTGCCGACCTTCGCCGCGGAGCCTAGGCTGGGCACCAACCCGATATCGATCGCAGCGCCCGCGCGTACCGAGCCGTTCCTGCTCTTCGACGCGGCCACGACGGCGATCGCGGGCAACAAGATCTACCTCGCCGAGAGGGTGGGCGCGCTGCTCGAGCCCGGCTGGATCGCAGAGCGCGACGGAACGCCCATCCTGGAGCCCAGGGAGTCGCCGGGCAGGGAGAACTACTGGCAGCTGCCGCTGGGGGGCATCAGGGAGCAGGGCTCGCACAAGGGCTACGGGCTCGCGATGATCCCGGAGGTCCTGGGGACCATGCTCTCGGGTGCGCGGCCCGCCATGCTGCCTGGCGACCGGCTGGCCCAGGACCACTACTTCGCCGCCTACGACATCGCCGCCTTCACCGACCTCGACGGTTTCCTGGACACGATGGACGAGATGCTAAGGACGCTGCGCGAGACCAAGCCCGCGCGGGGCCACGAGCGCGTGCTGTACCCGGGCCTCGCCGAGCACGAGGAGGAGGTTGACCGCCGCGCCAGCGGCATACCGCTGCACGCCGAGGTGATCGAGTGGTTCGACCACATCACGGCGGAGCTGGAGCTGCCGCAGCTGCCCAGGGTCTCCTAGCGCCCCGTCCTTCAGCTCACCCCGCCGGAGCGGGCTGAAGCGGCACCCGTTCGGCCGATTCCCGGCCGACTTCAGACTGTCTCGAACTGAAGTGCGGACAGATCCAGGCTGGAGCTGCGTTTCGAGAGATGAAGCATCTCCACCCCGACCACGTCGTTCAACTCGTTGTAGTCCAGCACCACGCCCGGTGAGATCTCCTTGGACTCGACTACGGGCGAGTCGTCCAGCCTGAGGTACAGGGCGTCTGCTTCCCTGTCCACGCTGAGCTTCATTACTGCAACATCGGCGCGCGCGCCTCGAGGCCCGGCAGGGCGCCCTCCTGGAATGCGCCGTCCCGCACCACTGGCACGCCGTTCACCAGCACGTGGGCGAAACCCCCGGAGGGCAGTGTGGGCTCCGAGTACGTGGCGTTGTCCGTGACCGTAGCGGGATCGAAGACGGCCAGGTCCGCGTCAGCGCCGACCCTGATACGGCCCTTTCGGAGGAAGGCTGGAGCGCGCGCCTGCAGCCTGAGCGCCGGCATTAGTGCCGACTTGCGTATCGCCTCCATCAGAGACAGCGCGCGCCGCTCCCTGACGTACCGGCCCAGGACGCGGGCGTAGGTGCCGGCCGTCCTGGGGTGGCCCGCGCCGTCGCCCACCCAGCCGTCGCTGGCTATCGCCGTGAGCGGGCTCGCGACGGCCTCCTCCACCGACCGCTCGGGGATGAAGTGGATGACCACCATGCCCCCCTGCTCCCGGTACCGGTTGAAGAGCGTCTCGGTGAGCGCCTCCCCGGTCGCCGGCCACAGCAGGTCGCCGTAGTCGGTCCCGGTAAGCCGCTGCCAGCCCGGCTCGAAGACGGCCGAGTCGATCTGCGTCATCCCGGCGGAGTACGGGTAGCACTCCGCGGTCACGTCCAGGCCCCTCTCGGCGGCGCCCGCGACCATCTCGAGCAGCCGCGGCGTCGCCGAAAGCCCGACGCTGGAGATGTGGCACACGTGCAGCGGCGCCCCGGTGACCGCGGCCGCGGCGATCACCTCCTGCACGCCCTCGACGCCTCCGGCCCTCCCTAGGTCCGGAGGCGGATCGCCCATGCCCCTTACGTGGACCATGCAAGGGGCGCCGAACCCGGCGGCCACCCGGAACGCGTCCATCACCTCCGACCGCGAGGCCCCCGGCGTGTACTGCAGGCCGAACCCGACCCCCAGCGCGCCCCTTTCGAGGCCGCGCCCGATGATCACGGCGATCCGGCGCACCTCGTCTTCGGTCGCACCGCGGTGCGCCCCGTCCCCGGTCGGAAGCAGCCCCTCGCCGGGGTCGTCCATCACCTCCATGCGCGCCGGGATGTGGCCCGAGCTCACGCCGAAGTTGACCGGGCAGCGCCCGCGCCTCGACTCGTACCACCCGTCCACGTCCGCGGTGCCGACCTCGAGCTCCAGCGAGGTCGTGACCCCGTCCTGCGCCTGCAGGCGGTAGTTCTCGGCGTCCTGGCCGTGGGCGTGCAGGTCTATGAAGCCGGGGGCGACGACCAGGCCCGTCGCGTCGATCTCCTCCGCGCCCCGCAGGCCGCGGCCCCAGATCTTCTCGACCGCCCGGATGCGACCGCCCGAGATGCCGACGTCGCGCTGGGCGTCGGTGCCCGACTCCGGGTCGATGACGCGCCCTCCGCGCAGTACCAGATCGTACTCGGGCATCGACCGCGGCCTAGGCCAGGTGGAAGATCCGGGCGGTCTTGACGAACCAGGTGGGGATCGGCTCGATCAGCCGGCGCAGCTGGTAGGTGACCGCCGCCAGCACGACGCCCAGCAGCGCGCCGGCTATCACGTCGGTCGGGTAGTGGACGCCCGCCACGATGCGGCACAGGCCCAGCACCGCCCCCAGCGCCAGCAGGGCGGAGCCGAGCCGGCGGTTGACCCCGAAGACGGCGCCCGCGATGGCGAAGACGGCGCCCACGGAGTTGGAGGGGAAGGAGAAGTCCGTCGGCCTGTAGAAGAGCAGGTGGACGTCGTGCTCGAGGAAGGGGCGCGCCCTCTCGGTGATCTGGCTGATCTCCTGCGCCGCCCAGCTGGTCAGGCCCATCGCGGCCAGGGCCACGAAGACGGCGATCTGGTAGCGGTAGCGCGTGCCGGGGTCGCGCCCGGCGAACCACAGCGCGATCAGCGAAAGGGCCGCCGACACGGGTATGAGGTAGTCGCTGACCAGCCACCGGAACAGCCCGTCGAGCAGGTCCCACCTGCCCGCCAGCCCGTTGAGCACCAGCAGGCCCTCCAGGTCCCAGCCGCTAGCGAACAGCTCTGAGCCTCCGGCCGATCCGCGCCGCCAGCCGGGCCGCGGGTCCCAGGACCGGTCCGAACGGTCCCCCCGAGAAGAAGGCGGTAAGCCTGGCCGGGGAGCCGTCCCACCAGGTCGGAAGGCACCTTCGCGCCGCCTCGAAGTAGCTGGTCTTCCGAAGGGCCTCCAGCCCCTCCGAGGCCGCCGGCTCGCCCCTGCGCATCCGCAGGTTGAGCAGCGAGGTCACCGCCAGCGTCGCGATCACCGACAGGGCCGCGCCGCCGAAGAATCCCAGCCCCTGGAGGTTCGCGTCCAGGCCGCCGTGGATGTCGTTGATGTTGCGCTCCTCCGAGAGGAAGAACCAGGCGATGGCCCCGGCCGTGAGGGCGATCCCGAGGGTCCGCGCCGCCAGGGCGTGGCGGACCAGGAGCAGTCCATCGAACCGGCCCAGCGACGCTCCCACCTGGATCGCGCCGGTCGTGGCCCAGAACACGAAGACGAGGTAGTCCGCCAGGAAGGGACTCATCGGTGGCGAGCTAGGAGGGCTCCTGCGCCACTGCGTGGCACCAGCGCATGTAGTCCGGGTGGTTGCCCCGGACCGCCCGCGCGTAGATCGACCGCATCTCGGCGGTGACAGGGCCCACGTCCCCGGACCCGACGGGGCGGTTGTCGACGGAGCCCACCGGCGTTATGTGCGCCGCCGTCCCGGTCAGGAACAGCTCGTCGGCCAGGTAGAGCTCGCTGCGCCGTATTCGGCGCTCGACCACCTCCAGGCCCAGCTCCTCGCGGGCCAGGGTCGAGGCGCAGTCGCGTGTGATCCCGACCAGGTTGTTGTCGGCCACCAGCGGGGTGTGGAGCCGGCCGCCGGAGAGCATGAACAGGTTCTCCCCCGTGCCCTCAGAGACGCCCCCGTCCTGGTTGAGCATGATCGCCTCGTCGAAGCCCGCCAGCACCGCCTCGGTCTTGGCGAGGATGCTGTTGACGTAGTGCCCGGAGATCTTGACCCGCGGCGGGATGATCGTGTCGTCCATGCGGCGCCAGGAGGAGGTGCAGCACCGGATGGCGCCGTCGGAGTCGATGTAGGAGCCGAACGGGACGACGATCAGCGTGAAGTCGCTGGCTACCTCGTGGAGCTTGAGGTTGGCGACCAGCTCGTCGCTCTTGTAGACCAGGGGCCGGATGTACACGTCCTCGCGGTGGCCGCTCATCCGTATCAGGTCCTCGGTGATCGAGCACAGATCCTCCGCGGTGTGGGGGATGTCCATCATCATCATCCGGCACCCCTGCAGCAGCCGATCGTAGTGCTCGCGCATGCGGAACACGTACATGGTCTCGCGCTCGGGGTTCCAGTTGCCCCGTATGCCCTCGAAGACCGCCGTCCCGTAGTGGAGAGCGTGCGTCATCACGCCGACCTTCGCCCGCTCGATCGGCACGATCTCCCCCCCGAAGAAGGCCAGGGACCTAGACATGGGACCCGCCGCCGGCGCGGGCGGCCGCCGCCACGCTACTCCTCGGGCGCATCGGCGTCCCCGCCCTCCGCGTCCTCCGCGCCGGCCGGTTCGGGTTCGGGCTCCGGTTCCGGCTCGGGCTCGGGCGCGAGCGGCTCCGGTTCGGGCTCGGGCTCCGGTTCTGTCGGGGCGGCCGAGGCGATCGAGTAGGACTCCATGCTCTCGAGCAGCCGCTCGAGCACCGGCGGGGAGAGGTTGCGGGGGTAGGCGCTCATCGTCCAGCGGCGCTTGAGCTCGGCGCTGATCTCCCCGGGGCTCATCGGGTCGTTGCCGTTGGCCAGGATGACGCGGAAGATAGCCTCCTTGAGAGGGGTGTCGGGCAGCAGGTAGTCGCTCTCCGACGACTGTCCGGCCACCTGGTCGATCATCAGCAGCGGGTCCGCCGAGGCGGCCTCGTCGAGCGTGTCGTGCTGCTGCGACATGAAGTTGCGGCGGTCGGATATCAGCAGCGCGACCGACCCGCCGCCGGCCTCGAGGTCGACGAAGTAGCGTGCGGGGGCGGTCTGCTCTGGGCTCTCGTTGGTCATCTGGCCTGGGTCTCCATCCGGGGGATCTGTATCAGAATACGTCCGGCGGCCACCTGAGCATCACCACGTCCACCTCCTCGCCGGCAAGCCTCCCGGGGGCGTCCTCGGGGCAGATCGCGAGGCCGTTGGCGTGGGCCATGGAGGTCAGCAGGTTGGAGCTCTGGTCACCGGTCAGTGACGCATGGTACGTGCCGCCGCGCCTACTTACCACCACCCGGGCGTACACGCGGCGGCCGTCGGCGTTCGAGATAGGCTCGTCCAGCACCGCGCGCACCGTCGGCCTGCGGGCCCGCGGGCGCCCGAGCATCCTCGCTATCGCCACGCGCCCGAACTGCTCGAAGGCGACCAGGGCGCTGACGGGGTTTCCGGGCAGGCCCAGGTGTGGGACGGTGCGCCCGGACCCGTCGCCGGACGCGAGCAGCCCGAAGGCCAGCGGCTTGGCTGGCCTCATGCGCACCGACCAGAACTGCATCTCGCCCCGGCGCGCGAGCACGTCCTTGATCAGGTCGAAGTCGCCCTTGGAGACGCCCGCCGAGGTCACGAGCATGTCGGAGCCGAGCCCCTCGTCTATCCCGGCCTCGACCGCCGCCTCGTCGTCCGGCACCGTCCCGAGCGGCCTGGGCACGCCGCCGGCCTCTAGCACGGCCGCCGCCACGGCGGCGCCGTTGGAGTCGTAGATGCTGCCCGCCGGCAGCGGGCGGCCCGGCTCGACGACCTCGCTGCCGGTCGACAGGATCGCCACCCGCGGGCGGCGGTGCACCCTGGCCGCAGCGCGGCCTAGGCTCGCCAGCACCCCGATGTGGGCTGGACCCATCTCGGTCCCCCTGCGCAGCACCGTCTGGCCGCGCCGGATGTCCCCGCCGGCGCGCCGCACGTTGGCGCCGGGGGCCGCGGGGGCGCCTATGGAGATCTCGCCCAGCGTCCGCCCGGCCCGCCGGCGCTCGACCTCGTCGGTGTCCTCGAACGGGACGACCGCGTCGGCCCCGGGGGGCACCGGGGCGCCCGTCATGATGCGCACCGCCGTGCCCGGCTCGAGGGGCGCGGAGGGCACCTCCCCCGCCGCGATCCGGGCGGCGACCCGCAGCGTCGCGGGCGACCCGGCGCCGGCCCCCGCCACGCTCTCGGAGGTCACGGCGTAGCCATCCATGGCGGAGTTGTCCAGCGGCGGGACGTCCATGTCGCTGACCGCGTCCTCGGCCAGGACCATGCCCCCGGCCTCCGCGAGCGGCACGTCGACGGCCTCGAGCGGCTCGAAGTAGGAGAGGATCCGCTCCAGCGCCTCCTCGACGCTGAGCATCGCCTCGTCGTGCGTGTGGCGGTGCCCGCAGGACCCGCTCACGCGCGCAGCTCCGCGCCGACCTCGCGGCCGAGCCTGCGCAGCAGGTCGGCGACGACCCGGTCCACCTGCTCGGAGGTCAGCGTGCCCTTCTCGGACTGGAGGACCAGCCCGAAGGCGATCGACTTCTTGCCCTCGGGCACGCCGGCGCCGGTGTACACGTCGAGGGCGGTCGCGCTCCTTACCAGCTTGTGGGCGGCGAGCGTGCTCCTCATGCGCTCTGCCGGAACGTCGCTGTCGACCAGGAGCGCGAGGTCGCGCGCCGACTCCGGGTAGCGGCTGAACGGGGCGTAGCGCCGCACCTGCGCCGGCATCGCCGCCGCGAGCGCGCCGAGGTCGATCTCGGCGAGGGCGACCGGCGTCCCCTCCATGCCTAGGGCCGCTGCGGCCGCGTGCGACAGCTCGCCCAGCGTCCCCAGCCTCTCGCCGCCGGCGAGCACCGCCGCGGCCCTGCCGGTCCGGAGCGCCGGGTCCTCGACCGGCTCGAACTCGGGCCGCACGCCCAGGCGCCCGAGCGCGTCCGCGACCGCCCCCTTGGCGTCGAACAGGTCCATCCGCTCGTCCCCGCCGCCGGCCCACCACGCCGGCAGGCGGCGCCCGGAGAGCGCGAGGGCGAGGGACTCTCGCTCGTCGGGCAGGTCGCCGGGCCCGGCGCCGTCGGGGACGAACACGCGGCCGATCTCGAAGATGCGCACGCCCTCCCCGCCGGCGTGGCGCGCGTTGTCGGCGACGGCCCCGAGGATGCCTGCGCGCAGCGTCGTGCGCAGGTGGCGCTGCTCCTCGTTCATGGGGTTGGCCAGGGCGAGGGCGTCGTCCCTCCAGCCGCCGACCGCCCTGAGGGCCTCCTCGGAGACGACGTTGTAGGTGATCACCTCGTGCATCCCGGCGGCGACCAGTGCGTCCCTGAGGCGCTCCTTGAGGTCCCAGGCGGGCCTGGGGCGGTGGTGCGGCACCGGCGCCGAGAGCATGGTGGTCGGCATCTCGTCGTAGCCGATCACGCGCGCCACCTCCTCGACCAGGTCGTCCTCCATCGACACGTCCGACCGCCAGTACGGCGCCCGCACGCTCACGGACCCCCCGTCCCCCGGCGCGACCTCGAAACCGAGCGACGAAAGGACCCGCCCGGCCCTGTCGATGGGTATGTCGGCCCCCAGGACCTGCCTCAGCCTGCCCTCCCGGAGGCCCAGGGCGGGCTCGTCCGCCGCGCCCGGGTGCACGTCGACGATGCCCGCGGCCACGCGCCCGCCCGCGACCTCGGCGATCAGCCGGGTCGCGCGGCGCAGGCCGATCTCGGCGAGCGCCGCGCGCAGGCCGCGCTCGAAGCGGTACGACGCGCCGGTGCTGAGCCCCAGGTCCGCGCCGGTGCGGCGGGTGTTGACCGGGTCGAAGTTGGCCGACTCAAGCAGTATCCGGGTGGTGCCGTCGGACACCTCGGTGCTGGCCCCGCCCATCACCCCGGCGAGGCCCACCGCCTCGGAGGGGTCGGCGATCACCAGCATGGGGGGCCGCAGCCTCCGGCCGCGGCCGTCGAGCGTCCGCATCTCCTCGCCGTCGCGGGCCTGTCGGACGATGATGGTCGCTTCGCGCACCAGGTCGAAGTCGAAGGCGTGCAGCGGCTGGTTGAGCTCGAGCATCACGAAGTTCGTCACGTCGACGACGTTGTTGATCGGGCGCTGCCCGGCGCGGGCCAGAACGTCCCTGAGCCACGGCGGGGAGGGCCCTATTGAGACGCCCTCTATCAGAGACGCCGTGTAGCGCCGGCAAAGCGCGGGGTCGGCGATCTCGACCCTGACGCGCCCTTCGATCGGCTCCCCATCCTCGGGGTAGTCAAGCGCGGGCTCTGCGACCGTCCGGCCGGTCAGCGCCGCCGCCTCCCGGGCTACGCCCAGGACCGAGAGGCAGTCCGGGCGGTTGGGGGTCACGGCTACGTCGAGGATCACGTCGCCGACGACGTCCGCCAGGGGCGTCCCCACCTCGGCGTCGTCCGCGAGGACCAGGATCCCCTCGTGGTCGTCGCCCAGCCCCAGCTCCCTCTCTGAGCAGACCATCCCGCTGGACTCGACGCCGCGTATGCTCGCCGCCCGCAGCGGCTCCTCCCGGCCCGACCGGGGATTGACGAGCCGGGCGCCGAGGCGGGCGAACGCGATCCTCTGCCCCGCCGCGACGTTCGGGGCGCCGCACACGACCCGCGCCGTCTCCCCGTCCCCGAGCCGCACGGTCGGCAGCCGCAGGCGGTCGGCGTTGGGGTGCGGGTCCACGGCGACGACCTCGCCGACCACCACCAGCGCGGGGTCGAGGTGCGCGCCAATCCTCTCGATCGACTCGACCTCCACCCCGGCCATCGTCAGCCGGTGGGCGAGCTCGTCCGCCGGGACGTCGACGTCGCAGTAGCGCCGCAGCCACGACAGCGGGATCAGCATCGGCCGGCCGCCGTCACGCGAACTGCCTCAGGAACCGCAGGTCGTTGGCGTAGAAGTGGCGTATGTCGTCGATCCCGTGCCTAAGCATGGCGATGCGCTCGACGCCTATGCCGAACGCGAACCCGGTGTACACGTCCGGGTCGTACCCGACGCCGGCCAGCACGTTGGGGTGGACCATCCCGGCGCCCAGGATCTCGATCCACCCGTCCTCGCCGCCGCCGGTGCCTGCGTCCCAGGCTATGGACATCTCCGCCCCGGGCTCGACGAACGGGAAGTAGTCGCACCGGAAGCGCGCCCTAACGTCCTCCCCGAACAGGCGGCGCGCGAACTCGTAGAGCGTGCCCTTGAGGTCGGCGAAGGTGATCCCCCTGTCCACGGCCAGCCCCTCCACCTGGGAGAAGTGCCACTCGTGCGTGGCGTCCGTGGCCTCGTAGCGGTAGACCTTGCCCGGCACCACCACCCTTACGGGCGGGTCCCCGCGCTCCATGGTCCGGATCTGCATCGGCGAGGTGTGGGTGCGCAGCAGCAGCGGACGGTCCCCGCGGTCGTCGGTACGGTCCAGCCACAGGGTGTTGAAGCTGTCTCGCGCGGGGTGGTGCCTCGGGATGTTGAGCATCTCGAAGTTGTAGTGGTCCAGCTCGACCTCGGGGCCCTCGACCACCTCGAATCCCATGGAGCCGAAGGCGGCGCATATCTCGCGCGTCGTCGCGGTGACCGGGTGGACGCTCCCCACCGGCGTGGGCCGGCCGGGCAGCGTCACGTCAGCCCGGTCGCCGTTCCCCGCCGCCCGTCCGCGCATGGCGGCGCGGGCGCCTTCGTAGGCCTCCTCGATGGCGGCCGCGGCGGCGTTGGCCTCGCGCCCGTACTCCGGGCGGCGCTCGGGCGGGACCTCGGAGATGCCGCGCCGCAGCCGCGTCACCTCCCCCTTGCGCCCCAGGTACGCGACCCGCCAGGCCTCGAGGCCCTCGGCGTCGGGGACGGCGGCCAGGGCGGCCAGGGCCCTGGCTGTGATCTCGGCGGCGCGCGGCGCTGGATCCTGGCTGATGATGGACTCCGGGGAGGGGGTGGGCACCCCAATTATATATGCGAGCGCGCCGGGCTCCGGTCAATGGGGGCGCACGGCGCCGAAGGTCGGCGCGGGCCGCGGCCCGGAGGCGCGGCCGGGGCGATTCAGTCCAGCAGTGGCCTCACCCGGTCGCGGTATCCGCCGAGCGTCGCCTCGGGGAAGTCGTAGGTCAGGTTGGGCTGGATGAAGAGCCGGCTCACGCCGGGCAGCGCGGCCGCGGCGCGGATGCCGGCCGCCCAGGTGCGGTGGTCCCCGAACAGGCCGGTCGCGTCGCACACGCCTGCCAGCACGTCGCCGGGTATGTCGCCCGGCCCGTCGACGGCGTCCGGCCAGTCGATGCCCGCCCGCCTGAGCCGCGGCCCGTGGACCGGGTGGTTCATCTGCCCCCAGCAGTGGGCCCTCGCCATCTCGAGGGCGGAGTCGCGGTCGTCTGCGAGCACCCCGGCGGCCACGAGCGTGACCGGGATGTCGGAGGGGTCCCGCCCGGCCCTCTCGGCCCCGGCTCGGAGGCGCTCCGCCGCCTCCGCCACCATCGCGGGGTGGATCCCGACCATCAGCATCGCGCCGTCGCCGATCTCCCCGGCCAGCTCGATCATCCGCGGCCCGGTGGCGCACACGTGCACCGGCGTGGGCGGGTCGGACGTGCGGACCAGCCGCCCCTCGGTGATCCCCGGGTAGACGTCTTCGCCGGACAGCAGCCGCCTGGCGCCGGACACCGCGGCCCTCATCTCGGCGACCGAGGCGGGCGGGCGGTTGATGTGCCTGGTGGACATGAAGCCCGCGCCGACGCAGAGCGCGATCCTGCCGGGGGCGATCTCCTCAAGGCTCTGGGCGACGGACGCCAGGACCATCGGGTGGCGGGTGACGGGGTTGGTGACCGCCGGATAGAGGGTGATCCGCTCGGTGCGCTCCGCGGCCAGGGCCATGGCGAGGAACACGTCGCGCCCGGTGTGCTGGTGGTCGATGATGCCGACGCCGTCGAAGCCCGCGCGCTCGCAGGCCGCGGCGAAGCCGGCCGTCGCGGCGATCGATCCGCCGACCGGCACCCTGACGTCGATCCGAAGGTCCATCCCGCGCGACATCTTACAACGCGGCCCGCGCCCGCCCGCGGCTGCTAGACTGGCCCCCGCCGCCCCTCCGGCGGGGGCGCGGGGAGGTTTCAGATGGCCCGCAGGGACGGTCGCCGCTGCGACGAGCTACGGCCGGTGAGGCTGACGGCGGGCGTGCAGCGCTACGCCGAGGGATCGGTGCTGATCGAGACCGGCGAGACGCAGGTGCTTTGCGCTGCGACCGCGGAGTCGGTCGTGCCGCCGTTCAGGCGGGGGCTCGGGGGCTGGGTGACGGCGGAGTACGCCATGCTCCCGCGCTCGACGCTGACCCGCACGCCCCGCTCGAGGGCCGCCGGCGGGCGCGCCCAGGAGATACAGAGGCTGATCGGCCGCTCGCTGAGGGCGGTGATCGACCTCGGGGCCCTCGGGGAGCGCACTCTGACCGTCGACTGTGACGTCATCCAGGCCGACGGCGGGACCCGCACCGCCTCCATCACCGGCGCCTACGTCGCCGCGCAGCTGGCGTGCAGGAGGCTGATGGAGACCGGGGAGATCGACCGCTCCCCCTTCGTCAGGTCGGTGGCCGCGACGAGCGTCGGGCTGGTCGGGGGCGAGGCGATGCTGGACCTTTGCTACGAGGAGGACTTCCGCGCCGACGTCGACTTCAACGTGGTGATGACCGGCGACGGCGACCTCGTAGAGGTGCAGGGCTCGGGCGAGGAGTCGGTGTTCGACCGCGCGGCCCTCGACAGGTTCCTGGACCTGGCGGCGGCGGGGATCGCCGCGCTCGGCGAGCGCCAGGCCGAGGCGCTGGGGGGCTGAGCGCTACGGGTGGAAGAGGGGCGCGGCGCCGTCGGGCGGGGGGTTCTCGGCTATCACCCGGACGTACCCGGCGGCCTCGGCGATGTTGGCCCGCGCCGCGCGGGCGCGCTCCGGCCCCCACAGCCTCACCGCCCTCTCGGTGAGGGCCTCGACGACCTCGGCCTTCTCTCGCCCGCCCTCTGTCACGGCATCCGACCTCCCGCTGGGCCGCGAGTCTACCCGCGCCCGGCCCCGGGGGTCAACGCCCGGCCGCAGCCGTGGCAGCCGGATGGCATCGGCTGCCGATGTAGGCGGATGGACAGGCGCGGACGGGCGGCCGTTCAAATTGACCGGCGCCCCGGCCGGCGAATATAATCGGACCGTGCCTGCGGCCTTCAGCCATGCCTAAGAGAACCTACCAACCGAAGAGACGCCGCCGCCTCAGGGTGCACGGTTTCCGCTCCCGGATGAGCTCCCGGGGCGGTCGCAACGTGCTCAGGCGGCGCATGTTCAAGGGCCGCAAGAGACTCACCGTCTAGCGGCCGCCGACCAAGCTCCCCCCAACCGATCCAAGCCTTGCGCCGCGACCAGAGCCTCAGGCGGGCGTCAGACTTTCGCGCCGTCCGCCGCGCCGGAAGGAGCTGCGCCGACCGCAGGCTGGTGCTCGCGGCGAGGCCCCGCGGCGGCGCGGACGCCGGCGGTCACGCGGCCAGCCGGTTCGGCTTCTCGGTGAGCAGGCGCATCGGCAACGCGGTCGAGCGCAACCGGATCAAGCGAAGGATGCGCGCCGCGGTGCACGGGGCCGGGGTCGAGGATGGCTGGGACGTCGTACTGATCGCGCGAAGGGGGCTGATTGGCTCCGACTACTGGGACATCGAAGGGTCCGTCCGCGGGCTGCTCCGGCGGGCCGGCATCGGCGCGCCGGCGGCGGGGCCGGACCGGGCCGGGCGGCGGCCCGGCGGCGGGTAGAGCATTGCTTCAGAGAATCGCCCTCGGCTCCATAAGGCTGTACCAGATGGCCCTGTCGCCCTACGTGGGCGGGTGCTGCCGGCACGAGCCGACCTGCTCGCGCTACGCGCACGAGGCGATATCCAGGCACGGCCTCGGCGCGGGCGTGCGCATGGCCGCATCGAGGCTCTCGCGCTGCAGGCCCATGGGCACCTGGGGGTACGACCCCGTACCGTGAGCGCCAGGACCGTCGCCCTGACCCGCCCCGCCGCCGCGCCCGCCCGCCCGATCGCGCGGCGCCTCGCCGTGGCTCTCGGCATGATCGCCGCCATGGCCGCCATCAGCTGCGGCGGGGCGACGGCCTGCGGGCAGGTGGCCAACCCGGACGGGTGGGCCGCCGGGGTGGTGGTCGACGGCGTCGTGTACACCGGGACGATGGACGGGACGCTCCTCGCCCTCGACGCCGACACCGGCCAGTCGATGTGGGAGTTCACCGCCCTGGTCGGGGAGAAGAGGCGCCACGCCTTCTACGGCGACCCCGTGGTGGTCGGCGACGCGATCTACGCCGCCGGCTACGACGGGCACCTCTACGCCGTCTCGCGGGCGGACGGCTCCAAGCTCTGGGACGTGCCGGTGGGCGAGCAGCGCGAGAGCCTGGTCGGCGGCCCCGCCCACGAGGACGGGATCCTGGTGGTCGCGTCGTCCGACAAGTCGGTCTACGCCTTCGCGGCCGACAACGGGACCGAGCTGTGGAGGTTCGACACCGGGGCGATGGTCTGGACCACGCCGCTCGCCTCGGGCGGCGTGGTGTACTTCGGCTCGCTCGACAAGCACGTCTACGCCGTGTCCCTAGAGGAGGGCCGGGAGCTGTGGAGGTTCAGGGCCAGGGGCGCGGTGACCGCCCCCCCGGCCGAGGCCGCGGGCCGGCTGTACTTCGGGGCGTTCGACGGCAGCTTCTACGCCCTGGACGCCGCCTCGGGCGGCGAGCTGTGGAGGTTCGAGGGGGCCAGCGGCTGGTACTGGGCGCGCGCCCTGGTGGTCGGCGGCGCCGTCTACGCCGCGTCGCTCGACGGCAGCGTCTACGCGCTCTCGGCCGACACCGGCTCGCTGCTGTGGGTGATGGAGACCGACGGGCCGATCATCGGCTCGCCCGCGGCGGTGGGGGACTTCCTGGTCGTCGCCTCCGACGACGGGCGGCTGCGCACCGCCACGCTCGCAGACGGCGGCGGCACGCGCGAGTGCCACATAGCCCACCGCCTGCGCACCAACCTGGTGGGCCACGACGGCAGGGTGTACCTCGGAGTGTGGGACCACACGGTGCGCTCGATCCGGGTCAACGACGTCAACGGGGTGGGCACGCTGGACGAGGGCTGGGTGTACAGGACCAACAAGTCCCAGGCCGAGAACCCGGTCTCGGACGACCCCTCGTGGGAGCAGCGTTGCTGAGCTAGGCGGGCGACTTGGACTTCTTCTTCACCATATGGAACGAGGTGATCATCCGGCCGATGATCAACAGCCTCGTCGTCCTCTACTACATCTCGTTCTCCAACTTCGGGGTGGCGATCATCCTGTTCACCGTGGCCATACGGATCATCCTGGTGCCGCTGACGATCAAGCAGGCCAGGCAGATGAAGGCCATGCAGGCCATCCAGCCCAAGCTCAAGGCGATCCAGGACCGCTACAAGAACGACCGCCAGAAGGCGTCCCAGGAGACGATGAAGCTCTACCGCGAGCAGGGGGTGAACCCCCTGGGCTGCCTGGGGCCGATATTCATACAGTTCCCGATCTGGATAGGCCTCTACCAGGCCGTCATACAGACGCTGCCGTCGACGCCGGAGCGGCTGGCGACGCTGTCCAACAAGTTCTACTCCGGCCTCTCGCTCGCCCACGAGGCGGTGCCCCTCAACGGGCGCTTCCTGTGGATGGACCTCGCCCTTCCCGACCCGTCGCCCATCATCCTGCCCGTCCTGGTGGGGGTCTCGATGTTCGTCATGCAGAAGATGACGACCATGCCCTCGACGTCGCCGCAGCAGGACTCGACCAACAAGATGCTGCTGTGGATGATGCCGATCATGTTCGGCTTCTTCACACTCAACTTCCCCAGCGGCCTGGCCGTCTACTGGGTGGTTTCCAACGTGATAGGGATAGTGATACAGGGATTCGTCACGGGGTGGGACCCGCTGAGGAACCTGTTCAAGCTGGGCTCTACGCAGCCCGCGCCGGCGGCCGCCGTGGCGGCGTCCGGAGACGAGGAGGCGGCAATTGGAGAGGCAGTCGATCGAGACGACGGCCAAGACCGTCGAGGAGGCCATCGAGCTAGGCCTAAGGGAGCTCGACGCAGATCGCGACGAGGTAGAAATAGACGTCGTTAGCAGGGGCAAGTCAGCCATCCTCGGGATCGGCGGCGAGCCGGCCCGGGTGAGGGTGACCCTGCTGGACTTCGAGGAGGGCGAGGCCGAGGGCGACGCCGTGAGGATCGTCTCCGGTGTCCTCAACCGCCTGCTGGACCTGCTGGAGGTCGACGCCGTCGCCAGCCTCAGGCAGGCGCGCGGGGAGCAGGGCAGCGGCCCGGTCTTCGACGTGGACGGCGACGACTCCGGCCTGCTGATAGGGCGCAAGGGCGAGAGCCTGCGCGCGCTGCAGTTCCTGGTCAACCTGATCTCCACCATCGAGCTCGAGGAGCGGCCCAACGCGGTGATCGACGTCGCCGGCTACCAGGCCCGGCGCGACAGGGCGGTGCGCAACCTGGCCAAGAACGTGGCCAGGAAGGTCGTCGGCACCGGCCGGTCGATAGCCCTCGAGCCCATGACCCCCTACGAGCGCCGGCTGGTGCACCTTGCCCTGGCGGACAACCGCAGGGTGGTCACCGAGAGCTCCGGCATGGGCCCGGAGCGCCAGGTCGTCGTGAGCCCGGCGGGCTCGGACGCCGCCTAGGTAGGCCGCCGCAGGCGCGGGCCCGGGCGACCGGCGCCCCGCCGTCCCTAGGCCATGGCACCCTCCCGGCTGAGCGTCAGCGTCGCAGGCGGCGTCGCCACCGTGCTGCTGGCCGGGCCCGACGAGGGCCACGCCGTCGACGAGCTGATGGCGGCCGAGCTGCGCGAGACCTTCGCCGACCTCGACGACCGCGGCGACGTCGCCGCCGTCTTGCTGGCGGGCGAGGGGCAGCACTTCTGCCGCGGCACGGCGATCCCCGGGACCCCGTCCCCCGAGCAGATGCGGTCGCACCGCGCGGCCTCCGCGATCGCCGGGGTCGGCAAGCCCACGCTCGCCGCGATCGAGGGCGACGCCCTTGACCAGGGCCTGGAGCTGGCGCTGGCGTGCGACCTTCGGATCGCCTCGGCGTCCGCCAGGCTGGGGCTGACCCAGGCCGCCTCGGGCACCGTGCCGTGGGACGGCGGCACCCAGCGCCTCCCGAGGCTGATCGGCCGCTCGAGGGCGCTGCACATGCTGCTGCTCTCCAGGGTCGTCGGCGGCGAGGAGGCGGCCGCCATCGGACTGGCCGCCCGGGCCGCACCGCCCGGGGGCGCGCTGAGCGCCGCCTCGGAGGCCGCGGCGGTCATGACGGCCCACGGCCCCCTGGCGCTGCGCTACCTCAAGG
This sequence comes from Dehalococcoidia bacterium, assembly GCA_963664125.2. Classification (GTDB taxonomy): domain Bacteria; phylum Chloroflexota; class Dehalococcoidia; order Lucifugimonadales; family UBA2962; genus CAUZIR01. Next base: position 176,423 of record OY760908.2, on the reverse strand, counting down.
AGGCCGTCCACAAGGGCGCGGACCTGGCTCTGGACCCGGCGATGCGCATGGAGTTCGACCTCGCCACGCTGCTGCACTCGACCGCCGACCGCGACGAGGGCCTGCGCGCCTTCGCGGAGCGGCGCGACCCGGAGTTCACCGGTGAGTGAGCCCGCGGTCGTCTACTCGCTGCAGGGCCCGGTCGCGCGCCTCAGGCTCAACAGGCCGCGGCGCCTAAACGCGGTCAGCATCGCGATGCGCGACGACCTGTTCGAGGCACTGCGCGCCTTCGAGGACGACCCCGCGGCCCGCGTCGCGGTGATCTCCGGCGAGGGCGGGAGGGCCTTCTGCGCCGGGGCCGACCTGATCGAGTTCGGCACCGCGCCCTCCCAGGTGGCGGCGCACCGCAGCCGGCGCAGCCGCGACGTTTGGGGGCTGCTGGCCGGCGTGCGCAAGCCGCTGGTGGCGGCGATGCACGGCTACGTGATCGGCGCCGGGGTCGAGATCGCCTGCCTGTGCGACGTGCGTATAGCCTCGGACGACGCGGTCTTCGCGATGCCCGAGGTGACGATCGGCATGATCCCGGGGGCGGGCGGCACGCAGACCCTGCCGCGCGCGATCGGCCTGGGCCCGGCCATGGAGCGGTTCCTCGCCGAGCGGGGCGACAGGATGACCGCCCCCGGGCCCTCCGTGCCGGCCTGGTCCACGACGTGGTGCCGCGCGAACGTCTCGACGGCGCCGCGATGGCCGCGGCCCGCGAGATCGCCGCGCGCGAGCCGGCGGTCATGGCCGCCATCAAGACGGCGGTCCTCGACGGCCTGGACGCCGGGCTCGGCGCCGGGCTCGACCTCGAGCGGCGGCTGGCGGCCGGGCTGTGAACGTATCGGATCTTCTGTCGATACCGGCGGCGATCGTGCCGGACCGCGCGGCGACGGTCTTCGAGGGACGGCGGACCAGCTACTCGGAGCTCGATGCGAGGGCCGGCGCGCTGGCGGCCGGGCTGGCGTCTCGGGCCGGCGTCAGGCCCGGGGACCGGGTCGCGTGGATGGACACCAACGGCGACAGGCAAATCGAGGCGGTGTTCGGCGTCGCCCGCGCGGGGGCGGTCTCGGTCCCGGTCAACTACCGGGCCAGGGACGACGAGCTCGCCTTCGTGCTGGAGGACTCCGGCGCCCGCGTCCTGTGCGTCGGCCCGCGGTACGCCGATGCTGTGGCGCGGTTCATGCGCTCCGGGGCCGGCGCGTCGTGCCCCGTCGAGGCCCTGGTGGCCCTCGGCCCGGGGTGCCCGGAGGGGTGGACGGCCTACGACGACCTTGCCGCGCCGGGCGCCGGCGCGGCGCCGGACCCGGGGGAGGGGGACCTCGCCATGATCCTGTACACGGCGGGCACGACCGGGCGACCCAAGGGGGTGATGCTGACCCACCGGGGGCTGACCTCCCACCCCCTGGAGAACGTCGAGCCCGCCGACCCCGGGTTCGAGCAGCGCGCCCTGCTGTGCGTGCCCCTCTACCACGTCGCCGGCGTGCAGGTGATGCTCTCCTCGGTCTACGGGGGGAGGGTGCTCGTCGTGCAGGGGCAGTTCGAGGCGGGCGAGTGGCTCAGGCTCGTCGAGGAGGAGCGGGTGGGCCGCTCGACCGTGGTCCCGACGATGCTCAAGATGATCCTCGAGCACCCCGACCTTTCGGCCCGCGACCTCTCCAGCCTGCGCCTGCTGACATACGGCGCGGCGCCGATGCCCGCCGAGGTGATCCTCTCGGCGATCCGCGCGCTCCCCGGGGTGCGCTTCATCAACGCCTTCGGCCAGACCGAGACCGGGGCCACCATCACCGCGCTCGCGCCCGAGGACCACGTGCTCGCCGGCGATCCCGACCTGGTGGCGAGGCGGCGCAGGCGGCTGCGGTCCATCGGGCGGCCGCTGCAGGACGTCGAGCTGAGGGTGGTGGACGAGGACGGCGCCGAGGTCGAGGCCGGGCGCGTGGGCGAGATCGTCGCCAGGGGGCCGGGGCTGATGAAGGGCTACTGGCGCAGGGACGAGGCCACCGCCGAGGCCACGCGCGGCGGCTGGCTCCACACCGGCGACCTCGGCCGCGTCGACGGGGACGGCTACGTCTACCTGGAGGGCAGGGCGCGGGACTTCATCAAGAGGGGCGGGGAGATGATCTCGCCCGAGGAGGTCGAGGAGGTCCTGCGGGACCACCCGTCGGTCGACGATGCGGCGGTGATCGGGGTGTTCGACCCGCACTGGGGCGAGTCGGTGCGGGCGGTCGTCGTCCCGGCCCCGGGGGCGGACGTCGACGAGACAGGGCTGATCGAGCACTGCAGGGCGGCCCTGGCCAGCTTCAAGCGGCCCGAGTCGGTCGTGACCGTCGATGAGCTGCCCAGGAACGCGATGGGCTAAAGCGCGAGCTGCGCCGACGCTTCGGCGCGCGCTGAGCGCCCCCGCGGCCGCCTGCGCTACACGAGCAGGCTGATCGAGGCGGTCGCGATGCCGAGGAACAGCAGGAAGCCGATCACGTCCGTCACGGTGGTGACGACCACGGCCGAGGCGACGGCCGGGTCCAGCCCGATCCTCCGCAGGAACAGCGGCACCGCCGCCCCCACGGACCCGGCGATCACCATGTTGCCGAGCATCGCCACCCCCAGGACGAGCCCCAGGCCGACGTTCTGCTTCCAGAGCATGGCCACCGCCGCCACCAACAGCCCCAGCCAGACCCCGTGCATCAGGCCGAGGGCCGCCTCGCGCACCAGCAGCCGCCTGGCGCTCACGCCCACGAGCTCGCCGAGCGCTATCGCCCGCACTATCAGGGTCAGGGTCTGGGTGCCGCCGATCCCGCCCTGCCCTGCGACCACGGGCAGGAACGCCGCGAGCGCGACCACCTGGGCCAGCGTCGACTCGAACAGCGTGATGGTCGCCGCGGCCAGGAACGTCGTGCCCAGGTTGACCGTCAGCCAGGGCAGCCGCGTCTGTATGGAGCCGGACAGCGGGCCGTCCACGGTCTCGCCGGCCACGTTCGCCACCTGCTGCATCTGGAGGGTGTCCTGCTCGACGGTGGCGCTCAGGAGCGCCGCCGCGGGGACTAGCCCTATCAGCCGGTCGCCGTCCACCACGGGGAGCTGCGTCAGGTCGTAGTGGCGCCGCAGCCGGGCGCACTCCTCCACGGGGGTCTCGACGGTGACCGTCGCCACGGTGGAGGCGGCCAGGGCCCGGACCGGCTCGGCGTTCTCCGCCAGGGCGAGGTCCACCATGCTGATCTGGCCCCGCAGGCCGTCGCCGCCCTCGACGACGTAGACGTGCGTGATCCTGTGCCGCAGGTCGGCGAGCGCCCTCAGGCTGTCGCGCGCATCCCCGGCCGTGCCGCCGATGTTGACCGTCGGCAGCTGTTCGACCATGAGGGACCCGGCCGTGTCCTCCGGGTGGGCGAGGATCTCACTGGCCTCCAGCGGCTCCTCGACGGCGGCGGCCGCCTCGCGGGGCCGCAGGAAGAGGATCCGCCGCAGCATCGCCAGGGCCTGCCGCGGGCGGAGCAGCCGCAGCGCCGCCAGGACCTGCCGCGGATGGAGCAGCCGCAGCGCCGCCAGGGCCTGGCTCGGGTGGAGCAGCAGGAGCGTCGCCAGGGCCTGGCTCGGGTGGAGCAGCCGCAGCGTCGCCAGGGCCTGGCTCGGGTGGAGCTGGCGAAGCATGAAGGCGAGCATCTGGGAGCCCAGCCGGGTGCCCACCCTCCTGGCCTCCAGGGGATTGAGCTGCCTCAGCATCCAGGCCACCGTGTCGGGGGTCATGACCCGGATCATGGCCTCCCTGCTTGTCCGGGGCAGGCCCACCAGGATGCTGCCCATGTCGGCCGGGTGCAGGCTCCTGATCAGCTCGAGGGCCGAGTGCTCCTTGCCCTCCTTGATCAGTCCTGGACCTGGCCCGCTATCCGGGCGGCCTCCTCGAGTGAGATCGCCTGCGGCTGCCGGACGCCTCCGGTCGCGCCGCGCCAAGGCCTGGAGTTCCTAATGTCGGTCGTCAAGTTTCAGCCTCCCGGAGTTGTGAATTCTCGCTGCCGCCGCGGTCCACGCCCCGACATTCTGTCCCCTGCCTCGGGCCTGGCGATCTGATCCGCCGGATCGGGTCCGGCGCTGCCGCACCGGCCCGGACGGCAGGAACCTGCGGGGACGGCAGGGTGCCGTCGCCCCGGAGGCCTGCGATCCGCCGGGGATCGCGGGCGGACAGGGACGGGGGCTCTACTCGATGCGGTCAAAGCCGGCGTAGTCCCGCAGCACCTCTGGGATCACGATGGTGCCGTCGGGCTGCTGGCCGGCCTCGAGGACGGCGATCATCACCCTGGGCAGCGCGAGGCCGGAGCCGTTGAGGGTGTGCGGGTGGACGGGCCTCGCGCCGCGCTCGGGCCGGTACCGCACGTCGGAGCGGCGGGCCTGGAAGTCGTCGCAGTTCGAGCACGAGCTGACCTCCAGCCACTCCCCGCTGCCGGCCGCCCACATCTCGAGGTCGTAGGTGCGCACCGCGGAGAAGCCCAGGTCCCCGGCCGCCAGCTCGATCACGCGGTACGGGATCCCCAGGCGCCGCACCATGTCCTCGGCGTCGGCGACCAGCCGCTCGAGCTCGGCGTCGGAGTCGACGGGATGGACGAACTTGTACATCTCCACCTTGTCGAACTGGTGGACGCGCTTTATCCCCCGCGTCTCCTGGCCGGCCGCCGCCCGCTCGCGGCGAAAGCACGGCGTGTGCGCGACGAAGTGCGCCGGCACCGTCCCGGGCTCGAGTATCTGCCCGGCGAACATGCCGGTGATCGGCACCTCGGCGGTGGGTATCAGCCACAGGTCGTCCTCGCCGTCGCGGTACATCGTGTCCGCGAACTTCGGGAGGTGGCCGCTCCCGGTGGCCGTCGCGGTGCCGACCAGGAAGGGCAGGTAGAGCTCGGTGTAGCCGTGCTCGAGGGTGTGCACGTCCAGCATCCAGGAGATCAGCGCGCGCTGCAGCCTGGCCCCCCGGCCCCGCAGGGCGTAGAAGCGCGACCCGGATATCCTGGCCGCGGCCTCGAGGTCGATGATGCCCAGCCGCTCCCCCAGCTCCCAGTGGGGCCTGGCCCAGGCGGCGGGCTCGGCGGGCTCGCCGGCGGCGCGCACCACCACGTTGTGCGACTCGTCGGGGCCCTCGGGGACCTGCTCCCTGGGCAGGTTGGGGATGTCGAGCAGCGCCTGGCGGATCTCGCCCTCGACGGTGCGGGCCTCCGCCTCCAGGGCCCTGATGCTGTCCGACACGCCGCGCATCCTCTCGACGACTGCGGGGTCCGGGGGCCCTCCCCTGCCTATCTCCCTGCTCACCGCGTTGCGGTGGGCGCGCAGCTCATCCCCCTCCTGCTGGATGGCGCGCCGGCGCGCGTCGAGCTCGAGCACATGGTCGAGGGGCACCTCCTGGCCCCGGCGGGCGAGGGCCCGCCCCACGGCCCCGGGGTCGGCGCGGATCAGGTCGATGTCGAGCAAGTCTGACCGCCTCCTGCGCGGGCGGCGGGGGCCGCCGCTGGCTCAGCCGGCGAGGATCCCCCTGATCCTCTCGGCTATCACCGCCTCGTCGCCCTCGGCGACGGTCTGGATCCGGATGATGAACGAGTCGGGGACGTCGTCCGTCCTGACGTGGATCGGCGGGCTGCCCGCGGCCAGCTCCTCCATGACCCGACCGGCCGTGGTGCCGGCCGCCGCGGGGTCGATGACGACGCGCAGGCCCTCCGGTAGGCCGCGGTCGGGGAAGTCCCTCACCTCGACGCCGGCGATGCCCGTCAGCTCCGGTCGCACGGTCCCGGACAGGCGGCGCTCGTAGCCCGCCAGCCTCGCCTCGTGGTCGGTGGCGAGCCACTCGCGGAGGGCGACGTAGGTGGCGATGACCGTCTGGCGGTCCATCTTCATCGAGCGCCCGAAGACCCTCTTTTGCTCGTACTCGAAGCCGACGAAGCTGTGGCGGTAGGCGAGCCGCACCAGCTCGGGGTTGGCGCCGACCAGCAGGCCGCTGGTGTTGAGGCCCTCGAAGTACTTGCCGCCGTAGCCGACCAGGTCCGCCCCGCCGCGGGCGTAGAGGCTGAGCCTCTCGGTCGGGTAGACCTGACCCGCCGCGTCGACCACCACGGGCAGCCCGTGCCTGCGGGCCAGCGCCACCAGCCTGCTGAACGGCACGATGTCCGTGCGCTCCTCCCGCAGCCCCGGATCCTCGTAGAGGCCGCCCGCCAGGTAGTGGATGCCCGCGGTCCGCTCGGATATGGCGGCCTCGATGTGCTCCTCGGTGGTGCCGTCCTCGTCGCCCACCTCGACCAGCACGCCCCCGGGGACGGTCAGGGCCTTGTCGTAGATCACCCGGAGCTGGCGCTGGATGATGAACTCGTTGGGCATCCCCGTCGTGTCCGGGAGCTGCTCCATGCGGTCCGGGTGGTCGCGGGTGATGCACGCGGCGGCCGAGAGGGCGAGCGCGGCGGCGCAGCCCGGGGTGACGATGGCGGCCGGGACGCCGAGCATCTCCGCTATGCGGTCGCCGGTGACCTCGACGAGGTCGCTCATCCTCACGTAGTCCAGCGAGGCGTCGTCCATCGCCTCCCTGACCGCCCGCGAGGGGTTGTTGCCCCCGATGGTGGTCGGGTGGCCGTGGGCGTTGATGATGGGCTCGATGCCCAGCTCCCTCATGATCCGGCTGCGTCCCGCCATTCGACTCCCTCCCGCGCCGCGTCCGTCTCCGCGCCCCTACGGGCCGCCCGGGGCGAACGCGTCGATCACCCGAAGATATGCGCCCCTGATGTCGTCGTCCACCGCGAACGGCGCCAGGACCGGCAGGTCCAGGCCCAGCGCTCGCCTGCGCCCGATCTCGGCCCGGCACTCGGCGCCCGTGCCGACCACGGCCACCTGGTCCTGCATGCGCCGCGACACGGCGGCCGCGGCCGCCTCCCGGTCGCCGCCGGCGAGCGCGCCGCGGGCCTCGTCCATCTCCCGGCCGAAGCCGGTCGAGGCGAAGAAGCTGCGGTAGTGGCGGTGGGCCGCGTAACCCGCCACCTGCAGCCGCAGGTGCCTCCTGATGCGCTCCTCGTCCGCTCCCTCCGTGACCGCGGTGCGCACGTACCCGGCGGCGTCCACCGAGCCCGGGTCGCGGCCCGCGCGCGCGGCGGACGCCCTCAGGTCCCCGACCGAGCCCGCGATGTGGCCGGCCGCCGTCCAGTTAAGCAGCACGCCGTCGGCGGCGCGCCCGGCGAGCTCGATCATCCTCGGGCCAAGGGCGGCGACGTAGAGCGGGACCGACGCGCCGCGGGCGGCCCTCCCGAGCCGCGCGCCGGCCACCGTGAAGTGGCGGCCGTCGGAGTCGACCGACTCCCCGGCGAGCAGGCCACGCACGATCGCGACCGTCTCCTCCATGCGCGCCAGCGGCGCCGAGTAGGGTATGCCGTGCGTGCCGGCGACCACGGGGCCGTGCCCGGTGCCCAGTCCGAGGATGAAGCGGTTGGAGGAGATCGCCGCCATGCCGGCCGCGGACATCGCCGTGACCGCCGGGGTCCGCGAGAAGATCGGCAGGATGCCGGTGGCCAGCGACGCGCGCCGGGTCGCGCCCGCGAACGCGGCCAGCAGCGAGAGGGCGTCCCTTCCTCCCCCCTCGGGCACCCACACCGACTCGAACCCGGCCGCCTCGGCCGCCCGCGCTATGTCGATCAGGTCCCCCGCCGCGAGGCGGGGATCGTTCTCGATCCTGATGCCCAGTCTGTCCATCGCCCTCCCGCCAGCCCCGCAATATACACCCGGGCCCGGCCCGCGGCCCGCCGCGGCGGCCGTGGGTCCGCCAGCGCGGTTGATATAATTCGGCTTGCATGGACGGGAAGCGATGCTGAGGCCGGTCATCCTGGCGGGCGGGTCGGGGACCAGGCTGTGGCCGCTCTCCCGCGAGCACTTCCCCAAGCAGTTCCTCCCCCTGCTCGGGGGGGCCACCATGTTCCAGCAGGCGGCCCTGCGCCTCCGCGCCGCCGAGGCCCCGCTGATCGTCTGCAACGAGGAGCACCGCCACCTCGTGGCAGAGCAGCTCTCCGCCGTCGGCGTCGCCGCCGCGGCGCTGATCCTTGAGCCCGCCGGGAGGAACACCGCGCCGGCGCTCACCCTCGCCGCCCTGTGGTCGGAGGAGAGGGGCGAGGACGCCGTCCTCGTCGCGATGCCCGCCGACCACCACATCGCGGACGGCGGGGAGTTCGCGGGCGCGGTCGCCGAGGGCCATGCCCTGGCGCGGGAGGGATGGCTGGTGACCTTCGGGGTGCGGCCGACCGGGCCCGCGACCGGCTACGGCTACATCCGCGCCGGCGCGGCGGGCCCGTCCCCCGGGGGCCGAGCGCTGGTCATGGATGCCTTCGCCGAGAAGCCGAGCGAGGAGGTCGCGCGCGGGTACCTGGCCGCCGGCGGATACCTGTGGAACAGCGGCATATTCGCCGTGGGCGCGGGGGAGTGGATGCGCCGGATAGAGCGCCACCGCCCGGACATCGCCGCCGCGTGCCGGGCGGCCCACGGCGCCGGCAGCGTCGACGGGGAGTTCTTCAGGCCCGGCGGGGACGAGTTCCGCGCCTGCCCGTCCGACTCGATCGACTACGCCGTCGCCGAGCGCGACGCCGGCGCGGAGGGCCGGCCCGCGGCCGTCGTGCCGATGGACGCCGGGTGGTCCGACGTGGGGACCTGGTCGGCCGTGCGGGACCGGATCGCGGCCGACGGCGGCGGCAACGCCGTCCGCGGCGACGTCATCACCCACGACGTCGAGGGCAGCACGCTCATCGCCGAGGGCCGGCTGGTGGCGGGCGTGGGCCTCAGGGACCTGCTGGTCGTCGAGACCGCGGACGCCGTCCTGGTCGCCGGGAAGGACAGAGACCAGGACGTGAGGGAGTTGGTGGCCGAGCTGCGCTCGGCGGGCCGCGACGAGCAGCTGGAGCCCAGGAGGGTGCACCGCCCCTGGGGCACCTACGAGGTGATAGAGCGCGGGCCGGGCTTCCAGGTAAAGCACCTTACGGTCAGGCCCGGCGCCTCCCTATCCCTGCAGCGCCACCGCCACCGCTCCGAGCACTGGGTGGTGGTGCGGGGGACGGCCGCCGTCGTCAGGGGCGAAGAGCGCTACGGCCTAGCCGAGAACGAGTCCACGTACGTCCCCAGGGGCGTCAGGCACCGCCTCTCCAATCCCGGGGACGTGCCGCTGGAGATCGTCGAGGTGCAGACCGGGGACTACCTGGGCGAGGACGACATCGAGCGCTTCGAGGACGACTACAGGCGCGCCTAGCGCCGCCCCGCAGGACCGTGCGGCGCGGCCGCGCGGCGGGCGGGCCCCATGATCGTCGACTCGCACGTCCACATCTTCCCGCCCCGGATGATCGCCGCGAGGGGCGAGCTGGCCGCGCTCGACGCCACGTTCGCCGAGATGTACTCCGACCCGGCGGCGCGCATGGCCACCGCCGAGGAGCTGGTGGCGGCGATGGACGAGGACGGGGTGGACGTCTCGGTGGCGATGGGCATCGGCTGGGCGGACCCGGACCTCGCCAGGGAGTCGAACGAGTACATCGCCGAGGCGGCGGCCCGCCACCGCGGCAGGGTGATCGGGTTCGGCTCGGTGAACCCCGCCGCGGCCGGGGCGGCAGGCGAGGTCGAGCGGTGCGCCGACCTGGGGCTGCGCGGCATAGGGGAGCTGCACCCGGACACGCAGGGCTTCGAACCGTCGGATGCGGCCGTCATGGCGCCGGTGCTGGATGTGGTGCGGTCGCGGGACATGGCGCTGACGATGCACTGCTCGGAGCCGGTGGGGCACGCCTACCCCGGCAAGGGGCGGGTGACGCCGCGCAGGGCTGCCGGGCTGGTGGCGATCGCCGGCGGGGCGCGGCTCGTGCTGGCGCACTGGGGGGGAGGGCTGCCCTTCTACGCCCTGATGCCCGAGGTGGCCGGGATGCTGTCCGGCGTCTACTTCGACACGGCGGCGTCGCCGTTCCTCTACGACGGGCGGGTGTTCGCGGTGGCGGACTCGCTCGTCGGCGCAGAGCGGGTGCTCGCCGCCAGCGACTTCCCGCTGATGAGGTTCGGCAGGATCCTGGCGCAGGTCGAGGCCAGTCCCCTGTCCCGCGAGGCGAAGATGGACATCCTGGGGCGCAACGCGGCCCGGATGCTGGGGCTCGCGGCGGGCGGCCCTCCCCCCGGCGTCCGGCCGGCGGTCCCCCAGTCCTGAAGGGGGCCGCGGGGGGCCCCGCCATCGGTCGAAGGGGGCTCCGGGCACGGAGCGCCTCCCCGAGCGTCCCTCCCGCCGGGCGGCTTTGCGAGGGCGGGCCGCCGCTGGATAGACTGGGAATCGTCCCCGCGCCGCGCTGGGGACTACCCGGAGTGAAGGGAGCGGACACAGATCATGCCTGAAGTAACTTCGTACGCCCAGGGCACGCCGTCCTGGGCCGAGCTCTCGACCACGGACGAGGACGCCGCCCTCTCGTTCTACGGGGCGCTGTTCGGCTGGGTCGACGAGCCTAACGAGATGGGGGCGGACACCTACTACCACATGCAGAAGCTAGGGGACCGGTACGCCTGCGCCATGTACCAGCAGGGCGCCGAGGAGCGGGGCCAGAACACCCCCCCGCACTGGAACGTCTACCTCACCGTGCGCGACGTCGACGAGGCGGTGGACAGCGTGCGCGAGAACGGAGGCCAGATTGCCTTCGGGCCCATGGACGTCTTCGAGGCGGGCCGCATGGCCATGTGCCAGGACCCCCAGGGCGCGTTCTTCGCCATCTGGCAGCCCAAGCAGCACATCGGGGCGGGCGTGAGGGGCGAGACCGGCGCGATGTGCTGGCACGAGCTCCTGACCACGGACCGCGACGCCGCGGTCGAGTTCTACACTGCCGCCCTCGGCCTCGAGCGGTTCCAGGTTCCGGAGTCGAGCATGGACTACGTGATGCTGCGGGCCGGGGAGACCGAGGTCGCCGGCGTGATGCAGATCACTCCCGACATGGGGGAGTTTCCACCGCACTGGTCCGTGTACTTCGGGGTCGAGAGCGCGGACGCCACCACGGAGCAGGCGAGGTCGCTGGGCGCAACCGTGTACGTGCCCCCCACCGACATCGCGCCGATCGAGGGCCAGCCGCCGATCGGCCGCTTCGCCGCCCTGGCGGATCCCCAGGGAGCGTCCTTCTCGATCTTCGAACCCGTCTGCGAGACGCCGAGGCAGTAGACCGGTCGCCGGCCCGCCCGCCGGCCGGTTCGTGGGGTGGCGGAGTGGACGTCCCCCGCCTCCTGGCGACGCGCCCCCTGGCCGCCGATCAATTCAGGCAGTCCGTGCAGGCATACCCCGGGGGGACGGCCGCGCCGCGCGGGGTCGATTCGGCTCGCCGCGCGGTCATTCCCTCCGTGCCTGTAAGGCCGCCGGAGCGCGGCCGCGAGCCACATCTGGACTGGGGTCCGGCGGGGCCGCGCATCCGGGGCGTCGCCCGGGACCGCCGCCGCGGCCGGCATGACCTAGGGGAGGGGCCTGCCGGTGAGCTTCACGTGGAGGGCGTCGGGGCAGGGATCGAGGTCCTCTCCACAGGCGATGGCGTCGCAGTCGGTGATGCGCACGGTCTCCGAAGCGGGCCCGGTCGTTCCAGGCCCTGAACACGCCGCGCCCGGCGAGGTGCGACAAATCCACCTCACCTGCGGAGCCGTCCGAGCAACCGGGCTAGATGCGATGGCCCTCCCGCGCCTCCACCGCCTGGGGTCGGACCGCAGCCGCACTCACGCCCCGCCTCCCACCGGGTCGCCCGACTTCGGCCTGACCATCCCGATTGCTGTCGTGTAGCCGTGCAGGAACGACGTCCCGCCCACGGGCCCGATCTCTCCGTTGCAGAAAAAGCCCGTAAGGGCCATGGGCCCGAGGTGCTCGCGGAACATGTCCGTGTCGTGGTCGGGCCTGCCGTACAGGTACGATCCGCGGCCCAGGCACGAGAACATCAGCGCTCCGGACCCCTCCGGCGGCCGCCCCGCCCCCGCGTAGGCGGAGAGCATGTGCCGAAGGTCCATCGCCGAGGTCTCGGCGTCCCTCAGGTGGAACTGGACCGTCTGTCCCTCGTGCAAGGGCGCCGCGACGCCGATGGCGCCCGCCTCCGGGCGGACTCCGATGATGTTGCGTATCAGGAAGTCCCCCTGGGTCGGGGAATCCGTCATCGGGTCCATTGCCAGACCCAGGAAGAGCGAGTGGCGCGCCAGCTCGCGGTCGCGCTCGGGCAGCGAGCCGAGGAGCTCGGCGAGCGCCCGCAGCGCCGGCCGCCCGTCCAGTCCCAGCAGGACGCCGGGGCTGCCCGCGGTCACCTGCATGGGATCCCCGATGGGCCTGCAGCCCTGCGCGACGATTGCGTCTATCTCCACGTCCCCCGACATCGCCACGCCCACCGCCCCGCCTGCGCGGGTCCCCTCGTCGGTGAAGAGCGCGTGGCCGCCGTGGCCCGCGCCGCTGGCCAGTCCCCCCACCTTCACGGCCGCGGGATAGGCGAAGTCCAGCCCCATCAGCAGGCTCTCGCCCCTGATCGTCATCGGGTCGGCCAGCAGCACGAACTGCGGGTCCTGGGCGGGCTCGACCCCGATCAGGTCCATCCAGCCGTCGGGCCCGGCGTCCGCGTCGGGCAGCCGGGCGTCCTCGGCGTGGAACCGGGTCAGCCGCACCCCGGGCAGGGACGCGGCGGCGACGGCGAGCGCCGGGCCGTTCTCGAACTCCCTGCCCGCGCCGATCACCCCGCCCGCGGAGCAGCCTATGAGCACCGCGCGGTCCGGCTCCGGCAGGCCCGCGCGAACCAGGTCCGCCACCCGGCCGTACTCGGCGCGGAAGTGGGCGGAGGCGAATACCAGAACAAGGTCGGCGGCCTCGCCCCCGAGCCCCTCCACCGCCTCCGCCACGCAGCGGGCCGCCGCGTCCGCGAGCGAGGTGCCGGTCGAGACCCCGGATGACCACCGCAAATCGATCTCCCGGTCTGTGGCGCGGGCCCGGGCCGCGCCCGGCCCCTGAGACCTCGGCCGATTCTAGAGGCGGCGCACCCTGCCTTCAAGGCTCCGGGGCCCGCGCTGCTATGATCCGCAGCCATGAGCGGGCGACGGGCCGGGGAGGCGCCCAGGGTGCGGTCCTTCGTGTCGATCCAGCTGCCGCGGGCCGCGAGGGACGCGATCCGCCCCACCCTCGACGCCCTGGCGGCGCAGGACATACGCGGCCTGCGGCCCGTGCCCGCCCGCTCGGCGCACGTCACCGTCCGCTTCCTCGGCGACGTGGACTCCGGGGACCTGGGCGCGGTCCGCGCCGCGCTGGCCGAGGCCGCCCTCTCGGCGCGGCCGTTCCGCCTGGGCCTGGGGGATGTGGGCTGCTTCCCGGCCAGCGGGCCGCCCTCTGTGCTGTGGGTGGGCATCGAGGGCGATCTCGCCGGTGCGGACAGGCTCCGGGCGGCGGTGGACGGGGCGCTCGGGCCCCTCGCGCCCGGGGACGGGGGCCGGGGCCTCGTGCCGCACGTCACGCTGGCGAGGCTGGGGCGGCGCACGGCCGGGCCGGACCGGAGGCGCGCCCTGGAGGCGGCGCGCTCCCGCGCTCCGACCCGCGTCGGGTTCGATGTCCGCGCGGTCAGCCTGATGCGCAGCAGGCTCTCGGCCCGCGGCGCCGAGCACACGACCCTGGGCGAGTTCGCACTTGGCCGGCGGGGCGGCGACGCCTAGGAACCGGCGTTCGGACGGGGTTCGACCCGCCCGGCTGTGCTACAATCGGCGTGCCGAACCACCGCCGTTTCCGGGCTGTGGCATCCGGCGCACCGGGCGCAGGACGGGTGAGAAGAGAGAGGGGGGCGAACGTTGGAAGGTCAAGTCTATCCTGGTTGTCAGAGCTGCTCTAGGGGTAACCTGCTTCCCCTTTCCGACTTCGGGAGCCAGGGAGCTCCCATCCACTTCAAGGCCTGGGTTTGCAGCAGCCCCGTCTGCGGCTACAACATCAAGATCCGCAACGGGGACGTCTACATAAACGAGCCCATCACCAACGGCGCCGCCCACGCCCCGCGAATGAGGTAGCGGCCGCGCCCCGGAGGCGGACTCCCCGAGCCCGCCCCCGGCCCGGACGCCCGAGGCACGTCAGGAAATGAGCCCAGGTGCGAGGCGCGCGGTCGGACTTGCCCTGGTGGCGGTCGGGCTGGCGGCCCTGGCGCTGCTCGGCAGCTACGCCGGCTTCCGCGCCTACGGCCGCTCCAACCTGGACGACCTGAACTTCAACGCGGCCCAGGCCGATCGCGCGGCCCAGGTCGGGGCCTCGCTCGACGCCTCTCCCGACCCGGCCTCAGACGGCGCGACCCGGCCGCCCTCAGGCGCGGAGGCCGGCGGGCTGGACCAGCCCGCCGCGCCCGGCGCGGACGCCGCCGGCGCATCCGATCCGGTCGCGGAGTCCGCGCCCGAGGCGCCGGGGGCGGTGCCGGCCTCCGCCGGCGGGCTCGCGCGGGCGTACGCGCTGATGTACGGGGGCGTCGGGATGCACCCCAAGTACTGGCACGAGCCGCTGCGGGCGGGCACCGAGACGCGCGGCGCGGCCGGCCTTCCGCCCGGGTTCGTGCCGGCATCCGCGAACGACTACCGCCGCTTCGTCGAGCCCAAGGCCCTGGCCAGGACGCTGAGCATCCCGTCGATCGGGGTCGAGTCCGACGTCAGGGAGCTTGCGATCGTGAACCTCGGGGACAGCCGCGCCTACGAGACGCCCAAGAACACGGTCGGGCACATCCCCGAGACCGCCGACCCGGGCGAGCTGGGCAACGGCTGGTTCTTCGGGCACCTGGAGAGCCCGTTCAGGGGCGAGGGGAACGTCTTCCAGCGCCTGCCCGAGATCCCCGACCTGCTGCGTCACTACGCCGAGGTCGGGGAGGGCTCGGTGTACGTCGTCATCGAGAGCGACGAGGGGCGGTTCCTCTACGAGGCGGTAGCCACCCAGGTCGTGCCCGCCGAGGAGCTGAGGCTTTACGACACGGACGGGGTCTACATCACGCTGGTGACCTGCGTCCCGCGCCTCGACTACACCCACAGGCTGCTGGTCACCGCGCGCCTGGTGGGCGTCGGGCTCTAGCCGCGGCCGGGGCGCCTAGCCCGAATCGGCGGCCATGGCGTCCCTCAGCGTCTGTATGAACGCCTTGGCCGGGGTGGACAGGGTCTTTCCCCGCAGCGTGACGACGCCCGCCTGCTCGACCGGCAGCAGGTGGGCGAGGCCGACGACGCCGAGGGTCTCATGGTCCTCGGGGTCTATCGCGAGTCGCGGCCCCACCGAGACGCCCATCCCCAGCTCGACGTAGTGCTTGATCATGTCCATGCTGTCTAGCTCGATGATGATCTCGTAGTCGACGCCCCTCCTGCGGAACTCGTTCTCCAGCATGGCGCGCGTGTAGGTGCCCCTGCCCATCATGATCAGCGGCCACCGGGCGATGTCGTCCAGGGTGGTCAGCGGCTCCCGCAGCAGGGGGTGCTCCGTCGGGGTGATCAGCACCCGCTCGTACCCGAACAGCGGCTGGAAGACGAACTCCAGGCTGCGCTCGGGCCCGGGCACAAGGCCCATGTCCACCACTCCCTCCTCGACCATGTGCACCACCTCCTCCCTGCGCCCCGAGAGGATCCGCACGTGGGAGTGCGGGTGGGCCGCGATGAAGACGCGCACGACCCTCAGCAGCGTGTGCGGGATCATGTCGTGGGTGGACGCCAGCCGGACCGGGCGCTCCAGCTCCGCAACGCCGCTGTCCGCCGCCAGCGAGTCGATGCCCTCCAGGAGCGGGGTCGCGAGCTCCGTGAGGGTGGCCCCCGCCGGCGTGAGCTGGATCGGCCGCTTGATCCGGTCGAACAGCACGGTCCCCAGCTCGCGCTCCAGCTTCTTTATGTGCGTGGTGACCGTGGGCTGCCCCATGCCCAGCTCCTCGGCCGCGCGGGTGATGCTGCTCAGCCTCGCGGCGGTCGTAAAGCTCCTCAGCTCCCTCAGCTCCATGTCCGCCGCCTCCGCTGTTGGCCATCATGCCAAATGTTGATGTTGATTATCTTACAGCATGTATTCATATGATGCTGTGCCCGGCGGACAATGTACTCACTCAAGTCGACGGGCGGTGGCGCCGCCGCCCGGCAGAAAGGGGGGAAGCATGTTCCACAGGCTCATTGAGGCTATGCGCGAGAGCACGGCCACGTCCGGGTTCGAGGGCTACCTGCGCTCGCTGAGCGCCCGCCGCGTCAGCGGCGGCCCGACGGTCAGCGAGGCCCGCAGGGACTACCGCGACGCCCTCAGGCGCCGGTAGTTCGCCATCGGATCCGGCCAGCCGCCGGATAGCCGATGCCAGGGAGGGGCGCCCGGAATCCCGGGCGCCCCTCTTTTTTGCTCCCGGGGTTCGTCACGAATCCGGCTTTCTTGGTATTCTCGCAGACCGGATCACACGCGGCTCCCGCGCCCCGGGACGCGGTTGGAGCCACAGGAGGGACGCCGCCCTGAGGTTGCTCGGCAGGGGGCCAAGGCGCGGGGCAGACGGCGCGCTCGCCAAGACCAGCCGCAGCTGGGCGGGCCGGGTCGCGTCTCTCTTCGGGGGGCCGGACCTCGGCGATGAGCTCTGGGACGGGCTGGAGGAGGCGCTGCTGGGCGCGGACCTCGGCGTCCCCACCACCTTCGAGCTCCTGGACCGGCTCCGGGCCCGGGTATCGAGGGAGCGCATCCGCGAACCCGGGGAGGCCCTCGCGGCGCTAAGGTCCGAGGTCGCGGCCATGCTGCGGTCCGGCGGCGAGGTCGAGGACCTGGACGGTCTCCTGTATCCGGGCGATGGCGAGCGGCCGCTCGTGGTGCTCGTCGTCGGGGTCAACGGGGTGGGCAAGACCACCACCATCGCCAAGCTCGCCCACATGTACCGGTCCGCGGGAGCGGGCGTCGTCCTGGGCGCGGCCGACACGTTCCGGGCCGCGGCGATCGAGCAGCTCCAGGCCTGGGGGGAGGCGCTGGGGGTCAGGGTGGTCGCCCACGGCGCGGGGGCCGACCCGGGCGCCGTGGCCTTCGACGCCGTGCGGGCCGCCAGGGCCGCCGGGGCTGACGTCGCGATCGTCGACACCGCGGGGCGCATGCACACCCGGTCAAACCTGATGGAGGAGCTGCGCAAGATCCTGCGGGTCGTCCGCCGCGCCGAGGCGGGGCTGGTCCGCGTCGTCATGGTCGTGGACGCCGCCACCGGGCAGAACGGCCTGCAGCAGGCCCGCAGCTTCGTCGAGGCCGTCGGGTGCGACGGGGTGGTTCTGGCCAAGCTCGACGGTACCTCCAAGGGGGGCGTGGTGCTGGCCATAGTCTCGGAGCTCGGGCTCCCCATCCTGTTCGTGGGCACCGGCGAGGGGCTGGAGGACCTCGCCCCGTTCGAGGCCGCGGCCTTCGCCGATGCGCTGCTCTCCGCGCCGCGGGCCTGAGGCCGGCGGCCCGGCGGCCCGCCGGGCGGCGGCTGTAGGGGCGGGCCGCCCTGGCTGACGCCGTATTGTGGCTGATCGGCATCGAGGCCATCGGCCTCGTCGCGATGCCGATCGCCTTCGTCGCGCTGGGCGGGCTCGCCGACAGGGGGCTGACGCTCGCCAAGCCGCTGGGCCTCCTGCTCGTCGGATACCTGACCTGGATGCTCGGGGCCGCCCACATCCTCCCGGGCGGGTCGGTCGGACCCCCGGTGGCGCTGGCCATCCTGGCCGCGGTCTCGGCCTGGATCGCCTACCGGCGGCGGGAGCAGATCGTCGAGCTGCTTCGCCTGAGGTGGAGGACGCTGGTGGCGGCGGAGGTGGTGTTCCTCGCCGTATTCGCCGGCTGGACCCTGTACCGCGCCTTCGACCCGGCGATAAACCACACCGAGCAGCCGATGGACCTGGCGCTGCTCAACGCCTCCATGCGGGCCGACTTCGCGCCCCCGGAGGACCCCTGGCTCAGGGGCGAGAGCGTCAGCTACTACTACTTCGGCTTCTGGATGATGGGCCTCCTGGCCAACCTGACCGGGGCCGCCTCCCCCGTCGCCTACAACCTCTCGCTCTCGCTGGTGCCCGCGATGGCGGCGGCGGGGGCCGTGGGCCTGGTCTGCGGCCTGGTCTCGGCCGAGGGCGGCAGGCTGAGGATGGCGATCGCCGCGGGCGTGCTGGCCGCGGTGCTGCTGGTCGCCGCGGCCAACCTCGAGGGGGTGCTCGAGTTCATGCGCGCCAACGCGCTCGGCTCGGACCGGTTCTGGGGGTGGATCGCCGTGGACGGCCTGGACGGGCCCGCGCCCCAGCTCGCCGAGAGCTGGCGGCCGGGCGAGTTCTGGTGGTGGTGGCGCGCGAGCAGGGTGATCAACACGTTCGAGGGCGGCCAGGGAATCGACTTCACCATCCAGGAGTTCCCGTTCTTCTCGGCGCTCCTGGGCGACCTGCACCCTCACTTCCTGTCGCTGCCGTTCGTCATCCTCTTCGTCGGCCTGTGCGTCAGCTTCCTGGCCGGCCGCACCCCCCGGCCGTTCGACGCCGGACGGCTGGCCGCGCTCCGCGCCCGGGCCGGGTCGGTCGCAGCGGCCCGGTCCTGGGCGCGGGGATTCGCACCGGGGGCGTGGCACCTGGCGCTGCTGGCGCTGGCTCTCGGCGGGCTCGGCTTCACCAACGCCTGGGACCTCCCGGTGTTCGCCGCGATCTTCCTGGTCGTCGCGGCCCTCAGGGCCTTCGCCGCCCGCGGACCGTCGCCCCGGGACATCGCGGCCGAGGTCCTCACCGTCGGCGCCGTGGTCATCGGCCTCGCCTTCGTCCTTTACCTGCCCTACTACGGCTCGTTCCAGAGCCAGTTCGCCGGCATCAGGCCGGTCGCGGAGGTGACCACCAGGCCCGTCCACTTCCTGATCGTCTGGGGCCTGCTCCTCGTGGCCGTGGTGCCAATGGTAGTCTCGGCGTTCTGGCGGACTCGCCTCGAGCCCGGGTGGCGCGGCATGGCGTGGCCGGCCCTGGCCGTGGGCTTCGGTCCGTTCGTCCTGTGGATCGGCGTGCTGCTGTGGGGCAGCACCGGGGAGGTGGACGTCGCCGGGCGGTTCCTCGCGGTGCTGCCGCTGTGCCTGCTCATCTCGGCCGGCGCCTACTCGGTCCTGTGGACCCTGCGCGGGCGCCCGGGGAGTCCCCCCCGGGTCGGGCTGGCCGCTGCGCTGGCGCTGGCGACGTTCGGGATGCTGCTCACGCTCGGCCCCGAGCTCGTCTACGTCGGGGACCAGTTCGGGACCCGGATGAACACCGTGTTCAAGTTCTACTACCAGGCCTGGGTGCTCTTCGCCCTGGCCGGCGGGTTCGCCCTTTACCACTGGGGCTCGCTGCTCTTCGCCTCGGGCGGCCTCGGGCGGGCGCTGTCGGCCGCGTGGGCCGCCGCCTTCTGCGCGCTGCTGGTCGCCTCGCTCTACTACCCGGCGGCCGCGGTGGCCAGCAAGCCCGAGCCCGGAGGCGGGCCCGTCGGGCTCGACGGGCTGGCGCACGTCACCAACCCCGACGAGCGCGGTGCGATCGAGTTCCTCAGGGAGAGCGCGGGCCCGGACTCGGCCGTCCTAGAGGCCGTCGGCGGCTCCTACAGCGAGTTCGGCCGGATCTCGGCGGCCACCGGGGTGCCCACCGTCCTGGGCTGGCCCGGGCACGAGGTCCAGTGGAGGGGCTCGACCGGTCCGATAGCCGGCAGGGCGGAGGACGTCCGGGCGATATACGAGGCCACGGACGTCGCGACCGCCGAGAACCTGCTGCGGCTCTACGACGTAGATTTCGTATACGTCGGCCCGAGGGAGCGCAGGACGTACGGCGGCGAGGGGATGCGCAAGTTCGACGAGTTCATGGTCAGGGTCTACTCCACCGACTCGGTGGTGATCTACGGGACCGCGGAGGCGCGGAGGTGACCGCCGGGCTGCGCCGCGCGGCCGCCCGGCTGGCGGACCGCGCCCGGGCGGCGGCCGGGTTCCTGCGGGCCGCCGACGGCGAGCGGCGGCTGCGCTGGGCCGAGCTGGCCGCCTACGCCGGGCTGATCGGCGCCGCCGCGGGCATGCGGCTGTGGGACCTGGGCTCGCGCGCCCTGCACCACGACGAGAGCCTGCACGCCTACTTCTCCTGGCAGCTGTCGGAGGGCCTCTCCTTCGTGCACGACCCGATGATGCACGGCCCGCTCCAGTTCGAGGCCAACGCGGGCCTGTTCTACCTTTTCGGGGCCACCGACTTCACGGCGCGCATCCTCTACGTGGTGGCCGGGGTGGCCCTGGTCGCGGTCCCGTACCTGCTGCGCGGCCGGCTGGGCCGCCCGGGCGCGCTGGCGGCGGCCGCCATGCTCGCCTTCTCGCCCTCGATGCTCTACTACAGCCGCTTCGCCAGGAACGACATGCTGATGGCCGTGTGGACGCTGGGCCTCGTGGTGATGGTCTGGCGCTACCTGGACTCGGGCCGCAACCGCTACCTGTACGGCTCGGCCGCGCTGCTCGCCCTGGCGTTCTCCTCCAAGGAGAGCGCCTACCTGGTCACGGCGATCATGGCCCTGTTCCTGGGCTGGGTGGTCGCGCGTCGAGCCTGGAGGCGGATCCGAGCACGGGCGGGCCCCGACCGCCTCCACGGCGCCCCGCCGCCGGTCGCGGCCGGCCGGGTCCTGGCCGCGGGGTGGCACGAGTTCTTCGGCCGGGGCGCGCTCGGCGCCGCGTCGCGGCCCACCTCGCTGCTGGTGCTGGTGACGACTGTCACCCTGCCGCTGTGGGCCGCGTTCTTCGGCCTGCTCCAGGGCGAGGGGTCGGCGCTGGTGCTGGTCTCGGAGGCCGGGCCCCGGATAGGGGCGCCCGTGGGGGGCGGCGTGACGGTCGCGGCGCTGCTGGTCGTCGCGCTCGCCCTCGTGGCCGGATACGTCGGGTGGCGCTGGCGCTGGGGGGTGTGGTGGCGGGCGGCGGCCATCTTCTACGCGGTCTTCATCTGCCTGCACACGACGTTCTTCACCAACTGCCACCCGTGGACCGGGCTGTCCGAGTGCCTGGGGGGCCTCGGCTCGGGCTTCTGGCAGGGCCTCGGGTACTGGATCGTCCAGCAGGGCGAGGCCCGCGGCAACCAGCCGGCCTACTACTACCTGATCATGACCCCGCTCTACGAGTTCCTGCCCCTGCTGCTGTCCGCGCTGGCCGCCGTCTACTACTGGCGCAGGCCCGATCCGATGGGCACCTTCCTGGTGTACTGGGCCGTGGTCACGCTGGTCGTCTACACCCTGGCCAGCGAGAAGATGCCGTGGCTGCTGGTCAACATAGCGCTGCCCCTCGCCGTCCTCGGCGGAAAGTTCCTTGGCGACGTGGTCGGGCGCGCCGGGGCGGCCAGGCTCCTCGACCCGCGGAACCTGGCCGTCTGCGCCTGGGTGGTGGCGCTCGGAGCCGCGCTGTGGTGGCTGGCCCTGTTCGGCCTGGGGGACTCGCCTGACCCGCCGTGGCTCCTGGCGCTGCTGGCCGTCGCGGTGGCGGCCCTGGCCCTGCTGGGGGCCGGCCTGCTGCGGTCCGTGGGCGCGGCGGGGTTCGCCGCGATGGCGCTCGTGGGGATCGTCGCCGTGCTCGCCGTGCTGACCGTGCGCACCGGCGCCCGCGCCGCTTACCAGAACGGTGACGTGCCCAGGGAGATGATCGTCTACACCCAGACCTCGCCCGACATCCCCGAGGTCGCCCGCCTGATATCCGCCGCCGGCGCCGGCGGGCCGCCGCCAGGCGTCACCGTCGACTCGACCAGCGGCTTCCAGTGGCCCTGGGCCTGGTACCTGCGGGACATCGCGAGCGCCGGGTACCCCTCCTACGACGCCGCGCCCCCCGAGTCCCCCCCGGACGCCGAGGTCCTGCTGGTCCACGCCAGGAACGCCGAGGAGGCGTCGCCCGTGCTGGCCCCGAGCTTCGGCGAGGGGGTGCGCGTCAAGCACCGATGGTGGTTCCCCGAGCAGAGCTACCGGGGCCTGACCCTGGGCAAGTTCGTCACGTCGTTCGCCGACAGGGACTCGTGGCGCAGGGCGATGGACTACTTCATGCACCGAAAGCTCAGCTTCGCGCTCGGCAGCGAGGACGCCTACGTGTACTTCGCGGACGAGGACCTGAGGGGCTTCGTGCCGCCCACCACCCGGTAGCGGCGGCCCGGCGGGGCGGTACAGACTCGTGAGGCACTCCTGGTCCAACGCGCTGCTGGTGGTCTTCATAGCGGCCGAGCTCGTGAGCGGCGCGCTGGGGCTGGTGACCGGCTCCGAGGACTGGGCCTTCCACATCCAGGCGCACAGGTTCGCGGGCTACGGGCTGCTGGCCGTGATCGGCTGGAAGGTCGCCCAGGTCGCCTACTCGCTGCGCCGGCGGCGAAGGTCCCTCGGCGTTCCCCGCGCCGTGTCGCTCGCGCTGGCCGCCGCCTTCGCCGTCTGCCTGGGGCTGGGGCTGTGGTGGTCCGTGGTGGGCCCGTTCAGGCTCGGCCCGTTCTCGGGCCTCAGCTGGCACATCTACGTCGGGGCGGCCGTCGCCCCGCTGGCCGCCTGGCACGCCGTCGCGTACGCGCGGGGCATCCGCCTCGGCTACTGGGCGGACAGGCGCACGTTCCTGCGGCTTGCGGGGGCCACGGCGGCGGGCCTGGCGCTGTGGCAGGCGGCGGAGCTCGGCTCCCGGGTCGGCGGGCTGGCCGCGGCCGGGCGGCGCTTCACCGGCTCCTACCGGCACCCCGCCCCGCGCGGGGGGCCGTTCCCGGTCGTCTACTGGCTCAGCGACCGCACCCCCGCGATCGACCCCGAGCGCTGGAGGCTGGCGGTGACCGGCATGGTCGCCGAGGAGTCGAGCCTCGGGCTCGGCGAGCTCGACGAGCGCACCGACATGGAGGCGCTGCTGGACTGCACGGGCGGCTGGTACACCGTGCAGACCTGGTCCGGGGTGCCGGTCTCCCGCGTGCTGGGGGCCTCGCGGCCGCTGGCCGGCGCCCGCAGCGTCACGGTCACCTCGGTCACCGGCTACTACCGGCGCTTCCCGCTGGACGAGGCCGGCTCCCTGATGCTGGCCACGCACGTCGGCGGGCGGCCGCTCTCGCCCGGGCACGGCCACCCGGTGCGGCTGGTCGCCCCCGGCAGGCGGGGCTTCGAGTGGGTCAAGTGGGTCGCCGCCCTGGAGGTCTCGGACGTGCCCCACTGGTGGCAGCCGCCCATCCCCCTCAGGTGAGGGCGGCCCCGGGGCCGCCCGCGCCGCGCGCCGGCCGGCCCCGCGCGCGTGTAACCTAGTCCCGTGCTGGGTCGGGGAAGGCTTTGGATAGGGCTGGGGCTGAGCGCCGCGCTGCTGGCGGTGTTCCTGCTCACGGTGGATGTCGGCAGGATGGCCGGGTCGCTCGCCGAGGCGAACTACCTGTGGACCATCCCCGCTATCGGGTGCTACATGGTGTCCACCGTCTTTCGCACGATGCGCTGGCGCGCGCTGCTGGCGCACATGAAGAGCGTCTCGGTGCGCCGCCTCTTCCCGGTGGTGGTGGTCGGCTACATGGCCAACAACGTCCTCCCCATGCGCCTGGGCGAGCTGGTCCGCAGCTACTACGTCGGGGAGCGCGAGGGCGTCAGCCGCGGCGCGGCGCTCGCGACGGTCCTGGTCGAGAGGGTGATGGACGCCATAACGCTGATCGCCTTCATCGTGGTCGTCGCCCTGTTCGTGCCGCTCGGCGGCGTGGTGCACGGCTTCGGGCAGCGCTCCGGGGTCGCCTGGCCCCTGCTCGTCGTGGGGGCCACGGTCCCGTTCCTGGTGGCGTTCGGCGCAATGGTGCTGGTGGCCCGCTACCCGGGCGCGTCCCAGGCGCTGGTCGACCGCGTCGCCGGACTGCTGCCCGGGCGCGCCGGTTCTCTCTTCTCGGGCCTCGGCGCAAAGCTGATCCTCGGCATGGTCCCCCTGAGGAGCGCTCGGCTCGTCGCGGCGCTGTTCGCGCTGTCGGTCCCGGTCTGGCTGTTCGAGGCGGGCCTGTTCTACCTGATAGGCATCTCGTTCGGCCTGCACGGGGCGCTGGGCGGGTACGGCGACCTGGCCGTCGCGGCGGTCCTGGTCACCGCGATCGCCAACATCGGCTCTTCGGTGCCCGCCGCGCCCGGGGGCATAGGCCTGTTCGAGCTCATCGCCCGCGAGACGCTGGTCCTGCTGCCCCTGGGGGCGGTCGACCGGGCGGTCGCCGGAGGCTACGCCGCTGTCGTGCACGCGGTCCTGCTGCTCCCCATGATCGCGCTCGGGCAGGCGTTCCTGTGGCTCGACCACGTCTCTCTCAGGCGGCTGTGGCGCTCCGAGACCCCCGCGATGGAGGAGCCGTGAGGATCGGCATCATCGGCGCCGGGGCGGCCGGGCTGGCCGCGGCCTACGAGCTGGGCCTCGCCGGCCACCGGGCGGTCGTCTACGAGCGCGCCCCGTTCCTGGGCGGCCAGGCCTCGACCTTCGACGTCGGCGGGGCCCCCCTCGAGCGCGGCTACCACCACCTGTTCACCTCCGACCGCGCCATCGTCGACCTGATCGGGGAGATCGGCCTCGGCGACCGGATGCGCTGGTTCGAGTCGAAGGTGGGGATCCTGCACTCCGACGGGCAGATATACCGGCTGGTCACGCCCCTGGACCTGCTTCGGTTCTCGCCGCTGAGCCCGCCGGACAGGCTGAGGCTCGGCGCGGTGACCATGCTGCTGAGGATGCGCGGCGACTGGAGGGGTCTGGAGGGCCACACGGCCGACGAGTGGATCAGGCGGTGGGCCGGACCCGGCGTCTACGAGGCGGTCTGGGGTCCGCTGCTGCGCGGCAAGTTCGGCGAGGAGCACTACGGCGAGGTGGGCATGCCGTGGTTCTGGGGCAAGATCCACACCCGGTTCGCCTCGCGCGGCAAGGGCATG
Organism: Dehalococcoidia bacterium; assembly: GCA_963664125.2. Taxonomy (GTDB): domain Bacteria; phylum Chloroflexota; class Dehalococcoidia; order Lucifugimonadales; family UBA2962; genus CAUZIR01. The sequence continues at coordinate 151,600 of OY760908.2, read as the reverse complement.
TCGAAGGAGATGCTCGGCTACCCGATGGGGAGCTTCGGGGAGGTCTTCGACGTGCTGGCAGCGCGCGTCCGGGACATGGGGGGTGAGGTCCACCTATCGGCCGCCGTCGACGGCGTGGAGATGGACGGCGCCCGCGCCGCCGGGCTCAGGGTCCGGACGCGGGAGGGCGATGCGGCCACGGAGCGCTTCGACGCGGTGCTGGCGACCACGCCCTCCTACGTGTTCACCAGGCTGGTCCCGCCCATGCCCGAGGACTACGAGCGGCGGCTCACCGGGGTCACGTACATGGCGGCGGTGCTCGTCATCCTGGTGCTGCGCAGGCCGCTTACCGACGTCTACTGGCTCAACGTCGCCGACCGGTCGATACCGTTCGTGGGCGTGATCGAGCACACCAACATGATCGACCGGTCGATCTACGGCGGACGGCACATCGTCTACCTGTCCAACTACCTGACCGTCGACCACCCGCTGTACTCGATGGACCGCCGGGAGCTGCTGGCCGAGTACCTGCCCCACCTGCGCAAGGTCAACCCGGACTTCGACGAGTCCTGGATAGAGGAGAGCCACCACCACCGCGTGGGCGCCGCCCAGCCGATCATCGGCACCCGCTACTCGGAGCGCATCCCCTCCCACCGCACGCCGTTCGAGCGGCTCTACCTGGCCAACACCACCCAGATATACCCCGAGGACCGCGGCACGAACTACTCGGTGCGCATGGGCAGGGAGGTGGCGCGGATGATGCTCGGGGACCTCGCATAGGGCGCCCGCGCCGCCGCCCCGGGCGGGCCCCGGGGCCGTGCCGTCGCCTTTGTTGGGCCCGCGGGTTTTCTGCTAACATTTGTGAACTCTTTTTCAAACCCCGCCGCGGACACAGGAGATAGGGCTTGGCACCGGACGTCACCCCGAAGATCGGCCCCGCGCCGCCGGCCGATTCCGAGGCCCTGAGGCGGCGGATCAGGGGCGCGGTCGAGGCCCAGACCCGGCCCACGGTCACGGTCCTCTCCTCGCTCCTCGCCGTCTCGGACGAGCTGGGCTACATACCCCAGGAGGCCGTCGAGGAGGTGGCCGCGAGCAGCGGGACCACCATCAACGAGGTCTGGGGCGTCGCCTCCTTCTACCCGAACTTCCGGTTCACCCCGCCCGCCCGCCACGTCGTGGAGGTGTGCTGGGGCCCGAGCTGCCACCTGGTGGGGGCGTCCGGCGTTATCGACTCGGTGCTCGGCGAGCTCGGGCTCGACGGCGAGGGGGACACCGAGGACGGCACGGTGACCTTCAAGTTCAACACCTGCCTGGGCGCCTGCTCCCAGGCGCCCGTGATGAGCGTCGACCACCGGCTGCGCGGCGGCGTCACCGCCGACGCGGCGAGGTCCGGGGTCGCCGCGCTCAGGGACGGGTGATGGGGGACTACGCCGACCTGCGGGCCGCCGCGGACGCGCGCTGGACCGAGCTGACGGGCGGGCAGCGGCCCTGGATCCGGGTGGGGACCGCGATGTGCGGCCACGCCGCCGGCGCCCTGGACGTCCTTGCGGCCCTGCGCCGGGCCGTCGACTCGGGCGGCGTCGACGCCAGGGTGGACGAGGTCGGCTGCCTGGGGATCTGCTTCGCCGAGCCGCTGGTGGACGTCACGATGCCCGGCGGGCCGAGGGTGTTCTTCGGCAACGTCACCCCCGGGGCCGCGGCGGAACTGGTCGGGGGCTACGTCTCCGGGGGGCCGCTCCCGGCCGAGGGCGTGATCGGCTTCCTGGCCGAGGACGGGCAGGAGCCGCCGGCGGGCGTTTCGGACCTGGCCTCGCTTCCGCCCATCGGTCGCCAGCGCCGCGTCGCGCTCCTCAACGCGGGAACCATCGCCCCGGCGGACATCCTCCAGTACGTGGCCAGGGGCGGCTACGAGGGCCTCGACCGCGCCCTGACCTCCATGCAGCCGCCCGACGTCATAGAGGCGGTCAAGTCGTCGGGCCTGCGGGGCAGGGGGGGCGCCGCCTTCCCCACCGGCGTCAAGTGGAGCTTCATGGCGCGGGGCGACGGGCCCAAGTACATCCTCTGCAACTGCGAGGAGGGCGATCCGGGCGCCTACAACGACAAGGCGATACTCGAGAGCGACCCCTACGTGACCATCGAGGGCATGACCATAGCCGGGTACGCGACGGGGGCCACCAACGGGATCATCTTCATCCGGCACGGGCACGACGGGCCCATCGACCGCACCGAGGAGGCCATCCGCCAGGCCTACGACGCCGGGCTGCTCGGCGAGCGCATCCTGGGGTCCGACTTCAGCTTCGACATGGAGGTCGCCCTGACGGGCGAGTCCTACGTGGCGGGCGAGGAGACCGCGCTGATGGAGGCCGTCGAGGGCAGCCGCTCCATGCCGCGCTCGCGCCCGCCCTTCCCCGCCGCGTACGGCGTCTGGGGCCTGCCGAGCACGATCAACAACGTAAAGACGCTCTCCTACGCCCCGTCGATACTGAGGCACGGCGCCGAGTGGTTCAGCGACATAGGCGTCAACAAGAGCACGGGCACGGCCATAATCTGCCTGAGCGGCAACATCACCTACCCGGGCCTCTACGAGGTCCCGATGGGCGTGAGCGTGGCCGAGCTGATCGACGAGATCGGGGGCGGCGTCCCCGGCGGGCGCAGCCTCAAGCTGCTCCAGACGGGTGGGCCGCTCGGGGGGGTCCTGGGCGGCGGGTCCACCGCCATCAGGCTGGACTTCGACGAGATGAGGGAGGCGGGCGCGATACTCGGCTCCGGCGGCATCATAGTGGCCGACGACAGGGCGTGCGCCGTCGACCTGACACGCGTCCTGGTCGCCTTCTGCCAGTTCGAGTCGTGCGGCAAGTGCTTCCCCTGCCGCCTGGGCACCACCAACCTGCTGGAGATCGTCGAGCGCATATGCCGCGGCGAGAGCCGCCCGGGGGACGTCGACCTGATGCGGTCGGTGGGAAGGACGATGCAGGTGGGCTCGCTGTGCGGCCACGGCCAGCTCGGATTCAACCCCATAGACTCGGCGATAAAGCACTTCGAGCCGGACTTCCGGGCGCACATGGAGGAGGGGCGGTGCCCGACCGGCTCCTGCGAGAGGCCCCACTTCGCGCCCCGGAACACCCGCCCCTTCGCCGAGGTGCCCATCGAGGGGCCCGGCCCCGCGGCAGCCGCCGCGGCGCCGGCCGCCAGCTAGCGGAGCCGTGCGATGAGCGAAGACCTGAAGATCACGATAGACGGGCAGGCGGTGCCGGCCAGGCCGGGCCAGATGGTCCTCGAGGCCGCCATGGAGGCGGAGATATACATCCCGTACCTGTGCTACTACCCGGGCACCAAGCCGTTCGGGGCCTGCAGGATGTGCGTGGTGACCGTGGACGGCCGGCCCGGGGCCCCCGCCTCGTGCACCACCCCCGTCGCGCCGGACATGGTGGTCAGCACCAAGACCCCGGAGGTGGTGGAGCTGCGCCGGGGCATCATGGACCTGCTTCTCTCGGAGCACCCCCACGGGTGCCTGACGTGCCACCGCATCGAGCTGTGCGGGCCGGCCGACGTGTGCCTGCGCCACGTCTCGGTCAACGACAGGTGCGTGACCTGCCCCAAGAACGAGCGCTGCGAGCTCAAGGACACCGCCCGGTGGCTCCAGATGGACCTGGAGACCCCGCTCACCTACCAGAACCGCGGCATCCCCCAGAGCGTCGCCGACCCGTTCTGGGAGATGGACATGAACCTGTGCATCGTCTGCGGGCGGTGCGTGCGGGTCTGCGACGAGATCAGGGGCGACTCCGCCCTTGCGTTCCTGAACCGGGCGGGCAAGACCCTCATTGGCACCTCCCAGGGCACCTCGCTGCTCGAGTCGGGCTGCGAGTTCTGCGGGGCGTGCATAGACGCCTGCCCGACCGGCGCGCTCGTCGAGCGCGACCACAAGTGGGACAAGGCCGAGCGCACGGTCGGCTCCGTCTGCCCCCACTGCCCCGTGGGGTGCGGGCTGGACCTCGAGGTCAACCGGCGCGGCAAGCTGATCCGGGCGGTGCCCGACCGCCGCTCCGAGGCCAACCGCGGCCAGGCGTGCTTCAAGGGCAAGTTCGGCCTCGACTTCGTCAACAGCAAGAGGCGCATCTCAGCGCCGCTGGTGCGCAGCGGCGGCGAGCTGCGGGAGGCGACGTGGACCGAGGCGCTCGACCTGGTCGCCGAGCGGCTGGCGCCCCACGCCGGGACGGGAGGCTACGCCCTGCTCGCCTCGCCCAGGGGGACCAACGAGGACGCCTTCGTCGCCCAGAAGTTCGCGAGGGCGGTCATGGGCGCCAACAGCGTCGACGTCGCCTCGAACACCAGGCCCCAGCTCCTCGCCCCGCTCGGGGAGATGCTGGGCCACCGCGCGGCCACCAACCCGATCTGGGAGCTGGAGTCGGCCCGGTGCATCCTGGTCGTGGGCAGCAACCTGACCGAGGAGCAGAACGTCGTCGGCGTGCCGGTCAAGCGGGCCGCTAGGGACGGCGCCAAGCTGATAGTTGTGGACCCGCGCGAGACGGAGCTGACGCGCTTCGCCGACATCTGGCTGCGTCCCCGGCCCGGCAGCGAGTGCGCGCTTCTCGGCGGCATGCTCAGGACCATCATCGACGAGTCGCTCGAGGACCACGACTTCGTGGCCGACCACTGCGACAGCGCCGCCGCCATGACCAACTCGGTGGCCTCCTTCCACCTCGTCAGGGTCAGCGCCGAGACCGGCATCCCCGAAGAGCGCATCCGCGAGGCGGCCCGCACGTTCGCCGCGCAGAGGCCGGGAGCCGTCCTCTACGGGCTGGAGACGGTCGCACCGGACCGCATCGAGCAGTGCGTGCGCGCCATCGTCAACCTCGCCCTCGCGACCGGCAACGTCGGGCGCCCGTCCTCGGGCGTCTACCCCCTGTACACCGGGGCGAACGGGCAGGGCGCCATGGACGCCGGCTGCGTCCCCGACCACCTGCCCGGCTGGGTGCCCGTCGCCGACGCCGAGGCGCGGGCGCAGTTCTCGCGGCGGGCCGGACACGGCGTTCCGGGCGCCCCCGGGGTAGGCGCGGCCGACCTTGCGGCGGCCATCGGGGACGGGCGCATCCGGGCGCTGCACGTCATGGGGGAGGGCGTGTCCCTGGAGGCCCCGGGCCTCGAGGGGCTCGCAGGCGCCCTCGGCTCACTCGAGCTCCTCGTCGTGCACGCCGCGTTCCTGGACGGGCTCGCAGAGCGCGCCGACGTCGTGCTGCCGTCGGCGACGTTCGCCGAGACGGAGGGCACCTACACCAACCTCGAGCGGCGGGTCCAGCTGCTCTCCCCCGCGCTCGGCCTCCGGGGGGACCAGGAGGTCGACTGGAGGATCCTCGCGCAGATCGCCGGGAGGATGGGCGCCGACGGGTTCGACTACGGCTCGCCCGGCGACGTGTTCGCGGAGATGGCCTCGCAGGTCCCGACGCACGCGGGCATCTCCTACGACCGGCTCCGCAGGGGCCCGGTGCAGTGGCCGTGCCCCAACCGCGACTCGCGCGGTACGCCGGTGCTGAACCGGGTGAGGGGCGACGCCGGCCGGGTCGGCCGGTTCGCCGCCGTCGACTTCTCGCCCGCCCCCGAGCACGCCGACCCCGAGTTCCCGCTGGTGCTGGCTAGGGGGCGCGTCCTGCTGCAGTCCGACCGGCCGGTCGGGGTCGTCAGGGACGGCAGGCGCAACTCCATCGCCAGGCGGGAGGTGGTCGAGCTGCACGCCGACGACGCCGCGAGGATGGGCCTGTCCGAGGGGGACGTGGTGGACGTGGTCGGGAGGGACGTGAGGATGCGCGGGGTGGTCCACGTCAACGGCGTCCACCCCGGCATGGTCGCCACCACGGCCCTGTTCGGGGCCCTGGCGGGGGTGCTGGACGCGTCCCGCAGCCCGGACCCGATGCTGGGCGCCGGCGGGCTGCCGCTGGTGCCCGTTCGCCTGGAGCCCGCCTCCGGCTAGCGCCGCAACTGCGCCGCGACGCAGCCCGCCCGGCCTTGTGGGCGGCCCCCGCGCGTGCAACCATGGAAGGACGCTCCGGGACCCGGGGCGCGGGAGGATACTTGACCACAGAGGCTGCCAGGATCGCCGGCATAAGGGCGCAGAGGGCGAGGAAGCTGCAGCGCGTGCGCGTGCTGCGGCGCCAGGACGACACGCCCGACCTGCTCAGGATGTGGATCGAGAGGCCCGAGGGCTTCTCGTTCAAGCCCGGGCAGTACTGCACGATCGGCATAGACGGCATAGAGCGCGCCTACTCCATCGTCTCCGCCCCCTGCGAGCCGGACCTCGAGCTCTTCGTCGAGCTGGTGCCGGTGGACGAGGGCGGCGTGCTCACCCCGCTGATCTGGGACCTGGCCGAGGGCGACACCGTCTCGATCCGCCCGCGGGCCAAGGGCCTGTTCGTCTTCCAGCCCGAGTGGCGAAACCACGTCATGCTGGCCACGGTCACGGGCGTGGTCCCCTACGTCAGCATCGTCCGCCAGTACCTGAGCGACCTGGACGAGTGGACCGAGCGCGGGGCCGGTCACCGGCTCCACGTGCTGATGGGCGCCAGCTACGCCAACGAGTTCGTGTACGACGCCGAGCTTTCCGCCCTGGCCGAGAGCCACCCGGAGCTGATCGTCTTCACCCCGACCGTCAGCAGGCCCGGCGAGCCGCGCAACGACGGCTGGACGGGCATGACCGGGCGCGTCAACGAGGCTGTCGAGCGCTACCTCGAGCGCTGGGAGCTCTCGCCCGAGGACACGCTGGTGTACGCCTGCGGCCACCCGGGGATGATCGAGGACGCAAAGGAGAGGCTCGTGCCACTGGGCTACTCGGTCGACGAGGAGCGGTTCTGGAAGGAGGACTGATCCCCTAGCGCCGCCGCCGCGCCCGTCCTCCACCGGGGCGGCCGCAGCGTCCGTCCCGCTCCCGGCGATCGCCGTGTCCGGCCCCGCCGGCTGCCCTTAGAATGGGGCCATGAGCACCCCCGCCCGCCTCCAGTACCTGCGCATAAAGGCGGAGCATCCGGACGAGATCCTCCTGTTCCGGATGGGGGACTTCTACGAGACCTTCGACGACGACGCCGAGGTCGTTGCCCGCGACCTGGAGATCGCGCTCACCTCGCGCGAGTTCGGCAAGGGCGAGCGCGTGCCCCTCGCCGGCATCCCCTACCACGCCCTGGAGGGCTACCTCGGCAGGCTCATCAGGGCGGGCCACCGGGTTGCGCTCTGCGAGCAGACCTCCGATCCCGCCACCTCCAGGGGGCTGGTCGACAGGGAGGTCGTGCGTATCGTCACCCCCGGCACGGTGGTCGAGGAGTCGATCCTCGACCCCGCCGCCAACAGCTACCTGGCCGCGGTGTGCCCCGCGGACGGACAGGTGGGCCTGGCGTACGCCGACATCACCACGGGCGAGTTCGTGACCGGCCAGGTGCCCGCGGGCGACCTGGCGGACGAGCTGGCGAGGCTGTCCCCGGCGGAGGTGCTCGTGCCGGAGGGGGCGGGCATCGATGCCGCCGGCAGGCCGCTCGTCGAGCTGGCCCCGGCCGCATTCGCCCCGGAGGCCGCGGCCGACAGGCTCAGGCGCCACTTCTCGGTGCTCACGCTCGAGGCCTTCGGGTGCGAGGGCATGGAGCTGGCGACCGGTTCGGCGGGGGCGATCGTCCACTACCTGGACCGCTCGCACCGCGACGGCCTCGCCCGCCTGGGCGGCCTGTCCACCCGCTCCGCGGGATCCCGCATGCTGCTCGACGACCGGACCGTGCGCAACCTCGAGCTCTTCGAGGGGGGCAGGTCCGCGAGGGCCGACGCCTCCCTGGCGTGGGTGCTCGACGACACCAGGACCGCGATGGGTGCCCGGCTGCTGAGGCGCTGGATAGGGGCCCCGCTGCTGGACCTCGGCGAGCTGGGGACGAGGCAGGACGTGGTCGAGTGGTTCCACTCCAGCGCGCTGCGCAGGCTCCGGGCGGCCGAGCTGCTGTCCGGCGTGTCGGACATCGAGAGGCTGATCGTCCGGGTGCGCGGCGGCTCGGCCTCCCCGCGCGACCTGCTGGCCCTCGCAGACAGCCTGCGCGCCGGGCCGCAGGTACGGGAGCTGCTGCGCTCCGGGGACGACGCGGGCCCGGCGGCCGCCCTGGGCTCGGGGGTGGGGGCGCACGAGGAGGTGATCGGGCTGATCGGGGCGGCCGTGGCCGACGATCCCTCCGCGTCGGTCGGGGACGGGCGGGTCATCCGCCGCGGCTACTCGGCCGAGCTCGACGCCATAAGGGACGGGGCCAGGGGCGCGAGGGACTACATCGCGGGCCTCGAGGCGAGCGAGCGGGACCGCACCGGCATCAGGTCGCTCAAGGTCGGCTACAACAGGGTATTCGGCTACTACATCGAGGTCAGCAAGGCCAATGCCGACCGCGTGCCCGCCGAGTACGTGCGCCGCCAGACGCTGGTCAACGCCGAGCGATACGTGACCCCCGAGATGAAGGAGTACGAGTCGCGGGTGCTGGAGGCGCAGGACCGGATAGCCGAGGTGGAGGCCGCGCTCTTCGCCGGCGTGTGCGCCGAGGTCGCCCGCTCCGCCGACGCCGTGCTCGCCACCGGCCGCGCGCTGGCGAGGATCGACGCGCTGCGCTCGCTGGGCGAGGTCGCGGCCGCGCGCGCCTACGTCAGGCCCGAGGTGGACGGCGGGACGGGCCTTGAGATCGAGGCGGGCAGGCACCCGGTCGTAGAGAGGATGCTCCCCGCGGGCCAGTTCGTGCCGAACGACGCGACCCTGTCGGCGGAACAGGAGCAGCTGGTGGTGCTCACCGGTCCCAACATGGCCGGCAAGTCGACGTTCATACGCCAGGTCGCCCTGATCGTGCTGATGGCGCAGATAGGCAGCTTCGTCCCGGCCCGGTCCGCCAGGGTCGGTCTGGTCGACCGCATCTTCACGCGGGTGGGCCTGCAGGACGACCTCACGGTCGGGCAGTCCACGTTCATGGTGGAGATGGTCGAGACCGCCGCCATCCTCAACCACGCGGGCCCCCGCTCGCTGATAGTCCTCGACGAGATCGGCAGGGGCACCTCGACCTACGACGGCCTGGCGATAGCGAGGGCGACCGCCGAGTACATCCACAACCACCCCGACCTGGGCTGCCGCACGCTCTTCGCCACCCACTACCACGAGCTCACCCGGCTCGCCGAGCAGCTGCCCAGGGTCCGCAACTACAACGTGTCGGTCGCCGAGGACCGCGGCGAGGTGGTGTTCCTGCGCCGCATCGTGCCGGGCGGCGCCGACCGCAGCTACGGCGTGCACGTCGCCAGGCTCGCCGGGCTGCCCGCCGGGGTGATCGCCCGCGCCTGGGACGTCCTGTCCGAGCTGGAGGGCGCAGAGTCGCCCAACGGGCCGCCGGGGCGGGCCGAGTCCCCACACCGCCAGCTGAGCCTCCTTGCGCCGACGCCGCGGGTCGTCGAGGAGCTGGCGGCCCTGGACCCGTCGTCGATGACGCCGCTCGAGGCGATCGCCAAGCTCTACGAGCTCAGGGACAGGGCCAGGGAGCGGCCCTGAAGGGCCGTCGCCGCGCACTGGCCCGGGCGCCGGTATCGGTGTAAGGTGCGGCTACCACAGGAGGTGAGGACATGCAGTTGACCGCGCTGCCCCGGTCCCCGTCCGGGGTCAGGGAGCTGATCCGGCGGGGCGAGATCGACGAGACGACCGCGGGCATGGCCCCGGGGCACGTCCAGGCGAACCTGGTGGTTCTCCCCGCCGACATGGCCTTCGAGTTCATGCTCTTTTGCCAGCGCAACCCCAGGCCGTGCCCGCTGCTGGAGGTCACCGAGCCCGGGGACTACCGGCCCCGGCGCCTGGCCCCGGACGCAGACCTGCGCTACGACATACCCAGGTACCGGGTCTACAGGTACGGCGAGCTGGAGGCCGAGGTGAACGACATAGCCGACCTGTGGAGCGACGACCTGGTCGCCTTCCTCCTGGGGTGCAGCTTCTCGTTCGAGTCCGCCCTGATCCGGGCCGGCATCTCGATGAGGCACATCGAGTGCGGCTCGACCGTGCCGATGTACATCACCAGCGTGCAGACCGAGCCGGCCGGCTCGCTGTCGGGCCCGATGGTGGTCTCGATGCGGCCGGTGGCCGCCGAGCACGTCGTGCGGGCGACGCAGGTAACGTCCCGGTTCCCGGCGGTCCACGGGGCGCCGGTCCACATCGGCGACCCGGCGGCCATCGGCATAGCGGACGTGGGGAGGCCGGACCTCGGCGACCCCACGGAGATCATGGACGGCGAGGTGCCGGTGTTCTGGGCGTGCGGGGTCACCCCGCAGGCCGTGGCCATGAACTCCAGGCCCCCGCTGATGATCACGCACGCGCCCGGCTACATGTTCATCACCGACGCCGTCGACGAGGACTTCGCCGTATTCTGACCGCCCCCGGCGGCACCGACAGGAGGGCACGGTGGCCGAGACCATAGAGGACATCATCCTGGACCACGACCGCCGGGGGATATCGGCGCTCAGGCCGCGCCTGAGCCCCGACTTCTGCACGCGCGCGGCCGACCTGATCCTCGACTCGCCCGGCACGGCGCTGATCGTGACAGGCTTCTACATCCTGGACGCGGGCGCGGGCGAGACCGACGGCCCACCCGGGGCGGTTGTAATCGGGGAGGGCCTGGCGGCGCTGGGCCACCGGGTGGTCTACGTCTCGGACCGCTACGGGGCGCCCGAGATCGGGAGCGTGGTCGGCGACGCGGCGGACGTCGTGGAGTTCCCCATCGCCTCCGACGAGGAGAGCGAGGAGTTCGCGGTCGACCTGCTGTCCTCCCACGCGCCCTCGGTGGTGATAGCCATCGAGCGGTGCGGCATGACCGACGAGGGCAGGTTCCGCAACATGCACGGGCGGGACATCAGCGACTACAACGCCAGGACCGACTACCTGTTCACCCCCCACGACCGCACGGTGGGCGTCGGCGACGGGGGCAACGAGATAGGCATGGGCAACCACGCGGACCTCGTGGCGTCCACCGAGCAGCTCGTCGCAAAGCCGTGCGTTACGCGGACCACCGAGCTCGTGATCGCGAGCACCTCGAACTGGGGAGGCTACGGCCTGGTCGCGGCCCTGTCCGAGAGGTCCGGCAGGAACGTCCTCGCATCCGTCGAGCGCGAGAGGGAGATCCTCGAGGCCTTCGTCGAGGCGGGCCTGGTGGACGGCATGACCCGCGAGAGGGTGCCCAAGGTGGACGGGTTCGGCCAGGATGAGAACTCGGCGATCGTCGAGCGCCTCCACGGCTACCTCGCCGCGCGGGGGGTCCAGGCCTAGCCGCCCCGCCGCCCCGCCCGCGATGCGGCCCCCGGCCACCGGCCGTGACCACCCGGCGCCGTCTCGCGCGGGCGCTCGCGTGGACCGCGGCGCTCGCGGCGGCCGCGGCCCTGGCGGCGTTTCTCGCCGGACGCGCGGGCTTGCTCGATAGGCTCTTCGTCTACTTCCCCGAGCGGGAGGTCGCGTCCAGCCCGGGCGAGCACGGCCTCGGGTACGAGGACGTGTGGATCGAGTCGGGCGGCGGGGCCAGGATCCACGGCTGGCTGGTGCGCCCGCCGGACGACGCGGGCCGGCGGGCGGTGCTGTGGCTGCACGGCAACTCCGGGAACATCGGGCACAGGGCCGCGGCGGTCTCGGCCCTGGCCCGCGCCCTGCGCGCTCCCGTTCTGATCATCGACTACCGCGGCTACGGGCTCAGCGAGGGCTCGCCCGGCGAGGAGGGGCTTTACGCCGACGCCGAGGCCGCCTTCGACCACCTGGCCGCCCGCCCGGAGCTCGCCGGGAGGGATCTCGTCATATTCGGGCGGTCGCTGGGCTCCGCGGTGGCGGTGCGGTTGGCCACCCGCCGCGACGCCGAGGCGCTGATCATCGAGTCGCCCTTCACGTCGGTCTCGGAGATGGCCCGGCTGCGCCACCGGCTGCTGCCCGTCTCCCTGCTGGTCCGCTCCCGGTTCGACACGCTGGCGCTGATGCCATCGGTGCGCATGCCGGTCCTGGTCCTGCACGGCACGGACGACGAGATCGTCCCGCTGTCGATGGGCCGGCGCATCCACGCGGCGGCGGGACGCGGCCGCATGGTCGAGCTCGAGGGCGCGTCGCACAACGAGCCGCACCACGACCCGGCCGCGCCGTACTTCGACGCGCTGAGGGAGTTCCTCGGGGAGGTGGGAGGGGGGCGGCCCTAGCCGTCCTGGCCGCCGGCCCGCCTGGCCGCGGCCAGCTGGCCCATGATCCGCGACTTGCGCCGGCTGGCGTTCGCGCGGTGGATGGCGCCCTTCTTGGCCGCCCTGTCCAGCGCCACGACGGCGCTGCGCACCCGGTCCTCGGCCACGGGCAGGTCGCCGGCGGCGATCGCCGCCCTGGCCCTCGCGATGTGGGTCTTTGCGCGGCTGCGCAGGGGCGCGTTCCTGGCGCTGCGCCGCGCGGATGATCTGTGTGACTTGGCGCTGGGCAAGTGGGATGTCTCCTGGGTGTCAGCTCGGGAGGGCGGGCTGCTCGAATGACCTGGCCACGCCGATGATGCCCCTTATGCCCTCGAGCTTTGCGAACAGGCGGCTTAGCTGGTCGATACCCTTGATGTAGACGGTCATCGAGATGATGGACCGGTCCTCCACCTCGCGGGTGACGCAGTATGCAATGTTAACATGCTCCTCGGACACCAGCGACGTGGCGTCCTTGAGCAGCCCGACCCTGTCGTACGCCTCGATCTGGATGTTGACCGGGTACAGGGTGTGCGAGCGCCCCCAGCTCACCTCTATCACCCGCTCCTGCACGCTCTCCGCCGCCAGGTTGGGGCAGTCCTGGCGGTGCACGGTCACCCCCCTGCTGCGCGTGATGTAGCCGATGATGGCGTCGCCGCGGATCGGCTGGCAGCAGCGGGCTATGCGGGTGAGCAGGTCGCCGACCCCCAGGACCTCGATGCCGGCCGCCGGGCCCGTCGGCGTCAGCGGCAGGGGCCTGGCCTCCTGCGGGGCGACCTGCTCGGTCGAGAGCCGGGTGGCGATCTGGGAGACGGTCATCGAGCCGACCCCCAGCGAGTAGTAGAGCTCGTCGACCGAGTCCAGGCCCATGAGCTCGGCTATCTGGGCCTCGTCCATGTCCGTGGTGAGCCGCCTGATCTGCCGGCTGTAGAGCTCCTTGCCGCGCTGGACGTTGATCCGCCGCTCCTGGCGGTTGAACCACTGGCGGATCTTCTGCCTGGCCGAGGAGGTCCTCACGTATCCGAGGTTCGGGTTTAGCCAGTCCAGGCTCGGGCCCCGGACCGTCTTGCTGGTGACGATGTGGACCGTGTCCCCGTTCCGCAGCGCGTACTGGAGCGGGACCAGCTTCCCGTTGACCTGCGCGCCGACGCACCGGTTCCCCACGTCCGTGTGTATGCGGTAGGCGAAGTCCAGCGGCGTCGAGCCCGCGGGCAGCTCCTTGACGTCGCCGTTGGGCGTGTAGACGTAGACCTGGTTGTCGAATATGTCCGTCCTGAACGACTCGACCAGCTCCTCGGCGCCCGTCACCTCGCGCTGCCAGTCCAGCAGCTGGCGGAGCCAGGTCATCTTCTTCTCGAACTGGGTGTCGGTGGGCCTGCCCTCCTTGTAGAGCCAGTGCGCCGCGACGCCGTACTCGGCCACCTGGTGCATGTCGTGGGTGCGTATCTGGATCTCGACGGGGGAGGCGCCCTCGCACAGGACCGTGGTGTGCAGGGACTGGTAGAGGTTGTCCTTGGCGTTGGCTATGTAGTCGTCGAACTGGTTGGGCAGCGGGCGCCACAGCGAGTGGACGATGCCCAGCGCCGCGTAGCAGTCGGGGACCTCGCGGACGAAGACCCGCAGGGCGAACAGGTCGTATATGTCGCCCATCGACATGTTCTGGGCCTCGTACTTTTGGACCTTCTTGTAGATCGAGTAGATGTGCTTGGGCCGCCCGGTCACCTCGGCCTCGATCCCGGCCGCCTCCAGCGCTTCGGACAGCGCTCCCCTCACCCGCTCGACGTACTGCTCGCGCTCGGTCCGCTTGGAGCGCAGCATCTTCGAGATCTCCTTGTAGGCGGGCGGGTTGATGTGGCGGAAGGACAGGTCCTCGAGGCGCCACTTGATCTCCCAGATCCCCAGCCGGTGCGCGAGCGGCGCGTAGATGTCCAGGGTCTCCTGGGCGATGGCGGCCCTCCTGGCCTCGGCGTGGGCGTCCAGCGTCCTCATGTTGTGGAGGCGGTCGGCCAGCTTGATCAGGACGACGCGGATGTCCTCCGCCATCGACATGAGCATCTTGCGCAGGCTCTCGACCCGCACCCGCTCCTTGTCGGCCATCCCCCTCGATTGGTCGGGCCGGTCGGGGTCGGGCGCCTCGGGCGCCCGCTCGGCCCCGCCCCCGTCGGTCAGCAGGTCGGCGTCGGCGGCGAGCTCCGCGAGCACCGAGGCCTGGCGGTCCGCCAGCGCCTCGTTCTTGTTGAGCTTGGAGACCCCCTCAACGAGCCTGGCGACCTCGCCGCCGAACCTGCCCTCGAGGTCGGCGTAGGAGACGTCGCAGTCCTCCATAACGTCGTGGAGCAGCGCGGCCGCAAGGGCGCTGGGGTCTAGCCGCAGGTCGGCCAGGAACAGGGCGGTCTGCAGCGGGTGCTCGATGAAGGGCTCGCCCGACAGGCGCCTCTGGCCGGCGTGGGCGTCCTCGGCGAACCGGTAGGCGTCCAGGATGACGTCGATCCTGTCGGCCGGCAGGTACTTGCGGGCCTTCTTGATAAGCGCGTCGACCATGGCACTCACGCCGATTATAGCGGCCCGGGGCCCCCGCCGCCGCCCGCGGGGGCGTACCATTGGGCGGACCGTCGGCGCCGTGTGACCCGGACCCGGCGGCGAAGCCGCGATGAGATTCCAGGCCCCCAGGGGCACATACGACCGCCTGCCGTCGGACCAGGCCCGCTGGGAACTGGTGTCGGGCGCGGCCCGCCGGGCCGCCGAGAGGTTCGGCTACGGGCGCATAGACACGCCGGCGTTCGAGGACGCCGGGCTCTTCGTCCGCGGGGTCGGACAGGTGACCGACATCGTGGAGAAGGAGACCTACACCTTCGAGGACCGCGGCGGCGACCCGCTAACGCTGCGGGCGGAGGGGACGGCCCCCGTGTGCCGCGCCTACCTCGAGCACGGCATGCACAACCTGCCCCAGCCGGTCAGGCTCTTCTACTTCTGCCCGGTCTTCAGGTACGAGAGGCCCCAGTCCGGCCGCTACCGCCAGCACCACCAGTTCGGCGTCGAGGCGATCGGGGGCCCGGAGCCCGAGGTCGACGCCGAGGTCATCGAGCTGGGCTGGCGGCTGCTCGAGGAGCTCGGGATAGGCGGGCTGCGGCTCCTGGTCAACTCCATGGGCGACGCCGACACCCGGGGGGACTACGTCGAGCGGCTCCAGGCGTACTTCCGAGACCGCATCGACCTCATACCCCCGGAGATCGCCGGGCGCGTGGAGACGAACCCGCTGCGCGTGCTGGACTCCAAGGACCCGCGGATGGCCGAGATCCGGGCGGGGGCGCCCCGCTGCGTCGACCACCTGGGCCCCGAGGCGGCCGACCACTGGCGCTCGCTCCTCGGCCATCTCGACGCCCTTCGGCTGCCCTACCGGGTCGAGCACTCCATGGTCCGGGGGTTCGACTACTACACCCGCACGGTCTTCGAGATCGTGCCCCCGGGCGCCGGCAGCCAGAGCACGATCATCGGCGGGGGCCGCTACGACGGCCTGGTAGAGCAGCTGGGGGGCCGGCCCACCCCGGGGATCGGGTTCGGCATGGGCATCGAGCGCGTGGTCGCCGGCCTCGACCCCGAGGGGGGCGTCCCGGCGCGGTCCGCCCCGAAGGTGGTGGTGGCGCACGTGGGCGGCCCTGCGCGCGCGGAGGCGGTCACGCTGGCCTCGGGCCTGCGCCGCGATGGGGTCGCCGCCGTGGTCGCCCCGGCGCGCGGGCTCAGGAGCCAGATGCGCTACGCCTCGGCGGTGGACGCGACGCACGCGGTCGTGCTCGGCGAGGACGAGATGCGCGCCGGCACCGCCACGGTCCGGGACCTGGCCGCCGGCGAGCAGCGGGAGGTCGCGCGCGCGGAGCTGGCCGCCGGGCTCCTCGGGGCCGGGGAGGGGGCGTAGCGGTGCTGGAAAAGCTCGCCGCGGTCCAGGAGCGCTTCGCCGAGATAGAGCGCCAGCTCGCCGACCCCGAGCTCTCCGCCGACTACAGGCGGTCGGAGGCCCTGGTCAGGGAGCACGCCGGCCTACGCAACCTCGCCCACCTCGGCGGGGAGTACCGCAGGATCGTCGCCGAGGCGGGGGACCTGCGGGCGATGGTCAGGGACGAGTCGGACAGGGAGATGGTAGAGCTGGCCAGGTCGGAGCTGGCCTCGGTGGAGAGGCGCCGCGCGGAGCTCGAGGAGGAGCTGCGCCTCGCGCTGCTGCCCAGGGACCCGAACGACTCGAAGAACGTGATCATGGAGATAAGGGCCGGCACCGGCGGCGAGGAGGCGGCGCTGTTCGCCTCGGACCTGTACCGCCTCTACTCGCGGTACGCCCAGCGCATGGGCTGGGGGGTGGACGTCATGTCCACCAGCGAGTCGGACACCGGCGGGATCAAGGAGGTCGTGCTGGAGGTCCGGGGAGAGGGGGCGTACAGCGCCCTCAAGCACGAGAGCGGGGGCCACCGGGTGCAGCGGGTCCCCGTGACCGAGTCGAGCGGGCGCATCCACACGTCCGCGGCGACGGTGGCGGTGCTGCCGGAGGCGGAGGAGGTCGACGTTGACATCAGGGCCGAGGACCTTGAGATCGACATTTTCCACTCCAGCGGCCACGGCGGGCAGAACGTCCAGAAGGTCGCGACGGCGGTCCGTATCACGCACGCGCCGACCGGCATCGTCGCCGTCTGCCAGGACGAGCGTTCCCAGCACAAGAACAAGGAGAAGGCCATGGCCGTGCTCCGCTCCCGCCTCTACGCCAGGGAGGTCGAGCGCCAGCAGCGCGAGATCAGCGAGCAGCGCCGCTCGCAGGTCGGCACAGGCGACCGCTCCGAGCGCGTTCGGACCTACAACTTCCCCCAGAGCAGGGTCACCGACCACAGGACCGGCCTGTCCTCGTACAACCTCGAGGAGGTGATGGACGGCGCGATACAGCCGTTCATCGACGCCCTCATTGAGAGCGAGCAGGAGTCCAGGCTCGAGGCCGCCGGCATCTGAGGCGGCCCGGCCGGGCTCGCTGCGCGGCGAGTGGACCGGGCTGCGGGCCAGGCTGGAGGCCGTGGGTGTCGCCGACGCGGCGCTCGAGGCGGAGGTGCTCATCCGCCACGCCCTGGGCATCGACCGCGCCCGGTTCCTATCGACGCTGGATGACGGGCTCGGCGCGGCGGTGGCCGGCGCGCTGCGGGGCTTGGCCGAGCGGCGCTGCGCGCGGGAGCCTCTCGCGTACATCACGGGCCGCAGGGAGTTCTACGGCATGGAACTGCGCGTGAGCCGGGACGTGCTGATACCCCGCCAGGAGACCGAGCTCCTCGTCGATCTGGCGCTGGAGAGGATCGCCTCGGCGCGCAGCCCCCGGGTGGTCGACGCCGGCACCGGCAGCGGCTGCATAGCGCTGGCCATCGCCGCCAACTGCCCCGGTGCCGACGTGCACGCCGTCGACTCGAGCCAGGCCGCTCTCGAGGTAGCGGCCCGGAACCGCTCGGCCCACGGACTGGAGGAACGGGTCATCCTCCACCTCGGCGACATGCTGCCGCCCGGCGAGGGCGGGGCCGGTCCCTTCGACGTCATCGTCTCAAACCCCCCCTACGTACCGTCCGCCGTCCTGGCCCGCCTGTCTCCAGAGGTGCGGGCCGAGCCCGCCGGGGCACTGGACGGCGGGCCGGACGGGCTCGAGCCCACTAGGCGCCTGCTGGGGCGATCCAGGGATGCACTGTCCACAGGGGGAGTGGTTCTGGTCGAGGTCTTCTCCGAGGGTGCGGAGCGGGCGCTGAGCCTGGCCCGAGAGGCCTTCCCGGGATCGCGCGTCTCGCTGCACGCCGACCTTCTGGGCGAGCCGCGCGTGCTCGAGGTGGCCGGAGAAGGGGCCGGGTGATGGCCGAGCTGCAGTTCCGGCAGGTCGACGTCTTCACGGATCGTCCGCTATCGGGCAATCCCCTGGCGGTCGTGCTGGACGCGGACGACCTGGACTCGGCGACCATGCAGGCGGTTGCGGCCGAGACCAACCTGTCGGAGACGGCGTTCGTCCTCGCCCCGTGTGCGCCGGCGGCGGACTACCGGATCAGGATATTCACCCCGCGCAGGGAACTGCCGTTCGCAGGGCATCCCAGCGTGGGTACGGCCTTCGCACTGGCGCAGGAAGGGCGGCTCGGTGATCTGGGAAGACGCCGGGTCGTGCGCCAGCAGGTCGAGTTGGGCGTGCTTCCCATCGAGATCGATCCCGCGCCCGGCGGACCGCTGGTCACGATGACGCAGGGCACGCCCCGGGTGGGCGACGTGGTGCCCGAACTCGAGCTGGTGGCCGACGGCCTGGGGTGCGGGCCGGGACGGATCGGCTCGTCGGGCCCGTCGCCGCGCATCGCCTCGACTGGACTCTCCCAGCTGATGGTGCCGATGTCGGATACGGAGGCGCTCTCGTCCCTCAGGCCGGACCCGGTCCGCCTCGCGGCGCTGGAGCGCCGGCTCGGTGTGACCGGGGTTTGCGCGTTCGTCCTCGAGGCCGGCGCCACCGCGCGGGTGCGCTTCTTTAGCCCAGAGTCTGGGATAGCCGAGGACCCGGCCACCGGCAGCGCTGCGGGTGCGCTCGGCGCCCTCCTGGCGGCGGAGGGGATGCTTCAGGCCCGGGCCGGGGACGCCGCGCTGGTGGTGCTCCAGGGCGAGGAGATCGGCAGGCCCAGCCGAATGCGCGTCGGGGTCCGGGTGGAGGGCGGCGTGCCGAAGGCCGTGACGGTAGGGGGTCACTGCGCCACTGTGCTCAGGGGGACGCTGTCCATATAGGGACCTGGCCTCGGAGTTGCCCGCGCATGGCTGGAGCCGGCCGGGTGCGGAGAGAGTCGATGGCGGGCACGCGGTTGGCGCTGCCCCGGGCGCTACCGGCCCGGTCGTCCCTTCTGCGGCCGCAATCGGACCCACACGATCCCGTCGATGTGTTTGAAGTGTCCGTCCGCCGAAACCAGATTCGCACCCGTCTCCATCGCGTGGGCGGCTATCCAGACGTCGTTTGTGGGAATGGGACGGCCCTTTGCCCTCAGGGCGGCCGCGATCCTGGAGTAGCGGTCCGCCGTGGTCGGCCCAACGTCCACGAGTGACGCGTACGGGCTGCCGACGAAGGAGCGGAGGTCGCTCATGTTTCGTTCGAAGTGCGATCCTCGCCGGAATCCGTACATCAGCTCTCCAACGACGACTGCGGAGAGCAGGACTTCTTCGGCCGACCGCACCAGTTCCGCAGCCTGCTTGTCTCCTCGCATGAGCAGGGAGTAGGCGTTGGAATCCAGGAGAATCCTCACCTCCAGGCGCCCTCGTCGACGGTCCCGAACTCCTCTAGGGCCGAGTCCATCTGATCGGATTCCTCAGTGGTCCACTTTCCTATAAGGTGGTCCAGCGAGGAGCCAACCGTGTCCGCCTTTCCAGCATCGTCGCCAAGGCCGGCCCCCTTGCGGAGCAGCCTTAGCGCCGCCTGGTTGAGGGAGATGCCCTCCCGCCTTGCCAGGCGGCGCAGTCGGTCGCTGAGGTCATCGTCGAATCCCCTGACCGTGAGTTGGTTCATGCGCTTCCAGCCCTCCTGAGTCACGACTTAAGGCGATGCGAGTCAATATATGACTCACCGGAGCGCGCGTCAATGCCGGTCGGTTCCGAAGCCTATCCTTCGGCAGCCTGGCGGCAGACGTGCTCAACCCCCGGCCGTGCGGTCAGTGTCCGCGCTGATTTGCCCTGCCGATTCGGTCGCTGCGGTGCCTTCCGGTGAGCCGGCTTGGCCCTGAACCGGTCAGCACCCTTGGGTAGACTGAGGGGCGGGGACCTCGACCTCGACCATCTCGAACCTCGTCGAGATCGTAGCAACGGGGTCGCCGAACTCGGTGCAGGGACCGGCGCGATCGCAGGTGGTGACGCCGTGGTGGTGCGCGACGGCCTCCTCGATCGACATCCTAGACATGGGCATCGGCTCGCCGTCCTGCAGTAGGGCCTCGATGTGGAAGGCTAGCGCCTCCCGGATCATCTCCAGCATCTCGTTCCAAGACCTGCCAGTGCTGACGCAGCCGGGCACATCCGGCGCGTATGCGGCGTAGTTGTTGGGCGTCTGCTCAACTACGACTGCGTAGGACAGCTTCATGGCGCTACACCGCCTGGACCTTCCCGTCCGTGCATGCCGCCGGGCCGGGCCATCTGGGATCGGCCATTGTCAGGGGCGGCGACTCGGGTCGCGTGCGGCTTTGCCCGCAGTTCCATGCGGGTCATACGACTCGGCGAAGAACCTGGATACATCCTGTGATGGCGGTCCCTGCGCACGGAGGCCCAGTCAACCGGCCGTTGCTCACAGTCGCTGCAGTTCGGACAGGATGGAGGAGAGTCGGTCTGCCAACAGGTCGATGTGCTGGGCTGCCAGGCCAGAGTCGACCGCCCAAGCCTTGACCCCCTTGCTCGAAGCATCTGTGGTGAACTCGAGGCCTCCGAATCCGTCTGCGTATCGCTCGAGGACGGTCCGCAGCCCCTCCTCAGGTGCCGGATCATCGTAGTCGAGTATGCCCACCCCAAAGGTGAAGTCCCTTGTTCGCATCCAGCCCATCTCCGCCTTCGACGGCGGGTAGAGCCAGGCGACAGTGATCGGCCATTGCCAGCGCGAGCATCGCCCGCGCACGCTTACGCCGCTCGGACCCCACTCAAGGGCGGCGCCGAACCCCCGGGCCACCTCGAGGAGCCGTTCGGCAGCGCGCCGTGCCTCGGCCTGATCGGCGGTGAACTCAGCCAGGAAGGACTCCGGCGTCAGCTTCCGGCTCCGACCGCCGGCGCGGCCACCGCTCACGCTTGCGATTCTTCCGAGTACGCGGGGAACGAGCGTCTGGGTGGATCTGCTCCGAAACTGCTTGATCTCCACCGCGAGCACCTCGATCGTGCTCATCTGTGCATTGAGGAACTCGATCACCCTTTCGAGGGGATCTGGAATCTGGTCCGCGACGAACAGGAGGCGCAGATGCCGAGCGGCCAGGTTCCTTGACACGTCCTCCCAGAAGGCATCGGCGTCCGGTTCCGTGTCGGACTGGAGAAGCTCGCCGAGCAAGTCGCCCGGGTCGCGGCCCGCCGCCGCCGCAGATTCCTCGAACGTCCGGCGCAGCTCTGCGGCAGTCCAAGTGTGCGAGGCATGCGCGGCGTATTCGAGCATCTGGCCAACTACGGTGCGTCGGATCTCTGGATTCGAACCCAGCTTCACCTCCACCAGCGTCGGCACCGCGTCCTGGTCGACCATCAGGTGGTCGAGCGACCACCGAGCGCCAGAATCGGACGATTCGGCGATACCCTTCTCCCGCGTGATGAGGATCCAGCGCCTTGGGTCGCCCGGCCGCACCTGCTCTCCATCGAGCAGTTCCGGGTGGTCGGCGATCAGGGCCTGGAGGTCGTCCTCGGCTGAGAAGCGCTCCTCCTCAAGAGGCTCAATCCGTCCGCCATCGCGCCTGGCGTAGATGCGCTCGGCCATGCAGCGACCTCCTCAAGGAATTCGTTCCTTGGACCACAACTCCAACGGTGATGTTCCCGGCCACCGCAAGGGGGGTGGATCCCATCCTGCCCAGGCGCGGGTGATGGTGGGCCGTGGAGAGGTACCCTGCCGAATTGTGCCCGCCAGCGGCCGCTGCTACTTGGGTCCGGGCGGGTAGCGGCGAAGCCCCGGTCAGCGACCGCCCATCTGGAAGTGCTTGCCCTCGGTCTTGATGGAGGGCGCCACGACCATCTCGGCGCGGTGCATCTCGCGGATGTTGAAGGCGCCCACCATCCCCATGCACACCTCGACCGCGCCGACGAGATTCTGCGTGCCGTCCGTCCTCGACGTCGGGCCGAACAGGATCTGGCTCAGCGTGCCCTTCACGCCCACGCTGACACGGGTGCCCCTCGGCAGCGCGGGGTGCGGGCCGGCCATCCCCCAGTTGTACCCGCCGCCCGGCGCCTCCTCGGCCTGCGCGAGCGGGGTGCCTATCATCACGGCGTCGGCGCCGCTCGCCAGCGCCTTGCACACGTCGCCGCCCGTCCGGATGCCGCCGTCGGTGATGACGGGCACGTAGCGGCCGCCGCGCCGCAGGTACTCGTCCCTGGCCGCCGCGACGTTGATCGTCGCCGTGACCTGGGGAACGCCCACGCCGGTGACCTCGCGCGTCGTGCACGCGGCCCCCGGGCCTACCCCGACCAGCACTCCGTTGATCCCCGTCTGCATCAGCTCCAGCGCCACGTCGTAGGAGACGCAGTTGCCGACCACCACGGGCACGTTGATCGTCTCGAGCAGCTCCGAGAATACGAGCCCGCGCTTCCTCGGGGAGACGTGGCGGGCGGTGGTCACCGTGGACTGCACGAAGATCAGGTCGGCCCCCGCGTCGGCCGCGACCGGCGCCATTCGCCGGGTGCTGGCCGGCGTCATCGAGACCGCGCAGCGCGCGCCGGTCCTCTTGATGTCCTGGACGCGCTCCCCGACCAGGTCGTCCCTGATGGGCTGGGAGTAGACGTCCTGCAGCACCCTGGTCGCATCTTCGTCCGATGCGGCCACGACCCTGCCCAGCGGCTCCGACGGGTCCTCGTAGCGCGTCTGGACCCCCTCTAGGTTCATCACCGCGAGGCCCCCGGCCCTCTCCATGTGCCCGGCGAACTCGGGCGAGACGATCGCGTCCATCGCCGAGGCGAGTATGGGGATCTTGAACGACTGGCCGTCGA
Organism: Dehalococcoidia bacterium; assembly: GCA_963664125.2. Taxonomy (GTDB): domain Bacteria; phylum Chloroflexota; class Dehalococcoidia; order Lucifugimonadales; family UBA2962; genus CAUZIR01. The sequence goes on along the minus strand of OY760908.2, from coordinate 128,740 downwards.
GGGAGAACTGGGTGCTGGCCTGCTCGGGGTTGATGGTGACGTCGCCGGGCACGATCGCGACCTCGTCGAATCCGTAGGCGCGGGTCAGTTCCTTCATCTTGGCAGCCGGCATGCGCAATCCCCCAAATGTGGTGGTGAATCCCTGCCTGCACGGGGCGTGGGAGAGCTTCATCTCAAGCATATTCCCGGGCGAAACTCGCGGTCAACAGCGCCGGTCCTCGCTGTAGAATCGGGCCGACCGCCATGGGGCGGCGCGGGGGAATCGCCCGGCGCGGGGCCGGCGGACGGAGGCGCGTGGTGAGCCTGGAGACGAGGGTCAAGCGGCTGGGACTGTCGGTGGGTTTCGACCTGGTCGGCATCGCCGGCGCCGGGCGCTTTGAGCGCGACGAGGCGGCGGCGCTGGAGCGCGTGGGGGCCGGGCTGATGGACGGCCTGCCCTGGTACACCGAGGAGCGCGTCCGCAGGGCCAACAGGCCCGCCGAGCTGCTCGAGGGCGCCCGCTCGGTGGTCTCGCTCGCCATCAGCTACAACACCCGCAGGGGCGAGGCGGGCGCCGGACCGGCGGGCAGGGTGGCCCGATACGCGTGGGGCGGGGACTACCACGCGGTCATCAAGCGCAGGCTCGGGGCGTTCTGCGGCGGGCTCGGGGACCTGGCGGGCCGCCCGGTCAGGACGAGGGCCTTCGTCGACGACGGGCCGATGAACGACCGCGCGGCCGCGGAGCGCGCCGGGGTCGGGTGGTTCGGCAAGAGCACCAACATCCTGACCCGGACCCACGGGTCCTGGGTGTTCCTCTCCCAGGTCGTGACCGACCTCGCCCTGCGCCCGGACGCCCCGCTCAAAAAGACGTGCGGGGCGTGCACCGCCTGCATCGAGGACTGTCCCACCGGCGCGATCGTCGCCCCCTACGTGGTCGACAACCGAAGGTGCATCTCGTTCCTGACCATAGAGCTCAGGGGCGGCATTCCCCAGGAGATGCGCGCGGCGATCGGCGACTGGGTATTCGGCTGCGACATCTGCCAGGACGTTTGCCCCGTCAACCGCAAGGCGGTCGGCTCGCTCGAGCCCGCCTTCGCCCAGCGCCGAGACTTCTCGGCCCCGGCCCTGGTGCCGCTGCTCGACCTGACCGACGAGGGATTCGCCGAGCGTTTCCGCCGCAGCCCGATCCGCCGCGCCAAGCGCGTGGGCCTGCAGCGCAACGTCTGCGTCGCGCTGGGCAACATAGGCGATCCCGCGGCCGTCCCGGCCCTGGCGCGCGTGATGGCGGGAGCCGCGGAGGCCATGCTGCGCGGGCACGCCGCCTGGGCTCTCGGCCGCATAGGCGGCCCGGCCGCCGTGCGCGCCCTTGAGGAGGCCCTCTCAGCCGGGGACGACCCGGAGGTCGAGGAGGAGATCGCCTCGGCGCTCGGGGAGGCGGGATCCGGGCGCGTGATCGCCGCCCCCGGGGCTCTGTTAGGATCGGCCGGACCAGTTCCGGGGGGAGGGCCGCGGCATGTACTCGATCGGATCGGTGATGAGGCTCAGGCCGGGCGGGTATCCGGGATACAAGAAGGCCCATGACGAGATCTGGCCGGAGCTAGCCGAGCTGATCTCGGGCTCGGGCGTCAGCATGGCGATCTACAGGCACGGCGACCTGCTGTTCGTGCACGGGGTGGCCCCGACCGAGGAGGACTGGCACGCGGTCCGGGGCGGGGTGGTCGAGCGCTGGATGCAGTGGATGACCGAGTTCCTAGAGACCGACGAGTCCGGCGCTTCGGTCGTAACGCCCCTCGAGGAGGCGTTCTCCATCGGGATCTTCAGATCCTGAGGCGGCCTACAGGCCGAGCTTCATCTGGCGCGGCCGGGCGGCGGCCCGCGCCCGCTCGATCCCGGCGAAGCCCAGGTCCTCCCTGATCGACTCGACCCTCTCCCTTATGCGCCCGGCCACTTCGGGACGGGCGTACGCGCCGGGGTAGACGCCCGAAAGGCCGTCCTCCATGTCCGGGAACTGCTCGCGGATGAACGACATGAAGTGGTCCCTGGTCCCGTCCTTGAGGTAGAGCGTGCCGCCCCAGAGGAACCGCGCCCCGCTCTCGGCGGCCCGGGACGCGACGCGGCGCAGGCCCTGCGGGTCGTCCGTCATTCCAGGGATGATCGGGGCCAGGGCGACGCCGGCGCGCACGCCCGCCCGCGCCAGGACGCCGAGGGCCCTGAGCCGCTGTGCGGGCGGGGGCGTTCCCGGCTCGAGGCGCCGCCACAGGTCGGGGTCGAGCGTCGGGATGCTGATGCACACCGAGCTGTCCGTCCGCCCGGACAGGTCCGAGAGCACGTCGACGTCGCGGACGACCATCGTGCCCTTGGTGATCAGCCCCACCGGGCTCCTCCATGCGGCGAATGCCTCGAGGCAGCCGCGCGTGATCCGGTGCTTGCCCTCGATGGGCTGGTAGGGGTCGGTGGCGGTGCCCACGGCGACCGTCTCGCGCCGCCAGGACCGGGCGGAGAGCTCGCGGGCGAGCAGCGCCGGTGCGTCGACCTTCACCAGTATCGTGCCAGAGAAGTCCTCGCCGGGGCCCAGGTCGAGGTGGGGGTGGTAGCGGCGCGCAAAGCAGTAGTGGCACCCGTGCACGCAGCCGCGGTAGGGATTGAGCGACCATCGAAACGGCATGCCGGACACCCGGTTGAGGGCCCTCCTGGAGTGGACGAGCCTGTAGTGCGGCCGCGGCGTCACGCGCCGCCCTCGACCTGCGAGCGGACCACCTCGAGCACCTCGGGCCCCAAGGCCTCAAGCTTCGCCGGGCCGACCCCGTGCACCCGCGCCAGGGCATGGGGGTCGAGGGGCCGCGCCGCCGCTATCTCCTTGAGGGTGCGGTCGGGGAAGATCACGTACGCCGGCATGCCGTCGCGCTGCGCCCGGTCGAGCCGCCACGCCCTGAGGCGCTGGAAGAGGGGGTCCGAGTCGGGCACGGGCTCCGGGGCATCACGGCCCGCCATGCGGAGCTGGCCCCGGCCGGCGCGCCGCCGCCGCCGGGGCGCCTCGGGGTGGGTCTCCTCCCAGTCCTCTATGGACCTGATGATGTTCCCGCCGAACCACTTGGCCTTGACCTCGCCGATGCCGTAGGTCTCCAGCAGCTCGTCGCGGTCGCGGGGCCTGTGGGTCGCCAGCTCCCTCAGCGTCCGCGTCTCCAGCACCTGGTAGGGCGCCCTGGACGTCCGCCTCGCCAGCATCTCCCTGAGATCGAGGAGCGCCTGGTAGAGGGAGTCGGGGTAGTCGGCGCCCTCGTCCCGCCGCTCGCCGCTGCAGCTGTCGCAGGCAGAGCACGAGTCGGGCGGGCCCTCCCCGAAGTACCGCAGCAGCATCGCGCGCCTGCAGCCGGTCGCCTCGCAGTACTCGATCATGCCCCTGAGCCGGTCCTCGGCGTAGCGCTCGTGCTCTGCGATGGCCGACAGGTCCATCGGGGCGTCCGGGTCCGCGGATGTCGGCCGCAGCGAGTCCGGGTGGACGAGCCCAGACGCCCTGAGGGCCGCGATGGCCATCGCGAACCCGTCGGCGTCGCGGTCAGGGGCTCCCTCCATCCCGGGCTCCGGCCCCTCCCCACTCGCTGTCGAGATCAGCGACAACCAGGTGCTGCGCACCTGCGCGGCGTCCGGGTGGGCCAGGCTGATGAAGCGGCGCTGCGAGGTCGTGTCGCCGCCGCCGTAGAGCAGGATGCAGTCCGCGGGCTCGCCGTCGCGGCCCGCGCGGCCGGCCTCCTGGTAGTAGGACTCCAGCCGCCCCGGCATGTTGAAGTGGATCACGAAGCGCACGTCAGGCTTGTCCACGCCCATGCCGAAGGCCGTGGTGGCGACGATCACGGGGGCCTCGTCGACGGTGAACCGCCGCTGGACTGCGTCCCGCCTCTCCATCGGCATGCCCGCGTGGTAGGGCTCCGCCGGCGCCCCGGCCCGTGCCAGCCGGTCCGCGAGTTCCTCGACCGTCCTGCGGGTCCGGGCGTACACGATGCCGGGCCGTCCCCGCCTCTCCCGGACCAGCTGCATCAGCCGCTCCCTCCTGTCTTCAAGGTTCGGGACGTGCTCGACGGACAGGCGCAGGTTCGGCCGGTCCACCGACGTGACCACCCGCCGGGCGTCGGGTATGCCCAGCCGCTGCAGGATGTCGTCCTGGACCCTCGGCTCTGCGGTCGCCGTCAGCGCGAGCGTCCGGGGGTTTCCCAGGGCCGTCCGGACGGACCCCAGGGTCAGGTAGTCGGGCCTGAAGTCGTGGCCCCACTCGGACACGCAGTGGGCCTCGTCTATGGCCAGCAGGCTTACGCCCGAGGCGCGCAGGCCCCTGACGAAGACGGCGTTCGAGAAGCGCTCCGGTGCGACGTAGAGCAGGTCGATCTCCCCCTTGGTGAACGCCACGTAGGTGGCGTTCTGCCGGCCCCTGTCCAGCGAGGAGTTGATGAACGCCGCCCGCGCCCCGTGGTCCCGCAGGCCGTCCACCTGGTCGCGCATCAGGGCGATGAGCGGGGATACGACGACGGTGCGCCCGCGCACCATGGCGGGCAGCACGTAGCACAGGCTCTTCCCGGACCCGGTGGGCATCACGCCCATCACGTCGCCGCCGTCCAGCGCCGACAGGACGTCCCCCTGGCCGGACCTGAACTCGGAGTACCCGTACACCCTCTTCATGAGACCCAAGTACTGGGCCAGGGAGGCGGATGTCACGGATGGATTATAGAACAGTTGTGCTTTGGAGCAATCGGGGCCTTGATTGGCCACATCCTATACGTATACTTACTAATAGTACCCGTACACGTATAGCGAAGGATCGGCAAGTATGAAGCAGAAGCTCACCATCACCGTGGACTCGGACCTCCTGCCCGCAGCCAAGCGGTACGCCCGATCGCGCGGCGTGTCCCTTTCGTCCCTGGTCGAGCTCTCCCTCCGGGAGATGACCGCAGGCACCGCGCCTTCGTTCGCATCGCGCTGGCGGGGCAAGTTCCGGCCGGCGGGGCGTGAGGACGACCCGCGCTATGACGCGCTGGCGAGGAAGTACCTGCGGTGATGCTCCTGGACACCGATGTGCTCGTCGACGTCGCCCTTGACAGGCACCCGCACTCCGGCCCGGCCTCGGAACTCGTGGATCGCATCGAAAGTGGCGCGGAGGCCGCGTGCGTGGCGTGGCACTCCGTGTCCAACTTCCACTACCTCATGGCTCCTGCCCTTGGGGGTGTGAGCGCCCGCGACTTCATCGTCGAACTGACCCGCTTCGTGTCGGTCGCGACGACCGACGCGGAGGGCATCCGCTTTGCGGCCGGACTGCCGATGGCGGACTTCGAGGATGCCATGCAGGTCGCGGCGGCCCGCGCCTGCGGGGCCCGGCAGATAGTCACGAGGAACATCGGGGATTACGCTCGCTCCCCCATCCGTGCCGTGGAGCCCCGCGAGGCGCTGGCCGGACTATTTTGACGGACCGGTCCATTTCGCAGGCGACCAGCATACCTGCTCGCCGCTAGCGGACTGTCAGCTCGGCATCGAGCGGCAGGTCGATGCGCAGGGTCTCAGAGATGTCCTGCACCACCAGCAGTTGCCTCCCGGACAGCCGGGAGGATGCCGTTTGCAGGCCAAGTCAGCCCGCGGCTTCGCCAAAGTCCGTGACGTCGCGGCTGTCCTTCCGCGGCCACCACCAATGCGTTCACCACTCCGCCGTCGAGGGACCGGCGGGGCACGCTTCGCCGTCCGTTTCACCTGGTGAGGAGGAAAGGGCGACGCGGTCGCGGCACTCCACCCCGGAGGGGGGTGAGCTTCCGTGCTCGCCGGGGCTCGCGGCCGACGGTGTCTGAACGTGGCCATGGGCCGGTGCGATCGCATCGTACCTGGCGGGAACCCCGAGCAGGCGGGCGTCGCGCTCCCGGCCTCCGTACCCGTCGAACCCGGCGTCCGGTGAAGCCAGCTCTCCTTCCCCCCGCCGGCCGCAGTGGCTACGCCCTCTTTGGCCAGACTCGGGCTTCGGGGCATCGCTCCCGGAGTTGCTCAGCCGCGGCGACTTCGCTGCCGGCGACGGATTAGTCCCCGCTGTCCACATCGATGGCGACGAACTCGCCGACGCAACCCGGCTCGACGTGTCGCCGGATGTCCCTCTCGTAGATCTCCTCGCCGAGGCGAGCAGTCTCCTCCGGGGGCCTGCGTGTTGGCGTCGTCATCTCTGCGTCTCCATCTCCTACAGGGCATTGCTCCACGCGCGATGCCCTACTACGAACGGCACTTTCGGGACGACGAAAATAGGAAGGCCCCCTAGCCCGTGCCCTGCCCTGCCTTCTCGAGCGCGAGCCGCCGGTTGCGGGTGCCGAGCTTGGCCAGCCAGATGCCCACCTCGTAGAGCACGATGATCGGGACGGCGACCAGGGTCTGGTTGATGGGGTCGAACGTGGGGGTGATGATCGCCCCGAGTATGAAGGCCACCACCAGGGCGTAGCGCCGCCGCTTGGCGAGCCACTCGGAGGTGACGACCCCGATCCGCGAGAGGAAGAACAGCACGATCGGCGTCTCGAACACCAGGCCCATCCAGAACAGGAGCGACAGCATCAGGTTCACGTAGGTGCCGATCCGGGGCATGGGCGTCGCGATGTCGCTCCCGAAGCTGAGCAGGAAGTCGATCGCCGGCGGGAACAGTATCCGGTAGCCGAAAGCCGCCCCGGCCAGGAACGCGATCAGGCTCATGGGGAGAAGGACGTACAGGTACCGCCGCTCGGTCGGGTTCAGGCCGGGCGCCACGAACATCACCACCTGCAACAGCACGAAGGGCAGGGACGCGGCGACGCCCACCAGCAGCGACGTCTTCATCGCGACCCCGATGAACTCCGTGAGGTCCAGGTACACCGGCTTGCCCTCGGGCACGCTGGCAAAGCCCTGGGCGGGCTCCATCAGGAGCGTGAGTATCTCCTTGTGGAAGTAGAAGGCCGCCCCGGTGGTCAGCATAACGACCACCGCCGACCAGACCATGCGCCTCCGCAGCTCCGCGATGTGATCGCGGGCCGGCATGCTGCGGTCCTTCACCGCGCGCCGCCGCTCCCGTCCGCGCCACCGTCCCTCCCGTCGTCGCGGACGTCCGGCTCCGGCCCGGCGGTGGGCGGACCGCCGTCGGGGCCATCGCCGCCGGCCCTGAACGCGACCGGCCCGTCTGCGGGGTCCTCCCCGTCGCTGCGCTCAGAGGCGGGCCGCGACACGCGCCGGTCCTCTTCGTCGTCCAGCGTCAGCGTATCCCGCAGGCCCGAGTTCATTCTGCGAAGGTCCCCCACCAGCCTCCCGGCCTTCTTGCCCATGTCCATCATCCGCTCCGGTCCCAGGACCACGAAGGCGATGAACAGCACGACGAGGATCTCCAGCGGTCCCATTCCCAGGAAATTCATACGGCCCCTTCCCCCTATGTCGCGTCCGTCGCCGCCATGCAGGGTGCGCACCCGCCCGGCATGAGCGCGCGCTCGGCGCCCGGCACCGCGCGCGCCAGCAGCCCCGCGAGTCGGCACAGCGGCAGGCCGACCACGTTCAGGTAGCACCCGGTCACCCGCTCGGCGGGCGCCAGGCCTTCGTCCTGCACGGCGTATCCGCCGGCCTTGTCGAACGGCTCCCCGGAGGCCACGTAGGCGGCGATCTCCCGGTCGGAGTAGCACCGCATGCGCACGAGCGTCGTCTCGCTGCCCAGCTCCGGCTCCGCCGAGCGGGCCGAGGCGACGGCCAGTCCGGTCGTCACCGAGTGCTCCCGGCCGCGCAGCGCGGTGAGCATCCCGCGGGCCTCATTCTCTCCCTTAGGCTTCCCAAGGACCCTTCCGTCCAGCTCCACGATCGTGTCGGCGGCGACCACCAGCCGGCCGGGGTGCGCCCGCGCGGTGCCCAGGCACTTGGCCGCGGCCATGCGCACCGCGTAGCGCCCGCCCGGCTCGCCCGCCAGCGGACCGCCCTCCTCCACCCCGGAGGAGAGCGGGGTCAGCCGCCCCGCCCACGCGGCCGAGAGGATCTCGCGGCGCCTGGGAGAGGCCGAGGCCAGGATCAGGTGCGGATGGCCGCCGCCCCGCTCGTCTCCGTCCATTGTAATCGGGCCTGGCCCCTCCAAGCGCCGGGTCACCCGTGCGGGCGGCCCCGGCCGCCCCGGAGCCGGAGCGTGGCAACGCACTCGATGTGGTGCGTCTGGGGGAACATGTCCAGCGGCTCGACTCCCTCGACCGCGTACCCGCCGGCGGCGAGGAGGGCCAGGTCGCGTGCCAGCGTCACCGGGTCGCAGGACACGTAGACCACCCGCCGCGGGGCCGCCGCCATCACGGCCTCGACCGCATCCGGGTGGCACCCCGCGCGCGGCGGGTCCAGGACCACCGCGTCCGGCGGACTCTCCAGCCCCCCGAGCGCCTCCTCCGTCTTCGCCTCGACGAACTCGACGTTCCCGAGGTCGCCGACGTTGACGCGGGCGTCCCTGACCGCGGCCGAGGACTCCTCAATCGCGATCACCCTCTCCGCGTGCCCCGCAAGCAGCGCGGCGAAGGTGCCCACGCCGGCGTAGGCGTCCACCACGGTCTCCGAGCCCTGGAGCCCGAGGGCCCCGAGGACCAGCTCGCCCAGCGCCTCGGCCTGCCGGGTGTTCACCTGGAAGAAGGACGGGGAGGCGACGCGGAAGCTCCTTCCGAACAGGCGCTCGCGGTAGTGGGTCTGGCCCGTCGGCACCGGTATGCGCCCGTCCCTCATGGCCGGCTGGATCAGCCACTCCCCCGTGCCGGTCCCGTACCGCACCGAGAGCTGCGTGGTCTCGGCCACCGTCCCCTGTAGCCCGGCGAGCAGGTCGTTGATGCCGTCGTCCATCAGCAGGCAGCGCTCGATGTCGACGAAGCGCCTGGTGACACGGTTGGTAAAGCCCATGCGGCCGTGCCGCCGAACGGTGAACCGGGCGTGGTTGCGGTAGCCCAGTGCGTCGGGGGCCGGGACCGTGGCGGCGACCGGCACGCCCTCCAGCCCGGGGTGACCGGCGAGGGCCCTGCGGACGGCATCCGCCTTCATGCGGAGCTGGTGGGGGTAGTCGATGTGCTGCCACTCGCACCCGCTGCACGGCCCGAAGTACGGGCAGGGCGGCGCGACCCTGTGGGGCGAGGGCTCGATGACCTCCGCCACCATAGCGGCGACGAACTCGCGCCTGCGGCGGCGGCGGCGGTGGACCCGGGCGACGACCCGCTCGCCGGGGATGCCGCCGAAGACCTCGATCGTCGAGCCCTCGAACTCCGCCGTGGCGTCGCCGGAGGGTGCCGCTTCGCCCAGCAACAGCTCGGCCAGCTCGTGCGCGTCGCCCGCCTCGTTCGCCGCTTCCGCTTCGGTGCCAAGCGCCATCCGGCGGCCCTCCCCATCAAGCAAGGGGCGCAATATAGCACCGGCGCGGGCCCGGCGGGCGCCCGCGCCCCCTCTGGTAACATGCGGCCATGATCCAGACGGCCCCCGCCCGGGCGCGCAGACGGCTCCCCGAGTGGCTGAAGGTGAGGGCGCCCGGGGGCGCCAACTACCTGCGGCTGCGCACCCTGCTCCGGGCGGAGGCGCTCAACACGGTCTGCGAGGAGGCGCGCTGTCCCAACATAGGCGAGTGCTGGGACGCCGGCACGGCCACGTTCATGATCCTGGGCGACATCTGCACGCGCGCCTGCACCTACTGCGCGGTCACCTCGGGAGTGCCGCTTCCCGTCGACCCGGCAGAGCCGATCCGCCTGGCCTCCACCGTCGAGCGGATGGGACTGCGGTACGCGGTGATCACCTCGGTCGATCGCGACGACCTCCCCGACGCCGGCGCGTCGATATTCGCCGAGTGCATACGCCAGATCAGGAGGCGGACGCCCACCTGCCGGATAGAGGTGCTGATCCCCGACTTCGGCGGCATGGCCGACTCCCTGAGGATGGTGATGGACGCCGGGCCCGACACGCTCAACCACAACATCGAGACGGTCAGGCGCGTCTTCCCGAGGGTCCGCGCCAGGGGGGACTACGACCTCTCGCTCGAGCTGATCGCGCGCGCCGGCGCCCTCAGGCCGGACGTGCCCACCAAGTCGGGCATGATGGTCGGGCTGGGGGAGACCTACGGCGAGGTGATCGAGACGATGAGGGACCTGCGCTCGGCCGGTTGCGACCTGCTCACCATAGGGCAGTACCTGAGGCCCTCGCAGCGCCACGCCCCGATGACGCGCTGGTGGACCCCGGAGGAGTTCGACGACCTCAGGGACGAGGGCCGAGCGATGGGCTTTCGGCACGTCGCATCCGGCCCGCTGGTTCGCAGCTCGTACCACGCCGGCGAGCAGCACGCGGCAGCGACGGCGGCGCCGGCGCTCTCCGGGGCCCCCGCGCCATGAGGCCGGTCGCGGCCGTGCTCTGGTCGGCCCTGGCGCTCTCGCTGCTGGTGGCCATGTCGTGCGGGGGCGATGCGGACGACGAGCCGGCCGCGGACGGGGAGGCCCTGCGGATCGGGCTGCTGCTGAACTTCAGCGGCGGCTCGGCGCGGTCGGAGGAGAGGCGGCAGGGTTTCGAGCTCGCCATCAAGCACATCAACGACGCCGGCGGCGTTATGGGCCGGCCGGTGGAGGTGGTCGCCGCGGACTCGACGCTCGACCCCGAGGTCGCGGTCGAGGCCGCGCGGCGGCTGGTCGAGGAGGAGGGCATCCACGCCTTGGTCGGCCCGTCCTCGAGCGCGAACTCCCTGAGGGTCGTGGCCGAGGTCACCGGCCCGGCCGGCATCCCCACCATCAGCCCCTCCGCGACGTCCCCCGAGCTGACCGGCGTCGCCGACCGGGACTTCTTCTTCAGGACCGCGCTCTCGGACAGCGCCCAGGGCCCCGTCCTCGCCCGCGTGACCCGCGAGATGGGCTTCGACGACGTCGGGATGATCTACCGTGACGACTCTTGGGGCCGCGGTCTCGCCGACGCCTTCGCCCAAGCGTGGGAGGGCGGGCTGCAGTCCGTCGCGGTCGAGGCGGACCGCACCTCGTACCTCGACGAGCTGCGCGCTATCACGGACGCCGGGACCCAGGCCCTCGTCGTGATCACCTTCAACACCGAGGGGGTCATGATCATCCGCGAGGCCCTCGAGAGCGGTCTCTACGACCAGTTCGCCCTGGGCGACGCCATGGTGGGCGACGAGGTCCTGGAGGGGCTCGGGAGCGAGTTCGAGGGCGGCATGTTCGGCACACTGCCGGGCAGGCATCCGGGGGGCGAGTCCACCGCCGCTTGGGAGAGGGCCTACGCCGCCGAGCACGGCGGGCAGCCCCAGGCGGCGTACGTCAGGGAGGCCTACGACGCCGCGGTCGCGATCGCCCTCGCGGCCCAGGCAGCCGGCAGCCTCGACGGCGTGGCCATCCGGGACAAGCTTCGCTCGGTGGGCGGCGGGCCCGGGGAGAAGGCGATCGCCGGGGCGGACGGGATCGCGGCCGCGCTGAGCGCCCTCTCCGAGGGCAGGCAGGTCGACTACGAAGGCGCCGCGGTGTCCATGGACTGGGACGAGAACGGCGACCTGCTCAGCGGCCACATAGGGATCTGGCGGCTGACCGAGGACGGGGAGGTGGAGGAGGTGGAGGTGGTCGGCTTCGGCGAGTAAGGCCCCCGTCCACCGGCGGGCCGCACCCGCATCCATCTACCCGCAGACCTCATGCTGCGTGGCGGAAAGCGGGCTATCCTCTCCCATTGCCGGGTATGGAACCCTCCCACTGTGCCATCCGCGCGGGATCCAGCCTCTCCACGTCCCGCATGCGGTCGAAGTCCCTGTCCGCCGAGGCGATGCGCCATACCCCCAACCGCTGCATCACCGCCGCGTGCACTAGGTCCCTTGCGCTGATTCCCGGATGGCGGTCGGCCAAGTGCCCGGCCGACAGAACATCTTCGGCGTGAACGGGCTCGATTCGGCCCTGCAGGGCCGTGGCGAACGCCCGGAGAACCTCCCGGCCCAAGGCCCACCGCCCCACGGCAAGGTAGCGGTGGGCCAGCTCCTGCAGAACCTCGGCGTCGGTCAGGAAGTGGCCCGGCTCGTCGGCGGCCATTCGGAGTATCCGGCTGCAGGGCTCCTTGTACGGGTGGTCCGCGCCAGCCGCGTAGATGGGAACGTTGGCGTCAATGAAGACCGCCGGGCTCATGGGCGGCCTCCAACTCGCGGGAGAGGGCGTCAGGGTCCGGAGGATCCTCCACGTTCAGTGCGACCAGCCGCTCAACCGCCTGCCTGCGGCGAGTGCGCATGATGTCCTCGTAGGCATCGTCGATCAGGCGGCGCACGACATCGGAGATCGCCAGACCGCCTTCCTTGGCCACCTCTTCCAATCGCATCCGGTGCTCCGCGCCGAGCCGTACGTCTAGTCGGTTCGTCATGCTGCCATCATGTACGGTGCAATCCGTACGGAAGCCACTGTACGTGGCGCGGGCCCCGAGGTCAACCCGGTCCAGGAGGCCACGACCGTCCACGAGTGGTCGGCCGCTCTTGCGGCGGGCTCCGACGCAGGCCAGCACGGGGGTGGGTGCGGGACCGCCGATGGCAGCGGCGTGGAGAACCAACGCCTCCGGCGCGGGGGATGGCGGGTTGGGCGCGGCGAGGCCGGGGGGTCCGGCCCCTGAGGGTCCGGGCGGGGCGCGGGTTACGTGTGCCCTAGGCCTTGCTCTCGGTCTTCTCCTCGGCGGTCGACTTGACCGTGTCGGGGGCCGGGGTCTGGTCCTCCCCGGTGACCGACCGCTTGAACGACCTGATCGACCTGCCGAGCGCGCCGCCGATCTCGGGCAGCCGGCCCACGCCGAAGACGATCATCACGATCACCAGGATGATGATTAGCTCGGTCGGCCCGATTCGAAACGGCATCTGCTTCCTCCTGCACGCCTAGGCCATGCGGCATGGGCATGATACCGCCGCGCCGCGGGGGGGTCAACGCGAATGCGGCCCGAGGGAGCGGCGCCCGGCGGCGCGGGGCGTCAGTTGACCGAGCGTATGACGCCGACCACTCGGCCCTGCACGGCGACCTTGTCGGCCGGCACGTAGATGGGCTCCATGGCCGGGTTGGCCGGCTGGAGCCTGACGCGTCCGTTCTCGAGGAAGAAGCGCTTGAGGGTGACCTCCTGGTGGTCCCTGAGCCAGGCCGCGACCATGTCGCCGTCGGAGGCGGTCTCCGTCGGTTCGAGCAGCACCAGGTCCCCGTCGGTGATCAGGGCGTCGATCATCGAGTGGCCCTTGACCCGGACGCCGAACACGTTGTCCTTGCCCTTGGTAAGGGACGTCGGCAGGTCCACCGTCTCGGTGTTCTCGTTGTTCCAGCCGTCCTGCGTGGGCACGGCCAGCGGCTGGCCGGCCGCGATGCTGCTGACGATCGGAATGCTCACCACGTTCGCCGTCGTCCGCCGCCCGGCGCCCAGCAGCTTGATGCTTCGGGCGACCTCGGTCTGGCGCTGCAGGTGGCCCTCGCGCTGCAGGATCCGCAGGTTGTAGTCCACGACGGACGTGGAGCTGATCCCGCACCCGGTCTGGATGTCCCTGACCGTCGGAGGGTAGTTGTTCTCGAGCAGGAAGTCCTCGATGAACTCGAGGATGCGCTCCTGCCTGTCGGAAAGCGGCTTGGCCATATGGCTTGCTCCGTACGTATGTTCCGGCCAGAGGCTAGCACTACCGTTCTTAAGTGTCAATATGTTGACAACCCCCGCGGGGCCCACTTAGTGTGGCGCCGCCATGAGGTTCGGCTTCGTGATCCCCAACAGGGGGCCGCTCGCCACCCGCCGGGGCGTGCTCGACCTCGCCCGCCGGGGAGAGGAGCACGGCTTCGACTTCATAGGGGTCTCGGACCACATCGTCATCCCGCGCTCGATCGCGTCGCGGTACCCCTACTCCGACTCCGGGGAGTTCCCGGGCGGCGAGATCGTCGGCCAGTGCCTCGAGCAGCTGACCACCCTCGCCTTCCTCGCCGGTGCCACCGAGCGCGCCAGGCTGCTGACCACGGTCATGGTCGTTCCCTACAGGGCCGCCGTCCATGCGGCGAAGATCCTGTCGACGATCGACGTCCTGTCGGGCGGGCGGCTGGACCTGGGCGTCGGCGCCGGCTGGATGCGCGAGGAATTCGAGGCGCTGGGCGCCCCTCCGTACGGGCGCCGCGGCGCGGTCACGGACGAGTACCTGGCCGCCTTCAGGGAGCTCTGGACCCGCGCCGACCCCGCGTTCGACGGCGAGTTCGTGAGCTTTGCGGACATCGCGTTTGAGCCCAAGCCCGTGCAGAGGCCGGGCCCGCCGATATGGACCGGCGGCGAGAGCCCGCCCGCCCTGCGCCGCGCCGGCCGGGTGGCCGACACCTGGTACCCGATAGGCAACAACCCGAGGTACCGCCTCGGCACCCCGGCGAGGCTGTCCGAGTTCTACGGAAGGGTGAAGCGCCACGCCGAGGAGGCCGGGCGCGACCCGGACTCGGTGTCGCTCGCCTACGCCGCGAGCTGGTACGACGAGCGCGGCGCACGCCGCGGCGAGGACGGCGAGCGGGTGATCCTCACCGGGCATCCCGAGCAGATCGCAGGCGATATCCGCGACCTCGCCGCCGTCGGCGTCGGGAACCTGCTCATAGACGTGCTGGGCTTCGATCTGCTCGCGTCGTCCACCGCGGAGTCGGCCGAGCGCATGGACTACTTCGCCAGGGAGATACGGCCGCTTGCCGTCTAGCCGCACCGGCAGGTGAGGTACGGCTTCGAGGCGCCCGCGACCGGCGTCCTCGCCGGCCCGGAGGCCCTGGCCAGGGTCGCCCGCCACGGCGAGGAGCTGGGATTCGACCACGTCGCCGTCGGCGACCACATCGTCATACCCCGCCGCATCTCCTCGCGCTACCCGTACACCGAGTCAGGGGAGTTCGCCGGGGAGTGGGCGCACACCGAGGAGTCGAGCGGCACGGGCATCATGTTCGAGCAGCTCACGGTGCTCGCCTACCTGGCCGCGCTGACCGGCTCGATCCGCCTGCTCACCTCGGTGACGGTCCTGCCGTACCGCGAGCCGGTGCTCACCGCGAAGATCCTCGCAACGATCGACGTGCTCTCGGACGGGAGGCTGGACGTGGGCTGCGGGGCCGGCTGGATGGAGGAGGAGTTCGCGGCGCTCGGCTCTCCGCCCTTCGCGCGGCGCGGCGCGGTCACCAACGAGTACATCGCCGCCTTCAGGGAGCTGTGGACCTCGGACGATCCCAGGTTCGGCGGGGAGTTCGCGAGCTTCTCGGGGATCGCGTTCGAGCCCAAGCCCGCCCAGCGGCCGGGCCCGCCCATCTGGATCGGGGGCGAGAGCCCGCCCGCGGTGCGCCGCGCCGCCCGGCTCGGGGACGTGTGGTACCCGTTCGGGAACAACCCGCGCCACCCGCTCGACTCCCTGGAAAGGCTCCGGGCGGGCATCGCGAGGCTGAGGGAGGAGGCCGGGGCGGCCGGCCGCGCAGCGGGCGCGGTGCGGATCGCCTACAGCGCCGAGATGTTCTACTCGGACGCGGGGCCCGTCTACGAGCCGGACGGGCGCCGGCGCCTGCTCACCGGGGAGCCGGGCCAGGTGGCGGAGGACATCGCCGCGCTTTCGGACCTCGGGGTCGAGCACCTGATGCTCGACTACGAGGGTCCCACGCTAGATGCGACCCTCGCCCGCATGGACAGGTTCGCAGAGCATGTCAGGCCCCTTGTGGAGGGATCGCGGTGACGCCGGGGACCGGCGCCGGGAGGACGCGGGCGTGAGGGCCGTCTACATCGAGCGGCACGGACCGCCCGACGTGCTGACCGTCGGCGAGCGCCCCGACCCCAGCCCGGGCCCGTCGGACGTGCTGATCCGCGTCCGGGCCTGCGCCCTCAACCGCCTGGACCTCTACACCAGGGCGGGACAGCGCGGGACGCGCCTTCCGCTCGAGCAGCCGCACATCCTGGGGGGGGACATAGCGGGGGAAGTGGTCGAGGTCGGCAGCGACGTGGACCGCCCAGCCCCCGGCGACCGGGTCGTCGTCAACCCGCAGCTTAGCTGCCGCCAGTGCATGACGTGCCTGGGCGGCGCGACCGAGCTCTGCCCGCGCAGGGGCATGATCGGCTCGACGGTGGACGGCGGCTACGCCGAGCTGGCCGCGGTGCCGGCCGCCAACTGCGCGGCGCTCCCCGACGCGCTGACCTACGAGCAGGGGGCCTCGCTGCCGACGGTGTTCCTGCCGTGCTGGTCGATCCTGATGCGCCACGCCCGGCTCAGGCCCTGGGAGACCGCGCTGGTGCTGTCCGCCTCCAGCGGCGTCGGCACGGCGGCGATCCAGCTGGCGGCCCGCGTCGTCGGCGCCCGGGTGATCGCGACCACCAGCACGCCCGAGAAGGCGCAGAGGGCGCTCGGGATCGGCGCCGACGAGGTGATCGTCTACACCCAGGACAGCATCGCCGACCGCGTCAGGGAGCTGACGGGCGGCCGGGGCGTGGACGTGGTAGTCGACCACGTCGGCGCCGACTTCTGGCAGGACGCGTCGCGCTCGCTCGCGATCGGAGGGCGCTACGGGATCTGCGGGGCGACCACGGGATTCAAGGTGGAGCTGCAGGTGGGCCTGCTCTTCTTGCGCCACCAGAGCGTCCTGGGCGTGTTCATGGGCCGCACGGCCGACCTCGGCCCGATCGTCGACCTCGCGGCGCGCGGGGTGATCGGGGCCGTGATATCGGAGACCCTCCCCCTCGAGCGCGCCGCGGACGCCCACCGGCTTATGGAGGAGACCGGCTTCTTCGGCAAGATCGTCCTGTCCGTGGACTGAGCGCGGCCGGCCGCCCGGGTGGCGCCGCAGGCCCCGGGCGTTTAGGATTCGGTCGCGATGGGGGACGACGGGTAGGCCATGGGATCCTTCGACGGGCGGGTGGCGCTGGTCACCGGCGCCGGCTCCGGCATCGGCCGGGCCACGTCGCTGGTCCTCGCCCGCGAGGGCGCCGTCGTCGCGTGCTCTGACATCGACGCCGACTCCGGCGGCCTTACGGCGCGCATGATCCAGGAGCGCGGCGGCGAGGCCTCGTTCTTCGGTGCGGACGTGTCGGTCGCGGCCGAGGTCGAGGCGATGGTCGAGGGGGTGGTCGGGCGCTACGGGCGCCTGGACATCGCCCACAACAACGCCGGGATAGGCGGCCTCGGCAAGCCCACCGACGAGCACACGCTCGCCGAGTACGAGCGGACCATGGCGGTCAACACCAAGAGCGTGTACCTCGGGATGAAGTACCAGATCCCCCGCATGTTGGAGCGCGGCGGCGGTGCCATAGTCAACACCGCATCCATGGTGGGGCTGGTCGGCATGGCCGGCCTTTCCGCCTACGTCGCCTCCAAGCACGCCGTCGTGGGGCTGACGCGCTCCGCCGCGCTGGAGTACGCGAGCCGCGGGATCAGGATCAACTGCGTGTGCCCGGGCATAATCCGCACCCCGATCAACCAGAGGTTCTGGGACGAGTTTCCCGGCTCCGAGCAGGAGTGGCTGCCCATCGAGCCCATCGGCCGCTACGGCGAGCCCGAGGAGGTCGCGGAGGTGGTGGCCTGGCTCTCCTCGGACGAGGCGTCGTTCGTCCACGGTCACGCGATGACCGTGGACGGTGCGGCGACCACCCAGTAGGGCGCCGGGCATGGATGGCGGCGAGTTCTCCGGGAGGGTGGCGCTGGTGACGGGGGCCGCGGCCGGCATCGGCCGGGCGGCGGCGCTGCGCTTCGCCCGCGGGGGGGCCGCCGTGGTCTGCTCCGACGTGGCCGAGCCCGGCGGTCGCGAGACCGCGGCCGCGATATCGGAGATGGGCGGGGAGGCGTCCTTCGTGCGGGCCGACGTGTCCTCCGAGCCGGAGGTGCGGTCGATGGTCGCCGCGGCGGTGGAGCGCCACGGCCGGCTCGACATCGCCTTCAACAACGCCGGCATCGGCCTGTTCGGCAAGACGGTGGACGAGCACACCGAGGAGGAGTACGACCGGCTGATGGCGGTCAACTCGACGGGCGTGTTCCTCTGCATCAAGTACGAGGTGCCCGCCATGCTCGCCGGCGGGGGAGGGTGCATCGTCAACACCGCCTCCCAGGCCGGCCTGGTCGGCCAGGGCGGCCTGGGGGTGTACGCGGCGACCAAGCACGCGGTCGTGGGGCTGACCAAGTCGGCGGCGCTCGACTACGCCCGCCGCGGCATAAGGGTCAACTGCATCGCCCCGGGGATCATCGACACCGAGATCAACCGGCCCTTCTGGGACGCCAACCCCGAGCTCTACGAGGAGTGGAAGTCCAAGCCCCCGATGGGCCGCTACGGCACCGCGGAGGAGGTCGCCGAGACCGCCGCCTGGCTGTGCACGGACGCGGCGGCCTTCGTGCACGGCCACGCCCTGAGCGTGGACGCCGGGATGCTGGCGCAGTAGCGATGGGCATGCTCGACGGCAAGGTGGCGGTCGTCACCGGCGGGACCGAGGGCATCGGGCGCGCCGTCGCCGAGCGCGGCGCCGCCGAGGGGGCCGCCGTCGTGATCGGCGCCCGGGACCCCGGCCGCGGCGCCGAGACGGTCCGGGCGATCGAGGCGGCCGGCGGGCGCGCCACCTTCATCCCGACCGACGTGTCCGACCCGGAGCAGGTGGCCGCCCTCATCGACGGGGCGGTCTCCGCCTACGGGGGGCTGGACCTCGCGTGCAACGGGGCGGGCATCGAGGGGGAGCGCAGGCTGCTCCACGAGGTGACGGAGGAGGACTGGGAGTCGGTGATGGCCCTCAACCTGCGCGGCGCCTTCGCGTGCATGAGGCTGCAGATCCCCCTGATGCTGGAGCGCGGCGCCGGGAGCATCGTGAACGTCTCGAGCACCAACGGCCTGATAGGCACGCCGACATTCGCCGCCTACACGGCGAGCAAGCACGGCCTGATCGGCCTGACCAGGGCGGCCGCCCTTGAGTACTCGGCCAAGGGCATCCGCATAAACGCGGTCTGCCCCGGAGGCGTCGACACGCCGATGTTCGAGCGCCTGTACGGACCCCAGGGCTCCGGGGCCCGGGCGGCGGCCACGGCCGCGCACCCGCTCGGCCGCGTCGGCAGGCCCGGGGAGATCGCGGCGGCGGTGGCTTTTTTGTGGTCGGACAGGGCCTCCTACGTCACCGGCTCCTGCCTGACGCTCGACGGGGCCCTCACCGCCGTCTGAGCGCGGCCGGGCTCACCCGCGGGTGCGCCGGTCGTGGAACAGGTAGTGGTTGGCCCAGCCCGCGTGGGTCCCGAACCGCGCCCGGCCCCACTCCCGAAGCCGCTCGCGCGAGATGATCGCCCCGTCGGCGCGCCGTCCCGGGCGCGGGCGCCCGGGGCCCCGGCGCCGCATCAGCCGGCGCCGAAAGGCCCTGATCTCCCCCGGGTACGTCTCCTCGAGGACCCTATGCACCCACACGTCCACCGGGAAGGCGTCGGGCTTGTCCATGGAGAAGAGCATCACGCAGTTGGCCACCTTGTCGCCCACGCCCGGCACGGCCATCAGCGCCTCCAGCGCCTCGCCGTAGTCCGCCTCCCGCAGCGCCGGGGGGCTGACCCGCCCCTCTGCCACCGCCGCCGCCGCGCGGTGCAGGTACTCCGCCCTGTAACCCAGGCCCAGGCGCCGCAGCGGCCCGGGACCCACCGATGCCAACCGCTCGGGCGCCGGGAAGGCATGGTGGCCGCCGTCTATGGGCTCGCCGCACAGCGACGCGATGCCCTCGATGTTGGAGCGCACCCGCAGAACGTTAGAGTTCGCCGTGCAGATGAACGACGCCAGGCACTCCCAGGGGTCCTGCCGAAGCACCCTCATGCCTCGGTGGCGCTCGATCGCGCCCCCCACCACGTCGTCGATCCGTATGGACCGGTATATCGCGTCGAGGTCGGCTGCCAGGTTCAGGTAGTCGCAGAGCGCGGCCCGGACCCGCGCCTCCGGCTCCGGCGCGCTGGTGAACTCGAGGCCCCCGGGCGCGCGCCGCAGCGAGACGACCGTGCGCCCGAGCACGCCCCGGTACCACTCCCCGCGCCGGCTCCAGCGGAACGCCTGCCCGCTCTCCAGCGTGGCCGCCAGGTCCAGGGGGCCGGTCAGCGGGATCAGCACGGGGCGGTCCGCCTCAGCGGCGCGTTCCCAGGAACCGGCCGATGGCGACCGGCACCTCGGACAGGGGCATCTGCGCCCGGCGCGCCGGCGGCAGCGAGCGCACGAACGAGCGCCCGTACGACTTTGAGACTATGCGCCGGTCCATGATCACCGCGACGCCGCGGTCCGTGCCGGTGCGGATCAGCCGGCCGAACCCCTGGCGGAGCCTGAGCACGGCCTGGGGGACGTGGTAGCCGCGGAAGGCGTCCTCGAACAGCTCCGAGCGTGCCGCGACGATCGGGTCCGTGGGCACCGCGAACGGCAGCCGCGCCACCACCAGCACCTGCAGCGACTCGCCGGACAGGTCCACGCCCTCCCAGAAGCTGGACGTCCCGAGTATCACCGAGCGCGGGTCGTCGAGGAATCGCGCCACGATCCGGTGGGGGGTGCCGTCCGCCCCCTGGGCGCGGACCTCTATTCCGCGGCGCTTCAGCTCGGGTCTTATGGCACGGTCCGCCCTCTGGAGCGAGGCGTAGGAGGTGAACAGCGCCATGGTCCGGCCCCCGGCCGCCGCCGCCGCGTCCACGATCGCGCGCTCGAGCGTCTCCTGGTAGGCCGGCGACGAGGGCTCGGGAACGTCGTCGGGGAGGCAGACGAGCGCCGAGCGCTCGTAGTCGAACGGCGAGCCCACGATCAGGTGCCGGGCGTGGTCGAAGCCGGTGCGGTCGACCAGGTGTTCGAGGCTCCCGTCCGCCGCCAGCGTCGCGCTGGTCAGCACGACCGCGCCTGTCCGCGAGTACACAGCCTCCTCCAGGATCTCGCCTACGCTGAGCGGGGCGGAGCCTAGGACCACGTCCGCCGGGCGCCTGGCCGCCTGCCGCCCCGCGGAGATCCAGTAGACGGTCTCCGGCTCCGGGTGCGGGAAGAAGCCCCGCAGCCGGATGCGGATCTCGTCGTTGGCCCTGGCCAGTTCCCCCGTGCTCCCCGCAAGGCCGGAGAGGGCCTCGGGCCCGGCCCCGTCGGCGTCCTCGAGCGCCGCGCCCAGCACGGCGAGCGCGTTCCCGAGCTCGACCAGCGACACGTCCGCGCGCTCCCAGGCGGTCTCGAGCTCCGACCAGGCAGGCTGCGAGCGCGTCGCGGCGGTCACCCTCAGTTCCCTGCCGCCGCCGTCCGCGGACGCCTCCCGCGCCATCCGGCCGGCCCCGGCCAGCAACTCGGCGAGGGAGCGGCGCATCCCCGGGGCCATGCGCCCGACGTTCTCGGACAGCTGGTGGACGGTCTGGCGCCGGTCGTCGGACGCCGGCCTCGAGGCCATGACGGCGGCCGCCTCGGCCAGCACGCCGGACTCGCCCACGATGGCGGAGAGGTGCTCGCCGAGCGCGCTCTGCGACAGTTCGTGGCCCAGCTGCTTGGTCGCCGACTCCTCCAGGTGGTGCGCCTCGTCGATGATCAGCACGTCGTGCTCCGGGAGGATCGACCCGTCGGTGGCCAGGTGCGCCATCAGCAGCGCGTGGTTCACCACCACCAGGTGCGACGACGCGGCGCGCTCGCGGGCCGCCCGCAGGAAGCAGGCGCCCGAGACCCCCCTGCAGTCGCGGGCGCCCTGGGCGGACAGCCGGCCCCAGGGCTCCGCGGCCGGGCGGCGGCCCAGGTTGAGCTCGGCGCGGTCCCCGGTCTCGGTGGAACGGAGCCACACCAGCAGCTTGGACACCATCCGGGCCTCCGCTTCGGATGCCGACTCGCCCGAGCGCATGGCCAGCAGCCGCGCGAGGCACAGGTAGTTGGAGCGGCCCTTGAGCTGGGTCGCCCGCAGGCCCGCGGCGCCCGGCACGCCCATGGCCTCGAGGGCGCTGGCGGCCATCGGCACGTCCTTGCTGAGCAGCTGCTCCTGGAGGTTGATCGTGTTGGTGGAGATGACGACCCGGGCGTCGTTGGCCAGGGCGTACAGGGCCGCCGGCAGCAGGTAGGCCAGCGACTTGCCCACCCCGGTGCCGCCCTCGACGATCAGCCGGCCGTTGCCCCCCGCCGCGGACTCGTTGATGGCCTGGGCCACGGCCCGGGCCATCTCCTCCTGCTCCGCGCGGTGCTCGAATCCCGGCATCGACCGGGCCAGGGCCCCGCCCTCCCCGAGCGCCGCGGCGACGGCCACGGGATCGACGGTCCTGCGCTCGCGGGCAGCCCTGAGTGCGCCGTCGGTCAGCGTGCGGCGGCGGATCTCGCCGACGTCGAAGCCCAGCGACTGGCCGCCGCCGTCGCCGCGGGCGCCCCGCGCGGCCCGCGCGGCCCGCACCAGGCCCGGGGTGACGCGGGCGAGGGGGGACCCGGCGCGGCGGGCGAGCGAGTCGAGCTCGGACAGGATGTCCGCCTCCAGGTCCTGGGCCTCCCGGACGAGCGCCGCGAACACCCGCGCGGTCGCCGCCGCGTCGCCGAGCGCCCTGTGGGGGCGGTCGTGGGCGATGCCCAGCTCCGCCGCGATCTGCCCCAGCGAGTAGGACCGGGCCGCGGGGCGCAGCACGTACGCCAGCTCCCAGGTGTCGCAGGAGGGGTTCGCCAGGCCGAGCCCCGCGGCCTCGAGGAACCCCAGGTCGAACCCCAGGTTGTGGCCCACAAGGGGCGCAGATCCGACGAAGTCGGAGAGGCCGGGGAGCACCTCGGCGGCTCTGGGGGCCGCGGCGACATCCGCCTCGGAGATGCCCGTGTAGGCGACGATGAACTCGCCAAGGCGCCTGCCGGGGTTGACGAGGCTCGAGAAGGTGTCCAGCGTCTCGTCGCCCCTGAAGCGCACCGCCCCGACCTCGATGATCGCCTCCGACCTCGGGTCCAGCCCCGTGGTCTCCAGGTCCAGCGAGACCCACTCCTGCTCCAGGACGGGTGCGGGCCCCGGGCGCGGGTCCGTCACTTCGGGCGGGGACCGGCCTCGGGGGCCGGCCGGATGCGGGCTCGGTGCGGTGGGCTCATGGGCTGGCTGCCGGAGAGTCTAGCGCGCGAAGTGCGGCAGCGCCCAGCCGAACAGGCCGGCGAACGCGAGGCCCATCGCCGCCACCGCCGGTACGGAGCGCCGCAGCGCTAGGGCGGCCGGCGCCGTGCAGGCGAGGGCCAGGCCCGCGAGGGCGGCCGTGAAGGCCATGTTCGGGCTGCCCAGCCCGGGGCCGGGCACCCCGCGCTCGAATCCCGCCAGCGCCAGCCCCGCGAGCGCGCCCACCGCGGCCCACGCCGGGTAGAACGCCAGCACGATGAGCACGAACCGCCTAGAGTTGCCGCCCCTCTCGGCGAGCGCCGCAAGGCGGGGCGAGCGGGGATCGACGTAGGGCAGCAAGATGACCGCGCCTACCGCGACGAAGACCGAGGCCATCATCATCCCGAGCAGGGCCCCGGCGATGACGGAGTCGGTCACCCCGCCCCTCCCGGCCAGGCGACCGGCGGGGCCGGGGAGGCCAGGCGGGCGCGCCAGCCGTGGCGGCGCTCGAGCAGCAGCTGCAGGGCCGAGCCCACCTCCCGGCGCGAGACGAGGGTGAACATGGACGGGCCGGCACCGCACAGGTGTATCTCCGTGGCCCCCAGCGAGGCGAGCGTCTCGCGGTAGTGCGCGATGCCCGGGTAGGCCCGGCCGGCCTCCGCGTCGAACCGGTTGTACAGCAGCTGGGCCGGCACGTCCCCGCCGCCCCTGATGCGCGCCTCGAGCTTGCGCGTAAGCGCCCCGCGGTCCGGCGCGGATCCGGCGAGGAGGCCGAACATCGCGGCGGTCTTGCGCTCGAGGCGGATGTCCGGGCTGAGTATCAGCACGTGGTGGACCTCGGCCCCGGGCAGCGGCCTTACGACCTCGCCCCGTCCCTGCACCATGGCCGTCCCCCCGTGGAGGAAGAACGGCACGTCCGAGCCGAGCTCGGCCGCCAGCGGGGTAAGGTCGCGGGCCGTCATGCCCGTGCGCCACAGCCGGGTCAGCCCGATCAGGACCGCCGCGGCGTCGCTGCTGCCGCCGCCCAGCCCTGCCGCCTCGGGAATCCGCTTCGCGATCCGGACCCTGGCGCCGCCCGCCCGCCCGAGCTCCTCGACCAGCCTGCCCGCCGCGCGGAGCCCCAGGTTGTCCGGCCCCGAGAGGGAGGGCACGTCGCACTCGATGGACAGCTCGTCCGAGTCCCCGACGGTCACCTCGTCGGCGAGGTCGACGGCGACCATGATCGACGCGAGGTCGTGGTAGCCGTCGCCGCGCCGCCCCAGCACCTCCAGCGTGAGGTTGATCTTCGCCGGCGCGGCGAGCGTGACCTCGCTCATCCCGCCGCCCCGTCCCACGCCCCGTAGAGCGCCCCCCACTCGCCCATCGACAGCGTCTGGGGGCGGCGGCGCCCGTCGATGCCCGCCGCGCGGAGCAGGTCCGCCGCCGCCTCCGGGCCGATCCCGAGGCCCGCGCCGAGGGAGTTGCGCAGCTGCTTCCTGCGGGCGCTGAAGCCCGCCCTTACCAGGCCCAGGAACCGCTCCTCGGAATCGACGCGGGGGACCGGCCCGGGCCTCGGGGTGAGCGCGACGACGGCCGAGGTGACCCTCGGGCTCGGGCGAAAGGCCGAGGGCGGCACGGTCATCAGCCGCCGCGCCTCGGCGCGCAGCTGCACCTCCACCGACAGGTAGGTCATGTCCCCGGCCGACGCGGTCATCGCTTCTGCCACCTCGCGCTGGACCATGACCACCATGACGGACGGGCGGGGCGGCGACGACAGGAAGCGGCGGACGATCGGGGAGGCGACGTTGTACGGCAGGTTGCCGACCAGCTTGTGGGGGCGCCCGGCGGGTGCGATGCGCGACATCTCGACCGTGAGCGCGTCGGCGTTGACGACGGTCACCGCCGGGTCGGGCGCGAAGCGCTCGGCCATCGACCGGGCCAGGGCGTCGTCCTTCTCAACTGCCACGACGCTCCCGGCGCGCGCGGCGAGCAGGGCCGTGAGGGCGCCGCGGCCGGGGCCGATCTCCACCACGTGGTCGCCGTCCGAGAGCCCCAGGGCGTCGACTATCCTCAGGGCCGTGCCGCGGTGGCGCAGGAAGTGCTGGCCGAGCGAGCGCTTGGCGCGCGCGCGCGGCGCTGTGGGGGCCGGAGAGCGCATGGGCCGGGGGAGAGTATCGCCCATTTGGCGAGGGCGGGCGAGGCGGCCGTGCACCCCTGGTTCGATCTCCTCACAGGACGTGACCCGCGGGGCCGGCTCAAGCCAGGCTGGCCCACGGCACCCGGGAGGCCCCGCTTACCGCTGCTTCCTTCCGGACCTGACGGGGTTCGCGGGCTCCCGCCGCGTGGGACCCGGCTCTCGGCACCGGCGTCCGGGGACAGTGGCCCTGGGAGGTGGACCTCCGAGGGGGATTAAGCCTCGCTGGAGCGGATTGCGAGTAGAGGGCACCGCTAGCTCCCCGCCTAGCACGGCCTCCACCATGTTAGGCAACGCCCCCCCGGGGCGCAACACCGGACGGGCCGCCCCGCGGGTCAGCGCTCGACCCTGAGGATGCTCAGGAACGCCTCCTGGGGGATCTCGACGCGGCCGACCCTCTTCATGCGCCTCTTGCCCTCGGCCTGCCGCTCGAGGAGCTTGCGCTTGCGTGTGACGTCGCCGCCGTAGCACTTGGCCAGCACGTTCTTGCGCAGCGCCTTGACCGTCTCGCGCGCCAGTATCTTGTTGCCGATCGCGGCCTGTATGGGCACCTCGAAGAGCTGGCGGGGTATCAGGTCCTTGAGGCGCGCGACCAGGTCGCGGCCCTGCTGGTAGGCCCTGTCGCGGTGGGCTATCACCGAGAGGGCGTCGACCGGCTCGCCGCTCACCAGCACGTCCACCTTGACCAGCCGCCCGGGCCGGTACTCGGCCAGCGAGTAGTCCATCGACGCGTACCCCTGCGTGCGCGACTTGAGCTGGTCGGCGAAGTCGACGAGCACCTCGGACAGCGGGACGGAGTACTCGAGCATCACCCTCTGGCCCTGGACCACCGCGAGGCCGCCCCCGTCGTCGCCCGCCTGGACGTACTCCATGCGCCGCAGCGTCCCGCGCCTGGCCGTCACGAGCTCCATGACCGGTCCGATGTAGCCGTCGGGCACCAGTATCGTCAGGTCCAGCCACGGCTCGCGGACCTCCTCAATCCGCTGCGGGGGGGGCATGTCGGCCGGGTTGTCCACCTCGACGACGCCGCCGTCCGAGAGCGCGACCCGGTAGGCCACGCTCGGCGCGGTGGCCAGCAGCGAGAGGCGGTACTCGCGCTCCAGCCGCTCCTGGACTATGTCCATGTGGAGCAGGCCCAAAAAGCCGCACCGAAAGCCGGGGCCCAGGGCCACCGACTGCTCGGGCTCGTACACCAGCGCCGCGTCGTTGAGGACGAGCCTCTCCAGCGCCTCCCGCAGGTCGGCGTACTCCTCTCCGTCGGCCGGGTACAGGCCGGCGAAGACCATCGGCTTCATGGGGCGGTAGGTCTCCCACGGCTCGGCCGCCCCCCCGGAGGCGGTGGTGACCGTGTCCCCGACGGGTGCGTCCCCCACGCGCTTGAAGCCCGTCGCGATGTAGCCTACCTCCCCGGTCTCCAGCCCCCGGACGGGGGTCTCCTCCGGGGAGAATACGCCGATCTCCAGGGAGTCGCCGGCGGTGGACTTGCCCATGACCCTTATGCGCTCGCCGGACCTGACCGCCCCGGCGAAGACCCTCACGTACGCCATCACGCCCTTGTACGGGTCGTACTTGGAGTCGAAGATCAGCGCCCTCAGCGGGGCGTCGGGGTCCCCGGAGGGCGGCGGGACCCTCTCGACTATCGCCTCCAGCAGATCCCCCACTCCGTCACCGGTCTTGCCGGAGGCGTATAGCATCTCGTCCTCGCCGAAGCCGAAGGTGCGCCGCACCTCCGCCGCCACGCGCTCCGGCTCGGCGGCCGCTAGGTCGGTTTTGTTGATGACCGGGATGATGGCCAGGTCTCGCTCCAGCGCCAGGTAGACGTTGGCGAGGGTCTGGGCCTGTATGCCCTGGGTGGCGTCGACGACCAGCAGCGCCCCCTCGCAGGCGGCCAGGGAGCGCGAGACCTCGTAGGTGAAGTCGACGTGGCCGGGGGTGTCTATCAGGTTGAGCTGGTAGGTCGCCCCGGCCCTCGAGGCGTACGAGAGGCGGACCGCCTGCGCCTTGATCGTGATGCCCCTCTCGCGTTCGAGGTCCATCGTGTCCAGGTGCTGGTCGAGCAGCTCCCTGGGGTCGACCGCGCCGGTCTCGGCCAGCAGCCGGTCCGCCAGCGTCGACTTGCCGTGGTCGATGTGGGCGATGATGCAAAAGTTGCGAATGTGGGCGGCGTCCATGCCCTTCGATTATATCAGCGGGTACGGCGTCCGGCTTCCGGCGTCCGTCCCTAGGGCATGGGGCTCGCGCCGCCGCAGGGGCAGCCGCGGACCGTGTGGTAGTATGCCCCTCGCCCCCGCCCGGAGACGCCGCGCGGGGCCGGGCAGGCACTTGAGCGAACAGGAGGGGCGGATGGCTGCAGTGAGGAGAGCGGAGGCGGTCTGGACGGGCGACCTGATGTCGGGCAGCGGCCGCGTCGGCGCGGCGAGCAGCGGGGCGTTCTCGGACCTGCCGGTCAGCTGGGCGTCGCGCGCCGAGGACCCCGGGGGGAGCACGAGCCCGGAGGAGCTGGTCGCGGCCGCCCACGCCAGCTGCTTTTGCATGGCGCTGTCGGCCGGCCTGGGCCGCGCGGGAACGCCCCCCGAGCGTCTGGAGGTCAGCGCCGAGGTCACGTTCGCTCCCAAGGAGGGCGGCGGCTTCTTCGTGAGCTCCAGCGCCCTCTCGGTGAGGGGGAGGGTGCCGGGCATCGACCAGGCCGCCTTCGCCGAGGCCGCGGAAGGCGCCAAGGACGGATGCCCGATCTCCGGCGCGATGAAAGGGAACGTCGAGCTGAGCGTGGAGGCCGTGCTGGAGAGCTAGCGCGGCCCGGAGCGCCGCCTCTCGGTCCGCGGCGGCGGGGGAGCGGCGGGGAGGACTTGCACAGATGGCCACGGAAACCGACATGCAGGACGTCACCGGGGAGACGATCTTCGAGGCGCAGTTCGACGGCAAGCTGACCCCGTACGTCGGATGGCTGATATCCGGCTACCTGCTGATCACCGTCGTGGGGGCGCTGCTGATCCCGTTCTGGCTGGCGATCAGCCGCTGGTACGGCGCCGAGTACCTGCGCCGCATGTCCGCTCGGGTGACCACCAGCGCGGTGGAGATACGCAAGGGCGTCTTCTTCAGGAAGGAAGTGACGATCCCCCTGAACCGCATAACGGACGTCCGCCTGCACGACGGGCCGCTGATGCGGCACTACGGGCTGCGCGGCCTGAGGGTGGAGACCGCCGGGCAGTCGGGTCCGCAGGCCACCAGCGAGGGGGACCTCATAGGCGTGGTGGACGCGCTAGAGATGCGCAACGCGATCCTGGTCCAGCGCCAGAGGGTGCTGGGGGAGGACCGGTCTTCAGAGGGTGCCGCCCCAGCCGCGCCCGTCGCCGACTCGGCGCGGGTCCTCACGGACATCAGGGACATCCTGGCCCGGATCGAAGAGAGGCTCAGTTCCCGGGACGGCTGAGGGGGGCTGGGCTCCCGACCGGGGCATCCTGCCGCCGGCCGGGGCCGAGGCGTAGAGGGCCGTCCCGGCCCGAGGAGGTGGACGCATGGCGAACCAGGTGATGGGGGTGATAGCCGGCTCCGCGGGAGCCCCCGTTACGCTCGAGGATGTCCTCGTGCCCGACCCAGGCCCCGGGGAGGCGCTCGTCAGGGTGCAGGCCTGCGGGGTGTGCCACACCGACCTGCACTACCGGGAGGGCGCGATCACCGACGAATTCCCGTTCCTGCTCGGGCACGAGGCGGCCGGCGTCGTCGAGAGCGTTGGGGAGGGCGTCGCCAACGTGGCGCCCGGGGACTTCGTGATAATAGCCTGGCGCGCTCCCTGCGGCGGCTGCCGATCATGCCTGAGGGGGCGGCCCTGGTACTGCTTCGCCTCGGGGAACGCCTCGCAGAAGATGACCCTGGCCGACGGCAGCGCGCTGTCGCCCGCCCTCGGCATAGGCGCCTTCACCGAGCTTACCCTGGTGCATGCCGGCCAGGCCGTGAGGGTGGACCCGGCGGTCTCGGCCGCCGCGGCCGGGCTGATCGGCTGCGGCGTCATGGCCGGGCTGGGGGCGGCGGTCAACACCGGGGGCGTGACCCGCGGGGACTCGGTCGCGGTCTTCGGGTGCGGCGGAGTCGGCGACGCGGCGATCGCAGGCTCGCGCCTGGCGGGTGCGCACGCCATCATCGCCGTCGACATCGACGACAGGAAGCTGGAGTGGGCCAAGGGCTTCGGCGCCACCCACGCGATCAACTCGACCACGACCGATCCCGTGGAGGCCATCCGCGAGGCGACCGGCGGCAACGGCGTCGATGTGGCGATCGAGGCGGTGGGCAGGCCGGAGACCTTCGAGCAGGCCTTCTACGCGAGGGACCACGCGGGAACCGTGGTGCTCGTGGGCGTTCCGAGTCCGGACATGAGGGTCGAACTCCCCATGATCGAGATATTCGGAAGGGGCGGTGCGGTCAAGTCGTCATGGTACGGCGACTGCCTGCCCACCAGGGACTTCCCCATGTTCGTCGACCTGCACCTGCAGGGTCGCCTGGACCTCGAGGCCTTCGTCTCGGAGACGATCGCTCTGGCCGATGTGGAGGAGGCCTTCGGCAGGATGGAGCGCGGGGAGGTCCTGCGTTCCGTGGTGCTTATGTAGCGCCTTTGGCCGCCCTCGGCCGCAGGTCGACGTGACGCGGCCTGAGGCGGTGGGTACCGGACGGGCGTCCTAGGGCGCTAGCCGCTCGACGCCAGCGCAGTGGACCGGGACCTGTGCTCCAGGTGGCCCACGTGGTGGGACTCGACGCAGCCGGTCGTCGACGTCTCTAACTGGACCGTGGCGTGCCCGATGCCAAAGCTGTGGTGAACGATGCGCTGAACCGCTCGGCGCAGTCCGTCCATGTCTTCGTGGTCCGGGTCTACCAGGACGTGGGCGGAGAAGGCGTAGGACCCCGAGGTGATCGTCCATATGTGGACATCGTGAATCACCGTCACGCCGTCCAGGTCCTCGATCTCGCTGCACAGCCTGTAGGCGTCAATGTGCTCGGGAGTCCCCTCGAGCAGCACGTGGAAGACCGTGGCCACCAACCGCCACGAACTGAGCATTATCAGTAGTCCGATCACCACGCTCAGGATCGGATCGGCCATCGTCCACCCGAGGGTGATGATCAGGATGGAGGAGACGACGACACCCACGGACCCGAGCAGGTCGGCGAGCACGTGCTGGAACGCGCCCTCGGCGTTGATGCTGTGCTCCGCCGATCGGTGCAGGATCCACACCGTGATCAGGTTGATCAGCAGGCCTCCGAGGCCCACGAACAGCACCGTCCACCCCGCGACATCGAACTCGTGGTGCCGGAAGCGCTCGACGGCCTCGAACATGATCCAGCCGACTATCAGCCAGAGCGCCAAGGCGTTGAGCAGCGCCGCAAGCACCTCCGTGCGGTAGTAGCCGTAGGTGCGCTCCGTGGACGCCTCCCTGTTCGCCATCCACATTGCGAACAGGGCCAGTGCGATTGCTCCGGCGTCCGTCGCCATGTGACCTGCGTCCGCCAGGAGGGCAAGGCTGCCGGAGACCACGCCCCCCACGATCTCGGCGACCATGTAGGTCGATATCAGCACGAGCGAGATCAGCAGGCTCCTGCGGCTGTGCTCCCGGAGGTCGTGGTGGTGGTCGTGGCTGCCGTGGCCGTGCCCGTGCTCGTGGCCGCCGTGCCCGTGCTCGTGGCCGCCGTGGCCGTGCTCGTGGGCGGACGGACTGACGACGCGAACGTCGATCTCGGCCGTCGCCGGGCGCGTGGCGCGGGCGGCGGAGACCGGTGGCGCAGGTCGACCCAACAGCGAGTGCCGCAGCTGGGGCAGCGACGCGTTCGGAACTGCGATGACCCTCGCCAGTGGCCTAGCCTCCGGGAACCGCAGGAACCAACCGGCGCAAGACGCCGGCCTCGGATGGCACGGGTGACGACCTCTGACCCGTCGGGCCGGCCGCGGTCATCATCGACGCGGTGTCACCCGCCTCAACGGGAAGTGAGGGTGGGTGCGAGATGGGTGCGATTCGGCTGGGAGTGCTGTCGGCCTTGCCGCGACGCTCTCGCGGCAAGGCCGGAGGCGAACTGTCAGCCGTGGTGCTCGTGCGTATCGCACTCGTGGACGTCGTGCTCGTGGCCGGGCTCCCCGTGGTGCTCGTGCGTGTCGCACTCGTGGACGTCGTGCTCATGGCCGGAGTCCCCGTGGTGCTCGTGCGTGTCGCACTCGTGGACGTCGTGCTCGTGGCCGGGCTCCCCGTGGTGCTCGTGCGTGTCGCACTCGTGGACGTCGTGCTCATGGCCGGAGTCCCCGTGGTGCTCGTGCGTGTCGCACTCGTGGACGTCGTGCTCGTGGCCGGGCTCCCCGTGGTGCTCGTGCGTGTCGCACTCGTGGGCATCGTGCTTGTGGTCCATCTATATGCAGTCTCCTCGGTTGGATTTGCGGTCGTCGAAATCCCGACTCGCCACGGCCAATCGTCGCACAATCTCGATCGCCTTAGCAACCGTGAAAGCGTCCCAAATAGCTGTTCACAGACCCGTCGCAAGACCGTTACGGGACTGGGTATCATTTTACGACCACAAGTGCGCTCACAGCGCTCCAAACAGTCGTTCACAGACTCGCCGTATAGCCTGACGCGACTGTGTCTCAATTCATTGCAATATGGCATCCAGGGCGCACCGGGTAACCGCTCACATGGTGAGTCGTTGAAGGTGGCACGCGATGGGGTCTGCGGCCGGGTCAGGCCTGCTGACGGCGGGGCGCCGTCAAGACCTGCTCGCGCCTGCAGTGCGCCTCTGCAGGCCGCGATGACCGAGCCGAAGCACCTGGACGGAGGTGGAGCTACGCGTGGCCAAAGGCGGTCTTGGCGGGGCGTGCGCCGCTAGGACCTCGGTGCGGTGCGGCCCTGCGGAGCGCCCTGGATCGGACTCCCGACACGACGTGCCGTTTGACTGTCCTGCGCCGGCGCGGATACGATTGCGGTTGCCCGTGAGTCCCGTTAAAGATACGTCCATGCAACCGATCACCACGCCCCAAGCATCCCGCCCGGACATGATGGCCGCGCTGGAGGACAGGGGCTATCGCTCGACGGCCCCGAGGCGCGCGATCATAGGCATCCTCGAGGGCAAGCAGGGCGGATTCACGGCAGAGGAGATCGGCAGCGAGCTGCCCGAGGTGGGCCGCGCGACGATATTCAGGACCATCAAGCTGCTGATGGAGCTGGGCGTGATCTGCCGGCTGAACCTCTTGGACGGCGCACCGAGGTACAGCCTGTCCCGCATTGAACACCACCACCACACGGTCTGCGTGAGGTGCGGGATCGTGGGAGAGTTCAGGGCCGCGACGGTAGAGAGGCTCATGAGGGCGCTCGGCGGGGACATTCCGGGCGACATCGTCGGTCACCGCATCGAGCTCTATATAACCTGCGAACGCTGCGCCTGAACTGGCGCAGGGACGGCTCCAGCACGCCCGGCGTCCGGTGCAATCGCGGCTTGATTCTCAGGCCTGTTGCCAGGTGCTCCCGCGCGGCTGAGGGCTGAACTCGCCTTGGAACCCGACCCCCTGATCTGTTGGGTCATCCGGGGCCAGACACCTGCTGTCACCGGGGCGCTGCTGGCGCGGCATTACCCCGGTTCCGAACATAGGTGCGGTGGTGGTGGTTCGATATGGCTGCCTTGGGTACGGCGTCCTGGCGCTTGCGCGGGTAGCCATTGAGACTTATTATCACGTACTTGGCGTTGGTTCCGCCAACGCCCAATCAACACCCTGAAAAAGCGGATGGAAGCTAAATGATACGGAATCTCAATAACCCCAAGACTAGACTGCCACTGGTCTTCGGTGTCGCACTCGCGGTCGCGCTGGCGCTGGCGTGCTCCGGCCCGAGTGAAACGTCCGAACCGGCGCAGCCGACCCGGACCGCGGTGCCGGCCAAGCCGACCGAGGTCGTCGAGCCCGAAGCCGGTGATGAGGCGGCCGGCGAGCCCGTCACCGTGGTCACGACCAGCAACATCGTGGCCGACTGGGTATCCAACGTCGGTGGCGAGCACGTCGAGGTGACCAGCCTCCTCCCGGTTGGCGTCGATCCCCACTCGTTCCAGCCGGGCGCCAGAGACGTTGCCAGGGTGGCCGATGCCGATCTGGTGCTCAGCGTCGGCCTGGGCCTGGAGGAGGCTTGGCTCGTGGACTTGATCAGCAACGCGGCGCGCGACTCCTCGACGATCGTCGAGCTGGGCGAGGCCGTGGACCCGCTCGAGTTCGCTGAATACCACATTGAAGAGGTCGACCTGATCGAAGAGGTCAGCCACGTGGTCCACGAGGTCGAGGAGGGCGAGATAGACGCCCTGGAGGGCCTGGCGGAGGTAAGGTCACTGATCGAGGCCGCCGAGGCCGCGGAAGAGGACCACAGCGACGAGGGTGAGGACCACGCTGACGAGGAAGCGGAGGGCGAGGACCACGGCGACGAGGGCGAGGACCACGCTGATGAGGAGGCGGAGGGTGAGGACCACGCTGACGAGGAGGCGGAGGGCGAGGACCACGGCGACGAGGAGGAGCATCACGGCGAGGTCGAGGAATTGGCCGAGGAGATGCTCGCCGTCTTGAACGATGCCGAGGCGGGCCTCATTTCCGCGGAGGAAGCGATCGAGGCCCTTGAGGGGCTGGCGGAAGAGGGCGAGGGTGAGCACGCCGGACACGGGCATGGCCTCTTGGACCCCCACTTCTGGTTCGATCCCCTCCGCGTGAAGATCGCGGTGAGCGAGATAGCCGACATCCTGTCCGGACTCGATCCAGGCAGGGCAGAGAGCTACGCGTCCAACGCCGACGCCTACAACGTGCAACTCGACGAACTGCACGCCTGGACGGATCAGCACCTGGCATCGGTGCCCGCCGAGCGCAGGCTGCTGCTCACATCCCATGACAGCCTGGGGTATTTCGCGGTCCTGTACGACTTCGAGGTCGTCGGGACGATCATTCCGGGCGTAACCACGGAGGTCGAGCCGTCGGCGGAGGACATCGCCAAACTGATCGACCAGGCCAAGCTCTATCAGGTCCCCGCCATCTTCGGGGAGACCACTGTCAGCGACCGGATGGCAAGGTCGCTCGCGGCCGAGACCGGCGCGTCCTACGTCGGCCTGTACTCCGGCTCACTGGGAGACTCGGACAGCGACGCCTCGACGTATCTGGGCATGGTGCGTGCGAACGTCACGAGGATCGCCGAGGCCCTGAAGTAGCCGGACGCTAGACTGGGGGCAGGCCGCGCCGCGCCACGGTCTGCCCCCCGCGCGGTGCCGAAGTCGCCGATGACGATA
This sequence comes from Dehalococcoidia bacterium, assembly GCA_963664125.2. Lineage (GTDB taxonomy): Bacteria > Chloroflexota > Dehalococcoidia > Lucifugimonadales > UBA2962 > CAUZIR01. Next base: position 94,344 of record OY760908.2, on the reverse strand, counting down.
GTCGATGGGAAGCTCGGGCAGGGTATCGCGCTGGGCGTTACCGCCGAGAGCGTAACCGTCGAGCGCCGGGGATACCGAGCCCTCTCGGAAGTCTCGTTCCATGTAGGGGCCGGCACCCTGATGGGCGTTCTGGGCCCCAACGGTGCAGGCAAGAGCACCCTGTTCGATGCCATAGCGGGGTTGCTGCCCATCGCCGAGGGCAGGGTGAGCATGGTCGGCGCTGACCCGCGCGACGGCTCCTTGGCCTACGTTCCGCAGCGCGACAGCATCAACTGGCGCTTCCCGGCAACAATCCTTGACGTCGTCATGATGGGGCGGAGCGGGAAGCTCGGCCTCTTCAGGCGTCCGGGCCCGTCGGACCGCGAGGCCGTTCGGCTCTGCCTTGAGCGTGTGGGGCTGTGGGAGCGGCGCAACTCGCTGATGACGGAGCTCTCGGGGGGACAGCGCCAGCGCGTGTTCATCGCCCGTGCCCTGGCCCAGGAGGCGAGCATCGTCCTGCTGGACGAGGCGTTCAGCGGCGTGGACGTCGGCGCCCAGGAGGGCATCATAGAGGTGCTCCAATCCCTCAGGGACGACGGCATGATCGTCATGCTGGCCACGCACGACCTGACGAACCTGGCCGAGCGCTTCGACCAGGTCCTCTGCATCAACTGCCACGTCTGCGCCTGCGGCACCCCCAAGGATGTCTTCACGCCGGCCGTGCTCGAGGAGCTATACGGTTCTCACGGCCTGCAGTTCGCGCGAGACGGCGGCGATGGAGACGGGCCGTGATAGATGCCATAGCCGGCCCGTTCCAGTACGGCTTCATGGTCAGGGCGCTGATCGTGTCCGTCCTCGTCGGCGTCATGTGCCCGGTCCTCGGCGCCTACGTCATCACCCGGGGGCGGGCGTTCATGGGCGACGCCCTCGCCCACTCGGTGCTGCCCGGGATGGTGATCGCCTTCATGCTGGGCGTCAGCCCGTTCTTCGCAGCGGTGCCCACCGGAATCGCGGTCGCGGTGCTCATGGGCTCGGTCAGTCGGCGCACCGGCATCAGCGAGGACACCTCGATCGGCATAATCTTCGCCGGCATGTTCGCGCTCGGCCTGGTCATGCTGTCCGCCGCCAGCTTCGTCAAGGTCAACATCGAGGACCTGCTGCTGGGACAGGTGCTCGCGGTGTCCCGCGCCGACGTCTACGTCTCGCTCGGTCTGACCGGCCTGGTGGTACTCGGCCTCTACGGCTTCCACCGCCAGCTGGTCTACACGACGTTCGACCCGGTGGGCGCAACGGTCGTCGGGATCAGGACCGGCCTCGTCGAGTACATCCTGCTGGGCCTGCTCGCGCTCGTCATAATCATCGGCATCCAGGCGGCGGGCATCGTACTCGTGATGGCGATGCTGATCACGCCGGCGGCGACGGGATACCTCATCGCGAAGAGGTTCGTGGGGGTCATGCTGATCGGCGCTCTGATCGGAGCCCTGTCTGCGGTTGTGGGACTGTATGTATCGTTCCATGCCGACCTGCCTTCGGGACCGGCCATGGCGCTGGTCGCAACCGCGGCATTCGCGGTCGTGGCGGTGGTCAAGACCAGGTGGAATATCAGAAGGCTCTGAGAGGCCCCCTCAGGTAATCCGCCCGGCTCGGCGGGAACTGGCTCACCGGATGCATGCCAAGGGCCCCGCGCAAGGTGCAGAACGGAGACGTGGCCGGCCTGCCGTCTCCCGGCAGCCAGCATCGCGCGACGGCACGACCGGGCGGACAGCCCGGCTCGTGGCGGCCGCGCCGGCGCGCGGCGCTACTCTATGTCGAAGGCCGCCTGGATCGTCAGGCCGAGGCTCAGTTCGCCTCCGCTGATAGGGCTGGGCGCGTCGAAGGCCCTGAGCATGGCGGCCTCCTGGTAGACCTCGGTGACCGGGTAGGCGCCCGGGCCGGCCTCGCCCACGAAGATCAGGTCCCCCAGGGTCACGCCCGCCAGCGTCGCGAGGTGCTCCGCCTTCGCCACGGCGTCCCTCACCGCCTCCTCGCGGAGACCGGACATGAAGGCATCCGGGTCCTCGATGCTGAAGCGGATGTCGTTTATCCGCGTGGCGTCGCCCCCGGCGTCGGCGACATCGTCGATTATGGTGCCGACCGAGTCGACGTCCCTGATCTTGATCCTGGCGGAGTTGCTGACCGTGTAGCCGACGAGGACCTGCTTCCTGGTGACCACGTCGCCGCTGAGCACCTCCGGGTACTCGTACTGGGGCCAGATGTTGAACGACTGGGTCTGCACGTCCTGGTCGCTCAGCCCGTTGGCCTTGACGGACTGGACGATCGCGTCCATCGCCTTGGCCGCCGCGGCGCGGGCCTCGGCCACCGTTCCGCCGGTCGTCTCGACCCCGACGGTGAGCAGGACGAGGTCGGGCTCTACGCTGATGGTGGCCTGACCGGTGACCCATATCCCGGAGCCGTAGCCGGTAGCCTGCTGGGCCGCACCCGAGGCCATGGCCTCGGTCTGCGCCCGGACCAGGCCGGTCACCGTCTCAAGGTCGCCCGGCGCATCCTGCCCGTTGCCGCATGCGATGCCCGCAGCGACCAATGTGACAGTTCCGAGCACCGCCGCGATTCTCGCCAAGGCCGGCATGCCATCACCCCCCAGAGGTAGTGTCGTGGTCCGTCCCAGCGGACCCGGAGCCCATCAATTCTAACGGCGGTCCACGCCTCCGTGCTTGGCGATGTGTGTTGGCCGAGTCGCCCCTCACGCAGGACCCGCATCGCGCGCGTTCATGGCGCCCAGACGGTGAAGTCGCGAAACGCGACCTGCGCGTCGTGCCCTATCCAGAAGTTGGCGACCGCGCTGACCTCGCCCCTCTCACGGTTGTGGCCTAGGTCGAGGACGGCCACCAATCCGCCGTCGACGAACAGCCAGCCGGCGTCCCCGATTGCGATCACCGTCAGGCGTGCCGACTTTCCGCCCCTTACGCGGGATGACGACAGGTCGCCGAACGCCTCCGTTTCATAGTCGCCGGATTCGTCCAGCGAGTGGTGGTACCACCTCGCGACGTAGCTGACGGTCATCACGTCCCAGGTGCTCTCCGACCGTCGTATCGCCATGCCGTAGTCCCAGTTCTCGCCCTCCGGGTTGACGAACTCGGCCTCGGCGACCAGGTCCCTGGTCAGCACCCCGCTCCAGTGCTGGCTGACGAATCCGTCGGCGCTGCGGACCAGCTCCCCGCCGGCCGGCCCGTACACCCTGACCAGGCTGCGAATGGTGAAGTCCTCGACGCGGGTGGTCTTGCCGGCAACCTCGCCGCCCCGGTACGCGCCGGTGATCACCGCCACGTCGCCCCGCCGGGTGGCTCCGCCAAGGTCAACCGGGGACATCAGCTCGCCGTTCACGAACACCCAGCCCCTCTCGCCGATCGCGACCACCATCAGGTGGTTGCGCCCCCCGGCCCCCGTCTCCACGCTCGCGGAGGTGCCGCCGGCGACCATCTCGTAGGACTCGGAAGGGCCAGCCCGCCAGATCAGCGACCATCTGCGCTGGCTCGTAAGCACAACGTGGAAGCGGGGGCCGTCGCCCGCGGCGCGCAGGATGAATCCGTAGTCCCAGGGGTGCTCGTCCGCACCGTAGGGGTTCGCGAAGGTGGCCTCGACGATCATGTCCGCGACCGAGACGCCGGCGAACTCCGTCTTGATCAGGTCGTCCTCAGGGTCGTGTCTGAGCTCGCCGCTAGAGGGTCCCCAGGTGGCGGTCTGGGCGCGGTCAGTCGTGGGCGTCACCTCGGCGATGGGCGTTCCGGCCCTGAGGACGGGTATCCGCTCGAGGACAGTCTTGGCCGATATCGCAAACCCCAGTCCCTCGATTCCGGCCTCCGAGTACTTGAAGGTGTTTATCCCCACGACCAGACCGTCCAGGGACAGCATCGGGCCGCCGCCGTTGCCGGGGTTTATCGGTGCGTCGGCCTGGACGATCTCCGCCAGATACCCCGGCTCGTACCGGACCGCGGAGACGATGCCCTTGGTGACCGTGGCGGAGCCGCCTATTCCCAGGGCATATCCGATGCTCACCACCTCCGAGCCCGGATCCAGATTGGAGGTCTGGCCGAAGGACAGGGTCGCAAACGAGCCGCAGCAGATCCTGATCACAGCCAGGTCGCGGACCGGGTCGACCCCCAGGACCTCGCCGTCGTACAGCGACGAGTCTTCCACCGTTACCCTGACCGACCGGAGCCCAGCCACCACGTGGTGGTTGGTGACGATCAAGCCCGATGCGCCCTCAACGTCGAAGATCACGCCGGTCCCCGTCGTGCCTGCGCCCGATATGCGCACCACCGCGGGCCGCGCTCGCTTGATCATCTCGCTGACCGAGCCCTCGCCGGCGTCGTCCGTCGGCCCTACGACCGGTCGGGTTCGCCCGCCCGCCCCATCCTCGAGGTAGGCGTCGTATGTGCGGGGCGCCGCTGCGTCGTGAAATATCGAGTACTGCGAGATGATTACGTCGTCGCCGTCGATGCGCCCCCACAGTGTCACCGTGTAAACCCCGGATCCGTGCGTGGTCAGCAGGTCGCCAACGTCCGCCGTCACAGAGAATGCCTCGCCGCTAGCGGTCCACTCGAGCGCGGTGATCCAGGGTAGTGTCTCGGTCCGCTCCGGGGCCGCCTGGCTCGCGCTGTAGGCCGCCTGCCAGAAGTCGTGGGCCTCGTCGGGCGAGGTCGGACCCGCCGCATTGGCGGGCACGCCGTACGGGTCCGGACACGGCCTAAAGGTCGTCGTGAATTCGTCCTCGGGGTAATACCAGTTGCCCGCAAGCGGCAGCCTGAGGGCAGCCACCAAGGTGCCGAGGTCGTAGCAGTAGGTCCTCGACACCTGACCCCTGGAGAGGGCGTACGGGGGCGGGTCGTAGAAGACCTGAACGCTCAGGTCCTCATCCTCCGAGAACGTCGCCCCGTTCCTGGTGCTGCCGGACATTGACAGGATGCCGTCCCTGATGGCCGGGAGGCGTTCGTAGCGGACGTAGTCGCCTTGGAAGTGCTGTATGGCAACGAAGTTGTACCTGTCCCAGGCCAGGCCGATGTTGATCTTCCTGTGCCAGCGATCAAGGATGTTCTCCCGGTGGCCCGGGCTGTCCATGAGGCTCTCCATAGCCTCGCGGATCTCCTGCTCGGGGCTGGCGATGGCCCGGTAGCCGTCGGAACTTCTGACGCAATAGTCGTTGCCTATGATGTTCTCGGCGTTGGCCTGGTGGCCGCCGGCAAGGCTGTAGCGCATGTAGGGCTTGAGGCCGTCGATGCCCCAGTGGGAGGAAAAGCAGTTGGCCAGGGAGGCCTCTGCGTGCAGTTGCGCGGCAGCGTTGTCGCCCAAGGCGACCGGCTCTAAACCGGCCCGGGTGCGCGCGGCATTGATCAGCTCGAGCATGTAGCGCTTTTCTTCGAGGTGTCGCAATTGGGGGTCGGGGATAGGTGTGGCCGTGGGCGACGGTGTGGGCGCTGCCGTCGGCGTTGGAATGGGCGTTGGCGACGGGATGGCCGTGGGCGACGGTGTGGGCGCTGCCGTCGGCGTTGGAATGGGCGTTGGCGACGGGATGGCCGTGGGCGACGGTGTGGGCGCTGCCGTCGGGGTCGGCGATGCGGTTGCAGTGTGGACGGGTGTCGGAGAGAGGGCGGCCGTCGGCGTGGGGGTAGGCTCTGTTGAATCAGTTGCTGTGGCCGCCGGTGAGGGAGTCGGCGTGGCGATCGCCTTGGAAAGCTCATGCACCGGATCATCCCCGTAGGCATCGTAGGCATCCGGGGCTGATACCCCATGGAATATCGAATAGTCCGAGATGACCACGTCCTCGCCGTCGATGATCCCCCAGAGCGTGACCGTGTAGACCCCGGGTCCGTGAGCGGCCAGCAGGTCGCGGACATCGGCTGAGATCGAGAACGTCTCGCCCCTGGCGGTCCACTCCAGCGCCGTAATCCACGGCACGGTGACGGACCGCTCCGGGGCCGCCTGGCTCGCATCGTAGGCAGCCTGCCAGAATTCGTGTGCCTCTTCGTTTGAGGCCGGACCGGTGGCTTCGACGGGCATTCCGTACGGGTCCGGGCAGGGCTGGTGGGCCGCGGTGAACTCGTCCTCGTCGTAGTACCGGTCTGCGCCGGGGGGTGGCCTCAGTGCGGCGATCTGAATGCCCGAGTCGTAACAGTAGGTCCTCGAAGCCTGTCCCCTCATAAGGGCGTGGGGCGGCGGATCGTAGTAGATCTGCAGGCCGAGGTCGCGCTCATCTTCGAAGCTCACCCCGTTCCTGGTCGTGCCGGCCAGCGACAGTATTCCGCCCTCAATGCGGGGCAGGCGGTCGAACCGCACGTAGTCGCCCTGGAAGTGCTGGATGGCGATGAAGTTGTAGTCGTCCCAGGCGAGGCCTACGTTTATCTTTCGGTGCCAGGGGTCGAGGATGTTGTCCCGGTGGCCCGGGCTGTCCATGAGGCCCTTCATCGCCTCGCGGATCTCCTCCTCGATGCTGGCGATGGCACGGTATCCGTCCTTCCTCACGATGCAGTAGGAACTGCCATGGGCGTTCTCGGCGTTGGACTGGTAGCCGCCGGCAAGGCTGTAGCGCATGTAGGGCTTCAGGCCGTCCACTCCCCAATGGGAGGAGACGCAGTTCTCCAGGGAGGCCTCTGCATGCAGCTGTGCGGCGGCGTTGCCGCCCAGGGAGACTGGCTCCAGGCCGGCGCGGGCGCGCTCGGCATTGATCAGCTCGAGCATGTACCGCTTTTCCCCGAAGTGCGTGAACGCCGGATCGGGGAGCGGCGTGGCCGTTGGCGGCGGTGCGGACTCGACCGGAGTTGGGACGGCGCCCTCCCGGAAGGGGACGTTCACCCAGTCGGTCGCCGTCAGGACGATCACCACGAGCAGCGCAAGCCCGATCCCCCCGGCGAGCAGCCACCCCAGCACGCCCATGCAGCCGCGCCTGCGCTTAGACGACCGGCTCCCGCCCCTGCTACGCGACGGTCCGCTGCGGCCGCGCCTGCGCTTGGACGACCGGCCCCCGCCCCTGTACCGCGCCGGTCCGCTGCGGCTGTGCTCGCGCCTGGACGACGGGTCCGCGCCCCTGTCCGGCGCCGGTCCGCTGCGGCCGCGCTCGCGCTTGGACGACGGGTCCACGGCCCTGTCCGGCGCCGGTCCGCCGTGGCCGCGCTCGCGCTTGGACGACGGGTCCGCGCGCCTGTCCGGCGCCGGTCCGCCGTGGCCGCGCTCGCGCTTGGACGACGGGTCCACGGCCCTGTCCGGCGCCGGTCCGCCGTGGCCGCGCTCGCGCTTGGGCGACGGGTCCGCGGCCCTGTCCGGCGCCGGTCCGCCGCGGCCGCCGTCCCCAGGGGCGTCAGAACCCGTGGGAGGGCGGGGCTGGCGACGTCGCTTGGACGCCTTGAGGCCGTCGCCCACGCACCTTACGCACGTGCATGCGGCGGGGTGCCGGTCGGAGTGGTAGCGCCAGCGATCTCTCATTGCCCGCCGCGCTCAGGGTCGCACCTCGGACCTGCGCCCTTGACGTTGCACTTCAGCCCGCGCGGTGAGTTCGAAGTCGGCTCAAGGACGTTCATGGTCTGGCTCGCCGCCGGCTCCATGCCCGGGCCGGCGACGCACGGGGCGTGCGGCTTCCCGCTACTCGAGCACCTGCATGGCGGCGTCGACCACGTCTGACGCGCGGGGCACGTAGCGCTCCTCCAGCGCCGGGCTGTACGGAACCGACGAGTGCGGGGGGCTCACGCGCCTGGGCGGTGCGTCGAGGTGGTCGAAGGCGCGCTCGATCGCCAGCGCCGAGATCTCCGAGGCCATCGAGCACCGCGGGTAGTCCTCGTCGGTGACGACTACGCGGCGGGTCCTTCGCACCGACTCGAGCACAGTCTCCTCGTCTAAGGGAGACAGCGACAGCAGGTCGACCACCTCGGCGCTGTGCCCGCGGCGCTCCAGCTCCCGCGCGGCCATCATCGAGAGCTGGGTCGAGAACCCCATGCCCACCAGGGTCACGTCGGTGCCCCTGCGCACCACCCGCGCCCTGCCGATCGGCACCTCGTAAGGTTCCTCGGGCACGTGCTGGTCAAAGCTGAGCCCCATCAGCCGCATGCACTGGAAGATGATCACCGGGTCGTCGTCGCGCATCGCGGCTATCTGGATGCCCTTGGCCGTGTAGGGGTCGGAGGGAACCACGCACTTGAGGCCGGGGAAGTGCGTGAAGACCGACCAGAGGGTCTCGGAGTGCTGAGCGGCCCAGCCCTGGCCGGCCCCGGTCTGGGTCTGGATGGTGACAGGGAGGCGCACCTTGCCCCCGAACATGTAGTGCATCTTGGCCATGTTGTTGAGGATCTGGTCGGCGCAGACGCCGAAGAACCCCACCACCTTGATGTCTATCAGGGGCCTGAGGCCGGCCGCGGCCGAGCCCACCCCGGCGCCGACGAACCCGGCCTCGGAGATGGGCGTGTCCCGCACGCGCTCGGGGCCGAACTCCTGGATGAGGCGCTTGGTCATGCCGAACGAGCCGCCGAAGTGGTCGATGAAGCCCTGGTCCGCCCTGGCGGCGGCCCCGGCTATGTCCTCGCCCATGACGATCACGGCCGGGTCCTCGCGCATGACGGTGCGGATGGCCTCGTTCACCGACTGGACGAACGACAGTGGCCTGTGCTGGCTCTGTGTCACGGTGCCCCCGGGACCGCGTCCGCGCGCGGAGCGGCCCGCGTAGAAGGGTGGTCGGGGTGGCCGGATTTGAACCGGCGACCACCTGCACCCCATGCAGGTGCGCTACCAAGCTGCGCCACACCCCGGTCCGGTACGGAAGGATAGCACAGGGGCCCCCTCGGGCAGGGCCGCCGCGCCGCCCTAGGATTCCCCCGCGATGGCGGCGAGCACGGCGGCCGCGGCGGCCTTGTCCAGCGGCCGGTTGCCCGATCCGCACGTCGGCGAGTGGACGCACCCCGGGCAGCCGTCGTCGCACCCGCATCCCGAGATGGCCTCGGCCGTGACCCTCCACAGGTCCTCGATCACCTCGTATCCGCGCTCGGCGATCCCCACGCCGCCGGGCGCCCCGTCGTAGATGATGACCTGCGGCTCCCCCGTGTCGGGATGGAGGGGCGTCGATATCCCGCCGATGTCGCCGCGGTCGCACATCGCGAAGAGCGGCAGCATGCCGATCGCGGCGTGCTCGATCGCGTGCAGGGCGCCCGCCAGGTCAACGCGGCCCGCGCGGGCCGCGGCGAGCACGTCCTCCGGCACCCCGAACCACAGCCCGACGGTGCCGAATGTGCGCGGCGGCAGGGAGACGTGCTCTGCGTCGATCTCCTCGCCGCTCAGGTCCGAGAAGCGCCGGAAGCCCGTGACGGTGGTGGTGACCTCCACCTCCCCCAGGAACGCCTCGGTGCGCCCGGCCGCCCGCCGCCGCAGCCGGGCGGTGATCCGCGTCTCGGTCATCGAGGCCGGCCTGGTGTGGTACCGGGCGCCGCTGGGGACCGCCGTCGCCACCCCCGCCTCCAGGTCCAGGTCCGTGACCAGGTAGGGCTCGCCCCTGTGCAGGTATATCGCGCCCGGGTGCAGCTGGAGCATCGCCGCCGACTCCTCCACGGTCTCCATCACCGCGCCGCTGCCGCGCTCGACCAGGGCGAAGGGCCGCCCGGAGGCGGAGCGTATGTCCACGGACGCGGCCGGGTGGGCGACGCCCGCGTCGAGGTGCCACCGCTCCCCGGACCGGCGCAGCAGCCCGTCCCCCTCGAGCCTGCCCGCCTCCGAAATCGCGTCCGCCCCGAACAGCTCGGCGTCGCCCGGGCATAGCGGGGCCTCGTAGGCCGCGCACAGCAGGTGCGGCCCCAGCACGTGGGGTTGCCCGGCGAGATGCGCACGGTCTCGGTGGGACGCCCGAACAGGCCCCGCGGGTTGCGCATGATGAACTGGTCGAGCGGGTCGTCCCGGGCGACCAGCACGCTCAGCGCGCGGGCCCCGTCCCTGCCGCTGCGCCCCGCCCGCTGCCAGGTGGACGCGCGCGTACCCGGGTACCCGGCGAGGACGGTCGCGTCTAGGCCCCCGACGTCGACGCCCAGCTCCATGGCGCTGGTGGTCGTCAGCCCCAGCAGCCTCCCGGCCGACAGCTCGCGCTCGGTCGCCCGCCTGTCCTCGGCCAGGTAGCCGGCCCTGTACGGCGCGACCCGGTCCGCCAGCCCGGGGGCGTCTGACCGCAGCCGGTTCCGGACCTGGACGAAGAGCAGTTCGGCCAGGCGCCGGCTCCGCACGAAGGTCATGGTGCGGACGCTCCGCATCACCAGCTCGGCGGTGAGCGCCGCGGCGTCCCGGACGGTCGTCCGCCCGCTCCCCCCGTCCGCGTGGTCGACGCGCGGGGGGTTCCACAGCACGAAGTCCCTGCCGCCGTGCGGGGCGCCGCTCGACTCGATCGGCTCGGCGTCCAGGCCGGTCAGGCGGCGGGCGTGCTCGCCGGGGTTGGCGATGGTGGCCGAGCACAGGATGAACGTGGGGCCGGCGCCGAACCGCGCGCACAGGCGGCGCAGGCGGCGCAGCACGTTGGCCACGTGCGAGCCGAACACCCCGCGGTAGGCGTGCGCCTCGTCGATGACGACGTACCTCAGCCCCCTCAGAACGCGGTGCCAGGACCGGTGGTTGGGCAGGATCCCGACGTGCAGCATGTCGGGATTGGTGACGACGATGCGGGCGGAGCGCCGGATGGAGGAGCGCGAATCGGCGTGGGTGTCGCCGTCGAAGATGCCGCACCAGATGCGCCTGTCCGCCGGCGCGAGCCGCTCGAGGGAGGCCGCCTGGTCCTGGGCCAGCGCCTTGGTGGGGAAGATGTACAGGGCGGTCGCGGAGCGGTCCCCGATCAGCGCCTCGAGCACCGGCAGGTGGTAGCACAGGCTCTTGCCGCTCGCCGTCGGAGTGGCGACGATGACGCTGCGCCCGGCCCGGGCCGCGTCGATCGCCCGCGCCTGGTGGGAGTAGAGCCCGTCCACCCCGAGCTCCCGCAGCCGCCCTGCGAGCTCCGGGGTCAGGGGCCGGGCGGGCGCGCCCGGGGTCGGGCCCCGCGCGGGCAGGTCCTCGACGTGCGCTACCTGGTCGCGGTACCAGGGCAGCGAGCGGGCGTGATCCAGGAAGGCACGCGTGTCCAAGGCGCCCTACGGTATGGACAGGGTGTCGAGGTCCCGCCCGACGACCTCGAACTCGGCCGAGCGCGAGTCGACGAAGGCGACGACCCTGCCGACCGTCTCCTCGGCCAGCGAGGCCGAGCCGCTGACGCAGCAGACGCCGACGGCCGCGGTCTGCCAGGCGCCCTGACCCTCGACCTCGGCCACCGACACGTGGAACCGGGCCCTGATCCCGTCGATCAGCGAGCGCACCACTCGCCGCTTGGACTTGAGGCTGCGGCTCTCCGGTACGCGTATGGTCACCCTGGCTACCGCTACGTGCATGATTAGAACGTTTGTACATTATAGTCGGGGCGGGCGTATAATTGCCGCATGACGGACGCAGAGCGGGACTGGATGCGCGCGGTCGAGAAGACCTGGGTGGTCAGGTACCCCAGGCAGACCCTGGCCACGTTCGGCACCACGAACATCGCCTACTACGTCGTGACCGAGCCGATCTACAGCGAGCTTTCGCAGAGGGCCGAGGGCGTGGTCAGGAAGGGCCGGGTCATCGCCGAGAAGCCCGCCATCGTCACCCCGACCTACGCCATGAACCTCGAGGGCTTCAGCCCCGAGGCGTACGAGTACATAAGGCACGCCGCGCGAAGCTACGGGCCCAACCACCCCGGCATCCTCTACCGCTACGAGAACCGGGCCGAGAACTTCGACATAGTCAGCGGCGAGCCTTCGGCGATAGCCCACCAGATCTCGGACGACCTCGAGGCGCGCAAGGACAACCTCTCGGTGGTCATGGTCGGCGTGGACGAGTGGTGGGACGTGGCGCTGCTCAAGTTCATCTACGAGTTCACGTCGCGCTCGGCGGGCAAGAACGTCGGGGAGATGTCCGCCCGGGGCCTGCTGGAGCCGCAGGAGGCGTTCGACGGCGCCCCGAGGGCCGCCATCGACGACATCGAGCGCCTGTTCCGCGAGGCCGAGGGCGGCGGGGACAGGCAGCGCCTTGAGCGCGAGCTGCGGCGCTGGGGCCTGTTCGACCGCTACCAGGACCGCTTCCTGGCGCTCTTCCGGCGGCCCTAGGCCGCCCGGGGCTTCAGTCGGGGGACACCCGCGCCGGAAGGCCGGTCCTGACCGACTCGTAGGCGGCCATCACCACGTTCAGGTCCCTGAGGGCCTCCTCCCCGCTCATCAGCGGCTCCCTGCCCTCGGCCACCGCGTCGCGGAACTCCTCGAAGATGCCCACCATGCCCTTGCGGTGCTCCCCGGTGTCGATCACCTCGGTCCCCTCGGGCGTGTCGAGCGTCAGCGAGTCGCCGAACGTCGGGAAGCTGAGCATGCCGGCCGAGCCGGTCACCCAGACGTTGTCGCGGTACCCGGTTATGGGGCTGGCGAAGGAGAACTGGATCAGCCCCAGCGTGCCGCCGGGCGTGGTCGCCGTCAGGACCATCCCGTCCTCCTGGTGGCGCCTGGCGCGCTCGGACTCCGCGACCGGCACGACGGCGTAGACCTTCTCTGGCATCCCGCCGAGGTTCACCATCGCGTCGATGTCGTGGATGCCGGCGTCCTGGAACAGGCCGCCGCCGGCCTTCTCGGGGTCGTTCCTCCACTGGTCCTCGGCGAAGTTCTCGGCAGAGGCGAAGAACGCCCCGCTGAACACGTTGAGCTCGCGCTGGACCTGCACGAGCCGCACGTCCCCGATCCTGCCCTGGGCGATCAGCTCCTTGGCCTTGAGCACCGTCGGGACGAACCTGAAGTTCTCGGCGACCATCAGCGTCAGCCCGGCCCGGCGCACGACGTCGATCAGCTCCCTGGCCTCGGCGGGGTGGCGGCCGATGGGCTTCTCCATCAGCACGTGCTTGCCGTGCCCGGCGGCCAGGCGCGCGCCCTCGAGGTGCAGGTGGTGGGGGGTCAAAAAGTACATGGCGTCGACCGCCGGGTCGGCGGCGGCCGACTCGTAGTCTCCGAACGCCCCGGCGCCTCCGTAGCGCTCGCAGAAGCCGCGGGCCTTCTCGGCGCTGCGGCTGGCGAAGTAGAGCTCGATGCCGTCCACCACCGGTCCGCCGGGCTCGCCGGCGCCGATCTGCTCGAGCACGTCCTTGGCGTACTCGCCGCACCCGACAAAGCATATGGATAGGGCCATTTCCGTCTCCTCGCCTTCGGCCGCTCCGGGGCGGCCCCCGCGGATCGGTGCGCACGTGCGTGTAGATTGTGGGGATGGACACGCCGCGCGGCCCCGATTCTAGCACCGCGCGCCGGGAGCGTCGGCCCCTGCCCCTGCCCCCCCAGGCGCTGGGCCGCGGCCCGACCCCGGCCGCGAGGGCCCGCGCCGTCCTGGGGAGGACGGCGGTCGTGCTGGTCTTGGCGGGCTGCCTGGCCTTCACGTCCGACGGGCTCAGGCTCAACGAGGCCGAGCGCGCGGCCGCGCCCCACCTCCACAGCCTGGTGCAGTGGGAGGCCCGCAACGCCCTGGACAAGTGGCTCCACCGGACCGCGAGCGTCCTTCCCTGGAACTCGGTCTCCGCCGCCGACAGGGCCCAGATGGTCGGCGACTACTTCGCCCTCTCGGCCGCCCGGTCGGAGATCGCCCGGCGGCTCGAGGAGGCGGTGGCCCGCGGCGAGCCGGGGCCCGTGCTGGGGGCGCTCGAGGCCCAGATCGCGGCGCTCGACCGGAGCCGGCTGCGCGTCAGGGCCGAGGTGGAGGAGGCGCTGGAGGCCGCCATAAGCGCCGTGCTCGTCGCCGAGGGGCTCGCCGCCCTCGGCGAGATGGTCCTCCCGCCCGTCGACTTCAGCCTGACCGCCACGCCCCACGTGCTGGTCACGTCGCCCAGGGACCGCATCGAGCGCGGGGACGAGGCGCTGCTCGGGCCCGGGATCACGCTGGCGCAGAGCCTCGACATCGAGCGCGAGCTGATGGAGCGGCGCGACCTCTCGGCGCTGGTCGTGCCCATCGGGGGCCTAGCCACCTACCCGGCCGCGGTGTTCGGCGACGCCGGGCTGAGGTGGACGCTGCAGACGGCGGCGCACGAGTGGGTGCACCACCGCCTGTTCTTCAGGCCGCTGGGGTTCGGGATGCTGGCCTCCCACCAGATGCGCACGCTCAACGAGACGGTGGCCAACGTGGCCGGAAGGGAGCTGGGTGACCAGGCCTTCGCGATGCTCGGCGGCGAGGTGCCCGCCCCGGCCCACTCCGCCCCGCCCGCGCCGTCCGAGCTGAACACGCACGGCGACGGCGCCGCGGGCGGATTCGACTTCAGGGCCGAGATGCGCGCCACGCGGCTGCACGTCGACGAGCTGCTGGCGGATGGTAGGACGGGGGCGGCCGAGGCCTACATGGAGGCGCGCCGCCAGCTCTTCGTTCAGAACGGCTACAGCATCCGCAAGCTCAACCAGGCCTACTTCGCCTTCCACGGCACCTACGCCGACAGCGCGGCGTCGGCCAGCCCGATCGGCGACCAGGTCCTGGAGTACCGCAGCCTCTCGCCGGACCTGGGCTCGTTCATATCGAGCATGTCCTCCTTCGGGAGCTACGAAGAGTTCCTGGGGGACCTTGAGAGGCTGCGGTCCGCCGCCCGCTGAGCGGCCCCCGGGCCGCCCGTGCCGCGCCCGCCCTTGTGATAACATCGGTTCCCGCGACTCCGCGCCGGCCCCGAGCCGGGCGGGAGGAGCGCCAGCCCCTCGCCCGAGACAGAATGAACCCCAACCGACAGGAAGAGCCGGAGATCAATTTCGACCAGGTGACCGAGCGGCTGCGCTCGGTCTTCGGGGGGCGGGGCGGCGGCCGAAAGGTCCGTGCGCGCGGCTTCGGGCTGCTGGTGTTCGGGATCTTCGGGCTCGCGTTCATCATCTGGATGTCGACGGGCTTCTACTCCGTCCAGCCGGGCGAGCAGGCCGCCCTGCGCAGGTTCGGGGTCTACCTGACGGGGGACTCCAGCGCGTTCGTCGGCGGCACCGAGCCCGGCCTGCACTGGTACTTCCCGGCCCCCATCGGCACCAGGAGCGTCGTGCAGGTCGACGAGATCCGCCGCCTGGAGCTGGGCTTCAGGGGCACCACGCCCATCCCGGTAGAGTCCCTGATGATCAGCGGCGACACCAACATCGTCGATGTCCAGCTGCTGGTCCAGTACAACATCAAGGACGTGGAGAACTTCCTGTTCCGCGTGGTGGATCCGGGTGGGGCGGTCATCAAGGGCGCCGCCGAGTCCGCGCTGCGCCAGGTGGTCGGCCAGCGCAACATCGACGACGTGCTGACGACCGAGAAGGAGGCCGTCCAGGCCGACACCGAGCTCGAGCTCCAGCGGCTCCTCGACCTCTACGAGACCGGCATCAACGTGACCGAGGTCAAGCTCCAGAACGTCCGCCCGCCCAGCCAGGTCCAGGACGCGTTCGACGACGTGGTCAGGGCCCGCGAGGACAAGGACCGAATCGTCAACCTCGCCCAGGCCTACGAGGCCGACGTGCTGCCGCGCGCCAGGGGCGAGGCCCAGCGCGTGCTAGAGCTCGCCGAGGCCTTCAGGCAGGAGAAGATAGCCGACGCGACCGGCCAGTCCGAGCGCTTCCTCGCCGTGCTGGCCGAGTACCGCAAGTCGGAGGACGTGACCAGGCAGCGGCTCTACCTCGAGGCCATGGAGGACATCCTCCCCGGCATCACCAAGTACATCATCGCCGAGGAGTCGGGCGGCAGCCTGCTCCAGTTCCTGCCGCTGACCGGCGAGGGGTCCTCCGGCACGTCGGGCCAGCTCGGGCCGCTGGAGCCCTAGCCGATGACGCTCAACCGGTCCGCCATACTCTTCGTCATACTGGTGATCCTCGCCGGGATCCTCGGCCCGCAGTCGTTCTTCTCGGTGGACGAGACCCAGCTGGCCATAGTCACGCGCTTCGGCGACGTAAAGCAGTCCATCACGACGCCCGGCCTGTACACCAAGACGCCCTTCGTCGACACCGTCACCTACTTCGAGAAGCGACGCACGCTCTTCGACGCCCCGCCCGACGCGCTGATAACCGCCGACAAAAAGCGCCTCGTGATCGACGCCTACGCGATAGGGAGGATCACCGACCCGCTGCTGTTCCGCCAGACGGTGCAGACCGCCCAGCGGGCCGTGACGCGGGGCAACGACATCGTCGCCTCCGAGCTGCGCCGCCAGATCGCGAACGACGACCAGATAGACATCATCCGCAACAACCGCGAGCCGATCATGGACCAGGTCCGCGTGGCCGTCGCCCCCAAGCTCCAGGAGTTCGGGATAGAGACCGTGGACGTCAGGATCAAGCGGGCCGACTTCCCCAACGAGATCGCGACCGCCGTCTACGCCCGCATGCAGGCCGAGCGAAAGAGGATCGCCGACGCCGAGAGGGCGGAGGGCGCGAAGCAGGACCTCGAGATCCGCTCCAACGTCGACCGCCAGGCCACGATCATCCGCGCCGAGGCCGAGCGCGACGCCAACATCCTCAGGGGCGAGGGCGAGGCGCAGGCCGTCTCCATCTTCGCCGGTGCGCTGGAGCAGGACCCGGAGTTCTACAGGTTCCAGCGCAGCCTGGAGGCCTACCGCAACTTCCTCACCCAGAACGCGACGGTCGTGCTGCCGGCCGACAGCGAGCTCTTCGACTTCCTCCAGTCCCCCGGCTCCTCCTCGGGCGGCGTGAACGGGTCCGCTCCTGAGGGCCAGCCGGCCGACGGGGAGACGAACGGGTCCGGCGCCGAATCGCCCGCGCAGGATGCCGCCGCCGCGGCGGCCGCCGAAGCCGCGGTCGCGGCCCTGGCGGCGCGGCTCGGGGTTGAGGCCGGTGAGATCGAGCTGGCGGGGCTGACGCCCGAGGAGTGGGGCGACACGTCCCTCGGCTGCCCGGTCGAGGACTACGCCTACGCGCAGGTCGTCACCGCCGGCTACTCGGTGATGCTGGAGCACGGCGGGACCGGGTACTCGTACCACGTGAGCGCCGACGGGCAGATCGTGGTCGACTGCCAGTAGCGCGCGGGGCCGGAGGTGGCCCACGTCGGAGAATAGGCACACATCGCCGCCCCCCGCGGGCGTCGGGGCCGCGTCCGGGCTCCTCGCGTCGATCATGGCCCGCAGGCGCCTCGTGGCCGTCGCCGCCGCTGCGGCGCTCATCCTCTCCCTCGCCGGCCCGGCTATGGCGGCCGCCGAGGACCACGACGCGGACGGCGACGGCAGGATCTCCAGGCCCGAGGCCCTTTCCGCGGTCGGGCTGTTCCTCGACGGAAAGGCCGACAGGCAGGAGGTCGTCGAGGTGGTCCGGCTCTACCTGGGCGGCGGGGTGACCGCGCCCGCGGCGAGGATTATCGGGGCCGTCGAGGCGAAGAACGGCCTCCGGGCCGGCACCATAGATCCGGGCTCGGTCGCCCTCAGCCGCCGGGAGTGGGGCGACGCCTCGCTCGGCTGCCCGGTCGAGGGCTACGCCTACGCCCAGGTCGTCACGGCCGGCTACCACGTGGTGGTTGGCGGCGGGGACCGGTGGGCGGGCACGTACCGCGTGGCGGCCGGCGGCCGCGGCGCGTTCAGGCTGAACGCCCACCCCAACGGGCGCAGCTACCACGAGGACGTGGACCTAGCGCGCGTGACCGGCTCGACCCCCTCCTGCGCCCCGGGCAGACCGGCCGCTCCCTAGCCCGGCCGGGCGGCCGCGGCCCGTCGCCGGACGGGGGCGCCGATGTGGTAGTCTCGCCCCGATCCCGGCGCCCGGCGGTGCCCCTCGCCGCGCCCCCACACCGGAGGCTGAGCCTGTCCATCAGACCCATCACGGTCGCGGTGCATCCCGACGAGAGCCCGCCCGTCGAGGCGCCGTGGCTCGCCGGGGCGGCGGACCGCGCGCTCGACGCGCTCTCCCTGCCCGCCGACGCCTCGGTGGAGGTGGTGATCACCGACGACGAGACCGTCCGCGAGCTGAACCGCAGGCACCGCGGGCTGGACGAGACGACGGACGTGCTGTCCTTCGCCTCGGCGGGCGGTGGGGGCGACGGCTTCGTGCTGCCCCCCGAGCGCGGGGCCGCGGGGTCCATAGGCGAGGTGGTGGTCTCGTGGCCGCAGGCGAGCAGGCAGGCGACCGCGGGAGGGAGGGATCCCTCCGACGAGGTGGCCTTCCTGGTGGCCCACGGCATACTGCACCTCGTCGGACACGACCACGAGGAGCCCGCTGAGCGGGGGGAGATGGAGGCGGAGCACAGGAGGCTGCTCAGGGCCATGCTCGGCCCGCGGGCGTCGGCCATGGAGGTGAGGTACCCGGCGTGAGCCAGGTGCTCTACAGGAAGTGGAGGCCCGGCGCCTTCCGCCACGTCGTCGGCCAGCCCACCACCACCCAGACGCTGAGGAGGGCCGTCGAGAGCGGCCGCCTCTCGCACGCCTACCTGTTCTGCGGGCCGCGCGGCACCGGCAAGACCAGCACGGCGCGCATCCTGGCAAAGGCCATGAACTGCCTGTCTCCCAGCGGCGGCGAGCCCGACAACAGCTGCTCGATCTGCGCCTCGATCGACGCGGGGCGGGCGATGGACCTGGTCGAGATAGACGCGGCGAGCAACCGCGGCATCGACGACATCAGGAACCTCAGGGAGCGGGTCCAGTACACGCCCGCGGAGGCCAGGATCAAGGTGTACATCGTGGACGAGGCCCACATGCTGACCGAGCAGGCGTTCAACGCCCTGCTCAAGACCCTGGAGGAGCCTCCGGCGCACGTCGCCTTCGTGCTCGCCACCACCGAGTCCCACAAGATCCCTCCGACCATCGCCTCGCGGTGCCAGCGCTTCGACTTCCGCAGGATCACCCGCCAGGACATCGCCGGGCGGCTGGCGGAGATCTCCGCAGCGGAAAGCGTCGAGGTGGAGCCGGCCGCGCTCGACCTGGTCTCGAGGGCGGCCGGCGGGGGCCTAAGGGACGCCGTGAACCTGCTGGAGCAGGCCATCGTCTCGTACGACGCCCCGGTCACCGAGGAGAACGTCCGCGACATGCTGGACATGGGCGGGGACGAGGCCTCCATGGCGCTGGCGGCGCAGGTCCTCGGGGGCCGGACGGCGGACGCGCTCCGCACGGTCAACGAGGTGGCCGCACAGGGAAGCGACCTGCGCCAGCTGCAGCGGGGCCTAGTCGACCGCCTCCGCGCGGTCATGCTGGTCAGCAGCGGGGCCGAGCTGGAGGCCGGCTACGGCGACGAGGAGGTGGCGCAGATGCGCTCCCTGGCCGGCGCGTCCGACGCCGGCGCGATCGCGGGGGCGATAAGGAGGATGACCGCGGCCGACCTGCGCGGCGACCCCTCCTCGACGCTGCCCCTGGAGCTGGCCATAGTGGAGGTCGGCCTGGAGCCGGCGCCGCGGCCCGCGGCCCGCCCCGAGCCCGCACCCGAACCCGCGCGGCCTGCGCGCCCCGCGGCGCGCGCAGGCCCCGCGGCCCGCCCCGAGACCGCCCCCGCGCCCGGAAGGCCGCCGGGCGCCGCGACCCCCGCCGGACCGGCTCCTCAGCCGGCGCCCGCGGGCCCCGAGCCGGCCCAGCGGCGACCCCCGCCCGCGCCGGTCGCCGACGCCGACCTTCCCGCGGACCCGCAGGCGCGGCTCGAGGTGCAGTGGAACGCGCTCGCGGAGTCGCTGCGCCACGTCAAAGGCGACAAGTTCAACCTCAAGGCGCTGCTGAGCGCCAGCAACGGCCGGGAGGTGGCGGGCGGGGTGATCACCCTGAGGTTCCCCCACCCGTCCCACGCGGACAGGATGCTCCACGAGCTGGGCGTGGCCCAGAGCAAGAGGATCGTCGAGGACGCCTTTGAGCGAGCCATGGGCGGGCGCTATGATGTCCGCGTCGAGGCGGCCGACCGGGAGGGACCCGGATCACGGGCACCGGGACCGGGGGACAGCCAGCTGGTCAGGGCGGCCCGCGCTATGGGCGCCGAGCTGGCCGGGAAGGACGTCCCCCCGGCCCCGGAAAGCGAGGCCCAGCGGTGAACAAGAGGATGCTCAAGCAGGCGCAGGCGCTCCAGAGGCAGCTGGCCCAGGCCCAGCGCGACCTCGAGGCCGAGACGATCGAGGGCAGCGCGGGCGGCGGGGTCGTGCGCGCCGTCGTGTCCGGCAGGATGAGGGTGGAGTCGATCGAGATCGACCCCGAGGTCGCCGCGGAGGACGTCGAGATGCTCCAGGACCTGGTGGTGGCCGCGGTCAACGACGCCCTGGAGAGGGCCCAGGAGATGGCGGCCTCGAGGATGGGCGCCCTGACGGGCGGCCTGAACCTGCCCGGCCTGACGTAGATCGCGTGACGCGGGGCGGGCACAGGGAGGCGGGCCCCGTGGCCAGGCTAATCGACGAGCTGCACAAGCTGCCCGGCGTCGGGCCCAAGTCCGCCCAGCGCCTGGCGTACTACCTGGTGAGGATGCCCGCGGACGAGGCCCGCGGCCTGGCCGAGGCGATCGTGGCCGTCAAGGACCGGATCGTCCTCTGCGGGCAGTGCTTCGACATCACCGAGAACGATCCCTGCGGGATATGCCTCGACGCCGGCAGGGACCGCGCCCGCATGTGCGTGGTCGAGGAGCCCCTGGACGTAAGGGCCCTCGAGCGCACCGGCTCCTTCGGCGGCCTGTACCACGTGCTGCACGGCGTGATCTCGCCGATCAACGGCGTCGGGCCCGACGACCTGAGGATCAGGCAGCTGCTGGAGCGGCTGCGGTCGGGCGAGGTCGAGGAGATCGTCATCGCCACCAACCCCAACGTCGAGGGGGAGGCGACGGCGCTCTACCTCCAGCGGCTGCTGGCCGACCTCGGGGTGCGCGTGACCCGGCCCGCCCGGGGCCTGCCCGAGGGGGGCGACCTGGAGTACGCGGACGAGATCACCCTCGGCCGCGCCATGGCCGGACGCCAGCCCTTCTGACGCGGGCGGCGCGGCGGCCGCGCCCGGGCCGATGGCGAGACCGAGAGTCTACAGGACCGAGGCGGTCGTGGTCCGCCAGTCGCCCATCGGCGAGGCCGACCGGGTGCTCACCATGCTCTCGCCGGAGCGCGGGCAGGTCAGGGCGGTCGCCAAGGGGGTCCGCCGGTCGACGGGCCGCCTGACCGGCCACCTCGAGCTCCTCAGCCGGGCCAGCGTCTCGATAGCCGAGGGCCGCAGCCTCGACGTGGTCGTCGAGGCGCAGTGCCTCAGCGGCATGGCCGCGCTGCGCGAGGACCTGGGACGCCTGGCCGCCGCGATGTACGTCGCCGAGCTGGCCGACGCCTTCTCGGTGCCCCAGGAGCGCGAGGCGCGCGACCCCAACGCGCGCGACATCTACGGCCTGCTGACCGATGCGCTGTCCCTGCTGGAGGCCGGCGCGCCGGTGCCCGAGATGGTGGGGTGCGTCCAGGCGCGTCTGCTCGCGATCTCGGGCCTCGCGCCCGAGCTTGGCGCCTGCGTCGAGTGCGGCTCGCGGCTCGCCGAGAGGGACCACGCGTTCAGCCCGGCGGCCGGGGGCGTCGTGTGCCCTGACTGCGTGGCCGGCGCGCCCGGGCCGCTGGTCCCAGCCCCCGTCGGCGCCATCAAGGTGATGCGCCACTACGCCTCGGCGGACCTTGGGCGGGCGGTGGGCCTGAGGGTGCCCGAGGCGGTGCTCCGGGAGGTCGGCCGGGTGCTCAGGGCGCACCTCGCCAGGCACCTGGACCGCGAGCCGAGGTCAGGGCGCTTCCTGGAGGCGATGGGCGGGATGGGCGGGGGGCGCGGCGCCGGCGGCCAGGGCCGGGGCCCTACATCGAGGTCCTGACGACCATCCCCTGCAGCAGGCGGTCGGGAAGGAGCCTGGCGGCGTAGACCCCCACGTGGGCCTCCAGGCCGATCGGGTACCTGACCTTGGGGCGGGGGATCGTGATGATCCTCTCTATCAGCCTGGCGATCCGTATCGGCTCGTGGGTCAGGACCCTGAAGCGCCCGTGCTTGCGGCGGTAGGCGTCTATGTAGGGCCCGTAGGGCAGGTCGCCGGACTCGGCCCTCTCCCCGTCGACGGTGTTGTTCTGGAAATCGGTGTCGAACAGGCCCGGCTCGATCAGGGAGACCTTGATCCCAAAGGGCCACAGCTCCATTCGCAGCGCCTGGGTCTGCGCCAGCAGGGCGAACTTGGTCGAGGCGTAGGCCCCGTTGAACGGGGTCACCACCCAGCCCGCCACGGAGCTGACGTTGATGATGCGGCCCGCGCCGGCGCGCCGCATCTCGGGTATGACCTGGTTGGCGAGCCTGAAGGGGGCGAAGACGTTGGTCCTGAACTGGTCGGCCATCTGCTCCGCCGTGGTGCCCTCAAGGGGGCCCCAGAGCGCGTACCCGGCGTTGTTGACCAGGACCTCTATCGCGCCGTGCTCCGCCGCCACCTGCGGCATCACGTCCTCGATGCACCCGGGCCGCCCGGCGTCGAGGTTGATGTCCAGCTCGAGCGGCACGAAGGTGCCGGGCCCGCCCGCGGCCTCCTCGGCCACCGGGCGCAGCCGGTCCGCCGACCGGCTGGTACCGATCACCGTGTACCCCCGGCCCACCAGGTGCAGCGACGCGGCCCTGCCTATCCCAGAGGAGGCGCCGGTGATCAGGACGTTGTTGAAGAGCTTTCTTGCCATTGGCAGCCGGAGGGCGGGCCGCGCCGGGGCGCCGGGCCGGGGAAGCGATTATATGATAGGGACGCATGATCATTTCGGTAATCGGCTCCTCGGCGGCGACGGCCGAGCAGGCGGACCTGGCCTGGGAGGTGGGCCGCCTCCTGGCATCCCGGGGCGCGACGGTCGCCTGCGGCGGGCTGGGCGGCGTGATGGAGGCGGTCTGCGGGGGGGCCAGGTCCGCCGGCGGCACCACCGTGGGCGTCCTGCCCGGCAGCGACCCGTCGATAGCCAACGTGCACGTAGACATACCCGTCTGCACGGGCATCGGCTACGCCAGGAACGTGATCGTCGTCAAGACGGGCGGGTCGGTCATAGCCATCGGCGGCGCGTTCGGAACGCTGTCCGAGATAGGCCACGCCCTGGCCGAGGGCGTGCCCGTCGTGGGCCTGGACACCTGGGAGA
Source organism: Dehalococcoidia bacterium (assembly GCA_963664125.2). GTDB lineage: Bacteria > Chloroflexota > Dehalococcoidia > Lucifugimonadales > UBA2962 > CAUZIR01. The sequence goes on along the minus strand of OY760908.2, from coordinate 71,274 downwards.
TCTCCCAGCCCGGCGTGTTGGGGGACCCGATCCGGCGCGCCCGGGACCCGGAGGAGGCGGTCGAGCTCGCGCTGGCCGCCGCGCGCGAGCGCCCGTCCCGCCCGGCGCCGACGGCGGAGGAGCTGCGCTCTTGAGCCCCGCCCGGGTGGAGGCGGTCTCGGCGCGCGAGATCCTCGACTCGCGGGGCGGGCCCACCGTCGAGGCCGACGTGGTGCTGTCCGACGGGTCCATGGGAAGGGCCTCGGTGCCGTCGGGGGCCAGCACCGGCTCCCTGGAGGCCGTGGAGATGCGGGACGGCGATCCCAGGCGCTACGGCGGCCTCGGGGTGCTGAGGGCCGTCGCCAACGTCAACGGCGAGATCGCCGCCGCGGTCCTGGGCCACGCGGTGGCCGACCAGAGGGCCCTGGACGAGCGGCTGATCGAGCTCGACGGGACCGCCAACAAGGCGCGGCTCGGGGCCAACGCGGTCCTGGCCGTCTCGCTGGCCTACGCCCAGGCGTCCGCCGCCAGCAGGGGCGAGAGCCTCTACGGGTACGTCGGCCACGAGTACGCGGGCACCAAGCCGCAGAGCGGGTACACCATCCCCGTGCCCCTCTTCAACATCATCAACGGGGGCAAGCACGCCTTCGAGTCGACGGACTTCCAGGAGTTCATGGTGGTGCCGGCGGGGTTCGACACCTACCAGGAGGCGCTGCGCGCCGGCTCGGAGGTCTACCACGCGCTCAAGGAGCTGCTGCAGCGGCGGGGAAAGTCGACGATCGTCGGGGACGAGGGGGGCTTCGCGCCCAGCCTCAAGAACAACCGCCAGGCGGTCGAGTGGCTGCTGCGCGCGATCGAGGCGGCCGGGTACCGCCCGGGCGAGCAGTGCTTCGTCGCCATCGACGTTGCCGCGTCCGAGCTGCGCCGCCCCGGCTCCGACGGCGCCGCGCGGCCGGGCGGCGAGGTCTACTACGACCTGACCAGCCTGGACACGACTATCAACTCGGAGCAGCTGATCGCCGTCTACGAGGACTGGGTGACCAAGTACCCGGTGATCAGCATCGAGGACGGCATGGCGGAGGACGACTGGCCGGGCTGGACCGAGATGACCAGCAGGCTCGGCGGGCGGGCGCAGCTCATAGGCGACGACCTGTACGCGACCAACACCGGCATAATCAGGCGGGGGATAGAGCGAGGCGCCAGCAACGGGGTGCTGATAAAGCCCAACCAGATCGGCACGCTCACCGAGACCCTGGACGCCGTGGCCATGACCCGCGACGCCGGCTGGAGGGCCATCATCAGCCACCGCTCGGCCGAGACGGAGGACACGGCCATAGCCGACCTGGCCATCGGCACCGGCGCCCGCCAGATCAAGGCGGGCGCCCCGGCCCGCAGCGAGCGCACCGCCAAGTACAACCGGCTGCTGCACATAGAGCTGGAGCTGGGGGGACAGGCCAGCTACGCGGGGCGGGCGACCTACGAGGCGATACTGGGGGCCCGGACGTGAGGGACGGCGCGCCTCGGCCGGCCCCCGCATCCACACACGCAGAGGCGAGGATTTCAGAGGTGCACAGCGCATGACGGCTACCCGGATAGGAATAAACGGCTTCGGCAGGATCGGCAGGCAGGTGCTCAAGGCGACGCTCGAGCGCCACGGCGGCGCCCTCGAAGTGGTCGCCGTGAACGACCTGACCGACACCAGGACCAACGCCCACATGTTCAAGTACGACACCAACTACGGCGTGTCTGCATCGAGCGTGGAGGCCGAGGACGACGCGATCGTGATCGACGGCAGGCGCGTCACGGTGCTCGCCGAGCGCGACCCCGCCGCCCTGCGGTGGGGCGACCACGGCGTGGACATCGTCGTCGAGTCGACCGGCTTCTTCACCGACGCCGCGCGCGCAGCGGGCCACCTCGAGGGCGGGGCCAGGCGGGTCATCATCTCCGCCCCCGCCAGCGGCGAGGACATCACCCTGGTGATGGGGGTCAACGAGGAGAGCTACGACCCGGCCAGCCACCGGGTCGTCTCCAACGCCTCGTGCACGACCAACTGCATAGCCCCGATGGTCAAGGTGCTCGACGACGCCTTCGGGGTCGAGCACGGGCTGATGAGCACCATCCACGCCTACACCAACGACCAGAAGATCCTCGACCAGGTCCACTCCGACCTCCGGCGGGCACGGGCCGCGGCGATGAACGTGATCCCGACCTCGACCGGGGCGGCCAAGGCCGTGGGGCTGGTGCTGCCGCACCTGAACGGCAAGATACACGGGATGGCCTACCGTGTGCCCACCTCCACGGTGTCCGTGACGGACTTCACCGCCGCGCTCGGGCGGTCCACCTCGGCGGGGGAGATCAACGAGGCGTACAGGGCGGCCGCGTCGGGGAGCCTGGGCGGCATCCTGGACCACACCGACGAGCCGCTGGTCAGCAGCGACTTCCGGCAGAACCCGCACAGCGTCGTAATCGACGGTCTGTCGACCATATGCATGGACGGGGACTTCATAAAGGTCCTGGGCTGGTACGACAACGAGTGGGGGTACAGCTGCCGCACGGCCGATCTGGCGGCCTACATGGCGGCCAGGGAGGCCTGAAGGAGCGTCGGCTCGGCCGCCCCGTAGGCGGTGCGACCGATCGGCCGGGGCCGCGCCTGCCCGGCGTCTCCGTCCGCCTGCATCGCTCGCACGGGCGGCCCCGAACGGCTCGCCGCCCAGGGACGCGCCGCAGGCAACCGCGCTCACGGGGAACTGCGGGGCCCGCCGGACCCGGGCGGCGCTCGCCCGCCGCCTTGTGCCGGCCGTGGGACCGGCCGGCGCGCCCGGCAAGGGGACGCGCACCGCGCGGCTTTGTGCACCCCAAATTGGGCTACTTTCCGACATTCTCATCCTTGTGATCTTAATCACAAAATCCACACATCTGTCGCGAGGGAACGTTCGACCGTCTTGGGCGCTGTGCGCGCGCTCATCACCCCGGCCATCGGACGGTCGATCTGACGTTTGTTGAGCTCGGGACGTGGCGGAACAGCGGCGCTTGACGCAGCGGATGTTCCCGGCGAATAATGCGCGATCATGGCGGTGGATCCACGCTGCTGCGCTGGCGTACCGGAAATCGGCTCTTGACGGGCGTTTCCGGGGCAGTCGGCGCCGTGCCGGTCCATCGCCAATCGCCCGGTTGGGCTCGGGCCCGGATCCGATGAGCCCATTCGCACCTGAGCGCTGACTGATCCGGATTCGAGAGGAGGACGGGACCATGGGACAGATGTGGAAGGCCCTGCTGTTGGCGGCCGTGGGCTCCCTCGCGGCGGCCGTGGCCTGCGGCGGGGAGGTGCAGGTGGTCGAGAAGGTCGTGGAGGTGCCCGTGGTCGAGGAGGTGGTCAAGGAGGTGGAGGTCGAGAAGGTGGTCGAGGTGGAGGTGGAGAGGATCGTCGAGGTGGAGGTGGAGCGGGTGATCGAGGTGGAGACCGAGCGGATCGTCATCAGCACTCCCACCCCGCCGCCCGCCGGCGACCCCCGTTTCGGCGGCACGCTCAGGGTGATCAGCCACGGCAGCGTCAGCACGCTTGACCCGGTGTTCTCCCTGTTCGCCGTGGTCAACTACGTCTCCAAGCAGTTCTACGAGCAGCTCTTCGCCTGGGACGGCGATCTGAACGCGCAGCCGCAGCTCGTCGACACGTGGTCGCTCAGCGATGACGGTCTGGAGTACACGTTCACCGTGCGGGCGTCGAACTTCCACGACGGCGACACGTTCGGCGCGGCGGACGCCGTAGCCTCGATCACCAGGTGGCGCGACGCCGGGACGCCCGCCGCCGGCATAATCCGCCGCTTCACCGATGACGACGCCTTCGGGATCGTCGATCAGCAGACGTTCACCTGGACGTTCAACGAGCCGCTGGGATCCACCATCTTCATACTCGGGATCCCCCACGGCGCCATGCCGATGATGAGGGAGGAGGACGCGGCCACCCCGTTCACGACGGCCGTCTCGGAGCGGATAGGAACGGGTCCTTACAGGTTCGTGCGCTGGGACCAGGGCGACCGCGTGGTGCTGGAGCGGTTCGATGACTACTCGAACCGCTCGGAGCCGTTCCAGCCAGGCGGCTACATCGGCAACACGGTCGCCTACATCGACAGCCTGGAGTTCCTCGAGATACCCGACGAGGAGACGAAGATGGCGGGCCTGGAGACGGGCGAGTGGGACGTCATCGAGTTCGCCGGGCTGGACTTCTTCAACAGGCTCAACGACAACCCCGAGATCAACGTCACGACCTACGCGCCGGGCCTCAGGTCCAACGTCTACCTCAACCCGCAGATCCCGCCGTTCAGCTACAAGATGGCCCGGCAGGCGCTGCAGACGGGGGTCCAGATAGAGGACTTCATGTTCGCCCTCGGCGACCCCCAGCTGTGGCAGGTGTGCGACGCGGTCTACTGGTGCGGCACGCCGCTGGAGACACACGTGGGATCGAGCTTCGAGGTCGAGCTGAGCGACGGTCCCCACACCATCGGCTACAACGTCTACGACGTCCCGGTCGCCCAGCAGCTCCTCGCGGAGTCCGACTACGCCGGGGAGACGACGATCATACTCAACCCCACGGACCTGGCCGTGCTCACCCCGCTTGGACCGGTGCTCAAGCAGTTCATGGAGGAGATCGGGTTCAACGTGGAGATGCCCTCCCTGGACTGGTCCACCATCACCAGCATGTTCGGCAGCACGGATTCCTACAGCCTGGCCACGGATGCATTCGAGCACTACTGCTGCGGCAGCCCCATCCAGGACCACCTGATATCGGGCACGCTGGACTTCATCATCAGGGACTCGGACCTCGTCAACCTCCAGCTCGCCTTCGCCCGCGAGCTGGACGCGACCAGGCGCTCGGAGATCATCGACGAGATCCAGACGGCTCGGTGGGAGAAGGTCACCTCCCTGCTGCTGGGCCAGTTCTTCCCGATGCATCCCAGCACCGACGAGCTGAAGAACTGGCAGGTCAAGGCGGTCCCGTACTACGCGGGAACCTGGCTGGAGAGGCGCTGACGCCGGTCCCGGCCCAGTCGGCTTGCCGTAACCGCCGCGGCCCGCGTACGGACGTGGGCCGCGGCGCAGGTCGACCGGATCGATGGACCGGGGGTCGGTGAACGCGGGGGGCCGTTCGGAGCCGGTGGGCCCGGCCGAGCGTTCGCCGGCGCCTGCGGGGCGCCAGCCTGACGGGTGCGCCCGGCACGGGGCGTCCTGGTCGCTAGCACCGGTCGCCGCCCGGTGAGGGCACCCGCCCCGGACGGTCGACCGACCGTCGCCCGTGCCGCCCGCACCTCGTTTCCGGGCCCACTCGCCTAGCCCATCGCGCGGGGTTATAATGGCGCGATAGTCGACAAGTTTGCGACCGGCGAGTGATGACCCGCGCCGGTCGCCGGGCAATCAGCGGCCGGGGGGCCGTACGGAGGCAGAGCTATGGCTACCGACATCAAGACCGATTCTCCCGCTACCCAGACCGCCACGTGGCGGGTCAAGAGCGGGCTTGCCCAGATGCTCAAGGGCGGGGTGATCATGGACGTGGTCACCGCCGACCAGGCCAAGATCGCCGAGGACGCCGGCGCCGTGGCCGTGATGGCCCTCGAGCGCGTGCCCTCCGACATCCGCAGCGCCGGGGGCGTGGCCAGGATGTCCGACCCGACCAAGATCCGCGAGATCATCGATGCGGTCACCATCCCGGTGATGGCCAAGGCCAGGATCGGCCACTTCGTCGAGGCCCAGGTCCTCGAGGCCCTCGGGGTCGACTACATCGACGAGTCCGAGGTGCTGACCCCGGCCGACGAGAACAACCACGTGGACAAGCACAGCTTCAGGGTCCCGTTCGTCTGCGGCTGCCGGGACCTCGGCGAGGCCCTGCGCCGGATCGGCGAGGGCGCGGCGATGATACGCACCAAGGGCGAGGCCGGCACCGGCGACATCGTCGAGGCCGTCCGCCACGCCCGCTCGGTGCTCGGGGACATCCGGCGCATCCAGGGCATGGACCAGGCCGAGCTCATGGCGACCGCCCGCGACCTCAAGGCCCCCTTCGAGCTGGTACAGGAGATCCACGAGACGGGCAAGCTGCCCGTGGTCAACTTCGCGGCCGGCGGCATAGCCACGCCGGCGGACGCCGCGCTGATGATGCAGATCGGCGTCGAGGGCGTCTTCGTGGGCTCCGGCATCTTCAAGTCCGAGCAGCCCCAGCTGATGGCCAACGCCATCGTCAAGGCGACCACGCACTTCCAGGACCCCGACATCATCGCCGACGTGTCCACCGGGCTCGGGGACGCGATGCCGGGCCTGTCGGTGCGCGCCATGCCCGCGGAGGAGCAACTGGCCGTTCGCGGGTGGTAGGGGCGTAGCCGGCGCTCCGCATGACGCGAATCGGCGTCCTCGCCATACAGGGCGACTTCATAGAGCACCGCCAGGCGCTCGACCGGGTGGGCGTCGAGTCCGCCGAGGTGCGCCTTCCCGCCCAGCTCGACGGGGTCGACGGCCTGATAATCCCCGGCGGCGAGAGCACGACGATCGTGCAGCTCATCGACATCTACGGCTTCAGGCCGCACCTGCAGGGCGCCGCGGGCGACGGCATGCCCATCTGGGGCACCTGCGCCGGCATGATCGTGATGGCCAGGCGCCTCACCGACCGAAGGCCCGAGCCGCTCGGGCTCATGGACATCGTGGTCTCGCGCAACGCCTTCGGCAGGCAGGTCGACAGCTTCGAGGCGGACCTGGGCGTGGCGGGATTGGACGACGAGCCGTTCCGGGCGGTCTTCATCAGGGCGCCTGTGGTGGACGAGGTGGGCCCGGGGGTCGAGGTGCTATCCGAGCTCGGCGACGGGCGCCCGGTCGCCGTGCGGGAGGGCGGCCTGCTCGCCACGGCGTTCCACCCCGAGCTGACCGCGGACTCGCGGATGCACCGGCTGTTCGCCGACATGGCGGGGGGATCGGCCTAGCGGGCCCGATGCTCCGCGCGCTCCAGATCTCGGACCTGCCCCGCTGCCTCCTGCTGGCCAGGGAGGGCGTCCCCAACCGCGCGCACCCCAGGGACATGCTGGGCAGATCGACGCCGGCGTGGGTGGACCTGACCATGGAGTCGGTGCGCCGCGTGTCCGGGTCGACGGGCTCTGTGGCCCTGGCCTGGATCGACGGCCATCGCATCGCGTGCCTCGGGGTCGCGTCGCAGATGGCCGGTCCGGCCAGCTGGGAGATCGACAGGCTGCAGGTGAGCGCCGGCGCCGAGGGCGCCGTGTCGGAGGTGGCCGCGGCCCTCTACGCGGAGGCGGCGCGGCGCTCGGCCACCTGGCTCTCCGCCCGCGTCGTCGAGGCGGACCCGGTCGGCGTCGAGCTGAGCAGGGCGGGCCTGCTACCCTCCCACGCCGAGACGCTCGTCCGCGGGCTCGGCCGCGGGGGGACGTCCCCGGAGCCCGCGTCGGGGGCCAGGGCGGCCGGGCCCGCGGACGAGCACGGCCTGTTCCGCCTACACTCAGCGTGCGTGCCCCCCGGGGTGCGGGCGCTCGGCGGGATGACCCTCGACCAGTGGCGCTCGTCGCGCTGGGAGGGCCCGCCCGGTCCCGCGGCCCTCGAGGAGCGCGTCCTGGAGGCCGACGGCCGGGCCGTGGGCTGGATCGGCGTGGCCCGTGCCTCCGGCTCGGCGGAGGTCTCGATGATGGTGCATCCCGACCGCGCCGACGGCGATGCCGCCTCCCTGCTGGCCCTGGGCCTTTCCCTGGTGCCGGAGGGCGTCCCGGTGACGATGCTCGTGCCCGACTACCTGTCGTCGGCGGGACGCGCGGCCGCCGGGGCCGGGATGGAGCCGCAGGCCAGGTTCGAGGTGCACGCGCGGTCCGCCCGTGCCACCGAGAGAATGTTCCAGGAGGTGGGGGCCTACGAAGTCGCATCATCCTGAGCCGCCGGACGCCTCACGCGGCGAGATGTCGGACCTGGACCCGCTGGTCGAGGTGCTTCCAGACCACATAAGGGAAGCGCTGGTCGGGAGGAGCGACCTGTCGGGGCTGCTGGAGGTCGTGGTCGATCTCGGGCGGGTGCCCGAGGCCCGCTTCGCCTCCGACGTGGCGCCGCTAGGGGGCCGGGAGGTCACCGATGCCGACATATCCCACGTCACCGCCCGCATAGGCGAGTTCGGGGAGGACAACAGGGCCGGGATAGAGCGCACCCTCCACCGCATCTCCGCCATCCGCAACAGGAGCGGTCGCGTGGTCGGCCTGACGCTGAGGGTGGGCCGCGCGGTGTTCGGCACCATCCGGATCATCGAGGACCTGATCCTGACGGGCAAGAGCACGCTGCTCCTGGGCCGCCCGGGCGTGGGCAAGACGACGATGCTCAGGGAGGTGGCGCGCGTCCTGGCCGACTCCGCCCGCAAGCGCGTGGTGATCGTCGATACGTCCAACGAGATCGCGGGCGACGGGGACATCCCCCACCCGAGCATCGGCGGGGCCCGGCGGATGCAGGTCGGCAGGCCGTCCGGCCAGCACGCGGTGATGATCGAGGCCGTGGAGAACCACATGCCCCAGGTCATCGTCATCGACGAGATCGGCACCGAGCTCGAGGCGACGGCGGCAAGGACCATCGCCGAGCGCGGGGTCCAGCTGGTGGGCACCGCACACGGCAACACCCTCGAGAACCTGGCGAGGAACCCGACGCTGTCGGACCTGATAGGCGGCATACAGGCCGTCACGCTCGGGGACGACGAGGCGCGCAGGAGGCGCACGCAAAAGACCGTGCTCGAGCGCAGGGCGCCCCCGACCTTCGACGTGCTCGTCGAGATCCAGAACTGGAACACCGTGGCGGTGCACGACGACGTGGCGTCGGTGGTGGACCGGATGCTCCGCGGCGTCCGGGTGACGCCGGAGATACGCACGCTGGACGAGCAGGGCGGCGTCTCGCGCGTTAGGCCCGCGCCAACGGCGGCCGAGCCCGAGGGGCGCAGGGCCAGGCGCGCCACGTTCGCCGAGGCCGGGGACCGCCCCGCCGATCCGGCCCCCGGCGCCGCGCGGGAGATGGAGGGGCCGGACGATGGGCCCGATCCCGTGCCGGCGCGCACGACGCGGATAATGCCGTACGGGGTCAACAGGGGCCGCCTCCAGCAGGCGGTGGCGTCCTCGGGGCTGGCGGTGGAGATCGTCGACGACATGATGAGCGCCGACCTGCTGCTGACGACCAAGGGCTACTACCGGAGGCGCACGGCGGCGCTGCGCTCCGCCGAGCAGCGCGGCAAGCCGGTGTACGTGCTGAGGCGCAACACCCTCTCGCAGATCGAGCAGTTCATGAGGGCGATAGCCCGACAGAACGGGCGCACACACGAGAGCACCGCGGTCCTGTCCGCCCTGTCGGAGGCCGAGCGGGCGGTCGAGAGGGTGCGCGGCGGCGATGACGACGAGGTCGAGCTGACGCCCCAGGGCGCCTACGTGCGCCACCTCCAGCACGCGGTCGCCGAGAAGTACGGCCTCTCCTCCACCAGCACCGGGCGCGACCCGCGGCGCAAGGTGGTCATCTACCGCTAGGCGGCGGGCACGGGGGCGGCGATTGTCGGTGCTGATAACTTTCGAGGGCGGGGACGGCTCGGGCAAGAGCACGCAGGCGGCCCTGCTCGCCGACCGGCTGCGCCGCGACGGCTACGGGGACGTCGTCCTGCTGCGCGAGCCCGGCGGTACCGAGCTCGGGGAGGTGCTCGGCAGGTGGATGAGGGGCAGGGTCTCCGGCGCCAGGGAGAGGAGGATGACCCCCGTCGCCGAGATGTTCCTGTTCGCAGCGGCCCGCGCGCAGATGGTCAGGAGGGTCGTCGAGCCCGCCCTCGGCAGGCCCGACGCGGTGGTGATCTGCGACCGGTACATGGACTCGACGACCGCGTACCAGGGCTACGGCCGCCAGCTAGGCGCCGAGACCGTCCGCCTGGTCAACGAGATCGCCGTCGGCACCGCCGTCCCCGACATGACCATACTCCTGGACCTCGCGCCCGAGGAGGCCAGGGAGCGGCTGGTCGTGCGGCGCGACGACGGCCTCCAGCCCGAGATCGGGGGCGACGCCGCCCCGGAGGCCGGCGGGTCCGGCCCGGGGCGCGGACCCGGGCGGCCCTTCGAGGACGAGAGCGCCGCCTTCCGCGGCCGCGTGCGCGCGGGGTACCTTGAGATGGCGGACGCCGATCCCGCTCGTTGGAGGAAGGTGGAAGCCGCGCTCCCCGAGCGGGAGATATCGGACCGGGTGCGCGCTATGGTTGACGAGGTGCTTGTCGGCATCCCGGCGGCGCGGGACGCGGGCGCCGGGTACCAGGGATCCCTGTTCGAGGGAGGGGAGTGAGTACGATGGACGATAGCGCGAAGACCGAGGAGTTCCTGGCGGGGCCCGAGCTCGCCGACCTGGTGACGCTGATGCCCGACGGCTCGCCGCACGTCGCGCCGGTCTGGTACAAGTACGACCGCGGGTCCTACGTGGTGCTCGCCGAGCCCGCTACGGTGAAGGTCCGCAACATCCGCCTCGACCCGCGGGTCGCCATCTCGATCGCCAAGCGCGACAGGCCGTACGGCTACGTGCTCGTCCAGGGCACCGCGAGCCTGTCTGAGGGGGACACGGACCCCCTGCTCTTCGAGATGTCCTACCGATACCTCGGCAGGACGGAGGGGCACGAGTACGCGGTGCGGACCAGGGAGCAGCTCTCGTTCGTGTTCATCACCGTCACGCCCGAAAAGACGGTGACCTACTTCGACTACTAGCCCGCAGGGGTCCGGCGGGGCCGCCGGCTACGCCATCGGCCGCACGCATCCCGGACGGGCGACCTCGATGGCCCGGTCCTCCACGATCGCCCTGGGGACCTCGTTGACCATCCTCTCGGCCGCGGACCTGCCCACCAGGGCGGCGGCGGCGGCGAGTCCGGGGCCCAGGTGGGGCGACCTGGGACCGTCCGGGCGGTGGCAGTCGGAGGCGATCAGGTGCGCCAGCCCGCCGCGCACGAGATCCTCCGTGAAGCGCCGAACCCCCGCGCCGAAGTGGCCCAGCAGGCTGCCGGCCGTCACCTGCGAGAGCATGCCCGACTCGACGAGGCGCACCAGGAGCTGAGGCCTGCGCTGGACGGTCTCTATCCGCTCCGGATGGGCCAGCACCGGCGTGATCCCCAGCGCGAGCACCTCGGATAGCGTGGGCTCGAGGTGCTCGGGGTGGCCGAAGAAGGGCATCTCGATCAGCGCGTAGCGGGTCTTCCCGATCGGCAGCGCCCGTCCGTCGCGGAACATGGCGCCGAGCTCGGGCACCGCGTGGTTCTCCATCCCCATGACCAGCGTGAGCGGGATGCCCATACCCCCCAGCCTGCCGGATACCCGGGAACACAGGTCGGCCGCGGCCGCCGGCGACGACAGCTCGTTGACGTCCTTCATGTGGGGCGTGGCGACCATTACCGTGGTTCCTGATCCGGCCGCCTCCGCCGCCATGGCGAGCGCCTCCTCGGGGGTGCGGGCCCCGTCGTCCAGCCCCGGGAGTATGTGGGCGTGGAGGTCGTGCATGCGGCGTCGTCCGGAGCCGATGGTATGCCCCGGCCGGCGGACCGGCAATCGCCGGGCCCGCCTCGGCCCCCATGCCCCGGGGCGCCGGACCGCCGGGGAGCGCTGCGGGCCGACGCGCCTTGCGGCGCGCGTCACAGAGGCAGGGTCGGCTCGGCCTCGCGCAGCCTCCTGCGAAGCTGCCGCGTGTCGGGAACCGCGCTGCCGACCAGGTCCCAGAAGTCGGCCGAGTGGTTGCGGTGGGTCAGGTGGGCCAGCTCGTGGACGACTATGAGATCGATCAGGTCCGGCTCCAGCATCATGACGCGCCAGCTGAATCGCAGGGTGCCGTCGCGGGCGCAGCTGCCCCAGCGCCGGCGCTGATCGCCCACGAGCAGCCGGGATCTGCCGCCCCGGCCCAGCACCGGCCACCAGCGCTCGACGATGACCGGCAGCAGCTCGGCCGCGCGCTCCCGGAACCACCCGGCGAGCGCAAGGCGGATCGACTCGCGCCGCTCGGCGGCGACGAGCGCGCCCGGCACGGTGACCCTGAAGTGCTGCCCGTGGAAGTGGACGGTGGTCGAGGGCACATCGCCCGCCTCGACGGTGACGGGTGCGCCGTGGCCCAGGTACGGCAGGGTCCCTCCACCTTCAAGGTCCAGGGGCTGCCTCGGCGGCTGCTCCGACAGGCGGCCGAGTATCCACCGCGCCCGCCTGAGCACGATGGCCTGGATCTCGCCGTCCGTGGTGGCGGCTGGTGCCGCGACATGCACGACCCCTCCCCGCACGGTGATCTGGACGGTCTTCCTGCGCCGCCCGCTGCGCCGGACCTCGTAGTCGATGGCGATGTCGCCGAACCGGACGCTGTCCCGCCCGGTCACCGGCCGCTCCCGCCTCCGGCCGGCGCGAGGCTCCGGCCCGGCGTCCAGGGCGGCTCCGCATCGGCCGCGGTTTCCTCGGGGCGTCCCAACTCGCCGGGCGGCCGGCCGGCGCCTGCGGCCGCAGTCATTCCCCCCGACCCTCCATCGGTGCGTCCGCCCGTCTCCGGTGCGCCGCGCGCCCGGTCACGCGGATGGTCCCCACCCGCTCTCCGGCGCAGGAGCGGACCCCGCCCCGCCGGGCCCGCATCGGTCTCCGCATCGGGGTTCACGCAGAATCGTCTCCTCGTGCCCGGGAATGGCGATTGGGCCTCGTCTGGAGGTCCCGGTCGCCTCCCCGGCAAGAATAGCGGATGCGGGGGATCGCGCCGCCTGCCGGGGGCCTCGTCCGCCGCAGCCGCCGTGCGCGCCCGCCGGGGTGGGAGCCGGATCGCGGCGGCGCGAACGGTGCCGGCCGGCGAGTCCGTTTGTTGCCCTCCCGCCGCTCTGCTAATATTCCACCGCTCCGGGAAGCCGGTTTCGGCCATGCCCACCGTTCAGAACCCCAATTCAGGACGCCAGACGGGGTGCCTCAGAACGCATCCATAAGACCCTTCGCGTGGTCCGACCTCTCCTCGTGGACCTCCCTCGTCAACGACCTCGACGGTACGGATGGGGCGGCCGCGGCGGTGCCCGTCGCCTACAAGAGGCTGTTCCTCTCCCAGCCCGCGGTGGATGCGGAGGAGAACTGCTTCGTCGCCGAGGTCGCGGACGAGTGCGCCGGCATGGCCCGCGTCGCGCCGGAGCCGGCCATCGGCCGGGCGGTTGCCGAGATCGCCGTGCTGCCCAGGCACCGAAGGCGCGGGGTGGGCCGCCAGCTGCTGGACCGCGTGATGGAGCGCACCGGCGATCTCGGGCTGGGGGTCCTGCACATCCAGGTCTCGGTGCACAGCAGGGGCGGGCGCTTCCTGCTGGAGGACTCCGGGTTCTACGCGGTGCGCAGGTACTGGCGGCTGACCGCCGGGCTCGACGGCATCGAGGCCCCGACGCTGCCCCCCGAATTCTCGATCAGGCCGTTCGAGCTGGGGCGCGACGAGCGCACCCTCACCGATGTCCAGAACGAGGCCTTCAGCCAGAGCTGGGGCTTCGCGCCCAACACGGTCGAGCAGATCGCCGCCAGGGTCCGCCTGCGGCCGTGGGAGCCCGACGGCATCCTGCTCCTCGAGGACCGGGGGGAGGTCTGTGGATACAACTGGACCCACAGGCCGAGCGAGCAGGATCCGCCCAGCGGCGTCATCGGAATGACGGGCGTGCGCCCCGGCCACCGCCGCAGGGGGCTCGGCAGGATCATCGTCTCGGCGGGCATGGCCTACCTGCGCCGCAGGGGCGCGGGCGCGGTCAGGCTGGAGGTCGACCACAGCAACAAGCCGGCGAGGGAGCTCTACCTCTCGCTCGGCTTCGACCTGGCCGACGAGACGGTCTGGTACGAGCTGAACCTGGGCGCCTAGCCGACCCCCGGTGCCGGGGGCTCCGGCGGCGTCGCCGCGGGCGGCACGGTGCCTCCCGAGAACACCGTCTTCATCGCCTGCTCCACGGTGATCTCGGTGTCTATGATCTCCTCCTCGGTGACGAAGGCCAGGTTTCCCGAGGTGGGGTTGGGCACCGTCGGCACGTACACGATCACCCAGGAGGGGTGCTCGTCGGTCGCCGGAACGTAGCCCGTGACGAAGCCCAGCGCCCTGAAGCCGGGCCTGGGCCACTCGATGAACACGACGCGGTTGATCCTGCGCTCCATCGGCGTGGACAGGGCGTCGGTCGCCTGGCGCGCCACGCCGTAGACAGATTTCACCACCGGGACGCGGGTGAGCACCGCGTGCTGTACGTCGAACGCCTTGCGCCCGAGCCTCGCCGAGACGGCGGCCCCGATCAGGTACAGGGCGATCAGGACCACCACCAGGCCTACCGCGGGGAAGTCGAGCGGCGTGTTGGCGAACGTCGGGCGGATGATGTCGTCGAGGTAGGTGACGACGAACCTGAAGACCAGGAAGGTGAGCGCAAGGGGCACGACGACCAGGAAGCCGGAGACGACCCTGCGCCACAGGTGCCGCTCCAGCCTGGTCAGCAGGTTGACCCTGATCTCGCCCGGCTCCGCCCGTCCGGGAGCCGGCCCGGGTCCCGTTCCGCCGTCCACGGCTCACGCCCCCCGCGCGCCCGCCGGGGCGGGGGTCCGGCCCGCGAGCGATCCGTAGAAGTCCAGAAGCCGACCGGAGACGCCGTCCCACCCCATGCGGCGGGCCGCCGCCAGCGCGGCGCGCCCCATGGCTTGCCTCAGCGACGGGTTGGCCAGGACCGCCTCTATGCGCTGCGAGTAGGGGCCGGGGCACCGCCAGGGCACCAGGTAGCCGCTCTCGCCGTTGCGCACGAAGCTGCTGAGGCCGCCGACCCTCGAGACGACGACCGGCGTCGCGCAGGCCATGGCCTCGAGGGCGACCATCCCGAAGCTCTCGTAGTGCGACGGCAGCACCAGCACGTCCGCCGCGCCGTAGTAGGCGGGCAGCTCGCGCTGCGGCACCGAGCCCGCGAACGTCACCCTCCCGCCGATGCCCTCCGACCGCGCCAGCTCGCCCAGCCCGCGGGCGAGGCGGTCGGAGCCCGGATCGCCGCCGCCGACGACCAGCAGCCGTGTGCTCTCGGCCATCTGCAGGTCCGCCACCGCCCTTATCAGGATGTCGACGCCCTTGAGCGGATCCAGCCTGCCTACGTACAGCACGACGCCCTCCTCGCCCACGCCCAGCCGCCTGCGCGCGCTCGCGCGGTCCACCGGCCTGAAGAGCTCTAGGTCCACGCCGGGCGCGACGACGGCCAGACGGCCCGGGTCCACGCCGTAGAGCCTGGAGATCTCCGCGGCCTCCCCGCGCGTCGAGACCACGACCCCGTCCACCGACCCGAGCAGCGCCGCCTCCGCGCGGATCCTTCGCTCCGTCTCACGCTCGCCCGGGCGGGCCTGGAGCTTGAGCAACGCCAGGGTGTGGAAGGTGGCGACGTGCGGGACGCCCAGGCCCCGCGAGACCTCAATTCCCGCAAGGCCCGAGAGCCAGTAGTGGGAGTGGACGAGGTCGTACCGCAGCCCGTGCTCCTCGATGAACGAGAGCACGCCGCCGGCGAACTCCGGCACCGCGGCGTGAAGGGACCGCTTCGTGTCGCCGGGCCGGCCCGCCTGCAGGTGGATCACCCGCGCGTTCGAGCCGATGCCGACCTCTCGGGGTTCCGAGGGATCGTGGCTGCGGGTGAACACGTCCACCCTGACCCCCGAGCCGCCGAGGCGGCGGGCCACCTCGAGCAGGTACACGTTCATCCCGCCCGCGTCGCGCCGCCCCGGCCTGCCCGCCGGGCAGGTGTGCATGCTCAGCAGCGCGAGGGACCGCATCACCCGGTCCGGGTGATGACGACGCGCCGGATCTCGCGGTCGCTGCCTCCGAGGCCGTACTTGTAGCGCTCGGCCCCCTTGAGGAAATCGAAGGCGCGTCGCCCCGACTCGATCGCCTCCCGGATCGCCAGCGCCTTGTTGAGCAGGCCGACGCTCAGGTCGGACCTGCCCGGGTCGTAGCCGCTGTTGTAGAGCATGTACTCGCCGGCGCAGTCGAAGATCATGCACCCGGCCACCCTGCGCCCGTCCAGCTCGAGGAAGGAGAGCCTGAGCGCCCCCCGGGCCGCCGCCTCGGCGGCGATCCGGTGGAAGAACCGGCGCCGCGGAGCGGTCAGGAAGGCGGCCTTCATCTCGTTGGTCGCCGCCATCAGCCCCAGGAACTCATCGACGTGGTCCCCGAGCCCCTCCGGGTCCGACACCGTGACCTGGCGAGCGCTGCCGCTGGCCTCGAGCCTGCGCATCTTGCGGCGCAGCTCGTGGCGGTGCCTCTTGGGGAGCGAGCCAAGGAAGTCGTCCCACGAGCCCGGCAGGTCGAGCGCCGGGGCGACGCCGGCGTCCTCCCACTCGACGCCCATGCCGCGGTCGCGCGCCGCATCGGCGATCGCCCGGGCCGAGGCGGATCCGGCCCGGGTGGACGGGAAGACGAGAGTGCGCCAGCCGGGCAGGGGCCCGCGCCCGGCGCGCAGGTGGTCGAGCAGCGCGCCGCACACCTCGGCCTCCCGGCCGGCGGCGACGGCCATGTCCTGGTAGTCGAACAGGTCGGGATCGCCGGCCAGGGCCAGCGCTTCCCCGTTCCCGGAGAGCGCCGCCGCGCCGACCAGGTCCGCCCCCTCCAGGGCCCGTATCACCGTCGGCGGCGCGCCGGTCCCGCACGCACCGTGCCAGGCCGACATCCACCACGGGGCCAGGAAGACGGTGGGCAGGGCGGTCCGATCGAGGAGGGCCTCGCAGGCGCCGGCCTCGGCGCCGTAGGGGTCGTCACCGCGGGCCGGCACCTCGGTGAGCGTTATGCCCGCCATGCTCTCCCTCCCTGGTGCGGCGTCAGTGCGCGGTGGGGCCCCCGGGCCCGCCTGGGCACGGCGCAAACCTACCACAGCGCGGGCGCGCCCACAAGACGCCTGCGGGCTGCGGACGCCTTGTCCACCGCGTTCGCGGCCCTTGTGCCGGGGATGGAGCGAGCCGTAGAATGGAGGCATGAGCGATTCGACTTCCCCGACCGCCGCCCCGCTGAACATCCACGCGAGGAACGTCTCCCTGGACGGGCCCACCGAGGACTACGCGCGCCGCAAGTTCGACCGGCTCGCGAGGCACCTGCCCAGCATGACCGCCGCGGACCTGGAGATCACGGCAACATCCGCCCGGTCGGCCGAGGACCGGGTGGTCGCCCAGCTGACGATCGGCGCCGCCGGCAGGTCGCTCAGGGGCCAGGAACGCGGCGCGACGGTCCGCCAGGCCGTCGACCGCGTGGCCGACGTCCTGGACCGCCAGATCCGTCGCTACAAGACGCGCTTCTACCGCTCGTCCTCCGCCCGCCGCTCGGCGCGGCCGGGAAGGGACGACGCGCCGGCCGTCCCCGCGGAGGAGGGGCCGGACGACCAGGGCCCGGCGGGCAGGGTCACCCGGACCAAGCGCTTTGCGATGGAGCCCATGCGGGTCGAGGACGCCATCGAGGAGATGGAGATGCTCAGCCACGGGTTCTTCCTGTTCTACAACCTGGAATCCCGCCGCCACAGCGTCGTCTACCGCCGCAGGGACGGCGACTACGGGCTCCTGGAGCCCCAGCTCCTGGATTGATCCCGCGCACGCCCCGGCGCGCCCGGGGAGCCCGGGTCCGCCCGTGACCGCCCTCGCCGAACGCGATCCCGAGCTCGCCTCCGTCGTCGCCGACGAGGCCGCGAGGCAGGCCCGCAGCATCAACCTGATCGCCTCGGAGAACTACGCCAGCGCCGCGGTGCGCGAGGCCCAGGGCTCTGTGCTGACCAACAAGTACGCCGAGGGCTACCCGGGCCGGCGCTACTACGGGGGCTGCGAGCACGTGGACGTCGCCGAGCGCCTGGCGGTCTCCCGCGCCGTCAGGCTGTTCGGCGCCGAGCACGCCAACGTCCAGCCGCACTCGGGGGCCCAGGCCAACATGGCCGTGTACCACTCGCAGCTGCGCCCCGGCGACACCGTGATGGGCCTGAGGCTCGACCAGGGCGGACACCTCACGCACGGCAGCCCGGTCAACTTCTCCGGCAGGCACTATCGGTTCGTCTACTACGGCGTCGACCGCGAGACCGAGCTGATCGACATGGACGAGGTCGCCCGCCTCGCCCACGAGCACCGCCCGAGGATCCTGGTCGCCGGGGCCACCGCGTACCCGCGGTTCTACGACTTTAGGCGCTTTAGGGAGATAGCGGACGCCGTCGGCGCGCTGCTGATGGTGGACATGGCCCACTTCTCCGGCCTGGTCGCCGCGGGCGTCCACCCGTCCCCGGTCAGGCACGCTCACGCGGTGACCTCCACGACGCACAAGACGCTGAGGGGCCCGCGCGGGGGAATGATCCTGTGCACCGAGGACATGGCCAGGTCCATCGACCGCGGCGTGTTTCCCAACGTCCAGGGCGGGCCGCTCATGCACGCCGTGGCGGCGAAGGCGGCCGCCCTCGGCGAGGCGCTGACCGCGGGCTTCAAGGCCTACGCCCAGGGCGTGGTCGCCAACGCCGCGGCGCTCTCGGAGGCGCTCTCGGACGGGGGGGCGCGCATCGTGTCGGGCGGCACCGACAACCACCTGCTGCTGGTCGACCTGCGCCCGCTGGGGCTCACGGGGGCCGCGGCGGAGGAGGCCCTCGACGCCGTGGGCATCACCACCAACCGCAACGCCATTCCCTACGACCCGGAGAGGCCGCGCGTGACCAGCGGGCTTCGGCTGGGGAGCCCGGCCATCACCACCCGGGGGTTCGGCGCCGACGAGACCCGCAGGGTCGGGGAGCTGATCATCCGCGCCCTGCGCGGCGTCGACGATCCGTCGGTCGGCGACTCGGTGCGGACGGAGGTGGCGGCGCTGGCCGGCCGCTTCCCCGTACCCGGCTAGCCGGGCGGGGTCCCTAGGAGAGCCGGCCGAGGGCCGCCCTGGCGGCCTCGCGCCTGGCGGACGCCTTGCTGGGGCCGGAGCCGCGCCCGATCACGGCGCCGTCCACCTCCACGGACACCGTGTACACGGGGGCGTGCGGCTCCCCCGACGGCTCCGAGGCCAGGTAGACCGGGGAGGGAGACCCCCTGGCGTGCAGCAGCTCCTGCAGGGCGGTCGGGGCGCTGGGCAGCGCCTCGCCGGCCGCGTCTGCCACCCGGTCGCCGAGCAGGGCGAGCGCCAGCGCCGCCGCCGGCCCGTGGCCGGCGTCCAGGAGCCTTGCGCCCACCACCGCCTCAAGGGCCGCCGCGAGGTTGGACTGCCTTGCGCGCCCGCCCTGGGCCTCCTCGCCCCGCCCCAGCACCAGGAACTCGCCCAGACCCAGCTCGGCGGCGGCCTCGGCCAGCGTACGCCCGCTCACCAGCTCGGAGCGCGCCAGCGTCAGGCGGCCCTCGTCCCAGTCGGGGTGGAGGCGGTAGAGCTCGGCCGCGACCGCGAGGCCGACGACCGCGTCTCCCAGGAACTCCAGGCGCTGGTTGGACTCGGGCGGCGCCGACGCGCCCTCGTTGAGCGCCGAGGGGTGGACCATGGCCAGCGCGAGCAGGCCGGGGTCCGAGAACCCCACTCCCAGCCGGCCGGACAGCTCGGCTAGGCCCTCGCCCTCCCCGCTAGACCGCACCCTTCGGCCAGGGGGGCTGTGGGCGCTTGGCCTCGCCGATGTACCCGCGGTCGGCGAAGAGCCCGACGAAGTGGGCGAGGGCCTCGGCCGCCTCGTCCTCGGGCGGGATGAAGGTCTTAAGGAAGACCGACTGGCCGCTCTCGAACAGGAAGGTGGGCGTGCCGAACACGCCGTGCTCGCCGGCCGCCTCGGTGTGGTCGGCCGCGACCTCGGCGGCGAGGGCCGGGTCGTCGAGGTCCCGGGCCATGCGGTCGGCGTCCAGGCCCTGGGCGCGGGCCAGCTCGATCAGCGGCTCGGTCCGGTCCAGCCGCATGCGCCCGCCGTCGTGGCGCGCCGCGAGGACGGCCAGGTGGAAGCGGTCGAACGCCTCGGCGCCCTGCCTGAGCGCGGCCTTGGCGGCGATCAGGGACGGCAGCGACCGACCGCGCTCGCCCGGCGGCCTCTCCCACATCGGGCTGCCCCCCTGGCGCCCGATCTCGTCCAGCACGAAGGCCCGCCAGGTCACGTCGATCTCGAACCCGGCGGCGCCCGCCCTATCCAGCCACACGGCTGCATTGTGCACGAACGGTCAGAGGTAATCGTAGAAGACCTGGGCCCTGAGCAAGGCGCACCCCCCGGCTGTGGATTCGCGCCAATCTTAGCACCGCCGCCCCGCGCCGCACGCAGCGGCGCGGGGCCCGGCCCGTCGTATAATGCGTCCCGAGCCGCCCCCTCGGCGGCCCTTGTTCCATGAGAGTCCTGGTAATCGGCGGCACGCTCTACTTCGGGAAGGTGATCGTGCGCTCGCTCCTCGGGCGAGGCGACTCGGTCACCATCTACTCGCGGGGCAACGCAAGGCCCGCGTTCTGGGACGAGTGCGACCACATAATCGGCGATAGGACCGACCGCGACGGCTTCGCCGAGAACCTGTCCGGGCGCACCTTCGACGCCGTGATCGACAACCTCGCCTACACGGCGGAGGACGCCCGATCCGCGGTCCGGGCGCTCAGGGGCCGCACCGGCAGGTACGTGGTCGCCTCCACCGTCTCGATCTACGGCGGCCCCGGCCACGCGCACTCCCGCCGACTGCCTGCGGACGGGCCCACGGGCCCTCGGGACCAGTTCGTCGACCTCGAGGCGTTATGCCCACTCGCGGAGGACTCGGTCGACCTCGGCTCGGTGCCGTGGACCTGCGACGGGTCCATGGACGGCTACGCGCAGGGGAAGCGCCAGATAGAGCGGGTGCTGTCGGAGACGCCCGACCTGCCGTGGGTCGTCATGCGGGTTCCGGCCACGCTGGGGCCCGAGGACCCGACCCTGAGGTTCTGGTGGTACCAGCAGCGCATCGAGGACGGCCGGCCCATCGTCCTCAGGGACGGTGGCCTGGGGGTGTTCCGGATCGGCTTTCGCGACGACGTGGCCGCGGCCTTCCTGGCCGCGGTCGACTCCCCGGCGGCCGCGGGCAGGATATACAACCTTTGCCAGGACGAGATCCCGACGCTGCGCCACTTCCTTGAGACCATGGCGGCCGCCTGCGGGACGCGGCTAAGCGCCGTCCCGGTCCCCGCCGACGCCTGCGACCGGCTCTCGGACCTGCCGTGGGGGGACTGGAGCTTCGATCCGCTGAGCATCCCCTCGCCGTACGTGATGTCGACGGTCAGGGCGCGGCGCGAGCTGGGCCTCGCCCCGACCCCCATGGCCCGGTGGGTCGCCCGGACCGTCGAGTGGTACCGCCGCAACCCGCCCGGGGACTCCGCGCACTACGGGAGCCGGGACCGGGAGGTCGAGTTCGCCGGGCGCTGGAGCGCCGACTACGGGCGCCTGCTGGGCGCCCCAGGGAGGGGAGCGGATGGATAGGCCGACGGTGGCGTACATAACGTCCAACGACTCGGACGTGTCGCTGACGCGCGCGCAGCTGGAGGCGGTGGACCACGTGTTCGTGCGCCATCTGGTCGCCAGCGAGGGCGAGGTGATCGAGGCGGTCAGGGGCGCCGACGTGGTGATAGACGAGGCGGTGCCCATGACGAGGGCGGTGATCGAGTCGATGGAGGGCGCGTCGGGCATAGTGAGCCTGGGCCACGGCTTCAACCACATAGACGACGCGGCCGCGACCGAGGCGGGGATCATGGTGGCCAACTGCGCGGGCTACTGCGCCGACGAGGTCGCGAACCACACGATCATGTTCGTGCTGGCCTGCGCAAAGAGGCTCACCCTGCTCGACCGGCTGGTGCGCGCCGGGGGATGGGAGCCCCGGACGCCGTGGGAGATCCTCCCCATGCCGGCGGTCCGCGGCCAGACCCTGGGGCTCGTGGGCTTCGGCAACATAGGGCGCCCGACCGCGCGCAAGGCGGCCGTGTTCGGCATGCGGGTGCTGGTCTACGACCCCTACCTGCCCCCATGGGTGGCCGCCGAGTACGAGGTCGAGCAGGTCGGGTCGATCGAGGAGCTCGCCGCCGCATCGGACTACGTGTCGATGCACGTTCCGCTCAACGACGAGACGCGGGGCCTTGCCGGCGAGTCCATGTTCGCCGCAATGAGGCCCACCGCCCACTTCATCAACACCTGCCGGGGCCCCACCCACGACGAGGCGGCGCTGGTGCGCGCGCTCGGGGAGGGACGCATAGCCGGGGCCGCCCTCGACGTGTTCGAGCAGGAGCCCACGCCGGCGGACAACCCGCTGCTGGCGATGGACAACGTCATCGCCACGCCGCACTCGGCGGGCACGTCGGACCACTCGAACGAGGCCGGCAGGATCAGGCTAGGCCAGGAGGCGGCCCGGATGCTGCGGGGCATGTATCCTATGTCGCTGGCCAACCCCGACGTCATTCGCAGGATACCGGTCCGCGGGCCGGCGACGACCCACTAGCCCTGGCGAGAGGAGAGGGACATGACGGAACCCATAGCGAGGCTGAGCGTAGAGATCGTCTACTGCGTGCCCTGAAGCCACCACGGCACGGCGGCCTGGATGGCCACCGAGATCTTCGCCGAGGGTGGCAAGGACGTGGCGATAACCATGACCCCGGGAACCGGGGGCGTCCTGCAGGTCTTCGCCGACGGCGAGACCATTTACGACAAGGCAAAGGAGGACGGCCGCTTCCCGGACCTGCCCAGGGTCAAGGAGATCAGGGCGCAGGTCCGCAGCAGGCTGGACGCCTCCTAGGCGCACCGGCCCCGCGCCTTCGAACCCGGGGCCCGGCGCCCCGGGCGGTCGGCCGCGCCGGCGCGGCCGACGATCGAGGGATGAATGTTTGACGTAGTGATCAGGGGCGGGACGGTGGTGGACGGGACCGGCGCGCCGCCGTTCCGCGCGGACGTAGGTGTGGCCGGCGAGCGCATCGAGGCGGTCGGCGACCTGTCGGCGGCGGACGCGGCGCGCGTCCTCGACGCCTCGGGCATGGCCGTGAGCCCCGGGTTCATCGACACGCACGCCCACTCGGACGGCGCGCTGCTGCTGGACCCGCAGCACGCCTCGGGCCTGCGCCAGGGGATAACCACCGAGTTCCTGGGTCAGGACGGCCTGTCGTACGCGCCTCTTTCGGCGGACAACTACCGGATGTACCGGCGCTACCTCTCGGGCCTGCTCGGCCTCCCCCCGGGCGACCTCGACATGTCCAGCGTCGAGGCGTTCCGCTCCCACTACCACCGCAGGTGCGCCATCAACACCGCCTACTGCGTGGCGCACGGGGCGATCCGCATAGAGACGTTGGGCTTCACCGACACGCCCCTGCTCGGGGACGACCTGGCCAGGGCCAAACGGCTGGTCGCCGAGTCGATAGGGCAGGGCGCGGTGGCCTTCTCCACGGGCATGTCCTACTTCCCGAACTGCTGGAGCACGACCGACGAGCTCGTCGAGCTGTGCGGGGCCGCCCACGAGGCGGGCGGGCTGTACGTGACCCACCTGCGGGACGTGCACACCGAGCGGGGCTACGGCGGCGGGGGCGTCGAGGAGGCGCTGGAGATCGGAAGGCGCTCTGGGGTGAGGGTCCACTTCTCGCACTTTCGGACCAACCCGGAGGACGTTGGGGTGATCACTGCCGCCGAGAAGATCGCCCCGATCGACGCCGCCAAGGACCAGGTGGACTCGTCCCTGGAGCTCTATCCCTACCCCATAGGCAGCAGCTTCACGGTCATGGTCCTGCACTCGGTGTCGCAGGAGGGGGGCGCGGACGAGATCCTCGCCAGGCTCGCGGAGCCGGAGCAGCGGCGCATGGTCGTGGACGGCATCAACGCTTACGACGCCAGGCCGCTGGACCAGATGGTGTTCACGCACCTGCCCCGCCACCCCGAGCTGGAGGGGATGAGCCTGTTCGACATCGCGCGCATCGACGGCCGCACCGCCGGTGACGTCGTGTGCGACCTGCTGCTGAGCGAGGGCCTCGAGGTCGGCTACCGGGGTGCCCCGCCGACCAGCGTGGCCATCACCCGGACCCTGGCCAGGGACCAGATGGAGCTGCTTGCCCGCCCGGACTACATGGTCGGAAGCGACCAGATCCCGGTTGGCGGGCTCCCCCATCCCCGGGCCTACGGCACCTTCCCGCGGTTCCTGGGCAGGCTCAGGCGCCAGATGCCGGACGTGATGAGCCTCGAGACGATGGTCCAGCGCATGACCGACAACCCGGCCCGCCGCTTCGGGCTGACCGGCCGCGGCCGCATCCAGGAGGGCTACTTCGCCGACGTCGTCGTCTTC
Source organism: Dehalococcoidia bacterium (assembly GCA_963664125.2). GTDB lineage: Bacteria > Chloroflexota > Dehalococcoidia > Lucifugimonadales > UBA2962 > CAUZIR01. Next base: position 47,065 of record OY760908.2, on the reverse strand, counting down.
GACCCCGACACGGTGATCGACACGGCCACCTTCGAGGACCCGATGCACCACCCGGTGGGCATCCCGCACGTTTTGGTCAACGGAGCCATCGCCGTCGAGGACGGCGAGTGCACCGGCGTGATGGCCGGCCAGGCCGTCCCCTAGGCCCCGGCGCCGGGGCCGCCCGGGCCCCGAGCCCCAGCCCAGGAGGCAGCAGATGGCGGCAGCGATCGACCCGCACCTGATCGAGCTCAGGAGGCGCATGCGCCACTCGGCCGCGCACGTCATGGCCGACATCGTGACCCGCATGTACCCCGACGTGCGCCTGGGTATCGGGCCGCCCACGGACGACGGGTTCTACTACGACTTCCTGACCGAGCGCAGCTTCTCGCCGGAGGACCTCGAGGAGATCGAGCGGCGCATGCGGGACGTGATAGAGGAGGACCTCCCCTTCGTCTACCGCGAGCTCGCGCGCGACGAGGCCAGGGTCCTGCTGGCCGACGAGCCCCTCAAGCTGGAGGTCCTCGGGGACATACCGGATGGGGAGGCGATCTCCACCTACACGCACGGCCGGTTCGAGGACCTTTGCGGCGGCCCCCACGTCGAGTCCACGGGGCGGATCGCCGCCTACAGGCTCCTCAGCGTTGCGGGCGCCTACTGGCGCGGCGACGAGAACCGGCCGATGCTGCGGCGCATATACGGGACGGCGTTCGAGTCCGAGGAGGAGCTCTCCGCCCACCTCGAGCGACTGGAGGAGGCGAGGCGTCGGGACCACAGGACGCTGGGGCGCCAGCTGGACCTGTTCTCCGTGTCCGACGAGGTCGGGCCGGGCCTGGTGATATGGCACCCGAGGGGCGCCGCCGTCAGGGGCCTGATCGAGGAGTTCTGGCGCGCAGAGCACGCGCGGGCCGGCTACTCGCTGGTGTACACGCCCCATGTCGGCAAGGCCGACCTGTGGCGCACCTCAGGGCACCTGGACTTCTACGCAGACAACATGTTCGCCCCGATGGACATGGACGGGCAGGAGTACTACCTCAAGCCGATGAACTGCCCGTTCCACATGACCTACTACAAGACCGGCCTGCGCAGCTACCGCGACCTTCCCATGCGCGTCGGCGAGCTGGGCACCGTCTACCGCTACGAGCGGGGCGGCGTGCTGGCCGGGCTGCTCCGGGTCAGGGGCCTGACCCAGGACGACGCGCACATCTTCTGCCGCCAGGACCAGGTCCGGGACGAGGTCAACGGCGTCCTGGACCTGACGTTCCGGTTGCTGACGAGCTTCGGCTTCTCGGAGTTCGAGGTGATGCTGGCCACCAAGCCCGAGAAGGCGGTCGGCACGGACGAGCAGTGGGATCTGGCCACCGCGGCGCTGCGCGAGACGCTCGAGGAGCGGGGGCAGGACTACGTCGCCGACGAGGGGGGCGGGGCGTTCTACGGGCCGAAGATCGACGTGCACATCCGCGACGCCATCGGGCGGCTATGGCAGATAACGACGGTCCAGTTCGACTTCAACCTGCCCGCCAGGTTCGACCTCGAGTACGTCGGCGCCGACGGGGGCCGACACCAGCCCTACGTCATACACCGGGCGCTGCTGGGCTCGATGGAGCGGTTCATGGGCGTCCTGATCGAGCACTACGGGGGCGCGTTCCCGACCTGGCTGGCGCCGGTGCAGGCGACGGTCATCCCAATCGCCGACCGTCACGTCGAGTACGGCCGCGGAGTCGCCGAGCGCCTCGCAGGGGCCGGGCTGAGGGCCGAGGTCGACGACGGGAACGAGCGCATGGGCGCGAAGATCCGGGCGGCGCAGGTGCGCAAGGTCCCGTATATGCTGGTCGTGGGCGACCGCGAGCAGGGGGCCGATGCCGCGGCGGTGCGGCTGCGCTCGGGCGAGAACCTCGGGGCGATGGCGGTGGACCGGGTCGTCGAGCGGATCAGGGCCGAGGCGGAGGGCAGGGCGGGCTAGGGACCCGTCCCCGGGCATCAGACGGGATGTTTAGGCTGTGGGCGACTGTTGCCGGGAACGAGATCGGATCCCGTTCGACGGGGAGGTGGCACCGCGACGCCCCGATGTTCGGACTCCCGCCCGACGCGTGACCTAGCCCCTACAGGGGCCATCAGCGTTGCTCCACCGGCCCTTGGGCCTGAGAGTTCCCCACAGGCGGCGCCTTCACGCTGCGCCGCATTGGATGTCGGCCACGCGCACCGATGACCTAGGCCGCCGGCCTCGACACCGCCGGGGGCGTCGATGGGGACCTGGAGGCCGGCGGTGCGAGCTCAATGGAGCATGCAACGGACCCGTTCACACGGCTCACGCAACAGCCGGGGCCGGCTTCGCTGGGGGCAGCGGCAGACCCAAGCGCACTTGGCGACACCTACCGGAGGAGCGGCGCTATGCCCTCGATCTGCTCGGCCTCGGAGGTCTGGGTGCTATAGAGATCCCAGCGGAACTGCAGATTCATCCAGAATCCCGCCGACGTGCCGAAGAATCTTGCGAGGCGCAGCGCCGTGCTGGGCGTGACTCCACGCCGGCCGCGGACGACTTCGTTGATCCGCTGATAGGGCACCCGGATAGCACCTGCCAGCTCCCTCTGGGTCATGCCGAGGGGTACCAGGAACTCATGGCGCAGCATCTCGCCCGGGTGGGTGGGCTCCCGGTCACTTGGAATGCGAACCATTCTTGATCTCCTTCATGGGCGGTGCCCGGTGATCCCGCCTTCGCCGGGTGATTGGCACCCGTCTCGGACGGCGTGGCCCCCGGACTCTCAGTGGTAGTCTGCGATTTCGACCTCATCGGGGCCTGATTGTGTCCAGACGAAGCAGATTCGATATTTGTCGTTTACGCGAATGCTGTGTTGGCCGTTTCTGTCTCCGCTGAGCTGCTCCAGTCGATTGCCTGGAGGTGCACTGAGGTCTCCCAAATGGGTGGCGGAGTCGAGTTGATCCAGCTTGCGCTGGGCCGTCTTCCAAATCGACTGGGAACACGTTCGTCGCGCCGCCTGCGTATTTCGTCCGTTGAAGATGTCTTCCGTACCTAAAGCCTTGAATGCTGCAATCATCACTGCCTCCTTATTTCGTTTTCTTAGCATGATAGCACGGAATCAATGCTACGACGGGCACCTCCGAGTTTCCGCGGGCCCGGGGCCGGTGCGCGGCCGGGAGAGCGCCGAGCGGGCGGGCATGCTCCCCAGCCTTGTCGCCCCCCGCCACGCGGTGTTGGCGGTGATGAAGGTCTCCGGACGCGGCAGCATCATCGCCTTCGATCCTCCAAGCATCGAGTGCCATGCCATCGCGGCAGGCGGCCATCGGCCCGTTGTCATAGGCATCTAGGCCCGTGCGTGCCTTATTGTCGGCGCTCCCACCTTGTGCTATATTCCGTCGTGGTCAGGCGCGGCCTGGCCAGTTTGCATTGGAGGGGCGAATGCCCAGAGGCGGTAAGGTAGCCGGGAGACCGACATAGCTAGGGACTATAGAGTCAACGGTCGCATAAGGATCCTGGAGGTCCGGCTGGTGGACGAGGAGGGAAACCAGCTGGGCGTGATGCCTACCAGTCAGGCCATCGCCCTCGCCGAGGGGCGGGGGCTGGACCTGGTTGAGGTGGCCCCGTCGGCGCGCCCGCCGGTCTGCCGCATAATGGACTACGGGCGGTTCCGCTACGAGGCGAGCCGCAAGGAGAGAAGCGCCCGCAAGGCCCAGAAGGCCAAGACCACCAACGAACTGCGCGAGGTTCGGTTCAAGACCCGCATAGGCGAGCACGACCGCACCGCCAAGACCCGCTTGGTCAGGAGGCTGCTGGGCGAGGGATCGAAGGTCAAGGTCTCGGTCATGTTCAGGGGCCGGGAGATCACCCACCCGGAGGTGGGCATGGGCGTGCTCAAGGCGGTGGCCGAGGACCTCGCCGACGATGCCCTCGTTGAGAAGGCGCCGTCGTTCGAGGGCCGTTTCCTGACGATGATTCTCACCCCGGCCAAGGGCCGGGTGGCAAGGTCGGAGCCGTCTCTGGCCGCGAGGTGACCCGGAGCAGATGCCTAAGCTGAAGACTCACAAGGGGGCGGCCGCCCGCTTCCACATCACCGGGACGGGCAAGCTTCGCCGAATGAAGGGGCACCGCAGCCACCTCAGGCGAAAGAAGCCCGCCAACGCCAGGCGGCTCTACTCCCACAAGCTGCCGGTGTCCAAGGCCGACGAAAAGCGCCTGAGGAAGCTGCTCGCCAACGGCAAGCCCTAGGGCTGTCGGCACCCGGCGGGAGACCACTCGATGACCAGGATCAAGCGCGGCGTGACGCGCCGCCGTCGCCACAAGAAGGTTCTCAAGATGACCCGCGGCCACCGGGCGGGGCGCCACGCCCTGTACCGCCAGGCGCGCGAGTCGATGATCCATGCACTCAGCTACGCCTACGCGCACCGCAGGAAGAAGAAGGGCGACATGCGCCGCCTGTGGAACCTGCGGATCGGCGCCGCGGCGCGGCAGAACGGGCTGTCCTACAGCCGCCTGATCCACGGCCTGAAGCTGGCGGGAGCGGACATCGACCGCAAGATGCTCGCCGAGCTGGCCGTCCTCGAGCCCGAGGGGTTCGCCGCCGTGGCGGACAGGGCCAGGGAGAGCCTGGCCGCGGCCTAGCCGCCCTCCCCGAGCAGGGCTAGCACCCGGTTCGCCACGTCGTTCGGGTCGAACGGCAGCAGGAAGGCGGTCCTCATCATCCCCACCCGGTCTATCAGGTAGACCGGGGCCTGGTGGTCAACGGTGTAGGCGGCCTCCACCGCATCCGCCAGGGAGTCGACCGAGCCGCCGGACGCGGCTAGGGGCGAGACGTAGTAGTCGGACCAGACCCGCTCCAGCGTCTCCCTGTCCCCGACCAGATAGCTCCATCCCGAGAGCATTCCATAGCGCTCGGAGTACTCTCGGGCGCGCCGCTCGCCGTCGCGCTCCGGGTCGACGCTGACGACCAGCATCGACACGTCATCGAGCGCGCCGGGTTCGCCGGACAGCCGGTCGCGCACGCTCACGAGGTGGCCGGCGACGACGGGACAGATGTCGGGGCAGTGGGTGTAGAGGAAGGTAAGGACGACCACCCGGCCCCTGAGGCCGGAGAGCGAGACCTCCGCTCCGAACTGGTCGGTGAGGGCGAAGTCGGCGGCCGGGGCCGGATTCCGGGCGTTCAGCTCGGTGCCGCCGGGTTCTTCCCCGGCGCCGCATCCGGCCAGGATCGCCGCCGCGGCGAGGGCGCACAGGGCGACCGCCGGGCGCCGCGCCGCGCCGCTCAGGTCGCCCCCATGCCGCGCAGGCCGGGCGGCCCGCGCTAGGAGGCCCCGCCCCCCTCGATCCTGCGCTCCATGAGGTAGGCGATCGCCGGTACGGCGATCACGAGGGCGAGGCCGATGATGATCGCGCCCCACTCCCCGGCGCCCGCCTTGTATAGGCCGATGAAGATGAACCCCAGCCCGCCGGCGATCACCGACACGATCACCACCGATATCGCCGGAATCAGCAGCGCGAGCTTGATCTGGTCGGGTGTCATCCTGTCCTCCTGGGCCTGCGCCCGAGATCCTATCCGGGAGCGCGCCCCGGGTCTATGCCCTCGGCCCGCTGGGCCATCCGCCTGGCCTCCCGCCGGTGGGCCTCCTCCTCGCGGGAGTGCCACCTGAAAAAGGCCACGATCAGCAGCGCCATGAACAGGGCGCCGCCGCCCACCTTCATGATCAGGCCGCCGGCCTGCTGGTCGACGATGTCGCTGATGCCCCAGATGGTCGGGGCGCTGACGTAGTGCTCGTAGATGGGCTGGTCCGCGAAGGTGATCGGCGCGAACACCAGTATCTGGGCGATCGACATGAACAGCAGGTAGATCATCTGTAGCGGCTCGGAGAGCCTGGGCAGCTCCGCGCTGTTGCTCATCAGCGGCCACCAGCCCATGACGCCCGTGGCCATGAACAGGACGTGCTCGGTTATGTGGATGCCGTGGAAGTTGACCGAGCCCGCGTAGAGGGCCGGGAAGTGCCACAGCGAGAACATCAGGTTGAAGGCCGCGAAGCCGACGATCGGGTGCGTCAGCACCCGGGCCGGCGCCCGCACGGCCCGGAACCGCAGCACCGGGCTGAGCGCCCACCCGGGGGTGCCGGCGATCAGCAGCGGGGCCACGACCAGCGTCAGCAGCACGTGCTGGACCATGTGGGCCGAGAACAGGTAGTCGTTGCTCAGCTCGTGCAGCGGCGAGTTCAGCGCGATGAAGATCACCAGGATCCCCGCGGTGAACATCGCCACCCGCCTCGGCTCGATGGACTCGGCCAGCCCTAGGCGCACCCTCATCGGACCGACGGCGTACAGGTAGGCGCCCAGCAGCACCGCGAGGCCGATGGCGACGTCCGGGTGGAGGTGCCAGTCCGTCCAGACGGAGTAGGCTAGGCCGTCGGGCAATGGGACCTAACCCCCCGCGCCGGTCAGCCGGCTACGTGGAACCACCGGAACAGGCCCATTAGGGCGAAGACCACGCCCACCGCCAGCACCAGCCCGGAGATGAACATGATGTTGAAGATCTTGTGGTCGAAGCGAAGGTGCATGTAGTACATCGCGACCAGCACGAACTTGCCGATCGACAGGATGGCGAGGATCGGTATGATCCCGTAGCTCAGGCCCTCTATAAGGAACAGGAAGACCTCGAGGAGCGTCAGCACGACCAGGGTCATGGCGATCTTGAAGTACGTCAGCGGGGTCGGGTGTCCGGTGTGCACCGCGCGCCCCTCCTCGGACCCGTCCGACCGGGCCCCTGCGATCGTCGTCTGTTCCTCTGTGGTCATCGCTACGTTGGGAATCCCTCGAACACGCCGAACAGGTACACCACGGTGAAGATCACGATCCACACGACGTCCACGAAGTGCCAGTACAGAGCGGCGAGGTCGGTGTCGAGGTTGCGCTCGGGCGTCACCCCGCCCCTCTTGAACGAGTAGAAGAACAGTCCCAGCAGCCAGATCACGCCGATCGTGACGTGCGTGCCGTGCAGGCCCGTGAGCGTGAAGAACGTGGTGCCGAACAGGTTGGTCCTGGGCGTGAGCCCGTGCTGGCCCTCGTACTTGTCCACGCCCTCGACGCACTCGCCCTCGGCGATGGACGCCTCGAATTCGGTGAACTCCCCGGGGGCCGCCCGGTACTCGTGGCAGTCGATCTTCACGTGGTAGTTGGAGAACTCGTAGAACTCGAAGACCTGGAAGCCGAGGAACGTCGCGCCCATCACGATGGTGGACATCAGCCAGACCCGGTAGGTCCTGAGTGAGCCGCGGGTCAGGGCGGCGTAGGCCAGCACCATGCTCATGCTGCTCATCAGCAGGACGAAGGTGCTGACCGAGGTGACCGGGATGCTGAACACGTCCTCGGGGAACGGTCCGACCTTGCTCCTGCCCCTGTAGACCAGGTAGGTGGCGATCAGCGTGCCGAAGAACATGCAGTCCGACCCCAGGAAGGCCCACATGAGCATCTTCCGGTGGTTGAGGCCGGTGGTGGTGTCCTCGTGCTCTCCGTCGTGGTGGGCCGCGCCCGCCTGCTGCGCCATCTGCCGCTCTCGTCCCGGCCCTCTAGGCCTGCTCTTCGGTCTCGTCCGGTTCGGGGTCGTTCACCGGCTCGAACGACCACGCGTACAGGCCGACCATCATGACGGCCCCGCCGATCGCCAGAACCGGGATGCTGTAGATGATGCCCCAGGCGCCGATGAAGATGCCTATGGCCGCGACCAGCGGCCAGAAGGACGGCTGGGGCAGGTGGATGCCGTGCCCGTCGCCGGACCCCCCGGCCGGCGCGAGCCTGGGGACGAGGCCGCGCTTGCGGGCCCACCAGTCGTCGCGGTCCTGGACCACCGGGATCTCCTCGAAGTTGTACTCGGGGGGCGGGGAGGATATCGCCCACTCGAGCGTCCTACCGTCCCACGGGTCGCTGGGGGCCTGGCGGCCGGAGCGCCAGCTCTGCCACAGGTTCTTCATCATGACCAGCACCGAGAGCACGATGACGAAGGCCCCGGCGGTCTGCAGGGCGTTGAGCTCGGTCCAGCCCATGTCAGCCCCGTAGGTGTAGATGCGGCGCGGCATGCCGTCCATCCCGATGAAGTGCATCGGGAAGAACGTCAGGTTCTGGCCGATGAACATCAGCCAGAAGTGGAGCTTGCCCTCGCCCTCGTTGTACATCCTGCCGGCGTACTTGGGGAACCAGTAGTAGATCGCCCCGAAGATGCCCATGATCGCCCCGCCGAACAGGACGTAGTGGAAGTGGGCCACGATGAAGTAGGTGTCCTGCTGCTGGGCGTCGGACGACGACATGGCGTGCATCACGCCGCTGATGCCGCCCACGGTGAAGGTGACTATGAAGCCGACGGCGAAGAGCATCGGCGTCTTGAAGTCTATGGAGCCCTTCCAGATCGTCCCCACCCAGTTGAAGATCTTGATCCCCGTCGGCACCGCTATGGCCATGGTGGTGATGGTGAAGACCGAGTTAGGTATCGGCCCCAGGCCGACGGTGAACATGTGGTGGCTCCAGACCAGCCAGCCCATGAACGCGATGATCACGCCGGCCAGGACGACCGTCGAGTAGCCGAACAGGGGCTTCTTGGAGAAGGTCGGCAGGATCTCCGAGACGATGCCCATGGCCGGCAGGATCAGGATGTAGACCTCGGGGTGGCCGAACACCCAGAACAGGTGCTGCCACAGGACCGGGTCGCCGCCGGCGGGCGCGAAGAAGAAGTTGGTGCCGTAGCTGCGGTCGAGCAGCAGCTCGAACAGCGCCACCGTGATGACCGGGAACGCGAGCACCAGCAGGATGGCCGTGATCAGCGTCATCCAGGTGAACAGCGGCATGCGCATCATGCTCATGCCGGGGGCGCGCATGTTGATGATCGTGACTATGAAGTTGAACGCGGCCGCCAGCGACGCTATCCCCAGGACCTGGAGGCTGACGATCCAGAAGTCGATGCCCCTGCCCGGGTTGTACGCCTCCTCGGTGAGCGGGGCGTACGCGAACCAGCCGGCGTTGGGCGACTCGCCGAGGAACCAGCTCAGGTGCAGCATCAGCGTGCCGGCGAGGAAGACCCAGTAGCTGAACGCGTTGAGCCTCGGGAAGGCGACGTCGCGGGCCCCGATCTGCAGCGGTATCACGAAGTTGAAGAAGGCGGCCCCCAGCGGCATGATCGCCAGGAAGATCATCGTGGTGCCGTGCATCGTGAAGAGCTGGTTGAACACCTCGGGGCTCACGATGTCGGCGTTGGAGCCCGAGAGCTGGACCCGCATGATGAGGGCCTCGATCCCGCCTATCAGGAAGTTGATAAATGCGGTGACCCCGTAGAGGATGCCTATCCTCTTGTGGTCGATGGTCGTGATCCAGCCCCACACACCCTCCGGGTGGACGGGCCTCCTGATCATGGGAATCGACAGAGTCGTCATTCCAGGCTCCTCAGGTACGCGGCCAGGGCCGCTATCTGGGGTTCGGATAGCGCCCGGTCCGGATCGTTGTAGACGGCGCCGTCCCTGGACATCACGTTACCGGGCTTTATCTCGTTGGGGTCGGTGATCCACCTGACCAGATTCTCGTGCGTGTTGTCCATTATGCCCGAGGCCATGTGCATCCGGCTCGCGAAGTGCGTCAGGTCCGGGCCGACGTCCCCGTAGGCGATCGAGCTGCCCCTGATCGTGTGGCAGGCCCAGCACTCGACCTCGACCGACATGAACAGGTCGTGGCCCTGCTGGGCCAGGGGGTCGCTGGGCACCGTCGCATCGGCCAGCTGGCGCTCCACCCAGGCGTCGAAGTCCTCGCGGGACTCGGCGACCACGCGGAAGCGCATGTTGGCGTGGGACTCGCCGCAGAACTCGGCGCACTGGCCCATGTACACCCCCGCCTCGTCGGCCTGGAACCACATGGTGTTGTCGTTGTTGGGGATCATGTCCACCTTGCCGGCCAGCTTGGGGACCCAGAAGCTGTGGATCACGTCCTTGGCGTCGAGCTCGAAGTTGATCACCTCGCCGACGGGGATGTGCAGCTCGTTGGCGGTGACCACCCCCAGCTCCTCGATCTCGAACTCGAACCACCACTGGTTGCCGGTGGCCCTCACGGTCAGCGCGTCGGGGTCGGGGGAGACCGAGTTGTCGAACAGCGCGTTGATGGTGGGCACCGCGACGGCTATCAGCAGCAGCGCCGGGACGACCGTCCAGGTGATCTCTAGGAGGTGGTTGCCCTGGACCTGCTCGGGGTCGCGGTCGGTGTAGCGCCGCCGGTAGCGGATGGTCGCGTAGATGAGCAGGCCCATCACCAGCGCGAAGACCACGAGGCCCGCGTACATGATGATGAAGAAGATCGTCGCCTGCGAGCGGGCGACCGGGCCGAGGGTGTCGAAGGTCGACTGCGGGTTGTCGATGGTGCAGCCCGCCAGCAGCGCCAGGGTCAATCCCGCGAGCGCGACTGCGATGGGTCGCGTCCACGGCCGCTTGAGAATCGACATCACGCGGGAACGACAACTCCTGCTGCTGGGGCTGCTGGGGCGCTTGATCGGGGGGCCCGCCAGCCCCCGAGACGCAACGCAAATCTAACAGAGCCATGGCCGATAGTCAAGCTTTTCACAATGTCAATAGACGCCTGTCCACAGCCGTCCGTAGGCCGTCGGACCACTCCGGGGAGGGCCCCCTCAGGGCCCGTCATGCCAGCAGAGACGCGTCGATCATGATGGCCGAGAACAGCAGAGCGAGATAGGCGAGCGAGTACAGGTAGGCGCCCCTCGCGCCGGCGACGCCGTCCGATGCCAGCAGCCGCACCGAGAAGCACAGGTACCCGACGCCGAGCGCGCCGGCCGAGACGCCGTATATCCAGCCGACCTCGCCGGTGACGACGAACATCAGCGTGAGCGCGGTCAGCAGCGCGACGTACAGCACGATAGACCGCTTGGTGTCGGCCACCCCGCTAACGACCGGCAGCATGGGTACGCCCGCCTCCGAGTAGTCGTCCTTGATCAGCAGCGCCAGCGCCCAGAAGTGGGGCGGCGTCCAGAAGAACACGATCGCGAACATGTACAGCGCCGCCACCCCCACGTCCCCATTCACGGCGGCCCATCCGACCATGGGAGGGAAGGCCCCGGCCGCGCCCCCTATCACTATGTTCTGGGGGGTGGTGCGCTTGAGGCCGAGGGTGTAGACGAAGACGTAGACGACCGTCGCGGCCAGCGTGAGGCCTGCGCTCAGGGGGTTGACCAGCACGCTCAGCAGCGTGAACGCGGCCGCGTTGAGGCCCACGCCGAACCACAGGGCGTCGCGGGCCACGATCCTCCCTCCGGCTACCGGCCTCCCCCGCGTGCGGCGCATCACGTTGTCGATGTCGCGGTCCAGGGACTGGTTGATCGCGTTGGCGCCGCCGGCCGCAAGCGAGCCCGACACCAGCACGACGGCCAGCGTCAGCGGGTCCGGCGCGCCCCCGGCCGCCAGGAACATCCCCCCGAGGGCCGTAACCAGCAGCAGGACGATGATGCGCGGCTTGGTCAGCGCCACGTAGTCCCGGACGAGGCCGGGGGTGGATAGGGGCTGGGCTATCACCGGGGGATTGTATCGCAGCGGACGGGGGCGCAGCGCGCGCCCCGGGGGGCCGCCCGGATCACTGCATCAGGCTCCGCAGCCCGCGGAAGCGCTCGTCCGCGGCCTCCGGCTCCGGCGTCTCGCCGGTCCTCGGCACGTGCACCAGGGCCGTGAGCACGGAGGCCGCCAGCCAGGTTGCGGTGGCGAACGCGACGTGCAGGGCCTTCCATCCGGGTGCGAAGGCGCTCCAGGGGTTGGCCGCGCCGACGAAGATCTGGCCGATCACCACGGCGGCGAGCGCCACCGCCGCCGGGCCCGCCCCGGGCCACCACTCCCTCATACGCCAGGTCCAAACGGCGGCCCAGACTAAGAGGACGCCGGCCACTATCGAGACGATTCGGTGCGCCATGTGGATGGCGAACTTGTGGTCCCCGGAGGGGATGATCATGCTGCCGCTGCACAGCGGCCACGACCCGCAGGCCGTGCTCGCCCCGAGGCCCACCACCACGGAGCCCGACACCAGGACGATGAACGTGGTCACGAGCATCGCCACCATGACCATGCCCCCGTAGGCCATGGTGGAGGGCGGGGGCCTGTTCCAGGGCGGGCTTCTCACGGGCCAGACGGCGACCAGCGCGAAGGCCAGGGACGTGATCAGCATCTCCGCGATCGCCAGGTGGATGAGCCGCAGCCCCCAGCCGAGCTCGGATATCACGGTCGCCCACCCGAACGCCCCCGCCGCGATCACCAGCCCGAACGCGGCGAACGTGGAGCGCAGCGCCAGCGCGTTGCCGCGGTGCACCCTCCAGGCGACCACCAGCGCGGCCAGCACGAATAGCCCGAGCAGCACGGCGGCCAGGCGGTGCGAGTACTCCAGGATGACGTCGCCCGTGAAGGCGGGTATCCACTGCCCGTCGCACAGGGGCCAGTCGTCCCCGCAGGCAAGCCCCGCGTCCGCGGCCCTGACGAATCCTCCCAGCGTGATCTGGGCGAAGGCGGCCACCAGGGCCGCCACCAGCAGGGCGCGAAAGAGCAGTGGGCCTGCCTCGATCGGGCGCTCCATCGGCGCTTGGGAGAGGGGTCGCTGCATCGTCGGGGCGCCCCCGGCGCGCACCTCACCGTGCTGCGCGGGGCCTCACAATACTACCACCGCCGCCCGCCGGGCCGGCCGCCGCGCGGGCCCGGTGGGAGCGCCGCCACGGCCTTGGGACAGGGACGCAGGGCACCCATCGGTCCTTGACCGTCCGGGCCGCCCGGCGATAGAATCCGGCGCACCGAACGCCCCGCAGCGCCGGGGCCCGGACCCCGCAGGCACCCTCGGGCCCGCTAGCTCAATTTGGCAGAGCAACTGACTCTTAATCAGTAGGTTCTCGGTTCGAGTCCGAGGCGGGTCACTCATCTCCGCACCGCGTCTCCATCCCGCCCCCGCACGCGACCGGCGACGGTCCGCGCCTTGACCGACACGTGCTGGGCCCTCGCCTCCCTGGGCTGCGTGTCCCTGGTCGCCTGGCTGTGGCTGGCGCTGATGCGCGGCATGTTCTGGCGTGCCGACATCCGGCTGCCCCGGGGCGGGGAGCGGACCCCGCCGGGCTGGCGCTGGCCCACGGTCGCCGTCATCGTGCCCGCACGCAACGAGGCGGCGACGCTGCCCGAGACGCTCCCCACGCTGCTCGCCCAGCGCTACGGCGGGGACCTGACGGTGACGGTGGTCGACGACGGGAGCGGGGACGGCACCGCGGACGTCGCCCGATCGATCGGGGCGGCCTCCCCCGGGGGCGGGCGGCTGACGGTGCTCGCCGGCCGGGATCTGCCCGCGGGCTGGAGCGGCAAGCTCTGGGCGCTGCGGACCGGGATCGAGGCCGCGGCGCGCTCCGGGCCCGAGATGCTGCTGCTGACCGATGCCGACATAGCCCATCCCCCCGACGGGGTCAGGCGGCTGGTCGAGCGGGCGGCCGCGTCGGGGTCGGACCTGGTCTCGCTGATGGCCCTCCTCAGGCTCGATACGGCCTTCGACCGGCTGCTGCTGCCCGCGTTCGTCTACTTCTTCGCGAAGCTCTACCCGTTCGCCTGGTCGAACCGGCCCGGGAGCCGGACCGCCGCCGCGGCGGGCGGGTGCGTCCTGATCCGGCGCCGCGCGCTGGAGCGCGCGGGGGGGCTGGAGGCCATCTCCGGGGCGCTCATCGACGACTGCTCCCTGGCCGCGGCGGTCAAGCGCTCGGGCGGCCGGACCTGGCTCGGCCTTTCGACGCGGGTCCGCAGCGTGCGGGCCTACGGCTCGGTGGGGTCGGTGTGGGACATGGTCGCCAGGACCGCCTACACGCAGCTGGGCCACAGCCCCGCCGCGCTGGCCGGGACGGTGGCGGGGATGGCGCTGCTGTACGGGGCGCCGGTGCTCTCGGCCGCCGCGGGGCTGTGGCTGGTCGCCTCCGCGGGCCCGGCCTGCGGGATGGTCGCCCTGGGCGCCGGCGCCTGCGGCTGGGCGGCGATGGCGGCGACCTTCCGGCCGATGCTGAGGCTCTACGGCGTGGGCGCGCTGGCGGCGCCGTCACTGCCGGCGGCGGGCGCGCTCTTCACGGTGTTCACCGTCGCGTCCGCGGTGCGCCGCTGGCGCGGCGGGGCGGGGAGCTGGCGTGGCAGGGAGCTGCCCTCCCGTCCCTAGCCCCGGTCAGTACTCGAGGTCCGAGAGCAGGGGCATCACCTCCTCCTGCATCAGCCTCATCGAGCGGTTCCAGCGCTCGTCGTCGCCCTTGTGGTCTACGACCATGCCCAGCAGCACGCCGAATCCCCCCGACCACTCGTAGAGCTCGCGGATCTTGTCGGCCACCGTCTGCGGCGAGCCGACCAGCCACATGTGCTCCATGATGTACTCGGCGGTCACCGCCTCGTCGGGCAGCGACGGGTCGTGCTTCATGTTCCTGGTGATCGGGTACTCGCCGAACGAGAACAGCGGCTGCAGGTACTCGCGCCATGCCCTCCCCAGCCCGCCGTTCCAGGCCGTGTCCCGCGCCTCCTCGTCCGTGTCCGCCACCCAGAAGTCGCGGACGACGCGCCACTCCGAGCGCGACGGGGGCTCCCTGCCGGACTCGGCCGCCCCCTCGAGCACCGCGTCCCAGTGCCCTGGCATGTACTGGGCGTTGAGGCCCAGGCTCATGGGCAGGAAGCCGCGCTCGCCCGCCATGCGCAGCGTGGTGGAGTTGGGGCTGGCCGCGGAGATGCCGATGGGTGGGTAGGGCTTGGTGAGCGGCTTTCGGAACGAGCCCAGCGTGCCGTAGCTGAACTCCTCTAGCTCGGGCAGGTTCACCGACCAGTACTTGCCGTCGTAGCGCCAGGGCGGCTTGTCCATGTTGTCCCAGATCCCGAGGATGATCTCCAGCGCCTCCCTGGTCATCTCCCGGTGCTGGTTTGCCGCCATGTCGACCTGGAACAGCTCCATGTCCGTGGCTATCCCGCCCGCCCCCACGCCGAACATGAACCTGCCCTGGGCGATGTGGTCCAGGTAGGCGATGCGCTGCGCGAGCTCGGCGGGGTGGTGGAACGGCAGCAGGAACGAGCCCACGCCGAGCCGGATCTGGCTGGTCTTGAGGAGCGCCTGGGCGACCATCAGGTCCGGGGAGGGCACCGGCTCCCATATCGCGGTGAAATGCTCCCCGATCCAGGCCTCGCAGTATCCGAGCCTGTCGGCGTACTCGATGGTGTCGAGGTCCCACTGGAGCGCCTCGTAGGTGTCGCGCTCCGGCGGGTGGGACGGCATCAGGAACAGGCCTGCCTTCATGTGGGCTCCTCCGTTGCTAGGCGTCGCCGGGCCCCCGTCGGCCGTGGGACCCGCGGATCGGACGGGGCCGCTCCCCGCATCGGCGATACCTTACCGGAAACGCACCGCCTCAACCACCGCCGCCCGCTCGCTGCCGGGATGCGCCGCGGCCGGGCCGCGCTATGATGGGGCCGGGCCCGCCGGGCCAGGGAGCAGATGAAACGCCGAGACAGCCGCCGCGTTCGCGCGTCCCCGCCCCCGCGGCGGGAGGGCTACTTCCGGGTCAGGGCCCCTGGAAGGTGGCCCCTGCGGCCGGGCCCCTCGACCCGCGGCCTCGGGCTGATGGCCCTGGTCGTCGGCCTGATCGCCGGCGCGGCGATCGGCGTCGTCATCGAGCGCCGGGGCGTGCCCGAGATCGCCTCCGGGCCGACCTACGACGAGGCGGCGGTGACCTCGCTGTTCGAGCGGGCCGCGCCCTCGGTCGTCGAGCTGATCATCCACCGCTGGGACGGGACGCTCGACACGGGGGCCGGCTTCTTCGTCGACACGGACGGTCACGTCGTCACCAACAGCCACGTGGTCGACGGGGCCAGCAGCATCGACGTCTCGCTCTCCGACGGGCGCGTCCTCGAGGGCAGCCTGCTCGGATCGAGCCCCTCGGACGACCTCGCGATGCTGTCCGTCGACCCCGATCAGGTCACGGACGTCAGGCCGCTGGCGCTGGCGGACTCCAGCCGGCTGCGCGCGGGCCAGCTCGCGGTGGCGATCGGCAGTCCCCTGCGGATGCGCAACTTCCTGTCGGTGGGGGTCGTGGCCGGCGTGGGCGACAGCCCCCCGCTCCTGCGCGACAGGGCCGCGGCCCCGGCGCTGCAGCGGCCCATTCCCAACATGGTCTGGACGGACGCGGCGCTGCTTCCCGGAAACTCCGGGGGTCCGCTGCTCAACTCCGAGGGGGAGGTGATCGGCGTCACCTCGGCGGTGCAGGTCTCCGCGCAGGGCGAGTTCGGCATAGGGTTCGCCGTCCCCAGCAACATCCTGGCGAGCCTGCTGCCGCGCCTCAGGGAGCCGCGGGTGCTCTCGCGCGCCTGGCTTGGCGTGCGGGGGACCTCGCTGACCCGCGAACTGGGGGAGGCGATGGGGATCGGTGCCGACGCGGGTGTGTACGTGCGCGAGGTCATACCCGGCACGGGCGCCTCCGACGCCGGGCTGCTGGGAGACCCGTTCCGGGTGCCGAGCGGCAGGGGCGACGTGATCGTCGCCGCGGACGGGCGCGCCGTGGCGTCCGTCTCGGAGATGGTCGACTACTTCAACACGCTCGACCCGGGCCGCCGCGTCGACCTGACCATCCTCAGGAGGGGCGCCGAGCGGACCGTCGAGGTCACGCTCGGCGCGTGGCCGGAGCTGCCCGGCGGCTAGCTGAGATCGCTCTCGAGCTGCGCGACCACCTTCTCGGTCTGTCCGACGACGAAGTCGACCTCGTCCCTGGTGATCGACAGCGGCGGGGAGAAGAACATGCACTGGTTCATCCCCCGGCCCAGCAGCTGGTTGGCCTCCATGAGCTGGCCGAGCCTGGTGTCGAGTCCCGCCTCGGCGGGGAACGGCTCGAAGGTGTCGCGGTCCTTGGCGAACTCGACCGCGGCTATCAGCCCCATGCCGCCGCGCACGTCCGCCACGATCGGGTGCTCCCTGAGGGTCTGGAGCTGCTCGTACAGGTACGTGCCCATCTCCGCCGAGTTCTCGACCAGGCCCTCGCCCTCGATGATGTCGAGGTTCGCGAGGCCCGCGGCGCAGGCCGGGGGGTTGCCGCCGAACGTTATCAGGTGGCGGAAGGTCTGATCGCCCTCGCCCTCCATGACCTCGCCCACCTTCTTCGAAGCGATGGCCGCGCCGATCGGCAGGTAGCCGCTGGTAAGGGCCTTGGCCACGGTCATGATGTCGGGCCTGATGTCCCAGTGCTCGACCGCGAACATCTTCCCGGTCCGCCCGAAGCCGTTGATCACCTCGTCGGCGATGAGCACGACGCCGTGCCTGTCGCATATCTCGCGGACCGTCGGCCAGTACTCGGGGTGCGGGATGTGGACCCCCGAAGCGGCCGAGATCGGCTCGCCGATGAAGGCCGCGACTGAGTCGGGGCCCTCTGCGATGATCGCCTGCTCCAGGTCCTTGGCGTACTGCATGTCCCAGTCGCCCGGCGTCGTCCGGTAGTCGACGCCAGGGTTGGAGATCCTGACGTTGCCGGGCACCAGCGGGCCGTAGTCGTTGGGCCTGTTGACCATGTTGAAGCCCAGCGCCATGCACAGGTGCGTCGCGCCGTGGTAGGAGCCCTGCCTGGAGATGACCTTCCAGCGGCCTCGCTCGCCGACGTTGTACTGGTACTTCTTGGCCATCTTGATGGCCGTCTCAACGGCCTCCGAGCCGCCGGACACGAAGTAGACCCTGCTCTCGGGGTCGGGGGTCAGGCCCGCCACCCTGGCCGCGAGCTTGATGGCGGAGGGCGCGACGGTGCCCCCGGGCGAGTAGCTGATGTCCTGCATCTGCGCGTAGACCGCGTCCGCGATCTCCGTCCGGCCGTGGCCGACGTTCTTGAGCCACATGCCGGCGATCAGGTCGACGTGCCGCTCGCCCGTCGGCCCCTCGACCCAGATGCCGTCGGAGTGGGTGACCAGCTTGATGCCGGTGTCGTCCGACAGGTCGCCCGTCGGCCGCGAGTGCGGCCAGAAGTGCGTCTCCCCGAGTCCGCGGAGCTCTTCGATCTGCTCGCCGGTCAGTGGCTTTGCGACCATGGTGGGTCCCTCCTCAGTGTCGGTGAAGGCGGGGGGCCGCGCCGCGGCGGCCGGGCCCCGATGAACGGCGGCATGGTAACACCGAAGCTGCGGGGCCGCACTAGGGCGCCGGGGCCACGTCCTCCAGCCCCGCCGCCACGTGGCGGCGCTGGACCTTGCCGGTCGCAGCGCGCGGTATCCGCGGCACGAGGTGGACCCGGTCCGGGACCTTGAAGGCCGCGAGCCTCGCCGCGCAGTGGTCCATGAGCTCGCGCTCGGTGGCGTCCCCGCTGAGCACCACGGCCGCCCGGACCGACTCGCCGTACTTGGGGTCGGGGGCGCCGAAGGCGACCGCCTCGGCCACCGCCGGGTGGGAGAGCAGCGCCTCGTCCACCTCCACCGGCGATATCTTCTCCCCTCCCCGGTTGATCAGCTCCTTGAGCCGGCCCGTGAGGGTCAGGTAGCCGTCCCCGGAGAGCGTGCCCTGGTCGCCGGTCCGGAACCACCCGTCCCAGAACGCCGAGGCGTTGGCCTCGGGATTGGAGACGTACCCGGCCATCACGTTCGGGCCGCGCACGCACACCTCCCCGCGCCGCCCGGCGCCCACCTCGGCCCCCGCCTCGTCCCGAACCGAGACCTCGACGCCGGTCCCCGGGCCGACGGTGCCCGGGCGCCTCTCGCCGGGCGGCAGCGGGTTGGATGACATCTGGTGCGACGCCTCGGTCATGCCGTAGGCCTCCACCACCGGCGCCCCGAACCGCCGCTCGAGGTCCCCGATCATCGGCGGCGACATCGGCGCCGAGCACGACCGTATGAAGCGGAAGCTCTCCGCCGGAGCCCCGTCGGCGTCGGCCCGGTCGAGCAGGATCCTGTGGATCGTCGGCACCGCCGAGTACCAGGTGGCCCCGGTCGCCTCCCTGACCGGCCAGAACCCGCCCGCCGAGAAGCGTGGGGGCACGACCAGGGCGCCGCCGGTCGCCAGGGTGGACAGGGCGACCCCGATCAGGCCGTGGACGTGGAACAGGGGCATCACCAGCATCGCCACGTCGCCGTCGCCGAGGCCGTAGGTGCCGGCGATGTTCCGCACCGACTCCACCAGGTTCCGGTGGCTCAGCGGCACGCCCTTTGGCCTGCTCGTCGTGCCCGAGGTGTGCAGGAACAGGGCGGTCGAGTCCCCGCCCGGAGGGGCGGGATCGGATGCGCGCGGCAGGTCGCGGCCGCCGGAGGCGAGCCGCAGCGCCCCGCCCTCCACGGACGCGTCCACGACGGGCACGGCGAGGGACGCGCACGCCTCCCTGGCGGGATGGGGTCCGGGCGGCGCCACCGCCAGGGCGCTCCCGGCGTCACCGACGTAGAAGCCGAACTCCTCGGCCGTGTAGGCCGGGTTGAGCGGGGCGGCGACCGCGCCCGCCCGGGCGACCGCGAGCAGGCAGACGAGGAACTCCGGGCCGTTGCCCAGGACGATCGAGACCCGGCGCCCGGGCCGCGCGCCCGCGCCCGCTAGCGCCGCCGCCGCGCGCTCCACGCCGCGGCGAAGCTCACCGTAGGTCATGGCCGGGCCGTCCGGCACGAGCACGGCCGGCGCGCGGTCGGGCGCGGAGTCTAGTATCGAGCTGAGCATGGGCGTCATCGAATCATAGCGCGGCGGCTACCGGGGCACGACCGCGTCGGCCTCGATCTCGACCACCATCGCGGGGTCCATCAGGCCGCTTATCTCGATCATCGCCGCCGCTGGCGGGTTGCCGGCGAACTGCTCGCGGTGGGCGCGGGCGTACTCCTTCCAGCGGGAGATGTCCGTGACGAATATGCGCGTCCTCACGACGTTCTCCATGGGCACCGAGAGCTCCTCCAGCGCCCTTCGGATGATGCCCAGGCAGTGGACGGTCTGCCCGTAGGCGTCCCCGGGGGCGTGGACGCCTCCCCCCTCCGCCACGGAGGCGGTGCCGCTGACGAACACCATGTCGCCGGCGCGCACCGCCCGGCAATAGCCGATCTCCCGCTCCCACTCGGAGCCGCTGAACGCCCTGCGGACTTCCATGCCCCACCGTCCCTTCCGCGCGGCGCCGGGCCGCGCCCGAATCGCGCGAGCATACAGCCTGCCGCCCTCTGCAGGACCCGCGGGGCCGGGGCGTCGGCAGGCGCTCGCGGCCAGGCCGAGGGGCGGGCGCGGGAGCCGCGCGCGCGGTTGACACGCCGCGCGCGCATCGTTTAGCATCCCCCGGACCTTGAAAAACGAATAGCACTGCTCTTATCAAGAGAGGCGGAGGGAACGGCCCTTCGAAGCCCGGCAACCATTCGGCCATCAGGCCGGAACGGTGCCAAATCCGACGGACTCCCCGGCACAGGCGGGGGTTCGAGAGATGAGAGTAGCGTCGGCAAGACGTTACGGACTCCTCTCGCTGTCGGGTGGAGTCTTTTTTTTGGCCGTGCCCCGGGAAGGGAGGACATGGCCACCACCAGGCAGGCCGCGACCGTCGCGGCGCGCCCAGTCAACGTCAACGGCAGCGGCCCGGGGGTCGACGCCGCGCCGGCGGCGCGCCCGCGCGCGGGACGGACCGCGGGCCCCTCCGGCCCGGCCGGGGCGGCGCAGGCCTGCGTGATAGCGGCGCGCTCTGCGCTTCCCGGCGGCGCCCCGGACGGCTACACGCGGCTCCTCTACGCCGCGCGCGCCATCGAGCGTTCGGTCCCGGGCGACGGGCGGATCTCCCAGGTGGTCAGGCGCATGCTGGGCGCGGCGGACGCCGCGGACGGACCGGTGAACGGGGCGGACCGGGTCATCGAGGCGATGGAGGCCGAGGCCGCCGCGATCGCCGCCGAGCCCCGGAGCCGCTGATCGCGCGGCCCGCGGCGGATCGGCCCGGTCCGACCGACCCCCGCCCGCTATAATTGCCAGTCCCGGCCTGATCACGGAGGGCGACCGGGCCACGCCCGGTAACGCCGGCCGGCAGGCACCTACATCCGAGCTTTAGAGAGGCCCCAGCCATGCCCAGAATGAACGCGGGCGAGCCCTACTACCGGCTCGACCTAGCCGAGGCCAGACAGATGTACGACGAGGACGACACGACCGTGGTCGACGTCCGGCGCCCCGACGAGTACGCCGAGGGGCACGTGCGCGGCGCGCTCCCCATCCCGGTCGACGACATCCTCGCCAGGTTCGACGAGCTGCCCGGGACCGGCAGGCTCCTGTTCATCTGCGCCCAGGGCGTCAGGAGCGGGCTGGCCTGCGAGATGGCCGCGGCGATGGGCATCGACTCCGAGCGGCTCTACAACATAGAGGCGGGGACCGCCGACTGGATGGCGGCCGGCCACCCGGCCAGCGTCGGCGGCGAGGCCTAGGGCGGGCCCCCCATGGCATCCGACGGCGCGACGCTGCTAGTCGTGGGCTCCGTAGCCTACGACTCGGTCCGCACGCCCGCCGGCAGCAGGACCGACGCGCTGGGCGGGTCGGCGATGTACTTCTCCCTCGCCTCGGCGCGCTTCGCCCCGGTGGCGCTGGTCGCGGTCGTGGGGGACGACTTTCGGGAGGAGGACGCCGAGCTGCTGCGCTCGCGCGGCGTGGACCTGGCCGGCCTCGAGCGAAGGCCCGGGCGGACCTTCCGCTGGGCGGGCGTCTACGACGCCGAGGACTCCAACACGCGCGAGACCATCGACACCCAGCTCAACGTCTTCTCCGACTTTCGCCCGGACCTTTCGACCGCACACCGCGGCGCCGGGTACCTCTTCCTGGCGAACATCCACCCGAGGCTGCAGCTGCGGGTCCTGGAGCAGATGCGGGCGAGGCCCGGGCTGGTGGCGCTGGACTCGATGAACTTCTGGATCGACGAGAGCAGGGCCGACCTGGCGGCCGTGATCGAGAGGTCGGACATGGTGATCGTCGACGAGTCCGAGATCCGCCAGTTCGCCGGCGAGTCCAACCTGGTGGCCGCCGCAGAGGCGGTGCTGCGGCTCGGACCGCGCGCGGTGGTGATCAAGCGCGGCGAGCACGGGTCGCTGACGTACCTGTCGGGCGGGGACGGCCCGGGCGCGGCCTTCGCCTGCCCGGCGCTGCCGCTGAGGCGCGTGGTGGACCCGACGGGCGCGGGCGACAGCTTCGCGGGAGGGGTCATGGGCTACCTCGCCGCCACGGGCGCGCGGGCGGACGCGCTGGACGCGCGCGCGCTGCGGCGGGCGGTCGCCGTGGGCACCGTGATGGGCTCGATCACGGTCCAGGGATTCAGCGCGGAGAGCCTTGCGGCCGCATCGGCCGCGGAGATCAGGGAGCGCTTCGACCGGCTCCTCGACCTGGTCAGGGTCGAGCGGGCCCCGTCGGGCAACGGGCTGCCTATGCGGAGGGGAGCATGAGCGATACCACGGCGTCGGACGTCAGGGACCTGTCCCTGGCGCCGCAGGGCGGAAGACGGATCGAGTGGGCCGCGAGGGAGATGCCCGTGCTCGCCCAGATCCGCGAGCGCTTCGCGGCGGAGCGGCCGCTCAGGGACGTGACGATAGCGGCGTGCCTGCACGTGACCAGCGAGACGGCCAACCTGGCGCTGGCGCTGCGGGACGGGGGCGCGGACGTGCAGCTGTGCGCGTCCAACCCGCTCAGCACCCAGGACGACGTGGCGGCCTCCCTAGTGGCGGACCACGGCGTCAGCGTGTACGCGGTGAGGGGGGAGGACCGCGACACCTACTACGCTCACATCGACGCCGCGCTGGACGCGGGGCCGCAGATAACCATGGACGACGGGGCGGACACGGTCACCCGGGCGCTCACCGAGCGGACGGACGCCCTCAGCGGCATCATCGGCGGGTGCGAGGAGACCACCACGGGGGTGATCCGCCTGACCAGCCTCGCCGAGGAGGGCCGCCTCACCTACCCGATAATCGCGGTCAACGACGCCGACACCAAGCACTTCTTCGACAACCGCTACGGCACGGGCCAGAGCACCCTGGACGGGATCACGAGGGCCACCAACATGCTGTGGGCGGGAAAGACCGTCGTGGTCGCCGGCTACGGGTGGTGCGGCAGGGGCGTCGCGTCCCGCGCCCGGGGCATGGGCTCGCGCGTGGTCGTCACCGAGGTCGACCCGGTCCGCGCCCTCGAGGCGGCCATGGACGGCCACCAGGTGCTGCCGATGGCCGAGGCGGCGCGGATCGCCGACGTGATCATCACCGTGACCGGCGGCCTCAAGGCGGTCGACGGGGCCCACTTCGCCGACATGAGGGACGGGGCGATCGTCGCCAACAGCGGCCACTTCGACGTGGAGCTCGACCTGCCGGGCCTCGAGGCGATCACCGAGTCCAGGCGCGAGGTCCGCCCCTACGTGGTCGAGCACCGCCTGCGCTCGGGCCGCAGGGTGTTCGTGCTCGGGGAGGGGCGGCTCATCAACCTGGCGGCCGCCGAGGGGCACCCGTCGGCCGTGATGGACATGAGCTTTGCGAACCAGGCCCTGTCCTCCGAGTACATCGTCGCGGACGCGGCGTCCCTGGAGAACCGGGTCTACCCGGTCCCCAGGGAGATAGACAGGGAGGTCGGCAGGCTCAAGCTAAGGGCGATGGGGATAGAGATCGACGTCCTGACCGCCCAGCAGGACGAGTACCTCAACTCCTGGAGCTTCGGGACCTAGCCGGCCCCGCCAGCGGCAATCACAGCGCGCAGCGCCGGGCGGCGCGCGCGGATCGGAGACACAGATGGCGTCCAGCCTCACCACATCGCCCAGATACCTCTTCACCTCCGAGTCGGTGACCGAGGGTCACCCAGACAAGCTCTGCGACCAGATATCGGACGCGGTGCTCGACGAGATACTGCGCCACGACCCGGACGCCCGCGTCGCCTGCGAGACGGCGACGACGACCGGGCTGGTGCTGGTGTTCGGGGAGATAACGACCGGGCACTACGTCGACATACCGACCCTGGTGCGCCACACCATCCGCGACGCCGGCTACGTCGACTCGAGCTACGGCTTCGACCACCAGTCCTGCGGGGTCGCGGTCTCGATCAAGGAGCAGTCCCGCGACATCTCGGGCGGCGTCAGCCGCTCGGTGGAGGTGCGCGGCGGCGCGGTGGACGACGGTGAGGACGAGGCCAAGAGCCTGGGCGCCGGCGACCAGGGCATGATGGTCGGCTTCGCGTGCACCGAGACCCCCGAGCTGATGCCGCTGTCGATATCCATGGCCCACCGCCTGTGCCGCAGGATGGCCGAGGTCCGCAAGGAGGGCGTGATCCCCTACCTGCGCCCCGACGGCAAGTCGCAGGTGACCGTCGAGTACGAGTACGGGGTGCCCAAGCGGATGGACACGGTGGTGCTCAGCAGCCAGCACGACCCGGAGGTCAGCCAGTCGGTGATAGAGCGCGACCTGATCGAGGAGGTCGCCAAGGTCGTGATCCCGGAGCACTACCGCGACCGCGACACCACCTACCACGTCAACCCCTCCGGGCGGTTCGTCACCGGCGGGCCGGTCGGCGACGCCGGCCTCACCGGCCGCAAGATACTGGTCGACACCTACGGGGGCCAGGCGCGCCACGGCGGGGGGGCGTTCTCCGGCAAGGACCCGACCAAGGTGGACCGCTCGGCGCACTACGCCGCGCGCTACGTCGCCAAGAACCTGGTCGCGGCCGGGCTCGCCGAGAGGCTGGAGCTGCAGGTCTCCTACGCCATCGGCGTGGCCAACCCCGTCTCGGTCGCGGTGGAGACCTTCGGGACCAACCACGTCGCCGACGAGAGGATCGTGCGGGCCGTCAACGAGCACTTCGACCTGCGCCCCGGCGCGATCATCCGGGACCTCGACCTGCGCAGGCCGATCTACACGCAGACGGCCGCCTACGGCCACTTCGGACGCGACGACCTGGACCTGCCCTGGGAGAGGACCGACAAGGCGGCCGCGATCAGGCGCGACGTGTTCGTCGTCGACGCCACCGAGGCCGGATAGCCAGCCCGGCGGACCCGCTTCGGATGCCGATAAGGTTCGGTACCGACGGCTGGCGGGCCGTCATCGCCGACGAGTTCACCTTCGACAACGTGCGCATCTGCGCGCGCGCGACGGCCGATATGCTCTGTGCCTCCGGCATGGCGGACAGGGGAGTGGTGGTCGGCTACGACACCCGGTTCGCCTCCGACCTGTTCGCCCTCGAGGTCGCCGAGGTGGTGGCGGACCGCGGCGTGCCGGTCGTCCTCAGCGACGGGCCGGTCCCGACCCCGGCGCTCAGCCACGCGGTGGTGGACCGCTCGGCGGCCGCAGGGGTGGTGATCACCGCCAGCCACAACCCGGCACGCTACAACGGCTACAAGCTAAAGCCCGAGACCGGCGGCTCCGCCGACGACGCGGCGGTGGCCGAGCTCGAGCGCCACATAGCGCGGATCGAGCGCTCAGGCCCAGTGCCGCGCCGCGCGGGCCCGCGCGCGGTGCCCGTTGAGCGGGCCGACCTGGTGGGGCCGTACCTCGACCACGTCGGGCGGATGGTGGACCTCGCCCCGCTGCGCTCGGCGGGCCTTCGGGTGGTCGCCGACCCGATGTACGGGGCCGGGGGCGGGATGCTGGCCCGGCTGCTGGCCGGGGGATCGACGACCGTCACGGAGATGCGCGGGCGGCCCAACCCGGCGTTCCCGGGCATCGAGCACCCCGAGCCGATAGCCCACAACCTGGGCGAGCTCTCGCGGCGCGTGGCCGGCGAGGGGGCGGACGTCGGGATCGCCAACGACGGGGACGCGGACCGGGTCGGGCTGGTCGACGAGGCGGGGCGGTTCGTGACGACGCTGGAGACCTTCTCGCTGCTGTGCCTGCACCTGATGGAGGTGCTGGGGCGCAGGGGGCCGATCGTCAGGTCGCTCACCCAGAGCTCGATGGTGGACTCGCTGGGGCGCATGTACGGGGTGCCGGTGACCGAGACGAAGGTCGGTTTCAAGCACCTGGCGCCGCTGTTCACCTCCCTGGACGCGCTGGCGGCCGGCGAGGAGAGCGGCGGCTACACCGTGCGGGGGCACATACCGGACCGCGACGGGATCCTGTGCGGGCTGCTGGCCCTGGACATGATGGTCAGGACGGGCCGGCGGCTCTCGGAGCTGGTCGGCTGGCTCTTCGAGCTGGTGGGCACGCACCACTACGACCGCGTCGACCTGCGGTTCGACCCCGGCCGCAGGGCCGAGGTGGAGGGCCGGATGCGCTCCGCCGCGCCCGCCGAGCTGGCCGGGCTCAGGGTCGAGGGCGCGCGGACCGACGACGGCTACAAGTTCAACCTTGCGGGCGGGGCGTGGATGCTGGTGCGCTTCTCCGGCACCGAGCCGCTGCTGCGGACCTACGCCGAGGCGGACTCGCCGGAGCGCGTCGCGCGGCTCCTGGGGGAGGCGCGCGAACTGGCGATGCCATAGACTTGCGGCCATGACGGACGCGGCCCCCCTCCTGCTGCTCGTCGACGGCCACGCCCTGGCGTTCGTCGCCTACAACGCGCTGCGCGAGCCGATGACGGTGCGCTCGACGGGCGAGCCCGTCGGCGCGGTCTACGGCTTCGCCAACTCGCTCCTCAAGACCATCTCGGACTTTCGGCCCACCCACTGCATGGTCGCCTTCGACCCGCCCGGACCTACCTTCAGGCACGAGAGCTACCCCGACTACAAGGCCCACCGCCCGCCGACCCCGCCGGACCTGCACCTCCAGGTCGAGAGGATCAGGCAGCTCGTCGGTGCCTCCGGGCTGCCGATGCCGGAGCTCGCGGGGTACGAGGCGGACGACGTGCTGGGCACGCTTTCGCTCAGGGCCGAGGAGGCCGGGGTGGACACCCTGATCCTCACGGTCGACACCGACGCGCTGCAGCTGGTGTCGCCGAGGACGCGCGTGTACGTCTCCACCGCCTTCAACAGGAAGGTCTACGACGTCGATGCGGTCAGGAAGCGCTACGACGGCCTGGGCCCCGAGGTGGTGGTCGACATAAAGGGCCTGGAGGGGGACAAGTCGGACAACATCCCGGGCGTGGCGGGCGTAGGCAGGAAGACGGCCATAAGGCTGCTCACCGAGTTCGGCACGATCGAGGGCATATACGAGCGCATTGACGAGGTCGAGCCCAAGGGCCTCAGGGAGAGGATGCGGGCCGCCGAGCCCGAGGCGCGAGAGAGCAAGCGGCTGGTGACGATAGTCCGGGACGTCCCGGTCGAGCTGGACCTGGAGTCGGCCGACCTGTCGTCCTACGACCGGGCCGCGGTCGCCCAGGTGATGCGGGAGCTCGAGTTCCGCTCGATCATAGACCGGCTCCCGCCCTCCTCGGCGCCCGGCCCCGACGCGCCCGCGACTCCGGCCGCGCTGCCGACCGACTACAGGATCGTCGACACCGCGGCCGGGCTCGCCGAGATGGTCGCGGAGCTAGGCGGCTCGGGCTCGTTCGCATTCGACACCGAGACCACGTCCGAGCACGCGATGGAGGCTGAGCTGGTCGGCATCTCCTTCTCCAGCGCCGCCGGCGCCGCGTGGTACGTGCCCGTGGGCCACCGCCCGCCGCCCGACCTGGAGCTGGGGGAGGCGCCCGCCGAGATCGTGCAGCTGCCCAGGGACGAGGTGCTCGCCGCCGTCCGCCCGCTGCTGGAGAGCGAGTCGATAGCCAAGGTCGCCCACAACGCCAACTACGACGCCACCGTGCTGGCCAACTGCGGGATCCGTGTCCGCAACCTCGCCTTCGACACGATGATAGCCGCCCACATGGCCGGCCGCAGGGCCATCGGCCTAAAGCCCCTCGCGCGCGAGGTGCTGGGGGAGGAGATGACCCCAATCGAGGAGCTGATAGGCACCGGCAAGAAGCGGATCACGATGGCCGAGGTGCCCATCGGAAGGGCGGGCCCCTACGCCTGCGCCGACGCCGACCTCTCCCTGCGCCTGCGCGCCGAGTTCGAGGCGGACCTCGGGCGCACCTCGGTCGCCGAGCCGTTCGAGACTATCGAGATGCCGCTGATCGACGTGCTGGTCCGCATGCAGCGAACGGGCGTGGCGCTGAACTCGGCGCTGCTGGCCGGGATGTCGCCGGATCTGGGCGAGCGCCTCGGGGGGGTGGAGCGCTCGATACGCGACCTGATCGGCCACGAGTTCAACGTCGCCTCGCCCAAGCAGCTGGCCGAGGTGCTCTACGACGAGCTGCGGCTGCCCTCCCTGAGGAAGACCAAGACGGGCCGCTCGACCAACGCGGCGTCGCTGGAGACGCTGAGGGAGAGGCTCGACCTGGGTGAGCTGGACGGCGTCGACCCCCGCGCCCGGGAGATGATCGACAGCGTGTTCGAGTACAGGGAGCTGTCCAAGCTAAAGTCGACCTACGTCGACGCGCTGCCCGGGATGGTCAACCGCGAGACCGGGCGGGTCCACACCAGCTACAACCAGACGGGCTCGGCCACGGGGAGGGTCTCGAGCAACGACCCCAACGTACAGAACATACCGGTGCGCACCGAGCTGGGCAGGAGGGTGCGGGAGGCGTTCGTGGCGGAACCCTCGCCAGAGTGGGTCCTGCTGGGGGCCGACTACTCCCAGATAGAGCTGCGCGTGCTCGCCCACCTCTCCCAGGACCCGGACCTGCTCGAGGCGTTCTCAGAGGGCAGGGACATACACTCGACCACGTCGTCCCTGGTCTACGAGGTGCCCATCGACGAGGTGACCGCGGATATGCGCCGCGTCGCCAAGGTCCTCAACTTCGGCGTCCTCTACGGGCTCACGCCCTATGGCATCACCCAGCAGACCGACCTGACGCCCGACCAGGGGCGCAGGTTCATCGACGCCTACTTCTCCAGCTACCCCGGCATCAGGGACTACATCGACCGGACGATCGACGAGTGCAGGCGGGACGGGCACGTCGCGACGCTGCGCGGGCGGCGCAGGCACCTGCCGGAGATCAACTCGTCCAACGGCAACGTCCGGCGCGCGGCCGAGCGCGCGGCCATCAACATGCCCGTCCAGGGCACGGCGGCCGACATCATCAAGCTGGCCATGCTCGCGATGCAGGGGCGGCTCGACGACCTGGGCATGAGGAGCCGGATGGTCCTGCAGGTCCACGACGAGCTGGTGTTCGAGGCGCCGGCCGAGGAGCGGGACGACCTTGCCGACCTGGTGCGCAGGGAGATGCCCGCCGCCATGGACCTGAGCGTGCCGCTGGAGATCGAGCTCAAGGCCGGGGCGAACTGGGGCCGGATGGAGCCGATGGGGTGACGGCGGCATCCGCCCGGGCCCGTCGGGCGGGGGGCCGGCGGGGCGCCGGGTTCGTTGACACCCCGATCGCGGCCCAAATAACATGGATGCGACCCCCCAGCACCGCGCCGAAGGAGGCATCGCCTTGACGCAACAGGCCGGACTCTCCGTCATCGAGGCGATCAGCCTCTACCTCAACGACCCCAAGACCAAGACGGACGGACCCCACACCGACAGGGAGCTGCACCGGTTCGCCGACTGGTGCGGACCGAACCGCATCCTCGGCGAGATCAACCCCTCCGACGTGGGCGCCTACTCGGACCGGATGGGCGAGGGAGGCGCGGTGTCGCAGGCGGCCGAGAGGCTGCAGGTCGTGCGCAGCTTCCTGTCCTACATGCGCAAGAGCGGGCGGCTGGAGGTCAACCTGGCCCAGCACGTCCGCATCCGCAAGAGCCGCACGCGCGTCCACCAGGGGGGCGACGCCAGCGCGCGCGACGTGATCGAGCTCACCCCCGAGGGGCACAAGGCGCTCAACGACACCCTCGCGAGGCTCAGGGACGAGCGCATCTCGCTGGCCGAGGACATCCACAAGGCCGCCGCCGACAAGGACGTGCGCGAGAACGCGCCCCTCGAGGCCGCCCGCGAGCAGCTGGGGCTGGTCGAGTCGCGCGTGCGCGACATAGAGCTCCAGCTCAAGAACGCGGTGGTCATAGACCCCAAGAAGCGCAGGAAGGACGCCATCGTCCGCGTCGGCGCCAAGATCACGATCAGGGACGTGGAATCCGGCAAGACGCTGGGCTACACCGTCGTCAGCACCTCCGAGGCCAACCCCCTCGAGGGCAGGATCTCCGACGTCTCCCCCGTCGGCAGGGCCGTCATGCGCCGGACCACGGGCCAGCGCGTGGAGGTCGAGACCCCGCGCGGCACGCGCTCCTTCGAGATAACGAGGGTCACGGCCTGACCGCCCCGCGCCCCCCCGCCCCCGCCGGGGCGGCCCCCCAGCCCGCCTAGCCGCGCTCCCCGCCGGCGCCCGCACCATGACCCCAAGGCCAGCAGCCCCCGCCGGCCCGGAGGCCGGAGGCCGCGCCGCGGACGCCCTCGACCTCGCCCGGGAGCTGGAGCGCGACATGGAGGGGGAGGTGCGCTTCGACCGGGTCTCGCGCCTGCTCTACAGCACCGACGCCTCCATCTACCAGATCCTGCCCCTCGGGGTGGTGCTGCCCCGGTCCGAGCGCGACGTCATCGCCGCGGTCGAGGCGGCGCGCCGCCACGGCGTGCCGGTGCTGCCCCGCGGCGGAGGCACCTCCCTCGCCGGCCAGACCGTCGGCCCCGCCGTCGTCATCGACTACTCCAAGCACATGAGGCGGCTGCTGGAGGTGGACCCGGAGCGCCGGACCGCGCGCGTGCAGCCGGGTATCGTCCTCGACGAGCTCAACCGGCTGCTGGCGCCCCGCGGGCTGATGTTCGCGCCGGACCCCAGCACCTCCAACCGCGGGAACGTGGGAGGGGCGCTGGGCAACAACTCGTGCGGGGCCCACTCGATCGTCTGGGGCAAGACCTCGGACAACGTGTCCTCGCTCCGCGCGGTCCTCTCGGACGGCACCGCCGCCGAGCTCGGGCGCATCGAACGGGCCCGGATCGAGTCCGCGGCCGCCGGCGACGGCCTGCTCGGCTCGGTGGTGCGGGAGCTGGTCGCCGTGGGGTCGGAGTACCGGGCCGAGGTGGCCTCCAGGTACCCGGGTATCTCGCGGCGCGTGTCGGGCTACAACCTCGACCTGCTGCCGCCCGGCGGCGGGCGGGACCTGGACCTCGCCCGGTTCGTGGTCGGCTCCGAGGGGACGCTGCTGAACGTGACGGAGGCGACGCTCAGCCTGGTGCCCAGGCCCGGCCACAGGGCCCTGGCGGCGCTGCACTTCGCGGACCTGATCGAGTCCATGGAGGCGGCGGCCCTGGCGCTGGAGGCCGGACCCGCCGCGGTCGAGCACGTCGGGTCGATGATACTGCGCCAGGCGAGGAACAACCTGGAGTACTCGCGGCTGATGGACTGGGTGCAGGGCGATCCCGAGGCGGTGCTCCTCGTGGAGTTCGCGGGGGACTCGGAGCGCGAGGTCGGCGCGGGGCTGGACCGGCTGGACCGGCTCATGCGGGGGTCTGGGCTCGGATACGCCGTGACGCGGATCGTCGACCCCGCCGAGCAGGCCCGTGTCTGGGCGGTGCGGCGCGCGGGCCTTGGGCTGATGATGAACGCCCCGGGGACGGACAAGCCCCTCCCGTTCGTCGAGGACACCGCCGTGGACCCGGCGGACCTGCCGGAGTTCGTCCGGCGCTTCGACCGCATCGTGCGCGAGGCCGGCACCGAGGCGGGGTACTACGGCCACGCCAGCGTCGGGTGCCTGCACATCCGCCCGCTGATCGACCTGACCCGCAGCTCCGGGGTCGAGCGGATGGTGGCGATCGCGGACGCGGTCAGCGACCTGGTGCTGGAGTTCGGGGGCGCGCTGAGCGGCGAGCACGGCGACGGCCTCGTCCGCAGCCCCTTCATCGAGAAGATGTTCGGCCCGGCCGTGGTCGAGGCCTTCGGGCGCGTCAAGAGGGCCTTCGACCCCCGGGGCATCATGAACCCGGGCAAGATCGTCGATCCGCCCGCGATGACCGAGAACCTGCGCATCGACCCGTCGTACCGCGCCGTCGTGGGGCCGACCGAGATCTCTTTCGAGCGGGAGGGGGGCCTCGCCGCGGCGATCGAGATGTGCAACGGGCAGGGCGCGTGCCGAAAGCCCGCGGGCGGGACGATGTGCCCGTCCTTCATGGCGACCAGGGACGAGGAGCACTCGACGCGGGGGCGGGCCAACGCGCTCAGGTCGGCGATATCGGGCGCGCTCCCCCTCGAGGAGATGACGGGGGATCGGGTCGGGCGGGTGCTGGACCTCTGCCTGGGCTGCAAGGCTTGCAGGGCCGAGTGCCCGTCGAACGTGGACATGGCCAAGCTCAAGTTCGAGGTGACCGCGCGCAGGAGGCGCGAGCGCGGCGCCGGCCTGCGCGAGCGCGCCCTCGGGAACGTAGACCGGCTCGGCGCCCTGGGATCGATGTTCGCGCCCGTCTCCAACTGGGCGCTGGAGTCCCCGGCCGCGGGCGAGGTGATCGAGCGGCTGGTCGGCATAGACAGGCGCCGCTCCCTGCCGCGCTACGCGGGGCAGACCTTCCGCCAGTGGATGCGGGCCCGCGCCCCCCGTGGGAGGTCCGCGCCGGCGCCGGCACGGGCGGCCCTGTTCGCCGACACCTTCACCGACTACCACCACCCCGAGATAGGCCGCGCCGCGGTGGAGGCCCTGGAGGCCCTGGGCATCGAGGTCACCGCGCCGCCTTTTCGCTGCTGCGGCCGCCCGCAGCTGACGGCCGGTGACGTCGACAGGGCGAGGCGCAACGCCGCCCACAACGTCGCGGTCGCCGCGTCCGTGCTGGAGGACGGCTCGGCGCTGGTGGGCCTTGAGCCGTCGTGCGCGCTGACGTTCACGGACGAGTACCTGGACCTGCTTCCCGGCGACCCGAGGGCGCGGATGGTCGCCGCCGAGATGCAGCTCGTCGACCGCTTCCTCGCCGGCGCCATCGCGGACCGGGGATTCGCCGTTGGGACCGGCCGGGCCGGGCGTACGCTCCTGCACGGCCACTGCCAGCAGAGGGCGCTGGTCGGCATCCGGCACTCGGTGGACGTCCTGAGGGCCCTGAGGGGTCCGGGCGTCCGGGAGATCGACGCCGGGTGCTGCGGCATGGCGGGCTCGTTCGGTTTCGAGCGCGAGCACTACGACATCTCGATGGCCATCGGCGCCCTGGCGCTCTTCCCGGCCATCGGCGCCCAGGAGGGCGAGTTCGAGGTGGTCAGCATGGGGGTGTCGTGCCGCCAGCAGATCGCGGACGGCACGGGTGTGCGCGCAAGGCACCTGGTCGAGGTCGCGGCCGAGGCGCTCGCGGGCGCCGGCGCTGCGCTATGATTTGGGCGGAGGCATCATGAGGATCGGGGTTCCGACGGAGGTAAAGAGCGGGGAGCGCAGGGTCGCGCTGACGCCGGACAAGGCCGACATCCTGGTCCGGGCCGGCCACGAGGTGGCCGTGCAGAGCGGCGCGGGCGCCAGCGCCTCGTGCCCGGACGGGGACTACGTGGCGGCCGGCGCGTCGATCGTGGCGACCGCCGACGAGCTGTGGGAGCGCTCGGACATGGTGGTCAAGGTCAAGGAGCCCCAGCCCGAGGAGTTCGAGCGCTTCCGCGACGGCCTCATCGTCTTCACCTACCTGCACCTGGCGCCCGAGCGCGAGCTCACGGCTCGCCTCTGCGCGTCGGGGGTGACGGCGGTCGCCTACGAGACGGTGCAGGAGCCCGACGGCTCGCTCCCACTGCTGACGCCGATGAGCGAGATCGCTGGGCGGCTCTCCCCGCAGATAGCCTCGCGGCTGCTGCAGACCGACTTCGACGGCCCCGGGCGGCTGATGGGGGGCGTTCCGGGGACCGAGGCGTGCCGGATGGTGGTGGTCGGAGGGGGGAACGTGGGGCTGTCGGCGGCGCTGATCGGGACCGCCCTGGGAGCCAGGGTGACAGTCTTCGACCGCAACCTCGAGCGGCTCCGCTACATCGAGCACATCTCCAGGAGCTCGATCAAGACCATCATGTCGACCCCCCTGCGGCTGGCCGAGTACCTGGCGCGGGCGGACGTCGCGATCTGCGCGGTGCTGGTCCCCGGGGCCAGGTCCCCCAGGGTCATAACGTCCGAGATGATCGCCGGGATGAAGCCCGGCTCCCTGGTGATGGACGTTGCGATCGACCAGGGCGGCTCGGTCGAGGGGATACGCCCCACCACGCAGGCCGAGCCCACCTTCCAGGTCGGGGGCGTGACCCACTTCGCCGTGACCAACATCCCCGGGATGGTGGCGACGACGGCGAGCGTGGCGCTCTCGAACGCCACCTACCGCTACGTGCTCAAGCTCGCCGGGGACGGGATAGAGAGGACGGTCGCAGAGGACGGCCCCATGGCCCTGGGCATCAACACCCTGCGCGGGCACGTCGCCCACGCGGCGGTGGCGGAATCGCTGGGCTTCGAGCACGTCCCGGCGCCGGAGGCCATGGCCTCGGGCTAGCGCCGCCCGGCCGTCACTCGTTGGAGTGCAGCCCGGAGTCCTCGCGCGCGAAGCGGTCCACGCTGATGGCGCGCATCCTGCGCGTGTAGCGCACCCTGATCGTCTCGCCGGGCTCCAGCAGCCCGTGGGTGACCGCGTCGACCTCCACGAGGTCGTCCCCCAACTCTAGGAAGAACCCGCCGTCGCCGGAGCGCCCGCGCCAGCCGTCCCCCTCGTACGTCAGGTACGGCGGGATGAGGTCCGTCTGGTCCTGGAACCAGCGCGTTACGGCCCTTCGCAGCCTCGAGAGCGCCGCGATCCCGAAGCCGCCGCCGGACCTGATCGATTGAGCCAATCGCGGAACCCCGCAGGATGCTGCACGCGGAATTCCTACAGTCTACTAGCCCGGGGCAGCACCCTGGCCAGTTCCCGCTCTATCTCGGCGTAGGTGGCGAACGCCTCGAAGCGCGCGGCGATCCTGCCGTCCGGGCCGATCACGAAGGTCCACTCGTTGCTGGGCAGCCCCCAGTCCCACACCGCCTGGGAGATCTCGGCCCTGCCCAGGTCGCCCTGGATCTCGTGGGGGTTGTCGTAGAGGTCGACGTGCACGAAGTGGACGCTGTCGCCGTAGGCCTCCTGCAGCTCGCTGAGCACCTCGACCTGCGGGCCGCAGACCGCGTTGATGCAGAAGGCAGGGCTGGCGAAGACGACCACGACCGGGCGGCCGTCCCCTATGGCGTCGGCGAGGGACAGGCGGTACAGGTCGGGGTCGTACAGGGACCCCGTGGTCAGCTCGGCCGGGCTCGAGACGTCC
Organism: Dehalococcoidia bacterium; assembly: GCA_963664125.2. Lineage (GTDB taxonomy): Bacteria > Chloroflexota > Dehalococcoidia > Lucifugimonadales > UBA2962 > CAUZIR01. Next base: position 12,000 of record OY760908.2, on the reverse strand, counting down.
CCCGCCGTCTTGGTCTCGCTGCGCACGGCCCTCTCCCCCACGGCCGGCGCCGAGGTGTCGGCGCCGACGGTGAAGGGCAGCTCGACCGTCTCGACGCCTCCCCCCTCGACCGGGACCCGGATGGACAGGCTGTGCGGCCCGGGCTCTGCGAGCTCGACGAACGCGGTGTACAGGCCGCGCGAGCCGACCGGCCACGGCTGGTAGGTGGCCTCGAACGGGCCGGCCACCTCGCGCTCGGCGCCCGGCCCCCCGGCGTGGAGCGTCACCCGCACGAATGGCTCGCTGACCACGCCGCGCGGGGAGATGAGCACGAATCCCAGCCGGTGCCGGCCGGGTCCCAGGTCGTCGGTGCCCAGGATGGCCTGGAAGCCGCCCTCGGAGGTGGGCCCCTCCGTCAGCTGGTGCTCGTCCGGTCGGGGCCGCTCGGCGGCCGGCGCCCCGGCCCCGCCGCCGCACGAGACCGCGACCGCCGCGGCCGCGGCCAGCAGCGCCGCCCCGGCGGCGGCCCTACAGGTTCTTGAAGACACCGAAGGTGAAGGCGAAGAACTCGAACCTGTCCGAGTTCGATGCCAAGCGCAGCTCGTACCCCCCGAACCGCGGGGTCCTGGCGACGCGGTACATGCGGTCCTCGTCCACCAGCAGGTAGCTGTTGCCCGCCTCGTCCCACATCACGTCCTCGCCTGCGTGGTCGGCCGGGACGGGCGCGCCGTCGAGCGTGACTCGCACTTCGTACGCGTCCTCGGGGGAGGGCAGGCCCATCACGATGTTGGCGCTCGTACCGTAGAACCTGATCGCCACGTAGTCCTCGTAGTCCTCCGTGGTGCGGGCGTGCCTGAGGCTGTCGGGCCCGTTGTACCACAGGCCGTTGAGGTAGATGAAGTGGTTCTCGTGGACCCCGGGGTCGGTGTACTCGAGCGCGGTTCCGTTCCTGGCGTAGTACTGCTCGTGCCTGACGTAGGGCGGCTGGCCGCCGAAGCGCAGCGCCCCGTAGTTGCGGTCGGTGCCGGCGTACAGCTCGCGCGTCACCGACATCTGCGGGTCGTCTATGACCAGCGCCGCCTCGTCGTACTCCCTGACCGGCAGCAACTCGGAGCTCTCAAGGCTCACCTGTCCGCCGTTCTCGGCCAGCAGATCCCTTATCTTGAGCTCCGTCTCGTCGTAGGCGCCCTCCCCGAAGTGCTGGTAGCGGACGTAGCCGTCGCGGTCGATCAGGTACTTGGCCGGCCAGTACCTGTTGGAGTAGTTGCGCCACGTGCCGAAGTCGTTGTCCTGGACTATGCGGTAGAGCAGGCCGAACTCCTCGGCCGCGGCCTCGACGTTGGCCCGCTCGTGCTCGAAGGGGAACTCGGGCGAGTGGACGCCGACTATGGCCAGGCCGTCGTCCGCGTACTTGTCGTGCCAGTCCTTCAGGTACGGCAGGGTGCGGATGCAGTTGACGCACGTGTAGGTCCAGAAGTCGATCAGGATCACCTGGCCGCTCAGGTCGTCGAGGGTGAACGGATCGGAGTTGATGAACCCGGACGGCCTGCTGATGTCCGGGCGGTAGGGCTCGTCGCCGCGGCGATTGAGCGAGGCCAGGTTAAGCGGATTGGCGTCCTCGGGCTGCGCCTCGGCCCCGGGCTCTGCCCCGCCGCCCGGGGCATCGGTCGCACCCGCGGTCGCACCCGCGGTCTCCCCCGCGCCGCCGTCCGGCGCACCGGGCGTCTCGGCGGTCCCGTCCGCGGCGGCGGCGGTCGGCGCCTCCCCCGTGTCCGCCGCACCGCCGCGGTCGGGTCCGGCGGCGGTGTCCGCCCCCCCTCCGCACGCCGCCGCGGCAATCGCCAGCGCGGCAAGCAGCGCGGCCGCCGCCGCCGTCAGCGCGGCGCCCCTAGGTAGTGATCGGGGTGTCCTCACGGTTCCCCCACTCCCTGAACGATCCATCGTAGTTCCTGACATCGGCGTACCCCAGCAGGGCCAGGACGAACATTCCGTGCGCCGCACGGATGCCCCCCTGTCAGTAGGTCGTGATCCTCTTGTCGGCGGTGGCCCCCACCGCCTCCAGCATCGCCCGGAGCTCGGCGGCGGGCCTGAACTCCATGACGTCGTCGTCCGTGACGAACCTGAGCCACTCAAGGTGCCTGGCCCCCGGCATGTGGCCGGCGCGGGCGTTTCCCCTGTCGTTCTCCCCGGTGAACTCCCCTATCGACCTTACGTCTAGCAGCACCTCGCCGGATTCGGGGCCGCCATCCCCGCCCCCGAGGCACTCGGACATGATCTGCTCGGCGGTGGCGATGAGCGAGGGGTTCGGGCGCGGGGTGAACGCGGCGGGCTCGACCGGCGGCCTCGCGTAGGTGACGGGCCGCCCCTCCCGCAGCCACCTTTGCCATCCCCCGTCGAGCACCCGCACGCGGTCGTGGCCGTAGTAGCTCAGCGCCCACCACAGCCTGGTGGCCCAGAGGCCGCCGAAGTCGTCGTACGCGACGACCAGCGTCTCGTCGCCGACGCCCAGCCCGGCCATCTCCCCGGCGAACTGCTCCGGGGTGTCGATGAAGGTCCGGTCGGTGGAGGGATCCTTGAAGTAGTGGTCGCGCCGCACCCCGACCGCGCCGGGGATGTGGGCGCGCGTGTACGACGCCCACTGCCCGGCGTCCACCACGCGCACCCCGGGCTCGAGCAGCCGGCCCTCCAGCCACTCGCAGTCGACCAGCAGCTCGGGTCTCGCGTAGCCCTTGTCCGATACGGCCATCATCGCCTCCTGACCGCCGGTGCGGCGGCTTGCGTGCGGCGGTGCGGGAGCGCTCCCGCGCCGCACCCCGGATGATGTTAGCACCGCTATAATGGCCGCCGTCATGGGCGGAGAGCTCGCCGGCCGCGTGGCGGTCGTCACCGGGGCAAGCCGCGGCATCGGCCGCGCTATCGCCACGGCGTACGCGTCGGCGGGCGCCGATGTGGCGCTCGGCGCCCGCGCCTCCGGCGACCTCGACTCCGCGACCGGCGCCGTCCGGGAGCTGGGCCGAAGGGCGCTCGCCGTGCCCACCGACGTCACCGATTCGGGGCAGGTCGACCGCCTCGTCGCACGGGCGGTCGAGGGGCTGGGCGGCGTGGACATCCTCGTCAACAACGCCGGCTCGTTCAAGGAGCTGGCGACCGTGCCGTTCCCGGACCGCGTCCTTTCCCCGCCCTCGGTGATGCGCCCCAGCGCGGAGCGGATGACCGACGCCGAGTTCAGGGAGGTGATCGACACCAACGTGGGCGGCGTCTTCTACGGGTGCCGGGCCGCCGCGCCCCACATGATGGAGCGCGGCTACGGCAAGATCATCAACGTGAGCTCCGTGGCCGCGACCAGGGCCTTTCGGCTAGAGGCGGTCTACGACGCGTCCAAGGCCGCCGTCAACATGCTCACCCGGTGCCTGGCGCTCGAGTGGGCGGCCTACGGCGTGCGCGTGAACGCGCTGGCGCCCGGCGACTACAACACCGCGATGACGGCCGAGGCCTGGGCGGACCCTGAGCGCCGCGCCGCCTACATCGAGGCGATTCCCCTCGGCGCCGAGGGCGACATGGAGGGGCTGGCGGCGCTGGCGGTGTTCCTGGCGAGCCCCGCCTCCGACTACATCACGGGCCAGGTCATCAACATCGACGGGGGGCTCTCGGCCGGGTAGCCGGGCGGGTGCGGGCTGTATACTCCCGGCGGCGAGGCGCATGGCATGAGCGAGATGACTGGCAGGGTGCAGACGGTCCTGGGTCCGGTGGACCCCTCGGAGCTGGGCCCGACCGTCACGCACGAGCACCTGCTGATCGACCTGCGGCCGTACTTCGAGATGCCCGAGGAGGCCACCGCCCGCGGGGACGTGGACCGGGAGTTGGGCTTCGACATGGTCGGCCGGGCCCGTGTCGTGTTCATGTACAACCGCGACCAGATGACGCTCCTCGACGAGCGGACCGCCCTGCGCGAGATCGAGCGATACAGGTTATGGGGCGGCGGATCGCTGGTCGACGCCACGTCGGTCGGCATCGCGCGAGATCCCCTGGCCCTGGCGCGGATCTCGCGGGCCACGGGCCTGAACATAGTGATGGGGGCCAGCCACTACGTGCCGCTCACCCACCCTCCCGACATGGACGAGCGCACCGAGGAGCGCATCGCGGCGGACATCGTCAGGGACCTGACGGTGGGGGTTGGCGACACGGGGATACGGAGCGGCATCATCGGGGAGATCGGGTGCTGGAACCCGATGTCCGACAACGTCGAGAAAGTGCTCCGGGCGTCGGTCGCCGCCCAGCGCGAGACGGGCGCGCCCATCCTGATCCATCCGCCTTTCTGCGCCGACGGGCCCGGGTGGATCGTCGAGATCCTGCGGCGCGCCGGGGCGGACCTCGGGCGCGTGATCATGGGCCACCTCGACTACATCGTGACCGAACCGGACCGGCTTATCGAGCTGGCCCGCTCGGGCTGCTATCTCGAGTGGGACCTGCTCGGCAACGAGGACACCTCGGGCAACCCCATCGCGCCCCTCGACCGCGTCAACGACATCCGGCGCCTGGAGAACATGCGCGCCGTGATCGACGCCGGGTACGGCGAGCGGATCGTCGTCGCCCACGACGTGTGCACCAAGGGACAGCTCGTGGAGCGCGGAGGGAAGGGCTACGCCCACCTGCTGGAGAACATCGTCCCGCGCATGCCGGGCGCCGGGTTCTCGGACCGCGAGATCGAGGACATCGTCGTCCGCAACCCCGCCCGCATCCTCGCCTGGGCCTGAGCCCGCCGCCGCCTAGGCGAAGCTCTCCGGGGCCCGGCTGTTCTCGAACCCGGTCCTGGCGTCGATGAGCACCGTCGTGCCCTCGTCGTTGAGCCGGCGCGCGCGCGCCAGCGCCGGGCCGAGCTCGGCCGGCCGCTCGACGCGTATGCCCTCGGCCCCCATCGCCGTCGCCAGGGCCGCGTAGTCGCCCTGCATGTGCGAGACGCCGAAGACCTCGCGCGCGGTGGGAAAGCCCCCGGGGTAGGTCGCCATCCCCCCGTTGTTGAAGACCAGCGTGGTGATCGGGATCCCGGCCCTCGCCGAGGTCTCGATGTCCAGGCCGGACATGCCGAAGGCGGCGTCGCCCATCACGTTCAGGCAGAATCGCTCGGGCATCGCCCGCTTCGCCCCGATCATCATCGGGATGCTGAAGCCCAGGTGGGTGGTCTTGCCCCAGCCGACGTAGCTGTGGGGGGTCGTCGCCCTGTAGAACGGCACCATCTGGTCGCGGGGGGCCCCCGCGTCGTGAGTGACCACGCTGCGGTCCGGGTCGAGGCTGCGGTTCAGCTCGTGGATGACCCTGTAGGGGTTGATCGGCTCGCTGTCGTCCTCGAGGTAGGGCCGCCACCGCGCCATCCACTCGCCCCTGACGGCGGCTATCTCCTCCCGCACGCCGGTCTCCCTGGGCCGCTCGCCGATCCGGCCCCTGGCCTCCTCCAGCAGGTCGAGGAGGGTCAGCCTGGCGTCGCCCGCCAGCCCGATGGAGGAGGCGACGTCCTTGTTGATCTCCTCGGGGTTGAGCACGTTGTGGATCACGGTCTTGCCCGGCGGGATGGCCTGGGCGTACGGCGAGTCGGTCAGCGAGGCCCCGAGGGCGATCAGCACGTCGCACCGGTCCAGCCAGCGCCGTGCGGGGAGCGTCGTGTTCATGCTCCCGGCCCCGAGCGAGAGGGGATGGCGCTCGTCGAACGCCGACTTGCCAGGCATGGTCGTGTACACCGGCGCGTCCAGCAGCTCGGCCAGCTCCCTTAGCTCCCCGGTCGCCCCGGCCGACAGCACGCCGGAGCCCGCCCAGATCAGCGGGCTCCGGGCCGAGAGCAGGGCGCCGACCGCGTCGGATATGTCCGACCGCGACGGCCGTGCCATCGAGGCCCTGGGAGAGGCGTAGGGGGCGGCCCCCTCGGGGACGGGCTCGGCGCACACGTCCAGCGGCATCTCGACCACCACCGGGGCGCCCCGGCCGTTGCGCAGCGCGTGGAAGGCCCTGCGCATGACGTCCGGGATCTGCTCCGTCCGGGTGATCAGCTGGGCGCTCTTGACCACCGTCTCCCAGCTGCGCGCGGCCACGAAGTTGGGCCTTACGTGGATGCGGTCGAGCGGGTTCCCGCCCGGCAGCACCAGAATGGGGACGTTGTCGGCGTTGGCCTGGGCGAGCCCGCCGACCGAGTTCTCCGCGCCGGCCTGGGCCTGGACCGCGACGACACCGAAGGCGCGCCGGTCGCTGAGGCGCGAGTAGCCGTCCGCCGCCATCACCGCCCCGCGCTCGTGCCTGAAGGCCACGGGGCGGATGCCCAGCTTGGCCACCTCCTCGATGATCGGGTTGGACAGGTAGCACGGCAGCCACTCGATGCCCTCCTCGTGGAGGATGCGGGCTATGCGCTCGAAACCGTTCAATGTCTCTTGCCTCCGTTCACGCGCGCCGCGCCCGGCCCGGCGCGCGGCGCGATGGTGCCGCCGCCGCCCGCCCGCTCAGGGGACCTGCGCCAGGTTGTCGACGGACTGGGACAGCTCCCCGGCCGCGACGCGGGCGGCCAGCGAGCGTATGGCGTCGTTGGCGGGCGTGTCGATCCCGACCTCCGCGCCCCTGCGCGAGACGTACCCGTTGAGGTGGTCGACCTCTATGCGGCGGCCCTTCATCAGGTCCTGCGCCAGCGACGGGCGGCCCACGCCCACCTCGCGGGCGCCCGAGACGAGCACCCCCTCCACCTCCTCCATCGCCGCGCCGTCCCGCAGCGCCCGCGGGTAGAGCTCGGCCGCGACGCCGCTTATCGGCTCTATCGAGACGCCGTGGGCGGTGCCGACGGTCACCACCTCGGCGGCTATGCGTATCGAGGCCCTGCGGCTCTCGGTCACCTCGCGCAGCTCCGCGGACCGCAGACCCGTGACGCCGGCGACGGCGTTGGCCATGGAGTTGATGCACAGCTTCGACCAGCGCTCGCCCCACAGGTTGGTCGTGGTGGCGACTTTGCCCCCGGCCACGTGGCCAAGGATGCCGGCGACCTCCCGCACCCTCGGGGTCACCAGGCCGCTGGGCTCGCCGACGGTGAAGGCCTTCCTGGCCCCGGGGCTGGTGTAGGTGACGTGCCCGGGATCGTAGATGCCGGCCCCGAAGGTGACCACCGCCCCCACGACGCGGCTCCAGCCCACGACGCCCGCGATGGCCTCGTCGTTTATCGAGTTCTGGGCCGAGACGACGTAGCCGCCGGCAGAGAGGTGCGGCCTTATGAAGTGGGATGCCCACCCGGTGTCGTAGGACTTGAGGGCGAGGAAGACGACGTCGAAGGGCCCGGAGGCGGGCGAGACGTCGCCGAGGTGAAGCGTCGACGCCGGCTCGGCGGAGAACTCCTCCTCCATGGTCGTCACCCTGATCCCCCCGGACCGGATCGCCTCGACGTTCTCGGGCCAGATGTCGATCACGGTCACCGGGACCCCGGCCCGCGCGAGGAACGCGGCGATGGATCCCCCGATCGCGCCTGCACCCAGCACGGCGATTCTCCTGTCGGTCACGGGCTGCCTCCTCGGTCCGCCGGCGCGGGCGGCAGCGGCTCCGGCGAGGAGAACCTGCGGAGCACGTTGCCGGTTATGCGCGAGACGTTGTTTCGGTAGTCGTTGTGCGAGAGCACGCCGCACCAGTCTATCGAGCCGACGGAGAACACGCCCCCGCCGCCCGGGCCCTCGAAGTAGGTCATGTCGGAGCGCACGAGCGGGTGGACCTCCCCGTGCTGTAGCGAGTCGGTGATCGCTATCTCCTCCACCACGTGGTGGTAGGCCCGGGAGTGGCGGCCCGCCGAGGTCGCCAGCAGCAGCGCGTGCGGCGGGGTCCCCAGCTCGAAGTCGAGGCGGTCGATCTCGTCCCCCGCCGCGCCGTGGGCGAGCAGCAGCGACGGGTAGTCGCCGATCAGCTCGTCGTCGCCGACGCCCTCGAAGATGAAGGCGGCGCGCGGGTCGCGCGAGCCGGGCATGCGCTCGTAGGGCGCGTTGCGGTCGAATCCCTGTGCGGTGAACCCGACGCCGAAGAGCCGCTGCGGCGGCCTGGCGCGCTTGCGCCAGATGCCGCCCAGCTCGCCGGTCGTCGAGTGGTAGTACTCGCCGGGCTCGGCCTCCCACACGTCGGTGCCGCCCCAGCGCCGTATCTCGATGACGTGCGGGCGCCCGGGGTCGTACGAGGTGACCCAGTAGAAGCCGTTGCCCCCCAGGTACATCGCCCGCCCGCCGCCGGCAAGGTAGGCCTCGACGGCGTCCAGCATCCGCCTTGACCAGTACTCCGGGTGGCTCCCGATCACCAGCACCCTGTAGGGGGCGAGCAGGTCCGCGCCGTCGGCGTGCAGGTCCTCCGAGCAGATCGCGTCGAACCGGAAGCCCTCGTGCTCCATCCAGTCGGCGATCATCAGGTCGGCCCCCAGCCCGTGCGGCCCGCCGCGGGTGGGGAAGACGTAGTCGGGCCGCATGTTGAGGATCGGCACGCGGCGGGTCTGGTACGCGACGCCGGAGCCGTCGCGCTTGTGGTCGTACATCGAGTGCAGCCCGTTGTCGAGGATGTAGTCGATCTCCTCGTGGTGGACGTCCCTGCGCCAGTTGGGGAGCAGCTCGGCGGGTATGTTCCCCCCGCCCTCCGGGGTCAGCACGTGCTCGTTGCCGTAGGCGAGGTAGGTGTTGGTCTCCAGCAGGAACGCGATGTCGGACTGGGGCTCGCCCAGGCGCGGGCGGACGAAGAACGGTATGTGGTCGGAGGCCTCCCCGGCCGAGGTCCGAAGGGCGTAGATGCCGCTCCGCGCCGTCTCGGGCACCCGGTACTCGACGCTCACGTCCCACCCGGCGTCGTCGATGTCCTCCTCGTGGAAGTGGATCGCGCCGTACTCGCCGGGCCTGAGCGCCGGGTTGTACTCCTCCCCGCTCCAGTTGCGCCCGATCACCGCCCGCTGCGGCAGGTTGACCACCGCGCCGTGCAGCCCGTTGGGCGAGGTGTCGGTCGCGACCTGCGTGGACATGCCGATGGACAGGTCCCAGGCCGCCACCAGGGATGGGCCCGCGACGGCCGCGGGGTCCGCGCCGCCGGCCAGGGCGTTTAGCTCGTCCCCGGTCAGGGCGCGGCCAAAGACGCGGGGCGAGTCGATCTTGCCGTTGAAGACCTTGTGGTGGCGCCCGTCCGGCCCCGGGGAGGCGGCGATCATCAGCGGCCCCCCGGATGCGGCGACCGAGCCGACCGGCACCCGCTTCTCGGCGCAGGCGGCCCGGGCCGCCTCGGTCCATCCCAGCGGCCTCTGGACCATGCGGACCGTCGAGGACGGGCCGTCGAAGCTGGCCGCGACGAAGTACCACTCGGGCCTCCTGAGGCGGCGGGACGTGACCACGCACTCGCTGGCGGCGCCGTCGCCGACCCACAGCGCGAGGTCCCCGTTGCGCGAGACGAACAGGCCGTAACCGCTATCGCCGTCGCGCGAGAGCTTGGTCACCAGCGCCTGCGGCGTCCCCCTGTCGGGCCAGGTCGGCCATATCCACGCGGTGATGGTGAAGCCTGAGGCGAGGTCCAGCGCCGGGTCGTCGGGGACGACGATGTGCGATCCGCCGCGCAGGTGCTGCTCGACCCCCTCGTACTCGCCGGTGACGTGCGATTCGACCGGCTCGGTCCGCAGTCCCGGGCCCGCCGGGTTCGGGTCGCCGTGTATGAGGCGCACGACCTCCGCCCGGAACCTCGGTTGCTTGGAGGAGACGCAAAAGCCGATGGTCTCGCCCGGCCGGGCGCTGAACCTGTCGGTGTAGCCGGTCAGCTGCATGGTGAACCCCGAGGGGTGGAGTGGCGAAGGATGCCGGGATTATAGGCGCGGTGCGGTCGCCCCGTCTAACGTGCGGCGCGCCCGACGCCTCCCACCCGCGCGGCAGGCATCTGCGGCCGGGGCCGGTTCGGGCTCAGGGTCGGTGAGCCGGTCCGCCGCCGGCCGCAGCCCGGGCCGTGCGCACGCCGGTTCGTGGTTCGGACCGTCCGTCGCCGCGGGCACGGCTTGGCCTTGAGGCGACCGCGGCCGGCCGCTGTCGCGTCATACCGGGATCACGCACACGGAGGAGCGTTCGTTGCCGGCTACCAGACTCTCCATTCCCGCGTCCAGCGTCGCCACCTGTCCACGGCGCCGGATCGCCGCGTCCAGCAGCAATGCATCAGAGACCTGTCGATAGCCCTTGAGACGGGCGCCAATCGACTCCGGCAGGTGGATGATGGACCGCTCCAGCGGCCAGAACTCGTGGGCGCCCAGCCGGGTGAGTCGCTCCAGCACCGCTATGGCATCCAGGGGAGCGACGGCGTGCTTCACCACCGACGGATTGCAGGACACGCGAACGAAACCGGCCTCCGTCATGAGGCAGGTCGCCCAGCCGTGCTGCCGGCGGTCCGCGAACCATGCCCTGACGGCGCCGTGGTGAACGTGGTTGGGCCACGCCAGGGCAATAAGCGCGTTCACGTCCAGCAGGGCGGTCATGGCCACTCATCCAGCGAGCCATAGACGTCCTCGCTGGTGATGGGTTCGGCATCTGCGGCGACGGCAAAGACGGTCCCGTCCTCATCGCGGTCGACCGCTGATGAGTTCCGGAAGCCGCGCCTCGCCAGCTCGGACACGGCGCTGCCGAGGCTGCTTCCATTCCGCTGTGCCAGCGCCCTGGCGACCGCGAGCACGTCGTCGTCCAGTGTCAGCGTGGTGCGCATATCGACATCATCGCATCATAACATCAGCGCTTCAACATCCCCACGCTACGCGCCAGCAGCGGCATGATGCGGTTCGGTCTCCTCCCTATGCTGCCGGGAGGGCAGGGGGCGCCGGCTGATCGGGTCGTTTGCCGTAGACCGCTGCCCGTAGCGCGGACCGGTCGTGCAGCGCTGCGACGCAGGAATTGACGCGTCCGCAGGGCAGAGCTTTGAGAGCGACGGGCAATCCGGTCAAGTCCCTCGGCGGGAACTTTGCAGGTGCCGAGCAGACTTTACGCGCGGCCGCCCACTGCGGGCCTTCGTCGGTAGATCAGCCACACCCGTGCAGCCGCAGGGCTCGCCGAGGGTTCCGTGATGGTGAAGACCGAGGACGACGCTTCCCTCCCCGTCAAGTGTGCCTGATATGGCATTGAAGAACTCTTCTTCCAGCTTCTCGAACTTGCGCCAAAGGGCATAGGCGAATAGGTCGGCATATTGGAGTGCGCGTGTGGTCTTAGAATAGACCAGCAAGGGCACTTCGGCCTAGTTCTGCATATATCGCCAGGTGCCTTTTATTTCGAGGGGTGAAGCAGGCGTTACCGCCTGCCTCTAAAGCGTGCAGCGTCCGGGTTCGAGCCCAGTCACCCAATACCTCTCGGAAGTAGGCTTGTTAGTTCCAGGTAGCGCCAGCGCCGCTTGCTCGGCGTCCTTAGCACCGTCTGGGCTATATCTCCTCCGGGGAGACGTCTATGCGTTCGGACATGGGGTGTGGAGGGCTACCTACGGGCCGCTTGGATTCTTCCCAGCATCTTCTAGAAGTAGGTTGATCAGGCGCTCCGTACCGCGCAGGCGAGATTCAAAGTCGTTCACACTCTTCTCCACGGCGCCCATGCGACGATCCAGCGTGTCCATGCGATCATTCATAGAACCCACGCGGTCGGATAGCGTCTGTAGTACCTCGGTGGTATCTTTCTGCCAAATGACGATCTTCTCAAAGAGCCCCACCATCGCCTCGTCTATTTCACGCTGTGACATCGTGCTGTCCACCTAGCCTTACCGACCTTCGCATGACAGGTCAACTCTAGGATGGGCCACCGGACCTAGACGTGTCAAGTGGTGCCACCTCATGGAGGTATGGTCACGGAGTGGCTGGCGCCCGCGCGCGACTACCGAGGAGATTCCCCCCGGATGTCGACATGAGCCGCGAAAAGGAGATCCTATGGGGTGAGGGTACGCCACGCTGCGTGCCTCCTTACGTCCCGTGTGGGATGCAAGGTCGCTCCGTGACAGGCGGCCCCGTCCACGCGGCTAAGTGGACTTTTGCTATGCGGGACG